>NZ_JABBYG020000001.1 GCF_012935325.2 Paenibacillus sp. PL91
GACCGTTCAGATTTCCATAGAGCGTTGTAATCAGACGGAAAATCAAGCTATTCTATGAAAACCTGATTTATGGGGGCCCAGACTCCGGAATTAGGGGGCCTAGCCGTTTCTCCCGCTAATTTTCTGCTTTCTATTGAATGAGAGCGAAATTCCTGGTTTTAACAGGAGATTTCCAGTTAATTGAATTATTCGTCGACGTATCAAAAAATTAGAGGGACAATTTCCTGTTAATTCATATTCAACTGCGAGGGGAATGACCAATTGGTTTGGGAGTCTATACAGTCTTAACAGTTTAGTGGTTTAATTGCTTCCTTATCTAAAATGAATAGGGACAAGTTAATGTTACTTTTGTTCGACTGCAAGGGGGTAGGGGGGAGGTTGACGGAGTAGATCATTCCAACGAATAATTTTATGTTAATCCTGTTCGTCTTCAAGGTAGGACAAGATAACGATATACGATTTCCGCAAAGAAAAAAACGAGCCTCAGAAGCGATTCTAACGGCTCGTTTCATTATGCAAGCGGCAGCATCACTTAAGCTGCACGATTTCCTTCACCGACCTGCGGATCAACAGGTCCGCCGGCAGTACGATCTTTTTCCACGGAAGCACCGTTTCGCGCTCTTGAATGCGCTCCACGAGCATTTGCATGCCCATGTAGCCGAATTGGTAAGCCTGCTGGGCGGCAACGGTCAAGAAGGGCTCAACCTCCGAATAAGGTCCAAGATCATCGAAGCAAACGATCGACATATCCTCGGGCACACGCAATCCCCGGTCGCGCAGCAGCCTTAATATTTCGACGGCAAGCACGTTGTTGCCCGCCACGATAGCGGTAGGAGCAGGCGCCAGCTGATCCAGCCACTCGCCCATTTCGGTCAAATCATTTAACGGCCCGAAGCTCGTCTCAAATACATAACGCTCATCATACGCCAAATCATTGAGCTTCAGCCCATCCTGATAGCCCTGCAGCCGCAGGCGCGCGCTGGAGATGGAGGGGGAGCCGTTCACCATAGCAATCGTGCGATGGCCTTGCGAGGCAAGATGCTCCACGAGGCGTCTCGCTCCATCCTTGCTGTCCCCAAGCACAATGTCGCAATCGACGCCGGGCACCTCGCGGTCAAGCAGCACGAACGGTACGTTATGCTTGCGCAGCGACACCAAATGAGGCAGCGAAGGATCGCCGGCAGGCGCAACCAGAACGCCGTCGACGCGCGTTGTCAAAATCGTCGTCACATAATCGGATTCCTTCTCTAAGCTTTCATCGCTGTTGCCGAACAGCAGGCGGTAGCCGGAGCGCTTGGCTGCATCCTCGGCACCGCGGGCGAGCGTCGTATAGAACGGGTTCATAATATCGGTTATGAGCAGAAAAAGCAGCTTTGTCTGCTGGAGCACGAGGCTGCGCGCCGTTTGATTGGGCACATAGCCAAGCTCCTCCATGACGCGTTTTACCTTTGCTCTTGTTTTCTCGCTTATTTTGCCAGTGTTATTGATAACTCTGGAGACGGTCATAGCGGATACGCTAGCCTTGGCCGCTACATCATAAATCGTTACCATTTCTTTGTCCCCTTATCGCTAAATCATAGTTTCTATCATACAGAAAAGTAGTCATTGACAGCAACCTTTTTTATTGTTATTTTGGGGTTATCGGTAACATTATTATAACCTAATGGAGGTTTTATTCATGACGGACACAAACTTGCGTTTCCAAAGCGGATTTCCAAAAATCGGCATTCGCCCTACCATTGACGGCAGACGGAAAGGGGTTCGCGAATCATTAGAGGAGCAAACAATGAACATGGCAATCGCGACTGCGAAGCTGTTATCGGAGCATTTGCGCTACCCGAACGGCGAGCCTGTTGAATGTGTCATTGCGGACAGCTGTATTGGCGGAGTGTCTGAAGCGGCGGCATGCGCCGATAAATTTGCCAAATCAGGAGTAGGGGTATCGATAACGGTTACGCCTTGCTGGTGCTACGGTACCGAAACGATGGATATGGATCCTTCCATTCCGAAAGCGGTATGGGGCTTCAATGGGACAGAGCGCCCAGGCGCAGTATACTTAGCGGCGGTATTGTCCGGCTATGCGCAAAAAGGGCTTCCGGCGTTCGGCATTTATGGCGAGCATGTGCAGGATGCAGGCGACACTTCCATTCCGTTTGATGTGAAAGACAAGCTGCTCGGTTTTGCCAAAGCGGCTCTTGCTGTAGCGTACATGCGCGGCAAATCGTACTTATCGATGGGCTCGGTTTCGATGGGCATCGCAGGTTCAATCGTAAACGACGCGTTTTTCCAAGAGTATCTCGGCATGCGTACCGAATATATTGACATGACTGAATTTGTACGCCGCATGGAAGAAAACATTTATGATACTGCGGAGTTTGAGAAAGCGCTTACGTGGGTGAAGGAAAACTGTATTGAAGGCAAGGACAACAATCCATCCCATCTTCAAACCTCGAGAGAGCAGAAGGACGCAGACTGGGAAACGGTTGTTAAAATGACGCAAATTGCCCGTGACCTCATGGTCGGCAATCCAAGGCTCGCGGAGCTTGGCTTCGGCGAGGAGGCAGGCGGCCACAATGCGATCGTTGCAGGCTTTCAAGGCCAGCGGCAGTGGACGGACCATTTTCCAAACGGCGATTTCATGGAAACGCTGCTCAATTCCTCCTACGACTGGAACGGAATCCGTGCTCCTTATATGGTGGCAACGGAGAATGACAGCTTGAACGGCGTGGCGATGCTGTTTGGCAACCTGCTTACGAATACCGCTCAAATTTTCGCGGACGTTCGTACGTACTGGAGCCCTGAGTCAGTTGAACGCGTAACCGGACATAAGCTCGAGGGAGCAGCAGCGAACGGCCTCCTTCACTTGATTAACTCAGGTTCGGCAACGATGGATGGTACTGGCGAGCAGACAAGGGACGGCCAGCCGGCTATGAAGCCATTCTGGGAAATCTCTGAGGACGAGGCGCAAAAATGTCTAAATGCTACATCATGGCGTCCGGCTTCCGTTGAATATTTCCGCGGCGGCGGCTACTCCTCCGATTATTTAACACGCGGCGGCATGCCGATGACGATGTCTCGGATCAACTTGGTAAAAGGCATCGGTCCGGTGCTTCAAATTGCGGAAGGCTATTCGGTTGATTTGCCGGAGGATGTGCATAACACGCTGGACAATCGTACAGATCCAACGTGGCCTACGACTTGGTTTGCTCCAATCATTACGGGAGAGGGCGCTTTCCATTCGGTATATGAGGTTATGGACAACTGGGGAGCAAATCACGGCTCGATCAGCTACGGGCATATCGGAG
The DNA here is from genome assembly GCF_012935325.2 of Paenibacillus sp. PL91. GTDB lineage: Bacteria > Bacillota > Bacilli > Paenibacillales > Paenibacillaceae > Pristimantibacillus. Next base: position 3,306 of record NZ_JABBYG020000001.1, read on the forward strand.
CGGATTTAATTACGCTCGCTTCCATGCTTCGGATTCCGGTTAATATGCACAATGTTCCAGAAGAACGCATTTTCCGTCCTAGAGCATGGGGCTTGTTCGGAACTGCCAATGCGGAGAGTGCGGATTACCGTGCTTGCCAAAATTTCGGGCCTATTTATAAATAAATTGGAGGTTTTACAATGAGCAGCACAGACATTCGCAATGAGCTATGCAAATATGCGCGCAAGACGGTAACGAACAAGCTGGTCGTAGGGCCAGGCGGCAACATCAGCGCTAAATTCGAGGGTAAAATGTACCTTTCTCCAAGCGGCTTCGCCCTTGATGAAGTAGAGCCGCATCAATGGGTCGAGGTGGATATCGAGACGGGTGAAATGACGGATATCGGCCTTCGTCCGTCCTCAGAGGTGCTGATGCATCTTTATGCGTATCGCGCCAACCCGGATATCGGGGCAATCGTGCACACGCATCCGCCTTATTGCATCGCCTTCACATTAGTTGAGCAGGAGCTGCCGATTATGTTCCCGGACCAAGCGGCGCTCGTAGGCAAAACCGTTTACGTACCGTATGTTCTTCCTACGACGGATAAGCTCGCAGACGCTTATGTAGCGAAAGTGAATGAAGCAAGCTCCGTGTTGCTCGGCAATCACGGCCTTGTGACATCGGGCCGCAATTTGCGCGAAGCGTATTACCGGACTGAGGTTGTCGAGGAAAGCACTAAAATATATTTGATCGCCAAAGCGATTCGCGAGCCAAAGGTGCTTACGAAGGAAGAGTTCGAAGAAATCGCATCGCTTGAAAGCGAAGCGTACCGGATCGAATTGCTGCAAAAGATGAAGTAAGCGGCTGGCGCCATCATGGCGCTAGCTTTTACGTAAAGGAGGCTTTAGGGCATGACGAAGCTTGCGACCGTGCTCGCCTTCGATTTAGGCGCAAGCAGCGGCAGGGCATTAATCGGCGAGCTGCTGCCTGATGAGGCAAGCGGGCAAAAGAAGCTGAAGGTAACGGAAATTCATCGTTTTCCGAATCAGCCGATCGCCGTTGGCGGGCATTTGCACTGGGATATATTGCGCCTCTTGCAGGAGCTGAAGATTGCTATTCGCAAAGCCTTCCAAGAAGGCTTCGCTCCACAAACGTTTGGCATTGACACATGGGGCGTCGATTTTGGGTTATTGGATGCCAATGGGGAGCTTCTGGGCAACCCTTATCATTACCGCGATCCGCAAACGGAGGGGATCATTGAAGAGCTGAACGAGCTTATTGGCAAAGACCGCTTGTATGAGCAAGGCGGCTTGCAGTTTATGCCCTTCAATACGATCAATCAGCTGTATGCGATGAAAAAAGCGGCGTCTCCTAAGCTTGCAGCGGGAACCACGCTGCTGCTCACACCGGATTTGCTTGCTTATTTTCTGACTGGCGAGAAGGTGTGCGAGTTTACAATGGCGACTACCACGCAGCTCTATCAGCCAAAGGAGCAGCAGTGGAACAGGGAGCTTATGGAGCAGCTCGGCATTCCGAGCCATTTATTTATAGAGCCGATTCATCCTGGTACGAAGGTGGGGATGCTAACGCCAGACGTGTGTGCAGAGCTTGATGTACCGCCCATTATGGCGGTAGCGGTTGGCACGCATGATACGGAATCAGCGGTTGCAGCTGTTCCGGCAGCAGGCGAAGCCGCATTTGCTTATCTCGTCTGCGGCACTTGGTCGCTGCTTGGAACGGAGCTTCCAGGACCGCTCGTTACGCCGGAGGCACTGGCGCTCGATTTCTCTAACGAAGGCGGGGTCGGGGGAACGTACCAGCTGCTCAAAAACATTATGGGCTTGTGGATATTGCAGGAATGCAAGCGGGAATGGGAGGAGCAAGGCAACGATTGGTCGTTTGCTGAAATCGTTGTGCAAGCGGAACGCGCCGAGCCGTTCCGCAGCTTCATTCATCCCGACGATCCGTCCTTCTATGCGCCGTCTGGCATGATTGGCCGCATTCAAACCTATTGCCGCCAAACGTCGCAGCCGGTTCCACAGACGGTAGGCGAAATCGCAAGATGTATATTAGAAAGCCTTGCGCTCAGATACCGTCAGGCGTTAACACAGATGGAAGCTTTAACGGAACAGTCATTCAACGGCCTGCATATGGTTGGCGGCGGCATTCAAAATGAGCTGCTGTGCAGGCTAACGGCAAACGCGATTGGCCGTCCTGTATGGACGGGGCCAGTGGAAGCGAGTGCGATTGGCAACATGCTCATGCAGCTCGTAGCGCTGGGTGAGTGTGCCAATTTGCAGGATGCACGCCGGCTTGTCGCAGCGTCATTCCCTATCGATGAATATGCCCCTGAGCAAACGATGGAATGGAATATGGCATTTGTGTCGTTTGAGCGGTTAACCGAGGTAATGAAATAGCGATTATTTATTACGATTGAATGTAGAAAAGAAAGGACGAGGCACGCATGCTGATCGGCATATCGAAATTGATTTCCCCTGAACTGCTTAAGGTGCTCAGTGAAATGGGCCACAGCGACGAAATCGTACTGGCAGACGGCAACTTTCCGGGGGCAAGCCATGCACAGCGCCTTATCCGCGCCGATGGGCATCATGTGCCTGAACTGCTAGAAGCAATACTGCGCTTGTTCCCGCTCGACCAATACGTCGAGAAGCCAGCTGCGCTTATGCAGGTTGTTGCCGGAGATACGGTGGAAACGCCGATTTGGGAGCAATACCGTTCAATCATCGAACAGCGCACGGGTCTCTCGGAGCCCTTCGAGCAGGTGGAGCGCTTCGCATTCTATGAGCGGGCAAAGAAGGCTTACGCAGTCATTGCTACAGGCGAGAGCGCGCTTTACGCCAATCTTATTTTGAAGAAGGGCGTTATTACTGATAGCTAGACTATACGAATACTGATTAGGAAAAAGACTGCCTAGCGGATAAAGCCGAGGCAGTCTTTTTCCACATATGTAACATATTGGTGTTCGTTTGCGTTATAAGAGACATATACTTGTTATCGTTGACTAATAGGAGGTATCTGCTCTGAAAAAAAAGAGATTGTATCCCGTGCTCATTTTTGTTGCATTACTCATTATCCTTAAAGACCATACGGGGACATCATTAGGTGATCGCATGTTAAACACATTTGGATTATCTTCATGGACAAACATTGATCATACCGGTTTTTATCTCCCAGGGATCATTGGCATTACTCTGTTTTTCGTCGCTGTTATTTTAACGCGCAGAGCATATCGTTCTAAAGGTAAAGAATTCCGTAATCAAATGATTATCGGCTGCATCTTGCTCATATGGTTGTTCCCGTTTGCTTCGGAGAAAAGCCTCTTTCTACTTCTATATCATACATCCTCAGTAGAGAAGATCGATTATTCCATAAAAAATAATAAGTGTACATTCAACGGGAAAGAGAATGATGTAATAGCGAGCTGCTCAGTTACCGTATATAATTACGGCAAAGCGGAAAGCGTGTCTATAAGACCTCTTATAAATGAACCACCTGCTGAAGTGGTATTTGATGCTAAAGTCATTTCTATCTCTCCCCACAGAGCGGTTAAGCTGAACGCTGATTTTGTTGGCACGCAAAAAAATGGCAGCGGCTTATCAGGATATAGTGAAGAAATGGAATTTGAACTAACGACTCCAGCCCCGGAAAATGCAACTTATGACGCTGTGAAAATGCGTGAAATTGCTTGGCATTCCTTATTGAAAGAAGAGAAAGTGACGGTTATTAATGATTGGTATTCGGCTGAAGTTACACCATCTAAGTGGGAAAGTATACCTTCCAATAGGGATGGGAAAACAAAGAATGAAAATCAAATCGTCCGCGTTATTTTCAAAACGGATCAAGATCCTTTCCTTGGACCGATCGGCATTTATATCGATGCACAAACCGAAGCGATCGTAGGCTACAATTTTAGACACTAGTATTGGAGAGAAAACAAAAGGACTTCAAAATTCGAAGTCCTTTTTTTGTATTATTCTATTTTTCAACAGAGCCTATTTTCAAATAATCCTCGCGCAAAATCCCGTAATAAGCGATGTCCTCGTACTGATCCCATTTGCGAAAATGCTGGCGGAAGGTGCCTTCATATTGCATCCCGGATTTTGTTATCACGCTCGACGAGGCGGGGTTCCTGGTCATGGCTGCGGCATGGATTTTATTAAGCTTCAGCTCCTCGAAGCCGTACTTTATAATGCGCTTGACTCCTTCGGTAACATAACCTTGGTTCCAGTAGCGTTTTCCCAGCCAATAGCCTAACTCGGCCCGGTCATGCTTTTGATTAATATTCATTCCGATAGATCCCATAAAAGTAAGGTCTTCTTTGTTGATAATGGCAAAAGCATAGCCGTCCCCGCCCTGGGCAACCTCATGGCGATGTTGGATAAAAGCAGCGGCAGAGCCTTTTGGATAGGGATAAGGGATGTTTAACGTGGTGCTGGCAACGTCATAGTCATCGATTAATAATTCCAAAGCTTCAGCATCGCTAGCTTCCAATTGCCTTATCAGGAGTCTTTCCGTAAACATAGCCACAAAACATCCCTCCAAACGTAAATTTTAATTAAGTATAAAGGAAATTTTGGAAGTTACAAGAGCTTTAAGTTGATTTAGTTGGATCGGTACTGGTTGCGGAACGCTTTCGGCTTCGTGCCTGTATGCTTGCTGAAGCAGCGAATGAAATAGGGGAAGGAGCCAAAGCCCGTATCCTCGGCAATTCTTCCGATCGGCTCATTAGTATGAATGAGCAGCCGCTTAGCCTTTTCGATCCGGTAACGGGTCAAATATTCAAGCGGCGTGCAGCCGAATGTCTTTTTCATGCAAATGGCAATATAGTTGGGGTGAAAATGCAGCTCCTCCGCCATCAGCTTGTAGCTGAGCGGGTTTTGATAATGGCGACGAAAGAACAGGGCAGCCGCCTCTGCGATTTGCAAATAGGGATTATCCGCTGCTGCCCCGCTCTCTTCCTGAAGCAGTTGGAGCAGCGTATGAAATAGCTGCTGCTGCGTCCAGCGGGAATGCAAGGAGGGCTGCTCCTGCAATTGAAGCAGCTCACGCATTTTCTCTTCAACGGCTTGCGGCGTCGGCAGCTTCCCCTGCTTAGGGAGATGAAAAGGAAAGTATTCGATCTGTGCAAAGGGAAGCTCGTGCTTGGAGAGTGTAAAGGTCTCTTCTTCATTCGTTTCGCTCCACGGACCGACGGTATGAAAATGAAGCCAATAGAAGTGGGTCTCCTCGCTGCAGGGCTTCGTCGTCCGGTGCGCTCGGTCGGGGCGCAAGATCGCATAATGGCCGGCTGAGATGTCGATTTCCCGCTGTTCCTCCTCCATATATAAACAACCGCGCGTTACGACGATTAGATCGAATACGCCAATATTTGAGCGGTCGGCATGTTTGCCGAAGACCGGATATGTATCTTCGCCGACTTGCATGAAATGAGGCAGCGGCGGACATATGAATTGGAACATTCGGGACTCACTCCTTAATGAATCAGTGTCGACTAATCATAAATGATTATTGCAGCCAGAGTAAAGATATCGCTTTCATGACGATGTTGTGATTGGATAAAAAGGGGTTGAGATCGTCTATCCAAATGAAGCTGCTTGCATGCTATATTCGGTTAGTGGTTATTACGGTATGAAGGAGTGTGTGCGAGGCATGAGTAATCGAAATGAAGCATTTGCGGCGCTGCCGCTGGGCAGCATTAAGGCCGAAGGCTGGTTATATAATCAACTTCGGATACAAGCAGACGGATTAACGGGTCATTTGGAGGAGCATTGGCCTGATGTTGGACCAAGTAGCGGCTGGATTGGCGGGAATGGCGAGAGCTGGGAGCGCGGCCCTTATTATTTGGATGGTCTGCTGCCGCTAGCGTATATTCTTGGAGACGAGCGGCTTATTGCCAAAGCGAATAGGTGGGTGGAGTGGTCGCTTGCAAGCCAGCAGGAGAACGGATTTTTTGGACCAAAAGTAATCGAAACGGTGAATCAAGAGGTAGACAAGCAGCAGGACTGGTGGCATTTCATGATTATGCTGAAGGTCATGATGCAGTTTGAAGAAGCAACGGGAGATGAGCGGATCGTACCGTTTCTGAGCAAATTTCTAGGTTTTGTAAGGGCGACAATCGAGGAGCAGCCGCTGAGGAGCTGGGCGGAGTCCCGGGGCTCGGAGCTGCTGCTTTGTATCCTATGGCTTTATAAGAAAACGAAAGACGATGAGCTGTTGAAGCTTGCGGATATCGTTGCGAGTCAAACGCTGGATTGGACTGACATCTTTTATGATTTTCCGTTTTGGCGCAAGGTGGATGAATGGGATTTGCGGACGCATGTCGTGAATGTGGCGATGGGAATCAAGATGCCTGGCATTTTGTATGAGCTGTATGGAGAAGACATACAACGGGAGGCGGTTCATCGCGGGATAGACAGCTTGATGACCTATCACGGACAGGCGCATGGCATGTTCTCAGGGGATGAGTGGCTATCGGGCACACATCCGAGTCAAGGCGTCGAGCTATGCGCGGTAGTGGAGTATATGTACTCGATGGAGCAGCTTACTCGTATTTTTGGTGAAGGACGCTTTGGAGACATTTTGGAGAAGGTAGCATTCAACGCTCTTCCGGCTGCGATTTCAAAGGATTGGACCTCGCATCAATATGACCAGCAAGTGAATCAAATCATGTGCAATGTTGCGCCAAGAAGCTGGACCAATGGCCCGGATGCGAATGTGTTTGGCTTGGAGCCTCATTTTGGCTGCTGCACGTCAAACATGCATCAAGGGTGGCCAAAGCTTGCTTCTCATTTGTGGATGGCGGAGTCTAGCGGAGGATTGGCAGCCGTATCGTACGCTCCATGTTGTGTGAAAGCTATCGTTGCGGGCGGCGTTGCAGCTGAGGTACGCGTAGGCGGAGAATATCCGTTCCGCGATGAAGTGGCCATCGAGCTTACGCTTGAGCATCCCGCTGCATTTGCGCTATCGCTGCGCATTCCGGGATGGTGCAAGGCAGCAAGCTTAACCATAAATGGAGAAGCGATAGCATTGGATGCCGCAAACGGCTATGCGCGCGTAAATCGTGAATGGCATGACGGGGATAAGCTATTACTTAAGCTGCCGATGGAGGTAATCACCTTATCCCGCAACTTATACGCGGTAAGCGTGGAGCGAGGGCCGCTCGTATATGCAATGCCGATTGCAGAAAACTGGCAGCTGCTGCAAGAGCGTGAAATGTTCCACGATTGGGAGCTTTACCCGTCCTCGCCATGGAAGTTCGGGCTGCTTGCGGATACTGCTTTTGAGGTTATGGAAAGCGGAAAGGCTGTTCCCTACCAACCGTTCGACGCTTCTGCCTCGCCTATTCGCTTGAAGGCAAGCGGCAAGCTCGTGCGCGACTGGAAAATGGAAGGAAACAATGCAGGCACGCCGCCGCTGAATCCGAACACGGAAGGACAGCCGGTGACTGAGCTTGAGCTTGTTCCCTACGGCAGCGCGAAGCTGAGAATCGGCGAGTTCCCGCTGCTGGGGCAGCGAAAGCCGGTTGGTCGAGCACAGCAATTTAATAGGGAATAACAAATAAGCTGGAGCAGCTCTTTGGTGCTTTCACCAAAAAAGAGCTGCTCCAGCTTTTATTTAGGATAGCTGACGATTATTTCTTGAAGAAGCCGTTGAAAATTTCCGCTGTCTTTTCCTGGTCCGGCGAAATGGAGAAGAGAACAAAATTTCCGTTGCTTATAATTTGATAGTTTAGCGCTTGCTCGTACTGGTCAGGCAAGTATGTTTCGAACGCTTTTTGCACCGCTTCGGCCCGCTTCTCAAATGCCGCCTCGATATCCGCATAGTCTTTTTCCGATTTGAGATGGACGACGGAGAATTCACCAGCTTGAATCATCATCTTAGGCTGATAGAAAATGCCGTCAACCAGCAGGGCTTCCATGTCTATGCCATAGACGTCCTTCACCTGATCGTCCTCAACAGCCGTTAGCGGTCCGAGTCCGGCATCCGCTGTAATTTTGGCTGCAATGTCGGCAACAGTAACCTCACCGAATGGATTTTCCGGATCTGGCTTCGTTGTTGGCTTAGGCGTAGGTGATGGCGTTGCCATTGTAATGGTGGAAGGCGTTGGCGTTGCCGAAGGCTTCACGCTTGGTTCTTGCGTTGGAATAACTGCACCCGGCTTTTTAGTTGGCTTCGCTGCCGGTTCCGGCTTTGGTGTTGAAGCAGGCTTCTTGGTCGGCTTAGCCACTTCTGTTTCTTTCGCTTCCGAGTTTTCGATCGGTTTTTTTGTTGCCGCAGGCTTCTCGGTTGAAGCATCCTTCGTCGGTGCTAATGTGCTAGCAGGCTTCTCTGTTGTAAGGTCCTCTGTCGGCGCTGCTGTTGCAGCTGGTTCTTCCGTTGCCGCGTTTTCAGTAGGCACAATCGTTGCAGCAGGCTCTGTTGTAGCAGTTGGCTCATCTGCCGCGTCTGTAGCCTCAAGCGCATCGGCAGCACCCGTCGTATGGGTTGGGTTGGCGCTGTTTTTCTCTTCGCTGGCACCATTGCTGCAGCCAGCTGCCATGACGGTAATCATGATCGCAAATATCGCCACGATAAAATATTTATTTTTAATCGGAAACATCCAGATAGCTCCTTTTGTCATCGTTGTATATTAGACGCTAGTTTACTATAGAAGGTTGCTATATCCATAATTCTCATTATATAGCGATTAAAAATATTAATAAAGTATCTACTTTAACCAAACTTTAACCATTATATCTCTTGCATGTTTGGATTAAAAAGGAATAGATGATCTTCGCTTTAGCTCTTCCTCGTCTGCGAAGGCGTCATCCCTTTGTACTGCTTGTACAGCTTCGTAAAATAGTTCGGATTCTCGCATCCGACGATGGCGGCAATTTCAGTTATGGTATCATTGCTCTCGCGAAGCAGCCGCTCCGCCTCGTTCATGCGACAGACGTTGACGTATTCCACAAAGGTGCGCCCGGTCAGCTTTTTGAATAGTTTGCAAAAATGGTAGGGGTTAAGACTCACTTGCTTCGCCGCTTGTTCGATGGACATTTTTTCGCCAAAATCGGATTCAATGCGCTGGATGAGCGTCTTAAAGCGATCGCGATTGACAAAGTACGGTTCAGCAGGCTTGCCTGCAAGCTGCCGTTCCATGAAGGTGCGGGAGAGCAGCGTAAACAGCGTATGCAGCTTCGACTTGACGATAAGCTGGTAAGCCGGGGGCTTCGTGGCAAGCTCAGTGATCACTTCATCCAGCAGCGTGTTATGCCTTAAGCATTGCTCATCCTGCTCCGATGGTTTTACGGGAAAATGCAGCCGGCCCTCCAGGTAAGGAGCGACAAACTGGGCATGCACAGGATCATGAACCCAATCATTGAAGAGGGATGCGTTCAAGACGATGCAATCGTAATGAACATTTTCGCTGTGAAGGGCATAGCCCACATGCAGCCCTCCGCCAGGTATGATGATGACGTCTCCCACATACACAATGTAAGGGCGGCTGTCGATATGGAACAGCGCGCTCCCTTCCCGCATGACGATGATCTCGAAATGCTCATGCCAATGCAAATAAAGGATACAGTCATTTGGCGAGACGTTATGGCAGCGATTTTGGAATAGCTGTATCGGATATGTTTTATGCTCGAGACGGGTGTTTTCCCAAAGCTCTTTTGGATAGGTCAATCTGCTCACCACCACAAGATTAGACTATTTTTGCTCAAGATTGTATAGAGTGATCTGCATAACTCCTAGCTATAATGGAGTTGTTACGAATACTATAAGTCAATATTGGAGTGATATACAACAATGGACAACAAATTACGAATTGGAACGCTTGTAGGCGGGGGAAACGCGGATCATGTCATTCCGCAAATTGTGAAGCATGGATTTGAATCGTTTAACTTAACCTTTTGGCAAACGACCGGCAGTACGGATTTGGTTGAAATGGCTAAACGAGTAAGAGCGCTTGCCGATGAGCATGATTTTGTTGTTCCAGCTGTAAGCGTTTTCGGAAACCCGTTGACAGGAGAAGGCAATAATGCCGACACGCTGGCCAGCTGGGAACGCCTTATCGATCATGCCCATCTATTCGGTGCAGATATCGTATCCGGCTTCACTGGACGGCTGACGGACCGCTCAATCGATGAATCCATACCGAAATTTAAGGAAGTGTTCGGCGAGCTGACGAAGCGGGCAGCGGCTAAGGGCGTACGGATCGCTTTTGAAAATTGTGATATGGGTGGCACATGGGCAACCGGCGATTGGAATATTGCGCATAACCCGACCGCCTGGGAGCTGATGTTTAATGCGGTGCCCGAGGATAATATCGGACTGGAATGGGAGCCATGCCACCAAATGGTAAGCTTGATCGATCCGATTCCGCAGCTGCGCAAATGGGCAGGCAAGGTGTTCCACGTGCATGGCAAGGACGCAACGATTGCGTGGGATATCGTAAAGGAGCATGGCGTGCACAGCAAGCAGCAGTTTGTATGGCACCGGACGCCGGGCTTCGGCGATAGCAACTGGTCGGACATTATTACGATTTTGAGACAGAATGGCTACAAAGGCACGATCGATATTGAGGGCTGGCATGATCCTGTTTATAAGGATGAGCTGGAAATGACAGGGCAGGTTCATGCTTTGAATTATTTGAAGCGCTGCCGCGGCGGCGATTTTGTTCCCAATCCAGTCTAATTTAGCGAAGCGAAAACGAGGAGGAAATCCGATGACAACGAAGCATCGAGTCGTCATTGCCGGCTGCGGCGGGATGGCGAACACGTGGGTGGACTATGCGAAGGAACGGGAAGATACGGAAATAGTTGGGCTCGTTGATATCAAAGAAGAGTTTGCTGGGGCAATGGCGGAGCGCAAAGGGCTTGCTTGCCCAACCTTTACCGACATTAAGCAAGCGATTAAGGAGACAGGCGCTACGTTGGTATTCGATGTTACGATTCCGGCGAGCCATTATGCGATTAGTACGGCTGCTTTAGAGCTGGGCTGCGATGTGTTTGGCGAGAAGCCGCTTGCTGAAACGATGAGCGATTGCAATGAAATCGTTCGCATGGCTCATGCTACCGGCAGGACGCATGCCGTTATGCAAAATCGCCGGTTTGATCCGCGTATTCGCGCCTTTCAAGGGCTGATCGAGGGAGGCGCGATCGGAAAGATTGGATTCGTTGGCGCTGACTTTTTTATTGGCGCGCATTTTGGCGGCTTCCGCGATGCGATGGAGAGTCCGCTGCTGCTCGATATGGCGATTCATACGTTTGACCAAGCGAGATATATTTCCGGCGCGAATCCTGTTTCCGTCTATTGCCAAGAGTTTAATCCACCGGGCTCATGGTATGCAGGAAACGCGATGGCAATCTGTATCTATGAAATGTCCGACGGCTCTGTCTTTAACTATCGCGGCTCGTGGTGCGCAGAGGGCGTGCCTACTTCATGGGAAGCGTCTTGGCGGGTGACCGGCGAGCATGGCACCGCGATTTGGGACGGTGCAGGCCATCCGTATGCGGAGATCGTAGCTGCCGGCGACCAGAGCGGCAAATTTATTCGCGAATATGAGCGAGTAGAGACGCAGCTTCCGGAAATGGCGAATACGTTCCATAAAGGCTGCTTGGATGATATGTTTGCCGCGCTTTCGGAAGATCGCAAGCCGGAAACGGATTGCAGCGACAACATCTACAGTATGGCGATGGTGCTTGCCGCTGTTGAGAGCGCTAAAATCGGCCAAAAAGTGCTCATCGCTGATTTTATGGGAGCGGCTTCGGTTAATTGAAATCGAGCTGAGTCAAGTTTTTAAACGACAAAAGTAGAGGGCGTCTTGGAGCTGTTTCAGCTGCCGAGGCGCCCTTTTTTTGCTTTTCAGACACTTTCACCGTTCTCCTTTAAGCTCATTCCGCACTGCCTCAACTAATCTAAATGTCCGAATTGTTAAAAAAAAGACCTATATTTCTAAATACGCAAGGCTGCCCTATTTCCTACAATTGGAGGTGAAAATGGAAAGAGGTGAAGGTCAATGAGCACTGATTACGTGCTTCATATGAAAGGGATAAGCAAAACGTTTCCTGGCGTCAAGGCGCTGTCGAATGTTGATTTTGCCCTCAGAAAGGGAGAAATTCACGCTTTGATGGGAGAGAACGGCGCAGGCAAATCGACTCTGATTAAAGTTGCGACAGGCGTCTATAAGTGGGATTCGGGCGAGGTGAAGCTGGCGGGGCGGCCGATTGAGCCAAAATCTCCGCTTGATGCGCAGCAGCTTGGCATCAGTACCGTATATCAAGAGGTTAATTTATGCGCCAATCTAACCGTAGCTGAAAATATTTATGTCGGCAGGCATCCAAGGAAACGCGGATTCATCGATTGGGACAAAATGTACCGGGATAGCGAGCGGCTGCTTGAGCGGCTTGATCTCCATATCGATGTGAAGCAGCCGCTGTCGCATTATTCGGTTGCCATTCAGCAAATGGTCGCTATCGCAAGAGCGGTTGATATTTCGAGCGGCATTCTTATATTGGATGAGCCAACCTCAAGCCTGGACGCGAATGAAGTGAAGCAGCTGTTCAAGGTGATGCGCAAGCTGAAGCAGGAAGGGATGGGCATCGTGTTCGTTACCCATTTTCTCGATCAGGTATACGAGGTGACAGACCGGATTACCGTGCTGCGAAACGGCTCGCTTGTCGGTGAATATATAACGAAGGATTTGTCCAAAACCGAGCTAGTATCGCATATGATCGGCCGCGAATGGAGCACGGAGGAAGCGGCCGGCAGCAAAGCGGTGGAACGCATTTCCGGTGAAAGCTTCCTGAAGGCGAGCACGCTTGGGAAGAAAGGCAGCATCAATCCCATCGATCTCCAGGTCGGGAAAGGCGAGGTGATTGGTCTTGCAGGACTGCTCGGCTCGGGCCGGACAGAGATCGCTAAGCTGATCTTTGGCATAGACAAGGCCGATGAAGGCACGCTGACGATTGGCGGCGAGCAAATCTCCTCCATGTATCCGCAGAAAGCGATTCAGAAGGGGCTGGGCTTCACACCAGAGGATCGCAAGGTAGCAGGCATTATCGGCGAGCTTACCATCCGTGAAAATATCGTGCTTGCGCTGCAAGCTCGCAAAGGCATGTTCTCGTTCATTCCGCTGCGCAAGCAGAAGGAAATCGCGAACAAGTACATCGAGCTGTTAAAAATTAAGACGCCAAGCGCGGAGCAAAAGATTGAAAACTTAAGCGGCGGCAATCAGCAGAAGGTGATTTTGGCTAGATGGCTCGCCACGCAGCCGAAGCTGCTCATTCTGGACGAGCCGACGCGCGGCATCGATGTCGGGTCCAAAATGGAAATACGCAAGCTCATTTTGGAGTTGGCGGCTGCCGGCATATCCATAATAATGATTTCCGCGGAGCTTGAAGAAATGGTGCAATGCTGCAACCGGATTATAGTGCTTAGAGATCGCATTCAAATTGGCGAGGTTGCCGGAGCGAGCATGCGGGAGAACGTCATTATGGAAATGATCGCGAAGGGAGCGGAAATGTATGGCGGGTCTGATGGGATTGGCGCGTAGCTTAGGCAGGCAAAAAATGATTTGGCCGATTCTCGCGATCGTCGTTTTATTTTTATTCAACTTAATGGTCATCCCTGACTTTTTCCGGATGGAGTGGAAGGATGGCCATTTATTCGGCAATTTGATCGATATTTTGAAAAACGGCTCGCCGCTCATTATTATCGCCATTGGCATGACGTTAGTTATTGCCAAGGAGGGCATCGATATTTCGGTTGGTTCCGTTCTGGCAATCTCGGGAGCCATCGCGGTATTTATGCTGGATGGGTATCCGCTCTGGCTCGTTATTTTGGCGGGTATCGGGGCTGGCTTGATGTGCGGCTTATGGAATGGGATGCTCGTCGCCATCATCGGCATTCAGCCGATGGTAGCGACCTTGATCCTGCTCACGATTGGCCGCGGCATCGCCCAGCTCATTACGGGCGGACAGGTGCTTACGACAAGCGACAAAGCGTACCAGTTTATCGGCAAAGGGCATTTGCTTGGCCTTCCTTTCCCGCTGTTCATCGCAATGGGCGTTTTTATAATCGTGTATCTATTCAAAACGCGTACCGCCTTTGGCCTCTTTCTTGAGGCGGCAGGCGGCAATAAGACGGCGAGCAGCTATGCGGGCATCCGGCCGAAAGTGATTTTCATGACCGCCTATACGATTACGGGCATTTGCGCCGGCATTGCCGGCATTATTATCAGCTCAAACGTAGCGAGCGCGGATGCGAATAACGCGGGATTGTGGATGGAGCTTGATGCGATTCTTGCTGTCGTTATTGGCGGGACATCGATGCGCGGCGGACGCTTTTACCTCGGCGGAACGATCTTCGGCGCGTTGTTCATTCAAAGCCTGACGACGACGATTTATTCGCTGGGCGTGGAGCCCTCGAGCATTTTACTTGTGAAGGCCGTAGTCGTTATTGTCGTTTGCTTGATTCAATCCGACGTGTTCCGGCAATCGTTTAAATTGGTGAAAAAGAAGGTGGCAGCATAATGAAGCAGGTGTCTATGAAAATTAGCCATAACAACATTATTGTGCTCGCTACGCTGCTGCTTTTATTTATTTTATACGGATCGGGCGCTGCGCTGTATACCGGGTTTTTCTCGATGCAGGTTTTTTTGAATCTATTCATAGACAACGCCTATCTCATCATTGTGGCGACAGGAATGGCCTTCGTCATTATAAAAGGAGGCATTGACCTATCGGTAGCCTCGGTCGTCGCACTTATCAGCATGGTGTCAGCGGAGTTGTTCCAGCAGGGGGCTAACGCTTTTGTTGTAACGATTGCTGCGCTCGTGATCGGCACGCTGTTCGGCGCCGGTCAAGGTTATTTGATTCAACGCTTTCAGCTCCATCCGTGGATCGTAACGCTCGCAGGCATGTTCCTCGCAAGAGGAATCAGCTTTCTGATCAGCACGGAGAGCATCGTCATTAACAATCCTTCGTACGTCTGGCTGTCCCAGCACAAAATTCACGTATGGGGCGATAGCTTCATAACGATCAGCGTACTCATTGCGGCTGCCGTTGTCGTTGCTGCTCTATTCATTGGCCGCTACTCCTCGTTTGGCAGAGCGGTTTATGCCATTGGCGGAAGCGAGAAGTCGTCGGTATTAATGGGCTTGCCGGTAGCGAAAACGACGATTCTGGTATACACCTTAAGCGGGTTATTTTCCGCGATCGGCGGCATTGTGTTTACGCTGTATATGCTGTCGGGCTATTCCCTGCATTTGATGGGCATGGAGATGGATGCGATTGCGGCTTGCGTCATCGGCGGCATTTTGTTAACGGGCGGCTTCGGTTATTTGATCGGGCCGACACTTGGCGTGCTCTGCACCGGCATTATTCAAACGATCATCATGTTCCAGGGGTCATTAAGCTCGTGGTGGACAAAAATTACGATTGGATTCTTATTATTTCTTTTCATGGCATTTCAACGAATTATTGTGATGAGAAAAGAAAAAAGCGCGTTGCCAGCTTCCAAAAATAAACCGAAATTTGAAAATAAAGTCGTTAATTTGTAAATACAGACCAAATGCAAAATTTGTATATTGAAAGTGTAGCCAATAGAAGCTTGAAAGGGAGGAAGTAAGAATGAACAGAAAGAGACCTTTTTTTATTACGATGCTTGCAACGATCATGTTAGTGGGTTTAATCGCAGGCTGCGGGAACAACAGCAACAATGGGGGCAACAAACCAGCAAGCGGCAATGCAACAAACGAGCCGAAGACAGAGGAGGCTGCAACAGAAGCGCCAGCAGAGAACAAGAAGCTTGTTGTAGGCTTCGCGCAAATCGGCGCGGAGAGCGGCTGGCGCGATGCCGAAACGGACTCGGTTAAAGCGACGTTTGGCGAGGATCCGAATTTCGAGCTGAAATTCTCCGATGCGCAGCAGAAGCAAGAAAACCAAATTAAAGCGATTCGTACCTTCATCGCTCAGAAAGTGGATGCGATCGGGCTTGCTCCTGTCGTTGAATCGGGCTGGGAGACGGTGCTTAAAGAAGCGAAGGATGCAAACATTCCCGTATTCCTCCTTGACCGCGGCATTTCCAAAGGCAACGAAGACCTCTATGTATCGTTTATCGGCTCGGACTTTATTCTTGAAGGCCAAAACGCAGCGAAATGGATGATCGAAGAGTTCGGAGCCGGCGCGCAAGTCAACATCGTTCAGCTCGAAGGCACAGTAGGTGCAAGCGCGGCGAATGACCGTAAAAAAGGATTTGAAGATGCGATTGCCAGTGAAGCCGGCTACAAAATCGTTTACTCCCAAACCGGTGATTTCACTCGCGCCAAAGGGAAAGAAGTTATGGAAGCTTACCTGAAAAAGGATAAAAACATTCAAGTCGTATACGCACATAATGATGACATGGCGCTAGGCGCGATTCAAGCGATTGAAGAAGCGGGCCTTAAACCGGGTACGGATATCAAAATTATCGGCGTAGACGGCATTAAAGCGGCATTCGAAGCGATAGCTGAAGGCAAAATGAATGTTACGGTTGAATGTAATCCGCTTCTTGGGCCGCAGCTCAAGCAAGCGATTCTAGATTACAAGGCTGGCGCTACGCTGGAAAAATGGATTAAATCCGATGAGGATGTATATTTCGGGCAAAAAGCAATCGATGCATTGCCTAATCGCAAATATTAATTCATAAGTTAATGGAAAAGTAAGGAAAATACGAAATTACAAAAGAGAAAATTCTCTTTTGTAATTTCGTTTTTCGCATTAAAATGGAGTTGCAACACTATTTTATGAGAACGGATTGGATGTCTATGCTAAGCGGGCTGTTTGCGAATAGAAGTATCCGTTTCAAGCTGTTGTTTTATTTTGTCATTATTACTTTATTTTCTATTCTGGCGCTTAGCTTTCTGGGCAGCACTTTGTACAAAAATGCAATCGAAGAGGAAACGAACGCACATACGGTCCAGATGATGGATCAGGTCAAAAACCACATCGAAGTATACATACAAGAAATGGATAACATTATTTATTACTTGTCGCAGGATTCGTCGGTCATTCAGTTTATGAAATGGTCCAACACCGATTCCAAGCATTTTCCGCTGCTGGAATCTAAAGTGAAAAAACTGCAGGGGGTCTATCTCGAGAAGCATGTTGAGATTGCGGGCGCCATGATTGTAAGCGGTAACAATCAATTCGCTAGCGCCGGGCTGGAGCAGATTGCAAGAGATCCCATGACGGAGGAGCAATGGTACAAGAAGGCTGTCCTGCAGCCGGATCATATCCATTTGTTCAGCCATCCGATCGGAAGAAATATAAGAGGCGAGCAAAATTTGAGCGCTGATCAGGTGCTGTCGTTCGTGCGGGCAGTGAAGGACCCTGCTACAGGCGAAGTGATTGGCGCCATTTTGATCGATATGAAGCTGGACATCATTCAGGATATTATCGAATCGGCGCCGCTTGGCAAGAGCGGATTTATATTCATCATGGACGAGAACGGCGGCGTCGTCTATTCCCCGGTCAATCCGATCGTGTACCGCATATCGGGGAGCTGGCTGGAGGGTCGCTCGGGCAAAGTATTCCGTCATATTAATGAGCAGCAATACCAGATGGTGTACAATACGTTTCCGGAATTCGATTGGCGGATCATCGGGGTATTCCCGCTCAAGGAATCGCTTCAGGTCGTTGCAGACATTCAGTTTTATACCGTTATTATTGCGCTGGTCACGCTGCTGCTAGCTTTTATGGCATCCTGGTATTTTACCAATTCGATCGTGCGTCCCGTTGGCAAGCTGCGAAGCCTGATGAAGAAGGTCGAGGAGGGCGAGCTTCACTTGCGCTTCCCGAGCAAGACGAAGGACGAAATTGGACAGCTGGGCAGCAGCTTTAACAATATGGTGCAGGAAATCGACAACCTGATCCACCTCGTCTATTTGGAGCAGAAGGAGAAGCGGGAGGCGGAGCTGAAAATTTTGCAGGCTCAAATTAAGCCTCATTTTCTGTACAATACGCTCGATACGATTCAGTGGATGGCGCAGGACCGGGATGCGGACGATATCGTCGACATCGTAGTCGCGCTGACGCATCTTTTTCGCATCAGCCTCAGCAAAGGAAGAGAGGTCATCCCGCTCAGCGATGAGATTCAGCATGTGGAGAGCTATCTCATCATTCAAATGGCGAGATACGAGGATAAGCTGTCCTATGAGATCGATATTCCGCCGGAGCTTGCGACGCAAAGCGTGCTCAAAATTATTTTGCAGCCGCTCGTCGAGAACGCGATTTATCATGGCATCAAAGCTAAGCTTGGCAAAGGGATGATCCGCATCAGCGGCAAGGCAGAGGAAAGCAGGCTGGTGCTCGTGGTAGAGGATGACGGCATCGGCTTCGACGCCGAGCGGCTCGCCCAAATGAATGAATCGTTCCATGCGATCCGGCAAAGCAGCGAGGATAGAGGGTATGGCTTGTATAACGTGAACGAGAGAATTAAGCTGACGCACGGCACCGGCTATGGCCTTACGATTGAAAGCGAAAGAGGACTAGGCTCCAAAATCGTAGTCCGTCTTCCGTTAATGCTAGCATAACTCTAATTGGCAGGGTGGGTATCGTATGTGGAAACTGCTTATTGCGGACGATGAGCCGAAAATTCGTAGAGGATTGTCCAAGGTGCTTCCATGGGAGGAGCTTGGCATTGAGCTGGTCGGGGAAGCAGAGAACGGTCTGCAAGCGCTCGAGCTCGCTGAAGAGCGAAAGCCTGATATTTTGTTTGTCGATATTTGCATGCCCTTCGTCGACGGGCTGGAATTTATCGAGCGGCTGCGGCAAACGCTGGAGCGCTGCATCGTTATCGTGATTTCGGGACATGACGAGTTTCGTTACGCCCAACAGGCCGTGAAGCTGCATGTATTTGAATATATGCT
The DNA here is from genome assembly GCF_012935325.2 of Paenibacillus sp. PL91. GTDB lineage: Bacteria > Bacillota > Bacilli > Paenibacillales > Paenibacillaceae > Pristimantibacillus. The sequence goes on from NZ_JABBYG020000001.1 coordinate 22,198, forward strand.
CAAGCCCGTCGTGAAGAGCAAGCTGGAGAGCGTCGTCCGGAAAGCAATCGCGGAGCTTGAGCAGGCACGCAATCAGGAACAAAAGCTCGTTTGGATGGATCAGCAGCTCAAAACGAACGCCAGTGCCATTCGAGACACGTTTCTATTGAAATGGCTTGAAGGTATTTTGGCGCCTGACGAAATTCATAGCCAGACTGCTTTTCTGAAGCTAGGCTGGAAGGGCTCTGTCGGCATGATTGCGTTTAAGGTCATTCATAACGTGGAGTCGGGCAAAGCGATGCGAGTATGGGATCGGGATTTGCTGGAATTCGCTTTAAAAAATATTACCGAGGATTTGTTATCGGCAAGCGCTGAGGGGGGAAACGTCGTTCTAAACGATAAGAAGGGTCACATTATCGTGCTCGGGCGGATAGACCAGTATGCCGAGTGGCTGCGGCTTGGCCAGAAGATTCAAGATAAGATGGAAGCGCTGCTTGAGAAAACGATTATCGTCGAGCAGCAGGCGGCAGATTTTATAGAAGATTTTCCGAAGCTATACCGCTCCATATTGAAGGAGCTTGGCAGCAAGGGAAGCCTGTCCCCGATTGTCATTTTGACCAAAAAATTTATTGACCGCAACTATGGGATGCCGACGCTGACGCTTGGCGATGTAGCCGAAGGCGTGCAGGTAAGCCCAACTTACCTTAGCAAGCAGCTAAAGCGCGAGCTTGGTTTATCGTTTATTGATTATTTGACGGAGGTTCGCATTCGGAAGGCGATTCAGCTGATGAGCGATCCGTTGTTCAAGGTGTATGAAATCGCGGAGAAGGTAGGCTACAGCAGCCAGCATTATTTTAGCAGCGCCTTTAAGAAGGTGACGGGAACGTCTCCAATGGTTTATAAGAAAGGGTTACGTTCATGATCGGCAGTAAAGTTGCGAAGCGTCTGCTCTTTTTAATGATGTTCATTGCGGCGGTCGTTCTAGCGCGGGCTTGCATGACGAATTCAGATAGTGGGGACCACGATAACGGCTACAAATATTTGATCGGCGTATCGCAGCCCAATTTGAGCGAGCCTTGGCGCGTTGCCATGAATGAGGAGATTCAGCAGGAGGTAAGCAAGCACGAGGATATGCGCGTCATCTTCACCGATGCTGCCCAGAACAGTGACCAACAAGCGCAGGATGTGAAGAAGCTGGTCGGGTACGGCATCGATCTGCTCATTATTTCACTGGATGATCCAGTCGCCCTCACGCAAACGGTAAGCGCCGTATACAACGATATTCCCGTTATTGTGCTGGGCAGAGGGGTGACGGGCTATGATTATACGCTTTATGTCGGTACGGATGATGAGATGATCGGCCGAAAAGCGGGCGAATTTGCCGTGAATACGCTTGGCGCTGCCGGTGGGAATATCGTTGAAATACAAGGCTTGGCAGGCTCACCAACCGTGGATGAGCGAAGCAAGGGCTTCCGTGAAGCGATCCAAAGCTCCAAGCTGAGCATCGTTCAGACGATGAATGCGGATTGGCAGCGCGACCGTGCGGAGGATTTGTTAATCGATTGGCTGAAGGAACACCGGGACGTGGACTTGGTATTCGCCCATAATGAAGCGATGGCTCTCGGCGCTTATCGGGCGGTGCAGAGGTTTGAGCTTCCGAACATTAACATTATCGGCATCGATGGGGTGAATTCCGAAAATGGCAGCCTGCAGCTTGTATCCGAGAATAAGCTGACGGGGACGTTTACAAGTCCGCCCGGCGGCAAGGAAGCCATTCGCTATGCGATCGATATTTTGAACAAGGAGAAGGGCATTCCAAAAAAAGTGATCTTGCGAAGCCAGAAAATAACGGACCAATGGGTCGATACGGGCATGCCGAGATTGACTCCGTCTCCGGGACCTTCTAAGGAATCGCCCGAGGCTTCGCTAGTCGTCGGGTTTGCGCAGGTAGGCATGGAAAGCGGCTGGCGGATCGCCCATACGAAATCGGTTATCGACGCAGCAAAGGAGGCTGGAGTTGAGCTTTTGTACGAGAATGCTGACCAATCGCAAGATAAACAGATCGATCTCATTCGCCAGTTTATTAAGAAAAAGGTTGATGTCATCGCGTTTTCGCCGAAGACGGAGACCGGCTGGGACGAGGTGCTGCAAGAGGCGAAGCGGGCAGGCATTCCTGTTATCTTGTCCGATCGGGAAGTGAACGTCAGCGATGATACGCTTTGGACGGCCTATATCGGCTCGGATTTCCGCGAGGAGGGAAGGCGGGCAGCGAGGTGGCTGATCCAGCAGGCAGAGCAAGGGGAAAGCTATCAGATTGTCGAGCTGCAGGGGACCCCGTTCTCTGCGCCAGCCGTGGGACGTAAGCAAGGCTTTAATGAAGTGATTGGGACGGATAACCATTTTGCCATTGTTGAATCGTTGGAGGGGGACTTCACCAAAAAACGAGGCAAGGAGCTGATGGCTGCTGCTCTGAGGCGGCAAGGCGACAAGATCGACGTCGTATATTCGCATAACGACGATATGGCACTGGGCGCTGTGGAGGCAATTGAGGACTACGGCTTGCGTCCAGGCAAGGACATTATTATTATTTCTGTCGACGCGACCAAATCAGCGCTCAAAGCGCTCAGCATCGGCAAGCTTAATTTTGCGGTAGAGTGCAATGCGCTGCTCGGCCCCCAGCTCATGAAGGCGGTTAAGGATTTATCCGAAGGCAAGGAGCTCCCGATGAAGATCATTACATCCGAAGGGGTATTTACGCAGGAATCTGCCAAAATGGCGCTGGCAAGCAGAGAATATTAACCAATCAAGGCAGGTGTCTGCCAATCGTTAAGGTTGACAAGCTGTGTCCTGCAAGAGCAGAATAAAGCATATCCATAACGAAATGAGGCGAAGCAATTGTCATCCCTTATCGATAACGTTAAAAAATTAGCTGCTGGATTTGATGAAGAAACGCTGCGTTCGATTGAAATTAACCCGCTTCTGGTTGACGCGGGAGCGATTCATGGGGTAGCTCCCTATTTGAAGGAGCAGCATTATAGCCAGGTCATCATTGCGGTGGACGCGAACACATATGAGATTGCAGGCAAAACGTTGGAGGAAGCTATAGCCGCACTTGGCATTTCCGTTCATATTACAAGCATAAAGCCGGACCGTCAGGGCGATGTTATTGCCGATGAAGCTTCGATCGTGCAGCTGCTGCTTGATATTCAGCTGCAAAAAGCGCAGGTCGTCATTGCCGCTGGCTCGGGAACCATTCATGATATTTCGAGGTATGCAGCTTACACGGCGAGCATTCCATTCGTGTCCGTACCAACAGCGCCATCCGTGGATGGCTTTAATTCCAAGGGCGCTCCTATCATCATTCGCGGCGAGAAGAAGACGATTGCCGCGATTGGTCCCGATGCGATATTTGCAGATCTGGACATACTCGCGAACGCGCCGGCCGCGATGGTAGCCGCCGGCTTTGGCGACATGCTTGGCAAATATACATCCCTTCTTGACTGGAGCTTTGGCGCGTCGGAGGGCGGCGAGCCATATTCCGAAGAGGTAGCCGAAATTACACGTATCGCGCTGACCAAGTGCGTGGAGCATATCGACCTTATTGCACGCCGTGATCCGGAAGGCATTCGCATCCTAATTGAAGCGTTGATAGAGTCGGGACTTGCGATGCTGCTGTTCGGTCAGTCGCATTCGGCGTCTGGCGCGGAGCATCATCTGTCGCATTTCTGGGAAATGGAATATATTCGCCTCGGCAAAAGACAGCTGCTGCACGGTGCGAAGGTTGGCGTAGCTTGCGCGGAAATCTCCAAGCTCTATCACCGCCTTGCGGAGGGAGAGTCGGGGCTAGCTTTCACGGCTAATCCGGAGAGAAATCGAGAAGCGATTGCTGCCCTTCCTGATGAGAGAATGATTCGCGGATGGCTGAGACAGGTTGGCGGGCCGTCTACGACGGAAGAGCTTGGCGTCGATGAGGAGCTGCTTATGCGCAGCCTGCTGGAAGCTCACCATGTAAGGCCGAATCGTTACACATTGCTGCGAGCTTACAACTCGCTATAATATCAGCTTACAGAAACGGCTCCGTCCCATTCAATGGGGCGGAGCCGTTTTTACGTTGAGGGCAAAGTTATGATGGAACGGATGGCAGCTTAGCAAGCAGCCCATCTATTAATACGCCCAAGCCAAACTGAAATTCCGATTGCCAATCCGTGTTTGTCATATATGGCGCTAAACGAATCATGTTCGGAAACTTGTCCTTTGGAAGATTGTTATAAAATTTGTTATACTGCTCGCTAAGCTGTTCTTGCGTCGTATCATGCTGGCCAGCAATGGAGCGCAGTTGAACTTCCTCCGTTACAAACCCAAGGACATAGTTTTTTAACATCGACGCCATCCAAGGGATTTGGCTATCCTGAAACCCGGCTGCAGCTAGGATTTGAAAAAGCTTTTCAATCTGTGTCAAACGATTGTAGCCGGAAGCGATTGTGGAATTGAATATTTCAACAGCGTCCCGATAGTTATGCAGAACTCTACGATATTGTTCTCCCCACTGCAGCACCTGCTCCGCCCATGGAAGAGAAGGATCATGCTGTGTCAACTCGGAGCTAATGTGATCGGCCATCCATTGAAGAAGCTCATCTTTGCTCTTCACATGGTAATACAGGGAAGCGGGCTTGACCATCAGATCTTCCGCTACTTTCCGCATGCTCAGCTCTTTCAAGCCAAACTCATTAAGTAATCGAATAGCAGATTGCGTAATCCGTTCTCGATCCAAGGGGATGTGCGCAGCCTCACTATGTTGAAAACCATTGATTTCGAATGGATGTTGAATTCGTTTTCTGGCCATATCAAACATTTCTCCTTTCAGTTGACAATTATAGCATATCGGATTAATCTAATGGTGTTAGATTAATCTAACGATGTTAGATAAATCATTTTAAGGAGAGAAGATAAATGAAACTTAACCACTTGAATTTATGCGTAGACGACTTGCGGGAAGCACGGGACTTCTTTCAGAACTTATTCGCTTTCCAGCTGTTGGACCAGAAGGGGGACGCGATTGTCGTGATGAATGACGGAGATGGCTTCATTCTCGTACTTAGCAGCCCGAAGGCATTCGGGGGCGAGAGGCCAACGTATCCAAAAGATTTTCATGTTGGATTCTATGTGGAAACTCAAGCTGAAGTGGATCAAATGTATGACCGTCTCACAGCAGCTCATATTCAAATGGAGCATAAGCCAAGAAAAATCAGGGATGGTTATACGCTGTATTTTCGTGCGCTAGACGGAATACTGTTCGAGGTGACTTGCTGTATCCAATAATAAAAAAACGGCAGAGGCTGTCTAAAACATGGGCTTCATGTTCTAAACGTCCGCTGCCTTTTATTATTTATCGACTTAGAAATTGAAGTTATCTGGGTCCGGGCCAAAACGGTGATCTCGGTTAAGCGCGCTGATCTGAGCAACTTCCTCTGCTGTTAGAGCAAAGTCGAAAATATCCGCATTTTCCTTCAGGCGAACCGGATTAATCGATTTTGGAATCGTAACAACCTCGTTTTGAAGATCCCAGCGAAGCACGATCTGAGCAGGCGATTTGCCGTATTTGGCGCCAATGTCCGAGAGGATGCTTTGATCTAGATTGCCTTGCATAAGCGGGCTCCAAGCCATCAGCTGAATGTTGTTGCTTTTCGCAAAAGCGTGAAGCTGCTGCTGCGTCAGAAGCGGGTGATATTCAACTTGATTGACCATCGGTACAATTTCGCCGGAAGAGATAACATCCTGCAAATGATGGACTTGGAAGTTGCTGACGCCAATAGCGCGTACATAGCCGTCGCGGTATAGCTTCTCAAGCGCGCGCCAGGTTTCGGTATATTTATCTTTGACAGGCCAATGGATAAGCAGCAAATCAACGACTTCTACGCCGAGCTTGCGTCTGCTGTCCTCGAATGCCGTAAGCGAGGATTCATAGCCTTGATGCGCATTCCAAATTTTAGTCGTAATGAAAATTTCGTCGCGAGGGATGCCGCTGTTGCGGATGCCGGCGCCTACGCCTGTTTCATTATTATAAGCTGCTGCCGTATCAATCAGTCTGTAGCCTTCTTCGATAGCAGAGGTAACCGTTCTTTCTGCTTCGCCGTCATCCTTTACCTTCCATACGCCAAGGCCGAACCATGGCATCTTAACGCCATTGCTTAATGTGGTGGATTCGATTCGTGCATTTGTCATGTGCAAACGACCTCCAAATTATAATGATAATTCTAAAATGGCTTTAACATCCTGTTTCTCCAGACGCTTAAACGAGCCGATAGCGCCGTAACGAACGGCTTCCTCAGCCATCCGATCAAGCTTGTCGCTTCCGATCTCAAAGTCGGCAAGACGTGACTCAGCGCCAATGCGAGTGAAAAAATCACGTGTCGCTTGAATGCCTTCAAGAGCAATCTCCTGATCGGATTTGCCTTCGGGATTTACGCCCCATACGCGAGTCGCATATTGGACGAAGCGATCGATGCGCGCTTCATGCACATATTTCATCCAGTTCGGGAAAATAACGGCAAGGCCAGCGCCATGCGGGATATCATAGATCGCGCTTACTTCATGCTCAATGCCATGCGAAGCCCAATCGTTGGCCATGCCAACGCTTATAAGCCCGCCGTTTAATGCCATTGTGCCGCACCACATCAGGTTGGCGCGAGCGGCAGCGTCCTCCGGATTAGCAATAGCGATCTCCACATTTTCGATAACCGTTTGCAAAATCGATTCGCAGAAACGCTCCTGGAGCGGCGTGTTTTCGGTTAAGCTGAAATATTGCTCGAACACATGCGACATAATGTCGACAGCGCCGTTAACGGTATGATTGCGAGGTACCGTATAGGTAAGCGTCGGATCAAGAATTGAAAATTTAGGATACGTAAAAGGGCTGCCAAAGGCGCGCTTCAGGTTTTCTTCCCAGTTCGTTATGACGGAGGAGCCGTTCATTTCCGAGCCGGTTGCAGCAAGCGTAAGGATCGTTCCAAGCGGCAGCGCTTTATCGATCACGGCCTTGTTGGTGAAGAAATCCCATACATCACCCTCGTAGGGAACGCCTGCGGCAATCGCTTTGGCTGCATCGATAACGCTTCCACCGCCGACGGCAAGAATGAAATCCACGCCCTCTTTGCGGCAAATATCGATTCCTTTGTTTACTGTGGATAGGCGAGGATTTGGTTCAATATTAGGAAGCTCGTGCACCTTGATGCCAGCTTCGTTAAGAAGGCTTACCGTGTTGTCGTACAAGCCTGTTTTCTTTATGCTTCCTGAGCCATAAACGAGAAGAATCGTTTTACCGTACTTGGAGGCTAATTGGCCAACCTGACTTGCGGTGCCTTCGCCAAAGACGATATGGGTAGGATTTACAAATTGAAATGAATTCATGACTTACCTCCTAAGGGTATTTAGGTAACTAGAAAAGCAACTAAACATCTTCAAAGTTATGTATACGCCGTCTATTCTAGTGATATCGAAAATAAATGTCAAGTTCTATTACATTAAAGCATTGAAAGGATAACTTTTTAGTTATATAATGGGTTGCAATTGATAGAAGCGAAGGGGAAGCAGCAAAATGGAAGTCGAAGTCAGCAGTCGCAATATGAAGTTTCTTGAATGCTTTTCATCTCATACGCGGGTTAAAATGATTGAATTGCTCAGCGTGCAGCCGATGAATATAAAAAGCTTGTCCGAAGCGCTAGATATAAAGTCTCCTATAGTAACGCGGCATATTCATATGATGGAGGAGGCAGGCATTGTACGCTGCGAGAGTTTACCGGGAAAACGAGGCATGCAAAAGATTTGCCACTTGCAGCTTACACAAGCCATGCTTCTATTTAGAGGCGCGCCGGCAGCGGATGAATCGAAACGGTATCTTGTATCGATTCCGGTCGGCCATTATTCATCCTGTCAGATCAAGCCCACATGCGGACTAGCAAACGATACCCAAATGATCGGAATGTGCGATGATCCGCGGTATTTTGCCGATCCGGAGCATGTCCAGGCCAAGGTGCTGTGGTTTGGCTCTGGCTACGTAGAATATCGTATTCCGAATTATATGGTCAATAATGAAACGCCGGAATCGCTGGAAATATCGATGGAAATTTGCTCGGAAACACCATGCAGCGTGAATCATCTGCCATCTGATATTGCCTTTTCGTTAAATGGCGTCGGCATCGGAACATGGACGTATCCCGGTGATTTTGGCAGCACGCGAGGCTTGTATACGCCGGAATGGTGGCACAAAAATATTCAGCATGGCTTGATCAAGACGATCAGGGTTAACGCTCAAGGCTCCTATATTGATGGTATACAAGTTTCGAATGTCACCATCGATCAGCTGATGCTGGCATATGACAAAGAAATTTTGTTCCGCATTTCATGCAGCGCGACGGCCAAAAACTGCGGCGGCGTCACGCTGTTCGGCAAAGGCTTCGGCAATTACAATCAAGATATTGAAATGACGCTCCGCTGTCATTAGAGCAGGATTGGGGCTCCGCAGGGTCAATGTGACCTTGCGGAGCTTTTTTTGTCTTTAGGTTTTTCGATCGATCCCTCCATCCCTCGATCCCTCGATCAATAGTTCGTACCATTGTTTGTTCTATCAATTGTTAAGTCGTTCGAGCGAGCGTTCGTTTGATTGTTTTACTGCTGCTTTCGCTGTTGCTGTTTTTGTTATATTTGTTGTTTTACGTCTAGCATTGAAGGAAGCTCCGCCTTACGTTGCGCTTAATGCAACAGAAACCTGACATGAAGCGTGGATTGAGCAGCTACATTGCAGAAATGCATTAGAAAGAGTCTCTTTTGAGGTGAATACTAGATAATCGGATCATTCTGTTGCACAAACTGCAACGTAGCCGAAGGAGAGGGGGCTATGGAGAGAATTCTATTGTAAAAACTGCAAATACCCAAGCGATAGTTGGGTAGTTCTAGAAATACAAAGTGCAACAGAAACTATCTTTTTTATTTAATAGAAGAGGAAGAACATTGGCAGCATCAGCATTTGATGGTTATGGGGTTGTCGTCCATCAGCATGCTGAAGGAATGGAATAAGATCCCACAAGGTAGAAGAGGTCTGCTGTTTCATATAGCTGGTCTCTTTTTTGATTTTATATCTTTTTTCATTTCCGTTTATGTTTGAAATTTATATATTCAAAAACAAACAAATATGATAAGATCGATTCAAACAAATACAAAACATCATTCGGAGGTATATTCATGGTACAAAGCTTATGGGAAAATGAAAAAGCATCGCAGCTGGAAGGCGGATTAGCTGAGCTCGTTTATCGCTCCAACATTATTGGCGCAGATCGCCGGGTATGCAATTACGGCGGCGGCAACACGTCTAGCAAAACGACCGTAAAGGACTTCCGCGGCCGCGATGTGGAAGTGATGTACGTCAAAGGAAGCGGCTCGGATTTGGCTTCGATGAAGGCGGGCAACTTTACCGGCCTGCGTATGGATGATATTCGTCCATTGTTCGAACGCTCTGAAATGCCTGATGAAGAGATGGTTGCTTATCTTGTCAACTGCATGATCGATTCGAAGCACCCGCGCGCGTCTATCGAAACGCTGCTGCATGCATTTCTTCCTTTTAAGCATGTGGATCATACACACCCGGATTCTATTATTAGCCTGTGCTGTGCGGATAACGGCAAAGCGCTTGCGAAAGAAATTTTCGGCGACCGCTTCGTATGGGTTCCTTATGTTCGTCCCGGCTTCAACCTCTCGAAAATGATTGCTGAAGGCGTTCTGGCTAACCCGAATGCGGAGCTCGTGCTTATGGAGAAGCACGGTCTAGTAACATGGGGCGAGACGAGCGAGGAATGCTACGCGCAAACGATCAAAATCATTTCCGAGGCGGAAGCGTTCATTGAATCCCGCTTTGACGAGGCGTCGCTGTTCGGTGGCGTGAAATACGAGGTGCTGGAAGCGGATGTGCGCAGAAGCGTTGCTGCACAAGTAATGCCAACCATCCGCGGTGCGGTTAGCGATGCGAAAAAAATGATTTTGACCTTTGATGATGAGGCGGATGTGCTTGCTTTCGTAAGTGGACAGGATTCACTGCAATTGTCCCAGGTTGGCGCTGCTTGCCCGGATCATCTGGTACACACCAAGGTCGTTCCATTATTCATTGACTGGACGCCTAACGCAGAGGATATCGATGGCTTGAAAGCGAAATTGTCTGAAGGAATCGCTGCATATAAAGAACAATATAAAGCTTACTTCGAACGCAACAAAAACGAAGGCGACGTCATGTTCGAAGCAGCGCCACGCGTCATTCTTATTCCAGGCATCGGCATGATCAATACGGGCAAAAGCTGGGCGATGGCACAGGTTAGCGGCGCGCTTTATCACCGCGCGATCGCGGTTATGCGCGGCGCAACGGCGCTCGGCGATTTTGTATCGCTTAGCGAGAACGAATCGTATAACGTGGAATACTGGCCGCTGGAGCTTTACAAATTGTCGCTTGCTCCCGCAGAAACCGAATTTTCACGCAAGGTTGCCTTCATTACGGGCGGCGCTGGCGGCATCGGCAGCGAAACGGCACGCCGTCTAGTATCGGAAGGCGCGCATGTCGTGCTCGCTGATCTTAATCTTGAAGGCGCACAGAAGGTAGCTGCTGAAATTAACGAGAAATACGGCGATAACCGCGCGACAGCAGTTAAAATGGATGTGACGAGCGAGGAGCAGGTTGTAGCAGCTTACGCGGAGACGGCGCTTGCGTACGGCGGCGTTGACATTATCGTCAACAACGCGGGTCTTGCGACTTCGAGCCCGTTCGATGAGACTTCACTTAAGGAATGGAACCTGAACATGAACGTGCTCGGTACAGGCTACTTCTTGGTAGCGCGTGAAGCGTTCAAATTGATGAAGCAGCAAAGCATTGGCGGAAACATGGTGTTCATTGGGTCGAAAAACTCGGTGTACGCAGGTAAAAATGCATCCGCTTATAGCTCTGCCAAAGCGCTGGAAGCCCATTTGGCACGTTGTATCGCAGCTGAAGGCGGCGAGTTCGGCATTCGAGTGAACACGATTTTGCCGGATGCGATTTTGCAGGGATCGGCGATTTGGAACGGCAGCTGGCGCAATGAGCGTGCAGCGGCATACGGCATTGAGCCGGATCAGCTGGAAGAATATTACCGTAAGCGCACAACGCTGCTCGTCAACATTTATCCGCGCGACATTGCTGAGGGCATTGCGTTCTTCGCATCATCCAAAGCGGATAAAACGACTGGCTGCATGCTAACCATTGACGGCGGCGTGCCTGCTGCATTCACTCGATAGGAGGTTTGATGCGATATGTTTCAAGCGCGAGGAGAAAAGTCTTGGTTCATTCCCGATGGCTATATTCCGCCAGATAGCACGGGAGCACTTACCAGCCATGAATCGATATGCGTCCTGAACTGTTCCTCGGAAGAAGCAACGATTCGTATAACCATATATTTTGAGGATCGCGAGCCAATAGAAGATATTGTGGTTGTTGTACAAGGCAGACGCACGAATCATATCCGCACCAGCTCATTGATGAAGGAAGGGGCGTCGATTCCAATCGGCGTTCCTTACGCCATCGAGGTACAGAGCGATATTCCGATCATCGTACAATACAGCCGCTTGGACTCTACGCAAGCTGAGAACACGCTGATGTCTACGATGGCTTTTCCAATGAAATAATGACAATAGATGTGAAAGGGTGTTCAAAATGTCCGATAAAGCTTATAGGTTATTTGAGGAGCAGCAGCAAGCTAGAGGCATTCATATAGATGATGTAAAAGCAAAATTGAAAGCGCTCAAAATCGAGACACCATCATGGGGCTACGGCGATTCCGGTACGCGTTTTAAGGTGTTCCAGAAGGAAGGCGTTCCCCGCAATCCGTTCGAGAAATTCGAGGACGCTGCGCAGGTGCATAACCTGACGGGTCTTGCGCCATCCGTTGCGATTCACATCCCTTGGGACAAAGTTGACGATTACAGCAAGCTAAGAAGCCATGCAGAGGGCCTTGGGCTAGCGATTGGAGCGGTCAATCCGAACCTGTTCCAGGATGAGGATTATATGCTCGGAAGCGTTACGAATTCGGATGCCGCTATACGCCGAAAAGCAACCGATCACCTATTGGAATGCGTAGATATCGCTAAGGAGACAGGCTCGCGTGATTTTAGCTTATGGTTTGCTGACGGCACAAACTACCCAGGTCAAGGCCATATTCGCAAGCGCAAAGGCTGGATGCAGGAAGCGTTGACCGAAATGTACAATGCGATGTCGCCTCATATGCGGATGCTGATTGAGTACAAGTGCTTCGAGCCCGCGTTCTATCACACCGATCTAGCGGATTGGGGCATGGCCTATAATCTGGCGCAAAAGCTTGGGCCGCAAGCCGAAGTGCTTGTTGATACAGGGCATCACTTGCCAGGCGCAAATATTGAGCATATTGTCGCTTATTTGATCGACGAGAAACGTCTCGGAGGCTTCCATTTCAATAGCCGCAAATATGCCGATGACGATCTCATTGTCGGCTCTGTGAATCCTTATGAGCTGTTTTTGATTTTCTATCAAATTCTAAGCGGAGCAAATGACGCAGATGCTGCTATCCGCAGCAATGTAGAAAATATCGCTTATCTAATTGACCAATCGCATAATATCGAGCAAAAAATTCCTGCGATGCTGCGCTCCGTTCTGAATGTGCAGACGCAATTCGCGAAGGCGCTGCTTATTAATCATGACGAAGTCAACGAGGCTGCTGAGCGCAATGACGTTTTAGGCGCAGAGGATGCCGTTCGCCGCGCTTTCGAATTTGACGTAACGCCACTATTGCACGCGATTCGCGAAGAGCAAGGGTTGCCGCTTGATCCGATGAAAGCTTACCTAAGCAGCAGCTACGGCAAAGACATATTGGTGAGGGGCAAGGGCGGTGCCAGCTGGTGACCATCCTCGCTTATGATCTCGGGGCGAGCAGCGGAAGAGCGCTGCTCGGAAGGCTGAACAACGGCAAGATCGAGGTCGAGGAGCTGCATCGTTTCCCGAATGATCCGGTGCAGGTCGGCGATCGGCTGCAGTGGGATATTTTGCGGCTGCTGCATGAGCTCAAGCAAGGCCTGCTTAAGGCAAAGCATCGCGGCATTAAGCTGGATAGCATCGCGATCGATTCTTGGGCAGTCGATTTTGGATTGATCGGAAGCAACGGAGAGCTGCTTGGCAATCCTTATCATTATCGCGATCATCATACGGATGGCGTCATGGAAGAGGTCGCTTTAGAGCTGACGGCATCCCGTATTTTTGAGAAGACAGGCATTCAGTTTTTGCCTTTTAATACGATTTATCAGCTTGCAGCCTTGAAGAAAGCCGATTCACCGTTATTGCGTGATGCGAAGCATTTTCTGATGATACCGGATTTGCTCCGCTATTTCTTGACTGGCGAAATGTTCAATGAATTTTCGAATGCGACGACGACTCAGCTATATAATCCAATATCGGGAAGCTGGGATGAATCGCTGATTCGCGCAATCGGCATATCGCCGGACTTGTTCGGCACGGTCGTTAAGCCAGGCGCGCGAGTTGGCAGCTTGCGGCAATCTGTCTGCGAGGAGCTGGGCATCCAGTCCGTTCCCGTCTATGCAGCTGCGGAGCATGATACTGGATCAGCGGTTGCGGCAGTGCCTGCGCTTGATCGGTCGTTTGCTTACTTGAGCTGCGGCACATGGTCGCTCATGGGTACTGAGGTTCAAGAGCCCGTTATCAATGAGCTAGCTCAGCAGCTGAATTTTACGAATGAAGGCGGCGCTTACGGGACATACCGCTTGCTGAAGAACATTATGGGCCTGTGGATTTTGCAGGAGTGCAGACGCTCATGGGAACGTGCAGGAATTTCTTACACCTTCCCCGAATTAGTAAAGCTGGCTAATGACGCGAAGCCGTTTGCTGCATTCATCGATCCGGATGACCCGTTATTTCTTCATCCGGGAGATATGCCTGCAAGAGTAGCGGAATATTGCCTGCGCACAGGGCAGACTCCGCCAGCGGATACAGGAGCGATCGTGCGCTGTATTTTGGAGAGTCTGGCGCTCAAATACCGGTTTGTGCTTGAGCTAACGGAGAAGCTGTCTGGCCATACCTTCAGCGGTCTTCACATGGTTGGCGGCGGCATTCAGAACACGCTGCTTTGCAAATGGACTGCAAATGCGATTGGCAAGCCCGTTTGGGCGGGACCAGTGGAGGGCAGTGCCATCGGCAACATGATCGTGCAATGGATTGCCAGCGGCAAGCTTGCTGATATTTGGGAAGCGCGCAAGGTTATTCGAGAGTCCTTCCCGGTTGAAGTGTACGAGCCGGAGCAGCATGAGGCTTGGGAGAAGGCGTATGTCGCATTTAAAGAAAAAACGGGTATCGCCTAAACGGCGAAATCAAATATAAGTCAGGAAGAGGTACGTTATGCTGGTCCAGGAAAGATACGACAAAATTGTGCAGCTGGTAAATGAGAGGGGCAGCATCCGTGTAACGGAGCTGAGCGAGCTATGTCAGGTGACCGAAGAAACGATTCGGCGCGACCTTGACCGCTTGGAGCAAGCCGGACGTTTGCGCCGCTCCCATGGCGGTGCGGTTAGCGTAAAGGATCAGCAGCCGGAAATTCCGTATTTCGAGCGGGAGATCACGCATGCGGAAGAGAAGAAGCGAATAGCAGAGGAAGCGATCAGGCTGATTCGGCCGAAGGATCGGATTCTGCTTGATGCCAGCTCCACAGCTTGGTATATGGCGGCAAGCATGCCGGATATTCCGCTGACGGTGCTTACCAATTCCATTAAAGTTGCGATGGAGCTGAGCAGCAAGGAGAAGATCGAGGTGATCTCTACAGGCGGTATTTTGGCCTCGCGATCCTTATCCTATGTCGGGCCATTGGCAGAGCGCTCCCTCGATGCGTATCATGTTGATAAAGCGTTTTTCTCGTGCAAGGGCGTCCATTTGGAGCGCGGCGTCAGCGAGTCGAATGAGCTGCAGGCGCGCATCAAGCACAAAATGGTCGGCATGGCCGACCAGGTGATCCTGCTCGCCGATTCCAGCAAATTCGGCGTCCAAGCATTTACGCATGTCGCTGAATTGAGCGATATCGATACGATTATTACCGACAGGCGATTGCCTGCTGAGCTGTTGTCTCAGCTTAAGGAAAAGCAAATTTCCGTCACGACGGTATAGGGCATTTCGGCGCTGGCTTCAGCAGAAGCGCAGCGCCGTTTTTGTAAGTGGGTGGTTGTGCTTACTGTACTCCAACAAGTAATCTGCTTATGCGCGAAAGGGAGCTGTAAGCGCAAACGTGTGCTTACAGCGCTCAAAGTAACATGCTAGAGTGCCTGTAAGCACCTATGGGTGCTTACAGAAACTTCGAACCTACGATAGCTCAACCAATCGAGCTTCATTAAACCGATTAGAACTTTATTTTAAAGCCATTCTCTTTTTTAACCAAACTTGTCTGACAACCTGATAAAATAATATTACAAGTAACGAAAGGGGTGCGGGTATGAAGGTTTCTTTATTTATTACTTGCTTAAGCGATGCGCTATATCCTCGAGTCGGTGAAGCGATGGTGCGCTTGCTGGCGAAGTACGGTGTTTCATTGGAGTTTCCTACGGTACAGACCTGCTGCGGACAGCCGGCTTTCAACAGCGGCTATTGGAAGGAAGCGAGGGAGTCGGCGAAAACGATTTTGGATGCTTTTGAAGACAGTGATTTCGTTATTTCGCCCTCGGGCTCCTGCACAGGTATGATCCATCATTATCCGAAGCTGTTTGAGGATGATCCGGTTATGCTGAAGCGCGCGAATAAGCTGCAAAGCAAATCGTATGAATTTACGCAGTTTCTGGTGCAGGTGCTGGGTGTTACGGATGTTGGCGCCGCATTCCCCCATAAGGTGACGTACCATCCTTCCTGCCACGGCAGCCGGATTCTCGGCGTTAAGGATGAGCCGCTCGCGCTTATCGAGAACGTAAAGGGACTTGAGCTTGTGCCGCTTCCATTCGCGGAGGATTGCTGCGGCTTTGGCGGAACGTTTGCGGTCAAAATGGCCGATATTTCAGGGGCAATGGTGACAGAGAAGGTTGATCACGTGCTGGAGACGGAGGCGGAAGTGCTGGTTGGACTCGATATGGCTTGTCTGCTCAACATTGCCGGCAACCTGCGCTATCGCAACGAGCCTGTTCGTGTCATGCATTTGGCTGAGCTTCTATATGAAGGGGTGAAATAAGCATGGCTGGAGCAAAAACGGAGGCAACTGTAAAAGCTAGAGCGGATCTTGCGCTCAATGACGAATTTCTGCGCAAAGCGGTGCGGTTTACGACGGAACGCCTTCGCAACGGAAAAAAGAAAGCGACAGAAGAGCACGGCAACTGGGAGGAGTGGCGGGAGCGCGGCAAGCAAATTCGGCTGCATACGATCGCACATCTGGACTACTACTTAAATTTATTTGTAAATAATGCCCGTGCAAACGGCGTTCATGTGCATTTTGCGAGTAATACGGAGGAAGCTGTCAAGCTGACGCTTGATATTGCCGAGCATGCGAATGCCAAGTCAGTCGTAAAATCAAAGTCGATGGTGTCGGAGGAGCTGCATCTCAACCATGCGCTTGAATCAATCGGCGTGGAAGCGGTAGAAACCGATTTGGGCGAATATATTATTCAGCTTGCTGGTGAAATGCCGTCGCATATCGTTATTCCAGCGATTCACAAAAATCGCTACCAAATTGCCGATCTCCTCTCCAAAGAGGCAGGCTACACGCTGCCGCCGGATACGACGGCGCTTGCAGGCTTTGTTCGCAAAAAGCTGCGCGAGAAGTTTCTTGAGGCGGAAATCGGCATGACGGGCTGCAACTTCGCGATAGCGGAGACGGGATCGATGGTGCTTTTTGAAAATGAAGGCAATGCTCGCATGGTTAGCACGGTTCCGAAGACACAGATTACGCTTATGGGCATGGAACGTATTATTCCCTCATGGTCTGACCTTGAGGTTATGGCAACGCTGCTGCCGCGATCGGCAACGGGACAGAAGCTGACGATGTACATGTCCGGCATTACAGGCCCGCGCCGCTCGGAGGATGCGGATGGCCCGGACGAGATGCATATTATTATCATCGATAACGGACGTTCGCTGCAGCTTGGCGATCCCGAGTTCCAAGAGCTGCTGAATTGTATTCGCTGCGGCGCATGCCTTAACGCTTGTCCCGTCTATCGCCATATTGGCGGCCATGCCTACGGCAGCACCTACAGCGGTCCTATCGGAGCTGTTCTAACCCCATCCTTGAACAAAAATATCGCGGAATGGGACGATGTCGCCAATGCCTCCAGCTTATGCGGTGCTTGCTATGAGGCATGTCCGGTCAAAATACCGCTGCACGATATGCTCGTCTATTTGCGCAGGCGCAAAGTAGAGAGCGGAAACGGCAGCAAAATGGAGTCGATCGGCATGCAAGGCTTTGCCACTGTAATGGGAAATTCCTCACGCCTTGGCGGCATGCTGCGGCTGGGCAAGCTAGGGCAAAAGCTTGTTGTGCGCAGCGGCGTCATCAAGACGAAGCTTGGACCGCTCAAAGGCTGGAACACGTACCGCGTTACGCCTAGCTTGCCGAAGGAGTCATTCCGCGATCGCTGGGATACGCTTGATCAAGAGCTGAAGCAAGGCCTCAAGCAGATGGAGCCGTCGATGCAAAATAGGATGGAAGAGCTTGTACGCAGGCGCGAGCTAGAAGAAAAGCAGGGCAAAGGAGGACACGGTCATGGCTGAAACGCATAAGCAGTGGTTGGATAAGCTTGAGGCAGAGTCGCGCCTGAAGCAGGAGCATTTTATGAATGATATTGCCGCTAAGCTTAGACATCCGAGAATGGAGACGAAGCCGCAGCATCCGTTCCGTGGCGCGCCTGACTTCTGGAACGCGTTCGAGTGGACGGAAGAGGAACGAATTCAACAATTTACCGATAATTTTCTGTCCGTAGGCGGTCACGTGGCTCGTCTTCAAACGATGGAGGAAGCAAAAGCTTTTATCGTGCAAAAGGCTATGGAAATGAGCGCTAAATACGTTATCCGTCAAAATCAGCCGGAGCTGGATGCGCTGGATCTTGAAAGCTCCCTTGCGGAATCAAACGTTTCCGTATGGAATACAGATGCGGAGCAATACTGGCGCGCGCGCGCGGCTGAGGCTGATTTTGGAATCGTAATCGCGGATCATGCCGTTGCCTATACAGGTTCGGTGACTGTTTTGTCAGCTCCGAACAAAGGGCGATCAGTCAGCCTGCTTCCGACCGTCCTCATGATTATCATTCCGATTGAGCGGTTGAAAACGAGGCTTGGCGAAGTGTTGGTTACATTTGATGAAGCGGGTCGCGAGCAGCTGCCAGCCGGCATTCACTTTATTTCCGGCCCAAGCCGCTCCTCTGACATTGAGAATGATCTGACCATCGGGGTTCATGGCCCAGGAATCGTATATGCGCTTTTAGTCGGATAGCAGCTATAAAAATGAACGCTTAGAGGGGCGCGGCAGCAAGGCTACTTGTGCCCTATACGCGTAGGAGGTGACTGACAATGCCGTCCTTAGAAGTAGAAAAGCTGTCCAAGCGCAACCACTACGAGGCCATTGCGGATCAAGTCAAGCAGCTAATATTGGATGGCAAACTAAAAGTCGGAGATAAGCTGCCATCGACAAAACAAATGTCCGAGCAATTCGGAGTTGGGCGCTCGACTACTCGGGAGGCACTTAGCGCGCTTAAAGCGATGGGGCTGATCGACATTCGGCAGGGCGGCGGCTGCCGCGTTATTCGCAACGCGCCGATCGATATGGAGCTTCCAGAGCTTGCGTCACTCCGCATGAACCGCAAAACGGTGCTCGAGCTGCTAGAGGCGCGCGAAGCGCTAGAGGTATCAGGTGCCGCGATAGCTGCTGTGAAACGGACGGATGAGGATCTAAAGCAGTTAGGCGATCTGATCGAAGAGATGAAGCGAACAGTTGGCGATGAAACCGAAGGTGAGCGGCTGGATCTCCAATTTCATCTAACCCTAGCGAAGGCGACACACAACACGATTATGGTACGGTTGTTCGAATCGATTATGAATTACATTGAAACAGCTATCCATGATATTAGGCGTGTTGAGCTTTATGCTAGCGCAGCAGTAGCGGAGCGATTATATAAGGAGCATTCGGCGATCTTCGAAGCGATTGAGCAGCAGGATACTGAGCGTGCGGCTGAGCGAATGAAGCAGCATTTGCAGCATATTGAGAGTATTGTGCTGAAGCATTTGGGTGAGGGCTAAATCGGCGATGGAGCGAGTACGGCTGTAAAGCAGGTATTGATGTAATGTGGGAATAGATAATGATGAAAGGGTCAACCAGAAGCTTCTGGTTGATCTTTTTTTCGTCAAAGCAGCAGGGAGGGAAAGGAAAGGCGTTAAATAGACGACTATTATAGCTAAGCCAACTTGCGTGGCTGGGGCAGCCCGTTGCAGAAACTGCAACAGAAACCTGACATGGTATCCGAGATGAGAAGCTACAATGCAGAAATGCATCAGAAATAGGCTGAAAAGTGGCAAATGAGGTGGGATAAAGTGATTCTGTCGTAGAAACTGCAACGTAGAGTGGTAATTATGCTCGGAGTGACTATTCTGTTGTAGAAACTGAAACGCAACAAGGTCACGAGTTAGCATTTTCGTGCTAACCAGTTTTTAACGTCCCCCCGTGATTGCCGCGTTAGGAAAAGGCGCTAAAAAAGCCCGATTACTGCCGCCGACATCATCAGGATGGCAACGGCAATCGGGCTTCTGTCAATTGATGCTATTTTATAGTTGCTAAATATTTCTTAATGAATGCTCTTGCTTTATCCGGGTTTTTGCTGTCTAGGCGTATCCCGATGATCATGTTCTCTTTGTATAGCGGAAGCTGATCTACAAGTGCGCTGTTGCTCAGGTCGATGCCATACACATGCTCTTCGGTATCCTCGTCAGTCTTCGTCTTCAGCGTCAGCCCATCCTTCAAAAGCGGCTTTAGCTCGCCGTTAACGTCATTATCGAGGTTCATTAGAACGCCTTGCTTGCCAATCCACTCAAAAATATTCCGATCCATAATGTAAACATCCGGATGCTCGGTCGCCAAGATCAATACTGCTTTTTGCATATAAGCCATTTGGGATTGCTCGTCTGCAGGCACGAAGGTCAGCGTAGAAACGAATCTTTTCCATTCGGGAAACGCTGTCAAAAGCGCGTTTTCGATCGGCTCTTTCTTAGGTGCGTCATCCTTCAGCATGTAATTGCCCATGATGGAAACGTTCAAATCGACAGGCGGCAGATTGGCGAGCCGTTCCTGCTCCTCACGGTAGTTCATAAAGCTGATCACTCCATAAATGATAAGTGCTACTGCTGCAATTGCGCCAATCGTATGAAACTTGTAATAGCGCCAGAAATGATCCATTTTCTGAGCTTGTCCAGCCATCTTCTTGTACTTGCCGTATTCCTGTTCGTTGAAGGCATCGGTCAGCTTGCGATCCTCATACTCTAAAATCAGCCGATACGCCTGTGTAATCTTCGCAAAAGAATCGTCTGAGTCCCCTGCGTCATCCTTTTGCTGCTGCGTTCTGGAGCGCGCTTGACGCATAAGCGTCGTATAGCGCTTCTCTACTTCCTCTTTCGCCGCAAGCTCTGGCAGCCCCATCGTTTCATAGGCTTGTTTCAACTCTTCCACTTGTGTCACCTCAATTAGTAAGTAGCTCCTGCAATGATTCCTATCTATTAGTATACGGAATTCCGCAGGTAACGCAAACTTTGACGCGTTTATACGGTCATTTGTCATTTCCTGCTGCGAGCCTAACATTTCCAACGATGACCATGCGGCGTTTATTGACGGCGTGCTGACAGGCGAGCAGATGAAGCTGAGGCATGTTACGGTTTAGTGTACAAGCGCGGCGAGTCTGAATTTTGAACAAAATAGACGATTTATTAGCTTCCTATCTTCCCGCGATTTGTTATTCTACTAATAGTAGAACAAACTACGTATAGGATGGTGCTCGCATGACTATATCGTTCAACTTTGATTTTGGAATCGGCAGTGCGCCTGCTGCCCCTTATATACAAGTGCTGCCAGATACTCTTTATAGCGATGTGCTTGGTTACGGCTTCGAATCCAGCGAGCGCGTCAGCTCGCGCAATCGCGACGAGCAGGATCGTCTGCGAGGCGCCTTCTGCATACCGCTGGATGCTGTGTTTACCGTTGATCTGCCTAACGGCTGCTATACGGTGACCGCGACGATTGGAGATGCGATTGCACCTACCTCAACCACGTTAAAATATGGAGTAGGGCGCATGGTGCTCCATCAGGCGGTTACCTTGGCAGGGCAGTATGCGGTGCACAGCTTTACGGTCAAAGTGACCGAGGGACGGCTGCGGCTTGCCTTCTCGGGCATCGCGCCGCGCATTAATGCGCTGCGGATAGAGGAGGCAAAGCAAGCGACGACCATTTATTTGGCGGGGGACTCAACCGTGACTGACCAGGATACGTTTCCGTATGCAGGCTGGGGTCAAATGCTGCCGTTATATTTTAAGACGGATGTGGCGATTGACAATCATGCGATGTCGGGAAGAAGCTCAAAAAGCTTCATTGACGAAGGACGTCTCGATGCCATTTTGGAGCAAATTAAGCCAAACGACTACCTGTGGATTCAATTTGGCCATAATGACGAAAAGCCGGATGCGGAACGGGCAACGGAGCCTTTCGGCAGCTTCAAGGAGATGCTCGCCGTCTATGTAGAGGGGGCAATAGCACGCGGCGCGAGACCCGTACTGATTACGCCGATGCATCGCCGAAAATTCAATGAACAGGGACAGATTATCGACACGCATGGCGATTATTTGCTTGGCATGAAGCAGCTGGCGGCAGAGCTGGACGTCCCGCTCATTGATTTGGCTGCAAAAAGCAAAGCCTTGTATGAGCAATTGGGCGACGAGCCTTCGAAGGCGCTGTTCATGTGGGCATACCCCGGCGAATTTATTCATTTTCCGGATGGCGCCCAGGATGATACACATTTCCAAGAGCTTGGCGGCATTCAAATTGCCGGATTGGTTGTTGAAGGCGTGCGCGAGCTTGGATTATCGCCGCTTTTCTTATATTTAAAAGGATAGCTTGCCTAATACAGCTTTTACTTAGGGAAGGTCAGCCAGCACGTTTGGTTGGCCTCTTTTTTATGCAATTATGCTGGGTGCAAAAGAAAGCTCGATTCCTTAGTTCTTTTCGACTACAATAGCTTAGAAGATATTGCCCTAAAAGCGAGGTATACATCATGTTTGATCCAACTGTATTTGAAAACCTAAAGGTAGCTTTCGAGAACCAGATTTATGACTTGGACACGCTCGACCGGAAAGTTGATATTATCAATCGGGTAGACCGATTGGAGCTAGCTGTTATGTCGCGGGAGTTTGCGCTTCAATTCACGCTGGCTGGCCGCTCGGAAGTGTCTGCGGAAATACAGCTAACCGCAACGCTTAAGGATTTGGCGGCAGAGCTATTGGAGTTAAAAGGAGAGACGCCGGCTTGTACGCTGCGGCTGCGCTTCTATATGCAGGTACATCAAGTCGAAGAGCAGTGCAAGCAGGCTGAGCAAGCTATTCAGCGGATTTGGGAACCGGAAATTGCTCCGACGCAAACGATAAGCTACTTATTCGGAGCCGAATCGCCGAGCTATTCAAATGTCATTGAGCTGGGCTTTAACCGTAAAATAAGCGAGGAGCAAATGGATGACATTCCTGAGCTCACCCAGCATGTTCTTCAGACGCTTGCAAAGCTGCTGGAAATTGCACATTAATCGGCTGGCACAGCAGCAAGGAATGGAAGCTTCAGTAAAATACTGTCTGTTTCCATTTGACTGAAGCTGTGCTATAGTACTTGAGGATATATAACTAAAGAAGAAATTCCGGAGCCGCGTCCATTGACGCAAACGGCGGCCGGGAGAGGTTCGCGAACTCCCTCTATAAAAAACTATGCGAAACGATTGTCCCGTCAGGTGACATCGTCGTTTTTGCGTTCGGCGCGAACCGGCTCTTGCCGCTTCGCGCCGTTTCTTTGGTTTTTTAGCTACCTATGAAGGATGTCAGGCGAGCTCTATCTTCTCAAACCAGAGAGGGAGATGCAGCATGAAAAAGGAAAAGGCGGTCGTCGTATTCAGCGGCGGCCAGGACAGCACGACATGCCTGTTTTGGGCAATGGAGCGCTTCTCGGAGGTTGAAGCCGTTACGTTCAATTATGGACAGCGGCATAAGCTAGAGCTGGAATGCGCGGCGGAAATTGCCAAGGAGCTGAATATTAAGCATCATATTCTGGACATGTCGCTTCTTAATCAATTGGCGCCTAACGCGCTCACTAGAGATGACATAGCCATTGAGCAAAAAGAAGGGGAGCTTCCTACGACCTTCGTCGATGGACGGAATCTCCTGTTTCTCACCTTCGCTGCGGTGCTGGCGAAGCAGCTTGGCGCGAAGCATATCGTAACAGGCGTGTGCGAAACGGATTTTAGCGGATATCCGGATTGCCGGGACATATTCGTAAAATCGCTAAACGTGACGCTTAATTTGTCAATGGATTATCCGTTTGTCATCGATACGCCGCTCATGTGGCTGAACAAAGCAGAGACATGGGAGCTTGCCGAGACGCTCGGCGCGTTCGAATTCGTAAGGGAGCGTACGCTAACCTGCTATAACGGCATTATTGCTGACGGCTGCGGCGATTGCCCGGCATGCGTGCTTCGGAGAAATGGGCTTGACGAATATTTGGTCAAACGGGATCAGGGAGTGAAGCAATGATGCTGCAGCAGGTATATCCAGCAGCCAAACACCCTTATTGCTATGAGCTGAACAAGGATTTTCAGTTCGCAGCAGCCCATTTTGTACCTGCCGAGGAAGCAGGCAAATGCCGTCGGCTCCATGGGCATACGTATTATGCTAATGTCACGGTAGCCGGTGATGAGCTTGACACAGCAGGCTTTCTAGTCAATTTCGCGATCATTAAGCAGCTCATTCATGATCGGTTCGACCATACGCTGCTCAATGACGATAAGGAAAGCTTCAGCGACACGCAGCCAGAGCGTTTTCCCACGACAGAGGTAGTGGCTCGTACGATTTACGAGATCGTTCAGCGCTATCTGGATGGTACGGTCAATCGTGCGCAGTGCGTTCAGGTTTATCTGCGTGAAACGCCGACAAGCTACTGTATTTACCGCCCTAAGAGAAAGGCGGATTCGGATGCAAGCAACTAAACGGATTCCAGTCTTGGAAGTATTCGGTCCAACCGTACAAGGCGAAGGCATGGTTATAGGCCGGAAGACGATGTTCGTTCGTACCGCAGGCTGCGACTACAGCTGCTCTTGGTGCGATTCGGCGTTTACTTGGGACGGAAGCGCGAAAGCAGACATTCGCATGCTGACAGCGAATGAAATTATAGAGGAATTAATGGAAATCGGCGGCAGCGCGTTTGAGCATGTGACGATTTCCGGCGGCAATCCCGCGCTGCTGCCGCAGCTTGGCGGTTTTATTGAGGAGCTGCATGCGCGTGGAATTAGCGTTGCGCTGGAGACACAGGGCAGCCGCTGGCAGGATTGGTTTTGGTCCATTGACGAGCTGACCTTGTCGCCTAAGCCGCCAAGCTCCGGCATGAAGACGGATTGGCAGGTGCTCGACGATATCGTATCCAAGCTAATTGAGCGAGATGTCAGCTTTTGCTTGAAGACGGTCGTCTTCGACGATGTGGATCTTGAATATGCGACCAACGTTCATTTGCGTTATCCGAAGGTTCCCTTTTATTTGCAAGCTGGCAATAGTCAGTTGCAGGAAACGGAGCCGCAGCGTATGCTTCCTTATTTGGTGGAGCGTTATGAATGGCTGATTGATAGAGTGATGCCGAATGCGGATTTGAAGCGGGTTCATGTGCTGCCGCAGCTCCATACCTGGGTATGGGGCAATAAGAAAGGCGTTTAATAGAAAGGAAGGGCGCGGAGATGAGCATGGAAGGAAGAAGCAAGGAAGAGTTAAGCGGCGTGACGCTGCTAGGCAATCAAGGAACGCAATATTTGTTTAACTATTCGCCGGAAATTTTAGAGGCATTCGATAATAAGCATCCGAACCGCGATTATTTCGTAAAGTTCAACTGTCCGGAATTTACAAGCCTTTGTCCCATGACGGGGCAGCCTGATTTTGCAACCATTTATATTTCCTATATCCCCGGCAGCAAAATGGTAGAGAGCAAGTCGCTCAAGCTGTATTTGTTCAGCTTCCGCAACCATGGCGATTTCCATGAGGATTGCATGAACATCATTATGAATGATTTGATTGCGCTCATGAATCCTAGATATATCGAAGTTTGGGGCAAATTTACGCCGCGCGGCGGCATTTCCATCGACCCTTATTGCAACTGGGGCCAGCCCGGCACCAAATATGAGCAAATCGCGGAGCATCGCCTCATGAACCATGATCTTTATCCGGAGAAAGTGGATAATCGCTAAATCAAGCATGCTTGGAGCGGCATTTATAGGAAAGGGACACCTGAGACAGGTGTCCCTATTTCAGATTTTTCGCCGCTATGCGTGTTGTCAGAGCGTGCATTGCCCCATTTCGCCCGTCTAAAGTCTAGGCAGTTCTCGTACCTAAAGTCCATTTCTTTTATTTTTCATTGATCTATACTGTTGAATAGAAAGGCCAATGAATTTGTGAGGAAATGAGTGGAACGTCTATGATCAGAAACGTGATATGCATGTCAGTGCTGCTTTGCACGATAGCTGCGGCACTTACGAGCTTCGGCATGGTACCCGAAAGAGTCCATGCTGCTGCAACAGAAGAACAATCGGAGTATGCGGAATTAGATCGCTATATCGAGTCTGCGATGAAGAAATACAACATTCCAGGCGCAGCGCTTGGCGTCGTTGAGAAGGACTCCCCGCTGTACATAAAGGGCTACGGATCAGCGGATTCCAAGCACACAGCAATCACGCCGCAAACGCCTTTTATACTCGGATCGACGAGCAAGTCGATGACGGCACTTGCGGTCATGCAGCTTGTCGATGAGGGGAAGGTTGAGCTAGACGCTCCTGTTCAGCGCTATTTGCCGGATTTCAGCGTCTCTGATCCAAACGATTCAGCAGCTATTACGGTCCGTCATTTGCTTAATCAGACAAGCGGAATTCCGAAATCCGCGGGCTTGCTATTGCCTTCGCGAAAAATAACGCTGGAGCAATACCCGGCTACGCAGAAGGCTACCAAATTAACCGAGCCGGTCGGCAGCGCATTTCAATATTCGAATGTGAATTACGATGTGCTGGGGGCGTTGGTTCAAGCGGTGTCCGGCGAGCCTTACGGCGATTATATGAAAAATCATATTTTTGATCCGCTAGAGATGGAACATACATATGTATCTAAGGCTGCCGCTGCGAAGGCGGGACTGTCAGATGGATATCAGCCGCTATTCGGCTGGATGGTTGCGACAAACCCGAAGGAGAGGCCGGCTAATGTGCCATCGGGTTATATTAAATCGAGCGCGGAGGATATGGCTCATTATTTGATGGCTCAAATGAATAAAGGGGCTTATGCGGGGAAGAAGCTTGTAACGGATCAAAGCGCAGCGCTAATGCATGGAGAGCAGGGAGCGCTCGTTGATGAAGATGTGTTTTACGGCATGGGCTGGATAAAGCAGGGGAATACGATTATGCATGACGGCACTGCTGAAAACTTCCAATCCAATCTATGGATCGACGGAAATACCGGTATCGTGCTGCTCCTGAATTCAAATGACACCTTTATTCCTGCGAGCGCGATCCTAATGGAGGGAGTGCAGCATATTTTGAAGGGGCAGGCTCCCTCTGATGAGGATCCTCCCATTAAAGCAATAAACTGGACGATACGAATTTTAGCTGTGCTTATATTGCTGTTCATCATTCGATCGGTTTATATATTGCTTGCATGGAGCCGCGTTTATAAACCAAAACGCATGTCCATCACGCTGCATTTTATTTCAATTGGACTCTTCCATTCGATTCTGCCTATTGCCTTGATCTTATTGCCAGCACTTACTAATTCGTCTTGGAAGCTGCTGTTTGCGTTTGTTCCAGGGATGACACATCTTATGTTTGTCGCTTCGATTGTGCTGCTGGCTTGCGGAACCGCAAGATTGGTGCTGCTCTTCAGGAGCTTAAGCTTGCGGACGCACTCTCTATATAGCTAGGCCAAAGCAAACGCCGCTTCCTTATCGGAAGCGGCGTTTGCTTTGTACAGATTCTATCTTAAGCTCTGAAGTCTGCGCTGATAGGCAAAATGATTCGTTGGCCCGTGGCCGCCGCCGAACCCAAGCTGATCCTCAATAGCTGCTTGAATAAAGGCTTTGGCCATTCTAATCGCATCGGGCACTGTTTTTCCTTGCGCAATTCCGGCGGTAATTGCTGCCGAGAATGTACACCCTGTACCATGAGTATGACGAGTATCGATTCGTCGGCTCTCCAAATAGTCGAAACGTTCACCATCATAAACGAGGTCGACGAGCTGTGAGCTGCCCGAATCGTGGCCGCCTTTGATGACGACATAACGGGAGCCTTGCTGGAACAAGATTTTCGCCGCTTCCTCCCGTTCGCTGAGCGTGCGGATAGCCATCCGTGCAAGCAGCTCTGCCTCGGGAATGTTCGGTGTCGTCACGAGCGCAAGCGGCAGCAAATGCTTGATGAGAGCTTGAATAGCTTCCTGCTGCAGCAGGGAAGAGCCGCCTTTGGCAACCATAACCGGATCAATGATCAAGTTTTGCCAATGATACTGCTTTATTTTGGCGGCTACAATTTCAATGATTTCGCTGCTGAACAGCATGCCCGTCTTGAGCGCGGCAGGCGTTAGATCCTCGCCAATCGAATCAAGCTGTCTTCTGACGGCTGCAGCCTCCATCGCATATAAGCCTTGGACACCGAGCGTGTTTTGGGCAGTAACCGCGGTTATGACCGACATGCCGTAGGCGCCAAGCTCTTGAAAGGTTTTTAGATCAGCTTGAATGCCTGCGCCGCCGCCGCTATCCGAGCCTGCAATCGTTAACGCTTTATAAATATTCATCGATTTGTCCCCCGATCGTATCGTTACGCTATACTAACAGCTATTGGACTTTGCGGCCAGCATAAGAACGCTGTCCTACAAATTGGAGAAAGCATCCTCTGCCTTAATAGTAGAAGGAAGCAGCTCATTGGCCAGCAGCCACTCTCTTACGCTCGTCCAGGAAGCCGGATCCTGATAGCCAAAGGCTTGCTCTCCCGCATCCATAAGCGGCAGCAGGATAGCCAAGCTCTTCGTCTCGATCTCCTTATCAAGCGGCGAGGTTTGATCCTCATGCTCGAACAGAATCGACAGCGCTTGCTCGGTATTTTCCGAAACGAATTGCTGGCCTTCCGTCATAGCTGCTACAAATTTGGCCAAAATCGCTTGTTTCTTGCTCAGACCTTGGTCGCTGGCTACAAGCACAAGCTCGTAATAGTCGGGAACGCCATAATCGGCAGGGTTGATCGCGGTCATCGGATGGCCTTCTTTGGCAAGCAGCAGCTGCTCATGATTGATGAATCCGCCAATGATGGCATCTACCTTTTTTGTTGAGATAGCCGGAATAAAGGAGAAGCCCACATCGATCATCTCAACTGCCTGCGAGTTTCCGCCGTCTTCCTTAATCATCGTACGCATCATCGCTTCATAAAGCGGAATGGAGGAGTAGCCAACCTTCTTGCCGACCAGGTCCTTGGGTGACTTGATCGTTCCGCCTTCAGGCACCATCAAGTGGTTAAGCGGGTGCCTGACGATGGCGGCAATGGATTTTACGGGAATGTTCTCGCCGCGAGCCATTAGAACCTGTGGCTGGTAGCTGAGCGCCAAATCGATTTTGCCGGCGGCTACCAGCTTCAAGGCATCGTTCGTATCTGCGGGCATCTGAATATCAACCTCTAAGCCCTGCTTCTCGAAATAGCCGTTTTTCTGAGCGGCGTAAAGGAAGGAATGTACAGCATTGGGATACCAGTCGAGCATGATGGAGATTTTCTCAAGCTTCTGCTCGGCGGCTGAAGCATCGGTCGCTGCGGGCTCGTTATGGTCCGCGCCGTCGCTGCCGCTGCCGCATCCGCTTGTCACAAGCAGCAAGGCTGCCAGTACGACCTTTGTCGTCCAGTTTGTTTTAGCTTTCTTCATCATTTCTTAGTTCCTCTTCTCTTTAGAATCATTTTTTCAAGCAGCATGACAGCAGCAAATAAGCTGATGCCAATCAGTGATAGCAGAAAAACGGATGCGAACATGGAATCGGTGTTCAAATTGCCGGACATCCGCCTGCTGTAGTAGCCAAGGCCCTCGCTGCCGCCAAGCCATTCGCCAATCGTTGCGCCAACGACCGAGTAGACGACGGACAGCTTAAGTCCTGAGAAAAAGGAGGGCAGGGCGACAGGTATTTGTATTTTGCGGAAAATGTCCCAACGCGTCGCGCCCATCGTCAGCAGCAGCTCCCGGTACTCGCGTTCTCCCTTGCTAAGCCCGTCGTAGGTGCTGACGACGATTGGGAAGAAGGCGGTCAGAAAAACGACGGCGACCTTACTCCAGATCGAATAGCCAAACCACAGGATAAAGATCGGCGACAACGCGATGAGCGGGATGGTCTGGCTTATGACGATAAACGGGTAGAGCGCCTTCTCAAGCACGCGGAATGTGTGCATGGCCGCAGCGAGGGCGGCCCCGCCGACGACGGAGAGGAGGAAGCCAAGCAAGGCCTCCCGCAGCGTGGCAAGCAGATGCTGGCCTAGCAGGAGATGGCTGTCCTCGATCAATGCACCGCCAATGGCAGTCGGAGCCGGCAGAATAAAGGCGGGAACAAACCCGAGGTGTACGATCCATTGCCAACCGATAAGGAGGAGCATAAGCAGCAGGATAAAAAGTCCGTAATCGTGCAGCCATTTGTTAAAAAGAGGTTTGCGCATGCAGTCGTCGCTCCAAATCTTGTCTCAGCTGTACAAACTCAGCCTCGTAATTCAGCTCATAGTGCCTTGGACGCGGCAGCTGAACGATAATTTCCTGCACGCCCTGCGAGCTGCTCTCTGACATCACATAAATGCGGTCGCTTAGTAAAATAGCCTCTTCCAGATCATGCGTGATGAATAGGACCGTTTTGCAAAGATCGCCCCATAGCTCAAGCAGCCATTTGTGCATGCCCCGCTTGGTCATCGCATCAAGCGCGCCGAATGGCTCATCGAGCAGCAGAAGCTCTTGCCCGGTCATGAGCGTTCTTAAAAAAGCGACGCGCTGCCGCATGCCTCCCGATAACTCGTCCGGATAAGCGTGCTCATAGCCTGCGAGTCCAAAGCGTTGAAGCAGCTCCCGTATTTGGGCGATGCCATGCGGCATATCTCCTCGCGCCAGCTCAAGCGGAAGCATGCAATTATCGAGCACGCTTCTCCATGGGAGGAGCAGATCCTTTTGCGGCATGTAGGCGACCTTGCCTAGTCGATTAGCTGCAAGCTCGCCGCGCAGCCTGATTTCTCCCTCGTCAGGCTGAAGAAGCCCGGCCATCAGCTTAAAGAGCGTACTCTTGCCGGAGCCGCTCGCTCCGATAATCGATACGAATTCGCCGGCATGAGCCTCCAGCGACAGATTGGAAAAGATAGGCTTGCTGCTAGTTGAAGGATAGGAGTAGCTTAAATGGCGAAGCGATAGTAAAGCGGTAATACGCATCCCCCCGTAAACAAATAAAGACCCACCCATTTCCGTAGGGAAATGAGCGGGTCTAACGATCAAACAAGGCTTGCGCGCGTGATTGAAGGCTGTTTCTGCTCCACTTCCCTCCGCTGGAATGATCCAGATCAGGTTCAAAGGGTCCGGAGCATGCGCTCCATCTCAGCCGTTAGACTCCCCTAGTGAAATAAATAGGTCCATATTCAATTTGTATTTTTTCTACTATAGCATACACTGGAGAGATGTAAACCATAATTATTCGAAAAGGCGTTGAACAAAAATGAAAAATTTACTCGTTACGGGCTATCGTGCGCATGAGCTTAATATTTTTAGCCAGAAGCATGAAGGCATCGTTTATATTAAAAAAGCGTTGACAAGCAAGCTGGTTCCACTCATAGAGGACGGACTTGAATGGGTTATTACGCCTGGCCAGTACGGCGTTGATCTCTGGGCTTGCGAGGTCGTGATCGCGCTCAAGGAAATATATCCTCAACTGCGGCTATCGATTATTTCGGCTTACGCTAATCCGGAAGAAAAGTGGAAGGATGATAAAAAGGAATTTTATCAGCAGGTGCTAAAAGGGGTCGATTATTACGCCTCAGTCAGCAACCAGCCCTATAACGGGATTTGGCAATTTACGGCGCGGGACGAGCTGCTGTTTCGCAGAACGGACGGCATTTTGCTCGTTTACGACGAGGATGCAGGCGAGGGCAGTCCGAAGTTTTTTAAAGAAAGGGCGCTGAAGAAGCAGGCAGAAGGCTACGAATATATTAGCATCAGCTCGGAGGACATCCAAAGCATCGCGGATGATGACAATTTATATTCCGAGCATTCATGATGGTTACAAAAAAATGCGACACTTATGATTTGACAAATCATAGGTTCTCCGTTATTATCTGATTAGATAATTGTCTAATTAGATAAAAGTTAAATTAGATATCGAGGGGAGCGTAATCATATGCAGTTGGATAAGGTTGTGGCTTATCATAAGGCGCTGGCAGATGCTACGAGAATTAAGCTATTGATTATGCTGGCTGAAGGCGAGCTTAACGGGCAGGAGCTTGCAGAGAAGCTAGGCGTGACGCCAGCAACGGTCACACATCATGCGACTAAGCTGAGGGAGGCCAGCTTAATTAATGAGCGCAGAGAAAAGAATACGATTTATTTTTCGCTGAACCATTATTTTATTAAGAGCAGCGCCAGTGCCGCGGAGCAGCTCATTTATCGGAATGCAGGAACAGAGAAGGAAGTGGAGAGTATGGAGGAAAGCAGCAAGCGTCTAAAGGATTCGGTTATCCGAAATTTTTTTACCGCGGAGGGAAAGCTGAAGCATATTCCCGCTCAGCATAAGAAAAAACTGATCGCGCTTCAGCATATCGTGTCGCAACTGACGAGAGGGCAGAAGTATACGGAAAAGGAAATAAACATGTTTATTAAAGGCTTCCATGACGATTTCGCAACGATACGGCGGGAATTTATTATGCATCAGTTCATGTTTAGAGAAAACGACATTTACGAATTGAACCCGCAAGAAATGTGGGCAAAGTGGGAGACGTTAGCTTAAAGCCGGCAGAAAAATTAGTTATACCTGTTTTGTGCCTGTAAAGTTCGGAGCAATCGGGATAAGATGAACATATTCCATCCATTAAGGGAGCTGTTCGATTGTCAGATAGAGGAGAACTTGTTTCACAGGTGCTGTTTACTGCGGAGCGGCTTGGGTTAACGGATATTGATCCCGTTATTTTAAGTGAAGGCGGAAATTTGATCATTCATTTGGCTCCTCATGCGATTACTGCTCGAGTAGCCGTTGTTCTTTCTGAGAAAGACGCAAAGCTTGCGCATGAAATTCTCGAGCGAGAGCTGCAGGTGGCCGGTCATTTGCACAATCATGGCGTACCGGTACTGCTGCCAATCCTGAATGCAGGACCTCATCGTGTCGGGCGCAAGTGGGCGACATTTTGGCAATATGCTCCTCCTGCACCAATGGAGCCGCTCAAGCCAAGAGAGGCAGTCGAACTCGTTAATGGCCTTACTTTAGCGATGAGCGACTTCACGGCATGTACCATCCCAGTTCTCGGTATATGGGAAAGGGCCTATGAGGCGGCGGCGAGGCTGATTGAACAGACAGATCCTCGCATCCAATCATTGTTGGACATTTTTTGGGAGACAGACAACCAAATGCGAATGCTTAAACGAGAATGCTTGATTCCCGTTCATGGAGATGCGCATGCCCGAAACTTGCTTCCGAGTCCAGAAGGCTGGAAATGGAACGATTTTGAGGATGTATCTTACATGCCGGCTTATTGGGATCTGGCCTCTTATGTCGGGAACCTTGTTTTATTTGGCGGATTTCAGGAGCCGACCTACGCTTATTTGATGAGCCGTTCGGAAATCATTGCCGATCAACCAGCGTTTGTGTTCGCTCTAACGGCACGGACTCTTGTGGCAACCGTATCCAACCTGGATTTGGCGCTGGCAGGTGATGGGGATTTGGCATTTGCGTTCAAGCAGCTGGAGCTTGCGGAACCCTTCCTAAGCCAGATTAAACGAAGCTTAAAGCCCTAAAACGAATAACAATCGATGGCTTGTGCCAATGTCCCGGCAGCCGCTTATGATAAAACCATTAAAATAGCAAAAAAACGTTGCTTTATCCACGTATTCCTCATACAATAAAGTGAATATCTGGTATGCGCAACTGGCGTAAACGTGGACAACCACGAGGGAGCGCATATTCATATCGCCGTACGCCTGGGCAAAGTATTTGATCTTCGATCAAGTGCTTTTTTTTATTTTAACGATGGTGAAGGGTCAGGTGTTCAGGTATGAGGATCGCATTTATTTTGTTTGATCAGATGACTACGCTGGATTTTGCCGGTTTTTATGAAGCGGTAACGTGGATGGGGATATTGAATGCGAAAGAAAAGATGTCATGGGATTTCTGCTCGAACAAAGAGCAGATTACGGATGATCGTGGACTGACTATGAAGATAGACCGGGTTCTTCCTGACCTGTCAGACTATGATTTACTATTTATCCCGGGCGGCTTTTCGACAAGGCAGCTTCGATATGATACGGAATTTATGGCATGGATTCATACTGCGCAAAATGTGGAGTATAAGGTGTCTGTTTGTACTGGAGCATTGATTTTGGGTGCTGCGGGTTATTTGCATGAGCGGAAAGCGACAACAAATCCTTCGGCTTACGAATTGCTCGCACCTTATTGCTCGGAAGTAGTGAAGGCGCGTTACGTGAGGGACGGGAATGTGTTTACGGGCGGAGGAGTATCGGCTTCCATTGATCTGGGCCTGTATGTCGTAGAAACGCTTACGAGCAGTGAGATAGCAAGAAAAATACAAGAGAAGATGGATTATCCCTACTATACTGCTGCGAGAAGCTGATACGATTTTTGCGAAAATAATGTTGCTGGGGGTTATTCAATGCATATCCGTTTATTGGAGAAACACGACCAACTTCATGTCGAACATATGATGGCGGGGCATCCGCTGCAGTTTCCCCCTTTTATTATTGAAAAGTATCCCGAGCGTTGGCAAGCTTTTTTGACGGTACAAAATAACAAGCAGTGCGGCTACTACGTCGCTTTAGCAAATTCGGGTGATGTAGTGGGGCATGCTGGATATTTATTGAACGAAGAGCTGGCGCTATATGAGATTGTTGGAGTGGCGGTGTCTCAAAAAAATCAGCGGCAAGGGATCGGAAGAGTGTTGATCGATCATATTTGCAGCAAAATAAGCGAGCTGGGCATGAACCAAGTGATTCTCTATACATTGGGCCATGCTGGGAATGAAGAGACGCTTTCTTTTTATCGCGGCATTGGCTTTGAAATGATGAATTTTGAGAACGATTTCTTTAGAACGGATTTCCATAGGGTTACTTTCGTCAAAGCGTTATAAACGGCAGTACTGGGGCTTTGCGAGCAATCTGGCAATGAAAGGCGGTTGTCAGCCATTGCCGCCAAGTATACAATGTGTAAGGGGGAAAATAGGACAATGATTATTCAAGGAGAGTGCAAAAGGTTTGTCATCAAGTGTTATTTCTAAAGAATCCGTTTCTTTTCGTTTTCGTTTAATTACTTTGCTTCTGGTCGTCGTAGTCGCAGGCATGAGTCAAGGGCTGCTGCTGCCGCTGCTGTCTATCATGCTGGAGGATTCCGGCATCTCAACGGATATGAACGGTATTAACTCGGCTGCCATGTATATCGGAATTTTTTGTACGATGTTTTTTGTGGAGAAGCCGGTCATGCGGTTTGGTTACAAAAAAGTTATCGTAGCAGGGATCGCGCTAGTAACGCTTGCAAGCCTGCTCTTCCCATTTACAGAGTCGCTAGCTATATGGTTCGTCCTGCGTTTGCTTGTCGGCGTAGGCGACAGCTCGCTGCATTATGCGACCCAGCTATGGATCGTGAGCTCAAGCCCTGCCGATCGGAGAGGGAGATTTATTTCTCTATACGGTATGGCATACGGTCTTGGCTTCAGCATAGGGCCGCTAGGCATTAATCTTCTTCCGCTTGGGAGAGCGGTTCCGTTTGTTGTTTCCTGCCTATTTTTTGCCACGGTTCTTCTGCTAGTTCTGCGGATGAAAAATGAGATGCCAGAGCGAGCTGCAAGAGGCGCTGCGGCCGAAAATCGGTTCGTCAGAACCTATCGCATGGCGTGGTTTGTGCTTATACCGGGCTTCCTGTATGGCTTGATGGAAGCTTCCATGAACAGCAGCTTCCCGCTGTACGGCTTGCGTATCGATTTAAGCCAGCACTGGATCTCGCTGCTGCTATTGGCTTTCGGAGTTGGGAGCTTGATCCTGCAGCTGCCGCTTGGCATCATGAGCGACCGAATTGGGCGTAAGCCGGTGCTCATTGCCTGCGGTATAATCGGATCGCTAGCTTTCTTCGCGATACCTGCTGCTGGGGACAATGTGGCATGGCTAATCGTACTATTCGTCATTGCCGGAGGGGTGGTCGGATCGTTCTATTCGCTTGGACTTGCCTATGCCGCGGATATATTGCCTCGCTCTATACTGCCAGCGGCGAATGTGATCGCCTCGATCCACTTCAGCCTTGGCAGCATCATGGGGCCGACTCTCGGCGGTTATGGCATACGCTATATATCAGATTCCATAAACTTTCTGTTTTTGGGCGCTACATTCCTCATTTTCGCAATGCTCGGCTTCGTATTTCGTCCAAACAGGCGAGCGGAGGATGTGACAGCGTCGATGTAGGGCATTATAGTCACAGAAGCAGCAAGCTTGACGAAGCAGATTGATTGACAAACCAGTAGGATTAACGGGAAAAGCTCCTGTTATTTCTAAACATTTCAAGCGAAAATCGTGTTTAGATGGATTTTCTCCTGTTAATTTTTAATCTTTTACCTACTTGGTGTGAAATTGCTCCTTTTAGCGGGAGGTTTTCCAGTTAAATGGTCAATCGCCGCCTCAAAAGAAGATGGACTTTTTCCTGTTATTTCTTTTCAAAGGCAATGGTTTGAGGGAAAGTAGAGATCAGAGGATTCGAATACAACTCCTAATACGCAAAACGAGCCTTAGAAGTGATTCTAAGTGCTCGTTTTTTTGTGTATATTTCCGTTCAAAAAATGGCGCTTCTTAGTAGCAATGAGAAATCCAGCGTACTCTTTATTAGTCTCATAAGGCGTCACTCATACTTATTTGCGCTGGATGATTTGTGTTTGGTCTCTTCCTTGTTCTTCTCATCCTGCACCTGAAGCTTCAAGTCTTCCACGGGAATCGGATCAACCGTCTGCTCGCTCTTAAACTTGTCGAACAAGCTTTCCTTCTCCGTCGGATATTGCTCGGGATGATCCCGATTGCCCTTCTTCACAGCACCGTCTGCATCCTTCTCGAATTCATTCATGCTTGTCCACCTCTTATCATTGTTTCTATGTATGTACCCAAAAGATAAGGGGATCAAACGATCCGATTGTAACTTTTTGCCAATAATGGCGTCTATTATTTATCTGGAACGAGGAAGCACGATGGCGCCGCTGTGTGTCGCTGCTCAATCGACATGCGCAAACGTGGGCTGGAATATTGATGCCTAGAAGTGCTGCTCAAATTATAGAAAAACCCATGTTTGAGTTCGTAATTTGGAGGGGGGATCGCATGAGAAAATCTTTGCTGTTGGTGGTTGTTTGCTTGTTGGCTGGCGCTTTTATGGCTGTAAATCCGGTTCAAGCGAGTTGGGCCTACTCTTTTGTCGTAAATGACGGAAAGATCTATGTTCTCTCGGAAGTCCATGTGGAACCGGAACAAATTGGTGACAAGGTCGGCAAGGTTACTTCCTATTCGGATGAGGAGGGTACATACTCCGGCAATTTCTCCAACTCGTATCCGAAGGGCACGGAATACTTCGCGGTCCATGGCATTGACATTAACGAGGCGATAGCGATAAAAATAAGCGACGAATCATATTTGCGGGCAAACTACGAGGGGGAATATGAAGGGAATCGTTTTAGCTGGAAAAAAGGTTTGCTTTATTTAGGGGGACTATTCCTGCTCGTCATGGCTGTGCTCTTCGTGAAAAATAATTGGAAGCCCATCCAATAACACCACTGTCGAGCAGACATTTTAGGAAGGATTGATTCAAAGAGATTTTAAACAAAATATTTTCCGAAATGTCCATTTGAAATATAGCTTTATAACATCTGTGTAAGGAGGTAATGACTATGGCAATGCCGACACATATTGTGGCTGTAGGCGGAATCGTGGAGGATTCGCAAGGGAACATTCTTTTGGTGAAAACACAGCATGGCGGTTGGGTATTTCCTGGCGGGCAAGTGGAGGTCGGTGAAAATCTAATAGATGCATTAAGCAGAGAAATAAAAGAGGAGAGCGGGATAGACACCGTAGTCTCACACTTGATTGGCGTATATTCCAACACTGCGATACATAAATGGCATGACGGTGTAACGGACGTACCGACCAAAGTTATGCTTGACTATGTATGCAAGCCGGTAGGCGGACAATTGTGGACATCGGAGGAGACATCAGAAAGCCTCTGGTTCGCTAAGGATCAAGTGCTTGATCAAATTACTGCTCCCGCCATCCGCACCCGCTATCAGGCGTATTTGGATTTTTGTGGGAAAATAGCCTATATGGAATATGTAACGAAACCTCAGTTTGAGCTGAAGCTGAACAGAAATATTTAAATAATCATCTAGCGGATAGTTGCTTATAGAAGATTTTTACCTTTATTTGGGGTATAGACTGCTATATGATGATGCTAAAAAGGTAAGGGGAAACCTAATGTACACTCAACCAACTGCTTTGCGGTCCGTATTAGATCACAACTATTTGCAATATTGTTTAAGCGAACAATATGATATTGGACAGTGGAGCGAATGCTTGTTTTGGCTGCGAGGATTAAACGATACCTATCGGGTTCGAACTTCGAAAGGGTACTATATTCTTCGCGTTTATCGCCATGAGATAAAAGAACAGGATGTTTCTTATGAGCTATCCTTGTTAAATCAACTAAAGGTGCTTTTGGGTTCCGAGCACACGAGTGTAGCAGAGCCGATTGCTAAAAAAGACAATCATTTTTATACCGTAATTGAAGCTGCGGAAGGAAAAAGGGTTGCTGTCCTTTTTCGGTTTATTCAAGGCAAGGAGAATGGGCTTCATGATGAGAAATCCTGCTATGCATTTGGTCAGTCTGCTGCTCAGCTGCATGAAGCTATGGATCAAGTGAATTTAGAGCAGCCCCGCTATGTTTTGGATTGCGACTTTCTCATTGATCAGCCATTGGAACGCATTGTGAACTACATTGGCGATAATCATGAGGCGGCATCCTTTCTACAACCATTCGCTCAAGCGTTGAAAGATCGTATCGTTGATGCAGCCAATCAAGGTCTGGACTTTGGAATCTGTCACGGCGATATGCATGGGAATAATAACGCCATGGAACAATCCGGGCATTTTACCCATCTCGACTTTGAATGGTCCGCTAAGGGCTGGCGGGCTTATGATCTTGCTCAAGTCCGCGCGAGGAAACGGCAGCAAGAAGAGACAAAGGAACAGCTTTGGCATGCTCTAATGGCAGGATACCGTTCCATTCGAACGTTCTCGGAGCAGGATGAAAAGGCGATTGAGCTTTTTGTTATTGCTCGTAGATTTTGGGTGATGAGCCTGGATGTTGCTTTTATCCCTAGCGATAATGGCGCTATTGATTATTCGGAAAACTGGCTTGATGGATTTATAGCCGAATTTCGTAAAACCAATATCGTGTAGCGATGCACTCCGTTGGAACTTACTGCCTCTTTTACTCGTTATTATTGAAAGAAGGGGGCGGGTTTTTTGAGGTTAATGGTGATTATCGCAATCGTCACTTGTTTTGTAGCAACGGGATGTACAAACGCCGAAAATAACATAACGTCAGCACAGGTAAAAGAGGTATTCAGTAAGCATGGCATTCTGCTCATAGAAGAAACGGAATCCAATCCAAATGCTGTCTTTTCACGAGCATATAATGGTGTTTTGCCTGAACGATTTATTTTTAATGGCCAGTTAATTAGCCTGTATGTCTATCGCTCCAGCAGAGAAGCTGAAAAAGGAATAAAGGATTTTGAGAAAAAAACAGCAACAGCAGGTGTCGAAGCACACAACAGGTATCACATATCGAATATTGTTCTTTATGATGTTATCGATGTAGAATATCCGGATAAGCGGGTGGTGACGGCAGTACAGGAATTAAAGTCTCTAAGCTCATAAGGAAATTAAAATAAGCCGAAAAACGATTGCGCATCGTTTTTCGGCTTTAAATAAATGTATTGACACTATTGTTTTTCAATTGGTATACTATGGAACATTACATATTTCCGATTAAAACTATCGGAATTAATTAACGGGAGGTAATGTTCATGAGAAAAACGCAGTCATCGTACTCCAAATTGCTAGTAGCACTTCTCTTGTCCTTCTCTATCATCTTCACACAATCAACAGCTTTTGCCGCATCACCTGATGCATCAGCAACACAGCAGGAGGATGGCGCAGCACAATATAAGCTGTTTTTGAAAGAAAAATTTGATGTCAGTCTCTCGGGCAAAGTGACCAAAGGCGACTTCATTGAGGCGGTAGCAGATATCCTCGGCTACAAGCCG
Organism: Paenibacillus sp. PL91; assembly: GCF_012935325.2. Taxonomy (GTDB): domain Bacteria; phylum Bacillota; class Bacilli; order Paenibacillales; family Paenibacillaceae; genus Pristimantibacillus. The sequence continues at coordinate 62,044 of NZ_JABBYG020000001.1, forward strand.
TCGGGCAAAGAAGTAGCCTTCTCCGATGTAAAGCCAGACAGCGAATTGTATACGGCAGCTGCGGCTTTGTATGAGAAAGGGATTTTGTCAGGACCGGCCATTCAGGGCGAACAGGCGCTAACGAATGCCGTAGCGGTATCGATTGCGGTTAGAGCGGCAGATCTGAAAGAGCTTGCGTATACATACCCGGCTGCTAAAGTTAATAAAGCTTTGACGAAGCTGAACGTAAAAAGCAGCGCGCTTGGCACAAAAGGGGCTCAAGAGGCAGCTGCTGCCGTTGATACAGGCCTGCTGACAGCAGACTTGTATTCCAGCTTTAAGCCAAAAAATGCGGCTGGCGAGCAATTGATCAACACGCTGCTCGGCAAAGTATTGATTACAAAAGGACTTTACAAAAAATATATCGGATATGTTAACGATGGCGATATTTACGCGAAGCTGAACAATGCATACCATACATCGGATATTATTGATGCTCCTAAGCTGCAGACGCTTGTAAATACGGCGCTGAGGCAGGATTTGATTACTGGCTACAACATCAAGGACTCGCGTTTCAACGCTAATTTTGTGGATTCCTTGTCCCTCATTTACGGACATTCCGATTTCAATCATGCGATTCAGCTGATTGGCCTGCTTCGCAGTGAAGGTTTAAACGCAAAGGTGCAATTTGAGCCAAAAACATCTGCCTTTATCTTTTTAGCGGAGTGGGGCACGCCAGGACCAAATGTTGTTCAAATTGAAAATGGCAACTACATCTCTTACGCCAAAGAGTATGATCTTGCCTTTGAGTTCGCGAATGCGGCGGATAAAGCCGCTTTCCAGGATGTTATTTTAACGTATGCGAAAAAAGACAAGGCTGACCAAACGGGTTTGATCATTGAATCATGGTGGCAGCCGCTGTACTATTCACAAACGGAATTGAAGGACTATGAAGTGATTACAAACAACTTTATTTCGGACCCGGATAGCCCGTATACGGTAAATCCGTTCTCGCTTAACGAAGATTCCGCGAAGGTTATTGCAGGCTTGAAAGCCATTGATCCAAACGTGAATGTTACGCCGATTCAATTCTGGGTAGATAAACCGTTTTACAGATATTTGCATGATGAGGCGGTTTAATACTGCCTAATCGGAATAAAAGCAACATTGCAGCCCTGACCGTCATTGATGGTTGGGGCTGCTTTATGTTATCGTTCAAGGAAAAGGAGCTGCTAACCTATGACTGCGATTGCAAAGGCGCTAGAAGCGCAATTTAGGGAGCATGCGAGCCCAGAAAAGGCAGATCCGATGGAGGCATATATGCGCGGCCAATTCGTATTTCTCGGTATTAAAACACCGGAGCGGACGCTGCTGCTGCGAGAGTTCTGGAAGCATAACGAAAAGCCGAAGGGCGAGGAGCTTCTGCAAACAGCGGAGCAGCTGTGGCTGCTGAATGAGCGTGAATTCCATTATGTCGCGATGGGGCTGCTTGAGAAATACAGCAAAGAGGCAGCGCCAGCGCATATCGATAGGCTGGAGCGTTGGGTGACGACCCACTCGTGGTGGGACACGGTTGATTTCATAGCGGCGCATCTCGTTGGCTATCATCTGTCGAAGTATCCGGATTTAATAGCAGATTATGCAGAGCGCTGGATTATGTCGGACAACCTGTGGCTGCGCCGAACGGCGCTCTTGTTTCAGCTCAAATACAAGCATCATACCGATACGGAGCGGTTGTTTGACTACATACGCCGAACAAAGGATGAGAACGACTTTTTTATTCGCAAGGCGATTGGCTGGGTGCTGCGGGAGTATGCAAAAACCGATGCATCCATCGTGCATCGGTTCGTGAACGAAACGGCGCTCTCCCCGTTAAGCAGGAGGGAAGCGCTGAAGCATATGCGGTAGCCTATTGCGGGTTGTGTTCCCCAAGCGGCTGCCTTGACGATGAGTAGTATAGCCAAGAGGCTGCTATGGCAAATAGAGCGATTGCAGCCATGCCCCAAAAAATATTCGAAAATGCGCGGCTAAGTGGAATCGCGCTTTGCGAGGCCAGCACGATGCCGCTAATCGCGACACTGAAAGCGCCGCTAATGAATTGCGATAGCTGGAATAAGCCCATTCCTGCGCCAACATGCTCGCCTGGCAATATGCGCGACAGCTCGTTGGAAACGCTCGAATTTAAAGCAGAAAAGCCGACGCTCATCACTATATAAATAATCATAACGACATAGAAGGAACGATCTGCAAACAAAGCAAAAGAAACAGCTGCGAGAAGCAACGGCAAAGGCGTGAGACGAAGCAGCAGACTGTTGCCGAAGCGATCGATGATTTTGCCAATTCGGTTCGAAGACAGCATGGCGACGAGCGCGCCTGGAAAAATGATTAGGCCGGCTTGACCGGGCGTCAGCCCGTATAAGTGAATAAGCACCTGCGGCAGCAAGAACAGCGTTGCAAAATTGTTAATATATGAGACGATGCCAAGCGTGATAAGGCGTATATATCTTTTATTTCGGAACAAAGATGGCTGTACAAAAGGATTTGCCGCGCGGTTAATGCGAAGCCAAAATAATACAAGCGCGGTTATACCGCCAATTAGCGCAATCCAAAAATGGTTCGTCAAATACAATAGCACACCGGTTGATCCGATTCCGACAAGCGAGGCGCCCAAGACGTCGAAGGTGCCTTTGCTTACAGCTTCATCTGGGAGCAGTCGGTAGAAGACAGGAATAAAGAGCAGCGAGATGCCGGTTACGATAAACAGATCGTTCCAGCCCAAATATTGCGTGATCGCCCCGCCGATTACGGGTCCAAGCCCAAGTCCAAGCGATGCAGCGGAAGTAATAAGCGCCATCGATTTGCCGCGCCTGTCGAGTGGAATGAATCTCGTAATCAGGACGATCGTCAAGCTAAGCACGGAGCCTGCTCCTGAAGCCTGTAGGAGCCGAGCGACAAGCAGCAAAATATAATGATGGCTAAAATAACCTAGCACGGACGCGCCGCCCATGGCAATTAATCCGATTGTGAGCAATAATCGAATGGGAACAAAGTCGGACAACCTGCTGTAGGTTATGGATGAAATGGCAAAGACGATGGAATAGCCGGTTATGATCCATGAAGCAGCGGAGGAGGAAAGCGTAAATTCCTGCGTTACTTGCGGAAGAGCCAAATTGAACATCATCGTATTCATAATGACTAAAATGACGGTTAAGCCAAGCAGAGGGATAACGAGGCCGTCTCGAAAGGCGGGCCTTGCCTCAGCGGATTGTGGTGGGGCAGTAATCGTTGCAGCGTTTCTCATGGTACCTCCATAGGGAATATTTGTATTTTATTTATTGTTTTCATTGTTCGATTATTATCGTACTATGAGAATATAGCATGATCTTTAATATCAAGCAATAATGCTTGATCAGAGAGGAATGAATTTGTGTGAAAATATTATTTCATCCCAATCGCGATGATATTGAGCTTACTTCCGTGCTCTATGCATTAAGCGATCCTATCCGGCTCAGCATTGTCATCGATATCATGAAGAGCGGCGAGCAGCCCTGTGGCCACTTTGATTTTCCTGTCGTAAAGTCTACAATGACACATCATGTTCGTACTTTGCGTGAGGCGGGTGTGCTTAACGTTCGCAAGCAAGGCACCCAGCATTTTTTGACGCTGCGCCTTGACGATTTGAATTTGCGTTTTCCCGGGCTGCTGCAGGCTGTTATTCAAGGTGCCTCGATTTAACTCCGGCTATTTTGAAAGCATGCCGGTTATGTGTTTTTATGAATAAAGGGGCTGGGTGGATGGCACTATCATACTCATTTCAAGTGTTTCCTCGGATGGAAACGGAACGGTTTATTTTGCGCAAGACGGAGGAGCGCGATACGAAGGATTTGTTTGAGCTTTATTCGAATGAGGACGTCGTAAAATATACTCCGCTATTGCCTTTCACTGAAGAGGCAGAAGCATGGCAGGAAATGAACTGGCATAGGGAGATTTTTGCTCAGCAAATCGGAATTAGATGGCTAATCGAGGAGAAGAGCACAGGCAAAGTGATCGGAACTTGTGGTTTCTTGCATTATTTGAAGGAATATGCCCGTACCGATATCGGTTATGATCTGGCTCCGAGCCATTGGCGCAAAGGCATTATGAGTGAGGTAGCGGCGCCGATAATAGCCTTTGGCTTCAACAGCATAAAATTATACGGCATCGAAGCGAAGGTAGATCCGGCAAACGATGCCTCGATTGGTCTGCTGACCAAGCTTGGATTCAAGCAGGCAGGCGATGTAAAGGAATATGAGATCGAGAAAGGGATGTTCGTTGAGCTTCTTGTATTTTCGCTGCTGCGGAAGGAATTTTCTATGTTGGAAAAGAGTTAAGCGGCTTTCATAATGAAGGCTAAGCGCTTATAATAGTAGGAGTGAGCTAAGGTTTACGAAGTAACGTTTTTCTACAATATTTTCTAGGAGGGCAAAATCATGTCCATAAGCAAGGCAAAAAAAGCTAGACAGAAGCTGGCGCAGCAGGGGCGCATAACGCCGGATGTACTGCGAGGCAGCTGGCAAGGCGTCGTTCCAACGATCAAACGAACACCTACGCTGCAGGAGAAGCAAGCCAAACTAAATAAGAAACACCGAAGGAATCACGCGAATTACAGCGATGGTTCCTTTTGCATTTATAAAGGCCAACGTAATATATCGTTAGCGGAATGCTCGAACTACGGTTGGAGCATTCCGTATGAAATCGCGAACCATTCGCATGAACTATCGCTTCTCAGATCTAATCTTCGAGATGGTCTCGTCATTTGAAATCACGAATAATCGGGCATCAGCCGGAATAGGCGTATCCAGCTTGCGGTTAATGCTCATGTCAGCACGGTCGGCAATAAGGGTCGCCCCTTTGCGCAGCAGCGCTTGGAAGGCGTCGTCGTAAGTGGACCAACTCGGGTCAACGGCGATCTCGAATACGTCTTCTCCATATTTTCTGCTGAGCAGCTGCATGAAGATATCGACATTGCCTTCCATTAAAGCGGACCGCACAGCCAGCCTGGATACGGCATCATGCGATAAAATAAAATCATTTACCTGTACATGCCGGAAATTAACAATATGCTTCTCCAGTACGATTTCTACCGTCGTATGCACAGAGGGGGCAGCCTGTTCAATGCTGGATGCGATGAGCAGCGATTTGCCGTCGATTAGCGAGGTGTCGTCGATGCGCGGATCGGCAAATATAATCGCCGAGCGTGCTTTTTGAAGATTAGCCTGCTCCAGCACGTCAACCGATGTCGGATCGCCGCTCACAAAGTGTACCCTCGGAATATCGAACGGGTGCTTATCGCTGTTATCGATAATTATGATAGCTGCTTTAGAATCCGAGTCGAGCAAATCCTCAACCGCCAGCTGCGCTTTTTTACTCCAATTAATGACGATAATATGCCCTTGACCTTGAAATTTCAATTTTCCACCTTCTCTTCTTCGCTGAAGTTCAGCAATCGAATCGATAATTTTTCCGATTAATAAGCTGAGCAGACCAATTCCAAACACATAGAGCAGCATAGCAAGCACCTTGCCAGGCACTGTCTTAGGGAAATAATCGCCATAACCAACCGTTGCTACCGTGGTCATTACCCACCAGAGAGCATTAAACCAATGGCCGAAGGTGCCGGGCTCAAGCAGGAACGCAATCGTAGAGCTGACGAGTACGAGCAATAGCGTTGCAAAAACGACAAAGTAATGGTTCAAACGTAGAAGCTTGATCGTAAGTTTCAAAAACAGCTGCATGCCAGTCACCCTCGTTTCAAATATTGCTTTATCCACCATACTATCTTTTCTAGCATTTTCCAATATGAAAATGATTCAAACGAATAGCCTTTTTCGCAGTATGCGGCTTGCCGATCATTGTGAAGACGGACAACCTTTGTCATCGATGCATATCATATGGTACGTAGAATGAAGGAGAGGTGGGATCATGCCCCAAACATGGTTTTGTTCGATTAGCGGTCTGGCAGGTGCGGCGATAACGTTTGCTTTCGGAGGCTGGATGGAGTCTCTTACCTTACTAGTCGTTGCGATGGGCATCGATTATATTTCTGGCATTACTGCATCCATCAAAGAGGGGAAAGGCTTGAACAGCGTTTTTGGATCATGGGGATTGGCGCGAAAAGGATTAATGCTCCTCGTTATTTTATTAACGCATCGAATCGATGTATTGCTTGAACTGAACAATGCGACGATGGGTGCCGCCATCTATTTTTATATTGCCAACGAGCTGATTTCGGTAACGGAAAATTACGGACGGATTGGGCTTCCACTCCCCGAGAAGCTACGCAAAATAATTGAAGTGCTTAAGAATAAGAAGTAAGTAAATATTGGATTGACTTAAATGGACTTGCATGAATTCGTAGTCCCTGGCTATAATAAGAACAGATGTTCCTATTTGGAGGGGTGGCAATGGCCGCTAATGAGAAAGAAGCCCGCGGCAAAGTCAGAACGGCATCGCATCCGCCGATACAGACCGAGGAAGAGCTCGAGCTGGTGAAGCGATACGTGCTGCTTGGAATCGTTATGCGTATTTTGGATCATGATATACGAGTGATCGGCACTTCTGCTATTAAGCTCCCGCGGTTTTACGATTCTATGCTGCGCGGCATGCAGGATCGGGTGCTGCTTGAGCTCGCTGCGATCCGCAGGCAGTTTAGAGAGATGGGCATTAAAGTGTACGAGGAGAAGCGAGAAACGGATGGCTTGCATGCCGAATATGTTTGCAGGGGCTACCATCACCGATTTTTTATGCTGTGGGGCTTTGTGAAGGCGGAGTCCGAGCGAGTCTTAAAACAGTATTTGTCCAGCTAATTTTGGATTTGTTCATGGTTTTGTCAAAAAAGCGAAAAAACTTTTCCTCTTTCTGTAGTTTAAGGTTGAGAACATCGGACGATCTTATGTAATATAAGAGGTAGACATTATGAACGCAAAGGGGAGCACATAGCAATGCATAAGTGGATTATGTTTACTTTATTTGCAGCGGCGTCGTTGCTGGGCTTATATTTGCTCACATTCGCCTTGCCAGCTAAGCCGGTTGACGAGTCAGCCTCGTTGCCAGAGGGTATGAGTTTATTGAAAATTGTGGCATCCAATGATTTCGTATTCGATCAAGAGGAGTACAAAGTTAAGGTTGGAGACAAAGTCAGACTTAAGCTATCCAATAAAAGCGGCATTCACGGGTTGAATATTGACGAGCTTAAAGTATCCCTTGATAATGACCACCCAGAAACGGACTTGGAGTTTACAGAGCCAGGCACATACAAGATCTATTGTTCCATTCCGTGCGGCCAAGGACATGCAACAATGCATTCTACTTTAGTTGTTGAAGCTGCTTAAACCCAAACCGATTAATGGATTGTAAACATGCGAAAGGAGCCGAAAGGCTCCTTTTTGTTGAAATAAATAGTTATCGTGCCGAATGGGGATGACGATCGCTTTTGCGGGCGCGCGCAATGAGCACATCGGCGATAAAGCCAAGCAGCGCCCATGTGATGATGGTAAGGGCATACATAAGCAGGACGCTTACCTCATGCACGTCGACAAATAAATCGACCACCCATGCGGGTATGCTTAACATGAAAAAAATCATGTTGTGCGGGTCATAACCTGTGTAATTAAACAAGCAAATAGCAAGCCCGATTAAGGTAGCAACAATTGTTACCGGATAGCGCATAACGTACCGATCTCCTTCGCGTTAAAGATTGCCGTAATGCGACTGCATAGGTTATTATGTGACAAAAGGACGAAAGTCATGCGACAAAATTAGAGGAGGAACAAATACAATGATTACTCATATCGTTTTTTTTAAACTAAAGGATGGCAGCGAAGAGAGCGTAGCACGTACCGCGCAGGTGCTTAGAGATATGGAAGGCAAGATCGAAGTGCTGAAGTTCATTGAGGTAGGCATTGACGTTGTTCACTCGGAACGCTCTTACGATATCGCGCTTGTTACTAAATTCGAATCGTTGGAAGCATTGGAGATTTACCAAGTGCATCCTGTACATAAAAAAGTAATCGAGCATATGATGCAAGTTCGCGAAGCTTCCGTCAGCGTTGATTTTGAGAGCTGAGAGGCAGGTTAACGGCTTATGAGCGACATGAGAGATGTTTATGAAGTGCTGACGTATTTGTTAGTCATTATTTTTAGCAGTATTATTATGGTAGCATGGCTTAAACGCAAGGCGAAAAAAAAGAAGTAAGGCTGAAAGCGGGCGACTGATTGATGTATTATGTGAATCGCGAACAAATTGCCGTACGGTTGAATTCGATAACAGAGGTTGCCTCTGCGCTGCAATCGCTTGCCGCTAATTGGCAGGGAACGCTGCTTGAAGGCTTAGCGCAGGAGAGAGCGCTGCATCTAGCCATTGAAACGGTGACGGATGTCGGCAGCTTCCTGATCGATGGGTTTATTTTAAGGGATGCGAGCAGCTATGAGGACATCATCGAAATTACGGGTGAGGCGGGCGCTTTCCCGGCGGATATGCAGGCGACGCTTACCGAGCTTGTGAAGCTGCGCAAGCCGCTTGTACAGGATTATTACGTCTGGAAGCGCACGGAGCTTCATCCGCTTACCGAGGTGCTCTCTACGCTGATGCCTGCCTTCAAGGAAGCGGTAGAGGGCTACTTGGAACGCGAGCTGTAGGTAAAATATGCTTGATTTACGAAAAAGTCAAAATACGTTACAATGACGCTATCAAGCCTGCAAAGGTGGTGAAGGGTTGAAGCGGACAAGGGCGGTAGGAACGGCTGACATGACGGCTGACTCGCGAAGAGACAGCTCAACGCGAGAGAGAATATTGATGCTGCTTAAGACTAGCGGCAGAATGAATGCCGGCGACTTGTCGAGCGAGCTGGGTTTGACAGAGATGGCGATTCGGAGGCATATGTATACGCTCGAGAGCGAAGGCAGCATAAGCATCGTTGCTGTGCGCCAGGCGATGGGCAGACCGCTGCATGCTTATGAGCTGACGGCGGAAGCGGACGAGCTTTTTCCAAAAAACTATCATGTTCTCGCCTTGGATTTGCTTGACGAGCTGGCGGACGACCCGGATACTGCAGCGCTTATCGATCGGATGTTTGAAGGCAGGAAGAAGAAGCTGCTTGATCGCTACGAGCCGCGTATGGCAGGCAAAAGCATAGAGCAGAAGGTTAGCGAGCTTGCTGCTATCCAAAATGCCGGAGGCTACATGGCAGAAGTGGAAACGAAGAGCGATGGAAGCTTTATGCTCTACGAGTATAACTGTCCAATTGCACAAGTTGCCGGGAAGTACCAGCAGGCATGCAGATGCGAGCTGTCTTTGTTCAAATCATTGCTTGACGTTCCCGTAGAACGAACGGAATGTTTGGCTAAGGGTGGCGGCAAGTGCAGCTATCGCATCGGTTAACAGAATAAATAAGGCGACCTGAAGGCTGTCTTGGCAAATCGGAGAAGATTTGCTGAGACGGCCTTTTTTTGTTTTGGAAAAAAAGGATTTTTATGCCGGTTGTGTCATGACAAGCCCATGCTGCTTATACTGTCATTACGCAAGTGGGCATTCGTCTAGAAGCGTATACGTATAGCTCTGCGATTGATGGAGGGGGAGGGATACGGTCATGGTCATGACATGGAGTGCGGCCATTGCAGCCGGTGCATTTGTTGTGCTGGTGACAGGCATACTACTGGTATTACGAGCAGCGCTTAACAGGCTTGGACAGGTGCAAGCTGCGGCTGAAGCGATGCAGAAGGATTTGCATAAGCTGTCGCTCGAGCTTAGCGGGCTAGTACAGCCAGCAGAGGATACGATTAAGGCAGCTCATCGGCAACTGGAATCGGCGAGCAAGCTGTTCGAAGCCGCTGGGCAAATTGGCGGAGCGATCGCGCATACGACATCGGCAGTTGAGCGCGTAACGTCCGTATTGTCGGAATCGGCTGAGCATCATGCGAAGCGGTACGAGACGAAGCGGCAGGTCGGTGATGCGCTTGAATGGGCTGAGCTAGGAATGGCGGCCTGGCAGCTGTGGCAAACTAGCCGAAAGACAGCGGCGCCTTCTGAAGATGACATGAACCCGTACCAGAATCGGAACCCTGATCAATAGCACAAGACGAAGAGCACGCTAACCATGAAAGGAGCAACTATTATGTCAACTCGTAAACAAACAAAAGGATTTTTGCTTGGCGCAATTGCAGGAGGTGTTGTAGGCTCTGTAACTGCTTTATTATTGGCGCCGAAGGCAGGCAAGGAGCTTCGTCAGGATATTTCGGTTCAAGCGCAAAAGGTAAGCGATACGACAGTGAAGGTTGCTGGCCAAGTAAGTGGTACGACTGGCCGCATTGCCAAGCAAATTGGAGATCAAGCGGTTCAAATCGCTGACAAAACGAAGCAAGCCGCCAGCCATGTCGTTAGCGGCGTAAGAGCACGCGCCAAAGGCACAGAAGAGACAGAAGCGATTGCCGACTCCGCAGCTATTGAAGATCTATCAGAAGCGGTAGATGAGCAAGCTTCGAGCGCAATCGAAGCGGTAGAAGCTGGAGAGACGGAAGCGGCTGCATCGAAGGAGCTTTAATCAAGCTCCTTCGATGAGTCATTCGTGACAAGAACGAAGAAAAAGGCAAACTGCTCTGAGCTAAAGCTCCTGCAGCTTGCCTTTTTGTTCATTGCCGAAGGCCGAATCCACGAGTCAGCCCACAATATTGCTGTGATGATGAATGGAGTCTGTACAAAGAATAGTAGAGAGCGGCTCCAAATTGTAATCGTTTCGGGATGGAGACGCTACGTTAATCGCTTCGCCTGGTCCAACTACGCATATTTCGTCATTTAATCGACCGATGTACGCGCCATCGTGAATAATAGCTCCTTCGCCGATAATGGCGCGATGAATAGTGACATTTTTACCGATTCGAGCGCCAGGCATAATGATGCTTTCGTAAATTTCGCTGTTTAGTCCAATCGACACGCCAGCGCAAACGATGGAGCGGGTCACTTCCGCTTCCACGGTAGAGGATGGATGAAGAATGGAATCTGTAATTGCTGCATGGGGACTCAAATAGGACGTTTCGGCCGCAGTATGGCTTCCGGACAGCGCCCCACAGTCGTTAGATGCAAGGCGCAGCTCGCCATCTAACAGGTCCATGTTCGCCTCCCATAGACTATCAATTGTACCGACATCCCGCCAATAGCCATCGTAGGTATATGCCGCCATATGGGCTTTAGAAGAGAGAATGGACGGAATAACATCTTTTCCGAAATCGTGACTGGAGTTGGGGTTAGCGGCATCCTCCAGCAGGAACCTCTTTAAATCCGCCCATCGGAACAAATAAATGCCCATGGATGCTAAGTTGCTTTGCGGTTCAGCAGGCTTCTCTTGAAAGGAGCGGACGCGATCTTGCTCATCCGTTGTGAGGATGCCGAAGCGGCTTGCTTCGCGCCATGCGACTTGCTTGACGGCAATGGTAACTGCAGCCCTTCGCTTCTTATGAAATTCCAGCATAGGCTCATAGTCCATTTCATAAATATGGTCGCCAGAGAGAATAAGCACATGCTCAGGAGCTTGCTGATCGATATAATCCATGTTTTGATAAATCGCGTCGGCCGTTCCAGCATAACCCGCCAAGCATTTACGCGAGGATGGAAGAAGGGCTACTCCGCCGGAAGCTTTATTTTCGGAAAATTTATGATTAGAGCTTGTTACATATTGATGGACGGAATCCGCGCAGTATTGCGTAAGGACGCCAATAGTTGTGATATTGGAATTTGCACAGTTATTCAGCGGGAAATCGATCATGCGAAAGCGATCGCCAAAAGGAATGATGGGCTTGGCTGACTGACTCGTAAGCGGAGCTAAGCGTCTTCCTTCTCCGCCGGCTAATAACATGGCAATGCAATCAGTATGTGTTTTCAAATTAATTTCCCCCTGTCCGTTATGAGTAATTGCTGCGTGCGTCCGTTAACTACTAGGATTCATTAACCTTCATAAGAGGCATTGAAACCAAAGCATCAAAATTAAATGTCCCGATATAAAATCCGAAAGTCGAGCGGCTCAAGCTCGAGTTGAAGCTGATTATCGATCCTCGCTACCTCATCATTCGTAAGGGCGTCACGCCAATCGTCTGCTTCCATGAAGTGCGAAAGCGTTACAGTATCCTCCGTATTGTTGATCCATAGGGTGAAATGCTGCTCATTATTCAACCGCTCATAAATCAAAGCTCCCTTTTCGTTATCCGCGTGAAGGAAGCGGAACCGCCCGTCACGAAGGGCTGCATGCTGCTTTCGAAGCGCAATCAATAGCTGATAAAAATCAAACAGCTCGCGGTCCTGCTTGCCTTGGTCCCACTCCATGCATTTGCGGCAATCCGGATCGTCGCCGCCATCCATTCCGACTTCATCGCCATAATAAACGCAAGGAATACCCATAGAAGTGAACATAAATACGACGGCTAGCTTTAAACGCAGCTTGTTGCCGCCAAGCATCGTCGCTGCACGCGTGACATCATGGCTGGATAGAAGATTGAATAGTGCCTCATTGGTCTGCTGCGGATATCTCATGAGCAACCGATTAATTTGATCGGCGAAGTCCGAGGCCATTCCCTCAGACGAACCAAAAAAGTCCAAAACGCAATTCGTGAACGGATAATTCATCGCGGAATCAAATTCATCCCCACGCAGCCAATTGAGCGAATTGCCCCATACTTCTCCAATGATGAAAGCATCGGCTTTCTCCTTTTTGACAGCAGTACGGAAATCCCGCCAAAAGGCGTGATCGACCTCATTGGCAACATCGAGCCTCCATCCGTCGATATCTGCTTCCTTCATCCAGTAAACCGCGATATCAAGCAAATATTGCTTGACTTCGGGGTTTGCCGTATTCATCTTGGGCATATTGCCATAAAAGCCGAAGGTAGCGTAATTGGCGACGCCATCCTTGACCTCTACGGGGAAGCCGTTCAGATGGAACCAGTCCTTGTACTTGGAGTTTTCTCCATGCTTCAGCACGTCTTGGAATGGAGGGAACTGCTCGCTGGTATGATTGAATACGGCATCCAGCACGACGCGAATCTCCAGGTCGTGGCAGGCCTTCACCAGCTGCTTAAGCAGCCCGGCATCACCGAACTGCGGATCGATTTGCTTATAATCGACCGTATCGTATTTGTGATTGGAGGGAGCAGTGAATATAGGCGTCAAATAGATCGCATTAACGCCCAAATTCGTTAAATGGCTAAGGTTATCGATAATACCTTGCAGATCGCCGCCAAAGTGGGATTCAATGCTTGGCTGCTCGCCCCAAGGCAGCACGCCATCGGGATCATTGCTTGGATCGCCGTTAGCGAAGCGGTCCGGCATGATTTGGTAAAAAATCGCTTGCTTAGCCCACTCGGGCGCGTCAAACAGGTCGATGGCATGTATGTATGGAACATCAAAATACCCGCCGGCTGGGGCAGGCTGCTCCTCAAAGATGCCTTTCTCAATTAGCCATAGCGTCTCTTCGCAGCTGCGAACGCGAAACCCGTATGAAAAGCGCCGCTGCTCCGGTTTAACCACCGCCTCCCAATAGTCGAATAAAGGGTCCGCCGCAATTTTCTCCATCTGAACGTCCAGACGATAATTATCCCAGTCGTATTTGTCCCCCGTTACCGCTACAGCTTCTTCGACATCGTTTCTTTTGGTGCGGAGCCTGAGATGAAAGGTATCGCGGTCGTAAGCGTATGCCCATTTGAGATCGGGCGAATGGTGCAAGCATTCTTTGAACATTGGCTCCCACTCCTGTATATATGATTTTGGCTAGCAAAAAATAAGCATTATCCGCGAAGCAGTGATTCTGCACCGTCAATGTACACGGCAGTGCCGGAGATATGGCTGGATTCCTCTGAGGCGAGGAACAAAGCTAGCTTGGCTACTTGGGCTGCGCTTCCGGGTCCGTGCTCCAGCGGCTGGCTGCCTTCCGGATACTCAACGGGAATCGTTACGCTTGAAAGCTCGGGCGTCCGCTCGGTATTTTCCTCAATATTCGTCTCAATAGCGCCAGGGCATATCGCATTGACGCGAATTTTATATTTGGCAAGCTCCAGCGCGGCCATTTTGGCGAACGCGACCTGTCCGGCCTTGGTGCTGCTGTAAGCGCTGAAGCCGATATTGGAAAATACGCGATTGCCGTTTATGGAAGCCGTAATGAGGATGCTGCCGCCCTTATCCTTCAATAAAGGGATGGCATGCTTGACGGTAAGGAAGGTGCCGCTCAAATTAATTTGCATCGTAGTATTCCAGTCGTCGAAATCCATAAGCTCGATCGGGGTCAAAACGCCGTTAATGCCGGCATTGGCATAAACGATATCCAGCTTGCCGTAATGCTCCCGTACTTGCCGATAGGCGTTTGCCATTTGAATTTCATTCGAGATGTCGGCCTCAATCGCTAGACAATCTACGTTATAAGCCCGAATGCTGCGGCAAACCTCCTCCATTGCGGCCTCTTTAACATCCAGAAGAGCTAAGTCAGCGCCTTCCTTCGCAAACTTCAACGCAGTCGCTTTGCCAATCCCGGAGCCAGCCCCCGTAATGAGCGCAACTTTTCCTTGCAAGCGGCCAATCGATTGTTGATTTTTTGTCATCAAAATATCCTCCTTGAATGTATAAGTGGGATTACGCTGCTTGAAATGGTTTTAATTGTATGTACCCGATATCGAGCTATCGAAACAAGCTGATGGGACAAAAAAAGGACCGCGAAGCTACTTAACGTAGTCGTTCGCGGTCCTTTTCAGCGCGGATAGGGCGCTTTATAAGATCCATTTTGATTAAAAATGGTTGACTTGGGGCTCTGAGCCTGAGCCCGCAGCTTTTTTATCCTCCTTCGTTTGCTGGACGAGCTTCACGTTCTTCAGCAGCAGTGTAAGGACTGTTCCGACTAAAATGAATGCTAGTCCAACCCAGAAAACGGTATGCAGGGAATCGATCAGCGTAGATTTCACGACGGGCACCATTTTTTCGGTGAGCTCCTTCGGAAATTGCGACAGCACTTTCGGATCGAGTAGGGTCGAGTAAATCATTTGCGGATTGGTAGCAACGGTTGCAGACGTTTGATCCGCGAAGGTTTTTGCTTCCTCCGGAAGCTGTCCAAGAAGCGGAACGAGACGTTCCTTCAAATGGCTGCTCGATTGCATGTTCATAACAGCACCCAGCAGGGTCATGCCGAACGTGCCGCCGATTTGGCGGAAGAACGTGCTAGAGGACGTAACGACGCCAAGCTGCGATTTGGGATAGGACTCCTGCAGGACGAGCGTGAGGAGCGGCATGACGAGCCCGATTCCGATGCCTAAAATAACCATGAAGGACGATGCTGTCAGCTTAGCCGTCGATGCGTCGAGCGTTGTAAGCAGAAAGAAAGCGGCTGCTACGACGATCATTCCGATTGCGAGCTGCAGGCGAACGCCGATCTTATAAACGACTTGACCGCCAATAACGCTGAAAATCATCATCGAGATCATCATTGGCATCATGACGGTACCCGACTCGGAAGCCGATATGCCGACGATCCATTGCATGAAGAGCGGCACGAACATGATTGCGCCGAACATGCCAAGGCTCATAAAGAAGCCGATGCCGTTGATCATCGTGAAGGTTCTGTCTTTAAAAAGCTTAACAGGCAAAATAGGCTCTTCCGTCGTCGCTTCGATACGGACGAACAGCGTCAAAGACAAGGCGGCTAGAACGAATAAGCCGATGATTTGCCAAGAGAGCCATTCAAATTCACTGCCGCCAAGCGATAGGCCTAGCAGTAAGCTGACTACGCCGACAACCATAGTGAAAATGCCAGGCCAGTCGAATTTGACCTTGCCCTCTGCTTTTTTGCCGCTAAGTGATATGGCAATGAATACCGTTGCAAGAATACCTACAGGCAAGTTGATGTAAAACACCCAGCGCCAGTTCCAAGCGTCGACGATCCAGCCGCCGACCTGAGGTCCAAGAACGGAGGAGAGGCCGAATACTGCTGCAAAAACGCCCTGCCACTTGGCACGCTGCTTGCCTGTGAATAAGTCGCCAATAATGATCATCGCCATCGGCATCATAATACCGCCGCCAAGACCTTGGATCGCGCGGAAAATAATTAGCTGCTCGATATTACCGGCCAAGCCGCAAAGCGCCGAGCCAATGATGAAAATGATAATTCCGCTGACATATACGAGTTTCCGGCCGAGTAAATCGGCAAGCTTCCCGGCAATAGGAACAATCGTTGTTGATGTGAGCATATAGGCGGTAGTAAGCCAAGCCATCAGCTCTAAGCCGCCCATTTCCCTGATGATCGTTGGCATTGCCGTGCCGACGATCGTGCCGTCCAGCGCTGCGAACAGCATCGCAATAAGCAAGCCGATAATCAATAAGCCGCGCTTGTTGCCGGTTTCGGATGAAGGCAGCGGTGCTGCCGCTTGTTCTGTGTTTTCCATCTGTGTTAATCTCCTGTTCCTCTGTTAGTCAGTCAGACGGTTCGAAGCTTGTTAATCGTCCTTCGAAAGCTCGGCTGCTATTTTCTCGAATGTTTGTACAAATTGCTCCATTTCCGCCATGTCGAGCTTCCGCAGATGATGCTTCAGCATAGCTTCGACATCAGCCTTTATGCGAAGCAGCGCTTCGCTCCCTTTGTCCGTGCACTGCACGAGTACGACGCGTCGATCCTTTGAATCGTGAAACCGCGCTGCATAGCCGTTGTTCACGAGCCGATCGAGCATCACCGTGATGGCGCTCGGCTTCACGTCCATTTTGTCGGCCAGCCTGGATACTGTCATGTTCTGTTCGTTCGATATCATGCTTAAGATGTAGCACTGGGGGGCGGTCAAGCCATTGTCCAGCTTCAGCGCTATGAGTGATCCAAGCCTGCGGTGGGTTGTCGTCATCGCGCGATGGAATCGTTCTGCGATAAGCTCAGAAGTCGGGTCAGACTGCGGCTGCATGTCGGTTCTTCAGTAGTATATAGTTAAAGCATTTAAATATTAAGTGATATACATTTAAGCTGTCAACAAGAAAAAAGAGCTGGTGGACAGTGTGGTTTTGCCAGCCGAATTAGCAATGGATTTGCAGCAGCAAGCCGTGTTTATCATTGCGAATCTGCGTTGAACCTTGTCCATATTTACGATAAGATGTAGGTACGTTTTTGTGGCTGTATTCATATGCTATTCTGTCTCGATTCATTACACTTTGTTTAGGAAAGCGGTGTGTTTGTGCAGCAACCGATTGCGATACTAGATTCAGGCGTGGGCGGCCTTACCGTTGCCAAGGAAGTCATGCGCCAACTACCGCGCGAAAAAATCCTTTACTTCGGAGACACGGCTCGGACGCCTTACGGTCCACGTTCTTCTGAGGAGATCGTTCGCTTTACGAGAGAAATTGTCGATTACCTCATACAGTTTAATCCGAAAATGATAGTCATAGCATGTAATACGGCAACCGCAGCAGGACTTGACGATATCCGCTCAAGAGTGCCAATTCCCGTTGTTGGCGTTATTAATCCTGGCGCTAGGGCGGCAATTGGTCTGACGGTAACGGGCTGCGTCGGCGTTATCGGCACGGAAGGCACGATCAAGAGCGGCGCATATGAGCAGGCTCTGCGCAAGCTGTCTCCCCATGTGAAGGTCGTCAGCTTAGCGTGTCCGAGCTTCGTACCGCTGGTGGAAAAGGGGAAATTCCGTACACTTGAAACGTTTGAGACGGTGCGCAGCTCCATTGGCCATTTGCGCGAATATCCGATGGATACGTTAATTCTTGGCTGCACGCATTATCCGTTTCTGTCGGAGACGATATCCGAGGTAATGGGCCAGAGCGTCAAGCTGATCAGCTCTGCAGACGAGACAGCGCGTGAGATCAGTACGATTCTGTATAACCAAAGCAAGCTGTCGCGAGGCGACATTGTGCCGGTGCATCAGTTTTTTTGCAGCGGCGATACGAAATTGTTCCAGTCGATTACCCAGCAGTGGCTTGGCGAGCAAATCGAGCTGACGCCCGTCGTCTGGCAAATACCAAATATCGTGTAAGCACATAATACGCGAAATAGCGGAAGCCGGGCCTGCTGAGGGCGCGGCTTCTTTTTTGCTTATGCTTCATAGGACATGTGCTGCGCCGCATAGCATGATAGGAACAAATTGATGCATCAGGAGGCGATCATGATGTATTCCTTACAAACCTATAGCTATCTCGATTTAACGGAGGGCGTAAGGCAGCTGACGGGCAAATACCCTTTTTTGTCGGCACACGTTATTGGACAAAGCGTGATGGGCAAGCCAATATTAGCGCTTCGCTGCGGCAACGGTCCGCGTCGTATTCATATGAACGGCTCCTTTCATGCCAACGAATGGATAACGTCTGCCCTGCTAATGCGATTTGTGGCGGATTTGTCCGCAGCCTATTGCACCGGCGACCCCATAGGCACTCAGCAAGTGGAGGACCTGTGCAGAAAGGTGACGCTATGGGCCGTTCCGATGGTGAATCCCGATGGCGTCGAGCTCGCGCAGTACGGCGCAATGCCGACGCATCCATTTTATAGACAGCTGGTTGAATGGAACGGAGGCTCCGAGCAGTTTAGCGGATGGAAAGCAAATGTGAGGGGCGTTGATCTAAATGATCAATTTCCTGCGTTCTGGGAAGAGGAATGCAAGCGCAGAGGAATAGCAGGACCAGGCCCGCGCGACTATCCAGGGCCGTTTCCGCTAAGCGAGCCGGAAGCATTCGCGATGGCTCGTTTTACGCAAACGATTGGATTCGATGCTGTTGTTGCGCTTCATACGCAGGGTCGGGAAATTTATTGGAACTATCGCGATTTCGAGCCGGCTGAGGCGGAGCAGCTTGCACGAAGGCTAGGGCAGGTTAGCGGCTATGTGCCGGTAAAGCTGACGGGCAGCGATGCGGGTTATAAGGACTGGTTCATTCAACATTTTCGCAGGCCGGGATTTACGGTAGAAGCTGGCTATGGGGAAAATCCGCTGCCGATGAGCAATTTTGACAACATCTATATCGAGCTGCAGCCGCTGCTGCTAGAGGCGCTTCGTCTTTAGCGGCTATCGGCCGCGTTTGTGAGGAGTAGGTATGGAAGACCTGGTTATGCTATAATAATCGGAAAAGGTCAGCGAAGGAGGGATTTCTGATGCGTAAAATGCTGTCGCTGCGTCACTGGCAGCGGACGTTTGCCCGAATTTTCCAACTGCTTCGTTCTAAGAACGTTTCCTTGCTGGACAAGCTGATTTTTACCATACCTGTTTTCCTTTACTGGGTATTGCCGGATGTGCTTCCGCTGCCGTTTTTGCCAATTGATGATATTGCGGTTACGATGCTGCTTGCGGAATGGTTTGCCCGTAGAATGGAGACCAAGTATAATATGAAATTATGATCATTGCCGCAAGGCATAACGATAAGAGGAGCTGGATAAACATGAACTGCAAAATTTCTAAAAACGCTGCAAAAGTTATTCAAGTAGAGCTGGACAAGCCTGAGAATGCAGGCAAAAAACTGCGCGTCTACGTTACTCACTCGCATGGCGATCATGCGCATTACGGCATGGGCATCGACGAACCGACGGAGAAAGACGTTGTCGTCACGACTGACAAAGGAATCGACGTTATTTTGGAGAAGGACAACGCTTTTCTAGACGGCGTACGCATCGATTATTTCTATGTGCCGGAAGAAGGCTTTGCCGTTACGAATCCAACCAAGGGCAACCACGGCGATCACTAAGCAGCATCCGAATCTGGTTGAAATAGGAAGTTGAATAATGGCTAACGATATAATGGTTTGCGACAAATGCAAGCATATGAAGATGAAATCAATTGTTCCCAAGCTGCAAAAACTGGTGCCTGACACGGAAGTGCGCGTCGGCTGCAAATCTTACTGCGGACCCTGTGCCCGCTACGCATTCATATTTGTTAACGGCCGTTATATAAAGGCGGCATCCGAGGATGAAGCGATCGAGAAGATTCTTCCGTATATCAAAAAATAACATGATCTATATGGCTGAACACACAACAAGACCCTGCGATAGCTTTCATCGTAGGGTCTTTGCGCAAATAAAGGCTATTGCCATTCGAAAGGAGCAAAAGGGTGGATATTACGACGCCACAGCTGTTATATCACGGCACGACAAGCGATACGGTGCAATCGTTCAGTCAAAAGCTGTTGAATTCGCCATATTGGCGGCCGGGCAAAGATTTTGGAGAGGGCTTTTATACGACGATATCGGTTGCGCAAGCTCGCAAATGGTCGCATAAGGCGGCAAAGGAGTCATGGGATGGAGGCCGTCCATGCGTGCTGGTTGTTGAGCTGACGTCGGTGCCAGAGCGAGTAGAGCCGTTGTTGTTTCTGTCCGATTCGCCGGCATGGGCTTCCTTCATCTATGCTCACCGAAAGGCAACAGACAAAGGGAGCGATCCCTGCGAATCTCATCCAGACATTATAATAGGTCCGATGGCGGACAATGACACTGGAAAAATCGTACATAAAGCAGTACAATTAAATAAAGATGATCATTGGTTTTATGAACAAATTACGATTTCGCGCAAAGGCACGAAGCTGGATTCGCTTCGGCTAGGCAATCAGGTCGTCTTTTGCTCCGAGCGTTGGGAAGCTCATTTGAAGCTTGTCGGCTACCATATTTATACGGGAAGCAGGTGGATCTATCATGAAAGCGAAAACGCAGGTCAGGTTAAGCTTGTATGAGCGTGGAATTGTAGAGGCGCTGGCAGCTGAATATGGCTATACGCTGGCAGATGCAAGAGTGCTTGTCGTCGAATATATCGAGGTCGTGCGCAAGCTCGTAGGCTATGACAATTGCGGTGAATATGCGCGGCTGCTCGATCGTGCGCGCCGCATGAGCCATCCTCCTTCGCAGTGGCTTGAGCGAATTCAAGATATAGAGAAGGGCGAGCTGAGAGACAGGGGCATCGAATTGGAAGAGCGCCAATATTTGCAAACGAAGTAAGACCCCGCGATATGGATCGTCGGGTCTTTTGTTTGTTTTACGGCTGAGGCATAGGCTAGTCAGAGGAAGCTTAGGGGGAAGAACAGATGCTGAAGCCAGCACGCTATTATTTATTTGGACTCGCTCTTGCCGTAGCTTGCTTGGTTGCGGCAGAGCTTATTTGGCTGCCGGCGCCGATTAGAACCGGCAGCGGGATGCAATGGATCGAAATGATTGATCGGTTGTTCAACTTGCTTGCGCTCGTTCCGCTCAGCTGGGCGTTTGGAGCTTTGCTAGGCATGCGGCAGCAGCGTAGAAGGCTTGGTTTTTTTCTATTATTGCAGCTATTGCGGCTTGGAATCGCCGTGCTAGGTGTTATCGGAGCGTGCTTCGTACTGTTTGTGCCCGAAAAGCTGTTCCAGCTGCTTATTGTTATAGGTGCTGCGGCACCTCTTGTTTTTGCAGATATGCTGCTCAGCGAGGCGTTGGAGCGCGTGAGTGCAGCAAAGCTGCCACAAGAGGGGGAGCTGCCTTCAAACGAAAGGAGAAGGCGTTTAACGCTTCTGTGGATGCCAAAGAGAGGCGCTGCAGCTTTACTTATTACCATTGTGCTGTTAGTAGCTCTGCTCTGCCCTACAGGCTATAGGGTCATGTACCCTGGCATGACGCTGAACATGAACCGGTATGCGCATGTCGAAGGCGGCAAGCAGGGCGGAACAATTAATGGCGTACTCGTATTTGATAGGCCGGCTGTACCGGCAGATTGGTTGTTTGCGAGGCTTCTGCCATTGTACAGCTTCGAGAAAATACCGGCTGATGAGCCTCCGCTCGCGGAATCCTATGCGCAGGTCGTTCTTATGAAGACGGATGCGAATAGCGTGGCTGCCGCGGTTGCAATGCAGAAGGCTGGTATAGGGAAAGGGATAACGGCGGATGGTGTCAGAGTGATTGCCATCGTAAAGGACAGTCCAGCTGATCAACGGCTGCGGGCAGGCGATATTATCGATCGCCTGAACGGACAAGCCGTGCGTTCGATTGCAGATATGACGGCCTATATGGCAAATACCGTTAAACCTGGCGAAACGGTTGCTGTTACGCTGCAAAGAGACGGTAAATCCGTCGAGGTGGAGGTTAACACCAAGGCATCGGAGGATGATCCGAATCGGCCCATATTCGGAATTTCAGTACAAACGGAGCTGCTTCTTGATATCCCTCGCAGCATCGATTACAAACGGTTCATGGCGCATATCGGAGGGCCATCACATGGCGCGATGCTGACGCTCGCGCTTATTGATCAGTTGACGCCCGGTGGCGTCACGCACGGCATTCAGGTAGCAGGTACAGGTACGATAGAAGCGGACGGCTCTATTGGCCTTATCGGCGGCATTAGGCAAAAGGCCTACGCGATCAGCCGCACAGATGCCGACGTATTTTTTGTACCGGAGGCGTTAGAAGAAGAGGCTCGCAGCGGCGCGCCTGATTTGAACATCGTGCCGGTGAAGACGATCGATGATGTGCTGGGCTGGCTGGCACAGCATGGGTAGTAGAAAAAGGGCAGTCCCTTCGAGTCGATGACTCGGTGGGACTGCCCTTCTTTTGTTTATGCAGGTTGCTCCTGCTATGGAGGAGGCACTTAGTCATGTCATGCAGCTTATTTAACACGCGGAGACGTTGCGTTGTAGTTTCTGCAATAGAATGGCGTAAGTTTGCCGATTGGCGTGCACAGGCTGCAGTTTGTACGGCAGAATGAGCTCCAATTGGATATTTATCAGGTAAAGTGAAGTAATCTGCTGCATATCTGCAACGTAGCTCGTTTAATTTGCCGGCATGTAAGGTTTCTGTTGTAGAAACGGCAGTAGAAACGAGAATAGAAGACGCAACATAGACGGTAACAGAAAGCGTAACAGAGACAGTATCAGAAACCGCAACAGAGACCTCAACAGAGAATAGAGACCGCAACAGAGTAGCAGAGTTCGCTATAGAGACCCGCAACAGAGATTGCAATAGGACTTTACCGTGTCCATCAAGGGGTTAGGTTCCAGTTAGCTTTGTTAAGGCATTGCCGTATATTACCGTTGAGCAGTTTCTAAATCGCTATTGCCGCGTGCTTCCGTAGCCGTCTGCACCTTAAAGTCATTGATTAAATCGTTCATGACGATTTGGTCGGACATGTTCAGCTCGGTGCGAGCACTCTCGTACTCGCTTAAGCAAGTGTTCATTTCGCCAGGTGCGCTGTTTTGAATGCTCCAGCAGGTTCCGTTCCTCGCCACACCGTCGGTAGAAGGCTTGAAGTAGAAGGAGCCATCGGTAAAAGCACCGTTTCTTAGCACGACTTTTTTGCCAATGAGCGGCGTGTCGGTCAGAAGCGGGGTTCCGATCAGGTACTGGTCAGCGGTTGAAATACCCAGCAAATGCATAATCGTAGGCGTAACATCAAGCTGTCCGCCAACCCCGGCATACGTTCCTGCATGCTCATCCCGCGGTAAATGCACGAGGAAAGGCACCTGCTTCAAAATCATTTGGCGTTCCAGATCATTAAGCTCCTTGCCAAGGAATGTCTCGAACAGCGACCAATCCTTAATGGAATTGTCGTGATCCCCATACATCGCCAGAATGGTGTTGTTCCAGAGTCCTTCCTTTTTCATGCGATCGACAAGCTCGCCGAGCGCGGCATCCACATAATGAATCGCCTGCAAGTAATCACCCATCATCGTACCCTTGAGCTCGCCTAAATCAAGCTTTTTCTCCGCTGCCGGCAACGTATACGGATGATGGCTGGAGAGCGTGATCAAGAACGAATAGAAGGGCTGCTTCTGCTCGGATATAACATCAAGCGATTGCCTAAAGAAAGACTTGTCGCCAAGCGCCCAGCCGATTTTCTCATCCAGCGTAAAATGCTTTAAGCTGTAAAACTGATCGTATTGCATATTGTGATACATCGTGTTCCGATTCCAGAAGCCGCCCTCATAGGAATGAAAAACGGATGTCCCATAATCGTTTTCCTTCAACGTCTTGGACATGCAATCGAACTCATTCGGCGCATATTGGATGAATACGGAGCCGTTCGCTACCGGCTGCATCGAGCAGTTAGCGGTAAAATCAGCGTCCGACGTTCTTCCTTGGGCCGTTTGATGGTAAAACTGGCTGAAATACGCGCTTTGCCGGGTAAGCTCATTCAGGTTAGGCGTAATCTCTTGACCGCCAATCGACTTGTTGATCATAAAGTTTTGGAACGCTTCAAGCTGAATCATTAAGACGTTGCTGCCTTTATAGGCGCCGAATAACGCGTCCTCCTCGAGAGCGCCGCGAAGATCGCCTCGGGCTTCGATCCATTTTTGAGCTTCGGAGGATTGCTCGGCCGTAACGGTCTCAGCATCGAGCCAGTTTTGCTTCACATAACGGTACACGTCATAGCCGTGAAAGCCAAGCGCTCCCGTTACATTATAGATGGAGAGGTTCCACCAGTTGCCGACAAATATGCCTTGCCCCCATGTTCGCTTGGCTTCGTTCACATTCGTGAACACAAGCGATGAGCCGATTACAAAAATAACAGCGCTAAGAACAACGCGGACGATCGCTTTTTGCCAAATGGCTGTCTTCCGTTGATGCTCATTTGCCCGGCGAAGATCGCCGCGGCCACGCCATATCGCATAAAATGCAAACGGAACAATGACAATCCAGTCAAGGAAAAGCAAGAAATCCCTCGCGTGCAGCAGCGTTCCGATGCTTTCGCCGAGAGAGTCGACTTGACTGAATTGGAGCAGCACAGGGACTGAAATCAAATCTTGAAAGTAACGATAATAAATGAGATCGGCATATAAGACAAAGGATGCGATCACATTTAGTGCGATGAGAGAAATAATCCGCCCGCGTGCGGGCAGCCATATCGTCCAAAAGCTGAAAAGCAGTACGGCACCGAGCTCAATCAGAGCGTCTTTGCCGGTCATTTTCATATTGGCGACATGAAGAATTTCTGAGAACAAATACAGCTTGGCAAGCATTACGCCAGCAAACAACAGCAGATCGGCAGCTTTAAGACGCTCAAGCCAAATCAGAACGGTGCTCATGCCAAGGCGAAATGGCGATTGCCTTGTAGATAACATATATGAAATATCCTTTCTATTTCGTTACTGCCGATTTCCGCGAGGGGGAAGCGGACCGAAAAATTGCAGGTAGTTACATTCAATGCGTCCATTGAACAGCTTCCGCTTCTTGTCGGCGGGACGGCCGAAATAATGCTCAATCGTTGTGGAAGGGCTAATCGAGAAATACGACCACGTTGGATAGTGCAGCGCAGTAAGGCCGAATTGACGAAGGGCGGCCTCCGCTTGTACATCATCGCCGAGCCGTTCGCCATATGGCGGATTCGTAATGATCACGCCGTAATCGCCTTGCAGCTTTACCTTGGCAACAGGCTGAACGGAAAGCTTAATCTCTTTGCCAAAGCCAGCTTTTTTAATGGCTGCCTCAGCGATCTCGATCGCGCCCGGGTCAATATCAGAACCGGCAATCTGAAGCGGAATGTCATCCTTCACTAAATCAAAGGCCTCATCGCGCGCTTCCTCCCATAGCTCATTTGGAATAAGCGGCCAGCCTTCACTATTAAAGCTTCGACGAAGTCCTGGCGCAATATTCCATCCAATCATCGCAGCTTCAATTAAAATGGTGCCAGATCCGCAAAAAGGATCATAAAGCGGCCGTTCTGGACGCCAACGGCTAAGCTGAACGAGAGCTGCGGCAAGCGTCTCCCGAATTGGAGCTTCAGTAGCTACTTTGCGGTAGCCCCGTTTATGCAAGCCGTCGCCTGTTGTATCGAGCGTGAGCATCGCCCGGTCATTCATCAAAGTAACCTCTATAACGTATCGTCCGCCGTCCTCGGGGAACCATTCGGTTCCGTAGCGATCGCTCATTTTATCGACGACGGCCTTTTTAACGATGCTTTGACAAGCTGGAACGCTTGTTAGCTGTGACTTTTGCGAGCGGCCGTTAACGGGAAATTCGCCGTCATTCGGAATCCACGTCGGCCAATCGAGCGCTTTTGTGCCTTCGAACAGCTCGTCGAATGTGGTCGCAGGAAACTCGCCCATTTTAATAAGAATTCTGCCTGCTGTACGCAGCCACAGGTTGGTACGGCAAATATCGATCGGACCGCCTGTGAAATTAACGCGACCGTTTTCTACTTGAAGATCGGTATAACCCAAATCCTTCAGCTCGCGTGCGACAACCGCCTCAAGCCCCATCGGCGCGGTTGCGATTAGCTGTAACTTTTCCATTTTACACTCTCTTTTCATCAATTCTTGGTGACAGAAGCTGTCGCATTTAAAGCCAAAGCTTGTAACCCGGTGAACAAAATCATACAATCAAGTATAGGACAAACTAGGTTGTTATTACAAATTGTAAATTGGAGAGAGAAGAACAATGTTGCTGAACGAACAATATGTCGATTCGCTTTATGGGGCAGATGCCGATCTTGAACGCGCAAAAGCGGGAATAGCAGCGAACGGAATGCCGGATATTTCGGTTGCTGACGGCTATGGCAGGCTGCTTACAATGCTTGTATCGTTATCGAAGGCTGAGAATATCGTTGAAATAGGGGCGCTGGGTGGATATAGCGGCATTTGCTTGGCGCGCGGGCTGCGAGAGGGCGGAAAGCTGGTATCGCTTGAGCTGCTTCAAAACTATGCGGATCTAGCCAAGGTTCATATGGAAGCGGCTGGGTTGGGTGACAAGGTAGATTACATGGTGGGCGACGCGAGGCAAAGCTTAGAGGAGCTGAAGTCAGCTGGCCGGAAGTTTGATTTCTTCTTCATCGATGCGGATAAGGAAGGCTACCCGGCCTATTTGGATTATGCGATCGCCTTAGCTAACCCTGGAGCCATTATTGTAGGCGATAATATTTTGCTGCGAGGCAGAACAACCGATCCGGCGAAAGAGGGGCCTTCCGTTCGCGCTGTACGTTCCTTTAATGAAACGATCGCGTCAGACGAGAGATTGCAGAGCACGGTGCTGCCCGGATATGATGGTCTCGCGATTGCAATCGTAAAGTAAGTTTAATTAAGAAAGCACAGAGCCGCTTCGTTTTTTGTTGAAGGGGGACAGTGCTTTTTTTTGTTGCTGTAGGGTTGTTGTGATGCTGCTTCTAGTAATGTTGCTGGAAAACAGGAGCAGCTATGCGCGCTTACAGAGTGAGTTCGGCGTGTGCAGATGGGCGAAAGGTCGCTGTAAGCACCTATTTGCGTACCGATAAAGTTAGTGTAGAGAGGTGACTGTGTACATGCTACTAAGTCACCAAGCTACCAAGTTGGCGCTCAAAAAGAAATGTGACGTGAGAATTTGGATTACTCCAACGTCTCGCGTCACTTCGTCTTTGCTATTGAACGGCGTCAGCCGTCCTTGCTCTGCTGTTTCTGTGGCCGCTTGCGCAGCAGCGACTGCCATACCCATCCTGCGTTAATCATTAGCATAACCGCGGAGAGGACGAACAAGCCTTGAATGCCAATCAAGCCGGAGAGGGCGCCGCCGGTGATCGGACCGATCATGTTGCCGAGGCTCATTGTGCTGGTGTTAAAGCTGTAGGAACGGCTCTCCATGCCGTCCGGTGTGTATTTGCGAATTAGGGAGTTTACCGCTGGAATAAGCCCCCCAAGAAAAATGCCAAGCACAAAGCGAGCGAGCAGCAATTGCCAAACCGTTCCAGCCAAAGCTTGCGGGATAAAAGCAAGCGAGGCACCGACAAGCGCGACCCCGAGCACACGCTCCGCGCCAATGCGGTCGCTGAGCTTGCCGAGCAGCGGCGAGGCCACCAAATTGGAGAGGCCTGTAACAGAGCCGACAAAGCCGGCAAAGAAAGCAAGGTTAGCGGTAGTGCCATGAAGCTCCTGTACGTAGAGCGGAATAAGCGTCATCGGGCTCATCATCGCAAATTGGATGAGAAACGTAACCGCAAACAAGGCAGTTAGCTGCGGAATGCCGCTTAGCTTCCGAAAGCCTTCAATGACGGATGCCTGCATGCGGGCAGCTGCCTTCATCCGGTCAAAGGGCTCTTTTACGACGAACAAAGCAAGCAGCGAAGCCGCAAAAAGCAAAGCCCCCGTCAAATAGAAAATGGGGCGGAAGCCGATCGTATCCGCCATTAAGCCACCGATGAATGGACCAAGAATCGTTCCCGCAATACCCCCGGATTGAATCGTACCCATCGCGAAGCCCATCCGATTTTTTGGCGTCGTTGCCGAAATCAATGCGATTGAGGCAGGATTAAAGCCGGAAATCGTACCATTTACCATTCGAAGCAGCAGCAGATGCCACGGATTGGTGGCAAAGCCCATCAACACCATAACGATCGACATGCCGAAGCCAGAGCGAAGCAGCATCATTTTACGACCGTATCGGTCGGCCATTTTGCCCCAAATCGGTTGGAAAATAAACGACGTAACAAAGTTTCCGGCAAAAATAAATCCAGCCCAAACGCCGATCTCATGCTTATCCGATAAGCCTAAATCAAATTGCAAATAAAGAGACAGGAACGGAATGATCATCGTCATCCCAGCCATAACGAGAAACTGTCCGAACCACAACACGACCAGATTTTTTTTCCATTGTTCCATAAGCGAATTATAACATAAGTTTTATTGAAACTTCATTTAACCATTAATCGTAAAGCAGCTGCTACTGCGCGTAATCGCCAGTATAATTAATAAGCGAAACGTCGATTACACCATCAATTGCGGACAATACGTTCACAAACGACGTATTGTCGTCCCGGAGTCGGATTTCAATCGTCATCTCAATGTAATCTTTACGGACTGTTTTCGACTTAAGGGTGTAATTTAGCTTGCGGATCTGGGACCGAACCCCTGTTATCGCTACCTCTGAATGACGAATAATGAGCAGATATGGCTGCTCCCGTACTTTGCGTCTAGATAGCCATATGAGCGCCAGGCCGATCGCGAGCGAGCCAATCAGGGCAACCGGATACATTTTTGCGCCTGTCGCAATGCCTACGGATATCGCCCAGAACATATAGACGATGTCGAGCGGGTCCTTCACCGCTGTTCGGAAACGGACGATGCTGAGTGCGCCGACCATGCCGAGCGACAAAACAATATTCGTGCTGATTGTCATAATAATTAGGGCAGTAATCATCGTCATTAACACGAATGTCACATTGTAATTGTAGCTGTAAACGACGCCTCGGAATGTTTTTTTGTAAACATAGAAGATGAACAGGCCGATGCCGAACGAGGCGATGAGACCGATCAGAACGTCGATATACGAAACACTGCGGAACGCTTCTAAATGAAGCATGCTCTTCTTGAATAGATCTTGAAAGTTAACGTTCTCTCCCATGTGCTTCACCTCTATCGTTTGAAATGTTGCTTGGCGGTTTCTCGGCATATGACATACTTCGAGATGGCAGACCGATTGCTTGCATGCGGACTGGCCAGCACACGAATCATCTCTGGCAGGTACTCGTTGTATTTGACCTCTAAGATCGTCCGAGTCGGATCCAGCGTTTCCGTTAATATTAGTCCGGGATCAAATAAATCGTACGTATTAATCCCTGCAGCCAGCCGTTTGTCAAAGGTGATGCGAACATCCCCATGCTCATATACGTAAGCTTCCCTTGTGTAATCGACGATGGATGCAGGGCGATAGTCATCATGCACGAGAGCACGGTAAAAGTCCTGCACCAGCGGAATGGTCGAGGAGTGCAGGCATGACGCGTCCCCCCTCAAAATCCGATCGTAATCACTCCTAGCAAGGCTTGCCGATTCCTTGTTTACGTATTCTCCGAATTTGTTCTTTCGCTCCAGCTTGATCGTCTTGTCGCTTCCGTTATAGATACGGATGCGGTATTTGTGGCGTCGGAATATACCATTCGATTTATCAAGCAAGGCAATGTCTTGAGGATTGTCGAAATAGAGGCTGCGGATGCCGTAGCCTTCTTCGCCGATTGCGTGAGAATCAAGAGGCAGCAGGGCGTTTACGCGCTTCCGCAGCGTCAAATACTCATGTGGGTGCAAATAATATTTCAGCTCATGCCTGAGCTTTCGTCCGAGAAATTCCAAGTTACTTCACCTTCGCTTCCCTTACTCCGTAAATGCGATTGCCTTCTATGTCAAAATAAATATCGAAGGCGGTTTGTTTGTGTCCAGGCTTATCGCGAGCGATAACTTTCCAATAATAGGTGCCCGGGGAGAGCGCAAGCTCTACCTTCGTGTCTTGTAGATTTAGCTGCTTATGGACAATTCGGGTGAAGGCAGGGTCCTTCGCAACCGTTAAGTCATATAAAATATCGTCTCCTTGCAAGTCGAACGCAGGATCCCAGAAAAACGTCTGCTTGCCATCTTTAGTCGCAACATCCCCGAGAAAGAAAGGCTTAGGCTTTTGGATATCCTTAGTGAATCGTTCTAGCGATCGGAGCGGAACACCTGCGATCCGTTCGTATTCCTTGCCCAGCTCATCGACCTGAATCGACATGAAGTTGATATCTGGCGCCCGTTTGATGAATGGCTCAGCAACGCCTCGCAAAGGTTCTAGCATTTGTCTGACAGATTCGTTATTGATCGTTACATACAACTCGTCGAGCTTGTCTTTCAGCAACCGGACATGCGCTTCGCTGCGGAAGAATCGGTTATGCAGCCGACTTCCCCAGAAGTTGCTAATTCCGTTTTCGTAACTGTCGATGCTGCTCGCATCACGTGGCAGTTCCCAACCGCCGTCATAGTCCCAGGGGAGGAAGTACCATTTGCTCGAATTAAGTGGTGAATAGAGCAGGAAGTTTTGAGAGGACGTATCCATATTGTCCATCAAAATGTTAGCGGCGAGCCAAGTTAAATAATTATCAAGGTCAAAATGCTTCTCGAATACGTCTTCGATCGGAATGGCCATATTGTTTACGTCGTCCAGCATGGCAAGGAGCTTGTCGTGGTCCTCACGCCCGTTAATTTCAAGCCGCGCCTCGAACGCTGCTTTATTGTAATTTGGATCGCTTTGTGATTTAAGATCGTCCGGGTAACGGAAAAACTCGAACATGACCGCTTTGTACAGCTGGCCGTACGGATCGAGCCAGTGGTTTTTCAGAAACATTTCATTCGGCTGCTCAATTTGCGTAAACAAGCCATAGTCCTCGAACGGCTTGTCCGAATTGCCGCCTTCGGTCAGATCTTTGACGTAAAGTTGTACGAACTGCGTACGAAGGCTGGTAATATTCGGCAGCGTCTCCAAGATATCAAAGCTAAGCTTGTTACGGATACGAGAGGGATCGAACGCGTGCTTGTTCAGGTTGAGCGTCCGTTGATCATGCCAGAGGCCGGACTGATCGTTTAGCTTGATTTTGTAAGACCGCTGAGATGCGTATCTTGACGAATTGCCGCGAAGAGTGATTTTTCCGTTCGCATCCGTCATACCGTAACCGAACATGCCTGATTTTGGTCCGCTCCCATCGGCCGAGCCTTCCTGAACGATGACATTCAGATCGCCTTCTAGCATACGTTCACGTATCCGGTTGAGTGAATACCACGTCAGCGGCTCCTTTTCGTCTGTGTCCTCTGGAAGGATGGTGATGTACATCGGCACGACTGACCTGTCGTCGTCACGCTCGAATAGCTTTTTATCTTCGGTCAAGCCGTTACTCTTCACGACGTTAGATACGTCTGGCTCAACGGTGTTCGCTTCCGTCTGCGCATCTATGCTGCTGTTGTCCGAGCATGCGGAGAGCAGCACGACGATACCTATGAGAAGCACGGCGGTCGTTGATGCTTTGCCGCGCCATCGCCTCAAGAAAGACGATTTTCGAGAAGTCGTAATCGGCTGGGAGCAGAACGTGTAGTAGTCGATATTACGCACGTACAGCATCAGCCTGCCCAGCGACATGGCGAGCGTCAGCAGCGCGGCGAGAAACAAGCCAAGTCCGTGATAGCCGGCGTGCATCGTCCAAAACGTAAATGTGGCATTCAAGACAACGAATAGGCCGCTTATGATCAATACACCTTTACGGTCATCGAAGTAAAGCATCATCAGCATGACGATAAAGGAGGTAATGAACAGATAATAACCGAGCACTAAAATAGTAAAAGCATAAAATTGTTCCATCGTCAGGCCGATTGCGGGGAGAATCTTAATGCCTAGCGCCAGCGATACGACGGTAAAGAGCAGCTGAACTTCCATGATGAAGCTGATTTCTTGAACGAGCGTACCCTGCATTTCTTTTTTGGCTATTGTAATATCGGTTAGCGTGCCGCCGTTTAATATTTTGTTATAGTAGGCGCGGAATTTCTCGTAGAAAGAGGTTTCGACTGACACGACGAAGGTAACAAGCGTCGGAATAACGGTCAGATAAGCGTAAAAGACCGGCAAATCAAAGAATGGCGAAATGATATAATGCTCGGCGACGCGAAAATGTCCAGGTCCAAGCCAATAGATGAAGCTGTGGATGTAGACGCCAGCGTAAAAGAATGTCCCAATAAAGAACAGCGACGGATACTTGCCGAGATAAGAGAGAAAGCTCCAATATATCCGGCTTTGCTTAGGCGGGAAAAACTGTTCGAAATGCCTTGCAGACAGAAGGATGACGATAAAGAAGCCGGCGACAATTGCGGACAGAACGGAAGCTGCGCTGTCATACGGAGTAAAGGAGAGCAGCAGCCATGCACCGATCGTCGCACAGACCACTCCGATCAGAAAGCTTCTTACAATCCGTTTGTAATCCTTGAGCGCAGATAGATGCACCGTTTGCAGCCAAATGATGATTAGCTCAGAGAACAGTAAGTAAGTAACTATTTTATAGCCGAATCCGACTGGCATACCGCGTAGAAATAACCAAGCAGTCAATGCACCGAACGGCAGGCAGACAGCTATCGAGCCGTAATAGGAAGAGAGCAGATGCTCATATTTTTTCAAATACATCATGTCAGCGATAAAACGGGTTAGAACCATCGACAGCCCACCGGTAATCAGTACGGAGAAGATGAAGCAGTAGACGATAGTCGTCAGGAACAGCTCTTTCTCCAGAAAGGGTACGCCCGATAGCGTCATCAACCACTGCATGCCTACGACCATGAACATACAGAGCATCATCGGTCCGATCGTCGTCAGAGACGAGTAGGCGTAGGCGATTGCGTTATTCATAAGTCCCTGGCCGTTAAAGAGTTTTCTCAGTTCGAAGCCGATGCCTGCCATCGTTTTCCCTCCTCGTAATTCGAATAAACCTTGCGGTAATCCTCAATAAATTTTTCGCGTGTATAGGTGGCAGTGGCGCGCAAAAGCCCATTTCTACCCATTTCCTCTCGCTGATTGCGGTTTTTGCATAGATTAATGATCGCAGCCGCCATCTGGTCGTAATGCATGACGGGCACCACGATGCCTGCAGGCCCGATCCCGTCGTCAAGCCCCTGAAGCAGCTCTTTACAGCTGCCGACATCAGTCGTTATGCATGGCTTGGACGCTGCCATTGCTTCCAGAACGGCAAGCGGCATACCCTCGCTGACGCTCGAGAGCAGAATAATGTCCATCCTTGCTAGATAATCTTTGATCCGAACCGAACCCGTGAAAATAATGTCCGTTACCTGCAGTGTCTCTACCAGCTGCAAGCATTCCTCATAGTACTCTTCGTTCTCTTCGGCAGGACCCATAATGTATAGCTCGGCTTCTGGAACCTCGCGCTTGACGAGAGAGAAGCTTTGAATCAGCGTCTTGATATCTTTGATCGGCACGATGCGTACGATGGCGCCTAAGCGGATTTTCCCGTTTTCGCCAGCCGGAGGGCCTGCGATATCAGCGTAATCGGAAACATTGACGCCGTTTGGGATGATTTTGATTTTATTCTCGTCGCAGCCAAGCTCGATTTCAATTTCCTTGTTTCGATTAAACAGGGTAATCACTTCATCGGTAGATTCATAAGCGGCTTCAGAAAGCCGGTAGAAATATTCGATCCACAGGTCTTTGAAGTAGCCTTTGACCCAAGCCGCCTTAATGATTTCTTCCTCGCGCTCTCTCGAGTAGATGCCATGCTCCGTCAATACATAAGGAGCGCCGTAAAGATGCTTGGCGAGCGCTCCGACAACGCCGGCATATCCGGTCGATACGCTATGATACAAGTCAGCCTTTGGAATGTCGCTTCGAATAGTCTGGAAAAGGGGAAGGACCATAGAACGAACGGTCCAGAACATTTCCGTAAAGGGAACTTGGGCATATTTATCTTGGCAAAGCTCAACCAGTATATCGAAAAAATCCTTGCTCATTAGAAAATCCGCCGCTGCTCGCAGCTTCTTGGCCCGGAGCAGGTCGAAGATACCGCTCCAATTGACTTCGCCGCCCGCACCAAGAAGGGAGCGGATTGCGTTTCGTTGAGCATCCGATAGACGGAACCTATGGCCGCTTTCGCCATGCTCATTCAAATACGCGTCCAGAAACAGCTCCTTTACCTCGGCAATGTTGGGAGGCAGCGTATACTTGAACTGGCCGCGCTGCTTCTCGTTTGCAACGATTGCGAAGATTACGAATTCATGCTCAGGCATATTCGTAACTAATGAATGAATCCAGCTTGATACACCGCCGGTGATATGAGGGTATGAGCCTTCAGCAATGATGCAAATTCGCATTGTCGTTAATCTCCCAGTTCGATGTCAAATTCCGCTTTTCCGGCGGTTATCATATAAATGCCTTCGTCGATTTTACGGACCGTGCAGCCTTGCTGGGATCGAATCGACTGTTCTGTCCGTAGAATGAAAAACGCCTCGCTTCGGTAGGGTTGAATCAAGCCGTGCAGCGTCTGTCCGCTGCGATTCCAAGTGACGTTGCTTGATAGCACTTCCGCCATGCTAATCGCCGCTTTAGTCGAGGTCAACGGCCTAAGCCATGGATACGTTTTGTCCAATCGGGTCAACATTTCCGCATATTTCTCATACAGCTTATCCCATTTCAAGCCACCGCTGCGTTCCGCGTTGAGAAGGTCATCCGGATGGATAAAGTGGGAGAAGATGCCGAGCGAGGTCATCGTACTCGCTTCTACCCACCTCTCGAAGCTGCCTTCTGTGTAACCAGAAGTCGCGCGCGGCATTTCGAGGATGCCATCCTCCGCAATCTCGTATTCCTGTACGTAGGAGAGCTCAGAGGAGTCTTCGGCGTAAAGTGAGGCTATAACCGCGATATCCGGCCAGCCCTTCTTGAGCGCCTCCCTGCCTTCTTGACTAAGCACGTTGGATGGAGGGACGTAAGTAAACATCGTATAGTTCGGAAAGGCTTTCCTCGTGAAACGGACCGCTTCTTCAATGGATTCCGCCATCTCGTCGGTAGTGCGCCAAGCATGATAACCAAATTCGTCCGCGACTTTTTGCGAGAGCACAAGCGATTGGTGATTGTAGCCGTGGAGCCCGATTTCTCCGCCGCTCTTAAGCACTTCGCGTCCATAAGAGATGAGGCCTTCTTCGTCGGCATCTTTAGGAGAGCTGAAGGGAGGCTTAGTCTCATCGTTGTAGGATTCAATTAGAACGGCTGAATAGATAATGTCGAATTGTTTTGCGGCTTTGAGCATGTCGGGCCACCATACATCCCGGAAGAAGGCGGGTCGGTCTCTGCGGTAATCACGATAGATGTCTACGTCAACCGTTTTGCCGATTGGGGCAGGGAAATCGTCGATATACATAATTTTTGAGTTAAAAATCGGATAAATAAAATCAGGCAGCAGCATTGAGACGGCGCCTGCAATCAGACCGCGATTAATTTTTTCCTGAAGCATGGTGCCGTTAAACACCATGAACTTACCTTCCCCGTATGGGTAATCCCACAGGAGCGGAATACCGGTTGCAGTCGTAGCAAGCACGCGGCTCTTCTCGTCGAGCGATACGCTCATGACCGGGTTGGAGATGAACGGATCGTCAATAACGAGACCACTTTCGCCTATCAACACATTGGAAGTGAGCTTTATGCCTTGGGCATCGACAATGTCACCTGCATCGAGTATCCCCATCTTCCGGTACAAGCGGTAAAATGCATCATCCTGCTCAGGCTGTACGGTGAAAAAAACGTGTCCTCCCTGATTGACATAGTCGGCGAGCGTCTTCGTCTCTCCAAGCAGCCCTAGCTGTTGCACGGTTATAAGCGCCGCGTCACACGATAATGGGCTCAGCTCATCCTGCCGAATGTCGATAGCTATAACGGGCTTCTTCATATATTGAAGCACCTGCTGAGCTTGATTTTTCACCTTTACGCTGTATTCATCTGCAGCATCGAACGCTATGCAGTAAGGCGAACCAGTTGGCTTTACAGCCTGAGCACTTGCGACAGCAGCTTTCAACTCTTTAACGCTGTCGTTTATTTGTTCATTGCGACTGAACTGGAGGACAAATTGAGATTGGGTGATTTGTACGCCGATCGCAAGCAGCACGACGCTGATAATAATAAGATAGACGTTTCTGTTCAATCTGATTTTTGATTTCATCATTATCCTCCTTCCGACCAGAATCGAACGGCGGTAATGGCCTTGCTCGACAACCGGATGGATGACTGCTTCAATTGCTCGAGCGTCTGCTTCAGTTGATCAATCGAACGTAAAGTGAAATAAACGTTCATCAAGCTGAGATAGGCATCCTCGCTGCGCGGGAAACGACTGATAAACTGTTTGGCTGTCTGCTCGGCGGCAGCATATTCGCCAAGGTCTAATTCCATTTCCAGCTTGTTCGTATACGCATCGGCCGAATCGGGGTCGGCTTCAATCAGATTCCCAAGCACCTCGGTGTAGGTGTGCTTATGCTTGAGCATCGTCCGGTCATCGAGGAATCCGCTTCGCATATAGCTTTTCAGAACATCAGCGTAAGAGGCGAGCAAATAAGCGTCATGTTTGTTGTCCTCATATTTGACCGCCAGCTCCTGCAGCGACAGCGTCAGCTTGCGTTTGATCTCCATAATCGCGCTGACGGCATAATGGGATGTCTCCGTATCTTCGTTGCTGACGGCAAGTCGAAGCACCTCTAAATATTCCAATGAGTCCTGCTTCAGCAGATCGATCATCGTTCGCCTTCTATTCGACAAATCGTTCACGAGAAGCGCTTCTTCAAGTGGGACGACGTTCATTTCCTTCTCGGTTTCAGGTTTCCTGTACACGCCGGCATGTCCGATCAAATCGTCTATAGAAATCGCTACGTCCAAGTCGGCGATACGGGCTGTAGCTAGACTTGCGTTCTGTTCATGCCACCGTTTCCGCCAAAATAAGGGTAGAAGGAAGCCGATTACCGGGAGTGCTGCAGCGAGTATGAAACGGAGCAGCCACTCCCGCTTGTCTTTTTTGTGGCGGATGCCGAGCAGGAGGCCGCACAAGAGCAAGTAAGCGATAAAAATGAGATCAAGCATAGTGTAAATCCTCTTTCACAATGTCAAGTTTGATATTGTTCGAATAGAACCGATCCAGCACGAATGCGGCGTCCTGCTGACCGGAATTGCTAAGCAGGACGAGAAGCTGTCCGTCTAGCCCGAGGCCTATGTAGTCCGTTTCCCGCAGCGAGCGTGAAATTTGATTGGCAAGATCCGGCGGGACATCGGCAGCAAAACCAGCGGAGAGCAACACGAATTCGACGCCATGCTTATAACTGGCAATCTTCTTGCTAGCGAGAATTTCAGCGAATACTTCCGGCTTCAACACCTGCGATCCTTCGAGGAAGCGCTGGCTGCCAGTCGCCTCCACGTAAGAGAGCGCACGGGATAAAGAAGAGGATATGAGGTCAACGGTAATTTTGAACAAATTCTGGTAATAAAGCGAAAAGTTATCGAATTTCATTCCATGCAAAGACACGACAGCGACCACTTCGCCGTTGCTTACGACCGGCGCTGACAGCAGCGGTGAATTAGCAAGCAGTTCCTTGTTAATAAAAACCTTCTTGCTGACGAGTAATTGCATGATGTAAGGGCAATCTTCAACTTTAATTGATTTGGACGCCTCAAAACCTTTGCCGCTTGAGCGTGCAGCGAGCCGCAGGTAACTTTTGTATTTATTTACGGTATAGATGGTTACGGCTTGCGATTTCATAATCGATTCAAGGACACTTATCGTAGAATTAAAAATTTTCTCCGGTTCTAAGCTATCCAGCTCTTTGGTAACCGAATAAATTTTGCCGAAGCTGTCGCCATTGTTCATGATTTGCTGCTGAAGCTCTTCCTTCACGACGCGCGTCTCCTCGTAAACCTCATTCAGAAACGTGTATTTCTCTTGCAGCGCGTTGAACTGTCTCTCTTTGTTTTTTATAGCTAGCGTTCTTCGGTCAATCGAGTACCCGACGACCAAACCGACAAACAGATAAATGGCGATCTGGAAGAAAAGGTCGGTACCATAAAACAGAGAAATAAGGTCGTATCCGTTTTCTAGCAGCTGGTATGTATAAAGTACAACGGACAAGATGACAGCAGTGATCGATTGACGATTTCCATATACAATGCCAATGATAATGATATAGAAAAGCTTGATATCTATGAAATTGAACTGAGTATCTTCAATAGAGAAAGTCAGCCAAGCCGCAAGAGCAAATGCCAGCAAATTTTCAACATATGGAATTGCTGCTTTCACGGCACGAGCAAC
Organism: Paenibacillus sp. PL91; assembly: GCF_012935325.2. Lineage (GTDB taxonomy): Bacteria > Bacillota > Bacilli > Paenibacillales > Paenibacillaceae > Pristimantibacillus. The sequence continues at coordinate 100,525 of NZ_JABBYG020000001.1, forward strand.
GAGGGAGGGGCGTTCATTTTTCGGCTTTGCGATTACTTTATCCGGTTGACGATCGTTCATGAACCATTCATAAGTACGTTCGAGCCCTTCTTGGAAGCTGTATTTCGGCGCCCAATCAAGGTCGTTTCCAATATGGGTGTTATCAAGTGCAGAGTGTGAAATATCGCCTTGCCGGCTATCGCGATAGGAGATTGACACTGAGTTGTGAAGGCTGCGAAGCGCTTCGGTCAGATCGTTCACACTATTCTCAGTATTGGTGGACAGGTTATAGACGCCGGACAAGTCGGAATAGGAAGACCGATAAATCGCGTCGGCGACATCCTCAACATAAATAAAATCTCTTGTTTGCTCCCCGTCGCCGTAGACAAGCAATTCCTTGCCCCCAGTCGTTCGTTCCATGAATATGGAGACGACTCCGCCTTCGCCGTGGCTACTCTGACGGGGACCGTACACATTCGAGAAACGGAAGCAAAGCGTCTCTAAATCGTAAATTTCCTGCCATTTCAAACAGTAGGTTTCGCCAATCATTTTGTTGATGCCATAAGGTGAAATCGGGTTGCATGGCGCCGTTTCCGGCAGAGGAAGTTGATCGTTCATTCCATACACGGCAGCGGAAGAAGCGAAAATAAATTTTTTGACTCCGTATTTATGAGATAATACGAGCATATTAGATAGGCCGAGTACATTGGATTTTGTATCCTGTCTCGGATTTTCCATCGAGGTTGCTACGCTGACTTGCGCGGCTAAATGGATAACGACATCAAAACGGTTATTGCGGAAAATTTCTTCGCAATTGCGTTCTTCTATTGATAGTATGTATGATTTATGCTTGAAATCGACATTTCGTTTGCTTCCAGATGATAGATTATCTAAAATGGAAACCTCGTACCCTTCTTTATTGAACCGTTCTGCTACAAAGGAACCAATAAAGCCATATCCGCCCGTAACAAGTACTTTCATCAATCATCACTCCAAAGCGAGAAATCCATTCGACATCTTTCGCTATTATAGCACTTTCTATTAACAATTTGTTGAAAATATCGACCTGACTATTATAGCTATAATCTCATAAAATATTATTTCATGAAACCAAAGGCCTATATTTAAAATAACCTGATACAAATTTATAGGCACAATTATCCATAATGATTGTGTCGAATTCCACGATTTGATTTAATGAGATAATAAAGGAGGTTGTATGGTGTTTAAACGACGCAGGTTATTGACGTTTATTGTCGTTTTTTTGATAGGCGCATTTGGTCTTTTTGTAGGCAGAGGGCTTTATGCAGGAGCGCCGATACCTCGTATTTCGTTCTCTCCCGTTGAAACGGACGAAGTATTAGCAAACCCTTATATGGGTTTTTCGGTCGATGCGAGATATGTCGATGCGAAACAGCCATTTCGGCTTGCGCATGCCAATTTGACATGGAGCGAGCTTGAACCGATTAAAGGCAAGTTTGCGTTTAATGAGATTGAGAGCAAATATAATTTTTCCTATTGGAAGCAGAAAGGCGTGAAGCTCGTCATACGCGTAGTTCTCGACTATCCAAGAGAAGACGCTCACCTGGATATTCCGAATTGGCTCTATCTAGAAACGGGTAAGAAAGGCGTCTTGTACGACACCGACTATGGTAAAGGGTTTAGTCCGGATTATAATCAAACGTCATTGATCCGAAACCATGAAAAACTTATTGCTGCATTGGCCGAGCGATATAATAATGATCCGCTCATAGCCTTTGTTCAGCTAGGAAGCTTGGGACATTGGGGGGAGTGGCATACACAAAACGACAAAGACGCACGCATCCCGTTTCCGCGGCAGGCCGTGTCGGATCAATATGCGGGGCATTATTTGAAATATTTTACGAAGAAACCGTTGTTAATGCGCAGGCCGCATGCGATCGCGGCAAAGAACGGACTAGGGTTGTATAATGATGCGTTTGGCAAGCGCGACGCTACTGTGGATGGATTTTTGAGCTGGTATACAAAAGGCTATACTTCGTGGCTTACGCAGGAGAAGCAGCCGGCTATGCCGAACTTCTGGACGAAAGCGCCGAGCGGAGGAGAGTTCGCGGAGGAGAAAAAGTTTTTTCGCGATGCGGCAATTGAAGAAACGCTGCGGCAAGCTAGGTTGACGCATGTCTCATGGATGGGGCCGAATGCGCCGTCACAAGAAGAGCCGGGCAGCAAGCTGCAGGCGAACATCGACCGGTTTTTGAAGACGATCGGTTACCGCTTTGTGATGACAAAGGAGACGCATGAGGCTTCAGTCGATGCTGGAGGAGTCCTTAATGTGACGATCGATGTAAAAAACCGGGGCGTAGCGCCGTTTTATTTCCGGTGGCCGTTTGAACTGACACTTAGCGACCAGAGTGGGCAAATAGTAGCGGTTACTAAGCCTGATATTGATATCCGAAAATGGCTGCCAGGAACATATAGCGCTTCAATAAAGCTGAACGTCCCTGCATTTTTGCCTACAGGAGAATACACGGTTAATGCGGCCATACTCGACTTAGAGACCGGAAATCCGGGAGTTGAGTTTGCTATTGAAGGCAAGCGGGCAGATGGTCGATATACGCTAGGCTCTGTTATCGTGAACGGTACGGAATAAGATAAAGGATTCATATATTTTTCATGCAGCGTGCAGCCGATTGTCATACTATTGTCATAGGAAGCGGATTAGCGGCGGTTGTTAGGTTTGCTGAAAAAGGGCATAATGGAAGCATAGGAAAATACATAGAAATGGGGAACGGGAATGTCTTATAACGACCGTTTCATACGGGCTTGCCTGAAGGAACAAGTAGATCAAATCCCTGTATGGTACATGCGGCAGGCAGGAAGATACGATCCTGACTACCGCAAAATAAAAGAAAAATATTCGTTGCTTGAAATATGCAAGCAGCCGGAATTGGCGGCGGAAGTAACGATGATGCCAATTCGCAAGCTGGGCGTAGATGCCGCTATTTTATATTCGGATATAATGAACCCCGTCGCTTCGATTGGGATTGACTTTGATATCGTTGCGAATATCGGGCCGGTTATCGCGAATCCGATCCGCTCTGCTGCTGACGTTGAGCGTTTGAAGCCGATTGATGTAGAGGGCGATCTTGGACATGTTATCGAAACGATTCGTATACTAGATCGTGAGCTAGAGGTTCCGTTAATTACGTTTGCGGGTGCGCCTTTCACGATTGCGAGCTATTTAATTGAAGGAAGGCCTTCAAAAAATTATTTGCGAACGAAAGAAATGATGTACAGCGAGCCTGAGCTTTGGCATGAGCTGATGCGCAAGCTTGGCGATATGGTCATTACCTATTTGCGCGCCCATATGGCGGCTGGCGGCAAAGCGTTTCAATTGTTCGACAGCTGGGTAGGAGCTTTGACTCCCGCTGATTTCCGGAAATTTGTGCTGCCGACGATCGAGCGAATTTTTGCGGAGCTTTCGGATTTGCCGCAGCCGAAAATTTATTTTCCAGGCGTAAGCTCAGGCGAGCTGCTGCCTGAGCTGCATCAAGTGAAAGCGAACGTGATTGGTCTTGATTGGCGGGTGTCGATAGCGGAGGGCAGGCGCAGACTGGATAACGGATTTGGTGTACAAGGCAATCTTGACCCAACTATCCTAACTGCGCCGATCAGCGTTATTGAACAATATGCGAAGGAAATTATCGATAGCGGCATTGAGAAGCCAGGCTTTATTTTCAACCTTGGTCATGGCCTATTCCCGGAAGCATCGATTGAGAAGCTGGCTGAGCTGACCACATTCGTTCAAGCTTACTCAAGGAAAGCAATCGCAGCTCGCAGCCGGAAGGAGGCAAGTCATGTCTGAGCATAAAGCGAAGCAAATCGGCGTTCTCGTTATGTCCTATGGAACGCCGGAGTCTATGGATGATGTTGAGACGTATTACACTCATATCAGACGAGGAAACGCTCCAACTCCTGAGCTGCTAGCCGAGCTGAAAGGCCGCTATGAAGCGATTGTGGGAGGGGTTTTCCCGCTGAGAGAAAATACGAACGGTCAAGTAGCCGGACTGCAGGACAAGCTTGAGCAGCTGGCACCTGGCAAATTCGCTTGTTATCAGGGCTTAAAGCATGCAAAGCCATATATTGAAGACGGCGTTGAGCAAATGGCCAAAGACGGCATTACGCAAGCGGTAGGCATCGTGCTGGCGCCGCATTTCTCGACGATGAGCGTAGGCAGCTACATGAAGCGTGCGGACGAGAAGGGAAAGGAGCTTGGTATTGCGATGGCGTTTGTGAAGCAGTACCATATGCACCCGAAACTGCTTCAAGCGCTGACGGACAGAGTTACAGATGGATTAGGCAGGCTTGCTGCCGCTACGGATGGCGAAGAAAATGTGAAGGTGCTGTTCAGCGCGCACAGCTTGCCTGTTAAGATTCGCGAGCTTGGAGATCCTTACGAGCAGCAATTGCTTGAAACGTCCGCAGCTGTTGCGAAAGCGGCGAATGTGAAGGATTGGCAGTTTACTTGGCAAAGCGCGGGCCGGACGAGGGACCCATGGCTCGGTCCGGATATTTTGGAAACATTGCCTGTGCTTGCAGAGGAAGGCGTCAAAGCGGTACTCGTTGCTCCCGTGGGCTTCGTGTCGGATCACTTGGAAGTATTGTATGACCTTGATATTGAAGCGCAGGCTGCTGCGAAAGAGCTTGACATGACATTAGACAGAATTGCGATGCTGAATCGCGATCCATTATATATGGAAACATTGGCGGAATCGGTCATTGAGGCTTTGGCCAGCCAAGGGAAGGAATGAATGAGATGCGGAGAATCGGAAAACCTGATCGAATTGTCATTATTGGCGGAGGGATCAGCGGACTGAGCTCCGCTTTTTATTTGCAGCGGGAAGCGGAGCGGCAAGGCAAGGAGATTGAAATAACCATCGTAGACGGTGCTCCTGCCTTTGGCGGAAAAATTAATACGCTGCAGCGTGACGGATTCGTCATCGAAAAAGGGCCGGATTCTTTTTTGGCGCGCAAGCTGGCCATCATTGACCTGGCGACGGAGCTTGGCCTTGAGGACGAGCTGACGACTACAAATCCGGGGGCGAAAAAAACGTACATTTTGCATGAACGCAAGCTGTTCCCCATGCCGCAAGGCCTCGTGCTCGGCATTCCGACAGAGATTGGCCCGTTCGTGAAGACGGGCTTATTGTCATGGGGCGGCAAGCTCCGCGCTTTGCAGGATTTGGTGCTGCCGGTTCGCAAGGAGCAGAGCGATGAGTCGCTTGGCGGTTTTCTGGAGAGACGGGTTGGCAATCAAGTGATGCGCCGCATCGCTGAGCCGCTGCTAGCTGGCATTTATGCGGGTGATTTGAAGAAGCTAAGCTTACAGGCAACCTTCCCGCAGTTTGCGGCTGCGGAGCGCAAGCACGGCAGCCTTATTCGCGGCATGATGTTTAACCGCAAGGCGAGTGCTGCTGCCGGCGCACTGCCAGCCGCGGCGAAGGGAGGCACCTTCCTGACGTTTAAGGGCGGCTTGTCTACTCTCGTTAATGCGCTTGACAAAGCGCTTAGTCGTGCCGAAAGGCGGCTTGGCACGAAAGTGACAGAAGTTCGCCGCAATGAAGCCTATAACATGTCGGAGCCTAGTGATGAAGGCCGATATGAGGTTGTGCTGGATAGCGGAGAGAGGCTTCAGGCTGATCGCATTGTAATGACGGCGCCCGCTTATGATGCGGCGGAGCTTCTTGAGCCATTGACGGATTGCCGCGAGCTGCGCGCGATTAATTATGTATCGGTAGCAAACGTCGTGTTGGCGTTTGATAAGTCGACGTTTGGGCTTGATTTTGACGGATCAGGATTTGTAGTGCCTCGCTCGGAGGGGCTGCATATAACGGCTTGCACATGGACATCGAACAAGTGGCTGCATACGAGTCCAAGCGATAAGGTGCTGCTCCGCTGCTATGTCGGCAGGTCCGGCCAAGAGGAAAGCGTTAAATTGCCAGATGCAGAGCTAATAAAAGCAGTACGGCGTGATATTGAAGAAACGATGGGCATTAAAGCGGAGCCGGAGTTTGTGGAAATTACGAGACTTCCGCGCTCAATGCCGCAATATCCGGTGGGACATCTATCGAATATGAAGCAGCTTCGGGAACGTTTTGAACAGGAATTGCCTGGCGTATGGATCACTGGTGCGGCGTTCGATGGCGTTGGACTTCCGGATTGCATCAGACAGGGCAAGGAAGCTGCGCAGGCAATATTAAAATAAATTAAGCGATTTAGTTTCCCCGTGGAAGATGGAACCTTGCTATAATGGAAGAGTCTGACGATTAACGGACTACTAACTTTATCGTAGAGGAGCCATCTTCCATGCACGTATCACGGTCCGAAATGCATCAGCAGGACAAGCTTAAACGTAAAAAAAGGCTTAGAAGACTTTTAATCGTAAATTTCACGCTTCTTGGTGCCATCATCGTTATTTTAGGCGCATGGCTTGTCGCAGCGAATTCAGATAAGCTGGCAGATTTGTTCAGCAAAGACAAGAAGGAGCAGGCAGAGGTTGCGAAGCCTGATTCAGAAGGCTCGGAAAATGCAGCAAACCCTGCAGATGAGGCTAATTCTGCTGAGGATGATGCCGCAGTTGTCGGCAATGAAGGCAGCAACAATGGAAGCAAGGATAGCAGCAATGGTAGTAGCAATGGTAGTAGCAATGGTAGCAGCAATAGTAGTAGTAATGATAGTACGAATGATAGCAGTACGAATGATAGCAGTACGAATGTATCGCCTGAAACTGATGATACCGATGTAACGGTTGAGGCACCAGGCAATGTAGAAGAGAAGGTCAGTCTTTCCTTCGTCGGGGACTTGCTGGTTGCAGATTATGTGAAAGCCATTACGGACCAAAAAGGCTATGATTTTCTATATAAACCGTCTTTATTGTATTTGAGCGAGCCCGATCTTACGGCTGGAAATTTGGAGTTTCCAGTTACGACAAGAGGAATTCCGGTTGAAGGAACGCCCTATGTGTTCAAAGGGTCGCCGGATGTGCTGCCGTCGATACGCGATGCAGGCTTTGATGTGATGAGCCTGGCCAACAATCATGCGCTTGACCAAGGCGTTGAGGGCATGCAGGATACGATGAAGCATTTGGATGAAGCGGGAATATCGCATATGGGCGCAGGCAATAACGACACCGAGGCATATGCTCCCGTCATTAAAGAGGTGCGAGGCATTAAGGTTGCCTATGTCGGCATTAGCAAAGTCGTGCCGTTCGGTTCATGGAAAGCGGACAAAAATAGACCCGGCTTAGCTGAAAGCTATGACGTTAAGCGCGCAACAGCCGCTATTGCAAAAGCAAAGGAGCAGGCGGATATCGTTATCGTGATGGTGCACTGGGGCAAGGAGCGTGTCGATCAGCCTGAGCCTTACCAAAAGGATTTTGGGCGGCAATATATTGATGCGGGCGCGGATCTCGTCATTGGCAGTCATCCGCATGTGCTGCAAGGTTTCGAAATGTATAAAGGGAAATGGATTGCATACAGTTTAGGAAACTTTATTTTTAGCTCGTATCCAAAGGAGACGGCGGGTGAGACAGGTGTCCTGGATGCGCTGTGCACGAAAAACGGCGATTGCGAGATGACCTTTCATCCGATGTTTACAGTAAATGCGCAGCCGACTCCGCTTGAAGCGGATGCCGGAAAGGCGCTGCTAGATCGATTATCTGCTATTTCTTTTGGCGTTAAGCTTAAAGAGGATGGTTCGATTGTCCCTAATTAATGGATATGCAATGAAAGGATGATCGCTTAATGAGAAATCCGTGCGTAGCGCACCGAGGCTGGTCTAGCCGCGCGCCGGAAAATACGATGGCTGCCATACGTCTTGCGATCGCTGATCCAGACGTGGAATGGATTGAGATTGACGTTCATCTGTCGAAGGACCATATTCCTGTTGTCATTCATGATTACACGCTTCGCAGAACGACGAACGGCAAAGGCGATGTGAAGAGCAAAACGGCTGCTGAGCTAATGTCTCTCGATGCAGGCAATTGGTTTTCGCAAAAGTATCAAGGGGAGCGAGTGCCAACGCTTGCACAAGTGCTTAAGGAATCAGTCGGTTATTGCAAGCTTAATATTGAGCTTAAGACGGACGGCATCCGTTATCCGATGATAGAGGAAAAGGTGCTGGCATGCATTCAAACCTATCACGCGGAGAAGGAAGTCGTCATAACCTCCTTTCATGAAGGGGCATTATATCGCATACGCAAGCTTTCCAGTCAAATTCGTACCGGCCTAATTATTGATAACTGGCGCAATACACTTCCAAAAGAGCTCAAGGAGCTGGGCTCCGACTTTCTTTCCATCGGCTACACTCGCCTGAACAAGGAACGAGTCGCGATGCTAAGGGAGGCAGGTATTCAAGTGATGGCTTGGACGATCAACGAAAAACGCGCCATTCGGAAGGTTGCCGAATTAGATCCTGATATTATGATTTGCACCAACTATCCGGAGCGCTGGCATGAGGCACGCTTGAAGAGTGTGAATAGATAGGAACAGCTTTTACTTCGGTTGATGCAAAAGCAGGAGGTCGCTCGTTACATGGTTGGATGGATGGATGAATGGTGGTTAAGACTGCTTGCCGGTTTAATCGGAAGCGGTCTTATTGCCGCAGCTGCTTATCGCGTGCGCTCATTGTCGGCATCGGGCGCTTGGTCGGCGATAATAATGGGAACCGGCTTCGTTACGCTTGGAGAGCCGGTTTGGTTCGGGTTATTGATCGGTTTTTTTGTCTCGTCGACCCTCTGGTCGAAGTGGAAAAGAAAGCATCGCGCCAAGGCATCGGCCGAGGCCAAATATGAGAAGACCGGGCGCCGCGATGCCGGCCAGGTGTGGGCTAACGGCGGCGTGGGCTTGCTCTTATGCGCAGCCAATGCGCTGTGGCCGGATCAAGGCTGGCTATTCGCGTACATCGGCGTGATGGCGGCCGTGAACGCGGATACTTGGGCCACCGAGATCGGGGCCCTGAGCAAGACGGCGCCGCGATCGGTGACGAGCGGCAAGCCGGTTGTCGCGGGAACGAGCGGCGGTGTCACGCCGCTCGGAAGCGCAGCAGCGCTCGCAGGCGCCGTGTTCATCGGCGCCGTTGCCGCGCTGCTGGCGGCCCCGCAGCCTGCTGCGGCTGCTGCGGGTACGCCTGGCGGCGGGCTTGCGGCGGCATACATCGCCGCCGCGGCCGCCGCCGGCCTGGCCGGGGCCTTCGCCGACTCCTTGCTCGGCGCAACCGGCCAGGCCATGTTCCGCTGCCGGGTATGCGGCAGCGAAACCGAGCACGCCGCGCATTGCGGCAGCGCGGCGGAGAAAGTGCGCGGCTTCGCCTGGCTGAACAACGACAGGGTGAACCTGCTGTCGTCGCTTTTTGCAGGCGCGCTAGCATGGGTCATCGGTCAGTTGCTTCTATGACCGTGGCGAACAGCCCAAAAAAAGACTGCTCATCCCGAGCAGTCTTTTTTTTTGTTACAGCAATTGTTCCAATTGTTCCTGCAGGCCTGCAGAAATAGGCCCCATCGGCAGACGAAGGGTATCAGAAGAAAGAATGCCTTGCCGGGCAAGCATCCATTTTAAAGGTGACGGATTGGATTCTTGGAACAACGTTTTGATCAAGGGAGTCAGGGAGTCGAATAGTAATTTGGCACTTGCGAAGTCGCCGCTGTCGGCAAGACGAAAGACTTCGATAAAAGCATCCGTGTTGATATTGGCTGAAGCGAGTATTCCGCCAGAGGCACCCAGTGCCAGCATATCAAGTAAATAAATATCTTCCCCGCAAAGAATGGGCTTCGTATCGTGGCGTTTCAGCTCTGATATGAGCTGAGTCCCGCCGGAGCTATCTTTTAGACCAATTACCCCATCTAAATCCAAAATTTTTCTCACTGTATCAGCAGTCAACCGGATTCCAGTGCGCGAAGGGACCTCATAGGCAATCACGGGTACCCCGACTTGCGCGACCCTCCGAAAATGCTCAACAATTCCCTCTTGCGAAGGCCGGCTGTAATAAGGGGTCACGACAAGAACGGCATCAGCACCTAGCTGTCCCGCCAGTTCTGTACGTTTCACGGTAGAGCGAGTATGATTCGTTCCCGTTCCGACGATAAGCGGCATCTTAACGTGGCAGTCGATCATGCTTGCTTTTGTCGCTTGTACAAGCGATTCCACCTCTTCCCAGGAGACGGCAGGCGATTCGCCCGTAGTACCGTTAATGACCAAGCCTTGGATATCATATGGAGACAGCTTTCGCAAATAGTTGCGGTACGATTCCAAATCCAGCTCCTCATTCGTTAAAAAAGGTGTAACAACCGGCACATAAATGCCTTTTAAATCCGATTCATTCAGCATCGTCTTGCCTCCCGTGTTCTTAGTGACTTTACTTTATCATGGAATTAAGCATCAGAGTTATCTATAATAATTGATGAGCGGTATCAATAATATTGATGTGGTGATTATGATGGAGCTAACCTATTTTCAAACCTTTCGTGAGGTCGCTTTGCGACAAAGCTTTACTAGGGCGGCAGAGGAGCTTGGCTATGCACAATCAAGCGTAACTACACAGATTCAGAAATTGGAACGGGCTTATGGCGTACAGCTTTTTGAGCGGTTTGGCAGGGGACTTCGGCTTACCTCGGCGGGCGAGGAGCTGCTGAAAATAGCTGTTCAAATGCTCGATCTCTATCAGCAATCCAAAGAAAAGTTGACGCAGCAAGGCGGAGGAGCCATCTCAATAGGAACGATAGATTCCTTGGCCTCTTATTATTTGCCGCCTTTGATCCAACAAATTAGGCAGAAATACGAAGATCTTGCCATTCGGCTTCATCCCGATAGCGAGTCTGCCATCGTCCAAAAAGTGAAAGAAGGCGAAATGGACGTAGGGCTCATTTTAGAACATAAGCCTTCAGATCCGGCGCTTACCTGGATTACGATTAAAGAAGAGCCTCTTGTGTTGATAGCTAAGCCCCATCACCCCTTATCGCTGCTCAAGGAAGTAGAGCTTTCTCATTTGAATGGGGCGGAGTGGATTATGGCGGAAGTTAGCTGTAATTACCGCATAATGCTGGAGAAATTGCTGCGGACAAGCGGCATTTCGTATCGAATTGGCTTGGAGCTCGGCAATCCTGAGGCGATTAAAAGATGCGTGATGGCAGGCTCTGGCATATCGCTTTTGCCTAAAATGGCAGTTGAAGAGGAAATCAGGCGGGGTGAGCTGATTGGCCTTCCATTCCGTCATCCTGAAATTCGCTTGGATCTGCAATTGATTATTCATCCCAAGAAGTGGATGTCGCATTCGCTGCTTGAATTTATTGAAATGCTTAAGTCAACGACAGAATAATATTGCCGGCTGCGTACCCCTATCTTGAAAAGATGCTATTAAGCTTGCAACCTCTCAACAGTGACGGTGACTGGTGGGAGGTTTTTCTTTGATGAGATGGGCGGCTTAACCCATTTGTTTCTTGTACAAGCGCACTGTCAAGAGGTGTATACGAAAGTAAAAACTAGTATATGGAAGAAGATCGCTCTCCTTCCTATACTAGAACTATGAAGGGAAGCTGCACATCAAAAGAGAGCAGCGCAAACTATATTGAGTCCATGTGGAGGGGTAGTATGAAGAAAAGGAAGGTTCTATTGATTGTCGCATTGATTGTTTGCTTGGCTATTACCGCATGCAGCAAAAACACAAATGAACCGCCGGAAAAGCAGTCGGACACGACAACCGAACAAGGAAATGAAGTGATTGAGGTTTCGACGGTTTCGCCAAGTGATCCATATTTGAAGTTCGATGAAGGCGAGAGCTTTGAGAAGAATGCCGTTTATGATGCCTACGAGAAAGACATCGGCGTTAAGATTACGAATAAATGGGTAGCGGATATCAGTCAATTCAAGGAAAAGGTAAAAATCACGATCGCGTCGGACGATTTGCCGGACTTCCTCTTAGTTAATGCGACACAATTGAAAGAGCTGACCGAAGCGGATATGATCATGGATCTGACGGAAGTTTATGATGAGTATGCCACAGATGAGACGAAGAAGTTTTTGACGATGGATGGCGGAAAGCAAATGAAAACAGCTATGTTCGACAATAAGCTTATGGGTATTCCCAGCTCTTACAATCCGTATAGCTATCAGTTCCTCTACGTGCGTACGGACTGGCTGAAGGAGCTGAATTTGCCTGAGCCCCGAACTATGGCTGATTTCATCGCGATTGCCGAAGCCTTTAAAGCTAAAGATCCTGGCGGCACGGGTACATCATACGGACTCGCAATAAGCAAAAATCCGTTTAGCATGGAAACGGGTGTGACGGGATTACGTGCATTCCTCAACGGTTATCATGCGTACGAGAATATTTGGCTAGAGGATGGCAAGGGCGGTTTGGTCAATAGCGATATTCAGCCGCAAGTGAAGGATGCGCTCGCCGCATTGCAGGATATGTTCAAAAAAGGACTGCTTGATCCTGAATTCGCAGTAAAAGATGTGGAGAAAGCTGCCGAACTCATCTATGACAATAGCATTGGCATGGTATATGGCGCATCCTGGACGCCGGCTCAGCTCGTAAAAGGAGCTGTGAAGGACGGAAAAGTCGTACAGGAGTGGGGAGCGTTCCCGATTCCTACTGTGGATAACGAGCCGGCATTATCGCAAATCGGTCTGGGCGTTGACGAGTATTATGTCATCTCCAAGAAAGCGAAGCATCCGGAAGGCGTCATTAAATTGCTGAACCAATGGATTGCGGTTGACAATCATCCCACAGCTGAGCAAAAAGTATATGAATTCGGTAAAGATCTTGTTGATAAAAGCAACAATTACTGGCTGCTTAGTCCGCTTCGGGTAGGCAAACAAATGGACAACAACGGCGAAGTGCTGCCAAAAGCGATTGAAAGCAAGGATACAAGCATTCTGGAGACGAAGGATCAAAGAACGCGGTATGAGCGTGCGATGAAATACGTTGACGGCGATACAAGCCTGTGGTGGGAGTATCTGATTTCAGGACCTAAGGGCGTGTTTTCACTTGTTCCGCCGATCCAGAAGAACGAACAATACCTGCAGAACAAATTTTATGGCGCACCAACGCCGGCGATGGCGGAGAGACAGGAAATTCTGCTCAAGAAGCGGGATGAAGTCTATTTCAAAATTATAATGAATCAAGTTCCCGTTGATGAATTCGATAAATTCGTAGAAGAATGGAAAAAGCTTGGCGGCGATGAAATAACAAAAGAAGTGAACGAGTGGTACGCCGCGCATAAATAATCGTAAAGCGGATACAGAGGGATTGCGCGAAACAATCCCTCTTTTTATTAACCAATTTTGATTACTCTTTAGTTAAGCAGCGAGGTGAATGGGATGAACGTATTAACAAGGATGTGGAGAAGGGAATGGCCGCTTCATTTGATGCTGCTTCCGGGAATCCTTTTGGTTTTGATTTTCAGCTATGTCCCGATGGCTGGCATCATCATGGCTTTTCAGAAATTTATACCGAACAAAGGTTTGTTCGGCTCGCCCTTTATCGGTCTGAAAAACTTTCAGTTATTAATGGATTACCCCGATATCGGGCGCATTTTCTTGAATACCGTCTATATTGCCGTGATGAAAATTGTAGCGGGTCTGCTTGTACCCATCACGATTGCGATACTGCTTAACGAGCTGCGGAGAGAATGGATAAAACGGACGTTCCAGACGCTCGTATATTTACCGCACTTTCTGTCCTGGGTGCTGCTAAGCGGGATTTTAGTTGATGTATTGTCTCCTTCCTCCGGCATTTTCAATCAATTGCTTGGCGTATTCGGAATCGCGCCAATTTTTTTCTTGGGGAGCAATGATTGGTTTCCTTATGTGATGGTCGCTTCCGACGTATGGAAGGAGTTTGGATTTGGGACGATTGTCTACCTGGCTGCGTTAACCGGCATCAACCCGTCGCTTTACGAAGCAGCGGAAATTGACGGCGCTGGACGGGTTAAACAGACTTTTCACGTGACGCTGCCCGGCATGATGCCGATCATCGTGCTTATGTTAACGCTTAATATCGGGAATGTGCTCAACGCCGGATTTGAACAAATCTTTAACCTGTACAGTCCCCCCGTCTATGAAAGCGCGGATATTATCGACACCTTTGTCTATCGAATGGGAGTGCAGCAGGCCCAATTCGGTTTCGCAACGGCTGTGGGCCTTTTAAAATCGATCGTCTCTTTTATTTTCATTTCTCTATCTTATCTCATAGCTTATCGTGTAGCTAATTACCGCATTTTCTAATGATCGTTCGTCATTCAGAAGGGAGACATACCGTGACTACAACCAGATCATTGGGCAGAAGAATGTTCGAAGCGTGCAATTTTATTTTTCTGCTGCTTATATCCTTTTTATGTCTAATGCCTATTATTCATATTTTGGCGATCTCATTCAGCTCCGGAGCTGCGGCGGCAGCCGGCAAGGTTGCCCTGTGGCCGGTTGACTTCACAACTGCCGCTTACGAGAACGTGTTCGGAAAACCGGAATATTTACGGGCATTCTCGGTATCGGTCCAGCGCGTTATTTTAGGAACATCGCTTAGCATGCTGCTGATGATTATAACGGCCTATCCGTTATCCAAAGATCCCCGTCAATTTCGGCTCAGAACTTTTTATGCTTGGCTATTCGTATTTACGATTTTATTCAGCGGCGGCCTAATTCCTTCCTATCTGACCGTAAAATCGCTAGGTTTGATCGATACGCTATGGGCTTTGGTATTGCCGACAGCGATTCCGGTGTTCAATGTCATTCTGCTGCTTAATTTCTACCGTAATTTGCCTAAAGAACTTGAGGAATCCTCCCGAATAGATGGAGCAGGTTATTTTACGACGCTGTGGAAAATATATGTGCCGCTATCACTGCCGGCCTTGGCAACGACGGGTCTATTTACGATAGTGGGACATTGGAATAGTTGGTTTGACGGCATGCTGTATATGAATCATACTGAGAATTATCCGCTGCAAACGTTTTTACAGACTGTCATTATCAAGATGGATTTTCGCTTTATTAAAGCGGAGAACGCCGAATTGATGCTCAAGCTGTCTGACCGTACAAGCAGAGCGGCACAAATTTTCGTAGCGGCTTTTCCGATTCTTATTGTCTATCCTTTCTTGCAGAGATTTTTCATCAAAGGAATCGTGATGGGAAGCGTAAAAGAATAGATCGGAGCGCAAACAGGAGAGAACAGACGATGAAAAGCTTATTCTTATTGCGCGATTCCTCCATATTCAAAAAAATGATGGTAGCCTTTCTGGCGGCCTTACTGCCGCTGATGGCGATTACTTGGATGATTATCGAGAAAGGCTCGGACCATATCCGCAGCGAAATCTCGGAATCGGTTCTGAATACAACGCGGTATTATATGGATTCGCTGGACAAGGAAGCGGACCGGATTAGCCGTTATTTGCCAAACTATGTGATGGACAAAGATTTGATGGAAATTGCAACGACAGGCCATGAGATAAGTCCGTATGAGCGGACGCGCAAAATATTGGATATCCAAAGACGGTTGGAGCTGATGAAAAATTCAAGCCCCTTTATTAAAGAGGCGAAGGCTTATATCCCCTTAATCGAGCGTACGATTTTGAGCAATAATTTCGAAACCGGTTTGAATGAAACGGAATTTTTATCGATGCAGCATAATGCGAAATTGTATGTAGAACCGTTTATTTACTGGGAAGACCGATTGTTTATTACGATGCAATATCCCATTAATACGGTTAAAAATCCGTTATATATTGTAGGGGTTGAGCTATCCACTGCCAAGATCAAAGAAACGTTGTCGCAAATTGGCGGTGCGCGGGGCGGGCAGAGCGTGCTGCTGAATTCGGAACGCGGCTGGGTCATTGAAAGCAAGGCGGACCCCGCTTGGCTGGAGAAAATGAAGGCGTTTGCATTGGAAAAGCGGGAATCGCAATCCGATGAAGGCTACGAAACGATTATTTATAACGGTAAGCGATATCTTACCGTCTATAAATATTCCAGCCTGTGGAACTCCCATTCGATCACCTGCATACCCGAGGAGATGGTACTCGGTTCGTTGCAGATGTATCAGTCCTTATTCTGGTGGGCTTGCGCGCTTTCCGTTTGTATCGTGCTGTTCTTTACTTATTTTTTATTGCGATTTATTTACCGGCCATTGATGAAGCTGGTGCATTCCTTCCGCCGCGTTCAGCAGAACAGGCTGGAGGCGATCGTGATCGACCGCGGAGCCGATGAATTCGGTTATTTGTACCAAGCCTTTAACGATACGGTGCGATCCTTGAAAAAACTAATCGAGGAAAATTACGAGCAGCAAATCCGGAATCAGCGTTCAGAGCTGAAACGGCTGCAATCGCAGATTAATCCTCATTTTTTATATAATTGTTTTTTTGTGCTGTGCCGGTTGATTAAATCCGAAAACCAGAAGGAAAAGGCTTATCAATTTTGTTTGTATATCGGGCAATACTTTCAGTTCATTACCCGCAATGATGAGGATAACATCCCGTTCGAGCTTGAGGTAGAGCATTCCCGCACTTATATTGAGATGCAATCGATCTGTTACGGGGAACGCATACAAGTTTTGTTTGAAGGAGATGTTCCTGCTATTTACGTTCCAAGACTGATTCTGCAGCCGATTATCGAGAATGCTTACAAACACGCGTTAGGCAACATGCTACAGCCTGGCGAGCTGTGGGTTCATACGAAGCAAAAGGAAAATGAATTGTCTATTTTCGTTGAAGATAACGGCCGAAGCATGACGGATGAAGAGATGGAGCTACTTCGGAAGAAGCTGCGCCACTCCGCGAATTGGATCGAGGCAACGACAGGAATGATGAATGTGCATCGCAGAATTCAGCTGCGCTACGGAGAGGAATACGGCATTACGCTGTCACGGTCTGAATTAGGCGGGCTGCAGGTCAGAATGAGGCTGAGCGTGAACTAGAGGAGGAATCAGCATGTACAGACTGCTTATCGTCGATGACCTGCCCATAATCGTCGATGGTCTTCTTGAGTTATTCGAACAGATCGAGCATTTGCAGCTCGATGTGATGAAAGCTTATTCCGGAGAAGAGGCCTTGGAAATTCTGTATCATCATCGTATTGATATTGTGGTTTCCGACATTAAGATGCCGGGAATAGAAGGGATCGAGCTGCTGCAGGAAATTAAATCGCAATGGCCTGCCTGCAAGGTTATATTTCTTACCGGCTATAATGATTTCCAATATGCGAGGAACGCCATTACTTACGGCGGATTCGATTATATTCTGAAGGTTGAAAGCGACGAGAAAATTATTCAATCCGTGGAACGGGCTATCGAAAAAATCGAGGAAGAGCAGGATCAAGCGCAGATGTTCGCGAGAGCGCAATCTAAAATGAGAATGGCATTGCCCTCGCTGCAAAAAGAGTATATGTGGGGACTCTTCCAAGGCAAGCAAGCAACGGATAGCCAGCTCGGACAAATATTTAGAGAAATTGATATTCCTCTCGATGCCGCAATGCCGGTTTATTTGCTTATTGGAAGAATAGATGCCTGGAAAGAGATGTTTACAACGCCGGATAAAGCTCTGTTGACCTACGCGCTGCAAAATATTTGCGACGAGTATTTGTCGTCGCAAGTAAGAAGCTATTCTGTCGTATTCGAGCTGTCAAAGATCGTCTGGATGATTCAACCGAAAGCCTCTGATGAGATATCCGCCGATCCCGGCAGCGTGGGGTGGACTCGAGCCCATCGTTACACGAGCGGTATTCTGGAGACCGTTCAAGCAACATGCAAGAAACTGCTGGGACTCCCGGTTTCTTTCCTTCTGGGAAGCGAGGCAACAACATGGAATAATTTATCGGATCGGTTTCATTCCATCAAATACGGTTTGGTACAAGGGAATGGATTATTTCATGAAGTCATTATGACAGATAAGGACATCCGGAAAGAAGGGGCGGGCGCCAAAGCCGGAAGCTATCAAGACGGCTTTTATCATGCCAAGGTTCAATTGCTCATGGGTTGCCTTGAGAATAATCATCGGGAGCAATTCAACAAGCTGTATGTCGAGCTAACGGCTATATGGAATGATCCGGGAACCCCTAATGAGCGGAAGATCGAATTGTACCATTCGATTTCGGCGGTGTTTCTGTTCTATATTCATAAAAATCGGGAAGTTTGCGATTACGTAAATACGCAGCTGGACCTTGATAAGTTATTTCGTTACGACGATTCGACTTCATGGCCGGAGCTGATTCAATATTATTGGCATATGGCCGACTGCTTTTTCGAATGGAATACGCTGCGGGGCACGCCATTGCCGACGGAGGTTGTTGACAAAGTGCATCGCTATATCGAGAAGCATATCTCTACCGATATTTCCTTAACGGCTCTAGCAGATTACGTGAGCCTCAATCCATCGTATTTATCCAGACTCTATAAGCAAATGACGGGTGTCGGATTATCGAAATATATGAACGACTACAGGAATCTGAAGGCGAAAGATATGCTGCTGAACACTTCGATGAAAGTAAATGAAATCGCTGCTGTGCTAGGGTATAGTTCGGCGCTTGCCTTTATTCGCTTTTTCAAGAAGCAGAACGAAACGACGCCGCAGGACTTCCGTACGGCACGCTGTCAAACCCAAAATCAAGGTCAATAAATGTATATGAAATGTAAGCAACGATCTCTTTCGCCTCCCGATCTGTCCTTATACAATTGAAGTGCAGAAGGCGTACAGGAGGAGGAAAAGCCTTGAGAACATTAACGGCCGTTATACTAGGCGCCGGCAGCAGAGGGAGATACATTTATGGACCCTATGCCGAAAAATTTCCGCATGAATTAAAAATCGTTGGGGTTGCCGAGCCGGACGATGAGCGCAGAAACCGGTTTGCAGAGATTCATCGAATTGACCCGGAGCATGTTTACGATTCATGGGAAAAAGCATTTAACCGAGGCCGAATTGCAGATGTGATGATCATTTGTACTCTGGATCGGATGCATTATATACCGGCGATGAAAGCAATGGAGCTGGGTTATCACGTCATGCTCGAGAAGCCGATGTCTCCCTCTCTGGAGGAATGCATCGAATTGGAGCAGGCATCGCTCCGGTTGAAGCGGCTGCTCGTTGTCACGCATGTTCTGCGTTATTCTCCTTTCTGGTCGGGCATCAAAAAATGCATCGACGATGGCGAGCTCGGAACCGTGGGTACGATTCAATTAACCGAGAACGTCGGCTATCTCCATATGACGCATAGCTATGTGCGCGGGAATTGGCGTAACGCAGAGGAGACGAGTCCGATGATTTTGGCTAAATCCTGCCATGATCTGGACATCATTTCCTGGCTGATGAAGCAGCCCTGCACAAGCGTCAGCTCGTACGGCTCTTTGCTTCATTTTAGACCGGAAAATGCTCCGGAAGGCTCGGCGGACCGCTGCATCGACGGCTGCGAGGTCGAGAAAGAATGCGCTTTTTCGGCTTTGAAAATGTACATGCAGCCTCCGGATCACCCTTGGGCACGTTATATGACGAATGATTTATCTCAAGAAGGCATTTTAAAGGCTCTTAAGGAAGGACCGTTTGGGCGCTGCGTATACCGCTGCGATAACAATGTCGTTGACCATCAGGTAGTTAATCTGGCATTCGCCAATGGTGCGAACGCCTCGTTCATTATGTCAGGGCTGACGCAAAGCGGCACGCGCCGGGTTCAAATTATGGGCACGCATGGCGAAATCATCGGTGATATGGATAAGGGAGCTTTTTCGTTATACCGCTATGCAACAGGGGAACAGCTTGAGATTCGCTGCAATGTGGAGGGAGACGGCCATGGGGGCGGCGATGAACGGATGGTAAGCGCATTTCTGCGCGATGTTCGGGCGTTTGACAGCAATCCTTCACATGGCTTGACTTCTGCGACGGCGTCCCTGCAAAGCCATCTGATGGCATTTGCAGCCGAGCATTCGAGATTGCATGAGGGGTTAGCCGTAAAGCTTTCCGATATGGAAAGAAAAGAAGAAATGCCGCTATAAATCCATTAAGTTTGCCGTACCATCCCCAAAAATCGCCGCTGCCATTAGGATTATTCCTAGTGGCAGCGGCTTTTTTGCGCGGATACTCAACAATCCGGAGGCAGGTAAATAAGTGTATATAAAAGTAAGAAGTTATCTCTTTGAAACTACGGCTAAGTTTCATATTGTTACAGTACAGACATCGCCATTAGCATCTACTTTTATCGCGGGAGAATCATGGAAAGGAGGACAGCTGTTACTCTACTCAAAAATAGAAAGGGAGCTGCCAGTTATGATATTGAATAAAAGTTGGATAGCCATCGCAATGATTACGGTTATGTTGTTGACAATGGTTCCGCTCGCTCAAGCGGAAGAGGGGCAGCCGGCGATGCGCAATCTTGCTGCCGGACTTGGCTATGAATGGTCGGAAGCGCCGGAAGCAACGCATCCGGATGATCGCAATAAGCTGACGGATGGAGCCTTTGGCAAATTGGATATGTCGGATCCGGCGTGGGTAGGCCACGTGAAGAAGATGACGCGCGAAGTCGTATTTGATTTAGGCGAGAGCAAGTCGATCTCGAGCATTAGAGCAAGATTTTTGCAGGATTGGCCTACGGGCTCCACGCTTGTGCCGTTGACGGTCTCGATGTACGTCTCTGACGACAAACAAAATTGGGGAACGCTTACCCATCAATCCACCAAGCTGCTTTGGGGTGATGGACCGCCAAGGGAAGAGGTTTTCGACTGGGTTGGAAGCAGGGATGGAATCAAAAGCGGAAATTCCGCCGCCGCGGTGGCTTATGCCCGTTATGTGAAAGTAACCTTTTCGATGCATACCAGAGCTTGGGCCTTCATTGATGAGGTTGAAATCTGGGGCGCGGATGGAAAGGTTGAGGGAGCGGAGCAGGTTGCGGCAGAACAGCCGGCCTTGCTTGAGCCGGGCGAAGCGACAGGCGGCATTCGGAATCTAGGGCTGCTCTATAATGGACATTACGCGAATGGCAAGGGGGACTGGTCGAAGGAGCGGATTATTCCTAATATCAGCTACGTAGATCAGACAGGGGAGCCCGTTGATTGGTTGTTTGACGGGGTTTTATATCTGGGCTTAACTACTCCGAACGGACATGGGTATAACGGGGGCGCAAACCTTGAGGACTGGAAATGGTATTTGGACAAAACCTTTGCGGCAGCAGGCGATATGCGGCAGTTGAATGATGCGACCATGGAAGTCGGCGCCAAGCTGAATAAGCCTGATTATAAGGAAAAGGTCGTCTTGATGATCCCGGACCCAGGCGAATATTTGAATGATTTTGGAGATGTTGATGGCGACAGCGTATCCGAAAGCTTCAATGCTTCTGAAGTTGGAGAAGAGGCAGCGCTTGCAAATCGAGTGAAAGCGGTACAATGGTGGTTGAATGAAGTGGAACAAAGATGGGCAGCGGAAAATTACTCCCATCTTGAGCTAGTTGGCATGTACTGGCTAGAAGAACAGATTAGCACAAGCGCCACTGGGCCTGACTTACTTCGTTCGGCGAGCGAAAGCGTGCACGCAATGGACATGAAGCTATTTTGGATCCCGCACTCTTTGGCTTACAAAAGCCATATGTGGAAGGAGGTTGGGATTGATGCCGCAGCCTACCAGCCCAACTATTTTTTCGAGGAATTGAGCATTGACCGTCTTGAAGACGCTTCCAACATAGCTAAGCAGTACGGAATGGGCCTTGAGCTAGAGTTTGATGACCGTATGCTGACGGATGGGATTTTCCGTGAAAGGTATATTGATTATTTGAACAGCGGCGTAGAAACCGGTCTTATGCAAGCAGGTTTTAAAGCTTACTACCAAGGCAATAATGCGGTATTTGATACTTCGGCGAGCGCCGATCCTGCTACGCGCATTTTATATGATTGGCTCTATCAATTCGTAAACGGAACGTATCAAATGAACAATGCCACGCCTCCAGAGGCCGTTGTACAAATGAACGGCCAATTGCTCCAAAGCGGTGCAGTCGTGCCCTTTACGGAGTCTGTTCAGTTTGAATGGGAGGTAAAAAATGATGATGGGAGCGGGCTGACGAAAGTTACCGCTACCTTTGACGGCAAGCCTTATACGGAAGGGAGCGTCATCGATCTGGCAGGCAAGCCAGGAAAGCATGAGCTCGTGGTCACCGTGGCAGCAGGCAAGTCACAAAAAACATCCTATGTGGTTGAAGCGGCAACCAGCGCTTCCGATATGGCCATGTTAGTTAAACGGTACGATGAACAAAAACAATTCACGAAGGAGGAAGCGCCCATTTCCCTGAACAATTATTTGGAAATGATAAAGCGCTTCGAGGGAACCGACAAGGCAAAGGCAACTAAGTATTTAAAAGGCTTCAACGCCAAGTTGGACCTTCTAAAGAAAGATCAAATGATTTTGGATGGGGCGTACAACACACTGAAGGAAGGCGTCTATTACCTATTGGGGAATATGGCGCTGAATAAAGCCGTGGAATCCTCTTCGGTAGAAGCTTCCAATCCTAATTATGTTGCCGAAAAAGCGGTTGACGGATTCCCTGCTACAAGGTGGTCTAGCGAGACGATTGACAACGTCTTGTTCCAGATCGATCTCGGCGAAGCGAGGGAGATGGATACGGTAAGATTTGACTGGGAATATGCGCGGGCCAAGACCTACAAATTAACCGTTTCCGACGATAAGCAAAACTGGACAAGTGTGATCAAGGAAAATGGCGGTGCAATTACGGCGCAAGACGGAAAAGAAACCGTTCATTTTGATCCGGTCAAGGCCAGATACTTGAAATTCGAAGGGATTGAAAGAAATACTTTTTACGGATATTCCTTCTACGAATTTGGGGTATATCACCTTTCGGGAGCCGAAGAAGTATCGGCAATTGACGGCATTAAAGCAGCGGTAGACGCGGCATCCAAAAAAGTAACGCTGGACGGATTAATGATGAATGGCGAACTTGCTAATGTGCGCTTGAAAGTGCTTGATCCGAAAGGAAAGGTTCATTATGAGGCTCAGACGGCTAGTACAAAGGCGGGAAGCTTCCAATTCGTATTTATGCTTACGGGTGAAAAAGAGGGGACCTATGAGGCGTATCTAACAACGGACGATATGAGCCAGCCGGAGAAAGTAACTTTCGAATATAAGAGGCCCGTGACAGGCGGAGGCGGGGGAAATCCTGGAGCAGCTCTGCCTGACTTGTTTCAGCCGCAATCTGATGGTTCCGTTAAAGCGGAAATTCATTCAAAGCTTGATTCTAAAGGAACGGCCGTTGGCGCGGTCAGCGAGCAAGACCTGCTAAAGGCGATTGCTAAAGCAAAAGCAGATCAAGACGGTAAGCAGAAGGTGAGCATTGTGCTTAGGAGCAACTTTGGGACAGCGAAATATGCAGTGGATCTTCCAGCGGTTTTCTTGTCCGAGCATCCTAATCTGCTCATTGAGGTGAGCTATCCTAAAGCGACAGTTTTGCTATCCGGACAGATGCTCCCGAAATCAGCAGAGACTGGCAAGCAACTTCGTTTTGTAATGGGGGAGCGTGACGGGAAGTCTTTGAAAGTGGACGATCAACTCTTGGGACCGATCGTCGAGCTGTCGGCGGAAATGGATGGCAAGGCTTATGAGTGGAGGAATGAAGAAGCGCCGATTACCGTTACTGTTCCGTATTTGCGTTCCGACCGTGAGACTGTGTCGAGAATCGGCATCGTGTCCATTAACGATCAAGGCAAAGCATCAGCGATTGCGGATGCGGCCTATTCCGATTCCGCTAAGCAGATCAGGTTCGATACAGGCCATACAGGCACCTATGCGGTATATTATGCGCAGCAGGCATCGCTATTTGAGGATCTCAGCAAGCATCCATGGGCGCGGGAAGCCGTTGAGAAGCTGGCTGCCTTAGATATCGTAAAGGGAACTTCGGCTGCAACCTTCAGTCCGGACGGACAGGTAAGCCGGGCAGACTTTGTCTTAATGCTCGTCAGAGCTTTAGATTTGCAGGCTGAGGCAGGCGGCGCATGGGCGGATGTCCAACCACAAGATTATTATTACGAGGCTGCAGCCATTGCTAAGCAATTGGGTATCGTTACCGGCATCGACGGCGAGCGATTCGCGCCGAAGGCAAAGATTACACGCCAAGATATGATCGTGATGGCGGCGCGGGCGCTGATGGCGGCGAAAGCAACGGAGATCGCGGGAGATCTCACCGTACTTGACCGCTTCAAGGATGCTGGAAAGGTATCCGGTTATGCGGCAGGCAGCATTGCAGGCATAATCGAGCAGGGCCTGATCCAAGGTGACGGAGAAATGATCAAACCGCTTAACCATTCTACCCGCGCTGAAGCGGCCGTCTTCCTGTACAGATTATTGAATTTTGTACCGGAGCAACTATAGTAACGGAGGGCTTATATGGCTAGACGAAGTAACATTTTTTCAAAAAAGGGCTTGATCGTATCGTGCCAAGCGCTTGAGCATGAGCCTCTCTACGGAGGCGACACGATGGCCAAGATGGCAAAAGCGGCGGTTATGTCTGGCGCAGTCGGCATCCGCACGAATGGCGTGTTCGATATTGTTGCCATTAAACAAACCGTCAGTGTGCCGGTTATCGGGTTGATTAAGCGAGCTATCCCAGGCTCGGACATCTATATTACACCGACGCTGGACGAGGTGAAAGCGATCGTGTCTGCGGGTGCCGACATCGTTGCGCTTGATGTGACGGACCGGGAGGGACGACTGGAAGCGGCAGCTCCGCTCATCGATTATGCGCAGCAGCACGGCGCTGCCGTCATGGCGGACATCTCGACGTTTGAGGAAGGGCTTGCGGCGGAGCGGCTCGGCGTAGATTTCGTCGGAACGACGCTTTCCGGGTACACGCCCTACAGCTCACAGAAGGAGGGGCCAAGCTTTGAACTGATCGAGCGGCTGTGCGAAGCTTTACAAGTTCCGGTTATGGCGGAGGGCCGCATCTGGACGCCGGAGGAAGCTGCGAAGGCAATGCGCGCGGGCGCTTCCTATGTCGTCGTAGGCAGCTCGATCACGCGTCCTCAGCTCATTGCGACCCGTTTCACTCGGGCATTGAGCAAGATACACGGATAAAAGAACGGAGACGGAACCATGTCAACAGAGATATTTGATCCTTCGTCGATATATGCGATTGGCGTGGATATCGGCGGGACGAAAATCAATACAGGCATCGTGACTGAAGGAGGGGAAGTGCTGCTGACGCATAGCCTCGGCACCTTGGCCGGCCAGGCGAATACGGCCGGCCGCGTGCAAGAGGCGGTTAAGGGTCTTCTGGCAGAGGCGCGGAATCAACGGCCGGGCATCCGCTATAAGGGTATCGGTGTCGGGAGCGCAGGCCAGGTTGACTGGGAAGATGGCAGCATCCGGCATGCCTCCGGGCTCATCGTCGGATACAGCGGAACGAAGCTGAAGCGTATGTTGCAGGATGGCTTCCGGCTTCCGGTCAGAGTGGACAATGACGTCAACGTGCTTGCGCTGACAGAGAAGCGGCTCGGAGCCGGGCAAGGCGTGCGCAATATGATTTGCCTCGCGCTCGGGACGGGAGTGGGCGGAGCGATTGTCGCTGACGGCCGTCTTGTGCACGGCGCATGGGGCGGGGCCGGAGAGCTCGGCCATATGTCGGTCGACTTCCAGGGCATACCGTGCATTTGCGGTGCAAGGGGATGCGTGGAGCAATATGCGTCCGGTACGGGCATTGCCCGGCGGATGCGGGAGCGGCTCTCGTCGACCGGCAGGGCTGAACAACTGGACACGCGCGAGGTTTTCGCTCGCTGGGAGGCCGGCGATCCGCTAGCAGCTGACGTGATGAACGAAACGATCGCTGCGCTTGGCACGGCTATTGCATCGCTGATCCATCTGTTTAACCCGGAACTGATCATCGTCGGCGGCGGCGTGGCGGAAGCCGGCAAACTGCTGATGGAACGGCTGCGCGAGGAGGTAAGCCGCCGTTCGATGCCATCGCTCGCGGAGGGTGTCCGGATAGAAGCGGCCTACAGAGGCAATTGGAGCGGCATGATCGGTGCGGCGCTGCAAATATGGGAGTACGAGGATCTTGAATGAAAGAACGACACGTTTTAAAATCAATTGGCGTTTCGGAAAAGCCCTTGAAAATCAAGGGCTTTTTAAATTGGAAGCATAAGCTTGCCAAAGTGGCAAACGTTGATTCAGAAATTAAGAGTGGGTGTTGATAGATTTTTGCTATCCACGGCATCTATTTAAGATAGAGAAGAATCTTAAATAAAAGGAGAAATTCAAATGAATTTAAAAGCTGAAAAGTTAACGTACAAGAACACTGATATTTCTGGTTCGCGGTTTGAAATGGTGAAAGCGGAGGCGTTACATTTTGACAATGTTAGTCTAGCCAAAACGCAAATTAACAATGGGAATCTGAGCAGTATAGTTCTACATGACGTCAACATGTCCGAGACGAGCATCTCAGATGCGAACTTGACGGGCTCGGTCATAAAAGACGCTAACTTAAGCCATATAAAAATGGATCATGTCTATTTATTTGGCGCAGAATTTCATAACGTCGTGCTTCCCCATCAGGGTGATGGCAATTACAATCCGGAACAACAATATAAACCAATAAGCTTTCAAAATTGCGACCTTAGAAATGTTCAAATACGAAATTGCAATTTAACGAATTTGGAAATAAGCGATTGTGATATTGCTGGCGTGACCATTAATGGCTACTCTCTTGAGGAACTAATTAAATCGTTCAGAGGTTAAAATAGGAGGAGTAGAGAGGGAACATTGCAGAAGTCGGACATGTCCTCATTCCGCTTCTGAATCCGGTCTACTTGTCGAACACATCGAGCCAATCCTTTACATTATACTGTGAAGGGTTGTTTTTATTTTGTTTTTTGTTGTAGGGTGGATTAACGCAACAAATTTCAGGATATTCCGTCTTTAGAATAGGAGGGTTATAAAGAAGCGATGGGATACGATTATGAATAGGCGGATGGCATGTCATTTTGGAGGAGCAGCTAAATGGCCAGCTTCTTTTTTTATGGGGAAACGATCTTCGCATTCCAGATAGAGGAGAGATAAATATGTCAGAAAACGAGCTAACTAAAATAGCTTCTGAATATCAGAGCTTAAGCAAAGTGGAAGGATTTATCAGCGACGAGTGGGAGCAGCGTCTATCGGAGCTATGGGCCTCCATTAGTAACTATAGCGAGGAACAATTTTTGGCTCGAATGGAGGAGCTCGCGGCTGAGCTCCCTGCAGACAGCGCAGTAGCGGTGTTCGAACGTGCGGGATCGTTGGACTCGACCGGACATTCCGAGCTAGCGGTGCCGTTATATCGGCAGGCACTTGAGCTTGGGCTGCAGGGTGAGCGCAGGCGCCGGGCGGTCATCCAGATGGCTAGCTCGTTGCGCAACATCGGCCAGGCACAAGAGAGCGTCGCATTGCTGACAGCCGAGATAAACGCAGAATCTGATCATTTGGATGATGCGGTCAGTGCCTTCCTCGCGCTTGCTCTTGTTGATATGGGGCGAGAGCGTGAAGCTGTGTCGCTTGCCTTGTCTGCGTTGTCCCGTCATATGACGAGATATCAGCGATCGCTAGCTAACTATGCCAAACAGATTTCTGAGGACCCTTCTTCTTCTTGAACTGAGTAGGTGAATGGACGAAGAAAATGAGTAAAAGATTTAAGATTTTCGAACAAAACAGATTAGTTGAGGTGAATGTAGTTGCGTCCCATTTTTTTAGGAATTTGCTCCGCTTTGTTTTTTGCTTTTACATTTGTATTAAACCGAGAGATGGAATTGTCCGGAGGGTCATGGTTATGGAGTGCTTCATTGCGATATATTTTTATGATTCCTCTCCTTCTAATCCTTGTCCTAAGCAGAAAAAATTTAGGTCCGCTTATTCAAGAGATGCGGAAGCATCCAGGCGCATGGTTGCTGTGGAGCTTTGTAGGATTCGGACTTTTCTACGCTCCATTATGTTTTGCGGCAGCTTATGGTCCAGGATGGCTTACCGCTGGAACTTGGCAAATTACGATTATTTCAGGTGCCCTAATAACTCCTTTATTTTACGAGAATATTCAAACGCATGAGGGTTTTATCAAAATTAGAAAAAGGATACCGCTTAAAGGATTAATGATGTCGATCATCATCCTTCTCGGCATCGTGTTGATGCAACTCGAACATGCCAACCAGCTTTCTACCCTTGATGTATGGTTAGGTATTGTACCTGTAGTTATTGCTTCATTTGCTTATCCACTCGGCAATCGTAAAATGATGGAGCTATGTGAAGGACGATTAGATGCCTATCAGCGTGTATTAGGAATGACATTAGCTAGCTTGCCACTATGGCTCATTCTTTCAATCTGTGGCTTTTTTGCGGATGGTTTACCGAGTGGCGGGCAAATAAGCCAATCTGTTATTATCGCCATTTGCTCCGGTGTCATCGCGACAGTGCTCTTTTTTAGCGCAACCGATTTGGCGAGAGGGAATATGCAGCAATTGGCTGTGGTTGAAGCCACTCAATCTACGGAAGTTTTATTTGTCGTAGCGGGAGAGCTCATGCTAGGAAGCTCGCTGCCTACCCTGTTGTCCATGATAGGGATGGTGGTCGTCATGATTGGCATGATCTTGCACAGCTATATTTCTCAAGTCCCAAAGAAAAGTGTAGGTAAATAAGGAGGCGAATATAATGATTAATCGCTCTTCAGCAATTTTTATTTGGGTAGTCCTGTTACTTATCGAACTAGGATATTTTATGAACTTCATTCATACTGTTCACTCAACAGATGAAACTGTATTTCTTATAGTGCTTATTGTCGTGACTCTAGTCGTTGGGATAACAGTTATAAATAATATAAATAAAGAAAAATAATAAATATATCGAGGCAGATGCTATACTGAAGTATGCGAGGCAGCCCTTTCTGAATAAGAGGGGAGTGCTTGACATAGCTTTTCTGCTTCAAACTGCCTATGGAAACACGAAACATTCAGCGAAACCTGTACGCGGTCAGCGTTAGAATTTCCTTTCATTCAGAAAAAGAGATGAATAATAGGCTCTGCCCTTTAAGGCAGGGCCTTTGCTTATTTTATTAGGGATAATGATAATTTAGATAATTATGGTAATATGGATGGATAATCGTTAATTAGGTTTGAGTGAACGAAAAACATTGCTCACTTACAGAATTTAAATGATCCTATACCCAGTATGAGTACTAGTTAACTTGTAGAAGCGGGAAAAGGTAATATCAGCTATCAGCACGAAAGAAGTATAACGAGCAATATTTTGAGGAGGGCTATTATGGGACATGATTTGAGTGGAATAAAAACGACGAAAGGAATTAAAATGCTTGAGGAGGTCCGCAGCATCTGCAAGGAGCTGCCTGAGGTCGTAGAGTTGATTGACGGGCATGGACATAATACGTTCAAAGTAAAAGACAAGTCGTTTATTATTATGAGCGATTATGGGATTACCTTTAAGTCGGATCTGGAGAATCAGGAGATCTTACTGCAGGAGGAGCGATTTTTCAAGCCAGCTTATATCGGCCATCGAGGATGGGTATCTATTAGCGATCCTCAAGATTGGGAAGAGATGGGCATCCTGATCAAAGAAGCTTATTTGCGTGCTGCTCCTAAACGAATCGTGAAGCAGTTTGCGGCAACTGAATAAGGAGGCTTGAAGAGAGTAGCAGCTAAACTAAATCTAGTGTCATTTTTGATCATGCTGTTCTGTTGGGCAGCTTTCTTTGCAGCTTTATCATCATCAAAAAATGAATTCAATCCACATTTCGTCATTTTGATTTCGGCTGTCCTTGTGTTTTTTTTAAGTGTAGCAGGACTTGGGGGCGTTAAAAATGGGCGGTCAGCGAGCCAATCTATCCTCGCGATTTTCGGTTCTTTTGCCTTAATCTCGCTCGAATTGTGGGTCGTAATTGTCGGCGGTCCGCTCTCTTAATTACTGATGTGTGTTTAGAGCTTGGAGGAATGTAATGCGAAAAGGTTTGGTAATCTTGCTTGGAGTATTCCTTTCTCTAATCGTACCGATTGTTCATCTTAGTATTATAAAAATCGCCACAACAAGAATGAATGCTGAGCCTAATTCTCAAATTGATAATTCAAGGGAACTTATTCATATTGCAGGTGTCGAACCTTTTTATTCCCATCAAACAGAGGTTGTGTATTGGTATTCTTATACTACCGTTGACTTTATGAAAGATTTTATAATAAACATGGTTGTGTATTTAATCGTTGTATTCCTCTTTCAGCAAATAAGGAAAAAGGTTATGTACTGAAGTGAATTCATTTTCTGCTTATTGCGATATAGTGTTCCATATCTAAAAAGTCATGCTATAATTAGGATGATATTGGAAAAAGTTAATCTGTGAATAGCTGAGATGAGAAAGGTGAGATGAGGAGCATGGCTCAAGTCAAAATTTATGGCCTTAAACAAAGTCTGAATCCTATTAAAGCAAGGTTTTCGGAGATCGTTCACTCCTGTGTAGTGGAAGCTTTTAAATTTCCGGCGGATAAAAAGTTTCATCGGTTTTTCCCTATGGATAGCGAAGATTTTTACTACGCCCCAGGTCGAACGGAGGCCTATACCATTATTGAAATAAGCATCTTTGAAGGACGCTCGGCAGATTCGAAAAAACAATTCATTCGATTACTTTTTGAAAACCTAAATAATCAGTTGAATATATCGCCGCAGGATATAGAAATCACCATTTTCGAAACACCTAAATCGAATTGGGGAATTCGTGGTTTGCCTGGAGATGAGCTTCAGCTTAATTATAAGGTTAACGTATAGAGTTTTGTTTTTAGGGTAACCAGAGTTGGTTGCCTTTTATTTTGCACTAATGGTGAGGTGTCATACGCTGCAACGATAGAGAGTGAATTCAGGAGGGCTGTTATGAGACAGGTAATACTCGCAAATGGAGTTCCGATAGAGGTCGAATGCTTAAGCTGCGCAGTTACTTCCGGCATAGTCGAGCCAGCAGGTGGCGTCATATACGAGGATGAGTTTTTTCATGCCCATCAGGATGTGGCATATCCAATCCCTGGTTTAGTTATTTTGGCATCAAAGCGGCATTTCTATTGTATGGATGAGCTAACGGAGGAGGAATCTAGTCGATATATACAGCTGATAAGGAGGATACGTGAAGTTCAAAGAAATGAGCTAAAAATTGATCATGTATATTACTTTTACAATGAAGACACTACACATCATTTTCATCTGTGGATGGTTCCGCGTTACGAATGGATGAAGCATTTTGGGCAATCGGTTGAATCATTAAGGCCTGCGCTTCGACATGCGAGAACCGAGATGAACAATGAGGAGAACAACAATTATGTAATCAAAAGTATAGAAAAGTTAAGAAAAGGCATGTTGTGAGCTGACGATTGAAAAGGCTTCCGCAGTGCAGCCGTTTTATTTTATCGAGACTTGCATTAGCGCAAACTGTAACCTCCGTCAGGGAATAACGTGCTTGTTGTATAGCTGGTCATCATCAAGTAGATAGTTGTGTGCGCTGCCCCGTTGGAGAGCATGGCAAATCGCTGATTGCTGAACTCGATAGCATGTGCGGTTGGGTTCGGGGACATTTGGCGTATGTAGATACGAAGGGAAATGAGCCTATGGTTTAAGCTTTGGGCTGAAGTTGTGATTGAAGCCTTTGGCAGCAAGATTAACGGGAAAAGCTCCTGTTAATTCAAACAATTACGAGCGAAATCGAGAGTTAGAAGGATTCTATCCCGTTAATTTTAAATTTTTTTCCAAATGGGGTGGAATCGCTACTACTAACAGGAGGTTTTCCAGCTAAACGATCTTTTTGCTGCTATATCAGATAAATTAGATGGATATTTTCCAGTTATTCCAGTTCACCAGCTATCATGTCAGGATACACATAAGAAACTAGGGGATTTAAACGAAATTCCTACAACGCAAAACGAGCCTCAGAAGGAATCTAGAGGCTCGTTTTCTTTTGCGTATGAGACTGTTCAGAAGAACATATAGTCGCCAAGCGTGCTTGACGCTTTTTAAACCATTATTTCACTGCGCTACTTCGTCAGCTGCTCCATCTGACCTATAAGCTCTTCGAACACGCTCATCGCTTGCTCGATCGGCTCAGGAGACGACATGTCAACGCCGGCCTTCTTCAAAATATTGATAGAGAAGTCGCTGCCGCCGCTCTTCAGGAAGCCAAGATAACGCTCGACTGCCGGCTGGCCTTCCTCCAAAATTTGTTTGGAGAAGCTGGTTGCCGCCGAGAAGCCCGTTGCATATTTGTACACGTAGAAGCTGTTGTAGAAATGGGGAATGCGCGCCCATTCCATTTCGATATCCTTATCGATGACCATACCTGGACCATAATATTGGACGTTCAGATCATAGTAGATTTTGCTGAGCTCTTGCGGAGTCAGCGAATCGCCTTGCTCGGAGCGTTCGTGTATAATTTTCTCGAATTCCGCAAACATCGTTTGACGGAACACAGTTGTGCGGAATTGATCTGCGTAATAAGTGAGCAAATACATTTTTTCCTTCGGATCAGTCGATTTGCCAAGAAGATAGTCCATTAGCAAAGCTTCATTTAACGTAGAAGCGACCTCAGCTAAGAAAATCGTATATTGCGCATCCCGGTAATTTTGATTCGTATCCGAGTAGTGGGAATGCAGCGCATGGCCCATTTCGTGCGTCAATGTGAACATGCTGTTCAAATTGTCTTTGTGGTTAAGCAGCACGTATGGATGCGTTCCGAAAGCTCCCCAGCTGTAAGCTCCGCTGCGTTTGCCTTCATTCTCGTAAACGTCAATCCAGCCGTTGTCAAAACCCTCTTGCAGCACTTTCAAATAATCATCGCCAAGCGGCTTTAAGCTTTCGCTTACTGTTTTTTTAGCTTCCTCATACGTAATGTCCATCTTGAACTCATCAACGAGCGGAGCGAACAAGTCGTACATATGAAGCTCATCCAGACCAAGCAGCTTCTTCCGAAGCTCCATGTAGCGGTGCATGAGCGGGAGATGCTTATGGATCGTATTGATCAGGTTCGTGTAGACCTCCTGAGGAATGTTATCTCCATAGAGGGACATATCGAGCACAGAGTCATATTTGCGAGCCTTCGCATAAAAAATATTTTTTGTAACGTTAGAGGTTAACGTAGAAGCGAGCGTATTTTTTAGCTTGCCGTACGTATCGTATACCGCTTTAAATGCCTCGCGGCGCACATCTGGATTTTTGCTTTCGAGAAACTGTATGTAGCGGCCGTGTGTCAGTTCGACTTCTTCGCCGT
The DNA here is from genome assembly GCF_012935325.2 of Paenibacillus sp. PL91. Taxonomy (GTDB): domain Bacteria; phylum Bacillota; class Bacilli; order Paenibacillales; family Paenibacillaceae; genus Pristimantibacillus. Next base: position 133,767 of record NZ_JABBYG020000001.1, read on the forward strand.
CTTCATTTTTTACTTTAGGGAATTTTAAGTCCGCATTGTTAAGCATGTTGAAGATCGTACCTGGAGCGGAGCTCATATTGCCGACCTGAGCAAGCAGCGCTTCTTCGTCCTTCGTTAAGATATGAGCCTTTTGTCGGCGCATTTCTTCGAGTGTATGACGGAATTTGGCTACCGACTCATCCGCAATGATTGCTTCCAGCTTATCGTCCGGCAAGCTTAGCACTTCTGGGGTGATGAAGGAGAGCGCCTCGCCAGATTCAACGCTAATTTTTTTTGATTTATCGGATAAAGCTTGATAGGTTGGCTCTGCTGTATCCTCGTGATGCTTCATATTCGCATATACATAAAGCCGTTCCACATGCATCGACAGCTCATCCTCAAGCTCAAAGCACGCTTTAAGCTGTGACACGTCGGCAAGCTTGCCTTGGAATTCAGGGAGTTTTTTGATCAATGCCTTCGCTTCCGCAAATTCCTTGTCCCATGCCGCTTGGCTTTCAAATAAATCCTCTAGTTTCCAGCGAGTCTCAGGCGCGGATTCTGAACGTTTTGGTACGTGATTCATCGAATTCCTCCTTGGTACGGATAAGGTTGGTAATGCATGCTTGCGAGTCGCTGCTGCTTCGTCATTGGAAGCTGCAGCACTGGGTACAAGGCTTAATGCAAGCAGCAGGGGGAGCCATTTCATCCAGATATCACCTCGGGACACAGTTTGTGTTTACTATGTCCGAACGTGATTTCGAATATTCAGCAGCCTGCAGGCTAAGCTGCACCCATCGTAAAAAAGGCATAAACAATTAAAAAAAACGCAAACGCAATGAACGCGATAGATACAAGCGCAAGTCCGCGTCGCAGACCGGCGGGCAAGGAGTCACGTTTCATGATGACGATTGCTCCAAGCGAGAAGGCTGCAATAATAAAAATAATTGAAGCAGTAGGGTCCATCTGTTGGTAAAGCCTCCTGACAATAAGCTGGCCTAAAAAGCAGCTTCATCATTTTACCTATGCGCCGACCAGTAACGATATGTTCGCCGCATAGGGTAAATTTTCCTGCCGCATTTCAATAATAGCGGGTGTTAAACTTCTTTCAATGCTTGCATAATGGCTTCTAATTCTTCTTCGCGGCCGACAAAGTCGGAAGCGCGATAGCGATTTTGCGCCCAATGCATCATTTCTGGTCTGCTGATGAAGGTATGGGTGTCTTCTCCCCATTGATCGGATATTTCTCGAACGATAAGCGTTTTTCCTTGTACTTCAACCGTCAGCATATTGTATTTGTCGGTCTTGTAAATTTCATGTTTTTTGAACATACATTTTTCCATCCTTTTAGTAGTTAATTATGGTATTCTTATCATCATAGCCATTATGGAGGCTGTAATCAATACGACAGCATAAGAAGCAAGCTCAGAAGAGACGAGAATGGTAAAGATTTAATGAGATGAGATGAGACGAGGAGAGTTGAACGAATGAGCAAGCAGGGCTATGAGCAAATCGGTGTTGCGATGACATGCAGAAGCTTCGAGGAGTATGTAAAAATGTTTGGTTTGCAGCAATCCGAACTGAAGATTGGTGCCGTACTGGATGTAGCGGCAGGAGGTTCCTCCTTTACTGCGGAGGCAAACGAAAGAGGTTATTCAGCATTTGCAGTGGATCCGCGCTATGGCGCGGGAATGGAAGAATGGATCAACGAGGCCAAGCAGGAGATTGATACGTCAACGGCCAAGCTTGCCAAAGTGAAAGATCATTTTGACTGGAGCTATTATGGCTCGCTTGAAAATCACAGAGCCAGCCGCGAGGCGTCTATTCAGCGATTTGCTGAACATGTGCATCATAACGTTACCAACCACTATATTTATGGGATGCTGCCCGAGCTGCCATTTTCCGATGATCAGTTTTCGCTGGTGCTTTGCAGTCATTTTATGTTTTTGTATGCAGACCAATTCGGACATGAATTTCATATAAAAGCTATTTTAGAGCTGATGCGCATTTGCAAGCCAGGCGGCCAAATACGTATATATCCGCTTATTTCGCTTAATTGGGAGCCTTACCCTAAGCTTGAGGAGCTAATGGACGTGATTTCTTTATATAAAGGCAGGGCAGAGCTAATCGCTTCTGATCTCCCATTTATCCCCAAGTCTAGTCATTATTTGAAAATTTCGATGTAATTGCTTTTTGAATTTTGGATAGATATAATTATTTTACTCGCCATTACATAAAGGCGGTAATATTTAGGAGGTTGTTTGAATGAAAGGTACAGTTAAATGGTTTAATGCGGAGAAAGGCTACGGCTTTATCCAAACAGAGGGTGGAGAAGATGTATTCGTCCATTTCTCTGCGATTCAAAGCGATGGCTTCAAATCTTTAGATGAAGGGCAAGCGGTCGAATTCGACATTACTGAGGGTAACCGCGGAGCTCAAGCGGCCAACGTCACTAAACTATAGTATGATGTGCGAATGAACGATTGAAGAGGGCTCCCTGGCACAGGGGGCCTTTTTATGCTGCTGTTCGCTTTCATTGACCAAGACCTACCTGCGGTGATAAACTGTTGCTTGGAAACTTTGTCAGGGGAGCGAGCATAATGAAATTTAAATTGTTCAAAGACCGTAAAGGTAAGGCCGATCAGGCTAAAAATAACAAGTTCGTTAAGCTTGGACGTGAAATTTACGTTCAAGCGCGCAGAGGCGGACCTAATCCCGATGCTAACTTCGGTTTGAAGACGGCGATTGCTAACGCAAGAGCAGAGCAAATGCCGAACGATAACATCGAGCGGGCGATCAAGAAGGCAGCAGGCGCTGGTGATGGCGTTGAATACGAGGATATCATGTACGAAGGCTATGGCCCAGGCGGTGTAGCGATCATGGTGAAATGCTTGACGGATAATCGCAATCGTACCGCTGCAGATGTTCGGTCGGCATTCAACAAACGTGGCGGCAACATGGGCGAGAGCGGCTGCGTAGGCTATATGTTCGATCATAAGGGGCTGCTTGTTGTGGATCGTGAAGCGCATGAGACCGACGAGGATTCCATGATGATGATCGCGCTTGAAGCAGGGGCTGAGGACGTTGTCGTCAATGACGACAGCTTTGAAATTTTAACGCACCCGCATGAGTTCGAGCAGGTGAAGAACGCGCTGGAGAAGGATGGCTATACGTTCGTCAATGCCGGCGTACGCTGGTTGCCGCAAAATATCGTTAAGGTTGAAGGCGAAAACGCGGAAAAGCTGCTTAAGATGATGGATGCTTTTGAAGACAATGACGATGTACAGGATGTTTATTCTAATTTCGAAATTGCGGAGTAACAATTCTCTCTAACATAAGACAATAGGGCTGCTCCCTTCGCGTGCTGTACACGTAGAAGGAAGCAGCCCTGTTTGTTCATAATGATTATAAACGATCTGTTCGACTGAAATAGTAGCGGGCAAGGAAGGCCGCCGCTGCGACAATCGCAAAGCCGGCACCCATGCGGAAGAACGTTTCACGACCAAAATGCTCATAAACATAGCCGCCGAACATCCCGCTGATTACACCGGCAAGCCCCGTCCAGACGACGGCATAAACCGCTTGGCCGGAAGCGCGGAACTCGTCTGGAATAAGATGCGACAGGTAGCGAAGGGCGGTAGAGAAATAAATGCCGAATGAGACGCTGTGCATCGCTTGCGTAGCGATAACCCAGCGCGGATCTTGAATATCGCTGAGCAGCCAAAGCCTTACCGCGTACATAATGGATGCGATCATGAGAAGCGGAAGCTCCTTGAATTTATGCCCGTATTTGCCGAGCAAAAAAAGAATAGGAATTTCGCTCATAGCAGACACCAGCCATGCAAGGCCTACAAGCGAGTCGCTTGCGCCCATTTGACGCATCGTTACCGCAAGAAAGCCCTCGTACATCCGGTGAGGGATGGATATGGTCAAAATGATTAAAAAGAACAGCAGCACATCGCGCTGGCGCAGCAGTTTGAAGAAGCCTGAGAAGTCGATCTTGCGGGCGCTTCCTTGGTAATCCTTGATTCGCGTTGTCAAGAGAAGCGTGATTGCAATTGTGGAAAGGGCAAGCGGCAGCGTCCATTGTGAGCCTATTTCCTTTAATATAAGTCCGAACGTATATGCGGTAACAGCAAAGCCAAGCGATCCGAAAATACGTATTAGTGCGTAAGGCGTTCCTGTATACTGGCTTGATAATAGCAGCAAGCTGTCGCTCAGCGGGTTGATGGGTGTCTGAAAAAAATAAAAGCCCATCATGACAAGGCATACAAGCGCAAAGTTCTCTATAGGAAATAGCAGCGAAATCATGACGAGCTGTCCAAATAAGAGCAGCATCAACAGCTTTTTGATCGTCCTGTATTTGTCGCTTGCCATTCCGAGTATGATGTTGGCGAAGATTGATATAAAGGGTCCAGTTGAATAAATGATGCCGATTTGCTGCTCCGAAAAGCCTCTATCCAGAAAATACAGCGGGATAAAGGAGACGACCATCGCCGCTGTAGAATAGGCGGAGAAGCTATAGACACGCAGGGAAAATGTCTCCTTGCGAGCTGTCGAAGAGCGCTCTGCTTTGGCAATATCTGGTCTATCCATCGTTGAATGCTCACTCCATCTCTATCTTAAACAATATGGATAACAGTATAGCATGGATTAGCATTCGTACCAATGAGATTTGAAGCTGGATTATTATGATTCGAAATGGTACATTTAGAGGTGGAGGTTTACAATGGGAGCTTATCGTTTTGACTGGAATGAACGGCTTCGGATCCGTATTCCCGTGCTGGAAATGGAATGGGAGCAGTATGAAACAACTGTGCAGCTTACGATCGTCGAGCAGTGGGAGCTTATACGCGGAACGATTCCTGATCGCGTCATGGAGCTTGAACAGCTCATTAATGAAAAGCAAGCTCAGCTGTTTGAAGAAGATAGCTTTGAGCAATCCTGTATACTAAACTATGAAATTGCCGATTATGCAAGTAGGATCAACGATCTTCATATTTGGTATCGCATCGATCAGCAATTAGAATCACGCCGACATTCATGATCATGCTTTCGAGGAGGAGTGCGTCGTGAGATTGACGACTTTATCTGGCAAACGAGTGCCGCAGAGTCCGCTTAGGCTAATGCATCGCGTATATAAGTATGTGCTGCCAGCTGTGGATCGAGAGCTCGAAGGGCTCCGTCTTCTGGCGCAGCGAATACCTGATGCAGAGCTTCGAACACAGGCTCTGAGCAGTATGGATAGCAAAAAGTTTCATTGCCAAGGCGGCGGCGTATATGCGGCTGCGAATCTGGAGCGCAGACATGTGCTCATTCCGCTTATTGTCGCTTTGCAGACGATAAGTGACTACTTGGACAATCTTTGCGACCGAAGCACCTCACTTGATCCGGATGATTTTCGAATGTTGCATCAATCGATGCTTGATGCCGTCAATCCCGAAGCAAAGCTTCAGGATTATTATGCATTTCGCAATGAAAAGGACGATGGCGGTTATTTGCATCATCTCGTTCGCACCTGCCAGCTTCAAATTTCGCAGCTGCCATCCTACAGGAGCGTACAGGAGCATGTAACCGGGCTAGTTGGCTTGTACGGCGATTTGCAGGTGTACAAGCATATTCATAAGGATTTGCGCGAGGAGCATTTGCTTGCATGGTGGGAGCTGCATCGCAGCGATTACCCTAATCTGCGATGGAATGAATTTGCTGCGGCAACTGGCTCGACACTCGGCATGTTCATGCTTTTTTTGGCGGCGGGCGAAGATCAGTTATCGGAGCAGGATGCAGCCGCGATCAAAAATATTTATTTTCCGCATGTATGCGGCCTCCATATTTTACTCGATTACTTAATCGATCAGGAAGAGGATCATGCAGGCGGCGACCTAAATTTTTGCAATTATTATGATAATGAAGGTCTGCTTGTTGAGCGTCTCGGAACCATCGTGAACCGCGCGCGTGAGGATGTGAAGCAGCTTCCTGCTTCCCGTTTTCATCGTTTGATTATTGAAGGGCTGCTGGCCTTGTATTTATCAGACCCGAAGGTCCGTCACCAGGCGGATGTTAGAGATGTATCGAGGAGGCTAATGAAGAACAGTCCGCTGACGCGCCTGTTTTTCCTTATAAACAGCATCTGGATTCGGAAGCAACAGGCTTAACTATAAATGAAAAATGTGGAGGAATGGAACATGTCTGCAGTCAAATCAATCGCAGTACTGACAAGCGGAGGAGATTCGCAAGGAATGAACGCAGCCGTTCGTGCTGTCGTAAGAAGTGCACTATTTTATGGATTAGATGTGTATGGCGTACAGCGGGGCTATCAAGGGCTTATTAACGATGATTTGCGCCAAATGGATTTGCGAAGCGTAGGCGATATTATTCAGCGCGGCGGCACTATTTTGCAAACGGCTAGATGCAAGGAGTTTGTTACCGCTGAAGGCCAGCAGCGCGGCGCTGAAGTGCTGCGTGCAAGAGGCATCGACGGCTTGGTCGTTATTGGCGGCGACGGCTCGTATCAGGGCGCGAACAAGCTAAGCAAGCTTGGCATCAAGACGATGGGCCTGCCGGGAACGATAGACAACGATATCCCGTTCACGGATATTACAATCGGCTTCGATACCGCGGTAAGCATCGTTGTTGACGCAATTAACAAAATCCGCGATACGATGTCCTCGCACGAGCGTTCGTCGATCGTTGAGGTTATGGGACGTCATTGCGGAGATATCGCGCTTCACGCTGGTCTTGCGAGCGGTGCTGAAACGATTCTTGTGCCGGAGGTTCCGTTCGAGCTTACGGAGGTTGCCGAGCGTATGAAAACGAACTTTGCCAAAGGGAAGCGCCATAGTATTATTGTCGTCGCAGAAGGCGCCGGCAAAGGCGAGGATGTCGCGCAGCAAATTACCTCACACTGCGGAATTGAACCGCGCGTAACGGTGCTCGGCCACATTCAGCGCGGCGGAACGCCAACGGCAATCGACCGTATTTTGGCAAGCCGCCTTGGCGATTTTGCAGTAAGACAGCTTATGAATGGCGATTCAGGCAAAGCTTGCGGCGTAGTTCGTGGTGAGCTTGTTACAACTGACATCGATACTGTGGTAAACACGAAGAAGCCTTTTGACATGACCATGTATGATTTGGCCCTTCGTTTATCCCAATAATACAAGCGAGCAGCACAGATGATCCTTGCTGTCATCGCTCGAATAGCAGCATCGCAACAAAAAAAGTCCACCAACGCAATCAAAGCGCAGGTGGACTTTTTTGTTGCTAAAGGCTGTTTGCTTATTTGTAAGCAACGCCAGGCGAATATTTATTGCCGGCATTCCAGAGCAGATACTCCTTAACTCCTGTATCATGAAGTGCTTTTATTTGAGCTTCAACCTCTGTCTTCCCATATTTGATGAAGTGGCCGCTGCCCAGCCAGCTTGCTGTGAAATCCTGAATCCACGGGCGAATGATCGGCTTTAGCTCCACGATAGGATCGAGCTTCTTGTGTGTGTCGAGCATAGCCCCTTTAATGGTCTCATAAGGGCTTCGATCGGGATCTTTCTGTTTGAACCAACCCGTACTGTAATGGCTTGGATAGATCATAGGCGATATGACATGCACATCATTCGATATTTTCACGAAGTCTTGCCCGATTCCTTCGGCTGCCGGCACGGATGCTGCATATCCGAAAATATCGACCGAGACGCGTACGCCAAGCGGCTCAAGCTGCTCGCGCGCATATTTTACGAAGCCTGCAACGGCGTCAACCCGGCTTTGCTCTGTTTTGCTGAAGGTGAGCGAGGCTGCTTTTTTCTCGAAGCCCTCGGGAAACCGCACATAGTCAAATTGGATCTCCTTAAAGCCAAGTCTAGCCGCTTCCTTAGCCACGGCGATGTTGTAATCCCAAACCTCCTTGCGATAGGGGTTGACGAAGCTTTCGCCTCTGCCATTTTTCCATATCGTTCCGTCCTGATGCAGGAAAGAGAGCTCCGGCTGCTTGCGGGCAAGCACCGTATCCTTGAACACGACTATTCTTGCTATCGGATAAATTTTGTGCTGCTTTAGCGTTATCATCATTTGGTCGATATCCCGGATATATTTCTTGGAAGCACCAACCTCCTGCAGCTCAGGTGTCGTTGTAGGATATGTAATGTATCCGTTATCATCTTTAATATCGATTACCATACTGTTTAAATCGGTGTCATCCAGCAGCTTCAACAAAGTTTCCATGCGTGCGCCGCCCGCGCTGTGGGCTGTTACATAGATTCCCTTTATCGGCGGTGTATCCGGCTGCGGATCCTGCTTGATAGGCCCAGCGTCAGTGGTACCTGGTTTTTTGCCTCCGGCCAAAGTTGAATCCGGTTGAATAATGGTTTGACCAGCTGCGGAATTTAGGTAGGCAATTGCAAGCTGCTTGGCTGCGGCGCTTTCTTCTCCGCTTCCTGTGAGCAAGCTGTACAGCAGCAGTAAGGTTGAAATGATGATGTCCATTTTGCTCTCTCCCCGTTAGCTATTCTGTTCAAATTATAAAGCAGATGGCATGCTGGGTCATTAACTTTTTTGAAGGAATAACAAAGTATATGTGACAATGGAGCAAGAAAGGATCATTTTGTTTGCTGATTTAGGGTGCGAAAAAGAAGCGCTTTTACAGCGGTTATGCTTGTTAAAAAAACAAAAGCCAGCCGAGTTTGTCTCGACTGGCGCATAAATAATCCGTGTGTCCCGCATTGTCATTGTAACAAAGCTTCTCTCTGCTGATTGCAAATGCTGTGCTGCACAATTTCCATTGCGTCAGCGGGTTCAAGCAAGGCTAGACCGTCGCGCAGCACGATGCTGATGTCCAATTCACGTGCAGTAAGAAAAGGACTAAGCTCTGGGGCAAGCTTCTCTACAATTTGAGACAATTTGACCGTTTCCATATCCATTGAGCATCACCCTTTCATATCGAATGTTTAGGGGAAATCATATGGCAAGAAACCAAAGCTACGGGATACAAACATTATATCAGGATCATTTTCAAAAACATAGGGATACGGTGCAAAATCCATTCCTGCGTATATGGATTAGTCTTTTGGCCTCGAAAAGTCGCCAATGACGCCCACCGTTTCCACGATGTTTATGAATGCATGCGGGTCGATCGTGGTTATGGTTTTGCTTAGCTCCGCAATTTCGTATTTCGTTCTTACAGTCATCAGCATATCGCGTTCAGACGATGAATAAGCACCGCGTGTTTTGATAATGGTAATGCCGCGCGGGTGCAGGAGCAGCTTCGCCAGCAGCTCATCGGTCTTAGTCGTGATGATAAAGGCTGTTAGCTTAATATGCCTCACATGAATGAGATCTACTAATTTTCCAGCGGAAAAAATGGCGACAAGCGAGTAAAGGGCAGAATTCCAGTTTTTTGTGAAAAGAACGAGCAGGGCGATGACGACGCCATTCAATATGAAAATAATCATTCCTACAGGCAAATCGCGCCTTCGCGTTACGATCGAGGCAATAATATCGAAGCCGCCCGAGGAACCGCCATAACGCAGAGCCAAGCCGCTTCCGAACCCGATGATAATTCCTCCAAAAACGGCGCCAAGCACGATATCATCGACTATTTTGACGATGGGGAGGAGCTGCAGAAAAAAAGTAGACGCGATGACGGTGTAGATGCTCCAAATAATAAACCGATGGCCTACTACGAACCATCCCCATAGTAGAACCGGCAAGTTGAGGATAAAATAAAGCCATCCGATATTTCCGCCGGTTATATAGCCAATCATCATGGAAATGCCGGATATGCCCCCGGCCAGCAGCTGATGCGGAATGAGGAAAAGATTGAAGCCAAGCGCAATAAGGAAGGCTCCTGCCGTCATGACCGGCACCGTATAAAGGTAACGCAGGGAGTGCGGATTCAATGCAATCGCTCCTATGCAACCGACGTAACTGTTTGCTTCATTTTGTCACGATTAGTATGGCTTTAATTGGTTCGCTGGTATTCATGAATGATTGTGTGCTATAATGATTTGGATATTCTTAAGTAGGCTGCAGATAAAAGGAGTTTGAGAAAAGTTTGAAAACATTTGCTGAATTTGGCTTGGAACCAAAAGTGTTGCAAGCAATTACCGAACTTGGATTCGAGGAATCTACCCCGATTCAAGACAAAGCGATCCCTATTGCTATGGCTGGGCAAGATTTAATTGGCCAAGCTCAAACGGGTACTGGAAAGACAGCGGCATTCGGAATTCCGCTCATTAACAAAATTCCGACAAGCGAGGAACGCATTGTCGCATTAATAATGACGCCAACCCGTGAACTCGCTATTCAAGTGGCTGACGAGATCGGGAAGTTAACTCGATACAAAGGTCTTCGCTCGTTGCCGATTTATGGTGGACAAGAAATTGGTCGTCAAATCCGTGCACTGAAGAAGAAGCCTCAAATTATTATTGGTACGCCTGGTCGTTTGCTTGACCACATCAACCGCAAGACGATCCGTCTTGAAGATGTGCAAACGGTTATTTTGGATGAAGCGGATGAAATGCTCGACATGGGCTTCATGGATGACATTCAATCCATCCTGAAGCAAGTGCCTGATGAGCGTCACACGATGCTGTTCTCCGCTACAATGCCAGCTAACATTCAGAAGCTAGCACAACAATTTCTGAAAAACCCTGAGCATGTATCGGTTATTCCGAAACAAATCACAGCACCGCTTATCGAGCAATCTTACATTGAAGTGCACGAGCGCCAGAAATTCGAAGCACTTAGCCGTTTGCTTGATATGGAATCGCCTGAGCTTGCAATCATCTTCGGCCGCACAAAACGCCGGGTTGATGAGCTAAGCGAAGCGCTTCAAAAGCGTGGTTACACTGCTGACGGTTTGCATGGCGATTTGTCACAAAACCAACGGGATAGCGTAATGCGCAAATTCCGTGACGGCAGCATCGATGTGCTGGTAGCGACTGACGTTGCTGCACGTGGTCTCGATGTATCTGGCGTAACGCATGTTATCAACTTTGACCTTCCTCAGGATCCTGAGAGCTACGTTCACCGTATCGGTCGTACCGGCCGTGCAGGGAAAGAAGGTACAGCTTGGTCATTCGTGACGCCGCGCGAGACAGATCATCTGCATTTCATCGAGAAAGTTACGCGTCAGAAGATGAGCCGCAAGCCGCTTCCAAGCATTGCAGAAGCGATTGAGGGCAAACAACGCGTAACGGCAGAGCGTCTTCTTGAAGTCGTTCAAAACGATGAGTTCTCAGAATACAAAGCGATTTCCATTCAATTGCTTGAGCAATATGATTCCGTTCACCTCCTTTCCGCAGCAATCAAATTGCTGACTGGCGAGAAGAAAAACGTGGAAATCGAATTGACGCCGGAAGATCCGCTTCGCGCTAAGAAACGCAAGCCGGACATTCGTTCGAACGGTCGTCCATTCAACCGCAGCGGCTCTTCTTCTTACGGCGGCAACCGCAGCGGCGGTACTGGCGGCAGCGGCGGAGGTTATCGCGGTCGCGATGACAGACGCAGCAGTGGTAGCAGCAGCACTGGCGGCAGCTCACGCGGTGGCTATGAGTCCCGTGGCGGCAGCAGCAGCAGCACCGGCGGTTACGGCGGCAAGAGAAGCAGCGAAGGGCGTACTGAAAACCGTCGTCCAAAAAGCTCTTCCGATGGCTACGTAAATAACTAATTAAGCTTTACCCATAAGTTTTCCAAAAAAAACCGAGGAAGTCCGTGTCCCTAACGGGCATCCGGTCGTCCTCGGTTCTTTTATTGTTAATCTATAATGTATCTTGGTAATAATTAGATTTGCTGAGATTAACATTTAGAATAAACATAACGAGATTGTAACCTGTAGAGGTGAATTAACCGTGCTGCGCTTTTGTAGCAGCAACCTCTTTTTGAACTTCATAATAGTGAAGGCTGAAGCTTTATATCCTTTGTGAATAGGTTTATGCCGTTTAGACACTAGCCTAGGAAGCGGAAATTGGGCGGTTACATGTCACTATGCAAGTTGGTCTGGTGGGAGTAATCTTACTTTTCTGGAGGCAGATCCGATGGAACCAAGAGGGCTAATGGGTGGGTTTTACCGAATTTCTGAATGGATTATGCGGTTATCGGTTATCAATGTATTATGGTTGGTCTGTTCAGTTCCATTCGTTTTCTTCGCGTGGGGATTGGTTTTATCACAGGATGTCAATCAAGTGTATTCCGCTCTTATTGCTATGGCGGTCGTTGCGCCGTTTACCTTGTTTCCAGCTACTGCAGCCATGTTTGCGGTTGCCCGCAAATGGGTAATGGGCGAAGGCGATGTACCGTTGTTCAAAACTTTTTTCCGCGGCTACAAGGAGAACTATAAGCAAAGTATGCTTGGCGGTATCATTTATACGATATTGCTAGCGATTATGATCGTTGATTTTATCGTATACCGTGAGCAATTGAATTTGCTTTCCTACATCTTTATTGCTTTTCTAGTGCTGCTAATCGTATCGCTATTTAATTTTTTCTCCATGCTTGTCCATTATCATATGAAAACGTTTCAATTGCTGAAAAATGCCGTCCTCATTACAATCGGCAAACCTTTCCGTTCCTTGTCCACTGCGATTATGAGCGGTGCGGTTATGTATTTCAGCACGAAGTTTACGTTTCTTATTCCATTCTTTATGGGCAGCATCATTGCTTACCTGGCATTCTGGAACTTCCACTTGATTTACCAGAAGCTGCAGGATCAAGCGGAGAAAGCGCGTTTGGCGGAGGAAGAAGAGGCGGAGAAGGCTGCTGAGCTTGACCGGATCGATCTCGTTAAGGATGATTCGAACGGGTCCAGTAAATAACAGTCGATCAAAGTTTACTTTTTCTTTTGTTCGGTCTATAATAGCAATACCTCCTGCGATGCTCGTTACGGCTTTACGCTGTTTTGAACCAATGGCTGTTTCACGGGAGACCAATATCGAAGCGTAGCTGACATGCCCCCGAAAGGGGATCTCAAAAGCGGTTCTGCGGTCACCCACCTGCGTAAGCGGGTTCAGAAACATGTGAGTCGGACGGCATAGGCGGGTTCTCATTTTTAAATGAAGAGCATTTGCTGGTTAAATCCAGTGATAGCTCTTTTTTCATGGGACAAATCATGGTATCATATAGAGTAATGTACATAGATGCCGGAGGGGGAGATCGTTGTTGTTGAAGCGGACCTTGATCGGGCTACTGCGCAGTCATGAACAGACTGGTGACAAAGCCAAGGATCCAATGCTCAAATCTCATTTCTACAAGCTTTCCAAAGATAAGGCTTGGGAAGAAGTGATATCGACTCTTAAGAAAATGCAAGGTTATAAAGTGCTGCATGAGGTGCAATCTGTTGGTGAGATTGTACTCGAGAAGCGCACGGCATTTGGAAGAACGATGGACATTACGGTTTCCGTGATTAGCGTTAATCCGCTACAATCGGCAGTCGATATTTATTCAGCATCCCGCGGATCTCTTGGGGATCTTGGTTCTAATTACAGAGTCATTCTGGATTTGTACCGCACACTTGATAAGAAGCTTGCAGCCTTTAAAGTTAATAGTTAATACATAAACAAAGCGAGGAAGGATATCCTTCACTCGCTTTGTTTGCAATCTGTGTATTTTTGAGCTCAATAAAAGTACGTATTATACGAGCGCTTTGACTGCGTTGATCGCTTCTTCATAATTCGGGTGCTCTGTCATTTCCGGCAAGTATTCCACATACTGGATCGTGTCGTTCGCATCGATTACGAAGATTGAACGTTGATCAAGGCCTAGCTCTTTAATGTATACGCCATATGATTCGCCAAAGCTGTGTGCTTTGTAGTCAGATAGCAATACGACTTTGTCGATGCCTGCAGCACCGCACCAGCGTGCTTGTGCGAAAGGAAGGTCAACACTTACCGTAAGCACAGCAACGTTGTCGCCGAGCGAACCAGCAGCTTCGTTGAAGCGACGAGTTTGTGCGTCGCAAACGCCTGTATCGATGGAAGGCACAACGCTGATTAATTTGATTTTCCCAGCGTAATCCTTAAGGGATACGTTTTCTACGAGCGATTTGTTGAGGCTGAAATCAGGAGCTTTGTCTCCTACTTTCAATTCTGGACCAACTAATGTGATCGGATTGCCCTTAAAAGTGGCAGCTCCATTACGTTCTTGTGTCATGTGTGAATTTCCTCCTCTAAATGGAATGGTGGTCAATACCAGATTTATTATAATCGTTATGAAACGACCTTGTCCAATTATTGGAGAGAAAAGGGGTTGATGCAATGATTTTTTTGCGGTATGAAAGCTTTCGTTCCTATTTAAAGCTATATCCCGTAACGTCTGCGTTGATTGCTTTAAATATTATTTATTTTATTGTGGTAGCATCAACTGGCGATCCAAACAATGGGCTGCACGCGATTAATTTTGGCGCATTTGTAACCGTCCCGGATATCAATCCGTATGGAATGCTTGAGCCGTGGCGTTATATTACGTCGATCTTCATGCATTCAGGCATTGAGCATCTGCTCTATAACATGTTTGCTTTGCTTGTATTCGCGCCGCCGCTGGAGCGCCTTCTAAATAGCGTAAGATATGCTTTTTATTATTTGCTTTGCGGCATTGCAGGCAATGGAATGAGTGCTGCAATGAATGTTATTGAAGGTGATCCCACATGGCATATAGGTGTGGGGGCTTCAGGTGCGATTTACGGCATTTACGGTGCGTTTCTGTACATTTCCTTGTTCCGAAAATCGCAGCTTGATGAGAGCTCGCGTAAAACGGTGTACACGATATTAATTTTTGGGGTTGTTTATTCCTTTCTTGTGCCGAGGATTGATTTGTGGGCGCATGTTGGAGGTGCATTAGCCGGCTTTCTTCTGTACCGCGTATTCGATCGATTGAAGACGCGCAGAAACAGCGCGTAGAATGAAAATTATGTATATACGGGAGAGAATCTAACCGGTATGGAACTTCGTCAGCTTCATTACTTCGTGAAAGTAGCAAAAAAAGAACATGTTACACAGGCGGCTGAAGAGCTGCATGTGGCACAGTCGGCAGTGAGCCGGCAAATCCACCAGCTTGAGGAAGAGCTAGGTGTGAAGCTTTTCGTTCAAAAAGGAAGAAACCTGCAGCTTACGCCAGTCGGCCAGCTTTTTCTAAAGCGTGCTGAAGTTATATTGGCTGATTTGGAACGTGCTGTCATTGAAATACATGAATTTTTGGACCCTGAGAAGGGCGAAATCAGACTTGGCTTTCCGCATAGTTTGGGGATCTCGTTAATCCCTCAGGTCGTTGCCGCATTCCGCAAGCTTCACCCGAATGTGAAATTTCGATTTAAGCAGGGTATGTATCCTTCGCTTATTCGTGACATGATTAAGGGTGAGATCGATTTGGCGTTTATTTCTCCATTTCCTGATGAGCATGAATTCGTCTGCGGCGAAGTGCTGCTTACGGAAGAGTTGTACGCGATACTGCCGCCAGGGCATCGCTTGTCAAATATGGAATCGATTGAGCTGAAGGAGCTGGAGAATGAGACATTCGTCTTGTTCAGAGAGGGCTACTCGCTTCGGCCAATCGTTTGGGAGGCTTGTCAGCAAGCAGGCTTTACGCCGCAAATTGGCTTTGAAGGCGAAGAAACGGATACGATTCGCGGTCTGGTAGCGGCGGGCATGGGTGTGAGTTTGCTTCCCGAGATGGCGCTTCACTACACAGGTCCTTTACAGCCAACGAAGGTGCGCGTGACTGAGCCCCAGGTGACCCGTACAATTGGTCTCATTCGCCGTTCGAATGAGAAGCTGCCGCTGGTGGCCAAAGTATTCCATGGCTTTTTACTTCGGTATTTTCATGAAGATCTGGCCTCGAAGAACGAATTAGTTTAAATAAAAGAAGGAGCTGTTCCGATCAGTCATCATTGACTGGTTCGGAACAGCTCCTCTTTATTTATGGCTGATTATTATTCTTGCCGGCTTCCGCCTACAAAAATTAAAATGTATCGAACGAGCTCGAGCAACGACAAGAGTGCTGCGGCTACGTAGGTTAATGCTGCAGCGTTAAGCACTTTGGCAACGCCGCGTTCCTCATCATTCGTAATGAAGCCTTCTGCGATCATGATGTCTCTTGCGCGATTGCTCGCATTAAACTCGACCGGAAGTGTAATCACTTGAAAGGCTACTGCGACCGAGAAAAATATGATGCCCAGTCCGATTAGGTTCAATGCCGAGAATAGAATGCCGGCAATGAAAAGGAAAGGGGCAACGCCGGAAGCGAAGTTTACGACCGGGAAGATGCGGTGGCGCAGCACTAGCATCGGGTAATGCTCCGCATGCTGGATGGCATGGCCGACCTCGTGACAGGCGACTGAAACGGCTGAGATTGAATTTTCATAGTACACAGGCTCTGATAAACGTACAACACGGTGAATCGGGTCATAGTGGTCTGTGAGCGTGCCCCGTACAGGTTCAATTGGCACATCGTGCAGTCCGTTTGAATCGAGCATTCGCCTTGCTGCCTGATAACCGGTTAAACCGCTGTTGGCTTGCACGCTAGTCCATTTCTTAAAGGTTCCTTTAACTCGGAATTGTGCCCAAATCGTTAATATAAAAGCAAGTACGATTAGAATGTAGATAAACGTCATTGAGTCATTCCTCCATTATATTGATGAAATATAATCGCTACATGAGGGAGCTTTTGTTAATAAGAAGCATTAGAGCCTCGATGCATGCAGCGGTCTGCGGCATGAGACGGGTGTAGAGGTGATTGGCTTGACGAGGCTTAAGCTTCTTGATGACGGGCTCAAGCTCCTTCACTTCCCGCTCCAGCTGGCTTAGATGATGCTGCAGATCCGTCAGCTTGCGGGAGACTTGCTCCTCTTGCGTAATTTTGCTCCAGCTTTCAATTTTGGCTTTAATCTCATCTAACGTATATTTATCTTTTTTCATCTGTTCAATACGTTCTAGACGCTGTAAGGTTTCATCGGCATAGAGGCGATAGTTCTTGGCCGAGCGCTCCGCAGGTTCTATTAAGCCGATTGAAGTGTAATAGTCAATGGTTCGTGGACTGATTTGAGACAGCTTGGCTAATTCTCCGATACGATACATTTTTATTTCCTCCATTCGTAAAAAAAAATATAAGAAAGTAAAATTCCGTTCATACCCTAAACTTATATTTTACTCGAAATATGATGCAATGTCGCTATCACAATATGTGGTGGTTCTGTTACCTCTAATGATAATAGTAAAGTAACCATACAGTCAAACGTGTTACATGCAGTGTAATCATGACCAGCCGTTTTTTCTATGAAATAAATGCGAGTTGTTTTATTTCTTCTATATATATATCATTTTTTATTTCCTAACTGATGCTCGACCATTCCTGCTAAATGTTCATTATTTAAATAAGTAGGAAACTATGCCTATAAAAAGTAAAAATGCGAAGAATCAGCAGGTACGATAGTGGATTTTCATGTTGATTTGTTCAAATTCTTAACGTTCGTGTTAGATTTCATGCCGAATGTTTGATTTTTTTTGTGAATTTACATAAAACGTATTGTCAAATTGAGCACTACTGACTATAATGACATTAAGTCTTTCCTCTCATGTAAGGAAACATAACACTTAGGGAGTGGTCGTAATGATTAAGAAAACGATGTTAGCTTTAGGAATCTTCACCTTATTGTTTCCGGTTATGGCGTTTGCTGAGGATCCTTCCGCCGCAACGTTGAACATGGGTTTAAACTCGCTATGGGTTATGCTCTCATTCATTCTAGTTCTACTTATGCAAGGCGGATTTATTCTTCTTGAAACAGGTTCCACTCGAATGAAAAACGCGGGTCACGTTGCCGGCAAAACCATTTTCACAACTGGCTTGGCGGCACTTATTTATTGGGCATTCGGTTACGGCATTGCATTCGGCGGCGATAGCGGATTAAACGCCTTGTTCGGATGGGGCAACTTCTTCTTCGATCCAGCAGTAGCTGCCGGTGATGGCGATAACTATCCAAGCACTGTATTCTTCTTGTTCCAACTCGCGTTTGCAGCGGTTTCGCTTTCCATTGCATGGGGCGGATTCGCAGAGAGAGCAAAGCTTTCCTCTTATATTGTATTTACAGTATTTTTTATCGCTATCATTTATCCGGTTGTTGCTCACTGGATCTGGGGCGGCGGCTGGCTTGCTGAAGACGGAGCGCAAGACTTTGCAGGCTCCACGGTCGTTCACTTAACAGGTGCACTTGCAGCATTCGCAGCTACCGTATTGCTTAAACCGCGTATCGGTAAATTTAACAAAGACGGCTCCGCAAATGAAATTTTGGGACATAACCAAGTGTTCACTGCGCTTTCCGTATTGCTTCTATGGGTTGGCTGGTTCGGTTTCAACGCAGGCAGCACAGTAGCTATCGGCGACGGCTTCTTCGGATATGTAGCTTTCAACACGATGCTTGGAGCAGGCGCAGGCGGCGTGGCAGCACTTCTTATTTCTTGGGCTGTTACAGGAAAAGCGGACATTACTGCAATGCTAAACGGTACACTTGCAGGTCTAGTTGCTATTACAGCATCCTGCGCATTCGTTGATCCTTGGGCGGCGGTTGTCATTGGCCTTGTGGCTGGCGTTCTAGTATTCTACAGCGTGAAGTTCTTCGAGAAAATCAAAGTGGATGATCCGATTTATGCTTTGTCTGTTCACGGCGCAGCTGGTGTCTGGGGTACGCTTGCGAACGGTATCTTCGCTACTCAAGCGCTTGCGGATAAAGTTGGCATAGGTACAGGCGGTTTGATCGACACAGGCAGCTGGAAGCAGCTTTGGGTACAATTCGAATCCGTTGTAGTCGTTGGCGCATTCGTGCTTGCAGCTTCGTTCCTTATCCTTGGTGTCATGAAACTTATCATGGGCTTCCGCGTTACGGAAGAGCAAGAAATTATCGGTCTTGACCTTAGTGAGCATGGCGCTTATGGTTATCCTGAGCAAATGAAAAAAGCAGGCCAAAACATTCAAGGATAACGGATTGGTCAAGAAGTACTGACCGAAGGGAGAGGGCGTCGCATGAGTGATCCGGTGCGATTGCAGCTGCTCAAGCAGATTGGCACAGCCGATCATGTGGAAGGGCTGCGAGGCTTGCGGGATCAAGTACACGAGCAGATGGAAGCTCTTCTCCCAACGCGTCCGGTCGAACAGTTTAACGAACAATTGAATGAGGTGCACGATGCGGTAATTCAACGCGCGATAATCCTTGCAGAAGCGGAAATGGCACGGTTGGGGAAGGGATCTCCCCCCGTGCCTTACGCATATATATTGTTCGGCAGCGGCGGTCGGAAAGAGCAGACATTGTCAAGCGATCAAGACAGCGGAGTTGTCTACGAGGATCCAGTGGCTGATTCAGCGGAAGTGAAAAATTATTTTAAAGAGCTATGCGAGCTTGTTGTATTCAATCTTCAGAAGGTTGGATACCCGCCTTGTGAAGGGAATGTGCTGAGCAGCAACCCCGAATGGTGCTTATCATTAACGGAGTGGGGAGCTAAGCTGGATCATTGGTTTGAGGAGCCGGCATGGGAAGCGGTTAGGTATTTGCTCATCATTGCGGATGGAAGATGCGTTTATGGCGAACATAGGCTGATTGACGAGTTAAAGGACTTCTTTTTTACCGATATGCTTAACCATCAGATCATCCTGCAGCGCATGCTCGATAATACGATGCGCCATAAGGTGCTGCTTGGTTTTTTTGGCCAATTGCTAAAGGAGCAGTATGGGGAAGACGCAGGGAGCTTGGATATCAAATACGGCGCTTATATCCCTATGGTGAATTCCATTAGGCTTTTGGCTGTTCAGGTGGGAATTCGGGAAACGTCAACGCTTGAGCGGATCAAAATGCTTGTCAAAATGGGTAAGATGTCTATTGAGGATGCTGCTGTATATGATCAAGCGTTTCGGATTTTTCTGAGACTTCGGTTAATGACGACCGAGCAGAATGACGACGGCTTATATGCCAATAATGGCAAGCTGTCGAGCCGAAAGCTGACGAAGGAATTGACTGATGAATTAAAAAGTGGTCTGCGTCTAGGCAAGAAGCTGCAGCGAGCGGTATTCAAGCAAACTATGGGCAGGCTTATGTAGGGCGGTGGAGAAATGAAGGAGCAAAAAGGCGTTGGTCGCATGTGGAACCTATACAAAATGGGAGGATTTACGCCTGCCATCGCTTCTATGTTAGGCTCGCAAAATGCGCAGCAAATGGCGTTTATTCGGAACGTCAATAAAGAGCAGCGCAAGCAATCCATGTTCGACATGCCGCTTCGAGAGCTTGAGGTCGTCGTGTTTGATCTTGAAACAACGGGCTTCTACCCAACAAATGGCGATGAGATCATTTCCTTTGGAGCTGTATTGATGCGAAATGGCGAGATTGTGGAAGGGGAATCTTTCTACAGTCTAGTCAATCCAAAGCGGAGAATCCCAAAGGCAATTATCGAATTGACCGGCATTACGAATGAAATGGTTCAGGATGCGCCTGATTTGATGCAGGTGCTTCATGATTTTATGGAGTTTGTTGGCAGACGCCTCCTGATTGCGCATGCTTCTGGCCATGATAAGCAATTTCTTAATGCTGCGCTTTGGAGAACTTCAAAGGTGAATTTAAACCATAGAGTGCTGGACACGATGCTGGTGGCGAAATGGCTCGAACCGAACCTAGAAGGATACAGCCTCGACGAGCTGCTAGAGAGCTGCTGTATCCCAATTACGGAGCGGCATCATGCGCTGCAAGATTCGATTATGACGGCAAAGCTGTGGCAAAACTATTTGGCGAGAATTTTGGAGAGGAACATTACGACGCTTGGTGATCTATATGCGTATTTAAGCAAGCACTAGCTGCAGCGGAATAAACGATCCTTGTGAGAGGCGATAAGGCTTAACGTGAGGGACTTCGCTGTTTTGTAATGACACAATCCAATAGGTCAGCTCGGATGCGGGCAGGAAGCCTTCAGTGTCGCTAGAAGAAGGAATAGCTTCAGTGCGCGGATGGGAGTGAAATAAGCCGAGAAGCTTTTGTCGGTTTTTTTGCATGTCGTAAAAGGCTGCTGTCCACTCCGCAGGATCAAAGGCGAATGAGTGAGTCGGATCGATATGTATATTTTTTATCGGAATGATCGTATCAATAACTTGGGCGTGAGCTTCGTCAATCCGATCAACGGAGGGAAACGTGTCTGGCTCGCTGCTTACAACGATTCCGCATGCCTCAAATGGCTTGGCTTTCAAACAAATTTGTATGAGCTGCTCATAAGCCGATTTGGTTATAAAGCCCTTCGATTGCTGTTCTGTCATAGTAAGGCCTCCCTGATTCGAAAACGGATAAAATAAGTATAACGGATTAAAACGGGGCGCGCTAACATTTGTGGGCGGTTCAGCATGCAGGACTTTATTGGTTTGGGGTATGAATGGAAGCGCGATAACCGACAATAAGTTTAGATGTACATGGGCTTAAGGCCAGCAAGGCACCTGGTAAAACGTGACGATTTTATGGCTAATATGCCCTGCGCCTTGAGCTTCCATACGGCGCATGATACCATGAAGCATACCGGAATAATGATATTGCGAGAGAAGGAAGGTACGATATGAAACGCGTTATAGCGCTTTTTACGATTGCATTCGTGTTTGCTGGATTAGCTGTTTTTCAATATAAAAATGATGATAATAATTCGGTTACGATGGCTTCTCCAGCTGCGGGATTTAAGCCGAAGGCGGGATTTGAGGCGACAGCCTTCAAGCTTCCAGCGCTTGACGAGCAATCCTACGAGGTAGGCGGAAAGCAAGGCAAGCTTACTTTCGTCAATTTTTGGGCTTCCTGGTGCGGTCCTTGCGAGCTGGAGGCTCCAGATCTGCAGCGGCTTCATGAGCAGTATGGAGATGCAATTCAGCTCTATGGCGTCAATGCGACGAAGTACGATAAAGAACGGGCGGCAAGAGATTTTGTGAATGAGCATGAATTTACGTTTCCGATTTTAATGGACCGTGCAGGAGATGTAACGAAGCAGTACAAGGTGGATACGTTTCCGACGACGTTCCTCATCGATAGCGAAGGCATCATAAGAGAGCGGATCAACGGCGTCATTACTTATGAGGAATGGGAACGTCTGATTGAGAAGTGGATGTAAAAAGCGAACAAAAGGGCTGCCAGCATGTCATTGAAGACGTGCTAGCAGCCCTTTTGTTGTTTAATGATTTACGAGTCCGACGCGATCTAACGGATCAACATGCGCGCTATCTACTTTATCCATGCCTAGCAGGGCGTAGCGAATGCTGTCCACAAGCGCTTCCCAGCTTGCTTCGATAACGTTGCTGGAGACGCCGACCGTACTCCAAGTATTATCGAGCCCGGTCGATTCGATAAGAACACGAACCTTAGCCGCTGTAGCGTCCTTCTCGTCGATTACACGGACTTTATAATCGGAGAGATGGATATCTTCAATCTTCGGATAAAACTGCACCAGCGCCTTGCGCAGGGCGTTATCGAGGGCGTTGACCGGCCCGTTGCCTTCAGCAGCCGTATAAACCTGCTGTCCACCGACGTTTATTTTGACGATGGCTTCGGAAATCATTTGGCCGTTTGTTTTTTCGACGAGCATCTTGAACGATTCAACCTTGAACACTTCCTTAACTTCGCCGCCGAATGCTTCGCGAAGCAGCAGCTCCATAGAAGCGTCGGCTCCCTCGAATTGATATCCTTGATGCTCAAGCTCTTTGATCTGATCCATTATGAGCTTCGTTTTCTCGTTGTTCGCCGTTACATCCAGCCCAAGCTCCTTGGCTTTAGAAATAATGTTGCTCTGGCCTGCAAGCTCAGAGACGAGAATGCGCTGCTTATTTCCAACAAGCTCTGGCTGAATATGCTCGTAGGTTTTGGAGTCTTTCATGATCGCCGAGACATGAATGCCGCCTTTGTGGGCAAATGCGGCATTGCCGACATAAGCTTGGCCAACTGGCATATGCACATTGGCAATTTCGCTAACGTAACGAGCGGTTCCGGTTAGCGCGCGCAGCTTTTCCTCCGGAAGCACATCGTAGTTCATCTTGATTTGTAGATTTGGTATGATCGAGCACAGGTTAGCGTTGCCACAGCGTTCGCCATAGCCGTTAATCGTACCTTGAACCTGACGAGCGCCTGCTCCTACGGCAGCGAGCGAATTCGCAACGGCAAGCTCGCAATCATTATGCGTATGGATGCCGATAGGCGTTGTAAGTTCTTGCTTCACGCGCGTTACGATATCATGGATTTCATTCGGAAGCGTACCGCCGTTCGTATCGCAAAGAACGAGCCAGTTCGCACCAGCATCCTGTGCTTTCTTCAGCACGGAGATGGCATATTCCGGATTGTTTTTGTAACCGTCAAAAAAGTGCTCTGCGTCAAACAACGCTTCCATACTATTATGCTTTAGAAATGCGATTGAATCATAAATCATCGCCAGATTTTCCTCTAGCGTCGTTTGCAGGGCGGTATGTACATGGAAGTCCCATGACTTTCCGACAAGCGTAGCAGCCGGTACGCCGGATTCGGCGATACGGACAAGGCTGGCATCCTGCTCAGCTAGACTGTTTTTGCGGCGAGTGCTGCCGAAAGCGGTAATTTTGGCATTTAGGTTAAATGCTTTGATCCGTTGGAAAAATTCAATATCCTTGCTGTTGCTTCCCGGATTGCCGCCTTCGATATAATGAACGCCCAACGCGTCGAGCTTCTGGGCAATTTTTAACTTGTCATCCGCCGACAGGCTGATCCCTTCACCTTGTGTACCGTCACGCAGCGTCGTATCAAATATGGAAATGTTTGTTGTCATTAACGGGACGCCTCCTTCACTGATAGCCTTTTCAAATCATAATTTACTATTATAACACTTGTCGCAATGAAAGTAGAGAGGTTGGAATTATTTTTTGTCCGCTTTTTCGAGGTTCGTTGACTTGGCCCTATTGCAATTGTATGCTGGGGATGATTAAGCTTATGTGGGCAATTTGCTTCGAATAGGCGGTGCTTTGCGTGATGATAAAAAATGTCAATGAGCATTATCCGGCTAAAGGCCGCGTAATCATACATTTGGATATGAATGCCTTCTATTGTTCCGTGCATGAAGCAGAGGAACCAGAGAAATATAAGAATAAGCCGACTGCGGTTTCGGGCAGCGTTGAGCAGCGCAAGGGGATTCTCGTCACCTGCTCGTATTCGGCAAGAAGCAAAGGGATCAAGACCGGCATGACCGTTAGACAGGCACTAAAGCTATGCCCCGAGCTTATATTAATAAAGCCGGATTTTAATCTATACCGCAAATACTCGCACGGCTTTATGGCAATTGCCAGGCAGTACACGCCGCTCGTTGAGGCCGTTTCCATCGACGAATGCTATATGGATATTACCGGATCCAAGATGTTCGGCTCA
The DNA here is from genome assembly GCF_012935325.2 of Paenibacillus sp. PL91. Classification (GTDB taxonomy): domain Bacteria; phylum Bacillota; class Bacilli; order Paenibacillales; family Paenibacillaceae; genus Pristimantibacillus. The sequence goes on from NZ_JABBYG020000001.1 coordinate 158,101, forward strand.
CCGCTGGAAATCGCAGAGGCGCTTCAGCAGCGCATCATGTCCGAGTGGTCGCTTCCATGCTCGATTGGACTTGCCCCGAACAAGCTGCTGGCGAAGATGGCTTCCGATATGAAGAAGCCGAACGGCTTAACCGTATTGCGCATTCGAGATGTGAAGAGCGTGCTGTGGGATAAATCATGCGATACGTTGTTCGGAATTGGGAAAAAAACGGCCGATAAGCTGGCGAAGCTGAACATACGCACGATCGGGCAGCTGGCTGCAACTGACGAAATGATGCTGAACAAGCATTTTGGCGTAGTCGGTTCTTGGATGAAATCGGCTGCGCACGGGCTGGATTACTCAGAGGTCAATCCGAATAGGGAGCGAAATAAATCAATCGGCCATACGACGACTCTTCCAAGTGACATAACCACTCGCGAGGACGTATACCGCGTCCTTCTTAATTTGGCAGATCAAACCGGGCGGAGGCTGCGCAGACAGAAGCTGGTTGCTACAACCGTGCAGATTACGATCCGAAAGCCGGATATGACGACGATTGCCCGCTCCCATACGCTTGCTGCGCCTTCCCAAGCCTCAGAAGATTTCTATAGAGAAGCGTGCAGGCTGTACGATCGGCATTGGAAAATAGGCGAACCGATTCGGCTGCTTGGCATCACGCTCCAAAACCTGACGCTGCTCGATGAAACGGCCCTGCAGCTGGATTTATTCAGTTATGAGCAGCAGCCCCGCAAGGAGGCGCTTACTCAGGCGATGGATCGGCTCCGCGACAAGTATGGCGAAGACGCGGTACTCACCGCAGGCATGCTGGGAGATGACCCGTCAACCTTAATTAGGAATAAACGAATTCGTGGTACATCCTTGCAAAAGGATGATAGTTTGTTATATATTGATGAGTGAAGCTTGACTGTACAGAGACGAGATTATTCCATATATTTCTTTAGGAGGGAATTTCCATGGGTAAGTTTACTTGGGTTGAAAAAGATACGTGCATCGCTTGTGGAGCTTGCGGAGCTACTGCTCCTGACATTTATGATTATGATGACGAAGGTCTTGCAGAGGTTATTTATAAAGCAGATGGAAACAAAGGCAATACTGAGATTCCAGAAGATTTATTTGACGATTTGCAGGATGCAGCCGACGGTTGTCCTACAGATTCAATCAAAATTGCAGACGTACCGTTTAATTACTAATTTATAGAATTAGAGAAAAGCTCCTCTTCGCATGCATAATGCTGCGAAGAGGAGCTTTTTGCATATCACACGCAACGTGAAAAATTAAAGCCGGGATACATTACGCCTTCGTTCCTGCCGATAAAAAAGGTAAATCATTTATTGGAGGGTTAGGGATGGAGTCTCCAGAGGATCTATTTTATTTGAAGCAATTTGTGAAGCAGCACCCTGACAACAAGATGGGATGGTACTTATTAGGGAAGCAGTATTTGCTCGCTGGCAAGGAGGGCAAAGCAAACTACTGCTTCCTGCAAGCCGGCGAGGTTTATGATGCCTTCGAGGATGAAAGCCATCCCTTATCGGAAAATCAACTGCAATTGCTTAAAGCATGGGCTAACCGGCAAAAGAAAAAGAAGCTCGCTACGAGATCGGCAATGTTAGCCGCTTTACTGCTGCTCATAGCCGTATTAGTTCCGGCAAACGGCGCTATTTTCAAAGAAAATGCGGCTCAGCCTGTATCTGGTGAACAGGACGAGGCACCTTCGGTCGGAGTCGTATTTGTACCGCAGAAGGAACGTCAGCCGCTGGGCAGCGCTTTGAATGCACTCGTGAGTGCGGCTGAAGAAGCGCCGCTGTTGACCATTGCGGCACGACTCGAGGAGGATGCAGGCTGGCGGAAATGGACGGGAAATACGAAGCTGCTTATGGCGATCCAGAAGGATAGTGCAAGCAGCATGCTACAGATGGCCATGCTTGATCGCCAAACCTGCTTATGCGAGCCTCCCGAAGCTTCCGATACTGCTCTCAAGTATAAAAACTGGACCAAAGAGCAGGAGACGCATTGGACGCTGTCCAGCGCTATCTACCACTATGAACGGAAAAACAAAAAATGGCCGGAAAAGCTGGATGATCTTATCCGTCCCTATCCGAATAATGCGCTTGCAGGCGAGCGCGGGGGGATGAGATCCATGTTCGCTGAGGTGTTGTCGAGACTGAAGTCCGAGCAAGATCGCAAGAATGGCCAAGCCGCAATTGCTGGGCAAGCAGACGTTAAGCCGGCACCGGATAACGAAGCGGAGCAAAAGCAGGCTGAGAGCTTAATCGTAGGCACGAATGGGATATTGGATAAAGAATGGAGCAAGCCGCTTGAAGTCGTGGTGGACAAAGCAACCTATCGTCTTGCGGTCATTCAAGGGAATATCATTGTACGCAGCTATAAGGTAGGTCTTGGCGGGGATGAGACGCCTGAGGGCAGCTTCTACATAAGTGAAAAGGTGAAAAATCCGAATGGACGCGACGATGGCGATTTCGGCAGCAGAGGCATGACGCTGTCAAACACCCTATACGCCATTCATGGCACCGACGAGCCAGACAGCATTGGGAAAGACGAATCGCTTGGCTGCGTGCGCATGAGCAAGGAGGATGTGGAAGAGCTGTTCGATATGGTGCCGCTAGGAACGGTTGTCAAAATAAAAAACGGGACGCTTCCGACCAAGGTGCAGCAGCCAGCCGAACGCTTTAAGCTGGAGCCGCGCCAGAACGAAACCAATCCCGCGAAGGTGTATAAATGGTTGACGTAAGATGTGTTACGAGGTAAAAACTAGAAGCAGCGCAACCGCAACCACGACAACGCCAACGATCGAGCTGATCCAGATGAGTGCTTTTTTATTCACTTCGTCCTTCGGTTTGGCTTTTATCGTTGCCGGTTTTCTTTTTGGTGAGCTCATCGACAATCAACCTCTCTATTGCATAATTAAAATAAATATAAACTTATTGTAATCGTTTTCTAGACAAGCCGCAATATAATGGATGCTTGCACCTTGCGTGCAGGCTCTTTTCTTTTTGCCGCAAAAACGATAAACTGACATGTAGAACAAACATCTGAGATCGGAGTGGGTAAGTTGCTTTATTCTTCAATTTTAAAGCCTATTTTTTTTCGAATGGATCCTGAGAAAGCCCATCACCTCGTCATTGACGGCTTGGCCGCAGGGGGAGTCGTGCCAGGACTTAATGGATTGATGCATGCAATGTACGGCGTAGCAAAGTCGCCGGAGCTTGCGACAGATTTGTTCGGCATCCATTTTCCGCATCCGGTTGGATTAGCAGCCGGGCTTGACAAGAACGGCAAGGCAGCGGACGGCTTCTCAAGCGTAGGCTTTGGCTTTGCTGAGGTGGGGACCGTTACGCCTAAAGGACAAGCCGGCAATGAGCAGCCACGATTGTTCCGCCTCCCACCGGACGAGGCGCTCATCAATCGGATGGGCTTCAATAATGACGGTACGGCTGCGATGGCAGAGAAGCTATCACGCCGCAAAATACACCGGATACCCATCGCCGTTAACATCGGCAAAAACAAAACGACCCCGAATGAGCTTGCTCATGAGGATTATCAGACCTGCATTCGCGATTTGTATACATATGGTGATTTCTTTGTCGTCAATATAAGCTCTCCGAACACGCCTGACCTGCGTGATTTGCAGCACGGAGAAGAACTGAGAAATCTACTTAGCGCCGTGAAAAAGGAAATAAACCTGCAGGCGGCGAAAGTAGGAAAGAAAGCAAAGCCCGTTCTCGTCAAAATAGCCCCGGACATGACAAATGAGCAGCTTGAGCTTACCGTTGCTACAATTATGGAAAGCGGAGTATCTGGCATCATTGCCACGAATACGACTTTATCGCGGACTGGCCTTCGGCATGAAAATGCCGGGGAAGCGGGCGGGCTTAGCGGAAAGCCGCTGCGCGATCGCTCAACCGAGGTTATACGCGCCGTTTACCGACAGACTGGCGGGCAGCTGCCGATTATTGGATCAGGCGGCATTTTTACCGCTCAAGATGCATACGATAAAATCCGCGCAGGAGCTTCCCTGGTAGAAATATACACGGCGCTTATCTATAAAGGGCCAGGTGTGCTTAGGGAATTGACGAACGGTCTGAAGGAATGTTTACGCAAGGATGGCTACCGAAATATTGCCGAGGCAGTTGGCGCAGATCACGTTTAAGAACAGGAGGCGGCCGGATGGACGGTAGAGACTGGAATCTTTTTTTACAGCCTTATGAACAAGCGGTTGAAGAACTTAAAGTGAAGTTTAAGACGATGCGGGTTGAACTGAAAATAAGAGAAGCTTACGCACCGATAGAATTCGTCACCGGCCGGGTAAAGCGAATATCTAGCATTTTGGAAAAAGCAAAACGCCTAAGTGTCCCCTCGGATCAACTGGATACGGGAATTGAGGACATTGCAGGCATTCGAATTATGTGCCAATTCGTGGATGATATTCACCGAGTGGCCGGCTTGATTCGTACGCGGAAGGATCTCTCCCTCGTATACGAGAAGGATTACATTACGAACTTTAAAGATAGCGGCTACCGCAGTTACCATATGATCGTAGAATATCCGGTGCAAACGGCGCTAGGCTACAAAATCGTGCTGGCGGAAATTCAAATACGCACGCTTGCCATGAATTTTTGGGCGACGATTGAGCATTCTTTAAATTACAAGTTTAAAGAAAGCTTGCCGGAGGACGTGCGCGATCGGCTGAAGAAAGCGGCGGAAGCCGCCTCGCAGCTCGATACCGAAATGACGAGTATACGAAAAGAAATTTTGGATGCGCAGACGGAGTTCGAGGAGCAATCCAACGTCGTCTCGAAGGTGCTTAACGGCATACAGGACCTCTATTTCTATCATCGTGTCCGTGAAGCCGCACAGTTCCAAATGAAATTCAACGAGAAGTTTGAAAAAGAGGATTACCATGAGCTTAATCAGCTGTCGCTTGAAATTCAAGCGGCAATCGGAAAAGCCAAAAAAGCGAATCAAAGCTAGTGGGATAAGTATCCAAAATCGTATCGTTGTGGAGAAATGGTGTCTTAGTGGCGAAAAAGCTGCTGAGGCGCCTTTTTTGTGTGATTGGTGTGGTCATATATCATGCAAGAAGGGCTGTCCCAGCAGGTCTAATCAGACCTTGCGGGACAGCCCTCGTCATCAAATATTTCGGAAATGGGCAAGACTATTCGCTCGTTTTTTTTGGTTTATATAAAGCGTCTATCGCTTTACTTATTTCATCAGCGGTCTTGCCTTGCTTGCTTAAGGCGATCACTTCCTCCATCTCTTTTTTGCAAATGCCGCAGCTTGTGCTGTGATTCGTCCAAGTTACGCTGCCTTCGTCGGCAGGATGCTCGGCCACGTAGCAGCGCAGAAGCGAGTCATGCGGCGTTTCCACTGCAAGTCCGTCCGAGCAGCCGCAATAGCATGTAACGCCGCTCATGAGGTCTGCGTGTTCATGCACCGCTTTGTACAGCTCGCTCGTATGCGGGGTATAGTCTGCGAGAAAGGACGGAAGCTCGTCATACGAGGCTGTCGTTTGCCAAGTTTCAGAGCCGTGTTGGTGCTCAGCGCCGGCCTTGTCATCATTCGCGAGGCCGCATGCGGTGAGTAGTGTAATGAATGCGAATGCTAACAGCAGGGCATACATGATACCGCGAATACGCGAGCTTTTTTGCTCCTCGGCGATCTGCTCGTCCGTTAGGCGCTGGCGCTTCATCATGAGGACTCAGCTCCCGAATGTTTGTTGAAGAACGCTTTGAAATCATCTAAGGAGTAGCCTGTCGTGCCTTGCTCGGCAAGGCCGCCTTCAATCCGGTCAACTTCAACGCCGTCTTGGTAATAGGCCAGCGTTGGCGTATATTCGACTTTGAATTTGTTAAAGTAAGAAGGAAACTCCCTCAGGTTGAATTGAGGCAAATCAACGCCCAGCTCGTCTGCGAGCGGCATCAATTTTGGTGTTGTTGCCCGGCAATGCGGGCAGTCGGAAGCAAATAAATAGACGAAGAAATCTTCCTTATCCGCAACCTTCTTGTCCAATTCGGCCGGTAATATGATATTCTGATAGTTGGGATCGTCGAGCTGCTTGCGCGTTTCCGGGTTTAGCTGGGAAACGGGCTTACCATACAAAGGGTTATCCTTGCCGCTGTTGTTCAGAACGAAGATAAAGCCGAATAGAAGGATTACGATTCCGATGTACACATAAATCATTTTGACTTTCTTTTTCTTTTTCATTAATAGGGCTACCTCCGAAACGAGTTTAGGTTGGACAGCCTTTTTCCAAAAGAAGAGCATGTCCTAACTTTAATATATTATATAACAAAGCCGTAGGTGTATGTAAGAGCATGGACATCGATGATAATTGGCAGGAGGAAATGAGCATGATCGGCAACTTGCCGCGTAATTTCACGGAAAAAATGGAAAAGCTGTTAGGTGATGAATTTGACGATTTTATGTCTTCCTATGATGCGCCAAGAGTGTATGGCCTCAGAATCAATCGTTTGAAGCTTGGCGTAGAGCAGTGGTTGAAGCTATCTTCCATGAGCGGGGATGTAAGGCGGATTCCGTGGGCAGAGGATGGTCTGTATTATAAGGAGGGTGAGCGTCCCGGCAAGCATCCGCATTATCATGCGGGGCTTTATTATATTCAGGAGCCCAGCGCTATGGCGCCGGTTGAATTGCTGGATGTGAAGCCTGGCCACCGTGTACTCGACTTATGCGCCGCGCCTGGAGGGAAATCCACGCAAATCGCAGGAAAGCTGCAAGGAAGCGGCGTGCTCGTTACGAACGATAACGCAAGGGAAAGAACGAAGGCACTGGCGAAAAATGTCGAGCTTGCCGGCGTCCGCAACGCGGTTGTGCTGAACGAGGAGCCTGAAGCTATCGCAGAGGCTTTTCCGGCATGGTTCGATCGCATTCTCGTAGATGCCCCTTGCTCAGGCGAGGGCATGTTCCGCAAGGATGATTCGATGATTGCGGAATGGGAGAAGCATTCGATCGAGCGGTGCTCGGTCATGCAGCGTGACATTTTGCGACACGCCGCAGCCATGCTCGCGCCGGGGGGGCGAATCGTCTATTCGACCTGCACCTTCTCGCCGGAGGAGAACGAGCAGCAAATCGCTTTATTTCTCGCTGAGCATGATGATTTTTACGTTGAAGCCGTGCCGATGCAATATGGCTGGTCTGCGGGAAGAGCGGATTTGGCGGCGGAGACGGCGCAGCTTGATGATGAACGGCTGCAATCGATTCAAGGGACGGTGAGGCTGTGGCCGCATCGAATCGAGGGAGAAGGCCATTATGCGGCCGTACTGAGACGCCGCGGCGAGCGGGAAGACGAGCAGGCAGAGGCAATACTGGCTGCGGCGCCGATGAGCCAGCCTGCATCCCGTCCTGCTGGCGGCAGCTTGAAGCGCGAGACGCCAAGCGGTGGCGGCAAGCGGGATGCGAAGAAGCCTAGCCACCGGGATGAACGGCGCGCTGGCAAACGCCAGACGAGAAATGATTGGGCAAACGCAGGAATAGAGCGTGCCGTTCAAAAGGGGGCAGCACGCAATAGCCGTGACGGCTCCGAGATGAATGTGGAGGAAACAAATCCAATTGCGTTGTGGCAGCAATATGCGGAGCAATTTGTTGTTGGCGCTCTAAGCTGGCCAGGACATGCGGTCGCATGCGGCTCGCGCGTATATATTCAGCCTGAAGGACTGCCTTCGCTTGACGGCTTGCGTGTGGTGAGGGCTGGCTGGTATGTCGGGGAAGCTGTTCGAGGCCGGTTTGAACCCTCCCATCCGCTTGCGATGGGGCTGCCTCGCGAGGCTGCGGTGCGATCGATTAGCTGGAGCTCGAATGATGAGCAGACGATTCGTTTTCTCAAAGGGGAAACGCTATTTATAGAGGAATCGGAAATACAGATTCATGAGGATGCTCCTGCAAAGGGTTATGTATTAATCTGCACGGATGGCTTCCCGATCGGATGGGGGAAATATGCCGGAGGCATGATCAAAAATGAGCTGCCGGCAGGATGGAGATGGATGTAGAATGAGCAAACGAATTCGTATTGATAAGCTGCTGGCCCATATGGGACTCGGAACACGCAGCGAAATAAAGAAAGCGGTAAAGCTTGGCAAGGTAGCAGTAAATGGCGCTGTGGTCAAGGACAGCGGTCTCATTGTAGATCCAGAGCTAGCAGTGGTTGCCTTTGACGGTGACCCAGTCGTTTATAGGGATGTCGTATACTTCATGCTGAATAAGCCGCAGGGCGTAATTTCAGCAACAGAGGATGGACGCGAGCGTACCGTTATCGATTTGCTGGAGCAGCAGGATCGGCTGCGCGAGCCTTTTCCAGTCGGGCGATTAGATAAGGATACTGTGGGCTTGCTGCTACTAACGAATGACGGACAGCTGGCACATGAGCTCTTGTCACCGCGAAAGCATGTGGCTAAGACCTATGAAGCGCTTGTGCAGGGTGAGGTTGGCGATGCGGATAAGCAGCAGTTCGCAAGCGGCGTCACCTTGGATGACGGATATGTTACGATGCCTGCTGAACTGCGGATACTGGGAAGCGAGCAGCAGGAGGAAGACCTATTATCACGTATTTCTCTTACGATTATGGAAGGTAAGTTTCACCAAGTAAAAAGAATGTTTGAGGCGGTAGGGAAGAAGGTCGTATACTTGAAGAGAGTATCAATGGGGCCTCTAATGCTTGATGAATCCCTTCCTGAGGGCAGCTATCGAGAGCTGACCGATGACGAAGTTGAGCTGCTTCGCACGCATAGACGGGCATCGGAATAGCACTTTTTTTGAAGGAAGCATGAATTAAAATATAGATACAAAGAGAAAAAAAACAGAGAGATTGGAATAGGAGTGGGAGTATGAGCCTGCAATATGATTTAATTGCATTGGATGTAGACGGCACGCTGCTGACGGACGACCATGTGCTGACAGCGTCTATTCGCGAGACTGTACAAGAGGCTGCGACCCGAGGGGCTCAAATCGTGTTATGCACGGGGCGAGGGCCTTCCGGAGCGCTTCCCGTGATGGCGGAGCTAGGACTAGGCGGAACGATCATTACCCATAATGGAGCGGTTACGATTAATTCCGAGGACCGTTCGGTTGTGCACCAATTTGAGATGGCTTCAGACCACCTGCTAAGCTTCGTGAATTATTGCCGTGAGCAAGCGATCCATTTTGATTTGAACACAGCCTTCGAGATGATGGTCGAGAGCATGACGCCAGAAGTAGAAGCGATGTATGGCAAGTTTGAAGCAAAACCTTCCATTCAGGATTTCCGTATGGGCTTACCGAGCGGGCTTGTGAAATTTACGGTATTCGGCAGCAAAGATAAGATGGATGTGGTGCAGGCAGAATGGGCCGGCTGGCCGAAGCACCTCCATTCGATACGCAGCGGAGATTATTTCATAGACGTTCATCACGCGGAGGCGAACAAGGGAAGAGCGCTGCAGCAGCTTGCGGAGATTCGGGGCATTGACCGTAGCCGCATTTTGGCCATAGGCAATTATTATAATGACATTACGATGCTGCAATTTGCAGGAATGGGAATCGCGATGGGGAACTCCCCGGAGGATGTCAAGCTGGCGGCTAACGCGGTCGCTCGCTCAAATGCAGAAGATGGCGTTGCGAGAGCGCTGCGCGAATACGCTTGGAGCTAAGAGAAAAACAACGCTTCGTTGCGCAATATAAAGTAAACGAGCCCTTGGATCGCTTCCAGGGCTTGTTTTGCGTATCGGGAATCAAAGGAGTTGCAGCAGCAGCCACAAACCATCGCGGAGTTTAAAGTAAATAACTGGAAAACATCCCTCTAATTGTTCGGTGTAGAGGTGAATAACCCTTTTAGATGGAAAATCTCCCTTTAAATGTGCACAATCACTCCAAATCAGGTGAAAAACAGAAAATTATCGGGAGAAATTCCTTCTATTCCTGATTTTCGCCAAACTTTTATTGAATCAACAGGAGCTTTTCCGTTTAAACTTTTGAACGTTTTTGGTGTGTGAAGCTGTAATGCTATTATGCCGGAAAAAGAAAACAAGCCTTAGAATCGCTTCTAAGGCTTATTAGCATATGGGAGACCCATACCTATCGGGATCCCCTTAAAAGTTGCGATGTTTAATATGTCATCCCTCATTACCCGAGTCCAATACTCGGTTTTATCACTATGGTTGGATGTCGGATGGGTAATTTAGAAAATGACTGATCGAGAAATGATTACCAGAAGAATGAACAATACCAAAATTACGCCTAACGACGAAAATCCTCCATATACACCGGACATGCTAATTCCCCCTATTTAGAAAATTCCGACCCTGGGCTGCTGGCTCCTAGCTGGATATCCCGTAGTTCGGTGTATGGTATTGTATGTGAAATAAGATCACGCGATTGGACATTTGTCTCGGTTACGCAATATTTAGGCAAATGCCCCAAAGGTTCAGGCAGCGGATTGGGATGCCAGCCCCTCTTGCATTTGCCAGTTAAGGATTTATGCCTTGCGCTCATCGGTTTAAGACGATATCGTAAACTCAGGGAGGCGATGTAAATCTGATGCTGGAACCGGGGAAGACTTACAATACGGCGGTGGAAGTAACGCTTGAAGTGATCGGCGGCAAGTGGAAGCAGGTCATTTTGTTCCATCTGACGTTCGGCAAGAAACGTAACGGTGAATTGATGAGCTTGATGCCTTCGGTTACTCAAAAAGTACTGACTCAGCAACTGCGCGAGCTAGAGGAGGATGGCATCGTTACACGAATTTCATACAACCAGGTGCCGCCAAAAGTCGAGTATGAGCTGACGGAGTACGGCTGGAGCCTGAAAGAGATTCTTCATCTCTTATGCAGATGGGGAGATAGGCATGTTGAGCTTGTTTACGGCGATAAGGTCAAAATTTTGGCAGGTGCACCACGAACGGATGAAAATTGATCAACGGTTAGTTAGAAACCGGCCACTGGATTACAGTGGCCGGTTTTTTGTGTGCAGCTATCGATCATGGGATGACCTTGCGTCGTCTCAAATCATCAAAGATGTTCAGAAACATCGCTTCTGTATCTATGAATTCATGGAAGCCGAAACGGCGTGCCTTCGTGCCGTCAGCAAAAAAATCGTAATCCCAAGAAAACACAAAGTCCCCGAAACGCCAAGAGGACACGTCCTTGTAGCTGTTGCTTACCAATCCATGCTTTTCCACCATAGTCTTCCATAGCTCCTCTTTGTCTGCCATCACCACCTCCAAAGACATTTGCAGCGGAGGCGCTGTCTCAAGACCGAAGTTGAAAGCAATCTTAGGCCAAAGCTCATTCCATCGGAAAAGATCTCCATTCGTGATGTTGAACGCTTGATTAGCGCAGCGCTCATCTGTCGCTGCCCAGACAGTGGCTCTGGACAGCAATCCAGCGTCAGTCATCTCAAGCAGGCTGTTGTAGGCGCCTGGCTTGCCGGGAAAACGGAGCGGCAGCCCCAGCTCCTTCGATATGGAGGCATAAATAGCGATAACCATCGCAAGGTTCATGGGATTGCCCAAAGCAAATCCGCATACGACAGAAGGTCGGAGCGCAGTCCAGGTCCAGTTGCTACCCCGCTGACGCTGTTCGAGGAACTGCTGCTGGTCGACATTAAATTCAGGAGGCATATGATAGGCATCCGTTTCACGGGCTGGTGTCTTGAAGGGGCCTAGATGGGCACCGTACACTTTGTAGCCCTGCATGAGACTGATATGCTGCAGCTTAGGAGCGTTCGGTTCGATCGCATTGACGACATTGACAAGCATCGCTAAATTTGGAGGAACCAGTTCGGCCCAAGTTGGACGATCTTGATAGGCAGCGTAGAAAATATGGGTAACTTGCGATAGAATGCCTAGCTTCTCGCGTGTATCGCCTTCATTTAGCAGATCGACGGCTATATATCGGGCTCGGCCGCTGGAATCCCCACCTCGGCGTGACACGCCGATAATATCCCAATCGGGGAGCTGCTCTAAATATTCGATCAGATTTCCTCCAATAACGCCATTGGCTCCAATGACAAGTGCCGTTTTACGTGGTGCTGCTTCCTTAGTATCCATAAGAACATCTCTCCTAATTTGTAGTAGTCACAACATCATTGTGCATCCTGGAGAGATGAATAAAAAGTACGCACTTTAGAGTGATATAGTTACTTGAAAGTAATATAGGACGTCTTATGCTGGCATAAGCACAGGCAATTCCATTAGGCCAAACATAACCATATATGGGAGAACTGCATGGATCGTGCTTCAAGTTCCAAGCTTTGAAAACGGCCGAATAACTGGGAAAAATACGATACGCACTTTAAACAAGGAGGATACCTTTGCAGACAGAGGAAGAAACGAATCAGAGTGTTTTGGAAGCTTATGGGAAGCTTCCTCTTGTATTTATTCCAAATGTCGGTCAAGAGGATCAACGTATTTCGTATTGCGCGCAAGGAAAAAACTTTCGGTTCGCCTTTACAACAGATCAAGTAAGGATGAGCTTTTTTGAAGTCGGGCCTTTAGCATCAGCTCCTCGGAATACGGGAATCATCCAAGGGAATTTGCCGGAACAAGCAGCGCAAGGAAAAGAATCTCGAATAAAGGGAATCAACTTAATTTGGAGGTTTTTAAATGCTCATTCAGACATGAGCGTGGAAGGCGCTGCACAAGAAACCGGAAAGATCAATTACTTGCGAGGCGGCGATCCGCAAAATCATTATACGAATCTTCCCATTTACCGAGAAGTTGCATATCGGCAGGTATGGCCTGGCATTGATGTTGTGTTTCAAGGAAAACAGGGGATGTTCAAATATGATGTATTATTGCAGCCAGGCGGTCTTGTGGATGATATCCGGATCGGGTTTGAAGGTGCAGACGGCATCCGGGTGGATGATATCGGGAACCTGTTAATCGATACCCCATTCGGAACATTGACGGATGTCAGTCCGGTAGCGTATCAAGAAATAGATGACAAACGATTATCGATTGACTGCCGATTCGTCATTCGATCGGAAGCAGATGGAAGCCAGAACATCGGCTTTGAGATGCTGGAGGAGGTCGATCATCATTATCCTTTGGTGATTGATCCGATACTTCTTTATTCCACTTATTTAGGCGGGAGCGCGTTTGATTCTGGCAACGGCATCGCGGTTGATGCATCCGGTAACGCTTACGTGACAGGGTTCACGCAATCGAGCGATTTCCCAACCACTCCCGGCGCCTTCGACATCTCCTTGACCGGCAGTCAGGACGCTTTTGTTACGAAACTTAACGCAGACGGCACCGCACTCGTCTACTCCACGTATCTGGGGGGAAGCGATACGGACACTGGGGATGCCATCGCGGTAGACGCTTTCGGAAATGCTTATGTAACAGGTTCGACGCAATCCAGCGATTTTCCCACTACTCTTGGTGCTTATGATACTACTTTGGGCGGCGTTGTAGACGCTTTTGTGACAAAATTAAACGCGACCGGAACGGCACTGCTATACTCTACCTACCTTGGGGGAAGCGGGCTTGACCGGGGCGGAGGCATCACGGTGGATGCATCCGGAAATGCATATGTAACAGGCTTCACCCAATCCAATGATTTCCCAACCACTCCCGGTGCCTTTCAAACCATCATGAACGGTACCGGAGATGCTTTTGTGACGAAATTGAACGCGGCCGGTACTGCGCTCGTCTTCTCCACCTTTCTCGGTGGAGGGGGTAGTGATACCGGCAATGCCATCGCAGTTGATGGAGCCGGCAATGTGTATGTGGCCGGTGATACCGGCTCCGCCGATTTCCCCACCACCTTAGGCGCCTATGATACGACCTTCAATGGCATTTCCGATGTTTTTATAACTAAAATGAATGCTGCCGGTACTGCGCTCATTTATTCCACTTACATTGGGGGAAGTATCGCTGATCAATCAAGCGGCATCGCAATCGATGCTTCTGGCAACGCTTATGTAACAGGCTTCACGCAATCCAGTGATTACCCTACCACTCCTGGGGCTTTTGATACCGTCTTCAATGCTTCAGGAAGCTTTGATGGTTTTGTAACGAAGTTAAATCCGACTGGAACGGCACTTGTCTACTCTACCTTCCTCGGAGGCGAAAATGATGATTTTGGTGTCGGCATCGCGGTAGATGCATTCGGCAATGCATTCGTTACGGGCCGAACGGACTCTACCGATTTTCCCACCACTCCCGGCGCATTCGATACCTCCTTAAACGGCATTCAGGATGCTTTTATAACCCGTTTTAGCTTGACTGGCTCCAACGTGCTTTTTTCCTCTTACTTAGGAGGAGGGGGCATTGATGTCGCGCTCGGAATTGCGCTAGACCCTTTCGCCAATGCGTATGTGACAGGTCAAACCACTTCTAGTGACTTTCCTACTACCCCCGGAGCGTTTGATACGTCTATAGGTGGCGTGTTTCAGGATGCGTTTGTTGCAAAAATAGGAGAAGTTGTCATACTGGGCCCGCCGGGTCCACAAGGCCCTGCGGGGCCGGCAGCGCCTCGCATCCGGAAAAAGAGGAAAAAACGTATCAAAAAGAAACGCTGTATCCGAAATAAGCGTAAGCAATGTCTTCGGAAAAAGAAGAAAATCTGTGTGAAGAAAAAACGAAACAGTAGGAAGAAGCTTAGTGTTATCAATTTAATTAATTTGTAGTTCAAGTTCATTACTTGTTGCTTTAAGGAGCTGTATTAACACTCACTTGCTTGCATAGCAAAAAAAAGTCCCTTTTGGGGCTTTTTTTTTAATTATTAAAGATAAGTAGAATACAATTTTAACTATGTTATCCCAAATGACATTCATTGGTTGTGATACTATTGTTTTATTCAAATGGCAATTGATTTTAGAAAGGAGAAGGAATATGAATGCACGCTCGTCTTCTGAACTAAACAACACGTTCACAATGGAGTGTGAAGATATTTTTTTGAGGGAATATAGAATCGAGGATTTGGATGAACTTTACGCGCTTACTCAGCAATCGGAAATTTATCAATTTTTGCCGGGTTGGAATGTGCCGAAGGAGCAAAGGCTAGATTGGTTAATAAACTACGAAACGATTGAAAACAAACAGTTTTTACAAGCTGTAGCGGAGGGCGGAAATATTGGACAACTCCGTTTGCGATTAGGCATTATTTCGAAGATGACAGGCGAGTTTATCGGTTGGTGCTGCACGGGAATAAAAGAAGAATTGCCGCCTCCGAATAGAGAGATCATGTTTGCCATATCCAAGAATCATAGAAATAAGGGGTATACGACCCAAGCGGCACAAGGCATAATTAAGTATTTGTTTGAGAAAACAAATGTAGAGGAGCTTATCGCGATAGCTTTGATCCGCAACACGCCCTCGAACAAAGTCATCCAAAAATGCGGGTTTGAATTTATAGATATGATTGAGATTGAAGAGGAGAAATATAATTATTACAAGCTTTATAAAAATATGCCTATTACTAAGCAGCTAGGGGAAGACGCTTGTAGTTAAAGCGTCTTCTGAAAATGATACCCTGTAATATCCATTGTTCGATTGAGATAAAATCGGTGAGCGACATGTCGCTGAACGCCTGAATCCAAGTGCAGCTGCTCGCAATTATTGTTTTTTGCCTCTAGCTCCAACCAATCAATTAACAGCTTAGCATAACCATTTGAACGGCTGTTATTGTCGGTTATTAGGTCGTCAACATATAAGTATTTGCCCCATGCCAGCGATTCGGTTATTTTATAACCCGCAGCGGATTTTATTTGGCCTTCTTCAACAATAGCAACCAGATTGTAGCCGTAAAGGTCTTGAAGGTTTTTAATTTTTGCAGCATATTCATCTTCTTGAAGATGTGGGCGTAATTGTTTGATCAAGGAAAAGGTTTCCGCGATGTCTGAATCGGACGTCATCTTTTTTATAAATGCCATTGAAATTCCCCCTAGACTGATTTAATAATGTTTCAATTATATATTAAAAGCAGGCTGAGATCTCACATTAGAATTTTTTTATGGTTTAATGGTAACGTATAGGCATTACATCCATCAGGTTGGAATCAACCCGAATAAGTTAGGAGAGCTGCTGATATTATGAGACAGAACAAATATGATGATGCTGGATTTTTTGAAAATTACAGCCAGATGCCCCGTTCGATTGGCGGATTGAGCGCTGCTGGTGAATGGAATGCCCTGCGTGCGATGCTTCCTGAACTTCAAGGCAAAAAAGTGCTTGATCTTGGCTGCGGATTTGGCTGGCATTGCAGATATGCCCGTGAACAGCAGGCTCATTCTGTAGTAGGGGTAGACCTCTCGGAAAATATGCTTGAGCGCGCCAGAGAATTGACCGATGATCCACAAATCAGCTATCGCCGTTTCGCAATCGAAGATATCGATTTTAACGCAGATGAATTCGACGTAGTCATAAGCTCGCTTGCGCTTCATTATGTCGAAGACTTCGCACTCATCTGTCGGAAAATCCATCACTGCCTTGTTCGCGGCGGCACTTTGGTACTCTCCGTTGAGCACCCGGTATTCACTGCGCTCGCCGCACAAGATTGGCATTACGGCCCGCAAGGCGAGAGATTGCATTGGCCCGTCGATGACTACCACTTTGAAGGCTTGCGGCAAGCAAGGTTTTTGGAAAATGACGTCGTCAAATACCATCGTACCGTCGCTACCCATCTGAATGCGCTGATTGAATCGGGCTTCATGATTACGAAACTGTCCGAGCCAAAACCGTCGGAAGAAATGGCTGGCAACAATCCCGATATGCAAGACGAATTCCGTCGTCCCATATTCCTTATGATTGCGGCGGTTAAAAACTAGCAAGAGCAGTCCGTTCAACTTGCAAAATATGTGATTGGTTAGGAGCAAATCGAATGCTTGATATACAAGTGTTACAAACCGATGAGGTTTTGCCCCATATGCTTGATTCCTTTGACCGTTCTCAGAAGACAACAAAGGTGTTAGTCAACGAAGAGGGAAGATTGAAAGAAAAAGAGGATGCGTTTGAGGACAATTGGACGTTGGAGAGGAAAAGAGAGATTGTCCAGCATTTTAAACGTAACATAGCCGATGGCGGCGCTGTCATTGTTGCAAAACAAGGAGCAGAATTAATTGGATTTGCTATTATCGAAGCGGAACTATTTGGAGATGAGTCTATATATCGAGAGTTATCCTATATCCATGTTACTCGCTCAGCCCGCGGACAGAAGGTAGGCGAGCAGCTTTTTGCGAAGGCAAAACAAGTGGCTAAGGGATTAGGAGCGGATAAACTGTATATCGGTGCGCATCCAGCAGCTGAAACCCAGCATTTTTACCGCAAAATGGGATGTGTTCTAGCTGATGAGATTAATGAGAAGATATATAAACGGGAAATTCGTGATATTCAGTTAGAGGTCATGTTGTAATCCGGCATGCACCTCCCCCCCCAAAAAATATTTCCTGTTATTGACAATACGCACTGACTTGCATACAATATGAATGTAAGTAAGTACTTGCATTAAAGAAGGGTCGATATATGAGCAATAGTCAGAGTACGAGCGACAAGCTTCTTTTAGCGGCAATCGATCTCATGGCGGAAAAGGGCTATGATGGGACGACGACCAAAGAGATTGCTGTTGCGGCTGGAGTGAATGAAGTCACGTTATTTCGCCATTTCGGAACAAAACAGAAGCTGCTTGAATCAGCTTTCCACCGCTATCATTATGCCGAAGAAATGACAAAGCTGTTTAGTGACGGACTGGCAGGAGAACTGCATTCCGACTTGCTCTTAATCAGCCGAACGTATCAAAAGATAATGAGGCGGAACAGAAAGCTGTTTTTAATTTCTCATAGAGGCAGCAGCACACTCCCTCCGGAGGTTTATCAAGAAGCTGGGAGGCATCCTCAGCACCTAAAAAAACTTTTAACGAATTATTTGGCTGCTATGTCAGAGCAAGACAAGGCAATGACGCCGAAGCCAGAGATGGAAGCTATGTCTTTCATGTGGATGAATTACGGCGCGTTTATCAGTACGTACTTAAGCGCCAAAGAGCCAGTACCAGAAGATGCGTTAGACGAGTTTATTGAGGAAAGCGTACGGTTATTCGCTAGGGCTTTAACCCCCTAGCTTTTTTTATAGCATGAATGCAAGTATGTACTTGCACACATTTGATAAGGAGTGATTGTCTATGTTTTCTGATTCACGTCAGCCAAAAGGTCTGATCTTAATGCGCTTAATGATGTTCACCGTAATGATGTCTTCGATGAGCGCGCTTATGTTTAACGTGGTGCTTCCGCAAATCAGCAAGGAGTTTCATCTTACCCTTGCGGAGGTGAGCTGGCTATCTTCTGCCTATACGCTTATCTATGCGTTTGGGACGGTGACTTATGGGAAACTAGCTGACCGATTCCAACTGAAGAGCATACTGACGTTTGGTCTGACGTTGTTTGCCGTTGGTTCGCTAATCGGACTCGTTTCCCAAACATTCTGGTTTGCGCTGCTCGGAAGGTGTATACAATCAGCTGGTGCTGCGGCAGTTCCTGCCGTTGCACTCATTATCCCAGTAAGGTACTTTTCCCCTGAGAAGAGAGGCTCCGCCTTAAGCATGACTGCTATCGGGATAGCGCTCGGAAGCGCCCTTGCGCCTGTCGTTTCCGCGCTTGTCGTCAGCTTTGCGAGCTGGCGCTTTCTATTTTTGCCTTCGCTGTTGATCCTGCTGTTGCTTCCATTGTATCGAAAATATTTGGAGCATGAGCAAAAAGAAGCTCCGCGAAAATTTGACTGGCTTGGTGGCAGCTTGCTCGCTGTATCCGTTACGCTGATTCTACTAGGGGCTACGAATCGAGCCTGGTTGTATGTGGTTTTCGGATTAGCGGCATTGACGCTCTTCATCGTAACAATCCGAAATACAACAGATGCTTTTATTCATCCCCAATTGTTTCAAAATAAAAGGTATTCCATCGGACTAGCGCTTTCATTTCTCATCAGCGGCATTGGCATATCTTTATATTTTTTAACTCCAATTCTGTTTTCGGAAGTGCATCAGCTAAGCTCCAATTGGATCGGATTCGCCATGGTCCCAGCAGCGGCAGCCTCCGCCATTCTAGGTAGGAAAGGCGGGAAGCTAGCGGATTTGAAGGGGAATTCCTATTTATTCTCGGCAGCATCCGGTTTATTAATAACTTGTTTTGCCTTATTGTCTATCTTTACAGGAATTTTGCCGCTTTGGATTTCATTCTTTTTGATTTTCGGAAACGTGGGCCAATCTTTCTTGCAGATCGCAATGTCCAATTCCATTTCAAGATCATTGCCCAAAGATCAGATTGGAGTGGGCATGGGGCTTTTCTCGATGATCAGCTTTATTGCGCAAGGAATAGCTGCCGGCGTGTACGGTATTATAGCGGAACAAGGTTCATCCGTTCATTGGAATCCGTTAAATGTCGGAACAAGCGGTCACTTGTTCAGCAATATTTATTTCGTTCTCGCCATACTCCATGTTGGAATTCTGTTGCTCTACCGCACACAGTTCCTTACCGTTAAGCCAAGCATTTCAATAGAACGATAAGCCCAAACGATTAAATTAGTCCTTTTTTTGCATCAACAAATTGTTGTGAAAATGGTAAAGGTTAACGTTTACGCGAGAACATATGTACGCTATATTTGTTTATACTTGAATTACATGAATATACTCAAAGGTTCGATTAATTGAAAAATGTAAAGGAGTGTTCATCATTAACGGAATAGACCTGCTTATCTTAAACCTGGAAGAGGTAAGACGCAGAAGTATTAAAGTATGGAGCGGTATTCCTGAAAATATGCTGGATTGGAAGCCGGATGCACAAGCCTTAAGCATAAAAGAAATGATCCGGCACGTACTGGAAAGCGAGCACTATTACTATCTTGCCATACTTAACCGCGGAAGCTTGCTTTCATACGATTCTCCTTTTGAAAATAGGGTGTTTTCTTCTTTAGAAGATGAACTGAATTTTGCGAAAATGTATAGGGAACTATTTTTAAATACCGTAAAGTCGTTCACCCAAGAGGACTTGTCAAATGTTAAAATTGATCGAAGCGATGTAGGCTATGTTCGGAATTTAGGCGATATGTTAATGAGGATTGCTTATCACGAATCCGTACACACGGGGCAACTGCTGGATTATTTGCGAACGGCAGGCATCGATCGCCCCAAGGTTTGGGACTAGAAATGGTATTAAGAATAGGGGAATATTAAATTAATCATTGAGCAAGCGCCGCGGTGCTTGCTTTTTCCTTTTTCAGGGGGAAAGCAGGTATTGTATAAAAATTCGTTTTAATGCATAATGATACCGTTGCGAACATTTTGCAGTTAAATAAAAGGATGAAATTGCGCTGCGATCAAGGTTAGAGGGGGATTTAGGATGAACTTGAAATGTGAATCGGACTTTTTAGATGATTATTTGGCAGAAACCGAAGATATCGATTTTAGCCGCCCTTCCATGAAGGAAAAATCTTCGGAACTATTTATTGCATCCCATAACGAAAATGATTTTGTGAAGAAGGCTTATGAATTTGTGCGTGACGAAATCGATCATTCATGGGATATAAGAAGCTCGCGAATAACTCATAAAGCCTCGGATGTGCTTCTTTATAAAGAAGGCATTTGCTATGCGAAGTCTATTTTATTAGCTGCTCTGTTAAGGAGCAAAGGGATTCCGACAGGTTTTTGTTATCAAAAGCTTACGTTAGGAGATACACCAGATACAGGGTACTGCATCCATGCCCTAAATGCCGTCTATATTAATAGCATAGGAAAATGGATACGCTTAGATGCTCGTGGTAATAAAGCTGGTGTAGATGCGGAGTTTTCATTAAGCGAAGAAAAATTGGCTTTTGCAGTACGGCCGGAATTCAATGAATTGGACTATTCGGAAATATACATATCGCCTCATGCTAAAACGATTGAAGCACTAAAACAAAATACGGATTGTATGCAGATGTGCCTTTACGGTTTGCCGACTAGCTTATAACATGAGATGCAATTAAGCTGAATAGGGTCAGACTATATAGCAAACTGCTGCACGCTCTCAACACAAACCGTGGACATCAATAGCTGTCCGGCGGTTTTTTTCTTTCCATTACGTTAACTTTTTGGTATCATCGTAATAACTTATTAAATGCGTTTAATAAGTATCGCATAATGAGGTGGTGATGAGGGTGAATGAGTTGCTTGCAACTCCAAAAGAGATGAAGAAGGTTATTCTTCGCGGCATTCGTGCTGCCCTGCTTGCGCTTGGGAGTGCAACGAAAGCTGAACTGAGTCACACGCTGGGTATCAGCTTCCCTACCATTAGCAAATTCCTGTCGCAAATGGAAAAGGACGGGGAGCTCATTTTAGTTGGTCTAGATGATTCCAGCGGGGGGAGAAGAGCGCAAAGGTATGCTTACAACCCGGAATATATGCTGGGCTTGGCTATTTTTTTAGAAAAGACAGAAACGAACTATACGATTTTTAATTGTTTAGGAGAAGTGAAAGAACAAAGTTGTACATCAAGTGTCCTAATGAATGATGTTCAAAGCTTAACGAAGCACATAGAAGATATCATCGTAAAATATCCAAGGATCAGCTCCTTGGCAATCGGTGTGCCGGGTTCGGTCAATAATGGTCGAATCATTTATATACCAGACTACGAGCAGTTCCATCATTTCGATTTGAAAGGATACTTCGAGGATCGTTTATCTATCCCTGTCGTCGTAGAGAACGACATGAATGCCGCTGTCCTTGGCTTCAACGACAATAAGCAAAACAAAGAACATTCTTCGATGATTTACTTATATTTGGGTCAAAATGGTCCAGGTGCCGGCATTATGATTAATGGAGATGTAGTGCGCGGAAGCACGTTTTTCTCTGGGGAGGTTTCATTCGTCCCTCAGTATGATAATAGCAATTTTTTGCAAGCCTTAAACGGCGGCAGCGGATCAAAATCCGCGAATTTTCGTGAGGAAGAAAGGATCGATGCGATTAGTCGGCTGGTAGCATCGTTTACAGCAATCATAAACCCCCATACTATTATTTTTTGTAACGATGAATTGAACCAGTCTGTAATTAACCAAATTGCTCTTAGGAGTGCTTCCTATATCCCGGAAGAGCATCTTCCGGCGCTTACAGCAAGCAATTGGAAAAATGATTATTTGTATGGATTGCAAAAGCTGGGACTTGAACTTATGATTTCTGGCAAAAAAATATAATAGGAGTCAGGAGACTGGGTAACAAAATGGCTACATTCTTTTTATTTATCATCTATTTGGCGTTCATCAGCTTGGGATTGCCTGATTCGCTGCTTGGAACCGCATGGCCTGTTATGCAATTGGACTTTGACGTGGCGCTAGAGACCGCTGGTTTGCTATTTATGATAATCGCTGCCGGCACAATCGTGTCCAGCTTGGCAAGCGGAGCCGTCATTAATCGTTTTGGAACGGGCAAAGTTACACTCGTCAGCTGCATCATGACAGCCGGTGCTCTGCTTGGATTCGCCGTTTCTCCATCGCTTGTATGGTTAATGATTTGTGCCATACCGCTTGGCTTAGGCGGAGGGGCGGTAGATGCTGGTTTAAACAATTACGTTGCTGCCCATTACAAAGCGCATCACATGAGCTGGCTGCATTGTTTCTGGGGAGTCGGAGCGACACTTGGACCCATTGTTATGGCGCAGTTTATTTCGGGGCAAAACGAATGGAAAGACGGGTACCTGACGGTTGCTGTTATTCAGTTTGCCTTAGTTGTCATTCTTTTCTTCACGCTGCCTTTATGGAAACGGGTCGCAAAAGGCAGCAGCGCAGCCTCAAGTGAAGGGCCGGAAGCAATAGAAGAAGAAA
The DNA here is from genome assembly GCF_012935325.2 of Paenibacillus sp. PL91. Lineage (GTDB taxonomy): Bacteria > Bacillota > Bacilli > Paenibacillales > Paenibacillaceae > Pristimantibacillus. The sequence goes on from NZ_JABBYG020000001.1 coordinate 180,884, forward strand.
CAAATGAACAATCTTCCGAAAAGATAAAGCCTTTGCAGATTAAAGGAGTAAAGCTCGCTTTGGTCTCCTTCTTGTTTTATTGCGGCGTCGAGTCAACAATGGGCCTGTGGGGAAGCAGCTTTCTTGTCAATGTGAAGAATTTGCCTGCTGCGACAGCCGCACAATGGGTATCCCTATTTTACGCTGGCATCACGATCGGCAGGTTGATTACCGGTTTTATTACATTCAAAATAAACAACCGTATCCTCATTCGCGGAGGGCAAATCACGGCTTTAGTTGGCGCGGCGCTTATGTTCTTGCCGCTGCCGCCTGCTTTCTCGCTTGCAGGCTTTATGATTGTTGGATTAGGCTTGGCGCCCATTTATCCGTGCATGCTGCATGAAACGCCTGTCCGCTTCGGGAAAACGCACTCCCAGACCATTATGGGCTATCAAATGGCTGTGGCCTATACGGGCAGTACGTTTATGCCTCCGGTTCTCGGTTTTCTTGCTTCATATACAACAATCGGAATTTTCCCGTCGTTTATCGTAGTCTCTGCTATTGTTATGCTATTATTTTCAGAAAGATTGAATGTCTACTTGAAAAGGACGAAGAGTTGGGCATGATCCATGGTCCATATAACGTTATAAATCTATGATCGGGGGGTAAAGAATAATAAACGGTAAGAAGAGGTGACTGCATATGGAGGTATACTTGCCAATCATTATAAAGCTGATTACAGCTTTTGCTGGACTATGGTGTGTGACACGCCTGCTTGGCAAAAGGGAAATCTCCCAGCTTTCTCCTTTTGATTTCATCACATCTATGATTATGGGTGAAATTGTCGGCAATACGATATACGATGGGCAAGTTTCGGCGTGGATGCTTATTTTCGCGCTGGCGCTTTGGGCAGGGCTCTCTTATTTATTTGAGAAAATGATGGAATTCGGCAAACCGCTGCGCAGACAGCTTGAAGGCAAACCTGAGCTTCTGATTGTAAATGGCGAAATTGATATGGAAGCGCTGCGTCGCAATAACATGGCCTTCGACGAGCTTCGCATGATGCTTCGGCAGCGAGATGTCTTCTCTCTGAGCGATGTGGCGTACGCCGTCTACGAGACGAATGGCGCTCTTAGTATTTTGAAAAAATCGGTATATGAAGCTGTACAGCGCACAGATCTAAATCTTCAAACCTCCCCAGCATATTTGCCCCACATCATTATTGAGGATGGAGTTCCGCAATCGAAGGGGCTAGCCGCCATTAACCGCGATGAGAAGTGGCTGCTGCTGGAATTGGAAAAACGCGGTTACCCGGAAATCCAGTCTGTCGCGCTCGCTGAATGGACGATTGAAGAGGGACTAAAGGCGATTCCACGATTCGATAGAAATGGCGAAACGATAAAACCTCTCCAAATTTAGAAAAAATAGAATATGTAACATTATTCTGAGTCATTTCGTTTATTAGAGAAGCGACTATAAGATAGAGGAGTGTTACTATTCGTAAAAACATGGCCATAGCTTTGCCGATTCATTTTGCGGCATGGCTAATCATACTTTGTTCATTGAAATACGAGCTTAGTTGGTTTTTATTACCGAGTGTAAATAACAATCCGGCGTTTATCACAGTTTCAACGTGGTTAGTGCAGTCTCTGATTGTTACTTATTTAATTGGTTTTTCGCTATATAAATTAACGATTAGCTCTAAAATCTCCAGAATGGATTGGAAGCTTGTTTCTTCTCATATTATTATTTCGTTTATACATATTTTATCCGTCAGTGCACTGATATTTATTATGGTAGGCTTTGAAGATTTATAGTGGGGCTTCATTTATAGAGTTGGGTGAATCTTATCCATTTATTAGATGCTTTACACAAAATAAAGAGCAGTCTCCAGAGGTATTCGCTCCTCAGAGACTGCTCTTATTTCACTTAGCGATTGCGTCCGCCGCCGCGTGGTTTATTGGTCGAGCTGCCGCCGCGACCGCCAGCTGGTGAACTGCTGCGCCCACCTGCAGGTGAGCTGCTGCGACCGCCTGAGGAAGAATTGCCACGCTGACCGCCGCGTCCACCGGTTGCTTTGCCGCGTACAGCTCCGCGCTCGTTGCTTGCTTTGGCATCCTTGCGCCCTGCTTCCCACGGACTCTCTACCGCGGAAGCGGCGCGGCCTGCAACATGCTCTGCACCGCGGGGGCTTCCAAAGCCCCCGCCGCGGCTTGCGCCGCCGCGAGCTGCATTGTCGCGATTACCTGTGCGCTCGCCGCCGCGAGGTGCGCTGCCGCTTTCGAACCGCTCACCGCGACGAGCTGCCCAACCGGATGTTTCACCAGCCGTTTCGACAGCTTCGCCGCGAACTTCTGCCGTTCTTCCGGTACGTTTGCCGGCTGCGGGACGTACGGTCTCGCGCTGGCCTCTGCGTCCGCCTGGCTTAGCGCCCCGATCCTGCTGTCCGGAGCGTCCGCCGCGGCGTCCGCCTTCCGCAGGCTTACCGCTGCCGCCGCGAGCGCCGCCTTTGCCAGCAGAACTGCGACCCTTCTCAGGACGATCGCCTGACTGTGCACGTACGGTTGTTTCTACGCCTTCGCTGTCAATTGCACGGCGAGGCAGCTTAGCGTTAATGCTTTGCTCTATGAGCAGCAAATGGTTCTTGTCATATGGCGTTGCCAGCGTAATCGCAGCGCCTTCTTGTCCTGCACGGCCGGTTCTGCCGATACGGTGAATATAAAGCTCGCCGTCCTGCGGTACGTCGTAGTTGTACACATGCGTTACACCTTCAACATCAAGGCCGCGTGCAGCAACGTCAGTCGCTACGAGCACTTGAAGACGCGCATCTCTAAAGCGTTTCATAACCTGCTCGCGCTTCGCTTGCGTCAGATCGCCGTGCAGCTCATCGGATTCAATGCCGATTTCCTGCAGCTCCTTATTCAGCTTCTTCGCGCGAACCTTCGTCCGGCAAAAAATAACGGCCAAATACGGCTGATGCTGCTCAAGCAAATGTACAAGCGTTTGCTGCTTGCTGCGATCTGTCGTTTCGTACACAATTTGGGTAATGCTATCCAGCGTTACGTTGGTGCTGCGAACGCGAATATCGACTGGCGTTTTCATGTAATCCGCTGCCAATTTGCGAATGGCATCAGGCATCGTAGCGGAGAAGAGCATCGTTTGACGAGCCTTCGGCGTTTGCGAGATAATGCTTTCAACATCTGGCAGGAAACCCATGTGAAGCATTTGATCGGCTTCATCGAGGACTAGCATTTGCAGCTTGCCTAGGCTAACCGTTTCGCGCTTCATATGGTCGATCAGGCGGCCAGGCGTCGCAACGACGATATGAGGCGAGCGCTGCAGCTTGCGGATTTGAGCATCGACGTCTTGGCCGCCGTAAGCGGCAAGAACGCTAACGCCTACAGCAGGCACAAGCTTCTTGAGCTCGCTCGTTATTTGAATGGCAAGCTCCCTTGTCGGTGTTAGAATAAGCGCCTGCACTTGTTCTTTCTCTATATTAATTCGTTGCAAAATAGGCAAAGCAAACGCAATTGTTTTGCCTGTGCCCGTTTGTGCTTGCGCAATGACATCCTGTCCATTAAGAAGGAGAGGAATAGCTTGCTTTTGAACCGGAGTCGGCTCGGTTATTCCATCTTGATGAAGCAATTCGCTTAGCTTGGGGATGATACCCAAAGCGTTAAAGGCGTTTGACATTAATACATTTCCTCTTTTCGTAAACATCGTTTGATGTTAAGTATAACAGCTGTCCTTATAATGTGCATCTTTACTTTGCATATGCTATGCTATAAACCAACATTATAAGCACAGAGGCAGGTTAAAAGATGAATGGAACAGAGCGCTCCGCCATTAGATCGGGGCTTGAGGTCGATATTGTATTGAAGCAGGATCAGCGCACAGGCAAACTGACACGAGGTGTCGTAAAGGATATTTTGACCAATTCTCCAAAGCATCCGCATGGCATTAAAGTGAGGCTGGCCGACGGCCAAGTCGGACGCGTGAAAAATATTATTGCGCAGCCATAAAGGAGGGGGACCATGGCATTCGGCATCAAGAGGCAAGAGATGAATCAATGGAAAGCGGCAGTAGCGCGCGGAGAGATCGCATTTCTTACGCATTACTGGCTAGATCCGAGGTTTCCAGATATGCGGACAGTAACGAAGGTCGGCTGCGCCAATATGGAGAAGCTGTCCCGTTGGTGTCTCGATCATGGTCTCAATCCTCGGTATATTCACGCGCGGTCGGAGTACCCGCATTTCGATCTGCTTGGGCCGAAGCAGCGCGAAGTATTAAAGCAGGCGAACCAAATTGAGCAGCTTGAGAGATTCGGCATGCTATGAGAATAGGTAACGCAAATGGCTGCTCATGGAGTGGCTATTTTTTTTGGCATGACAACAAAAAATGTTCTCACACGTAAACGTTGCTTCCAGTAAGATAAGAATATCGCATGGAAATGTTTACATATTTTACGGGAAGAGGGAGCTTGAAGATGAATAATGAAAAAGAACGGCTGCTGCAGGCTTTTAGCGAATGGATAACGTTTGTAACGGATTTGGCTAAATTTAGTGAGCGGATTTGGAATCAAAGCGTAGCAGCTGGAAAATGGTCCGTTCGCGAGGTCGTGGCGCATATTTGGCGATGGGATGATTATTTCTATGAAGAAGCGATTGCCAAGGCAGCCGAAGGCATGCCGCTTACAGTAAAACATCTCGACTATGATCAGTTCAACGAAAATGCGAAGGCTTACGGAAAGACGACATCGATCGCAGAGCTAACCCATCAAGCGGTGCAGAGTCGTAAGCGTATAATAGATACGATTGGTAAGCTGTCGAATGAGCAATATGATGCATCCTATATAGATGCGGATGGGCATCCTTTCCAGATGTCGCAGTATATGAACGATTTTATTTGGCATGATCAGCATCATATTCAGCCCATTAAAAGGCTGCTGCACTTTCGTATCGAGGAAATGAGCTTGAACGGATGGCCTGCCTTGCAAACGGTCGTATATGACGGATGGCTGCTTCGATTTGCGGACGGCTATACGAAGCGGTCAAACTCCATTAATCCGATCTACAGCCATACGTTGGAGCTGGATGCCAAAATACGCGCCTGCGAGAAGCGGTATGAGAAAGAGGGCATTCGTACAACATTCAAAATTACGCCCTTCAGCCAGCCAGCCTCACTGGATGAAGAACTGTCTTCGCGCGGCTACGCGCTTATCGATCATACGGTTGTTAAGACGGTTCACTTATCCGATGTGCTGTCTCCCTCTCATGCAGATGTCTGGCTCGAAAGCAAGCCGACAGAAGCATGGCTGGATGCAATAACGGTGTTCAGCGGATTAACGGACAAGCAAAGGGCGATTACTCGGAAAATGCTTGATCAATCGCCGCTTGACCAATGCTTTGCTCTTTTGCATGACAACGGAATTCCGGTCGCTTGCGGGTTCGCTGTTATGGAAGACGGCTATGTTGGACTTTATGATATCGTCACAGACCCTGGCAATCGGAGCAGAGGGTATGGGGAGCAGCTTATTTTGCATTTGCTGCAATGGGGCAAAGGACGGGGATCGAAGGAAGGTTATTTGCTCGTGGTGAAAAACAATGCGCCCGCCAATCGGCTTTACGATAAAATTGGTTTTGTGCCGCAGTATGAATATTGGTACCGCGTGAGTCAGAAACAACAATAAGGCAGGTATGGGACTTATATAAAGTTTGACTCATGGAAAACTTATCAACATAGAAGAACAGCATGCTTGCAAAATGCGGCTTCTGTTTGTTTTCGCCATTAATAGATGATGGAGAAACATATCCCTCATGCGCTTCGTCTGTTTGCTCGAGAGGAGAATGACGATCGATGGAAAAGAAGTCAACGCAAAGCTTGAAAGCTTGGCCCGTTTCGTGCCTTTTGGTCTTTACGTGCCGTCCGTACTGGAGCGTTACGATATGGAGGATGGCGTTGAATTCGGGTACGATACTCGAAATCTGATTACGATTGGCCTATTAAGCCAATCGTTACCCGACTTTACCAAGATTGGCTGCTAACGACATAAAAGTTTGAATTTCGAAGAAACCTTAGTCATGGCACCTCATTCATATCGACTTCTAGTGAATGATGATGGTATTATTTGTGAGAATAATATATTCATAATTGGAGGTTATCAAATGGGAACAGGTAATCCGGTAATGATAACAGTAGAAACGATCGTTCATTCCCCCGTCGAAAGCGTGTGGAAGTATTGGACGGAACCGAAGCATATCAAGCAATGGAATAAGGCTTCCGATGACTGGCACACACCATTTGCCGAGAATGATCTGAAGGTCGGCGGTAAATTCGTCTCGAGAATGGAAGCCAAAGACGGCAGCTTTGGATTTGATTTCGGCGGAGTATACGACGAGGTGAGCTTTAACGAGAGCATCTCCTATACGATCGGCGACGGTAGAAAAGTAAAAATCGCTTTTATTCGCCAAGAGAATGACACGAAAATCATCGAATCGTTCGAAGCGGAAGAGACCAACGCCATCGAGATGCAGCAAGCCGGATGGCAAGCGATTTTAGACAACTTCAAAAAATATGCGGAAACGGCTAAAGTAGAATAAGAAACTTTCTTAGCCTTAGAAGCGCATGCCGACATCGGCATGCGCTTTGCTATGTACGCCTATCAGCATGGGCGTTAATATAAGGAGAAATGGAATATTGACTTAGAGGCAGCCAGCTATTGTGGCTGTTTTTTTTGTTAAACCGAAAGGGCAGATTAGGCTAAACGGACGAGGATCAACACAACTACAAAACTTCGTTTATTTATGACTTTTTTAATGCAGCTGCACCGCTTATTACGTTAATATAGACACCTTAGCGGACTTAAGAGTATTCTTATGTGTACTTAAAAATCGGCGTAATAAGGAAGTGATTTGTCACATTCTGCTAGTTAAAGACCGACATGGGAAGCGAACGATAACCGCTATCCCATTAACATAACAGTACCCCTAGTCCCATCACAACCAAACGAACGAATATGTAAGTAGCTAAAGGAGGTCCATATGTATGAAGTATCATACCTCTGACCGTATTAAATTCCCGCCAGGATTTTGGGCAGGATTACGTCAATTAGGGATTGCCCCCCACGACGTAGCTCGCAAAGCACAACTGCCGCTCACCATTATTACAGAACCATTAGTCACCACCGCCCAATATTTCGCGATCTGGCAGGCTTATTCCGATCTCATTGGCGATACTGCCAATGGAATCATCAAGCTTGCGACTGTGTATGAAACAGCGAAGTACCCACCGACCGTCTTAGCGACTTACCACGCTCGTGACTACCGTGACGCTCTAAACCGAATGGCTCGGTACAAAAAACTGTGTCCCCCCGAAAGCTTACGTATCACCGAGGAGGGCGAGCAAAGTACAATCGAACTGGATTGGCTGTATAATGAGCAACCCGGTCCGCCGTTACTGGTTGGTATCACGCTGGCATTTCTTCTGGAGCTTGGACGACGGGGCACAGGTCAACCTTTAACGGCGCGGTTCGTCGAATTTTCACACGCAATGGGCGATGTACAGGCCCTTGAAGCTTACTTCGGCTGCCGTATCAAGATTGGTGCTACATGTAACCGGCTAACGCTGCATCGAAGAGATCTGGACCGTCCTTTTGTCTCGTACAACGAAGAGTTGCTGGAGATCCTCACTCCCGTTCTGGACCAATCGTTGGTTGATCAGCAGCGTAGCCGCTCGATTTCCGATATGGTCAAATGGATCATGAAGCGCAGCCTCACAGGAGGGCGACCCGACATTCAGGCTGTCGCGAAGGAGCTTAGTCTGAGCGATCGCACCTTGCAGCGCCGGCTTACTGAAGAAAACACAAGCTTCAAGAATCTGTTAACACAAGCTAGACATGAGCAGGCTCGAGAGTACTTGGCAGACCCCTCGCTCGATATTAAGGAAGTGGCTTTCTTGATTGGATATGAAGACCAGAACTCGTTCTATCGCGCCTTCCGCCTTTGGGAAGGTGTTACTCCATCAAATTGGCGTACAGAACATTTTGGTACAAACTCGAAATCAGAAGGACGGCATCGAATGCCGGCTTTTCATGAATAGAATTCCCAATCTACCAACTCTACAGAGCTAGTATTTAGTGAGCTATATCATCTGGCGTGTTTAACAAGAAGTTTGGCGCAATAGGCTAGTTACTGATCAATCCTGACAAAGTAATATAATCACTATCCGGACCTATAGAAGAATAGGAACGTTTTTAACTTTTTATAGTCATTATAAGTAAATGAAAAGGAGAACGGTATGATGGATATGGGATTAAACGATAAAACAGCTTTGGTTACAGGATCAACGAAAGGCATAGGTAAAGCAATTGCCATTGAGCTTGCCAAAGAAGGTGTTCATGTACTCATTAATGGGCGAAGTTATGAAGAGGTAGAACGAACTGTAAATGAAATTAAATCAGATTTTCCGGATACCTCTCCTCAAAATGCTGCAGCCGATATTGTAGATATTGGGCAAAGAGAAGCTTTATTTGAAAAATACCCCAATATTGATATTTTGGTTAACAATATGGGCATTTATGAAATTATGCAATATGAGGACGTTGACGATGAAGTGTGGGTAAAATACTTCCGTACTAATGTTCTCGCTGCAAATGGCTTGTCTAAATTTTATTTACCTAAAATGTTGAAAAATGATTATGGCCGCATAATCTTTATTGCGAGTGAGGAAGCAATTATGCCTTCAGGCCAAATGCCACAGTATGGAATGACCAAATCAATGCTATTATCGTTGTCAAAAAGCTTATCTAAATTAACAATAGGAACAGAAGTTACAGTCAATACGATCTTGCCAGGACCGACACTCTCTGAAAATGTGCATCAGATCATTGAGGGTATTTACCCTAATAAAAATATGGCTTTTTTAGAAAAAGAGAAAGATTTTATGACTAAAAACCTACCTCAATCTGAAATACAGCGATTTATTAAGCCTATTGAAATAGGTAGACTAACTACATTCGTATGCAGTCCTTTTGCATCCGCATTTAAAGGTTCTCCAATTCGTATGGATGGGGGAATGGTGCCGACTATTTTTTAACATTTATCTATTTCAAAGATTGTCCATAGGTTTGACAACTTGTTGCTGGCGCGAATAGAGTGATGCCGGTACAACGCGGAAAAGAGAGATGAATAATGGGATCTCTTGACACCGTACCGCGCGATCTTTATAATCGAAACTAACCATTTTATGCATATGGAGCGTTGAAGAGGAACAGTAATTTCGAAAGCAAGGACTAGAGAGCCGGCGTTTTTTAAGGTGCAAGCCGGACCTGCTGCGAAATGAAGCTCGCCTTGGAGCTGTGCGAATAAGAGGTCGATGCCGAGGCATCGATTGCAAAAAAGCACCGTCTGGCCTGCGATAAGGGCGACAAGTGAGCGATAGGCAAAGCATGCCTGCCGCTAACTAGGGTGGTACCACGGGAGAACAACCTCTCGTCCCTAGCGTTAATCGCTAGGGGCGGGAGGTTTTATGTTTTTTTGAACATGCATACGTACAGCACATATTTTTTAGGAGGATATCAACAAATGAGTCAAGAACAGCAATTTCACGGCTACAATCCGCTTGTTGTCGAGCCGAAGTGGCAGCAATACTGGGATAAGAACAAGACGTTTCAAACGACAGAAGACGCGGACAAACCGAAGTTTTACGCGCTCGATATGTTTCCGTATCCATCCGGAGCGGGTTTGCATGTAGGCCATCCAGAGGGCTATACCGCTACGGACATCGTATCCCGTTACAAAAGAATGAAGGGCTATAATGTGCTTCATCCGATGGGTTGGGACGCGTTTGGCTTGCCTGCTGAGCAGCATGCGCTCGATACAGGTCAGCATCCGCGCGATATTACGTTCAAAAATATCGATAATTTCCGACGCCAAATTAAATCGCTTGGCTTCTCCTACGACTGGGACCGCGAGATCAGCACGACTGATCCCGAATATTACAAATGGACGCAATGGATTTTTATCCAATTGTACAATAGAGGACTTGCATACGTTGCCGAGGTTTCGGTTAACTGGTGCGAAGCGCTTGGAACAGTTCTTGCGAATGAAGAAGTAATCAATGGCCTTAGCGAGCGCGGCAACCATCCGGTTGTGCGCAAACCGATGCGCCAATGGATTTTGAAAATTACCGAATACGCGGATCGTTTGCTGGATGATCTGGAAGAGCTCGATTGGTCGGAGAGCATCAAGGATATGCAGCGCAACTGGATCGGAAAATCGAAGGGCGCTGAGGTTACGTTCGAGATCGACGGTCATGACTCGGCATTAGTCGTATTTACGACTCGTCCTGATACCTTGTTTGGCGCGACGTATTGCGTATTGGCGCCAGAGCATGAGCTTGTTGCGCAAATCGTAACGTCGGAGCAAAAAGCGGCAGTCGAAGCTTACCAAGAAGCTGCAGCGCGCAAAAGCGACCTAGAGCGTACCGATTTGGCAAAAGATAAATCAGGCGTATTTACAGGCGCTTATGCGATCAATCCTGTGAACGGCGTAAAAACGCCAATTTGGATAGCAGATTACGTGCTCGCCGGCTATGGCACAGGCGCTATTATGGCCGTACCAGGTCACGACGCTCGTGACTGGGAGTTCGCGAAGCAATTCGACCTTCCAATCGTTGAGGTTGTCCAAGGCGGAGACGTGACGAAGGAAGCCTATGCAGGCGATGGACCGCATGTGAATTCCGACTTCTTAAACGGCTTGACTAATGTGGACGCTATTGCAAAAATGATCGAGCATTTGGATGCTTCTGGAAAAGGCGCAGGCAAAATTACGTACCGTTTGCGCGACTGGCTGTTCAGCCGCCAACGCTATTGGGGCGAGCCGATTCCGATTATTCATCTAGAGGACGGCACGATGAAAACCGTTCCTGAGGACCAGCTGCCGCTCTTGCTGCCTGATGTTGATGCAATTACACCTTCAGGAACCGGCGAGTCTCCGCTTGCAAGCGTTACGGAATGGGTAAATACTATTGATCCGGAGACAGGTATGAAAGCTCGCCGCGAGACGAATACGATGCCGCAATGGGCAGGAAGCTGCTGGTATTACCTGCGTTTCATCGATCCGAAAAACGACAAGCAGCTCTGCTCTCCAGAGAAGCAAAAGGAATGGCTGCCGGTTGACCTTTACATCGGCGGCGCCGAGCATGCGGTGCTTCATTTGCTTTACGCACGGTTCTGGCATAAGGTGCTTTACGATATCGGGGTAGTCGATACGAAGGAGCCGTTCCACAAGCTTGTCAATCAAGGGATGATTCTAGGAAATAACAACGAAAAAATGTCAAAATCACGCGGCAACGTCATTAACCCGGATGATATCGTAAATGAATTCGGTGCAGATACGCTCCGTATGTACGAAATGTTTATGGGGCCGCTTGAAGCGACCAAGCCTTGGAACACAAACGGCGTGGAGGGAACGTACCGTTTCCTTAGCCGCGTATGGCGTTTGTTCGTAAACGAGGATGGCAGCCTAAACGCTAAAATCGGTGATGGCGACACAAGCGATGCTTTCAAGCGCACTTGGCATCGTTCCATTAAGAAAATTACAGAAGATTATGAAGCATTGCGCTTCAATACCGTCATTAGCCAACTGATGATTTTCGTAAACGAAGCTTACAAAACGGAAGTGCTGCCGCTTGCGGCCATGGAGCAATTTGTGCAATTGATTTCTCCGATCGCTCCGCATATCGCGGAAGAGCTGTGGGAGAAGCTAGGACGCAAGGATTCGCTTACGTATGCTTCGTTCCCAACATTCGAGGAAGCATGGACTGTCGATCAGGAAGTAGAGATCGTCGTTCAAGTCAACGGAAAAATCGCGGACCGCGTTTCCATTGCAGCGGATATGGACGTTGCTGAAATGGAAAGCTTGGCGAAGGAGCTTGAGAAAGTTCAAGAGCTGATTGCCGGCAAAACGATCCGCAAAGTGATTGCTGTCAAAGGCAAGCTAGTCAACATCGTCGCTAATTAATATAAACATGCAATATAAAGAGGTGAACGGGCTTTAGCTGAAGAACAGCTATTGACCGTTCACCTCTTCGCCTATGAAGGCGGTCGAAACTTTGATTACATCTTCGTCGAACTTGTCGTGCGTCGTGCGGATGAGCTGGTTGAAGATGCCGTCCGTCTCTTGGCGCAGCAGATTTAATGCTTTGGCAGTAATGCCTCCAGGCACAGCCACCCTTTCCTGAACGTCTGCTGGAGTAAGCCCGCCTTCGGTTAGCAGCAATCCTGTGCCAAGCAGCATGGCGCTTGCTACTCGAAGAGCTTCTTCGCGTCCGATTCCCGTTTCCTCAACGGCTGCATCGACAAACTGCTCGAGCAGGAAGGAAATGAAGGCAGGTCCGCAGCTTGAGAGATCCGATACGATGCGCGTATAGCTTTCATCTATTCGAAGCGGCTCGCTTATGTTGGACAACAAATTTTCAAGCCGCGCTTTGTCTTCCTCATCGATCGACTGGCCGTAAATGCAAAGCGATGCTCCGCTCCACACATAGTTGGTGATGCTCGGAATCATTTTTGCGATCTTGCAATCGAGTTCACCCTCCAGATGAGAGATGAGAACAGGACTAGTAATGGAAACGACCATTTGGTTGGGTCTAATGACGGGCTTCAAATCATCGACGACCTTTTTGAATTCTAACGGCTTGACGCATAAAAAAATGATATCGCAGCCGCAGGCTGCTCCGGCATTCGTGTATTCGGCTCTCATGCCGGAATAACGGCTGGCCAAGGCTTGAGCTTTTGCAAAGGTGCGGTTGCTGACGGCAATTTGTGCTGGCGATAATGCGCCTGATGCAATAAATGCTTCAATGAGCAGACTTCCCATCGTGCCAGTCCCGATAAATCCGACATTCATGCTGAACCCTCCTATAGGTTTGGCGCGTGCATAACCGGAATCAAATAGTGTTAAAGGCATGCGCGAGCAAATCCCGAGTCAAAATTTCCGTTATTTTTTCGTTTGCTCTCTTACCTTATTCCGTAGTACTTGTTTTATATGTCACTATATGCCAAACATTATGTCGTTTGCAGAAAGGTTGGTACGAAATGAAGCTTTCTTCGAAACCGTTATGGTTTGCCGCAACGCTTATAATAACAGCCGTTATTCTTCTAGCCGCAGCGCTGCTGGAGCCTAAAAGTGAGATCACCGGGGAATGGGTACCGTTAAACGCTAAAGTAGAAACAGCGATTGCTGCTTTTGATCAATCAAATGATAAGGAAGAAGAGCTGGCGGCCGCTGAGGAGAAAACAACTGAAAAAACCGATGAGAATACCGATGAGAAAACAGCTGGAAATATAGATGGAAGTAAAGATGAAAAAGAAGATGGAAAAGAAGCTGAACTTACAGTCGGGCAAAATGGGCAGATGGCTTTGGAGCAAGCAGGAGAGGACAGCAAGCTTGACATTAATCGCGCGACCGCCGAAGAGCTTGATGCATTGAAAGGAATTGGTCCTGCAAAGGCGAAGGCCATTGTTCAGGATAGAGATCAAAATGGAAAATTCAACTCCGTAGATGATTTGCTCCGAGTCAAGGGAATAGGAGAGAAATTGCTGCAAGGTATTGAAGAGAGCATTGTAGCTCGTCCATAATTGTGAGAGAATGGAAGGAAGCGGGCTGTCATTGATACCGCTTCTATTTTAGCATCAGCCATTATTATTTCATTATTAGAAGGAGTCGAGGAAATGTCAGAACAACGCAAGCTTTCTCTTGATACGCTATCCGTCCACGGAGGCCAACAAATCGATCCGACAACGTTGTCGCGCGCGGTGCCTATTTACCAGACGACATCTTACGGATTCAAAGATACGGATCATGCTGCAAATCTATTTTCACTGCAAGAATTCGGGAACATTTATTCCAGAATTATGAACCCGACCTCGGACGTTTTTGAGAAACGCGTAGCTGAGCTGGAAGGCGCTCCGGCAGCCTTGGCAGTTGCATCTGGCCAATCGGCAATTACATATGCGATACTGAACATTGCGGGCGCAGGCGATGAAATCGTTTCTGCAACAAGCCTATATGGCGGAACGTTCAACTTATTTTCCATCACTTTAGCTAAGCTGGGCATTACCGTAAGGTTTGTAGATCCATCGGACCCGGAAAATTTCCGCAGCGCCATTAACGAGCGTACAAAAGCGGTTTACGCAGAAACGATCGGAAATCCGAAAGGCGATGTCATTAATTTGGAAGCTGTTGCCGCAATCGCGCATGAGAACGGCATTCCATTTATCGTGGATAACACGTTCCCAAGCCCATATTTGTGCAGACCGATCGAGCATGGCGCCGATATCGTTGTCCATTCTGCCACAAAGTTTATTGGCGGTCACGGTACGTCGATTGGCGGTATAATTGTGGACGGTGGCAAGTTCGACTGGAAAGCGAGCGGCAAATTCCCAGGCTTGACTGAGCCAGACCCAAGCTACAATGGCGTTGTTTACACGGATGCGGTTGGTCCAATCGCTTATATTATTAAAGCACGCGTACAATTGCTGCGTGATATGGGAGCTGCGATATCTCCGTTTAACTCTTTCCTGCTGCTGCAGGGTCTTGAGACGCTTCATCTGCGGATGGAACGCCATAGCTCGAATGCGCAAAAGGTTGCGGAGTTTTTGGAAGGGCATGAAGCGGTTGAGTGGGTCAATTACCCAGGTCTTCCGAGCCATCCGACTTATGAGCTGGCGCAAAAGTATTTGCCTAAAGGCAAGGGCGCGATTTTGACATTCGGCATTAAAGGCGGCGTCGAAGCGGGCAAGAAAGTGATTAATTCCGTGGAGCTGTTCTCGCATTTGGCGAATGTCGGCGATTCGAAGTCGCTTATTATTCACCCGGCAAGCACGACCCATCTTCAACTGTCTGCAGAGCAGCAAACGAATGCAGGCGTATCGCCAGGCATGATTCGCCTGTCGATCGGTACAGAAGGCATTGAAGATATTTTGGCTGATTTGGAGCAAGCGATTACGGCCAGCCAACAGATCTAAATCATATACTGAATAGCAGCTAGAACATCAGATGCAGCATGAGAGGGGAAGTTGGATTCATGAATACCCAAACGCAGGATGCCGTCCGGAAGGATTGGGACACCTACTTTATGGATATCGCTTATATGGTATCGACGCGGTCGCGTTGTCCGCGAAGACATGTCGGCGCCGTTCTGGTGCAAGGGAAAAAATTGCTCGGTACAGCGTATAACGGAGCGCCGATGGGGGTGCAGGATTGTCTTGAGGCAGGCTGCATGATATCGGAGGAAGTTGAGATGAAGCAAATCGACGGCAAGGAGCAGCTGTTCAAAAAGCAGCGCTGCATTCGAACGATTCATGCTGAGCAAAATTTGCTCCTGTTTACGGATCGCGCCGACCGAGAGGGTTCAACGGTATACGTCACTGACCAGCCTTGCTGGACCTGCGCCAATATGCTTGCCAATAGCGGTGTCATTGAAATCGTCTATCATCGAAGCTATCCGAAGGATAGCGATAAGGTGAGCAATCTCATGGAACAAAAGGGCATCAAATTCCGCTGTTTGGATCATTTTGAACCGCCAGCTCAGGCGCATATGAATGTGACATCGTAGTATGGAGCAATTAAAAATAGTAAGTTGGGGGAGGAACCTCTGATTGCATCTAAGGATGCGTCAGAGGTTTCTTTTTTTTGGGTTTGGCGTGCAATTGTGATGAATGGAGAGAAAAGGATGAATCGGCGGCTTTAGATGGTTTGGAGTGCAATTGCGAGGAGTGGAGAGAGAAGGATGAATCGGCGGCCTTTGATTTGGTTTGCGATTTGCTGGGTTTTTGGGAGCGCTGCGGCTGCGGGTCTGAGCAGCCGCGGCGCTTTGCTTGCGGCTGGCTCTGCTGCGCTGCTTGCGCTGGCTGCTGTGCTGTGCAGGCAGGCGTCGTGGCAGCTCGCGGCAGCCTGCATGGCAGCAGTGGGCCTTGCCGCCGGGGAGCGGATATGGGCGGATGCCCGCAACGTGACCGAGCTGCCGGCCCTGCTCGCCGCAGCATGGGCGGATGGACCGCGAGCTGCGTATGCGGCGGAAGCGGTCGGCACGATTGTGTCGCCGGTCGAGGTTGACGGCGACCGGGCGATTTTTCGCGTGGAGGCGCATAGCGTCCACGTGCAGGGGGAAGCAGCCGCGCGGGTCGTGCGCGAGCGGCTGCTTGTGCATGTGCGGCTGGATGCGCAGCCGCAGCAATTGATCGCCGCGGCGTGGCAGCGCGGCGACAAAGTGCGCCTCGCCGGCGAGCTGACGCGGCCGGCTGGCGCATCCAATAGCGGCGGATTCGATTACCGCCGCTACCTCAGCAGCCAGAGAATCCACTGGCTGCTGAAGGTGCAGGGCACAGGCGCCGCCTTGGCAGCGCCTGGCCCCCGGTGGACCGCGGCCGCTTTGCTCGGCCGCGTCGACACCGCGCGCGCATGGCTTGGCGCGCGAATGGACGAACTGTACCCGTCCACGCAGTCCGGGTACATGAAAGGTCTCGTCCTCGGAATCCGCGAGGACCTCGACCCCGAGCAATTCCAGCAGTTTTCGCGGCTTGGCCTTACGCATATACTTGCTATTTCAGGCCTTCACGTCGCCGTTTTTATTTACGCGCTCGGCGGCTTGCTTCGGGCGGCACGGATAAGCCGTGAGAGAATACTGCTCATTCTCACCGTTTCCGTACCCCTTTATGTGCTGCTTGCCGGCGCTTCCCCATCTGTCATACGAGCCGGGCTAATGGCGGTTTTGGCATTGCTTGCTGCGCGCATCGGAAAGCTGAAGGACGGCCTGCATCTGCTAGCCGCCGCCGCAGTGCTTATGCTTATATTCGACCCTTTTTTACTCGAAAATGTAAGCTTTCAGCTATCGTTTATTGTAACGATCGGTCTAATCGTTGGCGTAAAGCCCGTAAGACATGCGATGCCGCAATGGCGAAGAGGCAAATACCTGCTGGATTTGGCTGCTGTTACGCTTGTTGCCCAGCTCGTATCCTTTCCGCTCACGATCTATTATTTTAATCAATTTCATGCTTTATCGATGATAGCTAATTTTGTGCTCGTTCCGTTCATAAGTTTTATTGTCATGCCGCTTGGAGCTGCCGCGCTCTTGCTTGGGGTGCCATGGGAGGCAGGAGGCAAGCTGCTCGCCTATGGCTCGCAATATGCGAATGATTGGACGTTTGCGCTTGTCGAGCGGTTATCCGGGGTCGATTCGCTTCGAACGATTTGGGCTACCCCGCCGCTCTGGTGGGTAGCGGCTTGGCTGCTGCTGCTTGGCACTCTATTTCATGTCGTCAGCGTTTGGACAGGGCGATTGGCTGATTCTCGTGCCGCTGCAGCAGCTGTATTGGAAGAAACAGCCCCGATAGGTGCTGTTTCTGCAACGATAACGCCTCCGCCTAATAATAGAGGGGTGAAGGCAGCCCTTTATTCTCTGCTGTTCCTTGCTTTTATTCTGCTCCTCTATGCGTATAAGCCTGATGCATTCAACAATCATGCTGCCGTTAGCTTTATCGATGTCGGTCAAGGCGATGCCATACATATCCGAACGGCTAGCGGGAAACAAATATTGATCGATGGCGGGGGGACGCTATCCTTTCGCAAGAAGGGCGAGGAATGGAGGGAACGAAGCGACCCTTTTGAAGTTGGCCAAAAGCTGCTTGTTCCTTTATTAATGAAAAGAGGCGTAAGGGAGATCGATATTCTCGTAATCTCGCATTTGGACAGCGATCATATCCGCGGTTTGCTGGCGGTTTTGGACACCATACCGGTTCGCAGCATATGGTGGAATGGTACCGTTAAGGAAGCGGAAGATGCGCAGAAGCTGCTTAGCAAGGCGCTGGCGCTGCAAATACCGATGTATGGCGTGAAGGCAGGCTTGGAACATCAGATCGATCATGAAACTGCGATCAACGTTTTGTGGCCGCCCGCTAGTACAGATTCTGAAGTTCAAAAGCTCGAGGAACAGAATGAGAGCAGCCTCGTGATGACCGTAAGGTTATACCATTCGACCTTCCTGTTCTCCGGCGATATTAATTCCGTAACGGAACGCACCATTATTCGTAATGATCAGAAGCGATCTAATCGAGCCGCAGAGCAAAATGCGATATCGGTCATGAAAGCTGCGCATCATGGCAGCCGGTTTTCGACGAGCGAGGAGTGGTTGAACTATTGGAAGCCGATCGGTTCGGTGGTCTCAGTAGGTGGAACAAATAGCTATGGGCATCCGCATCCGGATGTTCTATCCAGACTTGCGTATGCAGGCACGGCCATTTGGCGGACGGATATAGATGGCGAGGTTCGTTTTACCATAACGGACAAAGGACTATATGCTTACAATAAACACTAATTCAACGGGTACAATCGTGCTGCTATAATAGATATTAATTCATCTGTTTAGGTACTCTTGGTATAGATTCAGGAGAAATAGATCAATGGTCTGCCTTCTTCGTGCAGTATTCGATCAGTTTCTATATACGAGGTACTAGAAATTTGGTATCCTTTGATGTGGAGTTTATTTCGCTTTTACGTCTTCTTTATTTAAGAACATGCTTATTATTTTATATTTGTTTACTTGCAAAACGAATCGTATTCGGTCCCACAAGGGGACAATGGTTTCCACTTACAATTGTTACTAAAAAAAATATAGTCATTTTTCTAACTAATCTGCAACTTTTACCGCAACCAGTTCGTCAGAATGGTTGCAAGAGAGGGGGATCCTTCGTGGTGGAGCCGGAGCTTATAAGAGCCGCTCAGTCGGGAGATCGCGACGCTTTAATTACTCTATTGCGAGAGATTGAAACGCATGTTTATCGGACAGCCTATTATATATTAAATAACGAACAGGATGCCCTCGATGCAGCGCAGGAAGCGCTCATTCGCATCTATACGAAAATAGGCTCGTACGAGGAAAAAGCACAGTTTAAAACATGGATTCAGCGTATTGTAACAAACATTTGCATTGACAAGTTTCGGAGAAATAAACCGACCGTCTCAATAGATGAGCATGACATGGTATTCCACGAGAAACAGAATGTGGAGGACGAGGTAATGTCAGCTTATGCTGTTAAAGACATTCAAGCCGCTATCGACAAGCTTCCTGAGCATCATCGTGCGGTTGTCGTCCTTCGGTATTTACAGGATTTCTCTTACAATGAAATTGCAGATTCGCTTGATCTGCCGCTCAACACGGTGAAATCTTATTTGTTCAGAGCTAGGCAACAGCTGCAGTCGTTACTCCATGATTATCAGAAAGGTGGTGTCCGGGGATGAATTGTCAAGAGGTGATGGAATTAATGCAAAGACAGCTAGACGACGATCTCGATGAAAACGAGAAAGAAGTCTTGATGAGCCATACTAGACAGTGTCCGGACTGTGCAGCTATGTTCGAGCGGTTACAGCTGTTATCCGCCGAGCTTACCAGTTTACCCAAAGTAATACCAAGCTACAGCTTGGTTGATGCGATTATGCCGCAATTGGAACGTATCGAGCTCTTTGGTCAAGCTGAGGCTAATATTGAACCGAATTCTGCCGCACAATCAACAGAATCCATGCCTCGCCGTGCCAAGCGTGATCGACGTTGGCCGTCCATGCGCATCATGAGCGGAGTAATCGCAGCGGGAATCGTTGCAGGACTGTTTCTTGTTACGTATAAGCCTGGCTCAGCGCCAGACTTAAGCCTTACTTCTAAGTTTGCTGCTAATGAATCGAGCAACGCTGCGGCCGATATGGCGGGCGAAGCGACTCAAGAGCGTTCGTTAAAAGCAATTACACCCGACAAGGCAGCCGCACCGGATGTAAGTACGGAAGCCATAAAGAAGCAGGATATTTTGGAGGAGAATTCGATCAATCAGTATCAAAATGAATCGACAGGGAACCGTTCAACTCCCGCTGAAGATTCGGATTCCGATGCTGGCAGTTCTGATGGCGGCAGTTCGGATGCTGGAAGTTCTAATACTGGAAGTTCTCCTTCTATCGCTGATAAACCGGAAGACAATACGAACGGCGGCGTTGGAGGCGGCGAATCGAATTCGTCAGAGGGCTCCGTCGGCGAACACGAAAAACCTAGCTTCGGCATCGCAGCCACGGATTCTGCAGTAGATTCTCCCGATGGCAAATATAGCGGGGAAGCAGTTGGCTTTAGCATCAAATTGTTCGACAAGTCAGATCAGTCTCTTTTGTATGAAACGCCGCGCAAAAACGGCAAGCTGGCGAATTTGAGCTGGTCAGAGGACAGCTTGAAGCTGACCTATGAGGTTCAAGTGGAGAACGGTGCAATTGAGAAGTATGTCATTGACGTGGCTTCCCTTACGGAGCAGAAGGCAGCTCATTGATTTAGACGATAAATAAAAACGTACACCAGCCGTTTTTTACAAGAATAATTCGCACACATTCTTCCGCTATTGCGTATCTTATAAGCAACGAGAGTGTCTGCGACGAAGCCATAGCGTCGTATGACCATCCGCAGGGCGGCACCATGGGCCTGCCTGCGAATGTTTATATAGATGTTCGGCAAAGGGATGAAGCCTAGAAACGGCTCATCCCTTTGTTGCCGTTTAAATGAATTTACTGGTAACGAGGTGAAGGTATGGATGCGAAAGAAGCATTAAAGGAAATAAAGGGCGGCCGCTTTCGACCAATCTATGTGCTGTACGGCAAGGACCGTTACCGGCTGCAGCAGTTTATTAACGTCCTGACAGAAGCGATGTTTACTTCAGAAGAACGCGAGCTCGGCATCGTTAAATTTGATACGGCAGAAACTTCAATTGATGAAGCTGTTCTTGAAGCGGAGACATCGCCTTTTTTCGTGCAGCGCAAGCTTATTCTAATAAGGGATGCAACCGTGCTTTGTGCAGGAGGGAAAGAAGGGGGAAAGCTTGAGCATCGCCCTGAGAAGCTTATCCAGTACATGGAGTATCCATCCGAATCGTCGATCATCGTCATTTCCGTAAATGCGGAAAAGCTGGATGAGAGACGAAAGCTCGTTAAGACATTAAAGGAACGTAATTCGTTGGTGCCTTTTCCA
The DNA here is from genome assembly GCF_012935325.2 of Paenibacillus sp. PL91. Taxonomy (GTDB): domain Bacteria; phylum Bacillota; class Bacilli; order Paenibacillales; family Paenibacillaceae; genus Pristimantibacillus. The sequence continues at coordinate 201,914 of NZ_JABBYG020000001.1, forward strand.
GAGCTGGATGCCGCACAGCTCAAGCAATGGATGATCAAGCGTGCAACGGAGCAAAATCGCTCGATGACCGCAGATGCCGCGGATCTGCTGCTCTCTCGTGCAGGAGCGAATATGCAGCAGCTATCGCAAGAGGTGGACAAGCTTTGTTTGCATGCGGGCGCAGGCGGCACTATTGATGTGGAAACGGCTTCGCTTCTTACAGCTGCTACCGTCGAGGAGGACGTATTTGCTCTTGTAGATGCGATTGCTGAGCTGCGTATTGATCGTGCGATTCGACTGTACAGAGAGCTTCTTGTGCGCCGGGAAGAGCCAATTAAGATCGCAGCGCTTATCGCAAGGCAATTAAGAATCATGCTGCAAATCAAAGAGCTGGAGCAGCATCACTATTCACCGCAGCAAATGGCCGGTCAGTTAGGCTTGCACCCTTATGCTGTTAAGCTTGCTGCGGAGAAGAGCAGGAAGTTTCAAGCAGCAAGGCTCGGCAGGCTGCTTGCTTCGCTCGCAGATCTCGATTACCAAATGAAAACAGGCGCTATCGACAAAACATTAGGCTTAGAGCTATATTTACTTTCACTCGGCATGGAGAAGGGCGCATAGCGCTATCTCCAGAGCCGTTTTTTTGTTTATAGATACAAAAAAAAGCTTCACTGCTCAGAGAGCGTGAAGCTTTTTTTCAGTGCAAAACGTGCTTCTTTCGTCGAAGGACGAAAGAAGCCGTTTATGCGGTATCATGCTTAGGCTTGAGCCGAAAGGGCATTAAGTCTTTTAGCAAGACGTGATTTTTTGCGGGAAGCCGCATTTTTATGAATCAGGCCTTTAGTTGCTGCTTTGTCCAACTTTTTCGTTGCAGCGATAAGAGCTGCTTTAGCAGCATCTACATCAGTGCCAGCGATAGCTTGGTCAGCAGATTTAACGGCCGAACGAAGTGCGGATTTTTGGGATGCATTCAAAGCACGACGCTTTTCACTTGTTTTAACGCGTTTAATCGCGGATTTAATGTTTGGCATGGAATTCACCTCCTAAACTGTTTACAACGGTTCATATACATAATAAACCTAGACAACACAACTTAAAATATATTATCATGCCGATGCCCAAAAAGCAATAGCAGGAAGAGTCATGTTGCAACTGTCCTCCTTACAAGGGAAGAAGCGCCGGAGAGTATGAAAAAAGACCATCTGCGAACAATAACGTTAGAACATCCGTATGAAGGGAGAATGAGCAGTGGAAAACGAGCTTGATTTGCAGAAATACAATGTTAGAACCGATTTGGCGCTTGAGGCCAAGGAGATGGCAGAAGCGCCAAACGGCGGGCCAATACCAGGCATTCAATCGGAAACAACAGAGGATAACGGCATTACCATTACACAGCTCCAAGTGCAAAATGAGCAGGGCTCGCAGGCAATCGGCAAAATGCAGGGGAATTATGTGACCATCGAGGTGCCGGGTCTGCGAAATGGCGATACAGGCCTTCAGGACCGTGTGGCGACGCAATTTGCCAAGCATTTTGAAGCCTTTCTTGAACGTTTGTCAATCAGCAAGACGGCTCGCGTTCTCATTGTCGGCTTGGGCAACTGGAATGTTACGCCGGACGCGCTCGGGCCCATCGTCGTAGAAAACGTAATGGTAACGCGCCATTATTTTGAGCTTATGCCTGATCAAGTCGCACCCGGCTACCGGCCAGTAAGCGCAGTTGCGCCAGGGGTGCTTGGCATAACGGGAATAGAGTCCAGTGAAATTGTACACGGCATCGTAGAAAAAACGAAGCCGGATCTTGTCATTGCGATAGATGCGCTTGCCTCCAAAGCGGTAGAGCGCGTCAATACGACGATCCAAATCGCGGATACGGGCATTCATCCTGGCTCTGGCATCGGCAATAAACGCAAAGGGCTGACACGGGAGATTTTAGGCGTGCCCGTCATTGCGATCGGCGTTCCAACTGTTGTGTACGCCTCGACGATTGTCAATAACACGCTGGAAATGATGAGCAGCCACTTCAAGCAGCAAAGCGCCAATTCCGATCAAATTATGGGCCTTGTGAATCAGATGGAGGAGAACGAGCGCTTGCAGCTTGTTAGAGAGGTGCTGAGCCCGCTCGGTCATGATCTACTTGTTACGCCGAAAGAAATTGACGAATTTATTGAGGATATTGCCAACATTATTGCTAGCGGACTTAACGCTTCGCTGCACGAAGCCGTTGATACAAGCAATGTAGCAGCCTACACCCATTAAGCGCAAGCCATTCATATCTCCACCGAGGAGCTGTCTCTCGAGGTTATCGACCTCGAAGATCAGCTCCTTTTTTTGCACCGCGGAATGGTTCCTGTTTAGTAGATTAGGTCTAGAAAACAGACTTATGGTTGAGCGCGCCCTTCAGAACGCCCTCCGCTCGGCACTCTATTTTTCAACGAGCAAACTCTATTATAAACGAATCTTTCACATTCATAAGGTTCTATGAACTCTATCACTCTCATAGTTTAGTAGTAACAAAAGCCACTGGTGCAAAGAAGCGGGAGGTATCAAAGCCAATGAAACGAAGAATTATGCTGCTGGATATCGGAAGAGAAAGTAAACGGATGAGACAATTGCTAGTAACGGGACGTACGTTCGCGTTGCTCTCTTTTTGCTCCATGCTGTTTTTTGTCGTGCTGGGCGTTGCGGGAATGGCGCATAAGCAAACGACTGCATCGCCGGTTAATTCGATGAAAGGATTCGCTGCTGCTGTATCCAGCGGATTTTTTGGGGATATGCTAGAGATGGAGATGCCTGCGTTTCAAAGCAGCAAAGAAACCGAATCGTTTACTTCAAAGCAAATAAGCGCGCTTTTGATGCGAGCATTAACGGATATCAATCCGAATGATCCGAAAAGCCTGCTTGCAGGCGAGCTGCCGGGCATGAGCGCGAACGACGCTTTTCTCATACGCAAAGGCATTGGCACAGATACGGATGTGGGGCCGGAGGACAATGCGCCAATTACATATGATCCGATAGGCGGTCTTCACGAGGGAGACGGGACCGATGTAACGGACGAGACTGTGAATGACCCGGAACCGCAGCCTACCGAGGCAAACGAGCCAGATGGAACAGTCGATAACGGCGAGCCGGTGAAACCGACAACAGGCGGATCGAAGGTAGCCTTTATTTATCACTCCCATAATCGGGAATCTTGGTATCCCGTGCTGACGGATAAATCAAAGGACCCGAACTCAAGCACAAAAAATATAACGCTAGTTGGCAAGCGGCTTGCGCAAAAGCTGGAGGAGAACGGTGTCGGAGCGCAGCATTCCAATACAGACTATCCGACCGCTATAAAAGATTACAGATGGGAATTATCCTATAAATATTCGATGAAAACGGTGAAGGAAGCGATTGCGAGCAGCAAGGAATTGAAGTTTTTCTTCGATCTCCACCGCGATTCCCAGAAACGTAAATTTACGACGGTCGATATTAATGGAAAAAGCTACGCGCAGGTTTATTTCATCATTGGTCATAAAAACCCGAATTGGGAGAAAAACGAAGCGTTCGCAACTAAAATTCATGAGGCGCTTGATAAGCAATATCCAGGCATTTCGCGCGGCATTTGGGGCAAGACGGCCGCTTCGGGAAATGCGGAATATAATCAGTCGCTTGCAGCAGACAGCGTATTGATCGAGGTTGGGGGCGTAGACAATACGCTGGAGGAATGTTACCGCACAGCGGATGCGCTTGCGGAAGTCATTTCGGATTTGTATTGGGCTGAGGAGAAAGCTTCAACAAGCAAGGGCGATGCGAGCTAGCGATTAACATTTTGCCAAAGAGAGGAACGATGTACATATGAAACGAAATACGCTGAAATGGGTATTGCTCGGCGGTGTCATCGCGATTATCGTCATGTACGGCATCGATATGTCTTCCGCGGGCATTGAGCGTATTTACGGCCCAATGGAAGGCGGAAACGAATATACCGAGAATGTTCAGCCGGAGGAGAAGGCTGACCCGGTTAAAGAGCTCGCGACTGTACAGCAGCAAAAAATTGCCCAGCTCGAGAAGGAGCTTGAGGAGCTGAAGCGGCTTGCAGCTAAGGGAGCTGAAAATGCTTCTGAGCATGATGAAGGCTTGCCGGTTGAAAACGAACGGTTGCCGGGTGTACCGCTTGAAAACGAACAGCCGGCCGTTAACCGGATCGCTGATTCGACGTCCGGTTTGCTCCAAAATATGTCAAGCGAAGGCATTCGAATGGTCGTATCGATATTTGACGGCTTAACCAAGTGATAATGAACATTGCTGGTCTTCTCCTTAACTGATATAATAGGAGGAATGATTAGCATTATTGGAAATTGTGGGGGTTAGGCATGACTGACGTACGTGACCGGCAAAAGAGAATTAGGAATTTTTCCATTATCGCGCATATAGACCACGGAAAATCAACGCTTGCTGACCGGATATTAGAATTTACCGGCGCTTTGACATCCCGCGAGATGCAGGAGCAGGTTCTTGACCAAATGGATTTGGAGCGGGAACGCGGAATAACCATTAAGCTGCAAGCGGTTCGATTGGCTTATACGGCAGATGATGGCGTGGAGTATATACTGAACTTGATCGATACGCCAGGACACGTCGACTTTACATACGAGGTCTCTCGCTCGCTGGCAGCTTGCGAAGGCGCTTTGCTCGTAGTTGATGCTGCGCAAGGTATCGAAGCGCAGACGCTTGCCAACGTATACTTGGCACTGGACAACAATTTGGAGATCGTTCCCGTCATCAACAAAATCGATTTGCCCAGCGCAGAGCCTGAACGGGTGAAGCAGGAGATCGAAGATGTCATAGGACTTGATGCAAGCGACGCGGTTCTTGCTTCGGCTAAAGCCGGCATCGGCATCAAAGAAATATTGGAACAAGTAGTGGCCAAGATGCCATCGCCGACTGGCGATCCGGACGAGCCGCTTAAAGCGCTTATTTTCGACTCCCATTACGATCCATACAAAGGCGTTATCGTCTATGTGCGGGTAATGGACGGAAGCATTAAAGCGGGCAAAAAAATTCGCTTCATGGCAACGGGAGCAGAATTTGAGGTTATCGAGGTTGGAGCCTTCATGCCGCGCATGTCGATTGTGAAGGAGCTTGCGGTAGGCGACGTTGGTTTTGTTGTAGCCGGTATCAAGAACGTGAAGGATACGCGCGTCGGTGACACCGTTACGGAAGCGAAGCGGCCTGCGCCGGAGCGTCTGCCAGGCTACCGCCAAATCAATCCGATGGTATTCTGCGGATTGTATCCGATCGAAACACAGGATTATAACGATTTGCGCGAGGCGCTTGAGAAGCTTGAGCTTAACGATGCATCACTTCGATATGAGCCGGAGTCGTCTACTGCCCTAGGTTTTGGTTTCCGCTGCGGATTCCTTGGCTTGCTGCATATGGAAATCATTCAAGAGCGAATTGAACGGGAATTCAACATTCCGCTCATTACAACAGCACCAAGCGTTATCTACAAAATAACGCTGACGAATGGCGAAACCATGGAGATCGATAATCCATCGAACTACCCGGAAGCCGGCAAGCTTGACTTTGTCGAAGAGCCTTTTGTGAAGGCGGCAATTATTGTACCGAATGATTATGTCGGTGCGATTATGGAGCTTTGCCAGAACAAACGCGGCGAATTCGTTAATATGGAATATTTGGACACGAATCGCGTTACGATTACGTACCAAGTGCCGCTGTCGGAGATCGTATACGATTTCTTCGATCAGCTCAAATCGAGCACGAAGGGTTATGCTTCGTTCGATTACGAGGTAACCGGCTACCGTAGATCCAATTTGGTCAAAATGGACATTATGCTTAACAACGAGCAGGTTGATGCCTTGTCAGTTATCGTTCACCGCGACCGTGCATACCAGCGCGGCAAAGTGATTTGCGAGAAGCTGAAAGAGCTGATACCGCGTCAAATGTTCGAGGTTCCGATTCAGGCATCCATCGGCAACAAGGTTATTTCTCGTGAGACGGTTAAAGCGATGCGCAAAAACGTTCTTGCCAAATGCTACGGCGGTGACATCAGCCGGAAGCGTAAGCTGCTTGAGAAGCAGAAGGAAGGCAAGAAGCGGATGAAGCAGGTAGGCAGTGTAGAGGTGCCGCAGGAAGCGTTCATGGCGGTGCTCAAAATCGGCGAGGATTAAGACGTACGAGGATGAGGGAGGGCGCTGCTCTCCCTCTTTTCTATTGCAAGGGGAAGAAATTACGAATTATATTTTCAATGCGAAACGCAAAGCCGCGCAAGATCGGTATTAGCCGTTTGCGCTTGAAGGAGAATGCTAACGATGACTATAACGCAATCACCGCGCGCTTTATATATACACATCCCTTTTTGTACAAACAAATGTCACTATTGCGATTTTACTTCATATGTATTGAAAGGGCAGCCGGTCGACCAGTACCTGGATGCGCTGGAGCTGGAAATGCAGCGTACGGTTGCGCAATGGCCGCCAGTAGAAATCGACACTGTTTTTGTCGGAGGCGGCACGCCAACCGTATTGACTCCGCCGCAGATGGAAAGATTTCTGAAGGCTGTTCAGACCTATTTTCCGCTGGCGCCGAATGTGGAATTTACGATGGAAGCGAATCCGGGAACGACGGATATTGATAAGCTGACAGCGATGAAGGCAGGCGGCGTAAATCGGATCAGCTTCGGGGTTCAGTCCTTTGATAACGGATTGCTTGAGCGGATCGGCCGTATACACAACGTTGACGATGTTTATCGCAGCATCGAAAACGCTCGTACAGTAGGCTTCACCAATTTGTCAATCGATTTAATGTTTGGCTTGCCCGGTCAGACGGTTGAGCTCTTGCGTGACAGCGTTAGCCGTGCAATGGAGCTAGGACTGCCACACTACTCGATCTATAGCCTAAAGGTTGAAGAAAATACGCTGTTCCATAAGCTGTATGAACGCAATGAGCTGCCTTTGCCTCCGGAAGAAGAGGAGTTTAATATGTTTATATTACTGATGGACATGCTGAAGGAAAACGGCTATGCGCACTATGAAATTAGCAATTTCGCTAAGCCGGGCTATGAAAGCCGCCATAATTCCACCTATTGGCGCAACGAGCCTTATTATGGCTTGGGAGCAGGTGCTCATGGCTACACGGACCGTATGCGCCATGTCAACTTGAAGGGGATTACACCATACATTGATGCTGCAGCGGAGAAGCTTCCGCGCCTAGAAACGTTTGAGGTGCCTGAGGCGGAGGCGATGGAGGATTTGATGATGGTGGGGCTTCGGCTGCTGGAAGGGGTGCCTGCATCCCGTTTTTCTAAGCAATTCCCAGGACAAACGCTCGAAGGCAAGTTTGGCGAGATTATTGATAAGTTAACCAATGACGGCCTGCTAGAGTCGGAGCAAACCGAGGGTGATACGATTTACCGTCTGACGGATAAAGGCGTGCTTCTCGGGAATGAAGTGTTTGGTGCTTTTATCGGATATAACAGCTAAAATACTCTTGAGAAAATATTCAATCTAGTGTATATTTATTCATATTGATTTTGAACTTGCACCGGGTGGAGGCGAAGGCACAAATGCAGGCATTGCAGGTCGTATGTAGAAAAGCGACATCAAGCGATATCGAGACATTATTTCAGTTAATTAAAGGTTATGCCGAGAAAGGCATTATGCTGCCTCGCACTCGGGAAGCGCTCGAATATATGATAGATACATTCGTCGTAGCGGAGATTGGGGACGAGGTTGTAGGCTGCGGTTCCCTTACCAGACTAGGCCAGGATCTAGTAGAGATCCGGTCGCTAGGCATGTCTGAGGGATACAAAGGCGTCGGAATCGGGAGCAAGCTGGTTGAGGCTTTGATCGAACAGGCTAGAGAGCAGCAAATTCCGAAGATTATGGCTTTAACTTATGCCGTATCCTTTTTTGAGAAAAATGGATTCAAGGTTGTAGACAAGGAAATATTCCCTGAAAAGGTTTGGAAGGATTGCGTCAACTGTCCAAAACAGCTCGCTTGCGACGAAATCGCTGTATTAAAGATGCTGTTCTAAATCTAGATCGGGTATAAGAAGCTTCATTCGGCTGAAAAATAAAACCACTCTCCTTTAGCGATTGCTTATGGCTAAGGGGTAGTGGTTTTATGCGGCATATAGGGCATTTAGGCACTTTGTCCGAACTCGTTGATAGTAATGCCGTGCGTTTTGGTATATAGTCAAGGTAGATGTTTATTGTTATATAGAGGAGAAATAAAAATGAGCCAAAGAAAAGATCAAATCGTAGCAGTAGAAGATAAGCTCAAGCATGTCACGACGGTGCTGCTTAAAAAATGGGCAGGATTAAGCGGTTTTTATGGTTTTAAAGCGATGGAGTTCGACGAAGTGTTTGCTTTGCTAAATACGAATGGCTGGAAAGTAACGATAGATGACTCCGTTTCTCCGAATCGAATTGTCGAATTATATCAAGGCGACAACCGAGTCAGAAGAGAGAAGTTTGCAGTCGATGAAGCAGGCAGAGTGCATAAAGTATAATGCGGTGATTAGAAAATAGGGCACAAAAATGCCGAACCGACTTGACAATCGACAAGCTGGTTTGGTATTTTTGTAGTAATGATTAGCACTCGATTGTATTGAGTGCTAACGATGGTAAACCGAAATAACGGATTTAACAATTACGTAGGGGGAATTCGAATGCTGACGGAACGACAACGGATGATTTTGCATGCAATAGTGGATGATTATATTCGCTCGGCTGAACCGGTCGGCTCACGCAGTATTTCGAAGCGCGGCGACGTTGGCTTCAGTCCGGCGACTATCCGGAATGAAATGGCGGATCTTGAGGAGCTTGGCTTCTTAGAGCAGCCGCATACGTCAGCAGGGCGTGTCCCATCCACGAAAGGCTACCGTTATTATGTCGACCATTTAGTAAAGCTTAATGAAGTGGATGAGAACGACATTGGCATGGTCCGCTCTTTCGTTACGGACAAAATGAATCAAATGGAGCAGGTTATTCAGCAAACCGCGATGATCCTGTCTAATTTGACCAATTATACATCCATTTTGCTTGGACCGGAAATGTTCAGCACGTCACTTAAGCATTTTGGACTAGTGCCGCTGGATCAAACATCGGCAGTCGCCATTATCGTGACGAACACCGGACATGTTGAGAATCGGACGATTTCGATTCCGGAAGGCCTCAAAATGGCGGATATGGAAAAGGTCGTTAACATTTTGAACACGAGACTCGTTGGCGTTCCGCTAATTCGTCTAAGGTCGAAGCTTTACACTGAAGTTGGGCAAGAGCTTGAGCGGCATGTTGATCATTATGAACAGCTGCTTCAGGTGCTGGATCATGCGCTGCAGAATGAGGATGAACATCGGATATTCCTCGGCGGTACAACAAATATGCTGACGCAGCCTGAATTTAAAGATGTTGATAAAGTGAAGACGATTTTGGATTTGCTTGACGAGACACCAGCCATTATGAAAATGTTTACCGGCCTTCCGTCAGGTATACAAGTGCGTATCGGGACAGAAAATGACCATAAGGCAATTAGCGATTGCAGTCTCATAACAGCAACCTATGCCATTGATGGCCAATCGCTGGGAACGATCGGCATTCTAGGACCAACACGAATGGAATACGGCAAAGTCATTAGCCTGTTGGATATTATATCCAAGGATATGGCGGTTCTTCTAAGCCGCTGGTATAAATAGTTTTATACCGAAGCTTACGATGCCAAGTTTACTTCGTAAACTTTTTAAGGAGGTGATTGCATGAGTACGAAGGAGCAACAAAATGAAGCGGCTGAGGCTGTAGAAGAGGTAGTATCTGCTGAGCAATCAGAGCAGGCTCACGAGGAATCGGTAAGCGAGTCTGTAGAGGAAGATGCTCGTTATGCGGAGCTTGTGAAGCTAGCTGACGAGAACCAGCAGCGCTTCCTGCGCGCGCAAGCGGATTTCGATAATTTCCGTCGCCGTACCTTGAAGGAAAAAGAGGAACTTGGACAATACGCATCGATGAAGCTGATCGGTCAGCTTCTGCCGGTTGTAGATAATTTTGAACGCGCAGTTGCTGCGGCGTCGGTAAATGGCGATTTTGAATCGCTGGCTAAAGGCGTGGACATGATCTTCCGCCAGCTGGAACAAACGCTCGAGCAGGAAGGCCTTAAAGCAATGAACGTTGTTGGCGAACCGTTTAACCCTGATTTCCACCAAGCCATTATGCAGGTTGAATCTGACGAGCATGAGGAAGGCATTATCGTGGAGGAAGTGCAGAAGGGATATATTTTGAAAGATAAGGTTCTGCGTCCTGCCATGGTTAAAGTTAGCAGCTAAGCCTTATGACTTCATTATATAGATAAGACAAAGAAAGCTAGCACTCGCGTTAAAATACAAATGAATGTAGGAGGAACTATAGCTATGAGTAAAGTAATTGGTATTGACCTTGGTACAACAAACTCTTGCGTAGCAGTAATGGAAGGCGGCGAAGCTGTCGTTATTCCTAACCCGGAAGGTAACCGTACAACCCCATCGGTTGTAGGTTTTAAGAAAGACGGCGAGCGCGTTGTCGGTGAAACGGCAAAACGTCAAGCGATCACGAATCCGGATCGTACGATCAGCTCGATCAAACGCCACATCGGTACGAATCACAAAGAAAAAATCGACGATAAAGATTATACGCCTCAAGAAATTTCAGCAATCATTTTGCAAAAATTGAAAGCTGATGCGGAAGCATACTTAGGTCAAACGGTAACTCAAGCGGTTATTACGGTTCCAGCTTACTTCAATGACAGCCAGCGCCAAGCGACAAAAGATGCTGGTAAAATCGCTGGTCTTGAAGTGCTTCGTATCGTGAATGAGCCGACGGCTGCTGCACTTGCATACGGCCTTGAGAAAACAGAAGACCAAACCATTCTTGTTTACGACCTTGGCGGCGGTACGTTTGACGTATCCATCCTTGAGCTTGGCGACGGCTTCTTTGAAGTTAAAGCGACAAGCGGCGACAACAAGCTGGGCGGCGATGACTTTGACCAAGTGATCATCGATCACCTCGTTGCTGAATTCAAGAAAGATCAAGGAATCGATCTCTCCAAAGATAAAGCAGCGGTTCAACGTTTGAAGGATGCTGCTGAGAAAGCGAAAAAAGAGCTGTCCGGCACATTAACATCTGCCATTTCGCTTCCGTTTATTACAATGGTTGACGGCGTTCCTCAGCATTTGGAGCTTAGCCTTACTCGCGCGAAATTTGAAGAGCTAGCTGCAGGGCTAGTTGAGCGTACGCTTGGACCTACTCGTCAAGCGCTTAGCGATGCTGGCATGTCTTCCAGCGATATCGATAAAGTTGTACTTGTAGGCGGATCTACACGTATTCCTGCGGTACAAGAAGCGGTTAAAAAATTGATCGGCAAAGATCCGCACAAAGGCGTTAACCCGGATGAGGTCGTTGCTCTTGGCGCTGCCGTACAAGCGGGCGTTCTTACTGGCGACGTGAAAGACGTAGTATTGCTTGACGTTACGCCATTGTCGCTTGGTATCGAGACTGCAGGCGGCGTGTTTACAAAAATGATCGACCGCAACACAACGATTCCTACAAGCAAATCCCAAGTGTACTCGACTTATGCGGACAATCAGCCAGGTGTTGAGATTCACGTCCTGCAAGGTGAACGCTCGATGGCTGCCGGCAACAAAACGCTTGGTCGTTTCACATTGAACGATATTCCTCTTGCTCCACGCGGCGTACCGCAAATCGAAGTTACTTTCGATATCGATGCGAACGGTATCGTTAACGTATCCGCGCTTGACAAAGGTACAGGCAAAAGCCAAAAAATTACGATTACATCTTCAAGCGGCTTGAGCGAGGATGAAATCAACCAAATGATGAAGGACGCTGAGCTTAACGCTGAAGAAGATCGCAAACGCCGTGATCTTGTAGAAGCAAAAAACAGCGCTGACCAACTGATCTACTCCGTTGATAAAACGATTAAAGATCTTGGCGATAAAGTTGACCCTGCTGAAATCGAAAAAGCGAACGTTGCGAAAGAGAAAGTTACAGCAGCGCTTGCGACTGACGATCTTGAGCAAATCAACGCAGCGGCGGCTGAGCTGACAGAAATCGTTCAGCAGCTTTCCGTTAAGCTTTACGAGCAAGCGGCGCAACAAGCTGAAGGTGCAGGCCCGGATGCGGGCGCTGGCGCAGCTAAAGGAAAAGACAATGTAGTAGATGCCGACTACGAAGTTGTTGACGATAATAAATAAAGTGTAGCGAGCGAGAGGTCAAAGACAGGCGCTACCTGGCTTTGACCTCCTTTCGTGCGCATATGCACATGGAATCATATGATAGATAGCGGAGGTGAGAACAGGTGGCAAGCAAACGCGATTATTACGAGGTGCTTGGTGTCGGCAAGGACGCATCAGCAGATGAAATTAAAAAATCTTACCGTCAGCTAGCACGTCAATATCATCCCGATGTGAACAAGGCTGCGGATGCAGAGACGAAGTTCAAGGAAGTTAAGGAAGCTTATGACGTACTAAGCGATGATGGCAAACGCTCCACGTATGACCGGTTCGGCCATGTTGATCCGAATCAAGGCATGGGCGGCGGAGGCGGTGCTGATTTTGGCGGCGGCTTCGGCGATATTTTCGATATGTTCTTTGGAGGCGGCGGCGGTCGCCGCGATCCGAACGCGCCACAGCGCGGCAACGATCTGCAATATACGATGACAGTCGAGTTCAAGGAAGCGGTATTCGGCAAAGAAACGGAAATTACGATACCGCGTACGGAGACCTGTGACACTTGTCACGGCGACGGTGCGAAGCCGGGAACTAAACCGGAAACCTGTTCGGTATGTAAGGGCAGCGGACAGCAGGAGGTTGTACAAAATACGCCGTTTGGCCGTATGGTCAACCGCCGGGCTTGTACGAATTGCAGCGGCACAGGCCGCGTAATTAAAGACAAATGTTCGACTTGTCATGGCGCGGGCAAAGTTAAGCGCCAACGCAAAATCAATATCCGCATTCCAGCCGGCGTAGATGACGGCGCACAAATCCGAATGACGGGTGAGGGCGAAGGCGGTCTTCGCGGCGGTCCGGCAGGCGATTTGTATATTGTCATTCGCGTGAAGCCTCATGAGTTTTTCGAGCGCGAGAATGACGATATCTATTGCGAGGTTCCGCTAACGTTCGTTCAGGCGGCGCTAGGCGATGAGATCGAGATTCCTACGCTAACCGAGAAGGTGAAGCTGAAAGTACCGGCAGGCACGCAAACGGGTACTTACTTCAGGCTTAAAGGCAAGGGTGTACCTAAGCTGCGCGGTTACGGTCAAGGCGACCAGCATGTGAAGGTTACAATCGTTACGCCTACCAGCTTAACGGACGATCAGAAGGAGCTTCTTCGTCAATTTGGCGGGCTAAGCGGCGATTCTGCAACTAATGAACATGAGCATCATGAATCTATATTCGACAAAATGAAAAAGGCGTTCCGCGGTGAATAACCCGGCACGTCTTTTTTTCTTTTTATCGCTGTATAGATTTTGGCGGACAAACATATTCTATTCGGGTAGGAAAACCATACATCAACAAACAACCGGAGGGAATTAAACCATGACTAATCAAAACAATCAAAACAATGAAAACAATGAAAACAATCAAAACAACCTGGAGAAACAAAACTTTGGCATCCTGCCTGTAGGGAAAAACGAGGACGTTGAATTTTCCGAGGAGCTTGCAGACGAAGCAGATCGCAATGCAGCTCAACGTGCAGCTGCAGCTGACGCTCGCAACGAGCAGGAATAATGAGTCAGATTGAAATCCAGGCAACCTTCGAAGACGAAGGTGCTGCACTCGAAGCTTCTCGTAAGCTTCAAGCGCTTCGTGTGATTGAAGTGAACGGATTGTTCGATAGCGGCTTGCTGACAGCGACCGTAGATGAAGCTGTCGCTGAACGGGCACTGCATCTAATCCAGCAAATAGGCGGTAATGTGGATACGACGAGTTTTTAATCGAAAGAGACTGCAGGCATAGGAGCCTGCAGTCTCTTTTGCGTTGCAGGCCGAATTTAGCATAAATGCAGCAATAGGTCGTTTGCGTCATTTTTTTGTGCAAAGGTACTACTCTGGTGTACAATAGATGTTAGGTTTTTATAGCGAAACGTTTGTCTAGCCGACTGGAGGTCGGCGATAGCCGTTTACGATTGGCATTGGAGGATAATACATATGAAATGGCATGAAATTACGATCTCGACAACCGAAGAGGCGCAGGAGATGATATCGAACTTTTTGCATGAAATGGGAGCAGGCGGCGTATCCATTGAAGAATCGGGTACACTGAGCAAGCAGCGGGATACGTCGCTTGGACAATGGTATGAGCTTCCGCTTAACGATATTCCGGAAGGCCAAGCTGTCATTAAGGGCTATTTTGGCGAAGACACAAATACGGATGAGCTAATAGCTGCGATTAAGCCTCGCGTCGAGGAGCTTCGCGAATTTGATATTGATCCCGGAAGCGTTGAATATTCGGCGCGTGTCGTAGATGAAGAGGATTGGGCAACGGCGTGGAAGCAATACTTTAAGCCGCTCCGTGTTTCGGATAAGCTTACTATTAAACCGACTTGGGAAGTGTATGAGGCGGGACCTGATGAACGTATTATTGAGCTTGACCCAGGTATGGCATTCGGAACGGGCACTCATCCAACGACGGCGCTATGCTTGCAGACACTTGAGTCAGTCATTCAAGGCGGAGAAGAAATCATCGACGTCGGTACGGGCTCAGGCATACTCGCAATCGGCGCTTGCAGACTTGGGGCGAAGAGCGTGCTAGCGCTTGACCTTGACCCGATTGCCGTAACCAGCGCAACAGAGAATGTAAGGCTCAACGATCTATCGCAGCAAGTTGAAGTGCGCCTAAGCGACTTGCTAGGTGTAATTAAAGGAGCAGATGCGGGTCATGAAGCGACTGCCGTAACCGTTCCGGTCGATCTTGTTGTAGCGAATATTTTGGCGGAAATCATTCTTCTCTTTGTTGATGATGTGTACGCTGCGCTCAAGCCTAACGGCATATATATCGCATCGGGCGTTTACAAAAACAAAGAAACCGATGTGGAAGAAGGGTTAATCCGTTCTGGCTTTGAAATTGTCGAGAAGCGCCGCGATGAGGAATGGATCGCATTCGTCGCGAGAAAGCCGCAGGTGAGTTAATGGACTTACAAAGCTTTTTTCGATTTCCGCTTGAGGATTTGCCGTTTATCGTATTAGCTTTAATTATTGCGTTTACGGTGCATGAGTTCGCTCATGCCTATAGCGCTTATAAATTCGGCGACGACACCGCTTATAATGCGGGAAGAGTAACGCTGAACCCGCGCGTGCATCTAGATGTTCTTGGAACACTCTTGATTTTATTTGCTGGCTTTGGATGGGCGAAGCCAGTTCCGGTTAATCCAAGCAAGTTCAGCAGTCCAAGGATTATGAGCATTATCGTGACGCTTGTCGGCCCGCTCAGCAATTTGATTATCGGTACGCTTGGCATTATTATATATGTTGCGCTTATCGCCACCGGCGCTCTGGATGGAGCTTCCGTTGGCGTCAGCGCGGCGGTAGACCGGTTTTTTGATTATTTCATTTGGTATAATTTTTTATTGTTTATCTTTAATTTAATTCCGCTGCCGCCGCTTGACGGCTACCGGATTATCGCTGATTTAATGCCGCTTAAGCTTCGGTACAAAATGGATCAGAATGTGCAATGGGGGATGTTCATCTTCTTGTTGATCGTCTTTATCCCACCGCTTCGCAGAGTAACGCTTGATCCGATATTAGGCTTAGGCGCAGATCTAATGAACAATACCTTCGCTTTGGTGTACCAGATTTTTTTCTAAATGCAAGAAGTGTTTTGATATGCTTTCCGGTCAAGCATGACTGGCAACGGTTTCTGATAGATTTCATGAAGTTAAACATGCTATTATGAAGGATGGAATTTGTTTAAGGGTGGTAGGCAGCAAACATGCAACGATATTTTGTAGCGGCGGAGCAGTTTGGCAACTCCGATATCCGCATCATTGGCGAGGACGCGCATCATGCGGTCCGGGTCATGCGCACGAAGCCAGGCGATAAGTTTATCGTTAGCGACGGACAATCCCGAACAGCGCTTGTCGCTGTTCGGGAAGCTACTCCAATGCTAATTAGGGCTGAAATCTTGGAGATGCTTAGCGCGGACACCGAGCCAAGCTGGGCGATCACCATTGCGCAAAGCTTGCCGAAGGGCGATAAGATGGAGCTGGTTATACAAAAGGGGACTGAGATTGGCGCTTATGCGTTCATGCCGTTTCAATCTGAGCGAATGATCGTTCAGTACGATGGCAAGAAAGAAGCGAAGCGAATCGAACGCTGGACCAAAATAGCGAAGGAAGCAGCCGAGCAGGCGCATCGCAACCGCATCCCAAGCATTGAGCCGGTACATAGCTGGAGAGAGCTTATCCAGTCGTTTGGCTCTTATGATTTGGTTCTGTTTTGCTTTGAGCGCGAAGGGCATGCCGCCCATGGCAGAGGCATCCGCTCAGCAGTTCGCGAGTGGATCGAGCGTTCGGATTCGGCAAGCGAGCCAAGCGTGCTGCTCATCGTAGGATCAGAGGGCGGCTTCACGGATCGAGAAGCAAATGAAGCAGAAGCGGCTGGCGCCGTTATGGTCGGATTAGGCCGAAGAATATTAAGAACGGAAACAGCGGGTATTGTAGGGTTAACCTGCTTATTATATGAATCCGGAGAAATGGGAGGAGCGTAACTACTATGCCAACAGTCGCATTTTATACGCTAGGCTGCAAAGTAAACTTCTATGACACAGAAGCGATTTGGCAGTTATTCAAAAACGAAGGCTAC
This sequence comes from Paenibacillus sp. PL91, assembly GCF_012935325.2. Taxonomy (GTDB): domain Bacteria; phylum Bacillota; class Bacilli; order Paenibacillales; family Paenibacillaceae; genus Pristimantibacillus. The sequence continues at coordinate 218,738 of NZ_JABBYG020000001.1, forward strand.
GAGCAGGTCGATTTCGAATCGACTGCAGATGTTTATTTAATCAACACATGTACGGTAACCAATACGGGAGACAAAAAAAGCCGCCAGATCATTAGGCGGGCTGTACGTCGCAATCCCGATGCAGTCATTGCGGTGACGGGCTGTTACGCTCAAACCTCTCCTGCAGAGATTATGGCGATTGAAGGGGTCGATCTCGTTATCGGCACACAAGACCGCGAGAAGATCATGACCTTCATTAATCAAATCCAAGGCGACCGCATGCCGGTAAATGCCGTAAGAAACATTATGAAAACACGTGATTTCGAGGAGCTTGACGTTCCTGACTTCTCCGAGCGTACGCGTGCTTTCCTAAAAATCCAAGAGGGCTGCAACAACTTCTGCACGTTCTGCATTATCCCTTGGTCACGCGGGCTTTCCCGCAGCCGTTCCGCGGAAAGCGTATTGGAGCAGGCCAAGCAGCTCGTCGCTTCGGGCTATAAGGAAATCGTCCTTACCGGCATTCATACCGGCGGTTACGGCGACGATATGGAAAATTATAATCTAACAAGCTTGCTGTGGGATTTGGACAAGATTGAGGGCCTAGAGCGCATTCGGATCAGCTCTATCGAAGCGAGTCAAATTGACGATGCGATGATCGACGTGCTGAACCGTTCCAGCAAAATGTGCCGTCACCTTCATATTCCTCTGCAAGCCGGCGAGGATTCGGTACTTAAGCGGATGCGCCGTAAATATACGACAGCAGAGTTTGCTGCCAAGATCAAACGTCTGCATGAGGCGATGCCTGGCGTTGCGATTACAACGGACGTCATCGTTGGTTTTCCGGGTGAAACGGAAGAAATGTTCGAGAGCGGCTTCCGCTTTATGGAAGAGCTGAAATTCGCGGAAATGCACGTCTTTCCATACTCCAAGCGTACAGGCACGCCTGCAGCGCGGATGGAGGAGCAAGTGGATGAAGAGATCAAGAACGAACGCGTCCATAAGCTGATTGACTTGTCCGAGAAGATGCAGCTCGCATACGCGAAGCAATATGTAGGCGAGGTGCTTGACGTCATTCCAGAGCGCGATTACAAGGGCGCACCGGGAACGGGTCTCGTTATGGGTTACACGGACAACTACATCCAAGTAGTATTTGACGGCTCGGAAGCTTTGATCGGCAAATTATGCCGCGTCAAAATTACGGAAGCAGGCGTTAATGAGTGTCGTGCTAAATTCGTTCGCGTAATGGATGACCAGACTGCTGAGTCGAACGAAATGGAGCTGCACAGCTTCGTGCTGGAGCGTCCAGAAGCAATAAGAGCATAGCATAAGCTTAACGAATGCGGGGATTCCTTTGCTTATCGATTCCTTTTATGGAAAAGATGGAGGAATCCTTTGCTGCATATACCAATCATTAAACGCTGCAAGGGGGAATCGGACATGAAGGAAATTTCAGCAGGCGGTGTCGTTTACCGCCGCACCGAGGAAGGCAAGCTGCAAATTCAGCTCATTCAAGATCGTTATGGAAAAGTATCGCTGCCAAAAGGGAAGATGGAGGCTGGCGAAACCGTAGAACAAACCGCGTTGCGGGAAATTGTAGAAGAAACCGGCCTTGAAGGAGTTATCATTGCTCCGATAGACCAAATCAAATATAAATATGAGCATGAAGCCTTAGGAACGGTAGATAAAGAGGTTCATTACTACTTAGTTGAGGCTGTTGGCGGCTCGCTGCAGGCGCAGGTTGAAGAAATCCGCGGCGTCGATTGGTTTGATCCTCAAGAAGCGTGGAAGCGCCAGAAGCAATCGGGATATGACAACAATCATCGCATCGTAGCCGGAGCGTTCCAATTGCTAGGACTGCCTACAGAATAAACGTAAGCCTAAGTGACCGGGTCTAGCCTGCGAAATTTGCCGAGGTAGCAGAAGGGCAGTGCAAGCAAGGAGCTGAGAATGTTGAATATCGTTTGCGTATGGGCAATTTGTCCCGCTGCAGACGAGGATACCCATTCAGACAATAGAGAAAGCTCGCCTAGAAATGGCATAAACAGCAATGCGCCTCCTGCGTTCAGAACGACATGAGACCATGCCACGTACTGTCCGGCCTTCGTGCCTCCGATGGATGCAAGCAGAGCGGTTGCGCAGGTGCCGATATTTGCGCCAAGCACGACGGCGATTCCGAGCTCGATTGGCATAGCGCCGATAGAGACAAAGCCCATGATGATGCCAATTACAGCAGCACTGCTGTGAACAACGGCGGTAAGAATAGCACCAGCTGCTAGTCCCCACCATAAGCTATCGTCTGCTTTAGCTAGAAACCAGCCGAACATGGAGCTCTCCTGTACGGCAGGGCCTACGCCCTGCATCATGGTGATGCCAGTCAGGAGCAAGGCGAAGCCGCAAAGCACGACCGAGGATGACCGAAGCGTATCCAGCCAGCGCGCTCCGCGTATGGCAGGGAACAGCCGGATTTCGCCAACCAACGCTGTAATCAGCCACATTCCTACCGCTGCGATTAGCAAAGGCATGGCGAGTTTATTTAAATTTAAGCCGATCAGCTCTGTCGTTATACAGGTTCCGATATTCGTGCCGAGTATGATGCCGAGCGTCCGCGGGAAAGTAAGCAAGCCGGCATTGACCATGCCGATCGCAATAACCGTTACAGCCGTACTGCTCTGCAAAAAAGCAGTCGAAACTGTGCCGATTGCGAGCCCATGGATCGGCGTTGCTGTTGAACGAGCAAGGAAGCGGGTCAAATAGGGACCCGCCAATCGGTGGAGCGCCAGCTCCATCAGCTTCATGCCGCACATGAAAACGGCGAAACCGAGCAGCATTGGAATAAGAATCGTATGAACCATTAGACGGTCTCCTTATTTGTTAGTGAGAAGTTCGTTTCGTAAGTATACATATGCCGCCAAGCAGACAAGCATGACAAGCAAGCTCAATGAGGGGAAGAGACAAACGTGAGTAATCCAAAAATAGTTCTTCTAAAAGCGAGAAAGAAAAGGCTGGAGCAAGGTCATCCTTGGGTCTATGCTACCGAGATCGATCGGCTGGAAGGCGAGGCGCAGCCGGGTGATTTGGTTGATATCGTTACCCATCAAGGACGGTATTTGGCAACGGGTTATTGGAATCCCAAATCGCAGATTACGGTGAGAGTCGTTTCCTATCAGCCGATTGAAGCGATGGACGCTGCTTTTTTCCGTGATCGGCTTCGTAAGTGTCAGAAGCACCGTCGCCGTTTCGTGAAAGATGCCGATTGCCGCATGGTTTATGGTGAAGCGGACTTCCTGCCAGGTCTTGTCGTAGACCGGTTCGACAATGTGCTGGTGCTGCAGCTATTGACACTGGGCATGGATGCGAGAAGAGAAGCGTTAATTGAAGCGCTTGTCGAAGTGTTCCAGCCGCAAGGCATCTATGAGCGCAGCGATGTCAGCGTTCGTGCGCTTGAAGGGTTGGAGGAGCGTACGGGCGTGCTATATGGCGACTGTCCTTCAATCATAGAAATCGAGGAGAACGGTTTGAAGCTAGAGGTTGATATAGTGGAAGGCCAAAAGACGGGCTATTTCTTCGATCAACGGGAGAATCGCGCAGCTATCGCGCCGCTTATGAACGGCTGGGGTGAACGCAGCGGCATTCGACTAATAGATCGCGCAGATGCGGAGTCAGGATCGGCAGGGTCGGGCGAGAATACAGCAAATAAGGCTGCAGATTCAGCCAACCTTGTACCGGTTAATGCAAACGGCAAGATCGTTACCTTCCCGTATTGGGATGGCGCATCGGTGCTAGAATGCTTCGCCCATACCGGAAGCTTCACGCTGCATGCCTGCAAATACGGAGCTAAGAAGGTAACTTGCCTTGATGTCTCCGAGCATGCCATCGAAACCGCGAAGCGCAACGTCGAGCGCAATGGTTTTTCAGACCGCGTCGAATTTGTGGTTGCGGATGCTTTTGAATATTTACGCGCACAGGTAAAAGGAATCGACGAGCGGAAGCAGCGCGGCCTTGGCGGCGTGGATACGTCGAAGAAGCTGGAAGTCGCCGCAGGACGGACATGGGATGTCGTCATTCTTGATCCGCCCGCATTCGCCAAGACGAAGAGCGCTGTGGCTGGTGCATGCCGAGGCTATAAGGATATTAACCTGCAAGGGCTAAAGCTAGTTAATGAAGGCGGATATCTTGTTACGGCTAGCTGCTCGTACCATATGAAGCCTGAATTATTTTTGGAGACGATACAAGAAGCGGCTGTGGATGCAGGCAAGATGCTCCGTTTAGTCGAATGGCGCGCGGCGGGCAAAGATCATCCAGAGCTGCTTGGCGTTAATGAAGGCCATTATTTAAAATTCGCGATCTTTGAAGTAAGAAGCAAATAAACGACAATTTACGAATAGACGGGAGAGTTGCACATGTCGCTTCGCTTTGTCATCGGGCGCTCGGGAACCGGTAAAACATCCTACTGCTTGAATGAAATAAGGGAGCAGCTGCGCGTTCAACCGGACGGGCCGCCGCTCGTCATGCTCGTGCCGGAGCAGGCTACCTTTCAAACGGAATATGCGCTGCTTCAAAGCGGCGATTTAAATGGCACGATTAGGGCTCAGGCGCTTAGCTTTCGGCGTCTGGCTTTTCGGGTCATGCAGGAAACAGGCGGAACGGCGCTTGTTCCTATCGGCGATACAGGCAAGCATATGCTTCTCTATAAGATCGTTCACCGGCTGGGCACCCAGCTAGAGCTGTTTCAAAGCGGGGCAGAGCAGCCTGGATTCATTGACAGGCTCGCGGAGCTGTTGACGGAGTGGAAACGGTATGGCATCGATTCGGAGCTGCTTCAGGAAAGGCGAGCGGCGGCAGATGGAGGTGCTGACCAATCCACGTTATTAAAGCGCAAGCTTCATGATTTGCAGCTCATTTATAGCCAGATGGAGCAGGAACTCGCGGGCATGTACATCGACGCCGAGGATTATTTGCGTTATTTGCAAAATGGGTTCGCGGATGCTGCCTCCATGCAAGGCGCTCAAATATGGGTGGATGGCTTTTTTGGCTTTACGCCGACCGAATACGAGGCATTAGGGGCGTTAATCGCCTCTTCTGCGCAGGTTACGGTAACGCTGACGCTTAACCGAGCCTACGAAGCAGGAGAGCTGCCGCATGAGCTAGAGCTTTTTCATCCGACGGCAGAAACTTACAATAAGCTGATGGAGCTGGCAGCCAAGTACGATGTAGAAGTGCTGGCGCCAACGATGCTGGCAGAAGATCCGCCAATCCGCTTTAAGCACAGCCCGATGCTTGCACATCTTGAGAAGCATTACAGCGAGCGGGTACCGATGCTGATTGCGGATAAGGCTACGATGAATCATGAAGATAGGCGGTGCGGGGTGTCGCTGCATGCCGCCGCGAATCGGCGCGCCGAGGTTGAGGCAGTCGCGCGCGATATCGTTCGCAGAGCGCAGAAGGACGAGCTCCGCTGGCGAGATATCGCGGTTATGGTTAGAAATAGCGAAGATTATACCGACTATATCGGACTCGTATTTGCCGATTACGGCATACCTTTCTTTGTCGATCAGAAGGAGAAGGCTCTCCATCATCCGCTTGTTGAATTTATAAGGTCCGCGCTCGAAACGGTGCTTTTCGGTTGGCGTTACGACGCGGTGTTCCGCTGCGTGAAGACGGAGATGCTGTTTCCGATGGATGGCAGCCTGCTGCGGGAATGGTTCGATATGCTGGAAAACTTTGCTTTAGCGGCAGGGATCGACGGCTGGAAATGGCTTGATAAGAAGCGCTGGCATCCATTAGTTCCTATTTCGCTTGATGATGATGAGGAAATGGATACAAAAATCAGCGACAAGGCGCAGCGGGAATTCGATATCGTACTAGCTGCACGAGAAGCTGTCGTTCCGCCGCTCCGCCGCTTTGGCGATGCGCTGAAGAAAGCGGAAAACGTACAAGAAATGTGCGAGGCGCTCTATCGCCTGCTCGATCAATCGGATGCGGCAGATCGTCTGGAGCGCTGGAGCCTGCAAGACACACAGGCTGGAAAAACGCAGCGAGCCAGAAGCCATAGGCAGCTGTGGGACAGCGTAATGCAGCTGCTTGATCAGTTAGTTGAGCTGGCTGGCAAGCAAACGGTGTCCCCGGAGCTCTTCGCAGGCATGGTCGAGGCAGGGCTAGACAGTTTGAAGCTTGCGGCAGTGCCGCCTGCGCTTGATCAAGTGCTGATCGGAAGCATGGACCGGACGAGATCCGGACACGTTCAGGTCTGTTATGTGCTTGGCGCCAATGACGGTATTATGCCGATGAGGGTGAAGGAAGACGGCATTTTAACCGAGCCTGAGCGGGAAAAGCTTGCCGAGGATGGGATGGCTATGGCGCCGGGCGTTCGCCGCCGCTTGCTCGATGAGCGGTTTATGATTTATAACGCCTTGACGACGCCAAGCAGGCATTTATGGTTAAGCTGGGCCCAAGCCGATGAGGAAGGCAAAAGCCTGCTTCCCTCAGAGATTGTAAGGCATGTTCGACAGCTCTTTCCCGGCATTCCTGTTCAAAGCGCCCCGGCAGAGCCGTCCCCAAGCTTGCCGGTCTCGGAGCAGAGAATGTTCGTGTCGCAGCCTCAACGAACGCTTTCTTATTTAATTGCGGCTATTCGGAAATGGCAGCAAGGCGCTTCAATCCCCCCTTTTTGGTGGGATATGTACAATTGGTTTGCGGTTCGACCGGAATGGCAGCATAAGCTGCAGCTTCTAACCGGCTCTTTGACTTATGAGAATCAGGAGCAGCTTCTTTCGAAGGATACGGCAAGGCAGCTATACGGAGCTCGGCTGCAGGTCAGTGTATCGCGGATGGAACGATTTGTATCTTGTCCATTTCAGCATTTTGCGATACATGGCTTAAAGCTGCGCGAGAGAAAGCTTTACCGGCTGGAAGCGCCTGATGTCGGGCAGCTGTTCCACGCCGCTCTCAGCCGCATGGCAACGGGTCTAGGAGAGCGTTGGGGCAAGATGCCTGAGTCTGAACTGAAAGCAGTCGCCTCGCAAACGGTCGATGAGCTGGCTCCAAAGCTTCAATCGCAAATTTTGCTCAGCAGCAGCCGCTTCCAATATATCGCCCGCAAGCTGAAGGAAATTGTTGGACAAGCCGCGCTCATGCTGGGCGAGCACGCGCGCAGAGCGCAATTTCACCCTGTCGGAACAGAGGTTGATTTTGGTCCGGACGGCACGCTGCCTTCCCTGCACATTCCGCTTGAGGACGGCGGGGTTATGGAAATTATCGGGAGGATCGACCGGGTTGATGCGGCTGAGACGGAGGAGGGGCTCCTGCTGCGCGTGCTCGATTACAAATCAAGCTCAACGCAGCTGCGGCTCGAGGAGGTTGCATTTGGGCTTTCCCTGCAAATGCTGACCTATCTCGATGTTCTCGTCACGCATGCATCCGCATGGCTGGGGCAGCCCGCTTCTCCGGCTGGCGTTCTCTATTTTCACGTTCATAATCCGTTGCTGGCGCTGACGAACAGCATCACGCCAGCCGAGGTCAGCGGTCAGCTTCTGAAGCGTTTCAAAATGCGCGGGCTCGTTACGGCGGATTCGGAAACCGTCAGGCTGATGGATGATGAATTAGAGACTGGGTATTCAGAGCTGCTCCCGGTTGCGCTGAAGCGCGACGGAAGCTTCTACAGCAGCTCGTCGGTCGTTACGAATGAGCAGTGGGATGTGCTTAGGCATTCCGTCAGAAGCACGATCAGCCGGATCGGCAGCTCGATTCAAGCGGGAGAGGTATCCATTGAGCCTTATCGCATGGGTACAAAAACGCCATGTCAATATTGTGACTACAAAGCGGTCTGCCAGTTTGATGCGCAGTTCGATGGAAATGAATATAGAAAACTGGGCAAGCCATCTAAGGAAGAGATTTGGCAGCAGCTGGAGAAGGAGTGATGAGTATGCACACTGCAAAGGATACCCCGAAGCCGGAAAATAGCACATGGACCGATGATCAGTGGGATGCCATCGTCACGAGCGGCTCCAACATTCTCGTCGCTGCGGCAGCTGGCTCCGGGAAAACAGCGGTGCTGGTTGAACGGATTATTCGGAAAATATCGGCGAATACCGACGTCGACCGCCTGCTCGTAGCGACCTTTACCAAGGCCGCGGCAGCAGAGATGAAGGACCGGATTCGGCTTGCCCTTGAGCTGGAGCTAGAACGGGAGCCTGATTCCGAGCATTTGCGCCGCCAGCTGGCACTGATGAACCGTGCATCCATTACGACGCTGCACTCCTTTTGCCTGGATGTCATTCGACGCTACTATCCTTTAATCGGACTCGATCCCGGCTTTCGAATTGCGAACGAGACGGAGAGCGAGCTCATGCGGCTTGATGTGCTCGATCAGTTGTTTGAACAAAAGTACGAGGGTGCTGGCGATGACGGCGCGTTTCTCCGTTTAGCTGACCGCTACGGCGGCGAACGCGGCGATGAACCGTTATACCGGCTCGTTCAGCAATTGTACGATTTTGCGCAAAGCCATCCTTGGCCGGAACATTGGCTGCGACAAACAGCTGGAGCTTTTGACGTTGCTGACGTATCAGCTCTTCAGAGCAGCGAATGGGTAGCCAGCCTGAAGAGGGATATTCAGCTCGCTTTGGAAGGAGCGGGCTCGCTTCTCCATCAAGCGCTTGAATTGACGCGTCAGCCTGCCGGGCCTGCGCCTTATGCAGCAACCTTTGATGAGGATTTGCAAGTGGTTGGCGGCCTTGCGGATATCATTCATTCGCAGCCTTGGGAGAACTGGATACAATCTTTTCAAGCGATTCAATTCGGAAAGCTGAAGATGATGCGCGGCGATGAATATGATAAGTCGCTGCAAGAGCAGGCGAAGGAGCTTCGCGATCAAGCGAAGAAGCTGACCACATCGCTTGCCGAGGAATTGTTCGGCCGAGATGCCGAGCAATTTCTGGAGGAGCTTCAAGAGCTGGCGCCGCTGATGCGCGCACTAGCCGAGCTTGTCATTGAATTTGGACAAGGCTACGAAGCGGCGAAGCGTGCGAAAGGGCTGCTTGATTTTGGCGATTTGGAGCATTATTGCCTGCGTATATTGCGTGATCCTGCATCGACGCCGGATCGCATGTCTCCTTCTATTGCAGCGATTGAATTCCAGCAGCAATTCGATGAGATCTTGCTGGACGAATATCAGGATACCAATATGGTGCAGGAGGCCATCGTATCGTTAATCGAGCGGCCAGGTGCAGGTAACCGGTTTATGGTAGGCGATGTCAAGCAGAGCATTTACGGCTTCCGCCTTGCGGAGCCTAAGCTTTTCCTGCAAAAGTATAAATCCTACCTCTCGCGCAAGGATGCTGGCAAGCTGCCTGATTCGGATACGCCTCATGCTCTGCGCATAGATTTGGCGCGAAACTTCCGCAGCCGATCGGAGGTTGTCGATGGGGTAAATGCCGTGTTCCGTGCCATTATGCGCGAGAATGTGGCAGAGATGGACTATGACGAGCGCGCGGAGCTCGTATGCGGAGCGTCTTATCCCACACCTGTGCCGGCGGACCGCTGTCAAGTCGAGTTCGCCGTGCTGAATAAAGGCGATATGGACGACGTAGAGGAAGATGGCGCAGAAAATGCGGATGTGGACTCCTCCGAGCCTGCGGATGATCGCGAGCATGGAGATGCTGCGGCGCAAGCTGAATCGCCATCAGAGCTTAAAGCTGCGCAGCTCGAGGCTCGCTGGATTGCCCAGCAGCTGAAAGCTTTAATCGACAGCGGCTTTCAGGTTTATGATGGGAAGCGGCGCGAAAACCGGCCTATGCAGTGGCGGGATGTCGTCATTTTGCTGCGCGCGACGCAGCAGTGGGCGCCAATCATTATCGAGGAGCTGCAAGGGAGCGGCATTCCGGCATACGCAGAGCTGAGCAGCGGGTACTTCGACGCGGTTGAAGTAGAGTCTATGCTGTCGCTCCTTCGTGTCATCGACAATCCGTATCAGGATATCCCGCTCGCATCTGCCCTGCGCTCGCCATTATTCGCACTGAACGGGGAAGAGCTGGCGCGTATTCGCATTCAATCGGCAAAATCGACTTATTACGATGCGGTACAGTTAGCGGCAGGCGATTTGCTCCTGGGGGAGGATACCCGCAGAAAGCTTTCTTTATTTTTGGAAAGCTTGGATCGTTGGCGCGAGGAGGCAAGGCAAGGCTCGCTTGCGAATTTGCTTTGGGAGATCTATCGCGAAACGGGCTATTACGATTTTGTAGGCGGTTTGCCAGGCGGGACGCAAAGACAAGCGAACTTGCGCGCGCTGCATGACCGTGCGCGGCAATATGAGGCGACATCGTTTCGCGGACTGTTCAGGTTCCTGCGCTTTATCGAGCGGATGCGCGATAGCGGCGGCGATCTAGGGACGGCGAGAGCGCTCGGCGAACAAGAGGATGTCGTGCGCATCATGTCCATTCATAAGAGCAAGGGGCTAGAATTTCCGGTCGTATTCGTAGCAGGCCTCGGTAAGCTGTTCAATCAGCAGGACGTTCGGAGCGCCTTCTTGAAGCATAAGGAGCTTGGCTTCGGGCCGCGCTTTGTAGATCCGGCTCTCCGAATCAGTTATCCAACGCTTCCTTATTTGGCTATTCGGAGGGTGATGCGAAGGGAGATGCTCGCCGAGGAAATGCGGATTCTTTACGTTGCTTTGACAAGGCCAAAGGAAAAAATGTATCTTGTCGCGACGGTAGCGGATGCGGAAGCAAAGCTGAGACGCTGGCTGGCTTCTGTCGATGCGAACGGCAGAATGCCGGATTTCCGCGTAGCATCCGCCAGATCCTTTATCGACTGGCTTGGGCCGCTCGCCGCAAGGCAAATCGCGGATAAGCAAAATGCAGACGAGAACGCTCCGCAGTGGCATGCTGGCATCGTTTCGGCATCCTTATTCGGCATAGAAGCTGCTGCTGCAGCCGAGGAGCCGGATCAGCAGGATTTGGCTAAAGAAGAAAGACTGCAAGCGATAACCTCCTTGTCGCTTCTCGAGCAAATTGAGGAGGATGAACAGCTCAGGTCCCGGTTGGAATGGCAATATCCGCATCATGCGGCAGCAAGGCTGGCAGCCAAAACTTCGGTAACAGAGATGAAGAGGCTGCATGCGGAGGTCATGGAGGATGCGGTTCCTTTGGAGGAGCCGATGAATAAGGAGTTTGCGGACCAAGAGGACCCTATCGCCGCACTAGCGGCTAACTACACTATGCGCCTTCGCCGTCCTGCCTTCATGGAGGAGAAGTCGCTTACAGCAGCGGAGAAAGGCTCCGTCAATCATTTGCTGATGCAGCATGTATCCCTCACTGAGCCTGCTGATGAAGCGATGCTGAAGCATACGCTCGATAGCATGATCGAACGCCGCTTGTTGACGGCTAAGCAGTCGGAAGCGATTGATCTGCCAGCCGTAGCCGCTTTCTTCAAAAGCGGGCTTGGCCAGCGTCTGCTCAGCTCGGAATGGGTCCGAAGGGAAGTCCCGTTCAGCTGCATGTTCCCCGCGAGTCGCGTATATCCGGATTCCGGAGAGGCGCTGATGCAGGAACCGATCTTAATTCAGGGCGTTATCGATTGCTTGTTTGAGGATGAGCAGGGCGTCGTCTTGCTCGATTATAAGACCGACCGGATCAACAAGCAGCAGTGGGCTGAAGCGGCAGAGAGACATCGGTTTCAACTGGAGCTATACGCGGAAGCGATCGAATCAGTGCTCGGCCGCAAAGTGGATGAATGCCATGTCTTCTTCTTCGACGGCGGGCAATCGGTTGAGCTGAAACAAATGAACAAAGCATAAAAGGAGGCTGCGAAGTTGGAACAGCAGCAAACGGGCAAGCGCTCGATCGCACTGCCGATTACACTTGTTATTCTCGTATTCAGCTTAATCGGCAATGTTTTTTTGTACTCGCAATTTTTACAGCATAAGCAAGAGAAGAAATTTGTAAAGGGTCAGAGAATTTTTGCGGCTGCCTCAGAGTCGAAGCAATATGTGGACGAAATGATTCCGGTGCTTGATGCTATGCTTCAAAGCAAAAGCTTGGAGGAGCGCCTAGACTTTAAATTTGCAGCCGGTAAGGCAGCCGCTAATGGAGAGGCGTTAGTCCAGCTCATAGATGAAGCGGCAAGCATTTCTGCTCAACCGGAGAAATTGAATTCGGAATTGGTATCGCAATACTTAAGCGAGAATGAGAAGAGCTTAAAAACGATTGGTGGTTACGATAAGCCATTAAACGATGAGGAGCATGCCTATATTCTCAAAATAAAAGGTACTTTTGAAGCGATGTCTGGCATTTTGAAAGGCTTCAATACCAATATCGCCGATAACCGTATCGCTTTAATCCGCTTGTCGAGCGGTCTCGAGTGGATTGATCTTGCCGCTGAGCTTCAGCAGACGATGACGAGCACCTCTAAATAAAGCAGAATCAGCTCTCTGGTATTCCATTGGACTAGCACTCATTTTTTCGTTATGATAAGAGAAGATGAGTGGACAGGGGGTGAATCACATGGACTGTATTTTTTGCAAAATAATCGAAGGCGCTATTCCGTCGAAGAAGGTATTTGAGAACGACAGAATTCTCGCATTTCACGACATACAGCCAGCTGCTCCGGTACATATTCTCATCATTCCGAAGAAACATATTCCAACCATGAATGACGTAACCGATGAGGATGATCCGGTCGTAGCCGAGCTGTTCTCGGTAGCCCGCCAAATTGCCAAGGAGCAAGGAATTGCGGAGTCTGGCTACCGACTAGTTAACAATGTAAATTCCGATGGCGGACAGATCGTTTATCACCTGCATATCCATTTGCTAGGGGGAACAAAACTTTCTCCGCTGCTCGTAGATATCCAAAGTTGACACTGCCTTTTGGTTTGACATATAATGAAATTTGATAAACCGTGTTATAGCTCTGGACGGTCTGTTTCGGAGGGAGGGAAAACTGGTGTCTGAAACTAAAGTTCGCAAAAACGAAACTATTGATGCTGCGCTTCGCCGCTTTAAACGTTCCATCGCTAAAGATGGAGTTCTAGCTGAGGTGAAAAAACGCAAGCATTATGAAAAGCCAAGTGTGAAGCGCAAGAAGAAGTCTGAGGCTGCGCGCAAGAGAAAGTTTTAGGAGGATCCTTCCATAATGAACCTGAGCGAAAGATTGACCGACGATATGAAGCAAGCCATGAAGAATCAGGACAAGTTTAAGCTTTCCGTAATTCGTATGATGCGCGCGTCAGTGAAAAACTTGGAAATCGATCTCAAGCGTCCTTTGGACGATAACGAAGTGCTTGATATATTGAGTCGCGAAATCAAACAACGTAAAGATTCCCTCCAAGAATTTAAAAAAGCCGGCCGTGATGATTTAGTAGCGGGTCTTGAGGTCGAAATTGAAATTATTAGTCAATACCTTCCCGAACAGCTGACTGAAGAAGAGATTCAAGAGATAGTAACGCAGACCATCCATGAACTCGGTGCTTCTTCCAAAGCCGATATGGGAAAAGTTATGAGTGCCCTTTTGCCTAAAACAAAAGGACGCGCTGACGGTAAACTAGTAAATCAGCTCGTACAGCAACATCTCAACTAACTAAACATTCGGACTCACAAAACACCCCTTAACCGGGGTGTTTTTTTGTAGGCGATGGTTCAAATGGTATAGTATGGATTACGTTACTTGAAACATTTGAGCTTGCTGCACGTAGTAGGGAACAATACACGAAAAGAAGGAGGGAGCTTCTTGCACATGAACCGATGGCGAAGAAGGTTGTCCGCTACTCCTATTGCCTTGCTTGCGGCATTATTGCTGGTTACGCTTGCAGGCTTGTTCGGCCCCCGGATGGAGCAAGCGAGGGCAGCGAGTGAAGCAGGCCCTGCCGTTTATGTCATACCGGTAAAGCAGACGGTTGAATCCGGGCTGCAATCGTTTCTGGAAAGAGCCTATAAAGAGGCTGAGGAAGCGAAAGCAGAGCATGTCATACTCGTTATCAATACGCTTGGCGGCAAGGTGGTGAACGCAGAGAGCATCGGCCATTTTATTCGGGAAAATAAAATTCCGACAACGGCATTTGTTGAGGGCAAGGCGGTATCTGCCGGCACGTATATTGCGCTTAATGCGGATAACATCGTTATGCAGCCCGGCAGCACGATTGGTGCGGCTGCGGTTGTAGACGGCTCGGGAAATCTCATCGAAAATCCGAAAACGATCTCATTCTGGACTTCCGAAATGAGCGAGTCGGCAGCCTTGCAGGGACGCGACAAAAGCATTGCTGTAGCTATGGTTGATCCGAATGTGGAATTGTCATTAAAGGATAAGATCGGCAGAGACAAGCTGAAGGGCGAAATCCTCACATTGACGGCGAGCGAGGCGGAGAAGGTCGGCTATTCCGAGCATACGGCTGCATCCGTTGACGAAGTGGTCAAATGGCTGGACCTTGAAGGACGGGCGCAGATTGAAGTGGTACCATCACTGGCGGAAAATGCAGCCAGATGGCTCATCAATCCAGTCGTCATGACGGTGCTGCTCATCCTCGGTATTGCAGGCATCGTCATTGAAATGCTTGTGCCGGGCTTTGGCGCACCAGGGATCATTGGCCTACTGTCATTTGGCCTTTATTTCTTCGGTCACTACGTGGCTGGATTTGCGGGGATGGAATCGGTTGTCCTGTTCGTAATCGGAATTGCCCTGCTCATTATCGAGGTATTTGTGCCGAGCTTCGGTATTCTAGGCATACTTGGAAGCGCGGCATTAATAACAGGTGTGGTTATGGCAGCATCTGATCCGATGACGGCGTTCATCTCAATCGTCATCGCGCTAGTCGCAGCGATCATTCTGATCACCATATTCGTAAGAATGAACAAAAAGCGCGGCATCTGGAACAAGTTTATTTTGCGCGATAAGCTGACAACGGAGCAAGGCTACTTGTCAGCGGATGTGAAGGATTCGCTGCTTGGGCTGGAGGGCACGACGATTACGCCGCTGCGCCCGGCAGGAACTGTTCTAATCGGCGATAACCGCGTAGATGTAGTCACCTCGGGCGAATTTATTGACACAAATCGTTCCGTTAAAGTCGTTAAGGCTGAGGGGACTTGGGTTGTCGTCAAAGAAATCGTAAAATAGTGCTGACAATATAAATACATGGAGGTTGGAACAAATGCAATTGGATCCATTGGTGTCCATTTTAATTTTGGCTGTCGTCGTTATAATCGTACTGTCTGTATTTCTAAGCTTTTTCCCGATTATGCTATGGATTTCGGCATTGGCATCAGGCGTAAGAGTAGGTATTATTACGCTCGTTGCAATGCGCCTTCGCCGGGTTGTACCGAGCAGAATCGTGAATCCGCTAATTAAAGCGACAAAAGCGGGTCTTGGGCTTAACATTAATCAGCTAGAGAGCCACTTCTTAGCTGGAGGTAACGTTGACCGTGTTGTCAACGCTCTGATTGCCGCGCAGCGCGCGAACATTCCACTCATTTTCGAACGTGCGGCTGCCATCGACCTGGCTGGTCGCGACGTGCTGCAAGCGGTTCAAATGAGCGTTAACCCGCGTGTTATTGAGACGCCAATCGTTGCTGCGGTAGCGAAGGACGGTATCGAAGTAAAGGTAAAGGCTCGCGTAACCGTTCGTGCGAATATCGACCGTCTAGTCGGCGGTGCGGGTGAAGAAACGATCATTGCGCGTGTCGGTGAAGGGATCGTAACGACAGTAGGCTCGGCGAATTCCCACAAGGATGTGCTTGAGAATCCAGATATGATTTCGCGTACGGTACTTGGCAAAGGGCTCGACGCTGGAACAGCGTTTGAAATTTTATCAATCGATATTGCGGACGTAGACGTTGGCAAAAACATTGGCGCACATCTTCAAACCGAGCAAGCCGAAGCGGATAAGAAGATCGCTCAGGCGAAAGCGGAGGAGCGCCGTGCAATGGCTGTCGCGCAAGAGCAGGAAATGAAAGCGAAGGTCGTCGAGATGGAAGCTCGAGTAGTCGAGTCGGAATCACAGGTGCCGCTTGCGATGGCTGAAGCGCTCAGAAGCGGAAAAATCGGCGTTATGGATTATATGAACTTAAAAAACATCGAGGCCGATACGCAAATGCGCAGCACCATTGGCAAGCAGGATAATTCCTCTGACAACAAAGAAGGCCGCTAGTGCCATTGATCCAATCAATTGCTGCGACTAGATTGACCGCTCCTTGGAGGTGAAGGCATTTTGAAAATTATTGAGTTTTTGATGAATAACATCTTTATCGTTGTCATTATTTTCGGAGCGCTTGCTTCGCTGTTTGGCAAAGCAGGCTCGAAGAAGAAGCCAAGTCAAATGCCGGACTTTGGCGGCGGAGGGCTCCCGCGTAACTTATACCCTCAAGCAAGCGAGAGAGAACCACGCGAAGACCGTCCCTTGCAGGAGCGGACGGAGGGTCAGCCTGTCTATCGTTCCCAACCCGAGCAGGAGCGTCAGCACGCTGCGAATCCGACCTTACCGACAAGTGAATCCGAGTTGCTCCCAGGAGCGCCTCAGATAGCCGCTCTTCAACGTTCGCTTGAGAGGGCAGCGACAAGTAAAGCAATGGCTCCGGCCGCAGCAGAACGCAAACCAGCAGGCCAGAGTGCGATTGCTGCAACTGTGCAAGCTGATGATTTGCGCAAAGCGGTCATATGGGCAGAAATTTTAGGTCCACCCCGCGCCAAGAGGCACTATCGAAAATAAACAATGAACCGCCGAGCATACCGCTTCGGCGGTTTTTTTGTTTTTCCCCCGTTATAAACGCTAGCGGCTAGATTCATCTCATAAAAGCTTTACCGTTCGCATATTTTGGTACAGTACATGAAAACCGCCACTCCTTTGCTTTGCTCTGGCAAGGCTTAGCGTCTGCTTGCTTACATAGCAGGTTTGCTCAACAAACCTTGAAGGAGGCAAAGATTCTTCCATGCGCCGTATAAAAAAGAAATTTCGCAAAGTGACAGCAGAGCTACTGGATATGCCGCATGATGTCATATTTGATTTGCCGCGTCTAACGATGATCGGCGATTGCCAATTATATATTGAAAATCATCGAGGAGTCGTTCATTTCTCCAGCGAGCGCTTGCGACTCGCTTTAAGCAAAGGAGAGCTGGAGGTTACAGGCAGCTCGCTCGTCATTCGTACAATATGGACGGAGGAAGTGTTTGTAGAGGGTCAAATCTCGAACATTCAACTGATCCCCTAATATAAAAGGAAGCTAGCTTGCTTTGCAAAAACAAAAAAGTATTGGAGGCGAACGGAATGAGCGGACAAGGTGCGGATTGGTTAAAGGGAATGGTTACCGTTCACATAAGGGGAGGACAACCAGAGCAGCTCGTCAACCGCGCGCTCTCTGGGGGCTTGCAGCTGTCTTCTATAAGATGGACAAGCAGCGGCCTGCTTGAGTTTGAGCTTTCGGTAAGCGACTTCTTTGGCCTTCGTCCGTATTTAAAGGAGACAGGCTGCCGAGCCCATGTTACGAAGCGCAAAGGCTTGCCGTTTTTGCTCGTAAAGGCGGAGCGCAGGAAGCTATTTGCAGCCGGCATCGTATTGTTCTTTGCGATTATATTTATGCTTTCCTCTTTGGTGTGGAGCATCGAGGTACAAGGCAATGTGAAGCTGTCCGAGGAGCAAATCCGCCTTGCAGCCAAGCAGGAAGGGTTATATCCGATGCAGTGGTCATTTCGCCTTGCCGATGCGGACAAGATGTCCAAGCAGCTCGTTCAAAAGCTGCCTGGTTCGACCTGGGTAGGCGTAGAGAAGAAGGGCACGAAGGTAATCATTCAAGTAGTGGAATCGACTATTCCCGAGCAGGCGTCCTTGCAGACGCCACGTCATTTGATAGCCTCGGCAGATGCCGTCGTTACTGAAATTATTGCAGAGGCGGGAAGGCCCGTCGTCAGGAAAAATACAAAGGTGAAGAAAGGCCAGACGCTGATCTCAGGAACAATCGGCGGAGAAGAATTTTCACGGACAATCGTTGCAAAAGGCAAAGTCAGAGGGCTCGTCTGGTATGAGTTCGAAATATCTTCACCTTTGGTTCAGCACGTAAAAGTATACACAGGCGAAAAGAAGACAAAATGGTTTGCGGTGATAGGCTCGCGCGCGCTTCAAGTAAGCGGATATGGCGATAATCCATACAGCGCCTCTGAAGCAATTCGCCATGAGGAGAAGGCATCCTGGCGCAATTGGTCGCTGCCAATCGGACGCATGAAGGAAACCATCATGGAGACGCGCATGGAGGAGAGGACACTGACGGAGGAAGAGGCGAAGAGCACAGGCATCCTGCAGGCAAAAGCCGATGTGCTTATAAAAGCAGGCAGCGATGCGGTCATCCGAGATGAAATTGTTTTGCATGAAAAGGCGGACAATGGTAAAGTTTATATGAAAGTTCTTTTTGAGGTCGAGCAATCTATCGTAAATGAAATGCCACTAGTCCAGATGCAGGGAGAATGAGGATTGTTGCAAATTGAGACGAAAATAGTAAAAATACCTCTAGGCAACGCAGCGGAGGGACTGGCTGTATTCGGCCCCCAGGACAATTACTTGCGATTAATACAAGCTCAAGTAGAATCATCTGTTACATCACGCGAAGCTGAAATTGTCATTTCAGGTCCATCGGAAGAGGTTGATTCATTAGAACAGCTTTACAATGTGCTCATACAGCTCGTACGCGGGGGTTATCAGCCTTCTGAGAGAGATGTAGCATATGCACTTGAACTCGCGAGGTCTATGCAGGCCGAAGAGCTGCTAGACTTGTTTAAGAAAGAAATTACGACTACGTACCGCGGCAAGCCGATTCGCGTGAAAACGATTGGGCAGCGCCATTATGTGAAGACGATTCGCAAACGTGATATCGTATTCGGAATAGGGCCTGCCGGTACGGGCAAGACGTATCTTGCTGTCGTACTGGCCGTTGCAGCCCTGAAGGAAGGCTCTGTGAAGCGGATCGTATTGACGAGGCCTGCTGTGGAAGCGGGAGAAAATCTCGGATTTTTGCCGGGCGACCTTCAGGAAAAGGTGGATCCATACCTGCGTCCATTATATGATGCGCTGCATGAAGTGCTTGGTCCTGATCAAACGGTCAAAGCGATTGAGCGCGGCATGATCGAGATCGCACCGCTTGCTTATATGCGCGGGCGTACCCTCGATGATGCATTTATTATTTTGGATGAAGCGCAAAACACTACGCCGGAGCAAATGAAAATGTTTCTGACAAGACTTGGCTTCGGATCTAAAATGGTTATTACAGGCGACGTTACGCAGATCGATTTGCCTCGCGGCAAAAACTCGGGCTTGATCGAAGCGCAGCGTATTTTGAAAAACATAGAGGAAATCGGCATCATCCTTTTCTCTGAGCAGGATGTTGTGCGTCACTCGTTAGTGCAAAAAATAATTGTAGCCTACAACTGGGATGCTGAAAACAAAGCCTAGAAAGGAATGTCTGCTGCATGAACCAAAACCAGTCCGGAAAACAGGAGAGCTTGCGGCCGTCTAAGATGACGGGGTGGAAGCAAAGCGCAGCCGTTCGCTGGGTGCTGATGTTTATGTTTGTGCTGCTGTTCTATTTCAGCTTGGCTCCGCATCTTGTTCCCGAGACCTATGATATTGAGGAGGGCGCGATAAGCGAGAAGGATATTAAAGCGCCCTTCCAAATAAAAGACGAGAAGGCGACAAGGCAGGCGGAAGAGGATGCCGCTGAAAAGGTCGACGATATCTATTCGATCGTGCCGCTGCGCAACGATGCGCTGGTCGAGCAAATTTTTGTGCGGATCGAGCAGTTGAATTTGGACGATCAAGTCACCGTTCAAAATAAGATCGATATTTATCGCAATGAAATTCCGGGTCGGTATTCCGAATACGTTGACAACTTCGTGAAGCTGAACAAGGGTAAAGGCACCTACAATGATGCGCTGTTGGATGAAATGTCGCTCATTACCAAAGAGCAGCAATATACGATTCCGGAAGAAACCTTCTACAAAATGCCGAACTTAACTTCCGAAACCTTAACCGAGATGCGCAAAGTAGCTCGGGATATTGTGCGTAAGCTTACCGTAGAGCAGCTTCGCGAGGCGGAGACCGCGAGAACGCAGGTTGCCGAGCTCGTGAATGCTAGCTCGCTATCCAGCAGGACAAGCAGAGAGATCGTGCAGGAGCTGGCGCGATTCGTTATTATGCCGAATAAGTTTTTGGATAAAGAGGCGACGGACGAGGCTAAGGTGCAGGCGAAGCAAAACACGCCGGCAGTCATCATTAAAGAAGGCGAGTTGATCGTAAAGCGCGGTCAGACGATAACGCCTGACTTGTACAAGCTGCTGGTTGATTCTTCGCTGCTGCAGGATAAAAAAAATTATTGGCCGCAGCTTGGGCTTTTGATCATGTCCTTGATGTTCATCGTCGTGCTGTACGCTTACTTGCATCAGTCAGGGAGCATCAATGGAATTAAGCCCAAATACAACAATGCATCGCTCCTTATGCTTTGGCTCATCTTCTTGATAAATATTATTACGATGCAAATCATTTCATTGACGCAGACGGATGCGGCGCCCTATGCGGGCTACTTGGCGCCTGCTGCGCTTGGAACGATGCTTATCACTTTGCTGCTTGATATGCATTTAGCGATGATCAGCTCCATATTATTTGCGATTATGGGAAGCATTATATTAAATACCGGCCAGCATCAAATTTTCGATTTCCAATACGGCTTCGTCATTATTGTCGTATCGTTTGCCGCAATTTTCTCGATACACAGAGCGAGCCAGCGGTCTACCATCTTGAAGGCCGGCATAATGGTAAGCTTGTTCGGCTCGTTATCCGTCATTACGATTCTGCTGCTGTCTGAGCAGATGGATCGCGTGCCATTCATTTATTCCGTTGCCTTCGCATTCGCCAGCGGACTAATAACAGCCGTGCTCGTGATCGGCTTGATGCCATTCTTTGAAGTTACGTTTGGCATTTTATCGGCGCTTAAGCTTGTGGAGCTGTCGAATCCGAACCATCCACTGCTGCGCAAGCTGCTTACGGAAACGCCTGGAACCTATCACCACAGCGTAATGGTCGGCAATTTGTCCGAAGCGGCGGCCGAGGCCATTGGGGCCGACGGTCTGCTATGCCGCGTGGGCTCGTTTTACCATGATATCGGGAAAACGAAAAGGCCAAATTATTTTATCGAAAATCAGACCAATATTGAAAATCCGCATGACACGATCGATCCGAAGCTTAGCAAATCGATCATTGTAGCGCATGCGAGAGATGGTGTCGATATGCTTAAGGGACATAATATTCCTAAGCCGATTCGGGATATAGCCGAGCAGCACCATGGGACAACGTCGCTGAAGTTTTTTTATTACAAAGCGGTTAAGCAGGCGGAGGAGCAAGGAATTGAGCCCGCATTTACCGAGGATGATTTCCGTTATCCAGGTCCGAAGGCGCAATCGAAGGAAGCGGCAGTCGTCGGTATTGCCGATTGCGTGGAGGCGGCGGTGCGCAGCTTGCGTAACCCGACTGTGGAGCAGGTGGAGGCGATGATCCACAAAATTATTAAGAGCAGGCTGGACGACAATCAGTACAATGAATGTGATTTGACGTTGAAGGAGCTGGACAAAATTGCGCAATCTCTTAAGGAAAGCGTAATTGGCATATTCCATTCACGTATTGAGTATCCGGATGATGTGAAAACAAAGGAGCGCTTGGCATGAGCTTGCAGCTGGGATGGAGCAACGAGCAGGAGAGACTGGAAATACCTGAGCATTGGATAACAAAATTAGAACAGCTGCTGCAGCTTGCAGGCGAAGCAGAGGGTATTACTGGTGGCGAGGTATCGCTGACGTTTACGAACGATGAGGAGATTCATCAGCTGAACCGCGAATATCGCGGCATCGACCGTCCAACGGACGTCCTGTCGTTTGCTATGCAAGATGACGGGGTAGAAGAGCTGGACATCATCTTCGAGGTTGAAAGCGAGGACGAGGTTGATCCGATTTCCGGTATGCTTGGCGACATTATTATTAGTGTCGACACGGCTGAAGCACAAAGCGAGGAGTATGGTCACTCTTTGGAGCGCGAAATCGGCTTTTTGTTTGTACATGGCTTTCTGCATCTGATCGGCTATGATCATCAGGACGACGCTGCGGAAGCGGAAATGACCGCGAAACAGGAAGCGATTTTGCAGCAAGCCGGCCTCTCTCGGTAATGAGAAAGTTTATCCACAGCTTCGCCGTTGCGATATATGGGATCGGCTTCGCTCTTCGTACACAAAGCCATATGCGATTTCATGCCATTGCGGGGTTGATCGCATGCTGCTTAGGGCTAATCGTATCGCTTAAGCCGCTTGAATGGGCCATTATTCTGCTTGCCATCGCTGTTGTTGTAAGTGCGGAAATGATTAATACGGCTGTCGAACAAGCCGTCAATCTAGCTAGCCCGGACATTCATCCGGTAGCGAAAGTTGCGAAGGACGTTGCGGCAGGAGCCGTTTTAGTTGCGGCAGCAATCTCAGCTATTATAGGGCTGCTCATCCTTGGGCCGCCCTTATGGCATTTAATTGCGAAATAAGCTGAATTTTATTGAGGAGGATGGTCTGAATGGTATACGAAGGGTTGTCGGAGTCTTACACGAAGCTGATGCTTGCAGCTAAGGAAGCGATGTCTCGTGCATATGTGCCTTACTCCAATTTTCAAGTTGGAGCAGCGCTGCTCGACGACGAGGGTCATGTCCATTACGGCTGCAATGTAGAAAACGCAGCTTACAGCCCTACGAACTGCGCGGAACGTACCGCTCTGCATCGCGCAATTGCAGACGGTAAGCGTCCGGGGCAATTCCAGGCCATTGCCGTTATTGGAAGCACGGATGGACCAATTGCGCCTTGCGGCGTTTGCCGTCAGGTGATGGTTGAGCTATGTGCGCCAGACATGCCCGTCATCATGGGGAATTTAAACGGTCAATGGACGATTTCGACCGTAGCAGACATATTGCCGGGTGCTTTCACACCGGCTTCACTAGCAGAAAATGGGGAGCGTTAAATAACATATGAATCGTACAACATCAAATGAACGTGACAGCAAAAAATTCCGTTCGGGGTTCGTCGCTATTATAGGAAGACCAAATGTCGGCAAATCCACGCTGATGAACCATCTGATCGGTCAAAAAATTGCCATCATGTCAGATAAGCCTCAGACGACACGGAATAAAATTCACGGCGTATACACGACGAATGAAAAGCAAATTGTGTTTCTTGATACGCCGGGCATTCACAAGCCGCAATCAAAGCTTGGGAACTACATGATGCAAACAGCAGAAAGTGCGCTACGCGAGGTTGAGGCGGCGTTATTTTTGATCGATGCATCCGAGGGGCTTGGCGGCGGCGACCGCTTCATTATCGAGCAGCTCAAAAAAGTAAAAACACCTGTCTTTCTCGTTATGAACAAGATTGACAAGGTAGAGCCGGAGCAGTTGCTGCCGATGATTACGCAATACAATGAGCTTCATGATTTTGCGGAAATTATTCCGATCTCGGCGCTCAAAGGGAATAATGTAGAAACGCTGCTTGAGCAGCTCTCCCGTTATTTGCCGGAAGGCCCGCAGTACTATCCAGCGGATCAGATTACAGATCACCCCGAGCAATTCGTATGCTCGGAGCTTATTCGCGAGAAAATACTGCATATGACACGCGAAGAGATTCCGCACTCCATTGCGGTTACGATTGAGGATATGCGCGTAAAGGAAAATGGCGTGGTATATATCGGAGCGGTCATATTTGTCGAGCGAGACTCACAAAAAGGAATCATCATCGGCAAAAAAGGCGAGCTGCTCAAAGAAGTCGGAAAACAAGCGCGTAAGGATATAGAAGCGCTCCTGGGCTCACGCATTTATCTTGAGCTGTGGGTGAAGGTGAAGAAGGACTGGCGCAATCAAGAGCGCGTACTGAAGGATCTTGGCTATCGACACGATTAATACAAATTGACGTTTTTTGTTAAGGATAGATTGAATCGGATTATCGCATCCTATTACCGTCTGGAGCAGCATTTCTTGGGACGGAAAGGGATGAATACGTATGCGAAATTTTTCGTGGAAGTATTTTACGTTGACCGGGGATGTCGAGTCCTTCATGCTTTACAAGGAAATCAATCAATTTGGAGCCGATGACTCCAATGCTTTAGCTTTGGAGCAAGACGAGCTTGCCATGATGGAGTTGGAAGACACATCGGGCTAATGAATCGAAGGTATTATTGAATCGGATATCACGAATAAAAGGTTTGAAAAGATAAGCGGGCCTATATTCACAGCCTTTGCTATGCTTATTTTTAACCGCTAAGCGGATGTTCGCTGCCATGGGACGGCGAACCTCACGCTTTTGCTTTCAGGGGAGAGTTTGCAAAATGCTGTATCGTGTCGAGGGAATCGTCATTCGAAGCATGGATTATGGGGAAGGCAACAAAATTGTTACACTGCTCACGAAGACAAACGGCAAAGCGGGAGTACTTATACGCGGCGCGAAAAAAGTGAAGAGCAAGCACTCTTCGCTCGCGCAGCCGTTTACATATGGAGAGTTCGCTTATTTCCGCAGCAGCGGACTCGGCACGCTGAATCATGGTGAGATTATTGAATCTCACCATGTTTTGCGTGAGAAGCTTGATTTGGCGGCATATTCCTCTTATGTAGCGGAGCTGACTGATCGCTCTTTACAGGATGATGAGGCGACCGGCTTTCATTTTGAACAGCTGAAGGCATGTCTATCAGCATTCCAAGAGGGGAAAGATCCGCAAATCGTGACTCATTTGTACGAAATGCGTATTTTGGACTTGTCTGGCTATGCGCCGGCGCTAGATGAATGCGTAAGCTGCGGCAATGTTGTAGGTCCCTTTAAGCTCTCGCCTTATGCGGGAGGGATATTATGCTCTAGATGCTCAGGCAAAGACCCGCATGCGGTATTGCTTGGAGAAGGCGCATATAAGCTGCTAAGACTATTTCGCAGAATGGATATGAGAAGGCTTGGCTCCATTCAAGTTAAACCGGAGACTAAGGAAGAGCTTAAGCTAGCCATGCGCAAGCTAATGGACACCCATCTTGGCTTGCAGCTAAAATCGCGTAATTTTCTTGATCAGTTGGATAAGCTGATGTAAGACATAGTATATGGATTTATATGGTTTTTTTCTACATCTGAGGTCTTAGATCATGCTCCTACTTTTGCATGTTTACATGAATGGAAGGATTGATTTATGCTAAATGATGTCGTTTGAGACTAGTAATTAATTGGAGGGATTTACCTGATGTCTACAGGGCAAAATAGACTGGGGTTCGTAGTCGCCGGACTTCTACTTGGCATTTTGGTCGCTTCGATCGATAACACGATCGTATCGACTGCCATGGCTACTATCGTTTCCGATCTAGGCGGTTTGGACAAATATGTGTGGGTTACATCTGCATATCTCGTAACGGAAATGGCGGGTATGCCTATTTTCGGGAAGCTATCGGATATGTACGGAAGAAAACGTTTTTTCGTATTGGGCATTTCATTGTTTTTGCTTGGTTCCGTGCTTTGCGGTACGGCTGAGTCGATTACGCAGCTAACGATTTACCGTGCCATTCAAGGCATCGGCGGCGGCGCAATGATGCCAATTGCTTTTGCTATCGTGTTCGATATTTTTCCTCCAGAGAAGCGCGGAAAGATGGGAGGCTTGTTTGGGGCCGTGTTCGGCACCTCAAGCTTGTTCGGACCGCTTGCCGGGGCATACTTAACGGAATACATCAATTGGCGCTGGATATTTTATATCAATGTTCCGATTGGGCTGGTCGCGCTTGCTTTTATCATTATTTATTACAAGGAATCGCATGCGCACTCCAAGCAAAAAATCGACTGGTGGGGCGCTTCGACGCTTGTTGGTTCAATCGTCTGCCTCATGTTCGCTCTCGAGCTTGGAGGTTCGGAATTCGCATGGGATTCTGCGCAAATTATTGGCTTGTTTGCCGGCTTTGCCGTATTGCTTGGCGTATTCTTGTTCGTGGAAACGAAAGCAGCAGAGCCGATTATTTCCTTCAGCATGTTTAAGCAGAGACTATTTGCTTCGAGTACGGGAGCAGGATTATTTTATGGTGCGGCATTTATTACGGCAGCTTTGTACATCCCGATGTTCGTGCAGGGTGTATTTGGCGGAACAGCGGTTAGCGCAGGCTTGACGCTACTGCCTATGACGCTGGGCTCCGTTATCGCCGCGCAGCTAGGCGGCGTGCTAGCAAACAAAATGCCGTATCGCAACGTCATGACGCTATCCGCTGTCATTTTCATCGCCGGCATTGTATTGCTATCGACGATCACGCCAGATACAACCCGTTTTATGCTGTCTGTGTATATGTTTCTAACAGGCTTCGGTATCGGCTTCTCCTTCTCTGTCCTTGGCATGTCGTCCATACATGGATTTGACATGAGGCAGCGGGGAAGCGCGACCTCGACGATGTCATTCGTTCGTTCGCTAGGAATGACTGTCGGTATTACGATATTCGGCATCATTCAACGCAATCATTTTACGAGCGGAATGGCGGATGCATTTGCTGGAAGCGAAGGAGCAAGCCCGATGACGGAAAATGCCCGCGAGCTGTTATCCCCTGAGAAGCGTGCGGAAATTCCGCCGCCTATCATGGAAAAAATCGTCGCAGCCTTGTCTGAATCGGTATCCGTTACTTTCCTATGGTCGATCGTTCCAGCAGGTTTAGCTTTAGTTTGTGTCCTTATGATGGGCAATGCGGGCATGAAGGACATCATCGGCAAGCAATCCGTCAAAGCAATTCCTGCCGAGGAGATTCGCGGCCACTAAGCTATAGGTCAAGAAGACTGAACATCGGGTTTGACAATTGCCATAAAGAAGCATAAAATGATGCAATATGAATATTGGGCAGTGATGGAGAAAGTAATCGCTTCATGTCGACAACTTTAGCGAGCCGGGAAAAGTGAAAGCCCGGATGGACATAGCGGTGAAAGGGCACTCCGGAGCCGTATCGAACAAAGAGGGTTTGCTCATATGGAGCGAACCAAGTAGGGTGGAACCGCGGGATTATAACTCTCGTCCCTACGTCTGGCAGCAGGCGTAGAGACGGGAGTTTTTTGCATGTCTTCGCCTTTGCCGAGAGAATGTCTGGATACGGACAAAATAAAAGGAAAAAGGAGAGGGTCAAAAATGAATTTTCAAAAAATGATTTTGACGCTGCAGCAATTTTGGGCGGAACAAAACTGTATTTTAGTACAGCCTTATGACGTGGAGAAGGGTGCAGGAACGATGAACCCGATGACGTTCCTTCGTTCTATTGGACCGGAGCCTTGGAATGTCGCTTATGTGGAGCCTTCCCGTCGTCCGGCAGACGGCCGTTATGGTGAAAACCCGAACCGTCTTTATCAGCATCATCAATTTCAGGTTATTTTGAAGCCATCGCCAGACAACATTCAAGAGCTGTATCTGGAGAGCTTGAAGCAGCTTGGCATTGATGCAAACGATCATGACATCCGCTTCGTTGAGGATAACTGGGAGTCTCCTACGCTTGGCGCATGGGGTCTAGGCTGGGAAGTATGGCTCGACGGCATGGAAATTACGCAGTTTACGTACTTCCAACAGGTTGGCGGCATCGATGCTAACCCTGTTGCAGTCGAGATCACATACGGCATGGAGCGTCTAGCTTCATACATTCAGCAAAAAGAGAATGTATTCGATTTGGAATGGGTAGAGGGCGTAACATACGGAGATGTCTTCAAGCAGCCAGAGTACGAGCATTCCAAATATACGTTTGAAACTTCGGATACGGCGATGCTATTCTCCCTATTCAACATGTATGAGGAAGAAGCCAAAAAAACGATGGAGCATCATCTCGTATTTCCGGCTTACGACTACGTTTTGAAATGCTCGCATACCTTCAACCTGCTCGATGCGCGCGGCGCGATCAGCGTAACGGAAAGAACGGGCTACATTACAAGGGTAAGAAATTTGGCGCGTGCCTGCGCATCGACTTATTTTGAAGAAAGAGAACGTCTTGGATTCCCGTTGCTGAAGAAAGGAGTGGAGCAGCATGACTAGAGATTTGTTGCTTGAGATTGGACTAGAGGAAGTGCCGGCTCGTTTCGTGCGCGGCGCTATGAATCAGCTTAAGGATAAAATGGTGAAGTGGCTATCGGATTCCCGCATTGAGCATGGAGATGTTCATGTATACGCCACTCCTCGCCGGATTGCGGTACTGATTCATCAAGTGGCTGAGAAGCAGTCCGATATGAATGAGGAAGCCAAAGGACCTTCGCGCAAAATCGCACAAGACGATCAAGGCAACTGGAGCAAGGCAGCGCTCGGATTCGCCCGCAGCCAAGGCGTCGAGCCTGAACAGCTTTATTTCCAAGAGCTTGCAGGCGTTGAGTATGTATATGCGAATAAAAGCAGCATCGGCGCTGAAACAGCAGCTGTACTGCCTGATGGCTTGCTTTCCCTTATTACGTCGATGTCATTCCCGAAAAATATGCGCTGGGGAAGCCATGAGCTAAAATTCGTAAGACCGATCCGATGGCTGGTGGCATTGTTTGGCCAAGACGTAATTCCATTTGAAATTACGGGCGTGAAGACTGGGAAAGTATCCCGCGGACATCGCTTTCTTGGCAATGATGCAAATGTACAGGAGCCCGCTGAATATGTGGAACGCTTGCGTGAACAGCATGTCATCGCAGACGTTTCTGAGCGTGAGCAGCTGATCGTTTCGCAGATTGATCGCTTAGCGAAAGAAAAAGGCTGGGAGATCGCGATCAAGGAAGATTTGCTTGAAGAGGTGCTTTTCTTAGTTGAATATCCGAATGTATTGTTTGGCGGCTTCGATCCGGCATTCCTTCACATTCCGCAAGAAGTGCTTATCACCTCGATGCGCGAGCACCAAAGATACTTCCCAGTGTTTGACGGCGAAGGTCAGCTTCAGCCTTTCTTCGTAACCGTTCGAAACGGCGACTTGAAATCGATCGAGCTTGTTGCGAAAGGCAATGAGAAGGTTCTTCGCGCAAGACTGTCCGATGCGAAGTTTTTCTATGAGGAAGACCATAAGCTCACGATCGAGCATGCGCTCTCGAAGCTGGAAAATATCGTTTACCATGAAGAAATTGGCTCCGTAGCCGACAAGGTCAGACGGATTCGCGCCACTTCCGACTTGTTAAGCAAGCAATTGCTATTAGATGAGCAGGTTTCCAAAGAAATTAGCCGTTCCGCAGACATTTGCAAATTCGACCTCGTGTCGCAAATGGTTTATGAATTCCCAGAGCTACAAGGCATTATGGGCGAAGATTATGCCCTTAGAGCAGGAGAGAGCAAATCAGTGGCGAAAGCCATTAATGAGCACTATCAACCACGCTTTGCCGGCGATCTAGCGCCTTCCGAAATAACGGGTGCTATCGTAAGCTTAGCGGACAAAATAGATACGATCGTAGGCTGCTTCTCCATCGGCATTATTCCGACTGGCTCTCAGGATCCATACGCGCTTCGCAGACAAGCGGCTGGTATTGTACAGATCATTTTGGCGCATGGCTTGAAGCTTCAACTAAACGAATTGTACGATGCGGCCTTGTCTGTGCACGAAGCACGCGGTCTTAAGCGCGACGCCGCAGATATTCGCAAGGATCTTTCCGACTTCTTCGCGCTCCGCGTCAAAAATGTACTGTCTGAGCAAGGCGTTCGTTATGATGTCATTGACGCGGTTATGGCTTCAGGCTTTGCCGATCTGAAATCGACTATCGAACGTGCTTCCGTAGTGCAAGCTCTAGCTGCAAGCGAGGACCGTTCGTCGTTCAAGCAGACGGTGGAACAATTTAACCGCGTTAGCAATTTGGGGTCGAAAGCCGCCGATACGACGGTCGATTCCGCTTTGTTTGCAGAGCCAGTAGAAGCAGAGCTCTATGAGAAATGGCTGCAGCAGCGCCCGGCGTTTAGAGCGGCAATTGAGGATGGCGATATGGCTAAAGCAGTAGAAAGCTTATCATCATTGAAGCTTTATATTCATACTTATTTTGAAAATGTGATGGTTATGGCGCCGGATGAGGCTGTACGGGCTAACCGCTTGTCTACCCTTGCCGGAATCGCAGAGGATATTGCGATTGTTGCAGATTTCTCGAAGCTCGTTTGGTAATATGCCCAGTTAGGAGGATGATGGATCATGTCTCGCTCTAATCCGGAAGTGATTGTATATGTTGTATCGGATGCCGCAGGAGATACAGGGGAGCTTGTCGTACGCGCGGCGATCGCCCAGTTTCACCCGATTAATGCGGATATCCGCAGAGCTCCTTTTATTACGGATGAGGCCAGTCTACAGCGAATCGCCGAGCAGGCTAAGCAAGCCGATGCAATTGTGTTATTTACGTTAGTTATGCCGCATCTTCGTGATAGCATGCGGAAGCTGGCTGAGACTTACGCCATCGTCGCCATCGATCTGTTGGGCTCTTTTATCGAAACGCTGGAGCAGCGAACAGGACGCAAATCCCGTCAGGAGCCTGGTCTTAACCATGTTCTTGACGCGGATTACTTCCGAAAGGTGGAAGCTGTCGAGTTTGCCGTTAAGTATGATGATGCAAGAGATACATCCGGCGTTCTAAAAGCTGATATTGTACTTGTAGGCGTATCGAGAACATCAAAGACACCTTTGTCCATGTACCTTGCTCATCAGAAGTTTAAAGTGGCGAATGTTCCGCTGGTTCCGGAATTGAAGCCGCCTGATGAATTGTTTAAGATTCCAAAACGCAAAATAATTGGACTTACAATCGGAGTGCCTTATCTAAACACGATTCGTAAGGAGCGCCTTAAGGCACTTGGCTTGCCGAATAATGCATCCTATGCCACTCCTGATCGTATAGAGAAGGAGCTCCATTATGCGGATACAATTATGAAGCAGCTCGGCTGCGTTGTTATTGACGTATCACATCGAGCTGTTGAAGAAACGGCAAGCTTAATAATGGAATATGTGCGAATGCCTTAGCGGCAGGAGGCAGGATTTTTTATAGTTATGCCGTATATAATAGTACAGGATAAGAAATTGAAATCGAGCGGTGATCTCATATTCGACTAATGCAACCAACCATTGTGGTCGATGCGGACGCATGTCCGGTAAAAGCTGAAATAGGCGAAACGGCTAGACTTTTCTCTGTTCGCGTGCTGATGGTGGCCTCTCATGACCATCGACTTGAGCCGCAGCCAGGCGTAGAAATTGTTCAAGTGGATCGGAGCAATCAATCGGTTGATCTGTATATTGTCAACCATATTGTACGCGGAGATATTGTCGTTACGCAGGATTTTGGACTGGCATGCATCGCAATCGGCAAAGGCGCCATCGTGTTGTCTCCTAGGGGAGAGCAATACTCGGACGAAAACATCGATTATTTGATGGAGCGGAGACATGAGCTTGCAAAGCGTCGCCGAACCGGAGGCAAAACTAGAGGTCCGAAAGCGATGAATAATGACGATCGTGATCGTTTTCAACAAAAGTTGACAAAAGTTTTACGAAATGAGCAGGAGAACCATGACGTATAGCGAATATTATTTACGTGTTACTAGGATGAAGGTGATGAACGATGACATACGGTAATAAAATACCGGAAGAGGTCATTGATGCGGTTCGCAAGCATTATGACATCGTAGAGACGGTCGGGAAATATGTTCATCTCACGAAGCACGGCAAATATATGAAGGGGTTATGTCCGTTCCACTCGGAGAAGACTCCCTCGTTTACGGTTACGCCGGAGCTCCAAATTTACCATTGCTATGGCTGCGGCAAAGGCGGCAATGTGATTCGCTTCGTCGAGGAAATGGAAGGGTATTCCTTTCCTGAAGCGGTTCGCGTGCTGGCTTCGGATGCAGGAATGCCCGTCACTTGGGCTACGCCCGACGGAGGCAAATCGACGCCGCATGATGCGGATCGAGCCAAGATCATTGAAGCGCATGAGCTGACCATTAAGCTTTATCACCATGTGCTCAATAACACCAAACAAGGACAGACGGCAAAGCAATATTTGCGAGAGCGTGGACTCAGCGATAAGCTGATTGATCATTTTATGATCGGTTATGCTCCTGAGGAATGGGACTTGTTGGCTCGGTTTTTAACGAATCGCGGCTTTGATTTAGCGTTAATGGAAAAAGGCGGTTTGCTTTCGGCTAAATCAGACGGGAGCGGGTATGTGGATCGGTTTCGCAATCGCATTATGTTTCCGATATGGGATCGAGACGGCAAAGCTACCGCGTTTGCGGGTCGCATAATAGGCGAAGGACAGCCGAAATACTTGAACACCTCGGAGACGATGCTTTTTACGAAGAGCAGAACGCTATATAACTTGCATTATGCGCGGCCAGCCATCCGCAAGAGCAAGCAAGTCGTATTGTTTGAAGGCTACATGGACGTCATCAAATCATGGAGCGCAGGCGTGAAAAACGGAATCGCGACGATGGGGACGGCATTGACCGATGAGCATTGCGCTATTCTTAAACGGCAGGCCGAGGAGGTCATCGTTTGTTATGACGGAGACGACGCCGGACAAGCAGCAGCATTCAAATCAATTCCGATGCTTGAAAGCGCAGGCTTAAAAGTGTCGGTGGCGATGCTTCCGAAAGGAAAGGATCCCGATGATTATATAAGCGAATACGGACCGGAAGCTTTCTTGAGAGAGACGATGGACCAGCCGGTATCTGTAACAAAATTTAAGCTTATATATTCACGGAAAAACCATATACTGCTAAAAGAAGAAGGTAGAAAAAATTATCTGCTTGAAGCAGTACAAATTGTTGCCGAGCTTGATTCTTCAACGGAACGCGAGGTCTACTTAAAGGAAATATCCCGAGAGTTCGATATCTCCCTTGACGCCTTGAAGCAGGACTGTCATCAAATCAGGCAGGAGCTGCAAAAAAAGAAACCGCAAGGGGATAATAACGACAATTCGTGGAATAATGGTAGGAATGAAAAGCCCAGAAAATCTGGACCGCCCACACTTATGCCTGCATACACGCATGCCGAACGAAGGTTGCTGCATGTAATGATGCGAGACAGGGAAGTGGCGCAAGCGGTTCACGAGAGATTGGGCGATGCGTTTAATGTTGAGGATCATGCAGCGCTTGCTGCTTATTTATACGCTTATTTTGCACAGGGCTACGATCCGGATGTCAGCCGATTTATTGCAACACTGCACGATGATCGATTAGAACGCGCAGCTGCATCTATACTGATGATGGATGGTGACTTCCCGTTCGACGACACGACGATGGACGCTTATATCCAGGATATTATTAAAGTACCGCAATATCGGGATATTGAGCGCAAGAAAGAAGAAATGGTACGTGCTGAGCGTACCGGCGATTTTTTGGCAGCAGCACAAATAGCAAGTGAGATTATAACCCTAGAGAGACAGCTTAAAGGGCGACAGGAAGATCGTTTCTAGGGGGGAGGGAGTCGGAACATGGCGAATGATCAACATACTGAACTAGATACCGAACAAAAACTGGATCATGTGAAGGATCAATTGATCGAGCAAGGCAAAAAGAGATCTTCTTTGACGTATAAAGAAATTATGGATAAGTTGGCTCCGTTCGATCAAGACCCGGAACAAATTGATGAATTTTTCGAACAGCTCGATGATTTTGGGATTGAGGTACTGAACGAAAACGATGAAGAAAATCCACTCGCAGCCCAAGGGGAAGAGCAGGAGCGCGAACAAGACGACTTCAACTTCGATGATGATCTTGCATTGCCGCCGGGCATTAAGATTAATGATCCGGTACGGATGTACTTAAAGGAAATCGGCCGAGTTCCGCTTCTTTCTGCGGATGATGAGGTAGAGCTTGCACAGCGTATTGAGAATGGCGATGAGGAAGCAAAGCGGAGACTTGCGGAAGCGAACCTGCGCCTAGTTGTCAGTATCGCGAAGCGTTATGTCGGTAGAGGGATGTTGTTCCTTGATTTGATTCAAGAGGGGAACATGGGTCTTATCAAAGCGGTTGAGAAGTTTGACCACCAGAAGGGCTTTAAATTCAGTACGTACGCGACATGGTGGATTCGTCAAGCCATTACACGCGCGATTGCTGACCAAGCTCGGACGATCCGGATTCCGGTTCATATGGTCGAGACGATTAACAAGCTGATTCGCGTATCCCGTCAGTTGCTTCAAGAGCTTGGCCGCGAACCGACACCGGAGGAAATTGCCGCTGAAATGGAGCTTAGCACCGAGAAGGTTCGCGAGATTATGAAAATCGCTCAAGAGCCGGTATCGCTCGAAACTCCGATTGGGGAAGAAGATGACTCTCATCTTGGAGATTTCATTGAAGACCAAGAAGCGCTTGCTCCAGCTGACGCAGCTGCATATGAACTGCTTAAGGAACAGCTTGAAGACGTGCTTGACACATTGACCGAAAGAGAAGAGAACGTATTGCGTCTTCGCTTCGGGCTCGATGATGGCCGCACGAGAACGCTCGAAGAGGTTGGCAAAGTATTTGGTGTTACGCGTGAGCGTATCCGTCAAATCGAAGCCAAGGCTCTGCGCAAGCTGCGCCATCCAAGCCGCAGCAAACGATTGAAGGATTTCCTCGAATAAAACTTAGATGTAAGACAAATATGTGACCT
Organism: Paenibacillus sp. PL91; assembly: GCF_012935325.2. GTDB lineage: Bacteria > Bacillota > Bacilli > Paenibacillales > Paenibacillaceae > Pristimantibacillus. The sequence continues at coordinate 253,293 of NZ_JABBYG020000001.1, forward strand.
TTCTGCACGTGCAGCGAGGTCTTTTTTCTAAGAAACAGACCTTATACATAAGACTTGCCGACAAGCGAGTGACCGAAAGGATAGCGGAATTCAATGAATCAGGATCGTCGGCAAATTATCGTGAAAGAAATTGATCATTGGCGAAGAAGCAAGCTGCTGCCTGATCAATATTGTGATTTTCTGATGAATTTATATGCTGATCAGGATGCGATCCAAACGACCAAAGAACAGCATCATACAGTAGGAAAAGCGATTGCTGCCGTTTCACGGGCTACAGGCATGCAATGGCTGCTTACATTTGGAACTTTTACCTTAATTTCCTTTGTTGTGCTTTATTTTAACGAATTTCATCCGTTATTGCAAATGGCCGTCGTGGTAGGCGGTGCGGGTGTTTTTCTCAAAATCGGACAGCGGCTTCGCAAGCGAAATGAAGCGGCTGGATTGGCAATAACCAGCACGGGCATGCTGCTGCTTCTAGGCGGCGGATTGTATATGCTCAATATTCATAGCCTCGATCAATGGGGCTGGAAAACAGGGCTGCTCGCTTTGTGCTCACTCTTTTGGATTATTTATGGGATAGCTGCCCGCATTCCTGTGCTTCATCTTTGCGGCTGGCTGGCGGCGATACTCGTGTATGCTTGGCTGTTGTCGCAATTTATGGTGGATTCAAAATGGTATGAGGTCCAGCTTTACTGGCTTCCAATTGCTTGCTTGTTCGGTTGGAGCAGCTGGTTCATCAATCGATGGTCGAAGCAGGTATCGGCAATTCTGTTTTTAACCTGTGCGCTGGTTTGGTTTATGCCCGAGCTGTATGCGATGATGTTCGTAGATGACGCGATTTGGCTTCAGGTGCAGCTTATTGTGAAGATTGCAGTAGGCGGCGCATTATTATTTTCTATGCGAAAAAAATGGATGGTGTGGGTTGTATAATGTTAAAACTTTCTAGACGTCTGCAGCAAATTGCAAATTATGTAACTGAGGGCTCGCGAGTCGCTGACATCGGCTCCGATCATGCGATGCTTCCCGTATATTTGCTTCAGGTTGATAAATGCCCTACTGCGATTGCAGGCGAGCTGAATCTTGGTCCCTTCGAGGCGGCAAAAAAGCAAGGTGCCGATGCTGGACTTACCGCTCGACTGACGGTTCGTCAAGGCGATGGTTTAAATGTGCTGCAGCCCGGCGAAGCCGATACGGTCACAATTGCCGGAATGGGCGGCAGTTTAATGAGCAGCATTCTTGAGGCTGGACGAGCAGCAGGGAAGCTGGAAGGCGTCAAGGAGCTTGTGCTGCAGCCGAATGTAGGAGAAGAAGCGGTGCGTGAATGGCTGCTAAAGCATGACTGGCATTTAACCGCGGAGAGTATCCTTGAGGAAGACGGAAAAATTTATGAGGTTATGCATGCCATTCGAGCTTCGGACGCCAAATCCAGCAATAGCGAGCTGTATGATGGGAGCTTTTTGAAACTCAAGCTTGATGCGGATACGGCATTTAAAGTGTTGAAGCAGATGGGGCCGCATTTGCTCCGTCATCCAAAGCCTGAGCTATTCAAAAAGTGGCGTCATGAGCTGAGTAAGCTAGAACGCATTTGCGAGCAGCTTGCTGGCTCAGAGCTGCCGGAATCGGCAAGCAAGCGTGAGCAATTCCAAGCGGAGAAGCATGTGATTGAGGAGGTATTGTTATGTTTGCCCACGGACAAACCGTCATTCAATTGATGGAGCAGCTTGCCCCAAAGCATTATGCGGTGGAAAATGATAAAATCGGACTTCAGCTCGGTACGCTAAATAAGTCGATTACGAAGATACTTGTTGCTTTGGACGTAACGGACGCCGTAGTTGACGAGGCAATTGAGCATGGCGCTGAACTGATCATCGCTCATCATGCGATTATTTATCGGCCGCTTGCGAAGCTGGATACATCAACGGCTGCCGGCCGATTATATGAGAAGCTTATTAAAAATGACATTGCCGTCTACATTTCGCATACGAATCTCGATGTTGCCGACGGGGGCATCAATGATTGGCTTGCTGATCTTATCGGTATCGTACCGGATGGTCGTCAATGCTTGGAAGAGGTACATACGGACAAGCTTTATAAGCTTGTCGTATTCGTACCGGAGAGCCACCAAGAGCAAGTGCATGAGGCGATTTGGCGCGCTGGCGCAGGCGAGATCGGCAACTACAGCAACTGCAGCTTCAATATAAAAGGAACGGGTACTTTTGTTCCAGGTGCTGGCACGACCCCTTATATAGGAGCGCAAGGCAAACTTGAAAAGGTTGACGAAATTCGCATTGAAACGATCGTGCCTTATAGCGTTCACCGCAAAACGGTACAAGCCATGCTTAAAGCGCATCCTTACGAAGAGGTTGCTTATGATCTATATCCGATTGATTTGAAGGGACGGTCATTTGGTCTCGGCAGAGCAGGCAAGCTAGCGCAGCCTGTCACTTTAGGCGAGCTTGCTGAGCGTGCTAAGCAAATATTTGATGTACCAACCGTTCGTGTAGTCGGTTCGCTCGATCGCGTCGTACGGAAGGCTGCCGTGCTTGGAGGCGCGGGTGCCAAATATGTTCGTCATGCGGTATTTGCCGGAGCGGATGTGCTTATTACCGGGGATATTGATTACCATACGGCCCATGATGCGCTCGCTGCGGGCATGACCATTATTGATCCTGGCCACAACATCGAGAAGGTAATGAAGCAGCAGGTCGCCGATTGGCTGAATAAGCAGCTTGCCAGCAGCAAATCCGAAACGGAAGCGATACCTTCATCACTGAATACAGAGCCCTTTACCTTTGTATAAAAATAAATAAATGGTTGGATGGATAAGTTGGCATTTACTTCAGGGTTGAGCTTTTGCGAAATACCTTGTATACTTAACGATGCCACGGAAAGTTTGACAGACAATCGCTGGCGGCCTTGTTGCCGCGAGAGGAAAGTCCGGGCTCCGCAGGGCAGGATGCTGGATAACGTCCAGTCAGCGCGAGCTGAAGGATAGTGCCACAGAAATGGACCGCCGATGGCCGGCTTTACAGCCGGTACAGGTAAGGGTGGAACCGTGGTGTAAGAGACCACGAGGAGCATAGGTGACTATGTTCCTGGTAAACCCCATCTGGAGCAAGACCGAGAGGACGCCGCAGCCCCTAAGCTGCAGCCTTAGCCTGAGGCGCGTCCGGGTTGGTTGCTGGAGCCGTGCAGCAATGTACGGCCTAGATAGATGATTGTCGCTTCATCGTGGGAGGGTCGTTCCCGTTTGGACCACCAGAAGTACAGAACCCGGCTTACGGCAAACTTTCCGCACGACAAACTACAACAACAAAGAGCACCCATCGCATGCGATGGGTGCTTTATTGTGTTTATCTGATTTATTATTTGTCGTATTTGGAAGCGATCCGATCTAGTCTGCGTTTAACTTGATCTGGATACGTTTGAAGAGCGCCTCCGAATTTTGAAGCGGCGTGAAGCGCCTTGTCGACGTCAATTTCACCGTAACCGAAATAATTGTCCTTGCCCTTGTCGCCCAAATCAATGGCTGATTTCCTCATAATTTCCATAACCTCGACGTTTGATAGCTCTGGATTGACGGAACGGATCAAGCCAGCTAGCGCAGCGACATGCGGACTTGCCATAGATGTGCCTGACAATGCTGCATATTGACTGCCGGGATAGGTGCTTGCGATGCTGTCCCCAGGCGCTGCAACGTCAATGTAGTCACCGTAGTTGGAGAAGGAAGCCTTTTCTTTGCTGCTGTTCGTTGCTGCTACTGCGAACACCTCAGGATAGGCAGCTGGGTAGCCTGGCCGATCGGTATTGTCGTTGCCGCTGGCTGCGATCATAACGACGTCATGCTCGTAAGCATACTTGATGGCATCATGCAGGAAATCTGCTTGTGCGTAATTGCCCAAGCTCATATTAATGACTTTGGCGCCATGGTCAACTGCCCAGATAATACCTTGAGCAACGGAGTAGGTGGAACCTGCACCGCTGCTGTCGAGCACCTTGACGGGCATAATTTTGTTATACCAAGACAATCCGGCTACTCCCTCGCCATTGTTAACTGACGCGCCGATAATGCCAGATACATGCGTACCATGTCCTACATCATCATCTGGATCTGTACCTTCATTTACTATGTTTGTCCCTTCAGTGAGTTTGCCTTTCAAATCGGGATGGTTGCTTTGTACACCCGTATCAAGCACAGCTATTACGACTTGGTCACTGCCCTTCGATACATTCCAGCCCTTCTCCGTTTCGATAGACGGCAAATTCCATTGATACTCCGAATAAAGAGCATCATTTGGAATGATGGAATCTGTTTCATTCGTCAAATACAAGTAATGCGGCTCCGTATACTCTGTATTCCAAGATTGCTTGAAATAATGGACAAGCTTATCGGCTTCAATGCTTTTGGAACGGAATACGAACGTATCTCCGATTTGCTTGACCGACTCAGCTTGGATGTCCTTCTTTACGCGATCCATCTCGTCCGGCGTCAGTGGCTTAGTGAAATGGACGACAACATCGCGTACATGATAATGGCTTGCGTTGCCGTTGTCCTCGCCGTTACGAACGGTCGTATCAATCGTTGAATTCGGCTTTACGGATTCAATTTTGTAGTTGCCTTCTGCCGGATAGGGAATGAGCCGAAGATTGCGCATTTGGTGCTTCTCGACTGATTTTACGATATCCTGCTTGATGACACCAACAACACCGATACTGACATGCTTGGAATCAGGTACTCCAAGAACCATATACCGGCTGCCATTCTTTGCAGAAAAGGCTGGCGACTCATATTTCGCTCCTTTGCTTACCTGAGCTTTGGCTTCTGCGACATAAGCTTCGGCTAGACCCTTATCAGTTGATGGCAGGGTGCCGCGGTTAACGCTCCGCTTGCCGGATATCCAGCTAATATAGGACATGTGCATATGCTCATGCATCATATGCTTGATCTGTTGATCGGCAGCTGTTTTTGAGCCCATGCTCACGCTCATAAGCTTTTGAAAATCTTTGGAGCATTCCGTTGAGCAAAGCATAGCTGTTGCCTTCATGTCATCCTGAAGGGTTGCTAATTTGAGCGTATGCTCGCGCTTGGCGGAAAAGCTTGATGTTTGAGGCGCTTTTTTAACATCCTTTGGAGCAATAATACGTGATGTAGGTATAAGCAAGGCGACTAAGGCTAAAATTGTTAGGGCACCTATCCATTTTCTAGACATGCTTGAGACCTCCATTGATCGTTCTAATTTGAGCTAAGTCTAATCTGTAGGTTCGGGTTTCAAAGCGGAAAATATGCGGACAAAAGAGTGAATCGCCAGTACCACTTCCATGTAATTTGTGGTACGATAATGATGATTGTAGTTTTTACGCGTGTTTGGACTATGAAAGGGGAACTACCTATATGCCATCTGCTAACGTCAAAGCGCTAACCGATTCAACCCGCACGAAGCTAAAGGATGCGGTAAATCAGCTTGAACCGTTTCTGAATAACAATTCATTGCTCACATTAACGAATGAAGATCAAGGTGAAGAAGCACAAACGTTCTATAAAGGACTATTATCCGATTTGAGACATTTATTGGTGTTTTCTGAAGTCGCAGTTGAAAAGCTGGGAGTTTTGCTCAGACGGCCCAATTTTGATACAGATTATGCGGAACGCGTGCTGTATGAGGTTTACCATCAATGCGTAAGCGCGTTTTTCTATCCGAAAAACGAATGCTACTCCGAGGACGGTCGCTACGCCTATACGGGACAGGATGCGATTCGCTTCCGCTTTAAGCCGAGCCGCGATTCCCGCGATATCGTACTTAACATTTCAAAAATTTTCGAGGAACTGCGTGACGAGTTGGCTTACTACGAAAATGATTACATGACGCAGCGCCGCATGCAAGGACAAAAATAAGGCAGAATGAATCACCTCCGGTCAGGGAAACTTGATAGTGGAGGTGATTTTTTTTATGCCAAAAGGCGTAACTTGTAGCGTCGCTAACTGCAGCTTCTGGAAGGAAGGCAACAATTGCGGAGCAAGTGCAATCAATATCGAAATTGATCAGCATGCAGGTGCCAATATCAATGAAGAATTTGCTGGCGAAGAGCTGGGACGACTACATCAGGATGAAGCTGATAAATCCAAATCAACGTGCTGCCTTACCTTTAAACCAAAGGAGTGATGGTCGATGGGTAAATATGAAGACGATTATAGGAAGCTGTTGGATGATCGGGATCACTCAGCAGAAACAAGCCATCCTGTTATGGGGACGGATAGCTTGCCTGATGTAAATGAAGAAATGGCAGCAGATTTTGCTGTTAGCAATCCAGCTGTGCACACGGAGCGGAGAGAAGACCGGTACGTTGAACGAACGGAACGTGCAGATGCCCGTACAGGCGGATATGCGCTTGGTTGGGTGTCGCTCGTATTTGCGATTGCGTCATGGTTTATTTGGCCGATATTGATGGGAGCTACAGCAGCAGTGCTTGGTTTCATTGCATATCGACAAGGCGCTCGCGGACTCGGTGGTTGGGCTATGGCGATCGGACTTATTGCTCTTGCTTTAAATTTAATTATCGTGCCCTTTTACTACGCGATTACCTAAATGGAATAAACAAATAAGCTCCTTCCCAGTAAATGGGAGGGAGCTTATTTGTTTATTTCAAGGCTTGCTCGCGATGCTTCTGCACCTCTACATTCAAGGCTAGCATTTGTCTGTCGAGCAAATGGATCATATCGGCCGAGCCCTTGAGCTGCTCCTGAATATGTGGCGGAATTTGTTCATTAAATTTATAATAGATCTTGTGCTCCAAGCTCGCCCAGAAATCCATCGCAATTGTGCGAATCTGAATTTCGACGAGAACGTTTTCTGTCCGATCGGTCAGGAAGACAGGGATTTCGATTAGCAAATGAATGCTCTGGTAGCCGTTAGGCTTTGGATTGATGACGTAATCCTTAACCTCAACGACTCGTACGTCGCTTTGCTTGCTGATCATATCGACGATTTGATAAATGTCGGTTGAGAAGGAGCAGATGACGCGTACACCTGCAATATCGCGAATATGCTCTTTAGCATCTTCAAGCGTTATTTCCAGCCCTTTGCGTTGAAGCTTCTGCATGACGCTTTCCGGCGCTTTAATTCTAGTCTTCATATGCTCGATCGGATTGTAGTCATGAATAAATTGAAATTCCTCGTTTAAAATGTTAAGTTTCGTTTCTACGGCATCCAGCGCAAATTTATAGGTAAGAAAAAAATGAGCCCATTGCTTTAGCTGATTGGTTTTCATTGCAGATCACTCCTGAACTAACATTTATGTATATGCTTATAATGGTCGATATTATTGGCCAAGTCAAATTTAAGGGAAACGGTGCTGTCAACAGATAGGAGAGTTAACGATGATTATAGACATCCAAAACGTATCATGGGATCGAAACCAAATACAGATTTTGCAAAATATTAACTGGCAAGTAAACGAAGGTGAGCATTGGTGCCTGCTTGGGCTGAATGGCTCTGGAAAAACGACCCTTCTGAATATGATTAACGGTTATATTTGGCCAACTGAAGGCAGCATGGCGGTGCTCGGCAAAACATTTGGCGAATTTGATTTGCGTGAGCTTCGCAAAAACATCGGCTGGGTCAGCACATCGCTGCAGCAGAAGCTGTACGGCAGCGAAACCGCGATAAAGATTGTGCTAAGCGGCAAGTTTGCTACAATTGGTTTATACGATCAGACCGATACCGAGGATATGAAGCGAGCTGAAGCTTTGATGAAGGCGCTGGGCTGTACAGCTTTGATGGAAAGAACCTATGATACAATGTCTCAAGGCGAACGACAGCGGGTGTTAATTGCAAGGGCGCTTATGGCATCGCCAAAGCTTCTGATTTTAGATGAGCCTTGCACCGGTCTTGATGTATTTGCCCGCGAGCAGCTGCTGCAGATGGTTGCCGCCGTTGCAGCGGAGAAGAATGCACCCACAATTATTTATGTAACGCATCATGTCGAGGAGATTTTGCCCGTGTTTACGAAAACGCTCTTAATTAAGGATGGACAAGTCTTTGCGGCCGACGAGACAAAAGACGTACTGACTTCGACATTAATGAGTGATTTTTTTGAGGTGCCGGTAGATATTCAGAGCCGAGACGGGAGGAATTGGCTGTCTGTGAAGGGGGATTTATGGAATTAGGCATACAAGATACGGAGCAGCAGCTGCCCGAGCCAAGCAAATGGGAAAAAATGAAGATTTGGCTAAGCCTCCGCTATTCGACAAGGAACGCCCATGATCATTTTGTATGGCGAATCGCTACAGGCAGCACCGCATTATTCGGATCCTTATCGATGCTGGCTGCTGTGCTCGGGATGCCGACAGGATTAGGTACTGCAATAGACATTATCGTATTCTTGGCCATTAACACTGCTGCTATGAGTTTAGCTGCCGTATTGCTATCCTTCCTTCTTAATCTTATGTATTTGTCTTTGCCGCTTAGATTCACATCAGTTTTGCTTTACGTGTCGGTCGAGACCTATCTTATTTTATATTTTGCAGAGCTCGGCATTCTTATGTCGATTATTGTCTCATTGGCGTTCTCGCTAACGGGCGCTCTCGCTGGCTGCTTGCTTGGCATCTTAATCAAAATGAAAATAAGATCAGGGAGCAAGGCCATTCTTGCATTTTGTTTTGCCTGTATTATTGCTGTTGCCTTCGCAACTATGGATTGGGCGGGGCCGGCTCCTTTGCCGCAAAGAGAGAGCGTTCAAAACGATCAAGCTTCAGCCGACAGCGTTGCTGCATTGGAGGCGCCTAATCCAGCCGAACCAGGAAAGTTCGCCTTTCAAGCTTTTACTTATGGAAGTGGAAAGGACAAGCATCGAGCGATTTTTGCGGATGGGGCCGATGTGCTGTCTGCAGCCGTCGATGCGTCAACTTATATTACGAAATGGTCATCACTCAAGACGCGGTTTTGGGGCTTCGATGAGCATGATCTTCCTTTAAATGGCCGGGTATGGATGCCTGAGGGTGTTGGCCCTTTTCCAATTGCGCTAATCGTTCATGGCAATCATCTTATGGAATATTTCTCAGATGGCGGATATGGCTACCTTGGTGAAATGCTTGCAAGCAAAGGCATAATTGCGGTTTCTGTAGATGAGAACTTTCTCAATTATTCCGTGTGGTCAGGCATTCCGAATAATGATATGAAGGTGCGGGCATGGCTCCTGCTGAAGCATCTGCAGCAAATTAAGCAGTTAAACGAAGCAACAGGAAACCTTTTTTCGGATCGAGTAGATTTTGAGCAGGTGGCTCTGATTGGACATTCACGAGGCGGTCAGGCCGTTGCGATGGCTGCGGATGCAGAACGATGGTTTAATGAAGATAAAACGATGGACAGCCTAAAAGGCATAGCTATTAAATCCGTTATTGCGATAGCGCCGACGGACAAGCAGGTTGACGATAAATCGGCACGGTTAACCGATGTTAACTACTTGACGCTTCAAGGAGCCAGAGATGCCGATGTCAACAATTTTTACGGTGACCGACAATATAGCCGAACAACCTTCATGGGGCAATTAGGCAAGTTTAAAGCAGCCTTATATATTGGAGATGCAAACCATAGCCAATTCAATTCAGACTGGGGAAGAATGGACGAGCGTCCGCCGGGCGGCTTGTTTTTGAATCGCCAAAATCTATTGGAAGCGGAGGAGCAGCGTCAAATATCCAAGGTTTATGTGTCGGCATTTCTGCAGGCGACATTGCTTGGCGATGAGCGCTACGAGCCTTTGTTTAGAGATTATCGGACCGGACTGGCATGGCTGCCGGATACCCTATATACGAATCGGTATGAGAAAGCGTCATTTACCGAAATCGCTCGTTACGACGATGGCAAACGAAAAACGGTTTTAAAGGACGGCGGAAAGGCAAGTGCGACCGGAATGAAGGAGTGGCAGATCGTATCTGCAGAGGACCGGGACCGAAAAAACAAGGGCACAAAAGGAATGGAATTGGAGTGGAGTAAGCCTGGTGCAGAGTATGAGCTGGAAATTCCTCTTAGCATGAGAACAGAAGCGGATGGCATTGCAGAAGGCAATTTTGTCTTCTCCATGGCGAACCTAGAGCGTGATCTCATCTCACAAGCGGAAGCAGCTGGCAAGGCAGAGGTGACTAATGATACGGAAGAGGATGTAGTGCTGCCGCCGCTGCCGGAAGTTGAAATCGAGCTAATAACAGAGGATGGAGAAAGCAGGGAGCTGGAACTAGCCGATATTATGCCGGTTTCGCCTCCTTCTTACACGGCCTTTATGTCTCTGTCATGGCTTGAAGAGCGAATGAAGGAAGAGAAGTACAAGGAATCTACCGAGCCTGTGTTTCAAACCTATGTGCTGCCCATTGAGGAATTCGGCACAGAGGAGAAAGCAATTGCTGTTCAGGAAATAAGCCGGATTACGTTCCGATTTGTTAATGGTCCTGGAAAAGTGATGCTCGATGATATTGGGTTTATGCCATAAGTACGAAAAAAAAGCGGGATGCCTGGCAGAAGGCAGTCCCGCTTTTGTATCCTGATTTGGCTTAACTGCCCGTACCTGCCTCATCCGCTTTAAAGGTGAAGCTTCTTGCCGCATACAAAAATGGTGTCGAACAAAGCGATACGATAAATTTTATGACGTAAGTCGACAAGAAAATCGAAAGCCAAAGCTTATGATCATAGCCGTCTGCGCCGGCAAAGGCGATCGTACAAAAGATGAACGTATCAACTAGCTGGCTTACGGCAGTGCTTCCGTTGTTGCGAATCCATAGCTGATTCGGGGCAGGACATAGACGCTTTAATACAGAATAGATTTTAACGTCAAGAAACTGACTGACAAAATATGCGCATAAGCTGCCTAAAGCAATCCGGGGCATTAGACCGAACAACGTTTCCAGCGCGCCCTGCACCTCAAGCGGAAATGGTTCATTCAGCGGATTAAAGAGAAGTGCCATTTGCATAATAATAGTAGTGGCAATGAGCGTGAAGAAACCGAACCACACGGCCTTTTTTGCAGCTTTTTCTCCATATTTCTCATTCAATAGGTCAGAGGCCAAATAAATCGTTCCGTACATGGTATTCCCAAGCGTAATCGCTATTACGATACCGAATGCGTGGATGTCGATTGTTTTTACAACTTGAATATTAGCTAGCACGGTGGCCATGCCGATCCAAGCGTATATGCCTATTCGCCCAAAAAAACGATAGGACAGAAGGAATAATGAAAAATGCACGAGCATAAAGATCGCGCCGAACCACAAATTAAACATACTGCAAATAACCTCCTAGTTTTGATAACGCGGGAGTTTTCGAACCGCGGATTGCAAGAATAGTGTAACTATTGACTTGTTTTTCTGCCTTTGTCATTATAAACGCTTCTTATGAGTGCGGCAATAGATTTTCATAGGCGTTTCACTTGAGCGCCAGAAGATGGTAGAATGGATGTTCCGTTTTAAGCATGGTATGATTATGAACTGGTCAACCTTACTAAATAGCTAAGGAGTGTTGTCATGACGAATCCAAATGAACAGTTGCAGCAGGAACAGCAGCGTGTAAATGATGTGACGGGAATCATCCGCTCACGTATAGAGGAATTTCAAAAACAGGTTGGCGGTATGCGTGAGGATATTGTCGATATACGCCGTAATTTTTGGGACGATGTAACGCTTAATTTCGAGGATGCGGCAGAATCTGCCGAGTCGCACGCAAGCATGAAGCAGCAGGCAGAAGTACTGTCTGAACGTGAAAGAAGCCACCGGCATGCGGAGGAGCAGCTCAAAACGCTGTTAAAGCTGGAGCATTCCCCGTATTTCGGCCGAATCGATTTTGTAGAGCAAGGGCAAGCGAAGCCGGAACCGATTTATTTAGGTGTCGGATCGCTGCTTGATGAGAGCGGTTATGATTACTTAATCTACGACTGGCGTGCGCCAGTCTCCAGCCTTTATTATGATTACGGCCCGGGTCCGGCACAATATGAGACGCCGAGCGGATCGATTAACGGCGAGATGTCGCTCAAACGTCAATATATTATTCGCGATGGACAAATTCGCAGCATGTTCGATACAGGCGTCACCATAGGCGACGAGCTGCTTCAAGAGGTATTAGGAAAGCAATCCGACGCTCAGATGAAAAGTATCGTTGCGACGATCCAGCGGGAGCAGAACCGCATCATTCGTAACGAACGGGCCCGGCTGCTCATCGTACAGGGAGCTGCGGGAAGCGGTAAAACGTCAGCCGCTCTGCAGCGCGTAGCCTATCTGCTGTATCGGTATAGGGGCTGGCTGAACGCCGACCAAATCGTTTTGTTTTCCCCCAATCCGATGTTCAACAGCTATGTTGCAACGGTACTGCCTGAGCTTGGCGAGCAAAATATGCAGCAAACGACCTACCAGCAATACCTAGAGCATAGACTCGGTGACACGTTTGCGCTTGAAGATCCTTTTTCGCAGATGGAATACACGCTGGCTGCTGACCGCGATAACGAATATGAAGCTCGAATTGCAGCGATTACTTACAAGTCCAGTGCAGCCTTCATGCATCTGATCGATGGTTATGCAGCAGCGCTCGGTCATGAAGGCCTGGTGTTTAAAGCTGTTACATTTAAAGGACGCACGTTGATTTCTCAGTCGGATATTGCAGAGCAATTTTATAAATGCGATCATTCGATTTCGATCGGCAACCGCATGCGCTTAACGGCGGAATGGATGCTGAAGGAGCTGACTAAGCTTAGCCGGCTGGAACGTGAGCAGGATTGGGTGAAGGAGCAGATTGAGCTGCTCGATCAAGAGGCGTATGCCAAAGCCTTTGAAGAGCTGCAGCGAAAAAATCGGTTTGCGGGCAATTCCTTCGATGATTTTGATGCGGAGCATGATTATTTGGCTGCTATGGTCGTGCAGGCGAAATTCAAAAAGCTGCGCAGAAGAGTGAAGCGTTTGTCATTTCTTGACGTTCCGGCAATCTATCGGCGTTTGTTCGACAATAATCAAATATTATTGGATCGCTTGCAGGCAAGCGAGCATCAGCTTCCAGATAAGTGGAAGGAAATAAGCAAGCAAACGATCGCCATGCTGAGCAGCGGCAATATTTTCTATGAGGATGCTACGCCGTACTTGTACTTAAAAGAAAAGCTGGAAGGCTTTCATACCAACACGTCGGTAAAGCATCTATTTATTGATGAGGCTCAGGATTATTCGCCGTTTCAGTATCATTACCTTAAGCGGATTTTTCCTAACTGTAAAATGACCGTGCTTGGCGATTTAAATCAGTCGATATTCGCACATGCTGTCGCTGGCAATGGATTTGAACCGTTGTCGGAGCTTTATAGCGAGGAAGAAACGGAGAAGATTGTTCTTACAAGAAGCTATCGCTCAACTCGGCCAATCGTAGCCTTCACGAGCCGAATGATTGAAGGGGGCGACCAGATCGAGCCTTTCAACCGAGATGGCGAAGAGCCAACAATAACGAAGGCAGAAGATGATTCGCAGCTTGTGCAGCAGATGAAGGAACGAATCGATCAATTGGTGAGATCGGGTTATCAATCGATAGCGGTCATATGTAAAACGGCTGCCGAAAGCAACCGCGTGCATGCAGCCTTGCAGATCTATCTTCCAAAGCTTCGACTTGTCGAGAAAGAAACGGTTACTTTTGAAAAAGGTATTATTGTCATTCCCTCGTATCTTGCGAAAGGTGTCGAATTTGATGCTGTGCTGATTAGCAATGCAAGCCAAAATTGCTATGGGCAAGAAAGCGAGAGAAAGCTGTTTTATACTGCATGCACGAGAGCGATGCATGAGCTGCATCTGTTTTATACCGATGAGCTCACGTCATTTATCCAGTAGTCTTATTTTCTAGTTTCTGACCATATTTCATGAACCTCAATTTGAAGCTCCGAAGCGATCAGCTCTGCTGTGAGTCTTTGGGGCTTTAAAATTTTTCCGTTTCGCAGCTTCGAGATCGTTTGAATGGAAATGCCGGTTGAAGCAGAAAGGTGGCCGGCCGTTACGTCTCTTTTGGCCATCCATATGCGCAGCTTTACGGAGGCTTCGATTTTTTCGTCTACCGGACGCAAATCCCAGATGACGAAAGCAAACTCCGACACTTCACCATAACCGTCGAGGATGGGGGCAAACGTGACCGACATCTCAAGCTCAATGCCGCTTTGCTTGCTTGTCTTTAGCTTTATGCTTTTCTCTTTCTTATGCAGATAAGTTTCCTGTATAACATCCCTCATTAATCCATGATCCGTATCGGCAATGAATTGCATCAGCGTTTCGTCATTTAGCTTGCGGTCAGGTTCAAATAGCAGGGGGGCGAGCCCATCCCTCAAAAATCGGACATGCTGATGGCTGTCTACGATCCCGCTGATCATCACTTTGTTTTTTTCCGCCTGCTGATCAATCCATTTATACGGGCTCAAATCCTCGAACGTAATAACTGCGCGAATCGTACCGTCTTGGCTGCATGTTGGCAAGGGCTGCTGATCAATTCGTACCGAAATTTGACGCTCCAGCTTCGTATAGATTCCTACTTCACTTTTTAACACTTGTCTTGCATTATCAATCCTATATTTTTTAAGCAGATAGCTGCTTTTTTTGGATTGCAGCTCTGCTAGTGTGTAACCGGTTAAGCGCAGGAAGGCTTGATTGGCATCTTCAATCCGTACTTCGCGATCATTTTGGCTCAATAGGATCATCGGTTGACCCATGATTTGAAAGATTTGACTATAAATCGACAAAAACAAACACTCCTCTGATTTCCATTCCGGCACCAAGCAATCAAGTAAAAGTATAAAATAGCTGATGGTGAACAAACAAGTCCATGATTTTGACAGTTTGATTGTTGCAGTGATTCAAATGAGCGAATTAAGTTTAATTAATTAAACTCGATAGCTTAATCCATACCTATCACGTGTATTTGGGGTCATAATTGTTCTTAATCGCTCCTAATAAACGTACAGCAGGCTTTATTCTAATCCACTTTCCCGATAATATGGATAGCAGACATCTTTTATCAAATAGGTATGAGCTATCAGGCAAACGCACAGGGGAGACGAATTATGAATCATTGCAGCATAGAAAACTGTATGAAGCCGATTAAAGCAAAGGATTTGTGCGCAATGCATCATCAGCGATTGTTGCGTCACGGAGATCCTCATACCGTAAGGCCGCGTAGAGAGAAGCAAGTCCCAAATTGCAAATGGGTAAATTGCGCTAAAATTTCGATTACGAAAGGTTTTTGCTCCAAGCATTACTACATTCAGCGCGTTTTGGGCTCAGGTAATGTTGATGTTACGAAATCTGACATGAGTTAAAAATTAAGCTGTCGAAATCTATGAAAACAACTGTGTTTTTTTCATCAAACCATGTATAATGTGGTTACAGTAAATCAGGCACAGTTGATTTTGATTGCTCATAGATCATCCAACAGGGAGGTGAAACCACCAATGGTTCAAACGACACCTAACGGATTATCGCACAAGGACTTATATTTATTCAATGAAGGCAGCTCCTATCACAGCTACCGTTTTATGGGTGCGCACCTCGTTCGTGTGGACGGAAATGACGGCGTCCGATTTACAGTATGGGCTCCTAACGCAGCAAAAGTTCGTGTTATCGGTGGTTTCAACAAATGGGATGGGAAGCTTCATCCTATGAAACGAATCGGTACGACAGGCCTCTTCACCTTATTCGTTGCGAATATCAGTGAAGGAGAATTGTACAAATACGAGATCGTAACTGCCGATGGGAGCATTATTCGAAAGGCTGATCCGTATGCCTTCTATGCCGAGCGTCGGCCTCGAACAGCATCTATCGTAACGGAACTAAGAGGCTATGAATGGGAGGATGAAAAATGGCAGCTCGAGAAACGCAAGCTACCAGCATACTCCAACCCGCTCCTGATTTATGAGGTTCACGCCGGTTCCTGGAAGATTAAGGGCAAAGAAGATTTTTTTACATTCGATGAATTGGCAGATGATTTAATTCCGTACACAGCTGAAATGGGATATACCCATATCGAGCTGATGCCTATCTCCGAGCATCCTCTGGATCAATCCTGGGGCTACCAAATAACAGGCTTCTATGGCGTAACAAGCCGTTATGGAACACCAAAGCAACTGATGCGTTTTGTTGACAAATGCCATCAGAGCGGAATCGGCGTTATTTTGGACTGGGTGCCGGGACATTTCTGCAAGGATGATCATGGCTTGCGGCTATTTGACGGAACGCCGATCTTCGAGGGTGCTGATGCAAAGCGAGCCGAGAAGCCGCTCTGGGGAACACTTTCCTTTGATTTCAGCAAAAATGAAGTCGTAAGCTTTCTTATTTCCAATGCCATGTATTGGATGGATCTCTATCACATCGATGGTTTAAGAGTCGATGCTGTCGCCAGCATGATCAATTTACATATGGACAAACCGCCAGAAATGCATACCTACAACTACCTTGGCGGCCCTGACAACCTAGATGCTCTTCGCTTCATCAAGAAGCTCAATGAAACGGTGTTTCATTATTACCCCGATACCCTTATGCTAGCTGAAGATTCTTCCGCTTGGCCCGCAGTCACAGCACCAACCTACAAAGGCGGCCTTGGATTTAATTTTAAATGGAATATGGGCTGGATGAACGATATGCTGCGCTATATGGCGCTGGATCCGCCCGAACGCTCGCACCACCACCATCTCATCACATTTTCGCTCCTTTACGCTTTTTCTGAAAACTATGTCCTACCTCTATCGCACGACGAAGTTGTACACGGCAAACGCTCGCTCCTAAATAAAATGCCTGGAAGCTATGAAGAGAAATTTGCTCAATTACGCTTGTTTTATGGATTTTGGATGACGCATCCCGGCAAGAAGCTGCTATTTATGGGCAGTGAATGGGGGCAGTTCGACGAGTGGAAAGACGGCGACATGCTCGATTGGATGCTGCTTGATTACGATATGCATCGCAGCATGCACCATTATGTGAAGTCGCTTAATCACATGTATGTGAAACAACCTTCTCTCTGGGATAAAGACAGCGATCCGTCTTGCTTTGAATGGATCGATGTACATAATGCGGCTCAATCTGTCATATCCTTTATCCGCCGCGGTAAATCTGACTTTTCTATCATCATTGCCAATTTCTCAAGAAACGACTATAAGCCGTTTCGTATCGGTGTTCCAGAGCCAGGTTCTTATCGCTCTTTCATAAATAGCAATGACAAGCAATTTGGTGGAACAGGAACACAAACACAGCTTTGCTATAGCAGCGAAAACGTCGCTTGGCATGGTCACAATCAGAGCATTTCGCTTCATTTAGCCCCCTTTACATTCCAGTTCATCACCTTAGATCTGGGGAACACACATTAGAGAGGGAGTTGGTGTCCATGGGCCGAAAAGAAATGATCGCTATGCTGCTTGCAGGAGGCGAGGGGAAAAGGCTAGGCGTACTCACGAAGGATTTAGCAAAGCCAGCTGTCTATTTTGGAGGGAAATACAGAATTATTGATTTTACATTAAGTAATTGCGCGCACTCGGGAATTGATACGGTGGGCGTGTTAACGCAATATCAGCCGCTAGAGCTGAATCGCTATCTTGGAATCGGCAGTCCTTGGGGACTTGACCGCCGTGATGGCGGCATGACGATTTTGCCACCGTTCATGAAACAGAAGGGCGGCGTTTGGTACAAGGGAACGGCGAATGCCATTTATCAGAACATGTCGTTCATTGAGCCTTATAATCCGGAATACGTCCTTATCATTTCGGGTGATCACATCTATAAAATGGATTACGAGCTCATGCTGCAGCATCACAAGCGCTCCGGCGCCGATGTGACAATCGCCGGCATTGAGGTGGATTGGAAAGAAGCAAGCCGCTTTGGCGTCATGCATATCGACGATGAAGATCGCATAACTGCCTTTGAGGAAAAACCTAAAAATCCGACCAGCAACATCGCATCGATGGGTGTTTATATTTTCACATGGTCCGAGCTTCAGAAATATTTGATCTATGATGAGGCAAGCCGCAGCTCCAGCCATGACTTTGGCAAGGACCTTATTCCTGCCATGATGAGGGACGGCAAACGACTCCATTCTTATCCGTTCAAGGGCTATTGGAAGGATGTCGGCACGATCGAGAGCTTATGGGAAGCGAACATGGATCTCATTGCGGAGGAGCCGCCGCTTGAGCTCGCTGATGCCGACTGGCGAATCTACTCGGTTAGCCCCAATCAACCGGCACAGCATATCGGGTCCTCCGCAGAGGTATCTGCTTCCCTGATAACGGAAGGCTGCATGATTGAAGGCATTGTGGACCGTTCTGTTTTGTTCTATGGCGTCAAAGCTGACAAAGATACAATTATAACCGAGTCCGTAGTTATGCCTAACGTCCGCATAGGTGAAGGTGCGCGCATTTATAGAGCTATTATCGGTGAAGGAGCAGTCATTCAAGCGGGTGTTACGATTGGAAGCCCGGATGATGATGCGATTACTGTCATTGCTGTTGATCAATACGTGACGAACGATCATTTGCTGCAGGAGGTGGAGCACTCATGAAGCACAAAGTCATGGGCGTCATCAATCTAATTCATGAGACCGATGAGCTTGAACGACTTACGCAGGGACGGTGCCTCGCAACGGTACCCTTTGGCGCGCGTTATCGCTTAATCGATTTTGTATTGTCTAGCATGGTTAATTCAGGCATCTCGAAGGTAGCCGTATTTGCCCATACAAAATACCGTTCGCTAATGGATCATCTTGGTTCAGGCAAGCATTGGGATTTGCAGCACCGTCAAAGCGGATTATTTGTGCTACCGCCGGCAACAGACGATATCCAAGAGATAAGTCGGGGCGATTTGTATCACTTCTATCAGCAGCGCGATTATTTTAATCGCTCGTCGTTGGAATACGTTGTCATTACTCGCAGCCACATGGTGTGTAATATAGATTTTGAGAAGGTCATTCAATTTCATTTGGAGAAAGAAGCCGATATTACGGTTGTGTGCAAGCAGCAGGAGGATTTGCTCACGGGCAAAGCCCGCAAGGTGCGCATGAATGATGAAGGCCGAATCACCTCCATCCAAGACCACTATGGCCGCATGTCCAGCGACATCAGCTCCATGGAAATGTACGTCATGCGTAAGGATCTGCTTATGGAGCTGGTTGAAACCTCGCTTGCGCAAGGCCAGGACCATTTGGTTCGGCACGCGATTTTATCCAGACTCGACAAGCTGAACGTTTATGGCTATATGTACGAAGGCTATTTAGGTGTAGTAAATACGGTAAGCAGCTATTACCGCAACAATATGAATTTGCTCGATCCGGACGTTTGGAAGGAGCTCTTCTACCAGCCGGGTCCGATCTTTACAAAGGTTAAGGATGAACCTCCGGCTCGTTATCTAGGAGGCTCCAAGGTTACAAACTCTCTAATCGCGAACGGCTGCCGCATTGAAGGAACGGTTACCAACAGCATTTTGTTCCGCGGCGTACACGTTCAAAAAGGCGCAGTCGTGAGCAACAGCATCGTTATGCAAAACGGCGTTATCGGGGAAAATAGCTTCCTGCAGCACAGCATTTTGGATAAAGATGTTCGCGTCGAAGCGGATCGAGACATTAGAGGCGCTGCGAGCTCGCCATTTTTAGCAGGCAAGAGAAAAATTATTTAATTCAATAGGCTTATTAAGCCATCCGTTTATTTACCAAATGCGTATGCCTCGTAACTATAGCTTTCATGCAATCGGAAGCCGCGAGAAGGCGGCGTCAATAAGAAAGGAGAATCCTATGAACATACTGTTCGCAACCTCTGAAGCGGTGCCGCTTGCGAAGACTGGTGGTCTCGCAGACGTTGCAGGGGCGCTCCCTAAGGCGCTGAATAAGCGGGGCGTTGATACCAGAGTCGTATTGCCAAAATATGAAGAAATTCCTGCTGCGCTTAGCTCGCAGTTCGAGCTGATCGCTCATTTCACCGTATCGTTTGGCTGGCGCAATCAATATTGCGGGCTGCTAAAAGCCGAGTTTGACGGCACGATTTATTATTTAATCGATAACGAGTTTTATTTTAAGCGAAAAGGGCTTTACGGTTACGGGGACGATGCGGAACGGTTTGTATTTTTTTGCTTTGCAGTGATGGAAGCCGTCCGCTACATGGAATTTCACCCTGATATCGTCCATTGCCATGATTGGCAAACCGGCATTATCCCGTTTTTGCTAAAGACTCGATACTATCACGATCCGGCTTGGGCCTATACCAAATCGGTATTCACCATTCACAACTTGAAATATCAAGGCTTGTTCGGCATCGATTTGTTGAAGGATTTGCTTGGAGCGGGAGATGATATGTTTCTTACCGACAGCTTGGAGTTTCATGGTGCCGGCAGCTGCATGAAGGGCGGTCTCGTATATGCAGATAAGCTCACAACGGTCAGCGGCACCTACGCACAGGAAATTCAAACCGAGTACTTTGGAGAGAGGCTGGACTCGCTGCTTAGATACCGTTCGGGAGATTTGATCGGCATCGTGAACGGCATCGATGACGAGCTGTTTGATCCGATGAATGATAGCGCGCTAGAAGTGCCCTATCGAAATTCGATTAGCCGCAAGCGAAAAAATAAAGTAGAGCTTCAGCGCGAGCTGGGACTCCCACAATCCGAAGAGATTCCTCTCATCGGAATTGTATCGCGGCTGGTCGAGCAGAAGGGCTTTGATCTTATCGCCGCTACCTTCGAGGAGCTGCTGCAAGAGGATGTTCAATTTGTTGTTTTAGGTGCCGGAGAAGGGCGATATGAGCACTTTCTAAATGATGCGGCTTATCACCATCCTGATAAGGTTGCCGTGTGGATAGGCTATGATGACAGGCTTGCACGCCGCATTTATGCAGGCTCGGATATGTTTGCTATGCCTTCTCAGTTCGAGCCCTGCGGTCTGAGCCAATTGATTGCGCTGCGCTACCGTACCGTCCCGATTGTTCGCGAGACAGGAGGACTAAAGGACACGGTACAAGCCTATAACGAATATACTGGCGAAGGTAACGGCTTCAGCTTTACTAATTACAATGCGCACGATTATATGTATACCGTACGCAGAGCGTTAGCTCTATTTCGTAATGAGGAAGCTTGGAAGCAAATTGTGTTTAACGGCAACAAGGAGGATTATAGCTGGAACCGTTCCGCCAAAGCATATATATCCGTTTACTCACAACTTGCAGCGCATCGAAAGGAGAAGGAATCATGGCCCGTCATCTTGTAATCGGCAACGGAAAGATGCTTCTTAATTTGGATCAGCATTGTTTCATTCGCGATATTTATTATCCGTTCGTTGGACAGTTAAATCATGTGGGCGGACAGTATTGTCGTTTAGGTGTTTGGGTAGAAGGCGCTTTTAGCTGGCTGGATGAGCCGGATTGGAAAATCGATCTGGATTATATCGAGGATTCCTTAGTCACCAATATCACGGCGAAACATGATGGGCTAGGGATCGAGCTTCATATGAATGACGGCATTCATCAACGCGAGTGCATTTACATCAAACGGGTTGTCATCCGCAACAAGACAAACGATCAAAAAGAGGTTCGCTTGTTCTTCCATCAGGATCTGATGATCGATGGGACGGAGGTTGGCGATACCGCCGTTTATTATCCAGAGAATCATACGCTTTATCATTACAAACGGAACAATTATTTTATGTTCAACGGCTTCTCCGATGAAGGCGGCATGACACAGTACTCGACAGGCATTAAGCGATTTCAATCTGCAGAGGGAACTTGGCGCGATGCGGAGGATGGCGTGCTGATGGGCAATTCGATTGCGCAAGGCTCCGTAGACAGCACGATCAGCTTCCGTACGGTCGTTCAGCCGAATAACGACAAGACGGTATATTATTGGATGTCGATCGGCCAAAATCTCGAGGAAGTAAAAGAGCTGAACCAATACGTGCAGGACAATCACCCGGAGAAGCTTCTCAGCCGAATGGTCATTTACTGGAAGCACTGGCTTCGCCGCGCAGAATCCGATCTTGGCGATTTGCCGTATGATGTCGTGAAGATGTTCAAGCTAAGCTTACTGCTCGTCAGAACGCAGGTCGATGAACGCGGAGCCATATTGGCTGCGAATGATACCGATATTTTGCAGTACAACCGCGACCATTACAGCTATATGTGGCCGCGTGACGGCGCACTAATTGCAGACGCCATGTCGATGGCCGGGTATCAAAGCGTGATTGCTCCATTTTTTAATTTCTGCGCGCAAGCCCTATCGCCAGAAGGATACCTGTACCACAAATACAATCCGGACGGCACGGTAGGCTCCAGCTGGCATCCGTATATTGTACAGGGAAGCAGGCGATTGCCGATACAAGAGGATGAGACAGCCCTTGTCCTGTTTGCCTTGTGGAAGGATTACTCGCGAAATCAGGTCATTGAGCTCCCTCAGTCGTTGTACAGCAATTTAATACGCAAGGCTGCTACTTTCTTAAGCTCCTATATGGAGCCCTCCTTGTCGCTGCCTAAGCCCAGCTACGACTTGTGGGAAGAGCGCTATGGCATTTGGACGTATACGGCAGCTTCAGTCTACGGCGGTTTGATGGCGGCTTCCTTCTTCACCGATCTGTTCGGTGATTATGAGCGCAGCGATCATTACAAAAGCACTGCAGAAATGATAAAACACGGCATTGTTACTCACCTGTGGGATGAAGAAGCTGGCCGCTTTGCACGAGGCCTAATTCAGAAGGACAATCGCTGGGTGAAGGATATGACGCTTGAGAGCAGCTTGTTTGGCGTTCTTGAGTTTGGCGTGCTGCCTGTTGACGATTACCGCGTCGTGCAAACGATGCTGGCGATTAAGGAAGGCTTGCAGGTAAAAACTCATATTGGAGGCGTCGCTCGTTATACGAACGATTATTACTTCCAGCAATCTGGTGAAATCGATAAGGTTCCCGGCAACCCATGGATTATTTGCACCCTTTGGGTAGCTAACTTTGAGATTGATTCAGCTAAGACGCTTGAAGAGCTGGAAGGCCCGCGGCGGACGCTGCAATGGGTATCGGATCATGCGCTTCAGAGCGGCTTGCTGCCGGAGCAGCTAAATCCATATGACGGCTCGCCTTTATCTGTGGCGCCGCTTACGTGGTCTCATGCAACGGTTGTGCACAGCGTGAGCAAGTATGCGGAGAAGTATAAGCGGCTTCGACTGGAAGCAGAGGCAAACGGTTTATTATAAGTTTCTGCATAAGTGAAAAGGACTAGAAAAAACCTGTACGCTCTCATTGAGCGTACAGGTTTTTTGTGTTTTAACGAAATAAACGGACGTCCGCATGAAATGGAAATTAATACTCATAATAAATAAACGAATATGAGAAAGTTATAATAAAATATTTTTCTGTCATTGATATTGATTTGAGAAAAATTTTTTCATATAATTGAAAAGCTGCTCAGCACGCTATGAACACACAACTTAGGAGGGCAAACCATGTTATTACTTATCGTATTAGCAGCAATTGTAGTGCTGTTGCTGCTCATTACAGTGGCAAAGCTTAACCCGTTCGTATCGCTGATCGTAACGGCGATCGGTGTGGGACTTGCAACAGGAATGCCTTTGTTCACAACAGAAACAGGCGGGACGGGCATTATCGATTCCATTAAGACAGGAATGGGCAATACGCTTGGCTTCTTGGCCATTGTACTAGCTTTAGGTACGATGCTCGGCAAAATGATGGCGGAGTCCGGCGGTGCAGAGAAAATCGCTCAAACGTTAATTAAACGTTTTGGCGAAAAAAATGTGCATTGGGCAATGATGTTCGTAGCCTTCATCGTTGGTATTCCGGTCTTTTTCCAGGTCGGCTTCGTGTTATTGATTCCGCTGGTATTTACGATCGCTCGGCAAACGGGCGTGTCGCTTGTCAAAATCGGCGTGCCGCTTGTCGCTGGACTATCGGTTGTGCATGGATTAGTGCCGCCGCATCCGGCTGCTATGGCAGCGGTAGGCATTTTTAACGCCGATGTTGGATTAACCATTTTGTATGCAATTATCGTCGGTCTTCCGACGGCCATCATCGCGGGTCCATTATATGGGCAGTGGATTGGCAAGCGAATTCACAAATCGGTACCGAAGGAAATCGGGGAACAGCTGACAGAGGCTGACCCTAACAGGAAGCTGCCAGGCTTCTTTAATACGGTAATTACCGTATTAGTGCCGGTCATTCTCATGCTGACAGCTTCCATTGCAGAGCTGTTTCTTGCGAAGGAGAGCTCCTTGTATCAAGCGCTGCGCTTCATCGGTGATCCGGTAACCGCTTTGCTGATCGCCACCGTGTATTCCTTCTTCAGCTTAGGCTACTTCCGCGGCCTCAGCAGAGAAAAGGTGCTGAAGTTTTCGAATGATTGCTTAGCGCCTACAGCGACGATTTTGCTTGTTATTGGGGCAGGCGGAGCATTCAACCGCGTACTGCTTGATTCCGGCATTGGCGAGTATATCGCCGAACTTGCCACTTCTTCAAATGTTTCCCCGATTATGCTGGGATGGGGGATTGCTGCACTCATTCGGGTTGCGACCGGGTCAGCTACCGTCTCGATGATGACAGCGGCCGGCATTGTTGCGCCGATCGCAGCGATCGTGCCTGGAGCCAATCTTGAGCTTCTCGTTCTCGCAACGGGAGCAGGATCGCTCATTTTGTCTCATGTCAACGACTCAGGCTTTTGGATGATCAAGGAGTACTTTGGGATGTCGGTCAAAGAAACGCTCCTGACATGGACAGCGCTGGAAACGATTATTTCTGTTGTAGCGCTGGCCCTTATTCTTGTCGTCGATATTTTCGTGTAATGAAACAAAAGAAAGGTGAACCGATGACCTCGCAGTCAATGGCTCACCTTTCTTCGATAAGATGAAATACGATTAAATTCGTGTTTCCGAGATGGCTTCACGTACTTTTTCGAGCGATGCCTTCGCCTTCTCTTTGTTCATGATCATGACATTGACATAGAGGGCATCAATTAAGCTCAGCTGTCCGATTCGAGAAGCCAGCGCTTCAGATCGGTATTCCGTCTCGTCGGAGCTTGTGTGGAGCGATACGTCGGCATGCTGGCTGATCGGCGATTTTGGAAAGCCGGTTATCGCAATCGTTTTTGCGCCATTGGCCCTTGCTGTTTGCAAAATACGAATCGTATCTTTATTCGTTCCCGAGTGGGAGATGACGACAGCGACATCGTCCTTGGTCAACTGAGCGGCCGACATGAGCTGGAAATGCGCATCCGTAAAAGCAAAAGCTTGCTTTCCAGATCGAATGAACTTATGAAACGCATCCATCGCAATGACACCAGAGCCGCCGATACCGTAAAAATGAACACGGTTCGCAGCGGCAATGACAGCTACTGCTTTGGCGAAGCCCTCGCCGTTTAAAATTTGAAACGTATTTTCGAGCGTTCGAATGTTGGATTTAAACACTTTTTCGGCAATTGTCTTCACATCGTCATGCTCATTGATTTCTTCATAAATCTGTTGAGTCGGCGTCATAATTTCAGAGGCAAGCGCGATCTTCATCGCTTGGTATCCTTTGTAGCCGATATGCTTGCAGAAACGAAACACGGTTGCTTCTGCGACATTCAAATCGTCGGCCACCTCATTGATGGTGCTATGAATGATTTTTTCGGGATTATTTAAAATATAAGTCGCAATTTTTTTTTCCTTTTCACTGAATCTAGCATAATATGAACGGATTTTTCCAAGCATGTTTTGCACCATGTTCGTTGCTTCCCCTCGCGTAGCAGCTTATTTCACGAGAAGTATAACATAAATGGAATGTTGATCCTATATTCTTGCTTCTGTACTTAAATAAAAACTTAGTTTACAAAATGGATTGGGAGATGGAAAACGATGCAAATGGGTATTATTGGTTTAGGGAAAATGGGTTATAACTTGATGCTGAATGCGATGGAGCATGATCACAAAGCAGTTGTTTACGATGTCAATACCGAGGCGATTGTGAAAGCCGAAGCGGATGGGGCACAAGGGGCAAAATCCATTGAGCAATTGGTGCAATCGCTAGATACGCCACGCGTCATTTGGATGATGGTTCCGGCAGGCGAGCTGACAGAAGCCGTTATTGAGCAGGCAGCCGGCTGTATGGAATCCGGGGATATATTGATAGACGGCGGCAATTCTAACTATAAGGATACGACAAGGCGAGCGGCTCAGCTTGTTGAGAAGGGCATTCACTTTCTGGATGTTGGCACGAGCGGCGGTACCTCCGGTGCCAGATCCGGCGCATGCACGATGATTGGAGGAGATAAAGCGGCCTTCGAATCGGTCGAGCAGCTGTTTAAGGATATTTGCGTTAAGGATGGTTACTTGCATGCTGGCGAAAGCGGCAGCGGACATTTTCTGAAAATGGTCCATAACGGCGTGGAATACGGCATGATGCAGGCGATTGCGGAAGGGTTTGAGCTGCTGGAAAAAAGCGCGTACGATTTTGACTTTGAGAAGGTCGCGCGGGTGTGGAATAACGGGTCGGTTATCAGATCGTGGCTGATGGAGCTGACGGAAAATGCATTCGCTAAGGATGCTCGTCTGGATGGCCTAAAGGGCATCATGCATTCCTCTGGCGAAGGCAAATGGACGCTGGAAACAGCGCTGGATCTGCAAACGGCAACGCCGGTTATCGCGTTGTCGCTAATGATGAGATACCGCTCGCTAGAGGAGAATACGTTCTCCGGCAAGGTCGTTGCGGCACTGCGCAATGAATTCGGGGGTCATAGCGTAGTAAGCTCTTCTTCCGACTGATTGAATAAATGCTGGAAGAGAGGTATTGTTAGAAAAGCAGGGTGTACGAATACGAGCCAGCTATGTTGATTGGCAAATGTATGTGGAGGTACAAGGATGAATACAAAATATGTAATCGGTGTTGATATCGGAACGACGAGCACGAAGTCGGTGCTCTTCACTTCCAAAGGCGAAATCGTAGCCAGCCATGGCATTGAATACCCGCTTCACTCGCCATCTCCAGCAGTAGCAGAGCAGGACCCGGATGAAATTTTTAACGCCGTGCTTGCAACGATTGGACAAGCCATTACGAAAAGCAACGTACAGGCAAACGATATTTTGTGCGTGTCCTTCAGCTCAGCGATGCACAGCGTCATTGCTGTGGATTTGGATGGAAAGCCGCTTACAAAATGCATTACATGGGCTGACAATCGGAGCATGGAATGGACCAATAAAATTAAAAACGAATGGAATGGCCATGACATTTATTTGCGTACGGGCACGCCAATCCATCCGATGTCTCCTTTGTCAAAGCTCACTTGGCTGCGTTATGACCATAAGGAGCTGTTCGACCGTGCTTATAAATTTATTTCCATCAAAGAATATGTGTTTTTCAAGCTGTTCGGTCGTTATGTCATCGATTATTCGATTGCCTCTGCTACTGGCATGTTTAACCTGGAAAATTTGCAATGGGACGAGGAAGCGCTAAATGTTGCCGGAGTAACGGCAGATCGGCTGTCGGAGCTGGTTCCTACAACGTACAAGCTGGAGGGATTGGAGGAGCACTTTGCGAAGCAAATGAATTTGCTTCCTTCCACACCGTTCGTAATTGGCGCTAGCGATGGCGTGCTTTCCAATCTTGGCGTCAATGCGATCCAGCCAGGCGTTGTCGCGGTCACCATCGGCACTAGCGGCGCTATTCGAGCGGTAACGGACAAGCCGGTCACAGACCCGAAGGGCAGAATTTTTTGTTACGCGCTGACGGAGAATCACTGGGTTATCGGCGGTCCAGTCAATAACGGAGGCATGATCTTCAGATGGGTGCGCGATCAGATCGGTACGGAGGAGATTGCCTCAGCCAAGCAGCTTGGCATCGATCCGTATGAGCTGCTCACGGAGCTTGCAGCGAAAGCGAAGCCGGGCTCAGACGGACTCATTTTCCATCCGTATTTAGCCGGAGAGCGAGCTCCGCTATGGGATGCAAATGCGCGAGGCTCTTATTTTGGGCTTGGTCTGCATCATAAGAAGGAGCATCTTATTCGCGCGGCGCTAGAAGGCGTTATTTATAATTTGTACAGCGTGCTTATGGCGCTGGAGGAATTAACGGGCAAGCCTACAAAAATTCAAGCGACAGGCGGCTTTGCAAGATCTGAGTTGTGGCGCCAAATGATGGCTGATATTTTTGACCAGGAGCTGCATGTGCCGGAAAGCATTGAAAGCTCTTGCCTCGGTGCTGTCATTCTTGGGTTGTACAGCTTGGGCGAGATAGATTCGCTCGATGTCGTTGCCGACATGGTCGGGGGATCGCATTTTCATTTGCCGAATAAGCAAAACGCCGAAATCTACGCCGAGCTCATGCGGATTTATATCCGTGTTTCTCGTTTGTTAACGGAGGAATACGCGAATATTGCAGCTTTTCAGCAAAAATGGGTATAGCATATATGAAAAAACAGCCGAGCATGCAGGCTGTTTTTTTCATGTATGCGCAGTGAACTTTATGAGCCGTATTTTTTCAAAATAGTCGATAGGGTGAGCAAAGGCCATATATAGTTGTTGCTCGGATAAAAGACGTACATGCTGCCTGGCTGTGCGGCACCTGTTGGATAGAAATAGGTCCAATCCCGTCTCTCAAGCGTTTGCAGGAGCGCTTCAACTCCCCGCTCAATCGCAGCTGTCGGTTTTGCGTTAGCAGCCATCAGCGCATCAAGCGCCCATGCGGTTTGTGAGGGTGTGCTGGCATGGAGAGGAACGTAATGCTTCGCTTTATCGCTATGGCAGGATTCTCCCCAGCCGCCGTCTTCATTTTGGATATCCAGCAGCCACTTGATTCCTTTCTTGATGGCAGGATGGTCGTTAGGCATGCCAACGGCAGTCATTCCTTGAATGGCAGCACCGGTGCCATGGATGAAAGAAATTCCCCAGCGGCCATACCAGCTTCCGTCCCTCGTTTGCTGCGAGAGCACCCATTGCACGCTGTCATCGAGCCACTGGTTGCCGATCGTCATATCGAGCTCATTGCCGAGAAAGCCCAGAACCCGGCTGGCCAAATCTACCGTTGAAGGATCGGTTGAAATATCGGCAGAGCCTTCGAATGTAAAGAAGCTGGCTGGCAGCTGCATGCCTTCCCTTTCAAAAGCAGGCCAGCCGCCATCGTCGTTGCGCATCGCTAACACCCAGTTCAAGCCTCTTTGCCAATTGGCGTAAAAACCGTTTTCTTCTGTTGCATAGGGTCGTATGGCACGAAGCGCCGCTACACTGTCATCGACATCGGGATACAGCGTATTCACGTCAGAGAAGCCCCAGCCTCCAGCAGGCGTATCGGGCAGCCGACGAGCCCAATCGCCAAAACGGATTTGCTGCCTTTCTAACAAATAGCGGCCTGCCCGCTCCAATGCGTTGTGGTTTGGCGTCAATCCTGCTTCCCGTAGAGCGTAGCTAAGCATAGCAGTATCCCACACTTCCGAGGATGCTACTTGAAGATGCGGCCGATCGACGCAAATCAATGAAATCGTACCTGACAGCAGCTGATTGACAGCAGGCGATTGAGGTGAATAATCGAGTGCAAGCAGCGATAAAATCATCAAAATCGTTGCGGTTGAGAAGGTGAGCAGCGTGCCATTGGGCTCTATTCGCTCGAACATAAATGCCTCAGCCCGCTCTAAAGCGGTTGGCGAGCTTGCCGGAAGCAGGCTGGTTAAGGGCAAGCTGGCAATAAAGCCATTCAATGCCGATATCCAAGTCGTATCATTCGTGAAGGCACGCGATGGGCCGGCAAATAAATCGGATAAAAGAGGCATCGAAGCCGTGCGGCGTGCAAATTGCTTATTCGCCATAATTAATGTCGGCACTAAATGAACGCGTGCGTGGCCGGAGAGCGAGAACAGATCTAATCCGATTCCAAGATCAGAGAAAAAGGCTTCGAGCGGAATTCGCAATAATCGTGGCCATTCCGCCTGACCCGTAGCGGCAAAGATGACTTGAGTGAGCAGGTTTTTCGCCTCAGCTAAACCGCCTTGCTTCAAAATAAACTGCTTGGCTCTTACCATTCTCAGATCGGCTGCATGATAGAATCCCGCGCTCAGCAAAGCATAGTAGGCTTCCGCAGTAGCCTCTAAATTGCCTTCGGTTTCGTCCGGATAAACTTTCCAAGCACCATTTGGCTGCTGCATCGATGCTATCCGAGCTGCAAGCATTCGGATTAGGTGTTCATCCGGCCACTCCAGCAGACGCAGCAAAATAATAAGATAGCTGTCGGTAGCCGTACCAGAATCAAAGCACAATCGCCAAGCGCCGTCCCGTGACTGCTGCCTAAGCAAATCAGCGGTCATTTCATCTATTCGTGCACGAATTCGATTCATATCCATTTGGCTTATTCATCCTTTGCAACCTTAGTTGCTATATGTATATGCTCTGGTAATCGTTAACAGTCGAGGTGCAGCGATAGATTGAGCATGAACCTTAATCGGCTGCCATGAACAGCCTTTGAACAAATACATCGCTTGCCATCGTAGACGAGCCTTCTTTATGACGAATGATAGAGAAGCTGCGCTCAAAACGATCCTTATTCAGTCGCAACTCGCTCATTTCGCCGGATTCCAGCTCTCTTCGGACGGCCCAGCGCGATAGCATGGCGATTCCAAGTCCAGCAATCACGGCCTCTTTGACGCTTTGGCTGCTATTGAATACGTAAGAACGCTTTTGGGCTATTTTGGCGTCCTGAATAAACTGATCGCTATAAGCACGCGTACCCGATCCGCTTTCTCTCAGCACCCATACCTGGTTCTGCAGCATATCCGCATCGACGAAGTGAGCAGCGGCAAGCGGGTGGGCAGAGGGAGCAATTAAAATCATTTCATCCTTCATAAATGGCGTGATGACCAGGTCAGCGGCATTTGCATCTCCTTCAATGAGTCCGATATCCAATTCATTGGCTCGAACCGCTTGGACTATTTCCTCTGTATTTCCGATGGTGACCTGCATCGCAACGAGCGGGTATTGTGCAGCAAATTCCGCCAGCCGTTTAGGAAGAACGTATTCCCCGATAGTAAAGCTCGCTCCAATCTGAATCATTCCCGTCACTTTATCCTGCAGCCGATGAATGTCCTGTATCGTTCCTTCGTATAAAGCTAAAATCTGCTTTGCTGTTTTGTACATCATTTCACCGGCCTCGGTAAGACGGACATGCTTAGGTGAGCGGTGAAGAAGCTTGGCATCAAGCTCATTCTCCAAATTGCGAATATGCTGGCTTACCCCTGGCTGAGAAATATTCAATAGTTCGGCCGCTCTTGAAAAATGGCTTTGTTCCGCTACGGTAACGAAAACACGAAGTGCCTCAATTATCATTACAATCCCTCATTATTGGATGTGAAATAGTTTCATTTTACTCAATAGTAGCGTACATATCGATGTTTTACAATTTCAATCATAAGTTATTGTAATGATAAGGATAGCGATTAAGTATTTCTCTTCCTGCTGCTCAAGCCGTATAGTGAATTCATAACTTACGTCAAACGTTTTATTCGAATAGCTGAGGTGAAGAGAATGATTATAAAAAATGCGACAACCGTCCATTCATATAAGGGTGCGGGCTTCTTGCTAGGCGTAGTCATAACAATGGTTATTGCCGTTGCAGCCAAATATATCGCGATGCTCCCGTTTTTAAGCGTAATGGGGCAGCTTGTCATTGCCATCCTGCTCGGGATCGCATACAAAAGAGTTGCGGGCGTACCGGAGCATGCGGTAGGCGGAATTGCATTCTCGAGCAAAAGGCTGCTGCGCTTCGGTATTATTTTGCTGGGCTTGCGCCTAAATTTGTTCGACATTGCCATCGCCGGTCCAAAGGTGTTAGCCATTGCCATAATCAATATCACTGTTACGATATTTGTTGTTTATGGACTAAGCAGATGGCTGAAAATCGATAAAAAGCTAGGCATTTTGACGGCTTGCGGAACGGCAATCTGCGGTGCAGCCGCTGTGGTTGCTATCGCTCCACAATTGAAGGCAAGCGATAATGAAACGGCGATCAGCGCTACAACTGTTGCTATTCTCGGAACGCTGTTTACGCTGATCTATACATTTCTCTATCCCGTCCTGCATTTGAGTGAAGGTGGATACGGAATATTCTCAGGTGCAACGCTCCACGAAATCGCCCATGTCATTGCCGCAGCCGCTCCAGGCGGGCGAGAGGCGGTGGATCTTGCCGTAATTGTCAAAATGACGCGGGTTGCGATGCTTGTCCCAGTCGCTATAATCATTGGCCTATGGAATAACCGCCAGGTAAGCCATTCGAAGAAACAGCGCTTAAAAAATGTTTCAATTCCATGGTTTATTGTTGGATTTCTGGCTATGAGCGCCATTAATACGGCAGGTATTCTACCGGAAGCGATAGCCGAGCAGCTTATCGCTGCGGCTTACATGCTGATTGCTATGGCCATGGCTGGACTTGGCCTTGGAGTTGATCTTGTCCTGTTTAAACGGCTCGGCAAAAAAACGTTTGTTGCGGGTTTGATTGGTTCACTATTGTTAAGCGTTCTAGGATTGCTGCTCATATACGGCTTTCATTTGGCGTAATCTTGGCAGGACGGAATAAGACCGCATGCAAACAAACGTCCATGCGGCCTTACATGTAAGCTTACAAGCGCTACGCAGATCAACAGCCAATGGGAGGTAAAGCTTTCCGCCGAGGATATTGCCGGATATGCTTAATCCGTGATTCGTTCGTTAAGCACATTCCATTGCCGATTTGTAGACTGGAGGAAGCACCGACTGCAATAACATGAATGCTTCCGACCGTAATAGAAGGGCAGCGATTGTCTCGAATTAATTGGATGACCTGTCCGTTGTCAAAATCAGGGTCGTTGAGAACAGGCCGAGGGCGGTAGAACATATTATAAGATTCAAAAAACACGTCACCAGCCGTTGTATGGTCCTCTTGCCTCTGAACAGCCAGAGCCTTTAAACGGGCATTTGTCTCTGCTCGATCTCCGAGCTGTACAATACCTGCAATGGAGACGTCGATTATACAAATTCCGCCAACATTTGCCGTTCGTATCGGGTATGTGTTTGTCATTTTATGCCTACGTTTCGTCAACCGTATCTGGCAGCGGGAGAGGAACCGACGGCCCAACGATGACCGACTCTGGCGGCGTGTCGAATACGGAATATAAGGAAACCGTATCGGTATCGCCTACCTGCATCATGGATGCGCTGGATACGCCGAGAATTTCGATCTTGCCAACGTTCAAATTATGATTTATCACCTTGAATTGCAGCATTTATGCCATTCCTCCTGACGAAGGCGTGCCGCTCTGCAGCTGCCGCATATATGCAAGCAGCGCTGCGTCGGCATCCCTTCTTGTTTTTGCAAGTACGTTAGCTGCAACCGATGCATCATCGGTTGCGGAAAGCTGATCCGCGGTGCCTTTTTCAGCTTCGTGCATATAATAATTAATGCGGGTGGGCATCTGCTTACGGATATCCTCTATGATAATGCGTCTATGATAGGGGTCGAGTGGAATACATAGCTCATTCTCGAAAGAAAGCAGTCTTTGCGGAGCCTCGTCATCCAAATAACGATTCATATCGGCGGAAATATCATTGTACACCCCGCTTGGAGGCGTGATCGTTGGACCGGCAGAAGGAAAAACCTGCGGCTTTGATACCGATATTTGTTCAATGCTGCCTGGAAAAGCATCATCTCCCGTACCTGGAGCAGTCATGCCGATATTCAGCGTCCCGTCCAGCTTTTCAACCTTCAATTGGTCAAAATGGTATTCAATGCTTTCTATATTGTAAGTAGGGCGTGCTTCAAGCTGCTTTACCTGCTCACACAAAGCGGATACCTTCGCTTCAAGCGCTTCGAGCTGCTCTTGCTGCTCTTTGAGCTTATGCTGCACTTCAAGTGACCACATTTGCCAAGGGGATAGCGGATTAGGCTGCTGCATGAGACTGCTCCTCCTTCTTGTAATGAGTTCATTCATGCCTTCTAGGAAGGATTCGGCAGAGGCACGAAGGAAAGCGGATTATCGCCTCCTAGCTCCGGAGCGGGCTCAGTGAACCCGCCGGTATTAAACATTTGTGATAAGGAGCGGATCGAGCCTGCGCTTCCGACCTGCAGGACGGAGCTGTTCGATACGCTGTCAACGCGCAGCAGGTGAATGGTGATTTGCTGATGGATCGTTAAGCTCATAACGCACTCACTTGATTATTCGAAGCGTCCTGCACATCCGGATCAAGGGTATTCGTAGCACTGACGGCATTATTAGAGTTTGTTAAGCTGCCAGTTAGGAACGAGCCTGATCCCGCATATGTCTTGGAACTACTGTTCGGAGACACTTCCAAAGTGTCACCGAATTGAACGATGGAGCCGGAACCGACGCTAACAATTTTGACAAAACCGACGACAGCTGGCATAAGCAGCCTCCTTCTTCGTAAGCATTTATAAATCAACTAGCTGAGCGTACAATATCTTATGCGGCATTCGCCCAGAGGTTCCCAAAGCGAAAGTATCCCGAGTGAAGCTAGGCGCATATGATGGTAGAAGTGCTGGAAGGCGGGTGTTTGCTTGTGGCATCCAAATGGGATGATATGGAGAAATGGATGGAGAGGCAGCAGCTTCCTAAAGGGTTTGAGCTGCTTCGCGAGCCGGAATGGGTAGAGCAATATGTTCGCAAAATGATGACAAAGGCGCTGCCCGAAGCAGCGGGCGTATTAATTGGAGGAGGTTCGGCAACGTTCTCTGAAACACGCCATTTTATTCAGGTTAAAATAAATTTGCCTGATGGTTATGACAAAGAGCTGCTGAGATTGTTCGTGCGCGAGGACCGGATGCGTTTGGATGGCCTGCCGGGCGGCAAGAGCGAGACGATCAAGCTGCCGAAGCTGGTAAAGCCGCGCATCTGCAAAACGCTTGTGAAGGAATCCGTCCTTCACGTTAAGCTGCAGAAGCGGCCGACCAATCGTACTTATCATGAGGCAATCGTGCGTTTTTAATAGATGGCGTTGAAGCAGGAAGGGCACACTTCGAAGAAAGGTGTGCTCTTTTTGTCACGAAATCGACAGGGTTTGCGACTGGCTAATGGCGCGTCTATCCCTTATAATGTCTAGTGAACATGTACATATTAGCAAAAAAGGGAGTGTGTTCGGTGTCACTAGTCGATGTAAGCAGCGTGTCTGCTTCGTTATTCATACTCGGTATCGTTTTCATAATGCTCGTATTCGGATTGCTCAGCTTCGGGATTTTACGCATGTTTCAGCAGCGGTTTCGTACAGGCTGGTTCAGCTTCGGCGGGGCGGTCGTCAGCTTCATCGTATTTATGTTTATACTAAACAAGTGGTATCTATAGCATCTCTATAGCTGATCACGACCGGAGGTAATGGCTTGTTCTGGACAGTCATTTGGTTTATCGTCAACATGCTGTTTGTCACTTCTATTATTACTTTTTTGTTTATGCAACGCTCGTATTCGGAAACGAAGCGGCAATCAAGTGATGCTGCCCTCATCAAAAGGCTGAATGCTAGGCGCAAGCTGGTTGGCTTACTTAGTATCGTGCTGTTCATCGCGATGTCGGCAAGCTTTATGATTAACATGCGTTTAAACGGTTAAGAGGCTCTCATTGACGAGAGCTTTTTTTTTCGTCATTATGGAGATAGACAATATAGAGTCCGGAGGTTCGACATATGCATACAATGGAAGACATTATAAGACGCATGTCTAGTCAAGGGTTGCGGATAACGGATCAAAGAAAGACGCTTGCGAAGCTGTTTTCGGAGACGCAGGGCTATTTGGCTCCGAAGGAAGTTTATGAATATATGGGAAGATCCTATACGGGCCTTAGCTTTGACACCGTCTATCGAAACCTTCGTGTTATGGAAGAGCTGGGCGTGCTGGAGCAGGTTATTTTCGAGGATGGCGGCAAGTTCAAGCTTCATTGCAGAGAGAATGACCATCACCACCATATGATCTGCTTGCAGTGCGGCATGACCTATCCGATTACTTTCTGCCCGATGGAGCAAACTAACGTTCCTGAGGATTTCCGGGTCGTAAAGCATAAATTCGAGGTGTTCGGCTACTGCAAGGAATGTGTTCAGGATGAGCCGGCTGCAAGCGAAGCCTAATGTCGAAACAACGAATGATGCGACGGGTGACGCAGGCGCCGATTCATTTTTACCGCAAGGTCATTTCTCCGCTTACCCCGCCCTCATGCCGTTTTTATCCGACGTGCTCAATGTATGCGCTGGAGGCGATCGAGAAGCATGGAGCTGCTAAAGGCTCGTGGCTCGCGGTGAAGCGAATCGCGCGCTGCCATCCGTTTAACGCTGGAGGGTACGATCCTGTGCCGCCAGCAAAAAACGACGCGATAGATGCTCCTTGACAGAGAGGGATCTATTTCGGTATATTTTGATTTATAAACTAATCAAGTTTTCTAGTTTTCTCCATATGTCCGAGGAATGGATAAGTACAATAGAAGAACTTTCGCAGAGAGCCGGGATTGATGGTGGAAGCCGGCAGGAGACACTATTGGAAAATGGTCCGGGAGGATTCGCTTTCAAGCTGCAGCTGAAGCAAGGGCTGGGTAAGGGAGCGGCGCGAAGCTGGCGTTAACGGCGATAGCCGCCATGTAGGCGGCACACGAAGCTTTCTTGAGGAGACCAGTCTAACCGGCTGCTTCAAGATTGAAATTTGGGTGGTACCGCGTGAGTTCAAACTCTCGTCCCATGATGGACGGGAGTTTTTTGCGTTTTTTTAGGTTAAAAAAAATGAAATAGGGGGATTCACATGACAAGCAAAAATACGTTTTATATTACGACGCCGATTTATTATCCGAGCGATAAGCTTCATATCGGCCATGCGTATACGACGGTTGCGGGTGATGCAATGGCGCGTTATAAACGCCTTCGCGGCTATGACGTATGGTATTTGACAGGTACGGACGAGCATGGACAGAAGATCGAACGGAAAGCGAAGGAAAAGGATCAATCGCCGCAGCAATTCGTCGATGATATCGTCGTTGGCATTAAGGATCTATGGGCAAAGCTTGAAATCTCCAATGACGATTTCATTCGTACGACGGAAGATCGACATAAGCGTGTTGTCGAGAAAATATTCGCCAAGTTTTTGGAGCAGGACGATATTTACAAGAGCACTTACGAAGGCTGGTATTGTACGCCATGCGAATCCTTTTTCCTTGAGCGCCAGCTCGTTGACGGCAATTGTCCGGACTGCGGACGTCCTGTTGAGCTCGTTAAGGAGGAAAGCTATTTCTTCCGGATGAGCAAATATGCGGACCGCTTGCTTAAGTACTATGAGGACAACCCGGACTTCATACAGCCGGAATCACGCAAAAACGAGATGATCAACAATTTCATCAAACCTGGCCTTGAGGATTTGGCTGTATCGCGCACGACGTTTGATTGGGGCGTTAAAGTGCCAGGAGATCCGAAGCATGTCGTTTATGTATGGATCGACGCATTGTCGAACTACATTACTGCGCTCGGCTACGGCAATGAGGGCAAGGATCAGAAGTTCCAAGATTTCTGGCCTGCAGACGTCCATTTGGTCGGTAAGGAAATCGTCCGTTTCCATACGATTTATTGGCCAATTATGCTGATGGCGCTTGAGCTGCCGCTTCCTAAGAAGGTATTTGCGCACGGCTGGCTGCTGATGAAGGATGGCAAAATGTCGAAGTCGAAGGGCAATGTCGTTGATCCGGTTATGCTGATCGAACGTTACGGATTGGACGCGCTTCGTTATTATTTATTGCGCGAGGTGCCGTTCGGAGCAGACGGTACATTTACGCCGGAAAACTTCGTCGAGCGGATTAACTTTGATCTCGCCAATGACCTTGGGAATCTGCTTAATCGGACAATCGCAATGATTGACAAATATTTTGAAGGCGTCGTTCCAAATTTCTCAGGCACAGTAACTGCTTTCGACGATTCCTTGCAGAAGCTTGCGAGTGAAACGATCGTTCAGGTGGAATCTGCACTCGAAACGATGGAGTTTTCAGTGGCGCTGGCAACGTTGTGGCAGCTAGTAAGCCGCACAAACAAATATATCGATGAAACGCAGCCGTGGACTCTTGCCAAGGATGAGGCTAAGAGCGGAGAGCTTGCATCCGTTATGTACCATTTGGCAGAATCGCTTCGCATCGTTTCGATCCTTCTTCAGCCGTTCTTAACGCATGCTCCGCGTGAAATGTGGAAGCAGCTGGGCCTTGCGGAAGGCGAGCTGACGTCATGGGAGAGCACCAAGCAATTCGGTTCGCTGCCTGGAGGAACGAAAGTGAGCAAAGGCACGCCATTGTTCCCTCGTCTGGATACGACGGAAGAAGCAGCCTTTATCGCGAATGAAATGGGCGGCGGAGCGAAGCCAGAGCAAGCGGCGGATCAACCGGCTGCTGCGGACGCGAAGGCAGTTGAATCGCCGCAAGCTGCTGGTGAGTCGAAGGAAGAAATAGCGATCGATGACTTTGCGAAAGTGGAGCTCCGCGTTGCTCAGGTGATTGCGGCAGAGCCTGTTAACAAAGCCGATAAGCTGCTTAAGCTGCAGCTGGATCTAGGTTATGAGCAGCGTCAGGTCGTCTCCGGCATTGCCAAGTTTTATACACCGGAGCAAATGGTTGGGCGTAAAGTTATTTGCGTAACGAACTTGAAGCCGGTCAAGCTGCGCGGCGAATGGTCGCAAGGCATGATTCTTGCCGCTTCGCATGGCGATCAATTGACGCTGGCTACAGTGCCAGAAGACATGCCAAATGGCGCGGTTGTCAAATAAATGATTTAGGATTAGCTGAGTAAAAGAGGGTGCTCCAGAAGTCTCGATGACTTCCTGGGCACCCTTATTTTTATAGCCTATGAATCTACTGTTTCACCTTTGACGAATGTGATTTGTCATATTTCGCTTAAATTTCGTCAATACAAGTAATCGATAGCAATCATGTCTGCATATTAGCGAAACTTTTCCTTTGAAATAAGGTTGACAGTCTATTTAAAGGCATCGTATAATACAAAACGTAATCATAACGATTACGAAGAAGAGAGAGAAACAGAATGGAGAGAACACCAATGAAAGATTCAAAATGGAAATCATCGATACGTTTATCGGCGCTAAGCCTGCTGCTGATCGCTATGCTGTTTGTGATGGCAGCTTGCGGCAATAACAACAATGCGGGCACGCCAGCTGATTCAGCGAATGATAACACGGCTGCAACGAACAAGTCTGATACTGATCAGATCAGCGTCGTTACTAGCTTTTATCCTTTATACTTTCTAGCATCGGAAATCGGCGGAGAGCATATTAAGGCAGTAAATCTAATCGCTGCCGGCGTAGAGCCGCATGACTGGACCCCGAAGAGCCGTGATTTGAGCACCGCCTCGAAGGCACAGCTATTCCTGTATCATGGAGCAGGCCTTGAGGGTTGGGTAGATGATTTTCTGAAGGGCTTGTCCAAGGACAGCGCGGTTGCTACCAAAGAGATTAGTAAAGGCATAACCCTTATCGAAAGCTCTGAGGAAGAGCATGAAGAAGAGCATGAAGAAGAACATGCCGATGAAGAAGCGCATGAGCATGGCAGTGCTGATCCGCATACGTGGGTTAGCCCAAAATCAGCGCTTAAGCTAGCTGAAAATATTAAAAATAGTTTGATTGAAGTCGATAGCGCAAACCAAGCAGACTATGAGAAAAACTATGAGGCATTGCTTACGAAGCTGGAAGCCATCGATGCTGACTATACCGCCAAGCTTTCTCAAGTACCAAATAAAAACATCGTTACTTCCCATGAAGCATTTGGTTACTTAGCTCGCGATTATGGCTTGAAGCAAGTATCCATCATGGGGCTTAACCCGGATGCAGAGCCGCGCGCGCAGGATTTGCTGGACATCGCGAAGTTTGTTAAAGCAAACAACGTCAAATATATTTTCTTCGAAGAGCTGGTGTCCGATCAGCTTGCACAGACGCTAGCAAGTGAAGCTGATGTCGAGACGATGGTGCTTAACCCGCTGGAGGGCTTGACGCCAGAGCAAGAAAAGGATGACCAAACCTACTTAACACTGATGGAACGCAACTTGCAAAATCTTGTGCAAGCATTACAATAGAACAAAAGGCAATCCTACAGAGCTGCTGCAGCTCTGTATTGCTGTGAGGAGAGAAGTTATGGCGCAATCGAATCGAATAACTATTGCCGACGCTAGCTGCCACCAAGAGGTTATCTCATTGGAGGACGTCTCCTTTTCTTTCCAGCAGCAAACGGTCATCTCGGATTTAAGCTTTGCGGTGAAGGAACGGGACTTCATTGGCTTAATTGGTACGAATGGCGCTGGAAAAACGACGCTGCTGCGTATGATTGTTGGCTTGCTGAAGCCTACAAGCGGCACGATCCGTTTATTTGGAGAACGAATAGACAAGTTTAAGCAATGGGAGCGTATCGGATACGTTCCGCAAAAAAATGCATTAAATCCGCTGTTCCCGGCTACTGTGCGAGAGGTTGTGCTATCCGGGCTTTATGGACGGAGCAAGCTGTTTAAGAAAATGAACAAAGCGGATTTCATCAAGTGCGAGGATGCGCTTCACGCGATGGGCATCGAGGACTTGAAGGATAAGCGAATCGGCCAGCTGTCAGGCGGTCAGCAGCAGCGTGTATTTCTAGCAAGGGCGCTGATCAATAGTCCGTCATTGCTCATTTTGGATGAGCCTACGGTTGGGATTGATACGGAGACGCAGGAGAGCTTCTTCCATATGATCAAGCATATGCATCAGCATCATAATATTACGTTTCTGATGGTTTCCCACGACCTGGATATGATTCGCTCCTACCTAGGCCAAGAGCCGGCTGCAAAAAACGGGAAGCTTAAGTTTCACATTAAGCATTCGCATGAAACGCAGGACTGCGTGGAAAATGACCTGGCGCACAGCTTAAAAGGGCTGCGGAAGCAAATGGAGAGCAGGAAAGAGGTTGTTTTGATTGGAGATCGTAACTAGCGAATTTTTTCAACGAGCCCTTATTGGCGGGTTGCTCATCGGCGTAACTGCCCCGCTAATGGGCTTATTTCTTGTGCTGCGCAGACTGTCCATGATTGGGGACACCTTATCTCACGTCTCCATTGCCGGCGTAGCGCTCGGATTTTTGATTGGCGTGTATCCGATTGCGGTAGGGCTCTTGTTCGCCATCGCAGCATCCTTTGCGATAGAGAAGCTTAGGAAAGCCTACAAATCTTATGCGGAGCTGTCCATCGCTATTATTATGTCGGGCGGCGTTGCCCTTGCCTCGCTGTTTTTCACAATGGGGAAAGGGTTTAAAAATGTGGACAGTTATTTGTTCGGCAGCATTTACACGCTAAACAGCAACGATCTTTATGTAATAGGAGGCGTTACGCTTATCGTTCTTGCTGCAATATGGCTGCAGGTCAAGGAGCTGTTTCTCATTACGTTTGACGAGGATGCGGCTGCGGTAAGCGGCTTGCCCGTAAAATTTTATAATGTTATGATTAGCGTGCTTACCGCACTTATTATTAGCGTTTCTATCAAAATTGTGGGCGCGCTGCTCGTATCCGCCTTGCTTACGATACCTGCTGCATGCAGCTTGATCATTGCCAGAAGCTTCCGGCAAAGCGTCATTACGGTCGTGATCGTTGGCGAGCTGGCTGTCATTATCGGACTGCTCATGGCAGGCGTATGGAATCTAGCGCCGGGCGGCACGATTGTTTTATTGCTTATCGCGGTATTGCTTTTGCTGCTCGTCTTCCGCCGCGGTGTTCGAGCAGGCAGTTGATTCGAATTGGGGTGAACACGCATGTCTGATATTAACATTTGGCTGGCATTCGGTGCCGGCTTTGCATCGTTTATTTCACCTTGCTGCTTGCCGCTATATCCCTCTTATTTATCATACATAACGGGCATATCGGTAGCGGACCTCAAAGGAAATACGAATGCAAAACAAAAACGTATGCTCACGATGTCGCATACGCTGTTTTTCATTTTGGGCTTCTGTACCGTGTATTACGCTTTGGGCTACGGAACGAATGTGTTTGCCGAGTTTTTTAGTGAGTACAGGCAGCTGATTAGGCAGATATCTGCTATTTTAATCATTTTAATGGGACTTTTTCTTATTGGATTATTCCAACCGCAGCTGCTTATGAAAGATCGGAGAATGAACCTTATCCCGAAGAAAGCGAGCTATATCAGCTCCTTTATTTTTGGAATCGGTTTTTCGGCAGGCTGGTCGCCATGCATGGGTCCTGCACTTACAGCTATATTAGGTCTAGCGGCGACGGAGCCCGGAACATGGTTTCGATTGACGTCTGCCTATGCGCTCGGCTTCGCCATTCCTTTTTTTGTCCTTGCCTTTTTCCTTGGAACGGCGAGATGGATATTGAAATACTCCGCAACCGTCATGAAGATCGGCGGAGCCGTAATGATACTGATGGGTATTTTGCTGTTTACCGATCAAATGACCAAAATAACGATTTGGCTGAATGTCATTACGCCGGAATGGCTCGCTTTTTAAAAACAACGATTTTACGTAAAATATTCAATTTTCGCATCTGGAAAATGCTCAAAGATGCGCTCCGATAAATACATGCGGAGCGCATTTGCTTGTTCATCAGGGTATACATATTTCCCTTGTCCCCAGCGGCCCCATTTGTATTTTCGTTTTTCGATATCCA
Organism: Paenibacillus sp. PL91; assembly: GCF_012935325.2. Lineage (GTDB taxonomy): Bacteria > Bacillota > Bacilli > Paenibacillales > Paenibacillaceae > Pristimantibacillus. Next base: position 295,891 of record NZ_JABBYG020000001.1, read on the forward strand.
TTTCAAGCTTTGTACGCGGATAGCGTTTTTCGATTACCGCTTTAGCCGTTTTGGTAAACCGATGCTGGATCAGTTCAAAGGTGAGCTCCTTCGTTGCCTCTAGCGGGAGTGCTGCTGCAAGCGACGATATAAGCTCGCCATAGCCTTCCTCCCAGCCTTCATGCCAAATAATCGGGGCAATGATGAAGCCCATTGGATAACCTGCCTTAGCTACCTTAGCGGCGGCCTCAATCCGTTGTTCGAATTTTGACGTAGCAGGCTCAAAATGTTTAATAACGTATTTATCATTGACACTGAAGCGTATGCGCGTATGGCCGTTGTGCTTTGCGTCAAGCAGGGAATCCACATGATGAAATTTGGTTACGAAACGCAGCCTGCCATGCTCTTGTGCCCCCATAAATTCGATGAGCTCGCGCAGGCTTCCCGAGATGGGCTCAAGTCCAACGGGATCAGACGTACAAGCCGCTTCAAAGCGGGTAATTTCCGGGGCTCGTTCGTCAATATAGCCTCGCGCTGCTTCCAAAATATCGTCCATATTGACGTATACTCGAATATAAGGCTTGGCTCCCAAAGTCGTCTGCAAATAACAATAGTGACAATGAGCCATACAGCCGGTTGCAATGGGAATCGCATATTCGGCCGAAGGCTTGGAGGTGTCAAACTTCAATGTTTTGCGAATGCCGACGACTAGCGTGCGCTTTGCGATTTTATATTGCTCGAGCTCGGTATCGCCGGGCAGATTCGTAATGCGGTTGTGGGAGGTCGTCATTCGGTATGGAATGCCCTCCTTCTTGACCCATTCGAAAATTCGCTGACCTTTTGGATAATCGAGCGCAGACGGTTCAAAATAAACGAGCTCTGGAACGAAGGAGAGGGTGGAACGATCCGGTTTGGGCCGATCAATAATGGCTGTACTCATCAGTCATTCCTCCTGTTCATAAATCGCAATCAAATCAACTTATTGTGTGAAGGAGAAGAGCGGCTCAAACTGGTAAGTTCAAGCGTGGTTTACGCTTCTTAATCGGTTATCGAATCGCGAACAGGTTGCAGTGAGCATAATGAACAGTGTATGATACATAGAGTAACGCCTAAGAGACAAGGTGAAGAAGTATGGTTAGGGGGTTCTTCAGTGCCGACACCGAGCATGGAAGACTACTTGGAAAGAATTTATAAGCTGATTGATGAAAAAGGTTATGCGCGCGTTTCGGACATCGCGGAAGGACTAGAGGTGCATCCTTCGTCGGTCACCAAAATGATTCAAAAGCTCGACAAAGATAATTATTTGATTTATGAAAAGTATCGCGGGCTTGTCCTGACCAATAAAGGCAAGAAGATGGGGAAAAGGCTAGTCGACCGGCATCAGCTGCTGGAATCGTTCCTTACCACAATCGGCGTACAGGATGAAAATATTTATCAGGATGTTGAAGGCATCGAGCACCATTTAAGCTGGGATTCAATTACTTGCATTGAGACGCTGGTTGAATATTTTCGCCGCGACTCTCAAAGAATGGACGAGCTTCGCGCTGTTCGTGCGGAAATGGACAGCGAGTAATACATAAGGTGTAGGTTCTAACAAACAAAAAGAAGGTCTGCAGCTATTATGCCGCAGACCTTCTTTTTGTTTGCTAATGATATTTTGGCAAATCATCGTCATCCTTGCCGCCTTCGATTACACGGAAGGGCACGGTTTTTGAGCGAGGTTTATTGGCTTTCATTTTGGCAGCGGTAGCTCGGCTTTGCTTGACCTCGGTTCGGCCACGCTGTGTGCTGGCTCCTCTTAAGAAGGCAGGCGGATATTTATAAAGCAGGAAAATACCGCCAAGCACCACGATCGGAATAATAAATGCTGCTGGGCTTTGAACTACACTATACACGAGGCCAATTGCCAGCAACGCGAGTAAAGTGATGGACCAAATATTCCATTTGCTCGGTACTCTGCTCATTGTAATACCGCCTTTCCTTGTTTAAATATCGTTTATTTCATTTGTTTATCAAGCTCTAGCATCCGTTTGAAGGAAGCGATGGAAACGGCTACTTGCTCATCGCGCGGCTCTTTTGTCGTAAGCAATTGCAGCCACAATCCCGGATAACCGAGGTAGCGGAGAAAAGGAATCTCACGCAAAGCATTTGTCCAGCGCAGCACCTCGTAAGAAATGCCAAGCACGAGCGGAAGCAGGAGAATACGGATGTAGACACGTTCCCAAATGGAATCCCAAGTGAAGAACGGTAGCGAATAGACGACAACGCCTACGATAACCGTAAATACGATAAAGCTAGAGCCGCAGCGATAGTGCAGACGGCTGTATTTCTGTACATTGCTTATGCTAAGTTCCTCGCCCGCTTCATAGGCGCTAATTACTTTATGCTCAGCACCATGATATTGGAACAAACGCTTGATAAGCGGTGTCATGGATATGAAATATAAATAAGCAAGCAATAAAATAATTTTGATAAGTCCCTCTAACAAATTATGACCGATCTTGTTCTCAAATACCCCTGAGAATAGCAATTCTTCAAGTGCAGCAGGAGCTGCCGTAAATATAAGCTTTCCGAAAATAAACGAAAGCACACCCGCTACGGCTACGCCAACCAGCATGCTAAGGCTCCAGCCTTGTTTTTTTTCATCCTTCGCCTTGACCGGTTGGTCAGCCGAAGCGGCATCTTTCTCCTCGCCGGCTTCATCCTCTGCATAGGTCTCCATTGAAAAGTTCAAATGCTGCGAGCCTTTGGCGCTGGATTCCAAAATGCCGACTACGCCTCGAACGAGCGGAATTTTTTTTAAGGCTTGAATCCAGCTCTTGGATGTGCGGGGCACCTCATAAAATACGATTTCATCATTTTTGCGTCGGACAGCTGTTACATTAACGTGTTTGCCAGCAAACATTACGCCTTCAATAACCGCTTGTCCGCCATATATGCTTCGGGAGTCTTGCGGCAAGAGCTTGTCACCTTCCTTGAGTGGAATATCGTCTTAGTTGAGCCGACGAATGTACCTGAAACTTTGTAAGTCTATTGTACTTTATCTATTGGCTAATTGCCAACGCTAGCATGTTGGAAACGGAATGCTTTAATGGAAGTCGGCGGTTATGGATCGGATTTATTTCGCATACTAAGCTAGGCAACGATCGATACAAGAATGGAGGCATCAACATGGGAAAACAGAAACAGAAAAACGAATATGAGGACCATCATACGAACCCGTGGCTTTTTTCGATCAAAATCGGCTTCTTCGCTGGCTTAATCTGGGGCATCGTTCGCTGGATGTTCTATGAGATGAAGTTTACGAGCATCCTTCCCGGCTTTGCGGCTGATCCTTTCTTCAAAGCCTCCTTTCTGAAAACAGCATGGGGAGAAGTAGTAGGTGTTGCTGTTTTCGTCCTTTTTTCAATAGCTGCAGCATTAATTTATAAGGTTGCGCTCGGCCGTTTGCGAGGGCCGTGGCCAGGTATTTTGTATGGCGCAGCGTGGTGGGCAATTCTCTTTGCAGTTGTCGGCCCGATGCTTGGCATTATGGAGGGCATAAGGAAAGCTGGCTGGAATACGCTTTACACCGAGCTTTGCGTCTTTTTGCTATGGGGGGTATTTATCGGTTATTCGATTGCCTTTGAGTTTACGGATGAAGCTTCACGGGAGCCGATAAACGCACATTAATGAGTTCTACTTCTCAAGCGGCGGACATTTGTGGTAAAATGGCTATTGATCTTTGAACCTATGATGGATTCGGTTGCTTGGGAGGTGCATTCATGCACAAAATCGTTGTTTTGAACGGACCGAACCTTAACATGCTCGGTATCCGCGAGCCTGGTGTGTACGGGACAGAAACGCTTGGTTTCATTGAATCGCTCTTGAGGGATAAAGCCGAGGCGCTTGGCGTCTCCGTTGAGTTTTTCCAAACGAATCATGAGGGCGATATGATTGATCGCATACATAGTGCTTACGGAAAGGCAGACGGTATTCTCATAAACCCTGGCGCTTGGACGCATTACAGCTATGCGCTGCGCGATGCGCTCAGCACCGTAGGGCTGCCGATTGTCGAGGTGCATATGTCGAACATTCATAAGAGAGAATCGTTTCGGCATGTATCCGTCGTCGCCGCGATCGCGGTCGGACAAATTGCCGGCTTTGGCTCTCAGAGCTACGAGCTCGGCCTAACTGCGCTGGCACGTCATTTGCAAAAATCGTAAACGGTTGTTAAAGAAAGGGTGAAGCGGTTATGCCAAACGCTAGAGTAAAGCGATTGCGAAAGCTGATGGAAGAACATCACTTTGAAGCGATATTAATTGGGAGCGAGCATAATCGTCGCTACATAAGCGGCTTCACTGGCTCGTCAGGCATGGTGTTGATTACGCAAAGCGATAGCTATTTGCTTACTGATTTCCGCTATCGTACGCAAGCGCCGCTGCAAGCTGCAGGCTTTCAAATTATCGAGCATGGGCCAAGCCCGCTTGAGAACGTGCACGAGCTGCTGAAGCAAGAAAAGCTGACTAAGCTGGCTTTCGAGCAGGATCATGTTGTATACAGTGAATTCACCGCGTGGTCAAAAACGTTGAGCGGCATTACGCTGGAGCCTGCATCGGGCTTGGTCGAAAAGCTTCGCATCATTAAAGACGCGGCAGAGCTGCAAATTATGCAAGAGGCCGCTGACCTTGCGGACAGCACCTTCAACCATATTTTGAAGATCATTCGCCCAGGCGTTCGTGAAACCGATATCGCGCTTGAAATGGAAGTGTATATGCGCAGTCATGGCGCAACATCCTCTTCCTTCGACACCATCGTTGCATCGGGCGAGCGCTCCGCATTGCCGCATGGTGTAGCGAGCGATCGTATCATCGGCGATAACGAATTTGTGAAGCTTGATTTTGGCGCCTACTATAATGGCTATTGCTCTGATTTGACGAGAACAGTCGTAGTAGGGACACCAACAGCTAAGCATCTGGAAATTTATAATATCGTTCTCGAAGCACAGCTGCACGCGCTTGCGCATATTAAGCCGGGCATGACTGGTCGCGAGGCTGACGCATTGTGCCGCGATATTATTACGAAGTACGGATATGGCGATCTGTTCGGACATGGCACTGGACATGGCCTTGGCATGGAAATCCACGAAGCGCCTAGATTGTCCAAATTAAGCGAAACGATTTTAACCCCCGGCATGACGGTCACGGTTGAACCCGGCATTTACGTACCAGGCTTTGGCGGCGTACGCATTGAGGATGATATCGTTATTACGGAAACCGGTATTAAAATATTAACCTCATCCCCGAAGGATCTAATCACTCTGGGGTAAGGACTATTCATTCAGGAGGGAATCAGCAATGATTTCAGTAAACGATTTTAAAACAGGCTTGACCGTGCAAGTTGACTCCGATATTTTCACCGTTCTTGACTTTCAACACGTTAAGCCGGGTAAAGGCGCTGCATTTGTTCGCTCCAAGCTGAAAAACCTTCGCAACGGCAACGTTGTTGAGAAAACGTTCCGTGCGGGCGAGAGCATCGGCCGTGCCATTATCGAGAACCGTGAAGTACAGTACCTGTACAACTCCGGCTCGGAGTACACATTCATGGATAATGAAACGTTTGACCAATTCAACTTGGACAAGAAGCAGCTTGAATGGGAGCTTAACTTCCTGAAAGAGAACATGAACGTCAACATTTCAAGCTACCAAGGCGAAATTCTTGGTATTCAAATGCAAAACAGCGTTGAGCTGAAAGTAATTGAAACGGAGCCAGGCGTGAAGGGCAACACGGCGCAAGGCGCAACAAAAACAGCTAAGGTTGAAACTGGCCTTAACGTTCAAGTTCCACTGTTCATTAACGAAGGCGACGTTTTGCTAATCGATACTCGTGAAGGCAAATACATCTCGCGCGCTTAGCAGGCTGCTTGATTGAACCGTCCGATTCATTCGGACGGTTTTTTTGCAGGCGGATATACCCATAAGTTCGCCTGTTGTGGTATAATATTGACTTGTATGTATATGTCAGGGTTGGGAGTGAATCAGCTTTGTCGTTAATCGTGATGAAGTTTGGCGGCAGCTCCGTTGGTACGCCGGAGCGGATGCAGCGTGTAGCAAAACGTATAATTGATCGGCAGCAGGAGGGCAACGATATCGTTGTCGTCGTTTCTGCCATGGGAGATACGACTGACGATTTAATCGATCAGTCCAAACAGCTTAATCCGAATCCGCCGGCGCGGGAAATGGATATGCTATTAACGGTTGGCGAGCAGATTTCGATCGCTTTGCTGTCGATGACCGTTCATCAGCTTGGAGCTAAAGCTGTATCCTTTACCGGCTGGCAAGCAGGCATTCGCACAGAAGCGGTGCACGGCAAGGCGAAGATGACGAATATTCATCCTGAGCGTGTGTTCAAAGCGCTGGAGCAGGGCAATGTAGCTATTATTGCAGGCTTTCAAGGGATGACAGAAGACGGAGAAATTACGACTCTTGGCCGTGGCGGCTCCGATACGACAGCTGTCGCTATGGCAGCAGCGATGAACGCGGATGTTTGTGAGATTTATACGGATGTGGACGGCATTTATTCAACCGATCCCCGCGTCGTCAAAAACGCTCGCAAGCTGAGCGAAATTTCATATGATGAAATGCTAGAGCTCGCTAATTTGGGCGCTGCCGTATTGCATCCGCGTGCGGTGGAATATGCCAAGCACAACAATGTAAAGCTTGTCGTGCGTTCGAGCTTTACCCAAAACGAAGGTACAAGTGTGAAGGAGGAAGCGGTCATGGAGCAAGGCGTGGTCGTTCGCGGCATCGCGTTTGACAAAAATGTAGCTAGAATAAGCATTATGGGTGTTGAGGATGTGCCGGGTGTGCTCGCTAATGTGTTTGGCGCGTTGGCAAGCAACGGCATCGACGTCGACATCATCGTACAAAGCGGCGTGAAGGATGGAAAAGCCGACTTCTCCTTTACCGTTTCCGGCGATGACGTGGATAAATCGATCTCGGTTATCGAAGGTATCCGCAGCACTGTTCCATATCGTGAAACGACTTCGGAATCGAACCTTGTGAAGGTATCCATCGTAGGTGCAGGCATGGTTAGCAATCCTGGCGTAGCCGCAAAAATGTTCGAAACGATTTCTAAGCTTGGCGTAAGCATCAAGATGGTAAGCACCTCGGAAATCAAATGCTCATGCGTCATTACGTCTGAGCCGCTGAACGATGTTGTGCGCGCGCTTCATACTGCATACGCTCTCGATACCGCTGAGCAAGCATTCGTGGGCGGCCCTCAAGATCGCCGTTAATAGATTTGGTTCTTACAAAGGCAAAAGGCATGTTCCGTTATTTCGGAGCATGCCTTTTTTTGTATGCACTGCACTACCATCAAATTCTCGTTAATTGATCACCATTCAATCGAGGTACCTCATTATAAATGTCAATCGCAGAGCAAGCATCAATATCTTTCCTCATCCCCAGCTTCAGTAGTTTTTTTCCCGTCATTCCATTCATAATCGTATCTTTGACATGATTCGAGCGATTCCGATATAGAGCCAGCATCGCTGATCCAAAGTCATCCATTTCAACTGTAATGTGACTTAATGCATGAAGCTTATCAAGCACAAGACCCGCGCATAAGCCGTCCTCAATCGCAAACTCATCATGGCTGCCCGCGCACAAAATAACGATATCCCTCCGCAGCTCGACAGCCACTCGGGCACATGCCTCTGCATTAAGTAGCGAAGCGGTCAGCACATGGTCCGCACGCATGGATTTATGGATAGCCCTCGTGCCGTTTGTCGTTGTCAGCACGATTCTTTTACCTGCAACGACCTGCTCTGTATACTCATCCGGCGAGTTGCCTAAGTCAAATCCGGCGATTTTCCGGCAGAAGCGCTCGCCTCCGAGCAAATCCCCCGGACGCTGCAGCGCACGCGCTTCCATAACGGTTTCAGCAGGGATGATGCATGATGCGCCTGCAGCGATCGCTGTGACGATCGTACTAGTTGCCCTCAGCACGTCGATAATGATGGCCGTTTTATGATGAAATCGCGCTGAACTGGCTTCATTCACACTTGAAATAACCTGTACTTGCATGCTCGATATTCCGCCCTTCTCTCATTCCATGCATTACTATATGCGAATGCCTATGGGCAGGTGCCGTCATGAAAGGTAGACAAGCGTGCATATAAATAAGCAGCTATTTGAATTTTGAAGGGAGGTCATATCATCATGCTGAACAAAATCGTTTTGACTATGGCGTCGCTGCGCCTTACTTCGGGAACGATAGAAATCTGCGCTGCTCTGCTGATGCTTCGCTTAAACCAAATCGACAAAGCGCTGGTCGTTAACTCATCGCTTGCTTTGGTTGGTCCGCTCATTCTGATCGCTACAACAACGGTAGGACTCGTCGGGATGTCTGACAAGCTGTCTCCGTCTAAGTTTCTATGGGTAGGAGCGGGCGTCATTTGTTTGATGATAGGCATTTTGAAAAAATAATAGATTTAACTCTAGCAATTGTGAAGTGAAGCAGTCATATTTTTATCTCGCAAGCATACAAATAGGAACTACGAAGGACAAACATCCGGGAGTGATGATGACATGCTGGCACGCGTAGCGCATTTATTGCCTCTAGAGCTGAAGACGCTGCTGGAGCGCCTTCCTGAACACATGCAGGAGCAGCTTGAAGAAATTCGGATTCGAGAGGGGCGGCCGCTTGAAATCTGCTTTCGCGGCCAGTCTCGATTTATGATGATTGACGGGTCGCTGCACCAAGCTGCCGACGGAGCATACAAGCCATCGGCAGACACTTGCCGCAAGCTTCTCGAGCGCATTACCAACTATTCGTTGTACGCAATGGAGGAGGAGCTGCGCAGAGGATTTATAACCGTTTCGGGAGGCCATCGGATTGGACTGGCTGGCAGAACGATCTTGGACAGCGGAGTGGTCCGCGGCATTCGCGATATTGGCGCCTTTAATATTCGGGTAGCCAGGGAAGTGATTGGCGCAAGCACCCATTTGCTTCCCAAGCTGATGGACAAGACGAGAAAAACACTGCATTCCACGCTTATACTCGCACCACCGCAGCAGGGTAAAACAACGCTTGTGCGTGACATTGCAAGATCCGTCAGCTATGGCTTGTGGCCTACGCTTGAAGCAAGCGGCTGGCAAGGAAGAAAGGTTGGCATCGTTGACGAGCGATCAGAGATTGCGGCATGCGTCCGCGGCATCCCGACATTCGACGTAGGTCCGAGAACGGATGTGATGGATGCCTGTCCGAAGGCGGAGGGCATGATGATGCTTTTGCGGTCGATGTCGCCAGAGGTGCTGATCGCCGATGAGATCGGCAGGCCGGAGGATGGGGAAGCGATTCGCGAGGCAAGCCATGCCGGCATCAGTGTCGTTGCCACTGCGCATGCCTACGATTTGCAGGATGCTAGAGGCAGGCCCGTGCTGCTCAAGCTGCTGGAAGAAGGTGCTTTTACGTACGTTGTTGAACTAAAGCGCACGGATCAAGGCATTATGCACCGTGTTGTGCCTGCTGAAGCGATCGCTTTACGGACAGCCCGAGAACATTCCTCTCCTCATCGCGCGGATACGGCGCATGCTATCGCTGGTCGGCATCGAGCTGATGATCCGTGATCAAGCTGCTGGGCGCTGTATTGGTCTTGTTTGCAGGTACGATGATCGGCTTCCAGCAAGCGGCGAAATTCGCAGAGCGACCTAGGCAGCTAAGACAGCTTGCGCATGCGCTGCAGCGGCTGGAGACGGAAATCGGTTACGGACACACCCCATTGCCGGAGGCGCTAGAGAGAACCGCATCGGCAACGCCTGAGCCGCTCGCGACGATTTTTCGCAAGGCGGCAAGCGGCATTTGGGAGACAGAGAGCTTCACCTTCCGCGATAGCTGGGAGTCGGCCATTCAATCGCAATGGGATGCGACATCGATGCGGAAAAACGAGCAGGCCATTCTTATGAGGCTAGGCTCAACGCTTGGTATCAGCGACAAGGAAGATCAAATGAAGCACATACATTTAGCGTTATTGCAGTTGAAGGCAGAGGAGGACGCAGCGAGAGACGATCAGGGGCGTTACGAGAAGATGTGGAAAAGTCTCGGTATTTTGATCGCTGTGCTGGTCGTCATTTTGATGGTGTAGTGGGGTGCCGCATAGATGGACATGGATGTGAGCGCCATTTTCCAAATTGCCGGAATCGGAATTGTTATCGCGATGATACATTCGGTGCTTAAGCAAATGGGAAAGGAAGATATGGCGCATTGGGTTACGGTCATTGGTTTTGTCGTCGTGTTATTTATGGTTGTTCGGCTCCTGAATGAATTGTTTCAGGAAATAAAAACGATTTTTTTGTTCCAGTAGACGTCTTCAGTCGGACGTGCGGGCAAGCAGGTGAGCGAATTGGAAATGATTCAAATCGTCGGCCTTGGTCTGATGGCTACAGTACTCATACTTGTCGTTCGGGAGCAGAAGCCGATGTTCGCTTTTTTGCTCGCCGCATTTACGGGCTTGTTCATCTTCCTGTATTTGATCGGCAAAATCGAAATCGTCATTTCGGTGCTAGAGGATCTGGCTAATCGATCGGGCATCCCTTCCATTTACTTGAAGACGATCTTGAAAATAATCGGGATAGCGTACATTGCGGAGTTTGGGGCGCAAATTGTCAGAGACGCAGGCCAAGAGAGCATCGCATCAAAAATTGAATTTGCCGGAAAAGTATTTATTCTCGTCATGGCGGTTCCGATTATTAGCGTAATTGTCGAGACGGTTATCGGGCTGCTGCCGGAGGGGGGGTGAAGCGTATGATCAAGCTCACTCCTGCTAGTGACCGGGCCAAGCTGCTGCTCTTCATCCTTGCAGCAACGATTCTATTCTCCTTTGCTCCAAATATCGCATACGCATTAAGCGGGACTAGCGAAATCCCCGCTGCGGACGACCAAGCAAGAGCGGACCAGCTATCCAAGGAGCTGGCAGCCGAGCAATTGGGCGGCCTGGAGACGGAAGCAGTCGAGTCTTACTGGAACAAGCTTCGGAGCGAATATGGCGGTTTTTTTCCAGAAGAGCGTATTCCTAGCTTTATGGAGATGATCGTTCCGGGCGGCGAAGGGCTAAAGTTTACGGATATGCTGCAAGGAATAGTAAAGTACTTGTGGCATGAGGTGCTTTACAATGGAAAGCTGCTCGTCACCATCGTCATGCTGACGGTGTTCAGCATGGTGCTGGAGACCATGCAAAACGCCTTCGAGCGAAATGCAGTCAGCAAGGTTGCCTATTCCATCACGTATATGGTACTCATCATAATCGCAGTCAACAGCTTTCACGTCGCAATGGGCTATGCCAAGGGAGCCATAGAAAGCATGATTCAGTTCATGCTGGCGATGGTGCCTCTACTCTTAACGCTCCTTGCCTCAATGGGCAACGTCGTAACGGTATCCGTCCTGCATCCGCTCATCATATTTATGATCCACGCAGTCGGCACGCTCATTTATACGCTCGTATTTCCGCTGCTTTTTTTCTCGGCGGTGCTCCATATCGCGAGTGCGCTATCGGAGAAATTCAAGGTCACGCAGCTTGCAAATCTGCTTCGTAATATTGGGGTAGGCGTGTTGGGTGTTCTGCTGACCGTTTTTCTCGGAGTCATATCGGTACAAGGGGCAACCGGCGCGGTCACGGACGGGGTTACGCTTCGAACGGCCAAGTTTGTGACAGGCAATTTTGTCCCCGTCGTAGGAAGGATGTTCTCCGATGCGGCGGATACGGTCATCTCGGCATCCATGCTCGCCAAAAACGCGATCGGCCTCGCAGGCGTTATTATATTGCTCTTCATCAGCGCGTTCCCTGCAATTAAAATATTGACGCTGGCGCTTATTTACAACATTGCCGCTGCAGTCATGCAGCCGCTGGGAGATTCGCCGATAGTAACCTGTCTCACGACGATTGGCAAGACGATGATCTATGTTTTTGCAGCCTTGGCTGCTGTCAGTCTCATGTTTTTCCTTGCGGTTACGATCATTTTGACTGCAGGAAATGCGGCTTTGATGGTGAGGTAAGGAAGGAGACGAGAGCTGTGATGGCTTGGTTAAGCGACTGGCTGAGAGACATCATCGCTATCATATTGCTGGCGGTGTTCGTCGAACTGCTGCTCCCAAACAAAGCGATGCAGCGTTATGCGCGGCTCGTTGTCGGCTTGTTCATCTTGCTGACGATACTCTCTCCGATATTGAAGCTCATTCAAAGCGATATAGGAGCGAAGCTGGATGAAGGAATGAAGAGCTGGAGTGAAACCGCTATGTCGAGGGAAGTGCAGATGACCGGATTGAACCAAATTACGCGGGATGCTGAAGCGATGCGCCAGAAGCGCAGCCTCGATGCCGCAAGGCTAACGGAGCGAACGCTGGAGGCATCGATCCAAAATGAGCTGAATGAGCGTACGGAAGCGCCGGTGGCAGAGGTAGACGCGGTGCTGAAATGGGTGACGGTATCGGGGGAGCAGACGCCTTACATCAGTCAAGTTGTAGTCACCCTCAAAGCATTGGACGACCAAGGCGGATCTGCAAACGATTCAGCTGTAGAAGCAGTCCAGCCGGTTATCGTTGATGTGGAGATCGATCCGATTAGTGGTGAGCTTACACCCCAAGGCGGCGACAATTCAAATGGCGAAACCGGAAAGGCTGAGGAAGCAGCGCAAGCGGAGGGCAAATGGTCGAGAGCAGACCCTGCCACAGCTTCCTCAATCAGCAGCCTGATTACGAAAGGGTGGGGTGTTGATGCGGATCAGATCGTCGTAAGACAGCCGGTGCAGCGGCGAAGTGAGAGGCTAGGCATGGAGAGGAGGTAAGGCGCGGTGGCCAAATGGCTGGAAGGCATAGAATCAGCGGTTGGCGGCGGTCCCAGTGGTCCGAAGCGTGTGCGGACGCTGCGAATTTTGCTAATCGTTGGGGGGATTGGCGCGGCGCTAATGATTATGAATTCATTTTTAACTTATAAGCAAGTTGAACCCTCGGCTCAGGACCCGAATCCGCCGCCTCAAACGGAAGAAGCTTGGAGCGGTTCGGTTTCGTCGTCAGGATCGGTGTTTGCCGTGATCGAGCATTCGATGGAGACTAGGCTGAAAGAGATTTTGGAGAAAATCGTTGGCGTTGGTACGGTTGACGTGCTCATCACGGTCGATTCTACGGAAGAAATTGTCGTAGAGAAGGAAGGCCAGGATTCGCAGCAGGTAACCGACGAGAATGATCCTAATGGCGGCAGGCGGCATATTACCTCGATAACGAAAGACGGACGGGTCGTGTTGTATGAGGTTTCGGGTGACCAGAAGCCCATCGTGACCAAAACGATTAACCCGCGCATCCGCGGTATTTTGATCGTCGCCAAAGGAGCTGAAAATGCGACGGTCAGGCGTCTCATCGTCAATGCAGTCGAAAAGGGCATCAATGTGCCGGTTAATCGAATTTCGGTAGTGCCAAGCAAGCAATAAACCAAATTCAATTGTTGGGGAGGGTGTTCACATGAACACGAAAAGACAAACGGTATGGCTCGTATCAATGCTCAGCTTGATGGTGGTATTGTCCGCCTACTACTTATTTACGCAGGATGTGGAAACGCCGGAAGTGCTGACTGACGGCACCCAAACGGAGCAAGCGGCGCAAAATGCGACGGAGGCGGCTACAAATGGCGATGCGCTTGTCGTAAATGAAGTGGAGCAGCCAGCTGATGGCGCTGTTCTCAGCGAAGCTGATAAAGAGGCGCTGAACCTAGTTGAGGAGCAGGGACTTGCGGCAGGCGGATTGTTCAGCGAGCTGCTGGCGAAGCGGGAAATGAAAAATACGGAGGAAGAAAATCGGATAATGGCGGCGATTGCTGAAACGCCAACAAAAGACGAGGAATCTGTGGCTGCAGTTGCCGAGCTTGATATGCTGGAGGAGAAATATTCGAAACTGACCGGCATTGAATCAGAGCTGCAGAAGCAATATGAAAATGTAGTCATCGATGAGGCTAACGACAAGTTCAATGTCGTCGTATCAAGCGAAAAGCTGGAGAAGAAGCAAGCGGCTGAGATCATTAAATTGGTGATGAGCACGCTTGATGTGGATGCGGATCAAGTATCCGTACGCTATATTCCTAAAGGATAAAAATGCGCTAGCCCTTCATTGTGGCCCTGTCGTTCCCTGCATGCAAGCGGGGGGCGGCAGGGTCTTTATTTATGCCGGCCCAGACGGTTGTACAAAAAATGATTCGTGTTCAGCCTTGTTTATGATATAATGTTAAACGTTATGTGAAAGAATTGTTTATATTAGTATGGAAACTACTTATGCTTTCACGCTATGGAAGCCATCGAGCTATCGCAAATTTAAGGAGTGAAAATATTCATGTTCAAATTGAGCGAGATCAAAGAGTTGATCAAATTGGTTGATCAAACTTCCGTTCATGAGCTGGAAATCGAAAACGAAGGGACTCGCCTGCTCATCCGCAAGCCCGGCAAAACAGAAGTGGTGAATATGCAAGCAGCCCCAATTACGCATACATACGCGCCTGCACCACTGCAAGCTCAGCCGTCTGCTCCTGCAGCGCAGCCGCAAGCCGCGCAAGAAGCGGCGCCAGCACGTCCTTCGACAGATCATCTGCATCAAATCGTTTCGCCTATGGTAGGCACTTTCTACAGCTCGCCAACACCGGAGGCAGCTGCATTCGTCAAAATCGGCGATCGCGTCAGCGATAAAAGCGTCGTATGTATTTTGGAAGCGATGAAGCTGATGAATGAGCTTGAAGCAGAAGTTCGCGGGGAGATCGTGGAAATTTTGGTTTCTAACGGACAACTTGTCGAGTACGGCCAGCCTTTGTTTCTTGTTAAACCTGAATAATGTAGTGAGTTAACGTCCGAACAGGGAAACTGTCGTTTGAAAGGGGTTCCTACGTGAAATTTCACAAAATATTAATTGCAAACCGCGGCGAAATTGCGGTTCGAATTATTCGCGCTTGCCGCGAGCTTGGTATAAGCACTGTCGCTGTATATTCGGAAGCGGATCGCGATTCGCTTCATGTGCGTCTAGCCGATGAAGCTTATTGCATCGGGCCGACTGCATCGAAAGACAGCTATTTAAATCTAACGAATATTATGAGTGTCGCTACAATAACCGAATGTGATGCGATTCATCCGGGATACGGGTTCCTCGCTGAAAACGCTGATTTCGCAGAAATTTGCGAGTCATGCAACATCACCTTTATCGGTCCATCCCCAGAAGCGATTAATAAAATGGGCGATAAAGCGGTTGCCAAGCTGACGATGAAAACGGCTGACGTGCCAATCATTCCTGGCTCCGACGGTCTTGTCGAGAGCATGGATGAAGCGATCAGCGTTGCAAGGGAAATCGGCTATCCCGTCATTATTAAAGCGACTGCAGGCGGCGGTGGCAAGGGCATCCGAATCGCGGATGACGAGACGACGCTTGTCGCGCAAATTACGACGGCTCAGCAGGAGGCCCAGAAGGCATTCGGCAACGCCGGCGTATATCTAGAGAAGTATTTGACGGGCATGAAGCATGTTGAAATTCAGATTATGGCCGACAAGCACGGCAATGCAGTTCATCTGTTCGAACGCGACTGCTCGGTTCAGCGCAGACGCCAAAAGCTGGTTGAAGAGGCGCCTTGCTCGGTCCTCACTCCCGAGCTCCGCGAGCGAATGGGACAGGCAGCTGTCCGTGCAGCGCTGGCCGTCAATTACTCCGGCGCAGGAACATTGGAGTTTTTGCTTGGACCTGACGAAAACTTTTATTTCATGGAAATGAATACGCGCATTCAAGTTGAGCATCCCGTAACCGAGATGATCACGAATGTGGATTTGATAAAAGAAATGATATCCGTTGCGGAAGGCAATCCGCTTTCCTTTGCGCAAAGCGACCTGAAAATCAACGGCTGGTCCATCGAATGCCGAATTAACGCGGAGGATTCCGAGCGGAATTTCATGCCGTCGCCAGGCCATATTCCGTTTTACTTACCGCCAGGCGGCGCGGGAGTACGTATCGATAGCGCGGTATATCCGGGTTATACTATTTCACCGCATTATGATTCGATGATTGCGAAGCTTATCGTTTGGGGAGCAACTCGCGAGGAAGCGATCGCAAGAATGAAACGGGCTTTGTCTGAGTTTGCTATCGAAGGTATTCGGACAACGATTCCGTTCCACTTGAAGCTGCTGAATCATCCCAAATTTGTAAGCGGAGACTTCGACATTAAGTTCCTTGAAGAGCATGATATCAATGCTCCGGAATAGAATTACGACAAAGATGTGAACAAGTACTAGCGTTTGTCATAATTCTTGCCGAATGTTATAGTATATTAACAAGATGCGGTTTATTGCTTGGCTTAATGTCAAGTACGCGCAACTTTAAGGAGGTGTACAGCTATCATGAGTACAATCGCTGCGGAGTATGAGAGAACGGATATTGGCACAATTCAAATTGCACCTGAAGTCATCGAGGTAATCGCTGGACTAGCGACGATTGAAGTGGATGGAGTTGCTGGAATGAGCGGCGGTTTTGCAGGAGGCATCGTTGAGCTTCTTGGCCGCAAAAATTTATCCAAAGGTGTCAAGGTTGAAGTCGGTCAGCGTGAAGCTGCGGTAGATGTGTCTATTATCGTAGAGTACGGTAACCGTATTCCCGAGATCGCTTCGGAGATTCAACGCAATGTGAAACGTTCTATCGAAATGATGACGGGACTCCACGTTGTTGAAGTGAACGTACATATTCACGATGTACATTTCAAGACGCCAGATAAACCGGAAGAAGAAGAGATTCAAAACCGCGTAAAATAAATATAAGATTGATTAATCTAATTCCGTACAACCCCCTCGTGAATGGGCATGCCGCTCGGCGCAAGGGGGTTTTCATTCGGCTTGGCAGGAGGAGGCGCTACGTTGGTTAAAGTCGTGGACAAGCTGCTTTTGTTTTTGTACAGCATCGTAATTGGTTGTTTTTCTATATTTCTGCTAGCCATTGGATTTGGCGGGATAACAGAAGATCTATTAGGCGATTGGATTAGCGATCTATACAGCAATGATCCTTTCCAAATCACGCTTATTGTTACGGCTGTCATCTTCTTCATACTCAGCTTAAGATTTATCATTGTATCGCTTCATCGCGGTTCGGCTTCTGCTCCGTCTATTGACCAAAGAACGGACTTCGGCGACATTCGCATTTCGCTTGAAACCATCGAGAATTTGGCATTGAAGGCGGCTTCCCGCCAGCGCGGAGTGAAAGATTTACGCGCTCGCATTCGTGCGACGGATGCCGGGCTCGATATCGTTATTCGCGCGGTTGTTGACGGCGAAAGCTCCATACCCGTGCTGACTGAGGAAATTCAGCGCGCCGTGAAAGAGCATGTCGAGGATATCGCCGGCATTCCGGTAACGAATGTTGCGGTCTATGTTGCGAACATCATTCAAACGGGGACATTTAAGAGCCGCGTGGAATAGAGGTGAGTTTGCTCATGTGGAGGGAGTTCTTAGCCATCTATGGGAAGCGCGCTGCTGGCGCTGCGATAGGATTGTTTTTTGGGTTGCTATATTGTTTTGTCGGTTTTTGGGACATGCTCTTTGTAGGGCTGCTTGTCTCCATAGGTTATTGGATCGGCTTGCAGAAGGAAACAAGCAATGGGCCTATTTTTCCGTGGCAGCGGCTTTGGTATGCATTGCTAGAAAGATTTCGACCGTTTAAATGATCCTGTGGTCTCCTCCGTTCTCCGGATTTCGGAAAGCCGCTAATTCGGGGCAGGGAGGAGATCATAGGTTTTTTTTGGAATGACAAGTAAACAAGAATTTAACCATTTTATCGGCAGAAAGCTGCCGCGGAGGTCACATGAAACGTAGATTAGCACGAGAAATTGCGGTATCAAGCTTATACCAAATGGAAATGAATGAGGTTTCGGCAACAGAAGCGGTTGATATGCTAATGGACGAGCTTCGTCAAGAAAACGAAATAGGTGCTGACCCATCGGATATCGGCAGTACGGACGAATTCGTTCGTGAGATTGTTTCAGGCGTAATGGAGCATAAGCAAGCCATTGACGGCATGCTGCAGCAGTTTTTGACAGGCTGGCATATCGATCGGTTATCGCGGGTTGACCGTCAAGTTCTGCGACTGGCTTGCTATGAGATGGTATTCCGTGATGATGTACCGCCAAAAGCAACCATTAACGAAGCGATTGAGCTTGCCAAACATTTTGGCACAGAGGAATCCGGCAAATTCGTTAACGGCGTACTCGGTAAATTGCTGCTTGAGATTGAAGAATTGAAATCTTAATAGCGTTAGATCATAAGCAACCCAAACATTCAAAGATGTAAAAGGAGACTGGAGCTATGTGCGCACAAATCATTGAAGGAAAGAAAATATCCGACCTGATCCGTGAGGAAATGATTACGGAAACTGCAGCCTTAAAAGAAAAAGGAATTATTCCCGGATTGGCTGTAGTACTCGTAGGCGAAGATCCTGCTTCTAAGGTTTATGTAGGCTCTAAGGAAAAAGCGTGCCAGCAGCTTGGCTTCTATTCCGAGGTGCACCGTCTTTCGGCTGACACCAGCGAAGAAGAACTGCTTGCTGTTATTGATCGTTTGAACAAGCAAGCAACGATTAACGGTATTCTCGTACAATTGCCGCTGCCTAAGCATATTAACGAGAAGGCGGTTATCGATGCCATTCATGTAGATAAAGATGTGGACGGCTTCCATCCGGAAAGCGTCGGCAATTTGGTTATCGGCGATGACAGCCTGCTGCCATGTACGCCAGCCGGCGTCATTGAGCTTATCAAGCGAAGCGGTGTTGACATCTCTGGGAAGCATGCTGTGGTTATCGGCAGAAGCAACATCGTCGGCAAACCGGTAGCGATGCTGCTTTTGCGCGAGAATGCGACGGTCACCATCTGCCATTCGCGTACGGCCAATATGGAAGAGATCGCGAAGCAAGCAGATATTCTTGTCGTCGCAATTGGAAAAGCAAAAGCGATTGACAGCAAATTCGTCAAGCCAGGCGCGATTGTCATAGACGTAGGCATTAACCGTCTTCCTGACGGCAAGCTTGCGGGGGACGTTGATTTTGACGATTGCCTGGATACGGCCGGCTACATTACACCGGTACCGGGCGGAGTTGGACCCATGACGATTACGCTGCTCATGAAAAATACGATTACAGCTGCAAAAAGGGCAAACGGAAGTAAGGAGTGAGGACAGGCATGGCGGATCAGCCTCGCATTTATTCCATAAAAGAACTTAATCGTTATATTCGAATGAAGATGGAGTCGGATTCACTGCTAGGCGATGTTTGGCTGCGCGGCGAGATATCTAATTTCACGCATCATTCCAGCGGGCATATGTATTTTACCCTGAAGGACAGCGACAGCCGAATAAAGTCGATTATGTTTGCATCCCATAACCAGCGCCTTCCATTCATCCCGAAAGAAGGCGCTAAAGTAATAGCTAGAGGGAATATATCGGTCTATGAACGAGATGGCAATTATCAATTCTATGTCAACTCCATGCAGCCTGACGGTATCGGGAGCTTGTATCTTGCATTCGAGCAGCTCAAGAGCAAGCTCAGTGCAGAGGGGCTGTTCGCCGAGTCACGCAAACGCGCAATACCGCTTTTTCCGCGAGCCATTGGTGTCATTACTTCACCAACTGGAGCAGCGGTGAGGGATATTATCATTACCTTGCAAAGGCGTTATCCGTTAATCCCTATTTATGTTTATCCCGTACTTGTTCAAGGCACGCAAGCAGCACCTGCTATTGTTAAAGCGATAGAAGCAATGAACCGATTCG
Source organism: Paenibacillus sp. PL91 (assembly GCF_012935325.2). Lineage (GTDB taxonomy): Bacteria > Bacillota > Bacilli > Paenibacillales > Paenibacillaceae > Pristimantibacillus. The sequence continues at coordinate 315,663 of NZ_JABBYG020000001.1, forward strand.
GCGAAGCTGACGTATTAATTGTTGGGCGAGGCGGCGGATCGCTCGAAGAGCTATGGGCGTTCAACGAGGAAGCGGTCGCTCGAAGCATAGCTGCCTCTGGCATCCCGATAATAAGCGCAGTTGGGCATGAGACGGATTTCACGATTGCTGATTTTGCAGCTGATTTGCGTGCTGCAACTCCAACTGCAGCAGCTGAGCTTGCTGTTCCAAGCATCACCGAGTTACAGCAACAGCTGCAACGCCAGCAACGGCGCTTAGTTCAAAGCATTCGGTACCGCGTTCAAGATGAGAATAAGAAGCTTCAGCGCCTTCGGCGTTCGCCGTTCTTCCTGTATCCGCGAAAATACTTGCTAGAGCAGGCAGAGCGGCTTGACCGGCTGTCAGAGCAGCTTGAGCAGCGGACAAAACGAATCGCGGAACGTGGGCATACGCGTCTTGCAAGGTTGCAGACGACGCTAGCCGGCCATCATCCCGGCGATCGAGTGGCATTCGCGGCAAAGCGTTTGCAGTCGGCTAATAAGCAGCTTGAGCAAGCGATGAATATGAATGTCAAAGAACGAAAGCATAAGCTGCACAGCACGATTAGACAGCTGGATGCTTTAAGTCCATTAAAGGTGATGTCACGAGGCTACAGCCTAGCCTATGACGAGCAAGAACAACGATTAATTAAATCGATTCACGATGTGAAGATAGGCGACATCGTTAAGGTGAAGGTAGCAGACGGTCAGCTTGACTGTCATGTAGATTCATTGAGAGGAGATCAAATCGATGGCAGCAACAAAAAAAACGGAGCCTGAGCTTACTTTTGAACAGGCAATGGAGCGGCTAGATTCCATCGTAACTAAGCTTGAGAATGGCGATGTGCCGCTTGAGACGGCTATTGAGTTGTTTCAGGAAGGCATGAAGCTATCCCAGCTATGCGGCGGCAAGCTTGAGCAAGTCGAGCGCAAAATTGAATTGTTGATCGAAACGGAGCAAGGCTTCCAGAAAAAACCGTTTGCGGATGTGAACGAAGATAAAGGGGAATAAGCTTGAACGAGAGGGCGGCAATAAAAGCGTATTTATCGCAATGCGCGGGGCTTATCGAAGCTTCGCTTAAACAATCGCTTCCGAGCTCATGGGATGTTCCTGTGCGACTGCGCGAGGCGATGCAGTACTCGCTTGAAGCTGGCGGCAAACGTCTGAGACCGACGCTCGTATTATCGGCTGCCGAAGCTGTACTTGGCAAATCGTCAGCCTTCGATGCTGCTTTGCCGGTTGCCAGTGCTGTCGAATTTATACACACCTATTCATTAGTTCATGATGATTTGCCTGCTATGGATAATGACGATTATCGCAGAGGCAAGCTAACCAACCATAAAGTGTTTGGTGAGGCAATGGCGATACTAGCTGGTGATGCGCTGCTCACTCACGCCTTCCATTTGATCCCTCAGGCGGCTCGTCAGGGCGGAATTTCAGCCGAGGTCGCACTTGCTATCGTTGAGGATTTGGCTAAACTTGCAGGCGCTCCTGGGATGGTTGGCGGGCAGGTCGCCGATATGCTTGGCGAACAAGGAATTACTTCCATCGCTGAGCTTGAATATATCCATCTTCACAAAACAAGCGATTTGATTGTTTTCTCTGTAACAGCAGGCGGCAGAATCGGTGGAGCAAACGATAGGCAGCTTGAGCTTCTGGCCCGTTATGGACGGAATATCGGTCTTGCTTTTCAAATCCAGGATGATATTTTAGACTTGATCGGCGATGAGCAAAAGCTTGGCAAGAAAACAAACAGCGATGTAGAGCAAAATAAAGTTACGTATCCTTTCCTTATCGGAATAGAAGAGAGCAAGGCTCAGGTTGAACGATTGACACAGGAAGCAAAGTCGGCCGTGCTGGAAGCAGGGTTTACTGCACCAGATCGATTGCTTGAAATTGCGGACTATCTCGTTGGGCGCGATCATTGAGAATGCAATGCTTTTTCCATTTTGGTTGGGAAACAAAGTTCAGTATGCTATAATAGGAAAAATGTAGATGTACATGGGACGGCAGTTTAAGGCTGTCCGCGAAAGCGAGGAAAGTAACGTGCTGCTTGACCAGATTAACGGACCTCAAGATTTGAAAGCTTTGACAACCGCTCAGCTAGAGCAACTGGCTGGTGAAATCCGTCAGTTCCTTATTGAGAAGCTTTCCGTTACGGGTGGTCATCTCGCTCCTAACCTAGGAGTTGTAGAACTGACCCTAGCCATGCATTATTTATTCAACAGCCCCGAGGATAAGTTTATTTTTGACGTCGGGCATCAATCATATGTACACAAAATTTTAACCGGCCGCATGGACCGGTTCGATTCGCTAAGGCAATACAAAGGGCTATGCGGTTTCGTCAAGCGAGCGGAAAGCGAGCATGACGTTTGGGAAGCCGGACATAGCAGCACCTCCTTATCAGCTGCCATGGGGATGGCGCTTGCCCGTGATCTTAAAGGCGAGAGCAATCGTGTGGTAGCGGTTATCGGTGATGGCGCGCTAACGGGCGGAATGGCACTGGAAGCATTAAATCATATCGGACATGAGAAAAAAGATTTGATAGTCGTTTTGAATGATAATGAAATGTCTATCGCTCCGAATGTTGGCGCTTTGCATCATTATTTAGGAAAAATTCGTACTGATCGACATTATCATAAGGCTAAAGACGAGCTTCAACAATTGTTGAACAAAGTACCGGCTATTGGCGGCAAGCTTGCCAAGACGGCTGAGCGCTTCAAGGATAGCTTGAAATATTTGCTCGTAAGCGGCATTCTGTTCGAGCAGTTTGGACTTACGTACCTTGGTCCCGTTGACGGCCATGATATCGAGCAAGTTATTGATATTATGCGCCAGGCGGATTCGATGCCGGGTCCTGTTCTCGTTCATGTGCTTACCGTGAAAGGGAAAGGCTACTCGCCAGCCGAAGCGGATTCGTTCAAATGGCATGGCATTACGCCATACAAGATTGAATCCGGTCAAGTGCTGAAAGCGGTCGGTCCTCCAGTATATACGGATGTATTCGGCGAAACGCTGATTGAATTAGCTGAGAAGGATGATCGGATCATCGCAGTCACTCCTGCTATGCCGGGTGGATCTGGCTTGCTCAAATTTGCCGCGAGGTTCCCTAACCGAATGATTGATGTGGGAATTGCCGAGCAGCATGCTGCAACAATGTCTGCAGCGCTTGCAATTGAAGGGATGAAGCCCGTTTTTGCGGTTTATTCAACCTTCCTGCAGCGGGCATACGATCAAGTCGTGCATGACATTTGTCGTCAAAATTTAAACGTTATTTTTGCAATCGACCGTGCGGGCTTTGTTGGCCCGGATGGTGAGACCCATCATGGGGTTTATGATATAGCATTTTTAAGACATATTCCAAATTTGGTTATTATGATGCCAAAGGATGAGAATGAGCTTCGACAAATGCTTAAAACCGCAGTTGATTATGACGACGGGCCTATTGCCGTTCGATATCCACGGATTGCAGGCTTAGGCGTTGAGATGGAAGCTAATCCGCAAGCTCTGCCAATCGGTTCATGGGAAACGGTTCGCGAAGGCGATTCGGGCGTTATTTTGGCTATCGGCCCTATGCTTCAGGTTGCTGAGGAAGCGGCTGATCTGCTGAAGCGCGAAGGTCTCAGCATTCAGATCGTGAATGCGCGGTTTATAAAGCCGTTAGACGAGGAGATGCTGGTATCCCTCGCTTCTGAAGGAAAGCATATGATTGTGCTTGAGGAAGGATCGGAGCTCGGCGGATTAGGAAGCTCTGTGCTTGAGTTCTATTCGCTCAAAAGCATCTTTGGCTTATCGATTCGCATTATCGGCGTGCCGGATATATTTGTGGAGCATGGTACGATTAAGGAGCAACGGCAAGAAATTGGTTTGACAGCGGAGAGAGTGGCATCCGAGATGAAAGCCATGCAACCGAAGCGTATGAAACGGGTTACTGGAAAACAGTAACGTTTTGAGGGAGAAAGATGACAACAACACCGAAAGAACGAATTGACGTGCTGCTTGTGGAGCGCGGGTTTTATGAAAGCAGAGAAAAAGCAAAGGCGGCTTTGATGGCGGGTTTAGTGCTTGTGAATGACGAGCCGGTTGACAAAAGCGGAATGAAAGTGCCGCGTACGGCAGATATTAAAGTTAAAGGAGCTCTGCATCCTTATGTCAGCCGCGGCGGCTTGAAGCTTGAGAAGGCCATACGGAAATTCGATATCGATTTGAAGGGACGTGTCATGCTCGATATTGGCGCGTCAACGGGCGGCTTTACCGATTGCGCGCTTCAAAACGGCGCATCCTATGTATATGCGATTGATGTCGGGTACAATCAACTTGACTGGTCGCTTAGACAGGATGAGCGCGTTCATGTCATGGAGCGCACAAATTTTCGCTACACACAGCCGGCTGATTTGGTAGGTCCTTCGCCAACCTTTGCTTCCATTGACGTATCGTTCATCTCGTTGAAGCTTATTTTGCCTGCATTATCTCATTTGCTTGCAGTTGACTCTGGAATTGTCGCTCTCATAAAGCCGCAATTCGAGGCTGGCCGCGAAAAGGTAGGCAAATCAGGCGTTGTTCGTGATCCTGCCGTGCATAGGGATGTGCTTAGGACCGTTCTCAGTGCGGCCGCAGAGCTTGGATATTCGCTGCAGGATATTACGTTCTCTCCAATTACGGGCGGAGAAGGCAATATCGAGTTTTTGGCCTATTGGAAATGGGCAGCGGAACCGAATGCAGCATTTCCAGATGACGCAGCGTTAGCGGAATTGGTCAAACAAGCGAACGAAACCTTTACGACAAACAAATAAATGGTGAAACCAGAAAGGTGCCGAGCAGAGTTGTAGCTGCCCGGCATCTTTTTTTCTTTACAGCGGGCAGCACGTTTTGATAAACTATAGAAAAGCAAACAAACGTTCGGTAAGTCCGACAAACAGGAATATGCCCCCAGCATAGCGAACGATTAAAGAAACAATCCATTTGCGAATGGGGGATGCTGGTGGGTACGTACGGAGACTGGTTCATTATGCTGGTTGCAGCTTGCTTGTTTGTATTTTGGATGTTTAGGCTGTTTCATCGGTGGCTGCATGAGCCGGCAAGTGTTAACCGCCTGAAGCTTGGCAAAGGAGGCGTGCTCGCTGCAGATGATGAGAACATTCGATTGCTGGAGCAGGCGGGATATGAGGTAAGCTCAGGAAAACATTTGGTACCGATTCCAATCAAGCTGGACGATGTGCCCCTTGGTAAGGGAAGTCGGTTATATATTGATTACATTGCGGTAATGGATAATAGTACGTATATCGTGAAAACAGCACGTGATCGGATGCCGATGGATTGGACGGCCAGCGGAGTTAGAGATCGATTGCTCGTCTATTCACTGCTTTTGCCTGAATGCGAAGGCGTGTTGTTTGTAGACGCGAGGGAAAAGATCATCCGTAAAATTACGTTTCACATCTCAGACTAATATCTAATGGAGGTTTTTTTTCATGAAAGGGATTCGCCAATTTCGAATCAAGGAAATAATTACGAACCGAGTGATCGAGACGCAGGAGGATCTTGTGGAGGCGCTTCGTGATTCAGGCATGCAGGTTACGCAGGCAACGGTATCACGCGATATGAAGGAGTTAATGCTCATTAAGATACCTGCAGGCGAAGGGAAGTACAAATATTCGATCCCGCAGGAACAACAGCGTCCGAACCCGATCCACAAGCTTAAGCGAGCGCTGCTTGACCATTTTGTACATATCGACTTTACCGATAATCTGGTCGTAATGAAATGTTTTCCAGGAACGGCTAATACAATATGTGCATTGGTCGATAATATGGAATGGTCAGAGGTAATGGGAACAATCTGCGGCGATGATACGATCCTAATGATCTGTCGCACGAAGAAGCAAAGCGGTGAAATTGTTGAGCGATTGCTCGAGCTATTGAATTAGGGAGGGTATTAAACCATGCTGCGTGAGTTGTCTATTAGGAATTTAGCGGTAATCGAAGAAGTAAACGTTACATTTCATCATGGATTTCATGTTTTGACAGGAGAAACAGGTGCAGGTAAATCAATACTAATTGATGCGCTAAGCTTGCTGGTCGGTGGCAGAGGCTCCGCAGACATGGTACGGTACGGATGTGACAAAGCCGAGATGGAGGCAATGTTCGATCTTTCCGTCAGCCATCCTGTCTGGCATGTGTTAAGCAGGCTTGGTGTACATGCCTCCTCCGAGGAGATGCTCGTCATTAGGCGCGAGCTTTCTTCGCATGGGAAGAGCAGCAGCCGAGTGAACGGACAGCTTGTAACGATGACGATGCTTCGAGAAATTGGCGAATGTCTCGTTAACATTCATGGTCAGCACGAGCATCAATCTTTGCTTCGGACAGAGCAGCATTTGGAGTGGCTGGACTTGTTCGCAGGCGATCTGCTAATTGAGCGCAAGCAAAATTATCGATCGATATTTAGCCAGCTGCAGCAGGTTAGAACATCACTGCGGGAGCTGGAAAATTCAACGAGGCAAAATGTGCAGATGCTTGATTTGTACCGTTTTCAAATTGAAGAAATTACGAACGCCCAGCTTAAGCCGATGGAGGATGAATTACTGACTGAACAGCGGCGCAAGCTAATGTATGCGGGGAAAAGAATGGATGCAGTGTCTGAAGCGTATTCGCTGTTGTACGGAGGAAAGGGGCTTGATATGGTCAGCAAAGCGGTTGCAAAGCTAATTGACATTCAATCCTACGATGCAGCAAAGTTAGGTCCTTTACTGGAGCAGCTGCAATCGGCCTTTTATCAAGCGGAGGACGCGGCATTCCAGCTTCGTGATTACCGCGACGGAATCGAATCTGACCCAGACCAGCTGTCGCAGGTTGATGACAGATTAGATTTGATCAATGGCTTGAAGCGCAAATACGGGGAATCCATTCCTGAGATTTTAGCTTATTTGGATCGAACGATTTCAGATCGGGACAAAATTGAAAATCGCGATCAATTGCTCGAAGAGCTTCGAAATGAAGAAATACAGCTGTATGACCAGGCTTTGCAGCTCGCGCAGGAGCTATCGCAGCTGCGCGAGCATGCGGCTACAAAACTGTCTGAAGCTATCGAGAATGAGCTCGTTCAGCTTCAAATGCCTTCGGCCAAGTTCCGTGTTCAAATCGATACGACGGTCGGAGGAGCCGACAGCACGAAGCAAATTCGACTGCACATAAATGGTATGGATGAAGCCATATTTATGCTCTCCACCAATCCGGGAGAACCGTTAAAGCCGCTTAGCAAAATTGCTTCCGGAGGCGAAATGTCAAGGATCATGCTAGCACTTAAAAGCATCTTCGCGGAAATCGATCAAGTTCCTGTTCTTATATTTGATGAGGTTGATACCGGCGTAAGCGGCCGCGCAGCACAAGCTATTGCAGAGAAGATGTCAAAGCTTGCTTTGAAGTGCCAAGTGTTCTCCATCACGCATTTGCCTCAGGTAGCATGCATGGCTGACCATCATTATGAAATACGGAAACAGGTTATTGGAGCTAGAACGTCAACGTCTGTCTCTGAGCTGTTGGGAACAGTACGGATCGAAGAGCTTGCGCGTATGCTTGGCGGGGTGGAAGTTACAGAAAAAACGAGGCACCATGCACAAGAAATGCTTGATTTGGCGCACAGGCAGAAGGGAGCGTAATGGAAGCCAATTAGGGAATGTTTTTGCGGACATAAAACGACCGGGTGAGGGTAACTTAAAGGTACGCCAATGGCGACATAGCCTTCTACGTCATGCGATGGAATAACAGGGAGCGTGAAATCATTGAACTCCAGTAAAAGGAAGCGATGGTTTGGCCTAGTTCTCGTTTTCTTCATTTGCATGATCGGAAGCTCCACCCCGTTTCAACACTTTGCCGCAATCCCGAATGAACTTCGTTTATTCTCCGGGCAACTGAAACGACTACAATACGGAGTGCCCGTTCATGCAGAAGTAACGGTCGATCCTCAAATGCTTCAGATTAACGGATCAACAAGTCATTCATTATCCGTAAATTTGAACGAACCATTGTCACTGCAGTCAAGTCAAAGCGGTCAAACCAAGATGAAAGTGAAATTATTTGGTAAAATTCCATTCAAGACAGTTAAAGTAAATGTTGTGCCTGATCTTCGTGTTATTCCAGGCGGTCAAACGATTGGAGTCAAGGTTAAATCATCAGGCATCCTAGTTGTCGGACATCATCAGGTCGCTGGCAGCGATGGCTTGAAGCAATCGCCCGGTGAAGCCGCAGGACTGCGGCTAGGCGATTTGATCGTCAAGATCAATGGAACGAGCATCAACCAAGTACACAGGGTTGCAGAGCTAAGTGAGAAGGCTGGCAACGATAAGAAGCCGCTTGAAGTTATTTATAAACGAGACGGACAATTGAACAAGACGCAGCTAAATCCTGTCTTTGATGCAGAGGATAAAGCTTGGCGGCTCGGCTTGTACATTCGCGATTCAGCAGCAGGTGTTGGTACATTAACATTTTATGCTCCTGATCAAGGTGTATACGGAGCACTTGGACATGTTATTACTGACATGGACACCCAGACTCCGATCGATGTAGGCGAAGGGCAGATTTTGCAGTCAAGCGTAACGTCCATTAACAAGAGTCAAAATGGTGAGCCAGGAGAAAAAAGAGCGCATTTTGTGAAAGAAAGCAAAATATTAGGAAATGTTGAGCGTAATACTCCTTTTGGCATTTTCGGCAAAATGAATGAAGTTCCTACGCATAGCTATAGTGATAAATCTTTGCCGGTAGCATTTGCCGAAGATGTCAAAGAAGGGCCAGCGCAAATTTTGACTGTTGTGAATGGACAGAAGGTTGAACGATTTGATATTCAGATTGTTCACGTATCGAAGCAATCTGGGCCAGCAACGAAGGGTATGGTCATTAAAATAACAGATAAGCGTTTATTGAGCAAAACCGGAGGCATCGTTCAAGGCATGTCAGGAAGTCCGATTATCCAGGACGGCAAATTAGTCGGAGCTGTAACTCATGTTTTCGTTAATGATCCATCCTCGGGTTATGGATGCTTTATCGAGTGGATGCTTCAGGATGCAGGCGTATTACTGAAATCGGCAAATGGCCGATTAGGGGATGCTGCTTAAAGTTAAGAGCTAGCCATAGAGAAATGTCTGCTTAAGCTGAATGTGAGGCTGGAGCAGACGTTTTTTTTTTGATAAAAACTAAAAAACGCGCAGCTCAGTAAAAGAGCGATGAATTTTGTCGAAGAAGAACGAATGGGATCGTTACATGTAACAAATTTTTAATTATATCGAAATGCCGTAAAAAAATCTATAAAAATAATTTTCGACAGAAGGAATTCAACTCCACATGTCGAAAACTTTAAGCAGACAACTAGTGAGCGAAAAACATCAACACATTTAAGGGAGGACTACAACTTGCATAAGATCGAAGTATTATTGGCAGATGACAACCGTGAATTTACCAACCTGTTATCGGAATACATATCAGAACAAAGTGATATGAGTGTAAGTGGAGTCGCGTATAATGGAGAAGAGGTTCTAAGACATTTGGAAGAAACAAGAAAGGTTCCAGATGTACTTATCCTTGATATTATTATGCCTCATTTAGACGGACTAGGTGTTCTTGAGCGTCTGAAAGAAATGAACATATCGCCAATGCCCAAAATCATTATGCTGACTGCATTTGGCCAAGAAAACATCACTCAAAAAGCGGTACAGCTTGGCGCTTCTTATTATATTTTGAAGCCATTTGATATGGATATTTTAGCAAATCGTATTCGTCAGCTTGTTGGAAACCCGACGTATTCCTCAACTGGCAGCTTCACATCTGGCTCCTCATCGCTCAAATCGAATGTCGTGCCGATTGCCAAAGGCAAAAACCTGGATGCTAATATTACGAGTATCATCCATGAAATCGGAGTGCCTGCTCATATTAAAGGTTATCAATACCTGCGTGAGGCAATCACGATGGTATATAACAACATCGAAATTTTGGGTGCGATTACAAAAACCCTTTACCCGGCCATTGCCGAAAAATTCAAAACAACGCCATCCCGTGTTGAGCGCGCGATCCGCCACGCCATCGAAGTGGCATGGACACGCGGCAACATTGACAGCATCTCTCACCTGTTCGGCTATACAATCAACATTAGCAAATCGAAGCCTACTAATAGCGAGTTTATCGCGATGGTTGCTGATAAGCTGCGGATCGAGCATAAGGTTAGCTGAAAGGGGGAAGATTAACGGATTCGTTTTTTCTACCCGATGGTCAACTGTACTGTACAATCACTCCATGCCTACCACTTATTTTAATGGGTGCTTCAAACCTTAAAATAAGTGGTATTTTTTATCAGAAATAATCTGAAAAATATGGCTTCTCTTGATGGATCAATTGTTCAAGCATACATATAGAATCGTTGTCGGATTGAATACGGCCGATGCGAGCAAGATAAGCCGGACGTTTATAACCCATTAACATCGTCGTAAGTGTAGGAATGTCAATGACAACACTCGGCTCGAAGCCGCCTTGCTTTAAGGTTCCTTTTCCGGATGCATCTACAGTTAAAGTGAATATGCCTTGATTCCACTCCAGCATCGGATCATGCAGATTAATAACTAGCCGGCATTCTTTCGCCGGGCTTAAAAACGGATATTGCTCGATGAATAAAACGATATCGACAATTCGGGCCATATAGTAAGGCGCAATCGTTTCCTTAATATCGCCATCATCTAACATGAAAGCAAGCCGCTCATCTTTATAGATGTCCCCTTTGACAAGCGTAATCATGGAGAAATGGGCACTGACAAAGTTCCATAGCCCAGTCCGGGCCTCTTCATTGATGTATACCATCTCTTTTATATAAAATACTTCCTCTGCGATCCAATACAGCAAGTAGCCCATAGGGGAATCGCTGCTATCATAATAAATAGCCACGGTCATATCATCCAAATCCCAGCGCAAATACTCTTCCCAAGCCAGCTCGTTCCGCAGCATAGCTCCGTGATGCAGCAAAGCAAACTGCTTATAGATCGTTTTTATATCCGGATGCTCTATCGTTACTCGTTCCACATTGCCAGGCACGTTTTTGAGCTTAGGCAGCTGGGTATCAGGAACTTCAAAAGAAATTTTATCTGAAATGATTTCCCAGCCTTTACGTCTATAATAGGGAATCGAATACGGATACAAGTACGAGATGGATTGCTTCCGATCCCTCATTTTACTTAAAGCCGTTAGCATCAGTTTATTCATTAATCCTAAATTAGCATATTCGGGATAGGTTCCAACTCCGGTTAGTCCGCCCATTTCATAAATATGACCAAAAATGTTAACTTGAAACGGGTAAACGGCAAGCTGAGAAATGAGCTTCTCGCCGTCAAACCAGCCTAGGACGTCGGCATGGACAAGAACCGGCAGCTTGGATTTCGCGATCTCCCTATTTTCCCACCCAAAGGTTTGCAAGTCGCGATTGGTTACTTGAAATACATAACGCAATAAATTGTTAAATTGCTCGCCATGCTGCGTCTCAACTTTTTTTAATTTGAGTCTATCCTGCAATTTCCTGCGACTCATGGATGTCTCCCCCCATTTATTCGAACATTTCCAATAGTTTACCATGCTGCTGGAATGCGAACAAATCAGGTCAGAGAAGAGGTTGAAAGGGTGTAATTTAACTTATTTTTTTCGTTCTATTTGGGTTGGTGAAAAGAGAAATTGACTTTATAAGCCTAGTCACATGGTAAGGAAGGTTGATCATATGAGGAGAGGGCGGAGCTTGCTGGCTTGTATTGAATTGATCTGAAACAAAAAAAGGCCATCATTGGATGCCTCAGTTGTAAACCACTCTGCGGTTTAAATAAACGTTGCTGCCATATTTCTCGATTAATCCAGAAGCTTCTGTTTGGATAAAGCTGCGAATTTCTTTCAGGCGTTGGCTTTGCGGCTGGATCGTCTCTTTTACTTTTCCATCTACGGTAACGTCAAAAACGATTTTCAAGTGCGCACCTCTTTTCTTTTGATGTTTTAATCATAGTGAAGTTGTATTATGGAATGATAAAATAAGATCAGGATGAATGTAATTTTATATCAAAAGCGTTATCGCAATGTAAAATAAACGATTTGAGGTGGCAGGATGAAAGCCGTATATGCAGGCAGCTTTGACCCCATTACGCTTGGACATGTATCTGTTATCGAGAGAGCGTTCCATTTGTTTAACGAGGTACATATTATCGTCGCCAATAATCGATCAAAGAAGCACCATTTTACGATAGAACAACGAACGGAGCTTGTCTCTTTATCGATTCAGCAGGATGAAAAAATTAAAATTATTCCTTATGGGGGTATTGTTGCGGATTACATTAATGAGCATGATATTAACGTGGTCATACGGGGAATTCGAAATGCAACGGATCTTGAATACGAGCTTCAGCTTGAGCAATATATTCGCAATACGACGATGGCTGATACGATCTATTTATCTCCTTATACGCATTACATGCAAACGAGCAGCTCGCTTGTCAGAATGTTTCTAATGTCCGATAAGACAGAGCTGGCTGCTACCTACATGGTGCCGAAGGCTTATATGAAAATGCTCGAATATGAGGAATAAGCTGCATGGATGCACGGGGAATAATGAAATAAACCGCAGAGCGTGAATCGGGTTTGATTCACTGCGCTGCGGTTATGTATGCTGAGTAAATAGGAATGGAAATGTACAGGCTAGCTTTGCGGCTTTGGCGGGCGCGGGCGTTTTTCTTTAAAGCGCGGTGCGACATAATTACGCTTGCGGTCGCGGAAAAAGGTCCAACCTGCAATGAAGCCTGCGCCAGCGGCGAACATAATAAATCCAAGCAGAAATTTCAACCAATCGAAGTCGGGAGTAATCGTTTCATTTCCAAAATCTGAAAAATAGACAAAGACGGAATCTTTCATTTTGAGAAAGCCGAAGCAAGCGAGCAGGCCTGGTATGACAAGCATGAGAATCGCGATAAAACGGGCAGCAACTAATTTCATAAATACGGTGTCTCCTTATCGGTCAAAATATACAGTTAGCTCTATCATACCTTTTTAAGAGTGGAGTGTCTATTTCGTAAATGGACGATGCCATCATCGGTAAAAACAGGTACAATAGGTATGAATGTCATGTTACAATGCGAATGGTCAAGCTTGAGACTCGAATGAATAGGCTTTACCAGCATATATTGAGGGCAATTACGGAAGGAATGATATTTATGGCTATACAAGTGGACATAGCGGTACTCGGGGGCGGCCCTGGCGGCTATACGGCGGCTATACGGGCTGCTCAGCTAGGCAAAAAGGTTGCGATTATCGAAATGGATAAGCTCGGCGGCACATGCTTGCACAAAGGCTGCATTCCAAGCAAATCATTGCTTCGCAGCGCAGAGGTATACTCAACGCTTCTACATGCAAGCTCCTATGGCATTCAGGTTGCTGAAGGGGCTATTTCGCTCGATTACGATAAAGTGCAGCAGCGCAAGGATCAAACGGTAGAACAGCTTTACCGAGGACTTCAAGGCTTAATGAAAAAAAATGGCATTCAGATCATTCAAGGCAAGGGCAGAGTGATCGGTCCTTCGATTTTCTCACCAAAGAGCGGCTCGCTTGCCGTTGAATTGCCAGATGGGGAAATGGAGTCCGTGGTTTCAACCAACTTGATCATTGCCACAGGCTCGAGACCTCGCCTATTGCCGGGGTTGACGCCGGATGGCGAATATATTTTGACTAGCGATGAAGCGCTTGTAATGGACAAGCTGCCAAGCTCTATCATTATTGTAGGCGGCGGCGTAATTGGGGTAGAGTGGGCATCGCTGCTGCATGATTTTGGCGTTCAGGTAACGCTGGTGGAAGCGGGCTCCCGCTTGCTGCCTGGTGAAGACACAGAGGTTTCCGCTGAGCTGACAAGAGTGCTGCGAGGGCGCGGCGTACGCGTTCTGACAGGCGTTCAGCTTCAAACGGATCAATATAAGGGAGAAAACGGTGAGGTTTCTATCGTAGCCGTAACGACAGACGGTGATGTTGTTCTGACAGCAGAGAAGCTGCTTGTTTCCGTAGGGCGCGAGCCGAACGTGGAAGGCATCGGTCTTGAAAATACAGATATTCGCACAATTAACGGAGCAATTGAGGTTAATGCATTCGGCCAAACGAGCGAGCCTCATATTTATGCGATAGGCGATGTAATCGGGGGCGTTCAGCTCGCGCATGCAGCCGCACATGAAGGATTAATTGCTGCTGAGCATATTAGCGGTGGGAAGCCTGCTGCCATTGAGCCGCATTTGATTCCTAGGTGCATCTATTCCCGCCCCGAGATTGCATCTTACGGGCTGACTGAGGACGGGGCGCGCGCGAAGGGGCATGACATCAAGACGGGGAAAATTCCGTTCCAAGCGATTGGCAAAGCGCTCGTGCTAGGCGAGAAGGACGGCTTCGTGAAGGTTATTGCCGATCGGAAGACCAATGATATCGTTGGCGTTCATATGATTGGAGCCCATGCGACGGATCTTATTTCTGAAGCTGCGCTGGCAGGCGTGCTTAATGCTACACCTTGGGAAGTCGGCCAAATGATCCATCCGCATCCGACGCTTGCAGAGGCGCTGGGCGAAGCGATGCTTGCAGTTGACGGCAAAGCAATTTCGTTCTAAGCAAGACAGTTTTCTTTTTGGAACAATTGGAGTTATAATGTATATGATCAAGTCTTAGTACCAGGTTATAATAGTGCGTAAAAAAAGGAGGAACACCTTATGACCCAACCTGCTTCTACTGGGCAAAATGTTCGTCATTTGGAACTCGGGCTTAGCAACGAGCAAGCAATTGATATGTATGCAACGATGGTGACTGCACGCAAGTTTGACGAGCGAATGCTGCTTCTGCAGCGCGCAGGCAAAATAAACTTCCACGTTTCTGGCGTCGGCCAAGAGGTCGCTCAGGTAGCGGCAGCTTATGCGCTTGATCGCGAAAATGATTATTTCCTGCCTTACTATCGAGACTACGGCTTTGTGCTCTCAGTAGGCATGACGCTGCGCGACTTGCTATTGTCGGTGTTCGCGAAGGCGGAGGACCCGAATTCTGGCGGACGCCAAATGCCAGGCCATTTCGGCTCAAAGAAGCTGCGGATCGTAACGGGTTCAAGCCCGGTAACGACTCAGGTTCCACATGCGGTAGGTATTGCGCTTGCGGCGCGAATGAAAAATAAGCCACTAGTCAGCTTTGTCACATTCGGTGAAGGATCGAGCAATCAGGGAGACTTCCATGAGGGCTGTAACTTTGCGGGCGTACATAAGCTGCCAGTTATTTTTATGTGTGAAAATAATCAATATGCTATTTCCGTGCCTATCCATAAGCAGCTGGCTGGTACGGTTGCTGATCGTGCGCTCGGTTATGGCTTCCCTGGCTATCAGGTTGACGGCAACGATGCGCTTGAAGTGTTCCGAGTGGTGAAGGAAGCGCGTGAGCGCGCAATAGCAGGTGAGGGACCAACGCTTATCGAAGCGCTTATGTACCGCATTTCGCCTCACTCCACTTCAGATAACGATCTCGCTTATCGTACGAAGGAAGAGGTTGATTCCAATCGTGCGAAGGACGGCATACCTAAATATAAGCAGTATCTGATCGATTGCGGTATATGGTCCGAAGAGCTAGAAGTAGAGCTGCAAGCTAAAATACGCAAGCTGCTTGACGAGGCTACCGAATATGGCGATAAAGCGCCATTCCCGACGCCGGAATCAACATTGCTGCACGTATATGCGGATGATGCTGAGCAAGGAGGAACGGAATAATGGCAGTAATCGAATACATTGATGCTATTCGCCAGGCGATGAAGGAAGAGATGGAACGTGATGAAGACGTCTTCGTGCTTGGCGAGGACGTAGGTCTCAAAGGCGGCGTGTTCACGACAACGAAGGGTCTTCAAGAGCAATTCGGCGAGCTTCGCGCAATGGATACGCCACTTGCAGAATCTGCGATAGCAGGTGTTGCAATCGGAGCGGCGATGGTTGGCATGAAGCCGATCGCTGAGATGCAATATTCAGACTTTATGTTCCCTGCTACCAATCAAATCATTAGCGAGGCGGCCAAAATCCGTTACCGCTCGAACAATGACTGGACATGCCCGCTCGTTATACGCGCGCCAATCGGCGGCGGTGTATTTGGCGGTTTGTATCATTCACAATGCCCAGAATCCGTGTTTTTCGGCACGCCAGGCTTAAAGATCGTTGCTCCTTATCGGGCTTACGATGCGAAGGGCCTCTTGAAGGCTGCCGTGCGCGATCCAGATCCTGTGCTGTATTTTGAAAATAAAAAATGCTATAAGCTCGTTACGGGCGAGGTTCCGGATGACGATTATATCGTTCCGATCGGAGTTGCAAACGTGCTGCGCGAGGGAGAAGACATCACCGTTATCGGCTATAGTCTTCCGCTTCACTTTGTCGAGCAGGCAGCAGCTGAGCTTGAAGGCGAGGGCATAAGCGCACATATTCTAGACCTAAGGACGCTTCAGCCGCTTGATAAGAAGGGTATTCTTGAGGCGGTTCGCAAAACGGGCAAGGTGCTTATCATACACGAGGATAACAAAACAGGCGGCGTTGGAGCCGAAGTGTCGGCGATTATCGCAGAAGAGCTGCTTTATGAGCTTGATGCTCCGATCATGCGTCTATGCGGTCCGGATGTACCGGCTATGCCGATTAACCCGCCGGGCGAGAAATTTTTTATGCTCAACAAAGAAAAAGTGAAAGAAGCCATGCGGCAATTAGCACTTTATTAATATAAGTAAGTATAAGAGTTGATTTTATACGAGGCTGATATGTCACCGCGAAACGTATGCTGCGCCGCCAGAGGACGGCGGTAGCCGTTTACGCCTTGGGCCAGTAGGGAGATGTGAACTATGAAAACAATGACGGAAATCGTCGTACCGCAGCTTGCGGAATCACTCGTATCGGCCACCATTGATAAATGGCTGAAGCAGCCAGGTGATTGGGTTGATATTTACGAGCCTGTCTGTGAAATTATTACAGATAAAGTTAATGCGGAATTGCCTTCGACAGTAGCGGGCAAGCTTGTTCAAATTTTGGTTGGCAAAGGTGAGACTGTTCCAGTCGGTACGCCAATCTGTATTATCGAGGTTGAAGGCTCAGCGGCTCCTTCTGGAGACGCACCTGCACAATCCCAATCCGCGGGAGCTGCTGCCGCTACACCAGAAGCCGAGAGCGTATCGGAAGACGCTCCTATGCGCAATCGTTTCTCGCCGGCAGTACAGCAGCTTGCGGCAGAGCATGCTATTCGCTTAACCGATGTTCCCGGAACAGGTCTTGGCGGACGCATCACGCGCAAGGATGTGCTAGCTTACGTTGCATTAGGTGCGGTTAAAGCTAGCAATACATCTGGCGGCAACGCGGCTGTGCCAGCGCCACATAGGGTGGATGCGGCAGCGCAAGTACGTTCCTCCGGCCTTCATTTGACGGAAACGCCTAGATTTCCAAAAATTG
The DNA here is from genome assembly GCF_012935325.2 of Paenibacillus sp. PL91. GTDB lineage: Bacteria > Bacillota > Bacilli > Paenibacillales > Paenibacillaceae > Pristimantibacillus. The sequence continues at coordinate 333,155 of NZ_JABBYG020000001.1, forward strand.
AGGTGGAAGGCGCTACGGGAGCTGGACGAGGCGACAACTTTATTGATGTGACGCCAATTCGGAATACGATTGCCCGCAATATGAAGCAGAGCGTAACCGAGATTCCGCATGCATGGACGATGATTGAAGTGGATGTAACGAATCTGGTTCTTCTTCGCAACAAGCTTAAGGATGATTTCATGAAGCGCGAGGGCATTAATTTGACCTATTTGGCTTTCCTTCTCAAGGCTGTGGTCAATGCGATCAAAGATGTGCCGATTATGAATTCCATGTGGGCAGTAGACAAAATTATCGTGAAGCGGGATATCAACATCGCGCTTGCTGTCGGTACGGAAGATTCCGTGCTTACACCGGTCATCAAGAACGCCGATCACAAAAACGTTGCCGGACTTGCCAAAGAAATCGAAGAGCTTGCCCGCAAGACAAGAGAAGGCAAGCTGACGCTGTCCGATATGCAAGGCGGAACCTTCACGGTCAATAATACCGGGTCCTTCGGTTCGATTTTGTCATATCCGATTATTAACTACCCGCAGGCTGCTATTCTCACCTTTGAATCCATCGTGAAGCGTCCTGTAGTTATTAACGATATGATCGCTGTTCGCTCGATGGCCAATTTATGCCTATCGCTTGATCACCGGATTTTGGACGGCGTTATATGCGGACGCTTCTTGCAGCGCGTGAAGGATAATTTGGAGAGCTTTAATCTAGAAAGCAAATTGTATTAGAAAAGGGGAACACCATCATGGCTGAAGCGGTAAACGCAAATGGCTTAAGACGGCTGGACGCCCACTATATAGGCATGCTCGATTACGCGCAGGCGTGGGAGCTGCAAAAAGCATACGTAAAGCAAATTGATCAGGAGGAGCGCAAACAGTCGCTTCTCCTTCTTCAGCATCCGCCAACCTATACGATGGGCTCTGACAAGCATCCAGAGCATTTGCTTTTGGATGAAGCGGAGCTTAAGGAACGCGGCATTACGCTGTTCCAAATCGATCGCGGCGGTGATATTACCTATCATGGGCCTGGACAGCTCGTGGGCTATCCGCTATTGTATTTGGAAGCAGAGGGACTTGATTTGCATGCTTATTTGCGCAGCTTGGAGCAGGTCATTATGAATTGGCTAGCCGAGTATAGTATAGAAGCGGGCAGAAAACCAGAATATACTGGAGTATGGGTAGGCGATCAGAAGATTGCGGCCATCGGGGTGAAATTTAATAAAGCCCGGCATCGCCGGGGCTTTATAACGAGTCATGGATTTGCGCTTAATATCAAATCAGGAATAGCTGCGGAAGGCTTTAGCGGAATCGTCCCTTGCGGCATTCAGCAATTCGGCGTGACCTCCTTCAATGATTTGACCGGGCTTGAGCTATCGGTTGAGGAAGCGGCAAAGGAGCTGCTCCCTCATTTTGTGAAGGAATTTAATTGTGAGCTGGACCTAGTATAGAAATAGCGATCCAAGACCAGCCAACAAGGACGATAAAACGAGTGCGGATACGAGTAAAATGGCAACAATTCGAATCAATCGTTGTCTGCGCATATGGAAAACCCCTTTCATGAGTTGGAACATCACAGCTCGCTGAGAGCTTGTCATTTACTCTATTGTATACGAAAGTAATGGACGGAGGAAACGTTAATGATTGAAAAAGATCGTTTAGTAAATGAATTTATGGAATTGGTGAAGGTCGATAGCGAAACGAAGCATGAGCAGGAAATAAGCCGCGTGCTAAAGCAAAAGTTCGAAGCGCTTGGCTTGCAAATCAGCGAGGATGATGCGGCAGCTAAGACGGGGCATGGAGCGGGAAATCTGTTTGCCATTTGGGAAGCAGAGGGTGCGGACGCTGCAGCGCCTACGATTTTTTTCACCTGCCATATGGATACCGTAACGCCTGGCGTTGGCATTAAGCCACAGCTTGATGCAGATGGTTATATAAGAAGCGACGGCACGACTATACTTGGCGCTGATGACAAAGCAGGCATTTCGGCTATATTTGAAGCTATTCGTGTCGTGAAGGAGCAATCCATTCCACATGGCCGCATTCAATTCGTCATTACGGTTGGCGAGGAATCGGGTCTTCTTGGGGCGCGTTCGCTTGATGCATCGAAGCTGGAGGCGAAGTTTGGTTATGCGCTGGATTCAAATGGTGCGATCGGCGACATTGCAGTAGCAGCCCCAACGCAAGCGAAGGTAACGATCAAAATGTACGGTCGTTCCGCGCATGCAGGCGTCAATCCCGAGGATGGCATCAGTGCGATCCAAGTAGCAGCCAAAGCGATTGCGAGAATGCCGCTAGGACGCATTGATAATGAAACTACTGCTAATATCGGGCGGTTTGAGGGCGGCGGCGCTACCAATATCGTTTGCGACTTCGTGAAGCTGGATGCAGAAGCAAGAAGTATTGTTCAGCATAAGCTGGACAATCAAATCGAGGCGATGCGCAAGGCAGTGGAAAGCGCAGCTGAGGAATTTGGAGCGCGCGGCGAGCTGGAGAGCGAAGTTATTTACCCAGCCTATCAGTATGATGATGAGGATTCCGTCGTACAGCTGGCGAAAAAAGCGATCGTCGCAATCGGACGCACGCCTCGCACGTTCCATTCCGGCGGCGGCAGCGATGCGAATATTTTTAACGGCTTAGGCATTCCTACCGTCAATTTGGCTGTTGGCTATGAGCATATTCATACGACCAAAGAACAGATTAAAGTGGAGGATTTGGTCAAAACGACAGAGCTTGTCGTAGAAATCATCAAACAAGCGGCGACAGTAGAGTAATCAAGTTGATGCTGTAACGGCATGGATTGCCGCTGGATGACAGAAAGCCCTTCAATCCGATCTTTCAGCATAAGCTGAAGGTGGATGGAGGGTTTTTGTCTGAATATTGAAGGTTTATATGAACGCGGTTAATTCGTTTTATCTAAGGGTAAGCGGCGCACGCTGATGACGTTCGTATATTCGGACATTGGAGTTCTGGAAAGAGTGGAAGCAGACAACTTGCGCAGCTGATGACGGATTTCCCAGCCTTTACCTACTAATCGCAAATGATTAACCGCAACATATTGTTTCATATTATTCGCCCCTGTCGTTTTGATATAATGATAGTTATGCAGGTGCAGGACAAGTTATGCGAGGGTAAGCATGCAATATTAAAAGGAGCGATCACGATTGGAAGAACAACAACCAGCTGCGCTATGGCGTGAGGAAACGATTAAGACTGAACCGATCTTCGAAGGTAAAATGATAACGCTGCAAGTAGATACCGTTGCTCTGGCAGATGGTAGAACCGCTACTAGAGAAATAGTGAAGCATCCGGGTGCCGCTGCAGTTATGGCATTGCTAGATGGCAAGCTGCTTGTCGTGGAGCAATTCCGCAAGCCCCTCGAAAAATTTCAAATTGAAATTCCGGCTGGAAAGCTCGATCCCGGTGAGGACCCGCTAACCGCGGCAGCACGCGAGCTGGAGGAAGAAACCGGATATCGCTCAAACGATCTTAAGCTTCTAAGCGCTTTTTACACTTCGCCTGGTTTTGCCGATGAAAAGCTCTACATCTACTTCACCGACAAAGTTGAGCAGGGCGTACAAAATCCTGATGAGGATGAGGATCTAAAGGTAGAAGCGATTACCCTCGAACAGGCTGAAGCCTACATACAAGAAGGTCGCATCAGCGACGCCAAAACCATTCTAGCCGTCTACGCATGGAAACTATATATTCTGACAGGCCGGCTTTAGCCGGCCCTGTCTTCCCCCAACATAGCCGTCATACCTCTTTGAAACTCCTCATACAATACAAGAGTAAGACAACCCTAATTATGGAAGCGCCACATCGAAATGATCTGTTTAAATAAGTAAACTGCATGAATTGATTAATTTTGCATTGATCTATTTTTTAAACCTATATTGTCAACATTTAAACATCCTTGTTAAATAAATCTAATTATAAGATCAATTTGTCAGTTCAAGAGTTATTCGACGCATTTTTATATGTAACAGCTGTAATAGAACTAGAAAATAGATTTATTCCATTGAACTTCATGTGAAAAAGCTAAATAGATCTATTTTTTAGCTCTATTCAAAAGCCATAAAAGTTTAACAAACTATTCCTTAATCAACCAGAATGATCGCCAACGCATCTCGGATATAGCGTTTCTCAGATATGTAGGAGGTAACCCAGGTGCTCAAGCTTCCAGCGTGTCCCGAAGGGACGAAAGCGCTCCTAAGCAAACCAAACAAAAACCGACTCTAGATCGCCAACGGTACTCAGATATTGAGGAGGTAACCCGGGTGCTCAGACTTCCAGCGTGTCCCGAAGGGACGAAAGCGCTCCTTAACGAAGGTGTTTCTCACATCCACCTCTGTTCCTGATACGTTAGTCTATTTGCGGGTGTCCAGAGGGTGCAACCCTTGGGGCCCTCCCTTGGAAGGGAGGGTTTGGGAGGGTTCGAAAATCCCTTAAGGGGTTCGTGGGTTATGGTTTGTAGAATAAGGGATACGGTTTGTTAAAAATAGCTTTTGGTTTTAAAAGTTGCCATTAAAAATAAACCTTTGAAGGCATGGTAGAAACCCTTCATATCAAGGGCTCGGGCTGCAGCAGCTGAAAGGATGAGTGACGATGATCAAAAATCAATTATCACTATATGTATTCGTATCGGTCTTATTTGTAGTTGGCGCCATATTCGGGGCACTCATGGTTAATGCACTTACGCTGGAGCAGCAGCAGGAGCTGGCACAGGACGTGGATCAATACGTTCAGCTAATGAACGAGGGAATCGGCTCGGGAGAAGCGCATTCGTTCTGGGAGCGATTCTTTTTCCACAGCAAATGGCTGCTCGTTTTATGGCTGCTTGGCATTACGGTCGTTGGAATACCGGGTGTGCTTGCGCTTAATTTCTTAAAGGGAGCGTTGGTTGGCTTTTCGGTTGGAACGCTGATCAATCAATATGCATGGAAGGGAGTGCTTTTCTCGCTGGTGTCCATCGCACCTCAAAATATCATTGCAGTTCCGGCGATGATTATTACGAGTGCAGCGGCCATTTCCTTCTCCCTTTTTGTGATCAAAAACAGGCTGCTTCGGCAGACAGGAGAGCTTGCGCCTCAGCTAGGTTCCTTCACGTCGACCGCCATGCTAATGCTGATTCTTTTTGCAGGTGCAGCGCTGTTTGAAGCCTATATTTCCCCGACTCTAATCGGCTGGGTTTCCCCGCTTCTTTCGTCTGCTAACGCCACAATATGACACCAAAATGTTTGACTTTATTACAGGTTAGCACCTATAATGAAAGCAAACGTTTCCTGAAAAAGGCGCAGTCATGTGGTAGGGGGGAAATCATGGAAGCCCGGATTGAGAAGATAAAACAACAGTTGCAGTCGCAGGGCTACAAATTAACCCCGCAGCGGGAAGCAACGGTACGTGTTTTGCTAGAGAATGAAGATGACCACTTAAGCGCTGAGGATGTATTTATGCTAGTTAAGGATAAAGCTCCAGAAATCGGGCTTGCAACGGTTTATCGGACATTGGAATTGCTAAGCGAAATGCATGTTGTCGAAAAATTGAATTTCGGCGACGGAGTAGCACGGTACGATCTTCGTACGGATAGCAACAAGCATCATCATCATCACTTAATATGTGTCCAATGCGGATCAATGGATGAGATTAAGGAAGACTGGCTTTTGCCATTAGAAGAGCGGCTTGAGCAGGAATATGGATTTTTTGTAGTCGATCATCGCCTTGATTTTCAAGGCATATGCCGCCGCTGCAAAGAGAAGAACGATATCGCAAACCCAACTGAAAATCAATCATAAACGGCTTGGCTGCCCAGCATAACTGGACGGCAAAGCCGTTTTGGCATTTTTAGGTTCTATTTGGCTTTAAAAATGCGAGCCAGCTGTATCAGTCCTGCGCCTTGTGCTCGTGATTTGAATTTTTTCAGCTTGAGCGCACGCCTCTTCAGCCTTTTTTTGACCGCTCTTGGACTTAAGCCGGGTTTTCCTGCCAGCAGCAATGCGGCACCGCCCGCAACATGCGGAGATGCCATGCTTGTGCCGGAAAGCCGCTGATACATGCCATTCAGCCATGTAGACAAAATGCCGTCACCTGGTGCGGTAAGTTCTATTCCTCTGCCTCTGCTGCTAAAGTCAGCCACTTTATTCGCTTTAGTGGAAGCAGCAACGGCGATCGTCTCTTTAAATGTAGCAGGAACATCGATTTGCTTGCTGGTTTTTCCAGAATTACCGGCTGACGCGACCAAGACTATGCCTTGCTTCGCAGCCCGTTTGATTGCTTCATGCAAAGTACCGCTGCTGTTGGAGTCGAGAATGCCAAAGCTCATGTTTATGACATGCATTCGGTTTGCGATGCACCAATTGATGCCATCAACGATGTCTGATACAAATCCATCTCCGAATTGATCCAACGCCTTGACCGCATACAAACTCACCTCTGGGGCAGTGCCTATTACTTTTCCGCCATTGCCGGCAGCGGCTATAATTCCCGCTACGTGGGTACCATGTCCATTATCATCGGCGTAAGAGCCTCCGTTAATGGTGTTGATTCCTCCTGCAATTCGCAAATCTGGATGATTGGCAATACCGGAATCGATGATGGCGACTTTTATTGATTTTCCTCGTGTAGTCGACCACGCCTCAGGCGCTTTAACGCGTCTTATATTCCATGTCGCGAAAGCAGGCGAGGTTGCGGGCGTCAGCAAGGGGAGTGACCTGCCGCCCAGCTTGACAGGCTTGTATCGGACTGCGCCATGAGCGCGGATTTTGAAGTCTTTTTCAATTAGCTTAACCTCAGGATGGTTAGCTAAGTCTTGCCATGACATGCTCTTATGAAAATGGCAACCGATGATCCGGCTGCGTGAAACGGTTTTGAATGGTTTAATTCCTATTACTTTCAATTGCTTTAAGCAGCGCTTATAGGCTTTCGCTGAGCGAAACGTGATGAGCTTTCGATAAGTATGCTTAGAAGGTTTGCAAGTCGCACAGCTTTTTAATATGGCTCTGAGATTAGACAATGGACTAAGAACCTCCTACACCAGCATTTTTCTCAACCAGTTTATGGCAGGAACGACGTTTCCGTATGGGTGGTAGCCAGAATCGCACATATTTTTTGAAATATAACAAAGCATAAAAAGGATGCTTGCATTTGGGTTGTTTTCACCGTAAAAAGATACAAAAAAGGACGATCATTCCACTCCGATCGTTCATACAACATAGAAAGACAATGTTTATGAAGCGAAGGCGAAAAATGCGAAGGAGGAGGAAATGGTCATGATCGTAGGAGTACCGAAGGAAATTAAACAAAGCGAATACCGAGTTGCATTAACTCCTGCAGGCGTTACGATGCTGGTAGCGGCAGGTCATAAGGTGCTCATTGAGTCGGGAGCAGGGAACGGGAGCGGCTTCGAGGATAGTGATTATGAGCGCGAGGGCGCTGAGTTAATTAGTACGGCTGCGGAGGTATGGGCAAGGGCGGAAATGATTTTGAAGGTTAAGGAGCCGCTGTCCGAGGAGTTTGGATATTTTCGCGATGGGTTGCTGCTGTTTACGTATCTGCATCTGGCAGCAGCTCCTGATCTGACGAAGGCATTGGTTGATAAGGGAGTAACAGGCATTGCTTACGAGACAATTCAGCTTGCAAACGGCAGTTTGCCGCTGCTTACCCCGATGAGCGAGGTTGCCGGCAGAATGTCCGTACAGGTAGGCGCGCAATTTCTAGAAGCATTTAACGGCGGTAGAGGCGTCCTGCTTGGCGGCGTGCCGGGCGTTCCCCCTGCGGAGGTAGTTATCATTGGCGGGGGCATAGTCGGTACGAATGCTGCGAAAATTGCGCTTGGCATGGGAGCCAATGTCATCATTTTAGAGAGAAGCGCGGATCGCATGAGATATTTGGACGATATTTTCGGAGGAAGAGTCCGGACGCTGATGTCGAGTCCTTATCATATAGCCGAAGCCGTCTCCAGAGCGGATTTGCTGATCGGAGCTGTTCTCATTCCAGGTGCGAGAGCCCCGCATTTGGTGACTGAACAGATGGTTCAAAATATGAAGAAAGGATCGGTTATCGTAGACGTTGCCGTTGATCAAGGCGGTTCAATCGCAACCGTTGACCGGCCAACTACCCATAAAGACCCGATCTATGTGAAGCACGGAGTCGTTCACTATGCAGTTGCCAATATTCCGGGTGCCGTGCCTCGCACTTCAACATTTGCTTTGACCAATGTCACGATACCATATGCACTAGACCTGGCGAATCACGGCATGGAAGCTGTACGCAAAAGCATTCCTCTTCAAAAAGGAGTCAACACGCATGCAGGCCATGTAACTTACGAGCCGGTCGCGAGCGCTGTGCAATTGCCATACACTTCGCTTGAGAAATGGTTGGACAGCGTATCCTACGACAGTCTTCAGGGTTGATGGCATATTCGGATAAGCCTCCTCATATGGTGATACGGATGGACAATCGTATTGGCATCATAAGGAGGCTGGTTTGTATGGTTTTCTCGATTCGGAGATGGACGAGCCGCATCGTTTTTATTGTTGTGTTTACCGTATTGCTGTTTGTCGTTACAGGCGGCTATCGCTGGCTTGCCGATGCAATATCTCCAATCCATCCTTATAGGGAGCCTAGAGGTGCTGCCTTAAAAGTTTTTGTTAACGATCCGAACTCGCCTGACAGCAAAAACGCTGCTGATCGATTGCGCTGGTTTTACTGGTACGGGGAATAATGGGGGCAAGCAGGATTTTAAGCGTCGAATGTTGAATGGTTTTGTAGAATAAGCCAGCAGAAACGTGCCATAAGTGAAAGGAAGCCCAATGAAAGATCATTTAATTCGATATATTCAATATCTAAGCTTGGAGAGAGCGTTGTCGGCAAATACACTAACATCATACGAAAGGGATTTGAATCAATTTATCATATATATGCAAGATCATGGCCTATCGGAGCCTGCCGACGTGCAAAGGCATCATATTTCAAGGTATATGCTTCATTTGAAGGAACAGGGAAGGAAGGCTGCGACGCTTTCGCGTCATATCGTTTCTGTTCGTGCTTTTTTTCACTATTTGCTAACGGAAGGGATAATCGCGAATAATCCGACCATTTATATGGAGGCGCCGAAGCAAGAGAAAAAGCCGCCAAGCATATTGAGTGTCGATGCCACAAGCACGCTGCTTGAAACGCCAAACCGTGAAAGTGCCGCCGGCAAGCGCGATAGAGCGATGCTGGAGCTTATTTATGCAACAGGCATACGAGTTACGGAGCTAGTATCGCTTAATGTAGAGCATGTTAATATGCAGCTCGGATTTGTGCAATGCATCGGATCAAATCAGAAGGAGAGGCTCGTTCCATTCGGACGGCTGGCAGCTGAGGCGTTGACGGATTATATGCATACGGGCAGAGATGAATTGCTCACGCAGAGAGAGTCTCAGTCGGCGTTATTTCTAAATCATTTAGGCACGCGATTGACAAGGCAAGGATTTTGGAAGACGATAAAGAAGTACGCAAAGGAAGCCGGGATTGCTGAGGAGATTACGCCTCATACGCTTAGGCATTCGGTTGCGGCACATTTATTGGACAATGGCGCGGACATTCGTGCCGTTCAGGAACTGCTAGGGCATGCGGACATTTCGACTACGCTCAAATATACACAGGTTCCCAAAACGCGCATGAAGGAAGCTTACAACCGCGCGCATCCGCGCGCCTAACGGCATGGCGAGATGCATCCAATGATACAGGAGGGAGTTATACATATGAAATTTGATCGTATTGCCGTTATCGTCCTTGACAGCGTAGGGATAGGCGAGCTGCCTGATGCAGCAGCATTTGGTGATGTAGGCTCGCACACGCTTGGACATATTGTGGAGAGAGTGCCTGGAACAAAGCTTCCCCATTTGCGTAGATGGGGTCTTGATCGTATAGCGTCTATTCATGATTGGCAGCCGTCTAAGGAAGCTCCAGCAGCTTATTATGGGAAAATGGCCGAGGTGTCAGTAGGCAAGGATACGATGACTGGCCATTGGGAGCTGATGGGTTTGGAGCTGACCGTACCTTTCCAAACGTTTCCCGAGGGCTTTCCGCCTGAACTGCTTGGCCCATTCGAGGAGCGCACCGGCCGCAAAGTGATCGGGAACAAGCCGGCTAGCGGCACCGACATTTTGGATGAGCTCGGAGCAGAGCAAATGGAAACAGGCGCGTGGATCGTTTATACGTCAGCAGATAGCGTATTTCAAATCGCGGCGCATGAGGATGTCATTCCGCTCGAGGAGCTGTACCGTGCTTGTGAAATTGCGAGAGAGCTAACGATGGATGAACGCTTTACCGTAGGCCGGGTTATTGCAAGGCCTTATCTTGGCCAGCCGGGCGATTTCAAACGTACGCCGAATCGGCATGATTACGCTGTGAAGCCTCCGCAGCCAACCGTTCTGAATGCTTTGAAGGACGCTGGCTTTGATTCGATTGCCGTTGGAAAAATCAACGATATATTCGACGGAGAAGGAATTACAGCATCCTTGCCAACAAAAAGCAATGCAGATGGCATCGAAAAAACGATTGAGCAGCTAAAGCAGCCATTTAAAGGATTGCTGTTTACTAATCTCGTGGAATTTGATTCGCTTTACGGCCATCGCCGTGATCCTATTGGCTATGCAGCTGCATTGGAAGAGTTTGATCGAGCTGTTCCCGATTTGGAGCGCCAGCTTGGCGAGAGGGACTTGCTGATTATTACAGCTGATCACGGAAATGATCCCGTACATCCAGGAACTGATCATACCCGTGAATACGTCCCTATTTTATTGTATAGCCCATCCTTTAAGCAGCCTAAACAGCTCAGCACACGTTCGACCTTCTCTGATCTTGGAGCGACCATCGCCGATAATTTCGGGATTCAAGCGCCTCCGAATGGTACAAGCTTTCTGTCTGAGCTTTAATGAAGAGCAGCAGCCTTTCATATTAAATCGTTTTTAAATTTAATTTAGGAGGAATTATGATGAGTACGATAACAGCAGCGGGTCTTACGGCAGCGCATATTAAAGAAGCTGCAAAGTTTATTACGGCACAAACGGAGCAAAGACCGGAAATCGGATTGATTATGGGTTCGGGGCTTGGTGTACTGGGAGATTATTTGGAAAATGCGGTGACGATTCAGTATCACGACATTCCGCACTTTCCCATCTCTACAGTCGAAGGTCACGCAGGAGAGCTGTTGATCGGAACGTTATTGGGCAAAACGGCTATCCTGATGCGCGGCCGTTTTCACATGTATGAAGGCTACGGTCCGGAGCTAACCGCATTTCCGGTTCGCGTGATGAAGGCGCTCGGCGTCAAAACATTGCTTGTTACAAACGCTGCCGGCGGCGTGAATACCGATTATGAAGCGGGCAATTTGATGCTTATTTCCGACCATCTGAATATGACCGGCAAAAATCCGCTGATTGGTCCAAATGACAATGAGCTGGGCGTTCGATTCCCTGATATGTCGGAAGCTTACAGCAAACGTCTACGCGCTATCGCTCGCGATATTGCAGCAGCACAAGGAATTACGCTTCGTGAAGGCGTTTATGCGGGTCTGCTTGGACCTACGTATGAAACGCCAGCAGAAATTCGAATGCTGAGAGTCATTGGCGCTGATGCTGTCGGAATGTCGACTGTTGCCGAAGTGATAGCCGCTCGTCATTCGGGAATCGAAGTCGTTGGCATTTCCTGTATTAGCAATATGGCAGCGGGTATTTTGGATCAACCGTTGTCGCATGCTGAAGTTATGGAAACGACGGAACGCGTAAAGTCCCAATTTTTGGGACTAGTAACTGCTTTAATCGCAGCAGTTTAAGGTTTTTTGTAACACAATTGTAATATTTGCGTCGACTCAATATGACAGTGTTTTTTTTGTGATTCGTCGTATAATGTCCATGATTAAAGAAAGATGGAGTGGAAAAAAACATGGACAAGCAATTACTCACACAGATGGAGCAGTTGCGTAAAAAGATGATTGAAACAGCTCTGTTGAATGAAAGCCTTCAGCATTTGGACGTGCTCGTGCTAAGCCAATCGCTTGACGAGATTATTGTCCAGGTGCAAAGAGAACGACGTGCGTTATAAACAGATCAATAACGGTTTGGCGAATGGAGAGGGAACTATGCGGTCGGTAGATCTTATACAGAAGAAAAGAGATGGCGGCGAGCTGACCGCGTCGGAGTTAACATTTTTGATAGACGGATACTCTCGCGGTGATATACCCGATTATCAGCTGTCAGCATGGGCGATGGCTGTGTTTTTTCAAGGAATGACTCCTCGGGAGACAGCTGCGCTGACGCTTGCAATGGCGAACTCAGGCGATCAGGTTGATCTTGGACCTATTAGCGGGATTAAAGTAGATAAACATAGTACGGGCGGCGTTGGTGATAAAACGACGTTAATTCTTGCGCCTTTAGTAGCTTCTGTAGGAATTCCCGTAGCGAAAATGTCCGGACGCGGCTTAGGCCATACCGGCGGCACAATCGATAAGCTTGAATCGATCGAAGGCTTTCGTACAGAGCTCTCACGCGAAAAGTTTATGAACCAAGTAAATGAAATTGGACTCGCCGTTATCGGCCAAAGCGGAAATCTTGCGCCAGCGGATAAGAAGCTTTATGCACTGCGCGATGTTACCGCTACTGTAGAGTCCATTCCACTTATTGCGAGCTCGGTCATGAGCAAAAAAATTGCAGCAGGCGCGGATGCGATCGTGCTTGATGTCAAAACGGGCAGCGGCGCGTTTATGAAGACGCTGGAGGATTCAGAGCTGCTCGCACAGGCGATGGTTAACATTGGAACAGAGGTCGGCCGAAATACGGCTGCTGTTATTAGCGATATGGATCAGCCTTTAGGCTTCGCAATTGGGAACGCGCTAGAGGTTCAGGAATCGATTGAAACGCTCAAGGGCAATGGCCCAGATGATCTTACGGAGCTTTGCTTAACGCTAGGCGCTCATATGGTTGTATTAGGCGGAAAGTCTAAAACGGTGGAAGAAGCGAAGCAACTGCTGCGAGATCAGCTTGCAAACGGGGCTGCCTTAGCGAAGTTCAAAGCTTTTCTTGCTGCTCAGGGCGGTGATGCAGAGGTTGTGGACGATTACTCCAAACTCCCGCAAGCACCTGCTATCATTGAAGTGACAGCCACGGCTTCAGGGTTTGTAAATGTAATTGAGGCTGAGCAGCTAGGCCTTGCTGCCATGCTGCTTGGAGCGGGAAGGGCCACAAAAGACGCAACGATTGACTATGCGGTTGGCGTCACGCTTCGCAAGAAGGTTGGCGATGCTGTGGAGGCAGGCGAGACGCTTGCGCTTCTTCATGTTAGAGAAGAAGACGCGTCGGCGCAAGAAGTCGCTGAACGGGTACGTCTTGCGTATACGATTCGTGCAGATCGGCCTGAGCCTCGTCCGTTATTGCTATCTGTCATAACGGCCGATGGGATTACGCGCTACAATTAATGAATACGAATTACGAAATCCGTCCCGAACGAAGGGACGGATTTTTTTGTTGTGCAATTAGCTCTAGCTAATGGAATAATTTCCAACTTAAGAGTCAACACTGAAAAGAGAAATATAAGCGAATTATGCCGCAATAAACTTTCAGGAGGAGATCTAGTTGAAAAATCGTTCTATCAAGCTATGTTTATTTATTCTCGCATTAGTGATTGCGCTGCCATCCGCGGCGTTTGCCGCAGTGGAGCCAACACCTGCTCCAAGTCAGAAGCAGGCGGCTCCTAATCAAGCGCCAGCTGTCAACTTGGCGGCGTCGGCTCGTTCCGCCATTCTAATGGATGCAGATAGCGGAACGGTTATTTATGAAAAAAATAGCCATGATAAGCTCCCCCCTGCAAGCATTACCAAAATTATGACATTGCTTCTCATCATGGAGGCGCTTGATGACGGCAAGATAAAGCTGGAAGATAAAGTACAGACAAGCGAGTATGCTGCTTCTATGGGCGGGTCCCAAATCTTCCTTGAGCCGGGAGAAGAGATGAGCGTTGACGACATGATCAAAGGGATTGCGCTTGCATCAGGCAACGATGCCTCTGTGGCAATGGCAGAGAAGCTGGCTGGCACGGAGCAGCAATTCGTAGCGATGATGAATGAGCGCGCGCAGCAGCTCGGCATGAACGATACGCAGTTTTCCAATCCGAACGGCTTGCCTGTAGCCAATCATTTCTCATCGGCACATGACATTGCAGTGATGTCGAGAGAGCTGCTCAAGCATTCCGAAGTAACGAAATATACAGGGCTTTATCAGGATTATTTGCGCAAAACGTCAGAGAAGCCATTCTGGCTCGTAAACACGAATAAGCTGGTGCGATTCTACAGCGGGGCGGACGGTCTGAAAACAGGCTTTACGAGTGAAGCGAAATACTGCTTATCGGCGACAGCTAAGCGTGATAACATGCGAGTCATCGCAGTCGTAATGGGTGAGCCGGACACAAAGACTAGAAACGCAGAAGTATCGCAAATGTTTGACTACACGTTCGCGCAATATATGAACCACTCGATTATCAAAGAAGGCGAATCGATGGGAACGCTCAAAATAGAGAAGGGCACTGCTCCCGAGCTTCCGCTCGTCGCCAAGCATGCCTATAGCGTACTTCTCAAAAAAGGAAGCCAAACGAAGGATATTCGTTATGAGCTGAAAATTAACGGTCCTCTAAAGGCGCCTGTCCAAATTGGTCAGCCTATCGGCAAGCTTGTTGTCTATCAAGGCGATCAGGTGCTGAAGGAGTTCGATGTAGATGCGCCGCTCTCGGTTGAACGGGCAGGCTGGTGGAAATTGCTGAAGCGGTCCTTCTCAGGATTATTTGCATAGAGCGATTCACAGCGCATTTGCCTCTGTTTTCTTGCTCGTATTTTGTCAGCTGTTAGCGGTATGCTTCTAGTTTTGTCGGCATGCAGGAAATGGTCGCCGCAGCGGAGAATTGCTAGTTCTATCTCGGCAAGTGTAAACGTTTGACTCTGATCGTCATTTGATCATCGCGCGTTACACGGTGAAAATGTAAGGAAGGGATAAATGGCTTCGCTTATTCTTTCTTATGTTTGAAAAAACCTGAAGGAGATGAACAGCATAATGAGTCTGCAAGCAGAACTGGAGCAATACCGCAATGTGCTGATCGTAAGGCTAAGGGGAGAGCTGGATCACCATACAGCCGATGTTGTGCGCTATAAGATGGAAGAGGCGCTCCTTCGCGGCAGCAGCGAGCATGTCATCCTCAGCTTGAAGGAGCTGCAATTTATGGACAGCTCCGGTCTTGGCGTTATTCTAGGCAGGTACAAGCAAGTGAAGAGCAAGGGCGGCAAAATGGTCGTCTGCGACGTAAATCCGAATGTTCATCGCCTATTCGAGATGTCGGGCCTATTCAAAATATTGACCATTCACGAGAATGAACGTTCCGCAATTTCCAGTTTGGAGGTGGTGTCATGAACGGATCGAATGAAATGGCGCTTTCCTTCAGCGCCCGGTCGGAGAACGAAGCCTTCGCACGAATTGCGGTCGCTGCGTTTGTGTCTCAGCTTGATCCGACGCTCGAGGAGCTGAACGATTTGAAGACGGCTGTGTCCGAGGCGGTCACTAACGCGATCATACATGGCTATGAAAGCGATTCTTCTTGCAAGGTCACGATCGAGGCGAAAATCGAGGGCGATTCCGTCTCCATCACCGTATCAGATAGCGGCAAGGGCATTGAAGATCTTGAGCTGGCGCGTCAGCCGCTCTATACGTCGAAGCCGGAGCTAGAGCGCTCAGGCATGGGCTTTACGATTATGGAAAATTTTATGGACCATTTTGAGGTTTCAAGTATGGTAGATGGCGGAACTCGCGTGGCGATGCTGAAACGAATCGAATCGAAAAAAGCGCTCTACAATTAGCGTATAGGGGTTGAACCTCATGGATGTCAATCTAAAGCAGACGGCCCAGCCATATTTGGATGACGCAGAAGTAAAGCGGCTCATTGCGTTAAGTCAGTCCGGCGATACGCTTGCAAGGGATACACTCGTTCAGTGCAATATTCGGCTTGTCTGGTCGGTCGTGCAGCGGTTTATTAATCGTGGTTATGAGCCTGAGGATTTGTTCCAAATCGGCTGTATCGGATTGCTAAAATCAGTAGACAAATTCGATTTGTCCTACGACGTGAAGTTTTCTACGTATGCAGTTCCGATGATCATAGGGGAAATCCAACGATTTTTGCGCGATGATGGTACGTTGAAGGTTAGCAGATCCCTCAAGGAAACCGCCAATAAGGTGCGTAAAATGAAGGATGAGCTATCCAAAACGTTAGGTCGCTTGCCCACCATTAGCGAGGTTGCGGAGCGGCTTGGCATTACCCCTGAGGAGGTAGTTTTTGCTCAGGAAGCGAATAAGCCACCGACATCCATTCACGAAACGGTGTTTGAGAATGACGGCGACCCTATCACACTGATGGATCAAATAGCGGATGAATCTCAGGATCGGTGGTTTGACAAGCTAGCACTGGTTGAAGCCATTGAAGGACTGAGCGAGCGCGAACGGTTAATCGTATATTTGCGTTATTACCGAGACAAGACGCAATCCGAGGTAGCCAGCAGGCTGGGAATATCACAAGTGCAAGTATCACGGCTTGAGAAAAAAATATTACAATTAATTAGAGACCAAATCGCCCTTTGAGGCGATTTGGTTTTTTCTATTTTTTACCTCATTTTGTATGAGTATCCGTATCCTCCTTTTCTCATACTAAAAGGGAAACAAACACCAAAGCATAAGCAGAAGGGAAGCTGACAGATGGCAACATCCAAGCATTCGGTCCTCTATCTGCGTTTGAAAAAACGAATTTACACGAAGCCGAATCAGCAGGTCTCCTTGGGGCAAGCGGCGAGGCTGCTCGCTGAGGACGATGCGCTTGAGAGGCGGCTGAAGGAGCTTGTCCTGTACGAGCACAAGAGTGCGGACGGCAATCGCGTCGTCATCGATCTGCTGCAGATCGTCAGAGCCATACGGCAGCTGGAGCCGGATATGGCGGTAGAAGCCTATGGAGATCCTCAGGTGCTGGTCATGGTTGCTGAGAAGCCGGTTAAGCCGCGTATTTCGGTTCTCATTCTAGCGTGGCTGCTTTTGTTTTTTGGAGCGGGTCTCGCCATTATGAACTTTCATACGGATGTCAGCATGAAGGAGGTTCATATTCGGATTGTAGAGCTGATTACCGGAAAGAAAACGGAGCATCCGCTGTGGTTTCAAATCCCTTATTCGCTCGGAATCGGGCTAGGAATGGTATTGTTCTTCAATCACTTATTCCGCAAACGGTTCAATGAGGAGCCGAACCCGCTTGAGGTTGAACTATATATGTATCAGGAAAATGTGAATGCCTACGTCATTGCGGATGAAATGCGCAAAAAATCGGATTACGACCAGACGAACGGTAACAAGCATGATTAATTCGCTTGCTAACGTTTTTGTAGCTCTGCTTGGCTTGGCGGGCGGGCTTGCGGTTGGCAGCGGATTGGTCGCTCTGCTAATCGTACTTGACCTTATTCCGCGTTTGGCACAAGTTGCCAATGCCTACCGTATGTCCATATGGTTTGAGACCGCCGTCATATGCGGCTCGTTGTACTGGACGTTCGCTGATTTTATGAATTGGCGATTAATGCTGCCTTCCAATCTATTTTTGAGCGCTGCGGGATTGATCGATGGCATGTTTGTTGGGATGCTGGCAGCCGCATTGACGGAGGTTATGAACGTGCTGCCTATTTTGGCCAAGCGAATGAATTTGTCTGCCTATATGGTTGGGCTAGTAATGGCGATGGTGCTTGGGAAAACGCTCGGCTCTTTATTCGATTGGCTTGTTTTTCAATGGTAGCTTATTAACGACGAGGTGAGGGAAAATGAAGGATCATCATTCAGAGCAAGGACATGAAGACAGGGATAGCCAAGTAGTGTCTTATGCAGTCCATTCCGGGGAACAGCAGCAGCAGGAGGAGTCGGGTTCAGCTGTAGATGAAGCATCCATTTCACATTCGAGAAAGAAACCGAGGATAGGGAGCTCTGCTTCGCATCGAGTAGGAGAAAAGGAAAAAACGCCGATTCCAGATCAGCTGGATGAAGTGCTGTCCCGTTTGGAGCACGAAATTGGTTATAAAACAAGCTTTGATGTAGTCGTAAGGGAAATGACGTTTGGCGAACGGCGAACAGCTATGCTTTGCATGAACGGATTGGTGAAGGACACCTTACTGACAGAAGTGCTTAAACGGTTGACTTATCTGCAGCCAGAGGATCTGTCGGTGCATGCCTTTCATTCGTTCCTCGATTTGTATGTGCCTGCCGCGCAGGCGACAAAGGAAGAGGATTGGAACAGTATGCTGACGGGCGTGATGTCCGGCGGCACTGCCTTTTTTATTGACGGTGAATCATGTGTCATCATGATAGATGCGAAGGCTTTTCCAGCACGGGGACCCGAGGAGCCTTCGCTTGAGAAGGTTGTTCGCGGCAGCAGGGACGGCTTTGTAGAAACGTTGATGGTTAACGTTTCGCTTGTTCGCAGACGATTGCGCGACCCGCAGCTGCGATATGAGATCGTAAAAGTGGGCGAGAGAACGCAAACGGATGTGTGTATCGCTTATATAGATGATTTAGTCGACAAGGAGCTTCTCAAATCGATTAAAGACAAGATTTCTATGGTGAAGATTGACGGCTTGCCGCTTGCGGACAAGCAGCTTGAGGAGGCTACGGTAAAGCGAGGATGGAATCCTTTTCCAATGGTTCGATACTCGGAGAGGCCCGATACGGTGGCAGCTCACTTGCTTGAAGGCTATGTGGCGGTTTTCGTTGATACCTCGCCAAGCGTCATGACCCTGCCGACCACGTATGCGGATCTCATGCAGCATGCGGAGGAAAATCGTCAAACCCCATTTATCGGTACTTATTTGAGATGGGTAAGATTCATTGGCATTTTCGCTTCGTTGTTCATGCTGCCGCTTTGGCTGCTGTTCGTTATGCATCCTGAATTGAAGCCGCCTGCTCTTGAATTTCTCGGTCCCAATAAAACGGCCAAGCTGCCGTTAGTTGTACAGTTTCTTCTAGCTGAGATTGGCGTCGACCTGCTGCGGATGGCATCCGTGCATACGCCGACCTCTCTCGCCACGGCCATGTCGCTGGTGGCCGCGATTTTGATCGGCGATATTGCGGTGCAGACAGGTATATTTGTCAATGAGGTTATTTTGTACATGGCCGTAGCGGCTATCGGCATGTTCGCAACGCCAAGCTACGAGCTGGGACTTGCGAACCGAATCGTGAGGCTGGTCCTAATCATTTCCGTGTCTGCCTTCAGTGTGCCCGGCTTCGTCATTGCGACGACAGCCATTATCCTGATGCTGACGATGGAGCGTTCGTTCAACCGTCCGTACATGTGGCCATTCATCCCCTTTGACTTGAAGGCGCTCTGGAGCATTCTCATCCGCCAGCCAGTTCTGTACAATCGGACGCGTCCAAATAATCTAAGAGCACAGCAGCGCGATAAGATGCCGAGCACCGAGTAAATTCATAAAATGCAAATGAAATGTGGATTTATCCATTTCGCAGTAAGGGTAGATTGCGTTATACTGATGCTATTGATGCAAATTCTATCCGTTCTATCTGCCTGCAGATAGAAGAAAGCTGAGGGGAAATTATGTACCTGCATGGAACTAGTAAAATTAACACTCAAGGACATTTGGAAATTGGCGGCTGCGATGTAGCTGATTTGGCTGCACAGTTTGGTACGCCGCTATATATTGTGGACGAAGCTCTCGTACGCCAGCGTGCAAGCGAGTATGTTGAAGCTTTCAAGGCATCCGGTCTTCGTTTCCAAGTCGCTTACGCCAGCAAAGCTTTCAGCGTAATGGCTATGTGCGCGATTGCAGAGCAAGAGGGGCTATCGCTTGATGTCGTGTCCGACGGCGAACTGTATACAGCCATGCAAGCGGGTTTCCCGCCGGAGCGCATTCACTTCCACGGAAATAACAAAACACCTGAAGAAATCAACATGGCGCTTGATGCAGGCATCGGCTGCTTCGTAGTAGACAACTTCATGGAGCTAGAGCTGCTGAATGCACTTGCTGGCGACAAAGGCAAAAAAGTGAATATTTTGCTTCGCATTACACCAGGTGTAGAAGCGCATACGCATGATTACATCTCAACTGGCCAGCAGGATTCAAAGTTCGGCTTTGACCTTGGCAATGGCGCAGCGAAACAAGCGATTCAAGAAGCGCTTGCTTTGACTAACCTCGTTATTTTGGGCGTTCACTCCCATATTGGTTCGCAAATTTTTGAAGTGGAAGGCTTCCGCATGGCTGTGGACAAGGTTGCAGATTTCGCGGTTGCCATTCGCAACGAGCTTGGCCTTACGTTTAAAGTCATCAATCTTGGCGGCGGCTTTGGCATCCGTTATGTTGAGGGCGATACTCCGCTTCCAATCAGCGAATATGTAGCGGCTATTACGGGCGCCATTATTACGAATTTCACAAAGGCTGAGTTCCCACTCCCTGAAATTTGGGTAGAGCCGGGCCGCAGCATGGTTGGCGATGCAGGAACGACATTGTATACAGTTGGTACGAGCAAAAATATCCCAGGCGTACGCAAATACATTGCCGTTGACGGCGGAATGACGGACAACCCTCGCCCAGCGCTCTATCAATCGAAGTATGAGGCTGTGCTTGCTAATCGTGCGAATGATCCAACAGAAGAGACGGTTTCTATTGCGGGCAAATGCTGCGAAAGCGGAGATATGCTGATTTGGGATTTGGAATTGCCTAAAGCCGAAAATGGCGACCTGCTTGCTGTTTTCTGTACAGGTGCTTATAATTATGCAATGGCGAGCAACTATAACCGCATTCGTCGCCCGGCAGTCGTTTTTGTCAAAGACGGGCAGGCTGACCTTGCTGTTAAGCGTGAATCGCTTGATAATATCGTATGCAATGACGTCATTCCGGCAAGACTTCAAAAATCACCGCTTGCGAAATAAGGGCGATATTGGTAACGTAGTCTTATCTGGATAAAAGAAAGGTAGATGCAGCAATGGCAAAACAAGCAAAAATCACACTAGCAAATGGCGGAGAAGTTCTAATCGATCTATTCGATCAAGACGCGCCAAACACAGTAGCAAACTTCGAGAAGCTTGCTAACGAAGGCTTCTACAATGGTCTTACTTTCCACCGTGTTATCCCAGGTTTCGTTGCACAAGGCGGTTGCCCGAACGGAACTGGTACAGGCGGTCCTGGTTACACCATCAATTGTGAAATCAACCCGAATAAGCATGAGCGCGGTACATTAGCTATGGCACATGCTGGCCGTAACACTGGTGGCAGCCAGTTCTACATCGGTTACGCTCCACAGCCGCATTTGGATGGCGGACATACTGTATTCGGCAAAGTTTCGAAGGGTATGGAATTTGTTGACGCTTTTAAAGGCGGAGACAAAATGGAAAAGGTTGAAGTTGAAACAATTTAGTGTTAAGATACTAACTATAATTATGTAAGTGCAGCTTTCCTTCGGGGTAGGGTGAAATTCCTAACCGGCGGTGATCGGCGGGTACAGGAGGATCGGTTAACTGAACTTCTGTGCTTGTCGTCAGTCCGTGACCCGGTCTAAGACGCTTTGTTTTCGGAATTATCCGGCTGCAAAGCTGATTGGAACGGTGGACCTGGTGTAAATCCGGGACCGACAGTATAGTCTGGATGGGAGAAGGGGATGCTTCGACAGCTATAACATCAGCTTATTTATGTGTGTGTTTTATTTCACATACATAGTAGGTTGTTTTTTAGCGTATTTTACAAACCGTCATCGCGAAATTTTGCGGAAAAGGATGAAGTCGGACACTAAAGCCGACAACGCCTATCGGTTTTGTCGTAGTTCTCAGATTACTCACTCATCACCCCTGTCGGATTGATTGCCGATAGGGGTGATTTTTGTATATGGACGTGTTAAACGATGAGTATTATATGGGTTTAGCGCTCGACATGGCGTCAAAAGCTTCCGGCCAGACGGGAATTAATCCTGTTGTCGGATGCGTCGTCGTGAAGGATGGCCGCATTGTTGGAATCGGAACGCATCTAAAGCGCGGTACCGGCCATGCTGAGGTGCATGCCCTCCAGATGGCTGGAGATGAGGCGGAAGGCGCCACCGTTTATGTAACGCTAGAGCCATGCAGTCATTTTGGCAAAACGCCTCCTTGCTGCGAGCGGATCATCGCTGCGAAAGCGGCGAGGGTCGTTGTCGCCAGCGGTGATCCCAATCCTGAGGTATCGGGACGCGGTATCGCTAGGCTGCGAGAAGAAGGAATTGATGTTACCGTGGGTGTCATGGAGCAGCAATCTCAACAAATGAACGAAAAGTTCAATAAGTATATTACGACAAGATTGCCTTTCGTCACTTTGAAAACCGCTAGCACGCTTGATGGCAAAATCGCATCGCGTACAGGCGACAGCAGATGGGTAACGGGAGCAGCGGCCCGCGAGCAGGTTCATACACTTCGTCATCAGCATGAAGCGATTATGGTCGGAATTGGCACGGTGCTTGCGGACGATCCTTTATTGAATACACGAGCTTCTGTCCCAGCCATCGACCCGGTACGCATCATAGTAGATTCAAAGCTGCGTTTGCCGCTTGATGCAAGAGTAGTAACCGATCGCTCTATCCGCACCATCGTATTGGCTTCTAGTGAAGCAAGTGTGGAACAACGCCAAGCTTTAGAAGCAGCTGGTGTTGAAGTTGTCATTTGCGGAACAGGGTCGAAGGTGGATTTGGGCGAAGGAATGAAAAAGCTCGGAGAGCTCGAGATCGGTTCGATCCTGCTCGAGGGCGGCGGCCAATTAAACGGTGCGATGCTTGAGGCAGGCCTTATCGATAAAATTGTACTCTATTATGCAGCCAAAATTATTGGAGGACCAGATGCTCCTGGAACCTTCACCTTCGCCGGAATCGAGAAAATGGCAGATGCCATACAGCTTGAGCAGGTGAGCGTGGAGATGGCAGGAGAAGATATTTGCATCTCAGGTTATCCCGTTTATTAAGGTGTTTGAGGAGGAACCCCATGTTTACCGGATTAGTGGAAGAAGTGGGAAAAATGAAAGGGATCACGAAGCAGGGGGAAACGATGCGCCTTGTCGTCGGTGCAACTCTAGTGACGAAGGGGGTTATGCTTGGAGACAGCATTTCGGTTAACGGCGTATGTCTTACCGTGACGTCATTTGACGAGTCTTCATTCTCAGCAGATGTGATGCCAGAAACGTATCGCAAATCCAACCTCCACCAGCTACGTGCCGGCGAGCGAGTGAATTTAGAACGCGCGATGCAGGCGGGCGGACGGTTTGGCGGCCATATCGTGCAAGGACATATCGACGGTACGGGTAAGATACTCAATCGCGAAACAGATGCTAATGCGGTAGTGTACAAAGTGCAGCTAGATGATTCAGATATGCTGCGTTACGTTATACCGAAAGGTTCCATTACGATTGACGGCATTAGTCTGACTGTGGTTGATACAACTGCGAATTCGTTTACCGTGTCGATCATCCCGCACACCCTTGGCGAAACAGCCCTGCAGAGCAAGTACGCAGGAGACTCTGTCAATATAGAGTGTGATGTAATAGGCAAATACGTTGATCACCTGCTCCATTTCAGACAGCCAGAAGCTGCAAAAGCAAGCTCCAAGCTCACCACATCATTCCTTATGGAAAATGGATTCTTATAATTTTTAAGGTGAGAAAGTTTTAATCGTTTTATAGTCAAAATGCGATTTAGTCAAAAATTGATAATATTATTGACCCGCTTTAGATATTAACGGTAAAAACTCACGTTAATTAGTGAAAATGTCTTAACCAAACGCATTTAACAGGATAAGCTCCATGTAATAATGCGAAATATGCTTGTTTCTCGTCTTATGCGCCAAATTAGAAGGAGAAATTCTATCTAAACAACAAATAAGCTAATAAACAAGAAAATTAGATGGAGTTTTTCCAGTAACAAATGTCTTGTAAGAGCAGAAAGCGTGTCCCGCTGGGACGAAAGCGAGCATAGGTTTAACCTATCAGCATATCAACTCAGCAGCTCAAAAGTTATTCAGGTGTTATAGACTTTGAGGATTTGGTAGATCCACCACAAGTAAAGCGTGTCCCGCAGGGACGAAAGCGATCCACCCGCTAACGTGACTCGCGAGCACATGTTGAGCTCCAACGTTAGTCCAATTGCAGGTGTCCAGAGGACGCAGTCCTTGGGGCCCTCCCTTGGAAGGGAGGGTTTGGGTGGGTTCGAAAAGCCTTTAAGGTTTGGTATTGGTTTTAAAGCCTTTAAAGGTTTGGTATTGGTTTTAAAGCCTTTAAAGGTTTGGTTAAAAGCCTTTGAAGGTTTGGTTAAAAGCCTTTGAAGGTTTGGTAGAAGCCTTATAAAGGTTTGGTTCTCACAATGGTTGTCACAAAGGAGGGAAACCCATATGGAACAAACAGATAAAATTACATTTAATAAAATCGAAGAGGCGTTGGCTGATCTAAAGCTTGGCAAGCCGATTATCGTGGTGGATGACGAAGATCGAGAAAACGAGGGCGACCTCATTGCTCTCGCGGATAAAACGACGCCGGAAGTTATCAATTTTATGATAACGGAGGCTCGTGGCCTTGTATGTGTTCCGATTACGCAGGAACGTGCGGAACAGCTTGATCTTCCGCCGATGGTTTCGCATAATACCGATTACCATGGTACGGCTTTTACCGTATCGGTCGATTATATCGGAACGACGACAGGAATCTCGGCGTATGAGCGTTCGCAAACGGTCAAAGCGCTTATCGACCCAACGACAAAGGCAGCGGATTTCCGCCGGCCGGGACACATTTTCCCGCTGATTGCAAAATCGGGAGGCGTGCTCCGTCGCGCAGGTCATACTGAGGCGGCAATTGATCTTGCGGTCATGTGCGATTCTGCACCGGCTGCAGCTATTTGCGAAATCATCAACGAAGACGGCACGATGGCTCGTCTGCCTGACCTGCTTGTCTTTAAGGAAAAGCATGATCTGAAGCTCATTACGATTCAAGAGCTGATCCAGTACCGCAATGCAAAGGAGAAGCTTGTTGAACGGGCGGTTGATGTGAAGCTGCCGACTGATTTTGGCACCTTCCGGGCAATTGCTTACACGAACTTCTTGGACAATAAAGAACATATCGCACTCGTTAAAGGCGACATAGATCCTGAGCGGCCACTGCTGGTGCGTGTACATTCCGAATGCCTCACCGGCGATGTATTTCATTCGCATCGCTGCGATTGCGGTCCGCAGCTTGAAGCAGCGCTGAAGCAGATTGAGGAAGCGGGCAGCGGCGTCCTTCTCTACATGCGGCAAGAGGGAAGAGGCATTGGCTTGATCAACAAATTGAAGGCCTATGAGCTGCAGGAACAAGGATTTGATACGGTTGATGCTAATTTAAAGCTTGGCTTTCCGGCCGATTTGCGCGATTATGGGATAGGAGCGCAAATTTTGAAGGATCTTGGCGTTCGCCAAATGCGCCTGCTGACGAATAATCCTCGCAAAATTAAAGGACTAGAGGGCTATGGACTCGAGGTTGTAGAGCGCGTCCCTATTCAAATGGACGAAAAAGAAGATAACAAAAGTTATCTCCGCACGAAGAAAACGAAGCTTGGCCACTTGTTAAGCTTTGAAGATATTGACTATATCATTTAAAATAACGGAAGGAAGATGACAAATGACACGAATTTATGAGGGACATTTAGTATCAGAAGGTTTAAAATATGGAGTAGTAGTAGGCCGTTTCAATGAGTTTATTTCAAGCAAGCTGCTTGGCGGGGCTCTAGATGCATTCAAGCGCCATGGCGCACAGGATTCCGACGTTGAAGTAGCATGGGTGCCGGGAGCATTCGAAATTCCGCTAATCGCGCAAAAAATGGCTGAAAGCGGCAAGTATGACGCCGTTATCACGCTTGGCGCAGTCATTCGCGGTTCAACTCCGCATTTTGATTTTGTATGCAACGAAGCAGCTAAAGGCGTAGCGGCAATTGCATTGAAAACAGGAATTCCGACTATTTTCGGCGTACTGACAGTTGATTCTATTGAGCAAGCCATTGAGCGTGCAGGTACGAAAGCAGGCAACAAAGGCTATGAAGCTGCAACTAGCGCAATTGAAATGGCGAATTTGACAAAGCAATTGCAAGGCTAAGCAGCAAAGTTTAAGGCTAGGCGGGAGGAAATGTAAGTGTCGGTGCTTTATAAGCTGGATTCATTTGAGGGACCGCTTGATCTATTGCTTCACTTGATCGACAAAGCCGAGATCGATATCCATGAAGTGTCTATCAGCGAGATTACGATTCAATATATGGATTACTTGCATGCGATGAAGGAGCTGGAGCTCGAGGTTACAAGTGAGTTTCTAGTCATGGCGGCAACCCTTTTGGCGATAAAAAGCAAGCAGCTTCTCCCTAAGCCTCCGGTATTTGAGGATGATTACGAGGATTGGCCAGATGACGGACTGGATCCGCGCGATGAGCTCATCCAGAAGCTCGTCGAATACCGGAAATTCAAGCAAATTGCCGAACAGCTGCGCGAGAAGGAATTCGAGCGCAGCCTTGTCTATTCAAGAGAGCCAGAGGATATGTCGCCTTTCATGAAGGAAGAAAAGGTTAATCCGGTGGAGGGCTTGCATTTATCGGATCTTATCGTCGCCTTCCAAAAAGCGCTTCGAAGAGCCTCAAGGCGAAATGTAGTTGCGACGGTGCAGCGCGACGAGATTTCGGTCAAGGACCGGATACGGGATATTGTCGTTGTATTGAAGCAATTTGAAACGGTGCGTTTCTCGAAGCTCATTCGCGAGAATATGGACAGGCATGAAATCGTGGTCACTTTTCTAGCGATATTGGAGCTAATGAAGATGAAGCATATTCGTTGTTTCCAGCATCAGCTGTTTGACGACATCGTCATTCACTGGAGAGGAGAGTCGTCAGAAATTGGATTATCAGAAGTTGAAGACGATTATTGAGGGCCTGCTGTTCATGGCAGGCGATGAGGGGCTGACGAAGCGGCAGCTCGCCGATATTTTAGAGCTGGATGCCGAGCTTGCCTCCGATTTGGTTTATGATTTGCAGCGTGACTTGGAGCGCGAAGAACGCGGCATTCAAATTGCCGAGGTTGCCGCTTCATATCGGCTGACGACGCATTTGGAGCATGCGCCTTATTTTGAGCGAATGGCTTATACGCCAACCCGTTCACAGCTCTCGCAGGCAGCGCTCGAGACGTTGTCCATTGTCGCATATCGTCAGCCGATTACAAGAATATCGATCGAAGAAATCCGCGGTGTAAAGAGCGACAGAGCGATACAATCTCTAGTATCCAAGGATTTGATCGAGGAGGTCGGACGCGCTGAGCAGATCGGTCGTCCGATATTATACGGTACAACGAAATCATTTTTAGATTATTTCGGTTTGCCTTCAATCAAGGAGCTTCCTGAACCAGGAAATGTCGATCTTGATGATGCGCTTGAGGAGCAAACGCAGCTGCTGTTCGAGCGTTTAGACGGTCGGCAGATGACAATTGAAGAAATTAAAGAATGAGATTTGACCGCCGGGTCATACTATATTCAACCCATATGAGGGAAACGGAGGAAGCTTTATGATGCTCAGTTACCCTTACGGTTGGATTACGGCGGCCGGTCTCTTTTTTTTGCTCATTTTAATGGTTATCCTAAGCTCTCAGGTTGTTATAATAGGGCATCTGAGGAGGCTGGGTGACAATGATGATGTTGAATTGAATGTAAAAGCACTATACGGAATAATCCGATACCGATTCAAGGTGCCTATTATTCAATTTACCGGTACATCTGTCCAACTGAAGGAACAAGTTTCAAAAACGACTGCTTCAGCGAACACCTGGTCGCAATATTACGAGAATATCGATGCAGATAAAGTTATGAGTATGATCGATAAATTCAAGCAAGTTTTGGAAATGACCCGTAATCTAAAGGGTTGGGTAAGGCAGACACTAATGAAGGTTAGACTTATTGAATGGAATTGGACAACAGAGATCGGGACGGGAGACGCGATGTGGACAGCCATGACAACGGGTGCGGTATGGTCTGTGAAAACGTCGATCATCGGCGTTTTGTCTCAAATGGTTAAGCTGAAAGCTGAGCCTAAAATGATTGTTCAGCCAATTTATCAAGGTTCCGCCTTTCGAACCGAGTGGTCATGCATAGCTCAAATCCGCTTCGGTTATGCTATTCTTGCCGGGCTACAGCTTTTAGTTCGGATGAGGAAATGGAAAGGAGGCGTCAAAGCATGGCAGAACATCCTATTCAAGGCTTAATGCAAACCGCAATGGAAAATATTAAAGAGATGGTTGACGTCAATACAATCGTAGGCGATCCTGTTCAAACGCCTGATGGCAGCATTATTATGCCGATCTCCAAAGTAGGCTTTGGATTTGTGGCAGGGGGAAGCGACATTCGATTAGATGATGCCGATCATAAGGCAAATTCTGATGCACAGCATGCTTCCGTATCCTTGCCGTTTGGCGGCGGCAGCGGCGGCGGCGTATCGATTACGCCAATCGCGTTTCTGGTCGTAGGCACTCACGGAGTGAAAATTGTTCCGCTCGATAATCAAACGCATCTGCTCGAGCGGGTTATCGATTCTGCTCCGCATGTCTTCGAAAAGCTTCAATCGATGATGAAGCAGCCAGCTAACACATCAGCATACAATGACCCGTCTATAATCAGCGGACGTGTCGAAGCCAACGATCACCTCTTATGACAGAACTGCCCGAGAGGGCAGTTTTTCATTTTTAGTTAGCTGAAATTCGTCTAGAGCAACGTGTACAGGCATATACTGGAATATACAAGCAGATGCTTTATCCACTAACGCTGCGAGAGGGGCAAGTTAACACATGTATTTCAAAAAGCTACAGCGGATTGCCATGATCGTTTTATTGGCGATCCTAGTGGTTGGGACAAGCCAAGTGACGGCTGTAAGCGCCAATCCCAGTCCGTTGCATACGAATGCGAGAGCTTCAGCGCTAATTGATGTCGAGTCGGGTAGATTGCTGTACAGCAGCAATGGCGATAAGTCGATGAGAATTGCAAGCTTAACAAAAATAATGACAGCAATCGTGGCTATCGATCATGGAAAGCTGACGGATATGGTGAAGACGAGCAAGCGTGCAGTGGGTAAGGAAGGTTCCTCGATCTATCTTCAGCTTGGCGAGGAAATGAGCCTTCTCAACATGCTGTACGGGCTTATGTTAAGATCCGGCAATGACGCAGCGACCGCGATAGCTGAGCATGTAGGCGGGTCTGAGGAGGGCTTCGTTCATTTAATGAATGAAAAGGCGACCTTTCTTGGTCTGAAGCAAACGCAATTTAAAAACCCGCATGGACTTGATGAGGATGGGCATTTTTCCTCTGCAAATGATTTGGCCAAGCTTACTGCCTATGCTCTAAAAAATGATGTGTTCGCAGAAATCGTAAGCACAAAAGTGAAAAAGGTGCCAAACCCTCATGAAAAGTGGGAATACAGCTACACGAACAAAAATAAAATGCTGACGATGTATGAGGGTGCAGACGGCGTGAAGACCGGCTATACCAAAAAATCGCTGCGCTGTTTAGTAAGTTCGGCAACAAGGCATGGCCAGCAGCTTGCTGCCGTAACGATCAACGATAGCGATGATTGGTCAGATCATCGAAAAATGCTCGACTGGGGCTTTGGCCATTATCCGCTTCAGGAAATTGCCACTAAAGGACAATCGATCGCAGGTTATCCTTATGCAATTGGTCAATCGTTCAAGTACCCGGTTGCTGAGAATGAGTCAGATGCGCTCCAATCGCGATTGGTGCTGCACAACGCGGACTCGACGCGCTATATGCTCGGTGAACGGGGTATTTTGGAGTGGTATATGAATGATATTCGAATTGGTGCTGTTCCGGTGTATGAAGTTTCAAGCAGCAGGCTTGAGCTTCCGACAAAATCATTAAATGCGATGCGATCGTTAGCGGATTTCAAAAAAGCTTCTTTACTTGATGACCGTGGAAAATTGACTCAATCTATATCGAAGGTATTGGACGCATTATTTGATCATTAGGGCATGACGGCGAGGGAGACGCTTAATGCCTATAAAAGGAATGTTGCAAATGGGGAGGCGGCATAGATGGTAAACTGGATTTGGTTGTTTTTCATCGTAGCGAGCGTAGTTGTAGCTGCGGCAACCGGCAAGATGGATGCGGTGACGCAAGCTGCCTTCGAGGGAGCCAAATCAGGTGTCACTGTGAGCTTTGGCTTAATCAGCATCATGGTATTTTGGCTTGGAATGATGAGAATTGCGGAGGACGCTGGATTGCTTCAAAAATTGGCTCGCATGCTGGGACCCGTCGTGCGCATGCTATTTCCTGACGTTCCCCGCAATCATCCGGCAATAGGTTACATCATGAGTAATTTGAGTGCTAATTTATTTGGACTCGGGAATGCTGCCACGCCAATGGGGATAAAAGCGATGCAAGAGCTGCAAAAGCTAAATCCGGATCCCTCCACAGCAACTCCAGCAATGTGTACGCTGTTAGCCCTTAATACATCGAGCATAACGATCATTCCGACCACACTAATAGCCATTCGTATGAATTATGGTTCAGCTAATCCAGCCGAAATTATCGGCACGACGCTGGCAGCAACTTTTGTTGCGACGACCGCAGCGATCCTTGCCGACCGCTGGTACAGAAGAAAATCTCCGCCGCCACCGATTACACCTACTTTATCAGGGCCCGCTAAAATGAATGGGGCAATCCCTGCTGCTGGAGGTGAGCCTGTTGTATAGTATGGTCACAAGCTTATCTGCGTGGATGATTCCTGCCATTATTGTATTTATTCCGCTTTATGCAGCGCTAAGGCGCAAAGTGCCAGTGTACGAAACGTTTGTCGAAGGCGCCAAGGACGGCTTTGGAACAGCCATTAACATTATTCCGCACTTGGTAGGCATGATGGTCGCCATCAGCATGTTTCGCGCGTCAGGTGCATTAGAGTTAATGCTTTCAGCAGTAAGGCCTTTATTTGATTATGTTGGCATTCCAAGCGAAGTGCTGCCGCTCGGCATCCTTCGCCCGCTTACCGGCGCAGGCTCTCTTGCGTTCACGACGGATCTCATCCAGACGTTCGGTCCGGATTCCATGATTGGCAGAATCGCCTCAACCATTCAAGGCAGCACAGACACCACCTTGTATGTGCTCACCGTTTATTTTGGAGCTATAGGCATTCGTCGAACGCGTTATGCTTTAAAAGTAGGATTATTTTCGGATTTGGTCGGTTTTTTTGCAGCGATTTTCATTTGCCTATACATATTCGGATAGTGAAGCTTGTACTTTGTTCTTCATATCGTTATGATGGAGGTTGAGGTGAAAGCATTGGAACGTTTACAGAAGATATTAGCCGCTGCGGGAGTCGCATCCCGTCGCAAATGTGAAGAAATGATTTTGGCTGGCATGATTGAGGTTAATGGTGAGAAGGTTACGACGCTTGGCGTCAAAGCAGATCCTGCTGTCGATACGATTACGGTTAACGGCAAACCGATCCGGAGCGAGAAGAAGCTCTATCTCATGCTTAACAAATCCAAAGGAGTCATCACAAGCGCCAAAGATCCGCAAGGACGCAAAGTGGTATCTGATTTCTTGCCAGGCATCAAAGAGAGAGTATATCCCGTCGGTCGATTGGATTACGATACGGAAGGACTTCTCATTCTAACAAATGACGGCGAATTCGCCAATTTGTTGACACATCCGAGCCATCACGTACCGAAAACCTATCGCGCTACTGTCAAAGGTGTTCCGCATGGAACGGCTTTAGAGCAGCTTCAGAAGGGGATTAAGCTGGAGGACGGCATGACCGCTCCTGCCGAGGTAGAGTATCATGATGTGGATACGGAAGGTAATGAAGCGACGATTACGATTACGATTTTTGAAGGCCGCAACCGTCAGGTTCGCCGTATGTTTGAAGCGATTGGACATAAGGTGATTAGGCTGAAGCGCATTCGATTTGGCGAGGTTGGACTAGAGAATCTAGGAAGAGGCAAGTATCGCCATTTGACGCCGCAGGAAATCAAAGAACTGCTAGCAATAGCGCAAAACAAGACACATAAAGTTCATAAAAAGTAATCGACGGCGGCAGTAATTGCCGTCGACTTTTCGTTATAATGGTAATATTCGTGGCTGTATAGAAAGAAGCTGGTGGTGAATTATTTTATGGGAAAATCGCGCAAGACGGTACAAATCGTCATATTGATTGCTGTCTTGATTATAGGCGGGTATGCGATAGGATCTACCTTATTTGCCGCGGACGAGAAAGGCCCTCTGAAGGAAGGCAGCAAGCCGCCGGCATTTGAGCTTGTTGATTTGGAAGGGAAAACGCAGCAATTATCCGATTATGAGGGTAAAGCTGTCGTCGTCAATTTTTGGGGCACGTTCTGTCCGCCTTGCGTGAAGGAAATGCCGGAATTTGAACGACAATATGCGAAATGGAAAGATCAAGGCCTCGTAATTTTGGCGATTAATTTAAGCGAGGATACGTTAACCGTGAACAATTTTGTTCGCCGTTTTGATTTGAATTATCCCATATTGCGCGATGTGAACCGCAAAACAGAACGCAGCTATGGGCTAAAGTCATATCCTACTACTTTTTTCATAAAACCGGACGGTTCGATTATGGAAATAAAAGTAGGCGGCATGACCGAGGTTGAAATTGACGAGCGGATTGAACGGCTTCTTCAGCTGTAGGAGGTTTTACTGTGTTGGTGGTTGAAAACACAAAATGCGAGTGCGGACATCAAAACTCGGTCGGCACCGTGCTTTGCGAGAGCTGCGGCAAGCCGCTCGAAAACAATGATGTATCGGATCTGCCACTTGAAATGCGATATGACGGGGTAGCTCGCAGATCGCAAAAAAGCAATCCGAACTACATCGATAAGATTTGGAATTTTTTCTCGTCCGTCAAAATTGCGATTTACTTGATCGTTATTACTTTTTTGACTGCGATGCTGGGAACGATATATCCCCAAGAAAACACGTTTGTAAATAACTTTGATCCATCTGTTTATTATGAGGAAACTTACGGCTTGCCCGGCAAATTGTATTATTTGTTCGGCTTGTCCCACACCTACGAAACCTGGTGGTTTATCGGACTGCTTGTGATGATAGGCACGTCGCTCGTTATTTGTAGTCTTGACCGGGTGCTGCCGCTTTACCGGGCACTGAGCAAGCAGCAAATCCGGAAGCATTTGCAGTTCATCCATCGCCAAAAAACGGTGTACAAGCATACGATTGAAGGCGACTCTGAGGAGTGGGTAGAGAAATTCGGCACGCAGCTAAAACGCAAGGGCTACCGTATTCATCGCGACGGCTCAGCTCTACTTGCCGAGAAGAACCGTTTTAGCCGATGGGGACCTTACATCAATCATATCGGTCTTATCCTGTTTCTGCTGGCGATATTGGCAAGAAGCATACCGAGCTGGCAAATGGATAGCTACATTACAGTTCCCGATGGTGACACTGTACAAATTGCGGATACCAATTATTTTGTCAAAAATGAAAAGTTTACCGTTGAGTATTATAAGGACGAGGAACTGCCTGATAAGCTTAAAGGAACAGCTCGTGCCAAGCTCTTCGAAACGAAAGCGGTATTATATGAATGCGTAAGCAGCTGCAGCGACCAATCGAAAAAGCCGGAGCTCAAGGAAGTGATGCGGCACGATATTATCGTGAACGAGCCGCTGAAGTACAAAGGGCTAAAGCTGTACCAATTCGATTTTGATACGACACCTCGTTTGAACGCGGTCCATCCCGTTCTCGTAAATAAACAAACAGGTGAAAAATATGGTCCGTTCGATCTTCCGATGAAGGACTCGGCGCTTCAGCACAAGCTTGGACCATATACGCTGGACTTATATGCCAATTACATGGAGTTCGCAATTGGCGACAATGGAGAGCCGACTACCTTATCTCGTGATCCGATTGCACCAGCATTCGTATTTACAGTTAAAGGGCCGGGACTCGCGGCAGACGGCGAGCCGTATATGTATTTCCCAATGCAGAAGGATAAGGTAAAATTTTCGCAGGATGCCATCAATCATGCCATTGCGGATAAAATTGAAATCCGGGTCGACGGGATGGAAAACGTAGACTTTTCCGAAGCATCCACTTACTTAAATGTCCGTATGGATAAGGCGCTGCCTTATGTATGGGTTGGAGCAGCCTTCTCTATGGTCGGCCTCTTAATGGGATCGTATTGGCAGCACCGCCGCATATGGCTGCGTGTTGATGACAATGAGCTTTCATTAGGCGCACATACAAATAAGAACTGGTACGGTATGCGTTCAGATGTTGCGGGAGCGCTTCAAAAAATAGGGATAACCGTAGATCCGAAGTCGCTTGATAACGGAGGGAACAACGCGTGAGTTTAGTTGATTTTAGCAGCGACGCTTTTATCGTCGCATTTTTTCTTTACTGTTTTGCATTTATGTTCTATGTGATTGCGATTGCGGGCAAGAAATGGAGCAATCGCGACCCCAAGCAGCATGAGAAACGATGGGGTCGAATCGCGTTTATCACATCCAGCCTAGGATTAGCGGCGCATATGACCTTCTTCTTCACCCGCTGGGCAGGAAGCGGACAAATTCCAACAAGCAATATGTATGAATTTATGACGTTCCTCGGCATGGCGATTATGATTGCGTTCACTATCGTTTACAGCATCTATAGAAAACCATTGCTCGGCATGTTCTCATTGCCGTTGACTGTTATTATCGTTGCATATGCCTCTGTATTCCCACAAGAGGTGCAGCCGTTAATACCGGCTCTCAACAACTATTGGCTTAAGGTGCATGTCACGACAGCAGCTCTAGGTGAAGCCTTCTTTGCAGTAGGATTTGCTGCAGGACTTATGTACCTTTTGCGCGTAGTCGATTTTAAAGGGAAAACGAAGGAAGCGAAGAGATCGCAGTTTTGGGTCGAATTTTCGTTATACTCCATTATCCTTATCGTAGGTTTTATCGTAGCCGTGTTTGCGTTCCGCGGAATGGGCTACGAAGCGCAATTCGTTCAAGAGAAATCGAACATTGACGCGAAGGGCGTTGAATCAACGACGACGGAGACCGTTGTTTATACGCTGCCGGCAATCGTTAAGCCATATAACAGCGAAATCGTGAAATTTGATTCGTTCCTTGGCATGAAGGAGCCGATTTTCGAAGCTCCATATTGGATGACAGGCGCAAATTCCGGCCGAAAGCTTAATACAGTCGTGTGGTCCATCATTGCTGGGACCTTGCTTTATGGTTTGCTGCGTCTCGTATTCCGCAAGCCGCTGGGTGCAGTTATTCACCCCGTTATGGAAGGCATTGATCCGGAGGATTTGGATGAAATCAGCTACCGTTCGATTGCCATTGGCTTCCCGATCTTTACGCTAGGTGCCTTAATTTTCGCGATGATCTGGGCTAATATTGCATGGGGCCGCTTCTGGGGCTGGGATCCGAAGGAAGTATGGGCGCTTATTACTTGGCTATATTACAGCGCATATTTGCATTTCCGCTTATCGCGCGGCTGGCAGGGCCATCGGTCCGCTTGGCTTGCGGTAATCGGTTTTGTCGTTGTATTGTTTACGCTTGTCGGGGTCAACCTCGTGATAGCAGGGTTACATTCATATTCTGGTGTTTAGGATATAGATTGAGAGGAGAATTGCCCTATGTCTGATTATTCAAGCCGTATTTTGGTCGTAGACGATGAAGAACGTATTCGTCGTTTGCTCAAAATGTATTTAGAGAAGGAAGGCTACACGATCGACGAGGCAGAAGACGGAGAAACCGCGCTAAGGCTTGCCTCAAATACCGATTATGCGCTCATTTTGCTGGATGTGATGCTTCCGGGAATCGATGGGGTAGAGGTGTGCTCGCGTCTGCGCCAAGTGAAGGCAACTCCTGTCATTATGCTAACCGCAAAAGGCGAAGAGATGAACCGGGTGCAGGGCTTTGAGGTTGGAGCGGATGATTATGTCGTGAAGCCGTTTAGCCCCCGCGAGGTCATCTACCGCGTGAAAGCGATATTGAGACGCTCTTCGGCTACAGCGTTCCTTACTAAAGAAATTAATTCGAGCAACAACATTGTATTTCCGCATCTTGTCATCGAGCATGATGCTCACCGCGTAACAGCAGGCGGCCAGGAAGTGAGCTTAACGCCAAAGGAATATGAGCTGCTACATTACTTGGCAGTATCGCCGGATAAGGTTTTCTCGCGCGAGGAGCTGCTCAAGGATGTTTGGAACTATGAGTTTTTTGGCGACTTGCGAACAGTCGACACGCATGTGAAGCGGCTTCGCGAGAAGCTGAACAAAGTATCGCCCGATGCAGCATCGATGATAACGACGGTATGGGGTGTCGGCTACAAGCTTGAGGTGCCTAAGTAAATGAAGTTGTGGCATCGCTTAATCGGAAAGCTGTGGCACAGTGTGGTTGGGAAGCTCTGGGCGACAATTATGCTGCTCGTTGCAGTCGTATTGCTTATAGTAGGTGTTTTTCTTCTCCAGTATGTCGATATTTGGTTTGATGATAATTCACATGATAGCTCTCATCAAGTAAAAGTGTTATTCGTTCTTACAGCGATCGTTGGTTTTCTATTATCGACATTTTTTGCTTTCTTCTTATCCAAAAAGATCCAGCAGCCGCTCTTGCAGCTCAAGGACGCTGCTGTTTCGATCTCACAAGGAAATTATTCGACCAGAGTGAACATTCGCTCCAGCGATGAGATCGGAGAGCTTGCGAATACGTTTAACCACATGACTGAGCAGCTTGATAAGCTTATTCACGACCTGAATCATGAGAAAAACCATCTTGCCAGCATTTTACGGAGTATGGGAGATTCGGTTATTACATTCGATGCGGATGGAAAGGTTATTCTTACGAATCCAAGCGGGCATTTGCTGAACAATCAATGGTCAGGTGTAGAGCTTGCTTGGCAAGAGGATTTGTATGACAGCAATTCCTCCAATTCGGAAGTTCCGATGCCGCTGCGCGATTTGTTTCAGTGCGTTATGGAAGAGGGGCGCGATGCGACGGATAAAATCCATGTGCTAAGCAATGTATGGTCCGTTGTTATGGCTCCATTGCAATCCAAAGGTGTCGTTCGGGGAGCCGTTGCTGTTATTCGGAACGTAACGGAGGAGCATAAGCTGGAGAAGCTTAGACGTGATTTTGTTGCGAACATCTCACATGAGATTAGGACGCCTCTGTCCATGCTGCAAGGGTACAGTGAAGCGCTTCTTGACGACATTGTTGTATCCGAGGAAGACCGCAAGGAGCTCGTTCAAGTCATTTATGATGAATCGCTTCGAATGGGCAGGCTTGTCAATGATTTTCTGGATATCGCTCGGATGGAAGCCGGCCATGTGGACATGAATTTTCAAGAGGTGGATTTGAAGCATGTTTTAAAGCGGGTGCATCGGAAGTTCCAAGTGTATGCGAAGGAGCGCGACGTTAAGCTGGTGGCAAATCTGCCGCGCGAGCCTCTTATCGTCAAGGAAGCTGATGAGGACCGGCTTGAGCAGGTTCTGACTAACTTACTCGATAATGCCTTGCGCCATACGCCCTCTGGAAAGTCCATTACACTTGCTGGCCAGCTTGAAAATGTAAATGGCAGCCTGTATGTTCAGCTGAGTGTTAGAGACGAAGGACAGGGCATACCTAGCGAAGATGTACCTTATATATTTGAACGCTTCTACAAGGCAGATAAAGCGCGCAAAAGGGGAGCTTCAAGCGGCACTGGACTAGGACTTGCAATCGTCAAAAACTTAATAGATCTCCATCACGGACGTATCGTTGTCGAAAGCAGTGCTGGTTCGGGAACATCGTTTATGCTTCTGCTTCCTGTCGAAGCACATCAATAGTTGTCATGGCGTTCCTTCGGGAACGCTTTTTTTGTAGAATACAGCAGATAATTCTTGTTGCTCGTGAAACAAAAAGAGCCAATCGGTTACCCCGATTGGCTCTTTGTCGCATTTCGTTACCTGTAATAATTAAAACAGGGTAATTTCTTTAGCTGTGTTCAGCTCAGGCATGCTTGTAAGCTGCTCAAGCACATTTTTAGGCGTAGCTTTGTCGACTCTCAGCACCATAATGGCAGATCCGCCAACAAGCTGACGACCTACTTGCATCGTAGCGATGTTAACGTCATTATTGCCAAGCAGTGTTCCTACGCGTCCGATAATACCCGGTTTATCGTTATGCGAGATAAGAATAAGGTTTCCTTCTGGCGTAACGTCGACAGGGAACTTGTCGATCTGAACGATGCGAGGACCGTAGCCCGTCAGCAATGTACCCGATACAACGCGTTCTTCTTTCTTCGTGCGTAGAGATACCGTTACTAGGTTAGTGAAGTCTTTTGACGCGTGCGACTTTTGAATGACGATATTAACGTCGCGCACCTTCGCAAGATGCAGCGAGTTGACGACATTGACATTCTCGGAGCCTAGGTGATGAGCCAGCACTCCGCGAACGATATGGCGCGTAAGCGGCTGTGTATCAACCTCTGCAAGCTCACCTGAATACCCAACAACGATTTCAGTTACTGCGCCCTCAGTCGATTGAGCAATGAAGCTGCCAAGCTTCTCGCCAAGCGTAAAGTATGGCTGAAGAATGCTTTGCAGATTTGCCGGAATCGGAGGCATGTTCACCGCATTGATAAACGGCTCGTTGCGAAGGATGTGCAGCACCTGCTCCGATACGTCAATCGCGACGTTCTCTTGCGCTTCTACTGTAGACGCGCCAAGATGTGGTGTAACGATTATTTTCGGATGTGTAAGGAAAGGGTGATCCTCAGCAGGAGGCTCTACTTCAAATACGTCAAAAGCGGCGCCAGCAACAATTCCAGCATCAACAGCGTCAACCAAGGCGATTTCATCAATGATGCCGCCGCGCGCGCAGTTTACGATACGCATGCCTGGCTTCATAACTTCAAATTGCGCTTTGCCGATCATGTGACGAGTTTCAGGCGTTAACGGTGTATGCACCGTCATGAAATCAGCGTTGCGAACGATCTCGTCCACGCTAGCCAGCTTCACGCCAATTTTTTCCGCTCTTTCTTCCGTCATAAACGGGTCGTAGCCCATAATATCCATACCGAAAGCTTTTGCGCGTTTTGCAACTTCGCTGCCGATACGGCCCATGCCGAGTACGCCAAGCGTTTTGCCGCGAAGCTCTACGCCCAGGAACGATTTGCGATCCCAAGTCCCGTTAACGGTTTTCATGTAAGCTTGCGGGATGTGACGGGCAACCGCCATCATCATGGCAAAAGTATGCTCGCAAGTTGTAATGGTATTTCCGTCTGGCGCATTGATTACGATAATACCGCGCTGTGTTGCGGCTTCAAGGTCGATGTTATCGACGCCGACGCCTGCACGTCCAACAACTTTGAGCTGTTTGCCAGCTTCCATAATTTTTGGTGTTACGCGCGTTTGGCTGCGAACAAGCAACGCATCGTATTCGCCGATTATGGCGATCAATTCGTCTTCGCTCAGTCCAGGTTTTTTGTCGACTGCGACATCTGACGCATCAACAAGCTGCTGAATGCCCAAATCGCTGATTGGATCGGAAACTAACACTTTAAACATGTGAAGTATGCCTCCTAAATTGGGGCGAAGCTGTAACGCCTCGCTTAATATGAACAGAAAAACCCTCTTCCCGGCACCGATATGCAGCAGCGGGACGAGAGTTTGATCATCGATCTTAGACTTTACTATTTTAATGCAAGGCAGTGGACAAAAGCAATCCTCAAACTTGCTGAATTGTGAAAATTTCGTTATGATTCAAGCATCATTAGCTACATATTACGACAAAGGGGACCATCATTCATGAATAATTGGCAAGATATGACTCCTCAACAGCTGCTTGAATTGCTGGAGAATGGACAGATTGATAGGAAACAAATCATAGATGTGAGAGAAGCGTTTGAATGGGATTTTTATCATTTAGAGCCTTCGGTGTTGATCCCAATGAATTCGATCCCTACACGTATGGGTGAAATTGATGATTCTAAGCCTATATACATCATTTGCGCGCATGGCGTACGAAGTGCTGCGGTTTGCAACTACTTAGAAGAACAAGGCTACAGCGGCCTCCACAACGTTACCGGTGGGATGGCTGCTATAGCCTCGTTAAATGGATTTCAATACGATTAGTTGTTGCATCGGTTATGTTGGCTAATCGGTTTCAGGATAGAAAAACGGAAGCTGAGGCAGAAGGGCTTGCTGGTACAGTCGTGATTTGCTTTCCGTAAAATCGCCAGAGCGGACGGCCTCAGTATTAATAAGGAGATCTACGACCGCGGATAAGGTGTGTATCTTCATCTTTGCAGCTTGACCGGATAGGACGAAATCGTCAACACGGCTGGTCAAGTCTTGCGGATAGTAGGAAGTAAGCTTTTTGCGCGACATGAGCTGATCGGCTATCAGCTTGTTTTTGATCGTAATGGGAAGAGCTTTCCATTGCTTTAGCTCTAGAAGCGCAGGTGATTTGAAATCCCCTGGAATGTCAAGATCAACGGTTGCTGACCACTTTAGCATAGCTGAATAATAGGCTTGCTGCGCGCTAAGCGCAAATTGAGAGGCGGAGAGATACGTTTTCTCCTGCTCAACATTTTTCTTAAGCTCATTGAACGATAATGTTTTTGCGCTGATTGCCGCTTTGTCTGCTGCTTCTTCAAACAGCTTCAGGCTTCGAATATAGCTAACCTGTGATTGTCCAAGCAGTGGAGACTTTTGCATGTCGATCGAACTGGCATCCTTAGCTTTCTCTTCGGCAAGTTTGGCTAAATCCTTGAACATGGAAGTGGCTTCGCTTGTTTTTCCTTGCGACAATTTATTCATGGCTGCGAACCATTCGTTTTGAAATTCACGATAAGGCAAAAATACAGTATGATAGAAAGAAACAAGATCTTGCTGCTGGTAAGGGGTTACCGATGCGGTCGACTTCTTAGAGCCAACATCCTCGGTCACATATTTTGCTTCTGTCTTTTCCGTACCGATTTTGATGCCGTAAAAGAATGCTCCAACCGTACAAACAAGCATAAAAACAAATCCTACACTAAATAGCATTGCGGTGGTCGTTAATCTTTTTTCCATTTCTTTCTTTATCTCCTTCTATGTAAAAAAAATTATGCTGTCGAATTGTTCTACCAGTATAGGTGAAAAGGTCGTAAAAGAAAATATGAATGATTCAGACAGGCGGGAAGCTATGAAGAAATTTGATATTCGAAAAATTCGCATTCGCAAGGTGTCCGTTGATGATCTCGATGACCGTATGCTCCTTATTAATTTATACACAACTCAAGCGGTTACTTTTATTATCGGTTTGATATGGATTTTATTTCAGCATCAAAATGTGATTCGATTATTTACGCCTCCGAAGGAGCTTGCCTTTGTATACTGGGGACTTGGACTCGCTGCCGCCGTTATCGTTGTAGATCTTCTGATTTCCCGGTTTGTTCCTGAAGAAGCGGCTGACGACGGTGGCGTGAACGACCGAATCTTCCGAACGCGTCCAGTCTGGCATATTGCTGTTCTTTCATTCGTAGTCGCGGTATGCGAGGAACTTCTCTTTCGCGGGGCGCTGCAGCATGCCATTGGTCCCTATTGGACAAGCATCATTTTTGCTACGATACATGTAAGGTATTTAAAGCATTGGATTCCAACGGGTCTCGTTTTCTCGATCAGCTACGGCCTAGGTTGGATCTATATGCAATCAGGCTCTATATTGGCGCCGATTATCGCTCATTTTCTAATTGATTTCATAATGGGGTTAATTATACGATTCAGGAGGGAGTCATGAGCAGGAAAGAGAAATTTGGAAGCTCGAGGGGAACAAGACAGCATGAAATGACGGCAGAGCCGTCCATCACCGGAACGGGTTCCAATGAAGGTGGGGCTCTGCCGCCAAGGCGAAGAAAACATCCTTCCAGCTTTAATAAAGTAAACAAATGGTATTATAATCTTTTATTTTTATTGTTCGTTTGTTTGGTGGGGGGCTTATTCTGGTACGGTCTGAAATTCAGCGAATAAGCTCGATAGTAGCCGGATCAATAAATCCGTAGCCTTTGCTCTCTAGTGCCGTCAACAATTCCTCAAGCGCATCGGCTGTCCATTGCAGCTCATGCATCAAAATATTGGCTCCGGGATGGAGCTGCTCGAGCACGTTTTTGATGACCACTTCCGGCTTATCCTTAGCCGTTTTATCCCAATCAAGGGAACCATTTGACCACGTCATGTAGAGCATGCCGTGGTTTTTTGCCGTTTCCTTCACGACTGCTCCGCCTGAGCCGTAGGGCGGTCTGAAAAATAATGGCTTTTGTCCGATTAAGGCATCAATATCAGATTGAACGTCCCCGATTTGTTTTTCAACGACAGCTTTGCTTTCTTCTTTTAAATTAATATGGTCCCATGAGTGGTTCCCGATAGTCTGTTCTCGCTTTTTGATCAGCTTCAGAAGCTCAGGGTT
The DNA here is from genome assembly GCF_012935325.2 of Paenibacillus sp. PL91. Taxonomy (GTDB): domain Bacteria; phylum Bacillota; class Bacilli; order Paenibacillales; family Paenibacillaceae; genus Pristimantibacillus. Next base: position 375,658 of record NZ_JABBYG020000001.1, read on the forward strand.
TTGCTTGATCCGATAGCCGTTGACGAAAAAAATGGCTTTCGCCTTATGCTTATCAAGCGTGTCGAGAATGCTTGTCAATACCGCTTCATCTTTCGGCCCGTCATCGAAGGTAAGCAATACGACCTTGCTCTCTGCGCCTTCCACGATCGGTACAAAGCGGTAGGCTTCGCTCATCCGGTATAAAGGAGCCTTCGCCGTCTCCTCCTTGCTGACAGGAGCTTCCGTTTCGGCAGGCTGTGTCGTTTCCGTTGTATTTTCATTATTATCAAGCGTTGTAGGAGTTGGCGAAGCGGCAAGCTGCGCCGTAGCTTCGGCTTCTCCTGAAGCAGGAAGATTCTCGTCAGGCTGTGAAGTGCAGGATGCCAGCATGGCTCCAATAAGCAGGATACCGATCGGTAGTGTGATTCGCTTCATTGTGAAGAACCTCCATAGCCAAGTTGTCATTTAAGCTAAATCGACATTATTGTATCATATTTGCCTAATCGTAGGGCTAGAATGATTTCCTTATTTTATATGGAATGAGGGTCTGTTCCGGCGGTCAAACTAACACCTGAATACACAAGATGATCTAGGAAAGAGGTGTTCGCGATCATGAAGATGAGTGGTTTTTTGGTCGGAGGATTAATTGGTGCGGCTGCTACCGTATATGTCTCGCGCAGGAAGCCTGGAGCAGTGGCATGGGCTGCAAACGCGTTGTCGGATGCTTGCTCGTCGGTGGCTCGCAAATCGGTCTCGAAAATCATGAGCAAATCGTTTAAAGAGGAGGCGGTTAATCTAGCCCCAAAGCATTCAGACGATACCGGCGTAAAATCCGAAGCCGCTTGGGGACAAATTGAAGCAATCGTGAATAGTGACCCCGCCCTAAAGCGTGAGACGGATAAGATCAAGGCGGAATCGTCTGCGGTTGCCCATTAAAAACAGAGCAAGATAGCTGAATCGTTGGACGTTAAGCAGTGATGCGAAGCGGCCAAACGATTCTTTTTTTTCATTCAATATTAGTGCATTCGAGGAAAAGAAATGATAAAGTAGTTACATAGCATGATTTGGTCAATTTGATCACATCTTTCTAAAAAATTCATACGTTATTACAACAGATGCTGCAGAGGAGGATCCTGTCATGAAGATCGAACGACTGAGCCAGGATAAGATACGGATTTTCCTGACGTTCGACGACCTGCTGGAACGGGGGATCCAGAAGGACGACATGTGGCGCGAAATTCCAAAAGTACACGAACTATTCAGTGAAATGATGGATCAAGCATATAGTGAACTTGGATTCGATGCCAGCGGCCCATTAGCGGTCGAAGTGTTTGCCCTCCCCGCTCAAGGTATGGTAGTGATTGTCACCCGTGGCAAAATGAACAGTCATGCAGTTGATCGGGCAACCGAAGATGACGACACGGAAGACGAAATATATGAGATGGAAGTTACGCTTGAGCAGAGCGATGTCGTGATGTACTCCTTCCGAGAATTCGAGGATGTCATTTCGGTATGCAAGCAATTGCAAAGCTCCACTCTCACCGAGGATGGACGTTTGTATTCCTATAATGGCAAGTATATATTAGCGTTAGAGCCTGCTTTGATCGATGCTTCCAGGCACAACGCTGTTATCGCGTTGCTTGCAGAGTATGGTGAAGCAACTTCAGTAACCTACGCGATGCTTGAAGAATATGGGAAAGTGATTATGCCCGAGTCGGCGGTACGGGAAATATGTAATCATTTTAAATTTTAAGCGAACAACATGCTAAGAGCATCTGCAGGCTGAATCTTGTCTGCATGATGCTCTTCTTGTATGTTAACTTAGATTAAAAAGGGAATACAGTAGAGTAAAGGCGCCCATATTAGATGTAGACAAAGGCGGTGGATGTAATGAGTGATAAAGAAGCAAATGATGTGCTGAAATCTACTCAAATCGTAATTGAGCAAGCGCTGCGAAGACTTGGCTATGATCAAGATATGATTGACCTATTGAAGGAGCCGATGAGGCTGCTGACTGTACGTATTCCGGTAAGAATGGATGATGGCACAACTAAAGTTTTCACGGGATATCGCTCTCAGCATAATGATGCCGTTGGACCAACGAAGGGCGGGGTGCGCTTTCATCCAGCCGTCTCGGAAAATGAGGTTAAAGCTTTATCCATATGGATGAGCTTGAAATGCGGAATCGCTGACCTGCCTTATGGCGGCGGCAAGGGGGGCGTCATTTGCGATCCGAGGACGATGTCTTTCCGCGAAGTGGAGCGATTAAGCAGAGGTTATGTACGAGCTGTCAGCCAAATCGTAGGCCCAAGTAAAGATATACCTGCGCCGGATGTCATGACGAATTCGCAAATTATGGCATGGATGATGGACGAGTACAGCCGTATCCGTGAATTTGATTCCCCGGGCTTTATTACTGGCAAGCCGCTTGTGCTTGGAGGCTCCAAGGGAAGAGAGACCGCGACGGCGCGCGGCGTCGTAATCATGATTCATGAGGCGCTGCGCCTCAAAGGGATTGAGCTGAAAAATGCGCGAATCGTTATTCAAGGCTTTGGAAATGCGGGAAGCTACCTTGCCAAATTTATGCATGAGGCCGGTGCGAGGGTAATAGGTATTTCCGATGTGAACGGAGCATTGTATAATGAAGAAGGGCTCGATATAGAATATTTGCTCGATCGACGAGATTCCTTTGGCAATGTGACGAATTTATTTCCTAAGACGATAACGAATTCAGAGCTGTTAGAGCTTGATTGCGATGTACTTGTACCCGCGGCAATTGAGAATCAAATAACGGAGCTAAATGCTTCGCTTATTCGTGCATCCATCATCGTAGAGGCTGCGAATGGACCTACTACGCTGGAAGCAACGCGCATTTTATCCGAAAGAGGCGTGCTGCTGATACCCGACGTGCTAGCGAGCAGCGGCGGCGTTATCGTGTCCTATTTTGAATGGGTGCAAAATAATCAAGGCTATTACTGGGATGAACAAGAGGTGGATGATAAGCTGAAGCTTATGATGATCCGCGGCTTCAACCACGTGTACGAAATACACCGCACCCGAAAGGTCGATATGCGTCTTGCCGCTTATATGGCTGGCGTGCGCAAAATGGCCGAGGCCGTTCGGTATCGTGGCTGGGTGTAAGAAAGTAGGGACGAAATGCTTTTGTTTTCCGTTTTGACTGCGGCCGTTGCGCCAGGCGTTTCGCTGCTTACTTATTTATATTTGAGGGACCGCTATGAAGCGGAGCCGATTCATATGGTTGCCCGAATGTTTGTGCTCGGCATACTGGTTGTCGTGCCTATTATGGTTATTCAACGCGGGTTGCAGCTATGGCTGGGAGACCATTCGGTTTGGTTTGCATTTGGCGAATCGGCAGGCGTTGAGGAATTTGTAAAGTGGTTTGTGTTGTATCACGTCATATACAACCATACCGAGTTTGATGAGCCATACGACGGCATCGTGTATGCCGCTTCGATTTCGCTCGGTTTCGCCACGCTCGAAAATGTTCTTTATGCGATTTACTCGCCGGCCACTTTCGGTACGCTTCTTGTAAGAGCGCTGCTTCCGGTGTCAGGCCATGCCTTGTTCGGCATCATGATGGGCTACTACTTAGGCAAAGCGAAGTTTGCCCCTAAGCATTTGAGCAAGTATTTTATAGCGATATCGCTTGTGCTTCCGGTATTACTGCATGGCACTTATGACTGGATTATGATAACGGTACGCACCAATTGGATGTGGTTCATCATACCGTTCATGATCGTTCTATGGATATGGGGTCTGCGCAAAATGAATCATGCGAATTCCCGTTCTCCCTTTCGTTTTCTTGTCCGCGAGGATGAGATTAAACTGTAGCTGATCCGTCCATACTTACATTATATAGAAATGCCTGAAACGACGGCATTCGAATAATGGCTGAGGAGGGGCATATGGAGGCTGCAAGGATTAAGGTTACGATCCGGTGCAATGTTTGCGGGGAAAAATTTGTTCTGCGCGGACGCAGAGACAAAGACTCGATTGATACTGGTTTCAAGCAATGCATTTGCAATAACGCAAATGATCTCGATATCGAAGAGCACAGCGTATTTTGAACAAAATGAAAGCTTTATTACAATTAAATAGATGGATGCATAAAGCTCCCTTGGGCAAACCAAACTAAAACCAGGTTTTGCACAAGAAAGGAGCTTTTGTATTATGTACCATCGACTCAGCTCGATCCTGTTTCCGGTTATGTCCCTGCTTTTTCTCGGCGCTATTTACTGGGGCTATCAAGAGCATCAAGAAAAAAACTCGATATTGATAAAAGCCGAAAACCAGTATCAACGTGCGTTCCACGACTTAACCTATCATGTCGAGCAGCTGCATCAACAGCTTGGTAATACGCTTGCTGTCAATTCCACCTCGCAAAGTTATCATCGTAAAGGGCTTGTTAACGTCTGGCGTTTAACAAGCGAGGCTCAAAATGAAATCAACCAGCTTCCGCTCACGCTGCTACCATTCAATGAAGCTGGAGATTTCTTGTCGAGAATCGCTAATTTTTCGTACAAGACAGCTGTTCGCGATTTGACGAAGCAGCCGCTTACGCCTGATGAATTCAAGACGATGAAGACGCTCTATGCAAATTCCGAGCAAATTTCTAAAAGTTTGGCTGGTATGCAGAAAGAAGTGCTGGCAAACAATTTGCGCTGGATGGACGTTGAGATTGCGCTTGCCTCAGAGAAGTCGAACAATGACAATGTCATCATTGACGGCTTCAAGACAGTGGACAAGAAGGTCGGCGAGTATCCAGAAATCAACTGGGGTCCATCGGTCAGCAGCATGTATCAGAAGCGTACGATCAACATGCTTGGCGGCAAAATGGTAACCGCAGAGGATATTAAAAAGCTTGCCGCAAAATTTACGGATGCGAAGGGCGCAGAGATCCGCGTCGTAGAAAATGCGAATGGAACGGAGTATGCCTCGTATTCCGCAACAGTAAACATGGGCCAAAACAAAAAGCTGCAAATGGATTTTACGAAAAAGGGCGGACAGCTCATTTGGTTTATGAATCCACGCGATATTGGAGAGAAAAAGGTTGATTTTACGAAGGCACAAGCATCGGCTGATTCCTTCCTAAAGAACCACGGCTTCAATAATATGAAGGCGGTCAGCTACGATATGTTCAAAAATATGGGTGCCTTCACCTATGTCAATGTGCAGAGCGGCGTTTTGATTTACCCCGATAAGCTAACGGTTAAGGTCGCGCTCGATAATGGCGAAACGGTAGGCTTGCAGGCCAACGATTATGTTTATGAGCATCACAAGCGCAAGCTGCCTAGTCCGATTCTATCGAAAGCCGAAGCGCGCAAAGCATTAAATCCGGAAATGAAAATACAAAATGAACAGCTGGCGCTGATTGACAATGATTTGGGTGAAGAAGTGCTATGTTACGAGTACATGGGTAAAATCAATGGTTCTATCTACCGCGTCTATATAAATTCACAGACTGGCGTAGAAGAATCGATTGAGGAAATGTCTACTTACGATTCAAAGGCAGCATCCGACAAATAACGATATGGCTCCCCACAATTCGACGTGTTATAATGCATGTAAATGGGGGGGAGCCAATTTGTTGCCTAAATTAAACCAAATGCTGCATTTTCAAATCGCTTCTTCGGACGAAGAGGAAGCATCGATAGAATATAAGTCGCGAATAGCCGACGAGCAAGAGGACGGCTTGTTTATAGAGATACCAATCAATGAGAAAACAGGACGTTATAAACGACTATTTCTAGGTGACGAGCTTTCCGTTTATTTTATTTCTTCTGATGGGATTAAAAATTATTTTGATTCTCATGTCGTTGGATTTTTAGAGGACGGCATCAAGCTTGTCAAAATCCGTAGGCCAGAACCAGACCGCATTACGAAGGTACAGCGTCGGAGTTTCCTCCGAGTATCGGCCGAACTTGAAATCGCGGTTAAAATGTCTAATCACGTAAGGTTCGTCTGTGAAACCGATGATGTTGGCGGCGGAGGAATATCATTGATTTGCGATAGCAAATGGCAGCTGGTGCCCGAGCAGGTACTGGATTGCTGGCTGCTTGTTCCTTTTAAGAACGGTGCGATTGAACATGCTTTTTTCCAAGGAGAGATTGTACGGGTTGTCGAGCTCAAGTCCGGCAAGAAGCAGGCGATGATCAAATATGCCAGCATCAATGACTCTGAACGGCAGAAGATTATCCGATATTGCTTTGAGAAGCAGCTTGAATATCGCAATCGATGAATAAATGTTGTGAAACATGGAAAACTACCCTGAAATAGGAAGGGAGCGAGTCATGTGCTGCAACGGTTGTTTCGTAAAAAAAGAAGCCGCAAGCAAATGCTGAATCTAACGGAGGAAGTCAGCAATGTGCTGCGGAAAATCATTATTGGCTTCATCATTTTATTAATATTTTCACAAGCAGCTTTGCAAAATAATACTGTTCGGCATTGGTTAACGGGCGTGGATCAGTGGGAAGGAACCCGCTTGAACTGACGCTCGGCTTTTGCATCTGCGTCTATAGTGTGGTATAATTTTCACGTTCGCAGGCAAAGCCTGCTTTTTTCTTGAGAGGTTTGCGTCGCATTCTTACGTGCATTCGGCCAGCCGTCTCTACTAAAAGGGGGTTGACCTTAGGTGGTGCATCACGAAGGTGACAGCGACCGTATGAACATTGCCATTGACGGGCCGGCAGGCGCGGGCAAAAGTACGGTAGCACGAAAAGTCGCCGAGCAGCTAGGATATGTGTATATCGATACGGGCGCTATGTATCGCGCGGTAACACTTAGCGCGCAGCGAGCAGGCGTGTCGGTAAAGCAGACTGCCAAACTAGCTGAACTAGTAAGATCCTTAGAGATTGAGCTTGCGCCAGGCGAGCAAGGCCAGTCGGTATTCGTGAATGGAGAAAATGTAACCGCATTGATTCGCTCGCGCGAGGTGACGCTTCAGGTGTCTTATTTTGCAGCGAATGAAACGGTACGTGAAGTACTCGGTCACTTGCAGCGCAAGCTTGCGGAACGCAAGGGCGTTGTCATGGATGGCCGGGATATTGGTTCGCACGTACTGCCTAATGCGGAATTGAAAATTTTTCTGACCGCATCCGTTAAGGAACGGGCACTTCGCCGTTACCGTGAAATAGTGGACAGCCAGACTATTAGCCTCTCGCAATTGGAAGCTGAGATTGCACAACGTGATCGCTTGGACGAGCAACGCGACATTTCACCGCTGATCTGCGCTTCTGACGCGGTAGTTCTCGACAGCACCGCCATGACAATTGACGAAGTAATTGCCGCAATTGTGAAATTAAGCCGAACCAAATTGGCGGAGGCGAAGTAAACTATGTCATATCTGTTTTTCCGCTTTATTCTGCGTGTTCTATACACGCTGTTATTCCGATTAGAAGCTAGAGGCACGGAAAATATTCCATCTGCTGGCCCAGTCGTACTCGCCTCGAATCACCTGAGCAACTTTGATCCGCCTACTGTAGGTGTCAAGGTAAAACGCAAGGTGCATTTTATGGCAAAAGAGGAATTGTTCAAAATTCCCGTCTTCGGTCCCCTCCTACGTTCGTTTGGCGCATTTCCGGTCAAGCGCGGCGGCGTGAGCAAGGATGCGATCAAGTCCTCAATCACGATGCTGAAGGAAGGCAATGTGATGGGCATTTTTCCAGAGGGCTCGCGCAACAATCAATCAGGAGCAGCTAAGAAGGGCGCTGCGATGATTGCTATTCGAAGCGGCGCGGCGATCGTTCCCGTTGCGATAATCGGGAAGTATAGACCGTTCAGCAAAATCGTTGTTTGTTATGGCAAGCCTATTGATCTTACCGCAATTATTGAAGAATCATCGCCAGATATGCTTGAACAAGTAACAGACGCTATTATGCTTCGCATTCGTGAGCTAGCTGCAAGCAATCGTTAAAATTATGTTTTAAATGCTGCTTTCGCTCTAGGCGATTGCGGATTTAAATAAAGTTGGGGTTAGAACTGAGGAGGTTATTTCAATGTCAGAAGAAACTAATGTGCAAGAATCCGTGGCGGAAGAAGTAAGCCAAGACGCTTTGGATAATTTCGTGTCTTTGAAAAAAGGCGATTCCGTTAAAGGTACGATCGTCAAAATCGAAGATAACCAAGCTTATGTAAGCCTTGGATATAAATATGACGGTGTTATTCCTATTCGTGAGCTTTCTGCCGTGCAGATTGACAACGCTACGGACGCTGTTCAAATCGGTCAAGAGGTTGAGCTTAAAGTTGTAAGCATCGACGACGAGAAAGAGAAGCTTGTTCTCTCCAAACGTCAAGTCGATGGCGAAAAAGCATGGGATACGCTTCAACAACGTTTTGAGAGCGGCGAAGTATTTGAAGTTGCCGTTGCTGACGTTGTAAAAGGCGGACTAGTGGCTGACGTAGGCGTACGCGGATTTATTCCGGCTTCTATGGTCGAGCGCCACTTTGTTGAAGATTTCTCCGATTACAAAGGCCGCACGCTTCGCGTGAAGGTTAAAGAAATCGATCGCGAAAACAACAAAGTGATCTTGTCCCAAAAAGAAGTGCTTGACGCTGAATTCGAGCAAAGCAAGAAGCAAGTAATCGCTGCACTTGAAGTTGGTCAAGAGCTTGACGGTACGGTTCAACGCCTTACGCCATTCGGCGCTTTCGTTGATATCGGCGGCATCGACGGCCTTGTGCACGTATCGGAGCTTTCGTGGCAGCATGTTGCACATCCGAAGGATGTTGTAGCTGAAGGTCAAGCAGTTCGCGTAAAAGTACTTAAAGTTGATCCGGCAGCTGGCAAAATCAGCCTTAGCTTGAAAGCCGCTCAACCGGGTCCTTGGGATTCTGCTGGCAGCCAATTCGCAATTGGCGATATCGTAACAGGTACTGTTCGCCGTATCGTTCCTTTTGGAGCTTTTGTTGAAATCGCTCCTGGCGTTGAAGGCCTTGTTCACATTTCGCAAATCGCACACCGCCATATTGCAACTCCTAACGAAGTTCTTCAAGAAGGGCAAGAGGTTCAAGCGAAAGTTCTTGACTTCAACCCATCTGAAAAACGTGTTAGCCTAAGCATCAAAGAAACAGAAGAAGCGCCTGAGCAACCTGCTCCTAGCGCTAGACCGGAAAGAGCTCCACGTTCGCCAAAAATCGAGAAAATCGACAACCCGAACGTAAGCTTGAGCAACGAGAGCATGAGCTACTCGCTTGCAGAGCGTTTCGGCGATAAGCTTAAAAACCTTAAATAAATTTTTATTCATACACGAAGGAGCTATTCCTGCGATCATCGCAGGAATAGCTCCTTTTTTTTGGTGCATAATAGGGGTTACAAGAGGTGAGATAACGTGAATCCTGGATTTATTACGTTGTGGATTGTTCTTATTTTATTCATCCTGATTGCAACAGGCTGGAAGTCTTATCTGATTCCAGAAATAAGCCGTCGTACGCTGGCGATTTTTGGAATAGCGATGGCATTGCTGCTAAACATGTCGATTTGGTGGTCGCCATTTTCAGAACATCTTCAGGTCGAGGTACATGTGAGTGTTTGTTTCCTTATCGTTTCCAGCTTGGTAGCTTATAAAGGTTCTGAGGAATGGAGCTATATCGGGTATTTGATTTTGTGTACGCTGATGATCGCTGTCATATGGGGCTTCATTCGGAAAATGTATAGCTTTGATCCTGTCTTTTATTGGATAGATCCAAGCTGGGATGGGCCCTTGCTTACCGGAATATTTTGTGGCGCATTTACATCCCAAGTGAAGCATCAATTCGGAATGATCGTTTGGGGTGCGGTGCTTGGAGAGACGTTAAACGTGCTACTACAATCCGGGATGTACGCAACTCAGCTAGGATCATTAACTTGGTGGGACAGCTTTTGGATTGCCCTGGCTGCAGCCAGAGTGTTCAGCTTACTGCTCAAGTCGATTCGGATAGGTACTGCAAAGCTAAGCGTTATGCTATGGCAAATGAAAGGAGGACGTCCATCCTAATGCAGCATTATCTGGTCGAAAATAAATATTTGATAGGCGTGCTTCTGGGTATCGCCTTTGGCATCATCTCGCGCTTGCTTATGCTGAGGACGGATTATCGACAGTATCCAACCTATCCGCACGGCCAGATTATCCATATATCCTTAGGCGTAATTGCAGCGGCGCTTGGTGCAGTTGCAGTGCCTGCTTTATTCAATAAGGACTATACGGCCATAACTTTCTTGACGCTTGCTGCGCAGCAGTTTAGAGATGTCCGAAAGATGGAGCGCGAGACATTAACCAAGATTGACAGCATGGAGCTTGTAGGGCGAGGCTCAACTTATATTGAGGGTATTGCGATGGTGTTTGAGGGACGAAATTACTTAGTCATAATGACAGCATTGCTTACTAGCTTATTTGCTATATTAGTGAATATTTGGATTGGGATATTGGCAGGGATTTTGTCGCTCGTTATTGTTGAGAAACTAAAATCAGGAAAATCCGTATCTCATATAGCTGCTGTGCAAGCGGCTCAGGTAAAGATCGACGGGCCGGATTTGTTCGTCGGAGACGTGTACATTATGAATGTGGGCTTGAAATCAAACCAAGACATTATTGCAGAACGAGGGATGGGGTACATATTGACTCCCAACAATTCAAATGGGAAGGTCACATTGAGCAATCTGGGTCAACGTCAAGCGATCCTGTACGATTTGGCTACTATTCTCGGCGTATATCGGGACGACGGTGAACCTGCACTCATACCGATGGCCAAGCTTGACATAAAGGACGGGCGGTTAGCGGTGTTCATTTTGCCGCAGGAGCTTGATTCGGATAAAGGCAAGCAAGTTATTTTGCGCGTGCCGATATTGGAATCCGCCGTTCGTATGCCGTCAGAAGCATCCGTAAACAAGAAGGAGGCTGGCGAGAATGGCTAAAATCGTAGCTGTCGTATCCTTGAAAGCGGAGTTGGTTGGGGGAGGGGCGCCTATTTTTATCGCGGAAAATGAAAATAAATTAGAGGAGACATCCTTTCTTTTAGAGAAGATTTTGGATGCGAGCGCGCATGATTTAAAGAATGGCACAATCATACTGGTCGATCACCGATAATATGAAAAGTTAGCCAAGAACGTACTTTTTTGCTATGATGGTTATCGTGAGTATTTTTGAAGGAGTGGAAAACAAACTATGGCAAGACCCGTTATCGCTATCGTCGGTCGTCCGAATGTGGGTAAGTCCACCATATTTAATCGGGTTATCGGCGACCGTCTAGCAATTGTTGAGGATAAACCGGGAGTCACTCGTGACAGGCTTTATGGCACCGGAGAATGGAATGGAAAATCGTTCAGCATCATTGATACCGGCGGTATTGAAATTGATGGCGAAGATGAAATTATGAAATCTGTTCGTATGCAGGCCGAGCTTGCCATTGAAGAGGCAGATGTGATTATCTTCATGGCCGATGCGAAAACAGGCTTGACGCATGCGGATGATGAAGTTGCTCAAATGCTGTTTCGTTCAGGCAAGCCTGTTGTACTGGCAGTTAATAAAGTGGATAATGAAGGCCGTATGGACGAGGTTTATGAGTTCTATGGTCTAGGCTTTGGCCAGCCTATCGCAATATCCGGCTCGCATGGGCTTGGAATCGGCGATTTGCTTGATGCTGCAGTTGAGCTTCTGCCTGAGCTGACAGATGACGGCTACGATGAGGATGTCATACGTGTTGCCCTTATTGGACGTCCGAACGTCGGAAAGTCCTCGCTTGTCAATGCATTGCTTGGCGAGGATCGCGTTATCGTAAGCAACGTTGCAGGCACGACGCGCGACGCTATCGATACGCCTTTCGAACGCGATGGACAGCGTTATGTTCTGATCGATACGGCTGGTATGCGCAAACGCGGCAAGGTGTACGAATCAACTGAAAAGTACAGCGTCATGCGTGCGATGAAAGCGATCGAGCGTGCAGATGTCGTTCTTGTTCTTATTAATGGAGAAGAAGGCATTATCGAGCAGGACAAGCATATCGCAGGTTATGCGCATGAAGCAGGGAAAGCATCGATATTTGTTGTGAACAAGTGGGATATCGTCGATAAGGACGAGAAAACGATGCAAAACTTCTCGCAAAATATCCGCGATCACTTCTTGTTTATGTCCTATGCGCCAATCGTTTATCTATCTGCCTTGACGAAACAGCGCTTACAAAAGCTGCTGCCTGTCGTTAAGCATGTATCCGAGCAGCATGCGATGCGTATTCAGACGCATCTGCTTAATGATGTTGTTTCCGATGCCGTGGCGATCAACCCGCCGCCTTCTGACAAAGGCAAACGTCTGCGCATCAACTACGTTACGCAGGTAGCTACCAAGCCGCCGACGATCGTTGTTTTTGTTAACGATCCGGAAATCATGCATTTCTCGTATGAGCGCTATTTGGAAAATAAGATTCGTGCTGCATTTAATTTTGAGGGGACACCAATACGAATATTCTCACGTCGTAAGTCCGAAGAAGATTAGGGGAGAAGTAGCTTGTTATACGGAGTAATCGCGGTTGCTTTAAGCTATTTGTTAGGTTCAGTATCATTCAGCATCGTTATTGCCAAATGGGTAAAGGGTATCGATATCCGTCAGCATGGCAGCGGCAATGCTGGCGCGACAAATACATTGCGGGTGCTCGGCAAAGGGCCGGGCATACTCGTATTTGTACTTGATATCGCCAAAGGCGTAGCAGCCGTATTCATCGGACGTGTTCTTGGCGAGAACGATTGGATTCCCGTTCTATGCGGTCTTGCAGCCATAATAGGACATAACTGGCCCATTTGGTTCCGCTTTAAGGGCGGCAAGGGAATTGCCACAACGGTAGGCGTTGTTGCTACGCTAGCTTTTTTGCCTGCGCTATGTGCCGGTATTGTTGCTATTGCAACGATTGCTTTAACGAGGTATGTTTCACTCGGCTCTTTACTATTTGCTGCTTTAACGCCATTATTCATATCTATCTTCTATTTTTCAGTGCCTTTACTTTGTGCAAGTCTTCTGATCTGCATATTTGCTTTCGTACGCCATCGGACGAATATTGTTAAGCTGTTCCAAGGAACGGAAAACAAGCTAGGTGCTAAGAAAGGATAGTGAGCGTCGCATGACATTGAGCAACCCATCAACAACGAAAATTGCGGCTGTGTTAGTTGCAGGAAGCTGGGGAACGGCGCTTGCTTCTGTACTCGCGAACAATGGCTATCAGGTTAAGCTGTGGACACGAAGTGCGGAGCAGGCGGAAGGCATCAATCAAAACCACGAGAACAGCAAGTTTTTGCCAGGCGTAAAGCTGCCAGAGCTTTTGCAAGCAACGACGGTTATGAAGCATGCGCTGCAGGATGCCGAGCTCGCTTTGTTCGTTGCGCCATCTGGCGCAATGCGCGAGGTAGCCAAGCAAGCAGCACCATTTCTGCGCAGCGACACGCTTGTCGTGCATGCGACTAAGGGCTTTGAATCGGATACGCTGAAAAGGATGACGACTGTTCTATCTGAAGAGCTGGCTCGACCGATCGATCAGCTTGTCGTGCTGTCTGGTCCAAGTCATGCGGAAGAAGTGATTTTAAAGCAGCCTACTACAGTCGTTGTTGCATCAACTGATATTCAAGCGGCTGAGCAAGCGCAGGATGCGCTCATGAATACGCATTTCCGGGTTTATACGAATAATGATGTCGTTGGCGTGGAGGTAGCTGGGGCGATCAAAAACATCATTGCGCTTGGAGCGGGCTTGTCGGACGGCCTTCAATTTGGCGATAATGCCAAGGCAGCTCTCCTTACCCGAGGATTGGCTGAGATCGGCAGATTGGGTGCAGCAATGGGAGCGAATCCACTCACCTTCGCAGGTCTCGCAGGCGTTGGCGACCTTGTCGTAACATGTACGAGCAAGCATAGCCGTAATTGGCGCGCAGGCTATATGCTGGCAGATGGAACACCTTTAGATGAGGTGCTCACTCGTATGGGAATGGTTGTTGAAGGCGTGAGAACGACGCGCGCCGCGTTTGATCTGGCGAAGCAGTATGAGGTAGAAATGCCGATTACGTTCCAGCTCTACGAGGTTTTATTTGCGAATAAGTCACCACGAACGGCTGTTGAGCATTTGATGGGGCGGCTTCGCACGCATGAAATCGAAGAAATAGGCTAAGGACCAGCGCCTACACCAAACCTACGTCCACCTCATATGATGCATGGAGCAAGACACTAGCGCATCCTGGAGGTGTAGGGCATGGCGAAGGATTTTTCCAAAGACATTTTAAGTTCGATCAATAAAAAAACCGGCAAGAGCATAACGGAAAGCTCGGTCAAAAAGCTTGCCAGTGGAGTTACTGCAGAGACGATGCAGGATGAAGCCGAGCTGCGCAAGCTGATCAAGCAAGTGTCGGATATGGCTAAGGTTAAGGTTACCGAATCGACGGTCAACGATATCGTTAAAGCTGTTAAAGCCAGCGGCATGAGCGCAAGCAATATGGAAGCTCTCATGAAAATGATGATCAAAAAATAAAGATTATCGGCAAAAGCTAGGGGTGCTTCCGAATTTTCGCATTCGGTGATGTACCTTGTCAGCTTTTGTCCTTTTTTTTGTGCGATGTTATAATGGGTGAGAATTCATTATGATACAGATTAGGAGAATGGAATTACTATGGATGCAATGACAAAAATGTGGGTTTCGCTATTCGGCATTGGGATGATGGCGATTGCGGCCCTTTTAATTACGTTTGCTCGCTTGAAAACGAAGGGTGTATTGAAATTTGTCCTTTCGTTGATTGCATTTATCGTGCTTATAATCGGTTTTATTTGCGGCCTTATTTCCATTATTTAGTTCAACATACATACGAGGGTACGAAGAAGCTAACAGAAAGGGAGACTTTGACATATAATGATTGAATTAAAAGGTCGGACCAAAACAGCAATAGTAGAAGGGGAAGCAGGCTTGTCGCTGCTTGATCTTGCACTAAAGCATAACGTCGATTGGAGCTTTTCATGCGCTAGGGGAACCTGCGCTCGCTGTCGCTGCTTGATAACCGAAGGAGCAGACCAGCTGGAAGGCATTACGGACGAGGAATGGGATCGGCTTGAGCCGGAGGAGTTCGAAGAGGGCTACCGCCTCGGCTGCCAAGCGATTGTCAAACAGGCTGATGCAACGATAGCCGCAGCTAACAAGCCTTATTTTTAATGGAATATTACGCTTGAATAAAAAGGATGTGCCGGCGATGACAGAACATGATCGCATTCATAGGGCGCTGGCTGCCGTCATGAAAGCCACGGAATCAAGCAAGGCGAAATGGATTGTAGGCGGGAGCGCAAGCTTGATGCTTCGTGGGCTGCCATTATCCGCAGAGCCGCGAGACTTGGACATTTATTGCGATGACGTGGATGTTGCATCCATATATGAATCGCTCAAGCCTTTTGCGATTGAGGAGCCGAAGTTGAGCATTACGGATATGTACCGCTCCAATTTGAGCCGTTATCTCATACATGACGTACAGGTTGAGCTGGTCGGAGGATTTCATGTGTTTGCTGGGGGCAATCATTATGAGACAATGGTCCGCGAGCTGCTTATTCCGCATGCTGAACAAATGCAATGGGCTGAACGGGTAAATCCAGCATTTATCGCTCCTCTTGCGCATGAGCTGTGGTTTAATTTTCTTCGCGACCGAATGGACCGGGTAGAGCTTATAATTCAAGCTTTTGCGGAAGCACCCGCTAGACATGAGGCTGCGCTTCTTGCCATTGAAGCAAGCAATGCATTAACTTTAGAAGCGAAGCGGAGCCTGCATCATTTGATGTCGGTTCGAGAGGCTGGTGGCTTGTAATGGACGGTGAGGTTACGTTTTGGCCTTCTGGCCGTAAAATTAAGGTTAAACCAGGCACGACGCTGCTAGACGCCGCCAGACGCGCCAATATACCGATTCGCACGCGCTGCGGGGGCAAAGCTGCCTGCTTCATGTGCAAGGTCACAGTGAGGCCTGGAAGCGAGCTGCAGCCGATAGAAGACAATGAGAGACGGAAGCTCTCGGGCTTGGACGGCGATCATATCAGGCTGTCCTGTCAAGCGAGAGTGGCAGGCAAGGTTGATGTGGAGATTCCGCTTGATCCGCTGCGTGCTGCTGTCGCGCGACAACTCGCGCGTCAAGCGGAGGAAGACGATCGTTTATGGTAACGGTGAGGAGGAAAGAAATGAATCGCTTTATTAAGAGGGATCTGCGCCGTCATACACGTCAAACGGCGGCGTTTGTTGCTTTATTCATCACGTTGTTTTCTTTGTCTGGATGCCTATATCCGAGGGACCAGCTCAAGCAAAACCAAGTCGTACCCAAAGAGGCCGTACGCAATGTGCAGAGTGCGATTGATCAATATCAAGCGGAGACGGGCATGCTGCCGATCAAAAATAGTACAGCAGAAACACCGAAATATGAGAAATTTTACGTTGATTTCGCTAAACTCGGCCGGACAGGCTATCTAACCGATATTCCGACAGCAGCATTTGAGAACGGCGGGAACTTTAGTTTTCTCGTCATCGATGAAGAGACGAAGCCGCGCGTGAAGCTGCTTGATATTTTAGCTTTCCAGAAGATCAATGACATCCAGGGCTGGGTTACAACCTACGTGCAAACGAATAGCGTGCTTCCGAAGGGGGAGCAAATGTATCCAGGCTTCTATCAGATCGATTACAAAGCCATGAAGAAGGAATCGCCGGTTATCCGCAGCGTGTTCTCAGGTCAAACTATTCAAGCCGTAGTAGATGATAACGGTGTTGTTTACTCTGATTATGGCATAGATATTATGCAATTCGTTCAAAAAAGCGGCAAATTCGATTACGATGCTGATTTTGATTTGCGGACATTGCTGGTCGATGGATCGGATTTTGTGCCGGTTAAAGCGCCGTCCTATCGATTGGTCAACAATGAGCCACAGGCCGTGAAGCAATAGGACTAGCCAGATTATATCTATCCTTATCCCATTTCCTTTCCTAGACTATTCGTCTCGGAGAGGATTTTTTTTGCCTATTGGGGTCATAGATATGCTCTTATTCTCATATATTTCAATCTTGGAAGGGAAGCTCGCAGACGAATAAAAAAAGATTTCGCAGAAGGAATCGGCATAATCGGAAAGCCGGCACATAAGATGTTACTAGTCCACAAAGCATGTACGAGTTGCGTCGCTGGCCTGCCCTATTGACCGGTGGATGGCGGCGAACCGGAAAAATCAATTGGGAGGGGATATTCAGTGGAGAAAGTAGATATTTTCAAGGACATAGCCGAAAGAACCGGCGGGGATATTTACCTCGGGGTTGTCGGGGCTGTCCGGACGGGCAAATCAACATTCATTAAACGGTTTATGGAGACGGTTGTTCTTCCGAACATCGCTAACGAATCAGATCGCGTAAGAGCTATTGACGAGCTTCCTCAAAGTGCCGCAGGCAAGACGATTATGACAACAGAGCCTAAATTTGTTCCGAATCAAGCGGTACAGCTCAGGGTTACCGATGGACTTGAGGTAAACGTGAGACTGGTCGATTGTGTAGGTTATGCAGTTGAAGGCGCGAAAGGCTATGAGGACGAAAACGGTCCGCGCATGATTACGACTCCATGGTTCGATGAGCCGATTCCTTTCCAAGAAGCGGCTGAGATTGGAACGCGTAAAGTTATCCAAGAGCATTCTACACTCGGTGTTGTAGTCACAACAGACGGCTCTATCGCAGAAATTCCGCGCAACTCTTATGTTGTTGCTGAAGAGCGTGTCATCAACGAGCTGAAGGAAGTCGGCAAGCCATTTGTGCTCGTCATCAACTCCACTCGCCCTAAGAGTGAAGAAGCGCTTCAACTGCGCAGCGAGCTTCAGGCGAAATACGATATTCCAGTTATGACGCTAAGCGTAGCGACGATGGGGGAAGAGGAAGTCATCTCCGTTCTGCGGGAAGTCCTCTACGAGTTCCCTGTACATGAGGTGAATGTCAACCTGCCAAGCTGGGTTATGGTGCTGAACGACAATCACTGGCTTCGCAGCAACTATGAAAGCTCAGTACGCGATACGGTTAAAGACATTCGAAGACTGCGGGACGTCGATCGCGTAGTTACCCAGTTCATGGAATATGATTTCATTGCCCGGGCAGGACTCAGCGGCATGAATATGGGGCAGGGTGTAGCGGAAATCGACTTGTACGCTCCAGATGAGCTGTACGACCGCATCCTCATGGAGGTTGTTGGTGTCGAGATTCGGGGCAAAGACCATTTATTGCAGCTCATGCAGGACTTCTCCCATGCCAAAAGGGAGTATGACCGTTTTGCAGAGGCGCTGGAAATGGTCAAAACGACCGGATACGGCATTGCGGCACCGTCCCTTGCGGAAATGGCGCTCGATGAGCCGGAACTCATCCGCCAAGGCTCGCGCTTTGGGGTCCGACTGAAGGCTACAGCACCGTCCATCCATATGATCCGCGTCGATGTGGAATCGGAATTTGCTCCGATCATCGGCACGGAGAAGCAAAGCGAAGAGCTAGTTAGATACTTAATGCAAGACTTTGAGAATGATCCAATCAAAATTTGGGAGTCTGATATATTCGGTCGTTCCCTGCATTCCATCGTACGAGAGGGCATTCAAGGGAAAATTGCGATGATGCCGGACAACGCGCGCTACAAGCTCCAAGAGACGCTCGGACGCATCATCAACGAGGGCTCTGGCGGTTTGATTGCGATCATCCTGTAAGTAAACGAATCTAGCATATCGAATAAGCCGCCGCCAAACAGGGAGCGGCTTATTTGTTTTGGAGGAATTGCCGGTTAGTACTTGAAATTGGCAAACGGCTGTATTACTATAGGTTTGTTCGGTCAAAAGGTATATTTTTGAAGATTTCCGTTAATAAGAGGGATAAGATGAGAGTTTATATGCTTACAGCAAAATGATGCTATACAGCACTTTGGAGGAGGTGAAACAATGAACAAAACAGATTTGATTAGCAAAGTAGCTGAATTGACTGATCTTTCGAAGAAAGATGCAACAAAAGCGGTTGATGCTGTTTTTGATGCTATTTCCGATGCCTTGCAAAGCGGAGATAAAGTGCAGTTAGTTGGATTTGGAAACTTCGAAGTTCGCGAGCGTCAAGCCCGTAAAGGCCGCAACCCGCAAACGGGAGACCCAATCGAGATTGCAGCAAGCAAAACGCCTGCTTTCAAACCAGGAAAATCACTTAAGGACCTTGTATCCAATTAAGCATAGGAAAGCGTAAACGGCTGATGCTGCCGGGCATCGGCGGCAAAGGCACGCTGCACATCGAAATATAAGCAATCGATAAGGGTTAACCTTATAAATGGTTATATTTTGAACATGAGACGCTCGGACGGTTTGCCGTTCGGGCGTCTTTTGCTGCTCCGCAAGCAGGAAGAGATTGCACAAACGTCGTACTTCCACTATAATTCACATGGATAGTTTGGAATTTCGGAAGCGGAGGGATAACGGTGGAGCCTACACAAAGCGAGTATATTGTTATAAAAGCAAAGGATCAAGGCGTTCAAGTCATCGGTTTAACACGCGGACTGGACACAAAATTTCATCATACGGAAAAGCTGGACAAAAACGAAATCTTGATTTGCCAATTTACTGATCATACTTCAGCTATTAAAATACGGGGTAAAGCGGTCGTCATGACGAAATATGGGACGATGGAAACCGATCAGTAGCAACAAACGTGCAAGGCAGGCGATGCCTGCTTTTTTTTTGCCCGTTGCTGTCCGAATAAACATGCACGAACGCTCGTACAATGAAGTATGAGTCTTTTTTCTGTGGATGGGCTATTATTTGGAGGTGCAGGGTGAACATCGGAAAACCACTCTTAACCGCATGCGTGACTGCGCTAGCTGTTACTTTATTATTGACTTGGCTGCCGCATCTGGCATCGAAGCGTTCAGCGGATGGGCATGAGATAGCCGTTTTTCGCACCACGCCGGCCGTTCGGCTTACAAACAGCAATCTAGTTGATGTTCTTATTGCCGCTCAGCTAAATGAACGATTGAGTAGGGCTGAGTGGAGCAATGGGATTTTGTTAGTTGACATGCAAGTCAGTGCGAGCAAGGGGAGGCCTGCCGTCTGGTTTGCAGATGTAGAGAAGTTGTTGCGTGTATCGTTTCTGCAGCTTGAAAATGTGAAGCGGGTGCTCATCCGAATGGTTGAGGAAGGGCAAAGCGGTGAAGCGCTGCTTGCAGCTGTCGATGTGAGGAAAACGGATGAATGGCTCATCCACGAGATAGATGGCCTTGCTCAAGCTGATCCCGTCCATGACGAGCTATGGCGAAATAGGCTTAGGGTAAGCTTTACCTCGACTTGGGAAGAGAGGTTCGGACCAGTATCTGGGTTTACAGTAAAGCCTTCGTCCATTTCGCAGCGATAGATGGCATGGATGTTGCAATTTGTTGAACAAGCAGGCTGAATCGTATGCTCTTTAGAAAAAGTTGTGCTATAATAGTTTAGATTATTGAGCGGCGATTTGCGCTTCTCTGTTCGGAGGCTTCCCCCATGAAAACGTACCGTATACCTGAAATAGCTCAAAAGTATGTAGAATATGACATGATTAAAGCGCATACGGCGCTACCTGAATTACCGGACGCAAGGCTGCGATTGCTTCATGCCTTCCTGAACGAGCAGCAGTCGCTTAGGCCAAACAGCGAGCTCTACACGCTTGTCGTATCCCTCGTTCAATTAGGAATGGATACGCATGATTTAATCGATACGGACCTAGAGCAGCGTACTGAGCCGGAGATGCGGTCAAGACAGCTCAAAGTGCTCGCAGGGGATTACTTTAGCGCGACTTTTTATCAATTGCTCTCGCAAGCCGGCCAAATTGATATGATATCCAAAATCAGCGGCGCGGTTTCCGAGGTTAACAGGCTGAAAGTGAATTTATACGTTCGGATGAGGCAGCTCAAAATGACCGCTGAGGAATTGCTGAGCTGCACGGTGCAGATTAGAAGCACATTGTTTCACATTTTTACTGAAGTGCTCGAAGGAACGCTCGCACAAGCCTGGTCAGAGATTTTGATGGGCGTAAGCCGTTGCGAGGTTGTACGGGATGAGATAGCACGCAGTGAAGGTTCGGCTCGGTTCGATAAGAGCTGGGCCTACTGGCATCTCTTGCAGGAGGGAACCGACGATGAGCGGCAGCAGCTCTCCCAGCGCATGCAGGAGCCTGCATTCATTCAAAGTTTGACAGAAAAATATAAGGTGCGCAGCAAGCTTATGACTAAGCTAAAGCAGTCAGCTGATGACGTAAAGGCTTTAGCTGGAAAGCTGGAATCGGACAAGTTGCTCGGTGAATTGACATCTATCGTCGATGCTCTGTTAAACGAAAAGCCCGGTTACACGCCTGCACTCAACGAGACGAGGTGACTTGAGGGATGGATACGAACTCCAAAAGCCATGTACATGGCGTATTTGAGAAGATTGCTCCAAAATATGATTTGATGAACGATCTAATCAGCTTTCGAAGGCATAAAGCTTGGCGGAAGTTTACGATGAAGAAAATGAACGTATCGCCTGGACAAACTGCGCTGGATTTATGCTGCGGAACCTGTGATTGGACGATCGCGCTCGCGGAAGCAAGCGGCACCGGGGAAGTTGTTGGCCTTGATTTCAGCCAAAATATGCTCGATGTCGGAGCCATCAAAATCGAAAAGCTTGGCTTGAATAAGCAAATTAAATTAGTCCAAGGCAATGCGATGAGCCTTCCCTTCGCAGACAGTACCTTCGATTACGTGACGATCGGCTTCGGGCTTCGCAATGTGCCGGACTATTTGCAGGTGTTAAAGGAAATGCAGCGTGTCGTGAAGCCTGGCGGACATGTTGTATGCTTAGAAGTATCAAAGCCTACCTGGCAGCCATTCAAAGCGATGTACAACCTATATTTCGAGCGCATTTTGCCGCAAATGGGCAAGCTTGTAGCCAAGAGCTTTCAAGAATACAAATGGCTTCCCGAATCGCTCAAAATGTTCCCCGGTCGACAACAGCTTGCTGAGCTGTTTGAAGATGCGGGTCTTGATCAGGTGAAGGCATATCCTCTGACCGGCGGAGTAGCTGCGCTGCATATGGGGACAAAGGAGAAGAAATAGCAATGATTCGCAAATTACGCATTATTTTAGAAATGATTAAGTTTGAGCATACCGTTTTTGCATTGCCCTTCGCCTTTATGGGGGCCATTCTAGGTGCCGTGATGATGGAGCAGCGTCTTCCTTCTTGGAGCGAGATCGGATGGATTACGCTTGCAATGTTCGGGGCACGCAGCGCGGCAATGAGCCTCAACCGGCTTATCGATAAAGCGATTGACCTGCGCAACCCGAGAACGGAGAAGCGGGCGCTTCCGGCTGGATTGTTAAAATCCGCAGAGGTTTTGCTGTTTATTATCGTTTCATTCGTTCTACTCTTTGTGGCAAGCGCGAATTTGGAGCCTATTGCACTTAAGCTAATGCCTATTGCCGTAGTGATGCTTGTCCTTTATTCTTATACGAAGCGTTTCACATGGTTATGCCATATTTTCCTTGGCTTTACGATCGCGCTGTCGCCGCTTGGCGGCTGGGTTGCAATTACCGGCGGATTCGATTCGGCTGCTTGGCTTTTGTATATAACGGTAGCTTTGTGGATCGCCGGCTTTGACATCATCTATGCAACGCAAGATTTTGAGTATGATCGGGGCGCCGGCTTACATTCGATTCCAGCTCGCTTTGGCATCGCTGGCGCCCTTTGGATTGCGCGTGGCCTGCATATCGTGACGGCAATCGGCTTTGTTACCTTATTCTGGCTCACGGACTTAAGCTGGATGTATCTGCTTGGGACGTTAATTTCGATTTCCTTATTGTTCTATCAGCACTGGCTCGTTCGTCCAAACGATCTGTCACGAGTCCAAACCGCGTTTTTCGGTATGAACGGGACCCTTAGCGTCGTGCTGTTCTTGTTTACAATCGTTGATTTGCTGGTTATTCACGAATGGTAGAAGGAACTATGGCTTCAAGCCCATCGAACTGGACGAAACGATGGGTGGTCGGCATTACAGGGGCTAGCGGCTCGATTTATGGCATTAGGCTTATCGAGGTGCTGCTGCAAATGAATTACGAGGTTCATCTCGTCGTAACAGAAGCAGGCTGGAGAGTGCTGAAGGAAGAGCTTGGCTGGGAGACAACACGTCGCTCCGCAGCTCTTGAGGCGCGCTTTGGCGATGCTATGTCGACAAACAGGCTTGTGTTCCATCCGAATGCGGATATCGGCGCAAGCATTGCAAGCGGCTCTTACCGCGTACAAGGAATGGTTATTGTGCCGTGCTCGATGGGGACGCTTGCCTCAATCTCGCACGGCATTTCCGATGATTTGATGACTAGAGCGGCGGATGTGATGATTAAAGAGAATCGGAAGCTGTTAATCGTGCCAAGAGAAACGCCGCTTCATGCGATTCATCTTGAGAACATGCTGACGCTCGCGCGACTTGGCGTTAGAATTATTCCGGCAATGCCGGCTTTTTATTACAAACCGCAGTCGATGGATGAAATGATTGATTTTTTGGTCGGCAAGGTGCTGGATAATATGGCAATCGACCATGATTTGTACAGAAGATGGGGAGATGAGCATAATGGGCATGAGTAATCGCCCAATCACCATTGGAAGAATTGATTACGCGAATGCTTGGCCGCTATTCCATCAGTTCGAAGAGCGAGCTGATCGGAATAGCTTTGAAGTGATTAAGCGTGTACCTTCTGAGTTAAACCGGATGCTTCAGGTTGGTGAACTGGATATATCGGCGATTTCGTCCTTCTCCTATGGACAAAACGCGAATGACTATGTACTTTTGCCGGAATTATCGGTAGGCTCTGTTGGAGCGGTAAACTCGATCCTTTTGTTCTTGAAGGAGCCCATTGAGCGTAAACGGCCTGAACGAATTGCCGTAACGACCACTTCGGCTACTTCAGTCAATTTGTTGAAAATTATGATGGCTTTGCATTTTGAGTGCAATCCAGCTTATTTTACCGCAGCACCCGAGCTTGATCGTATGCTGGAGACAGCCGATGCAGCGCTTATTATCGGCGACCCGGCCATCCAAGCCTCTTGGCGAGATCACGGGCTTCATGTCATTGACTTGGGGCAATTGTGGAATGAGTGGACGGGGCTTGGCATGACTTATGCCGTAGTTGCGGCACGCAAGGAAGCCGCTTTATCTGCACCGGAAGCTGTTCATGCTGTATATAAGACGCTAATTGCGAGCAAACAGTATAATAAGGCTCATCTTGGTCCACTAATTGAACAAGCCTGTTCACAGCTTGGGGGAGTATGGACATACTGGGAGATGTACTTTCATTCGCTTCAATATGATTTTGGGAGCAAGCTGCAAGAAGGACTTAAGTTATATTTCAATTATTCAAAGCAGTTAGGATTGCTGTCGAATGACGTGGAGCTTACTTTTTTTGAAGACCAATCTGCCCAATAGGTGAAAGAATGAAACTACTAGACTTGTATGCAAAGATGAAAGGCGACCTAAATCAGATCGAGCAGGAGCTGGAGCGGAGCGTATCAGATGACCATTTGCTGCTCGGTGAGGCTTCTTTACACTTGCTCAAAGCCGGCGGAAAACGGATCAGACCCGTTTTCGTCCTGCTTGCGGGCAAGTTTGGCGATTATCGGCTTGATGTGATGAAGCGGGTTGCAGTACCTCTTGAACTTATACATATGGCTTCACTCGTACACGATGATGTCATTGACGATGCGGAAACAAGGCGCGGCCAGCTTACCGTGAAATCCAAGTGGGACAATCGCATTGCGATGTACACGGGTGATTTCATTCACGGAAAAGCGTTAACGATTGCAGCTCAGCTGCCCAATCCACAGATCCATCAAATTTTATCAAATGCGCTCGTACAGATGTGTATTGGCGAAATGGAGCAAATCCGCGATTTTTTTAATACCGAGCAATCGATACGGAACTATCTGCTTCGGATAAGACGCAAAACGGCTTTGCTGATCGCGATCAGCTGTCAGCTTGGAGCAGTAGCGTCAAACGCCGATAGCAAGACTGCGAATCAGTTGTATCGATACGGCTACAATGTAGGCATGGCATTTCAGATCGGAGACGACTTGCTCGATCTCTATGGAACCGAGAAACAAATCGGAAAGCCGCCAGGCTCTGATATGCGTCAAGGCAATATCACGCTTCCCGTTTTGCTTGCTCTGCAAGACCCTGGCATTCGGGATTCTCTGTTAAAAGAGATTGCATCCATTCGAGAGCATGGGGGCAAAAAGGACGCGGGGCGCGCCATTGAGTTAATACGAAAAAGCGATGGCGGTGAGCTTGCAGACCAGCTTGCGAGTCGGTATATTAAAAAAGCTCTCCAAGCATTAGAGGGATTACCGAATGTCGCAGCGAAAAAGAACTTGATCGATCTTGCTCACTTTATAGGCAAACGTAATTATTAAATATGCGAATTCGAAAGGAATGGATGTAGATGGAAAGAACTTTTCTGATGATTAAACCCGATGGCGTTCAGCGGGGCTTGATTGGCGAAATCATTTCAAGGTTTGAAAGAAAGGGACTGCAGCTATCAGCAGCCAAATTTATGGTGATCGATCAGGAGCTTGCGGAGAGTCACTATGAAGAACATAAGGGCAAAGGATTTTATGAGCCCCTGCTTGAATTTATCGCATCCGGTCCGGTGTTTGCTATGGTGTGGCAAGGCGATAACGTTATCGCGCTCACTCGTGCGCTCATAGGCAAGACCGATGCTCTCGAAGCTTTGCCTGGTACGATCCGGTCTGACTTTGCCGTACATACGAATTTTAATCTTATTCATGGCTCGGATTCGGCAGCCAATGCTGAACGGGAGATCGGCCTTTACTTCTCGCCTTCAGAGCTTGTTAATTACGAACATACTATTCAACGGTGGGTCTAATTTGACCGCTTAACGATGGAGGCATCTATGCTTGAGGATCGTGATTTTGCACAGTTTATTGCTCGGATAAAGCAAAAGACCGACATCGATTTGTCGCAGTATAAGGAAGCCCAAATGAAGCGCAGGTTGACTACACTGCGAATGAAGCACGGTTTTCAAACGTTTGAGGAATATTGGAAAGCGATCGAACAAAATCGCAGCATGCTGAATGAGTTTTTGGACCGCATGACGATCAATGTATCCGAATTTTGGAGAAACCCATCCCGGTGGGAGGTTTTGCAAAAACGATTTTTCCCTGAGATGCTAAGCGCCTCTAATCGCGTTAAGGTGTGGAGCGCGGCATGCTCGACGGGAGAAGAGCCTTATACGCTAGCTATGATTTTATCGGAGCTTGGCGCACTGCAGCGCTCCTCGCTGCTTGCGACGGATTTGGATACAAATGTGCTGCAGAAGGCGAAGGAAGGCAGTTACTTGGAGCGCTCGCTGCGCGACGTTCCGCCGGCATGCCGGGAAAAATATTTTAAGCAAGCGGACGGCGCTTATCTCATCTCGGACTCATTAAAGCAATTCATACAATTCAAGCAGCAAAATTTGCTCCACGATACATTCGACACCTCGTTTGATTTAATCGTCTGCCGAAACGTTATGATTTATTTTACGGAAGAGGCAAAGCATCAGCTGTACCATAAGTTTTCTAAGGCGCTTAAGCCGGGCGGACTGCTTTTTGTTGGAAGCACCGAACAAATTTTCTCGCCTGCACAGTACGGCTTCGAAACTGCGGATACCTTTTTTTACCGTCGCGTGTAAGGGGCATGTATACCGTTTTCCATCTTCTCCTATACTAGATGTAAGGTGTACGACTTGGAGGATGAAGCAACCGATGGATAAGCGTAAAGTAATTGCTGCCTATAGGCGAGGTTTTATTTCGATTCAAGAATGCGCGCAAATTATCGGAGTTGACAGCGGACAAATGACTAGGCTTGTAAATGACCCGATGCTTACGAATGACGGTGCGTCGCTGCTCGAGAAAAAATCGGTAAATAGTTAATAAGCGGCAAGCAAAGCAGGCTGCAGGAATTGTCTATCATGAGGACAATTTCTGCAGCCTGTTTTTGTGCTGCGGCTTCAGCTTCTGCGGGGCTCAAATTCTTGTCAAACCGGAAGGGCTGTACTATAATGAGCAAAGATGTTTAGTGCTGTAAAGCATAGCAGGCGCTTATAGGCTTGCCTAGAAGGAGGAGCTTTGACTTGAGTTTAAGATATTTGACAGCGGGCGAGACGCATGGCCCCCAACTAACGGCTATTATTGAAGGTCTTCCAAGTAATTTGACTATTGATTTTGAGGAACTGAATTTCCAGCTGCACCGCCGCCAGAAGGGTCATGGCCGTGGACGCCGGATGCAAATCGAGAAAGACACCGCTAACATTGTTGGAGGCGTACGTCACGGCAGGACGACTGGCGCTCCGGTAGCGCTTATCGTTGCGAACAATGACTGGAAGCACTGGACCTCCGTTATGAATATTGAGCCAATCGAAGGCAGCGACGAAGAGAAGCGCCGCGTCCATCGCCCGCGTCCAGGTCATGCGGATCTGAACGGCGGCTTGAAATATGATCTGAAGGATTTGCGCAACGTATTGGAGCGCTCAAGCGCTCGTGAGACGGCAGCGCGTGTAGCAGTTGGTGCAGTTGCGCGTCAATTGCTGGCGGAGTTCGGCATTAAAGTAGCTGGGCAAGTTATTCGAATCGGCGAGATTGAAGCACCTGCTAATCAGCTTCCTGTCGATGAATTGATCCGATTGACCGAGGAGTCATCCGTTCGTGTCGTAGACAAGGAAACCGAGCAGAAGATGACGGACTATATCGATCAAATTAAAGCTGAGGGCGATTCCATCGGCGGAATCGTGGAGTGCATTATCGAGGGCGTGCCGATCGGACTTGGCAGCCACGTTCAGTGGGATCGCAAGCTTGATGGACGCATTGCGCAAGCGGTCGTTTCCATCAATGCATTCAAAGGCTGCGAGATCGGCATAGGCTTTGAAGCGGCTAAGCTCCGCGGCTCGCAGGTGCATGATGAAATCATGTATGAGGCGGAACGCGGCTATCATCGGGCAACGAATCGTTTAGGCGGCTTTGAGGGCGGCATGACCAATGGCGAGCAAATTGTCGTTCGAGGCGTAATGAAGCCGATTCCGACGCTCTACAAACCGCTACGCAGCGTTGATATCGATACGAAGGAACCGTTTACGGCTCAGGTTGAGCGTTCAGACAGCTGTGCTGTGCCTGCTGCAAGCGTCGTGATGGAGCATGTAGTCGCATGGGAAGTGGCCAAAGCGTTCCTTGAGAAGTTCGGCGGCGATTCCATTGAGGAAATTCGCGCTAACTTGAACAATTACCTTGAACAGCTAGGGCGGTACTAAGGATGCGTGAGCTTACAGTCGAATTAGGTGACCGTTCTTATCCTATTTATATCGGGGAAGGGCTTCTGAAGGAGGCTTCCTCCTATTTCGTCAAGCATGGAATAAGTAAAAAATCGCCCCTCTTGATCATTACGGATAGCCATGTTGCCGATTATCATTTGCATACGCTTGAATCGGAACTGAGAGGCGCTGGATTCCAGACATCGAGCATAGTCGTTCCCGCAGGGGAGAGCTCGAAGTCGCTTTCGATGCTGGAGTCGCTTGTTACCAAAGCATTGGAGGAAGGACTGGACCGCAAATCGGCGATCGTTGCGCTTGGCGGCGGCGTTGTAGGCGACCTTGCCGGTTTTGCAGCGGCATCTTACATGCGCGGCATAAAATTTGTACAGGTTCCTACTACGATTCTGGCGCATGACAGCAGCGTAGGCGGCAAAGTAGCAGTCAACCATCCGCTTGCCAAAAATATTATCGGAGCGTTCCATCAGCCTGAGCTTGTCTTATATGATTTGCATACGCTTCAAACGCTGCCTCCAAGAGATGTGAGCGGCGGCTTGGCAGAGATGGTGAAGCATGGTCTCATATGGGATCAGCAATTTGCAGCTTGGTGCGAGGAGAATGCGGAGAAGCTGTTGGCGCTTGATCCAGAGGCGCTGGGCTATGGGCTCTACAAAGGCTGCAGCGTGAAGGCGGCTGTCGTTTCGAGGGACGAGAGAGAAAATGATTTGAGAGCGATCTTGAATTTAGGCCATACGATAGGGCATGCAATCGAAGCGGTTGCCGGTTATGGCGAGTTCACGCATGGCGAAGCGATTTCAATCGGAATGATTGGCTCAGCTAAGCTCGGCCTCCGCTATGGCGCCCCGGAAGAAGTATATACAGTAACAAAGCGGGTTCTTGCGAAATGCGGGCTTCCTGTACGATTGCCAGAGCATATTGACGTCGATAAGATTATGGAAGCGATGATGCATGACAAGAAATTTGCAGAGGGTACGATGGTTTTTGTAGTCCCAACAGCAATCGGCGTTGTCGAAATAAAACCTAATGTTCCCGTGGAATGGGTACGAGAAATTGTGGAGCAATTAAAACAGGAGGCGGAGCTGTAATGAGTGTAAGAGGAATTCGCGGTGCGATTACGGTAGATGCTAACGAAGAGCAGCCGATTTTGAATGCGACCATTGAAATGCTGAATGCGATTGTAGCTGACAATGAGATCGTGCCGGACGATATTTGCAGTGTTTTCGTGACGGTTACCAGCGATCTTGACGAGACGTTTCCGGCTCGTGCTATTCGTCAAATGAACGGCTGGGAGCTCGTGCCGCTAATGTGCGCGCTGGAGGTGCCGGTCAAAGGCAGCCTGGAGCGATGCATCAGACTGATGGTGTTGATTAATACAGACAAAACACAAGCGGAAATTCGCCATGTCTATTTAAGCGGCGCGAAAGCGCTTCGTCCTGACTTGTCCAAGGCTTAAGGACTCATAAGCTCATCATCAATTAAATCCCTATGTTGACGCACGGCCGTTCGTTGTTGTATATTTAGTAACGTAAGTGAGAGTAGCTGAGCAGATTAATGAGTTTAGTTGAGATGAGTATAGACTAGTTGAGAGAAGCAGAGTAGAGCAGTTATTTGTACGGGAAAGATGGAAAGAGCTGAACGGTTTTTTGTGTCTAGGCGCAAAAAATTGTAAAAGTGCTGTTTCGCCGTACCTACAATTGTATCTTTTTCCGCTTACACACTTCCGTCATCATCTAAACCAACGCTCCTGCTCAGGCAGGAGCTTTTTTTGTGCATATTAATGGCTAGATTTATAAAACAGGGGGTTGTGCGGAATGTCAAATGAGCTGCAGCAGGTAACACGTCTTGCCAGTCAATACAATTTAATTCCGATTGTTCGTTACATGATGGCGGACACGGAAACACCAATTCGGCTGTTCCAGCATTTTGCGAAGGAGGATCATGCCTTTCTGCTGGAGAGCGTGGAGGGCGGCGCGAAATGGGCGAGATATTCGTTCATCGGAACAGATCCGTTCATGATGCTTTATGGTAAAAATGGCGAGATGGTGCTGGAGCACAGAGGCGAGAAGCATGTGCTTAACGATAAGCCGATTGAGCTGCTCAAAGCTCATTTGCGTTCCTTCCGCAGTCCATCGCTTCCAGAGCTTCCGCCCTTCACAGGCGGAGCGATTGGGTTTTTCGGCTACGATTTGCTGCAATACTACGAGAAGCTTCCTGCACACCGAATCGACGACTTGAAAATGAATGATATGCAATTCATGTTCTGTGATCAAGTCATCGTATTTGACCATTTCAAGCAGCAGCTGCAAATTGTCGGCAACGTTCATATCGCTGATGGATCAACCGATGCTGATATTGCACGAAGCTACGATGCGGCGGTTGCCAAAATTGAAGCGACGATTGAGCGATTGCAGCAGCCTGTTGCGATTCCTGTAACGGCAGGCGGATCCATTCAATTTGATCAAGAGCTTGGCGATATTCAATCTAATGTGACGAAGGAACAGTTCATCTCGAACATCGAGCAGGCGAAGCAGTACATTCGTGCCGGCGACATCTTCCAGGTGGTGCTGTCCCAGCGCTTCAACATCGATACCGACATTGATCCCTTGCATGTGTACCGGGTGCTTCGAACAATGAATCCATCACCTTATATGTATTATTTAAAAATGGGCGTAGAGGTCATTGTGGGCACGTCGCCTGAAGCGCTCGTGAAGGTGAACGGCGATCGCGTGGAGACTCGGCCGATTGCTGGAACTAGGCCTCGCGGCAAAACCCCGGAAGAGGATAAAGCGCTAGAGCTCGAGCTGCTTGCAGATGAGAAGGAGCGCGCAGAGCATTTGATGCTTGTGGACCTCGGACGTAATGATATAGGTCGCGTATCGGAGTTTGGAACCGTTAAATGCGATTCGTTTATGGAAATTGAAAGATACTCGCATGTCATGCACATCGTTTCCAACGTTTCAGGAAAGCTCCATAAGGACAAGGACTTCTTTGATGCATTTGTATCCTGTCTGCCTGCCGGCACCGTCTCGGGCGCGCCTAAGCTCAGAGCGATGGAAATTATTGCGGAGCTGGAAAATGAAGCGCGCGGCGCGTATGCGGGAGCAATCGGATACTTAGGCTTCGGTGGATCGATGGATACCTGCATTACGATTCGGACGATTATTTTCAA
Organism: Paenibacillus sp. PL91; assembly: GCF_012935325.2. Classification (GTDB taxonomy): domain Bacteria; phylum Bacillota; class Bacilli; order Paenibacillales; family Paenibacillaceae; genus Pristimantibacillus. The sequence goes on from NZ_JABBYG020000001.1 coordinate 407,148, forward strand.
ACACGGCAAAGCTTACGTACAGGCCGGAGCGGGCATCGTTTGGGATTCCGTGCCGGAGAGCGAATACTTGGAGACGGTGAACAAGGCAAAAGGGATGCTTAAAGCGATCCGCGCTGCGGAAGCGATCTTCGGACAGCCGAAGAGCTCGCAAGAGAGTTTCAACACCATTAATATGGATTATTACGTCAAGGCCGGAGAGGGGCTTGGTCAATAATGCAAGCGATTGAAGCGATAACGATGCAGCGCGCGCTTAGTCAGCTAATTGGCGGATCGGATCTCACAAGAGAGCAAGCAAATGCGGTCATGAACATCATCATGAGCGGGGAAGCGACAGCAGCTCAAATTGCCGGCGTCGTAACGGCAATGCGCATGAAGGGCGAGACGAAAGATGAAATAACAGGTTTCGCAGAGGCGATGCGCGCGCATTCGAGCCATCTCCATACGGAGCAGGAGGGATTGCTGGATACATGCGGAACCGGTGGATCGGGTATTCATAAATTCAACATTTCTACGGCATCCTCCATTATCGCTGCAGCTGCCGGCATTCGTGTAGCCAAGCATGGCAATCGTGCCATGTCGGGCAAAACAGGCAGTGCAGATGTGCTGGAAGCGCTTGGCGTTCAAATCACGATTTCACCGGAGCAAGCAGCGCAATGCTTGAACGATATCGGAATTTGCTTTATGTTCGCGCAGCTGTACCATCCTTCGCTTCGACATGCGGCTGTCCCTCGCCGCGAGCTTGGCATTCGGACGATCTTTAATATGCTTGGGCCGCTTACGAATCCGGCAGGAGCAGACAGACAGCTTCTTGGCTTGTACGACCGTGCTCGAACCTCGACCGTTGCTGAGGTGCTGGGGGAGCTCGGATTGAAGCGGGCGCTGGTCGTGAGCAGCCATGATGGACTCGACGAGATAAGTATTTCGGCGCCAACTCAAATTTCAGAATTGTTAAATGGCAAGGTGCGCACTTATGATATAACCCCTGAGGAGCTGGGGCTTACACGCTGGCCGATCGCGGATGTGATGGGCGGTGAGCCGGAAGTGAACGCAGCACTGATTCGCGCGATCTTCTCCGGTGAACAGCAAGGAGCCTATCGTGATATTGTGCTTGCGAACGCGGGTGCCTGCATCTATGTAGGCGGGCTGGCTGCTTCACTTAGCGAAGGTGTAACGATTGCAGCCAAAGTAATCGATTCTGGAGAGGCGCAGCAAAAGCTTGTTAGCCTTATTCAAACGACAGGAGAGTTGGCACATGTTTCTAGATAAAATTGTAGCAACAAAAAGGGCAGAGGTTGAGGAGCTCGCTGCTCGCTTTGAGCTAGCAGAGGTTGAGAAGCAAATTGCAGCTATGGATGCTTGTAAAGGCTTTGAGCGTGCGCTTTCGAGCGCAGGCCGCAACAGAAGCATGGGTCTTATCGCGGAGGTTAAGAAGGCATCGCCTTCCAAAGGCTTGATCCGCAGCGATTTTGAGCCGACTACGCTTGCTGCAGCTTATGAAGCCGCTGGAGCGGATTGCATTTCTGTATTGACTGATCGCGACTATTTCCAGGGATCGAATGCTTTTTTGAGCGCCGTACGCGAGACGGTTAAGGTTCCTCTTTTGCGCAAGGATTTTACGATCGACCACCGTCAAATTTATGAGGCGCGGTTAATCGGCGCGGATGCGATTTTGCTTATTGCAGCCATATTGACGCCTGCGCAGCTTGGCGAGTTTCATGATCTTGCTAAGTCTATCGGATTGGATGTGCTCGTAGAGGTTCATAACCTAGAGGAGCTTGAAGGCGTGCTGGCGCTTAATAAGGCTACGCTGATCGGCATCAATAATCGTGACCTGAAATCATTCGTAACCGATTTGAAAACAACCGAGACTCTTATTGGACATATGCCCCAAAATGTGACCGTAATTAGCGAAAGCGGCATTGCTGGAAAATCCGATATGGATTACTTGCAATCCATAGGCGCTCACGGCGTGCTGATTGGCGAGCATTTTATGCGCCACGATAATGTGGGACAAGCGGTAGACGACCTGATGGGCGCGGTAGGGGCTCGATGAAGCCGCTGCCGCGTATCAAAATATGCGGGCTAAAGGATGTCCAAACCATCGAAGCGATGGATGGCTTGCCTATTCATGAGATCGGCTTCGTGTTTGCCCCGAGCAAGCGGCAGGTAGACAAGGCGACAGCGGCGCAGCTTATTGATGCAGTTGCTCAATTGCAAGCGGCAGGCGGGGAACGTCCGAGGACGGTAGGCGTGTTCGTGAATGAAACGCTCGATAATCTGCAAGAGATTGTAGCTGAAGCACCGCTTGACGTCATTCAGCTGCATGGCAGTGAATCGGCCGAGTTTTGCAGGGCGGTGCGCGAGAAGCTGAAGGTGCAGGTATGGAAAGTATTTTCCGTTAAGCGTGATGCTGATGGGAACGAGCTCGATTCTGCTATTGAGCGTTTGTCGCCCTACAAAGGAGCCATAGATGCGGCGCTAATTGATGCACCAGGCGGAGGAACGGGCCAAACGTTCAACTGGGAAGCGATAGAAGACTATAATAAAGCGGCGGAAGAGCTTGGCTTAACGCTGTATGTAGCCGGCGGATTGCATGAGGGCAATGTGCAGGAGCTGCTTAGAACATACGCTCCTGGCGGTATTGATGTATCAAGCGGGGTTGAGACGGATGGTCGCAAGGATATCGACAAGATCCGATTATTTGTAAGAAGGGTGATGGAAGCATGACACATGTACCAGATGAAAATGGACGCTTTGGAGCTTTTGGCGGAAGATATGTACCGGAAACATTAATGACAGCATTGCTTGAGCTGGAGGAAGCGTATGCTCATTATTCGAAGGATCAAGCCTTTCAGGACGAGGTTCGTTATTTGTTGCACAAATATTCGGGAAGACCAACTTCGTTGTATTATGCAGAGCGTCTAACCGAGCAACTTGGCGGAGCCAAAATATACTTAAAACGTGAAGACCTGAACCATACAGGCGCACATAAAATCAACAATACGATTGGTCAAGGTGTTCTTGCCAAACGGATGGGCAAACCGAAAATTATTGCCGAAACCGGAGCTGGGCAGCACGGTGTTGCATCTGCAACAATCGCCGCTTTGCTTGGCCTTGAATGCAAAGTTTTTATGGGCGAGGAGGACATGAAGCGGCAGCAGCTCAACGTGTTCCGCATGCAGCTTCTCGGTTCCGAGGTAGTACCCGTATTATCCGGTACAAGAACGCTTAAGGATGCCTGCAATGAAACGCTTCGCTACTGGGTTAGTAACGTTGACGATACGTATTATATTTTAGGCTCGGTTACAGGTCCACATCCTTATCCGATGATGGTTCGCGATTTCCAACGTATTATCGGGGATGAGGCTCGTCAGCAGATTTTGACTGATGAAGGCAGATTGCCGGATTACGTTGTAGCTGCAGTAGGCGGCGGAAGCAACGCGATGGGCATCTTCTATCCATTCGTTAACGATGACAGTGTAAAGCTGCTTGGCGTTGAAGCGGCAGGCCGCGGAGTCGATACGATAGAACATGCTGCAACGATGACTAAAGGACGCCACGGCATATTCCAAGGCTCTATGAGCTACGTCCTGCAAGACGAGCATGGACAGGTTCAGCCTGCACATTCGATATCCGCGGGGCTTGATTATCCAGGTATCGGACCGGAGCATGCATATTTGAAAGATTCTGGACGCGCCGAATATGTGCCAGTAACCGATGCAGAGGCACTCGAAGCGCTTCAGCTGCTGTCACGCACCGAGGGCATTATTCCGGCTCTCGAATCTGCGCATGCCATTGCTCAGACGATGAAGCTTGCTCCGACGCTGGATAAAGACAAGGTTATCGTCGTTAGCTTGTCAGGCCGCGGAGACAAGGACGTAGAGGCGATTATGGGTTATTTGGGGGTAGAGAAGCATGAATCACATTGATACGGCGTTTGCACGCTTGAAAGCCGAAGGCAAGACGGCGCTTATTCCTTTTTTAACGATGGGAGACCCTGATCTGGAAACGTCTGTCGCGATCATTCAAACGCTGGAGAAAGCTGGCGCCGATATGATCGAGCTTGGCGTTCCTTATTCCGATCCGCTTGCTGATGGTCCCGTTATCCAACGTGCTTCCGAGCGCGCCTTGCTCCATAACAGCATCACATTAAAGGACTGCATCCATGTTGCAGAGCGGGCTCGCGAAGCCGGCGTCACTATTCCTTTTATATTGTTCACTTACTATAATCCTGTATTCCAGTTTGGATTGAAGGCTTTCTTCGAGCTCGTCCAAAGCAAAGGGATCAGCGGTCTCATCATACCTGATTTGCCGATCGAGGAGGATGAGGAAGTGCGGCAGCTTGCGGAAGCTGCCGATGTTCATCTCATCCCCCTGGTGGCTCCAACCTCGAAGGATCGAGTTACTCGTATTTCGCGCAAAGCTAGAGGCTTCGTTTACTGCGTGTCATCACTTGGCGTAACGGGCGTAAGAGCTGATTTTCATACGGGAATTGATGAGTTTCTTGCTACGGTTCGTGAGGCGACTGATTTGCCGATTGCCGTTGGTTTTGGCATTTCAAGCCGCGAGCAGGTATCACGCTTCGAGAAGCAATGCGACGGCGTCATTGTAGGCAGCGCCATCGTACGTAAGATTGAGGAAGCCATTCCGCTGCTGCAAGATGCTAACAGACGTGATGAAGGGCTTAAGCAAATCGGTGATTTTGTCGCTCAGCTTAAGGGTTGAGGATTAGAATATTAGGAGAAGAGCCTCTTGCATGTTGCGTGGGGCTTTTCTTGCGTAAAAAAACTTTAAAACCTTAAACAGATATGAGACAATGTATCAAGTAATTAGACTAGTCCATAATAAAAGAGGTGAGCGGCTCATGCAGCCCAAAGGTAATATCGTCCATCTTCCCGTTTATCAGCCAGGAAAGCCGGTTGAGGATGTTAAGAGGGAGCTGGGATTAAAGGAAGTCATTAAGCTTGCATCTAATGAAAATCCGTTCGGTTGCTCCGAACAGGCTAAAACTGCCATTATTGAAGAATTATCTAATTTAAATATTTATCCCGACGGAGCGAGCGTTGAGCTGACTGCTGCGCTGGCAGAAGAGCTTGGCGTGGAGTCGAATCAAATTATTTTTGGAACAGGCTCCAGCGAAATCATACTTATGATTAATAGAGCGTTTATCGTGCCTGGCGATGAAACGATTATGGCGGATGAAACATTTCCTCAATACAAGCATAACGCAGAAATCGAGAACGCTCGTATCGTAGAGGTTCCTCTCAAAGAAGGCAAGCACGATTTGCCTGCGATGCTAGCTAAAGTGAATAGCCGTACAAAAATCATTTGGATTTGCAATCCGAACAATCCGACAGGAACAATTGTAACGCTGCCGGAATTGTCCGCATTTTTAAAGCAGGTTCCTTCGAATGTATTGGTTGTGCTTGATGAAGCTTATGGTGAATATATAGATGATCCTTCATTCCCAGATGGCGTCCAGCTGCTTAAAGAGTACCGCAACTTAATCGTTTTACGAACTTTTTCGAAAATATTTGGCTTGGCGGCACTCCGTATTGGCTACGGAGTCGGCCATCCTGATGTTATTCGTTTCACGAATCAAGTGCGCGAGCCGTTCAACACGTCACGTGCAGCGCAAGCAGCAGCGAAAGCAGCACTAGCGGATAAATCATTTATTTCCTACTGCCGCGAGCAAAACAAGCAAGGTATTGCCTATTTGTCCGAGCAATTTGACCGCCTTGGCTTAACCTACTTCCCAGCATACGGAAACTTCGTTATGGTAGATACGAAGCGCCCATCGCCCGAAGTATTTGACGGATTGCTGCGCAGAGGAATCATATCAAGACCTCGCTGGACGTATTATCCGAATCATATTCGGATTACGGTAGGTACACAAGAGCAAAATGAAAAGTTTATTTCGGCGCTTGAACAGGTTTTGCAGGAAGCGGCGGTGCAAGGATAAAGTTATGACTACTGTAGCGATTTTTGGGGTAGGGCTGATCGGAGGTTCGATCGCCCTTTGCTTTAAGGGAAAACCAGATATAACCGTAATTGGCCATTCGAATCGACAGTCTCAAGTTGAGAAGTATGTGCAGCGCGGCGTTGTTGACTATGCGACAACATCCATGCAAGAGGCGGCGGAGCAAGCCGACTTTATTTTTGTATGCGTGCCGGTAGGGAATATCGAGGAATATATGGAGAAGCTGAGCGCTTTCGACTTAAAGCCGGGCTGCATTGTTACGGATGCAGGCAGTACGAAAGCTTCTGTTATGGCTCGTGCCAAATCGCTTGATTTTGGCGAAGCTATATTTATTGGCGGACATCCGATGGCCGGTTCGGAGCGTACTGGCGTTGAAGCCGCATCCTCGCATTTATATGAGAATGCCTTCTACGTATTGACGCCAGATCAGCATACGCCAGAGGAAGCAGTTGGACGGTTAGTTGAGCTTCTTAGCCATACGAAAGCGAATATTGTAAAGGTAGACGCGAAGGAGCATGATGAAATTGCAGGCGCAATCAGCCATCTTCCGCATATCATTGCCGTTTCGCTTGTAAACCAAATACGTGGCTATAATGAAGAAAATGGGCTTTATGAATCACTAGCGGCAGGGGGCTTCCGTGATATTACACGTATCGCATCAGGCGATCCTATTATATGGCGCGACATTTTAATTAATAATCGCAAGGTCGTGCTTGAGCTGCTCCGCGATTGGAGCAAGGAAACCGAAAAGTTTGTTACGATGCTGGAGAGTGTCGATGGAGATGCAATAGCAGCTGCATTCGAAACAGCGGGCGAATTCCGCAGCAAAATGCCTGAGCGCCGCAAAGGGATGATTCAATCCGCCTTTGACTGTTATGTCGATATTCCGGATCACCCTGGGATCATCGGTAAAATAACGAGCGAGCTAGGCAACAGCCTAATCAATCTCAGCAATATCCATATTATCGAAAGCAGGGAAGACGTGCCGGGCGTATTACGGCTTTCGTTCCGCAGCCAGGAGTATTTGGACCAGGCAGTTGTCGTGCTTTCGGCAAAAGGCTATGACGTGCACCTTTAACCAGGTGTACGTTTTTTTACATATAAGCGCTTACAAATTAATTAAAACAAAAATGAAAACGCTTATTGACAAATTGGAAGCGTATACATATAATAAAGGTACAGTATGGTTTCTCTCCACTCCTATCCAAATCCTATAGTACTCATCATGAGTGCGGGCCACCCTTCGGGGTGGTTTTTTTTTTGAAAAACAAAACCTCATTATTCCTATACAAGGACTTAGTAAAATGAATCACCGCTATTTCCCCCCATTTGAAATGTATCTCTGAGATTCATCATTCTCGACTGCTAGTTTACTTGATATTTGTTCTTTGCTATACCGGCCGTTACTGATATCAACTATTTTTTTCAGAACGGCATCGTTTAACGAGGGTAGGTCTATTGCGGGGCTATTACAATTTCCATGTGTATTTTTATTACTACATACATACCTTCGTGTTTTCTTACTTCCTGTTTGTCTTGAATACATTTTTCCGCCACAAGTGGGACATTGAAGGATAGCAGATAATAATTGTCGTTCTTTTTCTCGCCAGACTTTTTCTTTACTAAATAATGTACTTTGAATGTAGAGAAAATCTTCCAAGCTTACTAAGCTTTCAAAAAATTAATTAATGGATAGAAGATACCTCTTCTTGGTGTCCATTCTATATTTGTTTCTGTATGTATAGATTCTTTGTTAAGCCATTTTGAAATAACATATGGCCCTTTTCCGTCTTTAGCCATTTTAAATGACTGTATTACGGCTGCTGCTTTATATCCATCTGCAACAAAAACGTCCTCAAAATTCTTTTTTAAGCCAAAGGGAGCAGGGCCACCATTCCAACGTCCCTTTTCAGCATTCGTTTTTATATTATCATTTGTAATGTCACTCAGATTATCACTATAGTATTCATTAAAGTTAACTAATATATTTGCTACCAATCTTCCTGTAGGTGAGCCGAAGTCTAATAATTCCGCAGTTGAGCAGATATCTACATCTAATTACAGAAGAGTCGCTCATAACGAGCGGCTTTATTAGGAGGAAAGCAGATGGTAACCAAAGATGTAACTATAGTATCATGTTGATAGTAGGAAGTGATAAAGAGTGTTTACATACGAATCAATTATATCTAAGACATGTGGGGTGAATTATGGAGACATACAAGCTTTTAACTGAGCTCTTAACACGAATAGAAGAAAATATTTCTGGTACTAGGAATACAGAATATTGGGCTGATCTCCCTATCTCCATAGTTCATTTGCGTCGACTCTTCAGATTTGCTTTCGGTGTCCCATTACAAAGCTATATTCGTTCTCGAAAGTTAGCAAACAGCTTGGAGAATTTAATGTTAACCGAGAAACGAATCCTCGATATTGCAATCGAATTCGGTTATGAACATGAGCAAACCTACATACGTGCGTTTAAACGCGAATATGGGTTTACGCCTGGCGAATGCAGACATTCGGGCAGAAACATTCATGTAACACCTCCTCTTCATCTTTTTCCAAAGAACAATGTTTTCGGTAATGTGGTGTATGGGCCGGATATGATCATGGTTCCATCCTTTCATTTGATCGGCCGTAAGTATCAAATTGAGTTCGCTGAATCGGTGACAAAAGCGCCAGAAGCTGCTAAGCAGTTTTGGTGGAACAAACGGCATAAAGTGCCTGATCCAGTAGAACCCAATATCTATTACGGTCTAACTAGGACACTTGATCCATCGCTTAGTTGGACGAATTATTTACCCTCTATGCGTGTAAAGAATCTGACAGATATTCCTGATGGCTTTACAGACGACACCGTTCCTACTTCCTTATGTGTTGGCTTTCGCTATATTGGGAACCATCATTACGAGGAGATTGACGGGATACGCGCAGAGGCGCTATATCATGCTATTGATAGACTTGCAGAGGAGCACAAAGGGAGATATGAGCTTCAGGATAGCGAATTCTTTTTCGAAAAAATTGATACGGATGCTTACGATGGCCAGTATTGTCAAATGGAATGGCTTGCGCCCATCAGAGTGAAGCAAACTTAAAATGATCAAAAAAGTTCATTGAGGATGCGGCTATTTTGGTATGTTCTTATTGTAATGTAACAAGAAAAAGAATACATATGAAAAGGAGAAGGTATGAACTATAACGAGGTTGTTTCAATCAGCAATACCTTTTTACTTACACGACAATGGAGTGAACCCCTTCATTTGTAATTGATCTATCTTTACCAAGGAACTATTGGAGCAGGGGATATAGTTTATTTAAGGTTTTTGTCATAAATATTAGTTGTATTTTCTGGGGGATTGAAATGAAGATTATTTTTAGAAGGTTCGATGATTCTCGTTATGAAAAAGTTTGCGATTTCTTGATTGAACTATCAAAGTATGACCGTAATCATATAAATTGGAATTGGGCAAGGTGGGAGTGGATGTTTTTTCATCCTGAATTTAATAGAGACTTAATGGATAAGATTGGCTTATGGTATTGTAATGACGAGTTAGTAGGTATGACAACCTATGACCACTATTTCGGGGAAGCATTTTTTGCAACTAAACAAGGGTTTAGAGAATTAGAAAAAGATATATTAGATTATGCCACTACTACTTTCAGTAATGAAAATGGCCTTGGGATTGCGGTGAATGACAAGGATACTCACACTCTAGATTTATTGAGCAGTAAGAAATTTCTGGAGAATGACCTAACTGAAAACATACTTGAACTTACACTAAAGAATGTTAGCCTTGATTATATAACTCCTGAAGGCGTAATAGTAAAGAATATTGATATAAATAATGACTTATATAAGCTTCATCATTTGCTATGGAAGGCATTTGACAACGAAGGACCTGTACCTGTTGATGAAGCTACTATGAGTAAGCAAAGAGTAATGTTGTCAGCACCTCATTTGAATTCATGGATACACATTGTCGCGGAAAATGAAAATGGGGAATATGTTGCATACTGCGGCTTATGGTATAGTCAGAAAACGGATTATGTTTATGTTGAACCTGTATGTACAATTCCGGAGTATCGGCAGAAGGGACTTGGAAAAGCAGTGGTTTTAGAAGCCTTGAAAAGAGGCCGCTCCTTAGGTGCTGAAAAAGCATATGTTATTTCTGATAGTTCTTTTTACAAGTCATTAGGCTTTCAACAGCATTCACATTATACGTTCTATTGGCATAACGCATAACAACTGATATTTCAATCATGGATTTATGGTTGTTTGTCTTTTTTATCTTTAGTACAGCTTAAATAGATTTGTGTCATATATAGGATACTGTTTTTGTGACAATTAATTCTGTTGGACTATGAATCGATTCTTTTACGCATACGTGATCTAGTAAGAGGGTGGCTCTAAAAGCGCGGAGAAGCCGTACCATAAAATAAATTAGGTCATTAAGCTCCCTCGGTACGGTGCAGTTTTCTCACGAATGCTCGCTTATTCGCAGGATTTCACCAGAGGATGAATCGTAACTCGGATTGAATGGGACGAGAGCCGCCAAAATGGGCAACAGACGCGCATGCGGGAACAGAAGGGGCGAGTTTTCGCTCCTTTTTTGTTGATCTGCTGCACGCTACTCCACGTACCTCCGGAGGCTTTCACTCCCATTTCTCGACGGGTCGATGCCCTTTTGTTTAATGCAATCCGGTACTCCGTGCAATCTTGAAATCCTGCGAATAAGCCAGTTTTCGTGCTGATCGTGAAGCGATTAAGCAGCCTGTTTCATACGAAGAGCTCGATCCGGTTCGTAAGCTTCACCGCTGCGTGCTATGGCAACCAGAATGCGAGCCAGCTTGCCGCAGAGATTCATCACTGAGCGCATTGGCTTCATGCTTTTCGTCTTTACAATCCACTTCGTGCTGTCGTTTAAACGTTTCATCGTTCATAATGAGACCCATGGTTGCCATGATTAGGGCATTCCGAAGTCTTGGTCGGCCACGTTTGCTGATGGACATCTGGCCCTTCCACTTGCCTGAGCTTGCTTCAGCTAGGTTGAGACCGGCATGCCGCAACAACGCATTGCCAAACGCATTGCCATGTGCATAGCCGCTGAGATCGCCAGCTTCACCCAGAATGCCGGCGACAGACAAGATGCTCATCCCCTTCATTGCGAGCAGCGGCTTGGCCAGCGGAATACGGACCAGGGCAGTCGACACTTCATCTTCGATTACCTGTAGCTGCTCCATAGCCAGATCATATTCGGCCAGCAGTTGTTGTATATGAAGCTTATAGGCTTTCTCGGCATGCTTTGCGCCGATCGAGCGAGCTGCCAGCGCCAGCAGCTCACCAGCTCTTCGTTCACCGCTGTGCCGTTTCATGACTGTTTTCCAGCCGTCGATTACCTGGCGAACGGTGAGCTTTTGAAGATCAGCAGGCGTTGGAAAGAGACGCAGTGTTGCGAGCGAACCGGAGCCAATGAGGCGCTTGTATACCTGCCTCAGCTCTGGAAACACAATGTCGACCCAGGGATGGATCTGGTTCTTGGCGCTAACAAGACGATGGACGATTGTCTCCCGGTTCGCCATGAGCACTCGCAGTTCTATGAACACTTCACTAGTTTCTTTAATGACAGTGTAGTAGCCGTTTTTCACCATGTCGGCGATAACCAAGGCATCCTTGATGTCGCTTTTGGAGGGAGTATTATCGCGGTTTTCCTTGTTCTTTTTACGAGATGAGGGTTTACCAACATGACCTCGAGGCTCCGGTCTTTGAGCCAGGCAGCGAGGCTGAGCCAGTAGTGGCCGGTTGGTTCCATACCGATGATGGTGTCGTTTAGTTGGTGCGTTTCCTGCATATCTTTCATCCACTGCAGCAGTTGGCTAAAGCCGGCATCGTTGTTGGAGAAGTGAAGCGGAGTGCCGAGCGTGATTCCACGGAAGTTGACAGCGCGAGCAACATGGGACTGCTTGGCGATGTCGATGCCGACGACAAGGTGCTGGGTTGAAATGCGTTCGAGCAGTTGATTTTGTTTGGCTTGAGCTTTAAAATTCAAGATTGAGCGACCTCCTTAAGATGGCTAAAGGGCTATGACCCGTGACTACCCCATCGTACCGGAGTCGCTCATTTTTATGCAAAGCGCAAAATTAACGCTCTACAGGAACCCTAACGGGAGACGTTAGTTGAATAGTCAAAACTGAATGAAGCTGCCGGCGTATGATCGGCAGCTTTGTTACGTTAATTGGCAGGAAAGTTCCATTATTCAATCGGGTGGGTTCCGCAAGTGCGTTCAAGGTTGTCGTATTCATGGTTCCCTCCCGATTATGGCTTTTACAGCGTGTCGGAAGCTTGTTTCAGAAGCTCCGACAACATTGAAAGATCCGCAGAATCGCCTTCCCGTAATTTGATCCACTTTCGTTCGGCAGGACCATCGAATGTTTTTGGAAATTCTATGCCGTTTGCATTCATAATCATAAATGCAATCGCATCTTTAGAAGGCGAAATAACGGCAGCATAATGTCCATTTTTCAGAAAATGTGGCTTCTTATACTGAATCCGTTCTTCTACCGCCGGAATTGTCTCATGCACTAGATTGCGTAGTGTGGAGCTGATGTTGGACTGCCATTTTGGCAAATTTTCAATATAGGCTGTAACTTCCTGATTCATTCTTTCGTTTCCCTCCAGTTGGAATATTTTTTTGCTCATACATCAAATATAACCATGTAGGAATATTCCTGTCAATGCATACTTTAGGGGAAATAGTGCATTGAACTAACGGGGAACGATAGTTGAATAACACATGGATGAGCAGGCACTACAGATGCCTGCTCGTTTTATTAAACGCTTGCCCAGAGGCACGCATCTTCTAGCCGGTGAAAGTCCAGCCATGGGAGGGGCCAAGCCCACATGTAGCTAGGATACCTGCGTACGGCCTCGCAAGAGGGAAAAGGGGAAGCCGAACCTTTTTAATGGGTGAAGGCCACGGAAATTGCTAAGAACTTGGAGCGGCAGTGAAGAATCCTCCGGCGTAAGGGGATCGGCATGGTATGAAAGAGGATGCAGTGACTGGGGGAGACCCTCCCCTGCACGGAAATTTTTTTTCCGTAACGAAGTGATCTATAAGTCCAAGAGATGAAATGATCTACTTGCAGGAAGGGAGTCCGAGGGACTTATAGTACTGAGGAACTGCAGGATAACACAACCTGCAGCAGGGAGGGAGCCCTGCTTTGTTCATGTTTCTTAAGGAGGTACGAGTCAGTGAATGCCCAAGGGCTAACAACACCAAAGAAAAACGTTCAACAACTCCAAGAGAAGCTAGGTCATGCGGCCAAGGAAAACAAGAAGCGAAGATTCCATGCTTTGTATGACAAGGTATACAGAAGGGATATTCTGTGGGAAGCGTGGCGGAGGGTTCGAGCGAACGGGGGAGCAGCCGGTGTGGATGAGCTAACGCTTGCGGACATTGAGAAGCAAGGTGAATTTCAGTTCATTGAGGAGTGTTACCGCATGCTAAAGGAAGGAAAGTACCATCCTTCGCCTGTACGACGGAAGTACATCCCCAAGAAGGATGGAAAACAAAGCCCGCTCGGCATTCCAACCATTAGAGATCGTGTCGTGCAAATGGCAACTAAGATTGTCATTGAGCCAATCTTTGTAGTGGATTTTCAAGAAACCTCATTCGGTTTCCGTCCGAAACGGGGTGCTAAACAAGCATTGGAAAGAATCCGTAAAGCATGCAACCGCAAAGGGAATTGCGATTTTCAATACTACTTCGACAACATCAACCAAGAGAAGCTAATGAAGCTGGTAGCTATGCGAATAATTGATCGACGAATCTTGAAGTTGATTAGGAAGTGGCTTGGTAGGCAGGTTTTAGTGGCAGAAGATAGTTGTATCGGCAAGTCCGTAGTGATTTTTCCTTTTGCATTAAGAGCGGTTTACATCATATTGTTCTTAATTGGAAATTTTAGCGTGCAAATGGCCTTGATTATTTTGTTGTGGGTGTATTAGCTGGTATCGGAGGTAATTTGAGCCAATACTGGATTGCGTCAGCAGCTCCAGAGGCTCCTGAGTTTGCAAATGGATTATTTTTAACATCCGCCAACTTAGGAACAACACTTGGCACCAAGACTCATGAATTCGCAGGATTGCACTTTTAGCAAATTATTTTAGAAGATGAACCTGTACGTCTCCATTTCTCCCTTAGAGAATCTCACTCAAGGGGTCCTTTAGGGCTTGGTATCCTTGATACCATCTTTGCCGCTGCTGAAGCTGCATGCCTTCACAAGTGTGATCTGTTCGCTCATCGCATCTCGGCTGCACTCACGGCTAGTACGGTTATAGGTATTCTTTCCTTGATTTTTGTCTTGTTGTTCATTGTCCGATCTAATAAGAAATAATCTATTTAATGGTTTGGTATTGTTAGGGATGAGTACAAGTGGCCTTTGGTATCTTCATAGATTAGAAACCGGTAAATCGCGTTTTTTTGTTTTATGGATATAAGTTCTTGTTCAAAGTCGAGAACAAGAACCTATATCCATAGCCGAATTGTGAGGACATCAGGCTTTCCAACAGTCCAATAGTTCGTCAACATTAAGGACTTGTCATTATGCCAGCGGGAGAATAGTTTGAATAAATTAATGAATAGAAGAGACAATCTCTGTTGAATAACATGGAAACAATTAAAGTCTATGTCGTTCAGTTAAACATTGTAGATTTCAAACATACTCGCACTTAAAATTAGAAAACTCAGCCAAAGAGTCATCACCATAGGCATATAAACCAATCATTACACCTGTGAAGCCCCCGGCAACTTCCGAAGATAGGTATTTCGTTTGTGCCGAGCCCAAGAGGATATCCTCGCCATCTACATAAGTATGGAAGCTGTATCGTTCATGGGTAGCTCTAATAATCAGTATGGCGTGGTTAGCACTTCCCAGATCCACTACATTTTCGATAGATCGGATATCCCCGATAGCTAGGCGCTCGATAACTTTATACCCGTTCTCCTCTTTGCGAATAGCCAAATCATAATGGTGATCTTCATCCATATAGAGCGTGATGCCGGCCTCTCCGCTCGTAAGGCTGACATCGCAAACGATCGTTGCGCCAAAGTCAATTTGGCGTAGGCCGATAAAGGTTGGGGACGCCGGAACATCGAGCGTCACCTCGGTTCCTTTCAGCGTTGCCTTGCCTCGTTCCAACCTATAATTATCCGTGGCAGGTTGACGAAGATAACACCAGTCCAAGTTCCAATCCGTGTTATCGAATGTATAAATCTTCTTCTCCTGCTGAATCACCATATCAGAGATACGATCGGTCTCGAAACTCGTTAACGTAGTGCCATTATGTCCTGCCGTAAACCAACCGTCCTCGCCAAAGGTAACCGGCGTAAGGAATACTTCGCGGCCAAGGTGATGATAGGTAAGCCATTGTCCAATTTGACGGAATCCCAAATGAAAGAGCCACCAATTTCCTTCGTGATCCTGAATTAGGTCGCCATGACCAACCCCCTGCAGCTCGTACCCGCCCAAATTTCGATTTGTCAGTACGGGATTCTTCGGATACGCTTCGAACGGGCCAGAAGGGGAATCGCCCCGCGCATAAATAACCATATGGCCATATTCGGTTCCCCCTTCAGCTGCCAACAGGTAATAACGTCCATTTATTTTATACAAATGAGGGCTTTCCAAATAACGTCCGCCTGATCCTTGCCATACCGAACGGCTCGGAGTCAGTTTGTGACCTGTTTCTATGTCAATTTCACACTGAACGATTCCGCCAACACCATTATCGTCTGTCCCATTACTTATAAAGAAAGTCTTCCCGTCTTCAAAATACAAATCCGGATCGATACCTCCTTGATCTACATAGACCGGATCGGACCATTCCCCGTAAATATCGTCGGTCCATATATAGAAATTCTGACGAGTTGAATCGTTGGTTGTCGTCATATAGAACCGCCCGTTATTGTACCGAATGGTAGGCGCGAACACGCCGCCGGAGCTATTTACGGTGTCCAGATAAATCTGGCTTTTACGAGTTAGGCAATGACCGATTTGTGTCCAATTAATCAGATCTTTGCTTTCAAAAATCGGGACGCCCGGGAAATACTGAAAGGAACTGCAAACCAAATAATAGGTGCCATTCACCTTGCAGATGCTTGGATCCGGATAGAATCCTTTAATGATCGGATTATTGTATTTCATTGTTCCACCTCATAATCTATAATTCATAAATATAAGAATCTAATTCTAAAAAAAGCTAATAAGGAAATTAAACACTATCCAACAAACACTTGCAATGGAGAAGGGTTGAAGGATTTAGTTAAATTCATTAAATTAATAAATATGTGATTTTAACAGTTGAAGTCAGGAGATTGGGATAATGATCAAAGCGAACGGGGAACTTCGATTTTTGCCGTTATACGAAGCGCTGGCAAGCGAGGTCAGATGGAGAATTATGGACTTGATTGCCGACAACGAAATGAATGTCAAGGACATTGCGGCTACGTTAGGACTTAGTCCCTCCATTGTCACCATGCACATACGAAAACTTGAGCAAGCCGAACTGATCGGGAGTCGCAGAATACGCCTAAATGGAGGGACACATAAAATGTGTTTCCTCACAGAAAAAAACATCGAGATCGAGTTGCCATCCGCCAGCTGGGCCCAAAGAATTATAGAGCAGACGATATCGGTGGGGCATTATACCGCTTTTGAAATCCATCCTACCTGCGGGCTTGGAACGCGCGAGAAAGAAATCGGAATTTGGGACGACCCACGCTACTTTCTCGATCCCGAGCGCGTTCATGCCGCCATCCTCTGGTTTGGGAGGGGCTACGTGGAATACAAAACACCTAACTATTTGCTTCCCGAACAATCAGTCGACGCCATCGAAATTTCGATGGAAATAGCTTCTGAAGCGCCTGGATTGAGGGATCATTGGCCATCGGATATCCGGTTCACGTTTAATGGCATTTCCCTAGGTACCTGGACAAGCCCGGCTGACTTCGGAAGAGCTGCACGCGGAAGATATACGCCGGAGTGGTGGCATCGAAATGTGAATCAATACGGATTATTGAAGACGATCCGCATTGATGACGTAGGTACGTATATGGATGGGGAGCGGATGTCGAACGTGACCGTCGCGGATATCAAGCTAAGGGAACCTTTCTGGACGCTTCGTTTCACTGTAGACGAGGAGGCCGTTAACATAGGGGGATTGACGCTCTATGGCTCGGGATTCGGCAATCATGATCAAGATATTATGATTCGCGTACATCTTAGTGACAGTTAGGGCACGACTCTCTTCCGAGAAGAGCCTGCTTACCGATTTCTCCGGTACGTCTTGGGGGACACGCCTAAGATTTTGGCAAACTGGCGAGTAAAATAGTTGCTGTCGTTGAATCCGCTTTTATATGAAATTTCCGAAATGGGAAGGATTGTCAATTTCGGTGGTCTGCATGCGTGTTCCAAACGGAGCTGCTGGAGTTAGTTGAAAGGCGTCGTTTCGTAATAGGATTGGAAAATTCGATTCAAGTGCCTGACCGAAATATTGGATTTTGCTGCGATTTCTACACGCGATAGCGGCTGCAGATAGTTATCCTCCATAAAGGAAATGGCTTTGGCTAAATGCAACAGATTGTTTTGGATCCTTTGCCGTTCTGACTCTCATATTGTCTCGACAATTGAACGACAAGCTCTAAAAAACGCGAACGCAGAATGGTCTGATACACCTGCAGCTTGTTCGTATATTCCTCGATCATGAAGGCGACCAAGGAAATTACGCAATCCAGGCTTGATATCGGCAGGCTCATTTTGCTTAAGGAATGGTTAATATTACGGTGATACGATTCCAAAACGAAAAGCGCCTGATATCCGTTAGCTTTTCTGAGCTCTGGACCTGCCGATTCCAGCAGCTCAGGCTTATACATGATATTGCAAATACGAAATCCATGAGGATCTTTATATCCATGCGAGGTTGTTCCGTTAATAACGAATACGTCCCCCTTCTTGATAAAAGTTTCTTCGGAATTGACGACATGTGTAGCGTCGCCATGTAAAACAATAACTAGCTCGGAGAAATCCTCATGATAATGTACATACATGTCTTCGATCCGATCTATGTGGATCAGCCTGGTATCGATCCCGATTTGTTCTTTGACGAAGAAGGAGAGGTCTATTACTCGACCTCACATGACGCCATGGGACAAGGGGCATATAAAAGCCGAATCGATATAAAAACAGGGAAGAGGCTTTCAGACATTACATTGGTGTGGAAGGGGATAAGCGGCCAATATCCAGAAGGTCCGCACCTTTATCGGATCGGCTATTGGTATTATCTCATGATCTCCGAAGGCGGAACGGAGTACGGCCACATGGTTACCGTAGCGCGGAGCAAGAGGCCAGACGGTCCGTTCGAGAGTTGCCCGTATAATCCAATATTGTCGCATCGAAGCTTGTTGAAATCGATTCATGCGACGGGGCACGCCGATTTGGTCCGGGCGCCGGACGGCACTTGGTGGGCTGTGTTTCTTGGGATTCGACCTTTCGGATATCCCCCAATCATCACCTTGGCCGGGAAACGTTCCTACCATATCCACCATCTTAGAAAATATTGCGACTGTCCTAAAGGTCTCTCTGGCTTACTTGAAAAGAAGGAACGCATGCAGGTAGTGCGGAAGGATGAACGCAAGGTCACCACATGCTACAGCGATGCACTTCGAGCAACACATTTAAGCTCCACGAAGAATATTAAAATGCGGATTGTGGAAACTTCCTCCTGGCTCCTCAACCGGCCCAATTCCTTTTGCGCATGAAGGCGAGGAAGTGCATTTGGTCATCAAAGAGGCGATCTACGCTGAACAGGGAGAAGACTCGGTCGAGCTGAGGGAAAGTGATTCCTTTAGTTGGAATGCCTGCACGCTGCATTTGGCCAAGAAAATAGGTGATGATACAGCCATTCGTTCAATCTCCGTTCTAAGTATCGGGTACGTTAGTTCAATAAGTGGCAGGTATTTCAATGTGCTACCTTCTCAAGATTAGTGATAAGTGATCGGTGTGGTGATATCAAATGAAAAAATGCAAACAATGTCATCGCTCTGTTCAACCCGGTAGTAAACATTGCGAAAAACATAAGGCGCGGAGAGGACTGCATCGGGTGAAATTCGTTGAGGGAGTCAAGAATCGCGTTCGAACTGAACATGGTCATCTCGTCTGCGAGAATCTAACAGACTTCCCTCTATACGGACTGGTTGAATATAATGAGAATTGGCTCAATCGTGGTACTATTATTAAAATAACTTCCTAAAGTGGTGATATCATGAAATTTGTTTTGATATTTGGTCCGCAGGCAGTAGGTAAAATGACAGTGGGGCATGAACTGGAAATGATATCTGATTTAAAATTGTTCCACAACCATATGACGATAGAATTGCTAGCTCCTTATTTTGGCTTCAGTCGTGAAATGTGGGGATTAACGAATAAATTCCGTCAGGACATATTTGAAGCGGCCGCCGCCAGTGATATGTATGGAATGATATTCACATATGTATGGGGATTCGATTTGCAGTGCGATTGGGATTACGTCGATAAAATTTGTAAAATATTTGAGGATCAAGGTGCGGATGTCTATTTTGTTGAGCTTGAAGCCGATCTTGAGGAGAGAATAGAGCGTAACAAGACTCCCAATAGGCTTGAACATAAACCAACAAAGAGAGATATCACACGCTCTGAACAGGATCTAAAACAGACAATGGAGCAACATCGATTGAACTCGTTAGAGGGAGAAATAAAAAAAGAAAACTATTTGAGAATAAGCAATACGAAAATCAACGCTCGTGAAGTTGCTGAAACCATAAAAAATAGATTCGCTTTATAACGATTCTTGTTGAACTAACGGGAAACGATAGTTGAATAACAAACATTAATGAGCAGGCGCTGCGGCGGCCTGCTCATTGTATTAAGCAAACGGGCAGTTTAGTTTGGATAGGACCATCAGAGGGAACCGATCATATAAAGAATGCGAGCGAGGTGAGCTAATGAATACACATAAAATTAAACGAATACTGAATATATCCGCTCTGACACTATTGCTTTTTTATTTGACTGGAATAATCCTAATGTTCATTACTTTTAAAATTATGCGATTCGATGATGATTTTGAGTTCGCCTTCTCAATTAACTTTTTATTATGGGGCGGAGTTTCCTTACTGATCAGTGTCTTCGTCTTAATGATTTTGAAAACTGTTTTTACGAGGGAGTGAGCGAGCCTGCACGATGATTTGTTGAGCTAATGGGGGAAGGATAGCTCAATGGCAGCCAACCTAATGGCTGCCGTTTCTCAACTAACTGGCAGGAGAGTTCAGCCAATAGTTTGAGGAATTTTTAAATCCTACTAGCCCGAATCGAACTCCTGATGAAGACTATTTCTTACAAATTTATTATAACCCCGCCACAGTGAAGAATAATGCAATAAAATCTTATTTTGTCTGGGTTGATAAAGAAAAACAAGAGGTTAAAATTGCACCTGATCAGAAAGAGTCCACTATCTTTATAAGCAAAGTACTGAATCAGTAAAAGAGATTATAAAGTTGGGTTTGTTCAACGGATACGATATCACAACAAAGAACAGGCTGCCAATCATGCTCTCCTTTATCTAGACAGGTTTAATAAATAAACCGCTACTTGAAGGGGAGCTTTTTTTGTAAAAAAAGAATGAATACAACGCTTCAGAGAAACTCGCCATTGTGCAGGAGCTAGAGTCAGGAGAAGTCAGTCGAGCAGGCGTTGCTCTAAAGAATAATATCAGTGCAACTACCCTGGTGAAATGGCATTCGTACACATAATTAACAGCTAGTCCGTGGAGTTTAAGCTTCAGGACAGAAATTGCAGCGTGCAAAATGGTTATGACTAGGCATGCGTACAGTCAAGTGGCTATTCACCTACGTAGTATAAGTTACACTTTCATGTAAAATCATGAATATCTTCCGATAGGAGTGATGTTATGGCTCATATGCGAAATAAAGGACCGATGAGACAACCGCCGCAGTCCCCTCCTCCCGCATTCATCCCGCCGAAACCCGCTGTTTCTTATATCGTCGACTGCGTTTACCAGTACACCTATGTTTGGCTTAGGTCTGGCGAGAACTTCTGGTTTTATCCGACATATGTCGATATGGACGGTGTTGCAGGGTATAGATGGAGCGGATCATACTGGTACTTCTATGGTATCGATCCGCGAGTCATCGATGCCGTATCGTGTCCTCCGATTCCTACCCCTTTCTGAGCACTAAAAAAACAGAGTGCCGGTGGTTCTGTTCACTCACCGCGCTCTGCTAGTGATACTTAGGACAACCTCGAATATAAAATATAATCCAGCGCTTTCGGCTTGCCCGATGCTTCCTGCTAAACGCGATTGTGCGGGAGAGGGGAGGGGACAATCGGGAGGCACTCAATTTGCTGCGCCGGCGGGGTGGGCAGAGTTTCCAAGTATTGAGCCACTAAATAACAAGGTGGAGAAACCTTCGGAAGTAGCAGTATCATTTCTGGAAACAATCTCGTACCTCGTTGAGCTAACGGGCAGTTTAGTGCGAACTTGTTCAGGAAGGAAAACACAGACCCGATCTGGAATTTATTTAAATATTATCTTAGGAGGACTTGGCCTATCCCCTTATAACCAATGTATACAAAACTAGGTGGGTGTTCATATGAAAGATGTGTTCAATGCGCTACCAGTCTTAGAGACCAATCGACTTAAACTAAGAAAGATAACATTAGAAGATGCAGAGGATATGTATTATTACTGTTCTAATGAGGAAGTACCGAAGTACGCTTCTTGGAATCCTCACAAAACAATCACAGAAACAAAAGAGGTGATTGAGCGAGTACTTATCCAGTGGAATAATAAGAGCTTGGTTCATTGGGGTATTGAATATAAAGAAAATAGTAGGTTGATTGGTACAATAGAGTTCGCCACTTGGGATAGACAGCATAAAATTGCCGAAATTGGATATGCCTTATCACCGGATTATTGGGGAAAGGGTGTCGCAACGGAAGCCGCAAGAAAAGTTATTAAATTCGGTTTTACCAATATGGACTTGGTACGTATTCAAGCAAAATGCTATTTAGAAAATATCGGTTCTGCACGAGTCATGGAAAAGGCGGAAATGTCATTTGAAGGAATTATTAGGAAGGGGCTCTTCATAAAAGGGAAACATCAGGATTTAAAAATGTACTCTATACTAAAGGATGAGTTTCAATCATGGGATTAGTATGGCAGTTGAACCATATGAATCAGGTATGCATTATGATTGGGTATGCAGAAGAGAAGGAGATTCTTGGCCCGATTAATCTGAATCAAGTTCTATTTCGATCGTTAAACTCCCATGGAAGAACGCAATTACTTCAATAACCTGTGGTGTCGCGTGAGCGTCATGGATGGCTAACGGGGAACGATAGTTCAATAAAACACATGGATGATCAGGAACCGCAGTGGCCTGCTCATTTTATTAAGCTACCGGACAGTTATACATGACTACGTTTGTTTGACCGGTTAGAAATGCACTGCAGGGACACGGTAATAAAGCAGGTTTTGGCATATGTGGAACAGCATTACTCCGAGAACTTGAAGCTAGAAACGTTTGGTAGCCTGTTTCATTTCAAAAGTGCTTATCTAGGGAAATTATTTAAGTGCTACACGGGTGATACGTTCCGGACGTTCTGGATAAAGTGCGAATCCGCAAAGCTAAAATGTTGCTTGAGAATGGTCTTAAGGTTCATCAAGCCGCCACTCGGGTAGGAATCTCCAACGTCAACTATTTCCACATGAAATTTAAAAAATACTTTTGGGAAGCCCCCTCTTACTATAAGGCAAGACCATCCAAAGAAGGACATAAATATGAAAACGCTTTAGATGATGCCGCCTAGCAGATATGTTTCTTCAACAGATATTCGTATATCGGTACAAGCCCTCGCCTTTAATAGGTAGAGGGCTTGGGTTCTTCCTGCCGCGTTTAACTGGGAATGGCAGTGGATTTTTTGATTCCGATGGGAACCACGAGTAGGTCTTAACTGACCGGTTTCGCCGAGCTGCTGTTTAATTCATGACCTCTAAGGTTATCTTGTAAACATAGATACCTTTAACAATTTTATATTCATCGTGAATGTTTTTGGACCAACCGTTGTCTCCGCCAAGACCAGCGTGCTTGTGGTCGATATTCAGATAAACGGCATCAGAAGGGCTAAGCTCGTCAGCATAGGCGGCATTGTCATATTCCTCTATGCTATGATGATGAATATCGAAATGGAAGTTGCCCGCTGCGGTAATTTTTACTTTGCGTTCGTCGTCGGTGGATAAATTTAAATAACGGACATCCTCCTTGCCGCCGCATTCGACTGGCACGATGTAAGGCGCGTGTTGCTGTTCTACTGAACTTTCATAGATCCCGACGAACGCCGACGTCTTACGGTCTGCATAGTTCTCCCAAGGTCCGCGTCCATACCACTTGATATTCTTCCATGCATCAGAGAATGTAAAGCTTAGACCGATTCTCGGAATGGAATCGACCATGGCATTGTTCACGACTGTATTCGTGATTTCGATGCCTTTCCCTCCTACGGCATAGTTTGTTCGTGTTTCAATGCATCCATGATATAGGCAATGAACTTGAATGATGATGGAAGCAGGCACTGCATATACCCGTATTTTCTTGATCTCCTTCTGATTGGCACTCAGCCCGAGGGCTCTCCATTCATCTGCATAGTTTGGCGACTCAAGATGCACACCGGAGTCTATCCCCGTTGGCGGACGATAGAAGTTGTTTGCTCCGCCCGTAAAATAATACTGATCATTGTATTTCACAGAGATGAATTCTGCAGTTTCTTTCGAGAAGACAATATCTGTAGTTTCATTATAGATATGAATTTGATTCGGTGTTTCTTCATACTCCAAGGAATCATTTTCAATGTCTCCAGAGTGCAAATAATAGACAGAATCTTTAATTTCTATCTGACATGCATAAATACAGGTTCCCTTTTTCGCATAAAAGGTGTCCTCGTCCTGATATGCATAGAAATTAAGGTGCGCTTCCCCATAGACCTTGGATGGATTGTAAGGCATATGAATACTATCGCTGGATCCGGCCGGTGTGGTTAATTTGTGTAATTTGCCGCCTTCAACAACACATCCATCGCAAAGCAACTCCCAGCAGATATCCAGGTGGCTTAAATCTCGATGCGTATAATGATTATAAATTTGATAACCTTTCCTTCCAGGATCGTAAGGCATTTCAAAGTATTCGATTTGGACGGGCGATTGCACATATTTGATTTCATTTGCAGCCGGCTTCGGCGTTAAATCCGGGAATACAATGCCATTCAGGCACATATCGGGCGCAGAATCTATGATATCTTCATCGAAGGCGCCGCCATAGACAAATTTTTTGTTCCCTTTTTTATCATACTTGACGAGTGCTTTATCCTGGAAATCCCAAATAAATCCGCCCTGAAACCGCGGGAACTTATAAATCAAGTCCCAAAATTCCTTGAAATTACCGTTGCTGTTGCTTTTTGCATACGCGTATTCACACAAAATAAACGGCCGCAAGTCCTCGCTGTTGGCCATGACATCCAGGATCCAACCCTTTTGGGGATACATGGGCGCAATAATATCGGAAATATTCGCCGGAGGATTCAGAGACTCATACTGAACATACCTTGTCTTGTCATATTCCTTGATCCAGCCATACATTGCGGCATGATTCACTCCGAATCCGGATTCATTTCCCAGAGACCAGAGAATGATCGAAGGATGATTCTTGTCTCGCAGCACCATCCGCGTTGCCCGTTCCATATAGGCATGTGTCCATTCGGGAGATGAGCTTAACTGGCCGCCGATGCCGTGCGTTTCAAGATTGGCCTCATCCACCAAATAAATGCCCAGTTCATCACATAGGTCGTACCATTCGACTGCGTGGGGATAATGACTTGTTCTTACCGCATTGATATTTAGCGATTTCATGATCTTGATTTGCTCGCGCATATACTCCGTAGATACCACGCGCCCTGTTTCAGGGCAGAAAGCATGAAGATTGACTCCGCGAATGATAAGTCGTTTGCCGTTGATTCTCAAAATCCCTTTTTGATCGATGCTGACTTCACGGAAGCCGACATTCGCGCTCTCGATATCGACGACATTCCCAGCTGGATCGATCATTTCCAATACCAATTTATAAAGATAAGGCTTTTCGTCGCTCCACAATTGGGGGTTTGTGATGGTTTTTTTAACCTTCGCCACATAATTGTCTTGTAAATAGGATACGCAATCCGCAAACTTCGGCGTTTCAAACTGAGTGACCAGTTTTTGACCGCTATCATATAGAGAAAGGCGTACATAAGCTTCCCCGTAACAACTCGCTTGTTTATTAGGATAAACCGTCACAGCTAATTCGGCATTCTCATAATTCCCGGCGAATTGCGTTTCGATTTTATAATCATGGATGCGCATACGAGGTTTCGCATAAATCAGAACGTCCCTGTAGATACCCGATAGATGCCAGTAGTCCTGATCCTCCAGATAAGTTCCGGCGCCAAATCGCATCACCTGAACAGCCAAACTGTTCTGTCCACTTTGGATGTAATCCGAAATTTCGAAAGAAGCGTTAAGCTTGCTATCCTGGGAATAGCCCACGAACTTGCCGTTTAACCACAGATAAAAACAGGATTCCACTCCGGCAAAATCAATGTAGACATCGCGGCTGTCAAAATGTTCGGGGATGTCGAAGGAGATTACATAACACCCGGTTAAATTATCATCCGGCACAAATGGCGGATTCAAGACATATTCATCATTTTTTAACTGGATTTCGTGATAGGAGCCCGCCCCCTCCCGACGAAAGGGATACAAAATATTTGTATACACAGGTTTTCCATATCCGGAGAGTTCCCAGTTTGAAGGGACCAAGGTGTCATCCCACCGGGATACATCATAATCAGGATGAAAGAATTCATCGGTTACGGCTTCAGGTCTCGAAAACAATTTGAACTTCCATGTACCGTTTAGACAGTGTACAAATTTTGACTTTCTGCGATCGCCGCTTAACGCCTGTTCCACGGATTCGTAAACGCCGTACGGCTCATGCATGGGGTAACGGTTTACTTGAGTGACGTGCGGATTCTCCCAGTCTCTGTTCAGCTTCATACGTATGAGTAACACTCCCATCCATTGTTCTAATTGGTTGTGATTAAAATAACGACACCGTTATAATATAAGGATAATTCTTTATGTGAAATGGTTAGACTGGTATTTCATTTATCCATTTTGGTAGGAGTGGCGACGATATGAATTATGAAGATATTAAGGAAAATGATGTCATATACCGGTGTATTGGCGACAATTTCGACCAAGGCATTTTGTCATGCGGCTTTATGAGAAAAAGAACGGCGGAGCGTTCTCAATATGACTTTAAGATAGGCTATTACAGCTGTTTTTTGATCCTGCAGGGCAATGGACGTTTTATATCTAAGGACGGTACCGTTACTCTTATGCAAGCAGGCGATCTGGTTCAACGTTTGCCCGACCGCTTACACTCCACAGAAATTGAGCCAAATGGGGGATGGCTAGAGTTTTACATCAGCGTTGGGTATCCTGTCTATCATTACTTGAGGGAGCTTGGAATAATAATTTCCGATAAAGAGGTGCAAGCGGCCCAGCTTACAACCGATTTTATTTATGATTTTGTTGCCTTGCTAAACACCCTCAAAGGCGCGACGGATGAAAAGCTGCCCTATCTGCTGATGAGGGCACAGGAGCTCATTATCCGATTGCACGGAAGCATTAATAATACTCAGAGCGAGCAAAATGAAAGTAAGATAACGAAGGCCTGCCAGCTAATCGGCGGTTCCAGTAATATTCATTATGACATTAAACAAGCGGCAGCAGTCGTAAATATGGGCTACGAGAATTTCAGAAAGTTATTTAAAGAAACAACCGGGTTGTCCCCTAAGCGGTATCATATTGAACAGATCATGAAGCAGGCAAAAATGATGCTGCTCTCTGGTCTCCCCATCAAACACGTAGCCGTTAGCCTTGGTTACGGAGATATTTATTCCTTTACCAAACAATTTACGAAATCGGAAGGAATTTCTCCGGGACGTTATATCCGTGATTAGTCGGGTCCGCCATTGGTTGTCACAAATGAGAAAATTGCCAACGAACTAGAACAAAGGGGAGAATGATTATAGTAGATCCATTCTTGCGAAATTGGGATTATATACCTGATGGTGAACCTAGAGTATTAGAAAACAGGGTATATATTTTATGGATCGCATGACTTGGCAGGTTCACAGAGGTGGTAGGCGGTTTTATGAGGATATTCATCGCGATGTATGGCGTTTCCGAAACGGGAAAGTGTACGCCGGCGCCAAAATTGTACCCCAATATAGACCACTCCTTAAAAGGCTGTGGTTTTATTCGATACATAAGATAAGCTATGTCTGAATCTTGAAAGATAAGAGTGGCTGCCTAATGTTTAAAAAACGATTGTTTGATATTAGGGATTATACCGTCAAGAGAGCAAATAACCGATTGGGCTGCCGTCAGCCACACTTGTGCTTTGCCGAAGAGGTAGTCCTCAAAGAGAACGGTAAACGAAAACTCTCTTCCTTCATCGCTGAAGGAAGCTAAATCGACTTAAATATGAACGTTAGTGTTGTTTTCTGATTAGAGAATAACGTATTTTCATTTGGTCAATGCAGGCCTCGGGTAATTGTTGAATCTCCACCGAACGGTAAATGCCCCCGTAAGAAACCAATCTGCTATATCCGTAGGAAGCGTTAGCCAATCAACTGTGCTGTCTGCTCTTATGACCAATTCGTGACGGCCCTTGGGTACAGATGGAATTGTCAAAGAGAAGGGAGTGAACCCACTGAAATGGTATCCAAGATGAACGCCGTTTAAGTATACGTCTCCGTGATGCAAACCCCCGTGGCAAATGATGCGCAGATGAGTTGCTTCGAGATAGGTACGAATATAGGTACGATAACAGGCGGCTCCCTGATAATTGTATACTCCCATTTCATTAATCCAGCAGGTGGAACAAAGAGCTGCCGTTCCTTAAGGATTAAATGCTCCTGAAAAAGAACGATGCGTGATTGACAGCTCCTTATTGGTCATTTTATAATCAGTTACCATGTCCGTTTGTCGTGAGAATCTCTTCCGATGATAACGGTATGCACTATAAAACGGAGATGGTTGCGAGGTTGGACTTGCCGTATGTCCAATTATTTTCACCGGAGCAAGAAAAGCAAATTAATGAAAGAATACGATATATTGCCCGCAACTGGACACAAAGCCAATCGGATCATAAAGTTGAAATGCAATACGAAGTGTCATCCCTTATCACAAGGATGTCAGGCTTCGCTCAAATCACGGACAGTTTCCAAGAAGCCTATAGGGGTGTTCGAAAATGGATCGATACAAATTATAGCGAGGATTTGAAAATTGTCGAGCTTGCCAATCGATTCGGTATTTCTACATCGCATCTTCGCGGTTGGTTTCTAAGGGAACTGGGAATCCCGCCCAAGGAGTACTTGAACCAAGTTCGTAATGAACATGCGAAGAAGTATTTGACGTTCACTGTCGAGCCTATGAAATCCATCGCTGATGCCTGCGGATTTTCCGATGAGCAGCATTTTGGAAAAATGTTTCGCAAATGGAATCGGATTCCCCCGGCAAGGTATAGGAATAACTCTAAAAATTCACTGTTAGAATAATACGCTGAACCGCATTACAAATAGTGGTGGGGTTTGCTTTTTTTTGTGGCTAAGGAGGAAGCTTGATGAATCAATCGAGAACTTATGTGCCGTTTTCCTATAAGATCATGATTCCTTATTTGCTGCTCATCATGCTTACCGAAATTTTCATCGGATCCTATACCTATACGAGACTTTCGAATTCAAGCTCTGTATTAACGGAAATGAATATGAAGATGACGTTTCAGCAAATCACGAACAATATCTTGTATCAGTTACAAGACGTACAGCAAATATCGGATTCACTGTTCCAGTCAACTTAAATTCAAAAATATTTGGATTCAGAAGAAGACCCCTTTGATATTTACATAATTACAAGAGATCAATTGCTCCCCCTTCTTGCTGCTCCTTTGCAATCGACGAGAAACAATATTCAAATCATGCTGTATGTCAAAAATGAGAAGTATCAAGAGGTTTTCAAGGATTTGAAAGGCAACATTCAAGAGAAAGCATACAATCTGCTCTATTTCTCGCGTATTGAAAATGAAGAATGGTTTAAACAGCTAACCGTAAAAAATCTAGATAATCAATGGCTACAGGTGGATACCGATTTAGAGCAACATAACATTTCTCTTATTCGAAAGCTGATCTCGTTTAACGATTATCAAACAGAAATAGGTTACTTGCGAATATCCATTCGCTTGGAGGAATTGTTTCAATCTTTGAATAGCATTAGGGTTGGAGAGCATTCAATCGTTCAGGTGAGGGATAAAACGACGAGCAACATTTTATACCAAGTAAATACAAGCGGTGAAGAGAAGATCAACGAATCCTACTTAACCGTCAAGCAGGACATACCGGGGACTCGTTACGGCTTGGAAATATTGGTTTCAGATCAATATTTCCTCAAGGATGCTCAAGATATTCGAAATGTCACCCTAACCGTATGTATCGCCAGTTTCCTCATTATGCTATTCATCGGCATTCTTGTGGCCCGTTTGTCTAATAGGAAGATGAAGAAAATCATTTCGTACGTCCGTTCACTACGATCCGGCGAGTTTCGCAAACGTATCCTTATTTCAGGTCATGATGAATTTGCACAAATCGCGGTCGCTTTTAACCAAACAGCCTCCAATATTGATCATTTAATTCAAACTGTATATTTGCAAAAAATTAATGTGAAGGAAGCAGAGTTGGAAGCTCTGCAGGCCCAGATTAGTCCTCATTTTCTGTATAATACGCTTTCCTCGATTAATAGTCTTGCCAACATGGGGGAAACGGACAAGGTCAGCGCCATGGTAACCGGTTTGGCGAAATTCTACAGGTTGACGCTTAATGATGGACGTATCATGATACCGCTAGTCAATGAGCTGGAACAGGTGAAGTCCTATATCGAAATTCAGAAGATCAAATATGCCAACCGCTTCGATACATATATAGAGGTTGAGCCGGAATTGCTCGAATGCGAGGTCATAAAACTTATTTTGCAGCCTTTTGTCGAGAATGCATTAAAATATGCTTGGCATGTTGATCGTCTAACCGTCAAAATTGTTGGGAGACGAGTGGGCGATCATATCTTCATATCGGTTATTGATAACGGAATCGGCATACATCGAGACCGGATACGCGAGATTAACAGCAATCAGCCGATGATTTCAAGTTGCGGGATCAGCAACGTGAATGACCGGATCAAGCTGAGATACGGCGGTGATTACGGAGTTAAGGTATCAAGCTTCTATGGAGGGGGCACCACGGTTTTACTTATTCTCCCCTATGAGCAACCGAAGACGGGCATAAAAGATATACGAAAGATGCGGGGGGAAGAGGCATGACCTATCGGATATTAATTGTCGATGATGAATCGGTGGATTTAGAGTGGATGAGAAGAAGGATACAAAGCAGCGGCAAACGGCTTGAGGTAGCTGCAGCTGTGGATAACGTATATGCCGCTCTGGACGTCGTCAAGGAAGAGCAGATTGATATTATACTTTCGGACATACAGATGCCGATTATGACGGGAATGGAACTTATCCGGAAGGTGAAGCAATCCCGCCCGCATATCAGAGTTATGTTCGTCAGCGGTCATAAGGAGTTCGAATATGCGAAGCAGGCTGTTGATTTCAATGCCTTTGGTTATCTCCTGAAGCCGGTGGAGGATAAGGAGTTGTCAGATAAGCTGGATGCTGTTATCGCTGATTTGGACAAGGAGCGGGAACGCAATGAAGAGACGCTGCAGTTAAAAGAGACGTTCTCGCTTGTAAAGCAGGAGATGCTTTTCAGATGGCTGGAAGGTGATAACCTGCAGCTGATTGCAAAGGCTGCATCCGTACTTGAAGAGGAAGTGCAAGCTTACGGAACGGCTGCTGCGGTAGTTGAGGTTGATCAAGTAGATTGGCGGACGGGGAAGGATGACGTGAGCGATTGGCAAACTTCATATCAACAGATCACCCGGTTTGTCGAGGAGTATGTAGAGGAACGGGGATGGGGGTATTGTATTCAGGGAGAACATCAGCGCCGGACGCTGCTTCTATTCGGGGATGAGCATACGCACAGCACAAGGATGGATGAGCTTATTGCAGTAGTGGGCAAGCTGTTTCCGCTAACGATTTCGATCGGACTCGGCTTTCACACGGATGATCAATTGGAGCTCCCCCAGTCTTATGAAGCGGCCAAAAAAGCACTTGGTACTAAGTGGCATGCAGGTAAGAATAAGACACTTACTTCTGGTGATAGCGGTGGGCCGATAAATACGTTTGCGCATAATCCGGACGAGCAATGGCCAGAAATCGTGCAGGCGCTTGCGGATTACAATTTAAAGGCGATCGATGATTGGATCGAGCTGATCTTTCATCAGTTGCAGCCGTTGGAAACCAAAAGCACGGTCTTCCAGCACCTTGTCCATTCCATTATCAAATTGAGCGAGCAATTTTCGACATTGAACGAGAACTTTGACGAATTGATGGAGTGGGAAACCCCCTTTCCGAACAATCTGCTGGGGTTTGAAACCGTACTGGATATGAAGTCCTGGCTGAGACGAAAGTTTTTTGCATTCTCAGAAAAATGGTACCTCAAGAAACAAAATCAGAAGAGAAAACTAATACTTGAAATCATGCAATATGTGGAGGAGCAGATTGACAGGAAAATTACGCTCAAGAAAGCAGCGGATTACTTTGGTTTTTCCACTAATTACTTGGGGTATGTGTACAAGCAAGAGACAGGACAGCACTTTAGCGCATATATTAATGAACTGCGAATCAAGAAGGCTTGCCAACTTCTGCAAAACCCGAAGGTCAAAATTTATGAAATATCCGAAAGCATTGGCTATAAGAATATTGTTTATTTCAACCGCCAGTTCAAACAGGTAACGGGCATGTCGCCCGGCGAATACCGAAAGCGGCTCAGTATTTAACAATATATTATGTGAAACCCCAATCTAAAAGAAAAAGCTGTGGTTTTTACTATAATGGTCATACTCCTGTCAAGCAGATATTAGAAAAAAGCTATGCAATGAGCGCGCATCGGTATTCAATTGGTGCGCGCTGTTTTAGTTTGGCTTGAAACCGCTGGTAGTTAGAAAAGTAAATGTACTCTTCCACAGCTTGCTGAATTTCGAATACCTACTCTTCTATGTAATTTATATATTGCAAATAACATGCTATCCCGGACTATCACTTATACAGATCATTGAACCACGCGGAGTGCAGAAAGAGAATTATGGCTGGTTGCGGATGAATAGCCAGCGAAAATGTTGGTGTATCCAGAATGCGTTATTTGGGAGAGATCTAAAACACCGTGCCTCTCTAAGAACAACTTTCCAATGTATTTTTCATACGATTTCAGTGTACTCTTGGAAATTTGGAACTGTTTTCGATATTCTTGAAACTACTCGAGAATGCTGGAATGATGCGATAACAAGGACAAACACGAGGTCTGATTGAAAAATAACCAAAAAGATACTGTCAATTAAGATTCAAGTTGATTAACAATTTCAAGGGAGGGTTTTCATTGCTTCGATTAATAGGTAGCGTGCGGGATATCTACTAACGTAGCCACACCAAATAAGCGGTAAGGAGCCGTTTAACAAACTATATGAAGGAACGCTCCTTTGTCGCTTACAACTCCAAAATCGCTAAATGTTCGTGCGAAACGACAGCCGTTTACGTTTGAAATCGTTGAAAAAGTAAAGTTTTCGTTGCTCACCTCAATCCCATGATCATCCCTTAATAGTTATCATTAAGAAAAAGAGGGAGGATCAACCTATCGCAATGAAAGAACATATCGCATTAAAGGCGGACATACGCAAAGTAAGAACACCCCGATCCGGTTACGGATTACGAGGCATAATACGACAATGGGATCTCCAGTCAATGGTTTTGCCGGGGTTCATTTGTCTAATTCTTTTCAGCTATATTCCGATGTATGGAGTCATTATAGCATTTAAGGAATTTGACATATTTCAGGGAATAGGGGCGAGTCCCTGGGTTGGTTTCTATCATTTTAATCTATTTTTTGAATCTCCCGAGCTGAATATGGTCATGAGAAACACGATCATCATCTCGACATTGAAGCTGGTCTTGATTTTCCCCGCTCCGATCATGTTGGCGCTCCTGCTTAATGAGATCAGGCATAACGGGTTCAAGCGCTTCATTCAAACGGCAACCTATCTGCCGCATTTTATTTCCTGGGTTATCGTTTCAGGATTAGTATTCTCCCTCCTGTCGGTGGAAAGCGGCAGCTTGAATTATCTTCTTGAGAAGCTTGGGATCATTGATAAGCCGATTAACTGGTTATCTTTGCCGAAATATTTCTACAGTATTCTGCTCAGTGCTAGTATGTGGAAAGAAATCGGGTTCAGCTCCATCGTCTACCTGGCTGCCATAGCCGGTATTAACCCCAGCTTGTACGAAGCCGCGGAGATAGACGGAGCCGGCAGATTCCGCAAGATGTTCAGTGTTACGCTGCCCTGTATCGCACCTGTCGTTATCATCTTCCTAATCCTGTCGATTGGCAACCTGCTAAGCGCCGGTTTTGAAGACATCTTAACGCTAACCAATAACGGCAAGAACGGGACCTTGACCAATGTGGCGGAAGTGCTCGATACGTACGTCTATCGTGTGGGTCTAAGCGAGCAGAGGTACTCGTTCGCAACGGCGGTCGGTTTGTTCAAATCCATCATTAACATTGTATTATTGGTCGCTGCAAATACGATAGCCAAGAGAGTAGGGGGTAATTCCCTATGGTAAGAAACAGCTGGAATGACCGCATCTTCGACATGATCATCTATACGCTGTTAGCGGTGCTCTCTTTTACGGCCATATACCCATTCTGGAATACGCTCGTCATGTCTCTGAATGAAGGAAAGGACACCTCCATGGGGGGGCTGACCTTTTGGCCTCGCGAATTTACTATTTCGAATTACGAAGTGATATTCAGCGATGAACGCTTCTTCCGAGCGATGGGGATATCCATTGCAAGAACAGTATCCGGCACGTTCCTCTCTGTTCTGATTACGGCTTTAATGGCCTTTGCGCTAGCGAAAAAAGAGCTTAAGGGCAAGCGGTTCTACATGATTGCCGGCATCATTACGATGTACTTTCAAGGCGGGCTAATTCCGACTTACCTGTGGCTGCGTGAGATCGGGTTGTTCAATAACTTCTGGGTATTGATTATCCCCGGGATCCTTAGCATCTGGAATATGATCGTGTTCCGCACCTTTTTCCAGGGGCTGCCGGATGAGCTTGAAGAATCGGCCAAGCTGGACGGCTGCAATTACTATGGTCTTTTCTTTCGGATCGTGCTGCCCGTATCGGGACCTGTATTCGCCACATTGTCTCTTTTCACGGCGGTCGGTTTATGGAACGAATGGTTTAATGCCGGTATTTTCATCAATAATGCAGAGCTGCTTCCTGTTCAAAACTATTTGATGAACATGATCAATACCAGCTCGACCGCGGAGATGCTTAGCCAAATGGGCAACGGGGTCAATGTGGTGACTCAGACGGTCACGCCAAAATCGCTTCAGATGACGGCCGTTATGGTGGTCACTCTGCCCATCATCATGGTGTATCCGTTCCTGCAAAAGTATTTTGTCAAAGGTGTCATGATTGGTTCGTTGAAGGAATGATTTAGAGGCCACGTGCCTTTAAATATATAAAACAAGCTAGAGAGGGGTTATCATGTGTTGAAAAAAATAAGAAAGCGGCTGTTTGGGGGATTATCTCTTATCCTCGCCTGCAGTTTGGTTCTGAGTGCTTGCAGCAGCAATAGTAACGACCCGGGGAACAGCACAGGAACAAACACGCCGGAAGTGACTGTAGAGGCGCTGCCTGCATTTGGGGAACAGCCATTAGAGTTCAGCTACTATATGAATTATGACTGGGCTTCTCCAAGTGGTTATGGTACCAATGATGCGGTTACCAAATGGTTAAAAGAAGAGAAAAAAATGAATTTGATTGAAATTGGCTCCAATGGCAATGCAAAGCAGAAATTCGGGACGATGGTTGCGTCGGATACACTGCCAGACGTTATAGCTTTGGACCCGAACACGCCGGAATTCGAAAACTTGGTGAAAAACAAAAAGATCGTTCCATTGGATGCATACTATGATAAGTATCCGAACCTTAAAGATTTGATCGATCCGGATACGATGGATATGATGCGAGCTACCGACGGCCATGTCTACGGTATGCCTAGTTGGTTCGGCAGTTCCAGGAATGAAAATCAAATGGCCAGCTTCGGCTGGATTGTCAACCGTAAGATCTATGCCGAGCTAGGTAAGCCGAAGCTTGAGACGTTAGATGATTTGTATGCGTATTTGAAGCTCGTCAAAGATAAGTATCCGGATATCATACCGATGCAAGATCCATCGGAAATGATGATTTACGGCGGCTACGGCGATTTGCGCTGGTCGGATTCTCTTAAAGAAGTTCCAGTGTATGTGAACTTCAAGACGAACGCGATCGAATCCATATTCACGGATCCGGCCTTCAAGAAAATGAAGGAAATGACAAACAAGTTATATCAAGAAGGACTGGTCTCGCAGGATTTCCTCACTCAAAGCGGCGAGCAAGCAACCGAAAAGCTTAACTCTGGTCGAATTGCCGTACAAACCGCTAACAGCATAACTTCAATAGGGCGAGCAGCGAACAACATTTTGCAGGCGAAGGACCCTGCGGCAGGTTATGATTTTATCCCCTACCTATACGATGATGGCGTGGATCCGGCTACAGTAGCGCCTATCGGCTTTGGTAAGTTGGGCTGGAACCAAACGGTAATTACGACTAGTGCCAAGGAATCGGAGCGAATCTTCCAATTCTTCGACTGGTGGGCTAGCGCAGAAGGTCAACGAATTTCAACATATGGGCCTCCGGGAATATTGTGGGACACTTTTGACGAGAACGGCGCACCGATCGACAACGAGAAGAGCAAGACAATGACTATGGAAGAGAAAGCCAACCTCAAGCTTGGTTGGAATCCGCTCGGCACTTGGCAATTCCATAAGATTGGGGCAGCACGGGTTAAGCAGGACCCTGGGAAGGCCGAATGGGATGTTGTAGCAAGTTTGTTCTATGGTAAATTCGTCAAAACGAATAACGATCAATTCAATGGAATTATGAATATTGACTCCAAGTCCAAGCTGGGAATCGACTTTGCGCGGATGAAGCAGATCGTTAAGGATTACGACGCGAAGCTTGTTTTTGCGAAAGACCAAGCGGAGTTCGATTCCGTATTCAAGCAATATGAAGATGCTTTGAACGCCTCAGGCTACATGGATCTGATTGCGCATGAGACTGAGGTATGGAAGAAGAACAGGGAGAAAATGGGCATATAAGGAACATATAAAACCGGCTCTGCTGGGTTTCGACTGAAACTTCTTGCGAAATCCGGCGCCGGAAAGCTGGTCGCTTCACGAGAGTCCGGGGAATCTTGTGCTGGGCGGGAATAAGACGTCGCTTGACACGACGCTGGCGCCTCCGCTTTTGTCGGCCGCCGACTGTACCATTTGCCATGCAGCATAGCTGCCTTGCTGATTCGGCGACCTTGAATTGGGATCGGGAGAAACTCATTTTATCTCAACGGAGGTAGCGGGCGGCTTTACAGGAAACATGATCGCGATGTATGCCGTGAGCTAACGGGGCAAGGTACGCTGGCACGCTTTGATTGGTTCGATTATAATCCGGCGATTTAGTATATGGCGATTCCTATCAAGTTGGCTGTTTGAGTGGAAATATGAAGGACGTTGCCCGAGCGATGGCATGGGCAGCGTCCTTTACTTTTCTTCCAATTTGAAGGAGAGGGGGATTCTCATTGCATAAGGTCATTCTCGTTAATCCTGAAGAGAGAATACGTCAACAATTGCAAGAGACGGTCGATTGGAAACGTCACGGTTTCGAAGTCATTGGTGAAGCAGGAAATGGCAGGGAGGCTTTGCTCTTGCATGCTGAATTACGTCCTGATCTTATGGTTGTCGAAATCAGCATGCCTGAAATGGATGGCTTGCAAGTCATTGAAACCATTCGTCAGACCGACTTGGAGTGCCAAATCATCATCTTGAGCAGCCATGCTGATTTCTACCATGCCAAGAGTGCGATTTCATTGGGGGTAGCCGCATATTTGTTGAAACCGGCAGATACAAATGAGATCGAGAAGGAATTGACGCGAATCGGAATACGAATGCAAAGGTGCTTCAGGCTGTATCCAAGAGAGTCACGGGAGCGCGAAATGGTCTCGCTGCTTGTTGCTCATGGAGAAGGCAATCTGGCTGACTCGCTTCGGTTGTTCAATTGGCCGAGGTACCGGATACTGCTTGTAAAGCCGAATTCTCCGGAGGGCAACAGTAGTGGTTTAATCGAAATCATGAAGCGGAAAATAGTGAGCCATCTTGAAGAGCGTGAGAAGGGGCTAGTATTCATCATTGACTCGAAAGTAGGAATAGTTCTACGAGAAGTGGGGGAGGAATTTGATGCAGTACGTTTATTTGACGAGATAGAGGATGCGCTTGATGCAGTGAATACACCATTTATTGCCGTCGCGGGGGGAGCCGTCGAAGCGATCACGGAAATCGGGAAATCTTATTCCGAAGCTGCAGAGCTGTTAAAGAAAGAGTTTTTGTACCGGGGGGAGAGGAGAATTATCGACAGCAACGCAAAGATTATGCCGCAAGAGGTGCCTGATATCGGTACATTATCGGACAAACTGTGTTATGCCATTGATATCGGGAATCGATCCTTGCTTTGTCGTGTGCTTGAGGAAGGGCTGCTTGCGATCGCACAATACGACGGAGCAGAGCAGGCTATCAAAACGGTGACCTCACAGTGGATTTCGCTCGCGCTCACCAAGCTGTCGAAAACAAATGAAATTGCATATCTCTTCGTACAAGACGCTTTGCCTATGACTTCGGACATTTATGAGCAGCCC
The DNA here is from genome assembly GCF_012935325.2 of Paenibacillus sp. PL91. Taxonomy (GTDB): domain Bacteria; phylum Bacillota; class Bacilli; order Paenibacillales; family Paenibacillaceae; genus Pristimantibacillus. The sequence continues at coordinate 445,288 of NZ_JABBYG020000001.1, forward strand.
GATTACCGGACACTACAGCGGTTGCTCGAAGACAGGCTGATGCTTCTTCTCGATCGGATAGGATCAGATTGCAGGGACCCGGTCATCAAGCAAGTATTGAACTTTGTGGAACGTCATTACGCCGAGAATTTGAAGTTGGAAACGCTCGGAGAGCTGTTTCATTATAATAGCGCATACTTGGGCCGATTATTTAGAAATGCTACAGGCGACACTTTCCGCACCTATCTGGATAAAGTGCGAATACGAAATGCCAAAGTTTTGCTTGAGAGCGGTCTCAAGGTCCACCAGGCTGCTTCCCGGGTAGGAATCTCCAACGTCGACTACTTCCATATGAAATTCAAAAAATATTTAGGGGAAAAACCGTCCCGTTACAAAAGAAAAACCGTCTCGTTTCAAGGCAAAGCCGCCCAAAACGAATGACAATCGCTTAAAATCGGAGGTTGTTTTTACATGAAAATGGGAGTCGATTATTATCCCGAGCATTGGGAGCAAACCATGTGGGAACAGGACGCCAAATTGATGCGCGAGACAGGCGTAAGCCTTGTTCGGGTAGCCGAGTTTGCTTGGTCACGCCTGGAGCCGGAAGAAGGAGGCTATGATTTCTCGTGGTTGGATGAAGCGATAGACGTCTTCGATCGCCAGGGGATCAAGGTCGTTATCGGCACGCCGACTTGTACACCGCCGAATTGGCTCGTGAATCGGTTTTCCGATGTGATTCCTGTAGATGCGGTACTTCATCCACGCTATCCCGGGATACGGGGACATCGCTGCTACAATAGTCCGTCCATGCGATTATTTTCAGAGCGAATTGTAGAGAAGCTTGCCATGCACTATTCCAATCATCCGGCCGTTATCAGCTGGCAGATTGACAACGAGTTCAGCCTGAACGAATGTCATTGCGAGAGCTGCAATCAGCAATTTCGTCGATGGCTTTCGGACAAATACGGTTCGCTTGATGCCATTAACGAGGCCTGGGGGACGGTCGTGTGGAGCGGCGAATACAGCAGCTGGGACCAGATTACGACCCCACTTGGCGGAACGGCATACAAGAATCCATCGTATCTGCTCGACTATAAACGGTTCGAAACCGACTCCGTCGTCGAATTCCAACAGCTGCAGGGCAATATATTGCGGCAATATTGTCCGGGACATTTTGTGACACATAATATATGGAGCTATCCGATGTCGCTGGATTATTACAAGCTCTGCAAGCGGCTGGATTTTGCCTCCCTCGATTATTACCCGAACACGAGTCCGGAGAAAGCCGTTTCGAGCGGTTACAGCGGCGCGTTGACACTTGATTTGACACGCGGAATCAAGAGAAGCCCTTTCTGGATCATGGAAACGATCAGCGGGCCGCCCGGCTGCTGGTTTCCGATGTGGCGGACGCCTCAGCCGGGGTTCATTCGCGCATATGCATGGCAGTGCATTGCCCGCGGTGCCGACACGCTCGTTCATTTCCGGTGGCGAAGCGCTCCGTTCGGCGCTGAGCAATTTTGGCACGGATTAATCGACCACAGCAATGTACCCGGCAGACGATTCGAGGAATATCGGATGTTATGCGATGAAGTGAACCGGCTTTCTCCTGTCTTGGCGGGTTCGGAGGTGCTTGGCGAGGCTGCCGTTCTCCATTCGCACGACTTGTACAATGCGTTCGCGATTCAGCCTCAGGCAGAAGGAATGGATTATTTCGATAATCTGAAGCTTTATCATCGGGCTCTGACCAAATCGGGCATTCTGACGGATGTTGTGAATACAACGGACGATCTTGACAGGTATCGCCTTATTATTGCGCCGTCACTCTATTTATTGGATGAAAACCTGGCGGATAAGCTGAAGAATTGCGTGAAGAACGGAGCCATCTTAATCTTGACGAATCGTACCGGCGTGAAAAACCTGAATAACGTATGTTGGATTCATCCGCTGCCTGGTCAGTTGGCCGAGGCGGCAGGGGTAACCGTAACCGAATACGATCCGGTCGGCAACGACGTTCATACTATCCGGATGACAGATGGGAAAACGCATACCTGCAGTCAGTGGTGCGATATTCTGGAACCTGCTGGCGCCGAGACGATTGCTTGGTATGAGAACGATTTCTTCGCGGGGAAACCGGCTGTAACGGTTCATGCATGGGGTGAGGGCAAAGTGTACTATATAGGCACCGTTGCCGAGGAAAGCTTCTACCTGGATTTATTCGGGAAGGCTGCCGATGAGGCCGGTCTAACCCGATTTACCGGTTTGCCGGAGGGGGTTCAGATTTCGATACGCCGGAAGGGAACGGCGCGTTATTTATTCGTATTGAATCTCACGCGGAAGAAACAGACTGTCAAGTTGGGGGGCGCGTATTTGAGCCTTCTGCGAGAGGAGTCGGTTGGTCCTGCTATAGACTTGGACCCGTATGCGGTGGAAATCGTCAAGCTTGTTGAAGACGACGTCTTTTGTATAAAATAGGAGGCTTTCTCAATGAACCAGCAATCCAGAACGATTTTATTTCAAGGCGATTCCATTACCGACGGTAGTCGGGGCCGCAACGAAGATCCCAATCATATATTGGGTCACAGCTACGTCTTTATCCTGGCAGGGAAGCTTGGATATGAACTGGCAGGAGAGAGGCCGCATTTTATCAACAGAGGCATCAGCGGTAATCGGGTATCGGATTTGTACGCGCGTTGGAACGAGGACGCAATCAGCCTGAAACCGGACCTGATCAGCATGCTGATCGGAGTGAACGATGCCTGGCGAATTGTTGAAGGGCTGCCAAGCGGCGCTACCGACCGATTCGAAAGAGCGTATCGGCATTTGCTTGAGGAGACCAAAGAGGTGCTGCCGCATACCGGGCTGGTCATATGCGAGCCGTTTGCTTTAAAAACGGGCTGTACGGTGGAGAAATGGGAGCTGTGGCAAAAACAGCTTGATGAATATAGCGGCATATCGCGCCGGTTATCCGAGGAATTTAATGCAGTGTTCGTTCCTCTGCAGGCGGCGTTCGACAAGGCAGCGTCAGGCAAGGATGCCGCTTATTGGTTATGGGACGGCGTTCATCCGACGGCAGCCGGTCATGAGCTTATAGCCCGCGAATGGTTGTCGGTCGTTCAAAATAGTCAGCTGGCGATTCGCTGATTCGTTCATGCTCAGCATGCACTCAAGCTTTATATACCTCAAACCGCAATGGTTTGTGGGTATTTTTGTGGAATGAATCATCCATAATCGGACAGATGTCTATATCATGCTATTCACTAACCTAATAATCAAGGTGTGAATCGGTGTTATATAATCGAAAATGAAGAGAGATCACCAAAAGTGATTCTCTTTTTGAAACGTATGAAAACTTTTGAACGATTAGGAGTGCAGCATTGTGACGTATACCAATCCCATAATTCCTGGATGTTATCCCGACCCGAGTATCTGCCGGGTCGATGATGATTATTATCTGGTGACAAGCACTTTTGCCTATTTTCCTGGCGTCCCTATGTTTCACAGCAAGGATCTTGTCAATTGGCGCCAGATCGGACATTGTCTCACAACCGAGCGGCAGTTGCCGCTGGCAAACACTTGGATCTCGGGAGGGATCTACGCTCCGACGATACGCTATAGCGACGGCTGGTTCTATATGGTGACGACGAATGTGAGCGGGTTCGGCAACTTCTTTGTCCGCAGTAAGCAGCCGACCGGTCCATGGTCCGATCCGGTACCTATCGTGCAGGGCGGTATTGATCCTTCTCTGTTCTTCGATGAGGACGGCCGCGTATACTTTCAATCCAATTGTAAAGGCAATGAAGGCTACGGCATTTATCAATGCGAGATCGACATATCGACCGGAAGCATGCTGACTGAGAGCCGTCTACTCTGGAAGGGAACGGGCGGAGCGTACCCGGAGGCTCCTCACCTTTACAAGATCAACGGACTTTATTATTTAATGATTGCCGAAGGAGGCACGGAATACGGGCATATGGTGACGATTGCGAGAAGCGGCGATCCCTACGGTCCTTTTGAACCATGTCCCGAGAATCCGATCTTGTCTCACAGAAGCTTGAACAGCAGCATACACGCAACCGGGCATGCGGATCTGGTACAGGCGCATGACGGAAGCTGGTGGGCGGTGTTCCTGGGCATCAGGCCTGTCTCCTATCCCTACCGGCATCATCTGGGTCGGGAGACGTTTCTGGCGCCCGTGTCATGGACATCTGATGGCTGGCCGATCATCGGTGATGGCGGCAGGATCGAGTCCGTTATGGAGGCACCGCAGTTAACTGAAGTCCGGTGGCCGCCTAAGGCAATCAGAGATGATTTTGACGATACAATGCTAGGCTTCGACTGGGTCTTCCTGCGTAATCCGGCGCCGGACAGCTGGTCACTTCGCGAATGTCCGGGGCATCTTGCGCTTCGTGGAAACAAGACGTCGCTCGACGATGCCAGCGCACCCGCCTTTGTGGGGCGCCGCCTGAGCCATATGTCATGCAACATTGCCGCCCTTTTAAATTTCGAGCCGGTAAACGATGGTGAGGAAGCCGGACTTACCGTATTTATGAACGAAAGGTATCATTATGATCTGTCCGTAACGTGTAAAGAAGGACGTAAAGTAATTGTACTCCGGCGCACGGTGGGGTCATTGAGAACGGAGCGCACGCTGGACTGCGCAGAGGGTAATGTCGTACTCCAGATTGAGGCTCGTCCGGAATCATTTGGTTTTGCCATTCAGCAAGAGGGATCCAGTGTTCTTGAATTGGGCTCGGGAGAAACTCATCTGCTCTCAACGGAAGTTGCGGGCGGCTTTACGGGAATACTCATTGCGATGTATGCCGTTTGTGATACGGGGCAGGGTTCGTCGGCGCTCTTTGATTGGTTCGACTATGAGCCGAGAGATTAATATTGGATGTTCCTAGACATCTTGAAAATTGCCCTCGCAGAGAGAGGGAATCCCTTTTCCGACCTTTGTCGAAGCGTTGATGATGGAGATCACGTTTGAATTATTGCGCGAAGCCGGAATTCGCATGCCACGAACTACCGGACAAGCGATATCTACCGTCGGCGCACTCGTGCTTGGTCAATCCGCCGTTGAAGCAGGAATGGTTTCCCCAAAGCGGAGGTCTTGGGGATACAAAAGAGGCCATCGAGCAATCTCGAGGAAGAGATGAGAATGCCAAAGACGACGCACTTAGCGCCTACCAGAACAACGCGTTCCAGTAAAGCAACCGGGCTGCAGTTCAGCAGTCAGGTTGCTTTTTTTATAAATTATATTAAATTTGTTGCTTTAAGCTTGAACGTTTCATCCTCCTCAAGCCAGTTGTAGACAATGACTCACCTTTCCCTTTGGAGCAACAGGCAGGGCCCGGTGGACAGACAGGAAACGTGCTGAACAATGACCGCGGGGACTACAGGGGAAAGCCATCGTCAAATAGAAGATGAAGCTGCAATAAAAAAGTTCAACGTTTGTCATGATATAACTATTGGCCGTTGAGCGCAGAAACAAATGAACTCCTCATGTTTAGGTAACCGATTGTCGTCATGGCATTTGTCAGCCCTAGCCCCATAGGCGGCTTTCATGCCGGATGAAAGCAGAGGAGTACTGCCCCAGCGCACGGGCGCATGGCAGGACTCCTTTTTTACCGAAACGATTTCAGTTCTACGGTGCTGTGCCCGTGATGTTCGTGCCGTTCTTCGTAATCGTGTACTCGATGATGTCGCCGCTCCAGAAGTGGAACTTCAGAATCACCGTTCCGTCGTTCACTTCGTTAAAGAAGCTCTGTGTAAGAGCGATTTCATTCGTAGCATAAGATGGTTTGAAAGTCCGGCCGTACTCCTTGAACGAAGTCCAGTTATGCGGACCGGCATTGCCCCCTTCAACATATACGGCCTCCATCGTGGCAATACGGTCGCCGTTGAAGGCAGTCGGAATCGCGAAATTTGCGGTGGTGCCTTCCGCGTTTTGAAGCACCGGGGTGTCATTGTACAAGACATGGAAGGTCCAATCGGCGCCTTTGTTAAATTGGACTTTCAATACGGCTACCTCGCCGAGTGCGGCCGATTCAGTCAGCTTGGCGGTAAAACTTGCTTTGAGGGTCAGGTCTTCGCCGTTCAACTCATAATCTTTGCCCTTTTTCAACTTATAGTCTCCGGCCCGGATGCCGGTCAGCTTATTGCCGTTCAAGTGCAAGGGCACTAAAGTGTCCTGAGCCGACGCGTCTTTCCTGACAAAGATCAGATCGGATTCGCCAGTGGAAGAGCGGCCTTTCAAGCTGGCCATGATCTGATTGTAAAGCTCCGGATCGTTCCACTGAAGCGTTCCGCGGTCAAAACGCCCGCCGTTGTCCCACAGCATAAGGGCAAGTTTGTTCTCTACGGATTTAGAGGTGAAATACTCGATAAACTTCAACATCTCGCCATGCTCGGGCACACCTTCACTGGCATCCCAGCCTAGCAGTCCGTATTCGCCTACGATAACGGGAATTCCTTTTGATACAAACTCATTAGATACATTGTCAATCAATGTATCGACATCCTTAAGCGTATCGGCCTCAAGCTTCGGGTAGCCCGCAATGTTTACGCTGAACGGCCAGAAGCCGTAAAAATGAATGGTCACGATTAAATTCGGATCGTTCAGCTTGGCAATCGTGCTTGCAAGCGAATCCACACGCACTTTCTCGTGATTGCAGTATAACGTCGGCAGCACAAGCGGACGATCGGCATTAGCGCCTCCAGACTCTCTTACAATATGCACGAAGGTTGTGTTGATCTCATCAAGAAATTCGAGCTGCGTCGTGATATCAACGTTTAAAAATTCCGGTTCGTTGATGCTTTCGAACATCAGTTTGTCGGGATGATTCTTGAAGCGGTCGGAGATCTGCGTCCATAACGCGGTATATCGGGCCATTACTTCGTCATGATCCGTTGGCATCGTTCTGACCCACATCCAAGCGTCGTGGTGAACGTTGATCATGACATACAGACCCTCTTCGAGCGACCAATCGACGACTTGCTGAACCCGGTCCATCCAGGCCGGATCGATCGTATAGTCCGGTGCGCCGCCCATCCGCCCGTTCCATGTAATCGGAATACGGATGCTTTTGAAGCCCTGCTTCCTAATTTCCGTAAGGAATTCTTTGGTCACGATCGGGTTGCCCCAGGATGTCTCGTCACCATTATTTGGTTCATTCATATCAAATGAATCAAATGTATTGCCCAGGTTCCATCCGGGCTGCATTGCACTGACATAAGACTGCATTTTGCTTTCTTTCGGGGAAGCAGCGGCCGAACCGACGGATGAAAACAACGCCATCAGCAGGGCAACGACCACTAAGACGGACAGATATGATCTTTTTGTGCGCATGAAAAATCTCCTTTGCTTTTTAATAACACCGCCTTGCTGTCTTTCGAGTAAATCGGCTTACAGCGATACTTGAGACAGTTCTTCAATGTTGTTTTCATGCATCTCCTTTATGAATATTTGTTGTAAGCGGTAACATTTTAAATTATAACTGTGTGAAGTTCCTGATCATACAACAAAAAATGACTTAAAAATCAGATAAAAATTGAATTTTTTGGATGAAGGAAGAGCAAAGCGGTGACCGCAGAAAGTCAAAATACGTAATGCTTAAACGGCTCGTGGAAATTTAAAATTTTTTCGCCTCCGGATGTTGTAACCAATGCGTTCTATCATCCGGAATATGACGCGTCCCGTTGGGACGATATCCCGGTTCCTTCCAACAGGGAGCTGTTATGGTCGGCTGGAACATTATCGATTAACGCATACAGTTCATGGCCAGTGAGAATCTATTGTGATATGTCGTCACCAGCGCGGATGTCTGGAAAGAGACGGGCTGGAACGCGATCATTTATCTGGCTGCAATAACAGGCGTCAGCGCCGATTTATACGAAGCGGCTCGTGTAGACGCGGCCGGCCGGATTCGGCAGATCTGGCACATTACGCTGCCGGGGATTCGTCCGACCATCATTATTTTACTGATCATGTCGATCGGACACTTGCTCAGTATCGGCTTCGAGAAGCAATTACTTCTCGGAAACAGTCTGGTCGCTGAGAAGTTCGAGGTGCTCGATCTTTACGCATTAAATCACGGTCTCGGTATTGGACTCTACTCCTTCGGGACAGCAATCAATATTCTCAACTCCCTTATCAGTTTAATCCTACTCTTTGTTTCGAACGGCATTTTAAGAAAATGACGAAAGAAAGTATCATGTAAGGAGAATATGTTAGATGGGCAAACAGAGCCCAATAAGAACGAGCTTGCCGGACCGGGTTTTCGGTAATTTTTTGCCTATGCGGTCGTCCTCCTGGTGACAATTTGTACGTTATTTCCCCGCCACCTGACGTTCAATAATTACTCGCTGATCTTTTCGTTCCCGGGATTTCTAACCGGTCTCAATCTGCGCGTTGTCGTATCAATTGCTTTTCGACTCATGCTGCAGGCGAAGTCATGTTTCTTCAGAAGTCGTTGATTTTTCTTGCTAGCATATTGGACGCCACGATCAGAATGGACGATTAAACCTTTTGATGCGCCTGCGCGCCATATGGCCTGTTTTAATGCAGAAGAGACTAGCTCGGTCTTCATACGGCTGTCCATTGCCCACCCTACGATAGCGCGGCCATGCAGATGTGCATAACTCCCGCGAGGTATAGCCAACCTTCAATGGTAGGAATATAGGTGATATCTGTTAACCATTTTTCGCGTAGTTGTTTGGTTACTTGAAAACTTCTCCAAGTCAGGGTGAAGTCTCTTTATTATGCTCAGAAAACCTTGTGGTTCAAGGGCTTTGATTATTGCAAAATGCTCATTCATAAAAAAAGAGAAAGAGTAGAAGATAATATATTTTTTTAATATGAACTATTGTAAGCGCTGTTATAGTTTAAGTAATATAGAGATTCAGCTAACTAATGTTGATTATAAAGGAGGAACGACCATGCGTTTCCGTCATTTTCATTCCATTGTAGTCCAACTCTTTTGGTTCTGCTTTATCGGCATGACGCTTCCCGTTCTGGTCATGGGTTTTTTGTCTTATCATAAATCGTCCTCTATCGTAGAGGAACAAGTCAGTAAGGTAGCCTCGCTTACTATTACACAGGTGAGTGACAAGCTGAACCTTTATTTCAAAAAGCTTGATGATTCGTCCATGATGGTGTTAAACAGTAAGGTCATCCACAATATTTTGAAGGAACAATCGAAAGAGAAGTTGTATGAAACCACGCTCAAGATTCAAGATGGACAAGACATCCTAACATCCATCATGATTAATTCGTCAGAAATCCTCGATATCTACATATTCGATGTGAACCGCAACAATTCGGTATTAAGCTCGGACTCCTTGGTGTCTCTGGATCAATGGGATTCCGACTGGTATAAAGCGATATTGGAAGCAAACGGTAATAGCGTTTGGTTCGGACTCTCTCAAAACTCTTATTTAAAGAAAACGGAAATGGGGTTTCCTGTATTCGGCCTTGGCCGCGCCATACGAAGCTGGGAAACCGGCGACATTATCGGCGTGATGTTCTTTGAGATTATGGGCGAGGTTCTGATCGATGAGCTTAACCGCGTTCAATTTGGGGATACGGGTTACATCTACGTCACCAATGACAAGAACCGTTATTTCTATCATCCGGATTCCAAGCAGTATGGAAAAGAGTCCAAGCTCATCCTTCCTTCGCAAGCGACGGAATATAACAAAGACAACAAAAGCACGCTGGTGATTCCTGAACGCCTGTATAACGGCTGGGATGTGGTTGGGGTTGTACCTCTCGAGGAACTGACAGCCGATTCGGCCAGTATCCGGAAATTCACGATGTGGATTGCACTTTTCTGCATCCTTTCTGCAATGGGCATGGGGTATTTCGTTACCCGTAAAATCGGTAATCCGTTAGTTAATTTGAGCCGATTGATGCGTAAAGGCGAGAACGGCGACCTGAGCGTCCGGAGCAAGAGCGTCGGCCGGAACGAGATTGGGCAGCTGGGCCGCAGCTTTAATAAAATGATCAAACAGATCGATCTGTTAATCGCCCGAATCGCCAAGGAGGAATCGGAGAAAAAAAAGGCGGAGGTACGAGCGCTTCGCTATCAAATTAACCCTCACTTTCTTTATAATACGCTGAACTCGATAAGGTGGATGGCTAAATTGAACCGGACCAATGATGTAGACAACGCTGTCACTACGCTGGTTCAAATATTGGAAGGCAGTCTTGAACGGAATGGCGTTTTCATTCCGCTCGGGGAGGAGCTTGAACTGCTCCAGAAATATATGATCATTCAGGAATACCGCTATGATAACAAAATCAGCTTAAATATCCATTGCCGGGAGGAGCTCAAAAAAATACAAATTCCACGAATGCTGCTTCAGCCCATCGTCGAGAACGCCATTTTCCATGGGATAGCTCCAAAGGATTCAGATGGATCGATTGATATCGAAGTCGAACAAAACGGACAAAATATCCTGGTCAAAATAACCGACGACGGTATCGGAATAGATGAGGGAAGGCTTCATCAACTGCAGATGAACGATAAAGAACGCAGCAATAAAGGGATGACCAATATCGGACTGAATCATGTTCATCAGACCATCCAGTTATATTACGGAAATACATACGGCCTCAGCATCTCAAGCATCAAAAACGAAGGGACACGCGTGCTTATTACGATTGCCGATTCAAAGGAGGAAACCTATGTACAGAGTGCTATTGGTTGATGACGAGAAGATAGCGCGAATCGGGCTTCGTACCACTTTTGATTGGGAGAGACACGGATTTACATTGGTTGGTGAAGCGTCAAACGGGCAAAATGCAATGAAATGGATTCAGAATCAAGAGATTGATATATTGATCACTGACATTGCTATGCCTGTGATGGATGGACTCGAGCTCACGCGCAAGACCAAAGAATTATGTCCTTGGGTCAAGGTGTTGCTGCTCAGCTGCCATAATGATTTCGAATATGTACGGGAAGGAATCCGGTTAGGGGCCAGCGATTACATCTTGAAGCCGACACTTAACTCGGATTCGCTCATAACGGTTCTGAATCAAATGAAAAAAAAGCTTCAGGATGAAAGCGAGAACAGACAAATCGTTCAGCAGTTTGAAGACCAACAGCTTGCTAATAAGCTAAAAATGCTCGAGAAGACATTCTGCAAGGCGCTATGCGGTGACCCGGCTGCTATCGAACGAATAAAGACAGAATGCCCGGAAGAAAGCTACCGTATTGCCGCTTTGGGGATCAACGTATTTGGCAAAACGGATGCTGAAAGGAATGATCTCCTAACGGAGCTGGGAGAAGTGCTCAAACAGGTTCTCTATCAAGCCTTTGGTTCCTTTGTGTCTGTCATGCTTCGTCCGGACTTGCTTTTGGCTGCTCTTCCTGTACACCCAAACCCGCATGTCACGTTTTATGAGCTTATCGAGCAGTTTTCGCAGCATACGGAGTCGAACCTATTGCACGTATCCATAGGACTCAGCGTCGTGTATGAGAATTATCTTGACCTTCAGAATGCCTGCATGGAGGCGGAAAAAGTGCTCGCGGTCGGTTTCTTCCGAGGACCGTGCCGCTTGCTTGCTGCTGAGGAGCAAACGGATTCCATTTCGGCATCGCCCTATCCTTTTGCGGCAGCCTTACACGAACTCAAAGAGTCGCTAACGATGGGCTTTCATTCCAGATCGGAACAAATGATAAATGAAATCATGAATCATTGGTTACCGCAATATCGATCGAAAGAGGAAGTGCTGCAGGAGGCTGAGGAATTGCTTAGCCTGTTTGCCGTATTCAAAGACGCGGATTCTTCCATCATCCGGAAAATTCGGGAGCTCGGCAGGCTGGGTTATGTCACTGAGGTCATTCAACATGTGAAAGATGGCTACCAAACAATCGTGGGCGGTGAAGACTTTCCGCGGCCGGATAAAACATTGCACCAAAGGATCGTAATGGAGGCCGCTGCCTATATCAAGAACCATTATAGGGAATCGATCTCCCTGCAGGAAGTGGCTGATGCGGTAAATGTAAGCAGGAATTATTTCAGCGAAATGTTCAAACGTGTGACAGGAGAGAAATTCATCGATCACCTGATCGCCTTGCGCGTAAAGAAAGCGAAGGAGCTGCTGCAAGGATCATCGCTCAAGGTGTATGAGGTAGCCGAGCAGTCCGGTTTTAACGACGTAAAATATTTTAGCAAGCAATTTAAAAAGATCGTAGGATTATCTCCAGCCGAATATCAAGGTTTATTGCGAAAATAAAATAACGCAAATTGCGGAAAACAAGACACTCTTTCGGAACATAAACCGTTCAAACCCGCTTTGACAAAGTACTATAATTAAAGCGTTTACAAAAGCTTTTGATTGAAAAATAGATATCTTGAGGGAGGAAAAAAGAGAATGAAAAAGCTCAAATGGTCTCTACTCATCATGATTATTGCTGTGTCTGCTTTGATTCAAGCCTGCGGAACGAGCAGCGGCGGCAACAACGGGGTGTCTAATGGGGAAGAAGCCGGAACAAACGGTCCAAAAGAGGGGAAAGTAAAAATCAAGTGGGCTACATGGGGAAATCCGGGAGAATTAACAAGGTTTCAAGATTTCACAAATGATTTTAATAAGAAGCATCCTGAAATTGAAGCGGAGTTAATCCCGATCCCGGGGGAGTACGATCAAAAAATCTTAACGCAATTGAGTGGCGGAACGGCCCCAGACATTTTCTATGCCGGTGACGCTTTTATTGTAAAACTGATTGAAAACGGCAGCATCGAGGAGCTCACACCGTTAATGGATGATGCAAGAAGCGCGGTTAAGAAGGAGGATTTCTTCCCGGGCCTATGGGGAGCCGCTGAGCGCGACGGTAAAATATACGGGGCCACGGTAGACAATAACCCGATGGTGCTTTGGTATAACAAGAAGGTGTTAAAGGATGCAGGCATTACTGAAATGCCCGCCGATTTGCAGATAAATGGTCAGTGGAACTGGGACGCTTTTAAGGAAATGACCGATAAAATCCGCGAAAGCGGCAAATATGGTTACGTACTTGATAATGCATGGAACAGCACACACAGTTGGGTAACCTCTAACGGCGGAAAGGTTTATGACGACAACGGCAAATATATCGGCTACACGGATCCGAAAGCGGTCGAAGCATTCCGATTCTTATATGATAACGTCCAGAGTAAAAACATTACATTTGCCGGCACGCTTCCAAAAGGACAAGGCGGCGATGCGATGTTTATGTCCAATCAGGTTGGCTTTGTCGGCGCAGGACGCTGGTACCTGCCGCTGTTCAAGAAAAACGCTAGCCTCGAGTACGATATCGTCACGTGGCCGACAAATACCGGCAACAAAATCGAGCCCGCAGGTATCCCGACAGCCTATATGGTACTGAATAAGACTACCAAGCATAAAGAGGCGGCTTACACCTTCTTGTCGGAATTCGTCAATAAGGAAGGTCAAACATACCGTCTTCAAGGAGGCGGCAATGCAGTTCCTTCGGTATCGGGAGCAGACGAAGTGGTGCTTGAAGGGAACCTTCCCGAGCATGCGCAGTTTTTCCTGGATGCCCGTGAAATCGGCTATGCATTAACCCCGTTTGAAGCGAGTATTCCCGGTCTGAGTAATGACATCAACTCCCGTTTTGAGGCGCTTTGGCTGAAAAATGAGGATTTGGATACAGCAATGAAGGAAATCGAGAAGTTGGCGAACAAGAAGATTGAGGAATACAAAGGAAAAAAATAAGCAGGCAGCAGTCCTTTCACAAGGAAATGGAAGGGGCTTCCGAACATTCGGAAATCCCTTCCTTCTTACTATAATAGAGGAAGGGTGGCGTGGCGTACATGGATATGAAAACGGCCGTTAATAATGGGCCCTCCCCGTCAATAGACCAAACAGATACGAAACGTCATTTCATGAGGACGAAGACGATGGACAACCTTTGGGGATATTTTTTCATCTTTCCGCAAATGGTCGGTTTGGTTATCTTTTCGTTGACTCCGCTTATATTGGCTTTTGCCATCAGTCTAATGAGCTGGGACGGCTTCGGTGAACGGACCTTTGTCGGACTGGACAATTTCGTGAGGCAGTTTAAAGATCCCGATTTCAGGACCGCGCTTGTTAACACGCTGTATTATACCGTTCTCACCGTACCGACCGGCATCATTCTGGCTATGCTTGTTGCTATTGGCTTAAATAAAGTAAAAGGAAAGGTACTTTACCGGCTCATTTATTTTATGCCTAACATTACGATGTCCGTAGCGGTAGCAGTCGTTTTCATGTGGCTCTTTAACGCGGATTTCGGGCTGATTAATTTATACTTAAAAGATTGGTTCGGCATTGAAGGTCCCCGTTGGCTGACAGACACGCGGTTCGTAATGCCTTCCATTGCGCTTCTTAGCATATGGATGGGGCTTGGAGGCAGTATGGTGCTTTTTCTTGCCGGATTACAGGGAATATCGGCGACATATTACGAGGCTGCACAAATTGACGGCGCCAGCAAATGGCAGCAGCTGCGGCATATTACGGTTCCTTTGTTGTCATCGACTACTTTTTTTGTCACCATCATGTCCGTGATCGGATCTTTCCAGGTGTTTGATCAATCCTTTGTCATGACCTCGGGTGGACCGGCAAAAGCCAGTTATACACTTGTATACCACATTTATGACTCGGCATTTGTTGATTTTACCTTCGGTACAAGCACATCGGCCGCTGTCACGCTGTTTGCGATGATTTTGACGCTGACCTTGCTGCAGATGAAAATATCCAAACGTTGGGTTCATTACGAAGAATAAGGATGACCGGGAAGGAGAAAAACTCATGAATTCGAAAAAGCTTCACCCCTCTACGATAGTGCTTCATGTCGTGCTGATCATTGGGGCCTGCGTCATGGGGCTGCCATTCCTATGGATGATACTCAGCGCGCTAAAGGATTTGTCCCAAGTATTCGTCGTTCCGCCTAAATGGATTCCAGAACCGTTCGTATGGTCCAATTTCAAAGCTTCGTTAACGGCCTTGCCTTTCGGGCGAGCTTACTTCAACAGCTTCTATATTAATGTCATCGTCGTATTCGCGCAGCTGATAACATGCTCCATGGCTGCATACGCTTTCGCCAAAATCCGGTTCCCATTCCGGGAACCGTTGTTCATATTGTTTCTTGCAACGATGATGGTGCCCGGACAAGTGACAATCATCCCGCTGTACTTGATGATGAAAAATTTCGGTTGGCTCGATACGCATCAGTCGATCATCGTGCCTGCTGCCTTATTAAATGCCTTTGGCGTTTTTCTGCTCCGCCAATTTTTTAGAGGCATCCCGAAGGAAATGGAAGAAGCAGCCATTGTGGATGGTGCCAATCGATTTACGATCTATACGCGCATCATGCTTCCGCTTGTCAAGCCTGCGCTTTCAGCGCTCGGCATATTCACGTTTCTGGGCATGTGGAACAATTTCTTTTATCCGCTTATCTTTCTCAACAGCCCGGAGCAATTTACGGTACCTATGATGCTGAATCTATACCGCGGCATGTATGCGACGGACTGGACGCTGATGATGGCTGGTGCTTCAATCGCTCTGCTCCCGGTACTGGTCGTTTACATGATCGGACAGCGTTATATTATTGAAGGGGTAACGCTGTCCGGCATAAAAGGATAAACCGATCATAAAAAAACGGGTTTCCCGATGCGTGGAATAACGGCATCGGATTACATAAAAAGGTGCCAGGATCCCTTATTTCGCCATACGGTATCCGTATTGGACCCGTACACGCCTTATCTTTTAAATCGAAATATTTTGGTGAATTCCTTGGTCAAATAAACACATCATTTGCCGGTTTTAGACTATGGAGAGTGCTGCTTCATCACGCTACAATTAGGGGTAGGCATATAAATCGAGGGAGTGAACTGGTTATGGGGAAGTTTTATGTACCTAAATCACGTGCGAGGGATAACAGATATTTAGTAAGCGTGAAGGATTATTCCCACTATCACAGAGAAGGCTACTTAATTGTCAGAAACTTATTGTCAAAAGAAGACATCGACGAGTTATATGAATTAGCAGAGCAATCAAGGCTTAATAGCCTTCAGCTAGATAATCAGGCAGATCGTGATAGTAAGGATCCTCTCAAAGAGGAATTTGCAAAGGCGACACGAATTCATATGATGTCTCGTTTAAACGGAGCAGCGGAGAGGGGCATGCTTAACCCTCGAATAGTCGATGTTACAGAGGCGTTGGTTGGGCCGGATGTATACGCTCTTCAGTCTATGCTTTTCTTAAATCCTCCTGGAAAAGGTGGTCAAGGTTGGCATCAGGATGCATGCTATATTAAGACGCATCCGGATACGCTAATCGGAGCGTGGATCGCCTTAGAGGAAGCAGATGAAGAAAATGGCTGCTTATGGGTTGTACCCGGTTCGAACCACGAACCGATATATCCTCCTGATGGTGTCGGAGGAGGAAATGTGCATGCGGTGGATGCATTCGAGGATTTGAATGGCGTGCAGAACGTGAGCCATTTAGACGATAATGTGAATACGTTATCTAAGGTTGTCGCAAACTATCCTCCTGCCATACCCGTTCGGCTAAGTCCTGGAGATGTTTTATTTTTCCATTCGCATCTACTTCATCGCTCTTATCAGAATCGAACCAAGGACCGGTACCGTCGCTCATTCGTTTGCCATTATTGCAATGCACGTTCTTGGGTGCCATGGGACCATGACGGATTCGAAGGTCATTCAGGGAATTACCGTCAAATTCTCGTCCGCGGAAACACAAACCTTCCTTATGCCGAGCCAGCATTCGGAACTGAGGTTTATTTGGCAGACGGAGAAGAAGAATCGAGCAGCGTTACAATGATGGGGATGGATAATGGTATGGTGATGCCAATGGGAATGGAAAAAGGCGAATAAGTCGGAGAAGGTATCCTGGAAGGGAGGGCATCGACCCGCCTTTACGAATCTTGGTGTGTATCCGTGTCCGGTTCAAAATCCTTTGCCCGTATGGATTGGCAGTGGGGGTAATTCAAAGTCGGTCATACGAGCAGGGGTACTTGGACTGCCTCTTGTTTTGGCGATCATTGGCGGGAGTCCCTTGCAATTTGCTCCGCTCGTACCACTCTATAAGAATGCTGCTACTCATGCAGGACATGATGCATCGAAATTAAAGATAGCCGTGCACTCACTCGGGTTCATCGCGGAGAGTACTTCTCTAGCGGTTGACAAGTATTTTCCTCCTACTCAGGCATCGTTTAATTATTTTGGTAAAGAGCGCGGTTGGGGACATTATAGCCGTTCACAATTCGATGCCGCACGCAGCTTAGAAGGCGCACTCTATGTAGGCGATCCCGAAACGGTTGCCAACAAAATTATTCACATGCGCAAACATTTAGGTTTCACACGATTTTTCCTGCATTTGCCCGTCGGCACCATGCCACATGAGGATGTTATGAAAGCCATTGAACTATTGGGAACGGAAGTCGCACCGCGAGTTCGGGAAGAGGTCGCAAGATGGGAAGCTGAGGAAAGAACTTTCTGAGGATCATATTCGCAACGCTCCCATGGCTGGACCGGAGAGTCCTCGAAGTTCAGTGAATAAATGGAAATTCATATAATTTATAATATTTCTTGGAAAACAAAGATGAATCCCGATATTCGTGAGTCTCAGTGACAAAATTTTTGACATAACTTGTAGGATTCAAACTTGATATAGGATTAAAAAGGATTTGTTAATCAAAAGAGGTCAACCAGTAAAAACTGGCTGGCCTCATCATACAACTCAGACTGCTACTAATATAAATGCAGCCTAATTAGGATAAAGTTCTAACCTCTATACCGACTATTAATCATCATACTTACGTCGATTTCATTAAAGTGCATCCTCACTTACTCGAATTTAAAATGAATATTTTTCTCTTCTCCTTCTAAATGCCTCTTCCGAACCTTCCATGAAATGGAGCAAAGTGTCTCGTACAATTGTTTTTTTCAAGCCCACCCTCGGCTTTTAATATTCCACTCCCATATTTGCAATGATAGTGTAGGCAGTCGCGACAAGAGTGATTACATAACTCGAAGCGGCTGCTTTTTTTGTTTCATTCGCAAGCAAGCTCTTAAATATATAAATATCTGCCCTAGAAGTGGGATTTTCCTCATTATGGAAGCGGGGGTAGTCTGCTAAACTGAACACGCACGAAGGAAATGTAAGGGCTTTCAATCGAGGGTCGAGGCTAATGAATACAATCATGAAGGAGGACATTTGCAAATGTTAAAGGTTAAAAGATGGTTTAATGCGTTTCTGACGTTGGCGCTAATGGCGTCGGTTCTTATTATTCCGACAGAAACCGCTCAAGCTGCACCAGAATTAACAATGGACGCAGGAGCAGCGCCCGCAGAGATTTTTCCTTACGATCAATCCACAAGGTATTCGGCTTCAGCGAACTTCACGCTCAAAGCGAATGGGGTGCCAATCCCGGTAATTAAAGCATACAACGATTATGATTACGCTCATTTCTCGATGTCCGGCGGCCCTGTGACGTATGAGGTGACGATTCTGAATACGGACAAGGTGCATGAGTACGCAATCAGTCCTAAGAAACTTGGAATCAAGGCTGATAGTGTTGTAGGCAGAACGTTAACGATTACAACTCAGAAGGATGAGTATTTGATCATTTCAATGAACAACCGAACAACGAGGCTCGTCATTGCAGCTGATCCGGCGGAAACCGATATTCCCGCCTCATCAGGAGAAGGAATCTACAATATCACCGAAGCTCCTTACCAAGTAACGACAACTGGCGTTCAGACGGGTGTTACCGAAAGAACGGCAGCGATCCAGAAGGCAATTGATGATGCCAGCAGCTACGGTACAGGACGGGGAAATAACGCTCAAGGCGTTGTCTACGTACCGGCTGGAACGTACTATATTGGTAACTTATTACTGAAGAGCAATACAGCCATCTACATGCAGCCTGGAGCAACCTTTGTCGGCACAGGGAAGACGGCTGATTATACGGAGCATTGGTTTAAAAATTCCATGGGCAGACCGGCAACATGGTGGATCTCCACAGTGTTTAACTCCCAGAATATTAAGATTTACGGACGTGGAACGATCGATGGAAACGGAAAAATGCTGCACGACGATAAGAGTACCAACAATAAAGGGATGATCAACAACCTAGTAGTCCCAATTGCCACGTCCAACTTTACCATGGACGGTGTCATCATTCGAGAGTCTGCGGGGTGGGCTGTCATGCCTGTTCGTTCCAATGATTTGGTATTTACAAATTTAAAGATGTTTAACAGCCTTGGCATGGGCGAGAATGACGGGATTGATATCGTCGAGTCGCAAAATGCTGTGGTACGCAATTCGATTGGCATTGCTTTAGATGATCCTTATTCGACGAAAGCATGGAAAGAGGATACGGATATCGCATCAGGAAAAGTTCCTTGGCCTGGGAGCCCAGAACCAGTGAGCAATGTTGTGATCGAGGACAGTATCACATGGACCTTATGTTACGGTTACAAAATAGGTCAGGGTGTCATGCAAAATCAAGACAACATCACATTTAAAGATGGCGTTGTGTATAAGGCAGCTGTAGGCTTCGCGATCCATCATAAATATGGGGTCGGCACGGTAAGCAACGTGGCGTTTAAAAATATTGATGTGGAGGACATTAGTGGTAAAAATGAGGATAATAGTGCGTGGATGACCCTGTTTACGGTGAATCACAATAACAATGGCGTAGGGCCGATCACTGGGGTTACCGTGGAAGATATTACTGTGCGTGACGCCGGTGAAAGCTTTGCCAAAATCAAAGGGCAAGAAGGGGCATTGATAACTGGCATTACCTTTGAAAATGTTTATATGCCGGGGAGTTCTAAGCCTGCGACGACTTTACATGAAATGAATTTTACGGATCGGGAATTTTATAGCGGAGTTACGATTAAACCGGTGCAGGAACAAGAACCGAGACCACGGACCAACTTGGCACTAAAACAACCGGCAGTCGGATCTTCAAGCGACGGTTCGACCGATACAGCTTCTTTGGCCTTCGACGGTAATTTTACAACGCGTTTCGGGTCCAAGCGAGGCGTGGATCCAGGATGGTTGTATGTTGATCTTGGCGAAAGCAAACGAATCAACGAAGTACGTCTCTATTGGGAAGCGGCGTACGGCAAAAGCTATCATATTCAAGTGTCCGATGATGCGGAGAACTGGACCAATGTGTTCAGCACAACAAGCGGAAAAGGCGCTTTGGAAACGATTGCATTTAACGAAGCTAGTGCCCGTTATGTTCGCATGCACGGAACGGTCAGAGCTACGCAATACGGATACTCCATTTGGGAATTTGAGGTGTATGGACCAGAGATATTAGCAGACAGTATTAAGCTTGATAAGACGAAGCTAGACATGTTGACAGGCATGACGGAGCAGCTTGCGGCATCGCTGCTTCCGGAGAATACAACGAACAAAAAAGCATTTTGGACATCGAGTAATCCAAATGTCGCAAATGTAAACGACAGCGGTCTCGTCACCGCAACAGGCCCTGGTACCGCCACCATTACAGCTGCAACGTCAAATGGAGAATTTTTGGCGACGGCAGCGGTGACCGTTACAGGAATCGGTACGCCTTCATTGCATGCCGCTATTGCTGGGGATGGGCAAGTGAGTTTGAACTGGGACGCAGTAGAAGCGGCGACAAGCTATCAAATATTTAGCCGTGCTGCCGAGGGTTCCTACGGTGAGGCTCTAGCTTCTGTGAACAGCACTGTTAACAGCTACAAGGCAGAAGGCCTAAGCAATGGAACGACCTATTTCTTTGTGATTAAGGCGGTCTATCCTGGAGGAGAGAGTGCTCCGTCCAATGAAGTCAATGCCACGCCGCAGGTAGCGCCGGTACTGGATTTTGTCGCTCCAGAGGATGCTAACATTCACTATATGGGCAGATGGGACCGGAGCTCATCAACAACATATAAAAGCTACTGGCCAGGCGCATCCCTGCGGGTTAGCTTCACGGGGAAGAACGTCCAAATTAAAATGGGTGCTTCAGCGAATCTGTATGCCAAGATCGATGATGGTCCTTACGTTTTGTATGAAAATGCGAACGGAACCGTCCCCATAACATCGACGCCGCTTCCTGCTGGAACACATCGATTAACCGTAGTTTCAAAAGATATTCTGGATGTCCTGTCCTTTCAAGGACTGCTTCTTGACAGCGGATCGACCACTGTACCAGCGGCTCCGAGGGAACATTTGATTGAGTTCATTGGCGATTCCATTACCGTTGGCTACACAACGCCTGAAGTATCGATCGGTTCCTACGCATGGCTAGCGGGAGAGCAGTTAAATGCCGATCACACTCAGATTGCCTACACCGGGATTTGCCTGGAGACAGGTATAGCTTGCTATGCGCCTAATTCGCTCGGGATGCGCGAGCAATATTTTAAACTGCAGCCAGGTGATTATCCGGACTCACCGGATTGGAATTTCAGCACTTACCAGCCAGATGGGATCGTTATTAATTTAGGGACTAATGATGCTAAGTTCAATGTGTCCGATAGCGATTTTCAGACCACATATACGGCATTTCTCCAGCAAATAAGGACGAAGTACCCAGCTGCGCAGTTGTTTGTTCTTCGCACCTTTGGCGGCTTCAAAGCTGCGCCTACGCTAGCCGCAGTCAATAGCCGAATCGCTGCAGGCGATGACAAGCTGCATTATGTAGATACATCCGGATGGTTAGATACATATCCGTCATCCGATTTCAACGACAGTCTGCATCCTTCCAGCGCCGGACATGTCAAGATTGCTAATCGGCTTGCGCAGGTAATGCAGCCTTATCTCAAACCTTCCGAACCGCCGGTTGAGGCGCCAGAGCTGCAAGATATTACGGATAAGAAAGCAGGAGATACGGTTACCATAACCGGGCATACAGAGCTGAGCACGTTGACAATTAAAGTGTTAAGACCGGACCAAAGCATCCTCTATGTCAATGTGTTAAAGGGCGGAAATTTCAGTGACTCATTTACGCTGCCGAATGGCGCTATGATCGGGACGTATACGATTGTTGCCGGAAGCGGGGATGTACGGACGGTGAAGCGTTTCGAGGTCATCGAAGAAACAGGCAGCGGATCAGAAGTTCTAGCAGATGAGATCAGTCTGAACCCTTCCGTTTACACCATGGCTGTTGGCAGCCAAGCGCAGTTTACAGCAACTGTATTGCCTGTTAATACAACGAATAAAACGGTGATTTGGTCTGTATACAATGAAACAGGTCAAGCTCAGATTGATCAGCAAGGGGTATTAACAGCGATTAAAGCAGGAATTGTTACAGTAAAAGCTACGGCAAAAGATGGATCAGGCATCGCGGGTAATTCTCTCGTAACCATCACTCAGAAAAATGATGGGGGCGATAACGAATCTTCGAATAATGGGGGCAATACAAACCATGTCTTGCCTTCGGTCATTCCGGTTATGAAAGATGGTATGGCATTCGTACAGCTCGATGAGAAGCAAACATCAGCCCTTGTATCCATGAATGACATTCAAGATCGAGCACTGCAAGTGAAGGCTGGAGGTGCTTCTGTCACCATTGATCAGAAGGAGTTGAAATATCTCCTTTCTAAGGCAGGAACGATGGAAGAAGCTATCGTACAAGTCAAGTTGGAACCGGTTACCGGCACTGTCAGGCAGATTCAGCAAGGGGCAGCGCTTTTAAGAATCTCGGGCCAAATCTATGAAATCAAAGTGTCCTTGCTAACTAAGGATAATCGCGAGATTAAAGCTCAACAATTGCATGGAAGCGTCGAAATTTCCTTGCCTTATGACAAGGATAATACGGATCCCTTGCTGCTTGGTGTTTATTATAACAATGAGCAGACGGATCAATGGGAGTTTGTTGGCGGGAATACGAATCCGGATACAGCAACGATCACCGTGCAGCTGAAGCATTTGAGCAAATATGCAGTTACCGAATATAGAAAGTCGTTTGATGATGTTAACAAAAGCCACTGGGTGGCGCGTACGCTGGAAGTGTTATCGGCTAGACATATCATAACAGGCAAAACGGAAAACTTGTTTGTTCCTGATGATAAGACCACACGCGCAGAGTTCACAGCTATGCTGATAAGAGCTTTAGGACTGACGGCAAATACAACCGCAAACGCATCTCCATTTACAGACGTTGATAACAACGCATGGTTTGCTGGTGCTGTCCAAGCCGCTTATGGGGCTGGAATCGTTAAAGGAGTCACGGATACTGAATTTGCTCCTCATGCAGCGATCACTCGTGAACAGATGGCGATTATGCTTGTGAATGCTTATGAATTTAAGCATGGGAAGATTAGCTTGGCAGCAAAACCTTTGCAATCCTTTGAAGATGGGTCTGACGTATCTGAATGGGCAGTGGAAGCCGTTAATAAAGCATTGGCGGTTATGGTGATGCAAGGGGTAAAGGATGGCGAGTTTGATCCAAAGTCTCAAGCAACCCGCGCGCAAAATGCGCAGGCTATCTATAATCTCTTGTTCGAGGAGGAGTGAATATGAAAAGAAGACGTCATAGGCTCCACGTCGTCGTAAGTTTGTTATTGATAACTTGTTTGATGACCATCAACTTTAGCTTTGTAACAGGATTCTCCAAAGAAGTCACTGCTGCTGAGCTTGTACAAACTTCGAACGCAATTACATCTAATTCTTCGGTAACCGAAGCGACCTACAACGTGAAACTGCCGGATGCCAACCCTGCTGCACAATCAAGCGTGCAGCAGTCGGTTTATGTATCCGATCTGGACTGGGTAAGCTCTGAGTCTTACTGGAGTCCGAGTAAGCGAGATCAATCATTGGACGGCAATCCGCTTACCTCCGCCGGCATCGTGTACAGCAAAGGGATCGGCACACATGCAAGCTCCAAAATCGAATACAATCTCGATCCCGGGTATAAGCGCTTTACAGCTTTAGCAGGTATCGATGACGAAGTGAAGTCCAACCCGGAGTTTGTGAAGGCCAAAGCGAAATTTTACGTCAAGGCTGACGATGTCGTCATTGCGAGCTCGCCCGAGTTGAAAATTAACGAAACGTATATGTTCAACGTCAGCATTCCTGCTGGGGCAAAGACGCTGACATTGATTACGGACAATCTGGGCGATCCTACGTGCGATCACACAAACTGGCTGGACGCCAAATTCCTGCTGAGTGACGGTTCCGACGAATGGGAGCCTTCAGAACCAGTGAATATCGCGAGTCCTCAAGGAAAAGTGACAAGCACCATAGAGCACATGAACGGCAGACTAGCGTATTCTATGAAATTTAATGGAAAAACAGTGGTTGAAAAGTCGTTTCTTGGCGTCATTATCGAGGGTATCGACATCGGCGATCATGCGGTTTGGGATCAAGCCGAAGTGGTGGCAAGTTCACCTGATGCCGTTTCATATCCATGGATCGGACAGCATTCCACGGCTCGCGATCATCATACGCTGACGGTAATTCCAATGATCAATACGATTACTGGAATGAAGTATTCGCTGGAAGTGAAGCTGTTCGATGACGGTATCGCTTTCCGTTATGTACTTCCACAAAGATCTGCGGATTATGCTATTTCCGGCGAAAGCAGCAGTTTTAAAATTCCTGTTGACAGCACAGTCTGGTACCAACAAAATACGATCTCCTATGAAGGGCGATTTACGAAACAAAGCGCCCAATCGGTTCCTGTCGGCACCAAAATCGGACCGCCGATGACGATAAAGCTGCCTGATAATGGCGGCTATGCGGCGATAACGGAAGGCGCTTTGGTCGATTATGCCGGAATGACCCTTGTCGCCGAAGGGAACAGCACCTTCAAGGCTAACTTTATGAATGGGGGGAGCTGGACTTTATCCGGTTCCGTGGCAACGCCTTGGAGAATCGTATCCGTTGCAAACGATTTGAATGGCTTAGTGAACAGCGATATTGTTCCGAACGTCAACCCCCCGAGAGCAGCCATCTTTGATAACAACATGGACTGGATTAAGCCAGGGCCATCGACTTGGTCTTGGGTCGTCGATGGCGATGTTTCGCTGAAGAATATGAAACTTTATATCGATTATGCTTCTGAACTCGGTATTCCATACAACTTGATCGATGAGGGATGGACTGACTGGGCTGCTACGCCCGATGCTTACTGGGCCGCTGTCAAAGAAGTTGTCGATTACGGCAAATCCAAACATGTGGAGAGCTGGTTGTGGAAATCGGCTTCAGACCGTTCGGGTGAGAAAGGCATATTCAATCGTGCTGACCGTTTGGCCTTTTTCGAGAAGGCGCGAGCCGCTGGTGTTGTCGGTGTGAAGCTTGATTTTATCGATGGGGAAGAACTGTATAAGATCAACTTCTACCGCGATACGCTGGAGGATGCGGCCAAATATCAATTGATGGTCAACTTTCACGGCGCCAATAAGCCGACCGGCTTATCTCGTACATATCCGAACGAGATAACCCGGGAAGGCATTCACGGATTGGAGCAAGGCGCGCCTCCGGCAGACCATAACACAACCTTGCCCTTTACTCGTTACTTGGCCGGTCATGGCGATTATACGCCGATGTCAATGAGCAATCGTATGGGGCAAAGCTCCTGGAGCCATCAGATTGCCACGGCTCTCAGCTTCACGTCGCCAAGTCTTTCATTTGGCGAGCATCCGGAGAATATGTTAATGAATCCGGCTGTGGAGCTCATTAAGAGCATTCCAACCGCATGGGACGAGACGATCGTGCTCCCTGGCAGCGAGATCGGCGAGGTATCGGCCATGGCTAGACGTTCGGGTACCACTTGGTATGTAGCCGTAATGAATGGTTTGCAGGAGTGCTCGATGGATGTGGCGCTATCGTTTTTGGGCAGTGGGAATTATACGGGACACATTTATATGGATGATAGGACTAAACAAGACGGATATACAATTGAGAATAAGACGGTAAACTCAAGCAGTGTGCTGAATCTGTCGATGCGCGGTAGCGGAGGTTATGTGGCTAAGTTTACGAAGCTCGATATGGAGCCATTTGGCGGTGGATTTCTGGATAAACGAAAAGTGTACCTCAAGCCCGTGGACGCTTCGAGTGAAATACACTACACGCTTGACGGATCCGAACCGACGGCAAGCTCGCCTAAATATGAGAATTATATTGAAATCACTTCTTCTTCCGTCGTTCGCGCAAAGATTATGAATGGAGAAGGAGCAGGAAGCGCTGTTTCCGCCCGCTTTAACAAGACGTCGCCGTACTTGCAGATCGTCTATGATGGTGAACGCAGCTGGATGGATATAGGCGGTAAAGTAGCCATACAAACGAATGCAGAGGGAAGCAGCTACGAAATTCGTTATTCTATCGATGGCAGCGAACCGACCAGAGATTCGCTGTTGTATAAGGAACCGTTTACGTTGCCGGTGAGCAGCGCAACCATAAAAGCAAAGCTGTTCGTGCAAGGATATGGGGATTCGAATACGGTATCCAAAACGCTGCATACTTTTGAGCATAATGGTCCTGTACCGCCCCTGCCGGATGTTTATTTGGATCAAATGGATTGGGTGAGCGCGACATCAGGATGGGCAAACGTACCCAAAAAAAATAAATCCATCGATGGAAATAAGCTGACTGTCGCAGGCCAACGATACGACCATGGGTTGGGTACACATGCAAACTCTGACATTGTTTACAATATCCCGACAGGCGCAAAAAGGTTTGTCGCTGTGGCGGGAACAGATGATGAAGTTAATGAAAACGGTGGGTATGCAAGCATGTTCTTCAAGGTTTATGTGGATGAAAAGTTGATTTCATCCTCGCCGCTTGTCGGCAAAGGCATGGTGTGGAACTTTGAATACCGCTGCCTGACGGCGCAAAGCAGATCAGATTATCTCTGAATGACGCCGGCGACAAGAACTTTGACCACGGGGATTGGATTCATGCGGGGTTTATGAATACAGGACCTAAAGTTGAGCCATATACCTTTATTTCGGACGGCGTGCTCGATCGTAGTTCGGGTATTGGAGCCAAGGTGGAAGTAGCGCCCACTCCGGGAACAGAACCGCGACAAGGCAAGCAAGTAATCGTGTTCCAGTTAATGAACGACACAACGCCAGTAAGCATCTTCGCTATAGAAGCAGATCCTATTTCTACTGCTAAAGAGTTCGCTGCTTTCTTTGATGTCGAAGATGCTGCGCAATTATCCTATACAGTGAAAGTATTTGTTCTGGATCAGCTTGACCAAGAATTGACCGCTTCTGTTAGCTTGGCGGTTCCAACCTTATTGAAATAAATAAAAAAGCAGTCGCCTCAAGCGGGTTCTTAGCTTGGGGCGACTGCTTTTTGTAAATATTAGTACATTTCATATCCTGTTGTATAAAACGAACGGGCAGCTCTGCTTAGTTGCTGTCATTAGACAAGCCGAGTTAATTAAATCTTTCTTTTGATATTCTTATTAACTCAGATACGGCCGGAGTATAATAAGAGTCTTTGCGGCGAACAAACAAAGTCGCAGTTTTGAATAATTTCTCTGATATTTTTTGAATTTGAAGACTATAGTGCTCACTCGCCCTCTCCACAACTGAACGGGGTAACAGCGAAATGCCAAGCCCCGCATGGATACATCCAAGGATTCCTTCAACGGTACCGAACTCCATAATTTTGGATGGCCTAATTCCTTTAAGACTTAACCACTCTTCATATTTTTGACGGTATGAGCAACCAATTCTAAAAACGAGTAGAGTTTTATTTTGTAACTCTTCAGTTCGCTCAATTGATAGGTTTTGTCCTCCTGTTACGAGCACAAGCTCTTCATAACCGATCTCCGTTGTTTCTAACTCTTCATGCTCAATTGGTGCGGATACGAATGCACCGTCCAATTCAAACTTCAGGACTAACTTAGTGAGTTCGTCCGTCGTGCCAGTTTTCAATGTTAAATCAACCCCTGGATAGGAACTATGATAGTCGGCGAGAATATTCGGTAAACGAACTGCCGCTGTAGTTTCAAGGCATCCTATTCGAAGTGGTCCTTGTGGTGTTGATCTATCCGATACAACTTGCTCGGCCTCTTGCGTAAGAGATAAAATTTTCTCTACATAAGACTTAAGGATCTGTCCTGATGTAGTAAGCTGAACTCCTTGACGTTGCCTATAAAATAAAACGGTATTAAGTTCATTTTCAAGTTGTTGAATACGTATGCTTATACTCGACTGAACGTATTCCAATTTCTCAGCCGCTCGTGTAATACTGCCTTCGTTTGCCACAGTCAAAAAAATGTGCATGTCGCGGATCTCCATAAACATCCTCCCTTTTAAGTATTGTTTTTTTTAATGTCAGGCATCGTTTAACTTCATTTTACACAATATCATGGTGAAGTTACAATTAAAACAGGAGGGGGGAAGATCAATCTTGTCACGTTCAAAAATAAAAGTAAATGATAAAGCTGCTTCGACAAAAATCTTAATTGGTGGATTTGTTATGCTCGCTATTGCAATGGGTATCGCTCGTTTTTCATACACCTCGATACTCCCATTCATGCAGTCACAAACTAATTTATCCATAACAGAAGCTGGTTATTTGGCGGCAAGTAATAACTTAGGTTACTTAGTTGCAGCTTTTTGCGCGGGTTTCATTGCATTTGGAGAGCGTAGATCTACTCATTTGCGATTTCAAATGGGTTTATGCATTTTAACAACAGGATTAATGGGGGGTGTATCTTCGTTTTCTTGGTGGATGATACTACGGTTCATAGCTGGTATGAGTAGTGGTTTTATTTTTGTCCTTGCATCGAGTTTTGTTTTAGATGCACTTCTTGCTGAGAATCGTGAAAAAAGGATCGGTATTTTTTACGGTGGGGTTGGATTTGGTATTGCACTATCAGGGTTACTCATTCCATTGTTCAGTCTTCACTCATGGAGAGGAGCATGGATTGGTCTCTTGGTTATTAGTATTATTCTTGTTGCATTTATTTGGAGTTATATCCAGGAGCCTAAAAAGCAACACATTTCCCTAAAAAGTAGCGATAAAGAGTCTACTGAAAAAGAAACAAAGTTATTTCCTTATTTGCTTATTGTATATGGTCTTGAAGGTTTGGGTTATATCGTTAGCGCGACATTTTTGGTTTCTTATGTAAAACAAGTTCCGAATATGGAATTTTTTTCTGATTATAGCTGGATTATCGTTGGGGTAGCGGCGGTGCCATCGACTATATTCTGGTCTTGGTGTATGGGTAAAATGGGTTATGTAAAGCCATTGATAATTGCGCTTATTCTACAAGCTATAGGGGTTATATTGCCTGTATTAGTACCTAATATCGTCGGTGTAGGTCTGGGTTCAATTCTGTTTGGCGGGACCTTTATGGGGATTTCTATGCTTGCCATTACCGCGGCACGTGCATTAAAACCTACAGGTGGTAGTCAAGCCATTGCGTTGATGACTGGTTTTTTTGGGATTGGACAAATCCTTGGTCCCATAGGGGCAGGTTTTGTTATGGATGCAACAAATAGTTACAGCATATCCTTGGCTCTTGCAGCCTCGGTACTAGTTATTGCTGTAATTGTAATGATAGCGGGTAGTGTTATGTTCAAGGGTAAAAATCTAGAAAAAAATGCAGTACAGTTTTAACTACACAGTTAATATATTATCGAAAAAGGAGACCCTCTAAAAATGTTTGAGACTGATTTAACACGTCGATTAAATATTCGATATCCGATCATTCAAGCTCCTATGGCAGGCGGCCCTGCAACAACTAAATTAATAGCAGAGGTTTCAAATGCTGGGGGGCTTGGCAGTCTGGGGGCTGCATATTTAACACCAGAAATACTCCGGAGTACAATTCAAGAGATCAGGCAGCTTACGGAGCAGCCCTTTGGAGTTAATTTATTTGTACCAGTGGAAACAACCGAATCTCAAGCAACAATTGAAAAAATGACAACATGTTTGAATAAATATCGCATTGAGTTAGGGATTAAGGAAAACCCACCGATTGAGAACGTGTCGGAGTCTTTTGAAGAACAAGTACAAGTATTACTTGAAGAAAAAGTCCCGGTATTTAGTTTCACGTTTGGTATACCTTCTAAAGATGTGATCCAGGCTATGAAAAAACAGGGAACTATTGTGATAGGAACAGCAACTATTGTTGAAGAAGCCAAACAGTTAGAGTTGGCAGGGGTGGATGCGATTGTGGCGCAGGGAAGCGAAGCCGGAGGGCATCGAGGAACGTTTCTGGGAAACACTACGGATTCTTTAATAGGAACTATGGCTCTAGTTCCTCAGATTGTGGATCAAGTATCCATTCCCGTTATTGCATCAGGCGGGATTATGGATGGAAGAGGCCTTGTAGCGAGCCTTGCATTAGGAGCATCTGCCGTACAAATGGGTACTGCATTTCTAGCGTGTATTGAAAGTGGTGCCCATAATGTTTATAAAAAGACTATTCTTTCAGCAAACGAAGACTCCACTGTAGTTACGCGTGCATACTCAGGTAGAGCGGCACGTGGTATTCAGACTAAATTTACAAAAGAGATAGATCAATATCCTGGAGTAATTCCTGTTTTTCCAATTCAGAACGCGATGACAAGAGATATTCGGAAGGCAGCGGCTAAAGCTAATAACCCGGAGTATATGTCGCTCTGGGCAGGTCAGGGGCTTAGATTAGCAACCGATCATTCTGCAGGTACAATTATTCAACAGACTATGTATCAATCTCATATACTTCTTGAAAAAATGATCAAAGTTAGTGATTGAAGTAATTCGATTGAAGTTAGGGATAATTAGCAAGACGAGGTCAAATGAGAACAAACAAAAGCTCTATTCTTTTTTAGCAGATAGGCTAGAAACGAAATGCATCTGTTAAATTGGAGGAAATAACATGTCGACATATCATTTTTTAGAAATAGAAGGATTACAAGTGTTTTATCGCAAGGCCGGCAATCCAGATAAACCAGTTATTTTATTACTTCATGGTTTTCCGTCCGCAAGTCATATGTTCAGAGAACTAATGCCTGTATTAGAAAAAGACTACTATTTGATTGCCCCTGACTATCCTGGTTTTGGTAATTCATCATCGCCTGACAGAGACAATTTTCAATATACATTTGACAATATTACTGAAATCATGGAAGCCTTTATTAATCAACTTAGGATTACTAAATATGCATTATATGTCTTTGACTATGGAGCGCCGATTGGCTTTCGTTTAGCTATGCGCCGTCCAGAGAACGTAACAGCAATAATAAGTCAGAACGGCAACGTTTATCGTGAAGGACTTGGTGAAAAATGGGCGGATCGAGAAGAATATTGGCGTAATCCAACACAAGAGAAACGAGACAGTTATCGGACCGCCTTTGATCCTGATACAATAATAAACCAATATATTGATGGAACAAAAGAAAATCAAGTTTCCCCAGACGGATATACTCTTGATATTGCGTATATGTCCCGACCTGGAAATGATGAAAAACAACTAGATTTAATTTTTGACTACCAAACTAATGTGAAAATGTACCCAGAGTTTCAAAAATATCTTCAAGAATACCAGCCGCCTTTATTAGCAGCTTGGGGTAAAAATGATATTTCTTTTATTCCGGAAGGTGCGAGTTTGCGCTTGCCTGTGATATGCGTTTCGCCAGCCTAGAGAAGGCCATCTTCGGACAGCCTGAAGTGGCTGTCGGTGTCGTACCAGGAGGTGGTGGTAATGAAATGCTCTCCCGTTTGGCGGGTCGCGCGCGCGCCCTTGAGATTATCCTTAGCGGTGACGACTATGATGCCCAAACGGCTGAACGCTATGGATGGATTAACAGAGCGATCCCTGACGCAGAATTAGACGGCTTTGTGGAAAACTTGGTTCGAAGAATTTCGGTATTCGATCAACAGACTTTAAGTGAGACCAAGAGGCTCCTTAATCGCACTGGAATCCCTGAAGCCTCAGAATTGCTGGAATCTCGAACAGCCTTTATCTCTGGAGCCGTGTCAAAAAATACTCAGGAAAAAGTGTCAAAAGCAATTGCGCGAGGCTTTGGTCAACGAGGCGATTTCGAGCTTAATTTAGGTCATCATATAAGCAATATTGAATAGTTGTCTTTTCCGATCGGCAAAAAATCCTAATCTGATATGCCGTATAATCAACATGTTTAGTTGACCCTTATAATGATTTCTTATCGGATGATTTCGAAACTAGGTGCCCCGAAGGTGTGCGAGCATAATACACAATATAACTATTCATTCAAAAGCTACAGTTTAAGACTAGGACTCTCCACTCCTATCCAAATTCTATAGTACTCATCATGAGTGCGGGCCACCCTTCGGGGTGTTTTTTTTATGATTGAGTTATTTTGACGTGGGCAGGATCATTATGGTAAATGTCGAATGTTGAAGGAACTTGATGCAGAGAACCATTTGTATTAGCTCGCTGTACAAAGGCTAAGATTGCAAAGGTTGTTTAGATAGTCCACTATTATAAAAAATTTCGAATATCAAACTGTAACCGCATTCATTAGTATGAAAGACAGGAACAAAACGTTTATAGAGGCTCATCCATTAAAGGGAGGTATACCATGAAACAAAATCGAAAGACGTTATCCATCCTCATGCTAGCCATTCTCATGCTTGCGACGCTGCTTGCTGGCTGCTCAGGCGGCTCTAACAAGGAGAACGCGGCGGAACCGTCGCAAACCGAAAAAACGACGGCTCCAGGCAATGACAAGAACGAGCCCGCCAACGAGCAGAAGGATGATTCGAAAGAGCCAGTTAAGCTAAAGTTTACCTTTTGGGGAAGCCCGCAGGAGAAAACGGCAATCGAGCAGGCGACAAAAAAGTTTACCGAAAAATATCCTTGGATTACAGTTGATGCCATCCATATCCCCGAAGCGGATTACGATGCGAAAATAACCGCCATGGTAGCGGGAAATGACTCCCCTGATCTCGGTTATATGCACGGAGAGCTGGCGGATCCGTGGCAGAAGGAAGGCAAATTCGTTAATATGTTCGAGCTTTTGGACAAAGACGATGAGCTTAAGCGCGAAGACTTCCTGGATTACATTTGGTTCAAGTCCTCCGAAGATTTCGCTTACGGTATAAGCACGGCCGGAGAAACGTTCGGACTGTTCTATAACAAAGACCTCTTCGACACCGCAAAGCAAGCCTATCCGCCTGCCAAGCCAGGAGAGGCTTGGGACTGGGATCAATTCGTAGAAGTGGCGAAGAAGCTAACGCTGGACAAAAACGGGAAGAACGCTTCGGAAGAAGGCTTTGATCCGGGCAATATCAAGCAGTTCGGCGTTTCTTTTGAAACCTGGCACGGCCCGATTCACGCCACCGTCATAAACAATGAGGGCGAATGGATAACGAAGGACGGCAAGTTCGGCTTTAGCCAACCAGAAGCGACGGAAGCGATCCAAAGGCTTGCCGATCTCATTAATGTACACCATGTTGCGCCGTCTCCGGTTCAAATGAAATCCATTCCGTCGCAAGCGGTGGCGCTGCAATCCAAGCTGGTTGCCATGTCCATGCATGGACAATGGATCAACCTTGATCTTGGAGCAGCTAAAGTCAACTACGATATCGGTGTTCTTCCGAAAATGAGCCGTTCCGTACCGATGGGGATCAGCGGCGCCTCCGTTATTTATCAATCAAGCAAGCATCAGGATGAAGCTTGGCTGCTGACGAAGTTTTTGGAAAATCCGGAAGGCTCGCTTGATCTTTACAGCGGCGGGTTATGGATGCCGACGATGACCAAATGGTACACCGAACCGGAACTCATTGCCAAATGGGCCGAAAACAATCCGGCGCATCCAGCGGGCTTCAAAGACGCGATGATGAACAATTTATTGGAGAATGGCGTGCCAAACGGCTCCTATTATATTAAAAACTTCTCCAAGGTGAATGCCATTACGTTCTCCGGGATGGATGAAGTATGGCTGGGCAGGAAAACGGCCGCGGAAGCGATGAAAGAAATCGAAGCGAAGGTCCAACCTGAAATTCAAGGCAGATATGATGTAAGCCCTTAACCCCATCAGTTAGGAAGTGGAAAAGCGTTATCGGGCGGCCGGCATGCCGGTTGCCCTAACCTATCAATAGTTTGGAGAGAGCAACTATGAAATCAATAGCGAGCTTCCGGGAACGCTCGATCATGCAGGAGCGTGCCGGCAGGAAAAGGCGTTCGTCCAAGGAGTTCGGCTACGGCATACTTTTCGCGTCACCTGTATTGCTGGGCTATCTTATTTTCGTCATCGTACCGATCGTGGCAACGCTGTATCTTAGCTTTACTTCATACAGCGTAGGAACGACGCCAAAATGGCTGGGATTTGATAATTATGTTCATTTATTTGAGGGAGCCGACCCTTTTTTCTATCCGGCTGTTAAGGCAACTATTTATTATGTGGGGCTAAGCGTGCCGCTCGGCATTATTCTTTCCTTCTTCGTGGCAATATTGCTCAACCAGAAAATTATGGCCAGAGGTTTTTTCCGAAGCGTATTTTATTTGCCGGTTATCATTCCGCTCGCGGCATCCTCGATGGTATGGATGTGGCTGCTGCAGCCCGATTTCGGCATCGTCAATTACGCGCTGGATTCGGTTCATTTGCCAACCTCGAAATGGCTGGGCGATACGACCTCTGTAGTACCGACGCTGATTTTGTTCAGCTTCTGGACGCTCGGCAATACGATTGTGATATTTTTGGCAGGCTTGCAGGGTATCCCTTCGCATTTGTATGAAGCCATTGAAATCGATGGCGGAAACGTCCTTCATAAGCTCATTTACATTACGATTCCAATGAGTTCTCCTATCATTTTCTTCAACACGGTCATCGCTTTCATTAATGGCTTTCAGACTTTTGTGCAGCCTGCCGTCATGACGCAAGGCGGACCAAATAATTCAAGCTTGTTTTATGTGCTTTTCTTGTTTAACGAAGGCTTCAAATCGTCCCGTATGGGGAGCGCCAGTGCGATTTCGGTATTGCTGTTTATCGTCATCGTCCTATTTACGGCAATCATATTTTTCTTCTCCAAATCTCTTGTCTACTACGAAGGAAAGGGGGAGAAAAAATGAGGAAGCTTCCTTTATGGCAACGGGGAATTATTTATGCTTTGCTGCTCGCGGGCACCGTTTTCTGTTTGTTCCCTATCTTTTGGATGGTGCGGACGTCTTTGATCGGGATGGGCGATCTTTACCAAGTCCCGCCAACTATATTCCCGGAATCGCTGAGCTGGGAAAATTACAAAACGGCTTTAGAGGCTTATCCGTTCGAACGATTTTTCGTTAACAGTACGATCGTGACAGGTTCTGCTGTCATAGGCGTATTGCTTTCAAGCTCGATCTGTGCGTACAGCTTCTCGCGCATCGATTGGAAGGGCAGAGATAAGGTGTTCGGATTTATTCTGTCAGGGCTGATGATTCCGTTCTTCGTGGTGATGATTCCACAGTTTGTGTTTTGGAATGCGCTTCACCTGACCGATACGTTTGTACCTCTTATTGCGCCATCCTGGTTCGGAGGTGGTGTGTTCAATATCTTTTTGCTTCGACAGTTTTTTCTCGGCATTCCAAGGGATTTGGATGAAGCGGCTAAGGTAGACGGAGCAGGGCATTTCCGCATTTATTGGCAAATCATTTTGCCGGTAGCGAAGCAAGCGATGATCGTAGTCGGTTTGCTCACGTTTCTCGCCAATTGGAACGATTATCTCGGTCCGTTAGCCTTTATCACCTCTGAGAAAAATTACACGCTAATGCAAGGACTCACGCTGTTTCAAGGCTCTTATTCGGCCCAGTGGCATCTAATGATGGCAGCTACGGCCGTCATCGTCATTCCATCTTTAATTATTTTTTTTATCGCCCAGAAGCACTTCATCGAAGGCATTGCGATGACTGGCATTAAAGGGTAGAAATAACAGCATTGCAAATGGGTTAACTGCTTGCCTTGTTGCGCGCAACTGGCAGGCATGACTCGAAACGTAAAGTAAGCGCTTTCATTAAAGGAATGGTCTACGAAATTCATTTTAAATCGGAGGAGATTCTATCATGTTACGATCGAAAAAACGGATGAAGCAAGCCGCGTCTCTCGTCTTGGGAGCTGCGCTTGTCTTTGGGAGCATTCCGCCGCTTGCATCCGCGGCCAATAATCCCGGCATGCCCGTCTTTAAAAGCGCGGGTACCGTTATTCCAAAAGAGCCTGCAGCTTATTCGCCTGAACAAAGCATGATGCAAG
The DNA here is from genome assembly GCF_012935325.2 of Paenibacillus sp. PL91. Taxonomy (GTDB): domain Bacteria; phylum Bacillota; class Bacilli; order Paenibacillales; family Paenibacillaceae; genus Pristimantibacillus. Next base: position 481,417 of record NZ_JABBYG020000001.1, read on the forward strand.
CGATTTATGACATGGAGAAAAACGGTACTGATTTCTGGATCGACCGATTGCTGGCTCGTCCCGGCAACGACCCGGCAAGAGAAGCGCGCGGCGTAGATTTAATGACCCGCGGAAGAGCCTTATATATGAAGGAGCATACGCCGGGAACGATCGGCTTTGCCGGAAGGACGGCATACCAGGACGTTCTGGGAGGCAATGCCTACACGGTAACGTTCGCTGGCCTCGCCTTAACAGAGGACGTAAGCAAAAGGCTTCAAATGCCAAGCCACTGGCGCAGCGAGCATAACGCGCAAGGCATAAGCGTCGTCCAGCACAAATTCATAACGGACAATAACGTCGCGGTTACGCTGCTTGAGCTTAAAAACACGGGCAGTGAAGATAAATCGCTGACGATGACAGTTAATCCGTCCTTCGTCTCCCGCACGGAAGGCGACGAGCTTACGGGAGTAATCAATTCCGCACGCAATTTAACTAAAATCTCCACGCGTTTATCCGGGAGCGGGATGAGCGCCGCGGATAATAAGCTTACTCGCACGATCACGATCCCTGCCGGAGCTACCGCGCAAGCTAATGTTGTAATGGGCTTCACTACGGCTGAAATACCGGAATCGCTTACGGAGTATAACGTCTACAGGGGACTAGATAACGCCTCTTCGCTTGCCAAGCAAACGCAGGATTATAACAAATGGTGGGCGGATAATGTTCCTTATATCGATGTGCCGGACGAAAACATTAAGAAAATCGCTTATTACCGTTGGTGGCTGAACCGTTTCAACTATTTGGACGCCAACATCCCAGGCAATGACTTTCAATTTCCGACTTCCATCGAAGGCGTGCTTGGCTACAATAATGCGATCGTACTAACGCAGCCGATGCATATTCAGGATTTGCAATACTTGCGGAATCCAATGTACGCGTATGGTAACTGGGTTTCAGTTGGGGAAACCTCAAACGGCGGCGCCTTTACCGACAATCCGGGGATGCCGGACAATTGGAACAATTACTATACCCAATATTTATCGGAAGCGGCTTGGAACAGCTACAAAATCCATGGCGGGCAACCCGAAATTATCGGTAATTTAGCTCATTATGCCGAGAAGGACGTCGCAGGACAGCTTTTCCGATTCGATAAAAACAGCAACGGCGTTATTGCATACGACTGGGGCGCTTTAACTGGCAACGATGCGGATGCCGTCTCGTTTCACTGGAGGTCAGGCAACCAGGAGCGGGCCGAGGGAGCCTATGTTTACGGAGGCGCAAAGGCAGCATCGGAAATGTACGGGTATCTAGGCAATGATGCGAAGGAAGCCGAGCTTGGCGCAATCGCCGAGGATATCCAAAAAGGCATAATGGAAGAGCTGTGGGATGAAGAAGATCAAGTATTCAAGCATCGTCATATCAGCACGGACGAACTTAACCCATGGAAAGAAATTAACAATTACTATCCGTTCACCGAAGGCGTTCCGCCCAATGAGGATACGTACAAGGAAGCTTTCCGCCTCTGGCAGGATTCAGCCGAATATCCGATCTTCCCTTTTTTCACGGCGAATCAGAAGGATAAAGCCGCTGCGGCCGCTCAAGGGGAAGCCGGCTCCAACAACTTTTCGACCATCAACTCAACGGTAACGTTCCGATTGTTCGCCAAAGCGCTAAGGGATTATCCATCAGAGTATATTACGGCAGACATGTATAAACAGCTGCTTTATTGGGTGGCTTGGGCGCAATATTACGATGGTGATACACGTTATCCGGATGCCAATGAGTTCTGGGCAAACTGGAATCCAGCAACCCAAAAAATCGATTATCGTTCTTGGATTCATCACAATATTCTCGGCAATTACAATTATACGCTAATCGAGGATGTAGCGGGCTTGCGCCCTAGGCTCGACAAAAAAATCGAGCTTTGGCCGCTGGATATCGGCTGGGATCACTTCACGGTCAACAATCTGAATTATCACGATCAGGATTTGACTATTGTGTGGGATAAGCCGGGTGACGGCACGACGCATTATGGCACTGCTCCTGAGGGTTATTCCGTATTTATCGATGGCGAGCGTGCTTTTACCGCGGATAAGCTTGTTCAGCTGGTTTGGGACCCCGAAACCGGCAAAGTGCAATTCCCTGGCAATGATGGCACGGCTTTGTTTGAAAAACCGATGAGCCAAATGAAGGAAGCGAAGGATGTTTCTTTGACAGACGGCCGAATGGTCGACATGTTCCAGAAGGCAGGCGTCGACTTAGATCCGGAAACGGCAGGATTTCCGAATTTAGCAAAAGGTGAAGGAGTACAACAATCCGCATCCTTTATGGCGGCGGGAACGAAGGTAAGCGACGCGGTGGACGGGTTTACGATTTCCGGTACGTCCAAGCCGCGGGAAGCCGCCTTTACGCCTCCGATTTGGGGAAGCAAAGGATCGCCAAACGCGGCGGATTGGTACGAGATCGACTTCGGGCAGGAGACGGCGTTCGATAACGTGAAGCTTTATTTCTACAACGACCGCTCCGCATCGGGTGGATACAGCGAGCCATCCATGTACAAGGTCGAATATTTTGACGGTACAAAATGGCTGCCTGCGCAGAAGTCGTATAAGCTTCCTAAAGTGCCGCAGGCGAATTTGAACGAAGTGCAGTTCCCGGCTGTAACAGCGAATAAAATGCGTGTAACGATGACGCATAAGGGTGCCAACAAAACGGCGCTCAAAGAGATTCAAGTTTATCATACCGGCATTATTCCGCCAGTTCCTGTCAATGAGAAGCCGGAGGTAACCGCTGCAGTAGAAAGCGGTCCGAAGCTCCCTCTGCAAGCAAAGCTTATCGGAAGCGCGGTGGATGACGGCTTGCCGGATGGCAATGTCACCGTGCGCTGGAGCAAGCTAAGCGGACCGGGGGACGTTATTTTCGCTAATCCGAATGAAGGCAGCACAACGGCAACCTTTACGGTCGCAGGTACCTATACGCTTCAATTTGAAGCAACCGACAGCGAGCTTTCATCAGACACGGAGCTGACTGTAGTCGTAGATCCATTGCCTTCGGAAATAAACGTGGCGACTTTCGCGACGCCAACGACGTCTTTCGTGTCAAACTGGGAGTCTGTAAATGCGGTCAACGACGGGTTGGATTGGCCCAATTCCAATCCGCCTAACGGGGTATCCGCAGGAGGCATTCCGAGATACGGAAACTGGAGTCAGCAAGGGACGCAATGGGTGGAATACACGTGGAGCGAGCCGGTGAAAATCGGAAAAGCCTCCGTCTCTTGGATGGATGACGGCGGCGGGGTTAAGCTGCCAGCCTCTTGGAAGCTTCAATACTGGGACGGCTCTAAGCTTGTGGATGTAGCTGAGCCTACCGGATACGGCTTAACTAAAAACGGATATAACAACGTGCAGTTCAAATCGGTGACAACGACTAAGCTGCGGATCGTAATGGCCAGCAATAATGCTTCAACAGGCATTTTGGAGTGGAAGGTGTTTGCCGAGCCACCTATTAGCGTGAATGCGGTCAAAGTGCCAACGCTTGTTGGCGAGCAGCCGAATTTACCTGCCAAAATCGAGCAAACGTACGCTGACGGTTCGGTTATAGCGGGCAAGGTGACCTGGTTCCCAGTAGATCCGGCGCTTTTGCAAAATCCGGGTTCCTCCTTCAAGGTATCTGGAATCGTGGAGGGGTCGCCGCTGCAAACGGAGGCTACCGTATATGTCCGTGTAACAAACGCCGTTCAAGTGACTAATATTAGCGATATTAACGCCGTCACATCCATAGGAAAAGCTCCGGTGCTGCCTAAGACAGCTGATGTATTATACAACGACGGCTCATGGGATAACGTGAGTAACGTTATTGCATGGGATGACATCGCGCCTGAATCCTATGCGAAGATTGGCCAGTTTACCGTAGAGGGAACGATCGCAGCTTCCACTACGAAGGTTAAGGCATATGTTTCGGTTACTGGAGAAACGGTAACTGCAATTACGCCGGTGCAGGTCACAACATCTGCGGGAGTATCTCCGATACTTCCAGAGCAAGTAAGTGTGATTTATGAAGACGGGGAAAGCGTATTGGTTGCCGTTGCTTGGGACGCAATAGCTCCCACAGCTTATGCGCAGCCGGGCTCCTTTAAAGTGAATGGAACCGTAGCGGGTACGACGATGAAAGCCGAAGCAACCGTTACCGTTACGGAAGCGCAAGGTACAGCTACAACGACACTCAGCGGTCCGGAAAAAGTGGAGGGCGGCGAATCTTTTGAAGTCGTACTCGGCATTAGCGGAGCGGATCAAGCGATTTTCGCGGAGGACATCGCTGTTACGTTCGATACGGATAAGCTTGAGTGGCTTGGGGCAGACGATGAACTGCTGAACGATAGTTTCGCGCTCGTCGGAGAAGGACAGAAGGATGGTGAAATTCGCCTTATTACCGCAAAAATCAATTCAGACGGCGCAGATGCGAATGGTCCGCTCGTTAAGCTCTTATTCAAAGCCAAGGATACGGACGCCGGGGCAATGGCTAACATTGCCATTGCAAGAGCGACTGCAGCTGATGCGGCGGGGCAGGAGATAGAGCTGACAAGAGCCGGCTACAGCGTCCAGATTAACGGAGTGAATAAAGCGGTGCTTCGCAGCTTAATTGAAGAAGCGCAGCAAGCCCATGATGCTGCGGTTGAAGGAACGAAGATTGGCCAGTATCCTATCGGCTCCAAAGCGCTGCTTCAAGCGGCGATTCAAGCAGCCGAGGCCATTGCCAATAAGTCCGGCGTTACTTCGGCTCAAGTCGAGCAGGCCGTTCAGCAATTGAACGACGCGCTGCAATTGTTTAAAGCATCGATCAATAAAGCGCTTCCTGGAGATGTAAGCGGCGATGATAAGGTAAGCGTAGGCGATCTTGCCATCGTAGCCGTATCTTATGGCAAAACGTCAGCAGATCCGCAATGGGAGCAAATTAAGAAAGCGGATATTAACGCAGATGGCAGAATTGATATTGAGGATCTAGCCGCCCTTGCCAGACTCATTCTTGGATAATAGCAAAAGGTGAAGCAAACACGGGGAAGGCAGGCTTGTCTTCCCCACCTACTTATGGAAAGGATGAAACGTCCAATGAAATTGAAACGGCTAACCGCAATAATAGCGCTGCTGCTTTGTTTCTCGCTTTTCCCGGCAGTAGCCGGTGCTGCGAGCGCTCCTTCTTTTACGATGAACCTGACCAAGCAGAAGCAGTCCGTCGGACAAATGTTCACGGTTACCGTTGAAGGGTCCGGCTTGACCGATATGTACGCCTTCGAGCTGACATTTAACTATGATTCAACACGGTTGAAGCTGCTAGGCGCAAAGTCTGATATTAAAGGCTTCTCGATCAAGCCGATTACGGGTAAAAATGAAATCGTATTTGCCCACACAAAGACCGGAGCGATCGCTGGAGAGAATGGGGAATTGACTCTGTGCACGCTCACGTTCGAAGCATTGGCCGAGGGAGAAGCGAGCATCGAACTGACAGCAGCCAAGCTTGTGGACAGCAAGCTCAAGGCGACCATGCCTGCGGCTGCTTTTCAATTAACGAGCAGCATTGGCAAGCAAGCGGAAAGGCCTCATTTTATCGATATGGATAATCATTGGGCAAAGGCGAATGTGGAGAGAGCAATCGATCTTGGTATCGTGAACGGCTATACAGATGGAACATTCAAGCCCGGACGCAGCATTACGCGTGCTGAATTTACGGCAATGCTGGTCAGATCGCTTGGCATTCAGGCATCAGAATCCGGGGCAGCGGCGTTCACGGACTCCGCGAAAATCCCTTCATGGGCACGGCCTTATGCCCATACAGCGGCTGTTCATGGCTATGTTAAGGGTTACGAAGACGGCTCGTTCAGAGCGGAGCTTCCGATTACGCGCGCCGAAATGACCGTCATTCTGACGAGAGTGTTAGGCTTGACGATCGATACGAATCAGCGCACCACATTCGCGGATCGCGATCAAATTCCGGCGTGGGCGGAGCCTGCCATTGCGGCTGGCGTAGAGATTTCGCTCGTTCAAGGACGAGGCGGAAACCGATTTGCCCCAAATGCTCAGGCTACTCGCGCAGAAGCTGTCACTTTAATGCTGAACATGCTGGATAAGCGGGTTGTGGAGGCAGATGCTTCATAAGCGGCATTCATTTTGCATGTAGGAAACGAAAGACGATGGATAAGAGAGGCTGATTATGTCATGGACGAGAAGAGAGGGATGTAATCTCATGAACCGACACTTCGGAAAATGGGTTTCGAGCGCACTCGTTGTTATGCTTGCAGCATCGTTGGCATTCCCGCCGGCAGCAGCATGGGCTTCCGAAAGCACGATAAGCGAGCAAGGTCCAGCGCTTCAGGCGGAGCTGGCGGAAGCTGCAGACTATGATTATAAATTGAATATTGACAGCGCTCAGGAGGGAGCGGCGATAAGCCCGACCTTAAATGGCGTCTTCCTAGAGGACATTAATTATGCGGGAGATGGCGGCCTTTATGCGGAGCTTGTCCAAAATCGATCCTTTGAATTCGAAGAGTCGCTAAGAGCGTGGTCGAAAGTTTCGCAAGGCGGAGGAGAGGCGAATCTGACCATCGAATCGGAGCAGCCGTTAAATGCCAAAAACCTGCACTATGCTAGACTGGCCGTACAAACGCCAGGAGAGGGCGTCGGCATTGCTAATGCGGGATTTGGCGGCATCGCAGTCGAGCGCGGATTGGGTTATGATTTCTCTCTCTATGCTCGCAGCGTGGAAAGCTATCATTCCCCGCTAATCGTTCGATTGCAAAATGCGAGCAATGAAACGATTGGCGAAGCGACGATAACGGGGATTACGAATGAATGGCAAAAGCTGACGGTGACGCTTACCGCAGCCGAAACAGCCGCTGCAGCCAAGCTGACCGTTACCGCGATCGGCGCAGGTACTGTCGATTTAGATATGGTGTCTCTCTTCCCGCAAAATACGTGGAAAAACCGTCCAGGCGGCCTTCGCGCCGATCTTGTGCAGGCGATGGCGGATATGAAGCCGAAATTTATCCGTTTTCCTGGCGGTTCGATCGTCGGAGGAAGGACCGTCGACAACTTTTACCGCTGGAAAAACACGATCGGCGACGTCGCGGAGCGCCCGATCAACAAAAACTTCTGGTCAGACCCTGCACGCGGCAACGATCCTTATTATTACCAAACGGGAGGTCTTGGTTTTTATGAATACTTCCTGCTGTCGGAGGACCTGGGTGCTGAGCCGCTACCCGTTATTAACGTTGGAATGGCGGAGCAGTTTCTTGCGCCGGGGGTCGTAGTGCCGCTCGGCGAGCTGCAGCCCTATATTCAGGATGCGCTTGACTTGATTGAATACGCGAACGGGCCAGCAACGAGCGAATGGGGCGCCAAACGCGCAGCCGCGGGACACCCGGAGCCCTTTAACCTGAAATATTTAAGCTTGGGCAACGAGCATTGGACGAGTGCGTACTTCGATCGCTACCAACGTTTCTACGATGCGATTAAAGCGGAATACCCATCGATTCAATTGATGCTGTCATCCGGGGCATATGCTTCTGGCACGGAATTCAGCACGGCGTGGAACTGGGCCCGCCAGAGCGGGAAAGCGCAGGTGGTTGATGAGCATATGTATCAGCCGCCAGCATGGTTTCTAAGCAATACGAAGCGATACGACAGCTATAACCGAAATGACCCGCCCGTATTCGTTGGCGAATATGCCGCGCATATCGGATCGGGGGATAAGGGAAGGCTGAGCAACCTGCAGGGCGCGCTTGCGGAAGCGGCCTTCATGACGGGACTCGAGCGCAACGGCGATGTCATACGATTCGCCTCCTATGCGCCGACGTTCGCGAAGGACAAATTCGTGCAGTGGACTCCTGACTTGATATGGTTCAACAATACGGACGTGTTCGGCGCGCCAAGCTATTACGTGCAGCAAATGTTCAGCGCAAACGTAGGCGATCAAGTCATTCCTAGCGAGCTGCTGCAAAACGAGGAGCAGGAGCAGCAGCCGGTCTCGGGTAAAGTTATGTTGGCCTCTTGGAGCACGGCGGTTGATTACGATGACGTATTGGTTACCTCAGCGAGCGGAGACACGCTGCTCAGCGATGATTTCAGCGCCGCGAACAGCAATTGGATCACAAGCGGCGGAAATTGGCAGGTTACGGGCGGTGTCATGAGACAATCCGGTACGGCGACACCGGCCCGCAACGTCGCAGGCGACGCAAGCTGGAGCAATTATACGATGACCTTGAAAGCGACGAAGAAGTCGGGAAATGAGGGCATGCTCATCGGCTTCGGCGTGAAGGACACGGATAATTATTACTGGTGGAATATTGGCGGCTGGGGCAACACCCGGACATTGGTGGAAAAGGCGGTCGGCGGAAGCAAATCCGAAGCCAGCTCGGTCAATACAACCTTCCGGGTCGAAACGAACAAAACCTATCAGCTGAAAATCGAGCTCGAAGGCTCGAAGGTTCGATGCTACATCGATAATGAGCTCATTCATGAGTTCACCGATTCAGGAGGCGCTATGTCTTCCTTGTATTCTGTCGTGAGCAAGGACAATGGCAGCGGTGATATTGTGGTGAAGCTTGTGAACAACTCGCCTGACGTGCAGAAAGTAAACGTGAACCTTGAGGAAGCGGCAGCGCTAGAGCCGCAGGGAACGGAGATCGTTTTGGCTAGCGGCAATACCAGCTCGCAGAACTCGTTTGCCGATCCCTATCACGTTGCTCCTGTCACAAGCGTGCTTCCTGGCGTTTCGGACTCTTTCCTGTACGACAGTGCCCCGAATTCCGTTTCTATCCTTCGGCTTAAAACAAAAACGGGAATCGTAGCGGCATCCACGGCTGCTGTCACGACGGAAGCTGGCAAAGCGCCGGAGCTTCCGGCTGCCATCGAGGTTACAAACAGTGACGGAACGACTGCGCAAGCTAGCGTGGAATGGCGTCCTGTACGCGCATTTAAATATGAAAAGCCTGGCTCCTTTACGGTTCAAGGCACGATTGAAAAAGCGACCTTCAATGCGTACGCTCAAGTAACCGTTACGGAAGGCGCTGAGCCGCCGGAAGAAGCCATTCCTTCGCTTATTTTGCAATACGGCTTCGATGAAGCGTCTGGCAAGTCGGTGACCGACTCCACTTATAATGGCCATGACGGCATGATAGTCGGTGAGATTGATCGGGACCCTAATGGCAAAAAAGGCGGCGCTTTGACCTTTGCCGGCACCAGCGGGAATTATATCGATGCCGGAACGGGCGAAGCCTTGCAGCCTGGCGACGTGACCATTTCGTATTGGATAAAGCGAACATCCGATATGGACCGTTCGGAAAATGTCCTGCTTTGGTTCAAGCCGGCGAACGGATATGATCAAAAGGGACTGTTTATTACGTACAACGGTACGAATGCGGAAGACCCAAGCTCAAGCTTTGTCGTTGTGGACGGCTTTAACGGGTTTTACGTAAAGCAGAAACCGAATGATTTTTTACAGCTAAACGAATGGACGAATGTCAGCGTAACGTTTGATTCGGATACGAACGAGGGCGCCATTTATAAAAATGGAGTCAAACAGGAAATTTCGATCACGGGTACGCCTGATTCCATCACCGCAACAGGCGATGTCAAAAAAATCGGAGTATCCGGCTACAGCAACGGCGCTCAGCTGCAAGCAACGCTGGATGATTTCCGGATGTACAGCGGTGCAATGAGCGACAAGCAGGTGAAGGCGCTTTATGACGGGAAAACCATTCAAAACGTCCAGCCGATTGCCGCTGCTACGGTTGCAGGCACAGCGCCTAAGCTTCCGGCGTCTGTGACGATCGAGTATGAGAACGGCAGCACTGCCTCTGCGCTGGTAGCGTGGGATGCGGTGGATCCGTCGCAATATGCCATGCCTGGCAGCTTTACCGTTAATGGCGCGGTGAAAGGAACGGCGCTGAAAGCGGTCGCTCTCGTAACGGTAGCTGCGCCGCCTGTCAAAATTCCGCATTTGGTTGCCCGCTATACATTTGACAGCCAGACCGGGAAAGAGGTAACGGATGCTTCCGGCAATGGCTATCACGGCTCGGTTGAAGGCGATGAAAGCGAATGGATCAATGAAGGACACGAAGGCGGCGCCTTGAAATTTAACGGCACCAGCCATTATGTGGACTTGGGCACCAGCGAGCTGCTGCAGCCAAAAGATATTACGGTTGCTTATTGGATTAAGCGCTCGGAGACCATGAATGGGCGCAACAGCAATATTTTATGGTTCAAGGATGGCTGGAATGGAAACGGCTTCTACATGACCTTTGATGGCTCGAATCCGGCTGACTTAAGCTCCAGCTACATGATCGTGGACGGCTTTAACGGTTTTTACGTAAATGAAAGTCCGGATGAATTTTTGCCGCTCGGCGAATGGACCCATATTGCCGTCACGTTTGATTCGGCAACGAAGCAAGGGGCTATTTATAAGAACGGAATCAGCCAGACCATTACGGTGAATGGGACGCCAGCATCCATAACGCCGTCGGCAAAAAATAAAATGATTGGCATGTCGGAATACGTGAACTCCCATCTGAATGCAGCGTTAGACGATATGCGCATCTATGATGTGGCGATGTCTGAACAAGCCATTAAAGCATTGTATGAGGGAGAGCCGCAATCCGATCTGGCGGTACGGCTTGCGGGACCAAGCGGGGTTAATGCCGCGGAGGAGTTTGGCGTAACGGTATCGTTGCAGGGCGTTGATCAACCTGTGCTCGCGCAAGATATGACCATCGCTTACGATGCGGATAAGCTGGAATGGATCGGAGTTGAAGAGCCGCTGCTTAACAGCCATTTTGCAAAGGTTGGCGAGGATATTCAGCCAGGCTCGGCCCGCATTATGCTTGCCAATATCGGAGCAACGGAGACGGGCGCAAACGGAGCGCTGCTTAAGCTGAAATTCAAAGCCAAGCTGTTGAACGGCCAGGCAGCTGCAAGCATTGCGGTAGCAAAGCTTGCAATCGCGGATGGAGAAGGAGTGGAAACAGCACTTCCTCCAGCTTCGATGAGTGTTACGATTCATGCTATCGACAAAGCGGCACTGGTTGCGCTTATCGATGAAGCGCAGGCTGTGCATGATTCTGCCGTCGAAGGAACGAAAGCGGGGCAATACCCGGTTGGGGCAAAAGCCCAGCTGCAAGCTGCTATTGACCGTGCAGCCATCGTTGCAGCAAGCAGCACGGCGAATGCACAAACCGTTGAGCAGGCTGTTTCTGACCTGCGCTCGGCTCTGGATGCGTTTATGGCATCCGTCATTAAGACGAATGCCGGAGACGTAAACGGGGATGAGCGCATTAGCATCGGAGATCTAGCCATCGTTGCGGCAAGCTATGGAAAAACCTCCTCCGATCCACAATGGAGCAGCATTAAAAAAGGAGATTTCAACAACGACGGTAAAATTGATATCGAGGATCTTGCGGCATTGGCCAGAATGATGATTAGCGGATAGCGGAAGAGCAGCTTTGGAAGCGGAGAAAGGGATGTCGAGCAGACATCTCTTTTTTCGAGCTGACAGGAGCCGTCAAAATACGATACATTTCAACAAAAGCTCCGATTGCAAACCGATTTTACGTAGAATAGGATGAAGATACGACAAGAGAGAGGGGCGATCCATTTGTACAATATTTTACTCGTTGACGATGAGCCGGGACATTTGACTGGCCTATCCAAAATATTGCGCCGGCTTCGTCCGGAATACGCCGTCCGCACGGCCAAAAACGGGGAAGAAGCTTTAAACCTATGCGATGCGGAAAGCTTCGAAATTATAATAACGGATATTCAAATGCCGATTATGGACGGCCTTGATTTTTACGAAAGATTGCCAAGCAGCCGAAAGCCGCAGAAGGTCATTTTTTTGAGCGGCTACGATTACTTTGAATACGCGCAGAAAGCGATCGGGCTTGGCTCCTTTGAATACGTCTTGAAGCCGGTCGATATCGATAAATTTACTACCATTCTTGAAAAAACGGAACGAAGCTTGGAGGAAGAGATGTCCAGCCTTCAGGAGAAGGAATCGCTCGCGGCGAAGCTCGATACGATCATGCCGCTGTATCATAACCGGATTTTAAGCGAGTGGATTCATGGCATGCCTTTATCCAGCGATGAGCAAAGGGAGCTAGAGCAGTCCTTGCTGTTCCAAGGGGGCGGCAGCATTATCGTCACCGCGATTCACGGAATGGATAAGCTTGAGGATAAGGAGCAGGAGTTATGCAGAAACCGGGCAAAGGGGAGGCTCCAAACGCTGTTAAGCGAGCACGGCGCAGCGATCACCTTCTTCTCGGAGCAGGACCGGAGCCTGCTTATTTCAGCTGCCCATGTACAGCTAGAGGATTCGCTGCCAGCAAGGTTAGAAGAGCAATTTCGGCAAGCTGAGTTTGAAAGCGTTCGCATTTGCGTGGGAATGAGCCGCCGGTCAGAATCGGTCGCCAGCGATGCTTCAAGCTTGTTCAAAGAGGCTTGCCTTGCAGCTATGGAAGGCTTTTATACGAATGGCAGGCTGGTGTTCCGCAGCGCCGACACCACTATCGATTCGCGTTTGTTTCTTAAAGCGAGCGCAAAGCTTGAGGCGCTAATGAGCGATGCCATACACGCCGCGCATGGAGAAAAAGCGATTCGTGATGCGTCGAGTGCAGTAGTTGCTAAGCTGATTGAGGGTGAACGGCTGCCAACGCCGGCTGAGCTGGTCGGCCATTGCAAAAAGCTGCTGACAAAGCTAACGGAAGCGACGGAATATTTGAAGCCGGAAATCATTGACCGCCTGCTTGCTAGCATTTCCGAATCTCTTGATAGGGTCTATGCGCTAGAGCAGCTTCAAGAAATAATTGCAAACCGGCTTACCGATATTTCTGCCGCTATCACCGATGCAAGGCGGGACAGCAAGGAAATGGTTATTTATAAATGTCTGGCGTACATGGAAGAGCATTACATGGAGGACTTGTCGCTGGAGTCCGTGTCGGCCGTCTTTCACTTCAACAGCAGCTACTTCTGCCATTATTTCAAGAGCAAGCTGAACATTAATTTCAGTCAATATTTGACCCAAATCAGGCTGACCAAAGCGAAGGAGCTGCTGGAGCAAAGCAATGATAAAATCTATCAGGTCGCGAGCCGGCTCGGCTATCAGGACGCGAAATATTTTAACCGCGTGTTCAAAAAGGAGTTTGGCTTAACGCCTGAGGAATACCGCTCGATTGCCCGCAGCATGAAGCGAGGATAATCGTAGGCCGGCAGACATACATTCGGGAGGGAAGCGCTACGATTCCACAATTGAAGGACATTTTACTAAACATGAAATTCAGGACGAAGCTGATCCTGTTTTTTGTGCTGCTCATCTCACTTCCATCCGTCATTAACAGTTATATCAATTATAATGCGAGCTCGGATATTATCGTCCGTAACGCGAGGGACAGCATTCTGGAAATCGTCAAAAAAAATAACGAGATTGGCGATATCGTCTACAAAAACATAGAGGAAAGAACGGTTGCACTGATTTCTGACCCGGATTTGTTTCGCTTATTCGATAGGCCGCGGCCTTCTAGCGATTATGAGCTTGTAAAGATGGATCGTCAGGCGACTGCTATTTTGTATAAATATTTTGGGCATAATCAAGATTTTTACACCGTTCAGCTGATGACAAGCTATTACAGTTTCGGGTCCGGCACGCTGACGTATACGACAAATTCGCCATTCGTTTCCGTATCGCCGCAGGGCTTCCAGCGCTCGCCCATATACGATCAAGTCAAGGAACGGCAGGGGAGCCTAGTCTGGGTGCCTACCTATGATTTGACGAAGGTGTATAATCAGGACCAACTGTTTGGCATGGACCAGAAGTTCAAGATGGTGTTCTCCAGCGCGCGCATGATCAATAGCTCTCCCATCATTGACGGCGTCAGCCATGCTTGGCCTGATTCGATAGAGCGGCCCGTGCTGCTCATTAACTTCAACGAAGAATTTTATCGCAATACGGTCGAGCAAAGCTTGCCCGTACCAAACTCCTATTTCTATATCGTGTCTCGCGACGGCCAAATCGTTACCCACCCGGATATTTCAAAGCTTGGAACTACGGATAAAAATAAATGGTATCTTAATGAATTTAAGGAATCCTCGGGCACTTCGCTCGTAAAGGAGGATGGCGAGGATGTGTTGATCGCTTACGATACGTCAAAAGTAACCGATTGGATCATTATATCCGTCATTCCGTACAACCAGCTGCTGCGAAATTTGCCTACCGTTCGATATATGGACTTGCTGATCGCTTTGGCGCTTATCATCGTAGCGATCGTGATCGCTTCCTTTATTGCGGGCAGGCTGACGAATCCGATCAAAAAAATGCTGGTGGCGATCCAATTAACCGGTTCCGGTGATTTTTCGACAAAAATTCCGGATCAATCGCAGCTCGAATTTCGTATTCTGATCAAAAAGTTCAATCAAATGAACGAGAAAATTCAAGAATTAATAAAGGAAAATTATGAAAGCACGCTGCGCGAGAAGGAAGCGGAAATTATGGCGCTTAATTTACAGCTGAATCCCCATTTTTTGTACAACACGTTAAACATTATTAACTGGATGGCAATTGACCGTGATGATAGGGCAATCAGCAAAATGATCGTAAGCCTATCTACGATGCTGCAATATACGGTAAACAACAAACAGGAGATCGTGAAGCTGAGGGATGACCTTGAGTGGTTAAGAAGCTATACGCATATTATGGAGAATCGCTTTGAAGGCGTCTTTAAGGTCGAATATGAGCTTGATCAAATACCAGGCGACTGCAAAGTTCCGAAGCTGTTTCTGCAGCCCATTGTGGAAAATGCGATAATCCACGGATTTGAAGCGCTGGAGGGCGGCGGTATGATCCGAATTAGCGGGAAGGTGGATGGAGAGATGCTGCTCTTCGAGGTAAGAGACAACGGCAAGGGCATGTCGGAGCAGCATGTGCAGACGCTGTTGAATCCGGAGGCGAAAGGCATCGGAGTAAAAAATATAGCCCAGCGGATTTCGCTCATTTATGGGGCCCAGTCTAAGCTTGCCATTCACTCGGAAATCGGGAGAGGGACCGTCGTTGCCGTTACGATCCCGCTTCAGAGGTAGCTTGGTTACGTTTAGGGGGAGAGAGGGCGGTGGCAGGATCGATTTTAGTGACGCTTCCGGCGATTATCCTCGGTACGCTTAGCTTGTTGCCAAACGTATTTTCACCGGTGAAAGCGTCCTTGACCTTGCCGGTAACATAAACATAATCCCCATTTTGTACGTCAAGTCCGGGTTCTTTGAAGGCGACAATGACGCTTTGCCCGCGATTAATCGGATCGGCATACAATTGAAGATAGACCATTTTATCCAGTCTTTGGGGCGTCGCGAAGAGCTCACCGTAAATTTCGACGCTCCTGCCTTTAAATTTATTTGCGTTAGCGTACATGGCTCGAAATTGTTCCTTCGTAAGCGGTTCGGAATCCACCACTCCGCATCCTGCTAAGGAAGCGGCAATCATGAAGGTTAAAAGCAGCGTTATGCCTCGTCTCATCCCTAACCTCCTTGCTTCATAATAACTGTTCCTATTCAACTATTGCAGCTGCAGCAATTCGATAGAGGCTCCGGCTCGCAATTCCTCCAGCCAAGGACCTATTAAATCGTAAATTTCAGCATCGAGCAGCTCATTTCGCAGCTGTATTTCACGTTCACTGAAGGAAACCGCCGCACCTTCTTTACGTTCGGTTACGACAACGACATGAAAGCCTTGGCTTGATTCCACAATTTGCGCTGCTTGGCCAGGCTGAAGCCCAAAGGCGGTCTCCTCAAGGTTTTGCTCCAAATAGCCGCGTTCAATAAAGCCTAAATCGCCTCCATTGCTTTTTGCTCCCGGATCAAGCGAGAAAAGTTGGGCAAGCTGGGCAAAATCAGCGCCGTTGTTTAACTTTGCCGCTAATTCATCCGCCTTCTCCTTTGTTTGCACGACAATATGAGATACCCGAACCGCATCCGGCTCCGACCAGAGCGCTTTATTTTGCTCATAGTAGCTCCGCACATCCTCATCCGTTACGTCGGTTTTGGCTGCTAGCAGCTCACGCAGCAGCAGCTGCGTCCTTATTTGCGAGCGCATGGAGCGATCCGTGAAGCCATCCTCGGCCAGCTTGTTCCGGTATTCCTCCGGCGAATCGTATTCCCGTTTTAAAATGTCGAGCTCCTGATCGATTTCATCCTCCGTAATGGCTACTTTTTGTTTGTCAGCCTCTTGTTTAATAAGCTCATCCACGATCAGCTTCTCCAAGGCCTGCTTGCCGCCTGAATCTATCAGCAGTTCATAGAGCCGGCTTTTATCGATCTCTTTGCCATTCACAATCGCGATCGTTTGCCCTATAGGCGCTTTTTGATTTTCGTTCCCGCTCATGAAGCCTGTCATCAATAGAAGCAGCAGCAAAAAGAATAGGACGAAGGAGCATGACATCCAAAGGAATGGGCTTTGAAATAAACGTTTTTTAGCTCGTTTCATTGGTTATTTCTCCTTTTTCTGAGAGGTAGTCACTCCTGAACAGGTTGCCGCAAAGCCACTATAGCAAATGGAATGGGGTTAGCAAAGGTGAAAAATATTCGTTCGGCTGCGGATGGGAGAGAAAGAAAACACCCTTTGAAAATATTGAACTTTTTTCGTATGAAATTGCATTGTTTTCGTTTCCGCGTCCTTCTATAGTCATGTTGTACCTAGCTGGGAAGGGGGAGAAGCCGTATTTATGTAAACGCTTAATTTGATTCTGAAAACGATCGTAACGAGGAGGTTTAAAGGGTGCGGATAAAAAAATGGATATCGCTTTTTCTAATCGCAGCTATGCTAGGAGGCATCATTCAATCGGTTAGCGTGTTCGCCGATGCGTCAACGGCTAATTTGATTGCTTGGTACACCTTCGATCAAGCGGAAGCAAGCAAAATCAAGGATCAATCAGGCAAAGGAAACGATGCAACGCTTGTAGGAAGCACCGCCATTACCGACGGTAAAAACGGCAAGGCGATCCAGTTGACGGGCGGATACGTGCAGTTGCCCAATAACATTTTGAACGGTGTGACCGATATTACGGTATCGACTTGGGTATACATGGACAGCTCGCAGAATTATGCCCGATTATTCGATTTCGGAAGCGGTACGACGCGTTATATGTTCGTAACCTCAACTGGAAGAAACGAGGGTGCGGAAGGGTTAACCGCTGCCATTACGACCAATGGCTGGGGAAGCGAACAGCATGTAACGAAGGGGACGGATTTAAGCACGGGCGCATGGAAGCATGTCACGCTCGTGATCGAAGGGAAAACGGGAATATTGTACGAGGATGGGGTAAAGGTAGCGGAAAATCATGATTTAACGTTAAATCCATCGAGCTTGGGAAGCACGACATCTAATTTTATCGGCAAATCGCAGTTTGCCGGTGATGCTGCATTCCGAGGGAAATTCGAAGATTTCCGCATTTACAATAAAGCGCTGAGCGCTGCTGAAATTACATCGCTGCTTGATTTGTCTGATGAATTCATCGTGCAGTCGGATCGCGATGCGATTAATTTAGGCAATTTATTTACGGTCGAAGCGGACATCGCGCTGCCGACTATCGGGCAGATGGGCTCTACGATTACATGGGCATCCAGCAAGGAGGACGTGATTTCGACAGACGGCAAGGTGCAGCGTCCAGAGCCGGGTAAAGGAAATGAGAACGTGCTTTTGACAGCCACGATTGCCAAAGGAAGCGCTAGCGCGACCAGAGAGTTTCAAGCGACCGTCTTGGCCGAGCTTTCCGATCAAGAGATGGTTGCTTTGGATAAAGAGCATTTGCAGCTTGGCGATTTAGATGCGGTTACTTCGGATTTGGACTTGCCGGATACGGGTCAGACAGGCTCGATCATAACATGGCAATCAAGCAACAGCAGCATCATTGGTACGGATGGGAAGGTAACAAGGCCTGGGCCGCGCATGGGAGATGCGTCGGTGACGTTAACGGCTACGCTTGCTAAAGGCTCGGCCAGCGACACAAAGACTTTTGAGGCACGTGTGATTGAGCAGCCGTTCCAGCTGTCCATAAAGAGCTTCAGGAAGGAGCTTGCGGAGACAGCCATTGGAATTGCGCCTGTTCTTCCGGGCATCGTGATCGCCGAATATAACGATGATGAAACGAGCCGGCAAATGGAAGTTACATGGGCTGATGTTGATCCATTGAGCTATGAGAAGCCAGGTACGTTTCAAGTGGAGGGCACTGTACGCGGATCATCCCTTAAAGCACAAGCAGAGGTTAAAGTGACGGAAATCCTGTTTCAAACGAGCTTTAGCCTTGACCGCCTTCAGCCTGGGGAAGATCTGGTTGCTTCCGTAAAAGCGATAAATAAGAGCGGCTCCGCTATCCCTGTCCTCGTATCCGTCGCGCGATTCAATCAGGAAGGAGGCTTGAAGGATGTCGTTCACGTCAACAAGCAGGTGGGAGGCGGCCAGTCTGAAACGCTAACCGCGTCTCTGGCTCTTCCAAGTGAAGTCGCGGGACATATCGTAAAGGTGTTCGTCTGGGAAGGCGATGAAATTAAATCATCCAATCAAAAACCACTCTCAGCCGTTTCTCAGCTTGCGGATGTATCTGGCGCACCGCTTACCCCGTCAGGTCTAACGGCCAAGGCAGAGGAAGGGAAAAGTCAAATTACGGTTACGTGGGAATCCACACCTGCTGCAACTGCCTACGATCTTGAAGTGGATGGCGTCATCATGACCAATGTCAGCAGCCCATACGAGCATAAAGGCTTGATTTACAATTCCGAGCATACTTATGCCGTACGCGCTAAAAGCGTTGACCATACATCCGCTTGGAGCTTGGCGCAACATGCAACCGTGCAAGGCGTTCCAGGCCAGGCAAGCTGGTCGGTACAACCGTTTCAATTAAGCCAAGTATCGCTGGAAGCCAGCCCCTTCACCGAAAATCGCGATCGTACTTACTCTTATCTGCTATTTGTGGACAATGATCGCATGCTGTATGCGTTCCGCGATGCAGCGGGGCTGTCAACTGAGGGAGCGCAGCCGCTTGGCGGATGGGATGCGCCGAATTCCAACCTGCGTGGACACTCTACCGGACATTATTTATCTGCCCTTTCAATGGCTTACGCCAGCAGCGGCGACGACCGCTTTAAGGAGAAGCTGGATGAAATGATTGTCGAGCTGGGCAAGGTTCAGGACGCCATGCCGGCCAAAGGATACAGCGCGGGTTTTCTAAGCGGGTATTCGGAGGATCAATTCATTAAGCTTGAGCAATACACAACCTATCCGACAATCTGGGCTCCCTATTATACGCTGCATAAAATTATGGCCGGTTTAGTAGATGCCTATAAGTATGCAGGAAACGAGCAGGCACTCGAAATCGTGGAAGCGATGGGAGAATGGACACACGGTCGTTTGAGCGTGCTGCCCAAGGAGCAGCTGAAACGAATGTGGTCCATCTATATTGCGGGAGAATACGGCGGCATGAACGAGGTGCTTGCCGAAATGTTCGCCATTACCGGTAACGATACTTTTCTGGAAACCGCGAAGCTATTTGATAACGAGACTTTATTCAAACCAACCGCAGAGAATACGGATACGCTGACCGGCAAGCACGCGAACCAGCATATTCCTCAAATTACCGGGGCACTGCGTATTTTTGATCAAACGAATGATCCTTATTATTATAAGGTCGCCGATCATTTCTGGGAGATGGTCGTAGATAAACGAACCTTCAATATCGGTGGCACCGGACAAGGAGAGATGTTTAGAGGCGCGGATTCAATTGCCGCCATTCTTGACGACAAGACGGCTGAGACCTGCGCTACCTACAATATGCTGAAGCTAACGCGGAATCTATTCTTCCATAATCCCGATCCTGCCTATATGGATTATTACGAGAAAGCACTCTACAATCACATCCTTGCCTCACAGCAGCATAGTGAACACGGCCATACGACGTATTTTGTTCCGCTTGGGCCAGGCAACCAGAAATCATATACAAATGATTACAACTCCTTTACCTGCTGTATGGGCACCGGTCTCGAAAATCACGTCAAATACCAAGAATCGATCTATTTCCATTCCGCAGACTTATCAACGCTCTATGTTAATCTCTTTATCCCATCTACCCTGAATTGGCAGGCAAAAGGATTTACGATCAAGCAGACGACAAGCTATCCGGAGGAAGGCGCTACTTCCATTACCGTGGATGGAAACGGTCCGCTTGCGATTAAGCTTCGTGTACCATCATGGGCAGAGAATGGCTACAACGTATCGATTAATGGCGTGCAGCAGAACGTCGACGCCGTTCCCGGAACTTACGTCACTTTAGACAGAACTTGGACATCGGGAGATAAAATCGATATCGCCATGCCATTTAGCCTCCGGCTGGAGAAAACGCCGGACGATCCGAAAACGGGCAGTATTTATTATGGCCCGCTTGTTATGGTCGGCAAAAGCAACAGTACGACATGGCTGAATCTATTGGTGAATGAAAATCAATTGTCCCAATCCATTGTTTCCACCGGCCCGCTTAGCTTTACTACGAACGGCGTCACTCTCGTGCCTATGTATGAAGCGCATAATTTCAGATACCATGCTTATTTTAAAATCAATTCATAAAAAGGAGGAAAGAAGATATGGGACTAAGGTTGCCGATAAGCAGATGGACGCTCATGCTTGTTCTTTCCGTTATGCTGAGCTTGCTCATGGCAGCGAACACCGCGGGCGCTGCGGAGCAGCAGGATGGCGTGTCCATTCATAGCGTCAACGCGGATGAAGCCTCAGGCTTCGTTACCGTCCACGGTAACATCGCATCCGGGAGCGGGAAGCAAGTAACGTTAACGTTTACCGATCCAAGCGGCAAGCTGGATTACTTGAATCAAACGACAAGTGGAGAGGGTGGCTTCTTCTCTTTCACTTATTTGCCTTCCGTTTTTGGACCTGGCGAATATCATTTGCGGGCCGGCGGGGAAGACGTTACTACCCCTTATCATCAAGCTATCCAATTAAGTGGGAGTTTTGCAGGCGCTGTGCTCAAGGGCACGGATGCCGTCCAGCCCGGTCAGCAGGTTGAAATCGTTTTTGGCTTGAGGGGGGCTGCCGAAGACGTGATGGCCCAAGATATGACGCTTATCTTCGATGATAGCAAGCTTGCGTTCGTATCCGCTCATTCCTTGGACAACGAGGCGTTTACGATCGCGGATTATAAGCAGACGGCAGGGAAAATCCGTTTTCTTAGCGTTCACCTGAAAGAGACGGCTGCTAGCCGCAATATCGATTATATGAAATTAACGTTTAAAGCGAAGGATGATGCAGCAGTCGGCATTACCAATGTAGCTGTTACCGAATTAATAGCTGCGGACAGCTTAGGCGTTGAAACGATGCTGCAAGGCGCTTCGCACGGCATTCAGATCGGCATCGTAGACAAAGCCGCACTAAACGTGCTGCTCGCTGAAGCCTGGCAATTCCATGACGCAGCGATTGAAGGCAACCGAGTCGGGCAATATCCTGCCGGTTCGAAAGCGGCTCTTCAGCAAGCCATAGACAAAGCGCAAATTATCGCAAGCGATGCGAATGCGGCGCAAGCAGCGGTAACGAAAGCGGTGGATGACTTGAACACGGCGCTTCAAGCCTTTAAGGCGGCTGTCATTACGAAAATAATTGGCGACAACAATAATGATGACCGAATAAGCATTGGGGATTTGGCGATTTTGGCTAAATCATACGGCAAGACCTCCCAAAGTCCGGACTGGGAAGCCGTGAAAGGGCGCGATCTCAATCAGGATGGCAAAATCGACATTGAAGATCTAGCGGCATTGGCTAGATTGATTTTTAGCTGGTAGCGAATTAAATTAAGAAACAAAGCATTCGGGCGGCGGACAGCTTTAGTGTCTGACGCCCGATTTTTATTGTATTTTATTTGTAATCGTAGAAATTATTTGGCATTGTTTCCGTTTGTATAGTGGCCTCTACAAATAGTTGCTAAGATGAAGGAGGAATGTAAATGCTTACATGAATCGAATGAGTGGAGGTGGATGGAAATCGCTCCTGCTTCATCAATAAGGAGGCGAGCTTGGTGAAAAAAGTGTTTCTGATTGATGACGAACCTGATATTAGAGAAACGATGCGTGACTTGATCGATTGGCAATCGCTCGGCTGCGTATTTTGTGGTGATGCTGCCGACGGCGAACTCGCGCTTCCGATGATCGAACGGCTTAATCCGGATATCGTCGTTACCGATATTAAGATGCCCTTTATGGATGGTTTGGAGCTGAGCAGATTCGTTAAACGCCATATGCCTTCCGTGAAAATTATTTTGCTAAGCGGACATGAGGAGTTCCATTATGCGCTTGAGGCATTGCGCATTGGGGTAAACGAGTACTGCGTGAAGCCGATCAGCTCATCAGAGCTAAGCGAGATTGTTCGTCAGGTCGCGGGGCAAATCGATAACGAGCGAGAGCTTGATCAAAAGGCTGCTGAGCATATGGACGACTGCTGCAAGAGCACTACGTTGTCCATGCAAAAGCTGATTGATATCGACCGGACCGAGTTAATGGCCTTCATGAAGTATGGTCATCCCAATGAGGCGTTAGCTTTTACGTCAACCTATATGAGCTGCCTGGACGGAATCGATTGGCACTCATCCTTTATTGGAAGTTATGTATGTATGGAGCTTACGTTAGCTGCTCTTCAATTTTGCAGGGAGACCGCAGCGAGCGAGGGGCTGCACGAACAAGATATTACCGTGCTTGAGCAAAAAATAAAGGCGGTAAGGAGCTACAGCGATGCCGTCGTATTTATAGCAGAGGTGCTGGAGACCGTCACGAGATGCCGCGAGCAGTCCAACAATAAACACACAGGGAAAATCATCAAAGCGAAAGACTTTATCCGCTCGCAATCGGCACGGTACGAATTGTCACTTCATATCGTCGCGGAGCATGTCGGCATGAGCCCTAGTTACCTCAGTACGATTTTCAGCCAAGAAACAGGGCAAACCTTTGTCGAGTTTCTAACGTCGGTCCGCATGAACCATGCGATTGACCTGATGCAAACGACGGATTACAAAACTTATGAGATCGCTTACAAGGTCGGATACAACGATGCTCATTATTTTAGCTTCCTATTCAAAAAGTTTACAGGTACGACAACAAGGGAATTTCGCAAAATGGACAAAGCGGCTTCTGTCATAAGAGGATGAGCGAATAACATAGCAGGAGGGGTTCAGTTGACGAATCATATAGCCAACCAGCAGAATGGCGGAACGCCGGCACTTAGGGACGTACGTATTGATAGCCCTTTTTGGTCGAGATATATTCATTTGGTAAAAAACACGGTCATCCCTTATCAATATGAAGCGATTCATGACCGAATACCAGACGCGGAGAAGAGCTTCGCCATTCAAAATTTTCGGATTGCCGCAGGACTTGAGGAAGGCGAATTTCAAGGCATGGTATTTCAAGACAGCGACGTAGCCAAGTGGTTGGAGGCTGTTGGCTATAGCCTGCAGGCCATCCCCGATCCGGAACTTTCGCGGCTGGCTGACGAGGTGATCGATTTGGTTGCAGCAGCGCAGCAGCCTGACGGTTACTTGAATACGTACTTTACGATTAAGGAGCCGGATAAGCGATGGACCAATTTAGCCGAATGCCATGAGCTGTATTGCGCAGGACATATGATCGAAGCGGCAGTCGCTTATTTTGATGCAACAGGTAAGCGAAAGCTGCTGGACGTGATGTGCAAATTTGCCGATTATATGGATACGGTTTTTGGCAAAGGCGCGGATCAGCTTCGAGGCTATGACGGGCATCAGGAAATTGAGCTGGCGTTAATTAAGCTATACAAGTCGACGGGTAATGACCGTTATTTGCAGCTGAGCAAATTTTTTATCGATGAACGGGGACAATCGCCTCATTATTTGACAGAAGAATGGGAGCGCAGAGGACGCAAGACGTTTTTCCCGGAGATGAAGGATTTTGGCGAAGACTATGCACAGGCGCATATGCCGGTGAGGCAGCAGCAGCATGCGACCGGCCACGCCGTAAGGGCGGTTTACATGTATGCCGCCATGGCAGATTTAGCCGCAGAAACTGGAGATGCCAGCCTCTACGAAGCATGCCGGCGCTTATGGAACAGCTTGGCTTCGAAGAGGATGTATATTACAGGGGCGATCGGCTCGCAAGCCTTCGGCGAGCGGTTCTCCTACGATTATGATTTGCCAAACGATCTTGCTTACGCGGAGACCTGCGCTTCGATCGGGCTAATTTTTTTCGCGGAAAGGATGCTTCGATTGGAGCCAAACAGTCAGTATGCGGACGTATTGGAGAGAGCTTTATACAATACAGTGCTTGCAGGCATGTCCCTTGATGGGACTAAATTTTTTTATGTCAATCCGCTCGAGGTTGTGCCTGAAGCCTGCAATCACCATAATAAACACCATGTGAAGGCTGCCCGGCAGGGCTGGTTCGGCTGTGCCTGCTGTCCGCCGAATGTTGCCCGCCTGATTTCTTCGCTTGGCAAATATGTGTATGCCGTTAGGGAAAATACAGCCTATGTCCATCTTTATATAGGCGGGGAAGCAAACATAATGTTAGGCGATCAGCCTGTTCGGCTTGTTCAGGAAACTGGTTTTCCAAACGATAGCAGCGGTGTTATTAAGGTGTATCCTGGCGCGGAGGCTGTATTTGCGCTTGGCCTGCGCCAGCCGGATTGGTGTCCGGACATGCCGATTAAGATCAATGGCGAGCCGGTATTGACGGAGGGCTGCTCCGTGAACGGCTATATCATCATTGAACGGCTGTGGAAGGACGGCGATATGATCGAGTTTGAGCTTGAGATGCCGATCATTCGGATGAAAGCGAATCCGCTCGTTCGCGAGACGATCGGAATGACGGCACTGCAGAGAGGCCCGTTTGTGTATTGCTTAGAGGAGGAGGATAACGGAAATTTGCTGCATGAACTGGTACTTCCGAGAGAGAGCGTATTGAAGGCCGTATATCAAAGCGATCTTCTGGGCGGTATTACGGTTATTCAAGCGACAGCAGAGCGAACCACGATGGACGGTTGGAACGGAAAGCTCTATAAGCAAGCGGAAGTCGAGACACATGACAAGGAGCTGGTTACGTTCATTCCATATTACGCTTGGGCGAACCGGTCCAGCGGCGAAATGGCGGTATGGGTGAGAGAACACTAACGCTTCTATCGGCAGAAGGTTTTCACGTAAGTACAAAAAAGGCCACCGGTCAAGGCTTAGACCTTGATAGGTGGCCCTTGCTATGTCACAAGCCTTTACAGTCAAAGAGCTGCCAAATCAGCAGGCTTCATTTCAATCATGCCGCTATCCTCAAATAAAGGAAGCACGTTTCCAATTGATGCTTGATAGAGGCTCTCCACAATTAATTCCCCCCATATTTGTTCGTTCTGCGAGAGAGCGGTCGTAATTTGGCCATTACGGATTGCTTCCTTTGTTTCCGGCATCATCCCTATTGTAAGCGCGTAACGGGATAAACCTTGTGCTTTCCATGCAAGGATGGAGGCTGTGCAAGATACGTAATCAAGCGCTATAAACGCATCGAAATGCGGATGATCGTCAAGCATGTTCTCCAAAAGCTTCAAAGCTGTTGAATCGCTTCCTTCATTGTGCTTTACCTCCAGTACTTGGATTTGAGTATGTGCTTGCAAGTAGCCAAGCATGCCGCTTAGCCGTTCCTTGGAGCTGCCTGCAGCCGATATGCCGTTCTCAACAATGACCATGCCGTTGCCATTCAGCTGCTCATCCAGCATTTTACCCATGCGTGCGCCGGCTGCCGCATTATCCGAGCCAATGTACGACAGCCGCTTGCTTCCCGGCACATCGGATTCGAAGCAGATGACGGGTATCCCGGCATTCATGGCTTTATTAATGACGGGCTCAAGAGCCTCCGAATCAATCGGACTAATAGCGATCCCGTCGACGTCTTGCGCAATCATCGTCTCCAGCATGCGGATTTGCTGCTCCAGATCGGCTTCATCCGGCGCTTTGACAATGAGATGGACGCCGTATCGCTCGGATGCTTCTTTAGCATTTTGCGTAATGGTTTCGTAGTAAGGGTGGGCCATCGGGTAAATGATTCCGAATGTGGCCAAGGGAACGGCTGCCTTTTGATGAACGGGATTAGACGCCGGCTTGCGATCGGTCTCATGAACGGTCGATTGGCAGCCCGCTGCGAGCATTGCGGCCATTATGAATACAATTACGAGCGGTTTAAAGGGAAATGATGCTGATGTTCGCATAGCTTGCTCCTTCGTTGCTGGTTAGCAGGAGATCGGCTTCATTGTGCTTGCGGAACTGCGTGGTCGTTAATCCCGTAATCCGCTTAAACAAATTAGAAAAGTAATGAGCATCGTTGTAGCCGACCAGATGGGCAATCTCGTAAGATTTTGCATTTGTCGATTTCAATAGCTCCATTGCTTTGCGGATCCGTGTATGGGTCAAAAATTCGATAAAGGTTTGACCCGTTTCTTGGCTGAAAACTTTGCTTAAATGACTGGCGCTGACACAGACGGCTGCCGCAGCTTCTTGCAAGGAGATCTGATCGTCGTGATAATGCTTTTGGATATAATCCTTAACCTGATTCAACATATCCGTATATTTGTCCAAAGATTCATTGCGCCATTTCCAGAATTGGTCCAACAAACGACTCAAAAAAATTTCAGCTTCGCTCCAGCTCCGGACATGATTCAGCTTTTGTTGTAATTCAAGCTCAAATTGCTCGGAAATATGAAGGCCGCTGCACATGGATCTAGCCAATTGAAGCGTTTCGATGGCCATGTCGTTAAGCAGGTAGCAGCCGTACAGAGCGCCTTTCCAATCCATCTCCTGCAGTTCCTCGGCGAGAGAAGCGATGAATGCAGCGGTATGCTTCGGAATGCCTAGCTTCAAAAAATCGATAAACTTCTGCCGGTCGAACACTGGCGCTGGAAACGAAGCCGCTTGGGAAGAGACAGCTCCCATTAAGGCAAGGCGGCTTTGTCTAGCCATGCGGTGCCAATGCTTGTCGTCCTCAGCCTCTAGGTAGGAGGTGTGAATCCCATGCAGCCGCTCTTGTATCGAACCGATTCCAACGATCAGCATACAGGGGAGGAGAGTCTCCACCGCGGCGTACATTTTTTGATGAAAATCAAGCAGAGATAGGCGAAGCTCTTCATCACTGCTCCCTTTGAATAGCCAAATCATTTCCGTATGGCTGCGTTTATAGCTAAGGTGCTCACCCAGGAGCAGCATTTCATCGGCAAGATATCTCTCGGCCTGCAAAAGGATGTCCCGCTCGAGCTGCGCGGTTCCCTTTGGACAACGAACATCGGTAATGGCCACCGCATAACAGCTTGCGGTTAGGGAAAGAGATAGGCTGTTCGCAAATAGGATCGCCTCGGCCGTCGTAATCATCCCGCTGCAAAGATCGCCTAACAGCTTTTGGCTGGCGAGTAAGATGTTTTCGCCTTGTACCTGCTGCAGCCTTTGAATGCGCTCGCGTTCCAAGCGTTCAGCATCGATTTTACGGCTGATTTCATGCAGCATACGAATGATGTCAGCGGAGCTTACTGGCTTTAAGCAATATTCCTCTACGCCAGCCCTAAGCGCTGCCCGGGCATATTCAAATTCGTCATGGCCGCTCAAAATAATAATTTTAATATCCGGCAGCCGATCTCGCACGATGGCGCTGAGCTCCAATCCGTTCATAAATGGCATTTTTATGTCCGTAATGAGGATATCGGGAAGCAGCTGTTCAATCATCGGAAGGGCGACCTCGCCGTCAGATGCGTCTCCGCAATAAATAAAGCCTTCTTTCTTCCAATCGATGCAGTCGCGAATGCTTTCGCGCACTAATATTTCATCGTCTACGAGCATCACTTTTTTCATGCTTTTTACCCTCGTTTCCTCGGTATGCGAATGGTTACCTGGGTACCTTGCCCTTCGATGCTATTGATTTCTACACCATACGCCTCTCCGTAATAAAGCCGTATTCGCTGGTGCACGTTATGCAAGCCGAAACCTCCGGAAACCTCGGAACCTGTTTCCTCGGGCGTAAGCTGGGCGTTCAGCTGTTCCTTCAACTGTTTCAGCTTAGGCTCAGACATGCCGATGCCGTTATCCTCAATGGAAAGATGCAACGTATCGGGTTGTTCAACCAAGGAGCTGATGCGAATCAATCCTTTGCCGCGCTTGTTCTTAATGCCATGGTAGAGCGCATTCTCTACGATGGGCTGCAAGGACATTTTTAAAATAGAAAAGCCGTATAAACGCTCTGGTATATCGATCTCGTATTCGAGAATATCGCGGTAACGCATTTGTTGGATGATCAAATAGCTGCGGACATGCTCTAGTTCATCCTTAAGCGCGATCCAATCCCGTCCTTTATTCAGGCTGATTCGAAAAAAACGGGAAAGCGCCTGCACTAATTGGATTACCCGTTCGTTTTTGCCGGCTTCGGCCATCCAAATGATCGAATCAAGCGTATTGTATAAGAAATGAGGGTTAATCTGCGCCTGCAGTGCGCGCAGGTTTGCCTTTTGCACGAGCTCTTGTTCCTTCATGCTGTTCTCCAGAAGTCCTTTAATGTTTTCGAGCATGCTGTTGAAGCTGACGCCTAAATCAGAGATCTCATCACTCCCGCTTGGCTTCACTTTTACTTCCAGGTAGCCCGAGGCAGCCAGCCGCATCTTGCTTTGAAGCAACCGAACGGGACGCGTTAGACGCGCCGTAATGAAGAAATGGAGCGTAATCGCAAAGATGATGCTCAGAAGGACACTGATGATAATAAGCCGGCGAATAGCGGTAGCTTCCTCGACAATTTCCTGCAGAGGTACGGAACCTACGATCGTCCAGCCCGTCATTTGGGATGTCGTAAATACAACAAATCGCGGTTTTCCCGCTGAACGGTCTACGTAGTTGTTCCTTTGCTCGGGCAATCGCGAGGTTAAGTCTAACGTGTTAAAGGCCGGACTCGCTTCGTTCAAATCTGTAGGCATAAAGATTGGATTCCCGGATTGATCAACGACGTAGAAGAGGCCGGTCTTGCCGATCGTTACGGTATTGCAAAATTGTTCGACGATAGAGTCGTTCAAATCGATAACGATAAACCCAATGACCTCATGGGTAATTCGCTGCTTTACTGTTGCCATGATCGATATGACGTTTTGCTGATCGTAGTGAAACCCATCGAGTCTATCGAGCGGCGAGGCATCGGATGGAGGAATATTTAGAATGTCATCCGGGTTGTTCAGCAAGTGCTGCAAATGCGGATTGCGAAGCGGATTGACGGATAGCTGAAAGACGCCCTTGCGCTCGCTGATTCCTCTGCCGTATAAGTTGATCATGGTCATATTTAGAACGTTCTCGTACTTGTATGTTTCGCGGTATAAACCAAAGGTTTTTATAATTTCCTTCGCGTCCTCGTACGTATCTGTTTGGGAGAAGAGAAACTGCTGAACCGAGGGGGTCTTCTCCAGCTCAAGAAGCTTGCCGGTATCCTCGAACAAAATGTCCAAATCTCGCCCAAGCTGGTCTGCAACGAGCATAGTAGCTGCTTTGCTGTGCCCCGAAACGGCATGAAATGATTTTTGGTAAGAGATGATTCCGACAGCAATTAGAGGAACGGAAGTTAAAATAACGAACATGAGAAGAAGCTTTGCTCTCATACTTGATAGTATCCATCGGATAAGCATCATTGGCGTTTCCGTACCTTTCGCTGAATAGATGAATACGGTTTCATTTCCATTTACTTTCTACTATAGCAAATCAGGCAGCCACAGGCTATGAGGATTAAGCGATACGTGAAAAATTACAAGTTTTGAATAAAAAAACAAACCTTTTTGAAATCGCTCGCAAAAATCAAAATAATAGTAAAACAAACGGGTAAGGAAACCCGTATCTCCCCTTCCTGCAAGCGTTTTATAATGACATCACACCAGAAGCTGGTGAATGACAGGGGAGGTTTTATAGATATGAAAAAGCATGCAGGATTAGGAATAGCAGCCATGCTTACCGCCATGATGATCGTGACGGCGGCTTGCGGGAGCAGCGCGAACGAAGGGGACAAAAACAGCAAACCGGCATCCGGCGATCAAAAAATTACGCTTGGCTTTGCTCAGGTAGGTGCAGAAAGCGGCTGGCGTACGGCAAATACGAACTCGATCAAAGAATCGGCCGCAGAGGCCGGATTTGATCTTAAATTTTCTGATGCGCAGCAAAAGCAAGAAAACCAAATCAAATCGATCCGATCCTATATTCAGCAAAAGGTAGACGTGATCGCATTCTCGCCGGTCGTCGAGTCAGGCTGGGATACGGTGCTAAAAGAAGCCAAGGATGCCGGCATTCCGGTCATTTTGACAGACCGCGCGGTTGATTCAAAGGACGATACGTTGTATAAGACATTCATCGGCTCGGATTTCGTTGAAGAAGGGCGCAGCGCCGGAAAATGGCTTTTGGATAAATATAAGGATGCTGACGGTGACGTAAACATCGTAGAGCTGCAGGGGACGACCGGCTCTGCGCCTGCAATCGACCGCAAAGCCGGTTTCGAGGAAATCATTAAAAGTGACGCGAAGCTTAAGGTCATTGCTTCCCAAACCGGAGATTTTACGCGAGCGAAAGGGAAAGAGGTCATGCAATCCTTTTTAAAGGCAAATAAGGACATCGATGTGCTCTATGCGCACAATGACGATATGGCACTTGGAGCCATTCAAGCGATCGAAGCGGCAGGGCTGAAGCCTGGAGAAGATATCGTCATCATTTCGGTTGACGGCGTGAAGGATGGCTTCGTAGCTGCAAGCGAAGGAAAAATCAATTTTATCGTAGAGTGCAATCCATTACTTGGACCTCAGCTGATGCAAGCGGTTCGCGACGTGCTTGACGGAAAAGAAATCGAAAAGAGAATCGTGACAGAAGAAGGCGTATTTACTTCCGAGGACGCCAAGCGCGAGCTGCCAAACCGAAAATACTAATCGTTTAAAGATGGAAGCTACTCCGCTGCTTTGTATCGTTGGCGAGTGGCTTCTTTTCTTCATAAAGGGGAGAAAGTATGATGCTGAGGGAGCAAGAACAAATACAGAAGCCAATCCTTCAAATGACAGGCATTCACAAACGATTTCCAGGCGTAAATGCTCTAACCGACGTTCGTTTTCGTTTATTCCCGGGCGAAGTGCATGCATTGATGGGCGAGAATGGAGCCGGAAAATCAACATTAATCAAACTGCTTACCGGCGTTTACGCGATCGATCAAGGCGAGGTGGAGCTGGAGAACCGGTCTATCACCATTCACAGCCCGCAGGAAGCTCAAGAAATCGGCATCAGTACGGTGTACCAAGAGGTGAATTTATGTCCTAATCTGTCAGTGGCCGAAAATATTTTTATTGGCAGAGAGCCGAGGCGTTTCGGCAGAATTCAGTGGAAAGAGATGCATCTAAGGGCAGAGAGGCTGCTGCTGGAACGATTGCAGCTGCAAATCGACGTCAAATTGCCGCTCCATGC
Organism: Paenibacillus sp. PL91; assembly: GCF_012935325.2. GTDB lineage: Bacteria > Bacillota > Bacilli > Paenibacillales > Paenibacillaceae > Pristimantibacillus. Next base: position 512,918 of record NZ_JABBYG020000001.1, read on the forward strand.
TTACTCGGTTGCGATCCAGCAGCTGGTTGCGATTGCAAGGGCGCTTAATATTTCCGCCAAGGTGCTGATCTTGGATGAGCCGACCTCAAGCCTCGACCGGAACGAGGTAGGGCAGCTGTTTCAAGTGATGAACAAGTTGAAGAGGGAAGGTCTTGCCATTTTATTCGTCACTCATTTTTTGGATCAAGTGTACGAAATTTCCGATCGAATAACCATTCTCCGGAGCGGGGAATTTGTTGGCGAATATAGAGCGAGCGAGTTATCACGCATTGATCTCGTAACCAAGATGATCGGTAGGGAACTTGAGCAGCTTGAAAACTTGCCGATTGCAGAGCCTGAACGCATGGTTTCGCCATCAAAAGTGACAGCGGAAGCGACTGGACTTGGCCGCAGCGGTGCAATTTCGCCTTTCAACCTGTGCATTATGAAGGGCGAGGTGGTAGGATTGGCCGGATTGCTTGGCTCTGGACGAACGGAGTTTGCAAGGCTGTTTTTTGGAGCGGATCGAGCAGATTATGGCCAGCTGCAAATGGAAGGGCATGCTGCGGACATGATTTCGTCCCCGCGGCAGGCGATTAATCAAGGAGTGGCTTTCTGCTCGGAAAACAGGAAGACCGAGGGCATCATCGACGAGCTGTCCGTAAAGGAAAATATCATATTAGCGCTCCAAGCGACGCGCGGGTGGTTTAAAACGATCTCGCGGAAAAAGCAAGAAGAATATGCCGATTCCTTTATAAAAGCGCTCAACATTATACCGCCTAATCCAAATCAGCTTGTGAAAAACTTAAGCGGCGGCAATCAGCAAAAAGTAATTTTGGCAAGGTGGCTGCTGACTGAGCCTAGGCTGCTTATCCTCGATGAGCCTACGAGAGGAATCGATATCGGCGCTAAAGCCGAAATACAAAAGCTCGTACGGTCGCTGTCGGCGAAAGGGATGTCGGTGCTGTTTATTTCATCGGAGCTGGAGGAGGTATTACGCGTGAGCGATCGGATAGCGGTGCTGCGAGACCGCAAGAAAGTGAAGGAAATGCGGGATTCGGAATTAAACCAGAAGCTGGTTATGCAGGCGATAGCAGGAGGGGCTGAAGAATGACCAGACATCATTTGTTTTATCCGCTTGTTATGCTCGCGGCGCTGCTAGTTTTCAACTTCATCTATTCTCCTGATTTCTTCTTCATTCAAATCCGGAACGGGCAGCTGTACGGGAGCTTGATCGATATCTTGAATTTTGGCTCGCCGCTTATATTGGTGGCGATTGGAATGACGCTCGTTATCGCTGCGAAAGGAATTGATTTGTCTGTTGGCTCAATCGTAGCTATTTCAGGCGCGATTGCTTGTCTTATGATCAGCAAAAGCGCTGACCAAAGCGCATTGCAGATCGTGCTGCTCGTCGTTATCACGTCACTCGCGTTGTCAGTCGCTTTCGGCTTATGGAACGGATTGTTGGTTTCCGGATTTGGCATTCAGCCGATTATCGCAACGCTTATCTTAATGGTGGCTGGCCGCGGCATCGCCCAGCTAATAACAGGCGGCCAGATTATTACCGTTAACAGCTCAGCCTACAAATTTATCGGGGCAGGAACGCTTGCAACGCTGCCTTTTTCTATTTTTATCGTTGCAGCTGTACTGCTAGCAGCCTCGCTCCTGACGCGGAAGACAGCGCTTGGGCTGTTTATTGAATCGGTAGGCTGCAATCCTATGGCAAGCTGGCTGTCAGGCATTCGATCGCGGATCGTTATGCTGGCGGTGTATATGTTTTGCGGATTATGCGCCGGTATTGCCGGCCTCATTCTAAGCTCAAACGTTTCGAGCGCGGACGGAAACAATGCCGGATTATGGTATGAGCTTGACGCGATTTTGGCTGTTGTTATTGGGGGAACATCGCTGAACGGTGGACGCTTCTATTTGATGGGAACTGTTATTGGCGCCCTAATTATACAGACGCTGACGACAACGATTTATGTCATCGGCATTCGTCCGGAAATAACGCTTGTCGTAAAAGCGTTTGTAGTTCTGCTTGTATGTCTCGTTCAGTCCGAAGCGTTCCGTAAAACTATCGTTAATCGTTGGCGGACAAGGCGTTATCCGCTAGAGCGGGAGGTGAAGCGGCATGCTTAAGCGCCAGCATCTTCCAGTAATCGTAACGATTTGCCTTCTAATCGCGATGTTCGCGGCTGGCTCCTTTCGTTATACCGGCTTTTTCTCGCCGCAGGTGCTTCTGAATTTGCTTATCGACAATGCTTTTTTAATTATCGTTGCAGTAGGGATGACCTTTGTTATCGTCTCTGGAGGCATTGATCTGTCTGTCGGGTCGATCATTGCTCTGACTACGATGATTTCGGCAAGTCTGGTACAGCAGCAGGGCTGGTCTCCGGCGGTTGTGATCCCTGCGGTTCTGCTCATAGGTTCCGGATTTGGCTGGGTGATGGGCGCCATTATTCATTATTTTAAAATTCAGCCGTTTATCGTTACGTTAGCCGGCATGTTTCTGGCTAGAGGACTATGTTACGTCATCAGTATTAACACCATTACGATTGACAACGCGTTTTATACGAGCGCGGCACAAACGAAGGTGTATTTGCCAGGGGGCTATTTTATTTCCATTAGTGTCATTATCGCGATATTAGTCGTAATCGCGGCCGTCTATTTGGCGCATTATACCCGTTTCGGCCGTAATACGTATGCTTTAGGCGGCAGTGAGCAATCGGCGCTTCTAATGGGGCTGCCTGTTACGCGGACTAAAATACTTGTCTATACGTTCAGCGGCTTTTGTTCCGCCCTCGCTGGCGTAGTGTTCACCTTCTACATGTTATCCGGCTATGGGCTGCATGCGGTTGGCTTGGAGCTGGATGCGATCGCAGCCGTCGTTATCGGAGGAACGCTGTTGACCGGCGGCGTCGGTTATGTAGCAGGCACATTTTTTGGCGTGCTCATCCAAGGAGTCATCCAAACGATTATAAGCTTCGAAGGAACCCTTAGCTCCTGGTGGACGAAAATTGTCATCGGTCTGCTGCTCTTTTTGTTTATCGTACTACAGAGACTGCTCAGCGGCAGGCGATCTGCCCATAAAGCCTAACGGAATGCGAATGACAATCTTCCAATAATCGGATAAAATACAATCAGTCAGATTTATTTTATTTTTTACTGAAGGAGCAAGCTCATGCGATATGATCGATCGAGGCTTCTTTTTGCCGTTGTATTTGCGATGGCTTTGCTTCTTGAAGGCTGCTCGTCTGAGACCACGTTGCAGCAGCCATTGCCGAATAAAACCGTAATCGAACAAGCACAACAGGCCAATGATATTTATCCTCCTGCTCGTCCCATTCTTATGGGCTTCTCGCAGCTTGGCTCTGAAAGCGATTGGCGAAGAGCAAACACCGCATCCATTATTGATTCGGCGGAGGAGGCAGGCATCGAGCTTCTATTCGAAAATGCGGAGCAATCGCAAGAGAAGCAAGTCGAGGCGCTACGCTCATTTATTGATAAGCAGGTTGACGTCATTGCGCTCGCGCCTGTTGTCCACTCCGGCTGGGAGGTTGTTCTGAAGGAAGCCAAAGATGCGGGAATTCCGGTCATTATTTCAGACCGATCGGTTGATGTTTCCGATTCCTCCTTGTTTGTTACGCATATTGGCTCTGATTTTTATGAAGAAGGGCGCAAAGCTGGCAAATATCTGCTTGATAAAATGAGCAACGAAGCAGGGAAAGTGGAGATCGTCGAGCTTCGCGGCACGGAAGGCTCCTCGCCATCTATTCAAAGGGGGCAGGGCTTTGAAGATACGTTAAAGGATAATGAACGCTTTCATATGCTGAGGAGCGAATCTGCAAATTTCACTTTTGAACAAGGGAAAGAAACGATGCGCGTCTTTTTACGTGAGCATGGCGACGATATCCGCGTATTGTTTTCGCATAACGATGACATGGCGCTCGGAGCAATCGAAGCGATCGAAGAGTTTGGCTTAAAACCAGGAGTCGATATTTTCATCATATCCGTTGACGGAACGCGTAAGGCATTCGAGAAGCTTGCGGAAGGGAAGATCAACTGCGTGGTGGAATGCAACCCGCTGCTTGGTCCTAATATTATGCAGGCGGTTCAGGAGCTAATCGCAGGAAGGACGCTTCCAAAGCGGATATTTCCTTCCGAGAGCGTGTTTACCCAGCAAACGGCTGAACGCGAGGTCGATCAACGGAAATACTAATAAACGTATCAGGATTCGTGCTCGCCGAAAGGGGCTGTCCGGAGGGTCTTAACAAGACCCGAGGGATAGCCCTTTTTGCTTTCTATAAACGATCAGGAGTGTTAACTCAGAGTAAATTTGATCATTATTACGATACAGCCACAATTTTCCGCCTCGCGGTGGTCGAATATTTGGAAAGTGGCTTATATCCATTTCCTTCAGCAGGGATTGCCTCAGCCAAGAATGAAACCGCTATTCTTTGTATTTCCTTGCTCGGAACGTGATTTTCGTGCCCTGGCCGGGAATGCTCACAATGTCCAGTCCGGTGCCATAGATCTGACGAAGAAGACGGGTCGTGTTCCATAAGCCGAACTTCCGGGTTGATGCCGATCCCTGTATCCTCCACTTCCAGCATCATCGTCTTGATGATTCATGTGCTGTATGCGTAAAGCCGGACATACCTTCTTCGAATTTCACGTCAACTGTTTCTTCTCTTTCAGAAGTGATAGGACAGGGAGCAGCGAGTGGTTATCGGTATCGAAAAAATGCTGCATCGGACAATCCCCATTTGAAAGTCGATCAAGCACAAAAGGAATATTGAATTTTTTAACCGTTAAATGCTCATTCACTTCATGCCAATACAAAGGGGCAGCAACCGTCGCGTCTTCATTGCCTCTTGTGGAGTAAGGACAGATGATCGTTTTGCCTGCCGCATGCTGGACGTAGTCGATGTAAAGCCTGGAACCTCGGTTTTTTTTCAATCTTTCAATCGTAAAATCTTCCGGATGCTTTTGTACCAAAAATTCGGCCAGGAAGGACGTTAATATTCTTGTATCGTCATAGGTTAGGGAAGCGTCCCGTGGAACCGGGATATGGATTTGCAGACCTTTTCCGCCAGACAGCTTTGGGAAGCTAACGATGCCGAAGCTCTCGAACACAGCCTTCAATTCTAAAGCTGCTTTCACAGCAAGTGGAAAATAATCTCGGCTTGGCGGGTCCAAATCGATTACAACTTCCAAGGGCAAGTCGGTTTCAACTCTTTGGAAGGGGATATGATATTCGATCGCCAATTGGTTGCCTAGCCAGATCAGTGCAGACAGATCATTGCATAGGATATAAGAAATGTCACTCTTTACCACAGTCTTTATGTAATCCGGAGCATAATCCGGACAATTACGCTGATAGAAGGATTCTCCAGCTATACCCTTGGGATAACGAATCGTCGTTAAAGTCCTTTGCTGTAAAAAGGGAAGCATGTACGGTGAGATCTGTATCAAATAGGAAATGAAGCTCTCTTTATCGATCCTGGGAGTATGCCATATGATTTTATCGGGATGCGTGAGGTTGACCTGATTTTGTACGGGGGCATTTTCGATAATTAATTTATTCCACGTACATTCCTTCCAATCCATGGAGAAACGGAACGTTTGGAAGGTGGGTTTAACTAGCCGGCCGTTTTCGATGGAATCAAAAGTCAGTTCAACACAAATGCCGGGAGTGACCCAAACGATTGACTGCTGGGTTCGCAGGGGATTGGCCTGAATGATTTCCATCAACGATTGTTGCTCTTCCTTGTTCATTCCGTGGATAAAGGCTCCGATTGAATAGGCCTCGCCTTCCATGTTCAGCCCTGCAATAAAGTGATTATCGAGAGTATGATAGCCTAATACAAAAAAATACCCTTTATACGTTAGACCTGTTCTAGAAGGCAGAAGCTCCAACATTTTGTTTCCGTCCATATTCCTCCTCCTCAACCATTTAGTAGTACGAAGTCTATAATTCCCTTCAAGCTGAGATATATTCCCTAACCGTTGGCTTCTAGTATTTCAAATTAAAAATGAAACGTATTTTGTCGAATGTGCATATTTTAATCGTATTTTTATAATAAAATAACCTTGTGTAATATATTTTTTAACAATTGACAGAACACCCATTTATTTTGTTTTTAATTTGAGCTATGATGCAAAAATAGAAGGAATATTTGTATATTACATTATTGAAACAGGTGATATAGATGAAAGATTTTTTTTCAACCTTAAATAAATCCAAACTAATTTTATCTTTCCTAAATATTACCTCAGATGGTGTCGTAATCGTTGATAGAGAAGGAATGGTCCTTGGGGTTAACAAGAAATTTGAGGAGCTTCATGGGTGGTCCGAAAAAGAAATCATTGGAAAAATTTTACCGATGACGCCGGAGAACAAAAAGGCTGAGGTATTTGAATTATATGCGCGAATTATTCAAGGGGAAGAATACAACGGACATGAAGTTTTAAAGCTAAGAAAAGATGGGAGTTCATTTTATGCAAATGTAACCATTTCTGCAATGAGAGATGATTCTGGAGAGGTTGTTGCTTTCGTTGGCGTCGAGAGGGATATTACCGAAAAGAAAATGGCAGAAGAGCAATTAAAAGAAAGCGAGGAGCGTTACCGCATACTGGTCGAAAACTCCCCAGAGCCTATTGTGGTTTTTCAAGACCATATCATTACATATGTAAATCCAGCAGCCGTAATCCTTATGGGCGTTTCAAATCAGGAGGAACTGATTGGCGAGAACGTAGCTCGATTCTTTCATCCAGATGATTTAGACATACTGCTTGCCGAAATGAATCAATTATGTATATCGAGTCAGACCTCTTCGATTCTGGATAAAAGGCTTATCAGGGTGGATGGAGAAATGATCCATATCGAAGTCAAAGCTGTACCGTTTCATATTCAAGGCAATAAATCGGTACAACTATTATTTCGTGACATTACTGAAAGAAAAAAAGCAGTATTTGAGCTTGCTCAAAGAGAGCGAGAATATAGCCGTGTGCTGAAGCTGTCTCCTGAGCCTATTGTGCTGCACAGGGGCGCCATCATTACTTTCGTCAATGATATGGCGTTAAAATTGTTTAACGGCCAAACGCCTGAAGATCTTGTTGGGCGATCTGTTTTCGAATTTTCCTGTCCCAGCTATCATGCGACGCTTAAGGAAAGATTAGATCGAGTGATGGAAACGGATGGCTTTATGGAGTTTACTAGTATTGAATTGCAACGATTAGATGGAACAATGTTGGATGTAGAGGTGTCTTCTATCTATATTCATAAATATGTTGGAGATCCTGTCATCCAAACTGTAATAAGAGATATGTCAGATCGCAAAAGATCCGAAGATCTCATACGGAGAGCGGAAAAGCTTTCCATCGTAGGCGAATTAGCTGCTGGAATCGCTCATGAAATACGCAACCCATTAACAGCGTTAAAAGGGTTTTTACAGCTTTTAAGATCAAAAGAAACAGCTTACGTTGAGATTATGCTTGTTGAAATTGATCGAATAAATCAGATCGTAAATGAATTTATGTGTATGGCCAAGCCCCATGCTGATAAATTTATTGAAACGGATCTAAAAGATTTGATTGAGAACGTCACATTTATGATGCAGCCTCAAGCCATTTTATATAATGTTCAAGTGGACTTCACTCTGGATACGATGGACTCACGCGTGTTTTGCGAGCCCAATCAGCTTAAGCAAGTTTTTATTAATCTGATTAAAAATTCAATCGAAGCAATGCCATCAGGGGGAACCATAAACGTGAAGGTCATGGACAAGGATGCTTCATTTTTGCAAATTGTGTTGAGTGACGATGGCTTGGGTATCCCTAACGACCAGATAGCTAATGTTGGAAAACCATTTTTCACGACGAAAGAAAAAGGCACCGGTCTAGGCCTGATGGTTTGTTTCAAGATCATTGAAGCGCATCGTGGACACATGGACATTCAAAGTGAACTTGGTAAAGGAACCACGATGATCATTACCTTGCCGAGTTTACCTAATAAATAAGATATATTCCACCATCCGGTAAATGGTTTCTATTCCATCGTAGAACATATCAAAGCGGTAGCCCAGGCAGTATTTCTGCTTAGGCTGCCGCTTTTTCTATGTTTGATGTTGTTGAATTTTATCGCTTCATAATCAGGACTAATTTTGAAGATCGAATTTATTTGTAAAAAAATTCATTAACTCCTCTTAACCCTGACATAATGCTGTCAGGGTGGATGCCTTATCATAAGAAGTGTAAAGAAGAACAACGGAACAAACCCAAATCCGAGGAGGCAATACCAATGACAACTTTTAAAACAAACCAGGCAGCTAACGCTTTAGATACAGAAATTCGCCCTTTTCAAATTGATATACCGCAGGCGCAGCTTGATGATCTGCAATACCGCTTAACGAATACGCGCTGGGCAAATGCTTTGCAGGATGCTGGATGGAAATATGGGGTTTCGTCGGCATATGTGAAAGAGGTGACAGAGTATTGGAAAAAGGAATATGACTGGCGCAAGCATGAGGCTCGCTTGAATGAATTTCCGCAGTTTACTACGACTATTGATGGCGCTAATATTCATTATATGCATGTTCGTTCGCCTGAGCCTAATGCGTTGCCGCTGATTCTCACGCATGGCTGGCCAAGCTCCATTGTGGAGTTTTGGAACCTAATCGGTCCGCTAACCAATCCTCGTGCTTATGGCACTGATCCGGCAAATGCCTTTCATCTTGTAATACCCTCGGTGCCAGGCTTTGGCTTCTCGGGCGGGGAGCTCGATGCAGGCTGGAATATTTCGCGAATTGCGAAGGCATGGGCGGAGCTAATGAACCGTCTAGGATACGAGAAGTATGGCTCTCATGGCAGCGATTGCGGTGCAATGGTGTCCCGTGAGATGGGCATTCAAAAGCCGGAAGGGCTGCTCGCTATTCAAGTCCTGCAGCTCTTCTCTTTCCCATCCGGCAATCCAGCGGAGATGGTTGACCTATCCGAGGATGATCAAAGCCGTCTGCAATTTTTGGCGAACTTCCATGAGCGCGCAGGCTATAACGCCATACAGCAAACGCGTCCGCAGACACTGTCCTACGGGCTCGCTGATTCCCCGGTAGGTCAGCTTGCTTGGATAGCAGAGCTGTTCAACGGCTTTGGCGATCATATCGATTTTATTGACCGTGATGCGCTGCTGACAAATGTCATGATTTATTGGCTGACCAATACAGCCGAATCGTCTGCCCGCTTGTATTATGAGAATGTCCATCCGCAGGTGGAGACATCTCAAGAAGCAAACACGACGGCGACGGGTGTATCGGTGTTCGGGCATGATTTTAAATCAATGAAACGTTTCGCAAAGCGAGACAACACAAACCTTGTACAATGGTCGGAGTTTGAGCGGGGTACCCATTTTGCCGCATTAGATGCTCCTGATCTTCTGGTTAAAGAGCTGCAAGACTTCTTCCGCCGCTTCAGATAAGATGAGCATAGAGGTTAAAGGCAGGCAAGCGTAGAAGTATTGGAAGCAACAATATTTCCGGATGGGAGGAACCTCGAGTGAAACTGGATCGATTACTCGCCATAACGATGTCGTTATTAAACCAAACCCGCGTGAGCGCGACCGAGCTGGCCGAGCGCTTCGAGGTCTCCTTGCGGACAATATATCGAGATATGGAATCCATAAATCAAGCAGGCATTCCGATCATATCATTCCCAGGCTCGGATGGAGGGTATGAAATTATGTCGGGTTACCGCATCGATAAACAGATTTTGTCCTTTGACGATTTTTCAGCCATTTGCTCCGCGCTTCGGGGAGCAAAATCCGCGACGGACAGCTCTGACATCAACGAGCTGCTAGAGCGTGTGGGCGCATTAATGCCGACTCGGGCAAGCGGAGCGAGCGACGTTCATGTTGATCTTGATTTTAAACCGGCTCCAAATGACAAGGGAAAATTCGAACCGCTGCACAAAGCTATTAAGGAGCTGAAGGTGGTTCAGTTTAATTATTTGGACAACAAGGGGCAGGAGACGAAGCGGACGATTGAACCGATGGGGCTTTTTCTCAAAGGGTATGTCTGGTACGTATACGGGTATTGCCTTACGAGAGCCGATATTCGCGTATTCAGGCTCTCCCGCATGCTTGGTTTAAGCAGCTTATCGGATACCTTTATTCGTCGTCCCTACACCCTGCAGGATGTTGAACAGCAATTCATGGGGAAAGTGAATTTTCAAAAGGTGAGGGCAGTACTTCGCTTTCAGCCTGAAATGAAGACAAGGGTAAGAGATGAATTCAGCTATGATGAGATTTCAGACCACCCAGACGGTACTGTTACTGTCATTGCCCACTATTCCTCTAAGGAGCGGGCGGTTCGTAGTATTTTAAGCTATAGCAGCTATGTTATGGTTATCGAGCCCTCTGAGTTAATCGAGGAGCTTGCCGGGCATATAAGGCAAATGGCTAGAATCTACAACATAAATTAATCATCCAATTGGACAAAAAAAGACCTACAGCATACGGTGCTGTGGGTCTTCGCTATATATAGGAGCAGCCGGTACCTAATTTTGTTAAAAAATAGTTTCCAACCTAACCGTACTTGATTTTTAGTCCATACCGCTGACCGAACGAATCATATCATATATAGATTATTGTAATGGGGGTGATATATCTTGGCGAGAACAATATCTACAAAGATGAAAATACTGACAAGAAAACAACTACTTAGAGAGAAATTATGTGCGACACCCAGGCTTAAAAGGAGCTCCTCAGCACCTGTTCGCAGAAAAAAATGTAAAAAGAAAACCATTGCAGCTTGTCCGTTAAAAAGAAAGAAAAAATATAAAAAGATCATTATTTTCAAAAAGGGACCTAAGGATACAAATTACCAAGGAGTCCAGGGACCTCCAGGGCCGCAAGGAATGCAAGGTCTTGGTACGCAAGGCATACAAGGGCCGCTAGGGGAACAAGGAGAACAAGGAGAACAAGGTATTCAAGGGGCTCCAGGTATACAAGGATCGCAAGGACCACGAGGCTCAACGGGAGCTGTCACCATCCCAGACATTATCATTTTGCCGACTGCACAAAGATATTTTTATATGATGTCCTCAGATGCACAGTCTCAAGTAACGATCCCGGCTGATGCATTTACAAACGATGAGGGAGCGATCGTAACCGAATTTTCTGACATTGGTCAAAATAGCTATAGTAATCTTTATATCAATGGGATATTACAAGAAGGCAGTATATATCAGTTAACTGAAAATGCGGTGAGCATTCATTTCAACAATCAGACTTTATTTTCGGGAACGCCAATTATTATCGAAATCGTAAGCTTTTCTGCTAAAACATTCGTTAGTTACGTTTAACTAGCACCTGTATTAAATAGCCCTTCCCTTTCTCTATCATTTGCATAAGCTACTTGAGAGAAGAGAGGTGATATAAATGCCAATTACAAAACCATTTATGGCTGCAAGAAGATTTAGTGCTACAATAGCAGACGGAACAGGAGTCGGAGCTGCATTTAATATTCTTGCCACAGCTACTACCAATGACGCTGGAACTGCTGCCACAGCATTTCCAACTGCGCCAGCGTACTACAATCTTTTTATTAATGGACAGATTCAGACAGCTGACACGTCAACCGTTACGACTACTGCTATTACCATTCCGGATGGTGATACACTCGATCCTGGGACGCCAATTGTCATCGAATTTGTAGTAAACTAATCATTCAATTGAAGAAATGCCGACAATTGATCTTTTGGTTGTCGGCATTTTCTTTTTGTAAAAAGTTCCCTTTATCAGTGTGCTTTATAAACATATATGGGACAAATCATTTCGTGATCTTTGTGGTCTTTAAGGAGCAACAACAGTGAATAAAACAAGGAATATAAAGGAATGCTTCCTATTAATAACACGGAACGTCCTGACGTTATGTCGGAAACGTATTGGAAGGCCGTATTGCAATTGTGGTTGATGGTACGCCGCTTTGCGCTTGTAGCCCCAACTGTCGTAGCGCAGTTATTCAGGTTCAGAGGAATGAAAATAGAAGGTCAGGTGTCCTAACCGTTGAATAATCTACCATTTTTATTTAAATTTATTAAATAGGTAAAATAACACAATGGAAAGGATATAATGAAGGGGCAGAAGCAATACTAAAGGACTGCCATAAGCTGATATATCAGTAGAAAGCTAAAATATCATCATGCCTATTATTGTTGTTTGAAGTAAAAAAAACGATAAGACAGAAAGTAAAGGGGAGATAAGATGACTGAGAAAAATCCACGAACAGAAGCAGGATGGAACTTCGACAATAGCTATGCTTGTCTGCCTGAAATCATGTTTACAAGGATGGCTCCAAACCCAGTACGCTCACCGAAGCTGATCATACTTAATGATTCACTGGCAGCATCGCTGGGGTTGAACGCTCAAGCACTGCAAAGTGAGGATGGCGTAGGAGTGCTTGCTGGCAATCAGACTCCTGAAGGAGCTTTGCCGCTTGCACAAGCTTACGCAGGACATCAGTTCGGGCATTTTAACAGGTTAGGGGACGGTCGTGCACTGCTGCTTGGTGAACAGATTACTCCTCGAGGAGAACGGGTGGATGTTCAGCTTAAAGGTTCAGGCAGAACGCCGTACTCACGCGGTGGCGATGGCCGGGCGGCACTTGGGCCGATGCTGCGCGAATACATCATCAGCGAAGCCATGCATGCGCTTGGCATTGCTTCCACCCGCAGCTTAGCGGTGGTGACAACCGGTGAGAATATCCGTCGGGAAACCGAGCAGCCGGGTGCCATTTTGACACGCGTGGCAGCTAGTCATCTACGAGTTGGCACCTTTCAATATGTTTCAAATTGGGGCACTGCCGACGATCTTCAAGCTTTGGCTGATTACACTTTGCAAAGACATTTCCCGGACATTGATGTTAGCGGGAACCGTTATCTTTCTCTACTTCATGAAGTGATTAAACGTCAGGCTGAGCTGATTGCCAAATGGCAGCTTGTTGGTTTTATTCACGGGGTGATGAATACCGATAACATGGCCCTCAGCGGAGAAACGATCGATTACGGCCCTTGCGCCTTCATGGATAGCTATGATCCGGCTACGGTATTTAGTTCAATCGACGTCCATGGGCGCTATGCTTACGGCAATCAGCCGAACATTGCTGCGTGGAATCTCGCGAGATTTGCTGAAACCCTATTGCCGCTGCTGCATGAAGACGAGTCACAGGCGGTCAGTCTAGCGGAGGATGCGTTATCCGATTTCTTCGAATTGTTTCACCATAACTGGATCTCGGGAATGAGAGGGAAGCTGGGAATCTTTAATGAAGAGGCGGAGGATGAAGCTCTTATTAAAGAGCTGCTTAGTATGATGCAGAAGTACAGTGCGGATTACACTAACACATTCCGTGCTTTAACTTTCGATAAGCAGGAGGCTACGGTTTTGTTTGGCACACCGGAATGGTCTCCATGGCATGAGCGCTGGCAGGCGAGGTTAAGCAGGCAGCAGGAAGCGAAGGCCTCCTCGCATCAGCTGATGAGAAGCAGCAATCCCGCCATCATTCCTCGCAATCACAGAGTAGAGGAGGCGCTTGAGGCAGCAGTGGAACAAGAAGACTTCAGTGTAATGGAGCGTCTTCTTGCTGTTCTTTCGTGCCCCTATGCGCACACCTCCGAGCAGGCTGATTATTCCACAGTGCCTGCGCAATCAAATGGTTCTTACCGTACCTTTTGCGGAACTTAGTTTCATTAGGCTAAAAAATTAGTTGTAAAAAAAGATAATAATGTTTACAGAAAAGGGCAAAACTTTTTGCCCTTTTTTTGCTGTTATGGAATGACCTATGGTTTGTGATTAGCGATGGCATCTGCAAAACCAGCTGTATTCTATATCGACCTTAGTCTAGCTAAAAACCTAGTCTAAGGTCGTATCTCGCCATATGGATTATTTTGGTATGCTTAATTTGTATGCTCAATGTCGGAAAAGGGGTGAGCTCATATTAATGCCATGAATACCGAATGCTCAACGGAAACGAAGACTGCAAGTTCACCTTTTTGGAAAAAGGCTGCTTTACTGTACTTGCTAATTATGGTTCCGATCCTGATAGGATTGCAGCAAATGCAAGCGCCTCGAATCGTTCAATCGGATACATCGCTTGATCTTTTTTCGTCTGGAAGGGCCATGAAGAAGCTGGAAGTCATCGCAAAGGAGCCTCATCCAGTCGGTAGTCAGGCGCATCATGAAGTACGAGATTATCTTATATTGGAGTTAGAAGGTCTCGGTTTGAAGCCTGAAATACAAAAAGCAGTGGTTGAATCATCCCTAACAGGGGAGATAGAGAATATTATTACGCGTATGCCGGGTACGGCCAATAGCAAAGCAGTCATGATTGCAGCGCATTACGATAGTGAAACGAATACGCCAGGGGCTGCGGACGATGGAGCGGGAATTGCGGCGATGCTGGAAACGATACGTGCTTTAAAAGCAGCAGGTCCTCTGAAAAATGATGTTATTTTTCTCATGACAGACGGCGAAGAGACGGGGCTCTATGGAGCCAAAGCTTTTATGGAGGACCATGCCTGGGCCCATGATGTGGGAATTGTCCTTAACTTTGAAGCGCGGGGGAATAAAGGGCCATCCTTTATGTTTGAGACAAGTGACCAGAATGGCTGGCTGATCAAAGAATTCATTAAAGCTGCTCCTGATCCAGTAGCGTACTCCATCATTTATAACCTATACAAACTGATGCCCAATGACACGGATTTGACGGTGTTCAGGGAGGAAGGACTTTCAGGCTTGAATTTTGCTTTTGGCATGGGGTTGAACGCCTATCATCAGCCCATTGATACTCCGGAAAACCTCGATATGGCGAGCTTGCAGCATCATGGGGAATACATGCTAAGCCTGTCCAAGCACTTTGGCCAGTTGGATTTGAAACAGGTAAAGCAAGAGGATCGGATATATTTCAACCTATTTGGCAGCCATATGGTCAGCTATCCCCAATCATGGGGCATGTGGTTGATGATCGCAGGTGCCTTGTTCTTCATCGCTACAGTGGTGCATGGCATCAGTCGTCGGAGAGTAACGGTTAAGGGGATGACAGGTGGTTTTTTTATTACGCTTATCAGTTTAATAGTCGTGTTTGGATTATTCACCCTGATCTGGGCGGTATGGAGATCTACCTTATCCAACGAGCAGCTAAAGGTCATGTTGCTCGATCCAAAAGTGAGTATACTCGTTTTGCTTGGATACATTGTAGTTACGGTGGCAATAATCGGTCTATTGGTACGGTGGATTTCAAAAAAGATACGCATGGAAAATATGTGGGCTGGACTTCTTCTGCTTTGGACATTGCTAAGTATATTCATGGCGCTATATCTGCCTGGAGGTAGTTATCTTACCCTCTGGCCGTTGCTTTCTAGCCTTATAGGGTTAAATTTTTCTATTCGCATGAGGTCAGACGAACGAAAATGGGGATCGGTATTTTTTGCGATGCCGGGTTTGCTGCTTTTTGCTCCTATTTGTTATTTGATTTATGTATTGATGACGCTCCAATTAGCAGCTGCTTTACTATCGGTTGTTGCGCTTGGGTTCACATTGATTTATCCGGTGTTCTGTGCGAGGAGCAGCCACCAGCACTCAATAACGAAGTAGAAGACTTTAAGAGGCCCATGCTATTGAGCATGGGCCTCTTTTATATAAGCATCAACTGGAATGGCTTGTTGCTATTTGTGCGAATCTAAATTATTTCACTGTATCAACAGTCTGCTTCTCGATGGCCGCAATCGTCGAATTCATACGGCGGATGATTTCTGGATCGAATTTTTGTTGACGATCGTAGGTGAGGAGGCCATTCACTTCTTGTTCGACATCGTAGAGCTGGGTGTAGCAAAAAGCGCAGATGTATGGATTTTCTAGCAGCGCTAATGTCAAGCCTTCATAGCGAGAAAGAAATTCTTCCTCTGTTTTCGGACGGTCGCCATAGCCCCAGCTCTTCTGATCGGCTTGACCCGGATTCCACCAAATGCCGCCGTATTCACTAACGAAGTAGGGCTGGCCTTCGTATTTCTGACGGTTTTGGAAAGTGACGTACCGTTCACCGCCTGTACGCATAGCCTCGTAGTTTTGGGCGAATTTTTCCGGATTTTGCTCATAATCATGTACATCGAAAATATCAGTAATGACGTGGAAGTTGCCGCTTGTATCGATGACAGGGCGAGTAGCGTCCAGTGACTTGGTCACCTGATAAGTGATCCTCAGCACTTCGTCATTTTGGCGAGCTCCCTGTGGCCCGTCCCAGGTTTCATTGAACGGGCACCAGCCTACTAAAGCGGGACTATTATAATCTCGTTTTACAATTTCAATCCACTCCGGCAAAAATTGTTGAAGCCCTCGCGCGTTCGTAATATCGAGTCCCCAGTTCGCATGCTCGCCCCAAACGATGTATCCCAATTGGTCAGCCCAATATAAGAAGCGAGCTTCAAAAACCTTCTCGTGCAGGCGTGCGCCATTGAAGCCAAGACTCATAGACAATTCAATGTCCCGCTTTAAATCCTCGTCCGTAGGAGCGGTATAAATTCCTTCCGGATAAAAGCCTTGATCCAGCACCAGACGTTGGAAAACGGGTTTACCGTTAATGAGAATCGCATTGTTATCCCATTTCACGGAGCGAAGGCCAAAGTAGCTTTCTGCAGAATCGATTACTTTTCCGTTATTTTGTATGGATAATGTAAGGTCGTAAAGCTTAGGCGATCCGATTTCCCATAAATGGCTTTCTGAGAGCTTTACCGTCAATCGTGCTTGCTTGCCATTCACTACTGCAGACTGTAAGCCTACCATTTTGCCGCCGAACTGTGCTTCTACAGAGAACGTTAAACCGTCAGCACCACTGAACTCACCTTCGACATGCAGGGCTTGGTTCTCACAATCCGGTGTCAGCTTGAATGACTGAATATACTGCTCGGGCACGGACTCCAGCCATACGGTTTGCCAGATTCCCGTCGTTCTCGTATAATCGCATCCATGCGAATGGTACAAACCAGACTGCTTTCCTCGAGGCTGCAGGCCGGAACGTTGATCATCTTCCGCACATACCGTCAACACGTTAACGCCCGCTTGGAGAAGGTGAGTAATTTCTATTGAAAAAGAAGCATATCCACCGCGATGGGTGCCTGCCGAAATCCCGTTCACCCATACCTCTGTTTCGTAATCAACAGCGCCAAAATGAACGAGAATACGGCTGCCTTTCCATTCGGCAGGAATTTCTATTTCCCTGCGATACCAGACGGCAGCCATAAAATCTTTGTACTCAATGCCGGATAGCTTGCTTTCGGGACAGAAAGGAACCCGTATTTTCTCCTTTAAAGCAGCAGCCTCGAACAAATTGCGATGCTTTCCGCTTTTACCATGATCGATTTCAAATTCCCACTCGCCGTTCAGGTTCATCCACTCGGAGCGAACCATCTGCGGACGCGGATATTCTGGACGTGGGATGGACTCTTTTACTGATGTCATCATAATCCTCCTCGGAACAATAATTAATTTAAATGTTAATAAAAAAGAATGAAATAAACGATTTTCCTCAAAAATAGTATATGAAAACGATTGTATAGTTGTCAATACGCAGTATTCAGTCATTATTATATATTAATAGTAACTTAAAAGTTAATAACTATCCTGGAAGGCGTTTAATTATCGAGGTCAAAACACGACAAAATGTGCCGATTTCGAATAGCAATATGAATTTCGATGTGGAAGGATTTTCTATTGAGGCCTGGCAATCATTTAAGTGGATGGAGTGGTCAATAAATAGAAAAAAAAGAGCGCAATTCGCGCTCCTTTTTTCATTCCATTCAGATGAATAGGGTTTGGCTGATGTGCTTAACTTCATTCCATTATCTAGAGAAGCGTTTCTACACCGTCAATAAATATCTCAGTACCTGAAATATGGCTCGATTCCTGCGAGGCAAGAAATAAAACTAGATCGGCAACCTGCTCAGGTTGTCCCGGCCCATGCTCTAGCGGTTGACTGCCTTCAGGATATTTAACTGGAATTTTGATTTTATCGAGCTGAGGTGTCTCTTTTGTACTTTCTCCGATATTGGTTTGAATAGCTCCCGGACAGATGACGTTAACCCGAATTTTATAGGTAGCCAACTCTAGAGCTGCCATTTTGGCAAAAGCAATTTGGCCTGCTTTTGATGAGCTGTATGCTGACATGCCGAATCCGGAAAATTTACGGCTGCCGTTAATGGAGCTGGTAATGATGATGCTTCCCCCGTTTTTTTTCATATGCGGAATGGCATATTTAACGGTTAAAAATGTTCCTTTTAAATTGGTCGTCAGCGTGTGATCCCAAGCTTCCGGCGTTAAGTCTTCGATAGGAGAGACGACGCCATTGATTCCTGCATTTGCAAATACGATATCAATGCGGCCCCATTGTTTAATCGCGGATTGAATCGCCTGATTCACCCGATCGGGGTCTGATACATCAGTATCAATAAATAACGATTCTCCGCCCAGTTCATTGATTTGCTTCTCAACAGACTCGCTGCGGTTGTTGTTTAAATCGATGAGGCATACTTTAGCTCCGTGCTTTGCCAAGAGCAGTGCAGCTGCACGTCCAATGCCAGAACCAGCCCCGGTGATAATGGCAACCTTATCTTTTACACGAAGCGTGCTTGCATGTTGTTGTTTTTCTTCAGTAACGTTCATGGTTAAATCCCTCCTGAAGTACAGAAATTTTCCGAATTAGTGTTCCATCGTATGGTTTATTTATTCTAATTATCCACATTCCGAATGAATCATGGATAAATTCAGAGTTTCATCTGATATACTAATTAGATGTCAAACCAAACTATAAATCATCTGAGGTGCTTTAACTTTCATGAATGCATTAAATTTGTTACGAAGCTTTAATTTTTTGTATTTTGCGCTACTCTCCATGTTTATTACGTTTCTTCCCGTCTACCTTGCCGAACAGGGCTTACAGCCTGCACAAATTGGTTTCATTATTGGAACGGGCGGTTTTATAACGATTATTACCCAGCCTTTATGGGGCATGATCAGCGATAAAACGAGGACGATTCGTAAAATACTCCTCCTGTTGGTTTTAATCTCAAGCGTAACAGGCTATTTTTTGTACAACTCCAGTACTTTTTTTATGCTTATATTATTTGCCATGCTTCTGTACTTTTTTCTCATGCCGATCGACCCGCTGCTGGAGAGCCTTAATTTCTCCATATCCGAAGCTTCCGGTGTGAGCTATGGATCTATACGTACTTATGGAGCATTAGGTTATGCTGTCACTTCGCTGCTCACAGGCTACGTTATGTCTTATTTCGGCGCACATAGTTTGTCCTTGCTCTTTGTAGGCATTGGATTCATCAGTTTAGTTATTAGCTGGAAAATGTCAGATGTACCGGTTACAGGGAAGCCGGTTACTTTAAGCAGCCTCAAACATTTTATGAGCAATAAAGAGACGCTAATGTTTCTTCTGCTTGTTTTTGTTTGTTCGGTACCAGCACGGATGAACGACACCTTTCTCGGCATTTATATTCGCGAGCTTGGAGGGACTCCCGAACTAATTGGACAGTCCTTTTTCTTGGCGGCTGGCAGTGAGATTATTGTATTTGCTTTAAGCTTCTGGTGGCTGCGCAAAGGCAAGGAAATGATGCTCATTTCATTCGCGTCTATCTTCTTTTTCATTCGTTTTTTTCTATCTGCCTGGATTACTGATCCGCATGTATTGGCTTATTTGCAAATCATGCAAATGCTGACTTTCCCCATCTTCTATTCAGCGGCTATCCAGTACCTCTATCGCATCGTTCCTGTAGAATGGCGGGCTACTGGCCAGACGGCGCTAGCGCTTCTGTTCTTCGGAATATCAGGGATACTAGCTTCCTACTTAGGCGGGTTTATTTACGGGTCCTTTGGCGCCAAAACACTCTATCTAACGATATCTGTGCTGTCCTTCCTTGGCATGTTGTTTGGTTTTATCCTAAATCGGATATACGGGAAAACGCATAACGTTCGTAACGAAGCTGTTTAGAAAGAGATGCCTATAGCTGATAAGTTACCCACTTAAGCGTGCATTTAAATAAAACATAGATGCTTTATAAAACGAAAAAGACCCATAAAATGGGTCTTTTTCTGCATTCTATTTAAAAGAAGTTGTGCAATCTGAATGCACGGATGACATTCAGTGGTTTAATTAGTAGCCTTTGCCGTAAGGGCCAACGCCTGCGCCGCCGACGTTGTTGCCATAACCGCCGCAGCTGCCGCCAACTACTCCACAGCTACAAGCGATAATCACCAATAATATGAAAAGCACCAGAATAACACCAAGGTTTGTAAAAGCACCACCTACTTGACCGGACATTTCATTGCACCTCCTTACGTATTGGGTACTCTGTAACTTATGCAAGAGAATATCGAATGGATTGGGTGTTTGTTACAGAGATATTTGGTTACTGTCATTAGCCCAAAGCGGGATTATTGCTTATTCATCTATTAGCAACCGCCAAACCCACCAATTCCACAGCTACAAGCGATAATCACGAGCAAGATAAAGAGGACAAGGATAAAACCAATACTATTATTTGCACCACCAACGAATCCAGACATTAAACATTCACCTCCCTGATACTGAGTACCCTGTAGATTATGCTGAATGGGGTAAGGATGATTGGATGTTTGTACCGTATACATTTAATCAAGGTCATATGCCCACGCAGCTAAAATGAATAAAAGGATATATGGAGTCATGAAGCGAATCAGAGGTTTGAGAATAATAGCTCGTGTATTTCAATGCATCGAACATTTTTTTGTGAAAAAAAAGTGTTATTTCTGTATTAAGACCACTATTTCTTGTAATCGTCAGCTAGTTTTGCATGATTAATCGCTCTAAAATAAATTCAAGTAAACGTTATCTTTTGCCTCGTACAAAGGGAAGCGGCTACGTACTTCAAGCATAAGGAAGGGGTTATTAAATGAAAAAAATGCTACTGCTCGCTCTCGCAACAATGTTTGCGCTTACAGCATGCTCAAACGCAAACGGCAATAACAAAGAGACAAATGCACCGGGAACGACAAACGGAACGCCTAGCGAGACGGAACCCGCCAAGCCGGCTAAGTTATCCCTGAATTGGTCCATCACGGGAGTGAATTTGGCGAATGTTACACTTCCTTCCGCGGACAAAGATTTCGTAAAAAAAGCAATTGAAGAAAAGTTTAATGTGGATTTGAAATTGGATTATATGGTGGCCGGCAAAGAGTACCATGACAAGCTCAATGCAACTCTGGCAGGCGGAAGCGCTCCGGATCTGTTTATCAGTGGCGGTGCGGAATCACAAAAGTACATCTCGGATGGAATTGCTTCTGATCTGGGAGCCTTCATAACGAAAGAAACGATGCCGAACTATTTCAAGTGGGTGACGCAAGAAGAAGTAGATGCTTTCCAGCTTCAGCAAGGGAAATTTTTCCGTGCCATCCTGCCTTTCCAACGCAATACTTATGCTTCCTGGTATATCCGTCAGGACTGGCTCGATAAACTTGGGCTAAAGTCGCCTAAAAACTTTGAAGAACTGACGGATGTCCTTACGCAATTCACGATCGGCGATCCGGACGGCAACAAAAAACAAGATACGTACGGCTTCACAGCAGCGGGAAGCGGACAAAGCTTGCCATTTGACTTCCCACAATGGTTGAACAACGGCTTCGTAGCCGATTTCATGATCGTTGACAACAGCTATGTAGATAACCGGACAGACCTTAATGTTGAAGGTGTCCTCGATCAAGTGGTGGAGTGGAATAAAGCCGGGATCGTGGATCCGGACTGGTTTCTCAACAAGACGCCTGCCCATTTCGATAAAGCATCTCAAGGAAAAGTAGGAATGATCTTCTCTCCTGGCGATAAAACGATCGCTTTGGAAAGCGTTGTAACAAGCGTGCAAAGCCGTACAAAAGCTCTTAACCCAGATGCCAACTGGCAGCCGATATATCCGCTTGATAAGCCTGTCATGTGGAAATATAGCATTCCCGAAAACACGATCCTAATTAGCAAAACGACGGCTGATAAAAATCCGGAGAAAGTGACGCGCTCCCTTGAGATCTTGAACTGGCTTACAGGCGAAGAGGGCTTCCTGCTCACGCACTATGGACAGGAAGGCAAGCATTATTCGAAGGAAGGCAACAAGGTTACGTTGAATGTTGAAGCTTTCGAATCCGATATCGCCAAGGCGGGGAACTGGTTGAACGTATATGCGGCGTTTACACCGGATGAGCCGAATGTGCTTGGATTTGAACTGATTGATTCCCGCATTTCCGAGCATGACAGCGCCATCCTGAAGACGATAGAAGGCTTCCCGAAACACAATGCGCTGCCTCCGGTGAGCTTGGTACCGCCAGAAGGCATCAACATTGGAGATTTCCGCAAAGAAATGAGCAAATTCCATGCCAAAGCGATTTTAGAAGACAAGAGCGGTAAAAACTGGCCTAAATATCGGGAAGAGCTGATGACCAAATTCAAAGGCAAAGAAATCTTTACCGAGTACACCAAGCAGTTGAACAGTGTTCTGAAAGACAAGAAGCTTAACGATTTTCAATAAATATAGTTAAGGCATCGAGGGGAACCCTGGATTATTCATGGGTTTCCTTCTGCCTTCCTACTCAGATACAGCTAGGAGGAGATGGAGATGGCGGAAACCATAGCTTCAATGAATAAGAAACAGACAGTGCCGAATCCGGTCAGATCAACGAAACTACGCAGCTTTTACCGAAACAGATGGCTCTATCTCATGATGGTACCTGGATTGGTCTACTATATATTGTTTCATTATGCTCCAATGGCAGGGACCTTGATCGCTTTCCAGGACTATAACTTGATGAAGGGGATCTGGGGAAGTCCTTGGGCGGGAATAAACAATTTTAAGGTTATTTTCGAAAGCCCCGAATTTTTGCCCATTATAAGAAACACGCTGTTAATCAGCCTATACAAAATAGTAGGAAGCATGGTGCCGGATGTCATATTAGCTCTTATGCTCAACGAGGTTAGGGTTCGTTGGTTTAAGAAACTGGTTCAGACGATCACTTATGGCCCTTATTTTCTATCATGGGTCATCGTATATGGGCTGGTGTTCTCGTTTCTCGCACCGGGATCCGGGTTGATCAGTACCTTTGTGCGCGATATGGGCTGGGGACAAATCGATTTATTGACGAATAGCGATTTTTTTAGACCTTTGCTCGTGTTGACGGAAATTTGGAAAAACACCGGATTTGGAGCAATCATTTATTTGGCGGCTCTAGCTTCCATCAACCAGGATCTTTATGAAGCTGCCGTCGTAGATGGCGCTGGGCGCTGGCGCCAGCTCTGGCATATTACGCTGCCGGGCATTCGCGACGTATTTGTGCTTATGCTGATTATTAAAATTGGCGGGATATTGGATGCGGGCTTCGACCAGGTTTTCATTTTCTTGAATGCGAGGGTATATGAAGTCGGGGATATCGTAGATACATGGGTTTATCGTTATGGCTTTGAGCGGCTCGAGTTTGGCGTAGCGGCAGCTATGGGCGTTTTCAAATCGGTGGTAGGACTTATCTTTGTATTAGGTGCCAACAAACTGGCCAAGAAAGTCGGAGGTTCCGGCATATGGTAAGCGACAACAGGGAAAGGGAGGCGAACGAAGATGTCATTTGTACTCCAAAAAACGAAAGGCGATAAGATTGCTGACGCGATCATATATACGGTTCTAGGTTTGTTTGCCCTTGTCACTTTATTTCCGCTGTATTATGTAGTTATCGTCTCGGTAACCCCCTATATCGAAGTGATGAAGAATGGCGGCTTCGTCGTTTGGCCTGAGCATTTTACATTCCAAGCTTATAAAGAAATCTTCGGAAGCCCGCGCATACCGCAGGCGTTGAAGATTACTGTGTTTATAACGGTTGTTGGCACGGCTTTGAATCTGGCTGTTACTACGCTGCTTGCTTATCCGCTTTCCAAGAAGTCGGTGCCAGGCCGCCAATTCATCCTTATGGCGCTTGTGTTCACGATGATTTTTAGCGGCGGCATTATTCCACTTTACATCGTAGTACGGAGCCTCGGATTATACGACTCAGTCTGGGCGCTCATTATTCCCGGCATGGTCTCCACCTTTAACTTGTTGATCGTCAAAACCTATTTTGAAAACCTTCCGCCTGAAGTTGAGGAAGCGGCCAAGGTGGACGGCTGTGGCGATATCTCAACCTTATTTCGTATTGTTCTTCCTTTATCGGCGCCCATCATGGCTACGATTGGCTTGTTCTATGGCGTTACCCATTGGAATGAATACTTCAAAGGCATTTTCTATATTTCCGACAAGACGCTAATGCCGATGCAGGTTGTACTAAGAAGCATGATTCAAGCACCAAATGTCAGCACGGAGCTGTCTGTTAATTCGCTTATTTTGGATACGCTGCCTCCGGAAACGATCAAGATGGCCGTCGTTATCGTTGCTACCTTGCCGATCGTGATCGTCTATCCTTTCCTGCAAAAATATTTTGTCAAAGGAGCGCTGCTA
Organism: Paenibacillus sp. PL91; assembly: GCF_012935325.2. Lineage (GTDB taxonomy): Bacteria > Bacillota > Bacilli > Paenibacillales > Paenibacillaceae > Pristimantibacillus. Next base: position 537,440 of record NZ_JABBYG020000001.1, read on the forward strand.
GGTTCCGTTAAGGGGTAAAGGAAAGCCGAAAACTGCCCCTCTAGATGTACTAGGGGCGGCAGTAGATTTTGGTACAATCCGGCAATGACCATGCTATAATTACGTTTAATAGAAATAAGTGCAAGTTTATTTGAGCTTATTTAAGGTCTGCTTAAGATAGGGGAGTGATCTTGCATGATTCGCAGGCTAACCGGCACAAGCTTCACTTCCAGCGTCAGCACCAAGCTATTTATACTAACCTTTCTATCCGTTATCGCACTATTTTTGGTGATCGCTTTCTTCGGTTACCAGCGGCTGTTCGAGCCAATCAGGCAAAACAACGAAAAAGAGCTTCAGAGCTCTGTGGTACAGGTTGAAAATTATATCAAGACGTTGATGAACGCTTTTCAAAGCCAACTCATCTTTCTCTCCAATCCGGTTCTCTACAACAAAATGGACGAAGCCGACTACACGAAGCTAATTGACGATATTATGACCTATCATCAGGATCAGCTTCATAGTATCTATTTAATCGAAAATGACAAGGTGCGGATCAGCTCTCCCTACGGCTATCAGTTTTTCGTAGCCCCAAAGCGCATTGAGGAAATTATAAATCAAACTAGCAAGACAGGCTTCTGGTGGAGCCCGCCTCGTGCGGTCAGCGAACGCGACGTCATTACTCTCGCCAAAAAAATTGACGATAAAAGGGTCATAGCGATGGATTTGAATTTGAGTGCGCTGACAGGACCGCAGATTATTCAAGGCGAGCAGCGGCGGATTTATTTGTTTACAGGCCAAGGCGAGTATTTGTCGACGAACACGTTTCTTTCTTATCCGAAGACGTTTCAGGATCATCTGGAAATGAAGGATGATTTGCAGGTGTTAGCCAAGTCTGGCGGGACGGCGTACAATACCGTTCACACTTCGTTCGGAAGCTATACCGTGCTTAGCAGCAATCAAAATCGCTGGGACTGGGTCGTATTTTCCGTAATCGAGGAATCGCAAGCGTTTCCTTTGCTGGAATCGCTGAAGCAGCAGCTGGTGCTTGTTCTATTGATGGCGATCATCCTTGCCATAATCGTATCGGTATGGATCACGAATTATATCCGCAAGCCGGTGAAGGTCATAACGCGCCAATTCAAGGCTGCGGCACGCGGCGAGCTCGAGGCCCGGATTAAGCTGAAACGAAATGATGAATTTACGCATATTGGCGATGGATTCAACCGAATGATGGGCAACATCCAATCGTTGTTCGATGACTTGCGGGAAGCTGAGGAGAAGAAGCGGCATCATGAGCTTAAGGTGCTGCAGTCGCAGATTCATCCTCATTTTCTGAACAACACGCTTAATGCGATTTATTGCTTGGGAGAGACCGGACAGACTGAGGAAATGTGCAACATGATTCGCTCGCTTATGGGGCTGCTGCAATATTCAACGGACAAGGTCGGAGATATTGTTACCGTAGAGGATGAGCTGCAGCAATTAGAAAACTATGTGCAAATTATGAATCTCAGGTACGGAGACGTGTTCGAAATGGACATCGCTGTGCCGGAAATCTACTATAATGCGCCGATTCCGAAGCTGACTTTGATTACGCTGGTTGAGAACAGTATTTTTTACGGACTCAGCAAAAAAGGGACGAATCATATTATCGTTTCGGCTAAAGGCAGGGAGGCAGATAAGATTTTGCTGGAGGTTTCTGATACGGGACCAGGCATCGATCCGCAAAAGCTGGCCATGCTGACGAGGGAATCGGTTTCTCCTAATCCTAATAAAGGCTTGAACAATTTGGGGCTGCGCAATGTGCAGGAGAGGCTAAGCATGACGTTTGGTTATCAGTATGGTTTGCATTTTCATGCGGAGTCGGATGAGGGCCTGACGGTGACGGTTTCTCTTCCGGCAAGCGAGCTGCGAGAGTAATAATGGAATAGCAAATAGGGGGAATTCCATGCTGAAGCTTCTGATGGTAGATGATGAGAAATGGGTGCGTGATCGTTTCTCCGAGCGCATTCCTTGGTCAGATGCGGGGTTTGCGTTTATTGGAGCGGCTTCGGGAGCTGAAGAAGCGATCAAAATGATAGAGAGAGAAACGCCGCATTTGCTGCTCACGGATATTACGATGCCGGGCATGAGTGGACTGGAATTAGCCGCATATGTACGCAAGAGATGGCCGCGAATACGGATAATCATTCTGACTGCATACAGCGAATTCGAATATGCCAGGCAAGCGATCGAGCTTGGGGTAGACAATTATTTGATAAAGCTTGCACAGACACCTGACATCATTCTCGGTATTTGCCGCAAGGCAGCGGATGAGATCGAACAGGAGATGGATGTCGATCAGAAGCTCGAGCTTCAGCTTCAGCTTGGAAGGGAAAAGGAATGGGCGCGGAAGCGCCAATGGACGGAACGACTTTTGGAGGAGAATGGAAGTGCCAATGGACATTCGATGCCGCTTGCGTGGTTTGAAGGCATGGACGGTTATTTGGCGGGATTGACTCTAGGCTGGAGCATGCCTGGCAGCTTAGAGCAGGCCGCATCATCCGAGGATGAGCTCGCTCAACTGCAAAGACATATCGGCGAATTGCTGGAAAAGAGATTGAACCCGCATAAAATAGGCGCTGGCTCAACGCTTGTGGTGCTTCCGATTAAGCAAAGACGGTTATGCATATTGATCGGATCCAAGCAGCCTTTGAATACACTGCATTTGAACCAGCTGGCGATAATGGTTTTGGAAGAATTAAAAGCGTTTAATGATACGCTGCGGTGCTTTATACATGTAGGACCCGTACTGGAGGTTGGAAAGCAGCCATTGCTCGCTAAGCAGGTTGCCGATCGTATGATAGAAGGGCTGGACGGTCTGGCCTCTTATTTCTATAAACCGGAATCAGCTATTGTCAGCAAAAATGCGATCGCTTTTCGTCGTCTCGATCCAGAGCTGTCTAGAGAGCGGATTGCTGCTGTGGTCAAAGCTTTGCAGCGCGAGAATCTGGAAGCGTATCAAGAAAGCGTGTCAATGATGACGAAGCTCTCCGATCCATTTATTAATCCGGCAGATCTGCTTCGATTAACGAGACAGATGTTCAATCGTGAGCTGGTCAACCTGCCGGAATCGGTTATCACACGAATAAGCGGAATCGAACGACTGGAGACGTGGACGGATTATTGCAGCTGGTGGACGGAAACCAATCAAGCCATCCATGAGTGGCTAAGCAAACGGCTTCATCCGCCTGCTGCCGTTCGCAAGGAAATCCAGTGGATGTGCCGCTATATTCATGAGCATTACAAGGAGGATGTTCAGGTGTCGGAGCTTGCGAAGCTCGTTCAATTGCATCCCTCTTATGCGGGACAGATGTTCAAGCAGGAGGTTGGCGAGAACTTCTCGGAATATATGAACAGGGTGCGGATGGAAAAAGCGAGCGAGCTGCTCGAGCGGACCACGATGAAAATATACGAGGTTTCGGGCGCTGTGGGCATATCCGACTATCGTTATTTTTGCAAATTGTTCAAAAGCTACACCGGCTTTACGCCTACGCAATATAAGAATAAACAAGTATGACCGCCGTATGAACCGTCAGGATGAGCTAATCCCGACGGTTTTTTTTAACTCGATAACGATATCGTATCTGTATTTTGACCACTATTTCTTGTAATCGTCAGCTAGTTTTGCCATTTCAACGCCTCTATACTGTAGTCAAGTAAACGTTATCAAATGGAAGATGATAAGAGATATGCTGCTAGCATACAGGCTTATCAGTGAGAGGAGTATGGAATGAATACGATTCAAGATTGGGGTGCAACCCCTAGGGTAGAAAATGACGTTCATCGCGGAAAGCTGAAAAGTTGCCGAGACGCAAACCGTCAAGACGCCGGACGCAGCCGATTATTTAACGTTAACGGCGGATGATTGCGGCATTGCGCTTATAGCTGACGGCTCGGATTTAATGATGGTGCACGCCTTTGTAAGAGATGCGAGCGGAACTATCATTCCGAACGCTTACAACAAAATATCGTTCCGCCTGACTGGACCTGCTGAAATCATTGGCGATGGAGACAGTAGAGTAGGCTCAAACCCGATAAAGCGGAAGCGGGAGCAATCGGAATCGTGATTCGTGCCACTGAGGAACCAGGAATGATCACCTTGCATGCAGAGTCGGAAGGATTGAAGTCAGCAAGTGTAGAATTTATATCGAAGGCGTGTATGTACCGGGGAAAATACAAACCCCGCCTACCGCAAAACCGGTATATGCTGCAGATTTGGCGGATATATTTTCACCGCCGCCTTCAAGACACTGGGCAAAGTGGAGCGATATTGCAATCAATAACCGGCGGAAGCGAGCTCGGAGCTTTCTGGCTGCAGCGCCAATTATGCTGCGAGCGACAGCTTAACCGATCGCTGGAGCGAGCGTTGGAGCGCTGGCAACGACGAACTTCCGCAATGGTGGAAGGTGGATCTTGAACGCTTTTACGAATTGGATGGCAGTAAAATTTATTGGGAAAGCGATAACACGGGGTATGACTACCAAGTTGACGTATCCTCCGATGATAGGAGCTGGAAAACAGTAGCCTCCCGCAAGCAAACCGGACAGGATGAGGGAGTCGACGAATTTCACGAAAAGGGGATCAGGTACGTCCGCATTACTGTGAATCATGTATCCAAAGGTTTGCCGAGCTTCTATGTCGTGAAGGTTTTTGGGAGAGTTATGTAAAATTGTACGTTCGTCAATTAGCAGCGCTAAGGATTGGAGGGTTCAAATCAAATGTCCGGCAATAAGCTTCGCATTGGCATTATTGGTCTTGATACATCCCATGCTCCTGTATTTACGGCATTGATAAATGATAAGAATCATCCATATCACGTGCCTGGTGGTGAAGTAACGGTTGCTTTTCCAGGGGGCTCAAAAGATTTTCATTTGTCCTATTCTCGAATAGAGAGGTTTACGGAGCAGATACGCAGCCAGTTTGATGTAAAAATCGTCGATTCGCCAGAAGAGGTAGCAGAGAATTGCGATGCCATGCTGCTAGAATCGGTTGATGGAAGGGTTCACCTGGAACAATTTCGCCGCATTGCCGCCTGCCGCAAGCCGGTTTTTATCGATAAGCCGCTGGTTGTTTCTTATGCGGATGCGAAGGAAATCGCGGATTTGGCACGGCAATATGACGTCCCGCTTATGAGCTGCTCTGCGCTGCGTTATGCAGAAGCATTGACGGAGGCGTTGATGGAAGACGAGGATAGCGCCGTTATCGGTATGGATTGTTATGGTCCGATGGCATTCCAACCTACGCAGCCGGGTCTATTCTGGTATGGCGTGCATACGGTTGAAATGCTTTATAAAACGCTGGGAAAAGGCTGCAAGCAGGTTATAGCCGTTTCCAATGAGGAGCATGATTTCATTAGCGGCGTATGGGAAAACGGAAAGATCGGCACGATTCGCGGCAACCGCAAAGGAAATGATCAATTTGGCGCCTTGCTGCATAGGGAATCTCGAACTCAGTTCATCGATGTTTATAAACATCCGAAACCGTATTACGCCAGTCTTTTGGAACATATCATGCAAATGTTTATGACAGGAACGCCTGACATAGATTTAGAAGAGACGCTGCAGATCATTCGGTTCATGGAAGCAGCCAATGAAAGCCGTGAATCCGGTCAAACGGTATTTTTATAATAAAAGGAGAAGTGAACCTGATGCCACTCTTGGATATGCCATTAGAGCAATTAACGCAGTATGCCGGCCGCAATCCGAAGCCAGCAGATTTTGAGGAATACTGGAGTCGCGCGCTGGATGAGATGAAATCGGTTGAAGCGAATGTTGAGCTGGTAGAAAGCGATTTTCAAGTGCCGTTTGCGGATTGTTTCGATTTATATTTTACAGGCGTTCGGGGAGCCCGCATTCATGCAAAATATGTGCGGCCAAAAAATATAGCGCAGCCTCATCCGGCAATCATTCAGTTTCATGGCTATAAGGGCCACGCAGGGGACTGGAACGACAAACTCATTTATGCTTCGCTCGGATTTTCTGTCATAGCGATGGACTGCCGCGGGCAAGGCGGAACATCGGAGGATACGGGCGGAATAAAAGGGACAACGTTTAACGGCCACATTATTCGCGGGTTGAACGATACACCCGATAACCTGCTGTTTCGGCATATCTTTTTGGATACGGCGCAGCTGGCGGGAATTGTGATGGAGCTGCCCGAGGTGGATGCGGATCGTGTGGGGGTTACCGGAGCCTCTCAAGGCGGCGGACTTACACTCGCATGTGCTGCTCTTGAGCCGAGAATCAAAAAGCTAGCTCCTGTTTTTCCGTTCTTATGCGACTACAAACGGGTATGGGAGATGGATCAGGCCAAGGATGCTTATTTAGAGCTTAGTACTTTTTTCCGTTCTTTTGATCCGCAGCACAAAAAAGAGGAAGAAATTTTTACGAGGCTAGGTTATATCGATAATCAGTTTTTGGCGTCGCGCATTAAAGGCGAGGTGTTGATGGGTGTTGGCTTAATGGATAGCATTTGTCCGCCTTCCACTCAGTTTGCTGCGTATAACAAGATCACCTCGAATAAACGTTTGGAGATTTATCCTGACTTTGGACATGAGGGTCTTCCCGGGCTTCAGGACAATATCATTACTTTTATGCTCGGACTATAAAAGCAGCGGTCTATCTTTTAAAGCTGGTGAAGGATGAAGCGATGATGGTATCGAAAGAATTGCGAGTAGCGGTGCTTGGAGCGGGCGCGATTGCCAATCAGCATTTTGACGCGATCCGGGCAACGGAGGGATTTTCGGCATGCGCCGTTGCAGATATCCATTTGGATAAGGCAAGAGAAATCGCCGGCCTCTACGAAATACAGCCTTATTGCGATTACAAGGAAATGATTGCACAGGAAAAACCGGATGTAGCGGTAATTGCGCTGCCTCATGATCTGCATAAAGAGTCGGCCGTATATGCAGCAGGGCATGGCTGCCACTTGATGCTGGAGAAGCCGATGGCTATATCCGTTGCGGAATGCGATGCGATTATCGAAGCGGGACGCCAAGCGGGCATTCGGATTTTGGTCGGACATACCCAGCATTATATAGCTGAAAATATACTTGCCAAGAACATTATCCAAAGCGGTGAATTAGGCAAGCTTGTCATGATACATGATGTCAGACATACGGACTATTTCAACGACTCGCGTCCGCAGTGGTTTCTCGAGAAAGACAAATCAGGCGGCGGCATTCTAGCTAATTTAGGTACACATTCTATTGATAAAATTCAGTGGCTGACGGATCGTACGGTCCAAAAAATAAGCGCATCTGCTAGCTTTCATGGTCGCAGGGGAAACGTAGAGGGCAGCGTCATGATTTATATGGAGCTGGACGACGGGATACCTGCAACGATTGTTCAATCCGGATATTTGGGTGCAGCGCGCAATGAAACGGAAATTATTTTTACGGAAGGCATGTTGAAGCTAGCAACGGGTGAGAGTCTATGGATAAGCAGGGGCGGAAGCTATGAGAAGCTTGAGCCTGCGCAAGCGGCAGCTCCCTTCGAATTGCAATATGCCGACCTGCTTTCGGCGATAGAGAGTGATTGCGAAGCGAGCTGCACGCCAGAATATGCCCGTCAAGTTATAGCAGCGCTAGAAGCGGCATACCGTTCCGCAGAAACGGGTACATTGCAGATTCTTCATCGTTAAATGCAAATGTCTAATAAAGAGAGGTTATCCTTAAGGTCTATCGAATCTTGGGGATAGCCTCTTCGTCGTTTTTTTTGAAAAAGTATTGAAATAGTGGACAATTTGTTGAAACGGATGCCTATTTTGGCCATCCTATGGCTTTTATAATGAAAGCAGGCATTTAATGTAAGCGCTTTATTTGTCGATTTCACCCAATCGAATGAGGAGGGAATGAATGATGAGTAGATTAAGAGCTTCACAGTGCTTCGCCGTTTTTTTGAGTTTTGCCATGCTGCTTTCAGGATTAACGATTTCGCCTATCCAAACAAATGCAAACCCGCTCGCGCTTCTCCCAAACAGCGGATTTGAAGAGGTTGCTGCAGGAAAGCCGGCCAAGTGGTCCATCATTAACGGGGACGTGACTTCATCCACGTACCTCGCGCACAGCGGCACTTATAGCGTAAAGCTGGCAGATCCGAGCAACACGAATTCTGTTACGCTGCGCAGCCAGAAGATTCCGGTTACGCCGGGATGGGAATAAGGCAACCCGCTCGACAGCGGTACGGCAAGCTACTATGCAGGCAGCTGGCGGACGATTGGCAGTACGACAGCAGGCGAGGTCAGCAAGGAGTTACTGTCTGGCACTTATACGTTTGGAATGACCTATGGGGGAACCAACAAAGAATTGGTAAACAACATCAGCACAAACGCTACAGTTGTTTTTCAATTATAAGATTGTAGAAGCTTTAATAACTCGAGGGCCAATCCATGGTCCTCGAGTTTTTGTTTAGGTGAATGTGATCAGACACAAGCTGGGCTGACTTTTTAGTTAAGTTGCTCCTGAATGATTGTTCATGCTATGCTTCTTAAAAGACTTATTAGAGATGATGTCTGTAAATAACGGTGGAGGTTTTCCATGCAAAATATGAACGACTCAAACGTTGAAAAAGGTATATCTATCGGTATTATAGGTCCAAACGCCTTAGTGAAGCGGATGCTAAATGTCCTTAAATCTTTTCCTTCTTTCCGTCCGATTCCGAAGGTTTACGGGAATGAAGATGATGTCCCGAGGCTTGCAGAGGAAATCGCGGGCGACGTAGAAGCGATTCTCGTATCCGGTCCGATGCCCTACCATAGAATAAGGGAAGAAACGAGCTTGAAGGTGGCACTGCATCATGTGCCTTTAACGGATACCAGCTTATATAGGGCGTTGTCTCGAATGAAGAATGCGCTAGGGCCAGAAAAGTCGCTGCGCGTTTCCATCGACACTTTGGGGAAACAAATGGTAGCCATGTCATTAAAGGAAATCAATGAATCACGTATCAAAACAACGCATTTTGACGGCTCCTCATATCCAACCCGCGAAGCGTTAATCGCATTCCACCAACGTCTGTACGAGTCTGGGGCCTGCGAAGCGGCGATGACAGCTGAAGGATCGGTTTCGGAGGCGCTGACTAAATTAGGCATTCCGAATGAATGGATTATACCAACCGATCAAAATATTACGGTTGCTTTGGAGCGCGCATTGTTGTCGACGGAAACGAGGCAAAGCAAGGAAGCGCAAATTGTCGTAGGTCTCCTTAACTTCGATCATTTTGAGAAAAGAATCCATACGCATACCTCGGAGCATGAGGTTCAGAGATTCAAGCTGGACATCCACCGGATGCTGCTCGACTATGTCGAATCGTTGGACGGTTATTTAACCCATCTCGGCGGGGATGAATATTTATTTTTTACGACACGGGGCATATTCGAGAGGGAGACCGGCGGGTATAAATCAATTCCGCTTGGCAGGCATGCTTATCAGAAATTCGGTTTGTCTCTTAGCATCGGCATCGGCTTTGGACGTTCTGCAAATGAAGCGGGCACGCATGCAAGAGCTGCTCTTCGCAAATCGAAAGAAGCAGGCGGAGACACATGCTTTATTGTCCGGGAGGATAAAACGTTGATTGGACCGCTCGCGATGGCTGATCCGCTGGAGTATGTGTTGACGATGACCGATGCAGGATTAATCAAGAAGGCTGAGGATGCAGGGATGACCTCTGTTTATTTGAGCAAATTGCTTGCTCAAGTGGCTCGGAATGGAAGAACGGATTACATGGTGCACGAGCTGGCCGCGATACTTGATATTACCGTAAGGAGCACGCATCGGTTAGTCCTGCAATGGATTGATCATGATTTGGTACGAATAGCGGGAGTAGAGAAGGTTCCAAAAGGCAGGCCGCGCCAAATTTTTCGGCTTTCTTTTCTGGAGGATAAGGTAGGGAGTTAAGGTGGTGGGATAAGCTTAAGCTTGAGCTTTTTCCATTTATTTATGGACAATTTAAAGATTTGTCTTTTAACAGTATGGATACTATGATGAAGATATCCTCACATTTAGAAGGGAGATCTTGGACAATGAGAACGATAGAAGAACTGGAGGCCAAGCTGGCTGAGCCCTCCGAAGCACTCGTGAAAGATATGAAGGAAATAGATGGAGATATTCTCCTATTAGGCGTAGGCGGAAAAATGGGTCCGAGTTTGGCAAGACTGCTAATGAATGCGATCAAAATAGCGGGAGTCAATAAAAAAGTGATCGGAGTGTCCCGTTTCTCGGAGCAAGGTCTGCAGGAGCAGCTGGAGGCAGAAGGGATCGAGACGATTGCTTGCGATTTGTTTGACGATGAGAAGCTGCAAAGCTTACCAGACGTTAAAAACGTCATTTATATGGCTGGCAATAAATTCGGAACGACCGGCAATGAATCTTTTACATGGGCAATGAACGCTTACCTTCCCGGCAGAGTTGCTGAGAAGTATCGGAATTCTCGTATCGTCGTATTCTCCTCCGGCAACGTTTATCCGTTTACGCCAGTAGGTTACGGAGGCGCAAGCGAATCGGTGGCGCCATCGCCGATTGGAGAATATGGTCAATCTTGCTTGGGGAGAGAACGAATATTTGAACACTTTTCTAAGCAATATGCGATTCCAATGGTTATTTATAGGCTAAACTATGCTATCGATATGCGTTATGGCGTTTTGCTGGAAATTGCTAAATCGGTCAAAGCCGGTAAAGCGATCAATTTGACGATGGGCCATGCGAATGTCATCTGGCAGGGGGATGCCAATGAAATGGCCATCCGTTCCTTGCTCGCTTGCGAGTCTCCAGTAAACTTCCTGAACGTTACGGGACCGGAGACGATGTCGATACGCTGGGCTGCTGAGGAATTCGGCAAACGATTCGGCACTGAGCCTGAATTCGAAGGGATTGAAGCCGAAAATGCACTGCTCAACAATGCATCGAAATGTCATCAGCTATTCGGGTATCCCCGCGTGTCACTTCTGCAAATGATCGATTGGGTGGCTGAATGGGTAGAGGCTGGCGGATCAACGTTAAACAAACCTACTCATTTCCAAGAGAGAAAGGGGAAGTTTTAAGCGATGAGCCACTCTAAAGGATTGTCAAACGTGCAAATGCGCGCGCTTCATGACGGGCTGGTCATACCGGCTCATCCGCTGGCGCTTGACGAGAATCGCCACTTAGATGAAGGGCACCAAAGGGCATTAACCCGCTATTATATGGCATCTGGCGCGGGCGGGGTCGCCGTCGGCGTACATTCTACACAATTCGAAATCCGCGACCCGAAGTTTGGTTTATATGAGAAGGTGCTTCAGCTTGCTGCTGAAGAGGTAGACAGGGAGAAGCTTAAGCGACCTTTCATACGGGTGGCCGGCATTTGCGGGCCTACAGAACAAGCGCTTCAAGAAGCTGAAATATCGGCGGGGTTAGGGTACGAGGCTGGCCTTCTTAGCATGGGAGGGCTGCAAGACTTGTCGGAAGCAGCTATTTTGAAGCGGACGGAGAAGGTGGCGGAGGTCATTCCCGTTATCGGCTTTTATTTGCAGCCTTCAGTTGGAGGCAAAGTGTTCAGCTTTGATTTCTGGCGGGCATTCGCAAATATTCCCGGTGTGGTGGCGATCAAGATGGCGCCATTTAACCGTTACCAGACGATCGATGTCGTCCGAGCGGTTTGTTACTCGGAACGTAGAGATGAAATCGCATTGTATACGGGCAATGATGATAACATTATCAACGACTTATTAACGGTCTACCGATTTCAAGTTCAGGGCAAGCTTGTGGAAAAAAGAATCGTTGGAGGACTCCTTGGACACTGGGCGGTCTGGACGAATAAAGCGGTGGAATTGCTGGAGGACATTAAACGGGCACGCATTCAGGAGAGCATCTCGCCGGAATGGCTGACCCGCAATATCGAAGTGACCGACACCAATGCCGCTTTCTTCGATCCGGCTCACAGCTTCGCCGGCTGTATTCCAGGCATTCATGAAGTGCTTCGCAGGCAAGGTCTTCTAAGAGGGACATGGTGCCTGAATCCACATGAAGCGCTCTCTGAAGGACAGAGCGAAGAAATCGATCGGATATACTGTGACTATCCTCATTTGAACGACGACGCATTTGTTAAGGAACATCTGTCCAGCTGGCTTTCATAGGAGGTATTGAATGTGATATGCGTTTTAAGGATGTGTTTTCCATCATTGGGCCTGGCATGATCGGACCTTCTAGCTCGCATACGGCGGGTGCTGTTCGATTAGGAAGAGTGGCGCGCGGGTTGTTCGGTGAACAGCCTGAGCAAGCAGATATATTATTCTATGGCTCTTTGGCAGCTACTTACAGCGGCCACGGAACAGATTTAGCGGTAATTGCGGGACTGCTACAGTTCGATACGGATGACGAGCGGATTCCAGATTCGCTGGAGCTCGCCGATTCGCTTGGGATGAAGGTTACTTTTCAGACGGGCAGCGGGCCTGCCGTTCATCCGAACACCTTGACGATCAAGCTGCTTTCGGGAACGAGGCGTTCTCAGATGACAGGCTGCTCCATTGGCGGCGGCAATATCGAAGTGGTGGAAGTAAACGGTTTTGATCTCAAATTTACCGCCAATTATCCGACTCTAATCGTTTACCATCTCGACCATTCCGGCGTGCTTGCGAACATCACGAGGCTGCTGAGCGATGCCAATGTCAATATTGGCTATATGGATGTGGACCGTAAAGGCAGGCTCGGGCAAGCCGCGACCGTCATCGAGACGGATGGAGAATTACGGGAGGACCTGCTTGCGAAGATCAATCAGCTGGATTATGTGAATAGCCTTAATTACATCGATTTGAATGGTGGTGTCCCGCTTTGAGATTCAGCACGTTAAAGGAATTGGCGGTCGTATGCGTAAATGAAGGCAAGCCGATCTACCGGATCATGCTGGAGGATCAGGCAAGGGAATCCGGGCGGACGGAGGAGCAGGAATGGGACAAAATGAAGAAGTATTACGGCATCATGAAGGATGCCGTAGTGAAAGGAATCTCTTCGGAAAAAACGTCCCGCAGCGGCTTGACTGGCGGTGACGCGAAACGCGTGTATACGTATACGCGGTTGCCAGATGCTTCTTTGGAGCCGTTCGCTGGATCAGCAATGGCATACGCGCTTGCGGTATCTGAAGTGAATGCCTCAATGGGGCGTATCGTCGCTACGCCGACTGCCGGATCTTGCGGCGTCATTCCCGGCGTATTCGTCAGCAGCCAGGAGCGGTTTGGCTGGGATGACGATCATATGGTAAACGGATTGTTCTGTGCCGGAGCAATAGGCTATGTCATCGCGAACAACTCCTTTATATCCGGAGCAGAAGGCGGCTGTCAGGCTGAGATCGGCTCTGCAATCGGCATGGCAGCGGGTGCTCTCGTTGAACTGAAAGGAGGGACGCCAGCACAGGCGGTTCACGCAGTCGGTCTGGCGTTAAAAAACACGCTTGGCCTGATTTGCGATCCGGTTGGCGGCTTGGTGGAAATTCCGTGTATTGTCCGCAATGGTTTTGGGGCAGTTAATGCACTAGCCGCCGCCGATATGGCGCTTGCAGGCGTAAGAAGCGTCATTCCCTCGGACGAGGTCATACAAGTTATGCTCGAAGTCGGGAGCGCGATGCCGGAAATTCACCGCGAAACGGCTGGAGGCGGGTTGGCGCAGACGCCGACTGGCAAACAAATCATTCAGCAGTTGGCCAAAGATAGAAAGAACTCTTCTGCTGAAGTGAAGGAGGAGGAAGATGACTAATAAGGCCATACGTGATCTCCTTCCTGCGGCCAGAGCAATCGAACGCGAGTTAATCGAATTACGAAGGAAGCTTCACCAGAATCCAGAGCTTAGCTTGGAGGAAGAAGAAACATCAAACACTGCTGCTGAGTTACTGCAAGGGTTAGGCCTCGAAGTGCAAAGAGGCATTGGCGGGCATGGTCTCATCGCTGATCTAGCAGGAGACAGACCGGGACCAAGAATTGCTCTCCGGGCGGATATGGATGCGCTGCCGATCCAAGAGGAAACCGATCTTCCTTACGCTTCTTTCATTCCAGGGAAGATGCATGCCTGCGGACACGATGCACATACCGCAATGTTGTATGGAGCGGCCAAACTGTTATCGGAGAGGAAAAATCAGCTGGCCGGCAGCGTCCGGCTTATCTTCCAATCCGCCGAAGAAATAAACGCGGGTGCTAAGGCGATGGTTGAACAAGGCGTGCTGGAAGGTATCGACGAAATATATGGTCTCCACAATCTACCTACGCTGCCTGCTGGGAAGGCAGCCACTCGGTACGGCGCTTTAATGGGCTCGGTCGATCGGTTTGAACTGACTATTTGGGGAAAGGGCGGGCACGGCGCCATTCCCGATCAATGCGTCGATCCGATTGTTGCCGCTTCGGCAATCATTATGTCACTCCAATCGGCGGTCAGCCGAGAAATCTCGCCGTTTGATCCGGTAGTGCTTAGCATAGGAAGCATACACGGAGGCGCTTCTTACAATGTCATTCCCAATCAGGTTGAATTGACCGGTACGGTTAGAACGTTCTCCCGCAGCGTCCAAATGGACTTGCCTGCAAGGCTGCAAAGGATAATCAATCAAACGGCTGAGGCATACCGCTGCAAAGCAGAGCTCCGCTATACGCAGCAGGTTCCGGTATTGACCAATCATGATGATCAGGTCCAACATGTCGAGGGTACGATTGATCTGATTTTAGGCCGAGACAACCGTATTGAAGCCGCTCCTGTCCTTGCAGGAGAAGATTTCTCTGTTTATCTTCAGCATGTGAAAGGATGCTTCTTCTGGCTCGGTTCAGGACCGGCAACCGGCGCGGAGCAAGCTTATGGACTGCATCATCCGAAGTATTCGATTAACGAGGATTGTCTGCCATTTGGCGCTTCCTTGCTGGCGGGAATAGCGATTAATCGTTTAGGATGAGCATTTGAATAAACTACAGTTGAAATGGCTTATTGAAGTCATATCGAGAAAATACGAATGCCCACTGACCCAAGCGGTTAGGGGGCTTTTTTTTTCTCGAATAAACGAAAGTGATTGACAGCGAATTACTCTAATGTTAGGATAAAAATATCCTAATTATAAGATATATAAAAATAGTATATCTATTTGTAGGAAAATATGAAGGAGTGAGATAAAATGAATATGGTATCGATTGTGCTTCAAGTGATTTTGGGTTTAGGTTTTTTGGTGTTTGGAGCTTCAAAGCTCGGGTCCAAGCAAATGATTGATGAATTTAAGCGTTATGGCTTGCCACAATGGTTTAGAATAGTAACAGGCTTGCTCGAAATAGGCGGTGCCGTACTCATCATATCAGGAATTTGGAACGACATGCTCGCTGCTATCGCTGGAATATTGCTAGTCATTATTATGGCTGGAGCAATAGTTACGCATTTACGAATCAAGGATCCGGCATCTAAAACGGGTATGCCCATCATTTTGATAGTACTATCCTTAATTGTCCTAATTATGAATTGGAATGCATTGTTTGGATAAGGCTTATGCAACTAATCTCTCCTTATCCGAACAGATAATCAATAGGTAAAAGGAGGTATTCTGATGTACCAAGGTGACGAGCAAAGCGAGCTCGATTTAAGGCTTTTCCGGGTTTGGGCTAAAGCATCCAAGGCAATATTGGATAATGTACAGCGGGATATTGCAAGCCACGGAATCAGTCCTGACCATTTTATGATTCTTGAGCTTCTCTACAACAAAGGGCCGCATCCGATCCAAAGAATTAGTGAGATTTTCTCGATTCCAAGCGGCAGCATTACTTACGTGGTAGATAAGCTCGAAAAAAACGATTTTGTGAAACGGCAACCAAGTCCCACGGATCGAAGAACATCAAATGTTACCCTTACGGAGAAGGGTGAAGCGTTATTTAATGAGATTTTTCCCAAGCATGTTGCGATAATATCCAAAAGCCTTTCCGCTGCTAATAACGATGAAAAGCTTCAGCTGATCCAGCTACTCAAAAAAATCGGGCTTGGAGCACAGCAAAAAGATTGAACGACTTAACAATAAAATTTCAAAAAATACATTTTCAACCAGTAAATTTTGTGATACACTCTCCTTTGACAGCGCTTTAATAATTGAATGTGAAGAAAAAGAATTTTCATAAAAAAGAAAACTTTTTCTTTTTTTTTAATCAAAAGTTAAAGCGCTTAAACTTTAAGGGAGGCGAAATAATGTACAAAAGTGTCTTTCGTTTGGCCAGCAAGTTTAAGAAAGCAGCAGTAATCGGCCTTGCAACAATCGTTATTGCAGGCGTGTCCCAGGTTCCTTCATCGTTAGAGGATACCGTTCGGGCAGCAGGGGAATTAAAGCCTTTTCCACAACAAGTCAGTTATCCGGGCATTATCAAACCTAACCATGTCAGCCAAGCTACAATGAATGCATCGGTGAAATCGTATTATGATTACTGGAAAGGAAAGTATGTTAAAAACAATCTGGCCTCTCTTCCAGGAGGCTACTACGTTAAAGGGGATATTACTGGAAGTGCAGATGGCTTCAAGCCGCTCGGTACGTCTGAAGGCCAAGGCTATGGGATGATTATTACAGCCTTGATGGCAGGACATGATGCGAATGCAAGAACTATTTTTGATGGCATGTTCAAAACAGCTAGAGCTTTCAAGAGCTCTGTAAACTCAAGCTTGATGGGCTGGGTCGTGGCAGACAGCAAAAAAGCACAAGGCCATTTCAGCTCTGCAACAGATGGGGACTTGGACATCGCTTACTCGTTAATTCTTGCGAATAAACAGTGGGGCTCAAGCGGGTCGGTCAACTATTTGTCTGAAGCGAAGAAAATGATTAATGCAATCAAAGCAAGCAACGTGACGACAAGCAATCGCCTAAACCTTGGGGATTGGGACTCGAAGAGCGCGCTGAATTCAAGACCGTCCGACTGGATGTTAAGTCACCTTCGCGCCTTTCATAGTGTAACAGGCGACCAAACTTGGTTGAATGTTATTAACAGCCTATATACGGCTTATTCTCAAGTTAGCAATACTTATGCGCCGTCTACAGGTTTAATTTCTGATTTTATCGTCGGCAATCCTGCTAAGCCAGCACCGGAATATTATTTGGATGAGTTCAAAGAAACGAATCAGTATTTTTATAATGCTTCCCGCGTACCGCTTCGCATCGTTATGGATTACGCGCTCTACGGCGATACGAGAGGCAAAGCAATTGCTGATAAAGTAACGACATGGATTAAAGGCAAGACGGGCAACTCGCCATCTGGCATTAAAGCAGGGTACACCTTAAGCGGCACTGCTCTCAACAGTTATAGTGAAGCGGTATTTACGGCGCCATTGATTGCTTCTGGTACTGCAAACAAGAACAACCAGGCATGGGTGAATGCAGGCTGGGACACAATTAAAAATTCGAAATCGAGCTATTTTAGCGATTCTTTCAACCTGCTTAACCTGCTCTTCATCTCAGGAAACTGGTGGAAGCCATGATGAGCGCAACTAGCTCAGCAACAACTCATTAGTTTAGGATAATCGAGAGATAGAATCATTTGCCCGTCAAGAGCGTGCGCGCTTGGCGGGCTGTTGTTTACCATCATCATTAAAATCATATTTATTCAATTGATTTATTGAACTGCGGAGAAAACCCATACTCTTCATTTCCTTTTGGCATAAAATAAGATGTGCATAAATCCTCTTTTTGATGACCTCCTCATTTGGAGGTCTTTTTTATCTATAAAAGCTGATGCTGAGTTTGCATGTGCAATAACGCATCCAATAACTGTTAGTTCTTTCATTAAAATATCCACGACACCCAGTATGACAAAATAACTAATGTGAAAATGACTGTGATGGGGATGACGAGAGAGGTGACCTTCAAATATTGTCCCCAGCTTATTTTCACTCCGCCTTTCCTAACGATATGAATCCACATTAATGTTGCAAGTGTACCGATTGGCAATAGAAGTGCTCCTATATCACTACCAATTACACTCGCCAAATATGCGATTTTTAAGGTTAGGGGATCAAGTCCCATATCCATTATCGATAAGGTTCCGACCATTAAAGCAGGGTGATTGTTAAATAAATTGGAGAGAATGCTTAAAAGAATTCCCATAAAAACACTTGCGTTTAGCAAGCTGCTTGATATTAGAGGCTGGAGCAGCTCGACAAGCCACTTTGTTAGTCCTATGTTATTTAACCCATAGATGATGACATACATGCTAAAAGCAAAGATGAGAATATACCAAGGTGTCTTCTTTATCATATCGGCTGGTGAAATCTTTAAATAGATCCAGCGCCATGCCAGCAAAAGGGAAGAACCAATTACAGCCATGAATGAGATTGGGAAGTGAAAATAAGAGGCTGCAAACAAGCTGATCCGTACAAAAAAAACGAACAAGAGAATGTTTCGCATAAATTTGTTGCGGTTATCGTTTTGGACGACTTCTTTTAAAGGATGGCTGCCGGGAATGAAATTCCATTGCTTAACATCCGGGAGCTTTTTGGGGAGAATGCGGTAAAAGGTAAGAAAGAGAAGGGTGGTTAGAAGGACAAGACCTAATGATGCTGGAATAAACATCATCGCGGTGTGCATGTATAGATCCATATGAACGATTTTTAACGCGATCAAATTTACGATATTACTTACGCCGATAGGGGCGCTTGCGGCAGTCGCAATTAAAGCGCCAGATAACAGATAAGGAATTTTTTGGTCATTTTTAAGCCCCATGTTTTTAAGCAAAAGCAATAAAATAGGTGTTGTAATTAATATGCTTCCGTCATTATTAACGAAGAGTGTCATGAGAAAACAAAATAGATTGGTTAACCAAAACAGACGAATGCCTGATCCTTTTGCTTTTCTCGTAAGAAGCTCTGCAGCCCAATAAAAGAAGCCAAAGCTTTCTAATACAATTGCCATAACAATGGTTGCCATAATGGTAATTGCTGCTCCACTTATTGTTCCTGTAATTTGCCCGAGGTCTGCTAGAGAAACACTGCCGCTGAGAAGAACAAAGAAAGCGCCAACTGTTGCCGGAATCGCCTCGTTTACATGGGGACGCCAAAATATGAAACCAATCGTCAAAAAGAAGGAACAGAGTGTCATGATAATCATTAAATCGTGCATGCTTAAACCTCTTTTCGTGGATAGAAGTTCTCTCTCTAGGTAGTTTTTCGTTTATATGCGCTTACTTCCGTCCCAGTTGCTTGGCTAGCGAATAGGCACAACCTCCTCTATCGATGTATTTAATAGTATTGATATAATGTATGTATACGTACAAGACATATCATTCGTACTGGTCAATATCCCTATTCCTATTAAAATGCGCGAGTATCAATTGAAGATATTTGTCTCGTAGTGATAGTTAACTACAATGGATAGTTGACTATTTCCTAACGGATCCTACATCTAATACAGTACAAAAAGGGCAGACTGCTTTATTTTGCAGTGCTGCCCTTTTTTTCGATGATGTGTCATTCACTTCGTATCATGCAGTGGCTGAAAATTCGCGTTTCTGCTCCTTATTTTTAACCGTCATATTGATCAAAGCCTCCGCTTGCATTATTGTTTTTCCGGTTTCAGACGAAGAGGTTTGCCGATTTGCCCCGTTTTCCTGATGACCATATTCGAGGTAACCTCAATTTTTGCACGGCCAAATGTTGGCTTCCAATTTTTTTGCATCGTTTTCCAGCGTTGCGGGTATTTCCGATGTACGATTTGGCCGAATCCGAAAACATCAGCATTTAACTTTTGCGCTTTTTGGACGGCTTTTAACGCTTCCTGCTCCACGTCTTTGTTTAATGCTTTTTGCATAAGCAAAATATTTTCGGACTTGGCAAGATCCAGATCCGTATTGTTCTCGAGAATATTCCCGTTGCCAGATAAGCGAATTTTGATTACGGCGTTTTCCCCATTAAGTTCAACTGTGACATCGCTTTTCAATTGCCTCGAGTCGACGGCCATGTTGCCGTTTTCTTCTGGCACGTCAGGCGTCAAAGAGAGATCCTTTATATTCCCCATAATCCAATGCCGCATTGCGTTAGTTTTTGCGTCCAAATACCCGATTAATTTCAATTGATCATCAAATGCTGCGATCCCGGCAAATTGGATGGTTGATTCGTTAGCATTATTTTTTTTATTTTCCAGTTCTACCTTTTTCATTACTTGAAGCACCGGCAGTACCGGGGTACTTCCTTCTGATGATGCGGCTATCAAAAAATCCCGCAACGCGGTTTCGGCTCCTGCGACAAGATGGGAATGAATCTTGAAAATGCCTAGAACAGGTATCCTCTCAAATGGATATTGCTGTTTAAGTATTTCGTTGGCGGTTCCACCTTTTACAATAAATATATCGGTACGCAGGCGAACGATGATATAACGCGAATATTCGTCGACAACTTTAGCTATCCCATGTTTAGCCAGGTCTTCACCAATCAAGATCGATCTCCGATGTCCCGCAAACAAAGAGCGAGATAGCCTTAAATCCATATCGTCAGCGGCAGATCTAATGTTTTTTCCCTTTCCTACCGAAGTGACAAATGAACTTCCTTTGCCAGCCCCGCCTTGCTCTGCATTAAATTGAGAGGTAGTCGCTTGCTGAGCGGTAGCATGGTAACTGCCTTCCTTGTAGTCCATTCCCCATCCCAATAGAATCGCTCGGTCGTTAAGCTCCTTGCGATCCCAACAGCCGGTTAGTGAGATCATAGCAAGGCAGAGGAGTAGCTTGGTGCATCCCATGACTTTTCTCAAACGGGTCAACCTCCTTCTTTTGCTGTTTTTTTGCGGAACAAGCTCACCACAAGCAGAAGAACAGGAATGGCGATTGCAGTAATAGGAAAATCAAAGGGGATTCGGTACATTGCCGGATAATCAATGGACGATTGATCGACATTTTTGAAAGAGACCGCAATAACAAAGCCGACCGCAACGACGAACCATATTACCGCTCTCCAATTTTTAATGCCCAGCCATTGCGCCGTACCGTAGCTCGCTGCGAAAACATACAATGCCAATTTAATAAACACACTGAAAAACCAGATGATTACAACGTAAGCGTCAATATTTTGAATAAACTCCATGGTGGAAATAAAGCCAGTCATTACAAAAAATGGATACCGCATTCCGGCAGCCAATTGAGCAAATGAAATGACAACAGCTATCGTAATGATCCATATCATCATAAAAGCGACGATTGAACCACGTAGTGCCTTTGACATAGAAGCAGCTGGTTTGGTCATAAACGCAATCAACATGGTCAGAATAGTGGACTCGGCAAAAAAACTCATCGGAGGCAGTGATCCCTTCAAAATATCAACAGGCTTGCTATCAACCATGACAGGGAGCAGCTTGTGCCAGTCCATGTATTTAATGGAAAGAACAAAAATGATTAACACGGTTACGATCAGGAGAGGCCCTATGACCTCTGCACATCTCGCTATGGTTTCGACACCTCTTGTGATCGTAACGTATACGAGCAGGATTACGATCATTAAGATCAAGACCCAAAAGGGAGTCCTGTCAAACAACATCAAATGCAGGAAATCGGAGCATTGCCGTAAAATAGCGCCTAAAATGGAATACCATTTGATCAAGTAAGGAACAACAATCAAGCTCCCTAACCATTTTCCGAGAATGGAGCGGCTAAATTCGATAAGCGTCATATTCGGATAGCGCATGCACAGCTTGACGATTATCCAGGTTAAGAATAATGAGCCTAATCCTGCGACCAAAACGGAGATCCAAGCATCTTGATGAGCATGAATGATAGTTGGTGTGATGCTTAGCAGCAGGCACATGCCTGTCTGCATCGTAAAGATCATCCAAAAAAGCTGGTTTCCAGATAGACTCATATTTTTCACAATTATTCCTTCTCTCCTGTAGTGAGATGCATCATTCGTTGTCTTGAGCAGGCTTCGTATTTGGCATCGGACTTGGCGAAAGGCGTTTTTTGTTTTTTCCAGTGAACGCAGGACGTTTAAACATAGCCCAGCGAGGCGCGCGAACGAGTACATCCTTCAAGTCACCATTATACCGAGGAGCAACTGGAGAGAAATACGGTACGCCGTAAGAATTTAAGTTGACAAGATGAATCAATACAAAGAGTATTCCGAAAGCAATGCCGAAAAACCCCATCATTCCCGATAAAATTAGAAGCGGAAAACGGAGCAGACGGAATGAAGTTCCAAAGTTATAGCGCGGAATTGTAAATGAAGCAATACCGGTAGCGGCTACAACGATTACCATGGGAGCGGAGACGATGCCTGCTTGTACAGCCGCCTGCCCAATGACTAGCGCGCCAACTATGCTGACAGCTGAGCCGGCTGCTCTTGGCAGCCTAACCCCTGCCTCGCGCAAGGCTTCAAACGTGAATTCCATAATAAACGCCTCTATTACAGCAGGGAATGGGCTTGGCTCCCTAGCTACGGCGATGCTGAGCAGTAGATTTGTCGGCATCAACTGCGGATGGTAGGAAATGATCGCTACATAAGTTGAAGGCAATAACAGCGAGATTAATAAAAGGACATAGCGGATCCAGCGAATGGCCGTCGAATAGAAAAACCGCTCATAGTAATCGTCAGCCGATTGCAGCGATACCCAGAACGTCATTGGAACGATAAGCGTAAAAGGAGAACCATCCTCCATAATAGCAACTTTACCTTCCAGCAGGGCGGCCGCTGTCACATCGGGCCGTTCTGTATTTTGTACCTGCGGGAAAGGGGAGAAAGGGGCATCCTCAATAAACTCTTCAATGTATCCGGATCCAAGCATGGCATCAATTTTAATTTTGCCGAGCCTTTCCCGCACCTCATCAACGATGGATTTCTGGGCAATCCCTTCAATATAAGCGATGGTGACAATCGTCTGGGAAAGCTCTCCGATAATGGTGGATTCTAATTTCAAGCGAGGCGTTTGAATTCTTCTACGGACTAGGCTTGTGTTAACCCGCAGCGACTCTGTGAATCCCTCCCTTGGCCCTCGGAGAGTGACTTCTGAGCTTGGCTCTTGTATAGCGCGCTTCTCGGAGCTTGCTAAATCAGCAAGCAATGCGGTTGCTTCACCGTCAATCAGAATGGCGACATTGCCCTTTAGTATGGCTTTGATGATCTCGGATGTTGATGCTGAGGTTTTGGTTGAAGCAATTGCGGCCGCTTCCTTCTTAATTTCCTCAGCTAAATCTCCTTGCAGCTTATCTTGGAATAAATGCGGTTTTTGAATGATGCTATCAAGAGTCTTAACGTCAATAAGACCCTCGACAAAAATGATCAAAAGCTTCATCTGTTCATTGATCTGAATAGGCCGTAGCTGGATATCGGAGCAATTGCGAAATACATCTCTAAAGAGCGTCTCATTCTCAACCATATTTTGACTTATATGCTCAGCAGGGCTATCAAAATCTAAAGTTGTGGCAGACGGAGGGATTATTTTCTTTTGTTTATTCTTAAATAAACGAATAATGGTAATCTTCCTTCTCTCCAAAGAAATGTATTAGTTTTCCTTGGTATTATTGATTTATAACGTCTAATTTATGCAAAATGCTTTGACGCCACTGTCAGGATTTGTACGCCGCGAAAATAATCATTCCTTACCTTTTGAATTGCTCGGACGATCGATAATCCCGCGGCGACTGACCGGTTTGTTTATGAAAAAGCCGTGAAAAGTAATGGACGGAGCTGAAATGATATTTGTCAGAAATCTCAGTAATACTGAGACTCGTATGAAGCAAATCCTCCATCGCGCGGCCAATCCGATATCGATTCATAAATTGGATGGGTGAATACCCGGTCGTTTTTTTGAAAAGCTCAAAAAAATGTCCACGGCTCATATTTAGATCCTCGTAATAATATGCAGGGGGATGGTTAATTCCGCCCAATAGATTTTGTTCCATTTGATCAAGCACCCGTCCGATTCTTGGGTCGGGAATATGGGATTCCTTCAGCATGACGTTTAAGAAATAATCGATAAAGGTTTGAAAATTTCTCTGGGTCGCCAAGCTCCTCATAAAGGTTTTCTCGTTAGTAAATTCCCCAGATTTGTAGAAGCTTTGAAAGTGATCGATCCAAGGTCGGATGGCGTCCACATGAATGATCTCCGGGATCGAGTAAGGAAATGCAGGTCCTACGAGCGAGTGTTGAAGCTGGCTCGGTTGATAGCAGATCGGTGCTGCCCAATCCGATATCGATTGTCTCTCCACGTAACGCCAATCGAAATAACAGCATATATGTACCATTGGCTGGTGCTTGTCCGCGAGCCATTCATGCTGCTGCCCGGCAGGGATATGGACGAGGGTCCCAGGGCCAGTCTCATATGATCGTCCGTTCGTTTTCAGTTTGCCGAAGCCCTCGCTAATTAAATAGATCGAGCTTGAATAACAGATCCGAAGAAAGCTGGACTGTTCTTTGGCAAAAGGGTAGCGGGTCGCGTAATAAACGTAAGGGTGGAATCCGGAAAAGGGCATGCTCGTATCCTCCGTTAGTCATATGTGAAAATCATCCGTCGATTGTGCAAATAAATGACGGCATGCTAAATACTTCTATTGGCTTATCACATACAGTAAATACTGTAGTTATAAGATTAAATAGGGAGTGTTATAAATGCAACATCATTTGAAATTGCTGACTGATGAACAAATTATTCAATTCATAACGCAAGGCTATTTAGTTTTAAACAATGAGCTGCCAGACGAGCTTCACCAGAAGGTAATGAGGCAGATTCATGAAGTGCTGCATGAAGAGGGCAATCCCGGAAATAACATTTTGCCGAGAGTGCCGGATATTCAGAAGTTTTTTGATACACCGGTTGTGAAGGGTGCGTTAACGGGCATTCTTGGACCGGATTATTATTTGCACCCTCACCGCCATTGTCATTATAATCAGCCTTCCAATCAGAACCCAGGCGGAGGGGAATGGCATAAGGATGGATATTGGAGCGCGCTGCGAAGCCATCGCCCATGGTGGGCGATGATCTTTTATTATACGCAGGATGTCACCGAGGAGCTTGGTCCAACAGCGATTATGCCAGGCTCTCAATATAATGAATCATATACTGGCGACGAACACCCTTATTTGCTGCCAACCGGACCGGCGGGTACGATGGTGCTTGTGCACTTTGATCTATGGCATAAAGCATCCCTTAATACGTCCAATAGGGACCGTTATATGCTGAAGTTCCAATTTGCGAGATTAAAGGCGCCGACGGCTCCAAGCTGGAACAACCAAATGGAGTGCTTCCAGATTCCAGAGGGAGAGGCTGAGTCTCGCCTGCCTTTATGGCAAAGCATTTGGGATTGGATGAGGGGCGAACCGGGAATCTCTGATGCGAATATTTCCATGGATATTGAGCAATTGGCAAGCTTAGCACAATCTCAAACAGAGAATATCGCGATAGACTCGGCTTATACACTAGCAACTGCAGGCGATGCAGGCATTCAAAAATTACATGATGTCATTAGCACGGGCACGTACGAAGCAGCCAAGCGCGCCGCCTATGCCATCGTCGCTGCAGGCGAGAATGCAATAAGCGGATTAATTGACCTTCTTGAGCATGCTGATGGGGAGAGACGAACGCTAGCCTGCTTTGCTCTAGGAATGAATGGCGCTCCTAAAAATGAAATACTTCTTGGACTTATTCAATCGTTAACGGACAAGAATGAATCTGTCCGTCGCCATGCTGCAGAAGCTTTGGGGATGATCGCTGAGCCTCCAAAGCATGTTGTTGCCGCGCTGGCACAAATGCTTGAGGAGGCGGTGGCAAAAGAGCGGGAAGTTAGGGATGAGCAGCTAAGCCAAGGGTATGGTCAGAGCTACATCAAAAATAAGCTCGGCTACGCGGCAGCATTGTCCTTACTGCGAATCGGCAAATACGGGGATGCAGACGAGGTAATTTCCGCGCTTAGCAAAGCGCTGGACAGCACCGACAGATATGTGAGGGCGTATGCCTTCGAAGCGTTAACGCACCTGAGAACCAATGAGGCAGTGGACGTGTTGCTGCGTTATTACCGATCAGCCAGGTGGTGCCCCGATACGAACAAAGCTAGTGCATTTTGAGGGTTCATCATGACGAAAAATGCGGAGTGATCAAGCGCATCCTATCGGCATAAAGAAACAGGCTCCCTTCGCGGCAGCCTGTTTTTTTATCTTTTTAAAGGCATACAAAGGTCGTAGCGCTATTATACTTTTTAAGGGCAAAGCGTCTGTTGAGGGGGACGTAAATGAACAAAAGCTAACCGCTTAAATAATATTTGGTTAATTTGTAAAGCTGATTTCTTCCTTTTTCGATCTCATCGTTTGTGTTTCATTTGTAAAAATATTGTATATTATCCTTTTGTCGAAAGAAGCAGGAATTTGCCTTTGAGACACGAATAATATGTATACTCGTATTTTTTGAATTTTTTATGATAAAGACCGCAACTTTTCGTTCCCCGGCCGGTACAATGTAGTATGGCGGTTCGGGAATAATCCGCAGGTGGAGGAGGTTCGCCTGTCATGACTGATTCCCAATTAATACGTGAGATAAAGGATGGCAATGTCGAGCTGTACTCCGAGCTTATGCGGCGCTATCAACGTAAAATATTAGCTTTTATATATCATATGCTGAAGAGTGCGAAGCTGGAGCTGCTGGCTGAGGATTTGTGCTCCGAAACCTTTTATAAAGCCTATCGCAGTCTCCATTCGTTTCGTGAGCTGGATGCTTCTTTTTCGACATGGCTATATACGATAGCCCGAAATACGGTGCTCAGCGAGCTTCGCAAGCAAAAATCGGCTCATGTATCGCTCGATGAATCCGGATTCGAGCCTGTTGCCGCGCTTGATGCGGTGCCGGAGCAGCATGTTTTGCGGAATGAACGAATGGCAATGGTACGCGAAGCGATAAACAATCTGCCAGAGAAACAACGCTCAGCACTTATTCTTCGGGAATATGACCAGCTGGACTATCAAGAAATCGCTAATATTTTGGGGCAAACGGTCAGTTCCGTTAAATCACTGCTTTTCCGAGCGAGAGCAAGCGTGAAGACGCAGCTGGAGCCGTATTTCGGACAAACGCCGATGATGGAAGAATTCGAAGGGATGAATACGAGATGAATTGCAACGATGCGCAAGACAAATTCGGCGAATATTGGGATTTATCTGAGCATGATGAGGACCGGGTAGCGATAGAAACTCATCTGCAGCAATGCACGGAATGTGCGGAACAGTTCCGCCTTTGGGAAGAGAGCGAGGATATGATCCGCTTCCTTTCCGAGGAGGAGGATACATTAGGTCCGACCGAGCATGTAAATCGCAGTGTAATGGATCGCATTTATGCGGAGGAATCCTGGTTGATGCCAGTAGCGCACAAAAGCTATCATTTCTCCAAATCATTCCGCCGAAATCTTGCGTTAATCATTGCAGCCTGCATGGCTATGTTTGCGAGTGCTTTTTTTGTATTCATCTTTGATAATCAGGCGGGAACCTCTCAAGCGGAAGTTGCTGAGCTAAGCGGATTGATGGATACGGCAAACGCATCCGGCGACGGGGTAGTTACCGCTGGTTTTTATGCAGAGGTTCCGGTTGCCAGCATCAGTGATCCATTTGTTCTAAAGGTCATGCCTGCCTTTCCGCAATATTACGTGGCACTGTCATTGCTCGGCATCATTATGACGCTGCTTATTTTAAATTGGCTGTCTAGAACGCGAAGCTAATGCTGCTTTTTCGTAAAGCTCCTTCGGGAGCTTTTTGTTGTATACATAATGAAAAGGAGCTGGATATAGACTTGTTGATCGGATTAGTACGCCATGGCAAGACGGATTGGAATGCTGAAGGGAAAATTCAAGGACAGACCGATATACCGCTTAATAAAGAGGGCATAGCGCAAGCGAACGCATTAGCTGAGCGGATAAGCGGTGAAGCAAGAATTTGGGATGCCATCGTTTCCAGCGATCTAAAGCGCGCCTATGCGACTGCACAGATCATTGCGGAGAAGCTGGATTTGCCTCTGCTGGAGAGTGATCCTCGTTTGAGGGAGCGTTACTTTGGTGAGGTTGAAGGAACGAAGGAGCAGGAGCGCCATGCCCGTTGGGGCAAAGGGTGGCGTGATGCAGCAGAAGGCGTTGAGCCGGATGCTGCTGTTAGAGCCCGCGGCATAAGCGCGCTTAAACAGTGGCAGGTTGAGCATCCTGACCGTAATTTGCTCGTTGTATCTCACGGCAGCTTCCTTGCGCAATTGCTGGCAGAGCTTTGCACTGAGCTTGGGGATCAGCATTTATCCAACCTTTCTTACTCGATTTTGGAGCATAGGGATGAGAAATGGCATCCGCAGCTCTACAACTGCACATTACATTTAAATCCATAAACGGATCGTCAAAGAGTTTCGTCTTCATCACTATGAAGGCGAGACTCTTTTTTTTATTCAAACTCCAGGCAAGCTAGGTTATAAAAAAATAGATATTTTCCCATAATGATATTAATTGACGCTTATCCATTACACAGTACGCTTACGAATCAGGCCACTAGCAGCAAAAAAAGCGGCTTTTGCAGAAAGGAGAGAGCTATGAATTTATCGGATATGCTAGGTTATGCAGACATTCAACAGCTTAGCAGGATTGCTGATGTTTACCGTTGCGAGTGCAACGGAAATTCCAAAAACGATTTGATACAGTCCATTCTCTCTACCGTAAGTCGGAATGATGTCTTTGAAGCGCAAATAAGCAGCATGAAGCTGGAGGATTTACGCTTCCTGAACTCTTTGCTGTTCGAAGCGCGAAATTCCTTTAGTCTGGAGGACTTGATCGCTCGAGTTCAGCAAAGCAGATTTGGGGAAGAAGCTGTTAAACCGGAGCCAGAGCCTCCCAAAAAATCAAAACGAGCAAAAAAACAGGCAGAGGCAGTCGATAAACCGCTTAGCCCAAGGGAAATGATTGCAAAGTTTAAGCACCAAGGCTGGTTGTTTAACGGATTTAGCGGTCCGAGCAGGTATTTGTTTCAGGTACCCATCGATATGAAAGCTAGGTTTCGCAATACGTTAGCGAAGCGATTCGCTGCAAGCCTGCAATATGCCGACGAGCCGCCTGTGTACCGCGATGAGCAGATGCTGCTTCAAGAAGACATTACACAATTGCTTCATTACATACGGCAAAATGAAGTTCAGCTGACGGCAGATGGCTCGATGTACAAAAGGTTTACGATGCAGCTGCTTGATCAGTTCGGCGTTCAGGAGGAGCTACCGGCCAAAGGAGCTTGGCGCTTTGGCTATGGCAGACATTTCAACCAGTATCCGAATCGATTGTCGTTCATCTACGATTATTGCTATTACGCTAAGTATATTAGCGAGAATCAATCGATACTGACGGTCACCGGTGCTGGAGAGGAACGCATATTAAACAAGCCTTCTGGCGAAGGAGAGCAAATCTATCGGTTTTGGCTGAAACTATATAAGGGACCGATTACGCATCTGCTTTCACTCGTGCATTGGATCCACGCACTAGCAGACGAATGGGTGACCGTGGAATCGCTGCGAAGCGTGCTCGTTCCGTTCATTAAGCCTTACTATTATGACGATGCAAATACGATCCTAGAGCAGCGCGTGATGACGATGATGGTTCATCTAGGTCTGCTGCGGCTTGGCGAGCATCCTGTCTATGGGGCAGTTGTAAAAATGACGAAAGCGGGCAGAGCCATCGTATCTGGCGTCAGCATAGAGGAGTCTGGACCTATTACGCTCCGATGACTTTTTTATCCGCTCTTGGTGTACACTCAAATATAAGCTAGAGTTAACGATAAAGCTTGGCGTTCTATTTATATTTGAAGGATCAGAGGAGCGGATAAAAAGATGTTGATTCCTTACAAAGGCATAATGCCAAACATTCATGATGATGTGTACATAGCAGAAGGCGCCAAAATCATTGGCGATGTTACGATTGGGGAGAAAAGCACCGTTTGGTTTAATGCGGTGCTGCGGGGAGATCTCGCTCCCATAAAGATTGGTCACAGCTGCAACATACAAGATAGTGTCGTCGGTCACTTAAATACTAATCAGCCTTTAATACTAGATAATGAGGTATCTATCGGACACGCCGCTATTATACACGGCTGCACGATAGGCAAAGGCACATTAATTGGAATGGGGGCAATCGTACTTAACGGCGCAGACATTGGTGAATATGCTTTAATAGGAGCCGGTTCGATTGTTACAGAGAATAAAAAAATACCACCCTATACTCTATCTATCGGTTCACCCGCCAAAGTCGTAAGAGAATTGACAGAGGACGATCTACAGCGCATGAGAAAGACGATGGAGAGCTACGTGACAAAGGGAATAGAATATAGGATCTCTTAACGCCGGTTTGGAGGTGTATCCTATGGACAAAATGAAAGTAGCGTATGAAGCGATGCTAGGTTTGGCCGCAGAATTTGTGCTGGACGATGCGGTATTGAAATTTCAAACCAATCAAATCTATACGGCAATAGACAAAGCACTGGCCGCAGGTGACGAGGATACGTTTTACCGTCTTGCGAAACAGTTGAATGCTCTCAAAAAATAGCGTTAATCGTCTTAGACTAATCTATGGCGATGCCACGCAAAAAGCTTTCCAGCCGAAGTGGACGCATGCGTTCGCTTCAGATGCCGGAAAGCTTTTTTTTCTGAATATAGCAATTGGCAATCAAAAGAAATAAAGTTAACATAGAAGCAGTCGTGTTGATGAATGCTGTCATTATGTTAAGGAGTGAGTGTAAAAGGATGAAGTTTAGTGAAATAGCGAAGGAGCAATGGGAGGAGCTTAGTCCCTATTTGGACACCTGTCTGCTGCCAGTAACCGGGATGGTTGACCCAATGAAGCCTTACGAGGCGACTGAGCAGCTTGAGCGGCTAAGGGATTTACTCGATTTAATTGAAATACCGTTTAAAGGACGAGTAGTTACTTATCCTGCGTGGCATTACATTCAAGATAGCGAAAACTTTGCAGCTCATATCGAGCAGTGGTGCGCTTCTGTGAAGCAGGCTGGCTTCCGCTACGTCATCGTTGTTTCGTTAAATAAGGAGTTCGGCATCGATTGTCCGTCTGTTGATTTAGTCTTCCAGCCGACAGAGGATGGCCAATTGCCGCTTCAAGCGGATGTATCGAATCGCATTCGCGCATTATGGAGCGGACAAGCTACATGAACTTCTTGAATTTGCCGTATAATATGATCAAAATTTGGGGAAAACAAATGCCAGACAAGGTCAAATGTGACAAAATGATAACAAATTATTGAACGGTAAATTGATAAACGTTCAAATATGAAGCCATATTCTTGACGCTCCCAAGCACCTAGGCTATTATAAGTTATGTCCTAGTTCGTCATGTGTTTTTGCCCTGCGGCAAGACGCGAGATATGGTTGGCAAAGGGGGTTAGAACAGAAGATGAGTAACCATGAACAACACGAGACCGCGCATCGACCGGTTCAGCGCAAAGAAATGTCCCGGCGTCAATTTTTGTCATATACGCTCGGCGGCACAACTGCATTTATGATGGGTGGCGCGGTATTGCCAATGGTTCGTTTTGCAGTGGACCCACTCCTTGTAAAAAAGGGTGAGGGCACTTACGTAAAAGTTGTGGAAGAGAGCAAAATTACGAACGAACCGCAAGAATTTAAATTTAAAATTCATCAGATCGATGGTTGGTACGTAAGTGATCCTGAGCTTGCAGCTTGGATTTCAAAGGATGCTAATGGTAAAATTTTTGCACTTTCTCCAGTTTGTAAGCACTTGGGCTGTACAATTGGCTGGAACACGAAGGGGCAAAATGAATACGATTGTCCTTGTCACGATGCGCGCTACACGAAAGACGGGAAAAACATTACGGTTGCACCAAATCCATTGGATGAATACGAAGTGAAGATTGAAGACGGATTCGTTTACCTGGGTCCAGTAATGCCGAATACAAGAACGTAAGGAGGGCGTATTGCAGATGTTTAAAAGTGTATACAACTGGATCGACGAACGTCTTGACATTACGCCGCTATGGAGAGATGTAGCTGACCATGAAGTGCCTGAGCACGTCAACCCGGCGCATCATTTCTCTGCGTTCGTTTATTGTTTCGGTGGCTTGACGTTTTTCATCACAGTTATTCAAATTTTGTCCGGCATGTTTTTGACGATGTACTATGTTCCGGACATCATTAACGCTTATGCGAGCGTTGATTACTTGCAGCATAAGGTTGCATTCGGACAAATCGTTCGAGGCATGCACCACTTTGGGGCAAGCTTAGTTATTGTTATGATGTTCCTACATACCCTTCGAGTGTTTTTTACCGGTTCTTACAAGGCACCGCGCGAAATGAACTGGGTTGTCGGAATGCTGATCTTCTTCATCATGTTAGGCCTAGGGTTCACAGGCTACCTGCTACCTTGGGATAACAAAGCTTACTACGCAACAAAAGTTGGTGTCCAAATTGCTGAATCCGTACCGGTAATCGGACCATATCTCGCTTCCTTCCTATACGGGGGCGATATCGTAGGCGCGCAAACGCTGACTCGTTTCTTCGCGATCCATGTATTCTTCTTGCCTGGCGCGTTGATTGCCATGTTGGCAGCGCACTTTATCATGATTCGGAAACAAGGTATTTCGGGACCACTTTAAGCGAAGGGAGGCTTACTTATGGCACATGGTCATAATTCGAATGAGAAGGTTGTCTTTGTAGGCGACTCGCGTGTTAAGAAAAGCAACCATCCGAACATTCCTCCGGACTATACATCGTTCCCAGGTAAATCGGAAGCATTTATTCCGAACTTCCTGCTTAAGGAATGGATGGTTGGCTGCGTTGTGTTGGTCGGCTTTCTAGTATGGGTTATCGCTGAGCCGGCACCGCTTGGCTATCCAGCAGATCCAACGAATGCGGCTTTCATACCGATGCCGGACTGGTATTTCTTGTTCTTGTATCAATTTTTGAAATACCCATACGTATCGCAAGATTACATCTTGCTTGGTACAGTAGGTGTACCGGCTGTTATGTTCGGCGCATTGCTGCTTGCACCGTTTTTGGACACAGGCAAGGAGCGCCGCTTCTACCGTCGTCCAATTGCATCCTCATTAATGGGGCTAACGCTAATCGCATGCGTGTACTTGACAGTTGTTTCTTGGGACCACTACCAGCACCAGCTGGAAATCAACGGTCAAGTGCCAGAGCATCATGAACGTGAAGAGAAGGCTCGTGAAGCTGCGGAAGCAGGTAAAGAGCGTCCGAACTACACGAAGCCAGCAGTCGAAGCTTCCCTTGTTGATGCGAATGATCCAGCAATGGATATCGCTAAGCAAGCGCAATGCGTTAGCTGTCACGCAGCTGACCTGAAAGGTCAAGGCTCAGTGCCAAGCCTGGTTGGCGTAGGCGACAGATTGACGAAGGAAGAGCTCGTTGAAGTAGTGACAAACGGCCGTAACGGCATGCCACCATTTGCTGAAACGTTGTCTGCCGAAGAAATCGACCAGCTCACGACTTGGCTATCCAAACAAAAAGCGGCTGCTGAATAAACCGTTTATGAAAAACCTGATCGTATTACACGGTCAGGTTTTTTTCTCGAATTGATCATTCTAGCTTATGTCGAAGGAGTAGTGGTTCATCATGCTCACTTATTTCTGGAGCCGCGAATTTTTGCTTAGCCGGCCTTTTTTATGGCTGCTTTTTCTTGTCAATTTGGGCGGCACGATTTACGGGTACATATGGTACGAAGCTCAATTAATCGATACGCTGGAAAGCCATCCGCTATGGCAAATCATATTTGTTCCCGATTCCCCGACGGCAAGCTTGTTTTTCACGATTGCTCTCCTCTATTTATTGTTTCCGCCTCAAAAGTCCTATGGTCTTGTAAGGATCGGCCGCAGTATTATAGAAGCATTGGCTGTCGTATGCTCCGTCAAATACGGGATATGGGCCGTTTCCATGATTGTTGCAGGAGCATGGCAAGGCTCTGAGCTGCACTGGCAGCATTACATGCTCATTGCCTCCCATTTGGGAATGGCATTCGAGGCACTGCTCTTTTTCCGTTTTATGAAAGCGGGGGTTGCAGCTCTGATATTGGCAACTTGCTGGCTGCTTCTAAATGATACGGTGGACTACACGTTTGGAATATTCCCGTATCTTGCTGACGAATTAAATGATGATCTATCGGCTGTACGTGCTTTTACATATGGTTTATCCCTCTTTAGCTTTGTTGCGGCATTGCTTGTGTGGCGCTTTAGAAAGAAGGTATAACGCTCTACATCCCCTCATAGATTGATCTATGGGGGGATGTCCATGAAGATACGATTTATAGTTCCATTCGTCATATGTATCGTCATGACGATTGGTTATGCCGGTTCGGTATGGGGCAGCAGCGCATCGATTAGCCTGTATGCGCCTCTGTTATCGTCAAGTCCATACAAACAGCTACAGCGAATGGATGAAATAGCAAGCTCATTATATGAAGCAGCTTACACGAATAACCGTCAGACAAGCTTTCAATATGTTCAGCAGCTGAAGCGCATTGTTGAAGGGGAGCTCAAGCAAGCATCAGGGAATCAAGAAGGCTGGTCTGCTGTTGCGCAGGATGTGAACGCAATCGAGCAAACGCTTGTAAGCGGCGCTGGCAGCACAAGCTGGTTAATGGAAGCGGCTCGCATAAGATTGGCTGCAGATGCTCTTTTAAGACCTGAGCATGCCTTATGGCTGCAATACGAGCGTATTATGTTAGATGATATATCGCGAGTAGAGAAAGCGTGGAAACGCCAAACGAATGATGGCGCTATTGCGGCTCGCGCAACGTTGACAAGCTTGCAGGAGCATGCAAAGCGGATTGAACCTGCGTTGAGCATTCTTTATGGCAGCAAGCGGGAGGCAGAGCTGGCGGAACGAATTCAATATACAAATAAGCTGCTGGAAGCGAATATGCATAATATTACGAACGAAGCGATGATTGACCGCTCCTTGGCAGCGCTAAAGGAATCGCTCATTCGCTTGTTTGAACAGAGCGGGCGAGAGAATGCATTGCCGGCTGTTGCAGCAATCCCAACTTCCAATCCGCTAAGCTGGACGCTTTTCTTAGGCGCTCTTATCTCCGCCATTCTTACCTATTCAGGCTGGAGAAAGTATAAAGCGAATCCGTTTGGCGTTAAACCGATACCGAAGTAGGGCGGCTATTCTTCTTTAAAGCCTTCGCCAAGCACATCATGCACTTCATTAATCACGATAAAAGCTCTGGGGTCGATATTGCGAATAATCGTTTTCAGACGGTGAATTTCTTGCCGCTGGACGACGCAATAGACGACCTCTTTTTGTTGGCCGGAGAATGCGCCTTTTGCAGGAATAAGGGTGACGCCTCGATCCAGTTCTATCGTAATTTTTTGAGAAATCGCCTCTCCATGCTCAGATATGATGGAAAAAGCTTTGGCTGCATATGCGCCGTCTTGAATGAAGTCAATCAGCTTCGATGCGATAAACACGGTTACAAGCGTGTAAAGCACCTTCTCAATTGTAATATAAAACAAAGAAATGCCGATGATAACAGCATCAAATGACAATATAATCTGACCCATGCTCATTCCCTTTGAACGCGAAACGATCCTTGCGATGATGTCTACGCCGCCTGTAGTGCCGCCGAAACGGAATACGATTCCGAGGCCGATGCCTAGCGATACGCCTGCATAGAGGGCAACGAGCATGTAATCATTTGTACTGTGGAATGGGACGATCCACCTGCGGTTAATCAGCTGTTCCATGAGCGCGAGGAAGCAGGACAATGAGATGACCCCGATCAAAGTGTACATCATTTGGCCGCGTCCAAGCGCCTTCCAGCCAATAAAGAACAAGGGGATGTTGAGGACCAAGGTTGAGACGGAAAGAGGAAAGCCCGCCGCATAATTGAGCAGAACGGCAATGCCTGTTACACCGCCCTCCATTAATTGATTCGGGATTACAAAATAGTGCAATCCAAAAGCATAGATTGCTGTGCCGATCATTATGGGTATAATCATTCGCAATTGGTGTAACATTTTAGCCATCCCCGCTCACTTCCTCTTCCGTACAAATATGAATCCTTATCGATCACCATATGCAACTCTACACTGGCCAACATTGACTTACTTGTAGTATGGCTAAATATCATCATTCGAAAAACATTGATTTTAAATGTGCCTTTACGTTAACATAAGGAAGTATAGCTATCGACAGAAAGGAAATGTTTCGATGTCGGAAAAAACATTGTCAGATATTCAGCGAGAAGTTGATGATTACATTTCTCAATTTAAAGAAGGCTACTTTAGCCCGCTTGCCCTGATGGCTAGAATGTCAGAGGAAGTAGGAGAGCTTGCCCGCGAAGTGAATCACTTCTATGGGGAGAAGCCCAAAAAAGCCGACGAGGCGGATAATTCCGTCGAAATGGAGCTCGGCGATATTTTGTTCATTCTCTCTTGCTTTGCGAATTCGCTCAATATTGATTTAACGGAAGCACATAATAAAGTCATGCATAAGTTTGCGACTCGCGATGCGAATCGTTGGACGAAGAAAATAACCGAACTGTAAACAAGCTCCCAACATATGCTGTACCATCAACCTGTGTACAAGGAGGATGGGCAGATGGATGGAGAGAGCTGCATCAAGAAGGCTTATGAATTCATCTTTAATAGCGATTTCGAGCAAGCGATATACTGGTTCGAGCAAGCGATAGAAGCTGAACCGGACAATGCATTTTATTATCATACTTGCGCCGTATCATGCGCGCGCAGCGGCAAATGGGCAAAAGCCAAGCAGCACGCGGAGACTGCTTTAAAGCTGGATCCCGAGCACGCCGAATACAAATATCATTTGCAGACAGTTGAAGCGAGAATACTTCTTGCTGAAGCGGATCTTCTGCTAGCGAAGGTACCGCCTAAGCTTGTCGAAGCGGCAGAGCTTTTGGATCGTGCAAGCACGCTTGACCCATTGAGCTTTGACGCGTTTTATACGCTTGGTGTGATATATGCTGCCCTTAATCAATATGATAAGGCGGCAAGCAACGCAAAAGAAGCGATGCGGCTTGATCCAAGCCACTCGGCAGCTAGAAGGCTGTTTGCCGACGTAAACCGCAAGCGGCGCATGCTGCATTTGCGCATAAATGTACCAAAAAGAAAAAGGAACAGGTGATAAGCATGACGACACAAAAAATTCGAGTGGCAGTTGCTGGCGCAAGCGGGAGAATGGGGCGCGAGGTTGTCAAAATGGTGCTGGAGGACGATACGCTTCAATTGGTGGCGGCCGTCGCTCCTTCAGCTGGTCCTGTTGATGCTGGACTGTTTGCCGGTAAGGCCAATACAGGAGTTACCGTAAGCGCTACGCTTGAAGAAGCGCTCAGCAGTGCGAAAGCCGATGTGCTGGTTGATTTCACAGTGCCTCAGGTGGCATATAGCAATACAAAAACGTCAATTGGATTTGGTGTTCGTCCGATTATTGGGACAACCGGATTTACGCCTGAACAAATCGAAGAGCTGGACGAGCTTTGCCAAGAAAAAGGGATCGGCGGCTTAATCGCGCCAAATTTTTCTATCGGGGCAATATTAATGATGAAATTCGCGGCTGAGGCTTCAAAATATTTGCCGCATGTCGAAATCATCGAGTATCACGGCGATCAGAAGCTGGATGCGCCTTCAGGCACTTCCATCAAAACAGCCGAGCTGATTTCGCAGGTACGCAAAGAGCTGCGTCAAGGCAATCCACAAGAGGAGGAAGTAATAGAAGGCGCGCGCGGCGGCTACTATAACGGATTCCGTATACATAGCGTAAGGCTTCCGGGCGTTTTTGCGCAGCAGGAGGTTGTATTTGGCGGCAACGGACAAACGCTTAAAATCCGCCATGATTCCTATGATCGCGCTGGATATATGCCAGGCGTTAATGTAGCTGTGAAGAAGGTTATGACGTACAGCGGTTTAATTTACGGGTTCGAACATATTATGGATTAGCTTGATCAGGCAGCAGGAGAGGGGTACGGCATGTTAAACATCGCATTTATCGCACATGATCGCAAAAAAGAGGAAATCGTAAATTTTGTTATCGCATATGAGAAGGTGTTCGTACCGCATAAGCTGTATTCAACCGGTACAACAGGCACGCGTATAATGGAACAAACAAGCTTGTCTATTCATCGCTTCATGTCAGGCCCGCTCGGCGGCGATCAGCAGATCGGTGCGCTAGTGGCGCAGAATGAGATGGATTTAATTATATTTTTGCGCGATCCGCTCATGGCTCAGCCTCATGAGCCGGACATTATCGCTTTGCTTCGACTATGCGACGTGCAGGGCATTCCGGTTGCGACGAACGTTGCGACAGCGGAATTGCTGGTTAAGGCGCTTGAGCGCGGCGACTTTGGTTGGCGCGAGCTTGTTCACAAATATAAACCGGGTATTGCAGAATGACAGAAGCGCTTGATATTCTCGTTTTTGGCGCTCATGCGGACGATGCTGAGATTGGAATGGGCGGGACGATCGCAAAGCATGTACAAGCCGGCTTCAAGGTTGGCATTTGTGACTTGACGGAGGCTGAAATGTCCTCCAACGGTACGGTGGAGCTGCGCAAGCAAGAAGCAGCTGCAGCCTCCAGTATTCTTGGGCTTAACATGCGTTCAAATCTTGGACTGCCTGATCGAGGCTTAGAGCCTTCCAAAAGTCAAATTGAGCTAATTGTATCTGAAATTCGTACATTTAAACCGCGCGTTGTATTTGCGCCATATTGGGTAGACCGTCATCCTGATCATGTGGCTGCCAGCCAATTGATTGAGGAGGCGGTCTTTAATGCCAAGCTTCGCCGATATATGCCGGAGCTGCCTGCGGTGCAAGTATCGCAGCTTATTTATTATTATATAAATGATGTGGATCAAGTATCTTTGATCGTTGATATTAGTGATTTCCATGAAACAAAGCGTAACGCGCTTATGGCTTATCGTTCGCAATTCGATGCAGCGGCAGCCGGATCAGATCGTGTAGCGACGCCGCTCACGAATCGTTATGTGGAGCGTGTGGAAGCGCGTGATTCACTGCTAGGACAAGCAAGAGGCTGGGCGTATGCCGAGGGCTTTGCATTAAAACGCCCTCACGCCGTACAATTTTTTTGACAATTCGTACAGCTCTTGTGTAATACAATAGTTATACGTGATGAACACAGGAGGCGCGACAACCGTGGCGAAAAAATTAAAGATTGGCATAACCTGTTATCCCACCTTGGGCGGTTCGGGAGTCGTGGCTACCGAATTAGGTAAGCTTCTGGCGGAACGCGGCCATGAAATTCATTTTATAACGCACAGTATTCCTTTTCGTTTAGGTCACTTTAATAAAAATATTTTTTTTCATGAAGTTGAAGTCAATGATTATTATGTGTTCCGTTATCCGCCTTATGATTTAGCCTTGGCTAGCAAAATGGCGCAGGTCGCAAAAATGCAGCAGCTTGATCTGCTTCATGTACATTATGCAGTACCCCATGCGGTTTGTGCCTATTTGGCGAAGCAAATGAACGGGGATGGGCTTAAGACGGTGACGACGCTGCATGGTACCGATATAACCGTGCTGGCGCAGGATGAATCGTTAAAAAATCTGATTCGTCTTGCCATCCATCAAAGCGATGCGGTTACGGCCGTTTCGAAGGATCTCATCAATGAAACGAGGCAGCTGCTCGATATTACGACGCCTATCGATTTAACTTACAATTTTGTCGATAAGCGCGTGTACTATCCGCGTGACGCGGCTTCGCTGCGTGCGAATTACGCAGAGCCGAACGAGAAAATTTTGATGCATATTTCTAACTTCCGCCCAGTGAAGCGTGTTGGCGATGTTGTTGATATTTTTTCTCGCGTCTCGGAGAAAGTTCCGTCAAAGCTGCTGCTCGTAGGCGAAGGCCCGGAGCTATCCAAAATTCAGCACCGGATCAGGCAGCTTGGGCTTGAAGATCGCGTTCATTTCCTTGGGAAGCAGGAGGATGTTGCTCAGGTCATTTCGATGGCGGATGTACTGCTTCTTCCTTCAGAGAAGGAAAGCTTCGGCTTAGTTGCGCTTGAAGCGATGGCCTGCGGCGTTCCGACAATCGGATCGAATGCAGGGGGCATCCCTGAGCTCATTACGCACGGAGAGACCGGTTTCTTGTCGCCGATCGGCGATGTGGAGGATATGGCCAAAAATGTTGAACGGCTGCTTACGGATGAGAAGCTTCACGAGCAGTTTAAACAAGCCTGCATGTTCCGAGCAAGAAATGAGTTTTGCAACGATGTCATTACTACCCAATATGAGCAAATTTATTATCGTGTGCTTGGCATCGAGGCAGACTTGCCGATTGCTGTGTGCAGCGATTAATTCATAAGCTGCTGCAAAGGAAGGTGAGTGTTATGCGGCTCTCGTTTCCAGAACCGATTATATCCGCATTGCCCATCGTCCGGCGGCTTCGAGAGCATCATTTCGAAGCCGTCTTTGTAGGCGGCGCAGTTCGGGACACCGTATTAGGCTTGCCCATTAAAGACGTCGATATTGCTACTTCAGCCCGTCCGGAGCAGGTGCTCGAACTCTTTGAGCGCTGTATACCGACGGGCTTGCAGCATGGTACGATTACGGTTATCCAAGCCGACATTACGTATGAAGTCACGACGTTTAGGCAGGAGTCCGCTTATGAGTCGCACCGAAAGCCAGAGAGCGTGCTTTATATTACGGAGCTGGATGGGGATCTATTAAGGCGGGATTTTACGATGAACGCTATGGCGCTAGCCGAGGATGGGGTGCTTTACGATCCGTATGGCGGAATTTATGATTTGCAAAATAAAACGCTTCGCTCGGTAGGCGATCCGGATGCACGTTTTCAAGAGGACGCTCTGCGCATGCTTAGAGCAGTTCGTTTCATCGGCGTATATGGGCTAACGCCTGCTATTCGAACATGGAGAGCCATTTTACGGCATCGTCATTTGTTGAAGTTTATTGCAATGGAGCGCGTGCAGGTTGAGCTAGATAAAATGCTCGCGGGAGCCGCTCCGCAAAGAGCGCTTCATTATGCAGCTGCAAGCGGACTGCTTTTTCACATAAAGGAAACTTTGCTTGCCGAAACCGCTTTCGCATTGAAGGAAGCTGACCGTACAGCAGAAGCGAAGAGGTTATTTAACAGGCTGCACGAGCTCCAGTCAGTCGATTTGCGCTGGGCTGCGCTAGCCATTGGCCTGCATCTGTCAATAGATGCCACAAGGCAAGCGCTGCAAGTGCTTCGATTCTCGAACACGCGCAGCAAAGTGATTACAACGATCATAGAGATTCACAAGGCTATGCTTGGCATCTCCGAGCAAGTAAATGATCGCGAGCTCCGTGCAGGTTGGCTGGAAGTAATAATTCGTTTCGGGAAGCATCATGCGAGCGACTGGCTTGAGATCATGCGCAAGCTCGAAACAGTACCGCAGACCTTCTCTGAAGGCCTTCTGAACGACTTGATGAGCTGGCTTGAAGATATTCCTGTCTCAACGCTCAAACAGCTTAAAATAAGCGGTAGAGATTTAACGAATCAATTGCAAAGGGAAGCTGGACCTTGGGTCAGCGAATATTTGGGTCGATTGCTGCTGATGGCAGCTCTTGAGCAGCTCGATAATAATAAGGCTGCCCTTCTTGCGCAAGCAGCGCTGTGGAATAAGGAGAGGGACTGAGTAGTCAGTCCCTCTGCACTTCAATAGGAGGTGGAATAACATGAATTATGAGCCCTTGCTTCGATTGTTTAAGGACAGGCTAGGTGAATACATATCAGGAGAAAGCATGAGCCAGGAGCTCGGCGTGAGCAGGACCGCGATTTGGAAGCAGATTCGCAAGCTAGAAGCGGCGGGGTATCATTTTGAAGCGTCCAGACGTCTTGGGTATCGGCTCGTTAGCGTTCCAGATAACCTTGCAATAGATCAGTTGACAAGCCGCTTGGATACAAGCGCTTTTGGCAAAACGATTCATTATCTTGAAACTGTTGAGTCTACGCAAAATCTTGCGCGTGCAGCGGCTGAAGAGGGAGCTGCAGAGGGAACGCTGTTCCTTGCTGAGCAGCAATTGAACGGACGCGGCCGGATGGGACGCAATTGGGTATCGCCGCGCGGCAAAGGGGTTTGGATGAGCATGGTGCTGCGTCCATCCGTGCCGATTCATTTTGCGCCGCAGCTTACATTAATGACGGCTGTTGCGCTTTGCAGAAGCCTTAAGCGGATTACGAGCCTGCCTATTGGCATTAAATGGCCAAACGATTTGCTCATTGAAGGAAAGAAGATTAGCGGAATTTTGCTTGAATCAGCGGCTGAGGACGAGCGGCTTCGATACGTAATCGCTGGCATCGGCATTAGCGTGAATTTAGAGGAACAGGATTATCCTGAGGAACTGCTGGAGAAAGCGACGTCGCTTCGCATTAGCGCGGGGCGTAAGTGGCTTCGCGAGGATGTGATAGCCGATTTTCTGAAGGAATGGGAGCAGCTTTATTTTCTATATCAGGAGCAGGGCTTCGGTCCAATCATCACGCTTTGGGAAGCGTTGTCGGTATCGCTTGGCAAGCCCGCACGGCTTATAACCCCGCAAGGAGATATGATGGGCATTCCTATTGGTCTTGATGAAAGCGGCGCAATTCGAATCCAATTGTCGGATGGTACGGTGAAACCAGTTTTCTCGGCAGAAATGGGCGAACCTCTATAGTGGATTCCAAGCCGTTTACGGATTGCAGAAAGTTTGGTAAACTAGATGAATCAGGCGGTATTCATTGGAAGCTGCACTGATGACGAACAAAAAATAAGTAAATGGTTGGGAATGCACACTCTGCTCTGAGCCGTAGGGACCGAGACAGAAGGAAGCACAACAAGCAAACGTTTCCTTTTCAGTTTGGGGACCTTTTTAGCAGCGGCTAAAAGGTTTTTTTGTGTTTATCCTATCATTGAACGGGGGATGAAGCTGATGAGGAAACGACTGACAATTACGAATTTGAAGAAGATGAAGCAGGACCGCAATGCGATTTCCGTTTTGACAGCTTATGATTATCCTTCAGCCAAGCTTGCTGAAGAAGCAGGGATCGATGTTATTTTGGTTGGCGATTCGCTCGGGAATGTCGTGCTTGGCTATGATACGACTATACCTGTAACGATCGACGATATCGTTTATCATACAAGAGCGGTTGCTAGGGGAGCCCAGCAAACGTTCATCGTAGCCGATATGCCTTTTATGACCTATGGCATCGGCCGCGAATCTACGCTGCGCAATGCAGCAAAGATTATGCAAGAAGGCGGCTCGCAAGCGGTAAAGCTTGAAGGCGGAGAAGAGATCGCTTCTGATGTAGCAGCGCTTGTGAAAGCGGGAATTCCTGTTATGGGTCATATCGGCCTTACGCCTCAATCCGTCCATCAGCTGGGCGGCTATAAGGTGCAAGGCAAGCTTGATTCGGAAGCCGAGCAGCTTATCAAGGATGCAAAGGCGCTGGAGCAAGCGGGTGCTTTCAGTATTGTGATTGAGCTTGTAACCGAGTCGCTGGCAACAATGATCAGCGATGTTCTCACCATACCGGTTATCGGTATTGGCGCTGGACGCGGCTGTGATGGACAGGTGCTCGTATACCATGATATTTTGCAATATTCATCGCCTTACTTTGAAAAAAGATTCGTAAAAACGTATGCAGATATTGGAACGACGATTAGAAAGGCCATTCAATCCTATGTCGACGAAGTAAAAACGGGTGTATTCCCTGCAGAAGAGCATGTATTCACAGCGAAGCCGGCAGCAGCTATTCCTTCTTTATACGGCGGTGCTGACTCCAATGAGAAGAGCGATGCGCAACCTGAAATCAGCCAGCCAAAGAAGGAGGTGCCGCTGACATGATCATTTGCCGATCAAAAGCAGAACTGAAGCAGCAATTGATGAGCCTCCGCAAAGAAAACAAATTAGTCGGGCTTGTTCCGACGATGGGTTTTTTGCATGAGGGTCATGCCTCGCTGCTGCGTCAAGCACGATCTGAATGTGAGGTTGCCGTTCTAAGCATTTTCGTTAATCCGCTGCAATTCGGACCTCATGAGGATTTGGATCGCTATCCGCGCGATGAGAAGCGGGATCTGGCTCTTGCTGAGGAATGCGGAGTTGATATCGTATTTATGCCTTCCGTCGAGGAAATGTACCCAGACAAGCCGCTCACGACGGTCATCGTCAATCAAGTTACGGACCGGTTATGCGGCGCGTCAAGACCGGGGCATTTTGATGGAGTAGGAACGGTAGTCAGCAAGCTCTTTCATTTGGTTGCGCCTGATAGGGCATACTTTGGCATGAAGGATGCACAGCAAGTTGCGGTTATTGAACAAATGGTCCATGATCTTAACTTCCCTGTACAAATCGTGCCTTGCCCAATCGTGCGTGAGCCGGATGGTCTTGCGCTTAGCTCTCGTAACGTTTATTTAAACGCCGAGCAGCGCA
This sequence comes from Paenibacillus sp. PL91, assembly GCF_012935325.2. Classification (GTDB taxonomy): domain Bacteria; phylum Bacillota; class Bacilli; order Paenibacillales; family Paenibacillaceae; genus Pristimantibacillus. The sequence goes on from NZ_JABBYG020000001.1 coordinate 581,793, forward strand.
GTCAGGCCGTTATTTTATCCAAAACGCTTCAGGAAGCCTCTGAATGGATGGAGGAGCCGGAGTTGACCGTGGAGCGTTTGCAAGCAAAGGTAAAGGTTCAATTGAGCAAAGCAAGCGATGCGGTAATCGATTATGTGGAGCTGCTTTATTATCCTTCCTTGCAGCCACCTGAGGCAGCTGCGCATATCGCATCCATCAAACAGCCTTTAATTTTGGCGCTTGCCGTTAAATTTGGCACAACTCGTCTTATAGATAATCAATTACTGCAGGCAGCGGAGGTGAATGAGCATGTTCAGAACGATGATGAAATCCAAGCTGCATCGGGCAACCGTTACGGAAGCGAACCTGAATTATGTAGGTAGCATTACGATTGATGAAAATTTGATGGATGCTGCCAACCTATGGGAAAATGAAAAGGTACAGATCGTTAACAACAACAACGGAGCGCGCTTCGAGACTTATGTCATCACGGGCGAACGCGGCTCTGGCGTTATTTGCTTGAATGGGGCAGCCGCAAGGCAGGTACAGCCTGGCGATCAGGTTATTATTATTTCTTATGCGATGATGACGGATGAAGAAGCTAAGCAGCACAAGCCAATCGTCACGATTCTCGATGCCAATAATCGTCCTTTGCAGATCTTGAATGAAGAGCTTCATGCGACTATCCTTTAACTTGCGAAAAGGTGACGTTAATCCCTGCTTTATGTAACGATTGGGACACCGTATGAAAAGCGACGTTAAAACAAAAAATGAACATAACACTCCTTAATTCTCTGGCGAAGGCGGGATGCGGTATGTTCCAGCATATGTTTTCATCCATGAACGACATGCTTGATCAAATTATTGAACAGTATGAGGGTGCAGGTGCAAAGGAAAAACAGCATTACGAAGAACAAATGGAAGAGCTGAAAAAAGTTAGTGATACGTTTATTGAGCAGTGGCTTGAATTTGAGGAGAAATTTGCTGTCTTCAAGGAGCAGCAATGTGATCTTGCCACAGCTCCGAAGCCACAGATTGAAGCTGCAGAGAAAAGCTTACCTGCTCCTTCAGCAGTGCCCTGTAATTTAGCCGATTTAGAAATTCCAAATGAGCTTGCGGCGATTATTTCCAAAGGTCAAGGCTATTATAAGTTATTTATGTTCTCGCAAGCAGCGGTACAATTTCAAACGGCTATTTTACAATCGCCGGAATGTAATTTGGCTAGACTGTTTTTGGGTATGACCCAGATGCATCTGCAAAATTGGAATGAAGCTCAGCGTCATTTTCAACTGCTAATTGCTTTAACGGACTTCCCCAAATGGCTGGCTATGGGCTATAATGCGCTAGGGTGCATTCAAGCCGTGCACATGAATTTGGCGCAAGCGGAGCAATTATTCATGAAGGCTTACGATGTATGTCCAAGCTTCAAAGATCCGTTAAACAATTTGAAGTCATGCCAAGAAACACCCAAGCAATTATCGTTATATTTCGGAAGCACGGAGCTGTGCTGTTTGTGAGAGGATCGGGGAATGAATGAAATTTGCAGTATTGGACTTAGAAACGACGGGACATGGCTCGGAGGATGACATTTTGCAAGTTGGGCTGGTCATCGTTTCCGATGAGCTTGAGATCATCGATACGTTTAGCTCCTTTGTTCGACCTAACATCCCAATACCGACTTTCATTACACAATTAACAGGCATTGATGAAACGGTTGTTGCGGATGCGCCTACGCTTAAAGAGGTCATCGCCAAGCTTGTTCCATTATTGGATGACACAGTGCTAGTCGCTCATAATGTCGGCTTCGATGCTGGCTTTTTGAATCAAGCGCTAGCCCGCTGCGGCTTGCGTGCCTTTGCCGGACGCAGGCTGGATACGATTGAATTACTTCGCATTTTATATCCTACAATAAATACGTATCAGCTCGGAGCCGTTTCTGAGCTCTTCGGAATACCGCATGATCAGCATCATCGTGCCGATAGCGATGCAAGGGCAACCGCGCTATTGCTCATCGAAATGATTACAAAGCTTCGCAAACTGCCGCTGCTCACTTTGCAGCGGCTATCTGCGCTTGTAGACGACGGCAGCGATTTAAGCTGGTTTATTAAGCATACGCAGCAGCAAATGGAGTACCGTACCGTTTTTGAATCGAATGAATACGACTATTTCAATCAATTTGCGATGAAGGTGCGCGAATGGAGCGATGAGCAGCCAGCTCGAGCTGGCAGCAGCGATGCCTTGCCTTTAACGGATGTTTCCTTCGACAATTATTTGGCCGACGTTAGGCAGCGCTTTGAGCAAAAGTTCGAAAATTATGAAGAGCGTGAAGCGCAGGTAGCCATGTTTAAAGAGGTGTACAGCGCACTTAATCAAAATCAGCATTTGCTTATCGAAGCTGGAACAGGTACAGGAAAGTCGCTCGGTTATCTAATTCCTGCCCTTTACTATGGCATACAGAATGGCAAGAAGGTTGTCGTCAGTACGCATACGATCAATTTGCAGGAGCAGCTAAGGCAGCGTGATTTGCCGCTTCTCGAGGACATTTTGCCATTCGAATTTAGAGCTTCTATCTTTAAGGGAAGAGGCAACTATTTATGCTTGCGCAAGTTCGAAGGAAAAGTAAACACGAAAGACCTTGTATCGCCGATTGAGGATACGGTCACTGCCGCACAGATGGTTGTCTGGCTTGGCGAAACGGAGACAGGCGATCAGGAGGAGCTTAATTTTGGCAACAAAGGCGCTGAATTTTGGTCAACGGTAGCCAGCGATACGGATTCCTGCTTGAATCGGGCTTGTCCTTGGTTCAAAAGATGCTTCTATCACCGTGCTAAGCATGAAGCGAATATTGCGGATGTTACAATCACGAATCATTCGATGCTGTTTACGGACGTTCAAGCAGATCATCGTTTGCTTCCAACCTATACTCATCTTATTATTGATGAAGCACATCATGTAGAAGAGGTTGCTGGCAAGCATCTCGGCATGCAAATCAATTATTTTTCTTTGACACAGGCTGTGCTTCGCTTGTTCAAGGACAATCGTTCAGGACTGTTGCCTGCGCTGCGTCAGAAGCTTATGTATGAGGATGACGCTCATCAAGCTTCCTGGCTGGAGACGATTGATACGGTTATTCCGATTTTTCAAGAGATCAAGGAGCATTGGGATAAGCTGTTTGAAATGCTCTACAGCTTTACGTCTACCTCTTCAGATAGTCCAACAGAGAATGGGCAGTCCGTGTGTCGTCTTAAGAAAAACGAGCTTCCAGCTAGCTGGGAAGATGGCGTAACGGTTGAAGGAAACCTGCACACCGAGCTTAACCGAGTCGTTCGTACTGTCGACAAGATGGTTACGGATATTAAAGACCGCGTAGACGATTCAAGCGTGCAAGCGATCATTACCGATCTTAATGGAGCCGTTCGTGATTTGTCGCGTCTTAAGGATGAGCTGCGGACGTTTATTAAGCTGGATCTTGCAGATTCGGTATTTTGGATCGAGGCGAGCAGCACTTACCGGCATCGGTCTGTTCAATTATATGGCGTTCCTGTAGATGTAAGCGCGCAGCTTCAAAAGTACTTCTTTGACGTAAAAGAGAGCATCGTATTGACGTCGGCAACGTTATCGGTGCAAAAATCTTTTCAATATGCAGCAGAACAGCTTGGGCTTACTGGCTATGAAGAGCAAGGGAGGCTCAAAACTGTTCAGCTTCCTTCGCCCTTCAATTATAGGGAGCAGGCGCTTGTGGTTATACCGCGTAATTTTCCGGTGCTAAGAGGCGCTGCTGTAGATGATTCTTATTTGGATATGCTTGTAAAATCGCTCGCTGACGCTGCGAAGGAAACGAACGGCAGAATGCTCGTGCTATTTACGTCCTACCGAATGCTAAAGCAGGTTTATGAGCCGCTTAAGGAACAATTAAGCACAGCGGGCATTCAAGTGCTTGGTCAGGGCATCGACAGCGGTAACCGTACGAAGCTGACAAGACGATTCCGCCAAACGCCTGAGTCTGTGCTGCTTGGCACGAGCAGCTTCTGGGAAGGTGTAGATATCCCTGGCGAAGCTTTGATTTGCCTGGCTATCGTTCGATTGCCGTTCCAGCCGCCGAATCATCCGTTAGCGGAGGCTAAGGCTGAAATGCTGCAGCGTCAAAAGCAAAACCCGTTTATGAAGCTATCTATTCCGCAAGCAGTAATACGCTTTAAGCAGGGCTTCGGGAGGCTCGTAAGAACGTCGCAGGATAAAGGAATTGTAATCATATATGATACGAGGGTCATTGACACGTACTATGGGAAACATTTCTTATATTCCTTGCCGGGTCCAAAAATCGAAACGATGCATACCGATCAAATGATTGTTCGGATGCGGGAATGGTTGTCGGAAGAGAAGCAGGAAGTGCCGCAGCTAAGTCAAGTTGCGTCTAGTGCTGAGGAGGAGAAGCGATGAAGCAAACGAAAATTTCGGAGGCCGTAGTCAGAAGGCTGCCGATTTATCTCCAAGTATTGAACGAGATGCATAATCGCGAAATTCAAACCGTTTCATCACAAGAATTAGGCGTTAAGCTTGATCTGAACCCCGCTCAAATCCGAAAGGATCTTGCTTATTTCGGTGATTTTGGACGCAAGGGTGTCGGCTATGATGTTGTCTATTTAATTGAAAAGATACGGCAGATTTTGAAGGTGGATCAAACGATTAAGGTTGCATTGGTAGGAGCCGGCAATTTGGGGCATGCCTTGTGCAATTACAATAAATACTCGAAGGACAACATGCAAATTACGGCCGTATTCGACGTGCACCCAAGCAAAATCGGAACGAGCATCAACAATTTGATCGTGCTGCCTATGAGCGAATTGGTGAAAACCGTCGCGGAGCAAAAAATTAGAATTGGCATTATAACGGTGCCGGCTTTCGAAGCGCAAAATGTCGCCAATCAATTCGTGGAGGCAGGCGTTGAAGGAATTTTGAATTTTGCGCCTGCCATCCTGCGAGTTCCGGATGAGATTCGGATACATAACGCAGATTTTACGAAGGAATTGCTCAGCTTAGCCTACTATTTAGTTAGAGAAGGAGAGTCCAAGGATGAGTCAGATTTGGATTGAAAATGGTTTATTTGTTACGATGGATGATGCAAATCCAACGTTTAAGGGACATATGGTTGTTACTGACGACCGGATTACCTACATAGGTACTGAAGCGCCCGAGCAGCTTGCAGAAGGCGTTCAAAAAATCGACGGAAGCAAGCTGGCCTTTATGCCAGGTCTTATTAATACGCATGGGCATGCGGCGATGAGCCTGCTTCGGGGCTACTCCGATGATCAAAATCTGCAAGTATGGCTTGAGCAGAAAATGTGGCCAATGGAAGGGAAATATATCGATCAGGATACGCGTGCCGGCAGCGCGCTTGCAATCGTTGAAATGTTACGTTCGGGTACGACGGCATTTGTCGATATGTACGATCGGATGGATCAGGTTGCCCAAATGGTTGAACAGAGCGGCATACGCGGCGTATTGACACGAGGCGTAATTGGACTATGCCCGCCGGACGTACAAGAGGCAAAGCTCGCTGAGGCAATCGCATTTGCTCGCGATTGGAACGGCAAAGCAGACGGCCGCATTACAACGATGATTTCTCCGCATGCGCCTTATACATGCCCGCCGGACTATATTGAACGGTTTGTCCAGGCTGCACATGATTACAATTTGCCGCTTCATACGCATATGTCCGAAACATTAGCTGAGGTTGAGCAAAATGTTAAAGATTATGGCGTCCGTCCCGTTGAGCATTTGGATCGCCTTGGCTTCTTCTCACGACCAGCGCTCGTTGCGCATGCGGTACACCTAAACGATGCCGAAATTGAAATCCTAGCTGCCAAAGGAGTAGCCGTATCGCATAATCCAGTCAGCAACCTTAAGCTGGCGAGCGGCATCGCGCGCGTCCCTGACCTGCTTCGTGCAGGCGTGACCGTATCGCTTGGAACTGACAGTGCTGCAAGCAACAATAATTTAGATTTGTTTGAGGAAATTCGTTTCTCTGCTCTGCTCCACAAAGGCGTTTCAGGCGATCCAACTGCCATTCCGGCATATGAGGCATTGAAGCTGGGTACGGTCTATGGCGCGAAGTCCATTTGGCAGCAGGATCAAATCGGCAGCTTAAAAGCTGGAATGAAGGCTGATTTCATCGCGATTAACATCGAGCAGCCGCATTTCTATCCGAAGACGGATATGATCTCGCATCTGGTTTACTCCGGATCGGGACGCGATGTTGCACATGTGTGGATCGATGGACGGCAAGTACTGAAAAACGGCGAATGCACCTTGCTCGATGAGGAGAAAATTCGTTACGAGGCGCAAGCGAGCTTCGATCGCTTGCTGCAAGCCTAATGCGTGTAATCGCTAGAAAACGGCCGCCGTTTATGACGCTGCATCGATGGATATTTTTAATCGTCGCCTGTCTTTTGCTGCTGATTACCTTTTTCTTTATTTACTTTCGCGACATACAAGGACCGCAATGGTCAGCCATAAAGGATGCCAAAGAGCAAGCAACAAAAGCGGCTGATCTAAACTCTATTAATGATGTCCATCATCATATATGGAGCAAGGAAAGCTGGGTCGTTGAAGGCGTAAATCAGGCGGAAGAAAAGGTGTTCGTCTGGTTGACTGAAGATAATCTGCCCAACATCATCAAAGCGGAGGATGCCATTTCGGAGCAGGAGATGAAAAATTCGTTTAAGAACGAGAAGCCAGACGCGAATATTAAACGAATTCAACCTGGTTTGCTGGGTGGAAAACCGGTTTGGGAAGTTTATTATGATGATGGTCAGAAGCCTCTGCATTCCTGGTACAACTTCTATAGCTTTGACAACGGGAGCTTCATCGATTCCTATAAATTGCCTGCCAAAACGGAGCCGTAAGGCTCCGTTTCCTTATATTGATGGACGAATCTCGCAGCATAACATGATATACTTTCGTATAGCGGAGTTGATATACGGAAAGATCAATATATAGTTGCGGGAGGTAATTTCATTATGATAAAACCACGTGTGATGCCGGTAATCATTACCGCTGCAATTTCGGCTTCCGTTTTGTTTGGTGGCTGGGCCATTTATAATCAAGTAGCTGTAGCAGCGCCATTGGAGCAAGTAGTTAATGAAGTGCAAGGCATAGTATCGTCTAGCAAACCGGTAATGGATAATGAACAAGTGACTATTCAGGTGGAGTTGGCGCCAAATGCTAACATTCGAGATATATACGAGAACATTGCTACGAACGGAAAAAACGTGTTTGGTGACCGCAAGCTAGTGCTGGAAATCAAAGAAAATTCAAGCAAACAGCTGGATGATCTATGGTATTCCTCGATGTTTGAGGTTGCAGAAGCGATGGAAACAAAAACGTATTCAAGCATTCCAGAAGCAATGAACAAAGCGGCAAAAGCGATGAAGGATGTCACAATTGCAACAGAAATGGATGATAATAACGTTTATATCACGATTAAAAATACAGAAGCTGTAAAATATGTTGTGCTTCCACGTACGCCAGCTCAATTGGAGGCATGGTAATATGAGAAAATACGGAGCGGAAATCGCAATCGGGATTGTACCCGTACTCATTGCTTTTTTAATTTTTATTGGCCAAAATGTCGTTCCCATACTGATGCTTGGCGTATTGGGCTTTGTTGTTGTCTATGCAGCGCGAGGCAGAGGCAAGCTAACGGCTATGTCAAGCCAAAATCGAAGCGCTGAGGCGAAGTCGACACCATTGACCTTCGATCAAATCGGAGGCCAGGAACGGGCAAAGCAGGAGCTTGTGGAGGCGCTTGATTTTCTTGTCCATCAAGAGAAGATTGCTAAGCTTGGCATCCGCCCTTTGAAAGGCATCTTGCTTTCAGGTCCTCCCGGAACGGGGAAGACTTTGCTCGCGAAGGCGGCTGCGCAGTATACGGATTCGATTTATTTGGCTGCCTCCGGCAGTGAGTTCGTAGAAATGTATGTCGGCGTAGGTGCGGGACGCGTACGTGATTTGTTCAAGGAAGCACGCACAAAGGCAAATAAGGCGAAAAAAAGCAGTGCGGTTATTTTTATCGATGAGATTGAAGTGATTGGCGGCAAAAGAGACGGCGGCCAACAGCGCGAGTATGATCAAACCTTGAATCAGCTGTTGACCGAAATGGACGGCATCTATGCGAATGAGTCGCCTCGTATTCTGTTGATAGCGGCTACCAATCGCAAGGAAATGCTCGACAGCGCGCTTTTGCGTCCAGGCCGCTTCGACCGCCATATCGGAGTCGATCTGCCGGATAAGAAGGGCAGGCTGCATATTTTGAACATCCATGCAAAAAATAGGCCAATTGACGAGAATGTCGTCTTGGATCGTATTGCAAAGGAATCATTTGGTTTCTCGGGCGCTCAGCTTGAGAGCGTGATGAACGAAGCGGCGATTTATGCCATGCGGGAAAGCAGCGACAAAATAGGCGAAAACCATCTGTCAATGGCTATAGATAAAGTCATGATGGGCGAGAAGACGGATCGGGAAGCTACGAAGGAAGAACGTGAGCGCATCGCGCTTCATGAGCTAGGACATGCCATTATGGCTGAGGTCGTTCGACCAGGAAGCGTATCGCAGGTTGCATTATCGCCGCGCGGACAGGCGCTTGGTTATGTACGTCACAATCCCCAGCAGGATCAATACCTTTATACGAAGCCGTTCCTAAATGGCCAAATTATGATTGCGCTTGGCGGAGCAGCAGCAGAGGAAATGTTCTACGGCGGTCGCAGCACAGGGTCGCGTGGCGATTTTGAGCAATCGATGAGCATTGTCAAAACGCTGGTCGAATCCGGATTAACGGATCTTGGCATCATCGATGCCTCGATGATAACCAAGGAAGCATATGCCAACATCAACCGTGAGATTTTAGATGAGCTGATGCTGCAAACGAAAGCGACGCTTGAGACGAAGCGTGAAATATTTACACAATCGCTTGAAACGCTGCTTCGCGAGGAAACGCTCAGCGGAGATGAGTTTAGAAGTCTTTTTAAGTCAAACTCAGCAGCATAAAGCGTTTACAATATTACAATTTGAAGGCGGAGTGTCTGTCCGCCTTCTTTTTTTGATGAAAACCGTTATAATAAGGTTGAACTATATTTGCAGAGAATGCTTCTCAAATGCTGTACGAAGCATACTCACCATTTTAAAGGAGCTATTACATTGCATATAAAAACAGTAGGCGTGGTTGGAGTAGGAACTATGGGGCAAGGCATTGCAGAGATGCTTGCTTCGAAAGGATTAGATGTTATCATTATCGAGCACTCGGATGAGCGCCTTGAATATGGGAAACAAATGATAGAAGTAAGTCTGGATAAACAAATCGAAAAGTGGGCGCTCACGAAATCCGAGAAGAAGCTGATCATGAATAGAATTGAGCCAACAACCAGCTATGATCGATTAGCTGAGTGCGAGCTTGTCATTGAAACGATTACAGAGGATTTGGAATTGAAAAAGGCCGTTTTCGAGCAAATCGACCATATATGCGGAGCAGAAATTATTCTTGCAAGCAATACGTCTACGCTGAGCTTGACAGAGCTAGCTAGTGTAACGAAGCACCCTGAACGTGTTATTGGCATGCATTTTATATATCCCGTGTTCAAAATCGATCTGGTTGAAATTGTTCGCGGGCTAAAGACGTCAGAGGAAACCTTCATTCAGACGAAGCATTTTGTTGAAGAGGTTATTAACAAAAAGGGAGTCATGGTGTTTGAATCCCCGGGCTTCGTAACGTCGCGCCTCATCTGCTTGTTTATTAATGAAGCGCTGCATGTGCTTGAGGAAGGCGTAGCATCAGCAGAGGACATAGACAATGCAATGCGCATCGGCTATTCGTTCCAGCATGGACCTTTTGAAATGTGCGACCGCTTTGGCCTTGATTCTGTACTGGCAGCGCTGGACCGAATGTTCCGCGAATATGGCGAGCTTAAATACCGTCCATCCATCGTGCTGAAAAAAATGGTCCGTGCCGGGCATCTAGGCGTCAAGTCAGGCGTCGGCTTCTTCAAATACGACAAGGATGGGGATCGGATCTAATGAAAGTACTAGTCATCAATGCAGGAAGCTCCTCTTTAAAATATCAGCTGTACGACATGCGGGATGAATCGGTGCTTGCGAGCGGCCGTGTAGAACGCATCGGGATGGATTCCTCCATCGTAACGCATGAACCGGTCGACAAACCGGAGGTTCGCCATGTAAGCGAAATATTGGATCATGTTACCGCGGTTAAGCGCGTAGTGGATATGCTTACGCATCCAGAGTTTGGCGCAATCAGCCATTTGAATGAAATTGATGCCGTTGGCCATCGCGTCGTTCACGGCGGTGAAGTGTTCAGCAACTCTGTGCTTGTTACGCAGGATGTAAAGCTTGAAATTCGCAGGCTGTTCGATCTTGCTCCGCTTCATAATCCCGCACATATGATGGGGATTACCGCGGTAGAAACGAACCTGCCCAATGTTCCTCAAGCAGTCGTATTCGATACGGCATTTCACCAGACGATGCCGAACACATCCTATTTGTATCCGATCCCGACGGTATTGTACCGCCGCCACAAAATTCGGAGATATGGCTTTCATGGAACCTCGCATTCTTATGTAAGCGCTCAGGCTGCCGATTATTTGAAAAAACCGCTGGAATCGCTCAAAATGATTACTTGCCATATCGGTAATGGCGCAAGCTTAGCGGCTATTTTAGACGGAAAATCGTTTGATACGAGTATGGGCATGACCCCCTTAGAAGGGCTTATGATGGGGACGAGAAGCGGCGATATCGACCCGGCAATTGTGCCGTTCGTTATGAATAAAGAAGAATTGACTTTAAATGAAGTTAATTCTATGCTTAACAAACATAGCGGTATGCTGGCTATTTCCGGTATTAGCAGCGACATGCGCGAGGTTACTGAGGCGATGCTTGACGGTGACAAGAACGCGAAGTTGGCTTTCGACATGTATGCTTATCGGGTGAAAAAATATATCGGCGCTTATGCTGCGGCGATGAACGGCGTGGATACGATCGTGTTTACAGCTGGCGTCGGAGAGAATTCAGCCGCTTTGCGCAAAGCGATCTGCGAAGGCATTTCATTCCTCGGTATCGAGCTTGATGAAGAGCGCAACGCTGAACGCCGCAAGGATGCACGTGAAATAACAAAGGACAGCTCACGCGTTAAAGTGCTCGTCGTTCCTACGAACGAAGAGCTGTTAATCGCCAGAGATACGTACAATCTAGTTTGCCAAGCGAACTTGTCATAAAGGTTAATATAGGAGGCAGCCGGCAGTGAACAACGAGATTTGGAAGGCGTATTCGCATGGAATGGCCGCTGCATTGCAGGAGGGCGGCGTACATGTGTCCGCTATGCTCCTGCGCACATACCGCCAGCTTGATTTATCGGATTCTGAGGCGATGCTGCTGCTTCAAATCATGGTTTATATGGAAGCGGATATGAATGACTTTCCGACGCCGGAGGAGCTGGCAGAGCGGATGGGGCTGACGGGCCGAGAGGTTGGTCAAATGCTTGGACGGCTCATGAAGGATGATTTTTTGACGATTGATGAATATGTCGACATCGGGACAGGCATGCAGTCGGAACGCTACAACTGGACAGGCTGGCTGCTGAAAGCTGCTGCTTTGACGGCAGAGCTGAAGCGGGAGACGAAGAAGGCTGAGCGTCAGCCTTTGAAGCCGCAAGCCGTGTCATCATCGGATTTATTCAGCGTTTTCGAGCAAGAATTTGGAAGACTGCTGTCTCCGATCGAATGCGAGACGATATCCGGTTGGCTTGACCATGATCGTTATACCGATGAAATCATTCGTTTTGCGCTCAAAGAAGCGGTCTTCGCTGGCAAGTTAAGCTTGCGGTACATTGACCGGATATTGATTGAATGGAGCCGCAACCGCGTGACAAATGCCGATGAGGCACGCGCTCATGCACAAAAGTTTCGCGGAGGAAGAGGCTAAGCCATATGGCTTAGCTTTTTTTATTGGAATCATGCTCCAAGCGCTGAATTATGGTTTGCTGGCATATAGGAGACATGTACTCGGACTTATGCGGTTGGAAATCGTTGAATATCCTCGTCCTTCAAGCCAGTGAGCAAGAGCTGGAGCAAAGAGTGGCATCCAGTTGGCAGGGTAAGCGGAAAGCGGATTGCTAGAGTCAAGCTGACTTTCATCATGCTCTGCCATTAGCCCGCTAATGACTAGTCGCCCGCCGTTCAGCAGCACTCGGTCCATCTCTTCCATAGCCAGCAGCTGCTGGGATTCAGTCAAATGGTGCATGGCGAAGCTGCAGCCAATAAAGGCATAGCTTTGTGCTGCTAAAGGCAGGGCGAGTAAATTGCCTTGCTTGGCATCGACCTGCGGCAGCCTTTCTCGTAGAATCGACAACATTTCTGCCGATTGCTCAATGACGGTTAGCCTTGCGCCCGCCGAAGCTAATATAACGGATAAATTGCCGCTGCCTGCTCCTAATTCAAGGCCAAGCTCTTCACCTCGTGGATCTAGCCATTCGGCTGTTTTTAAGAGCGTGTGATGATACTGCTCTTCCGACAGCACACCTTCAAGCGTCACGATTGGCGCGTTATAGCCGTAGCTGAGCGCCATTTCATCATAATTCCACCGATCGCTCCAGGACGCTCGGAGAATGCGGTTATGCTTCATTTCCTCGGCTGCGCTTTCCGCCTGTGTAAGTATGGCTTCGCCGCTTCGCTGCCATGCGATAATCGTTTCGTCCAGTGCTTGGAGCGATTTTGTCGCCGTAATCCATTGTTCATATAATGAGGCACGTGCTCCGTCAACTTTGCGAATAAAGGCTTCTGGTTCATGCAAGACATTTAGCGCCTCTTGTATTGCCGACAGGGGCATCCCGAGCTCTCTCAGCGAAATGATCCAGCGCAGCCGAATTAGATCCCCATCGGAGTAGGAGCGATAATTATTTTCTGCAGCTTTGTATGGGCTTATAAGCCCTTTTTCTTCGTAAAACCGCAGCGTGCGCGGCGTGACGCCAAGCTGCTTGGCAGCCTCATGCACTTTCAAATGGATCAACCCCCTCATGCCATTATGAGCATTTCCGTAACGTCAAAGTCAATATGAAATGATATTGACGAGCTTGATTATGGATATCCTTTTATTTACAAATGATTCTTTCTGTCGTATTCTTTTGGTTGAGATTGCTGTAGCAACTTAATAATAAAGGAGCGATTGAATGACATTAGTAGCAATTGGAAAACTGGAATTTGATTCATTGGATGATGAAAGATTGGGCTGGGTATGTATGGAGCCGACATTTCAATAAATTCGCGGAAAAGACGCTTCGGTCAAAGCAGCTGCCATCTCTCAGCTTACCAATGGTCAGCAGGCGTTATGCATGTTCAGAGTGATGTACGATCATGCCAAACAGTCAAGAAGCGAATATTATGCTTGGATATCGTATTTGCTGGATAAGCCGAGTTATTGGTCAGGCGTGACGGGTAGTCTGCGTTTTTTTGGCGATGCTGCTATGCTCCGATTGCTGGAGGATACGAGAGTGCTTCTCGAAGCGAGGAATGGCAAGCTGGGTTTGCAATGGAGCGATGCTGCCCTTCATGACTTGGATCGCGATGATGAGCTGTTAAGCGCTGTAAATGATTTATTTGAACGTTTTCTTCTGATTGCTCCTCATTCATTGCAACGAATCAGCACCTATATTCGATCACACCCGAAGGAATTCGTGAACATAAAATACGAAGGCGATCAACTCTTGGACAGGGTATAGGCTGACCGTCGTGTGATTATCGCTAGCCTAATTGAGTGAGGTTGGAGTTTAAGTCATTTGGCTCACGGGATCAAACTGCCTTTTTCTACGTTGCAGTTTTTACAATAGAAACTCCGTTCCATACCCAACATTTTTTCTACGCTGCAGTTTTTGCAGTAGAATCACATAGATCAGCTTCATTCTCCCAGCAGATACAGGCAAATAAAAAAGGCGCATCATCAGCAACCTATGCTGGTGATGCGCCTATAAAGCATGGGACGTTATTAATTTAACGATTGCCGCGCTGCAGCAGCTCCAAACGGTACACATACTCAAAAATAAACTCGAACGCTTCAAGGTGGCGCTTCGCCTCGAAAGCATTAGCGCCCCAAGCATAAATGCCGTGTTTGCGGAGCAATATGCCTGGTATGTTCGGAATGATGCGGTCCGTAATCTCGGGCACGATTGAAGGGATGTGCGCGAAGTTGGAGACGATCGGAATATCGATATGGGCTTCCTCATCCCAAATGTTAAAGCCTTTAATGAGCTCTACTCCGTCAACAGGTACCGACTTGCGATCCCAGAAATATTCAGAGATAACGCTGTTGAAGACGGTGTGTACGTGAAAAATAGCGCCAGCGCCAGTCAGCTTGTAGATTTCGCAGTGAATAAGCGTTTCTGCAGATGGCTTGAGGCGAGTAGCCTCACAAGGCTTGCCGTCTTGGTCTACGAACAAATAATCTTCAGGCGTATGAACGGTTTTATCCTTGCCGCTTGCCGTAACCGCGAATTGAAAGTCATCGGGCTTGTATTCGCCAACCCGAATGGATAGATTTCCGCTTGTGCCAGGAAACCAGCCGCGCGAGGCAAATAGCTCCTTGACATCACGCAGCTCGGATAGAGCTTTTTGTTTATCTTCTAATGCGATATGTTGAAAACTCATTGCGAAGTCGTCCTTTCCGCATTCATATATTGGATAATATCGTGGAAATTTTCGTATTCATGATGCATAAGCCCAAGCTCCTTGCATTTCACAGTTAGATGGGACCGAGAGAACACCACATCCGCCAGCTTCGCTCCTTCAAAATCGGTTACGCTGTCACCGATAATAATCCGCTCGTATTGATCTACCGGAAAGCGGCGCATAATGGTCGTTTTGCACATGCCGCAGTCATTGTTGCATTGCCCATCGCATGGATTTGGCCACAATATTTCAATCCGCTCGCCGCTAAAGTCGCTGCCATTGCAATAGATATGATCACTAGGTATGCCGAACGGTTCAAGAATCGGGTAAATAAAAAAGTCGATGCCGCCGCTCGTAACGTAAAATTCAATCTCCTGCTCGCTGCAATAAGCAAGAAAATCAGAGAAGCCTTCCCGAATCCGTGCATTGGAAATACTGTAGGCAATGACTTCCTTTTGCATGGTGGCAGGGAGAAGACGGAATAATTGTCCGACTCCATCTTTGATCGTCAGCTCCTGCGAAATCGTCTTCTCCGCTATTTGCTCCCAGCCCTCTGGGTTAAAATGTTTGATGATTGCGATAATGTTGTCATTCACTGTAATCGTTCCGTCAAAATCACAGAACACGATGCGTTTCTTAGCTGTTTTGGTGTCAGTCATTATTCTTTGATCCCCCAAGCGTTAATAGCGGCTTGCAGCGCTTCATTGCCTGATTGTGCTGCAGCTTCGCGAAGCGGCACGTCGTTTAATGTAGCAGCGATGGCTTGACGGAAAGCATGTCCACCAGCAGCCGTTCCCATAGGGTGGCCGTGGATGCCGCCGCCAGCATTAACGACTACATCGGTGCCGAAATCTTTTAGAATAAGCGGAACTAGTCCAGGATGGATGCCCGCAGACGGTACGGGGAAGCTTGTCCTAAGGCCATGCAGCGGCTCAAGCAAAGCATCCTTAACCGCCAAATTTTCTTCCTTCGGCATCACGACTGAACCGTAAGGGGAAGGGAAGAGCACGAGATCGGCGCCAGCAAGACGCATCAGCTTGCCTAGCAGCAGCGAAGCGCTTATTCCATAATGAGGCGATGGGTACATTGCTCCAGCCATAGCGGGATGCGCCGCAATCGGCACATTTATCGTTTTGTCGCTGCTAAGCTCGTGAAGCACATCGTAGCCATATGCGAGCACGTTGAACAATAACGCGTTAGCGCCTGCGTTAATCGCTTTGCGCGCATTCGCGGCGAGCTGAGAAGTAGGACCGGTCAAATTAACGGCATAAAGCAGCTTCTGACCGGTTTCCGATTCCGCACGGCGTGCTGCATCCATGCATGCCTCAACACGCTTCTCAAGCGGAGTAAGCGGATTTTCAAACAGGATCTCATCGTCCTTGATCAGATCAACGCCGCCAAGCGCTTGTTTATAGAATTGATCTTGCAGGTTAGCGAGATCGTATCCGACAACCGATTTGAAAATGCTCATCAGAAGCGGACGCTCGGCAACGCCAAGCAGGTCGCGAACGCCGTTTAGACCAAATTTCGGCCCAGGAAAAGCAGAAGCAAAATCCTCGGATACGTCAAGGTCAAGCAGCTTGATTTTGCCGTCCATCGAGAGCTTGCCGAACACTGTAACGAGCAGGGCAGGCAAATCGCGGCTAAAGTTAATGTCCGGATAGGCAATCCGAATGTCTGCGTAACGCTCGCCAGGCAAGGCGTTTGCCGGCTCATTCACGGTCACGGACAGCACTTTGCCAAGATGCTTCTCCATATCTGCCTTTTGCGCTTCGGGAAGCTCTGTCCAGCTGCCAACCGTCAGGCCGACTGCTATCGAAAGCGCCTTTTTGTTGAAATCGGCTTTATCGTCATAGGAACGATAGGTTGCGATACATACTCCGTTCATTCCGTTATGCTCCTCTCGATATCTGCTCCGAGCTCACCGGCGCGCTCTGCAGAGCGCTTAACCGCCTTATTGATCGTTTCTAAAAAGCGGTTCTCGGCCATCAGCTCAATAGCAGCTTGCGTCGTGCCGTTAGGTGATGTTACTTTGCGGCGTAGCTCAGCAGGCTCTTCCCCCGTGTATCGGACCATTTCCGCTGCACCAAGAACAGTCTGTACGACTAGCTCTTTAGCAGAAGCCTCGGAAATGCCAAGCTCGATAGCAGATGCAATCATGGATTCCATGAAAAAGTAAACATAGGCAGGTCCGCTTCCGGATACGCCAGTGACGGCTTGCTGCAGCGATTCATCCACTACGGCATTGATGCCGACGGAACTGAAGATCGCCTCCGTTATCATTCGCTGCTGTGAAGTTACGCTCTTCGAGTAGCTGATCCCCGTAGCCCCAAGACCTATCGTGCTGGAGGTGTTCGGCATTGCCCGAACGACAGTGCCTTTCCCGCCAAGCAGCTTCTCTATCGCGTTAATGGACAAGCCTGCTATAACCGAAATAATAAGCTGCTTTTGCGAGACCAAAGGCTGAATGGATGCGATAGCAGCGGCAGCATCCTTCGGCTTCATCGCCAAAAAGATAATATCCGCTTCACGCAAATAGGCTTCGTTGCTTGAGCCTTGAACGATGGTTTGCACGCCATAACGCTCATTAAGCTCGTTAAGACGCTCTTCATTTTGCCGATTAAGCATCGAGATGCGGCTTGGTTCAACCAGCTTTTTGTTAATTAAGCCACGAGCGATCGCCTCGGCCATCGATCCGGCGCCGTAGAAGCAGATTTGCAGGCTGGCAATGCCGGCTTGTGTCAGTAGGGTCATTGTTGTTTACCTCCGTCATATCATTTTGAATTTTATTTAGCTTACCGTTGTACCGGAAGCATTAACCTCGTATTTGACCAGTCCCATAAATCCGATATTTCGTGGAGGTTAGGGCAGGCAAGCCCATTGGTCCGCGTGCATGCAGCTTTTGCGTGCTAATGCCGATTTCCGCACCGAAGCCGAATTCGAAGCCATCGGTGAAGCGGGTGGAGGCATTATGATAAACGGCTGCAGCATCAATTTCTTGAATAAAGCGGTCAGCATGCTGCGCATTTTCCGTTACGATACATTCGGAATGCTTCGTACCGAACCGACGGATATGAGCAAGCGCAGCGTCAAGATGCGGAACGATACGTATATTCATAATATAGTCATTATATTCTGTGCTATAATCCTCATCCGTAGCAAGCTTGGCGCTAGGGATTAACGCAACGGTTCTCTCACAGCCGCGCAGCTCAACACCAGCCACAATGAAACGATCGGCAAGCTGTGACAGATGCTGATCGGCAAATGATTCCTCTACTAGCAGCGTTTCCATGGAGTTGCAGACAGATGGGCGTTGTACCTTTGCGTTAAAGGCAATATCGACAGCCATGCTGTAATCGGCGCTTGCATCAACAAACGTATGGCAAATGCCAGCGCCAGTTTCGATGACAGGGACCGTTGCATTTTCAACTACGTTGCGAATCAGCGATGCGCCGCCCCGCGGAATAACAACGTCCAGCAGTCCGTTAAGCTTCAGCATCTCATTTACCGAAGCGCGATCTGAATCCTCGATAAGCTGAATGGCATCGGAAGGCATAGCTGTATCGGCAAGCGCATTTTTGAGAACCTCGACAATTTTGCGGTTCGATTCGATTGCTGCCGATCCGCCGCGAAGGACGACGCTATTTCCGGTTTTCAGGCAAAGGCCTGCCGCATCGACGGTTACGTTCGGACGCGCCTCATAGATCATGCCTATCACGCCGAGCGGTACTCTAACTTTTTCAACCTTCAGCCCGTTTGGACGGTCAAAATGCTCTAGAAGCTCGCCGACAGGGTCTGGCAGCTCTACGATTTGCCTAAGTCCTTCAGCTATTGCTGCTACACGGTCGCCATTGAGCGCGAGGCGGTCGAGCAGGGAAGGGCTTGTGCCTTGCTCGCGTCCGCGCTGCAAATCAAGCTCATTTGCGGAAATAATGGCAGCTTGCTCGGCGAGCAGGGCGTCAGCCATATGTAGGAGCGCTGCATTTTTTTGTTCAGTAGTCAATCGATTCATAATGGCTGATGCATCCTGTGCTAATGTTGCTTTCTGTCTAACTTCGCTGGTCATTATAGGAAGCCTCCTTATTATTTCAATGTAATCCATTCGTCGCGATGAATAAATTCGATACGGGATACGTCTACTCTGCGCTTTACTTCCTCCGTGGTCAGTCCGGCAACCGCTTGGATTTGCCAAGCAGCATAATTAACGACGCCGCGGCCAAGCGTTTCTCCTTGGCGATTGGTTACTTCAACAACGTCGCCAGGCAGGAATTCGCCTTGCACTTCCGTAACGCCAGCGGGCAAAAGACTTTTTCCGCCTTCGAGCAGAGCGTTCACTGCGCCATCGTCGACGGCAACTTTGCCTTGCGGCATCGAGTGAAAGCCAAGCCATTGCTTCTTCATCGGCAGGCTGTTCAGCTTCGTATCGAAATAGGTGCCGCGGCCATTGCCTTCAACGGCGAGGGCCAAATCGCCTTCCTGCTGCACTTTTCCGATAAAGGCATGCACGCCGCCTCGCATGGCGATACGCGCCGCTTCAATTTTGGATCGCATGCCGCCTGTGCCGACAGAGGAGCCTGCGCCGCCTGCAACCTTCATAATATCCTCGGAAATTTGATCAACGCGCTCGATTTTGACAGCTTGCGGGTTTTTGCGCGGATCTTCGGTGTACAAGCCGTCCATATCCGTGATGATGACAAGCTGGGCTGCTTTCGTCATGGCCGCGACTAGCGCGGACAAGCTGTCATTGTCTCCGAATTTAGGGACAAGCTCGTCGGTTGCTACCGTATCATTTTCGTTGATGATCGGGATGATGCCAAGACGCAAAAGCTCTTCGATCGTCATCAGCGCATTTTGGATGCGGCGGCGATTGGAGAAGTCCGCCCGCGTCAGCAAAATCTGTGCGGCTACGATGCCGTATCCGCCGAAGGCCTCCTGATAAGCCTGCATAAGCAGCGCTTGACCGACAGCGGCCGCAGCTTGCTTCTCATGCACAACCTTGGGCTTTGCGCTATAACCGATTTGACGAAAGCCAGCTGCGACAGCGCCGGATGTTACGAGCATCACGCTGCTTCCTCTTTGGTGAAGCATAGCGAGTTCCGAAGCGAAATACTGAATGCGTTCGCGGTTTAAGCCGCCTTCCTCAGACGTGAGCGAGCTGCTGCCAATTTTTACGACTATTCGTTCTGTCATTGTTAATCCCATCCTATGCTTGTTTCGTGACAACAAAAAAGACTTTCGTCCATAAAGGACGAAAGTCTTAGCTTCCGCGGTACCACCTTTGTTGATGATCTCTACATGTAGGATCATCCAGCTTAAGCCTGTAACAGAAGGCGCTGTCCGGCTCATCGCCGGCCGCTCGGAGGTAGGTTCAGCAAGCGGCCTTCGGTAAATTCTCGCAGCCCATGGAATTTACTCTCTGATCGCGACCCATCTTGCTTAATTGTCCCGTCATCACGTTTCATGTTCAATTCCTACAAGCATATCACGATCCTATGCCGCTGTAAAGAAAGGCAAATAACCGATTTGAACTAAAATAAATTCAGCTTTCCGATCCGTTCAACCGCTTCCTCTAAGCGTGCTTCATTAGTAAGCAAGCCTAGTCGAACAAACCCCTCGCCATGCGTTCCGAACCCTACGCCCGGCGCTACCACAACGTCTGCCTCCTGCAGAAGCAAATCGGCAAACGATTCAGAGGTATAGCCTTCGGCTACGGGCAGCCAGCAGAAGAACGAGCCTCCCGGACGAGCGGCTTTCCAGCCGATGCGATCAAGCGCGGCGAATAAAGCGTCGCGACGGCGCTCATACATAGCCTTAAGCTCGGTTACGCATTGCTGCGGGCCGGTCAAAGCGAGTGCGGCAGCCTCTTGAATGCCTCCGAACAGGCTGCAGTAGTAATGATCCTGTATCAAATTAATGAGCTTGACGATTTCTGAATTGCCAATCGCAAAGCCTACGCGCCAGCCAGCCATATTATAGGTTTTGGATAGCGTATAAAATTCTACGCCAACTTCCTTAGCGCCCGGCGTTTGAAGAAAGCTTATTGGCTGATTGCCATCGAAGCCGATGGCGCCGTAAGCGAAATCGCTTGCTACGACTATGCCGTGCTTCTTGGCGTACTCTACCGTCTTCGCATAAAATGCAGCATTCGCGACAGCGCCTGTCGGATTGTTAGGGTAGTTCATGAACATAAGCTTGGCTCGCTTAGCGAGCTCTGGATTTATAGCATCGTAATCCGGCAAATAGTTGTTTTTGTCCGTTAATGGCATAAAGGCCATTTCGGCCCCCGCAAGCGCTACGCCCGACCAATAATCCGGATAGCCGGGATCAGGCACGAGACATACATCACCGGGATTCAGCAGGCACTGGCTAATTTCGACAAGTCCTGTTTTGCCGCCAAACAGAATGGCGACCTCAGTCGTTGGATCTACATCTACGTTATAATCTTCTTTGTAACGTTTAGCTACAGCTTCCTTGAGAAAAGGGTAGCCGCTAAACGGCGGATACTTATGGTAAAGCGGATTAGCAGCAGCCTCCTGCAGCTTCGCAACAATATGAGGAGGGGTCGGCTGATCCGGATTGCCTTGTCCCAAATTGATGACATCGCGTCCCTTGGCCGTTTGGGCATTCGCTTTGGCGACCAGCTTGGCAAAAAATTGCGTCGGAAGACCATTCATCCGATCTGCAGGTTGAATAAGGTGTTGACCGATTTGTGTTTCCATTCCCTCACACTCCACATGAAAAATCGCTATCTATTTAGACAATAGCATAAATGTAGCACGAATGTGGGGAGAAGAGAAGCTTTAGGCTTAAGTAGCGGGAACGCCGACCTTTTGAATAAACGGTTTGATGTCTGCCTTAAACAAGAACAAATACGGTCTGCGCTTCTCGTCAAATACGAGCAGCAGCGGCGGCTTGTCTTTGCAGTAAAATAAAAACAGATCATCGGAAGTAACCGTAATGTTGCCCGATTTAATCGTTACTGCTTTCTCAAGCGGCACCCGGTAAACATAGCTGCAGCTTTCATCGCTTGTCAATTGGGGGGCAAGTCCCGTAATGGACCCGATCCATGATCCTGCTAAAGATTGATACTCCGCATCATTCGGAATCGTTTTAATCACTTTGCCGGCAGCTACGTCGAATACCTGTACAGGTTTGAGGCCAACCTCAGAGCTTGGTGCGACATGGGCGGCAGCAAATTGAGCGAACAGAAAAAGCGAGCAGCATGCCAGAAGCATCGCGGCTATTCGTTTTGGAAGCATAACAGACATTCTCCTTCTCTATCGTAAAGTGGTAAAGCGCTTGTTGTTACGTTTCCCATCTTGACACAGAACCATGACAGGGTATCATTAGGGAAAAAAAGCAATCATCGTTATTAGATGAAAAAGGAATACTGGAGGAATGGCAGATGAGTAATCAATTGCGGCTTGCGCTGCTGCAAATGCATATAGAGGCGGGAAATCCGGAAGCGAACTTCGCGAAGCTCGCGAGCATGCTGGAGGAAGCGGTAAGCACGGACGCCAAGCCGGATGTCATTATGTTTCCGGAAATGTGGAATACAGGGTATGCATTAACAGAAATCCATACTATAGCAGATAATGAAGGAGAAAGAACGAAAGCCTTTTTATCTGCATTCAGCAAAAAGCATAATGTTTATATTATCGGAGGCTCAATCGCAGAGCTGAAAGATGATAAAGTGCTCAATACGATTTATGCCTTCGATCGCGATGGAAATGTCATAGCCGACTATTCCAAAATTCATTTGTTCCGTCTTATGGATGAAGAGAAATATTTGGCAGCGGGGGATAAGCTGGGCAAGCTGGAAATCGAAGGCGCAGACGCAGGGATGATGATTTGCTATGATATACGCTTCCCGGAGCTTGCAAGGAAGCTGGCGCTGGGCGGAGCCAAGCTGCTGTTCGTACCCGCAGAATGGCCGCATCCGCGCCTTCATCACTGGCGTACGCTGCTTACAGCGCGCGCTATCGAAAATCAAATGTTCGTTGTTGCTTGCAACCGTATGGGCAAAAGCGGCGATGCCCATTTCTTCGGACATTCGCTCATCCTTGACCCATGGGGAGAAACAATTGCGGAAGCCGGCGAAGAGGAAACGATCCTTTATGCGGATATCGATCTGTCATTAGTCGATTCGGTTCGATCGAAAATTCCCGTATTTGAAGATCGTAGACCTTCTATATATGAGGCTTAATTATTGATGCTGCTGATTGTCTTATTCAATGTGCGGATAAAGGCGTCAGCCGCTTTGGATAAATAGCGTCCCTTCCGGCTAGCGACTACCAGCGTCCTAGTCGGTTTTTGGTTTAATGGCAAATAAGTGGGTGCAAACTCAGAGCCTTTGATTCGCGTCAGCATCTGCGGGACAAAGGCGATCCCCATACCGCCGGCTACAAGGGATTGTATCGTTTCGATGTTGCTGCTCTCGAACACGATCCGTGGAGAGAAGCCTGATTGCTCGCATAAATCAACTGTAATTTGACGAAAGCCTTGACCGCGCTTTAGTCCAATGAATGGCTCCTCTTGCAGCTCTGAGATGTCGATAGGATCCTCACGCTTTGCAAGCGGATGCTGGGGAGGGACGGCCAAGCAAATTTCTTCCTCCAAAAATGGCTCGTAGGATAGCGAGCTGTCGATGAGCGGAAGGGAGAGCAGGCTTAAATCCGTACCGCCACTGGCAGTAAGCTGCTCCAGCTTGGCTGTCGTGTCCTCGACGAGTACAACCTCGATTTGCGGGTATTGCGCGCCAAAGACAGGAAGGACTAAAGGCAGGATATGCGAGCCTGTAATAGGCAGCGTGCCTACGACAAGGCGGCCCCGTCGCATTTGCGCCATATCGTCCATTTCTTGCTTAAGCTGCTCGATGGCATCTAGAATGGCCTGCGATTTGTCGACAAATACTTGACCGGCCTGCGTAAGCTCGACCGAATTGGTCGTTCGGCGAAAAAGCAGCACGCCAATTTCTTGCTCCAGCTTAGACAGCTGCTGGCTCAGTGAGGGCTGTGCGATATGAAGCTTTTCTGCAGCTCGTGAAAAATTTTTCTCCAAAGCGATTTGGATGACATAATTTAATTGTCTTAATTCCATAGTTATTTCCCTTCTATAAAGTTCTTGAGATCCATGAAACTTCCATTATAGTTATTACCTATAGTCGTTATAGATATTATATCTTGGATCAATGAAGAAAGAAATGCTATAGTAGGTTCAGTTAAGAAAAGCAGAAGATTTAATGAAACGATGGGGTGAATATAATGACGAAAAAGACAATGTTTGAGAAGATTTGGGATAATCACGTCATTCATCAAGAAGAAGGCAAGCCAAGCGTTATTTATATCGATTTGCAGCTCGTTCACGAAGTAACGTCGCCGCAAGCGTTTGAAGGCTTGCGTCTATCGGGACGCAAAGTGCGTCGTCCGGACCTTACTTTCGCAACGATGGATCATAACGTACCAACGAAGGATCGCTTCAATATTACAGATCCGATCTCGAAGCAGCAAATTGACACACTCACGCAAAACTGTAAAGATTTTGGCGTAACGCTATTTGATCTTGACAGCATCGACCAAGGTGTCGTACACGTTATGGGCCCTGAGCTCGGACTTACGCACCCAGGCAAAACGATCGTTTGCGGCGACAGCCATACTTCCACTCACGGTGCATTCGGCGCTTTGGCGTTCGGTATCGGTACGAGCGAGGTTGAGCACGTAATGGCTACGCAATGCTTGCAGCAATCGAAAGCGAAGACGCTTGAGGTTCGCTTCAACGGCACTCGCAAGCCGGGCGTAACGGCGAAGGACTTGATTCTTGGCGTTATCGCGCAATATGGCACGGATTTTGCAACAGGCTACGTCATTGAGTTTACAGGCGAAGCGATCACTAGCTTGACGATGGAAGAGCGTATGACCGTTTGCAATATGTCCATTGAAGCAGGCGCTCGCGCTGGCCTTATCGCTCCTGACGAAACGACATTTGAATATCTTCGCGGCCGTCAATACGCGCCAGCTAACTACGACGAGGCAGTTGAAGCTTGGAAACAGCTTACTACTGACGAAGGCGCAGAGTACGACACTGTCGTTCATTTCGATGTAGACGCGCTTATCCCGCAAGTAACTTGGGGCACTAGCCCGGGTATGGGAACTAACATCACAGCTAAAGTTCCATTCCCTGCGGATCTGCCAACAGAGAATGAGCGTAAAGCAGCGGAAGCCGCTCTTGAGTACATGGATTTGAAGCCAGGTACGCCAATGAGCGAAATCGCAATTGATTATGTATTTATCGGCTCTTGCACGAACGGCCGTATTGAAGATTTGCGCGCAGCCGCTGAAATCGCTAGAGGCTACAAAGTAAGCGACCGTGTAACGGCTATCGTCGTTCCAGGCTCAGGCCGCGTAAAAATTCAAGCCGAGAAAGAGGGCTTGGACAAAATTTTCACAGAGGCTGGCTTTGAATGGCGTGACGCTGGCTGCTCCATGTGCCTTGCGATGAACCCTGACGTTCTGAAACCGGGCGAGCGCTGCGCATCGACTTCCAACCGTAACTTTGAAGGCCGTCAAGGCCGCGGCGGACGTACGCACCTTGTATCGCCTGCTATGGCAGTTGCTGCAGCGATTAAAGGTCATTTCACAGATGTACGCGATTGGGAAATTAAAACCGAAGTGTTGAACTAATTGAACGCGAGAGAGGGGTATAACCGATATGGAACCGTTTAAACAACTTACAGGCATCGTCGCCCCGGTCGACCGGGTCAATGTCGACACTGATGCAATCATACCTAAACAATTTTTGAAGCGCATTGAGCGCAGCGGCTTTGGCCAATTCCTTTTCTTCGAATGGCGTTTTCACGAAAACGGTGATGTGAACGCTGAGTTCGAACCGAACAAGCCACGCTACGAGGGCGCTTCCGTACTCGTATCCCGTGCAAACTTCGGCTGCGGCTCTTCCCGTGAGCATGCGCCTTGGGCCATTCTTGACTATGGCTACAAAGTTATTATCGCGCCGTCTTATGCGGACATTTTCTACAATAATTGCTTCAAAAACGGCATTCTGCCAATCAAGCTTAGCGAAGAGCAAGTGGAAGAGATCTTCCAGCGCACGGCTAAGCACGAAGGCTACAAGCTTAACGTTGATTTGGAAAACAAACAGCTTTCCGATGAGTTTGGCTTAACGATCAACTTTGACCTTGATGAGCATCGCCGTCAATTTTTGCTGCAAGGCCTTGACGATATCGGCTTGACTCTTCAACATGAAGACAAAATTACGGCTTACGAGCAAAAGCATGCCGCTCGTTTAGGCTAATTTATTAAAGCAAAGAGGACGATCCAGCCGTTATAGGCGGATCGTCCTCTTTTTTCCTTTTAACGCAACTTTTTCTGACAAGCTGCGTCTATATTTTAGTCTGTAAAAGTCGAATGCACTCATTCGATGCGGGCAATTCCAGTCATCGAGGTGGGAAATGAAGAAATTTGTATCCATGTTGTTGTTTATGTCGTTCTTTTTCACGATGTTCGCTTCTGTAGGACAAGCTGCATCTGCAGCTGCAGAGGTCGTCCCAAAGCTTTTTTTGAATGGCCAGCTGTTAAAATCTGAAGTTAACCCGCAAATCATCAACAATGCGACAGTTGTGCCTGTGCGGACGGTTTCAGAAGGCTTAGGCTTTCAGATCACTTGGGATAATACGGCCAAAACAGCGACGGTCAATCATGGCACGGATGTCATAAAGCTAAAGCTGAATGACAAAGTGGCGATGGTAAATGACCAAATGGTACAAATGGATACCACAGCATCAATCATTAAAGGCATGACGTTAGTTCCACTACGATTTATTGGCGAGCAGTTCGGCCTTGATTTCGAGTGGAAAGCTACCGAGAAGGAAGTACATATGTATGATCAGTCGGCGGAGCCTACAGATCCGACTGTTCCTCCCGTAACTAACACTGCGGGTTGGATTACACAGGTAGCTTACGAAGGCAACAGCAGCTTGACGATTCATTATGACGGAGCCGTCAAAGCAAACAAACCGCTGTTGCTCGATAATCCGAAGCGGGTCGTATTTGATTTTCCTTATACCGCATATGCGACGGATTTGACTTCACAGCTTCTGAGCGGTCAAATAGAGGTTAATGTATCGGACAGTACTTATTTGCAAAAGTTCCGTTACTCTTTATTTTCGAACTCGCCGGAAACAGCAAGATTGGTTATTGAAATCGGTAATGATACAGGTTATGTACTGACTGAGGATTTAGGCAAAATTCAATTGAGCTTTATGTCGCTTTCGGATGTTCCAACCGATCCCAATGCTCCAATTGACCCGCCGATTGTAAATCCGCCAGCTTCAAATGACGTATTTGACGTTGTTATCGATCCTGGGCATGGCGGCTCCGACCCAGGCGCAAAAAGCGTGCTGAACAAATGGGAGAAAGAATTTAATTTAAGCGTTGGTTTGAAAATGAAAGCGCTGCTTGAGAAAGAAAGCAAAATCAAGGTGCATTTTACGAGAACGGGCGATACATATCCTTCTTTGGATGACCGCATTAAGTTTGCAGAGAACCTGAAGGCAGATTTGTTTTTGTCCATTCATGCCAATAGCGGAGGAAGTTCAGCATCCGGCGCCGAAACCTATTATTACCGGGCTAACAGCAAGTCGTTCGCTGATGTCATGCATAAGCATTTGATTGCGGGAACAGGCATCAAGGACCGCGGAGTCAAGAAAGAAGCCTATAAAGTGATTAAGCAAACCACTATGCCAGCCGTATTAATCGAAGCCGGATTTTTATCGAACACCTCTGATGCAAAAATTCTTTTTAACGATGCAGCTCAGAATCGCATCGCTGCAGAACTGGTAGCGGGAATTAAGGAATACTTAAACGTAAAATAGAAAGCAGGTGTTCAGTGTTATGAAAAACTTCAAAGCACGCGGGCTGCTTGCTGTCATCATTTTATCTGCTGCGATTGTAGGCTGTGGTGTACAGGACAAGCCAGAAAACAACCCGGGCAGCACGACAGCGCCAACGGCATCGCCTTCTCCAGAGCCTACACCGGCATTAAACGAACGCGAAGCTATCATTTACTTAACCGATGTTGAGCTAAGTGAAACAGTTGAGCATTCCGTTAAGCTGACTTATGAAGAGAATATTGATTTAGTAAAGGCAACGCTTGCTGAATTACAAAAGGATGCAGGCGAGAAGGAACTGGTATTATGGAAACCTATTGAAATTAAATCCGTAGAACTAGCTGATGGACTTGTTACTCTCGATATTCATTTGCCGGACGAGGCACGTCTCGGCGCGCCTGGCGAGCAGCTGGTTTTGGAGACGCTCCAAAAAACATTGTTCCAATTCGATTTCGTACAAGCCATTGAGCTGCTAGTGGATGGCGAGAAGATCGAAACGCTAATGGGACATGTCGAGTTAGAGCATCCAATGAAGCGAGAAGAAGCGGCAAGCAACCAATAGCTTTAAGTGTTACCGAGCAGATTATTCGGCTGCTTATATTTATTATCGGAAACGGCTCCGCCCCTGCACAAGGTTAGCGAAGTCGTTTCTGCATGAATCATCATAAAAACTTTCAGGGGGAATATTGTTCTATGACATTGCAATTTGCAGGCAAAAAGATCTTAATCGGAGCGCTGGCTTTTTCGCTGGTTGCTGGCAGCGGTGTACTCATTCCTTCGCAGATTAGTGCTGCGTCCTCCACACTTTCGACACCATTTAAAGACGTTAGCAGCGGCCACTGGGCTGAGAAGCATATCGCAAAGCTTGCCTTGCAGGGAATTATTGAAGGGTACACTACAACTAGCGGCTCTTTCGTCTTCCGTCCAAGCGAAAATGTAAGCCAGCAGGAGGCAGTGCTCATGGCGCTGCGCTTTGCCGGCTTGGATAAAAAAGCGGATCAAAGTGCGATTATCGGCTTCCCGACTTCCTTTGCTGTCAGCAATTTCTTTAAAGCGTATGTGACGCTTGCCTTTGAGGAAGGCTTGCTCGATCAGAAAGAGGAGTTCGAGCTCGCTGCGAAGGATTCTAAAGTAGCTTGGGGCACGAAGCCAGCTTCCCGCGAATGGGTAACGAAGCTATTGGTTCGTGCGATCGAGAAGGATGAGGAAGCCGAGCTATTGCAGGATACCGATTCTGCCTTCTCGGATAATTCACAAATTAGTTCGATTTATAAAGGGTATGTGAATGCGGCTTTAAAGCTTGATCTTGTCAAAGGCGTAACATCGGCAAAATTCGAACCAAAAGTGAATGTGAACCGGGCAAGTCTTGCAACGATGTTCAGCCGTGCTGAAAAGCTATTTCCTGTAGCTTATGAAGGACAAATAACCGGAATCGCTTCTCTTATTACGGATTCGTCTATTTCGATTTATAGCGATAAGAATGAAACAAGCTACACCATTGATTCGGATACGCTATTCTATCATGCCGATAAAGAAACGCCGATCACGAAGCAGCAATTGGTAGAGTATGGCGATGTAACGGTCATTGCTAAAGACGGCAAAGCGAAATACGTTGAAGTGAAAGGCGACAAGCAATATACAAAAACCATTACAGGAACGCTTGATCGACTAATTGCAGCTGAGAAAAAAATATATGTTTGGATCGACAATAAGCCGGTTGAAATTTTTTATAACGACTCGGTTGCCGTTGTTGACACGGAAGGCAATGCACTTTCATTAAGCGCTATTAAAAGAGATAGTCAAATCAGCATCGTACAGGACACATTCCGCGAAACGCCGCAGGCCATTAAAATTGTTGCTTCACCGCAAGCATCAACGACAAAAGCAAGCGGCACGTTTTATGGGACCGACGGCGAGCTCATCACGATTAAAACAGACTCCGAGCTCGTATCCAAGTTTATGGCGGAAACGGTGACCGTAGAAATTGATGGAATGGTAGCAGCGACGGTTCAAGACTTGATTAAGGAAGCTGATCAAGTTGAGCTTACCTTTGATGATAAGGATCAAGTGACGAAGGTTAAAGTTGCGAAGCGCAATGTGAAAATGATAGCAGGTGCGCAAGTAGCAAGTTTTCTTTATGATAAAAAACTATTGACGGTCGTTGATGCGGCAGGCAGCAATGCCCAAGCGTTGTATTTTACAGACAAGACAAAAATTGAATATAACGGCGGCGCACTAACGCTGGCATCTGCTAGCAGCCTATTGACGCAAAACCGTAAAATTATTATTAGTTACACCGGCAACTCGATTGTTTCGCTTCAATTCGTAACGAAGTATGTTGGTACTTTGGTTACATTGAATGCAAGCTCCAACTTGATGACCGTGAAATTGGATGGCGGTGCTGCCATATCTGTACCTTATAACACCGCAACTGTAGAGCATTCCGCTATCAGTAATGCAGGCTACAGTGATTTAAAAGCGGGAGATACGCTTACACTGGAATTAGGCAGCACGCAGGACCGAGTATCCACGATTAAGGTTCATGCCAATACGCAGTATGAGGTATTATCGATCGATAATGTGTACAAAAGGCTTCGCATTAAAAATGCTGCTACTCCAGCTTTCGATCTGTCGGTACTCAGCACAGACCTGTTGAACGAGGTAGGCGCTAAGCTGACGGTAGATCAGGTTGCTCCTGGCTCAATGATCACGGTAAGCTATATCGGAAAACAAGCTGTATCTGCAAGAGTAGTGCCTGTTACTTTTGGCAAGATACAGTCCATTGCGGCAAACAGTGTGACGATTGTGGATCTAGCAGGCCAAACGTTGGCTTTTAATGGCGATGCTGGCTTTCAAATCATCAAAGGAGCTTCTTCAGGCAATGCGACAAGCCTGCTGGCTGTGGGCGATTATGTTGAGATTCAGAAGCCGGATGGCGTCAAAACCCAAATTACAGCTGCGATCGGCGAGAGCCGTGTATTCACAAGCTACAATTCCACTACAGCTCAAATTGGAACGGAAATTACATCAACAACGGATAACCGGAATTATTTTAATGTGATGAGCAATAGCAAATATTTCTCTAACGGAAATGAAGTTGCGATTACGGCTTTTAAAGCAGGAGATAAGATTACGATTTACAGCTTTAGGAACAATGTGATTGCAATCGTCAAGTAACGAAATTCTTAAAAATGTGGCGATAACAGCCCGAGATATTTATTTTTTGTGAAAAAACTGCCCTTAGGGGCAGTTTTTTTATAGAATATGCTTGATTACGGTTGCGAAGCGTGACAAATTTCGCTACACTTTGAACGATAGTGTTTGATTAGGGGAGAGGACGATGAGCGCGAAACAGAAAATGCGTCATGTACTGGACATCATTGCGGACATGTTTCCTGATGCTCACTGCGAGCTTAATCACAGCAATCCGTTCGAGCTTACGATAGCAGTTCTGCTGTCGGCGCAATGTACGGATGAAACGGTCAATAAAGTGACGGTGTCTTTATTCGAGAAATATAAGCGTCCCGAAGATTATTTGAGCGTACCGCTGGAGGAGCTTGAGCAGGACATTCGCCGCATCGGCTTGTTTCGCAGTAAAGCTTCCAATATACAAAAGCTATGCCGCATCGTTATCGATAAGTATGGCGGGGAAGTGCCTGAGAGCCATGAGGGCTTGACTGAGCTTCCAGGCGTAGGCCGCAAGACGGCCAACGTCGTCATGTCCAACGCCTTTGGCGTACCAGCCATCGCCGTTGATACGCATGTGGATCGCGTATCGAAGAGGCTGGGGTTCGCCAAGCAGGAGGATAACGTGTTAGAGGTTGAGAAGAAGCTGATGAAGCTCGTGCCGCGCGAGGAGTGGACCTTGACTCACCACAGGCTTATCTTCTTTGGCCGCTATCATTGCAAAGCGCAAAGCCCGCAGTGTCCGGTTTGTCCGCTGCTTGATTTGTGCAAAGAAGGAAAACAACGTATGAAGCCAGGTTTTAAAACAAAAAATAAGAGTATAAAACCTAAAATAGCCAATGAAGGATGATGAAAATGAACTGTATTTCCGTTTACACAAACAATTTTGAGCTTTTTTCCGATATTTACGAGCAGGTGCTTGAGTCTCCGCCAGAGGAGAACGAAGACCTAGTTGTGGAAGGAATTACAGTGAGCGGCTCCGGCGACGTACCTGAGCAATATATCGAGCGTATGCGCGTAAAGCCAGAGGTTGTCGTGATGAGAGATAAAGAGCGCAACATTATGATTTTGCAGCATGGCAACGTTTTTGAAATTTGCCTGCCGTCTGAAGAAGAGCAAGCCGTTTAAGGAGAAGCAAATGACAGAATTAACGGTGCAAAGCATAGCAAAAGCTATATCCGAGGCAGCAGGTTTAATGGAAGCTGCAGGAGATACCATACATGCCAAGCAAGCACAGGAGCTGAACAGTAAGCTGACCGACGGTCGGCTTACTGTCGCTTTTTGTGGACATTTTTCGGCTGGCAAATCAACCTTAATCAATCGTTTATGCGCAGCGAAGCTGCTGCCCTCAAGCCCTATTCCGACGAGCGCTAACGTTGTATCAATTCGAGGCGGCGATCGGGCTTACGCGGCTGTAGAGACGCTTCGCGGCGGCGTAGCAACAAAAGCGGAGGTTCCAATTGATGAGCTTGACCGCTACTGCGTGGACGGAGAGCAGTTCACATCGGTATCTATCGTTTACCCTAGCGAGCTGCTAGGCGATCATACCGTGCTGCTTGATACCCCGGGTATCGACTCCACCGATGACGCGCATCGAATGGCTACGGAATCGGCGCTGCATCTTGCAGATGTCGTGTTTTATGTAATGGACTATAACCATGTGCAATCGGAAATCAATTTTTCGTTTGCGAAGCAGCTGAAGGATTGGGGCAAGCCCTTATACTTTATCGTGAATCAGATTGATAAGCATCGCGATCGCGAGCTCTCCTTCGCAAGCTATCGTCAAAGCGTGCAGGATGCGTTTCACGCTTGGCATTTGGAGCCGGCGGGGATCGTTTATTTGTCGTTGCGCGAGCCGGATCATCCGGAGCAGGAATGGGAGTCATTGCTGGAGCTGCTGGATCAGCTTCAAACGATTCGGGGGCCTCTGTGCGTATACAGCGTAGATGCCTCCTTGCGCCATGTGGCGGCGGGGCATTTGAAATGGACCGAGCTGCAGCGGGAGCCTGAGCGGGAACGGCTGCTCGAGGAAGCAGGCGGCGAAGAGGCTGCTGCCCTTGTAACGGGTGAAATGGACCGCTTGCAGAAGCTTATCCGCAAAATTGCTGATGATATAGAAGTCTATCGCGGACAGCTTCGCAAAGAGCTGCAGACGCTGCTCGATAATGCGAATATTACGCCTGCTGGACTGCGTGATTTGGCTCAAACGTTTTTGGAGAGCCGCAAGCCCGGCTTTAAGGCGGGGCTGCTGTTTGCGGCTGCGAAGACGGCTGCGGAGCAGGAAAGGCGCCTGCAGGCGTTTAGCGACGAATTGAACAGCTTAATCAGCGCTTCAATTGACTGGCATGTGAAGCATCTGCTGCGCGTAGAGGGAGAGCGTATCGGCTTTGACAGCGAGCGGCTGGAAGCAGAGCTCGCTAGAACGCTTGCTTGGCTGCCTGATTCGGAATGGCTTCTGGCGCGGGTTAAAGCTGGAGCCGTCATCGGGAACGAATATACGATGACGTATAGCCGCGACCTCGCCGCGGATGTGAAGGCGGTTTATCGCCAGCGGGCGCTTGAGCTGATCGATGCGCTGGCGGATCATGCGGCGGCGGTAGGCGAAGCATCTGCCGCTGAGGCACGGGCACAGCTGGCGGCACTTCAAGCGCAGGCTGGCGCTATTCAGGCGCTGTCTGCGCTTGCTAAGCGCGCTGATGAGCATGAGTCGCGGCTTGCGGCAGCGATGCCTGAGGCGCCGGCTAGGCCGGATTTGCCGGCACCGCGCGCAGCTGGTGCCGGTGCGGGCGTGTCCGCGGCAAGCGCTGTGGCAGCGGCGCGTGAAGCGCTCGCGAGCGATAGCGGACACGGCAGCGCAGCAGCGCCTAGGCGCGAGGCAGCAGGGCGGAGCGCCTTAGCTGGCGGAGCCGCGCTGGCGCAGCAGCACAGCGCTGCTGCGCGCTTAACGAGCGCGGCGGAGCTGCTTGCGCCGCACGCGGCGCTGGCAGCTGCAGCGCACGCGATGCGCGATAAGGCGAAGCGTCTGCAGGACAGCCGCTTCACCATCGCCTTGTTCGGCGCCTTCAGCGCCGGCAAATCATCGCTGGCGAACGCGCTGATCGGCGAACCGGTGCTGCCGGTTTCGCCTAATCCGACGACCGCCGCGATCAACCGGCTCGTGCCCCCTACGGCGGAGCACGGCCATGGCACGGCGCGCATCGTCATGAAGTCGCGCGCAGCAATCGAAGACGACCTGCGCTATTCCTTGGCGCTGCTCGGCGAGAAGGCCGGCACCGAGCATCTGCCGGATGCCGCAGCGCTTATGCGGGCGATTGACAAGCTGACCCCCGATTCCATCGGGGCTGGCGGCCGCCCGCACTTTAGCTTCCTGCGCGCCGCCCGCGCAGGCTGGGCAGAGCATGAAGCGCTGCTTGGCCAGCAGCTTTCGGTCGACCAAGCGGAGTATGAGCGCTATGTAGCAGAGGAATCGCGTTCCTGCTTCGTCAGCGAAATCGAGCTTCACTACGATTGCGCGCTAACCGCACAAGGCATCGTGCTCGTTGATACGCCGGGCGCGGATTCGGTTAATGCCAGACATACGGGCGTAGCCTTTAACTATATCAAAAACGCCGATGCCGTTTTGTTCGTAACCTATTACAACCATGCCTTCTCCCAAGCCGACCGTCAGTTTCTGATGCAGCTTGGCAGGGTGAAGGATCAGTTCGAGCTCGACAAAATGTTTTTCCTCGTGAACGCAGCCGATTTGGCAGCGGATCAAGAGGAGCTTGACGGCGTATTGAAGCACGTGGAAACGAATCTGCTGCAGCATGCGATTCGCTCGCCGCGACTATTCCCTGTATCAAGCCTGCAGGCGCTTGACGGCAAGCTTAGCGGCGATGCCGAGCTGCTTGGCCGCTCAGGCATGGAGGCATTCGAGCAATCATTCCTTTCCTTTATTCAGAACGACCTCGGTCGTCTTGCTATCGATGCTGCTGAGCAGGATTTGAAGCGTGCGGCTGCAACGGTTGCTGGCTGGCTTCAAAGCGCTGAGGGCGATGCTGCTGCGAGGGAAGCGGAGCTGAACACGCTTAAACAGGCCGTTCATGAAGGAACGAGCGAGATCGAAACGCTGCAATCGGGGGCTATGCCAGAGCAGCTTAAGCAGGAGCTTAGCGAGCTCTTGTATTATGTCGTGCAGCGCATTCAATATCGCTTTGGCGAGTTTTACAATCTTGCCTTCAACCCTGCGTCACTGCAGGATGATGGACGTGATTTGCGCAAAGCGATTTGGACGTCGTGGCTTGAGCTGCAGCGGCTTGTCCAGCTGGAGCTTTCGCAGGAGATGCTGGCTACGTCATTGCGGATGGAGCGAGGCGTTCATTCGCTGCTTCAAAAGCTTTACGTCAGCACGGCGCAGCGTTTGGAGGCGTCTATCGCCGCTTACAGCGCAATCCCTTATTCGGCAGCTGCATTGCCAACGCCGGAGGAGCCTGCTGCATGGGAAGCATCCACGATCGATGCAAAGCTTCTTTGGAGCCGATTTAAATCGCCTCGGCAATTTTTTGAAGGCGAGGGCAAGTCCTTGCTTCGCAAAGAGCTTGAGACGCTGCTTGCTCCTTCACTGAATGGCTGGATGGCCGAGCAAACGGCGCTATGGACGTCGTTTTACGAGCAGGTCTGGCAGCAAGCTGCGGTTCAAGCTGGTGGCGAGCTGCAGGAGGATATGCTGGCGTACGAAAGCGGCAAGCGCAGCTCGCTGACTGGAAGCGCGGATACGGCTGAACTCAAGCTGCTCTACAATCAACTCATTCATCTCTAATAGTCAATGAATGTCGATCGTTCTATCGCATTAATAGCTGAATGCTTTTGCCGGCGCTAATCGCGCCTGCAAAAGCATTTTTTATTTTAGTGTGTTTTCGTGCAAAAAGTGAGTAATAGGCACATATTTGTCATGATTTAGGACCAATTGGGAGCATTAACCGTTTCCAATTTCCATAATGCGTCTTTAAGCGGTTTCTATCACATATATGCATATTTATACTGTTTGCTCGCATTTCACGATGCTGATAATATTCATTCATACTTACAAAATAGATACGGGGAGATGGATTTACTTGGACGTTTTAAGGCAGTTGAAAGCATTCTATTGGGCGGAGCGAAAGTTTTTGTTCTCCTCCATATTATGCTTAATGTGCGCTACGGCGCTCGGACTTGTCTATCCGAATTTGCTGCGATACCTCATTGATGATGTTATCATGCCAGAGAAATTCGAATTAGTTCCAGCGCTTGCATTTACGGTAGTAGGAGTCGTCAGTTTGAAAGGCTGCATGCAGTTTTTGCACGGATTTTTTGGCGGACGGCTCGGCAACAAAGTGGCGTTCCGAATGAGAAACGCGTTGTATGACAAGCTGCAAACGCTCTCCTATCAGTATTATGACAAAGCGAAGACGGGAGATCTCATGTCTCGCCTCACAGCGGATCTGGAAGCGATCCGCAACTTTATCGGCTTTGGCTTTGCGCAAATTTTGAACATGGTGCTTATGATCGTGTTCGGCGGAGCCATGATGCTGTCGATCCATTGGCAGCTTACGCTTATCACACTTGTGACGATTCCGCTTCTCGGCTTTGCGGCCATTCGCTTCGAACGCAACATTCACCCTGCTTTCCGTGAAATGCGCCAAGCGATGAGCAACTTAACGACAGCGGTGCAAGAGAACATTACGGGCGTTCGTACGGTTAAATCGTTTGCGCGCGAATCCCATGAGGTATCGAAATTTTCATTGCGCAGCGAAGCTTATCAGACGAATCAAGTCGGGGCCGCAAAGATTTGGGCAAAATTTTTCCCGGTTATGGAGCTTGTCGCTAACTTAAGCGCTGTCATCCTGCTTGTCAGCGGCGGTATTCTTGTAATTAACGGTTCGCTGAAGCTCGGTGAATTCGTCGCATTCTTCAGCTTGATTTGGTACATTATCGGTCCGATGTGGGGTCTTGGGTTCCATATCAATAACTACACGCAATTCAAAGCATCAGGCGAGAGGGTACTCGGCCTCTTGAACGAGCATGTACATGTTAAAAACACGGAGCATGCCATTGAAGTAAGCAACGAGTCGGTGAAGGGCCATGTTCGCTTTGATCATGTAACCTTCAGCTATCCAGACAAAACGCCAGCGGTAACGGATATTGTAATCGATGCGCCAGCGGGCTCCGTTATCGGATTTCTAGGTGCGACAGGCTCCGGAAAATCAACGATTATTCAATTGCTCATGAGAGCCTATAACGTGAAAAACGGTACGATTACGCTTGATGGCATCGATATTCGCAATCTGGATGTCGCAAGCCTGCGCCGCTTGATTGCACCCGTATTCCAAGAGACATTCTTGTTCTCGGCATCGATCCGTGACAATATCGCTTACGGTGTGAAGGATGTTACGCCGGAACAAATCGAATATGCAGCAAGGCTTGCCAAAGCGCATGATTTCATTATGGAGCTGCCGCTAGGCTATGATACGATCGTCGGCGAGAGAGGGATGGGCTTATCCGGCGGCCAGAAGCAGCGGATCGCGATTGCGAGAGCGCTGATCAAAAACCCGCGCATTCTTATTTTGGATGATGCCACCAGCGCCGTAGATATGGAAACCGAGCACGAAATTCAAGCAGGCTTCAAGGAGCTGATGGCAGGCCGTACGACCTTTATTATCGCTCACCGGATTTCCTCACTCAGACATGCCGATGAAATCGTCGTGCTGGACAATGGCCATATCGTACAAAGGGGTACGCATGCACAGCTGATTAAGCAGCAGGGGCCGTACCGCGACACTTACAACATTCAATATGCTGACTATCCGCTTGATGACTCTTCATTGGTCGAGCAAGCGCATGATCGGAAAGGGAGTACCGTATAATGAGCACGAGTGTCAAAGCAAAGGCCAGCAACAAAAACGAACGCTTTATTTATCAAGACGATGAGCTTATCGAAAAACCGTTTAACTGGGGACAATTACGCCGTTTGTTCATGTACATGAAGCCATACAGCAAGCAATTAATGCCTGTCATTTTTATGATGATTCTCGGCACGATGACACGACTTGGCGTTCCCGCTCTCGTCATCTTGGCTATCGATGAAGCCATTGCTCCTGAGAATGGAGCTACAAGCGTATCTAAGCTGCTTATCATTGCTGGTATCATGTTAGTCTTATATGTTATCCAATGGGCATCCAATACGTACCGGATCAAATATACGAACATTATCGGTCAAAGCGTCATTTATGATCTAAGAAACCATTTGTTCCAGCATATTCAAAAGCTGAGCTTCCGTTTCTACGATAAGCGTCCGGCGGGATCCGTACTCGTTCGTGTGACGAACGACGTCAATGCGCTGCAGGACCTATTCACGAACGGGGTCGTCAACTTGTTGATGGACTGTGTCCAGCTGTTTGGTATCGTCATCATTTTGCTAGTGTGGAACTTTAAGCTGGGTCTCGCGGTCATGATTACGGTGCCGCTTATGTTCCTCGTATCAACGACGCTGCGCAAAAGAATCCGTTTTGCTTGGCAGGATGTGCGAATGAAGCAATCCCGCATTAACTCCCACTTGAATGAGAGCATTCAAGGGATGAAGGTCACACAAGCTTATGTGCAAGAAAAAGACAATATGAGCTTTTTTGATCATATGAATACGGTCAACGTGAAGTCTTGGAACAAAGCCTCTGCTCTTAACCAAGCCTTTGGACCTGTAATCGAAATCACCTCTGCAATCGGGACTTTTATTTTGTTCTGGTACGGTGCTCATTTGATTCAATCGGAAGCGATCACAGTCGGTTTGCTAGTCGGATATGCGAACTATATCGGTAACTTCTGGGACCCGATCAACCGTCTCGGCCAAATGTATTCCCAGCTGCTCATTGCGATGGCATCATCAGAGCGTATATTCGAATTTATCGACGAGGAGCCGACTGTTGCCGAATTGACGGAAGCGAAGCCGCTGCCAAAAATTAAAGGCGACGTGAAGTTTGACCGCATCGTGTTCGAATATGAGAAGGGCAGACCGGCGTTGAAGGGCGTAACGATTGACGTGAAAGCAGGCCAGTCTATCGCGCTCGTCGGCCATACCGGATCTGGCAAAAGCACGATCATCAACCTGCTATGCCGCTTCTATGATCCCGTTGAAGGACGCGTGCTGATTGACGGCATCGATATCCGTGATGTCACCATTGAGAGCTTACGCTCACAGGTCGGCATCGTGCTTCAGGATACGTTCATTTTTGCTGGTACAATCCGTGATAATATCCGCTATGGTCGTCTGAATGCCACAGATGCGGAAGTTGTGAAGGCAGCACAAGCGGTTAATGCCCATGATTTTATTATGGGACTGCCGGACGGGTATGACACGCAGGTTGAGGAGCGGGGGAATGTGCTCTCGATGGGACAACGACAGCTGTTGTCGTTCGCACGCGCCCTGCTGGCCGATCCGCAAATTTTGATTTTGGATGAAGCGACGGCAAGCATCGATACC
The DNA here is from genome assembly GCF_012935325.2 of Paenibacillus sp. PL91. GTDB lineage: Bacteria > Bacillota > Bacilli > Paenibacillales > Paenibacillaceae > Pristimantibacillus. Next base: position 621,070 of record NZ_JABBYG020000001.1, read on the forward strand.
GAAACGGAGCTTAAAATTCAAGAAGCGCTTAAAGCACTGCTTGCAGGCCGCACTTCCTTTATGATCGCCCACCGTTTGTCGACAATTCGCCATGCTGACGAAATTATCGTGCTTGACCATGGCCAAATCGTAGAACAAGGCAATCATGAGAAGCTTATTGCCAAGCGCGGTGTTTATAACGGCTTGATCGAAGCGCAGTATCGGTTTCTATAATAAACAACATAAAAATGGTTGATTTTTAATCGAGGAACCTCCACAATGGAAGAAAAAACGAACCGAAACGCTTGTCCAAACCAGCTGCAGCTGCGGATAACGTTTCGATTTGCTTCCAGGAGGTTCTTTTTCTTTATGTATGGATCACCGTTAACATCGAATGCGCGTAAAATGATGCTGCTTGGCTCAGGCGAGCTTGGCAAAGAGGTTGTACTGGAGGCACAGCGGTTAGGTATTGAGACGATTGCCGTAGACCGTTATGAGAATGCGCCGGCGATGCAGGTTGCTCATCACAGCTATACGGCCGACATGCTTGACGGAGCAGCGCTTCGCCGCATTATCGAGAAGGAGCGTCCAGACTTTATCGTTCCTGAGATCGAGGCGATTGCAACGGAAACACTGCTGGAGCTGGAGAAGGAAGGGCATCGCGTCATTCCAACCGCTCGGGCTGCCTGGCTGACGATGGACCGCGAAGGTATTCGCCGCCTTGCTGCTGAAACGTTGGAGCTTCCAACGGCTCCTTACCTTTTTGCGGACACGCTGGGCGAGCTGCGTCAAGCGGCTGAAGCACTTGGATTCCCTTGCGTCATTAAGCCTATCATGAGTTCTTCAGGCAAAGGGCAAAGCGTTTGCCGCTCAGAAGCGGAGCTTGAAGCATGCTGGAACTACGCGATGGAAGGCGGGCGTGCAAAGAAGCAGCGCATTATCGTTGAGGGCTTCATTACGTTTGAATCCGAAATTACGCTGCTGACGGTGCGATCCATTTCGGGTACAAGCTATTGCCCGCCGATCGGCCATGTTCAGAAGGATGGCGATTATATTGAATCCTGGCAGCCGCATGAAATGACGGAGCAGCAAATCGCACAGGCGGAAGCGATAGCTCTGCGAATTACGGATGAACTAGGCGGCTACGGCATCTACGGCGTAGAGTTGTTCATCACGAAGGACGGCGTCTTATTCAGCGAAGTGTCGCCTCGTCCGCATGATACAGGCATGGTGACGATGGCTACTCAGGATTTATCTGAGTTTGCGCTGCATGTAAGAGCCATTCTAGGGCTACCTATCCCGACCATTCGTCTTCTTACGCCTGGTGCTTCGCACACGCTCAAAGCAGATCGGGAGGCAAACGTTTTCCGCGTAGGCGGCATTGAAGAGGCGTTGACGGTTCCTAACACGCAGGTTCGCGTTTTCGGCAAGCCGGAAACGAAGGTTGGACGCCGCATGGCGGTTGCGCTTAGCTCTGCTTCAAACGTCGAGCAGGCGCGTGACATGGCAAGGAAAGCGGCTGAATCGCTCTATATCGAGTATGGCAATGAATAATTAGTCTCCATCAGGGCCGTTTCTAAGCATAAAGGCTTAGAGACGGTTTTTTGCTAGCATGAATTGAATCCAATATCGAGCTAATACTTGCAAGGCTAGCAGATGGAAGCTAATATAATTAACGATCATTTTTTTAGCGTGAATGCTGTAATGCAAGTACGACGAATAGTATGAACTCATCATAAGGCAGGTGTAATCGTAATGGGCAAGAAACAGAAGAAAGCAGCGTCGGCACCGCCAAAGGCAGCGCCAAAAAAAGAGGCTGACAATGGTCTGACGCTTAAAGATTTACTGGGCAGCGACGTCCTCAGCAAGCTCAAAGCCCAAGCGGACGAAATGAAGCAAGCGGAAGCATCGCGCAAGGAGGAGCTGCGCAAGCAGGAAGAAGAGAAGAAGAAGCAAGAGCAAAAACGTCTGGAAAACGATTTCTCCTATTTGCTTGAAAATAGCGATCCGAATTGGTCTAAACACAAATAGCAGCCGATAGGCAATGCCTATTCGAGCGTAAAGCTTTCTAAAGCACCCTAGGGTGCTTTTTTGTTTTTTACCATGTTTAATTCTTTTTAATGGAAAAACTTGATTGGAATTTGGGAAGAATGGCTGGTTTAAAGTCGCTATAAACATTTATTAAGATTGCTGCTTTTGCTTAGTCTCAAAATGCAAGCAAGGCTTGCCGGAGGACTGTAGGACGATTGTGCTTGGAAGCATTTTCGTCTTAAAGCCAAATGCCTTGCAGCCTTTAGGCGAGCTAGGATCCCAGGTGACGTAGAAATGCTTGCATTTCATACAATCTATGCGTTCAGTTGCGTTCATTCGGCTACCTCAATAATAAAATTTAATGTTTATTAATCGTAATACATATTACAAAAGGTTGTCGAGAAATGTCAAACACTAACAATGACCGAGAAAGGTGACACTGCTTTTTCATCAGCTTTAAAAATATATTTTAGTGCCGCATACATAAATCCCATTTATCTGCAAAACATGCTAACAACAATAATTAGAGCCATGCATGCTTGCACGGCTAATGGGAGGAGGCGCGTTTCAACTTGAAAGCGGCTATGTTATGGCGCTTATTAGGCGTATCGTCGATATGCGCTACAGCGTTGCTAATCTTTGGCTTTGGATGGGCAGTCAAGGATACCCTCTATCCTAACTTGAAACAAGAGACGAATACGAAGGAATGGAAGCAAGAGGCTGCCGTGCGTCCAGAAGTTAATTCCTATAAAAATGCAACGGAAATTCGAATTGTCGCTCTTGGCGATTCGCTTACGAAGGGAACCGGCGATCATACGGGCGAAGGGTATGTGAAGCAGGTAGCCGAAGGACTTCGCAGCCGATGGAATAAACCGGTTACAATCGTTAACAATCTCGCGATTAACGGGCTGCGTGCCGATGAGCTCGCAGAACGCCTAGAAAGTGATAGCGGCTTTGCTTACGCACTGAAAAGTGCCAATTTGATCCTTTTAACGATTGGAGGCAACGATTTATTTCAACATGCGCGTGCCCGGAATGCAAAAAGCAAGCTATCGGTCATCCGTATGCTGGAACGATCGAAAGAGCTTCCAGCCGTAATGAATCAGTTCGACCTTGTTACTCAGGAGCTTAACAGGATCAATAGCACTGCAAAAATCGTTTATGTCGGTTTGTACAATCCGTTCTATGATATTGAAGAGCTGCGCATCGGAAGCCTGCAGGTACAGCAGTGGAATGCAGAGGCGTATTCTCTGCTTCACAGCTATCCGAATATGATCATGATTCCAACGTATGATTTGTTTGAAGGAAAAATCGGTGACTTTCTGTCCAATGATCATTTTCACCCTAATCATCAAGGCTATGGGAAAATAGCTTCACGAATATTGGATTCCTTAAATTAGAAGGTTTTATTGCGCTCAAGAGTGGACATAGCTGTTACGAAACGCCCCATCAGGAGGAGATCATGATGAAACCGGTTCTATCCGTCAATCGGCTGCACAAAAAAATTCGCGGTCAAACGATTATTCATGACGTAAGCTTCGAAGTAAATGAAGGGGAAATATTCGGCTTTCTCGGGCCGAACGGCTCCGGCAAAACGACTACCATCCGCATGCTGGTTGATCTCATTAAACCAACCGCAGGAGAGGTGCATATTGGCGGCTATCACGTGCAAACGGAGCCGGAGAAGGCTTTGGCGCTTGTTGGCTGTATCGTTGAGAATCCTGAGGTGTATACGTATTTGACCGGCTTCGAAAATCTTGCGTATTTTGCCCGAATGTTGAAAGGAGTGGATGAGGCCCGCATTTGGGAGGTCGTTCGTATCGTTAGACTGGAGGGGCGAATTCATGAAAAGGTAAAAACCTATTCACTCGGCATGCGGCAAAGGCTTGGGATCGCGCAAGCGCTGCTGGGCTGGCCAAAGCTGCTTATTTTGGATGAACCGACGAATGGGCTTGATCCAAAAGGAATTAAGGAGCTGCGTGAATTTGTCCGAATGCTTGCGGATCAAGGAATGAGCGTATTTATTTCCAGCCATCTGCTTAGCGAAATACAGCTTCTATGCGATCGGGTGGCGATTATCAATGGCGGTCGCGTGCTTGCCGAGGGCAAGGTAGCCGATCTTGTTGAGCAGGCTAACGGTTATGTGGTCTGGCAGCTTGATGAGCCGGAGCTCGGTAAGCAGGTGCTAGCGAGCAATCGTGAAATTGCATTTATAAAGCGTGAATCCCGCCTGATAGATGAGAGTATTCTTGCCAATATGCAGAATGCCTTTATTACAGTTATGGCTGCGGATCAAATACCAGGAAGTGTAGAGCAGCTTGTTGAGCGGCATATTGGGGTGATGTCCGTTCATCAAATAGCGCCTACGCTGGAGGAGCTTTTTTTAACGTTGACGGAGGGTGAAGCAAGTGGTTAGCCTCATGCCGCTCATCCAAAACGAGATGCTGAAAGTATGGAAGAAAAAAAGATTTTTCGTAATCGTACTTATTTTGCTTGCGCTTATTCCGATTTTTACTTACGCTGAGCTGAAGGTTGTGCAAAATAACGAGGCCAAATTTGCTGATTGGCGCAATCAAGTGCTGCAGCAAATAACGGATTTTGAGAATACGCTCTCAAGCGACCGCATACCGGAAGAGTGGAAACGGAGCAGACGCGCAGCCGTGCAGCAGCTGCAATATTATTTGGATCATGATGTTAATCCAAGCGCTCCAAACGGTGCAACCTTTACAAGAAGCTTTCTCGACAACGCGGTTACGTTGTTTATTCCGATGCTCGTCTTGGCGCTGGGAGCAGACATTGTATCAAGCGAACGGACGTCGGGTACGATTAAAATGCTTCTCACCAGACCGGTTAAACGGTGGAAGGTGTTGCTAAGCAAGCTAATTGTGTTAACCTTGTATGTATCGCTTACGATCGTCATGACCGCCTTATTATGTTATTTGCTCTCCGGCCTGTTCTTTGGCTACTCGGGCTGGACGATGCCCGTGTTTACTGGATTCCAAATGATAGGATCAACGATTGATCCGTCTCATGCGCATGCAGTTCCCCAGTGGATTTATATATGGATGCAATCGGGATTAGCGTGGTTTTCAGCCATGACCGTTGCGCTGCTGGCTTTTATGGCATCCGTGCTCATTCGCAGCACGACTGCCAGCATAGTGACGATGATGGCAGCTGTCATTACAGGTACGATTTTATCAGGAATGACCTCATCTTGGACAAGCGCCAAATATTTGTTCGCCGTGAATCTGAAGCTTACCGCTTATCTGGATGGATCACCGCCGCCCATAGAAGGAATGTCATTGCCGTTTTCCCTTGCGGTGCTTGCGATTTGGGGGATTGTTGCAGTAGTCTTGTCCTTTGGCGTCTTTACGAAACAGGACATCTTGAATTAAAATAGCTTGAAGATACGGAAACGTGATTACAGATTGGGGGACGCTCATGTCAGAGCAAACAGATCTCTTTGCAAATACAGCGGCCGCAGACAGGAACTACGAGGCCGATGATATACAGGTGCTTGAAGGATTAACCGCTGTACGCAAAAGACCAGGTATGTACATAGGCAGTACAAGCAGTTCAGGACTGCATCACCTTGTATGGGAAATTGTCGACAATGCGGTCGATGAGCATTTAGCTAAATTTTGTTCGGCGATAGAAGTAACGCTGCACAAGAATGGTGCAGTAACCGTTCATGATAATGGACGGGGAATACCGACCGGCATGCATAAGACCGGTATACCGACGCCCCAGGTCGTATTTACGATTTTGCATGCGGGCGGAAAGTTTGGCGGCGGGGGATACAAAAAATCCGGCGGCTTGCACGGTGTAGGCGCGTCGGTTACGAATGCCTTATCGGAATGGCTCGAGGTTGATATTTATCGCGACGGCAAGATCCATAGGCAGCGTTTTGAATATTGGGTAGATGAGGTTGGCCGGGAGCATGTCGGGGAGCCGGTTCGCGGTCTAGAGGTAATTGGGACGACGAATCGGACGGGCACGAAGGTTACCTTCAAGCCCGACGGACGCGTCTTCCAGAACGGCACTTCGCTAAGCTACGATACGCTTGCCGAACGCTTGCAGGAAATCGCGTTTTTGAATTCAGGCTTAAAGGTATCGATCAAAGACGACCGCAACGGCAAGCAGGATGTTTTTCATTACGAAGGCGGAGCACGTCAATTCGTTCAGTTTTTGAACGAGGACAAAACGGTGCTGCATGACGTGATTCATTTTGCGAGCGAGCGGGATGAGATCGAAGTGGAGGTTGCTCTTCAGTATAACGATGGTTATACCGAGACGATCGCTTCATTCGTTAACTCGATTCCGACACGCGGCGGCGGTACGCATGAAACCGGTTTTAAAACAGCATATACGCGCGTTATGAACGATTATGCCCGCAAAGCGGCAATGCTCAAGGAAAAGGATAAAAACCTTGAGGGCAATGATTTGCGTGAAGGCATGATGGTCGTTATCAATATCAAAATGTCCGAGGTGGAATTTGTCGGGCAGACGAAGGATCAGCTTGGAAGCTCATCGGCGCGGAGCGCAGTAGATGCGATTGTTTCCGAGAAGATGCAGGTTTTTCTCGAGGAGAACCCGCAAATTGCGCAAATGCTGCTGAAGAAATCGCTTCAAGCGTCGAAAGCTCGTGAAGCGGCACGCAAAGCGCGCGAGGAAATTCGCAGCGGCAAGAAAAAAAGCGAGAGCTCGAATCTCAATGGCAAGCTGACTCCTGCGCAGTCTAAAGACTACACGCGCACGGAGCTGTTTATTGTGGAAGGAGATTCGGCCGGCGGTTCAGCCAAGCAGGGGCGCGATTCTAAATATCAGGCGCTGCTGCCGCTTAAAGGCAAGCCGATGAATCCGGAAAAAGCCAAGCTAATCGATATTTTGAAAAACGACGAGTATAAAGCGATTATTTCGGCTATCGGTGCGGGCGTAGGCTCGGAGTTTGCGGCCGAGGAATGCAACTATAATAAAATTATTATTATGACGGATGCGGATACAGACGGTGCCCATATTCAAGTGCTGCTCCTCACTTTTTTCTATCGTTATATGAAGCCGTTAATCGATTTGGGACGCGTATACATCGCTCAGCCGCCATTGTACAAAATTACTCGTAAATCAGGAAAGCTGGAAACGATTCGTTACGCTTGGACAGACGAGCAGCTGCAAAACTACTTGAAGGAATACGGCAAAAATTATGAGCTTCAGCGTTACAAAGGACTTGGGGAGATGAATCCCGATCAGCTGTGGGAGACGACGATGGACCCGGAGAAACGGACTCTTTTGCAAGTTCAAATCGAGGATGCTGCCAAAGCGGAGCGCAGGGTGTCTACGCTTATGGGAGATAAGGTTGATCCGCGCAAGCGCTGGATCGTAGAGAATGTCGACTTTATGGAGTATGAGGAATAGGGGGGATTCTGCATGAGTATGCTGGAACAGTTTTTACCGGCGTTTTTGGAGGAGGTTGTAGGAGACCGCTTCGGACGCTATTCAAAGTATATTATTCAGGATCGTGCCATTCCTGACGTTCGCGATGGTCTGAAGCCTGTGCAGCGGCGTATTCTATATGCGATGTATGATTCAGGCAACACGCCGGATAAGCAGTACCGGAAATCGGCTAAAACGGTCGGCGATGTCATGGGCAACTATCACCCGCACGGTGATTCATCCATCTACGAGGGTATGGTTCGGATGGCGCAGCCTTGGAAGATGGGGCATCCGCTCGTTGACGGCCACGGCAACTGGGGCTCGCAGGATGATGATCCGGCAGCGGCTATGCGTTATACGGAAGCGCGCTTATCGCCAATCGCGATGGAGCTGCTTCGTGATATCGAGAAAAGAACGGTTCAATTCAAGGATAATTTCGATAATACGACGAAGGAGCCGGTTGTGCTGCCGTCGCGGTACCCTAACCTGCTCGTTAACGGGACCAGCGGTATCTCTGCCGGCTTTGCCACGGAAATACCGCCCCATAACCTGCGAGAGGTTATAGACGCGTGTATCGCGCTTATGGGAAGCCCTGAGCTTACGCTTGAGGAGCTTATGACCTACGTGAAGGGTCCGGATTTTCCTACCGGCGGCATCATCATGGGCGAAGAGGGCATCCGAGACGCTTACGCTACCGGGAAAGGACGTATTTATATACGTGCCAAAACCTCGATCGAGGAAATGCGCGGAGGCAAGCAGCAGCTTGTCATCACTGATATCCCGTATCAGGTCGTAAAATCCAGACTTGTTACCGCGATGGAAAACATTCGTCTGGAGAAAAAGGTCGAAGGCATCGCTGAAGTACGCGACGAGAGCGGGCGCAACGGTCTTCGCATCGTAGTGGAATTCAAGAAGGATGCCGATGCGCAGGGCATACTTGCATATTTGTTCAAGAAAACCGATCTGCAGGTCGCTTACAGCTTCAATATGGTCGCAATCGTGAACAAAACGCCAATGCAGCTGGGCCTGAAGCAAATATTGTCTGCCTATATCGAGCATCAGAAGGAAGTCGTAACCTTCCGGACAAAATATGATCTTGAAAAGGCTGAGGACCGGGCCCATGTGGTCGAAGGTCTCGTTAAAGCGCTCAATATTTTGGATGAGGTCATTGCAGCGATCAAAGCTTCCAAAAATCGTGCGGATGCGCAGGACAACCTCATAGCGAAGTTCGGCTTTACCGCACGCCAGGCGGATGCGATTCTTACCTTGCAGCTGTACCGTTTAACGAATTTGGAAATTACGACGCTTGAGAAAGAGCTGAAGGAAGCGATGAAGAAGATCGCTTACTTGAAATCGATTTTGGCGAGCGATAAGAAGCTGATTGGCGTTATTAAGGACGAGCTGCTTGAAATTCAAACGAAATATGGCATTGACCGCCGTTCCGACCTACGCGGAGAGATCGAGGAGCTGAAGGTCAACCTGGAAGTGCTTGTTACGGCTGAGGATGTTCTCGTTACGCTAAGCCATGACGGTTATGTGAAGCGGACAAGCATGTTATCCTTCACAAGGTCAGGCGGAGAGCGGCAAAACGCGGGAGTGAAGGAAGGCGACTTCGTACGGGAGCTGCTTGAAGTCAATACGATTGACAATTTGCTGCTGTTTACGAAGAAGGGCCAATATTATTTATTGCCTGTCCATCAAATTCCGGAATTCAAGTGGAAGGACACGGGGACGGCAATCGTAAACGTCGTTCCGATGCCGAAGGACGATTCGATTGTAAGTGTCATTCCGATCAAAGATATCGCATCTTCAAGCGCGTCATTGGTCTTCGTTACGAAGCGGGGCCAAGTGAAGCGAACGGAGCTTAAGGAATATGCGACAACGAGATCAACTGCAGTTGCAGCATGCAAGGTTTCTGAGGGCGACGAGGTCATCCGAGTCGTGATTAGCGATAGTACGATGCAGATAATGCTGATCACGAAGCAAGGCATGAGTATTCGCTTTGCGGAAACCGAGGTTAATCCGATGGGCAGGGTAGCAACAGGCGTCAGAGGCATCCAGCTTAAAGATGGCGACGAGATTATTGCCGCAGAACGAGTTGCTGAGGATGAGGGCGAAGTGCTCGTCATCACCGATATCGGATATGCCAAACGGTCGCTTCTGCTGGATTATCCAATTCAGGGAAGAGGCGGCAAGGGCGTTCAAACGTTCGAATTCAAAGAAGGCAAGCGCGTGCGTCCAAACGGCGCATCGCTAGTCGGAGCTTATTACTGCAAAGAAGACAAGGAAATCGTGGCCATTACGTCATCTGGTGCGAGACTTGTTGCAACCTCAGAGAAAGCGCCAATCGAAGAGCGTAAAGCGATAGGTAAGCTCGTATTCCCAGTAGAGAAAAATGATGTGATCACGAATACGCTAGCACGCTCTCTGATAGATTCTAATCAAAAGGGCGATTAGGCGGGTCAAAACGCTCGATCACTTCCAATAGAGCTTCAAGCATGACCCACAATGGTACCAGCTCATCCGGGCGGTCCAGCCATTGTGGGTCTTTTATGATGCCGTAGCTTTTAATTTTTTGCATGATTAACGCTTTTCTTTCGTCCACTGGGTTCACGCTCCTTACTGTTTAAGCAAAAATAGACATAGCTCTGGGCCTTCGCCACATTGTATGTCTAACGCTGTCATAATGTTCGTTATTGTATCGATTAATATCGCAAATTATTAATTGGGTTAATCTTTTATTCGACATTAAAGACTGATATAATGAAAAACAAATAGATGTAAATTGACAGGGAGCGGGTGTGAAGCTATGGTATCTGGAGAATTTACTCGATTATGGACGAAGCTTTCGCGTGAATGGAAAAACAACTTGGAGCAGTCGCTAGCTCCGTTGACGGAAGGGCAGCTGAATGTGCTCGATTTGCTGCTGCAGCATCAGCCTATGAAACCATCGGATTTGCTTCAGTATTTAGCGACCACGCCTGCTGCAATAACGACACTGCTTGACCGGATGGAGAAAAATGGGCTTATTGAACGCACAAGAGATGATAATGATCGAAGAATCGTTTGGGTTTCGGTATCGGAGAAGGGCAAAGCGGAAGCGGAGCGCGGTACAACGATTCGGACCGAAATGATCGAACAATCGTTGGACCGCATTTCCTCACATAATCAGCAGCTGCTCGTATACTTGCTTGGCAAGGTTGCGAATTTGTAAGCCTGCTTTAAACTATTCTGTTTTTTTCATGGAATCAAGCCGATTGCGCAGCAATTTATAATTTTTTTGAAGCATATCGTAGTCGGCTTGTGATAGCAGGGTGTCAGTTGCAGCGGCTATCGTTTCTTCGATTGGCAAAATGCGATAGCGGAATGAACGATCCGGCTTGTAGCGATGCACCCATGTCGGAATCGATTCGATTTCGGTAAGGTCAACGGTACCATCCGTCATATTTTTACGAACATTTACTTTGAATATAACCCCGTAATCCTTCGTTTCGCCCCGCTGATTGGAAATGAAATTACCCATAGAATAAATAATTAGTCCTTTTCTTACATGGCCATTCGCTTCTGTTGCTTCAAAGACCTCATACGGCTGAACGACATGGGGATGAGAGCCTGCAATAATATCGGCCCCCGCAGCGACTAGCGCTCTTGCCAAACGTTTTTGCTCGTCATTGGGTGCAGTCTGATACTCGGTGCCAAAGTGAAGGGAAACCGTAATGAGATCGGCTCCAGCTTCCCGAAGCTTTGTGATGTCGGCTTTTATTTTTTGCTCGTCAATGAGCGAGACCAGATAGGGCTTGCCTTCAGGAATAGGAATGCCGTTCGTTCCATAGGTGTAAGCTAGCAATCCCATGACAATGCCGTTTTTCTCTGATAAAAAAAGTCTGTCCGCTTCTTTTTGCGATGATGCCGTTCCCTTGGACGGAATGCCGAGCGCCTTCAGGTTATCTAGCGTACGCAGCACGCCTGATTCGCCTTTGTCCAGAGAATGATTGTTAGCGTTGGTAATTAAGTTGAACCCCGCGTTCTTAAGCGCTTCGGCCAGCTCAATCGGTGCGTTGAAGGACGGATAACCGGTATAGCCGAACGCTACTCCGGCAATCGGCGTCTCTAGATTGGCGATGACCCAGTCTCCTTGCTCCAAAATAGGCTTAACCTCTGCAAAAAAAGGATCAAAGTTGTAGCGATTTGCCGCTTTGTCATAAGCGCCCGGCAGCTGCGGCGTATGCATCATGACATCGCCTACCGCCATCCAGACCGCATCGGCAAATACAGGCTTTGGCGGCTCTGTCGGTATGGGGGAAGGGGATGGAGAAGGCAAAGGCGATGGCGATGGCGTACTAGCGGCTTGCTCATCCTGCGCGGTATCAGATGTCGCTGCCGGAACAGCAGGTGGTGAAGCCCTATCGGTAACGAAGGGCATAAAAAAAATAATAAGCAAGCCGATTAGGCTTAAAACTAACAAACCGGCTTGTATTTTTCGGTGCCTTTTACGGCGCATCTGGTGTTCGTCCTTCCTTTTATGTATCGCTTAGCATTCTGGAGGCAGTCTCCAGCTGCTCAGAAGACCACCAGCTCCATGTTTCCGATCCGCTAGGGATAGAGCGGAAGCTGATCCATTCCTTTGTAACCGGATGAGGAGCTGAAACCGAGGTCGACCACAGCGCAATATCACTCATTCCGCCGGCAGGCTTCGCGCCATATTTCAGATCGCCGACGAGCGGACAGCCGATATGCGCCATCTGTGCTCGAATTTGATGCGGTCTTCCTGTATGCAGCTTGACTGCGATTAAGGAATAACGACCGTTAACGGCAGCGATCTCATATTCTAAAACAGCTTCCTTCGCCTCATCTGCCGGTTTGTTGAAGACCGTAACCTGATTATGCTTATTGTCCTTGCGGATATAATGCGTCAGACGGGCTTGAGGCTTGCTTGGCACACCCTGCACCACACAGACATACGTTTTGCCAAATTGGCGGCTGCGAACGGATTCGGATAATCTGGAGGCTGCTTTCGAGGTTTTGGCAAAAACCATTACGCCGCCAACCATGCGGTCAAGACGGTGAACGAGGCCGAGAAATACGTTTCCCGGCTTGTTGTGCCTTTCCTTTAAATCCTGCTTGAGCAGCGTCAGCATGTCAGCATCGCCTGTGTCATCCTCTTGCGAGAGAATGCCAGGAGGCTTCACGACAGCTAGCAAATGATTATCTTCATATAAAACGGTGATGGCCATTACTTAGACTCCCAACGTCCCAATATGCCGCAAGGCAGGTTTAAGCCGGACTTAGTAATCGGCAACCCGATCTCGCCGCAATTAATTTCTCCGCCGTATTTGGCGTTCATCGTCATATGCAGCAGGTTGTGCAGCACAGAAGGGGAAAGGCCAGTCGTATAGGAGTTAATTAATAGAAACAGCGGATTGTCGGATAGAATTGATGTACACGACTGCAAAAACGGAAAAAGGTTTTCCTCAAGCTTCCACGTCTCGCCGTTCGGACCGCGACCATAGGAAGGAGGGTCCATAATAATCGCGTCATATTGCTTGCCCCGACGCTGCTCGCGTTGAACGAATTTAAATACATCATCTGTAATGTAGCGGATAGGAGCGGATTCCAGCCCTGACAGCTGAGCGTTATCCTTGGCCCATTGGACCATGCCCTTTGCTGCGTCTACGTGGCAAACTTCAGCGCCTGCTGCGGCAGCAGCAACGGTTGCGCCGCCTGAGTATGCAAAAAGATTCAGCACACGGATAGGGCGGCCTGCCGATCTGATTTTGTCCATCATCCAGCTCCAGTTCACTGCCTGCTCTGGAAATAAGCCGGTATGCTTAAAGTTTGTCGGCTTAATGTGAAAGTTGAGCTCACCGTACGAAATCGTCCAACGTTCAGGAAGCGTGGGACTCATCGACCATTGACCGCCGCCGGAGTTGCTGCGGTGGTAATGACCGTCTGCTTTTTTCCAAAGACCCGTTTCATTTGTAATTGGCCAAATAATTTGCGGATCAGGACGTCTAAGGGTATAGTTGCCCCAGCGTTCAAGCTTATCTCCGTCTCCAGTATCTATTACTTCGTAATCGACCCATTTATCTGCTATGTACATGTTTTTCGTAACCCTTCCTTGACGTTGTTTTTGTAATATAATAATGTCATCGCTAATTATATCGAAGCTAACTCGATGAAGCAATGAAACCGCAGCAAATGGAGGCTGGTATTTATTCTTAAGCAATGGAAAGGTTGGCTGTTTACGTTAATTGTGAGCTTGCTGCTGCTTGCAGCGTTAGCGGCAAGCATCCCAGAGCAGGATGGCAATGCATTGGATCGTTCAGCGGAAGCGCTTATGGCAAGCATGAAGAGCGATGGTGCAACTGCTGTTTTTAAGCTTTTTTCTTATTTGGGTTCGACAATTGCGATTATCGGAATCACGCTAGTAGCGAGCTTCATTATTGGTTGGGCGAGAGGGTGGATACGAGGAGCAGCAATCCTTGCTGGCACAGCTCTAGCTTACGTTGTCAATGTAGGTCTAAAATTGTGGCTGGATCGGCAAAGACCAGCCGCAGCATGGGGAATCGAGGCGGATGGCGCAAGCTTTCCGAGCGGGAACGCCATGTTGGCGACGGCAATGTTCGGCCTGCTCGTATGTGCCATTATACAATTCAGCGGCGCATCGCGTATGATGAAAGCAGCTTGTTCGGTCGTTTCTGTCATCCTGATTCTGATGATGGGTTTGAGCCGCGTTTATTTTCATGTTCATTACATAACCGATATTTTCGGCGGCTATACGGCAGGAATGGCCGTGATCAGCCTGATTATGATTATTTTGAATACAATCCATAAAAAAAGAGGAGCAGCCTTATCATGATGAGCTTTGAATGCGAATGCGGAAATAAGACGCAAATGTTTGCTACCGGAGATCGGGACGAGCAGGGAAGAGAGTATATCGAGATTGAGGACGATGAGCGGCTAACCTTTACGATTGGCGACAAAAGCGTTCTATTTCGCTGTTCCTTCTGCGGCTACACCTATCGCTTGGAACAAATATAAGGACCGATTTTAATTTTATTGTGGAATGTTATTGAAAACCTTTACCTTTCGGAGTATGATAAGGGTACGTCAAGTTGTATGTACAAGTGCTCCGTCATACCAGTGATAACTAGCACTAATGTCCGTACAAGTTAATGCGTGAGCTTCATGCATTTATGAGGAATCATAAGGAGGAACCAATCCAATGTTACAAGTTAAGCCTTATCAATTTTGGTTTGTTACCGGCAGTCAACACTTGTACGGGCCAGAAACACTAGAGGAAGTCGCACAGCATTCACGTATCATTACGGCGGCGTTGAATGAAGATTCTATTTTCACCTCCGAGATTGTATTTAAACCTGTAGTAACAACTCCTGAAGAAATTTACAAGCTTTGTATAGAAGCAAAAGCGGACGAGAGCTGTGCAGGTCTTATTACATGGATGCATACCTTTTCGCCGGCAAAAATGTGGATTCATGGCTTATCGGAGCTTCGCAAGCCGCTGCTTCACCTTCATACGCAATTTAATCGCGATATTCCGTGGGATACGATTGATATGGACTTCATGAACACGAATCAATCGGCGCATGGCGACCGTGAGTATGGCCATATTTTCTCCCGCCTTGGCCTTGAACGCAAAGTAGTAACGGGCCACTGGGAAGACGGCGTTACCCGCTCGCGTATAGCAAGCTGGATGGGTACGGCTATTGCCGTAAACGAAGGGCGCCATTTGAAAGTAGCTCGCTTCGGCGATAACATGCGTCAAGTTTCCGTAACCGAAGGCGATAAGGTTGAAGCGCAAATTAAATTCGGCTGGTCGATCAACGGCTACGGCATTGGCGATCTCGTTGCCCGCATGAACGAGGTTTCGGATGCAGAAGTGAAGCAGCTTCTGGAAGAGTACAGTGATCAGTACGACATTTCATCGGAGACGCGCGGCAATGCAGCGTCTTGGGCATCAATCGGCGAACAAGCTCGTATTGAGCTTGGCCTTAAAGGATTTCTGCAAGAGGGCGGATTCTCCGCATTTACAACTTCCTTTGAAGATCTGCACGGCATGAAGCAGCTTCCAGGTCTTGCGGTCCAACGCTTGATGGAGCAAGGCTATGGCTTCGGCGGCGAAGGCGATTGGAAAACATCCGCGCTTACCCGTCTAATGAAGCTGATTGCGAACAACAAAGGCACTTCCTTCATGGAGGACTACACGTATCACCTAGAGGAAGGCAATGAGCTGGTTCTTGGCTCGCACATGCTTGAGGTATGTCCTACGATAGCGGACAGCCGTCCAAAAATCGAAGTTCACCCGCTTGGCATTGGCGGCAAGGCCGATCCAGCGCGTATCGTTTTCGACGGACGCTCCGGTTCAGCGCTTAACGCTTCGCTTATTGATCTAGGCAACCGCTTCCGCTTGATTATTAACCAAGTAGATGCCGTTAAACCAACTCACGATATGCCGAAGCTTCCCGTTGCTCGTGTATTATGGAAGCCGGAGCCGTCGCTTCGCGATGCTGCTGAAAGCTGGATCTATGCCGGCGGCGCTCACCACACCGTATTCTCATACGTTGTAACGACTGAGCAGCTAGTGGACTGGGCTGATCAAGTTGGCATCGAAACCGTTGTCATCGATAAGCAATCGACGGTTCGCGGCATACGCAATGAGCTTCGTTGGAACGATCTTAGCTACCGAATTCGTTAATATGCATCAAGTCTGATCCAACGATAAAATAAGAGGCTGCTGCATTAAACCAATGGAAAGGTTTAATGCAGCAGCCTCTTTCTGTTTACGATTCGGATGTTTCTTTTTGTATTTTTGCTGGATTGTTAATTTTGTAAGGAATGGGATGCTTCGTGAGCTTCTTCGTTACAATTTTACCTTCAAAATGGATCGTATCCCCAATTTCAAGCTCGAATTTTTTGAGCGTGGCGCTATGGCTGGACCAAGCTTCCCCGACTTCGATGGCCGGATCGACGATGGAAACCGCTTCATAGATGACCACTTCATCCTCGGTATCAGAGAAATTGTTCGGCACAGTCGTAAATTCTTTGACCGTAGCAGACATTTTGACCTTTTCCTCCGGAAGCTGCAGCTTTGGCGTCTTTTCTTTCTTTGCTTTCCCTTTTGGAGGAGCAGCTGGCTCTGGTTCAGGGGCTTGGTGCTCTGCTTCTTCCCCAGGTGAAGCCGTTTCCGGCTGAGGCTCTAATTCTGTTTCCGGCAAATGGGGCTCTGCATTGCTGCTCTCAATTGCTGCTTGCTCTACAAGCTCTGTACCCGGAGTCTCCTCTGCTGCCGTTGCCGCGTTCTTCTGACCATAGTTCGATGCCTGCATTTCCTTAAGATAGGAAGGATGGATGCAATGCTTTTGCTCGTTGTCGAATGCGATAACGGCAGTCATCTTATCGACATAACCTATAATGCTGCAGGGCAGGTTCATGCCGTTCCCCTTGTAGAAAAAAGCTTTGGTCTTCGATGCCTTGTCCGACAGCAAGCTCCATTCCTTGCACTTTTCTATTTGCTCTGCTTCGTTTTCGAAGGCAATGTACGTTATTGGCTCAATAATGAAGCTATGTACCATATAATCCCCGCCTTTCTGTTTGTCCCTTTATATATTATCATTTTTTTGGATGTAAGTCGGTATCTTTATATTGACGTTAGTACGAATATCCTATAGGATTACTTAAGATAACAGTCATCATTTTACATAAGGGGAGAATTGGAAATGTACCAGAAGAAATTACGCATCGTTTTCGGCGTGTTACTTGCAATTGCGATGATTGCGACAGGATGCGGACAAGCGAAAAATGGAAACTCGGGCGGAAGCTCAAATAACGTAAGCAGCAATGCAGGTTCCAAAAACATCGAAAATCTTCCAGCTGCTATTGCGGCCAAGGATGAAATTAAATTGATGGTTATCCGTAAAATTGGCGGAGATGACCATACGGCGCAATTTATAGCCGGCGCGAAGCAAGAGGGCGAATCGCTTGGCTTTAAAGTCGATACGTTCTCCGCGGGCGGCGATACCGCGAAATTCCATGATGCGATCGCACAAGCGACAGACAGCGATTATGACGGCGTCGTCATCTCTCACGGTGACGATCCGGCAACGGTTGAGGCCGTTCAGAAGCTGGCGGACAAAGGCATTCCCGTTGTCGCTTTCGACTCCGTAGCCGAATTATCCACTATTCCTGGCGTGACGTTGACGTCGCAAGACGATGAGGCGCTTGCGCAATTTTCGCTCGATCAGCTGGTGAAAGAGAAGGGCGAAGAAGCAAAAATCGTATATCTGTGGGTAGACGGTTTCCCGCCGATGGTTCGTCGCAATAAGGTTTACCAAGATACGCTTTCGAAATACCCAGGCATCAAGGAAATCGAACGCTTTGGCGTAGCGAATGAGAATACGTCGGTTGAAACGCAAAATGCGGTTGCTGCCATGCTGACCAAGCATCCAAAAGGCGAAATTGATGCGATTTTTGCAACTTGGGACGCATTTGCAATCGGTGCTGCTAGAGCGCTGATTGAAGCGGGACGCACGGAAATTAAAATTTACGGCATTGACGTTTCGAATGCTGATTTGCAAGTTATGCAAGAAGAGAACAGCCCATGGGCAGCTACAGCGGCTGTTGATCCAAAAATGATTGGCGCGGTAAACGTAAGGCTGCTTGCCAAAAAAATCGCTGGCGAAGAAACGCCTGCCACCTACAACTTGGAAGCTGCACTCATCGGTCAAGAGGATTTGAAAAAATCGAGCGAGTCGGTCAACATGGTTAGCTTGGCAGACATTATTCCTGGCTGGGGCACTACGGATGCGTTTGAAGAGGATTGGATGAAATCTTTAAAAAGCGCAAACGGCAAATAATTCATAAATAATGGTATAATAGATTTTAATAATAGCGCCCTTATCCATCCGGATAAGGGCGCTCTATCCTGTTTGGAGAGGAAGGTGGGTCTGTTGATAGACTCGAAAGCAAGCTTGCTGGAAATGAAACGGATATCGATCTCCTTTCCAGGCGTAAAGGCATTGGCCCATGTTGATTTTCATACTGCAGCCGGCAGGGCGCATGCGTTGATCGGGGCAAACGGCGCTGGGAAGTCCACGCTCATGAAGGTGCTTGCCGGCGCGCATGATCATTATACGGGAAGCATCTCGATCGATGGCAAGGAGGTTCGAATCCGTACGCCGAAGGACGCCAAGGATAACGGCATTCAGGTCGTTTATCAAGAGGTAGATACGGCACTAATCCCGAACCTGTCCGTTGGCGAAAATATTATGCTGGAGCATACGGTGCATGACATGGGAAGCAGGCAGCTTATTCATTGGAAGCAGCTGCATCAATCAGCGCAGCGCATTTTAGAGCGGATGAATGTGAAGGTACCTACGAGGAAGCTCGTTCAAGACCTTACGCTTGCCGAGAAGCAAATGGTGCTGATCGCCCGTTCTGTTTCGAAGCAATGCCGCTTTCTCGTGCTTGACGAGCCGACGGCTCCTCTAAGTCATAGCGAGACGGAGCAGCTATTCAATCTGATTCGGCTATTAAAGTCGGAGGGCGTTGGCATCATCTTTATCTCTCATCGTTTGCCGGAGCTTTACGAGATTTGTGACGATATTACGATAATGAGGGATGGACAGCTCGTCATACGGGAGCAGCTGGCTAATGTCGGTCAGCATAAAGTAGTCGAATATATGCTCGGGGAGAAGATGGAAGGACAATTCCCTAAATCATCCATCACGATTGGCGAGAAGTGGTTTGAAGCGAAGGGCATTCGTGATCGCGATAAAGTAAACGGTGTAGATATACATATCCGCAAGGGGGAAATAGTCGGACTCGCCGGTTTGGTTGGCGCCGGCAAAACAGAGCTTTGCCGCGCTTTGTTTGGAGCAGCTCCTGACTCCTCAGGGGAACTTTACTTCAATAAGAGATTAGTGAGGGTAAACTCACCTTACCAAGCCGTGAAGAACGGTATCGCCCTCGTTCCGGAAGAGAGGAGACGGGAAGGCGTCTTTGTCGAGGAGTCTGTAAGTGACAACTTGACTGCCGCCGTATTATCGCGCTTTACAAGATGGGGCTCATGGCTGAGCAAGGCGAAGGAAAAGAAAGCTGCAGGCGAAATCATTAAAAGCCTTGGCATCAAAACACCTAGCGAGCAAGCGAAAGTAAAAAATTTGTCCGGCGGGAACCAGCAAAAGGTTGCTATCGGTAAATGGCTGCTTGCTGATGCGGATGTGTATTTATTTGACGAGCCTACAAAGGGTGTCGATGTAGGCGCAAAGCGGGACATCTATGAGCTTGTCGCTGAGCTTGCGAGTCGCGGGAAATGTATTTTGTATGCATCCAGCGAGATGACCGAGATGATCGGCATTACGGATCGCATTTATGTCATGTATGACGGCGTCGTTATCAAGGAGCTTGAGACGCGCAGCACCGATGAAGAAGAGATTTTGCTTTATAGCACTGGAGGCTTGTTAACATGAATGCTGCCGATTCAATTCGGAACAAAAAAACGTTTCAATTTGTTGATTTTTTGTACAAGTATGGCACATTGATTACCATACTGCTGTTGGTCGTGTATTTTGGCACGGCAACGGACAATTTTCTAAGTACCGCAAATATCATTAACATTTTGCGTTCGATATCGATCGTTACGATTATTGCCATAGGACTTACCGTTTCCTTATCGGTTGGCGGCTTCGACCTTTCGGTAGGCTCTGT
This sequence comes from Paenibacillus sp. PL91, assembly GCF_012935325.2. GTDB lineage: Bacteria > Bacillota > Bacilli > Paenibacillales > Paenibacillaceae > Pristimantibacillus. Next base: position 641,236 of record NZ_JABBYG020000001.1, read on the forward strand.
TGCTTCGCTAGCGAATGCTCTAGTAATTTCTATGTACGTATGGCATGGGCAAAGCTTTGGTCTAGGTATCGCAGTCACTATAGTGTTTTGCCTCATTGTCGGGGTTATAAACGCCTTTCTTGTCATTAATTTTAAAATTCAAGATATGCTAATGACGCTTGCTACGATGTTCGTGTTTCAAGGAGTTGCGCTCACCTACACAAGAGGCGCAACCATCTCGCAAAATATGGTGCTGCCAAGCGGCGATTTCGCCACTGGCCAGATTCCAAAGCTGTTCAGCAAGCTTGGACAAGTTCCTTGGATTATCATCATCATGCTGGTCATCGTAGCTGCCGTTCATCTCTTTCTCACTTACACGAAGCATGGGCGTTATATGTACATGATAGGCGGCAATCAGGAAGCAGCTAAGCTGTCGGGCATCGCGGTTAGCAGATATCGGCTGTTCGCCTATTTAATTTCCGCTTTATTTGCCGCAATTGGCGGTATCATCCTTGGCGCGCGAGTCATGAACGCTGAAGTAAATGCCGGCGGACCTTATTTAATGGATGCGGTAGCGGCTGCATTTATCGGCTATTCTGTTCTCGGCGCAGGCAAGCCAAATGCATTCGGTACTTTTGCAGGGGCTGTATTGATCGGCATTTTATCAAATGGCCTTATTATGCTGTCCGTTCCCTATTACGCGATGGATATCGTGAAGGGTTCTGTACTTGCGCTTGCGCTCGCCATTACCTACTACAAGAGAAAACATTAATCGTTTAGGATGAACCGTCAGAGCTATTGCTCGGGCGGTTCTTTCATTATTGAATAGCTCAGTCTCTAGACGGAGAGAAAATCGAGCTGAGGTGCGAGTGTAAGCTTAAGCATATCTGTCAGAATGAAGATACATATATGCATGGGGGGCTACCGTATTGAAAGAAATAATAGGTTACACAGGAATAATTGAAAAACCATATGACGAGGTTGTCAGCTATTTATCTACGATGCCTACAGGTCGGATAACGGCAAGTCATTTGCCGCTTCTCTTGACTGGTGCTAGCGGAAGCGAAGGGGCTTTGCAGGTAAAAGGAGGCCCTCAGCTATTTACGATTTATACAGGCGATGAGTCAGCAGCCATTCGAATCGCATATATGGATATCGATGCTGCAAACGGGCATTTTACCGTCTTTGGAGGCTGGTGGTACCGCAATGATTATGAGCTTAGTCCGCATGCTAAAGGCTGCTTGGTCCGTTATTCCATTGGAAATGCAGCATCGCCGCTCAGCAGCTGGCTTGTTCCATTATTAAAGGATTACCGCGGCTATAAGAATGAGAAACGCACGGGACGAATGATGCGTGCCTTTGACGATTGGGTGGCTGTCTTAGGTGTAAGATTGCAATGCAAAGCCTATCGACTAGACTAGTATTAGTCTTTCTTGACAATGATAATCGTTATCGTTATAGTGAGGAGGAAATAAGTAACAATAATAGGAGGCATTACTGTGTTCATTCAATTGCGATCAATCGTAGTGGAAAAGGGTAATTCTCAGCAGGTAGTCGAAAATTTTGGGCAAGAGGGCCATATCGACGGCATGGAAGGACTAATCGATATAAACATTATGGTCAATCGGAAAGCGAAGGATTCCGAGGAAGTCGTTATTATGATTCGCTGGGAATCCGAAGAAGCATGGAAAAATTGGGAGAAAGACCCTGTCCACCTCGCAGGTCACCGGAACAAAAAGGACGAGAAGCGCCCAGAATACATTCTTGATTCATCGGTCAATATGTATGACGTGAAAAAAATTAAACAAGGTACATTCGGCAAGGAACGAGTCATTTAGTACCGAGCAAAGAAAGCGGTATAGCCTAAATGGGCATGCCGCTTTCTTTGTTGTCGATTCATTCATCGTTTCTTACTTTCGAAAATAAGAGAATAAAAAAAGCCGCTGGCATTAGCCAACGGCTTCTCCAATGGCAGATTAATAACAATAGAAGCGTTCCCAAAGCTTATAGGAATCGTCCTTGTTCTTATCCCACCAACAGATGTCATCCCACCAGTCATCATCATCCCACCAGTCAAACCAACCTTTGGAGTCCCAATCTTTATCGACCTTATGCTTGTTCGATTGATTGGAATGATTGTTGTTCTGATTAACATGATTGTTATTATAATTGTTGCTGCTATTGCTCTTTGACACTGAAAACACGGATAAAATATTGGATAGAAAGCTTTTTTTATTTTCTGAAGCTGCATTATTCGATGAAGCAAATGCGGAAGCCGGGAACATACATACGCCTATCAGCAGAGTCAGACATAAGATTTTTTGGAATTTGGGCATGACATCAATACCTCCCCGACAATAAACCAATTACGAACCGGACGTTCGTTATTAAGAATTTTATAATAAAATAGTCCTTTTGTAAAAGAATTCTTTAAAAGAATTAGATATATAGGAGGGGGTCTTTAGCCATATTAAAGATATTAATAGGATGCTAGTGTTTGGCGAAGCGCTCCTTATTAAACGAAATCCATTCTCTTGTGGCCAGCGAGAGATAGCCCGTCCGTTTCCAAACCATGGCAAGGTGCCAAGGTATCTCGGGATCAACAAGCGAAACGGTTCTCACCTTTGCAGCATCAAGCTGCTGGCATATGCGATCCGGCAGCATGGCAATGCCTAAATTTTCTCCGACCATTTCTCCGATAAAATCCCATTGCGAGCTCTCGTAGACGATATGCGGATCAAAGCCAATCGCTTGGCACTCATGAATAATGCGGTCATGCAGGGCAAAATCGCTGTTGAACAAAATAAATCGTTCATGCGTCAGCTCGTTTAGCTTAATTTGCTTGTTTGCAGCAAGCGGATGCGAGGGATGCAGAACGACTTTTAACCGATCCTGCACAAGCTGGAACGAGTCAAAGACCTCCTCATCAATCGGCGACAACACAACGCCTACATCAAGCGAACCGTCTGCGACATGCTCTTCTACCTTCTTAGCACCGTCCTCCACGAGCTTAATCGCTATGCCTGGATAACGAACCTGAAAGCTCTTGATTACGCTTGGAAAAAAGCTTGAGCCGGCCATCGGAGGCAGTCCGATTCGGATACTGCCTTTCTTCAAATAAGTCAGGTCATTGATTTCAGCCTGCAAATTATCGAACAGCGCTAAAATCGGGACCGCATAATCGTATATGGCTTTCCCGGCATCCGTCAGCTTAATCGTTTTCCCGTCGCGATCAAACACCTCAAAGTTGAGCTCGATTTCTAGATTTTTGATCATTTTACTAATCGTAGGCTGTGTGATATGCAGCGCTTCGGCCGCTTTGGTGAAGCTGCTGCAGCGTACAATTTCAGCAATGTATTGCAAATGGCGGATTTCCATTCGGACACTCCTTTACATAGATAAATGGAATGCAAATCATAAGATATATTCATTTTACCTATGAGGTCGCGCTCTGTATACTTTTTGTAGTGGAAGAGGTGGAGTCATCATGAAGACGTTGCTAAAAACAGCAGCACAGGTTGTTATATTTATTCTACTTGCCAGACTATCGGATGCGATTGTAAAATGGCTGCATTTGCCGGTTTCGGGCAGTATCGTGGGCATTATTATTCTATTCACTTTGCTTCAATTAAAAGTAATTCGAATGGAGTGGATTGAATTGGGATCAAAATGGCTGCTTGCAGAGATGCTGCTATTTTTTATACCTGCAGCGGTGGGCATTACAAATTACAAAAGCTTAGTCATGCATAGCGGCATATTCATATTTCTATCGATATTTATTAGCACCATCGCAGTTATGGTATTTGCGGGGCTAATCGGTGAACGGATAGCCGGGAAATGGGGCGGAGAGGCCCAATGAGCCAGGCGTTATGTTGGTTAATAGGCACGGTTGCCGTTTATATGGCTGCCAAAAAATTGTACCGCGCTTATCCGAAGGTGTATTTGACGCCGCTCCTTGTTGCGCCTATCGTCGTCATCCTGGCAACGCAGCTCAGCGGCGTTTCGTTTGATAGGTATGAGGAAGGAGCAGGATGGCTGACGAAGCTGGTTGAGCCGGCAACGATAGCGCTCGGTATGACGTTATACCGGCACATGGACATTATGAGAAAAAATGGTTGGGCAATTGCGGTCAGCGTCACCGCTGGTGCGATTATCGCCATTGTGACTTCGACTGGTCTAGCTTATTTATTTGGATTAGATGCAAGCATTAGGGAAAGCTTGGCGCCACGTTCGGCTACAACACCGATTGCGATCTCCATATCCGGCTCCATAGGCGGTGTTCCGACGATCACAGCTATCGCGACGCTAATAACAGGTTTAATTGGCTTGATTGCAGGGCCGCTTATTGTCAAATGGTTTGGAATTAGAAGCGCAGTCGCGCGAGGCGTCCTTTTTGGAACAAGCGCTCATTCTGCCGGCATCAGCAAAGCGCTCGAATATGATGCGGTTACCGGCTCCGTTGCTGGCATCGCGATGATGGTCACAGCCTTCGTTACGCTGATCGCGACCCCTTGGCTGATAGGGTTGTTTGGGTAGCTCTGGTGATCGTCAAGCCAAGTCTTGGGCACAACATTGATATCTAATGCGGATTGAATTAATATCGGAGTAGGAAGCGAGTCTTTTTTGGTATCTATTCGTAGATACATAGATTCATAATCATCTGGGCTGAGACTATCAAATAACAATAATAGAGCTTATGAATGGGGCTGGCTATATGCTGCTGTTAAAAGGACAAAAGATTGACGTTACAAAAGGACGAGCGCTGACTACAATTAGTCTGCGCTTTGGCTGGACCACGAGTCAGTCCTCAATGAGCATTGATGCGGCTGCCTTTCTATTATCGGATCAAAATCGCTGCGAGAGAGATGAGGATTTTATTTTTTATGGCAATCCGATGGCGCGAGATGGATCTGTGTCGCATGCAGGGAATGCCAATTCTCTGGATAAGGAAGCAGTTACGATCTCTTTGAACCGTTTGCCGCAGCATACTTCAAAAATCGCTTTTACCGTCACGATTCATGAAGGCGAGCGCAACGGATTTTTTATGCAGGACGTGTCTGGCTTATATGTTCGGCTTATCAATGACAGCACGGGAGATGAATTGTTCCGATTCGATTATGGTGCTGAATTTACGAAGGAAACGGCTGTTGTGGTCGGCGAGCTGTATCGCTATAACGATGATTGGAAGTTTAATGCGATCGGCGGCGGCTTTTTTGGCGGTCTTGAAGCGTTATGTACAAGCTTCGGGCTTGAAATAGAGGCAGATCCGTCGGAGGCTGCCGCTGCTGTGGAAGAGGCTGTCCTAACTCCAATCGATTTGCGGAAGAAGCTCGTTCAAATTACGTTGGAGAAGAAGAAGCTAACGAATGTCACAGCGAGAGTCGGGATCGTGCTTGATATAACGGGCTCCATGCTGCCGTTATACAAAAATGGTACCGTTCAGGAAGTGGTCGAGCGGATTTTGGCTGTTGCCAGCAAATTTGATGATAATGGAACGCTCGACGTATGGGTGTACGATACGCATTTTAGCCGGCTGCCATCGGTAACGGAGCAGGATTTTGGGAACTACGTCCAAAATCAGATTATGAACAACGATGCCATACATAAGTTCAGCCGCAACAACGAACCGCCGGTTATGGAGGATGTCATCCGTAAATATACGGTGGAAGAGGATAGTGAAACTCCCGTATTTATTATTTTCATTAATGACGGCGGCGTAGTGAAGCCAATCAAGAAGGTGATTTTCAACGCTGCGGTTCAACCTATCTTCTGGCAATTCGTTGGCATCGGCCATTCTGATTTTGAGGTTCTGAGGCAGCTTGATAAAATGGAAGGGCGAATCGTAGATAATGCTAATTTCATTCATTTGGACGATATTGCCGAAGTATCCGATGAAATCTTGTATGATCAGCTGTTAAATGAGTTTCCAAGCTGGTTGAAGGCTGCGAAAGAGAAGCGGATTATTCGATCAAGCTAATGATTTCAACAACAAAGTACGGCCAGCAAGGAAGACTTGCTGGCCGTCACTTGTTTCTATAGGTATAGAAAGAAAAAAATAATAATTAAAATAGCTGATCGTATATCAATTTTAGACACAAGGTTGATAATCAGAGTCATTGCCGTCAGGGGCTCTCCTACGTAAGATTTAAGTATGGCAGTGTCCTATTTAAACGTCTGTCACACTCACTTACAGAAGAGGGGATTGTAATAATGATAACTGTTCAACGCGAGCTTTTAAGGCCATTATCTATTGAACAACTCGAGCAATTCAAAAGAGACGGCTATATATTAATAAAAAAAGGGTGCAGCGACGATTTGATAGATGCCTTTAACAGACACATTTATGAGCTGAGATCAACTCCGCTCGAGGAGACGCCTGACTGGGCTAGAACGACAGAAAAGGCACGTTTCTCGACACGGCTGTTCAACCCGCATCACCATGACAGCTTCTCCAGGCAAGTAATGAAGCTGCCACTCGTTCGCGGTACGCTCGCACAGCTTATGGGAAAGGAGGCAGTATGCGTGCAAAGCATGTATTTCTATAAGGAGCCTGGCTCGCCCGGCCAAGCCGCACATCAGGATTATTATTATATTAAAAATGATCCCATGACGATGGTTGCGGCATGGATAGCAATGGAGGAGCAGGTAGACGTAGAAAACGGCTGTTTGTGGGTGATCCCAGGTACGCATAAGCTGGGTCTTCTGCCGCATGGCAAAGTGAAAAATCTAGACGAGCATGAGGAATGGACGGACGAGACGGAGGGCATTGATCTTCGTGCGCAAATTCCAGTCATTATGGAGCAGGGGGATATCCTATTTTTCCATGAGCTGTTGATTCACTCCTCTAATCGAAACCGCAGCCAAAAGCGCTGGCGCCGTTCGTATGTTTGTCATTATATAAGAGAGGATTCCGCTGTTACTCTACGTGAGGACCTGCGCGAAAAATACGCATTAATCTAGAAGGGCTCCGGCTAAATCGCTGGAATGCTGATATACTGAAAGCAATTGATGATTGCGGAAAAGGAAGGATGAAATGATGAGCAGCTCGCCTAGTGCAGTTTCGTTCAACGGCATCATGTCGGCTTGGGCAGGTACGATTATTTATCCGCCTGGGGGTCGTTATGGCCCGCGTGTGCAGGATGATCTCCAGCTCGTGCTGCTGCACTCGGGCGAGATGCTCGTTGAGATTGACGGCATAGCCCATCAAATAACACCGGGCTCCGTCGTGTTCTTGAAGCCGGAACATCATGAACAATTCATTTTCTCCAGCCGGGGCGAGACTTGGCATCGCTGGATTTCCGTTCATGTAAATGATCTGTCCCAGAAGGAGAAGGCATGCTTCGAGGAAATGCCGTTATTTCAGCCTATCTCGGAGGAGCTAAATCGATTGACGGACATGATGCTTTCCTTGCAGCACGAGCTTCCTTCAGATAGTGACGTGCTGCGCAGCTTGGGCATGTCTGCCATTCTCCTATATATCTCGGGAATATCCCGAGCCAGAGCGCAGGAGGAGGTTCATCCGTCTGTTTTATTGGCGAAGAGCCTCATTCATTCCGCCTATCATGAGGAGCTTAGCTTAACCTTGCTTGCTAAACACGCGGGAGTGTCTCCAGAGCATCTTGTGCGCTTGTTTCGCACCTATGAGCATACGACTCCGATTAAATATCTTTGGCAGCACCGGGTGCTCAGGGCGCTTGAGCTATTGACGCATACGGGTTTATCCATCACTGAAATTACGTTCAGATGCGGGTTCAAATCAACGTATCACTTTGCACGAATGGTTAAGGTTCAAACGGGCAAGACACCCAGAGATGCAAGGTTGTATTCATGGAAAGGCAGTCAGTTGAAGTAGTCTGGAGAAGCTTTATTCTGGCTGATCATGATTTGTTTCCAGCAGCTCCGTTTCCATGAAACGAATCCATTCCTTTGACGCAAAGCTCAAGTACTTGTCTTTCCGCCAGATCATCGATAATTGCCATGGAATGGCAGGCTGGACAACAGCTACGGATGCGAAGCGTTTTGGATCAAGCTGTAGGCAAATTCGTTCAGGCAGCAGCGTTATGCCGTATTTTGCAGCGACCATTTCCGTCATAAAGTCCCACTGGGAGCTTTCGAATACGACTTTTGGTTCAAAGCCTGCAGCAGCGCATTGCTCCTTAATCAAATGATGGATCGTAAAGTCCTCGCGAAACATAATAAAAGGCTCTTGCTCCAGCTGACCCATTCGGATGGAAGGTTGAGAAGCCAGCTTATGCCCGGCATGTACGACAAGCCGCAGATTTTCATTGATGCAGGGGAGAACATGATACTTCTCCACATCTTTGACGGGGAGGATGACCATGCTGAAGTCGAGCTCACCTTGCAAAATATCCTGCTCAAGGCTTTTTCCGCCTTGTTCAATGACCTGCAGGCGAATTTGCGGATAGTGGGTCAAAAATTTTTCTATAATGGACGGTAAAAAATAACCGCCTACCATTGGAGGAATGCCGAGTCGGAGCATTCCTTTTTTTAGTTTGACGACCTCATCGAGCTCGCTGGACATATGCTCGAATGATTGAATAATGTGCTTCGCCGAACGAAGAATGGTCAAGCCGGCATCGGTCAATTCGATCTGTTTGGTGGAACGGTCGATCAGCTGAACGCCGAGATCTTCCTCGAGTAGACGTACCATCTTGGATAAAGAAGGCTGGGTGACATGCAGCTTGCGTGCCGCTTGCGTGAAGCTGCCGGCCTCAGCAACGGCGACAAAGTAATTCAAATGTTTAAGATCCATCAGGGCCTCCTTCGGTGTGGGCAGCAAACGTTTATATGCAAATGAATGACCAAGTATAATGAAAAGGAATGAAAACTATTCGATATATGTATTTTACCTATATGTGATTCGGGTGTAAACTTAGCGTTATCGAAAAATTTAATAAAGAAAAAAGGTGTTACCATGAATATGTTGGAAAAATTAGCTTTACCTTTGCAAACAAGACCTGCTTCAGCTTCGCTTACCATAAAAGAAGCTATCGTGCTTCCTCCGGATACGAACCATCACGGTACGATTTTTGGAGGCAAGCTAATGGCTTATATAGATGATGTAGCTACGATTGCCGCAACGAAGCACGCTCGTCGGCCTGTCGTTACGGCTTCAACCGACTCGGTTGACTTCCTTTATCCTGTCAGAAAAGGCGATGCCGTAAGCTTGAACGCATTCGTCACTTGGTCGCATAAAACGTCCATGGAAGTATTTGTCCGCGTCGTAACTGAGGATTTGTTGACAGGCGGACGCAAAGTTTGCGCAACCTCTTTCTTGACGTTCGTCGCTTTAGGCGAAGACGACAAGCCGACGGAAGTGCCGGGAGTAATTGCGGAATCGGATGAGGAGCGTTTATTGTATGAAACGGCCCCAGAGCGTAAGGAAGCAAGACGCATCCGCAGACAGGAAAGCAAACATTTTGCAAGCTTTATGGGTACGGATCGAGCAGTAAAAGAATCAAGCGTACAAACCAGGCCGCAGACTTCCGCCAATAAAGGCTATGAATCGGCTTGGGGCGTGGATTGGTAAAATGCGTTATCATTTTCTGGAATTAAGCAGGCTGCAGCGGGTTAACGCTATGGCCTGCTTTGCTTTGTTTCAGCACCGTTAAACAGATGAGCATAAATTAAAAATAGGGATAACCTGTAGACGCATATTATGATTTGAAGCGATTATTTTTATGAAAAAGGAGTAAGCCATGGACGAAATAGGGAGAATATTAGTGAAGCTTGCTGTCGCTCTTTTTTCGCTCCTGTTTGTTTTTCCAGCTCTTATTTTCTCCGTTCTTGTACTCGGACTAACAGATTCCTGGAAATCAGGAACCGTTATGCTCGTATCATCGTTAATTCTTATCATTATTGTGCGTATAAATAGCGAAAGCCAGCCTGCATCTCGCCGAACTAAAAAAGTAGACAGCTGGGAGATGGGCCCAATAACTTTATCCGCTTTTCACAATCAAAATCCACCTCCGCTTAGCGACATTTATCGTGATATGCAGCTTCAGCATGGGGAAATCGATGTGCTTTTCAAAATGATTGTGGATGCTAAGCCTAATCATGATGCAGAGCTTTACCCTTATTTTTGCAGCAAATGTGATCGCTTGGAGAGCCGATGCACATGCAATGAAAATATTACCACCCCTTATTAAAGAATATTAATCGCACATTGCCCCTCATATCCGTTAAGATGTGCGAAAGATACATGTATAGGGGTGAATTACGATTATGGAAAAGAAACGATGCTTGTTCTGCTCTGAGATCGTGCCAATTGAGGCAAAGGGTGAGCATGATCATTACTTAGGCTGTTACTGTGCGCCGGACGGCGGTTACAGTCTGTTAAGAGAAAACTATAATGCCATTAATTCGATTTCGTATCAGAAGAAAAGCAAACAATTCCCGGTCTTATCTGCTTATATTCGTGAACAGAGCGATTGCGGCGAGCTGGTTAGACTGTCGGGCGATGATATCGAATCGATCGTTAATTCTCCGAAAATACCAGTGACCGTCGAAGAAAAGGCGGGTCGACTGCTGCAATATTTATATAGGCGCTCGGATGGGCCGTTAGAGCCGGTTGTCATCCATCCGCTGTCGCAAAACTATAACTTGACCTATTCGCCGAATTTGCAGGAGCTCGTTTACATCATTGAGACGCTGAGAGAGGAACAGCTCGTCGTAAGGGAAGGGATGACCTTTAAGCTGACGGAGAAAGGGTGGAGCGAGGCAGCAGCTAGAGCTGGAGGGCGAAGATTAAAGTCCTGCTTCGTTCTTCTGCCAGAGGATAGTGCGCTGCGCAGCGAATGGCTGGAGAACATCTTCCCCAGAGTCGAGCAATGCGGGTATTTGCCGCGTTTATTTGTTCAATCCGATCAGGATAATCGTGAACATCATTCGATTTCGAACATATCGGATAGCAAGCTTATTATTGCTGATTTAACAAACCAATCTGCAGAGGTTTATTTTGCAGCCGGCTATGCGCTTGGCAAAAATATCCCTATCATATGGACAGTGAGTCGCAGCGGCGTCGATGATCAGCTCGTCCAAGCTCATCCGATTCGTCCTTTTGTATGGGATACGACGGAGGAATTGGCTTCCATGCTGCAGCAAAGACTAAGCTATAGAGGGACAGCTGCTATGTGAGAATAGAACAGCAAAAAAACAGCAAAAACACACGTCGTTGATGTGTGTTTTTCTGTTTCAATGGAGCATATAGAAATTAGCTGCACATCGTTGATGGTTTTAAAGCAGCATTGAAAGCAGCTCGATTTTCCCATAGAAAAGAATGGATTTGATTTTGCTCCTCAAAAAAATATTCAGCTGCGTCCATATAGTCCTGCCCAAGCCCATGTATACTGAAACGATCCTCCGGGTAGCTCATGAGCGTCCATTGGCCTCCACGTTTGCGATCGGCAAACACGAAGTAAAACTTTTCGCCAGAAGCATCCCATTGTGCCAAGGAGTTAAAGTTTTCTAAAATAAAAGTAATGTCTGTTTTCTTTTTAATTAGCATCATCCATCTCCTCTTTCTTTCTAAAAATAATTGGAATATTTCCGTGACGCCTTGCATAGGAACAAAACAAGAATATAGCATTTCGGAGAAAAAGGCTGTCAAACGATCGTGGCTTTTTATAGGAGGATTTGACGAATAACGCCGCAGGACATTCGTTTGTGTACAGGTTATAATAAGGATGATTTCCAATATATCACCTTGAAGGACGAGAGGGAGCAAAGCCATGACGATTTATTTTGCATTATTGCGGGGGATCAATGTGAGCGGCCATAATATGATTAAGATGGCTGAGCTTAAAAAAATGTTCGAAGCGATGGGGTTCGGTCGTGTGCAAACCTACATAAATAGCGGAAATGTGATGTTCGAATCGGAGGAGGGTGAGAGCTTGTTGGAGGAGAGAATTGAGAGCGAGATCAGCAAATGCTTCGGATTCAATATCGCTGTTATTCTTCGCACGTCCTCAGAGCTTTCGAACATTATCAACAAATGCCCATTCGATTTTGAAGACTTGAAAGAAGGACAGAGCATTCATCTAACATTTTTAAAGAAAGCTCCTGACCAAGAAGTGATCGATAAGCTTCCCGATGTGGAGCTTAATGATGACGAATATCGCATGGATGGAAGAGACATTTATTTCTTTTACAGCAGAAGCATGCTCGACTCCAATCTTCCTAAAAAATTTCAGAAGCTATTGCCTGCAACAGCACGCAACTGGAAAACGGTCCTAAAGTTAGGCGCTATGGCAGATGCAGCAAACGCACGCTAAGAAGCATATGTAGAGAGCGCCTTACGCAGGCACTCCTTTAGAGATGACTTATACGCCAACATCGACGCCAGTTACAGCTGAAACCTTGATATAGCGCGGAATACCGTTGTCAAGAACAACGACGGAGCCGTTGCTAAATCCTAAGAAAGTGCCTGTGTGGGAAGTGCCGTCAAAATGAATGCGAATACCAGGAGTACCGACTCCAATTTGAGACAAGATTCGTTGAACATTTCCACCGCTTCTGTTACCGCCAGTCCGGTTGCCGCCTGTACGGTTACCGCCAGTTCGGTTGCCACCACTTCTGTTACCGCCGCTATTGTTCTTAGGCAAGTCAATCATCTCCCTTAATTAGAATTAATAACATCATACGGAGAATGATAGATTCGTGCTTGTACTTTTGTACTGGTTCTATGAAATGGGCTTATCGGTAATACTGCTGTTTTATTATGGAAGAAAAGCTGGGGCTGTCAAGCAAGGTTATTAACCTTGAAGGACTGCTTCTTTTTTTGCCTGCGGGAAAAGAGCCATGATTGCAATTAGCTTGACATTTAGAATTAATGCGATGTATTATGATTTTGTAAAATTAAATTTCATAAAATTCAATGCAATCTTTTACTTTGTTCGCATGATCGTCGCAGTCAAAAATAAATCCTATCGGAAGGTGAGGAACCAACGATGAGTATGAATGAATCCAATCAAGCATTCGGTGAAGCGCTCGTGAAATCATTAATAGGAGAGCGCGGTCATATTCCAATCGCTAAAGCATTGCCGGATATTACCGCTGAGCTAGCAGGCAAACGAACCGGCGAAGCCCCATATACCATCTATCAGCTATTAAAGCATATGAGCTACTGGCAAAACTTTTTGTTAACCTATCTTGAGGGGGGCAAGCCCGAATTGCCATCGCATGCCATGGAGAGTTGGCCAAGCGAAGAACGTCCGGAGAATGACGAACAGTGGACGGCAAATGTGGAGCATTTTCTGAATGGAATAGATAAAGCCTGTCAGATTGCTCGGTCGGCGCAGCTGGACGAAAAGATTGAACATTTTCCGACAGAAACGAAGGCAGGGATTTTACGCAATATTGCTTCACATAATTCCTATCATTTGGGTGAAATCGTACTGCTTCGCCGAATAAATGGAGCTTGGCCGCCACCTGGCGGAGGTTACCCTGCATAAAAGGTACTCCAATTTTAAAACATGAAGATCCAACCATAAAGGAGCTGCCGCTGAGCAGCTCCTTTACTTATGAACTAAGGGACATAAACACCGATCCTTAAAAATGGTTTGAAATGTAGCTTTTTTGGAATCCTACGTATATCAAAATAGAACTGATGGAGCGGGAGTATGAGAGAAGCAACAATATCTGCGATTACGAAAGCGAAAAGTAGAACGACGCTTTATCATTTTACAAGAGGAAGGAATTTGCCGGCAATCGCACATTTTGATGCGCTGTTGTCAAGTTATAATCTCTATTCTCATAATGCAGGCGAGCGCCGGCCAAGTGCCAAGCAAGTGGAATATGATGATTTTACGATAACGATAAATGCGCATCTAAAAATTCCCGAAAAGATGATAGATGCTGCCACTACACAGGAACAATTTCGGGCATGCTTGGACAAGCATGTATTTTTTTGGCCTACGTTAAAGGATTGCCAGAAAATGTTGGAGACTTACACGCGAAGGGAACCGGATGAAGAGTTTGCCATACTTGCATTTGATGCCTATTCTTTATTATTGGCGCATTTTCAAGCGGTGAAGTTATCTAAATACGACTCGGGGAGCGCGCCTCGGTTTCCAGCCCGTTGCTCCTACAGGAAGAGTCCGGATATGTTTTTGCCGATTCAAGATTTCAAGAGACGAATAAACAACACAGTGCCTACAAAAGCTTCGGAAATAAAGGAGGTTCTTATAGAAGAACAGGTTGTCCATGTAACGGAGTATTTACGGGCTATATACATAATGGAAGGTATCGTTATACCTGAGCGCTGGAGAATGCTGGTGGAGCCTTTGGCGGATTTGCAAGTCAAGTATAATGAGGAATGAAGGGCGTGAGCTCGTTTAAATAAAAAAGGATACAGCGCTTTTCAAAAAAAGAAAAGCACCATACCCTATCGCTGATAATAGTCGTATGGTTGCAATTAGAAGTTCATTTCACCATTGTCATAGTTAAATTGCCATTCAATTCCGAATTTATCTTTTAAGCTGCCGTAGCATTTGCTCCAGAACGTTTCTTGAAGCTCCATGCCAACCGTGCCGCCTTCTTTCAATTTGTGAAATAAAGATTTGAGTTCTTCTACGTCCTTATGGACAATTGCTAGGCTAATGTTATTTCCTTCTACAAAAGGCATGCCAGGAAATACATCAGAAAACATTACATTCGTTCCTACGATGTTAAGGCGCGTATGCATAATCAAACTTTTCGCTTCCTCTGGCAGTGGATATTCTGGGCTAGGGGGAGTGTCACCAAAGGTCATAAATTTTGGTTCTTCTGTTCCAAAAACCTCTGCGTAAAATTCAACTGCTTCACGACAATTTCCGTTAAAGTTAAGATAAGGATCGACAGCCATTTGTTTCACTCCTCAATCGTTTAATATCGATAGGTATATCGCTTTCATATTGTATCATTTACAAGAAACAATTCAAATATGCGATTTCATATTTTTTGTAAATAAAGCCGTTAAGCGAGGCTTAAGTTTTGCCGCTTTATGACCCTTTGTTATCGTGCACGAAATGTCGGATTGAGGGATGCAGAATCTGCTAATCTAATGGTGTGAGAAAGGAGGCTTTAGATGAATTCGCTTGCGAACATGAATGAAGCATTAAATTATATTGAAGCAAATCTTACTTCTGAGATTGACTTTAAAGAAGTGGCAAGGCGAGCCTATTGCTCGGAATACCATTTTAAGAGAATGTTCTCATTCCTTGCGGGCGTCCCGCTATCGGAGTATATTCGCCGGAGACGCCTTACTCTAGCAGCACTTGAGCTGACAAATAGCAGCATAAGGATTATTGATCTTGCTATTAAATACGGTTACAGCTCACCAGACTCGTTTACGCGAGCTTTTCAAAGCTTGCATGGGGTAAATCCCACGGAGGCTAAAAACAATGGTCAGCCATTAAAAGCTTTTCCGCGAATGAGCTTTCAATTATCGATAAAAGGAGGCAGTGAAATGAACTATCGTATTGAAGAAAAAGAACCATTTCGTATCATTGGTCTTAAGAAAAGGGTTCCGATTGTATTCCATGGCGTTAACCAGGAAATAGCTTCGATGTGGGAAAGCCTGAATGAAGAGTTGATTAATAAGCTTAAAAGTTTGTCTAATGTCGTTCCGCTCGGTTTACTTAGCGCATCCACCAACTTTTCTGAAGGCAGAATGGAGGAAAAGGGCGAGCTTGATCATTATATCGGCGTGGCAACGACGAGCGAGTGTCCTGCTAACTTGTCCCAGCTAGAGGTGCCTGCTTTGTCATGGGCCGTATTCGAAGCAGTTGGACCGTTTCCTGCTGCGCTTCAAGAGGTGTGGGGACGTATTTATTCCGAATGGTTCCCATCTTCAAATTACGAACTAACAAATGGACCAGAGCTATTGTGGAACGAGCATAAAGATGTAAGCTCACCAGCTTTTAAAAGCGAAATATGGATACCGGTTATAAAAAAGTAATGTAAATGGACAATTGTTGTGATTTATTTCAAGTCATTTATTTGCAGAATAGGACGATTGGGACAGTGAGGGCGGATGATTTTCCTGAAAAGGTGAATTTGTACTGCAAACCGTGGTATTAACATAGGGTCGTTTTAAAATAGCCGTTCATTCGATCGTTTGGCTGGCGCAAAGCGGCAACCTGTTATCTAGCGCGATGATTGCTAACCAAGTCAATTCGCATGCCACTTTTATGCGCAGAGTGATGCAGGCATTAGCGACAGCAGGTATTGTGGAGTCCAAGGGAGGCAGAGAAGGAGGATATACATTAAGGAAACCCGCAGATCGGATTACATTAGGCGATATATACTCGGCTGTAAATTCATGCTCCGCAGAGCCCGAGGACGATGTGGATTGTGGAGAAGCTGGACAACAATTGGATACGGAGCTTGAGAAGATTCTTTATGAAGCTGAGAAGAAAACGATTGAATATTTGCAGCAGTATTCCATTGTTGATGTGATGAAGAGAGTCGATTTTTTTGCGAGTGACCCCTTATTATAATGGTGATTAAGAGAAGCTCATACAACCGTAGATTAGACGTTAGGCAGCTGCCTAACGTCTTTCTTTAATGTGGGAAGCTTAAGATGATGGGACTTCAATGACGTATGAGGTGATGTCTTTTATTTTGGCATTTTTAGCTGCACTGCTGAAAATATATACATTACAAAAAGCGAAGGTTTTGGCATTTTCATATTTTATTACTCCGTTTGCTGCTCCGGTATTGCCGTGCGTGATGATGCTTGTAATTTGCAATTCAATGATTTTTTTGTTTTTCATTTGTTCCAGCGTTGCGGCTAGAACATCTTTCCCTTGGATAACCAGCTGCTCACCGACTAAATTCCAGCAAATTTCACCTGAAATATTTTCACTAATAAACCCGATATCGTAATTTGCAAAAGCGATGTTGAATTCCTTGATCAGCTTTTTCTTTGGGGCGTTTCCGCAATCTTCAGCGCATATCACTTTTAGCTCTTCGTTTTTGAGTTGCATATTGGACATCATTCGCTCTCCTAAGCCTTGGTAGTATTTTTCTTGAACGAGGTTATTTATGTAAATAGTGATTTGAAATGCAAGGTGTCAAGAAAAACCATTATTTCCACTGAAATAACAACTATGATCCTAGTTTACAATTAGTATTTACTTTGTCCAGAGTCTTAGGTCTTCCTATTGAGCAATTATTTGTTTTTACTAAGCGAAAAATCCCTCTTGAAACAGATGCACAAGTGAGCAGCGTTCCCAGAGGGTTATTTTATATACTTTAGCAACTCTATAGAATTAACTTTTCCGATCGTTTAGCGAATGCTGCATGTGTTGCGGCCAAGTAATTTATTAATACCGCATCTTTGCATCAAACCAGTGACAAGGAATGGAAGAGCTGTGAGACCAAACAGTTTCCAGTACCCGCTTAAGAAGTAAAAAAGAGACAAAAGTGCGATGCCTAATAGGATACGTATAACTCGATCAGATCCACCCACGTTTTTCATTGTTTGTTCCTCCGTTTCGTTTTGTTGTACTCTACAGGTTTGATCATAACAACGCCGGATAAAAGGAACCGTAACTTTGTCACATAGAATAGATCAATTGGCTTTCTTACTGATCCTTATGATTCAACATAGTTTTCCAGCCCGTCACGATTGATAATCGAAATTTTTCCTCTCGAGAGTGCAATAAGCTGTTCTTTCTCAAGCAATTTCAACGTCCTGCTGATGACTTCCCGGGCTGTTCCAAGTTCAATAGACATCGCATCGTGAGTTATCGAGAGAGTTCCGCTGCTGCCCATGGTCATTTGAATTAAATATTCAGAAATCCGCCCACGGATTGATTTGAAATTAATGCTGTCCAGAAGGTTGGACATTATGATTATTCTATTGGCTAATGACTTGAACATAAACAGGCGAAAGTTTCGATGCTGGTCCATCCAATCCCGGAAAGTAAATATCGGAATCAATAGTGCAAGGCAAGGTTTTTCAATACAAGCAGAAGCTTCATACTCACTTTCTCCTAAAATGCTGGAGATCATTAGAGGACAACATTCCCCGCCATTAATCCGATATAGAGTTATTTCTCTGCCGCTGGAACTGATTTTGTACATTCTTACTGTACCTTCCAGGAGCATTACCGCATGTTCTAAAAAATGTCCTTCTTGAATGATGAAGTTCGGCATAATTTCCAAAACTTCAATTCCTTTCGTGTTCCAATCTTGTTCACTAATATCGGATAAGCTTGGAAACAATGAAATAATTTGAGGGATGTACGCAAGTACAGTTGAACTCATCTTTTTCATCTCCTTGCAAAATCGGGCTATCTGGCAGATGTATTTTATCATACATGATGGACGCCCTCTGTGACTTTGTTACAAAGTCTCTGTCACAGGATAGAGTTATTTTAATTAACGTTCATACGGATAAACAAAGAAAATAAGATAGGATCAAACATTATAAAAAAGATTAAATTATATGTAGAATTTAGGGATTATTACTGATCTGTATCAATTATATGTGCTATTATAAATTGTAAATAGTTAGTTCAAAAGCACTAGGAAAATTATGTAAAAGGAGAGGGAATGAATAAATAGATATGTTAAATCAATTGCTCATTCATCTCATTATCATATTGTTTCCGATCTTTATTCAACAGTTCTTTTTTAATCGCAAAAAGAAAGTTGAAAGCGTTAGCTATCAAGTAGTCAATGGTTTAATGTTTGGATTATCTGCCATACTTTGTATGGCTATGCCGGTGCAAATGGTGGGGGACTTTCAAGCTGATTTGAGAAATATCCCGATAATTATTTCGATAATATACAGCTCAGGAAAGTATGTTCCGGGAATTGTAGCTTTAGCCGTAGCCATGTTGTATCGAATTTATTTATCAGGAGACGCTGTATTCCTTTCGATACTCATTTCTTTTGTTACCGTAGGCCCAAACTTCTTTTTTGTAAAATCATTTCAAAATTATGAAGCGGTCAAAAGGATCATTATTTCCTTGCTCTTATCGCTTATTTCCGCTTTTGTCGTCATTATTGCCTTTTTTATTTATATACTGACCCATCAAGAATCGCTGGAGTTCGTTTCACCAAGCTTTCTAAACATCTCACTACTCGTTGCTGCTTCGTTTATCGGGATGGGTATTTCTTCCTTCTTGAATGAACATATTATCGAGTCCAACCTGCTGAAGCTGGAGCTGGAGCGGAGTGAAAAGCTGAAAATCGTAAGTCAAATCGCAGCGTCGGTTGCCCATGAGGTGCGTAATCCGTTAACGGTAGTAAAGGGTTTTCTGCAACTGCTCAAAGAGTCGGTAGATGACAAGAAAAAAGATTATTTGAAAATCGCATTATCCGAATTGGAGCGGGCTGAATATATCATCACCGATTATTTGAATCTGGCTAAACCGCAGGCAGACCAGCTTGAACTCATCGAGGTTTCCAGCTTTTTAAGCAGCACGCTTGAGATTATGAACTCCTACGGCTTGATTCAAAACGTCCAAATGCATTTGAACTGCAACCAAACCGATCTCTTTGTATGGGCCGATAAACCTAAGCTGTCTCAAGTGATATTGAATTTGATCAAAAATGGCGTAGAGGCGATCCCAGATACGGGTGAAGTAATCGTCAACGCCTATTACCGTCATGAGGAAATTTTCATTGAGATTATCGATACGGGAAAAGGAATGTCCAAGGAGGATTTGGACAATTTAGGCACGGCCTTTTTTACGACCAAGGAGACGGGAACAGGGCTTGGCATTATGGTTACGATTCGAATAGTCGAGGCTTTAAACGGTAAAATCGCGTTTGAGAGCAAGCCGGGCTTAGGTACAAAAGTTGTCATACGTTTTCCGTCTGCAGAGCCTGTGATCTAAACCCGCTTACATCTTTTCATGTTCAATGATAGAGATGCCCCCATTCTCCTTTTGCAGAGAATGGGGGCATTTTTAGCTATTTCATTCGAAGCATCATCGTCCATAGGCCAGAGCTCTCGTAGCCAAGCCGCCATGCTGCCACGCCGGCAAGATCGTAAGCTTTTGCCATATTGATGCGTGCTTTGACCGTGGCTTCGGTTTCCGCCCAAAATAGGTAGGTATAGCCATCCTTGACATATTTATATTTCATTTGTCCTGATTCTTTGTCCAAAACGCCATGCGCGTTTGTTTCAGCGATTAGCTTAGGAACTTCCTTCATAAAAATCGCACGGTTCCCGACCAGCTTGTTATTGCTATCGAGCTTCCACTCTCTGACATAGAACGGAATGCCAAGCATGAGTTTGCTCCGTGGAATGCCATAGCTTAAAAATTGCTTTACGCCGTCCTCCGCCCATTTCAAGCCCGCGACGGAGCCTGGCGTGCTGCTCCCGCTCCAATGCTCGTCATATGCCATAATGATAACGGTATCCACTACCGCTGAGAGTGAAACATGATCGTAAGCAGTTTGGTGATTCCAGCTTAAGCTTCCTCTTGGCAGGTCGATAGATAGCTGCATGCCTTTGGCATGCACCGCTTTCGCAAGTGAGGTAACGAAGGTCGTGTATGCCTTGCGGTCGCTGCCCGCCACTTCCTCAAAGTCGAGATTGACGCCTGCTGCTCCAAGCTTTGAGAGTTTAGCTGCAAGATTGCCAATAAATTTCTGCTGAGCTGAGGCGTTAGCAAGAAACGCTGCCGTTAGCTTTCTATTAAATTGATTATGAACAAGAGGCATCACTTTAATGCCTTGCTTCTTGAGTGTGCTTGCAGTGACTTGGTCGGATGTGTCCGTAATAGAGCCATCGGCTGCGGCAAGCTCGAACCAGGTTGGAGAATCAATCGTTAATCCTTGCGTATTCGCCACTTGACTTAAAACGGTTTGGCTTGTCGCGCTGCCATTCCATCCCAGATAGACGAGGGCTTTGGAGTTGCTCCACACTTTGCGGCCTTCGCTCGTTCTTACGCTGCTGTTAGCGTAAGCCTTTGCAAAAGCAATAGCGCTGCTTCGCGCATTAAACGCTTTTAGTTTTTTTTCTCCTTGATAAACGGCGAGATAGGGAATGCCAGACCAATAGACATAGTCTTTAAAATAAACCTCGGCATTCGGTATTTTTTTTGCGAACTCTACAGCGGCGTTTAAGCTGATGGAGGCGCTGACAATTGTACCATTTTGCTTAACAACATAGTCCGGAACGTTCGAATGAACCACCTTGTTTGTTGCCGTGTTAAGCACCTCACTGCCTGCTATGGTTAGCGAAGCATTGATTGCATCCAAGAGGAAGGAATAGAGAGGCTGCCCTTCGACAGGTAACCCATCCACCGTCATTTGATAGATAGGCCTTGCCTCTCGCTGCGCTTTTACTTGAGCGTCCGTTAGGTTGCCCCAAACCCATTTGTTCGTCGACATATCGATAATATGCGCATTGCCCCATTTTTTGGCTTCTTGTTTAGCTGCTGCAAGCGTAAGGAAGGACCAGCCCTCCTTAGTATTGTCGCCTTGGTATAGCTTGAATTTCGCATAGGCTTGATAAGCCCAGCCGATGTTTTCTAGATCGCGAATATGTACATTGGTTAGCATCTTAGCGGCAGACAAAGCTTGATCATAAGTGCTAAACGCCCATTTGGGATTGGTCTGGCCATTTTGATAAATCACGTAACGCGGAAAGTTATCCCATACCCAGCCGCGGTCAGCAATTTTCTCGACATGGCTGTAACCAAAGTTTTTGGCATAAGCGATCGCCTGTGCCTGTGTTGCGAATTCACGCAGCGCTTGGTCATTCTGAAAGACTCGAAACTTAGTCATTTGCGTCGCTGCTGCTTCTACAATGCCGACAGTGCCTGTCATTACCGTTTGGCAAAGCAGCAGCAGCAGCAAGGCTGCGCTCATTTTTTTTCTCATTAGCTGTCTCCACACACTCCTCTCGCAATTCTATAGTTAGACGCAAGAAGAGTAGGGAGGTTGCTTATAATCTATCATTATTTCACTAGTAATAATTAACATACGAATGGAACTCGGTAAAGCACAAAAAAAGCATCCTCGAGCCGCTTTATCAAGACGATAAAGGCAAGCTTCTGGATGCTTATTTGTTCTTACTCAGCAATGTCTGCCCAAAACTCTTCGTCCGCGTCCAGCGTAATGTTAGAGCGGAAGGCGCGGAGATTATATTGCTTATACATATATTGCTCGATAGCCTCGAGTATATTAGCCTCTAAGATGAACTGGCTGCGGCCCTTTACCCATACCTCGGCCGTAAATCCGTACTCCTCTTCCCATGAGAGCTGCACTTCCACGTCCGTAGGGCTTACGCCTCTTCGATCGGCCATGTTCAGGCAGATGGCGTTTATAATTTCATCCGTATAAATACGCACGATTAGTAAGGTCTCCGTTGATCTGGCGGGTTACGCTTGCTGCGCAGATATACGAACGCTACGCGGATTAGCATAATGATCGCGAATATAGCGAGCAAGTTAATCATTAGACCAAGAATATTGCCGAATGCGCCCATTCCGGCGAACAAGCTGCCGAACATCAGACCAGCCAAGCCGCCGATCATTAAGCCTTTCATTAGGCTGCCGCCGCTAAAAAATCCTGGTTTTGTTGTTCCTGCAGTCGTGCCCGCATTTTTGCCGGGATTAGTTTGGCTTACATTTTCTGATTTCTTTGGGTTTTGCGTAACGCCTTGCTTTGGAGATTTAATGCCGCCGCGTGGTTTTGCATCGGCATATTGACCGAACCCTAACGTGAAGAATAGCGCGAATGCCAGCATGACCATGAATCCCTTTTTCATCTGTCTTTTCTCCTCCTGATATGCTTGATAAGTCAATTGTTTACCAACTAAAATACGGTTAATAGGGGGTGCGGGTTTCATTTATTAATATAGGATTGGTTTAAATGTATGAAAGTATAAGCGACATATGCTAATATTTTTATAAAATAATGACATTGCGTAATTGCAATTTCGGCTTGCATGGAGGATGAAATGAATAATTTTCCCAATGCTTATATCTCTTATTTGGTTGAATTCCATGCATCTCGCGATTATTTTGAATGTCATGAGCTGCTTGAGGAGTATTGGAAGGAGCACCCTGAAGATCCGTTAGCGGATACTTGGGTAGGGCTTATCCAGCTGGCGGTAGGACTTTATCATGAACGGAGAGGCAATTTGCGGGGAGCTTTAAAAATGCTAACGCAAGCACAGCGTAAATTATCTGCTTCGCCGCTTGAGGAGCTTGGCATCGATAAGGACAGCTTGCAAAAGCAATTGATTCCGAGAATTGCCGCGCTTCAGGCGGAGAAAGATAGGATGTATACGGATTTGAATTTACAAATCGTGAACTTGAAGGTCTCTTCTTTATGTCAAGAAGCATGCGAAAGCCGAGGCTTAATATGGGGTGCGCCAAGTCCGTTGGACGATGATTCGATTATTCATCGGCATACGAGAAGAGACCGCTCTGATGTTATCGCTGCAAGAAAGGAAGCCTATACAGCAAAAAATCGGGAGCGCAACGGTCTGTCTTAACAGCCGTTATGCTCCCGTTTCTATTAAGCCTGTTGATATGCTGCATCAACCAGCTCAAGTCCGCCTGTTTCCGAATCAATGATTAATCCGTGAACGAGGATGTTGGCCGGCAGCAATGGATGGTTGCGTATGATGCTTACGCTATTTATAACGCTGTCCCGCACGTTGTCGAAGCCAGTCAGCCAGCGCATTAGATTTAGCCCGGAGTGCTTGAGCGTAGTAATGGTATCGGTTGAAACGCCGCGTTCTTCCATATGCTGGATAATGAGCTCGGGATTTAGTCCGGTCATGCCGCAGTTCGTGTGGCCCACGACAAAAACTTCATCAGCTTGCAGCTCATATAATGCAACGAGGACACTCCGCATGATGTTGCCGAAGGGTTGAGTGACAATCGCGCCGGCGTTTTTAATAATTTTGGCGTCGCCATTTTTGAGATTCATCGCTTTGGGAAGCATTTCGGTTAGACGCGTATCCATGCAGGTGACAATAACCATACGTTTGTTCGGATATTTGCTCGTTGCATATTTTTCGTATTCGCGGTCTTCTACAAATCGTTGGTTATAGGATAAAATTTCGTCGATTTTGTTCATGCTGCACTTCCTTTAGTTAGGAATCGAAGGTTAACCGTATAGATTTGGCTGTTGCTCTTTAGGCTAAAGCTGTCATTTACCGCGTTGTAATCGATCCGGAGCTGTGGCTCATAAAAAATCTCATGCCGAGGTTCGTAATAGAAGGGGAATGGTTCGCCTTGCGCAAGCTTGTCGTCGACCGATGGCTCGCTAATGAGCTGAAGCGCCGGAACGCCGCTAACGACACAGCCGCAGCCCTCCGTATCATGAAGCAGCTTTAGTTGATTTTTTCCGTCTTCTAAATAGGGAGATAACCGATCAACAGCTGCTTTCGAAAATAGGATATGCATATGGTCCCTCTCTTTCTCTCTATTGCACAGTATGTCTAGCAGGTTTAAGATGATTATAAGGATTGGAATAATGAAGATCAAGTGAAGTTCAGATGAATGGGACTAATCCGATACCAATATGGAAAGGCGGAATAACTGATGTCGACAAATCATAACGAAGCGCTGCAAAGCTTTAAAGAAACGATTCGCAAAATATCCAGCTATGGAGAAGCGCTCGGGGTTCTCTACTGGGATTTGCGCACGGGCGCACCTCGCAAGGGGATGAATAATCGTTCCGAGGTTATAGGAGCCTTATCCGCCGACCAATTTAAGCTTTCTACTTCACCTGAGCTCGGAGAATGGCTGTCAACGCTTGAAGAAAGCTCGGTCTATTCGGAGCTTACGGAAATCGATCAGAGACTTGTCGCAGAGACTCGCAAGGAATATGACCGCAGTGTCAAAATCCCTCCTAAGCTTTATCAAGAATACGTCGTTCTATCCTCACAATCCGAATCGAAGTGGGAGGAAGCGAAGGAAAATAATGATTATGCAAGCTTCCAGCCGTATTTAGAGAAGGTCATTTCATATACGAACCAATTTATAGATCTTTGGGGCCCAAAAGCGACTCGCTATGATACGCTTCTTGATCAATACGAGCCAGGCATGACGGTAGCTGAACTCGACCGCGTATTCGGCGGCTTGCGTGCACAGCTAGTGCCGCTAGCAGCAGCGATCGCAAGTTCACCGCACCAGCCGGATGCCTCTTTCTTAAAGCAAAATTACGATAAATCAGCACAAAAAGCATTCAGCTTGTACATACTGGAGCAAATGGGCTATAACTTCGAAGCGGGACGTCTGGATGAAAGCGTGCATCCATTTGCAACTGGACTAAGCCCAGGAGATGTGCGCATAACGACACGTTATCTGGAAGACGATGTCACGAGCGCTCTATTTGGAACAATTCATGAAGGCGGCCACGCTCTCTATGAGCAAAATATTATGGAAGAGCTGATCGGGACGACGCTCTGCACTGGCACTTCCATGGGTATCCATGAGTCGCAATCCCGCTTCTGGGAAAATGTGATCGGCCGCAGCCGGCCTTTCTGGAATCGCTATTTCGGTGAGCTGCAGAAGCGCTTTCCTGGTCAGCTAGATGTTAGCGTCGATCAGTTTTATCGCGGAAACAACGTCGTTCAGCCATCGCTTATCCGTATTGAAGCCGATGAGCTGACATACAACCTGCATATTATTATTCGTTACGAAATGGAGAAGCTCATCTTCAATGAAGGCGTGAAGGCAGCTGATTTGCCCGCGATTTGGAATGAGAAATATAAAGAGTATTTGGGCGTGACGCCGCCTAATGATGCGGAAGGCGTGCTTCAGGACGTGCACTGGTCAGGCGGAGCATTCGGCTACTTCCCATCCTATTCGCTTGGCAATATGTACGCGGCACAGATTGCAGACACGATGGAGCGTGAGCTGCAGGGCTTCTGGACGAACGTAGGCAACGGCGATTTGCTGCCGATCAAAAAATGGCTCACCGAGCGCATTTACAAATACGGCAAGCTGAGAACGCCTTCTGAGCTTATTCAGAGCGTAACAGGCAAGCCGCTGGACCCACAGCATCTGGTTACGTATTTAACGAACAAATATTCAGATATTTATAAGCTGTAAGCTGTCATTCAATAGAGCCATGATCGAAGTACGAATAGAAGGCTGCCCGATCGTCAAAAAGACGACACGCGGGCAGCCTTCTTTTTTTGCGCGCATTCACCGCCTATGGCACTACCGCATAGGCTGGAGTACATCTATTTAAACGCAAATGCGCAGGAGGGACCCAAAATGAAAAGACGTATGGTATTGTCGCTGCTGCTTTGTTTAGCACTCGTCATGACTGCTATTTTGGCAGGTTGCGGCAATGGCGATTCGGGTAAAGTGAAAATCCGAATCGGAGAAGTAACGCGATCACTGTTTTATGCGCCGGAGTATGTTGCGGTTGCGAAGGGATACTTTGAAGAGGAAGGGCTGGATGTGGAATTGACGACGACGCCGGGCGGCGATAAAACGATGACGGCATTGCTCTCGAATGCCATTGACGTTGCGCTAGTCGGCTCAGAAACGTCCATTTACGTTTATCAGCAAGGGACGGACGACCCGATCATCAACTTTGCTCAGCTTACGCAAACCGACGGGACATTTCTTGTAGCCAGAGAGGCGGACGCCAATTTTGATTGGAATTCGTTAAAGGGAAGTGTTTTTCTAGGACAGAGAAAAGGCGGCATGCCGCAGATGGCTGGCGAATTTGCGCTGAAGAAGCTGGGCATCGATCCGAAGGCTGATTTGGAGCTGATCCAAAATGTTGATTTTGCGAACATTCCGGCAGCATTTGCGTCAGGAACAGGCGATTATGTCCAGTTATTCGAGCCGACGGCTTCGATTTTTGAGAAGGAAGGCAAAGGTCAAGTTGTCGCATCATTTGGCGCTGAAAGCGGGCATCTGCCTTACACGGTCTTCATGGCGAAGCAAAGCTACATCAAGAAAAATAAAAAAGCCGTTCAATCGTTCACGAATGCGATCCACAAAGCACAGCTATGGGTTCAGAACAACGATGCTGAAGCGATTACGGAAGTCGTGCTTCCTTATTTTGAAAATGTAGATCGCGATATTTTAAAAAGCTCGATCGATCGTTACAAGCAGCAGGGCTCGTTCGCAGCTGATCCGATCATTGACGAAGCGGAATGGAATAACCTCCTCGACGTCATTACGACAGCGGGTGAGCTGGAAAAACGCACGGAGCATAGCGAGCTGGTAGATACAAGCTTTGCTGAAAAAGCGATCGAAGCGGTGAAATGACCGCGAGGGCAGGAAATGGAGGCTTAGGCATGACTCATGTACCGGTGCTTGAGCTGCAGCAATTATCACATGTTTATGTGAATGAGAAGGGAGCCTCGCTCGCGGTTGAGCAAATAGAGCTGACGGTTGATCGCGGGGAGTTCATTAGCCTGGTCGGACCAAGCGGCTGCGGAAAGACGACCGTGCTCAGCTTGCTCGCAGGCTTGTTTCCTCCGACAAAGGGTCAAGTACTGCTTAATGGCGAGCGGGTCGTCGGCCCCTCGCCTAAAGTAGGCTATATGCTGCAGCAAGATTATTTGTTTCCATGGCGTTCGATAAGAGAAAACGCCGCAGTCGGACTAGAAATTAGCGGCCACAAGACAGAGAAGGCGCTGCAAGCCGTAGATAAGCTGCTAGTCGAGCTTGGCTTGCCTGATTCAGGCCGAAGATATCCGCATGAGCTGTCAGGGGGCATGCGGCAGCGGGTAGCGCTGGCAAGAACGCTTGCGACAGAGCCGGAGGTGCTTCTGCTCGATGAGCCGTTCTCGGCGCTTGACCTTCATATAAAGCTACAGCTTGAGGATTTGGTCCATCAGACGCTGAAGCGTCTTGGCAAAACGGCCGTTCTCGTGACGCATGATTTGGCGGAAGCAGCTGCGATGAGCGATCGCGTGATCGTGCTTGGCCGCAACCCGGGCCATATTAGACGCGAGGTCGAAATACCCGAGGATATTCGCCGGGCAGCGCCGATGGCGGCACGCAAGCTGCCGGGCTTCCAAGAGCTGTTCGAGCGCTTATGGGCGGAATTGGATAAGGACGAATTGGAAGGAGGTGGACAGCATGGATGATCGCAAGAAGCCGGAGCTTATGAAGGCGGAAGAGCCGGAAGCCGCGGCTATATCCGGCATTCAGGAGGATCGGAGCAACTGGATGAGCGATCTTCATACCCGCTTCAAGGAGAGGAAGCGGCGCATTACGGCAGCAGTAGTGGCAACCCAGACTGTCCTTCTCCTTTTATTTGTAAGTCTGTGGGAAGCGGCAGGGCGCAATGATTGGATTGATCCTTTGCTGTTCAGTTATCCGTCCAAAATGTTTTTACAGCTTTGGAAAACGATGATGGACGGTACGATCTGGCCGCATGTCGGCATGACGGTTACGGAAACGATTGTCGGTTTTGTGCTTGGAACGCTGCTTGGGACCGCAATTGCTGCGGCGCTGTGGTGGTTCCCGTTTTTGTCGAGAGTGTTTGATCCTTATTTGGTCGTGCTTAACAGTATGCCGAAGGTGGCGCTTGGCCCGATCTTCATCGTAGGGCTTGGTCCGGGCTTTATGTCGATCGTGGCGATCACCTTGTCGGTTACCGTTATTATAACGACATTAAATATATACAATCGTTTTCGAGAGATTGACACAGGTTATATCAAGGTAGTCAGACTGTTCGGAGCCTCCCGCATGCAATTGTTTAAGCTTGTTATTTTGCCTGGCTCCTTCCCCGTTATTATATCCACCTTGAAGGTAAATGTCGGTTTGGCGTGGATTGGTGTGATCGTTGGCGAGTTTCTCGTTGCGAAGCTCGGACTTGGCTATTTAATTATTTATGGCTTTCAGGTTTTCAACTTTACACTCGTATTATCCAGCCTAATTGTTATCGCGGTAGTCGCAACGGTTATGTATCAGCTCGTTGCTGCGCTAGAGCGGCGGTTGACGGCTGGCTGGCGCGAGCGGTAGGATGTAGAAATAAATCCTACTGTACGCGAGGTTGATTCATGGGCATTCGTATTATCAAAACGGCGCTAGCCGCCATCGCAGCCATTTATACTGCTGTATATTTTGGGCTGGAGCCGCCGCTTGGCGCCGGTATACTTGCTATACTCGGCGTTGAAGTGACGCGGATGAAAGGACTGAAGAGCGCATTTGTGCGATTTATCGCCTCGGTGCTTGGACTTTTTTTTGCATCGCTTATCTTTACGCTGTTCGGTTTTCACATTTGGGCGGTTGCCGTATTTATTCTGATCACCTTTCCTATTTTGTCGCGATTTCAATTGAAGGATGGTATCGTCACAAGCTCTGTTATTGTCTTTCATCTATTTAACCACGCTGAGGTAACCACGTGGGTTATCGGCAATGAAATCATGCTGCTGTTCGCCGGACTTGGATGGGCAACGATCTTGAATATCATCTATATGCCGAAGGATGAGCATCGTCTTAGCTCTTATCGTTCAGCGATTGAGCAAAACTTCGGCATTATTTTTCAAGAAATGGCGTACACGCTGCGTAATCCAGCGCATGTGTGGAATGGCGGCGAAATATTGGAAGCTTTCAGAGCCATTGACGAAGGCGCTGTCCAATCCGTTCGAAATCGGGAAAATCGGCTATGGGGTCAAGAGGAGTACTGGTCTACCTATTTTGAGATGCGAAGGCAGCAGCTTGAATCGGTGCAGCAGATGCTAGTTGAGCTGGCTTTCGTCTATCAGAAATTTCCGCAAGCGGTCATGATTGCCGATTTGCTGGAGCAGCTCTCGAGCGATGTGAAATCCGATGTGTACAAAGGAAATGTTGAAGACCGGCTTGCGAAGCTGGCGCAAGATTTCCAAGCGATGGAGCTGCCAAAAACACGCGATGAGTTCGAGGTGCGCGCTTCGCTTCTCATGCTGCTGCGAGAGCTGGAGCGGTATTTAGCCATTGCGAAGCGATTAAAAAAAAGAAAAGTCATGTCGTCCGAACTTCAGCCATAGAATGTAAAGGGAAAAATTCGTTGCGAAGGCAAGCGTATACGGCTGTGGCGGCAAGGGAGACGCAGCTATCGTATCGCGTAGAAATACAAGCGAAATTATAGTTTCAAACTGTAATATCTTGTATTTCAAGCGTATACGGCTGACGTCTACTAAGGCGGCGCAGCATACGTATAGCTGAGAAATATAAGCATCGGTATAAGTGTGAGACTTATGTATTCTTATATTTCCAAGCGTAACGGCGATATGAAGGCCTTGGGCGGTCTAGTATACGTTCCGCAAAGATCTATATGGATCGCTATAAGTATGAAACTTATATAATCTTATATTTCGAGAAAATAAACAGTCACCCTAGACGAATGTCCTGCATACACTTTAAATGAATGATTGTATGGAGGAGGTTAAATCAATGACTATTGCAGATAAGCAGCTCCAGTACAGAGAAATAATTACGAAAGCTGTCTGCGGCAAAGGTCGTAAGTTTTCCACTGTAACCCATACCGTAACGCCGCCTCATCATCCGACCAGTATTCTGGGCGCATGGATAATCAACCATCAGTATGAAGCGGTTCGTTCGGGCGACGGCATTGAGGTAATTGGTACTTACGATATCAACATTTGGTATTCGTACAGCAAAAACTCGCAGACAGACGTAGCTAAGGAATCCGTGCATTACGTCGAGCATGTCAACCTCTCCTATGTAGATCCGAAGCATCGGCCTTCTACAGTGGAAGTGTCAGCCGACGTGATTCAGGAGCCAAACTGTATCGAAGCGAATATTTCTTCGAACGGCTCTGGCGTAGTGATTCGTGTAGAGCGTGAGTTTTCGGTGGAGCTAGTCGCCGAGACTAAGGTTTGCGTAGCAGTACTTCCAGGCGGTTGCGGCGACCTGGACGGCAAGGATTTGGAGTTCAGCCTCGGCGATAACGATTATGAGGATTTGGATCCAGATTTGCTGGACGACGAGCTGTAAGCAAGCCGGGAAGCTTTGCTGTCTAAGGTATCATATGCTGCGGTTGCAGCAAATTCGAGGGCGAAAGCCCTCTTTTTTTTTGAAATCTTTTGAGGCATGGCTACCATTCATGTAAAAAATGATTAAAGGCGGGAAGCAGATGGCTTCGACGTGGATATGGCGAGGCAGCTACGATCGGCTGGAGAGTGTTGCGTTTAGCGGAAATGCTCCGGATGTCTCAGGCGAGCGGAACGGTAAGCCGCTTCGTTCGAGGCCATGGACAGACGTGCTCGCCGGTGATGCGGTAATCGCGTGGTCGGATTCCCGATCGATCGATTGCAGCCGGTTTCCGGGCGCTTGGGTGCTGAACGTCAATGGCTACAACGCTGTTAAGATGACGGACGCAGAGAAGCAGCATATTTGGAGAAGGGCGGGTCTTTGCGGCGGCCCACCCATAGAGAGCGAGCGTTTGTTCCGCGTTGGCATCGTTCATTTGGAGCCGGTGGAGATGCAGCGCATCGACGCCGCAGGCAAAACGATGCCAAGCAAGCCGCTGCTGGCAGCTGGAACCGGCGGCTGGCCGGAGGACCCGGCGCTGCGGCGGGTGGTGCGTACAGCGATATATGCGCTGTACACGCTAGGCCTCGATATCGGTGAGGCCGAGGTTGCCCTTGGCGGGGACGGGCGCACAGCCGTCCGCGCTGCCTGGCCGAAGCTGAGGGATACGAGGCTGGAGGCGGCGGCATTGAAGCGATTCGCCGCATGGCATGCGGCGGCGGGAGCTGGGGCAGTGGATCGGCAGCTGCTAATAGGCGCCGATCCGGAGTTTGTGCTTGTGACGCCGGCCGGCAAGGTTGCGGCGGCGTCGCGTTTTTTTGGCGCTGGCGTCGGCGGGGCAGCCGGGGCCGACGCCGTGCTTGTGGGGCGACGGCTGCTGTATCCCGTCGCCGAGCTGCGGCCCGAGCCGGCCGAGGACCCGGCCGCGCTCGCCGCGAACGTGCGGCGGCTCCTGCTGCGCGCCGCCGATCGCATCAGCGAGCCCGCTCTACGCTGGGCCGCAGGAGCCATGCCCGTGCCGGGGCTCGCGCTCGGAGGGCACATTCACCTCAGCGGAGCGCCGCTAACGAGCCGCTTGCTCCGCTTGCTGGACAGCTACGCGGCATTCCCGCTCGCTCTCGTAGAGGACCCCGCCGGGCGGGCCCGCCGTCCCCGCTACGGTACGCTCGGGGACTTCCGCCAGCAGCCGCATGGCGGGTTCGAATACCGGACGCTGCCAAGCTGGCTCGTCTCGCCGGCAGCGGCCAAAGCCTGCTTCGCGTTAGTGCTGCTATGCGCCCGCGAAGCGCTAAACCTCACTTACATGCCAGCTCTGGAGGAGCGGTATGTTGAAGCTTATTACGCGGGCGACCGCTCCGAGCTCGCTGGCTGCCTAGACGGCCTCGCCAAATCCATTGCTAATACTTCAAGCTATCCCGCGCTTGCCCCCTACATTGAGCCGCTATTCGAGGCGGCAAGGCGCGGAACGACGTGGGATGAGAACTCGGATATTCGCATCAAATGGCGGCTTCCGCTGTAATTCTTTCCGTTCATTCGTTTATGGCTTTGCTCAATTGAAAACGTATACCTTTCTTCCTTCCATGCGAGTGCTTTTTGTTCTTTCCTGGCTATACCGTTTCGGTTATGGCGCACATCTGTTCCGCTTGTTATAATGAATATCTAATGTTTACTGCGTGGGAAGCAAAGCTTTAGTTAGCTTGCGTATGTAATTAATGATATTAACTATAGGAAAACGAACGATGCGTCAGGATAGATACGTTATTGAGGAGGATCGGAATGGCTGGATATACTCCAATGATTTTGCAATATCTTGCAATTAAAGAAGAGGCGAAGGACGCTTTTTTGTTCTTTCGATTAGGCGATTTTTATGAAATGTTTTTTGAGGATGCGATAGCGGCATCCCGCGAGCTGGAAATTACGCTTACTGGAAGAGAGGGCGGCGGCGAGCAAAAAATTCCAATGTGCGGCGTGCCTTATCATTCCGCCGAAAACTATATTAGCAGACTTGTTGATAAAGGCTACAAGGTTGCGATTTGCGAGCAGGTAGAGGACCCGGCGGCCGCTAAGGGCGTTGTTCGCCGGGAAATTGTACGCATCATTACGCCGGGCACGGTCATGGAATCGAAGGCGCTCGAAGGCAAAACCAATAATTTCATTGCTGCCATCGTTCGGCTTGGCGGCATTCTTGGCCTGTCCGCATGCGATTTATCGACTGGCGAGCTATATGTCACATCGTTTCCTGAGCATATCGAAGCGTTGATCGATGAAATAAATGTCTATCAACCCTCCGAGCTCGTAGGAGATAGTGAGCTTCTAAGCGTTGTCCAAGCGGCAGCCGTTTGGAATAAGCAGCTGCTGCTGACTGCACGCGAGCCGATGGCTGCGGACAAGCTGATCGAGCAGTTCGGCGAGCAAGAGCTTGGCAAAATAGGGGGAGCCCGCCTGCAGGCGGTCAGCGTCCTGACGGGATACTTGGAGGAAACACAAAAACGCTCGCTCGGTCATGTGCGTACGATAACGAGCTATGAGCCGAACCAATATATGATTTTGGATCATTATACAAGAAGAAATCTAGAGCTCACCGAAACCGTTCGCGACCGCAACAAGAAGGGCTCGCTGCTATGGCTGCTTGATCGTACGCAGACGTCGATGGGCGCACGCTTGCTGCGCCGCTGGATCGATAAGCCGCTGCTCAGCAGCGCTGCTGTAGAGGCACGCCTTGATGCGGTTGAGACTTTATACCTTGATTTGATATTGAGAGACGATATCCGTTCGGAGCTTCAGCCGATTTACGATCTTGAGAGGCTGGTTGGCAGAGTAGCCTTCGGCAGCGCAAACGGACGCGATCTGAATGCGCTTCGCAGCTCCTTGCGCCGTATCCCGCAGCTGACAGCATTATGCGAGCAATCCGGCTCGAAAGTGCTGCAAGCACTTGTTGACGGCACAGATAACTGCTCTGATCTGGCTGATCTCATCGAGACGGTGCTGGTTGACGAGCCGCCTGTTACGATAAGAGAGGGCGGTCTTATCCGGCCGGGCTATGATGCTTACTTGGATCAGCTGCGCGAAGCGAGCACGAACGGCAAGAAGTGGCTGGCTGAGCTCGAGAGGCAGGAGCGCGAGGCAACCGGCATCAAGACGCTCAAAATCGGCTACAACCGCATTTTCGGCTATTATTTAGAGGTATCCAAAGCGAACTTGTCGAGCCTGCCGGAAGGCAGATACGAGCGCAAGCAGACGCTAGCCAACGCAGAGCGGTTCGTAACGCCCGAGCTGAAAGAGAAGGAAAGGCTGATTCTTGAAGCGGAGGACAAAATGGTCGATTTGGAGCATGAGCGCTTCATCGAGCTTAGAGACCATCTATCGCAGCATTTGCACCGGCTCCAAAAAGCTGCTGCGATCATCGCCGAGCTTGATGTGTATCAATCGCTGGCAACGGTCAGCGCGGAGCGTCGTTTCTCCCGTCCGCAGGTGACGGAAAGCTATGACTTGCATATCGAGGATGGCAAGCATCCAGTCGTTGAAGCGATGATGGATGGCACGCCTTTTATTTCGAATGGCACGGGGCTTCACAAGGACAAGCAGTGGATGCTGCTTATTACGGGTCCGAACATGGCTGGTAAAAGCACTTACATGCGCCAAGTGGCGCTCATTTGCATCATGGCGCAAATGGGCTGCTTCGTTCCGGCCAAGTCGGCGGTCATTCCGCTAATCGATCGCATTTTCACCCGAATTGGCGCAGCCGATGATCTCATTGGCGGCCAGAGTACGTTTATGGTGGAAATGAAGGATATTCAGCTGATGACAGAGAAGGCAACCTCGAACAGCCTCGTCATTATCGACGAGCTGGGCCGCGGTACCTCAACCGGAGAAGGAATGGCTATCGCGCAGGCGGTCATCGAGTACGTGCATCATCATATCGGCTGCAAAGCGCTCGTATCCACGCATTTTCATGAATTGGCGCATCTGGAGGAATCTTTGCCGTCGCTTACGAATGCACGTATGGCTGTTGAGGAAAGCGGCGATAATGTAACGTTTCTACGTAAGCTAATACCGGGCGCAGCAAGCACAAGCTACGGCATTTATTGCGCGCAATTGGCTGGCCTGCCGCAGTCGATCATTGGCAGAGCGTACGAGCTGCTTGATGAGACGGAAGTCTTTGATGCGGAAAAGGCAGCACCGATCGCGAAAGCAGCTTCACATCGTATTGAATCTTCGTATTCGTATGAGCAGCTTCCATCCTTGCATACGGAAGGCAAGAAGCAGACCGACGCAGCGATGGAGTCCCGCGGGATCGTACAGCTCTCGATCTTTGACGAGCCGGCGGCTGCTAAGGAAGCAGAGCCCGCAAAGCGGAAAGCCAGTCCGAAGGCCGAGCAGCTTGCCGAGCAATTGAGGAAGCTTGATCTATTTAATTTAACGCCAATGCAAGCGATGCAATGGCTGAATGATATGAAAAGTAAATTGAACGACTAGCCATGCGAGAGGGGGAGAGATAACGTCATGGGAAAAATCAAAGTGCTGGACGAGCAGCTTGCCAACCAGATTGCAGCGGGTGAAGTTGTTGAACGACCGGCTTCAGTCGTTAAGGAGCTGGTTGAGAACGCAGTTGATGCTGGCAGCACAACAGTCGATATTATGATTGAAGAAGGCGGCCTGACGCTCATAAAGGTTATCGATAATGGCTATGGCATAGAAGCCTCAGATATCGTAACAGCCTTTCAACGGCATGCCACGAGTAAAATTTCGACGAGCAGCGATCTTTTTCGCATTGCGAGCTTGGGCTTTCGAGGCGAGGCGCTGCCGAGTATTGCCGCCGTTTCGCGGCTGCAATGCATCTCTTCGGAAACGTCAACGGGTCTTGCGCGCCGCATCGTCATTGAGGGCGGCAAGGTGACGATCGATGAGCCTGCGAATGCGCCGCAAGGAACGGAAATGACTGTGCGGGACTTATTTTACAACACGCCTGCGCGGCTCAAATATATGAAGGCCATACAAACCGAGCTTGGCCATATTTCCGATTATATT
Source organism: Paenibacillus sp. PL91 (assembly GCF_012935325.2). Taxonomy (GTDB): domain Bacteria; phylum Bacillota; class Bacilli; order Paenibacillales; family Paenibacillaceae; genus Pristimantibacillus. Next base: position 677,184 of record NZ_JABBYG020000001.1, read on the forward strand.
AACCGGATCGCGCTTGCTCACCCTGGCATCGCCTTCACGTTTAAGCATAACGGAAACGTGCTGCTGCGAACGCTTGGAACAGGCGATAGATTGCAAGTCATCGCAGCAGTGTACGGCTCCAATACAGCGAAGGTGATGCTTCCCATTGAAGCGGAAACCTCCGATTACGAGCTTCGCGGCTACATATCGAAGCCGGAGCTGACGCGAGCGAATCGCAATGGCATTACCGCGATCGTTAACGGGCGTTATATACGCAGCCATACGATTAACCAATCCCTGCTGCAAGCGTACCATACACTTTTGCCTATCAATCGTTTTCCGCTGGCGATACTGGAGCTTGGGATGCACCCAAGCTTGCTTGATGTCAACGTACATCCCTCCAAGATGGAAGTCAGATTTAGCAAGGAGCCTGAGCTTCGCGTGCTGATTGAGGATGCCATCAAAGCGGTGCTCGGACGCCAGCGGCATATTCCGGGACCGGAATCGAGCAGCAAGCAGGAGCGATCCAAGCCGTTGTTCGTGCAGGACGCGATATCGTTTCACCGTCCTGAGCCGGCCGCGGATTCCTTTAAGCCGTTTCAGCCTGCTCCATCGACGAATAAAGCGAATACTGCCCCGTATAAGCCGCCGGTCATTGAGCGAGAATACGTGCCGCGGAATGCGGCTGAGAAGCTGTATGCGCCGCCTGTCACGAATACGGAGGCGCTTGCCGTTCGGGAGGCTTCAGCGCCTTGGGAACAAGCGGCAGCATCCGTTGCCGAGCAACCGATTGCAGAGACAGCCCAACAGGATTTAATGAGCGATTCGATAAAATCAGAACCGCCAGATCTTGACGCTTCCGTTAACGAAGCAATTCCTGCACATGATTTGCCGCCGGCAGAAGCGCCCGTCGCTCAACTGCCATCCGATGATGATGCTCCGAGTGGCGAGCCATCGTTCCCTGAGCTGTACTGGATCGGGCAGCATCACGGCACTTACATCGTTGCCCAGTCACAGGACGGGCTCTATTTGATCGATCAGCACGCGGCTCATGAACGGATTAACTATGAATATTATTTCCAAAAATTTGGCCATCCCGAAGCAGCCAGCCAGCAGCTGCTCGTTCCGCTTACGCTTGAATTTACGACGGGCGAGGCTTCTCAGCTAAGAGACCTTATTCCTATGTTTGCACAAGCGGGAGTAGAGCTGGAGCCCTTCGGCGCGCAAACGTTTCTCGTTCGATCTTATCCGGAATGGATGCCGCAGGGCGAGGAGCAGTCCTTGCTTGAGGAAATGGCGGAGCTGCTTATAGCTGAGCGAAAGTCCATTGACATCGGCAAGCTGCGAGAGAAAGCGGCCATTATGTGCGCCTGCAAAGCATCGATCAAAGCGAATGACCGGATGAACCGGGAGGAAGGCGAGACCCTATTGGCAAGGCTTGCAAATTGCAAGCAGCCATATACTTGCCCGCATGGACGTCCTATCATCGTGCATCTTTCGACCTATCAGCTGGAGAAAATGTTCAAGCGGGTGATGTCGTGATCGTCACTACGACAGCTAAGCCGTCTGCCCGCGCGCTTGAACAAGCTGGAAGGCTGTCTGCCGAGCTTGCTTCACCGCTCAAAGCACGCGGCAATTTGACGGTCAATAAGCTTCTATCGCTAAGCCATGACAAGCGGTTGATTGTCGTCACTGAGGAAGAAGTTCGCTATTATGACGGGCAATCGGAAACGCCGCTTTATTTTCATCCCAGCATGGCTTTCGTGCGGGTCAAACGTTTGCGGAGAGGGGAGACAGATCCCCTTATACAGCTCTCTGGCTGCGAAAAAGGGGATCAAGTCATCGATTGCACAGCAGGACTTGCTTCGGATTCGCTTGTATTTTCATATGCCGCTGGACCTAGCGGCTCGGTTACTGCTATCGAAAGCGAGCCTGTTCTTTGTGCACTCGTTCGAGAAGGATTGGCTGGTTATCAGACAAGCCTTCCCGATGTGAATGAGGCAATGAGACGCATTGCGATGAAATGTGTGAATCATTTAGAATATTTGTCAGGATTGCCTGACAACTGCGTTGACATCGTATATTTCGATCCGATGTTCAGACAGCCGATAAATGAATCAAGCTCCATGGAGCCGCTTCGCGCCGTTGCCAACATGGATGCCTTATCAAATGAAGCGATTGAGCAGGCGAAGCGGGTTGCCCGCAAAAGCGTTGTGCTCAAGGAGCATCAAGCAAGTGAAGAGTTTGCAAGGCTCGGCTTCGAGCGCCGGCATGTAAATACTTCGAAAATCGCATATGGAGTGATACAGCTTTGAGTGAACAACAAAACATCGCGCAGGCAAATAAAGATGAGAGCCCGCTTCGCAAGCAGCCGCTGCTCGTCCTCATCGGCCCAACAGCGGTCGGTAAGACGCGCATGAGCCTGGACATAGCAAAAGCTTGGAATGCCGAAATTATATCCGGTGATTCGATGCAGGTCTACCGGGGCATGGATATCGGAACGGCCAAAATCGCTCTAGATGAGCGCGAAGGGATTCCGCATCATCTTATCGATATTTGCGAGCCGGACGAGTCGTATTCGGCTGCCGATTTTCAAGCGGGCGCAACGGATGCGATTGCTCAAATTGCTGCTCGGGGAAAGCTGCCTTTTATCGTTGGCGGAACGGGCCTTTATGTCGAATCGGTTTGTTATCAATTCCAGTTCGCCGACATAGGCTCCGATGAAGCTTTTCGTTTGGAGCAAGAGCGTTATGCAGCTGAATTCGGTGCGGAGGCGCTGCATGGGAAGCTGGCTGCGATTGACCCCCCTGCGGGGGAGCGGCTGCACCCTAACGATCTGAGGCGTGTGATTCGCGCGCTTGAGGTGTACCATTTGACAGGGCAGACCTTTTCGGAGCAGCAAGCGGGGCAAACGAAGGAATCTCCCTACGAGCTTTGCCTCATCGGTTTGACTATGGACCGTGCAGCGTTGTATCGTAGAATAGAGCAGCGGATAGATTTGATGATGGAGCAAGGACTGGTAGATGAAGTGAGGCATCTGCTTGAACGAGATTTGCCGCCTGCCGCAGTTGCGATGCAAGGTCTAGGCTATAAGGAAATCGCAGATTATTTGCGCGGTAATTGCACGCTGGAAGCAGCTATCGAGAGGTTGAAAAGAGATACGCGCAGATTTGCCAAACGCCAGCTTTCGTGGTTCCGCCATATGAATGACATTCATTGGATCGACATGGGGGAAAATTTTCACAACAATTTGGAAGTCGTTCATGGTATAATAGCAGGAAAGTTTCAAGTTTATCTTGAATATACTTCTAATCAATCTTTTTAAGACGGGGGTAACGTCCAATGAACAAATCGATCAATATTCAAGATACGTTCCTAAATCAGCTTCGCAAAGACAACATACCGGTTACGGTTTTTTTAATGAATGGCTTTCAAATTCGGGGCGTTATTAAAGCGTTCGATAACTTCACTATTATCATTGACAGCGAAGGTCGTCAACAAATGGTATATAAACACGCTATTTCGACGTTTACCCCGCAGCGCAACGTTTCTCTTATGCAGCAGGATCATAACGGATCCGACTCATAGGGAAGAGCAGTAGTGAAACTTTCTAACAACGTGTATCGTTTAACTAGATAGCGGCATGCAAGAGCAACCCGCTCCAAGCTGGGTTGCTCTTGTCATTTTGTGGCAAAAATAGATAGACGAACTTTGGATCAACAGGAGGGGAGTCGGCAATGGCTGAACGACCACGCAGACAGACTGCACCGAAACAGAAGAAGAAAAAGAAAATATCGGGGAAAAAATGGTTTTATGGTTTGTTTTTTACGGCGGTAATCGCTATCGTATGCGGCATTATCGGCTACTTGCTTATTGTGTTGAACGGTGAGCGTGTGTTGACCGAGAATGCCAATAAGCTGGATTTAGGCGAAGCGTCAATTATTTATGATGCGAAGGGCGAAGAGATTGCGAGATTGTCAGATCCGAATGAAAATCGCGAGCTTGCAGAGTTCTCGGAAATTCCGAAGCAATTGCTTAATGCGATTGTCGCAACGGAAGATCAGCGCTTCTATGAGCATTCTGGAATTGATTTCTTCGCCATCGGGCGAGCAGTGGTGAAGGACGTTATAGCCCGCAGTGCTGTTGAGGGTGCAAGCACAATTACCCAGCAGCTTGCCAAAAACGTGTTTCTGACGGCAGACAAAACGTTCTTCCGTAAAGCGACTGAAGCCTCAATCGCTGTAGCGCTTGAGAATAAAATGTCCAAGGAAGAAATATTAGGCATGTACTTGAACCGGATCTTTTTCGGGAAAAGGGTTCATGGCGTTAAGGAAGCTGCGAGATATTATTTTGACAGCGACCTGGATAAGCTCGAGCTGTGGCAGATCGCTACGATTGCCGCTATGCCGAAGGCGCCTAACCGCTATAATCCGATAAATCATCCAGAGGATTCGATGAACCGGAGAGCAGTCGTATTGAAGCTTATGTATGATCAAGGATATATTACGGCAGCTGAGATGGAGGAAGCGAAGGCGGTCGTATACGAGGTTCCAAAAAACTTTGAAGAGCGAAATACGGACAAGTATCCGGCTTTTGTGGACTACGTCGTTGAAGAGGCAATGCTGAAAACGAATAAGTCCGAGGAAGAGCTTCGGATCGGCGGGTACCGCATTTACACCTCTCTTAACCAGCAAGCGCAAATCGCGCTGGATACACAGTTTGCCAACGATGAAAACTTTGAGGAGAGCAAGGATGATCAGCAGGTGGAAGGCGCGATGATTATTATCGATCACCGCGACGGCACAATCCAAGCTTTATCAGGCGGTCGGGATTATGTGAAGAAGGGGCTTAATCGCGTTGAGGTTGCCCGTCAGCCAGGTTCAGCCTTCAAGCCCATCATTTCATACGGTCCAGCGCTTGAATCAGGCGATTACTACCCATGGACTGTGCTTGCTAATGACAAGAAATGCTACGGCAATTATTGCCCGACCGACAGATGGGGAGCGACGCCGGTCTCGATGACCCAAGCGATCAAGGATTCACGTAATCTGGCGGCTGTCTGGATGCTGAACCAAGTAGGGCTCAAAAGCGGATTTGCTTTTGCGAGCAAGCTTGGCTTTGCCTTGGAGAAGGATGACCGTAATCTAACGGCAGCGCTTGGAGGTTTAACAAAAGGCGCAACACCTATCCAAATGGCAACAGCGTTTAGCGTCTTCGCTAATGGCGGCAAATCGGTAGATACGCATACGATCACTAAGATCGAAGGGAAACAGATCACGCCGTATATTTATAAAGCCCCAGCACCGAAGCAGCTGATGTCTGCCGATACCGCCTATTATTTGACTGAAATGATGCAAACGGTCGTTCAGAAGGGCGGTACGGGTACGCGTGCGGCAATCGATCGTCCTTTGGCGGGCAAAACAGGCACAACTCAGCATGGTATTCCGGGTTATACAGGCTCGGGTATCCGTGACGCTTGGTTTGTCGGTTACACGCCGGAGTGGACAGCAGCGGTATGGATGGGATACGATAAGACAAATAAGGACCACATCCTAAAGACTGGAAGCAGTCAAGCCGCATCCATGTTCTCGAAGGTTATGAGATCCGCAATGAAAGATGTACCGAAGTCTAGCTTTATTAAACCGCAAGGCATTAAAGAAGATAAGCCGCCGGCAACTATAACGAATTTTAACGCGACATATATTCCTGAAGAGATGAGAGTCCAACTAACTTGGGATCCTTATCCGGATGGAAAGGTCACTTATCAAGTATTCCGAAAGGAAGCTTCGGAGAGTGAATTCATTCAATTCGTAGATTCGCTTGAATCAACCGGGGTTGATGATATGAGCGCATTCCCGGGAATGACCTATGAATATTATGTTGTTGCTTATGATGCTGAGAATGACCAATCAAGCCCGCCATCCCAGAAAGTCAAGGTTGTCATTCCGGAGACGGAAATGATTCCTGAAATTCCGATGGAGCCGGATCCAAACAACCCTGATGGCGGTGAGATAACACCACCAATCGACGAGGGAGAGGGTGAGGCAACGCCTGATCCAGGTGACGGTACCGAGCTTCCAGAGGTAACGGAGAATCCTGGAACGGTTGAGCCAAGTCCCACACCTACCCCAGGCAATGGAGAAGGCAACGGTCAAGGCAATGGAGAAGGCAACGGAAACAGCACCAATGCTTTAGGAAACTCTGAAACCGGCGGCAATTCGCAAGGAACGGGTGGTTAGTAATGGTGAATAGAAAGAGAACGCGATTCCTTTTTTTGATCGCTATTGTCGCAGTCGTCATGCTTATGGCAGGCTGCGGCAATAGCGGTTCAGGCCAAACAGGCGGGAAGAGCGAAGCAGCTTCTGCTAAGACGATGAGCTGGGATAAGATGCCGGAAATGCAGATTGATCTTGATAAATCGTACTTAGCGAAGTTTCAAACGACGAAAGGCGACTTTACCGTCGAGCTGTTCGCGGATGTAGCGCCCGTAACCGTAAATAATTTTGTGTTTTTGGCGCGAGAAGGCTTTTATGAAGGGTTGTCGTTTCACAGTATTATTGAATCCTTCATGATCCAAAGCGGTGATCCAAAGGGCAACGGAACGGGTACGCCAGGCTATTCCATTCCTGATGAGCTAAGCACGGAAATCAAGTATGAGGAAGGCATTGTCGCAATGGCTAACGCGAGCAAGCCTAATTCAGGAGGCAGTCAGTTTTTTATTTGCACGGGGCCTGATGCGGCAAATTTAAACCGAGAGCCTAATTACACGATTTTTGGCAAAGTAAAGAGCGGCATGGACATCGTCCAAGCCATTTCGAAAACACCATTGAAAAACAATCAGCCTGCCGAAAAAATCAGTATCCAAGCAATCGATATTATCGAGCAATAATGGAAAATACCGCCTTATCGGGGCGGTATTTTTTTGTTTTAGGACGAAGAGCTTGGTTTATTTTGTCTGTCGGCTGGAGATGGACGTTAAGATATGGTAATCTTTTTTTATAGGTAAATTTCAACTGTCGTTCGTCGTGATTGGTTCATTGCTCAATCAAACCCAGGAAGAGCTGTGCATGTGCTGGCATGCTGTTCCCAAATGAACGGAAAGGTACGTTCCGTATGAAGAGAAAATTTTCAGACCGGGCAAACTGGCGGCGTATTTTGCGCAAAAGCTATTCGTGCCTTGCGCTTGACGGCGATGAGTTCAAAGGGCTCGTGACGTTTTATCGGATTCATGAATTGCGTGAGCCGTTATGGAAGGAATATAACGGACGGAGACTTTGTTTGGCCGATCGGGGCTACTTATGGATGCAGCATTTTCCGCGAGGCGAGCATTTTGTCGTAACGACGATGTTTGATGATAAGGGACGCGTCGTGCAATGGTATATCGATGTATGCAAAACACAAGGCTTAACGGATCAGCAAGTGCCTTGGTTTGATGATCTTTATTTGGACGTTGTCGTGCTGCCAAGCGGTGAAGTATTCCTCATGGATGAAGATGAGCTGGAGGATGCGCTTCGGCAAGGAGACGTAAATGGCAAGGATGTGGCACTAGCGCGCAAAACAGCCGGCAAATTGCTCTCGAGCATCCGCAATGGCCGATTCCGTTATTTTACGCTTAGTCTTAAGCATCGGAAGAGCCTGCTTGAGAGAACCGGGGAGTTAAGCGAATCATGAATACGGCAACAGGTCGGAGGAGCAGACCGCGGAAACGAACGAAAAAGCATCGTCCGTGGCTGCTCCTGTTTCGTGTTGTTGCCTGGACCATATGTGCAGGCGTCTTTTGGTGCGGATACCTGCTATGGTTAATTAATGGTTTTCCTATGGATAAGCAGCTAGTCAAGGCGGATGCCGGCATCGTGCTGGGGGCTGCTTTATGGAATGACGTACCGAGTCCAGCGCTTAAGGAAAGGCTGGACTTCGCGTACCGATTATACAAAACGGGATTGGTGGACAAGCTTATTTTGTCCGGAGGTCTTGACGGAAACGGCTCGCTGAAGACGGAAGCCGAAGGGATGCGCGACTATCTGATTGAAAAAGGTATTTCAGCTGACAAGCTGTTGCTAGAAAATAAGGCGACCAGCACCTATGAGAACCTGTCGTTCAGCAAAAGGATTGCCGAGCAGCATAAGCTGACTAACCTAATGGTCATTACGCATGATTATCATGCAGCCAGATCAAAGGAAATTGCAAAAAAGCTTGATTTCAAGCCGTTTCAAGTCGCAGCAACAAAATCTAAGGTGCTCAATCCCGTATATAATGAGTCCCGTGAAGTACTTGCTTTTACGAAATGGAAGCTCGATTCCCTGCTAATCATTTTCGGTATATCCTCATCAGATCCGGCGCTGTAAATCTGCTAATATGCTGCTGCAAGGTAGAATAAACTTGTAGTGCGGTTTAGCCGCTACAGCTTTTGATGCAAAGGATAGGTGATGCGACAAATGAGTGGACACGTCATATCGGGACCCGGAAATGGCACCGCAAGGCCTTCCCGTCAAATTAATGTGGTCCTAAGAAGTCAAGAAACGTTTCAGACAGGTGCATCTGCTCATGCATTAGAAGCAGACCCGCTCCCAGCGGTTAAGCCGCTTCCTAGCGTTGATCATTATGCCGATATTCAAAAAGAGCTTGAGCCGATGATCGGCATGGAAAACGTGAAATCACTTGTATACGAAATATATGCGTTGCTCTATATTAGCCGTATGCGTTCTGAAGCGGGGTTATTTGGCGGCTCTCACGTGTATCATATGATCTTCAAGGGAAACCCGGGAACGGGGAAGACGACGATTGCCCGCATTGTAGCGAAGCTTTTTCAGAAAATGGGCGTCCTTGCAAAGGGGCATTTAATCGAGGTCGAACGAGCTGATTTGGTTGGCGAATACATTGGCCATACGGCACAGAAGACGCGTGATCTTGTTCGCAAAGCGATTGGCGGCGTATTGTTCGTGGATGAAGCTTATAGCCTGGCCCGCGGCGGAGAGAAGGATTTCGGAAAGGAAGCCATTGATACGCTGGTTAAAGCGATGGAGGACCATAAAAATCAATTTGTGCTTATCCTCGCCGGCTATCCGGCAGAGATTGATGATTTCCTCTTGACGAATCCTGGTTTGCCGTCCCGTTTTCCGATCCAGATTGAGTTCCCGGATTATTCGGTCGATCAATTGATTCAAATTAGCGAGCTTATGGCTAAGGATCGTGACTATATTTTGCAGCCGCAGACCATATTTAAATTAAGGCAGCATTTGATGCAGGAGAAGCTAAGCACGATATTCTCGTTCAGCAATGCCAGATACGTTAGAAACGCCATTGAGAAGGCGATTAGGTTTCAGGCCGTTCGTCTGCTTACGCAATATGCCAGCTCCGTTCCTGCCAAGCAGGAGCTTATGACGATTAGGCCTGAGGATTTGAAGTGGGACGCGAAGTCATAATGACAGCGTAGTTTAGAAGGAGTATGAGATGAGCGAGAAAACATACGATACCAATCCGGATATGGTCGAAAAAGCAATACTGATAAGCTTAGTTACTTCGAAGGATAAGCGTAATGGCGGAGACCCTGAAATGTCGCTTCAAGAATTGGTGCAGCTAACCGAAACGGCTGGAGTCGAGGTACTTACGACGATTACGCAAAATAAGGAATCGGTTGATTCCAAATGGTTTATTGGCAAAGGCAAGGTACAGGAGGTTAAAGCGTTAGCGGATGAGCTTGGCGCAACAACGGCCATTTTTGATCAAGAGCTCTCTGGCGCTCAGGTTCGCAACCTTGAAGAGTCGCTTGACTTGAAAATCGTGGATCGGACGCAGCTGATTCTAGATATTTTCGCTGGCCGCGCCAAAACGCGTGAAGGCATTATTCAGGTTGAGCTCGCGCAGCTCAGCTACCTGCTGCCGCGGCTATCTGGCCAGAGCAAAAACCTATCGCGTCTAGGCGGCGGTATCGGTACGCGCGGACCGGGTGAAACGAAGCTTGAGACCGATCGCCGTCATATTCGTGATCGGATTTTTGATCTCAAAACATTGCTTGAGGAGGTTGTTCGCCACCGGAAGCTTCATCGCGAGCGCCGCAAAAAATCAGGTGCGATCCAAGTCGCCTTAGTCGGCTATACTAACGCCGGGAAATCAACTTTGCTGCGCGAACTGACGCATGCAGACGTATATGTAGAGAACCAATTATTTGCGACACTTGATCCGACATCAAGGACACTTGAGCTGCCAAATGGACGAGAAATTGTACTTACGGATACGGTAGGCTTTATTCAAAATCTGCCGCATGATCTCGTTGCTGCTTTCCGGGCAACCTTAGAGGAAGTGTGCGAGGCTGATCTTGTGCTTCATGTCATTGACAGCAGCTCACCGATGCGCGATGAGCAAATTAAGGTCGTTAATAAAATATTAGGCGAGCTTGGCGCAGCAGATAAACCTTCTGTGATGGTCTATAATAAGAAGGATATGTGCATCAACAACGGCACATTAGCCGATTTGCCCATTACAGGCGGAGATAATCTTGTCATCAGCGCCTATGAATCGGAAGATCTTGAGCTTCTAAAGCAGATCATTCAAGATAAGCTCAGTGGCGATACATTAACCTTCATCGTTCCAGCTGAGCGCGGCGACCTCATTGCGCTCGCCTACCGAAGCGGCGAGGTTATCAACCAAGAGGTCGATGAGCAGTCGCTGCGGCTTACCGTTCATGTCAGTAAACAAGAATACGAGCAGCATGGACATCGATTGAAACAATTTATTGAATAGTAAAGTTTTGCATTCGCAAAACTAAGCTTATGCTTACGAAGTAGTTTTGTTTTGCAAAACTAAGCTTATGCTTACGATGTAAGTTTTGCATTCGCAAAACTTTAAGGGAGAAGATACCGGAATGAATTTGCAACATGAGAACCAAAAGCTATGGGAGCATCTTGAGCAGCTGGCAGAGCAATCGGAGCTGCTTGCAGCAGATGCCTTTCGCAGCGTTGAACGGATAGCGGAGCGCAATCAGTGGAAAGTTATAGAAGCGTTCCAGCGGCATAAAGTAAGTGATTTTCATTTTACCGGCTCTACGGGCTATGGCTATAATGATCGCGGCCGTGAAATTCTCGATCTCGTCTATGCAGACGTGATGGGGGCAGAAGCTGCGATCGTTAGGCCTCATTTTGTTTCAGGCACGCATACGATCAGCTGTGCGTTGTTCGGGGTGCTTCGGCCAGGGGACGAGCTTCTATATGTAACGGGAAGACCCTATGACACCCTTCATAAAGTGATCGGCAAGCCAGGTGATGGAACCGGCTCGTTGCAGGACTGGGGTGTTAAATATTCTGAGGTTCCGCTGCTAGATGACGGAGGCTTGGATTGGAACCTTATTAAGCAGTCGATAACAGCAGCAACGAAGGTAATCGGAATTCAACGCTCTCGCGGGTATGACTGGAGAGCTTCATTCAACGTAGCCGAGATTGCGGATATCGTTAAACGGGTAAAAGCACTGAAATCTGATGTGATTGTTTTTGTTGACAACTGCTATGGGGAGTTTACAGAGCTGCTTGAGCCCACTCAAGTAGGTGTGGACTTAATGGCGGGATCGCTCATCAAAAATCCGGGCGGTGGCTTAGCCGAAACCGGGGGTTACATCGCGGGTACAGCGGCAGCAGTAGAAGCGGCTGCCTATCGCCTGACTGCGCCAGGGATTGGAGGCGAGGTTGGTGCGATGTTAGGAACACTTCGCCCAATGTTCCAAGGCTTGTTTTTGGCTCCGCACTTAGTGGGCCAAGCCATTAAAGGCAGCGTTCTTGCTGCGGCTTTGTTTGAAGAGCTTGGATTTGTAACTAAGCCAAGATGGAATGAGCCGAGAACCGATCTTATTCAAGCTGTTCGCTTTGGACAAGCTGAGCATCTGATCGCCTTCGTCCAGGGCATTCAGCAAGCAGCAGCCGTAGATTCACATGTCGTGCCCGAGCCTTGGGACATGCCGGGCTATGAGAATGCTGTAATTATGGCGGCAGGTACGTTCATTCAAGGAGGCAGTTTGGAGCTTTCGGCTGACGCGCCTATACGTGAACCTTACATTGCTTATATGCAAGGCGGCCTTACATACGCTCATGCAAAATATGGTGTTCTAACCGCGTTATATCGCCTCGTGGATAGCGGTTTAATTGTGATTAAACCTTACATAACTTGACACATTTGCGTTGTAACGTTTAGAATGTAAGTATAAATGAGCGAGTGGAAGGTTGATGCGGCATGGCTGATGATATTCGCAGAAATATGGCCTTATTCCCTATCGGCATCGTAATGAAGCTGACGGATTTAACGGCAAGGCAAATCCGGTATTACGAACAGCATGAACTGATCGTACCCGCAAGGACTGCAGGAAACCAACGGTTATTTTCATTTAATGACGTAGAACGGCTTTTGGAAATAAAATCATTGATTGAGAAGGGCGTTAACATCGCTGGCATTAAGCAAGTGATGAATCCGGTATCGAAGGAATCGGATGATGCTACGATTGTCAGTGAGCAATCGGAAGTGAAGCGTCGCGAGCTATCCGATCAGCAGCTGCACCGATTGCTGAAGCAGCAGCTGCTTGAGAAGAGACCGGGTCAAGCATCGCTTATTCAAGGTCAATTGACTCGTTTCTTAAATAAGCGATAGTTTGACTATTATAACAATTGATTCGCAAACTAAGGAGATGATTCTGTGAGTTACACTAAAGAGGATATTAGACGTATTGCACAGGAACAAAATGTTCGGTTTATTCGCTTGCAGTTTACGGATCTACTAGGAACGATTAAAAACGTTGAAATTCCAGTCAGCCAGCTTGAGAAGGCGCTTGACAACAAAATGATGTTTGACGGCTCTTCTATCGAAGGTTATGTGCGTATTGAAGAATCAGACATGTACTTATACCCTGATTTAGATACTTGGGTCGTATTCCCATGGGTAACACAAGATCGCGTTGCCCGTTTGATTTGTGATATTTATATGCCAGACGGTACGCCGTTTGCTGGTGATCCGCGCGGTATTTTGAAGCGTGCTCTGAAGGAAGCAGAAGAGCTTGGCTACACAGCAATGAACGTAGGTCCTGAACCGGAATTTTTCTTGTTCAAAACCGATGAGCGCGGTGAGCCGACTACTGAGCTAAATGACCAAGGCGGCTACTTCGACTTAGCACCGATGGATATGGGTGAAAACTGTCGTCGTGAAATCGTACTTACGCTTGAAGAGATGGGCTTCGAGATTGAAGCTTCTCACCATGAGGTAGCTCCTGGACAGCATGAAATCGACTTTAAATACGCAGATGCCATTAAAGCTGCGGACCAAATCCAAACGTTTAAACTGGTAGTTAAGACAGTTGCCCGCGAGCATGGCTTGCATGCATCGTTTATGCCAAAACCATTGTTCGGCGTAAATGGTTCCGGTATGCACTGCCACCAATCGTTGTTCCAAGGCGACACAAATGTGTTCTACGATGAGAAGGACAAGCTTGGCCTAAGTACGGTAGCACGTCAATACATGGCTGGTATCTTGCTTCACGCTCGTGCTATGGCTGCCATTACAAATCCAACTATCAATTCCTATAAGCGTCTTGTGCCTGGGTATGAAGCGCCTTGTTATGTCGCTTGGTCGGCAAGCAATCGCTCGCCAATGATCCGGATTCCAGCATCACGCGGTCTTAGCACGCGCGTTGAGGTACGTAATCCAGATCCGGCTGCTAACCCTTATTTGGCACTAGCCGTTATGCTAAGAGCAGGTCTTGATGGCATTCAGAACAAGCTTCCATTGCCGGCTCCTACAGACCGCAACATCTACATCATGACGGAAGAAGAGCGTCAGGATGCAGGAATTCCAAGCTTGCCGCTTGATCTGAAGGAAGCGCTTGACGAAATGCTAAGAAGCGACATCGTCTGCGATGCACTTGGCGACCATGCCCTTGCCCATTTCTATGAGCTGAAAGAAATCGAGTGGGATATGTACCGTACGCAAGTTCACCAATGGGAAAGAGATCAATATTTGACTCTTTACTAAAATTTAATCCTTACGTTTAATGAACTAACAATGACCCGCAAGAGGACACTTTACCAGAAGTGTCTCTCCTGCGGGTCATTTTTGATTTACTCTTGTTTAGGATGTATCATCGCAAGCTGGGAGATGTCCTTCAATTTCTGGTCATCTTTATTTTGAAAAAAAGCTGCAAGCCACGCACCGAGCTGCTTTTGTGCTTGGCTAATAAACCGATCAGAACGGTATACAAGCTCCATATGACGAAAAGGAGTGTGACGGGTAATGGGAATTGGCACGAGGTCGGGCTGCTGTGGTACTCCTCTAAGCAAATGCTCGGGTTGAACGGTTGCTCCAATTCCAGCACGAACGAGCTGCAGCAGCGATGTAGCAGAGCTTGTCTCCATGACTGTAGTCAGGGAGAAACCAAGCTCTCTGCATGCAGCCTCCACAAGATCTCGGCCTAGATAACCAAGCGGGTACATGACAAGTGGAATATGTTCTAACTCCTGAAGCTCAATTTCCAGCTTGTTAGCAAGAGGGCTCGTTCGGCTAACTAACAACTGGTAGGGCTCCGATCCGAGCGGCAATTGTACGAGCCTAGGGTCGGGTGTGCTTTTCAGGCCAATACCAATATCCACTTTATTGCTAATAACCTCTTCCTGAACACGGATCGTAGAAAAAGCTTGGAGCTGGATGGCGGGATATTTTTCGTGAAAATAAATAAACAACGGTACGAGCTGAAAATCCAAATCCGAAGGTAGAACACCTAAGCGGATACTTCCACGCTCGCCTGCAAACAGCTCGATGATCGCATTTTTAGCATCCTGCTCCGCTTGAATCATTCTGCCGCCATGAAGGCGCAGCAGCTCGCCAGCTTCCGTTAATACTATTTTTTTGCCGATTCGATCGAAGAGCGGCATACCAAGTTCTCCTTCAAGGACTCGAATTTGCTGGCTGAGCGTAGGCTGACTAATGCCCAGATATTCGGCCGCTTTTGTAAAGTGAAGATGCTCGCAAACGGCAATAAAATATTGAATATGTCGCGTATCCATTCGCTCTCCTCCGCATGATAGTTATATACTATTATAATAATAGTTATAATAGTATTGATCAATATGACATACCTCTCTATACTCAGATTACACGTAGTGTTACATGTAGACAGGAGAGAGAAAGATGCGAACGTTTTATTTGCTTTTAGCCCTTTTTTTAGCTTCCTTAAATTTGAGGCCTGCCATAACCTCTGTTGCTCCGTTATTGGATACCATTCAATCAACCTTAGGAATAAGTGGGCTTACAGTTAGCTTGTTAACGACCCTTCCCGTTTTATGTATGGGTATTTTTGCTCCGCTCGCGACACGCATTCGTGATTGGTTAGGCCTGGAACGCGCGATTTTCGCAGCACTAATCCTTATTACGGCCGCAACCGCTCTGCGTGGTCTTTTTAGCTCGGTAGCCATACTGATCGTGACCGCCTTTATTGCCGGAATTGGAATCGGCTTGGCAGGTCCTATGCTGTCGGGCTATATAAAAAAATATTTTCCGAGCAAGCCGGGTGTCGTGAGCGTTTATTCCGTATCAATGACAGTTGGTGCAGGTATCGCTTCAGCGCTCTCCATTCCGATTTATACGAAGAGCAATCACAGTCTGACGTTTACGCTTGCCTGCTGGTCCATTTTAGGAATATTGGCCATACTCTTCTGGGTGGGACTCCTGCAACGCAGGGTCGGAAAGGAGACGCAGGAGCATTCCCGTCTGCCGCTAAAGAACAAGCGTGCACTGCTGTTGACACTATTTTTCGGATTAATGGCGTTTATGTTCTATTCGGTTACGGCATGGATTGCACCGATCGCGCAAAGCCTTGGCTATAGCAAATCAAGCTCCGCGATGATACTGACGGTATTTACCTTTATGCAAATTCCCGTTTCCATGACGCTGCCAGCCATCGTATCACGATACGGTAATCGAAAATTATTTTTAGTCCTTTGCAGCTTGTTTGAGCTTGCAGGAATACTGATGCTTTTATTTCATATGCCCATTATGGTTGCAGTCGTATTTCTTGGAATAGGTGCAGGAGGCTTGTTTCCGCTCGCATTGATGCTGCCGATCGTAGAAACAAAAAATGCCATTGAAGCTGGGGCATGGTCGGCGATGTCGCAATGCGGCGGATACGTTTTTGGCTCCATGGGTCCGTTAATTATTGGATTAATTTATGATAGCAGAAATAGCTTTACACTAGCTTTTGTCACGATGATTGTCGTTATTGTTATTATGATTGGTGTACAGCTTCTTATTCGTAACGGTGAAGAGCCGAAAATGGCTTCGCAGATTGAGGGGGAAATAGGAGGATAAAAGCGGCTGCCGCAATCTCTTTTAGGAGTTTGCGGCAGCATCCATCGTGATGGAAGTGAACTTACGGGAAGAATTCAGCATCGTGAGTATTTTTCAAGAATAGAATTTCTAACTGATACAATTACCATTTGAGGCAGTAACACAGCAAATAAAAAACAAACGATTATTAACCCTAGATGTGCAACAAAGTGCTCCCGTCCTTCGTTGGTCTGCCAAATGAAAAAAACCAAACAGGTACTGAATTGGAACTTAAGTTGCTATCCCTGTAGCATTTGTCATGATGATTGTCGTTTAAGAATTCAGAGGAAATCAATTACATTCTTATCAAGCTTTATTTGCCGATCATGTTTCGGTAAATAAGGCTTTTTTCGTTTCTAGGGAGTACTAGATAGAGTTAGTACTATTCGCTTGGCACCGGTATTGATATATTCATATCAGAAGTTATAACTGTACCCATTATACGAATCATTTATAGATGACAAGCTTTATATTGGAGAGGTGAGCAGCATGATACAAACAAGAATGGATTATTGTTTAACAGAGAATATTTACGTTTTGCTTACCGATACAGGAACGTTGTTTACACGGCTGATTAAAGGATTTACAGGTGCGCCATATAATCATGCTTCTATCGTGTTGGATGAGAATATGGAAGAAGTATTCAGCTTCGGCCGCAAACGAGCAAACAACCCGTTAATTGCTGGTTTTGTTAAGGAAGATGTGTATGATGGGACGTTCCGCCAATTTCCCGATACACGTTGTGTTCTTCTTCGGATTGCTGTAACTGCAGAACAACGGGCTAATCTGATTCGCTTCATTCGCGAATTTGAAAAGAACGAGCAACTTTATAGCTACAATTTGATTGGATTGTTTGGCGTGTTATTGGAGTTGGATCTACGGCCCGCCCATTCCTATTTTTGTTCTCAGTTCGTTGCAGAAACGATGCGGAAAAGCGGAATTCCGTTGTGGGACCGTCCATCGACATTGGTTACACCTGATCATTTTCTAAATCACCCGCAATTTCATGTCGTTTATGAAGGCCCGCTGTATAATTATCCGCTCCTTAATCGCCAGAAGCTTTTCCATCATTCTTTTGCAAAAACAACGGTAAGCCAGCTTCGAAAAAGAGCTATATAAATACTGGCATAATACGCCATGAAAACATGAGTTCACACAAAAAGACCCATAGCATGGGTCTTTTGCGATGAGGAAAGTTACAATGTTTGAATTAGTAGCCGCCGAAGCCGCAGCTGCATGCGATAATCACCAATAAAATGAAAAGGACCAAAATTGTGCCTAAGTTTGTAAAAGCTCCACCAACGTAACCGGACATTTTTCAATGCACCTCCTTACGTGTTGAATACAATATAGGTTATGCGGGCTAATCACTCATTGATTGGGTGTTTGTCATAGGGCGGGCAGGAGAGTATGAATAAATTAACATTTTTTGTGAAAAAACGAATGGAATGCTGTGGACAGACTGCACAATAAGAATAATTGGCAAAAAAGAGGCTGACTCGACCATGCTTGCGCATATCGGATCAGCCTCTTCTTTATGTATGCTTGCTTGCATTAATGGATATCCCGGAAAAGTCCGATGACTTTGCCTAGAATCGTTACATTTTGGAGTAAAATCGGCTGCATCGTGGAATTTTCCGGCTGCAGGCGAATGTGATTTTTCTCCTTGTAGAACGTTTTGACCGTTGCTTCGTCATCTTCAGTCATTGCGACTACAATTTCACCGTTATTAGCTGTTTGCTGCTGACGTACAATAACGTAGTCACCGTCGTGTATGCCGGCCTCGATCATACTTTCGCCCATGACGTTTAAGATGAATACGCTGCTGTCACCGACGAAATGGGCAGGAAGCGGGAAATATTCTTCGATGTTCTCTGTTGCGGTAATTGGCACACCCGCAGTTACTTTACCAACGATAGGTACTTTGGCTACGGAAAGGGGGATAATGCCGTCCACACCTTCTTGATCTAAAATTTCAATAGCACGTGGTTTAGTGGGATCTCGGCGAATAAGGCCTTTCTTCTCCAAGCGGTCCAAATGACCGTGAACGGTTGAACTGGATAACAATCCAACAGCTTCGCCGATTTCTCGAACGGAGGGTGGATAGCCTTTCTCCCGGACTTCATTCTTAATAAATTCAAGAATAGAATGTTGTCGGTTAGAAATCTTCGACACTGTGATCACTCCATTAGTAGGTTTGAAAAAAATTATAACATAGAACCGGAGTTCGTACAAACATAAGTTCTCAAGTACAGAAGTTCGCATTTTTTCATTGACGCCAAACGTTTGTTCGTGTATTCTAAAAACAGAACAAACGTTTGGGGTGCTGAATAATGATAACTAGTCCAAGCTTTTATAGAACGATACACAAACAAGAAACAGGTAAAGCGGCGGTGCTTAGCCAATTGAGCAAACGATTAATGAAACGGCATGCAGCGAAGATTGTAGTTTGCACAGCTGTGTTCGCTCTTTTATTTACTAGCTTTCTGCTAATAGGAACATATGCTTCCGGCAGTCATCCAACAGAAGCGACAGCTGATGAACAATTGATTATCGTGCATACGGGTGACACACTGTGGGAAATTGCGAAGCAATTTACCGATGGCAAACAAGATGTTCGATATGTCATCTATTTGATTAAAGATCGCAATAATTTACAATCCTCGGAAATTATGCCAGGACAGAAGCTAATTATTCCTAGCATTTAATTTGAGAATCATTTACAATTAATAGAATTGTTTCGTCTTATATAGCTTTCTGAATCAAGTAGATCAATGGTATCTACTTTTTTTAGAAAGTTTTTTTGTGTGAACTGCAGGGTTTGCCCTGTCCAAAAACGTCTATTGGTGGGGATTGAAAGGAGAGGCTGAATTGTTACGTGTTGAAGAGTTATCCCATTCCTTCATGAATGGGAATGAAGCGACTGCTGTACTGCAGCATATTAGCTTTGATGTACATAAGGGAGAAATGATTGCGCTGTTAGGAAGCTCCGGCTCTGGCAAGTCTACATTGCTGAACTTAATGGCAGGCTTAATGAAGCCAACAGAGGGGCAAATCTTCATTGCAGACCACAACATCGTTACGATGAACGAAAATCGGCTGGCTGAGTTTAGACGAAAGCATATCGGATTTATTTTTCAAGCGTATGAGCTGATTGCCAATTTGACTGTCAGAGAAAACGTTGAGCTGCCGCTCGTGTTTCAATCGATTCATCCTTCCATAAGGAAGAAAAAGGCGCTTGCTTTGCTTGAACAGGTGGGAATTCCAGATAAAGCGGAATTATTTCCATCACAGCTCTCAGGAGGTCAGCAGCAGCGTGTGAGTATAGCACGTTCATTGATCACGGAGCCATCGGTCATTTTTGCGGACGAGCCTACAGGTAATTTGGATACAAAAACAGAGGAAGAAATTATTATGATATTGAAGCATTTGAACAAAACGATGGACACAACTTTCATTATCGTTACGCATGAACGAGAGGTTGCAGCGCAAACGGAAAAAATTATTACGCTGCGGGATGGGTATCTCGTAACGGAGCAGGAAGCCGCTCAAGAACGAATGCTTGCGGGGGGAACACAAATTGAGAATAAGTGATATTACGCGGTTGTCTTGGGATCAAGTCAAACGCAGGAAGGTTGTAACCGCTCTTTGTGCAGCAGGTATATCGATTGGCTGCGCAGCCATTATTGTAGCAATGAGTATTGGCGAATCTGCGCAAATTTATGTCGAGCAGCAGATGAACAGTTATCTTAAGATGGATGAGATTACTGTAACAGCAAATACAGGTGCTGGAGCTGGCAGCAATACCCCTTCAACAGAAAGTGAAAGCGAATCGCTTCAGCAAGGGAAATTAACGCAGCAAAAGCTTGATATTATGAAAAAAATCCAGCATGTAACGGCTGCAGCTCCTTTTCAGCAGCTCGAATATATGGAGCTGACGACGTTAGATGGGCTTACTTCACAAAATCAAACCCAATTGATCGGTACGGATTTGGAGATGCTTACCGCTTTCGGAAATGAATTCATGCAAGGCGGGCCATCTGATCTTGAGGACACGATTGTGCTTAACTATGGCGCTACAATGGGTCTGATCGATGATATAACCAAACAAAATATACAAGAGCAGCTAAACACGAATCCATATGATGATGCGGTATTTGAGCAATATCAAAGCTTAAACAGCATTCCAACTGCTTTATATCAGAAGCAAATTCAATTTCGGTATTACTCATCTGATGGTCAGGTTCTAAGTAGGCCGCTGCGCGTTGTCGGCGTTCTGAAAAAACCAAGCGGTGTCAAGGATGATCAGATCATGTATGACAAAAAGGGCTACATATCCATTGAGACGGCAGAGCTGCTTAAGAAAGAGCTTAAGCTGCCTGGGGATCAGCAGGAATCCTATAATTCGATTATCGTGAAGGTCGATAGTCAATCCAAAATTGAGCAAGTAGAGCGACAGCTTCAAAAGCTTGTCGTTTCAACGCAAACCAATTTATTTCAAAAGGAACGGCTTGCGAATGAATTTAAAATTATAAAAGCAGCTGCTCTTGGCATCGGAGTCTTTATTCTCATAATCGCTTCTATATCAATAGTCGTTGCGATGACGATGTCAACCTATCAAAGGCGCAGGCAAATAGGCATTATGAAAGTTCTTGGCGCTAACCTTAGCCAAATTCGAAATATGTTTATAGTAGAAGCAGCATTGCTGGGGCTGCTTGGTGGATTGCTTGGCGTATTATTTTCATATTGGATCGTATGGGGCATTAATGGGCTGATCACGAACTTATCCGGCGAGCAGGATTCAGTCATTATATTTATTCCGTTTTTAACGATTCCAATCGGGATGGCATTCGCGCTTGCCACAGGCGTATTTTCAGGAATTTACCCAGCTATCAGCGCATCCCGTACAGATGCTTTGACAGCGATTAGACGCGATTAATTTAGAGTTGAAGAAGGAGCTTAAAGATGAAGAAGAAAATAAAGTGGGGAATAATTGGACTTATTATTATCGGAATCAGCTTTGTACTATATCGAATGGGAAATCCATCAAGGCCCGTTGAGCTAATGACAGACTCGCAGCCTATTACGTTTCAAGTGACGAAAGAGACGATTACCAATACAGTTGAGGTGAAAGGAAAGTCTTTGTATGAGCAGGAGACGCTTGTATATGCCCCCTTCGGCTCAAAGGTCACCCAATGGGCAATTGAAGACGGCCAGCAGGTGAAGAAGGGCGATGTGCTGTTTAAGCTTGATCAGACCGCGGTGCAAAACGAGATTTTGCAGGCGGAGGCTGCACTGCATAAAGCTAAACTCGAAGCTGACCTGAATGACTATTTAAGTCAGGTGGATGACGAATCGAGCCCGTTGGAATCTACTGAAGAGGGGCGCAAAAAGGTTTTAGTTAATAAGGAAATAGCCCGTTTGACGAAGGAATTGAATGATGTGACGTCGAGTATTCAAGCGAAGGAGCTGCTTGTGAAGAAAAACAAGCTGAAAGAGTCCAGCTTACGCTCGCCAGCTCCAGGAATCTTTTTATTTGATAATGCCAACAAACGGCCGCAGGCATTAGCAGACAATGAATATGTGGGCAAGGTCGTTGATCTGAACAAATTGCAATTCATTGCGCTAGTTGGGGAACAGGATGTTTTTCGCATCAAGCCTGGCATGTCGGTTCAGGTCAAGATGAATGCGATGAAGGAGCTGAAGCTGAAAGGAAAAGTGCTTAAGGTTTCTAAATTTGCAAAAACAGGAACGGATCAAAATAACTTAAATCAAGCTGCTCAGTTTGAGGTCATAATCGTTCTCGAGCCTAGCGAGTATTTGATAGCAGGTCTGAGCTTGAATGGCGCTATCGAGACTGAGCGCAAGGAAAATACAACTGCAGTGCCTTCTATTGCAATCATTCGTGAGAAAGATAAGCATTTTGTCATGTTGGATGCAGGCAATGGCCAGTATGAGCGGAAAGAAATAAAAATCGGCCTCGAAACACCAGAGCTGACGGAAGTGCTTGAAGGATTAAAGATTGGCGATCAGGTCGTTTTACAATAATATCAATTGCTATGATTCCATCGATTAACCCATGAAGCCTCTACGATTCCTTGACAACTGCTCGTTGAAAATGTCAAAGTATAGTGTAGAGGTTTTTTCATCATGAGAGGAGTAGAGCAAGTAATGGAATTCTCAAAAATAATTGAACGTATTAACGAGCTAGCTCGTAAAAATAAATCGGTAGGCTTAACCGATGAAGAGACAACTGAAAGAGATGAGCTGCGCAAGCAATATTTGACTAACTTCAAAAATAATTTCCGTCAGCAGCTGGATCAGATTGAAATTGTTGATGATAAGGACAATATCAAGCATTAATGAATGTCAGTTGTACTCATTAAATATCCATGGGAGGGTGTTTAGATGAAATATAATCTGCTTGGCAAAAGTGGACTAGCCGTATCCGAGCTATGTTTGGGCACGATGACATTTGGAAATACGACAAGTGAAGAGGATTCAATCGATATGATTGATCGCTTTGTTGATCGTGGAGGCAACTTTCTCGATACGGCCGACGTTTATGTGAGCGGCCGCTCCGAGGAGATCGTAGGAAAAGCAATTAAAAGCAAGCGTTCCGACATCGTCCTTGCTACAAAGGTGCGTATGACTACTTCAGGCAATATCAACGGAGTAGGCTTATCGCGCAAGCATATTATGGATGGCGTTGAAGCTAGCCTTAAGCGTCTTCAAACCGATTATATTGACTTGTATCAGGTTCATGTGTGGGATCATGCTACTCCAATCGAGGAGACGCTTCGCACGCTTGATGACCTTGTCACTTCCGGCAAGGTTCGTTACATAGGCTGCTCTAATTTTTTTGCATGGCAGCTAATGAAATCACTAGCATATAGCGATGCTTGCCGTTATGTCCGCTTTGTATCTATTCAGCCCCAATATAGCTTAGTAAGCAGACAAATGGATCGAGAGATGCTGTCGCTATGCATAGAGGAGAAGGTAGGCATTATTCCTTGGGCTCCAATTGGAGGCGGGTTCCTGACTGGGCGTTACAGCAGGGAAGAGCCAACTGAAGGGCGTTTAACCTCTAAAGTAGGAGAAAGCGCATGGGTTAACCGTGCTCTTGACAAAAATTTTGTCATTCTTGGTGCATTGCTTGAAGCGGCGAAAGAGCTTGATAAAACGCCAGCACAGGTAGCGCTTCGCTGGCTCATTCAGCGGGAAGGCATTACTTCACCGATATTCGGTGCCAGCAAATTAGAGCAATTTGAGGATAATATCGGAGCGATAGGCTGGGAGATGCCAAGCGACGTTTGGAACCGTTTGGAGCAAATTAGCGCCCTGCCGGATGATTATCCCAATCGTTTTATCGATAAGTTCCGCAGACCGTTTGAATAGGGTAAACCATTAGGAGGAGTGTCAGCTTGTCACGATCTTGGGAGCGCAAAGTGCGCAAAAACATGAATGTTGTGAACAAACAACGCAAGAAGCAAGGAAATGGTCAGATCGTATTTAATGCAGAGAAATCAGAGAAGATCGTCGGGCGTAATTTCATCGCCCCAATCTTATTGATTTTATTTATTGCGATGTACGTCATTCTCATGCAAAGCTCATCACAATTTAAAATGGATACGATGTTTTGGATCACGGTAGGCTGTTATATTTTACTGGCAGCACTATTCTTTTTCCGCAGGCCCTACATAACAATTGGTAAAGATTTTGTGCAGTCACGTCGTTTGACAGGCGACAAGCGTATCCCTGTGTCCAACATCAAAGGCATTAGCGTTCAAAAGGGTTATGTGATCGTAGAGCAGCACAAAGGCGGAAACTGGGTTTTCTCAAAATTGACTAACCGTTTCCCGACTGAAGAAATCGGCGAGAAGCTTAAGGTCTTCGCGCAAGCGAATGGCATTTCTTTCTCGCAAAAATAAATAGGCAGGAGAGTTCGAACAACGATGGCTAAACAAGCAGTAATTTTTGATTTGGACGATACGTTGCTGTGGGATGACCGCAGTGTAAAGGAAGCCTTTGAAGCGACATGCCAAGCGGCAGCCGCTGCGACAGGGGTAGATCCTAATGAGCTTGAGGAATCGGTTCGCCGCGAAGCAAGAGCGCTTTATGAATCTTATGAAACATTCCCATTTACGAAGCTAATCGGAATCAACCCGTTTGAAGGACTCTGGGCGCCTTTCCGTGAAGGCGAGCAAGAGGAATTCCGCAAGCTTGAGAGCCTTGCACCCGGCTATCGCAAAGCAGCTTGGACACAAGGCTTGAAAGCGGTTGGCGTTGATGATGAGGAGCTAGGCGCGAAGCTAGCAGAGCAGTTCCCAGCAGAAAGACGCGCGCGTCCAATCGTATACGAAGAGACGTTCTCTGTTCTAGATGCGCTTAAAGGCAAATACAAGCTGCTTCTTTTGACGAACGGATCACCTGACTTGCAGCGGGAGAAGCTGGCAGGCGTGCCGGAACTGATTCCATATTTCGATCATATTATTATCTCGGGTGAATTCGGGCTAGGGAAGCCAGCCGCATCGATCTTTGAGCATGCGCTTGAGCGTCTTGGTATCGAAACCGATCATGCCATCATGGTGGGCGATAAGCTCACAACGGATATTCTTGGCGCAAACACGATTGGAATGACGTCGGTTTGGATCAATCGCCATGGCGCTTTCCGTAATGACGAGATCGTGCCTACGCATGAAATCAAGCATTTAGAAGACCTGCTGCCACTGCTCGGCTCTTAAATATTAGCAATAAAAAGCCCCTCGCAGACAGCTTAAGCTGCTAACGAGGGGCTTGCATTATGTTGAGAATGGCATTAGGCTTTGCTCGATGCAAACTTCTCGTCAGCAAAAGGGTGAGCGATCCAGCCTTCCGTTTCAATGAAAAGACGAACAGCTACGATTTGACGGTTTTCCATCAGCGTAAAGAAATGCGGCTTATATTCCGGAACGGAAATAACGTCGCCAGCTTCGAGCTCAACGTCAAAATAACCAACATCGTCGGTACCTTTGATGATGAAGATGCCGCGTCCTGCCGTAATAGCACGAACCTCATCTTCTGTGTGCGTATGCACGTTTTCGAATTTTTTCAGAAGTTCATCTAAGTTAGGAGTAGCATCGGACAACGCGATTATATCCCATGTTTTATAGCCGCGACGTGCAGCCAAATCTTGAATTTCTTCGTCATAAGTTGCTAATATTTGCTGCTTCTCTTCATCAGAGAGCACAAATTTTTGTTGTAATCCTTCTTCCAGCTTTGCTGGATTCCAATGCTCGTAAAGCACCTCTTGCTTCTCTAGAAATGCACGGACAGCATCTTCACCTTGAATCCGTTCCTCTGTATTGCGAATTCTAATTTCAGCCATGAACATTCCCTCTTTTCCTATAGAAATTAAATGATATAATTATTATAAATCAAAATAAATCGATTGTCGATGGATTTACCTTTTCACATAAAAGGTATTCTGATAAACTATGGGTTAATGATTTTGGGAAGGGTGTAGTAAATTGTCGAAACCGACCATACAACAAATGCTTCAGGAGCGCATACTCATTTTGGACGGCGCGATGGGTACAATGATTCAGCAAGCAAATTTAAATGAGGATGATTTTGGCGGAGTGGAGCTTGACGGCTGTAATGAAATGCTCGTTCTGACTCGTCCCGATGTTATACAATCGATTCATGAGCAATATTTAGAAGCAGGCGCGGATATTTTGGAAACGAATACGTTTGGGGCAACTAGCGTTGTTTTGGCGGATTACGATATTCCCGAAAAAGCGAGAGAAATCAACTTGGCTGCCGCCAAGCTTGCACGCGATGCATGCGACAAATACAGCACGCCAGACAAGCCTCGTTATGTTGCGGGGGCGCTCGGACCTACAACCAAAACGTTGTCGGTTACCGGCGGCGTAACTTTCGATGAGTTGGTTGAGAGCTATTATGAGCAAGCGCTTGCTTTAATTGAAGCAGACGTGGATGCGCTGCTGCTCGAAACCTCTCAGGATACGCTAAATGTAAAAGCCGGAAGCATTGGCATACGCAATGCGTTTGACAAGCTTGGCAAAGAGCTGCCGATTATGATTTCCGGGACGATCGAGCCGATGGGCACAACACTCGCTGGACAAACGATAGAATCGTTTTACATTTCATTGGAGCATTTGAAGCCGATCTCGATTGGTCTGAACTGTGCGACTGGCCCGGAGTTTATGCGTGATCACCTGCGGACGCTTAGTGAAATCGCAAACGCAGCGATTAGCTGTTATCCAAATGCCGGCTTGCCGGATGAGAACGGACATTACCACGAATCGCCGGATTCGCTCGCGAAGAAGATGTCGGCATTTGCTGAGCAGGGCTGGTTAAATATTGCCGGCGGATGCTGCGGCACGACACCCGAGCATATACGGGTTATGGCGGAGACGATGGCAGCGTATGCACCGCGTACAAAAATGGGTTCGCATCCCAACGCCGTATCCGGTATAGAAACGGTCTTTATCGAGCCGGAGAACCGTCCGATCATGATCGGGGAACGGACAAATATTTCCGGTTCACGCAAGTTTAAGCGGCTTCTGAAGGAAGAGAAATTTGATGAAGCATCGGAGATCGCTAGAGCGCAAGTAAAAGGCGGCGCGCATGTTATCGATATTAACTTGCAGGATACCGATATCGATGAGGCTTATGCGGTACATCAATTTTTGCCGCAGGTCGTCAAAAAAATTAAAGCGCCTCTCATGCTCGATTCCACCTATGATCATATTATTGAGCTTGGGCTTAAATATTCCCAAGGCAAAGCGATTATCAACTCCATTAACCTGGAGGATGGCGAATCGAAGTTTGAGCAGATTTTGCCGTTGATTCACCGTTATGGTGCGGCTGTCGTTATGATTCTAATCGATGAGCGCGGTCAAGCCGTAACTCGCGAGGCGAAGATGGAAGTAGCCGAGCGATCCTATAACCTGCTCACTCAGAAATATAAGATGAATCCAGAGGATATTATTTTTGATCCGAATATGTTCCCTGTCGGCTCGGGAGATCCCCAATACATCGGTTCGGCTGTTGAGACGCTTGAAGGTATCCGGATGATCAAGGAAAAGTTCCCGCTCGCCAAAACGATACTCGGACTCAGCAACATTTCCTTCGGTTTGCCGGATGCGGGACGCGAGGTGCTCAATTCCGTATACCTGTATCATGCAACCAAAGCAGGCCTAGACTACGCGATCGTGAACACGGAGAAGCTGGAGCGTTATGCTTCGATTCCCGATGAAGAGCGCCGCTTGGCAGAAGAGCTTATTTACAATACGACGGACGAGACGCTAGCTGCGTTCGTTGCCGCTTTCCGCGACAAGAAAGTAGAGAAGAAAGAAAAAATCTCGAATCTTACGCTGGAGGAGCGTCTTGGCTCATACGTTGTAGAGGGTACGAAGGAAGGTCTGATCCCTGACCTCGATGAAGCACTCAAAAAATATTCGGCTATGGAGGTCATCAACGGACCGCTCATGCGCGGAATGGAAGAGGTTGGCCGCTTATTTAACGGAAATGAGCTGATTGTAGCGGAGGTGCTGCAAAGCGCAGAGGTTATGAAAGCTTCCGTAAACTACCTTGAGCAGTTCATGGAGAAGAACGAATCGTCCGTTAAAGGTAAAATCATTTTGGCAACGGTTAAGGGCGATGTGCATGATATCGGCAAAAACCTGGTTGAAATTATTTTGTCGAACAACGGTTACAAAATTATAAATTTGGGCATAAAAGTACCGCCAGAGCAGTTGATTGAAGCTTATCGCAACGAGAAGGTCGATGCGATCGGTCTGTCGGGCTTGCTTGTGAAATCAGCACAGCAAATGGTCATTACCGCACAGGATTTGCGAACAGCAGGCATTGATGCGCCTATCCTTGTCGGAGGCGCAGCGCTGACGCGGAAATTTACGAAAACAAGAATCGGCCCAGAGTATGACGGTCTCGTCCTATATGCTAAGGATGCGATGGATGGCCTCGATATAGCGAACAAGCTGATGGATCCGGAACATCGCTCGCGGCTTGAGGATGAAATGGCTGCCTACAAAGCTTCTGGCGGCTTGGAAGAGGAAGAGAAGAAGCCGTTGCCGGAATTGACGCGTGCCGTGCGTTCCAAAATTTCGCCGGATGCGCCTGTGTTTACACCGCCGGATCTAGACCGTCACGTGCTTCGCGATGTACCGCTTCCACATGTTATTCCTTATGTGAATATGCAGATGCTGCTTGGCCATCACTTGGGGCTTAAAGGCAATGTCGATAATTTGCTCAAAGAAGGAAATGAAAAAGCGCTGCAACTAAAGGCGACCGTCGATGATATTTTGCAAAAGGGAACTTCGGACGGTATCGTGAAGACTCACGGTATGTATCGCTTCTTCCCTGCACAATCATCGGGCAACGATGTTATTATTTACAATCCGGTCGATCCGCTGCAGGAGATCAAGCGATTCACGTTCCCGCGCCAGCAGGTTGAGCCTTACCTATGCCTTGCTGATTTCTTGAAATCAGTAGACAGCGGCGTAATGGACTATGTTGGCTTCCTAGTCGTAACGGCAGGCCACGGCATACGCGAGCTGGCGAATGAGTGGAAGGATAACGGCGATTATTTGAGGTCGCATGCGCTGCAATCTGTCGCGCTTGAGGTAGCGGAAGGCATGGCTGAGCGCGTTCACCATATTATGCGTGACATTTGCGGCTATCCAGATCCAGCTGAAATGACGATGAAGCAGCGCCATGGCGCCCGCTATCAAGGCATTCGAGTATCATTCGGCTACCCGGCATGTCCGAACCTTGAGGATCAGGAGCCATTGTTCGATTTGATGAGACCGCAGGATATTGGCGTCGAATTGACGGAAGGCTGTATGATGGAGCCGGAGGCTTCCGTATCTGCGATGGTATTTGCCCATCCGGAAGCGCAATATTTTAACGTAGAGAAACTATAGTGTATTAAATAATGAGCAAAGAGCCCTTTGGCGTTCGGTAAAACGAGCTGGAGAGGGCTCTTCGTTTCCATTAAGGGAGTAAATGCAAGCAGCTGCTAATTGTGAGGTGGTCGAGGTTATGAAAATGTGGTTTTTGGGAACAGGAGCAGGCAGACCGTCCAGGTATCGGAATGTGACGGCTGCTGCGCTGCAGCATCCGGAGCCAGTCTGCAGCTGGTGGCTGTTTGATGCCGGCGAGGCCACGCAGCATCAGCTTATGCAGACTCCGCTGAAGCTGAATAAGATGGAGGCTGTCTTTATTACTCATTTGCATGGAGACCATATTTATGGCCTGCCAGGCTTGCTAAGCAGCCGCTCGTTCGATGGCGGAGTGACGCCTGTTCAGCTCTTTGGTCCAATCGGCATCAAACGTTATATAGATACGATATTTTCGATAAGTGCAACCCAGCTGGATTATGAGCTTGTGATCCATGAGCTATCGGGCGATGAAGGCATTATTTTTGAGGATGATCGGTTTAAGGTAGAGGTTGGCTTGCTTGAGCATCGCGTGATCAGCTTTGGCTACCGCATTACGGAGCGTGATCAGCCAGGCAAGCTGCTTGTTCATAAGCTGAAAGAGCTTGGGCTTGAAGCAGGCCCGCTGTATGGGAAGCTAAAGCAAGGGGAACCCGTCACATCGCCAAGCGGCGTGATTATACGGCCTGAGGACGTTACGGGCCCTTCTCTTGTCGGCAGAGTAATTACGATACTTGGAGACACGAAGCCATGCGATAACGCATATAAGCTGGCAATCGGCGCGGATCTGTTAGTCCATGAAGCTACTTTTGCTGCGGGCTTGGAGGAGAAAGCGCATGAGTTTGGACATAGTACGACAGCAGAGGCGGCTGCGGCTGCTGCAAAAGCGGATGCGAAACAGCTCGTTATGACGCATTTCAGCGGTCGTTACAGCAATGAGGAGCTTAGCCGATTAGAGGCCGAGGCTGCGGTATATTTTCCGGAAGTAAAAGCGGCTACGGATTTTCTACACATCGAGATCCACCGTGGTTTGCCTAAAGAATGAAAAACTGAATGAACCTATCGATCGATGCCTGTAAAAAAACCACTTTTTGCGAATAAAACAATAAGATGTAAACGAGCCTTTAGAATCGCTTCTAAGGCTCGTTGGCATGTCGGGAGATATAATCAAAACGTCACTAACCATTTTAGTTGCGTAGAAACAACAGGAAAAGCTCCATTTATTTTTCCGAGGTGAAGGCTTATAGACCGTTTAGCTGAAAAAACTTCCGTTAATCGGAGCACTTTCACCGAAGTAAGGTCAAATAAAAATTGCGAAAGGGCACTGAAAAATTTTTTTTCAGTGCCCTCTGGAAGCCACGCGTTTTATTTATTTGCTATCTTTCCCAAAGTGAAACGACAAGTAAACGGATGCCAGTACGACCATGACGATAATGCCGAAGAAGAGGATTGTATGATAAGGGGCAGGAACGAATGTAGCTGCAATCATTAGCAATCCACCAAAAACATAATATTTGGCTGCGCCTTTGTGCGTCTTTCTCCAATTGCTCTCGCTTGCAAGCGTATGTGTTGTTCTTATCCCGATAACGCTATTTGGCTGGAATCGCGGCATATGATAGCCTGTGACGACGAGCAAAATGCCAACCATGGGCAGAATCACTTTTGCAATATTGAATGACACCCCGAATCCAAAAGCAATCGTAACGCTATGCAGGACAAGCAAGCAGAGAAGCGTAACATTTTGGACAATATGGATGCTGGATTTGTGCATTTGATAGTTTTGCTTTTTCGGAATGACAACAACAAGAATGACCATTAAGGCGGGCAGAAGCAGCAGGGCAAATGCTTTGTGCGCATAGCCGTTGATTTCATTGCTCACATTCCAGTGAATAGCCATTTGCTCAGGCATGTATGGGTAAGCAGCGAAGCTTCCGAGCAAGGCAATAGAGATGATGATCCAAGATAATACGCTAGATTTCATTCCTATTCATTCCCTCCGGATCTGATTGCTGAAAGGAGACAAACCATTTTAACAGGTCTTGGAAAACGGTAGTGTTGAGGGAATAATAAATGTGCTGGCCTTTCCGTTCGTCCCATACTAGCTCCGCCTGTTTTAGTAAGCTGAGATGATGGGAGATGCTGGGCTTAGTCATTTGAAAATGATCGGCAATTTCCCCAGCAGTCAGATCGCGCTCGCGCAATAAATCCAATATGATGCGCCTAGTCGGATCAGAGAGTGCTTTAAAGGCAAGATTGATTGTCATTAACATCTTCCTTCCCAGATTAACCTATATATGGGTTAGAGATTTAGATAATTATCTAAATATAATTTACATAACTATAACGGTTCGTGCCGGTGCTGTCAATTTGGGAGAATATTGCCATTCCTTCAAGCCGGACTATCTTTTAAATGCTGTCCATCATTACCCACTATCTAGTCAAGCGAACAAATATTCGCTAAAATGGTTGTTATAAAGAGGTGAATCAGACATGTTCAAAAAGAAGACTCTGGCAGACATCATTCAAGAGCTGCGGGGAAATGAGAATATCGTGAATTGGCATGAAATTGAACCACAAGACGCCAAATATAAACCTATACCCGAAACGGTAGACGGTAGAATAGCCGATGCGCTTGCTAGGCGCGGCATAGATCAGCTTTACTCGCACCAGTACTCCGCTTACAAGGCAGTCGAAAAGGGCGAGAATATTGTAGCCGTTACACCAACAGCCTCCGGGAAAACGATGTGCTACAACTTGCCTGTTCTACAGGCGATTGCGGCAGATGAGACGAGTAGAGCGCTCTATCTTTTTCCGACTAAAGCGTTGTCGCAAGACCAAAAAAGCGAATTGACTGAAATCATAGATGAAATGGGCATAGACATAAAAAGCTTTACTTATGACGGGGATACGTCGCCGGCAATTCGCCAGAAGGTAAGAATGGCAGGGCATATTGTCATAACGAACCCGGACATGCTCCATTCCGGGATATTGCCGCATCATACGAAATGGGTAAGCCTTTTTGAAAATTTGAAGTATATCGTGATCGATGAATTGCATACTTATCGGGGCGTATTTGGAAGCCATGTCGCCAATGTGCTGAGGAGATTAAAACGGATTTGCAAATTCTATGGCAGCAACCCTACATTTATATGCACGTCGGCTACGATTGCAAATCCCAAGGAGTTGGCCGAGCAATTAACAGGTGAGCCGATGCGGCTAATTGATGACAACGGAGCGCCAAGAGGCAGAAAACATTTTGTTTTCTACAATCCGCCAATCGTAAACCAGCCTCTTAATATAAGAAAAAGCGCGACGGTTGAGGTCAATCATTTGGCTACAGAGTTTTTGAAAAACAAAATTCAAACGATTATTTTTGCTAGAAGCCGGGTGCGCGTTGAGCTTATTCTGAGTCATATCCAAGAGCTCGTTAAAAATCAGATTGGCACAAAATCGATTCGCGGCTATCGAGGCGGTTATTTGCCGAATCAGCGGCGCGAAATTGAAAAGGGTTTGCGGGCTGGCGATATACTCGGCGTAGTGAGCACAAATGCGCTCGAGCTTGGTGTAGATATAGGACAATTGCAGGTATGCGTCATGACCGGATACCCTGGCAGCGTAGCCAGCACTTGGCAGCAAGCAGGCCGTGCGGGACGAAGGCATGGTGAAGCTCTTATTTTGATGGTAGCCAGCTCAACCCCAATTGACCAGCATATCGTCCAAAACCCCGATTACTTTTTTGATCGCAACCCGGAAGCGGCTCGGATAAATCCGGAGAATCTGCTAATTCTCGTGGATCATCTTCGCTGCGCTGCCTATGAGCTTCCGTTCAAAGCCGCAGAGCAATTCGGCCCTGTCGATGTAATTGAAATTATGGAGTATTTAGTTGAAGAAAGAATTTTACATCGCAACGGCGATACCTTTTACTGGGCAAATCAGTCATTCCCGGCAAGCAACATTAGTTTGCGCTCCGCTTCACAAGAGAATGTCGTTATTATCGATCAAAGCAATGTAGCCGACGTTAAGATTATTGGCGAGATGGATCGATTCAGCGCGATGACCCTTTTGCATGATGAAGCTATTTATTTGCATGAGGGGGTACAATTCCAAGTTGAAAAGCTGGACTGGGAGCATAAGAAGGCTTATGTGCGGGAAGTGGATGTTGAGTATTATACGGATGCCAATTTGGCCGTAAATTTAAAGGTTTTGCAGATTGATAAAACGACGGACAGAGATCATACTTCATTAAATTTCGGAGATGTCGCCATAAATGCTGTGCCTACTATTTTCAAAAAAATCAAGCTCTCGAGCGGAGAAAATATCGGATCTGGGCCTATCCATTTGCCAGAAGAGGAACTGCACACCAGCGCGGCATGGATGGAATTAAAGCAGGTTGACCCTGAAGTAGGGGAGAAAACCTTGGAGCAGCTTCTGCTTGGAATTGCGAATGTCATGCGTCATATAGCGCCAGTTCTCGTCATGTGCGACCGCAGCGACATACATGTCGTATCTCAAATTAAAGCGGCGCATACCGGACTGCCTACCGTTTTCCTATACGATCATTACCCCGGAGGAATCGGCTTAGCTGAAGATGTCTATAAGCGATTCGATGAAATTAAAAACGCTGCAAAAAATTTAATTCAAAAATGTTCCTGCAAGGATGGGTGCCCGGCATGTATTGGGACAGAGATAGAAGGCATCAATGGAAAATACAGAAGCATTCAGCTGCTAGACCAATTTTAAATGGTGCGTTGGGAGGGTAAACGATGAGCAGCATGCGTGAACGTATGAATCGGCTGCGCGGAGAGAGCACAGAGAAGGACAAGCAGATAGAAACATCGGCCGCTGGGGGCGAGGAGCAGAAGGAACTCTCGCAAGATGCGGATGAGGAGCAGCTCTCGCCTGTATGGGATACATTCGATGTGAAGCTGATGGAGAATGATACGGGCAGCTTTTTGCTTCGGAAAATGGTTTACCCAATCGATTATCGCCATGGTCATCATGCGATTGAAGAGCTGGCCCTGGCGGCATCCGGATTGTCGGCGTTTCATCCTTTGCGTGAAACCTATGCAGAGCAGATTTTATTTCTCGATCTAGAAACGACAGGGCTCGGCGTAGGAGCAGGTAACATTCCTTTTATGGTTGGCATAGGATATATGTCGAAAGGGCAATTTGTCATCGAGCAAACGTTGATTAGACATCCGGCTGAAGAGAGAGCGATGCTGATGTATTTGGCGGATAAGCTGAAGCATTTCACTTTTCTGGCAACGTACAACGGCAAAACCTTTGATTGGCCGCTCGTCCAAAATCGGTTTATTATGCATGGGCTTAATCGCAACCTATGGGAACCGAGGCATCTCGATTTTTTACATCCTTCGAGGTCTTTATGGAAAAATACGCTCGTCTCCTGCAAATTAAGCCATGTTGAAGAGGAGAGACTGGGCATTCACCGCGAGGACGATGTGCCAGGCTCACTTGCGCCGCAGTTATATTTTCAGTTTTTGGCGGATGGAGATCCAGCACCGCTTGAAGGCGTTTTTCGGCATAATGAAATAGATATGCTCTCGCTAGCCTGTCTCGCGATTCGGTTTGGGCATTTGTTAAATGGCAATCTCGCGTCTTATATACCTTTGCCAGATGAGCCGGAAGAAATGGTACGTACAGGACTGTGGCTGGAGCGCATGGGAAAATGCGAGCTTCCCAGCTTATTATTTGATCTGGCCATGAAAGAGGAACAGGCGAATCCATCAACGCTAATCATGCTCGCAGAGCGTGACAAGAAGGCTGGAAATTGGGTGCGTGCTGTGTTATTGTGGCAGAAGGCTATTATTCATTCTTCGACTCATTTCGGTGTTGCAGCCCATGAAGCGAGCATTGAGCTTGCGATGTATTACGAGCATAAGCTCAAAGATTATGACGCTGCATTAGGGCACGCGAATCTAGCGTTTGAGCATGCATCAAATCATTCGATGCTCGTTCGCCGGGACACCAAAAAAAGAGCGGAGCTTGAAGCGCTGCGGAATCGGATTTCAAGGCTGCGCCGGAAGACAGAAAAACAATTCAAGTAAACGGGCAACCTTACTATAGAGCAGATGCGTAAAGCAGACAGCTGCAGCTTCATTGATTGGCTTATTTTATATTGGAGAACATAAGCTTAACAACTAGATTTTGGCAGCTGCCGTTTGCGCATGAGAGGACATACGCTATGACAGTGAAGCAAGCAGCAATGCGCGGATTACTTATTGACCTAGATGGCACGCTATATCACGGAACGCATCGCATTGATGGTGCAGACACATTAATTACCTACTTGCGAGAAACCAAGCTTCCCTTTCGCTTTGTAACTAATAATTCTTCGGCAACGCCTGCTGAGGTGGCTGAAAGACTGTTGAAGATGGGGATACCGGCTGCCGCAGAAGAGGTTTGTACATCCGCGCAAGCGGCAGCTGAGCATATTGCATTCTTAAAGCCCGGCGCTTCCGTTTTTGTAGTTGGTGAGGCTGGTTTAAGGAAATCCGTTCAAGAGGCAGGTTTATTGCTGACGGAGGAGCAGCCGGATTTTGTCCTGCAAGGGATTGACCGCTCGTTTACATACGAACGGTTGACGAAAGCAGTTCGCTATATTCATAGCGGGGCGACATTTATTATGACGAATCCTGATTTGCTGCTGCCATCCAGCGATGGGCTCATTCCAGGTGCAGGCTCCATTGGCGCAATGCTTAAGGCGGCAGGAGGCAAAGAGCCTATTCTAATTGGCAAGCCTTCTTCTATTCTTATGAGCTATTCCTTAAGAGAGCTCGGTTTAAAGGCTGACGAAGCATGGGTAGTTGGCGATAATATGGCAACGGACATAGCATTTGGCGACGCTGCAGGCTGCGGTACGATATTGGTTCTAACAGGTCTTACAACGGCGCAAAATATCGATTATTATATGGAACAAGCCGGCTGCAAGCCAACGATCATATGCAATGACTTAGAAGACCTTCGTTTGTATATTTCTGACCATAGAGAGATATAAGACAAAGCAGACGAAGAATATAGGAAGGAAGCGTGCTTCATGCAGGAACTGCCGGAACTGGAAAATTATCGAGCTTTATTAGCGGAGCAATTCGCAGGAGCTCAAATTACCGGTGTCGAGATATCTAATGTAAAAGCGTTTCAAGCGAGCGACGAGCAAGTCGAGCGTGACATTTTAGGCAAAGTAATTTGGTTTGTGGAAAGACGCGGCTTGCATTTATTGTTTCATTTGGATAATGGTAAGCGACTATTGCTTCATTTGGGGCAAGGAGCTTATTTGTATAAAGGCAGCGAGCAAGAAGAGCCGACCCGTACAGCGCAAGTGAAGCTGCATTTTGGCCCTGTGACTTTGTTCTGCGTTGGTCTGCGGGCTGATGCCTTGCAGCTGTTGACAGTGAAGGATGTCGAGGAGAAGCTTGGACGCTTCGGACCTGATGCACTGGATAAAAGACTAACGATTGACCGTTTCATTACTCGCTTCGCCAAGAAACGCGGATCGATTAAAACTTCATTAATGGACCAAAATGCTATTTCAGGTATCGGTGCGGTTTATTCCGATGAAATTTGTTACGCCGCTGCTTTGCGTCCTGATGCAAAAATACCGATGTTCGAGCGCGATACTTGGGAACGCCTATATCATTCGATGCATAGTGTATTAAAGGAAGCGATTTCACAAGGCGGAGCGGGAGAGCAGCCTTATGCCGAGGGCGACAGCCTGACAGGCGGATATAGCGAGCATTTTTCAGTCTATGAGCGCGATGGCCAATCTTGTGCGCGCTGCGGCGGTGTGATCGAGAAAGTTGAAGTATCTGGTAAAAAAGCATTCGTTTGTTCAGACTGCCAAAAGGATCAGTGAATAAGCAAGCTTTGAATCTGATGTTGAACGGGGGATTCATTCATGATTCATGTTTATTTAGATGATTACC
Source organism: Paenibacillus sp. PL91 (assembly GCF_012935325.2). Classification (GTDB taxonomy): domain Bacteria; phylum Bacillota; class Bacilli; order Paenibacillales; family Paenibacillaceae; genus Pristimantibacillus. The sequence continues at coordinate 714,415 of NZ_JABBYG020000001.1, forward strand.
GCGTATGTCCCAAAGGCTTCGTGCTGGCGAGCAATGCAGAAGAGTGCAAGCAGCTGCTTGATCTCGAGACAATTGGTATTTTATCACTGGATTACGATCTAGGATGGGCCCAGCCTACAGGCTACGAGGTGGTTCGCCATATCGTAGAGACAGGTCGTTACCCAGAACAAATCTACTTGCACACCTCAAGCGCAGCAGGACGTATGCAAATGTACCATACGCTTTCAACGAACGCGCCAGCTGAAACCCAGCTGCACAATGGTCCAATGCCGGACGCGCTAATAAATAAAATAGCTGGTCGATAATTTTTCGCCCAAACCTTTAAAGGATTTTACACCCAAACCCTCGAGGGCTTTAAAACCCAAACCCTTAAGGGCTTTAAAACCCAAACCCTTAAGGGCTTTAAAACCCAAACCCTTAAGGGCTTTAAAACCAACCTTTAAAGGCTTTTCGAACCCACCCAAACCCTCCCTTCCAAGGGAGGGCCCCAAGGGTTGCACCCTCTGGACACCCGCAACTGGACTAACGTAGGAGTTTGTCATGCGCTCGCGAGCAGCGGGTGAGCATTGAACGCTTCCGTCCCTCTGGGACACGCTTACACGGGGATACACTCGGGTGACCTCTAAAACCGTTAAACGTTGGTGCAACTCAGTGGTGGACAAGCTCTTTTATGCAGGTGGATCGTTTTCCTCTCAGGATACACCCAAACCCTTAAGGGCTTTTCGAACCCACCCAAACCCTCCCTTCCAAGGGAGGGCCCCAAGGGTTGCACCCTCTGGACACCCGCAACTGGACTAACGTAGGAGTTTGTCATGCGCTCGCGAGCAGCGGGTGAGCATTGAACGCTTCCGTCCCTCTGGGACACGCTTACACGGGGATACACTCGGGTGACCTTTAAAACCGTTAAACGTTGGTGCAACACCGTGGTGGACAAGCCTTTTTCGTTGGTTGGATCGTTTCGTCCTTACAGGACACACTTTCATGCGATAGAAAAGCGTTTTCCTTACAGGACACAAACGTTAGAATCGCTTATCCTTTTAGAATTAGCGTTCAAAAGCTCTACAACGGTATCGAATAATCTCATTTCGTGGTGCTAATCGTAGTTTGCGAAACTATGTTTTCAGTTTTAGTTTCACGAAATGTGACGAATTCGGTTATAATACAAATAATGCTATTATTCATTGCTTAATAAAGAAGTTAAGCTCATTCAAAAAGGTTTTAAATTAAAGCGTGTCCCAAGGGGACGAAAGCGAGCTTAGCTCGCATGAATTCACACGCGTCTCTAGACATCTATCGTTACTCAGGTGTTTTGGCGTTGAGGTAACGTACCCAAAGTAAAGCGTGTCCCGAAGGGACGAAAGCGCCCCACCCGCTAACGTATCTCACGAGATCATTTTGAGCTCAAACGTTAGTCCAATTGCAGGTGTCCAGAGGACGCAGTCCTTGGGGCCCTCCCTTGGAAGGGAGGGTTTGGGTGGGTTCGAAAAGCCTTTAAGGTTTGGTATTGATTGAAAAGCCTTTAAGGTTTGGTATTGATCGAAAAGCCTTTAAGGTTTGGTATTGATTGAAAAGCCTTTGAAGGTTGGTTGATAACCCCTTAAGGGGCAGGGGTAAAAAAAGGTCCCTCCAAGGGACCCCCCAGGGTAATTCACTTATGAAAGAGGTTTTTGCTACGTGAGTCAATGGATCGGAACAGCCAATCAAACTTATGCACCTTATGCGATGGAAGAGCTTCGCAGATTGATTGAGGGTGTGGCTTTTACGCAGCTTGCTGCGGGAGAAGTGTTCTTAATGACGAGTCCGCAGACTCGCGAAGAGACGCTGCAGGCTATTCTTCAGCAGGAGCCGATCTTTTTGCGGCATGTGCAGCCGGTGGATCGGACGATTGAAATTACCGGAAATGCAAATGATTTAGAGCAATTGTCGGATATGGTGCGCAATGCCGTGCTGACCTTTGAAAATAAACGTGTTGCCGTACACATTAGGCGCACTTCAAAATCGGAGTTTGTTTATTCGGCTGCCGATACGAAGGCGGTGCTTGATGCGGTACTGGAGGAGATTGGTGCGGAGCCAGTTGTACAGCAGCCAGAGGTCATCATTGCGATCTATGCTGCGGTAAACCAGCTATATATCGGCTTCGGCGCACCTGCGGACATGATGTCGGATTGGCCGGGCGGAGCGGTCCGCTTCCAGCGGGAAGAAGGACAGGTATCACGCGCCAAATTCAAGCTGCTTGAAGCCGAGCGTGAGTTCAAGCTAAACTACGCGGGGTTCCAAAATGCACTTGACGTAGGCGCAGCCCCAGGCGGCTGGACATCGCTTTTACTGGAGCGGGGCTTGCGGGTAACTGCGGTTGATCCTGCAGATTTGCATCCATCACTCATGGCTTATCCGACGTTAACCTACTTGAAAAGGAATGCTTCGGAAGTTAAATTTAACGCCGGCTCGTTCGATTTGCTAGTTTGCGATATGAGCTGGAGCCCTATGCTTATGTGCAAGCTTGTGCTTGATTTGGAGCCTGCCCTTGCGAAGGGCGCTACAGCCATCATCACCGTTAAGCTCATGCACCGGAAGCCGCTTCAAACGATAAGAGATGTCATCTCTAGATTGTCAACGGAATTTACGCTGCATAAAGCGAAGCAATTGTTTCATAATCGGGAAGAGATCACTTTATATTTGATCAAAAAATGACGAATACCGCCCTCGCCGCGAGGCAGGGCTTTCTTTTGTCCAAACAGATGCGCAGATGCTTGCCTACAAGAGCTGAATATTCATTTTACCGCGGAGCGTGCTAGGCCGATCAAATAAAAGGCATTAGCGGTTAACGCTTATAGGAGGCTTTTTTTGTGCCTAACTTGAAAGCGCTTTATACGAATTTGCGGATCAAGCACAAAATGTTTGTGCTGATCTCCGTCATTATGATCGTCGTTGCCGTGCTTGCTATTGTAATCCAGCAATATGCTTTTGATTTTTACGATCAGGAAATTTATAAACAGTCTTCTAAGGCGCTTAGCTTGTCATCCATCAGCATCGAGAACGAATTGAAAAAAATGGAAAAGTTGACATTTATGCTCGCTACGGATTCAACCATTCAGCATTATTTGAGATCAATCAAGAGCGGATTATCGGATTACGATAATTATGTCGTGCGGCTCACGGTCAAAGAGCGGATGGTTAACATCGGCGCGCTTGATAAATATGTATTGTCTGCCCAGCTGTATGACGTGAATGACAATGAGTACGCGGTTGGCGCGAATTCGGTTACCGTGTTTCAGGACCGTCTCGACGTCTATAAAAAATTAACATCAATCAATAAGGGTGGCAATACGTGGATCGCGCCTTACAGCAATGATAAATCCTTAATTGCAGCACGTGAGGTGCGTTCATTCGAACAGCTAAAGCTCGACTATATCGGCACCTTAGCGCTTCGCATCGATATGAATAAGCTGTTTCGCGATTTAGCGAAGGGCATGAACAGCAATGACGCGCAGTTGATCATTATGAAAAAGAATGAAGCGGTTTATCCGGAGGCTTCTGCTTTCCCTATCGACACGTTGTCGAATTTAACAGGCAATGAAGGTTATAAGGTCATCAGCTATGAAGGCAAAAAATATTTCGTAACGTACATCGCTTCAACGTATACCGATTGGACTTACTATACGCTCATTCCGTTCGATGATATTTTTGAGCGTGTTGCCAAGGTGAAAAATACGATTATTCTCATTTTTGCAATCTTGTTTATTGTCATTCTCTTTATTGCTGTCAGCTTTGCTAAAGGCATTACAGAGCCGATCGAACGGTTGAATGCGAAAATGAAAAGGGTGCAGCTCGGCAATTTCGAATATACCGATGAGCCTAACGAGAGAGCGCTTGCGATGGATGAAGCCGGACAAATGCACCGCAATTTCCGCATCATGGTTGAGCGCATCAATGAGCTCATTCATGAAAACTACGTGAAGCAGCTAACGATTCGCGATACAGAGTTTAAGGCGCTTCAGGCGCAAATCAATCCGCACTTTTTGTACAATACGCTGGAATCGATAAACTGGTCGGCCAAGCTGAGCAATCAGACGCATATTTCACAAATGGTCGAAGCATTAGGATCGCTGCTCAGAACGTCCATTAATTTAAAGGAGCCGCTCATTCCGCTGAGCAAGGAGCTTGATATCATTAATCACTATGTGACGATCCAAAAATATCGGTTTGAGGAACGGCTGGATTTTCATGTCGATGTACCGGAGAAGCTGCTTTATTGCAGCATTCCGAAGCTTTCGCTGCAGCCGCTCGTCGAGAATGCGATTAATTATGGACTGGAGCAAATGATAGACACCTGCAAAATAAGCATTCATGCTTTTGTGGAAGAGAAGCTGCTGTACATTTCAGTCGAGGATAACGGACCTGGCATGGAGGAGACATTTGTTGCGCAGCTGCTCAGCGGCGAAGTGAAAACGAAGGGCTCTGGCTTAGGCCTAAAAAATATTGAGGAACGCATCAAGCTTCTTTATGGCGAGGCTTATGGACTGTCAGTTGAAAGCGAGCCAAGCGGAGGCACAAAGGTTACGTTGATGCTTCCTTATGAAATGAGGGATATCCATGTATAAGGTGCTGCTCGTCGATGACGAGCGAATTATTGTAGAGGGCATATCACGCACGGTAAATTGGAACGCATTTGATACGGAGCTAGCTGGAACGGCTCGAAACGGCTTGGAAGCGATGGCTTTTATCGAGACGAATCTGCCCGACATTGTCATTTCGGATATTAAAATGCCAGGCATGAATGGTCTGCAGCTGGTCGAGAAGGTATCGGAGAAATACCCGCATATCGCATTTATTTTATTGTCCGGCTTCAGTGAATTTGATTACGCGCGCTCGGCGATGCAATATGGCGTAAAGCACTACTTGCTCAAGCCATGCAATGAAAATACGATCACCGATGCGCTGACCGAGGTCATTGCGGAGCTGGAAAAGCAGCAATCAAAGGAAAACTTCATGCTTAATATTCAGAAGGAGCTATCTAAAGTGCTTCCTCATGCAAAGGAGCAATTTCTGAAGGAGCTGGTGACGAATAAGACCTATGGTCAGCGCGATTGGGACGACTATGGAAATTTGTTTCATATAACCGTAGAGAATGACAAAGTACAGCTGCTATTGTTCCAAATCGAGGGAAATTTCGAATTTGAGCATATGTTCGCCGTCAAAAATATCGCGCAGGATGTTCTCGGCTCATCCAGCGTGCTCCTTAGTACGACAATCGGGAAGCATGTACTTTTGCTGATTGAGGAGGAAGACGAGGCAGATCAATTATTTGCTAAGCTAAATGAGATTAAGAAAACATTTTCAACCTATTACAAGCTGGATGCCACAGTAGCGGTTAGCGATGCAGGTGCGATTACTCATGCCCGCAAAATGTATCGCGATACGCTTGAATGCTTGAATTATCAATTTTATTTGGGAGAGGGCAGCATCATTACGCAAAAGGATGTTGAACGCGGCGACGACAGCTCGCTCAAGCCTTTCTTTTATGATGAAGAGCCGCTTTGCATGCATGTGAAATCAGGTGACTGGGCATTTGTGCAAGAAGAGCTGCAAAACTATTTTTCACTGCTTGCTGACAGCCGAATGGATACGCATCTGTCCAAGTCGTATGTCATCCCGCTCTATATTTCCATAGTAAGGCAAGGGAAGCCGGACGAAATCAATGAGTATTTAAAAAAAATTACCAGCTTCGATCAATTTACGACCCTTCGAGCCACAGAGCAATTTGTTACGGCAAATGCAGAGCAAATTTGTTTAAACAATTTTCACACCCATAGCAAGAAGCACTCCTGCATTATTCATAAAATGATTGAAGTCATTGAGGAGCATATCTCGAGCCCTAACCTATCGCTGAGCTGGGTTGCCAGTGAGATCCTTTATATGAATGCCGATTATTTAGGCAAGCTATTCAAGAAGGAAACGGGCGAGAAGTTCTCCAACTATGTCGTTCGTTTAAGGATGGACAAGGCGATGGAGGAAATTGAAAAGACCGGCGATGTGAAGGTTTTTGAGCTTGCTGAGAAATTCGGATTTGGCGACAACCCGCAATATTTTAGCCAAGTGTTCAAAAAGCATACCGGCTTCACCCCATCGGAATACAAAAGGTCGCCATAATGGCGACCTCTGTTTTTTTAACAAAGAAAGCGGTTTTTTGAATTCCGACAATTCGACATTCAACCTATAATAAATCTTGTAAACAACATTAAAGAGTCTGGAAGGGGCGTAACACAATGAAAGCACCGAAAAAAATGCTTTTAATGCTCATGGCTTTTGCGCTGGTACTCGTAAGCGCTTGCGGCAGCAACAACTCGGGCAATGGCAATGCGGCTAACACGACAAACACTCCGAAATCGGGTAATGAAGTGAAAGAGGAGCCAGCTGAAGCGAAGCCGGTCACGCTGCGTATCGCTTGGTGGGGCGGTCAGCCTCGTCACGATTACACGATGAAGGTTATCGAAATGTATAAAACAAAAAACCCACACGTAACGATTGAAATGGAATATGCGAACTATGATGATTACTGGAAAAAGCTAGCGCCGCAAGCGGCTGCGAACGAGCTTCCCGACATTATCCAAATCGATACTCAAAACTACTCGCAATATGCTGGCAGAAACCAACTAGCCGATTTGACGCCTTTCCTTGGCAAACAAATTGACGTTAGCGACATCAGCCAAAATGCGATTGACGGCGGTAAATTGGGAGACGGTCTCTACGGTATGAACCTTGGCGTCAACGCACTAGGCTTCAATTATGATCCAGCTCTTCTGAAAAAAGCAGGCATCGAATCCATTCCTGAGAACTTCACTTGGGATGACTACGTTGCAATGGCGGAAAAGGCTAAAGCAGCAGGCCTTTACTTCGATAACGGCATGCGCCCAGAAGTATTTTTTGGCTACTACCTCCGTACTTTAGGCAAAACATTGTTTAACGCGGAAGGCAACGGTCTTGGCTATGAAGACGATCAAATGTTCACTGATTTCTTCGGCATGCTGGCTAAACTCGTTATTGACGGCGCAGTACCTTCGCCAGACGTGCTTGCACAAATCAAAGGCGCAGAAGACAGCCATCTAGTCCTGAATCAAGGGATTGGCGTATGGCAATGGTCCAACCAGTATGTAGGCTTGCAGCAGGTGGCTAATCGTCCGCTCGCAATCGCTCCGATGGTAGGCCCTAATATGGAAAAAGGCCTGTTCCTGAAGCCAAGCATGTTCTTCTCCGTTTCTGAAAATTCGAAAGCAAAAGAAGAAGCGGCTAAGTTCATCAACTTCTTCGTCAATGATATCGAAGCTAACAAATTGATTTTGGGCGATCGCGGCGTTCCGGTGTCGGCTAAAGTGAAGGAAGCTTTAAAAGCGGTTTCTACAGAAGCTCAAGTTCAAGTATACGACTATGTAGCTTGGGCTGAATCGAACAGCACGCCAATGGATCCAGCTGATCCAATCGGTTCCGCTGAAGTGTTCAAATCCTTAACCAGCCTTGCTGAGCAAATGAACTACAACAAAATCAAGCCGGAAGAAGCAGCTAAGAAATTTAGAGACGAAGCTACCTCCATCCTTAAGAAAAACAAGTAATCAAACTTGAGAAGAGGCGATGGCCCGTCGCAAGATCGGCCATCGTTCTTTCATAGCTGCACGTTAGACTTCGTATAGGAGTTGGATAAGATGAAATCGCTATCACTTAAAAACAACTTAATCGGCTACACGTTTATTGGTCCATTTGTTATCGGGTTTCTTTTATTCACATTGGTTCCAGCAATTGCATCGTTATATTTTTCGGTTACCGATTATGATCTGCTTTCGACACCATCCTTTATCGGATTAGAGAATTACCAGACGATGTTTACTGATGACTCAAAGTTCTGGGCGTCACTGAAAGTAACCTTTCTATACGTATTTATCGGCGTTCCGCTTAGATTAGCCTTTGCATTATTTATCGCTATGATTTTAAACACAGCCTCGAAAGCAATCGGGTTGTATCGGACGGTTTATTATCTTCCTTCTATAATCGGCGGCAGCGTCGCAGTCTCCATTATGTGGCGCAATCTGTACGGCGACGAAGGAGTCATAAACATTTTTCTGAATGCACTCGGTTTAGATAGCGTGAGATGGTTTGCTGAACCAGCAGCTGCGCTCTGGATGCTCATTACGTTGTCGGTATGGCAATTTGGTTCCTCGATGCTTATTTTTCTAGCAGGTCTCAAAAACATTCCGCCGGAATTGTATGAGGCTTCAAACGTCGATGGGGCAGGACCTATCATACGCTTCTTTAAAATTACATTGCCCATGCTCAGCCCGATCATCCTATTCAATACGATCATGCAAACCATCGGTGCATTTATGACCTTCGTTCCTGCATACATCATCTCCAAAGGGGAAGGCGGACCGCTCGATGGAACGCTCCTTTACTCGCTTTACTTGTTCCGTCAGGCGTTCGTCTATTTTGATATGGGCTATGCGTCCGCAATGGCTTGGGTAATGCTCATTATTATCGCCATTCTTACGGGAATTCTGTTCGCCACATCCAAGAAATGGGTACATTACGAGTCGAAAGGCGGTCATTAATCATGACATTTAAAAAGCTGAAGTGGCCGATATATCATATTTTTGTTGCCGCGCTCGCGCTCGTGATGGTTTATCCTGTCTTATGGCTGCTCATGAGCTCTTTCAAGCAAAGCAATCTAATCTTCTCCACGGCAGATTCGCTTATACCACAGCCTTGGATTTGGGAAAATTATAAAATAGGCTGGATTGGGATCGCGGGCCAGTCGTTCGGAAACTTTATTATGAACTCGCTCGAAATCGTTATTTTGTCAACAATTGGGGCTGTATTGTCGTCAGCATTTATCGCATTTGGCTTTGCTAGACTTAATTTTGCAGGCAAAACATTTTGGTTTGGCATTATGATGGTGACGCTCATGCTGCCGCATGATGTTGTGCTCGTCCCGCAATACATTTTGTTTGCGAAGCTGGACTGGCTCAATTCCATTAAGCCAATCGTTATCCCGCAATATTTCGGAATTCCGTTCTTTATCTTTTTGCTCATCCAGTTCATACGGACGATTCCAAATGAGCTTGACGAAGCGGCAACCATCGATGGCTGTGGAAAGTTCCGATTGTTTTTCCGCATTATTTTGCCGCTAGTCGTACCTGCTTTAGCAACGGCATCGATTTTCTCCTTTTACTGGCGCTGGGAGGATTTGCTCGGACCGGTCCTGTATTTGAACCGTCCAAGCTTGTACCCGGTATCGATGGGGCTTAAAATGTTCCTCGACAGCGATACCGTTTCGAACTGGGGAGCGATGTTCGCCATGTCCATTGTCAGCTTAATTCCGGTGCTTGCCATATTCTTTGCTTTTCAGAAGTACATTGTGGAAGGAATCAGCACCAGCGGGTTGAAATAGAAACATCAAAGAAACAGGGGAGAGGAAGATGGAAATGCCGCAGCTTCAATTTGACGAAAAACATATTCGAGACGTAATCGATCGTGTAGTAGATCGCACTTTCAGAATGGATTTTAGCTGGGATTGGCCGGGAGGAGTCGCTTTTTACGGCGTAGCCGAGGCTTATGAAGCAACCGGAAATAAACGCTATATGGAGCTGCTGCAGGAATGGGTGGATGAGAAGCTTGAAGACGGCCTTCCTAAGCTATCCGTCAACGGCGTTTCAATTGGTCACGCGCTCATCTCACTCTATAAAGCAACTGACAATCAAAACTATTTGGACGTTGCGATTCAAATGGCAGAATACTTAAAGAATGACGCGATTCGCTTCGCGGATGGCATTTTTCAACATACCGTTAATTCGGAAACCTACAATTTCCCTGAGCAGGCTTGGGTAGACACGATGATGATGGCTGGTTATTTCCTCGTACGGATGGGTCATCTTCTGGATCGTGCCGATTATTTGGAGGATGGACTGAAGCAGTACCACGGACATGAACATTTCTTGCAGGACCCGGTAACGAATTTGTATTATCATGGCTGGGACAATATCGCGCAAAATCATATGTCGTCCATTTTCTGGGCACGGGGCAACTCATGGGCTGCGCTTACGATGGCTAAGGCGCTCCCGCATATTGCTGTTCAGCATCCTTCGTTCATGATTATCGAAGGCTCAATGCGGGATCAGCTAAGCTCGCTTGTACGTTTGCAAGCCGATAATGGGCTATGGCATACTGTTTTGGACGATGAAACGTCCTACTATGAAACGTCGGGCTCTGCAGGTATTGCCACTGGCTTGTTCGCTTTCGGCTCCTTATACAATAAATATATTCAGCGCTCAATTGACGGTATTTTGAGCCAAATTACTGAGGATGGAGCAGTGTTAAATGTGTCTGCCGGAACGGCAGTCATGAATGATCAGCAGGGCTATCGCGACGTCGCGCACAAACGCGTGCAGGGCTGGGGTCAGGGACTGGCGCTTGCGTTTCTATCGGAGCTGCTCAATTCCAAAAAACGCGTTTTTTAAACAATGACACATTGTTGTTATATTCCGACATTTTATGTTAAAGTAACACTAATCAATTAGAAATCAGGAAAGCATCCTGATGCCGTTTGTATCTAACAAACGGCGTCGGGATGCTTTTTTTTGTTGGATATTAGGAGGAGGCTGAGGCATGGTTAGTTCGGAAAGCCCGCAAGCTTTATTTAATCCCTTCCCATTGGGTACGATTCTCGGAGAACGATATCGGATTGTTGGCATATTAGGTCGCGGCGGTATGGGTGTAGTATATGCCGCCGATGACCTCAAGCTTGCTAGCAACCTAAGAGCGGTTAAAGTCATTGCGCCTATCCCAGGAGGCCGCGGCAGATACGCTGGCGAAGCTTATATGATGATGAAGGTCAACCATCCGCATTTTCCGTTAATAATGGACTATTACTCGCCTAATGAGCATGATTTTGAAGCGCTGGTCATGGAGTACATTGATGGACGCACCGTTGCTGAGTTAATTGGTTCAAGGAATGTTGGTTTAACCTTTAGTCAAATTATCCATATCGGCTTGCAGCTCTGTGCGGCGCTAATCCATTTGCATGGTCATGTGCCGCCTATTATTCACCGCGACCTGAAGCCTACGAATGTCATGATCGATCATAAATGGCATGTAAAGCTGATCGACTTCGGCATTTCGCGGCAATACAAGGAGGGACAGCAGCAGGATACCGCTCAGCTTGGGACGGTCGGCTTCGCCGCACCGGAGCAGGAGGGGAAGGGGCAAAGCGACGAACGGACAGATGTTTATGGACTGGGTGCGCTGCTTTACTACATGGCAAGCGGCGGAGACATCTATAATCAAACGGCTGGCAGCAGAGGAGAGCGAACACCTTTTGCTCATCTGCCGTCCGATATTCCGAATATATTCATTGCCGTGCTGCGGCGTTTGCTCCAGTCAGAACCGAATTTGCGTTTTCAATCCATGCTGGAGGTAGAAGAAGCTCTTATGCCTTTTGCGTCTTCTCAAATAAATGATGCTCCAGAACATGATCCCGTGAGCAATAGGACAAACCCTCGATCACGCGGAATGATGATTTGTCTGTTATCGTTAGCGCCCGGAGCAGGTTCAACCTTTCTTGCGCATACGCTTGCAGCCTTTCTAGGGCAGCAGGAAACATCCGTTTCAGCAGCTGAATACGAGCATGCGAGACCGGAATGGCATGCTTGGCTCTCTGGGGGTAAACGAGCAAAGAGCGGCAGTTGGAAGGAATGTATGGCACTCGATCAACGATATGTTCACTATAAACAAGACGACAGCGCAGTCAATTGGTTCTCGCTGCGACCTGAAAGCAATTACGCATCCACTCAGGATGAAAATCGATTCGCCAGAATGCTTCAGCATACAGGAAGCTTGATTAATGTAATCGATTTGTCCGGCAAATGGAGTGAGCCGTGTGCGCTTTTACTGCTTCAGCAAGCAAGATTCGTATTTGTTGTCGGTGATCCGGCAGTTGCCAAATGGCAAGCGAATGAGCTAAGGCAGCTTGTTACTTTAGGGCGAGCGCTCCAGCATAATGGCGGTAAGATGAAGTTTATTGCAAATAAGGATTTGGCTTTCCGCGGCAGAAACGAATGGCTTTCCTTGTTTCCTGAGCGACCGTTTGCAATCATACCGAAGCTTCCGGAGGAGGCGCTGCTTACGCTGCAATGGAATGGCCTATGGGCTGCGGATGACATGCGCTTGCGCAGGATACTAAATCAAGCAATGCTGCCTATTTTCAAGCTCATTTACAATGAAATAAACACGGAATGACCATTTATGTGGTACAATGATACGGGTAAAAACGAGATCGTTGCAGGCTTTCATTAAGGTGTATACATGAATGGAGATAAAAGACAAATGAGTTTGTTAACAGTAGAGCAATTATCACATACGTTTGGCGATCGGGTATTGTTTAGAAATGTATCCTTCAGATTGCTGGCCGGGGAGCATGTAGGGCTGGTTGGCGCGAATGGTACAGGAAAATCGACGCTAATGAACATTTTGACAGGCAAGCTATTGAAGGACGAGGGTAAGGTGGAATGGACGCCTCGCGTACGTTACGGTTACTTGGACCAGCATACGAAGCTTGAAGCGGGCAAAACGATCCGTGACGTGCTGAAGGATGCTTTTCTGCCCATGCTCGTATTAGAAGAGGAGCTGAACAGCATTGCTGCCCAAATGGGCGATGCCGACGCGGATACGCTTGACCAGCTTCTTATTCGGATGGGTGAAATTCAAGAGGAGCTTGAGATTGGCGATTTTTATTTAATCGATGTAAAGGTTGATGAAATGGCGAACGGTTTAGGCCTTAATGCCATTGGCCTTGACCGCGACGTGACGGCACTCAGCGGGGGACAGCGGACGAAGGTTCTGCTCGCCAAGCTGCTGCTTGAGAAGCCAGGGGTACTATTGCTCGATGAGCCTACGAACTATTTGGATGAAGAGCATATTAACTGGCTGACCAACTATTTGAAAAATTACCCGCATGCCTTTGTTCTTATTTCTCACGAAACGGGCTTTATGAATCAAGTCGTCAATGTGATCTATCATCTTGAATTTACAAAGATGACGCGTTATTCGGCCAACTATGAGAAATTTCTTGAAATGGCGGACCTGAATAAGGCTCAGCATATCGACGCTTACGAGAAGCAGAAGGATTACATTAAGAAGCAAGAGGAATTCATTAATAAAAACAAAGCGCGCGCATCGACGTCTGGCCGTGCCAAGAGCCGTGAGAAGCAGCTGGATCGCATTGACCGGATCGATAAGCCGGAAGAAGCGGCAAAGCCCACTTTTAACTTTAGAGAATCCAGAACGAGCGGCAAAACCGTTTTTGAAGCGGAAGGCATGGTTATAGGCTACAATAAACCGCTTCTTCCTAAGATGGACATGGTTATTGAGCGCGGTGACAAAATTGCGATCGTAGGCTGCAATGGTGTCGGGAAATCAACGCTCTTGAAGACGATACTCGGCGTGATTCCGGCGCTCGATGGCAAAACCTTTCTCGGTGACTATTTGAGTCCAGCCTATTTCGAGCAAGAAGCGAAAGCTCCGACGATGACTCCGCTGGATGATGTATGGGATGAGTTTTCCTTTATGAACCAGCATGAGGTTCGTGCTGCGCTTGCCCGCTGCGGCTTGAAAAATGAGCATATCACTCGTGCGCTTAACCAGCTTAGCGGCGGCGAGCAGGCGAAGGTTCGTCTTTGCAAGCTGATGCTGCGCGAGAGCAACTGGATTTTGTTCGATGAGCCGACGAACCATTTGGATGTCGTTGCCAAAGCCGAGCTGAAGAGGGCGCTTAAAGCGTATAAAGGCACAGTTGTACTTGTCTCTCATGAACCTGATTTCTATGAGGATTGGGTAACTAAAACATGGGATGTAGAAGCTTGGTCGATGCAAACCCAGAGGTGATCGTTGAATGAATAAGAGAGTATTCTCTTTCGCGGCGTTATGGGAGGTATTCTGGACTGCCTGCAAGCTTGGAGTGACCTCCTTTGGCGGCCCGATCGCGCATATCGGATATTTTCGTGATGAGTATGTGGTTAGGCGACAGTGGCTCAATGAACGAGCTTTTGCTGATTTGGTCACCTTATGCCAATTTCTCCCTGGTCCCGCAAGCAGCCAGCTTGGAATGGCAATCGGGGTAAACCGTGCAGGAATAGCTGGAGCAATAGCAGCATGGCTGGGCTTCACGCTGCCGTCCGCTATGCTTATGGTCGCTTTTGCATATGGGGCGGACATTTTATCCGTAAGCGATGCAGGCTGGCTCCAAGGCTTGAAGCTGGCTGCCGTAGCCATTGTCGCTCAAGCGGTGTGGAGCATGTCGCGAACATTAGCGCCTGACCGCCTGCGGGGAACGCTTGCTCTTGGGGCTGCTGGCATAGCTATTCTTGTACCGGGCATGTATGGGCAACTATTGCCGCTGGTTCTCTGTGCAGTCATTGGCCTTTTGCTGCTTAAGCCGCAAGAGGAGAGCGTGCAACCGGAAAAGAATCATCTTCCTCAGCCGATAGGACGTGTGCTCGCAGGCAGTATGTTAATGCTTTTTTTCTTGTTGCTTCTTGTGCTGCCGATTATCAGCAGGTGGACTGGGGCATCCTTATTATCGTTCATTGATGGGATATACCGGGCAGGCTCACTCGTATTTGGCGGCGGGCATGTCGTCCTTCCGATGCTGGAAGCTGAGTTTCTTGGCACAGGCGCAGGCCAGCTTACCAACGATCAATTTATGTCTGGTTACGGTGCTGTACAAGCTGTGCCAGGACCGCTCTTTACCTTCGCAGCTTATATTGGCGCGGCGCTTCAGCAAGGTCCTATGCGTATCGTTTATGCCGGCATTGCGCTGATCGCTATTTTCCTGCCATCATTTTTGTTAGTGATAGGAGCGCTGCCGTTTTGGGAAGCCTTGAAACAAAATAAAGCTGCGCAGGCTGCGCTTAGAGGCATAAATGCAGGCATCGTTGGCATCCTTCTGGCAGCTTTATACGATCCTATTTTCGTAGATACGGTTAGCACATCTATTCAATTCGTTTTTGTTATTGTACTGTTTATTTTTATTCAGCTGTGGAAACGTCCCCCTTGGCAAGCAGTGCTGCTAGCGGCAATCGCCGGTCTACTTTTTCTGTAGATCGGCTTGCTTGCATTTGTGAAACGTCTTCATTATGATGAAATTAACCGTTCTTTTATAAAGAACGTCTCTTTTGCTTGATGGTATGAGAATTATTTACAACAGGAAGCAGGTGAACCTCTAGGATGAAGGAACGTATTCTTGTCGTAGAAGACGAAACAGGCATTTCCCGTATCTTACAGCTTGAACTTGAGCATGAGGGTTATACGGTAGGGACTGCGGCAGATGGGCGCACCGGTTATGAAATGGCATCGACAGGCGATTGGGAGCTAGTTTTGCTCGACGTCATGCTGCCAGAGATGAGTGGCATTGAAGTGCTGAGATTACTGCGCCAAGCCGGCAATCCAGTACCGATTATATTATTGACTGCACGGGATACCGTGCCGGATAAGGTTAGCGGCTTCGAGCATGGGGCCAACGACTATATAACGAAACCTTTTGCAATGGAAGAGCTGCTTGCGCGAGTGCGCAACATTTTGCGCATATTCCAGCAGTATCCTAAGGAAGCGGAAGGTTCAGATATGATTAAGGTCGGAGATCTGACGATTGAGCTGCGCACGCGCAAAGTCTTTCGGAAGGACATCTTAATCGAGCTGACGCCGCGCGAGTTTGAGCTGCTTGTCTACCTCGTTGAGAACAAGAACGATGAAAAATCCCGCGAGGATATTTTATCAGAGGTTTGGGGTTATGACTTTATCGGGGAAACGAACCTGGTGGATGTTTATATTCGTTATTTGCGCCAAAAGCTGGACAAGGGCTACCGTCATAAGCTCATCCATACGGTACGCGGAGTAGGCTATATGATAAAGGAGCCGGATGCATGACACTTCGCAAACGGTTCACCCTTTTTACGATTTTTTGGCTGATCTTTATTTTGATTCTGTTCAATATTTTCGTTTATTTTTATGTGATCAAAATAACGACGGAAAGCGAAGAAGAGGTTATTGCCAATAAGGTGAATCTCATGCTTGAGAATCCCCGAATACAGAGCGGTCGAGGATTAAATTACCCGGAACTGCTCAATGAGTATTACAACGTAAACGAAATGATTCGCATCATTGCGCCTAATAATAGAGTCGTAAATATTACAGGCTCAAATGAGCTTCTTCAGGAGCTGCCGGCTACCTTCGAGACCCATCATCATACAGGGATGATTACGAAGGGCGGGGAGCGCATTTTATATATGCGCGTTCCGCTATATGACGGGAACCGCGTCATTGCCATGCTCGAGGTTAATCGAATATTGGACGAGCTGGACAATTACTTGCAGGTGCTGGTCGCTGCGCTTAGCGTCACGAGCGGAGGAGCTATCCTATTCGCCATATTCGGTACGTATTGGTTTACTTCCAGATTGACGGCGCCGATTCAACAGATGGTGAATACGATGCGGGAAATCGATCGTAGCGGCAAGCTCAGACAAATCGAATTGAGCAGCCGGGAAGAATCCGCGGAGCTGCTGCAGCTCGTTCGCGCCTTTAACCAAATGATTGAACGGCTTGATCGTACCTTTGCAAAGCAGAAGCAGTTCGTAGCGGACGCATCCCATGAGCTTAAGACTCCGCTTACCGTAATTAGCAGCTATGCAGGCATGCTGAAGCGCTGGGGACGCGATGACGAAAGCTTGCGCAATGAAGCGATTGAGGCGATTGACAAGGAAGCCAACCGTTTGCAAAATTTAACCAAATCGATGCTTATGCTCGCCGAAGCGGAGCAGGAGGATTGGCTGCGTCAGGAGCTATTCGACGTTGTGCAAGTGGTTGATGAGCTTGCGACGATGCTGCAAACGACCTTCGGTCGTCCTATTCGGGTGAAAGCGATGTCCAAGGTCGTGCGCATGGTCGGCGATAAGGACAAAATCAGGCAGCTGCTCGTTATTTTGCTGGACAATGCCATTAAATATTCGAAGGACCCGATTGATGTGACGGTTACGCTCGTCAGGCATATCGTCAAAATCGAGGTCAAGGATAAAGGCATGGGCATACCTGAAAATGAAATTCCGCATCTGTTCGAGCGCTTCTATCGCGTAGACGGCGCTAGAAGCCGCACAACCGGCGGTGTCGGGCTTGGGTTATCGATTGCTAAACGGATCGTTGATTTGCATGAGGGCAAGGTAGACGTATTTAGTTTGCCGGATTTAGGTACAACGATTACGCTGCAGTTCAAGCAGCGGAAACAATAACATTTAGTAATGGAGGATGCAAAATTTGAAGTTTCGCACGGCAGCAGTTCAATATAAGCTTGCTGATATTAGCTCATTTGAGCAATTCGCCGAGCAAGTGACGCACTATGTGCGAAATGCCTCGGAATACGGGGTTCAATTTGTTTTGTTCCCCGAATTTTTAACGACACAATTAATGTCTATCGGAGATGAGCAGGGGAAGGCGCTTCCGATTGATCGGCTTCCTGATTTTACAGACGATTATTTGCATCTGTTTCGCTCCTTGGCAGCGGAGTATTCGGTTTATATCATTGGCGGCACGCATGTCTTAAAGACTGCTGACGGCACGCTCCGCAATGCCGCTCATCTCTTTCATCCGGATGGGAAAATCGACGTACAGCACAAAATTCATATTACGCCTTCAGAGATAGAAGGTTGGAACATGTCGGCGGGTGATGGCCTTGAAGTGTTTGACACGGCATATGGCACGATTGCCATGCTAACCTGTTATGATATTGAATTTCCCGAAATCGTTCGAATGGCTCGCGCAAAGGGAGCAGATGTTATATTTTGCCCATCGTGTACGGATGATCGGCATGGCTTTTATCGCGTCCGATATTGTTGTCATGCCAGAGCTGTCGAAAACCAAATCTATATTGTTACCACGGGAACAGTTGGCTCGCTTCGCAAAGTCGATTTGATGCGTGCAAACTTTGGCCAGGCGGCTATTATTGCTCCTAATGATATCCCGTTTCCGCCAGCCGGCATTTTGAGCGAAGGGATCATCAATGATGATATGCTTGTGGTTGCCGATCTCGATCTATCGCTGCTCGCAGAAGTAAGGGCAAAAGGCTCAGTAACTACTTGGCGTGATCGTCGCACTGATTTGTATACAGATTGGAAGTAATAAGCTATCTAGCTGGATGATGCAGGACAGAAGGGTGGTGGTTCGCGATGCGCAAAGACCTCTATTTGTTTGTTGAAGGGAAGCCGAAAAAAGCTACGATTCGCAATTATAACGTTGCAGATTTTGAAGCCTTGATTGACGTTCAGCGAGCAAGCTTTCCGCCGCCATACCCTGAGGAGCTGTTGTGGAATACAGAACAGCTAGCGGAGCATGTAACTCGCTTCCCTGAGGGCGCCTTATGTGCAGAGATCGAGGGTCATATGATAGGCTCAATGACGGGGTTAATTCTCGATATGAATGATTATGCAAACCAGCATGAATGGGAAACCGTTTCTGACCGCGGCTACATTCGTAATCATAATGCAAATGGAGATACGCTTTATGTCATCGATATTTGCGTCATACCTGAATATCGCAAATCGGGCATAGGCAAATGGCTCATGCAGTCGATGTATGACACGGTAGTGCATTTGGGACTGCGCAGACTGCTCGGCGGCGGTCGAATGCCGGGGTATGGTGCCCATGCAAATGAAATTACGCCGGAGGAATATTTGGAGAAGGTACTGCAAGGGGAATGGAAAGATCCTGTCATTACCTTTTTGCTTAGATGCGGCCGCATGCCCATCGGTGTTGCCCATAACTATTTAGACGACGAGCAGTCAAATAACTGCGCTGCCATCATGGAGTGGCGCAATCCATTTCAATAAAGGGAGATTAGATCATGCTCATTTATCATCGTATCAGCTCGATTGAAGACCCATATTTCGAATCATTACATAAGCTTTTGCAAACGATTTTCCCTCCTGAGGAGGTACTGGCTTACGAGCTTTGGCGGGAGCCGCTTGAGGACGAGACCATTCATGTATATGTGGCGGTTCATGAAGGCGAGGTAGTCGGCTCAACGGAGTATCGCTATTATCCTGAGCTTCGTGTAGCGATGACAGACTTTACGATTATTGCTAAGCCGTCGCTTGGCATAGGTCGTTTCCTGCTCCGCAATCGGGAGCGTGATTTGCAAAGGCTCGCCGAGGCATCTGGAACTACGCCGATTGGGATGTTTGCTGAGGTGTATGATCCCTATCGCGCTGTCGATCATTCCTTCGGCGGTGTATCGCCGATGAATCCGTATGTTCGCCGCGAGGTGCTGTCGCATATGGGCTATAAGCGAGTCGCAATTGCTTATGTTCATCCTTCTTGGGACCATGAAGGACAGGCTGTAGCGGAGCTCGATTTATGCTTCCTGCCGCAGGACGAAGAGCTTTCGACGATCGATGCTGCGCTTGTCGCTACTTTCCTTGAGGGCTATTATTCCGCATTGCCTAATAAACCAGCGGAGTGGATCAGCATGATGGACCAAATTCGCACATCGGATAAGCTAGAGCTTCTTCCGCTATGACGAAACTTATATTTAGAGGTACTGGCGATTCCATGGGGGTTCCCCGCGTTTATTGCGACTGCGAGGTATGCGCAGAAGCGCGGGCTACGAACGAAAATCGGCGCCTAAGATCATCGTTACAGATTGAAGATCAGGATGCGGGTACGATATGGATTGATTGCGGACCGGATTTCTCGAAGCAGTTAGAGTCGGCGGATTTGCGGTCAGTTGATACGCTGCTGATTACGCATGCGCATTTTGACCATATTGGCGGACTTGTGGAATGGGCGGATGCTTGCCGCTGGACGAAGCAGAAGGGGAAAGCTTTCGCGCCTTCAGAAGTGATTGGGGAGATATTGGACCGCTTCCCATGGCTTAGCAATCATATTGATTTTCAATCCTTCGATCAGCCGATTATGCTTGGTAAATGGCGTGCGTCCAGTTGGCGCGTCAACCACGGTAAAAACGGCTATGCATACGCATTTCGATTCGAGCATGCGGAAAAGAGCTGTAATTGGGTATATTGCTCGGATTCCATCGGTTTGACCGTGGAAATGCAGCAGCCGCTAGCTGATCTGGACTTGCTAGTCCTCGGAACCAGCTTCTATCATGAGCCATTCGCTTATGAAACAAGATCCGTTTATGACGTGCTCGAAGCGATCGAGCTTGTGAAGTTATGGGAGCCGAAGCGGACGATCCTCACTCACATGTCGCATGACATTGATCTACGGAGAGGGTATGACCTGCCGGAGCAGATGGAATTCGCCCGCACGGGTATGAGCATCACCATTTGATCACCATGAATAACCGGTAATCGCTTGACAATCGGCTTGTCTTTTTTGTACATTATTGGAGTAACCTTTTTTTACCACTATATGTGTCTAAAGGGGAAATTTTAATGTTTGCTGGTGTCTTTAACTCATAAATTGGATATGGTCAGATGATCGATGGTCTTGCGACTTATGCTCGGTGCAAAAATGCGCCTAGCGGCAAGGCTCTATTTCGTGATCTGGCGCCAAGAGTTAAGGACATGAGGATTTCCGCCTGAAGTTATTCGACAGCGGCCCAATCACCGTGCTCTCGCAGCGCGGTTTTTTTATATCCGTTTTCATGCTAACGATCTCGTTAACGATGGAAGCGGTATTGGAGCATATGTCGATCAAGACAGGAGTGGAACGCGCCCGCGTTCTATTCCTGTCTTTTTTTATACCCAAAATTAGAGGAGGCACGAAAGATGAATGAAGCATCGTGGAAAAGATTAGAGTTTGACAAGGTGAAAGCAGGAGTAGTGAGCTTCACGGTATCGCCGGCAGGCCGGGTGTTAGCTGAACGGCTCGAGCCTAGCACAAAGCAGCGGCAAGTAGAAGCATGGCTGACCGAAACGGAAGAGGCGGCACATTTGCTTGAGAGCGGAGCTAGTATTCCGTTATCCGCAATGGATGGCATCGACCCCTTTCTTGCTCTGCTTGGAAAAGGACGCATTTATAACGAGCAGGAGCTGGAGCAGCTGTCCGTATGGCTGACATCCGTTACGCAAATGAAAAAGTATATGAACAGCAAGCGCGAAATCGCGCCGACGATTGCGGCATATGCCGAATCGATGCATGATTGTCCTACTCTTAGAGAGGAGCTGAACCGCTGCATCCGGTACGGTATATTGACGGATCAAGCTAGCGCCGATCTTGCCTTCATCCGAAGGCATATCTATGCCTCCGAGGATAAAATTCAGAAAAAAATGGAGCATGCGTTAAACAAATACCGCTCTTCCCTGCAAGAGCCGGTCATCAGCAAGCGCCGTGACCGATTTGTAATCGCTGTGAAAAGGGAGCTGCGCAAGCAAGTGCCCGGTACCGTGTGGGATGAATCCGCGAGCGGCCAGACGCTGTTCGTCGAGCCTCTGGATGCAGCCGAGCTTCAGGTCGAGCTGCAGCAGTGGAAGGCGGAGGAGGAGAGAGAACGCACCGTCATATTGGCTCGCTTGTCTGAGCTAGCGGAATCGTTCTCTTATGAGCTGCATCGCAACGTAGAGGCGATGGCTTCGTTTGATTTTATAACCGCTCGTGCTAAGCTTTCGCGATCCTATGGCGGGAAAAAAATAAACTTATCTGATAAGCCTGTCATTCGTCTCCTAAATGCTCGTCATCCTTTATTAGGCCAGAGCAGCGTGCCTTTGGATGTTGAGCTTGGTTATCGCTGGAAGCAGCTTATCATTACAGGTCCAAATACGGGCGGCAAAACGGTAACCTTAAAAACGATTGGCTTGTTTGTGCTCATGGTGCAATCAGGGCTGCTTGTGCCGGCAGAGAAGGGGAGCGAGATCGGCATATTTGAGCATGTGATCGCGGATGTGGGTGATGGCCAAAGTTTGGAACAATCGCTCAGTACGTTCTCCTCTCATATTAAGGTCCTAAAGGAAATGATGCAGGCTGCCGGTCCAAGAGCATTGCTGCTGCTTGATGAGCTGGCAGCCGGGACTGACCCAACCGAAGGGATCGCGCTCTCGATTGCGTTATTGGAGCAGCTGCTCAAGAGGGAGGCTCTTGCTGCGGCAACGACACATTTTAACGAGATCAAAGCTTTCGCGTCGCGTACGGCAGGCTGCCAAAACGGAAAGATGGCGTTTGACGCGGATACACTGAGGCCACTTTACCGTTTAGAAATGGGGGAGGCCGGCGAGAGTCATGCTTTTGCAATAGCAAGGCGCTTTGGATTGCCGGAAGTGGTCATGCAGCGTGCGGAGCAGCTGTTAGTGCGGAAGGTTGCTGCTGAATCAACTGAAATGTTGATTGAGCTTCCAGACAATCCGGTGGACGGTCAGGCGTCAACTATTGCATCGAGCGTGGATCACAATCATTCTAAAACCTCTATACCAACGAGCGAAAATGATGAAGCTGTTCACGTCAAAAAAACTGCGAAGCCTTTCGAGAAGGGAGATGCAGTTTGGGTTTATCCGTTAAAGAGAATGGGAGTCGTGTATCGACCAGCCGACGAACGAGGAAATGTCATCGTACAGGTACAGGGCCAGAAGCTAACGTTCAACCATAAGCGCATGAAGCTGTATATCGCCAAAACAAAGCTTTACCCGGGTGAGGAGTACGACCTGGACATCGTATTTGAGTCGGTTGAGAATAGAAAAGCACGGAAGCTGATGAATCGCAAGCACGTGGAAGGACTAACGATTGTTACGCCTGAGGAAGATATCTATTAGGGGAAGGGGAAGTAATAGGAAGGAGAAACGTTAGCAGCTAGAAACAGCCAAGGCTAGAATGCCCTGGCTGTTACAATGGATGAAGCTAATCGCGGCTCTGGATGACAAGCAAAGCTCCCTCGCGTATAACAATCTTACCTGTATGCGTTAGCAATACATTACTGATGCCAAGAGACTGGCCTATCGTCAGTTCAGCATCGGTCAACGGATATTGGAAGCCGGTCAGCGTTATGCCTTCAACCCGCATCGTGAGGGGGAGCAAAGAAACGTTGGGATAACCAAGCTGTTCGATGGTGACTTGATCCGTTACAAGTGAAATTTTGTTATGGTTGTCGATGATCGTTGCGCGAACCTGCTGCTTGGCTGCCAGCGCGAGAAGATGTACATTCGCAAGCGAATGGTCAAACCTCGTTCCAAGCGCTCCAAGCATCACAAGTTCACGAGGATGCATATCCAAGGCGAGACGCACGGCCATTTCTGTATCGGTGTAGTTTTTGTCGATGGGATCGCATGCAATCGTTTGGCCGCTGTTCCTGCGGATATCAAGCAGCTCATCCTCGGAAACCGAATCAAAATCGCCGATGGCAACATCGGGACGGAATCCTTGCGCAATTAGAAATCGTGCTCCGCTGTCTGCTCCAATGAGCAAATCATCGGCTTTAATATGTTCAAGAGCCCAGTCGCCTAGCTGGCCGCCTGTGCAAATGACGATGCGTGGCTGCATAATGATATATCCTTTCTCATTGGGGAAATCAATTTCAATCCTTTAAGTATAAAGCCATTGGCTAAATAAAAACTAGAGGCAACTAAATAATGCTCTTTTAGCTGCCTAAGATTACCGTGAAATTTGTCGTTGCGAAACCGCAGGCACCCAGCTAAAATGGTGAAGGAAAGTAACCGGCTTGTTGGGCCGGTGCATGGACGGGAAGCGAGGAGCTACAGCTGTGAGTATGGACATTTTTGGAATTTTCAGTATTATCGGCACCATTGCCTTCGCGGTCAGCGGAGCAATCGTTGCCATGGAAGAAGAGTACGACATACTTGGCGTATTCGTGCTAGGCTTAGTAACGGCGTTCGGGGGCGGTGTTGTACGAAATCTGCTGATCGGCATGCCGGTAACTTCACTTTGGAGCCAGGGCTATTTGCTCAAAATCGCGATTATCGCGATGACGATTGCCTTCGTGCTGCCAGTGGTATGGATTCAGCGGTGGCGTCGGAGTGAAGCTTTTTTTGATGCGATCGGCTTATCTGCATTTGCGATTCAAGGCGCTCTTTACGCTACGCAGATGAAGCATCCGCTAAGCGCAGTGCTCGTTGCGGCGATGTTAACGGGAATTGGCGGCGGAATTATCCGCGACGTGCTTGCTGGACGAAAGCCGCTTGTGCTTAAGGATGAAATTTATGCGGTATGGGCGATGCTCGCAGGTCTAGTAATCGGACTCGGGTGGATCAAATCAAACTTGGAGCTATTATTTTTATTTGTCGTTATTATCGGCTTCCGCATGCTGTCCGTTTATTACAAGTGGAAGCTGCCGCGTCGCTCGCTTCATATTAATACAGCTGATGAACAGCAGAAGAGAGGGAACTCATGAATGCTCGCATATTATTCGTTTGTCTAGGCAACATTTGCAGGTCACCCATGGCTGAAGCGGTTATGCGCCATCAGGTGGAGCAAGCGCAGTTGTCGGATCGGATCGAGGTTGATTCTGCTGGAACAGGAGACTGGCATTTGGGACATCCGCCTCACGAGGGGACACGGAAGCTATTGGACCAGCACCAGATCTCGCATCAAGGAATGAAAGCTCGTTTAGTAACGTCTAATGATTTTTCAGCATTTGATTACATTGTATGTATGGATACGAATAACCTGCGCGATGTGCGCAAGCTGCTAAGCGACACCGATGGAAATAGGGAGCATGCACGTCTTTTTACGTTTATGGAGCTTTTGCCTGATAAAGGTATGGCTGATGTGCCTGATCCTTATTACGATGGAAATTTTTCATTTGTGTATGAGCTGGTAGAAAGCGGCTGCAAGGAGCTGCTGAAGCGGGTTCGATCGGATATGAATCTTAATTAAATATTAAAACAAAGAAGAAGCTGTCTGATCTCTCCATTTGGAGCCTTCAGGACAGCTTCTTCTTTGTTCTTACTCAACCTCGATAAAATAGGTAAGCGCCTGGTCAAGCTCTTTTTGCCAGAAGCCCCATTGATGCTTGCCGTCCTTCTCTTCATAGAAGATCGTGGCTTGCTTCAGCTCCAAAAGGGCCTTTGCATTGCGGTTCAAAGCGACAAAGTCGAAAATGCCACGGTCGGTTTCGTATGCATCCTCCTGCAGTCCAACGATCATGTAGATCGTGAGCCAGCTAAGGTCGCCTGCTGCTGAAATGATATTTTGGGAAACGCCATAATAAGCGCCGGACAAGGACATGACGCGGGTAAAGAGGTTCGGATAGGCCAGCGCCAAATGCAGGGAAACAGAGCCGCCTAATGAATCGCCCGCTAACAGCCGATGCTCAGGCTCTTGCCGTACGGCATACTTTTCCTCAACGAATGGTATAAGCTCCTCGGCAAAAAAACGAATATAGGCATTATGCCGATTGCCGTCAGGGGTATATTCCTCCGTGCGCAGCTTTTTGTCCACGTCAACGCCTACAATAATGAAAGGCTCCAGTCCTTCGTCCAAAATCAATTTAGTTGCGGTAGTCGCGATTCTACCGAAATTGAAAAAGTCTTCCCCGTCTTGGCAATACACAACAGGATAGCTTAACACTTCATTGTAGCCGGGCGGCAAAAATATGCGTAAATTGCGAGCTTGCTCCGGCAAATAGCGGCTTGGCACCGTCTCCTTTACAATCGTTCTCTTTAAATATCGCTCATCTGTCATTTCTTTCTCTCCTCATGATTGGAATAGTTGAATGGAATGGTTCTGATGTGGGTAAACAATAGAAAGGTAATCAAGGGAATCGCATCTATTTCTATCTTGTTGTATTATGCTGTTATACTGAAAAAATAAGTCTGTAGCATATACAATTTCTTAAGAGAATGATGAGAATCGGCGAAAAAACAACGGTTTTTTTGTTTTTTGCTTTGACCATTTTCGTTAAACAGGTTTATAATAATTCTATAACAGAGGTAAACGTTTTTCAAATATTTCGATTGAGGTGAGCGTTCAAAATGAGCAAATTGCCATACGAAGTTCAAACAGAACCGGTTACTCCGCTTTCTGTCTTGTCACTCGAAGGGGAAGTTGTTAACCCGGATTTTTTACCGGAATTGTCCGATGATCAATTAAAAGAAGTCATGTACCGCATGGTATTTACCCGTACTTGGGATGAGCGCGCTGTTAACCTTGGACGTCAAGGCAGACTCGGCTTTTACGCACCCGTATCCGGCCAAGAAGCATCGATGGTCGGCAGCGAATACGCACTGAACAAAGACGATTTCATTTGCCCAGGCTACCGTGATATGCCTCAAATCGTTTGGCACGGCCTGCCGCTGTATCAAGCATTCCTTTACTCGCGCGGCCATCAACAAGGCGGAAATATTCCGCAGGATGTACATGTGCTCATGCCGCAAATTATTATCGGCGCACAAATTTTGCACGCAACCGGCGTTGCAATGGCATTTAAGAAAAAGAACGAGAAGCGTGTAGCGATCACTTATACAGGTGATGGCGGTTCGTCTGAAGGCGATTTCTACGAAGGCATGAACTTTGCAGGCGCATACAAGCTGCCAGTCATTTATGCCGTTCAAAACAACGGCTACGCGATTACGACGCCTTATTCCAAGCAAACGGGCGCTTTGTCGATTGCACATAAAGCTGTAGCAGCCGGCATCAAAGGCGTTCAAGTAGACGGAATGGACGTGCTTGCTGTTATCAAAGCCGTTCAAGAAGCAGCAGAGCGCGGCCGCAATGGCGAAGGCGCAACGTTGATCGAGATGCTAACATACCGTTTCCGTCCGCACTCCATGGCCGATGATACGACTAAATACCGCACAAAAGAAGAAGAAGCAGAATGGGCTCTTAAAGATCCGCTCGTACGTTTCGGCAAGTATATGGAGAAAAAAGGCTTGTGGACAGAAGAGGACACAAACCGCGTAAAAGAAGAAGCAAAAGCAACAGTTAATGAGCACATCAAAAAAGCAGAAGCAGTTGAGAAAATGACTGTAGCAGGCTTGATCGATAGCATGTTCGAAACAACACCGCAATATCTGGAAGAGCAAAAGGCCGATTTTCAATAGTAGAGGAGGATTAGACGATCATGGCTCAAATGAATATGTTGGAAGCAATTCGCGATGCGATGCGCGTAGAACTTAAACGCGATTCAAACGTTGTCATCTTCGGTGAGGACGTAGGTAAGGTCGGCGGAGTATTCCGTGTGACAGAAGGTTTGCAGGATGAGTTTGGTGAAGAACGGGTATTCGATACGCCGCTTGCCGAATCAGCGCTAGCAGGTATGGCAGTAGGGATGGGCTTGCAAGGCTTCCGTCCAATTGCCGAAATTCAATTCGTAGGCTTTATATATGAAGCGCTTGACCAAATGTTTGTCCAAGCTGCCCGTATGCGTTATCGCTCCGGCGGACGCTACAATTCGCCAATCGTATTCCGTACGCCTTTTGGCGGCGGCGTGAAAGCGGCTGAGCTGCACACGGATTCCCTTGAAGGTCTTGCTATTCAAACACCAGGTATCAAAGTTATCATTCCTTCCAATCCTTACGATGCAAAAGGCTTGATGATTTCCGCTATCCGCGACAATGATCCTGTATTCTTTATGGAGCATTTGAACCTGTACCGCGCATTCAAGGCTGAGGTTCCAGAAGGCGAATATACCGTTGAAATCGGTAAGGCGAACGTTGTTCGCGAAGGTACTGACGTAACGATCATTTCTTACGGCTTGATGGTTCATACAGCTGTCAAAGCTGCAGAAGAGCTTGAAAAACAAGGCGTGAGTGCAGAGGTTATCGATCTTCGCACACTGCTTCCGCTTGATATCGATACAATCGTTGCTTCGATTCAAAAAACGAACCGTGCAATCGTCGTTCAAGAAGCACAAAAAACATCCGGCGCAGCAGCTGAAATCATTGCCCAAATCAATGAAAAAGCAATTCTGCACCTAGAAGCGCCAGTACTTCGTGTAGCTGGACCGGATACCGTATATCCGTTTGCTCTAGTAGAGGATGCGTGGCTTCCTTCGGTAGCGCGTATCTCTGCAGCCGTACAAAAAGTACTGAACTTTTAAAGGAGGTTACACGCGGTGGCTAAATTCGAATATCGTTTCCCAGAGCTCGGCGAAGGCTTGCACGAAGGCGAAATTATTAAAGTGCATATCAAAGTCGGCGATACGGTTACAGATGATGACATTATTATGGAAGTTCAAAACGACAAAGCGATCGTTGAGGTGCCTTGCCCTGTAAACGGGAAAGTCCTTGAAGTGCTCGTTAAAGACGGTCAAGTATGCCACGTTGGTGAGATCGTTGCAATTATCGATGCAGAAGGCGAATTGCCTGAGCAAGCGACTCCGGCACCGGCAGCAGAAGCTCCTAAAGCAGAAGCGCCTGCAGCGGCTGCACCAGCAGCAGAAGCACCAAAAGCGGATGCAGCACCTGCTGCAGCAGCGACAGCTCCTAAAGCTACAGGCGGACTGGTGCTTGCAACGCCTAGCGTTCGCAAATTTGCACGCGAGCAGGGCGTAGACCTGACTCAAGTCGGCGGAACTGGCAAAAATGGACGTATTACTCGCGATGATGTGACTGGATTTGGCGGCGCGCCAGCAGCTGCAAGCGATGCAGCTCCGGCAGCAGAACAACAAAGCAATACTGAAGTAGCAGCTAAAGCGGAAGCAAAAGCCGCACCAGCAGCGACAGGTACAGCTTACCGTCCAGAAGAGCGCGTACCGTTCAAAGGTATCCGCAAAATCATTGCAAATGCGATGTCTAAATCCGTTTATACAGCTCCGCACGTTACCATTATGGATGAAGTTGACGTAACCGAGCTCGTTGCACTTCGTGCTAAATATAAGCCATATGCCGAGAAAAAAGGCTCCAAGCTTACGTATCTGCCGTTCATCGTGAAAGCTCTTGTGGCTGCTTGCCGTGAGTTCCCGATCTTGAACGCGACGCTTGATGAGGCAAACCAAGAAATCGTATTGCGCAAATACTACAATATCGGTATCGCAACAGATACGGATAACGGTCTAATCGTTCCGGTTATCGAAGATGCAGACCGTAAAAACCTGTTCAAAATCGCGGATTCTATCCGTGATCTAGCTGCTCGCGGCCGCGACGGCAAGCTTGCTGCAAATGAGCTGAAAGGCAGCACGATTTCGATCTCGAACATCGGATCTGCCGGCGGTATGTTCTTCACGCCAGTCATCAACTTCCCTGAAGTTGCGATTCTTGGAACAGGCAGAATTACGGAGAAAGCGATCGTTCGCAATGGCGAAATCGTTGCTGCTCCAGTAATGGCTCTATCACTAAGCTTTGACCACCGCCTCATTGACGGTGCGACAGCACAAAACTTTATGAATTACATCAAAACACTTCTGGGCCAACCAGAACTGTTCATAATGGAGGTATAAGACATGGTCGTAGGTGATGCTTCCCTAGATATTGACACTCTAGTTATTGGTGCGGGCCCTGGCGGTTATGTTGCGGCGATTCGCGCTGCTCAGCTTGGTCAAAACGTACTCATCGTGGATAAAGAATATGTTGGCGGCGTATGCTTGAACGTGGGCTGTATCCCATCAAAAGCACTTATTTCCGCATCTCATCAATATGAGTCAATCAGCCACGCATCTGCTTTCGGTATCGAAGTTGGCGAAGCGAAGGTTGACTTTACGAAAGTGCAAGAGTTTAAAGCAGGTATCGTCAAAAAATTGACAGGCGGCGTTGCTTCTCTATTGAAAGCAAACAAAGTCCAATATTTCCAAGGCGAAGTGATGTTCATTAACGAAAATGAAGCGCGCGTATTCAACGATCAAGAAGCGCCGCGCTACCGTTTCAAAAACTGTATTATCGCTACCGGCTCACGTCCGATCGAGCTAAAAGCTTTCCCTTACGGCGGCCGTATCGTATCGTCGACAGGCGCTTTGTCCTTGCCGGAAATTCCGAAGAGCCTCGTTGTAATCGGCGGCGGCTATATCGGTATCGAGCTTGGTCAAATGTATTCGAAATTCGGTACCAAAGTAACGGTAATCGAAGGCTCCGACGCTATTTTGCCGGGCTTTGACAAAGATATGTCATCCATCGTCGCTAAGAAACTAAAAAGCACGAACGTGGATATCATTACTGGCGCACAAGCAAAAGGCGCTGAGCAAACGGATAAAGACGTTACGGTAACGTATACCGTGGGCGACAAAGAAGAAAAAGTAACAGCTGATTACTTGCTTGTAACGGTTGGACGCCGTCCAAATACCGATGGCGAGCTTGGCCTTGACCTTATCAACGTGAAGCTGTCCGATCGCGGACTAGTTGAAGTTGATGAGCAATGCCGTACGAACATTCCGCACATCTATGCGATTGGCGACATCATTGCTGGACCAGCGCTTGCGCACAAAGCGATGTATGAAGGCCGCGTTGCTGCGGAAGCCATCTCGGGTCAATCAAGCGTTATCGATTATAAATGCGTTCCAGCAGTATGCTTCTCTGATCCAGAATGCGCAAGCGTTGGTCTCAGCGAGAAGGAAGCAAAAGAAAAAGGCCATAACGTAAAAGTCGGCAAATTCCCGTTCGCAATCAACGGACGTGCAATGTCGCTTAACGCTAACGAAGGTTTTGTTAAACTTGTATCCGACGCAGATTCCGGTCTTGTGCTCGGTGCGCAAATTATCGGCCTTGAGGCTTCCAATATGATCGCTGAGCTTGCTCTTGCAATCGAAATGGGTGCAACGCTTGAGGATATCGCACTTACAATTCACGCGCATCCTACGCTTGGAGAGATCGTGCTTGATGCTGCAGAAGTTGCACTAGGCCACCCGATCCACACATTCATTAAATAATTCGCACTAAATTTATCGTTTAGCGCTACTAGAGGTCACGCGGCTTTCCAGCCGGCGGGGCCTCTTTGCGCATAAAGAGTTACCAAACGACAGTTAGGGGGATACGTGATCGTGGAACAAACGACGAAGCCGGCAAGCGAATCAAGAACGATTATGACACAGCTCATTTTCCCATTGGATACGAACCATTACGATACGATGTTTGGCGGCAAGCTGATGGAGTATATGGATAAGGTAGCTGCAATAGCAGCCATGCGGCATGCGCGCATGCAGGTTGTAACCGCTTCGACGGACAGCCTTGATTTTTTGGCGCCGATTCGGGTAGGGGAAGTCATTGAGGTTGAAGCATTCGTGTCGTGGACGAACCGGAGTTCCATGGAAATATACGTGTCCGTTCAATCTGAAAATTTGTTCACCGCTGTTCGAAAAACGACAGTTACCGCTTTCTTTACATTCGTTGCGCTTGATGGGAACGGCAAGCCTGCTGTCGTCCCAACTGTCATTCCCGAAACGGAAGAGGAGAAGCGGCTTCATGCATCGGCGCCTGAGAGGCATGCGCTCAGAAAGAAACGAAAGCAGGACAGACAACGCGGAAAATGATATAATAAATTGTTATTTTTCTGATTTTTGTTTCTTGATTGGGGGGCGATAACGATATGAGCAACAGCGAGACAACTTATTTGCAATTGTTGAAATACGTGCTTGAGAATGGAACAAAAAAAGAAGACCGTACCGGTACAGGTACTGTTTCTACGTTTGGCTATCAAATGCGCTTTGACCTAAGCGAAGGATTTCCTTTGCTAACGACCAAACGCGTACCGTTTCGGTTAATTGCGAGTGAGCTTATTTGGTTTATTCAAGGTGACACGAATATCCGTTATCTTCTTCAGCACAATAATAACATTTGGAATGAATGGGCGTTCAAAAGATGGGTCGAGAGCACGTCATATACGGGTCCTGACATGACGAATTTTGGCCTTCGGTCACAATCGGATGCTGATTTTGCCAAAGCCTATGACGAGCAGATGGAGCTCTTTAAGCAGCGGATTTTGACTGATGATTCGTTTGCAGCGGAGTTTGGGGAGCTCGGCAATGTGTACGGCAAGCAGTGGCGGAACTGGAAGACCACGCAAGGCAGCACGATCGATCAGCTCAGGGACGTTGTTGAGACGATCAAAAAAAATCCGGATTCCAGAAGACTAATCGTCTCCGCATGGAATCCAGAGGATGTGCCGGGCATGGCGCTGCCTCCATGTCATACGATGTTCCAGTTTTATGTGAACAACGGCAAGCTGTCCTGCCAGCTATATCAACGCAGTGCCGATATTTTTCTCGGCATTCCGTTCAATATCGCAAGCTATGCTTTGCTAACCCATATGATTGCGCATGAGTGCGGCCTTGAGGCAGGCGAGTTCATCCATACGCTTGGCGATGCCCATATTTATACGAATCATTTGGCGCAAATCGACATTCAGCTTAGCCGTGAACCAAAGGCCTTGCCGAAGCTAAAGCTAAACGCTGACAAAAAATCAATATTCGATTTTGCAGTAGAGGATTTGACGATTGAAGATTATGAGCCGCATCCGACTATAAAAGCTCCGGTAGCTGTGTAGCGGATCAAGCTGTTAGATAGAGAGGAGCCAGCCGCTATGGCTATTGCGTTAATTGCTGCAATGGATCGCAATCGTACCATCGGAATAGAAAATAAGCTGCCCTGGCGCCTGCCTGCTGAAATGGCCTATTTCAAAAGGATGACCCTCGGGAAGACGGTGTTGATGGGCCGCAAGACGTTTGAATCGCTTCCTAAGCCGCTCGTCGACCGCCGGAATGTCGTATTGACGCGCCAGCAGGATTTTCAGCCAGAGGGCTGTGAAGTCGTTCATTCGGTTGAGGAAGCGCTTGAGCTTTGCAAAAACGATGAGCTGATGGTAATAGGCGGCGCAGATATTTATGCACAAATGCTGCCTTATGCGGATACGATATTGCTGACGGAAGTAGATACGATCATTGAAGGCGGCGACGCGTTCTTTCCCGCATTCTCTGAGTCGCAGTGGCAGATCATGGAAAGCGACAGCAGAGACAGCGACGAAAAAAATCGTTATGCTTTTACGTTTCAAACGTTCAAACGACGTGAAAAGTAGCTTTTTGCGCCAGACACGAACATTTGACGAACGATATGTCATAAAGTGCAAATGATTGTACGGATAATCCATTAACGTCATAAGGACTTGAATGCTAGGATGTTTAAAAATAGTAAACGAGTGCTTTAGACAAAATATTCGTTTTTGAGAAAGTTTGATATTGAATATTTGATGGATTCCCGATATAGTTTGAAAGAGAATCGTAACAGAGGTTAACGGGAAATATGGATGGAGGAAATGCGATCATGTCTACACCTACTGGTTTTATGGAATATCAGCGCGAATTGCCGGCCGATCGCGACCCGCTAGAGCGCATCAAAGACTGGCAAGAGTTTCATAAGCATTTTTCGGATGAGCAGCTAAAGACGCAAGGAGCTCGCTGCATGGACTGTGGTACGCCATATTGCCATACAGGAATTGAACTTGCAGGCTCTGTTTCGGGTTGTCCGGTCAACAATCTAATTCCCGAGTGGAATAACTTGATCTATCGCGGGTTGTGGCGCGAAGCGCTTGACCGTCTGCATAAAACGAATAACTTCCCTGAGTTTACAGGTCGCGTTTGTCCAGCGCCTTGCGAAGGTTCTTGTACTGTTGGCCTAATCGGCGATGCGGTTACGATCAAAACGATCGAACAAGCCATTATTGATCGCGGCTTCGACGAGGGCTGGGTCGTTCCACAGCCTCCGAAAGTACGCACAGGAAAGCGGATTGCTGTTGTAGGTTCTGGACCTGCCGGCATGGCTACTGCAGCCCAGCTTAACAAAGCAGGGCATACGGTAACGGTATATGAGCGCGCAGACCGCATTGGCGGCTTGCTCACTTACGGCATTCCTACGATGAAGCTTGAGAAGCATGTCGTTCAGCGCCGTGTCGATTTGATGGCGGCTGAGGGCGTTGAGTTTGTAGTCAATACGGAAATTGGGAAAGACATTACAGCGAATGAGCTTGTTGAGAACTTTGACGCAGTTGTACTTTGCGGCGGTTCGACTAGAGCGCGTGACGTTGAAATGGAAGGCCGCGATTTGAATGGCGTACACATGGCAATGGATTACTTGAATGGCACGATCAAAAGCTATTTAGATTCCAACCTTGAGGACGGCAAATATATCTCCGCGAAAGACAAGGACGTTATCGTAATTGGCGGCGGCGATACGGGGACTGACTGCGTGGCTACTGCGCTTCGTCACGGCTGCAAATCGGTTACTCAATTCGGTACGCATGCGAAGGCTCCTCTGGTTCGCGACAGCATTAACAACCCTTGGCCGCAATTCCCGAATGTGTACACGCTTGATTACGCGCAAGAGGAAGCGAAAGCACTATTTGGCGAAGATCCTCGGGCATTCTCCGTACTGACGAAGAAATTTGTCGGCGACGGAAACGGCAACCTGAAAGAGCTTCATACGGTTCAAATTGAGCGTACAGTGGATGAGACTGGACGTAAAATATATAGCGAAATTCCAGGAACGGAAAAAGTATGGCCTGCGGATCTTGTTTTCATCGCGGTAGGCTTTGAAGGTCCTGAAACGACGCTGATCGAGCAGCTTGGTCTTGCACAAGACCGCCGCACGAACGTAAAAGCGACATACGGCAAATATACGACAAATGTTGACAAAGTGTTTGCAGCTGGCGATATGCGTCGCGGTCAAAGCTTGGTTGTATGGGCAATTAACGAAGGTCGCGAAGCTGCCCGCGAGGTAGATAAGTATTTGATGGGTACCTCAATGCTTCCTTAAATGAACGAGAACAGGTTAATAGGATAGAAGAGAAGCGCCTTCGGGCGCTTTTCTTGCTGTGGAAAACACTAGTTTCTAGAGAGCTTAGGAGGCACGACATGATTAAGTATGGGCTAGACCGCATAACCGAGCTTAAATTCCGCTCTTTTCAGCCTACAATCGAGCTAAGGAACGAGCAATGGGTAGATATCGTACTTCGTTTCGAGCTTGCGCCAGAGACGGAAGTCCCAGATGATCTCATTGATTTTACGGCACTTGTCATTTGTACCATCGACGGGACGATCGCGCAAATGGTGCCGCTGGATGAGGGCTGCGATTGCGAGTATCAGTTTACGGTAGGCGAAAAGGAGCAAATTACTGCTTTTATTACGCAGCCGCATATTCAAGCTGAGATTCGAAAACTTAGCTCACTCTCATAAGGAAAGATGTGGTAAAATCGGTTTGAGATGACACGAAGGGGCGATTCGTCATGCCAGCCGATGAAGCATACGTTCTGTCAGAGGCAGATGTTCGGAACATTCGAAGCTACGTTCAGCACAAATACGCTGCGATGCCGCAAGAGAAACGGGCGGAGATCGTAGCGGATGCGGTCAAACGGATCATACATAAGCAATTGCCGGATTTCGAGAGCAGCGTGAAGCGATTCATCACGGAGACATTGATTCGAACAACCGTATTGGAGCGGCAAAGACCAGTAAGAGCGGAAGATATTTTTCAGGTTTGTTTATTACTGGACCGATCTGACACTCATATTTATGAGCCCTTCCATGATTGGATCGAGATGCAGCTGAATGTAAGCTGTGTGAAGCCCGTCATGCAGCGTCTAATGGACGAGCTGTCGTCTTCCAGGGAGCAATCGGACTTCTCGCCTACGGAGGCTGAGAAAGGCCTTTTGACGCAGCTGAGAGGGTTGTTATTAGCAGAAGGTGTCCAGGTTCGAGCTGAAGCAGCTGCTGCAGGTGTTGCCGAGGTCATTGCATTACCCACCGCAAAGCGGAGAATTCCTGTATCTCGTAAGCCAAGAGCTAGAGCTTACATGTATAGTGCATTATGTTTGCTTTTGGTCATAGCTACCTTGTTTTATGGCGGCTCTTTGAGTAGGCCCTCCGAGCATAAGCTTCAGCCAACTGTCGCTGTGAAGCCTGCTCAGAAGCTTACGGTCCCATTGGATGGGCTTCCTGATGAGCTCCGTTATGTTGATATTGACCGAGCGCGATTGATTGCATTTTTGGAGAGCAAATCCTCCATTTTGGCGGAAGAACCATATTTTGATGCTATCGTAAAAGCTGCCAAAGGCTTCGATATTCACCCTGTTGTTTTGTTTGCCATCACGGGCCAAGAGCAGGGTTTTGTGCCGAAGACGAATAAGCAGCATAAGCAGATTGCTAATAATCCTTTTAACGTTTTTCATAGCTGGAAGGAATTTAATACGAATATCGGGCAATCCTCCGAGATCGCGGCGCGAACGGTTTTTAATTTAAGCAAGGGCCGACCTGCGGATGTGGACCCGTTCACATGGATCAATCGGAAGTATGCGGAGGACCCCAATTGGTCGGACGGTGTCCGCTCCATTTTCACCTCCATTAAGGCTTACTTGGAAGCTCCAACAGCTGGCGAATAGGGGAAGTTTCCGGTTTGTATGAGCCATAGTACAGTGAACCCAATTGGGACAAACGTCCCGTTGGGTTTTATTTTTTTTGGCGGCACTTGTCGCAAGGAACACGAAAAAGGATTCCTTTTTGGACGAGAAGTCTGTAAAATGTTTAGAGGCAAGGCAGTGCGAAGCGATTTGATGTCATGTATGGGTGGCACAACCAGCTATGCTTATGAAATGCTTTAAGAAGGAGCGATTATCTTTTGAAGACATTAATCATTGCGGAAAAACCGGATATGGGCAGAAATATTGCAGCCGCAATCGATCCCAAAGCAAAAAATCACCGTTCCTACATAGAAGGCGAACAATACATTATTACGTGGGCAATCGGGCATTTGATCGGGCTTGCGGAGCCCGATGCTTACGACGATCGATATAAGAAGTGGAATATCAACGATCTGCCGATCATTCCTTCGCAATTCAAGCTGGTGCCTAACAAAAAAACGATCGACCAGCTTAAAGTAATCGGCGATCTTGCTAAACGCAGCAACTTGCTTGTCAATTCCTGCGATGCGGGGCGGGAAGGGCAATATATTTTCTCGCTTATTCAGCGCCATCTTAAGCTTAGCCAGCCGGTAAAACGTCTATGGATCTCGGATCTAACGCCGGAGACGATTCGCAAAGGGTTCGCCGAGCTGAAAGAGGGAGCCGAGTACGAGAATTTGACGCGTGCGGCAACAGCCCGAAGCGAAGCGGATTGGCTTATTGGGATGAACGGCTCGCGCGCTTTCACGACCAAGCATAATGTGCTGCTCTCTGTAGGCAGAGTGCAGACGCCTGTCCTCGCCCTCATCTACGACCGTCAGAAGCAGATTGAGGCGTTCTCGTCCTTGAAGTTTTTTGAGCTGGAAGGACATTTCTCGCAAAATGAGATGTCGTACCGAGGCATGTGGCAGGCCGAGAGAATGACCGATCAAGCTAAGGTTGAAGCCGTTGCAGCTAAGGTGAAGGGCAAGCAGGGACGGATTGCGTCGTATGAGGTTAAGGAGACGAAGGAGTATCCGTTCAAGCTTTATGATCTTACGCTGCTCCAGCGCGAAGCGAACGGCAAATACGCATTTTCTGCGAAAAAAACGTTAGATACGGCGCAAGCGCTATATGAGAAGCATAAAGTCATTTCTTATCCGAGAACGAACTCGAACTATGTGACAGAGCAAAACATTCCGGAGATGCACAAAACGCTGAATGCGCTGCAGGGGACAACCTATGACGAGCTTGTAAAAGGGGCGAATCGCAGTCTTGTCCACAAGGGAAACAAGTTTATTTGTAACCCGTCGAAGGTAGAGGATCATCATGCCATCCTGCCAACGAATCGCAAAGCAAACGGACTTAGTCCGGATGAGCAGAAGCTTTATGATTTGATCGTTAGGCGGTTTCTGTCCCAGTTCTATCCGCCTGCTGAGTATAAGGTGCATACCGTCTTGACTGAGGTCGAGAACGAGATGTTCAAGACAACGGTCAAGGAGCTGCTGAGCTTGGGCTGGAAGGTCATCTATGCCGATCAGAAGAAGGAGAAGGCAAAGACGACAGCCAAGGGCAAGGATAAGGATGAGGCCGAGGAAGAGGAAATTGAAGTAAACGAGCCATTCTCGATCTCCGCAGAAGAGGGCATTACTTGTACGGATGCGATCGTGAAAGAGAAGGATACGCAGCCTCCGAAGCATTACACGGAAGGCACGCTGTTAAAGGCAATGGAAAGTGCGGGCAAGCAGATTGAGGACGAGGACGTTCGGGATGCGATGAAGGACTCGGGTCTTGGCACGCCTGCGACGCGCGCTGCAACGATTGAACGGCTCAAAAATGTCGGGTATATCGATATGCAGGGGAAAAAAATTCAAGTGACGCAAAAGGGCCGAACCGCCATAGAGCTCATTAGAGGAGCGGGAATCGACTTGCTTACCTCTCCGGAGATGACCGGACTATGGGAGAGGCGCTTGAATGAAATATCAAGAGGGACGGCCTCTGATGGACAGTTTATGGAAAATGTGAAAAAGTTCGCTACGATGATTGTCGACAAAGTTCGTGTGCAGTCACGCGCTGCGAAAACATCGTTTGAAAGCGAAGCGCCGGCTTCTGGCCGAGGCGCAGCAGGCAAGGCAGGGACTGCTCCTCGCAGCCGCGCAACGAAAACGAAGGCGGCAGGAACGGCAACCGCGCAGAAGAGCACAGCTGCTTCTAGTACGCCTACAGTGATCACTACCTGTCCGCGGGCGGGCTGCGGCGGATCAATCTTTATGGGCCGCAAAGGCTATGGCTGCTCGCATTACAAGGAAGGCTGCAAATTCGTCATTTGGAAGGAAAGCTTCGGACGCAATCTAACCGATTCACAGATAAAGGCGCTCATAGAAAAAGGGAAAACGTCGAAGCTGAAGCTTGAGCTCGCAGACGGCACACCAGGGGAAGGCCGAATCGTGCTTAGAAATGTAGATACAGGTGAGCTAGCCATTGAGCAATGACAGTTCGCCGCTGCTCATAACAAATAGACTCGAAACCGTCTCAAGTGCTTGCGAGATGGATTCGAGTCTATTTTATTGCCTGCATTATCGGTTCACATAACCATGTATAGCGTCAGGTACATCCTTAAGGTGATCAAGCGTCAAGAAGGCACCTTTAGGCTCGATTTCGATCTGAATAATATTATACTCCCACTCGGCTACTGCGCGCATATGAATGGCATGGATGCCAGCCGTTAAAGCAGGAACGACATCAGTCCGTATGGAGTTGCCTACCATCCAAGTGCTGCTGCGGTCGAACGTGCCCTTGGATAAAATGCTTTCCAATGCATCGCTATTTTTCAAGTGGCGGATATAGATACGTGAGCCAAAGTAGCGCTCCAAATTCATTTTCTCAATTTTGCGACGTTGAATCGGCAGCTCGCCGCCTGTGTACAGGTGAAGCTCATGGCCAGCCTCTGCAAGCGAGAAAAGCGTTTGCTCCATATTGGGATAGGGCTCGGTGTCATGCTCATACACGCTCAGACCAAGCTTCCATAGAAAGTTTTCTTCACTTGTAGAGCGTTTGCGTCCCGTTAAATGAGAGTAGTGAATGTAGGTGTCGACAAAGGATTGCGGAAAGTGCTCGCTCTTAAAGCCAAACACGGCTACCGCAGCAATGTCGATCTCCATTTGCTTATCCCGTATCGCTTGTGCGGTGACGAGCGGCGAGGTGCCGAACCAAGTAGTCATCGCATCAATAAATTGATCGATCACGAGGTAAAAGTATTTATTACAGTGAATTAACGTATCGTCTAGGTCAAACATAATCTGTTGCTTCATATAAGCGATCTCCTTTGCGGAACTTGAAACTGTATGATCAATCTACCGCAATTGGAGGGGGTGAGTCAATGTGCGAAACACCAGTTGATAAATTTTTACATAGTTATCCAATAAAATCGGCATAATGATAGTGGAGGTGATTCGATTGGTATTTAACAAAAACAGCAAAACGGATAATCGTCAAAATCATTCCAGCTCGCAAGGACAAGCGGGCAAGCTTAAAACCGATAAATTCGCGAAGCGCCCGCCAAGCTTAAACGGCATTAACAAACAGCTTCCTTAGTTAGAGCGAATGGTTAAGCTACGTAAAAAGGAGAGCGTGAAGTGTCAGCTCTCCTCTTACGGGAATCTATGCATATTTAAGCTGCGAAGCTCTTAATTGATTCTTAATAAAATCGATGCGCCTGCGAACATAAAAGTCCTTGCTTGCGCCTTTCAAATCTTTGGGAGTGATCACCTCCTCTGCAACATTATCAATGATGATAAGCCGTCCATCGGCGTAAAACTTAAACGTCAAATCGCGTCCAGGACGTCCATTCTCTAAATAACGGAAATTTTCGCAGATGTTACTCATGGTGATCAGGCCTCCTTCAAATGGTTGAATTCGATGATCGATAGAACACTTGTTCTTGTTTTTATTATACCAAACATTTGTTCGTATGGAAACTGTTTTTTGTTTGACGTAAACTAGATTCATAGAGGCAGTTGCTGCAAACAGAAGGAGCGCGGAAAATGATCAGAATAAAGAACCTATCCAGACGTATTCCAGGAGGGCCGAAGGTGCTTGATGATATTAGCTTCGAGGCTTATCCAGGTGACTTTATTGCTATAAAAGGCGATAGCGGGAGCGGGAAGTCCACACTGCTTCGCTGCCTTGCTTTGCAGGAAAAGTGGAGCGAGGGCACGTATCAATTCGAAGGCAAGGATATATTTAATCTGGGCTTCTCCGGCAAGCTCAAAGTTAAGCAAGAGGTTGCTTACGTAGAAGAAAAGCCGTTTCTGTTCCCCAATAAGACGGGACTTAAAAATGTTATTATCGGCTCCGTCACGCAAACGCCAGCTTGGCGCAGATGGACAGGCATGGTTCGAAATGACGATTATATGGGTGCTATGGATATGATCGAGAAGCGCGGACTGCTCGAAAAAGCGCATCAAAAGGCCAGCACGCTAAGCGGCGGAGAACGTCAGCGAATGGCAATTGCTAGAGCGCTTGTTCATGGCGCCAAAGTAATCGCGGCAGATGAGCCGGTATCAGGCCTTGACCCGCATACGGCAGATCAAGTGTTAACGGATTTGAAAGCGCTATGCAAGGAGCAAGGCGTCATCGTCATTGCAGTTATGCATCAGGGCGACTGGGCTGAGCGGTTCGCGGATCGCATTCTCGGCTTGAAAAATGGAAAGCTCGTGCTCGACGTTAGCGGCAGAAGACTGACCGAACGCGAGAAGGCGCTGCTGTGAGCAAAATCGAGCTTCGTTTGATAGCAGCTGAGGAGCTCGAGGACGCTATTTCGCTCGAGAAGAGCTGCTATACGCCTGAAGCGGCGGCAACGCTCGCAGGCTTTCAATACCGGTATGAGCATTATCGGCCTTATTTTTGGTCAGCTTGGCATGGTGATCAACTAGTAGGCATCACGAATGGCATCCGAACAACGCAGAGCGCATGCGGCGATGAAATGAAAGGCGTTCAAGCCGATTCGCTAGAGGGCAGCAATTTTTGCGTGCTAACGGTAGCGGTAGATAAGGGCTATCGCAGGCAGGGGATCGGAGCCTTATTGCTTCGAAGGCTTGTCAAGCAGTGCGAAGAGAGCGGCATAGACATGATTATTCTGATGTGCGAGCAGCATCTGATTCCATTTTACGAGGCTGAGCAGTTTGAGCTGCAGGGCGTTTCGTCCTCCACGCATGGCGGCATCGTTTGGTATGAGATGAGCCGTGCTTTGCATACAATGGAGCATCTTACCGAATAGGAAGGTGTCTTCATCATGCCATTTCAATCACCTGTCGTCGTACAA
This sequence comes from Paenibacillus sp. PL91, assembly GCF_012935325.2. GTDB lineage: Bacteria > Bacillota > Bacilli > Paenibacillales > Paenibacillaceae > Pristimantibacillus. Next base: position 756,014 of record NZ_JABBYG020000001.1, read on the forward strand.
ACTGCCAAGGCTGATTTTCCAAAAGCGGAGCTGTCACTGCCTTATATAAGCGGGGGGAAAAGCGAAGCTGCAGATAAGAAAATAAACCATACGATCCATCAAGCCGTACAGCAGCTCGTGCACAATCAGGGCTCATTGGACGATCCAAGGGCTCAGATGCTGGGCTATTTTGAGCAAAAGAACAATCAAAAGGACTATCTCAGCCTATCGTTGTTTAATTACGCTTACACAGGCGGAGCACATGGCTTAACGCTGCAGCAATCGCTAACCTTTAAGCAATCGACAGGGCAGACTTATACGCTTGCGCAGCTTTTTAAACCGGGGGCTGATTATGTTGGTCGGATAAGCGCTATCGTAAGTGTTCAAATTAAGGCGCGGAAGATTGATACGCTCGAGCCGTTCACATCCATACGGCCTGACCAAGACTATTATGTGGCCGATCGCTCGCTCGTCATTTACTTCCAGCTCTACGAGCTGGCTGCTTACGTATACGGCTTTTTATATTTTCCGATATCCGTCTACGAGCTGCAGGATATCATAAATGAGGATGGACCTCTCGGACCGATGCTTGTAAACGATTAGTATGGTTAATGCCTATTTTGGCTAAGCTGCAATCTGCCGCAAAGCAATAAGGAGACAACGAATTGATTTATTTTCTTCTATGCATCACCGCAGCAGTGCTAATCGCTATTTCGATTGTCTTTTATTATCAGCGAAATAGGGAAAATAAGCAGCGTCTCATCAGGGATAGGCCAAGGATACAACCCTCCAAAACAACGAGTACATTTGTAACAAAGCCAATCGCATCAAACTCGAATGCGGATGCAGCAGGTGGAGCGGACATAAGCGGCCATTGGCACATGGCGAATCAAAAAAGCGCTATATTGGTCGTAGACGATCAACCTGCCATTCGAATGATGCTGACTGAATTATTTACGTCTCATGGCATTGAAGTTTATGAGGCGAACAATGGGACAGTCGCGCTGGAGCTGTTTGAGAAGCATAAGCTGCACTGCGTTTTGCTTGATTTACGGATGCCGGATACGGATGGAATCGAAGTGCTTCGCGAAATAAGAAAATTATCAGCAGAGGTGCCTGTTATTCTGATTACGGCTTATGCTGATCCGGAAAAGATGGAAGATGCGGAGAAGCTCGGCATAAGCAAATGCATAACCAAGCCTTTTGATATTATGGAATTGAAGGAGGAGGTTCTACGTTTGCTAAAGCAGTATGCCAAGCAATCGGATGGAGAAGCCTCATGAAAGCCTGCTTCGGATCTATTGGGATGCGAGGCTTTTTTTGCGCCAGCTTAAATGATTTGCCATTGCGTGCTGCTAGTAACCGCCTCATACAGTTACGTATAGGGGTGGGCGGATGATCCAAATGATCGCTAGCGTTCTGCCGCTGGCTGCGGTATTCGCTGCAATAATTGCAGGCGCTTACGGGAATGAGCTTTATGGAGTAGAGAGGAAGTTTCCTTTGAATGGATAACTGTACTTATGCCGGGAAATAGAACGTTTTAAATACAGGAAATATTCCGACTATTTCAAAAACATTTCCCGGGGAAGCGCAATAAGCTACATGAAAGAGAGCTTTTCGACATACAAAGGGGAAAGCTGTAATATAACATGTCGAAAGTAAAATGCAATGATATAGTAAACCACATTAATAATTAATGTGGTTATATCTCTTTGCCAACATCTCCCTACCAAGATTATAATAGTCAAATAAGAGAATCGATTAGGAGGAACTTGGAATAATGACACATCATTTGTCGGAGGCAAGCCTCGTATCATTGAATATCGGCAAGCCTGTGGCGGTTGCACACGGCTCCAAAGAGGTCATAACAGGCATTTTCAAGCAGCCTTCGGAGCTTCCGCATTTGCTCACCTTTACAGGCCTGCAAGGAGATGGGCAAGGCGATTTGGTCAATCATGGCGGTCCGGATAAGGCGGTCTGTGTTTATTTCGAAAAGCGTTACTCGTATTGGCAGGGTCAGCTCAAGAAGCCGCTTGAGTATGGAGCCTTCGGAGAAAATTTCACTTTGTCGAATTGGACGGAGGACGATTTGTGCATTGGCGATATCGTTCAAGCTGGTGATGTCATCCTTCAAGTGAGTCAGCCCAGGCAGCCTTGCTTCAAGCTCGGCATAAGACATCAAAAGCCGGAGCTGCCGGGATATGTTCAGCGCAATGGCTATACGGGTTTTTATTTCCGAGTGCTTCAAGAGGGCAGCATAAAAGCAGGAACGGTGTTTGCTTTGACACATAAGCACCCTGCGCGCAAGTCGATTACAGAAGCGAACCGAGTAATGTATTTAGACAAAGAAGATATAAAAGGCATTCGTGAGCTGCTTGGCGTACAAGAACTTGCGGCGAGCTGGCAGGCACAGCTTGGAAGTCGGCTGGAAAAGCTGATGCAGGAAGAGCAAGGAGGATAACAGGCTTGAATGACAGCTTAGATTTTACGACATTTCTAAATGAATATGAGTTTCAAGCGCCATGCGAGGTTGAGCATCAGGAAAGCGGAATGAATAATACGACCCGTATGATAGCATCAGGCGATCAAAGGTTCGTACTGCGTATCTATAATAATCATAAAGATGCAGACATTGTTAGGCTTGAGCATGAGGTGCTGACCCAATTGATGAAGCAGGAGCTTTCCTTTCGAGTGCCCGCACCGATTCGCAATAAGCGAGGCGATACGGTCAGCATAGCAAGTGACGGCACGCTGTCCTCGTTATTTCACTATATTGATGGGGGTAGGCCAACAGCAGCTAATGCCGCGCATGTGTATGCGCTCGGGCGTGCAGCAGCAGAGCTTACAGAAACGCTAAGCCAGATTCAACTAGGTGGCAAGCCATTGTACAGTCCTTATTATTTATTGGAGAAGACTTATGCAGCTATGGATGAAACCGCATTCTTATCGATGGCTGACTGTTCAGAGCTGCTAGCAGCGAGAAGAAGCAGCTTCATAGCGCTCAATGAGGAGCGCCGCAAGCTTGCGGCTGAATGCGAAGAGCTTGCGCGGCTGCCTCAGCAATGGATTCATGGTGATTTGGTTTTCAACAATACCGTGTCGAAGGGCGATGCGATTGTCGGCATCTTGGATTTTGAGTTCACGACGGTTGACGTAAGGGCAATGGAGCTAGCCGTAATCGCGGTTGATCTCATCAGACCAAGTGATCCGGAAGTTCAAAATAAGGTAAAGCTCTTGCTTGAAGGCTATCAGAATACGCTGCCTTTATCCGATCAGGAGCTGAAGAAGCTGCCTTCCTTAATGAAATTGCGCTTGCTGGACATAGCGCTGCATTTTGCAATTCGTTTAAGAGATCAGTTGGACAAAGAGGATGTGCTTTGCAGCATTATCGATCAATCCATGTTTGGCTGCGATTGGATCAATGAGAACTGGGAGGATGAAGTAGATGAGTTTAGCTAAAGCGCTAGGATTTGATGAAGGTGAAAAGCTGCTTCTTGTGAATGCGGACGATTATGGATTATGTCACTCGGTAAATAGCGGTATCCAGCAGCTTCTGCTTGATAACACGGTTAGCTCAGCTACCTTAATGATGCCCTGCGGCTGGGCTAGGGAAGCTGCGCTATGGAGCGCAAGGCATCCGCAAATCGATGTTGGCGTCCATTTTACATTTACAAGCGAATGGGATCTTTATCGCTGGGGACCGGTAAACCGCAAAGGGAGTACCGACTCGCTAGTTACGAATGAAAATTATTTCCCAAAGGATAGCAAGACGTTCGAGCAGCAAGCTGATCCTGAGCAAGTCAAACAGGAGCTGATTGCCCAAGTGGAGATGGCATTAGCTATGGGGATGAAGCCATCGCATGCGGACAATCACATGGGCAGCCTTTATGGATTAGCGACAGGACGGAATTTTTTGGCTATTGTGCTTGATGTATGCGCTTCCTATGGCTTGCCTTTCCGTTTGCCCCGTTATTTGCTGCAAGAGAATGGCCAGGTTGCGCCGCCAGAGCTAGCGGAGCAGGCTAAGCAGCTTGCGAAGCTTGCCGATTCGAAGGGAGTCGTCATATTAGACTACTTGGTCGGACTTCCGTTCCAGCTGCAGGATGGCGAAGATTATGATTCTCTAAAAACAAGCATGCAGCAGCTATTGAAGAGCCTGCATCCAGGTGTAACTGAGCTGATCATTCATCCTTCACTCGTCACGGAAGAGCTGCATGCTTTTCACGGACAGCCGCTTAAGAGGGGGATGGAGCTAGAGCTGTTCCGCGATTCTGAGATTAGGCAGACGCTGCAAGACGAAGGCATACGCATGATCCGCTGGCGGGAGCTTCAAAAGCTGCAGCGCGAACGTACAGGATTTGCAAAGTAACCTAAACGAAGGAGCTGACCTATGTCTTTTGAAGCGATTAAACAGTTAACAGAACAGGTGAAGGCGAATATAGGACGCGTAATCGTAGGCAAAGAGGAAGTCGTTGATTTACTGCTCATTGGACTTATTACTTCCGGGCATGTGCTGCTTGAGGATGTTCCTGGCACAGGAAAGACGCTGCTCGCGAAATCACTTGCCAAATCGCTGGCGCTCACGTTTAGACGCATACAATTTACGCCCGATTTACTTCCGTCAGATTTAAGCGGCATACATTTCTATAATCAAAAAATAAGCGAGTTCGAATTTCGAGCAGGCCCATTGTTTACCCATTTACTGCTTGCCGATGAAATCAACCGCGCTACGCCCCGAACGCAATCCAGCCTGCTCGAGTGCATGGAGGAGCGGCAAATAAGCATTGACGGGGAAACGAAGCAGCTGGAGCGTCCTTTCATGGTCATTGCTACTCAGAATCCAGTCGAGAACCAAGGAACGTTTCCATTGCCCGAGGCTCAGCTTGACCGTTTCCTATTTAAAATAAAAATGGGCTATCCGACGACGGAGGAAGGGTTGCAGCTTTTAAAGCGATTTAAAGACCAAGATCCGCTCTCCCAGCTTGAGCCAGTAGCGGACATCGCCGTCATTCAGAAGGCGCAGCAAGCATTCGCGGCCGTCAAGGTGACGGATGATGTGCTTCAATATATACTTCAAATCGTTGAGCAAACGCGTAAGCGCGATGAAGTATCGGTCGGTGTCAGTCCGCGGGGAAGCCAAGCGTTATTGCGCGCATCCCAGGTTCATGCTATTTTGCGTGGACGCGATTTTGTAACGCCGGATGATGTGAAGGCGATGGCAAAGCCCGTGCTTGCACATCGTCTGGCGATTCGAGGCATGCAGCGAAGCGCTAATCAGGCAGATTCTATTATTGATGATATCATTCGATTGACGGCCGTGCCTGCTGAGGCAGGCGTATCGGTTCGTTAGGCGGCCGCTCGATGATCCTATTCTGGTTTATCGTTGCCGCAGTTGGAATCGTATACGTACAGAGCCAAGTGTTCCAGCGATTTGTGCTTCGACGCATCAAGTATGAGCGCCGCTTTACAAGCAAAACCAGCTATCGCGGCGAGCAGGTTGAGCTTATCGAGGAGATGGCCAATGCCAAGTGGCTGCCGGTGCCGTGGCTGCGTGTTGAATCACAGCTATCAACGCACCTGCATTTTCAACAGCTTGATAATTTTTCGGTCAGCAGCGGACAGCTTTACCAGAACCACAAAAGCTTCTTCACCCTTGCTCCCTATACGAAAATAACGCGCAAGCATCGCATTACTTGTGCGAAGCGCGGGTGGTACAAGCTTCAAACCGTAACGCTAACAGGAGGAGACCTGTTTGGTCTATCTAAAGCGTCAGAGCAGCTCTCGCTCTCCGGCGAGCTTCTCGTATATCCGAAGCCTGCTCAGGTGCCTATCCATGAGCTGCCATACCATAGCTGGCAGGGTGATCAATCGGTGCGCCGCTGGATTATTAGCGATCCCTTCATCATTGCAGGCGTTCGCAGCTATCAAGCTGGGGACACCTATAAGCAGATCAATTGGAAAGCAACAGCGAAGACGGGCAATCTTCAAGTTCATCAATATGATTTTACCGCTGATCGCAGGCTTATGATTTATTTGAATGTGGACGATGCGGAGGGCATGTGGCGAAGCGTAACGGATCTGGCACTTATTGAGCGAGGGATCGAGTGGGCGGCCGGCGCGGCTGAAGCCGTCATTCAACAGGGAATGGAGGTTGGATTCGCAGCCAATATGCCTGTTGCAGGCATGAGAGAAAGCGTTCACATCGAGCCGCGCGGCGGACATGAGCATCTGATTGGCATTTTAGAGGAAATGGCAAAGCTGGAGATTGAACGAACGGAGCTATTTCATCATTTGCTTGAACGAGAGGCGATGAGCGGCTACAGTGAGCGAGATGTGTTAATGATTACCGCCTATTGGAACGACGAATTAGAGAAGCAAGCCGATCAGCTTCGGTATAACGGAAATGCAGTAGCCATTTGGCTGCTGACGGAGAAGGCGCTGGCAGCAGATGATGAAGGCAAGCCTCAATCCCAGACCATTAGGGAAGAGGTGGGCGCGTGAATGCGGTGAAAAAGCGAGGTCTCTCATTGAAGACATTGGGACAAGGTATCATAGAATTGTTTTTCTACTTTCCTGTTTTTTTGGTTATCGCTATTTACTTGCTCCCAGAATCCGCTATATGGGCATGGATAGCAACATTGCCGCTGTGTTACTGGGCAGCATCGCAATTGATCGGGAGATGGCCCAGCCTGCGTTACGGCGTGAGGCTTCTGCTAGCACTAGCGATTGGCGGGCTGGATGGCGCATTGGTTGTCGGAGCCTTGGTCAAAGAGGCAGCTATCATACCTCTAATTGTTTGCAGCTTTGCAGCATTTCTCGTAGCATGGAGAGGCATGTCCGCACAATTACGGGACTGGTCAGATTCGTTTCCGAATACGTTGATGTTGAGTGGCGTTATGATTTATGTTGCTGCACAGCCTTTAAAGCTGATTGTGATCAAAAAGCTAGTCGACTATAACGGGATACTGATCGTTTGCGGGATTGCCGCCGTTATATTATTTTTCTTCATTGCGAATGAGCGGCATTTGAACAGCGAGACGATCGATACGGGAAAAACGTCGGCTACACTCGCCTTTAAACGCCAAAATCGTATGTTGATGATTATCGTCGTTGCGATCATAAGCATCCTGGCTTTATTCAGACAAATTCAGCAGGCGATTGAACGATTCTTCCATACGATCATCGAGAGAATCATGAGTTGGCTGAATCGGCCTAAGGAGCAAATCATTACAGAGGAACCTCCCAGCAATGCTGCAATGCCTCAGATGCCGACAGAAGAAGCGAAGCCGCCTTCCGACTTGATGCTGCTGCTGGAGCAGCTATTAAAAGTGATCGGGATCGCGATCGTTATTGCCATCGCATGTATTCTTTTGTATTTCATCTTCAAAAAGCTGTACCATTGGGCGAAGATAATCGCGGCAAAGCTGCGGGAGCGAGGCGCTGATAGCCGCAAAGGGGCAGCAGGCTACACGGATGAAGTTGAAAGTTTAATGACGTTAATTAATTTGCGTGAGCAAATGGGCAACCAGCTTAAGAAGCTGCTGCCGAAGAAACGAACACAAGCTGTGGAGTGGAACGCGCTCGCATCAAATGCGGAAAAAATCCGATATTTATATTTGCGTGTTCTCCGGTCAGGTGCCGAGCAAGGATATCCGGTCAATGCCTCCTTGACTCCTCGTGAAACGGCAGACGATTTGGCGAAATGGAAGGACGGCAAGCTAAAGCAAGTCGGCATGCACCCATTTATCGACATATACGAGGAAGTGCGGTATGGCGATAAGGAGCCGGATGACCAGCAGGTGGATGCCTTAAAGAGGCAATTGGATCAGAAGAATTAGAACGGGTGTTATAAGTTCCTCGTTATTGTACGAATAACTGAGCTGCTCGGAATTGTGAATGAAACAGAAGAAATGACAGGATAAATGGCGTTTCAAATTGGCATTCAATTTGAAACGCCATTTTGATTTATTTTTCGAAAGAAGGTATAAGCAAAAAAAAGGGGGGAGTGCGCCATCATTTCTCGAGTGATGGTTTTATTTCTGGTATTTACAACTGCGATATCGATTCTAAGTGGCTGTGCTGATTCCATCACAGATACGTTGGAGAGGGTTCAATGACAGCCAAACCGAAGGGGCATTCGCTAAAGAGAGCATTTTAGGAAAAGTAGTCGGTTATGAGAGGAAATAAATGGGAATGAGGTTACATGGAGAATGTGGCTAAAGCATTGAAAGCAAGGTTAACGGGAAAAGCTCCTGTTATTTTTAAATATTTCAGTTGAAAATCAGCATTAGTGGATTTACTCCCGTTAATCTGCTGTTTTTTACCTAGTTGGGGCGAAAACACTCCCATAGGTTTTACCTGTTAAATGATCGAAATATAACTCTATTGGAGAATGAGCAGGACACTTTCCTGTTAGATCTGTTCAGCGGCAGCCATAAAAACTACCCATAAGCACAACGAGCCTTAGAATCGCATAGCGACTCTTAAGGCTCGTTTCCATTTTAAATACAGCAGCTATAAGCGGAAGCCAAAAAACTATTTCTTGCTCAGAATATGCTCAGCTATTTTTCGTCCATGATAACGGCCGGATTCGATAAAAATTTCATTCGCTTCATGCCGGGAGGCTACGACGCCTGCGAGATAGATGCCGGGTACGTTGGTTTCCATCGTCTCTTGATTGAAGGTAGGATAACCTTCTTCCTCCATCGTTACGCCGGTTGCGGCAAGGAAGTTGCGATCGGGGTGGAAGCCGGTAAGCGCCAGAACAAAATCATTCGGCAATTGGATATCGCCTTCAGGCCCTTGCACCGTTATCGTATGGTTTTCAATTGCGACCACTTTGGATTGGAACAGCATGTTGATCAATCCATTGGTCACCTTGCTCTGGAAGCCGGGCTTCACCCATGGCTTAATGCTTGTGGAATAATCCTCGCCGCGATAGACGACAGTCACTTCTGCGCGTACGCGCTCTAGCTCAAGCGCTGCGTCGATCGCCGAGTTGCTGCCCCCTATAATAGCTACCTTCATGCCGACGTAAGGATGGGACTCGCGGAAAAAATGGCTGACCTTCTCTAGCTGCTCACCAGGAATGCCAAGCTCGTTCGGATGGTCAAAATATCCCGTCGCAATGACGACATACCGGCTTTTGTACATGCGCTTATTTCCGAAACGGTCTTCGCCATGCAGGATGTAACCATCATCCTCTGCCGTAATGCTAGTAATTGCTTCATACGCCTGCACGCGAACGCGATGTCGCTGAGCGGCAGTCCGGTAATAATTCAAAGCTTCCAGCCTAGAAGGCTTATCATTGGCGGTCGTGAAGGGGATATCTCCTATTTCAAGCTTTTCCGGCGTGCTGAAAAAATGCATATACGTCGGATATTGCGAGATCGAATGAACGATATTTCGTTTTTCTATGACAAGGGGATGAAGTCCGATTTTCTCAAGCTCGATCGCTGCCGCCAAGCCGCAGGGGCCAGCTCCAATGATGATCGCATCTTCAATTTGCATATGTAGTACCTCCTAAAATATGACGAAGCAAGTGAAGCTTCTAGTATATCATCTAACGCTCATTTTACTGCTAGACGCATATTTTGTGCAAATTTGGTGTTTTGACTATCTTGTACAGGCATTGGATTATTGTATAATAATGTGGAACCGTTCTTATTAAACAAATTAGCTCATAAGAAGCTAGTATTCGTTCATAAAATGATTGGAGGAGATCACATGCGGCGGCGTTTTGTAATTGAAGCAGTATTGGTGGCAACGTATGGGCATCTTCTTGTACCTAGCCGTCCAATTGATTTTGTCGTGCCTTATTCATCCATAGCAGAGCTGTATGAAATGAGAGATGGTGTCGATCCGGTCATGGATGACCCCGATGATGATGGGCATGTAAAAATCAAAATAAACGAGCTAATTGCATTTTTTGAGGATTCACTCAATCGGAAAAAAATTGAAAAAGCGATGCAGGTGCCCTGGAGAGAAAGCTCGCCATTGCTCCTCAATGACATGATACAATTTACCGTGGTGCATGCTGTCGATAACGCGCATTATGGCGAAATGTTCGACCCGATTGAAACCGAGCTGCTGCTTACTGGCCTAAAGCTGAATTTGCCTTTGCTCTCAGATCAGTTCGAGTTTCAGGATAAGCTGATTGAAGCCGAGGTACCGGTACAAATTTATGATATAGAGGATTTTGAGTTTGCGGTTGAAGAGGGCATTTCCTCAAACGATATGGATATGCCTTTGGAGTCGGACAGATTCTAAATATTTATTTCCAAATCCCTCTTGCGCAAAGCCGGAATCAGATGTTAAGATTTGGGTGGGTTAGGAAGAAATGAACAATCGGAAAATGAAAAGGGGGGCTTAAGGATGTTTAACAATTGGACTTTTATAAATGTCGGCGGCGTGCAGAGCAACATGCATTTTAATATGTCCAATCAAACATGCCGACCGGCCTGCCTTCGTGCACGGGTGTCAATGTAGCTATTTTGCTTCGTTGACCGCCATCATACGAAGATCTCAAGCCAACTGTGGCTTGAGGTCTTTTTTTGTTTCCTAGAGGAAAGGGGTTGTCCTATGAAAACGCTGTTACGATTGATGATTTACGTAAGACCAAGTGCCAAATGGGTGTTTATCGCTGTTGCCATTATGATTTTAGCGACGATATTTGATTTGGTTGCGCCTTGGATTTTAAGAGAAATATTTGATGAAGGCATCGCTAAGCGGGATATGGCCGTCGTAATCGGGCTTACTCTTGCGCTTGCAGGCATTCAGGCACTAAAGAGCGCTGGGATGTTTGTTCAGAGCTATTCGCAAGAGCTTGTCGGTCAAAATGTTGTGTTTAAGCTTCGCAAGGAGCTCTACGAGCATTTGCAGCGGTTGTCATTCTCGTATTATGATCACGCGCAGACTGGGCAATTGATGTCTAGAATGACAGGCGACATCGATGCCGTGAAAAACTTCATCGGGTTTGGCGCGATGAATTTATTTACGGGCATGCTTACCTTCCTCGGAACGATCATCTTCATGATGACGATGCAGTGGAAGGTTACAGTAATCAGCTTGATCACGATTCCATTTATTTTGTTCGTCTTGTATCGCTTTAATCATAAAGTGGGGCCTGCTTGGTCTAACATTCGCGAGCAAATGGGCCGTTTGACGACGACGCTGCAAGAAAACATTTCAGGAATTCGTGTCGTTAAGTCGTTTGCAACCGAGACGGTTGAGCAGCGGAAATTCGCTGACCGGAATGAGCAAAACTTCGAGACGAATATGGAGCGCGCGAAGCTTGAGGCGAAAGCCTTTCCATTAATGGGCTTTTACGGCGGCATTACCTTTGTCATGATGATTTGGATTGGAGCGATCTTTGTCGTTCGGGATGAGATGTCGCTTGGCACCTTTATGGCGTTTCAATGGTACACTTGGGGCATTATTTGGCCGCTTAACATGCTTGGCTGGCAAATCAATATTTTTCAGCAAGCGATCAAAGCAGCACCGCGCGTGTTCGAGGTGCTTGATACACCAATTGATATCGAGAATCCCGCCGAAGGAAAAGATACGATCCATATGAACGGAAATGTGAAGTTCGACCACGTAACGTTCCATTTTGCCGATCAAGATGTTGCCAAGGATAAGCCGATATTGGACGATGTTTCCTTTGAGGTGGAGCAAGGCGAGGTTATCGGTGTGCTGGGAGCAACAGGCTCAGGAAAAAGCAGCTTGATTGGATTGCTGTCACGATTTTATGACGTATCTGGCGGTCAGGTTCTTATTGACGGGATTGATGTGCGGAACTATGAGCTTGATGGCTTGCGTCGAAGCATTGGTATCGTGCCTCAGGAAACGTTCCTATTCTCCGCTTCGATTCGTGAAAATATTGCCTATGGCTACCCCGATGCAACGCAAGCGCAAATTGAGGATGCCGCACGCAAATCGCAAATTCATGCTTTTATTGAGAGCATGCCAGACGGCTACGATACGCGCATCGGAGAGCGCGGGGTTGGCTTATCCGGCGGCCAAAGGCAGCGTGTTGCGCTGGCTCGCGCGATTTTGATGGACCCGCCAATTCTCGTGCTAGATGAAGCGACAGCCAGCGTGGATACAGCGACAGAATCGGCCATACATGAGGCTTTACTGGAAGTTATGAAAGGCCGGACGACGTTCATTATTGCGCAGCGGCTTTCTTCCATTCAGCACGCAGATCGCATTATTGTGCTTGAGAACGGCAGGCTGACCGAGCAGGGCACGCATAAGGAACTAAATGAAGGCAACGGCTTCTTCCGGCAATTGTTTGACCGTCAGAAGCAAATCGCTCATCAATAGAAAAGAGGTGAAACCATGAGCCAAGTTGAGTGGGATTCGGATGCTGACATAGAAGAGAAGCCGTTTAATGGCAAATACATGCGGCGCATGCTCCGGTATCTTGTCCCTTATCGCAAATTAATGACATGGGTCGTTATCATCGTCCTCATTAATATGCTGCTGAGCTTATCAGAGCCCATTATTCTAGCTTATATTATTGATAAAGGAATTTTAGACAAGAATTACACCGTTATCCATGTGCTTGGCGCTGTGCTGCTTGGCATTAAGCTTATTGGCTGGCTTTTTAGCTGGATGCACACGAGATGGATCAATTTTACCGGACAACGCATTTTGTTTGATTTGCGCCAGCAATTATTTAATCATTTGCAATCGTTATCGTTCCGCTTCTTCGACGGCCGTCCTGCAGGAAAGATCATGTCCCGCATTACAAACGATACAAATGCCATTGGCGAGCTAATTAACGGCGGGTTAATAACGATGGTCATGGAAGTGACGCATCTGCTTGGTATCGTCGTTATTTTGGTGTGGATGGATTGGCAGCTCGCTTTGCTTTCCTTTATTATGCTGCCTTTGCTTTATTTTATCGTCGCGAAGCTGCGTCCAAAAATCGAGGGCTCGTGGTCGCGTTCGCGTTCGACGATGTCATCCATTAACGGCAACTTGAACGAAACGATTCAAGGAATACGCGTTATCCAAGCCTTCTCCCGCCAGCGGACGAACAATGAACGTTTTAATGGCATCAATACGAGGAACAAGCAAGCGTTCATGCGAGCCATTACACTAGAATCCACCGTATATCCGCTGGTCGAAATGATTGGGATGATCGGAACCTGTATCGTCGTTTGGTTTGGAGCGATGCGCGTTATGGAAGGTGTGCTCACGCTTGGTTTTATTATGGCGTTCATCAACTACTTGTGGCGCTTCTGGGGACCGCTCAGCGCATTGTCTAAGGTTTACAGTCAGTTGCTTTCGGCAATGGCTTCCGCAGAGCGGATTTTTGAAGTGCTGGATACCGACCCGGAAGTGAAGAACAACAGAGAGGCTCGCGAGCTGCCGCAGGTTCGCGGTGAAGTTTCGTTCGAGAACGTTTCCTTCCGATACGAGGAAAATAAGCCTAACGTGCTGCATCATGTTTCCTTTCATGTGAAGCCCGGACAACGGGTTGCTTTGGTTGGACCAACCGGAGCTGGGAAAAGCACGATCGTCAATTTATTGATGCGGTTTTATGATGCATCTGAGGGCTCAGTTCGCATCGATGGAATGGACGTCAAGCAGGCTACGCTTGAATCCTTGCGGAAGCAAATGGGGATCGTTCTCCAGGATTCCTTTATTTTCGCTGGTACGGTAGAAGAAAATATGCGTTACGGCAACGAGGACGCTACCGAGGAGCAGCTTCTAAAAGCAGCGGAAAGCGTTAGGCTCGATCGTGTTGTCGCCAAGCTCTCGGACGGCTATCAGACAGAGCTTGAGGAGCGGGGCTCGAAGCTTTCGGTAGGGCAGAGGCAACTGCTTGCATTTGGCCGCGTGCTGCTGTCCGATCCGCGAATTCTCATACTAGACGAAGCTACATCAAGCGTCGATACGGAGACGGAGCAGCATATTCAAGCGGCATTACAGACGCTTCTGGCTGGCAGAACGGCATTTATTATTGCGCATCGCTTATCTACAATCAAGGACGCCGACCTGATTTTGGTTGTGGAGGATGGGCGAATTGCCGAACAGGGCTCGCACGCAGAACTAATGAAGCGAGGCGGCATTTATGCCAATCTTATCCTTACGCAGCTTTCGATGCAGGAATCCGTTATTTTGCAAACGAGCTCCTAAGCGGATAGGAGTGATAGAAAAAAAGAGGGCAGGCAAGGCAAGCGTGAAGGATACGCTAGCTTGACTCGTCCTCTTTTTTCGTGCGATCGATTGCCTGAGCCATCGTTTTGTCCGTCAAATGGGCATAAATCTGTGTTGTCTCCGGAGAGGCATGCCCTAGCTGTTCTTGGGTTTTGTAGATGTCATTCCGCAGATAATAATCGGTTGCGAAGCTATGTCTTAGCTTATGAACGGATAAGTACGGCTTGCCAAAGCGCTTTGCGTATTTGATGACCATCTCCTGGATGGCTCTTTTCGTCATTCGCGAGCCTTCTTGCTTGCCGTTGGCAATCGCGAGAAACAAAGCTTTCTCACGCTTCGGAGCCTTATATCGCACCTCGCGCAGCGTGAGATAGGCTTGCAAATCCTCAACCGCCTCTTGCCGAAAATAAACGGGAGTTTTGAACGTATCATCGTTTTTACCTTTGCGATAAACGTAGGACAGCTTTTTCTTAAGATCAATATCATCTACGTTCAAATTTACAAGCTCCGAGACGCGCAGGCCTGAATGCAAAATAAAGCTGATGATACACGCATCTCGCGTCATATTTAATTCATAAGCGTAGAGCGCTTGCTTATTTGAGGCAACATCAACCCCGTAATAATGTTTAATATAAGCCATAAACTCCGAGATTTCTTCCTCTTGAAGCAGCTTGCCCTCCAGCTTAGCCGCTGTATCCTTAGGCTTATGCGTGCGCTTAATCGCTACCTTCGCCATCACGTTTCGCTTCAGCAGCGGGTAAAATTCTTCATCCTCCGCAATCTGGCTCAAATAATGAAACAAGGAACGAAGGGAGGAGAGCTTGCGGGATATGGTAGTCTTGCTGTTTCGCTCCTCCTTGTATGTCGATAAGTACATACGAAAGCCATCAATGCTGTCCATATGCAGCTTTTCCAGCTCCAACAAAGCTACATCCTTCATTTTTGTCGCTTCGGACAGTCCCTCTGCCATCAACCAATTTAGAAACGTTTCATAATCCCTCATATATTCGACGAGCGAGGAGGGCGACAGATCCGGCAGCTTATAATTAATGAATTTTTCGATATACCAGGGCATGGAGGGGAGCCGTTTTTCGAGCTCTTCACGATCCTTCTGTTTTAAAATATTGATATAAATCCACCTCCTGTAAATAAACGGAAAACTAATTAACGACATTAAAAGAACATAATAATAGTTATGTAAACAAATGAAGTTTGTTCATATGGACTTGAATAGATTCATTGTAACAATAGAGACAGAGGTGGACAACGTAAATAGGGATATACAGCCAAAAAAAACAAGCCTCTTCATCAAAGACTTGTTTTTATGCAATCGCATTTAGATGTTAATTGCTGTGAAACGTTGTTTTAGAAATGGAGGGCATTCGATCTCATCAAGGAGTACAGATGCATAAATCCTCCATGCTGAGCTTGCTCTCAAGGCTTTAGTTATAGGCTGCTCATAAGTCAATTTTTGTTTCAAAAAAAGTTGGATTTGTAAATTAGTAAATATATGTAATTGTTTAATCACGGTTACATTTCAAATATAACTGTGCTAAAATCGAACGAACCAGTCGACCGGTTACCAATCTGTTTGCATTTCGCATAAAATTTGTGTGTTTTATTAGAATAGGGAGGTTCTTTCTTGCAATGAAAATAAAATTCATAACATATATGATGTCTCTTATTGTTGTATTTATGATGGCATTTGGCATTCCGATGCAAGCTGCGCATGCTGCTTCGCCAGCCACGTTAAAGGTCGGAAGTACGGGTCCTGACGTGCCTGATTTGCAATATCGTTTAAAAACGTTAGGTTATTTTAATACCGATGTTACAACCTACTTTGGCAAAACGACGTTGGAGTCACTGAAACGTTTCCAGAAGGCATACGGTATCACCGTTGATGGCGTTGCCGGGAAAAAGACATGGGAAACGCTGAAGAAGGTTTCGGTAAACAAGGCAGAGCTGGACATGCTGGCAAAAATCATTTATGCCGAAGCGCGAGGCGAATCATATAAGGGACAGGTAGCAGTGGGTGCAGTGGTTATGAATCGCATGGCTTCTTCCGGCTTCCCTAATTCCGTCAAAGGCGTGATTGAACAGCCAAGAGCTTTCACCGCTGTCGACGATGGTCAGTATAAGCTTAAGCCGGACAAAACATCCTATAAGGCGGCACAGGATGCGGTTAAAGGCTACGATCCAACGAACGGGGCGCTATATTACTTCAATCCAAAGACGGCAACATCCGAATGGATCTGGTCTCGCAAGCAAACCATTAAGATTGGTCGACATGTTTTCGCAGTCTAAAAGTAAACGATGCAAATCGGCAGGTAATTATAGCTTGCTGACAGCATCGTTTTTTTATGTGCGATAATTGGCAAAACGTAGTTTTCAAACTCGTAACCAAACATGTTACAATAGGAAAGAGAGCATCAGCTTTTTTCGAAAAATTATCGGAGGTGTCTGTTATGAAGGTAGAAATTTGGTCGGATTATGTATGTCCGTTTTGTTATATAGGTAAAAGAAAGTTCGAGCAAGCGCTCGAGAAATTTGCGCATAAGGATCAAATCGAGATCGTATTTCGCAGCTTTGAGCTTGATCCAAGCGCTGATCCTAATTCCAATATAAGCACATACAGCATGCTTGCGTCGAAATACGGGATGAGCATCGAGAAGGCAAAAGAAACGACGGTTAATGTCGCGGAGCAAGCAGCAGCCGTTGGCATAACCTTTCATTTCGACGGTACGATGGAAACAAACTCGTTTGACGCGCACCGCGTTGTTCATTTTGCAGCACAGCAGGGCAAGGATAAAGAAATGTCAGAAAGGCTCTTCAAAGCCTATTTCACAGATGGAGAAAATGTCGGCAATCGCGAGCGTCTAGCTGTGCTTGCTGCTGAAGTTGGACTGGATGCTGCGGCTGTAACCCAAATGCTCGAAACGGAACAGTTCAAAGATGCTGTTCGCGGAGAAGAAGAGGAAGGCAGCAAGCTTGGCATTCGCGGCGTTCCTTTCTATGTCTTTGACCGCAAATATGCCGTTTCAGGCGCTCAATCACCAGATGTGTTTTTGGATACGCTAAGAAAAGCATGGGAGGAGAAGCATCCTGCGTTTATTCAAGTAAACGATGGGGATGCCGACGCTCTATGTACAGATGGGTATTGTGTTCCGGATTCGTCAAAATCCTAACCAGCAGACGGTGAGGCGGACGTAATATGGATGAATCAACGATACAGAGCAGCTGCCACATTGTGAGGGTTGGCAAAATCACAAGACTTGATGAGCAAGCTGCCAATATTTTAATTAACGGAAAAAAAATAAAAGTTCCCATTGCTAAGGTCGCCGAGGAAGTTTGTCTCGGCGATTTAGTCGTCTGGGCAGGCAGCAGTTGGAAACGAAAAACAAGCATATCCTAATGCCTAAATGAAGAACTTAATTGTCTGGAATGCGATCACGACTTATAATAGATAACGGTGAAGTAGTCAGACGCTCGTACTCGTGCTCTGATACGCTAACGTTAAGGGGGAATTATTCGTGACAGTTGAACAGCAACGACTGCTAGTGTTCGCAGGCTCATATGCGGAAGCGGAGGAAAGCGGCGTTTACGTGTATGCTTTCGATGAAGAATCGGGCACATTAACGTTGACAGACGAGTTCGTAGGCCTCAAAAATCCTACGTTTCTGAATGTTGATGCAAACCGTAAGCTTTTGTACGCCATCGCTGAGACCGTGAATCAAGAAGGACAGAAGGTAGGCGAAGCTGCCTCATTTTCGATTGACGCCGCCAAAGGCTCGATTCAAATCAAGAACCGCGCGATAACGGTTGATTCGACGACCTGCCATATTCAGCGTGATGCAGACAGCCGGTTTTTAACGGTTACAAGCTACCATGGCGGGATGATTGGTCTCATTTCCATTACCGAAGATGGAGCTATTGGGGAAGTGCTTGACGTTCAGCAGCATGAAGGCAGCAGCCAGCATCCTGAGCGCCAGGATCGTCCGCATCCTCATTCCTCATTCTATAGCCCAGATGGCCGATATTTACTTATTTCGGATTTAGGACTTGATCGCATCGTTACATACGCTTTGGATGCTGCAAACGGCAAGCTTGTGCGTCAAAGTGAGGTTGCGCTGCAGCCTGGTGCCGGCCCTCGCCATTTGTCGTTTCATCCAAACGGTAAGTTCGTCTATGTCATTAATGAGGTGGATTCAACTATAACCTCGTTTGCATACGGTAGTGAGACCGGTGAGTTAACGACATTGGAAACCGTAAGCACACTGCCAGATACTTTTAAAGATGAGAATTCATGTGCCGAAATTACGATTTCTGCAGACGGCAAATATGTGTATGGGTCTAATCGCGGGCATGATAGCATTGTCGTATACGCGATTGATGCTAAGACAGGATTATTATCGCTTGTTCAGCATATCTCGGTAGAGGGCGGTCATCCACGCCATTTTGCTTTGACGCCAAGCGGACGTTATTTGCTTGCTGCCAATCGGGATACGAATAATATTGCCGTCTTCACGGTTGACAAAGATAATGGGAAGTTAACATATACCGGCAAAAGCGTCACGGTGTCGAAACCAGTATGTGTCGCTCCTGTTTATTTAACGTTATAAATGATTAATGCCATTAGTAAAGAAGAGAAAAGGGGAAAACAGAGGCGTGGCAACTAGCGAAGAAGA
The DNA here is from genome assembly GCF_012935325.2 of Paenibacillus sp. PL91. Lineage (GTDB taxonomy): Bacteria > Bacillota > Bacilli > Paenibacillales > Paenibacillaceae > Pristimantibacillus. The sequence continues at coordinate 774,850 of NZ_JABBYG020000001.1, forward strand.
AAAACCGAAATTAAAAGCGACCAAGATATTCAAATGCAAAAACCCGGATTGTAAGGCTTGGGTAAGGGATGAGTTTGCAGATGTAGAGCAAGCTTGTCCAATTTGTAAAGGCCCGATGCTACGCAGCATGCGTCATTTGCCTGCTGTACAGAACAAACCGAAGCCGCAGCCACGCAAACCGAAATCCGATTACTAAGCCAAAATGAAAATCCCAATCCATTCGAAAGAATGGATTGGGATTTTTTTCATGACGAATCGTGGATTTACTGGACTTACCTGTATCTATGTATGATACGATAGTCTGACCATACGATGACGCGACGGAGGACGGTGCCTGAGCATGCTCTTTTATTTTTTAGCCTTATTCACAGCAGCCATTATTGTTATTCTAAACAACCGGAGAAACGAATCGAATCGTTGGGCAGCTTTTTTCTTGTGCAGTGCTTCAATTGGAGGCTTGTCCAATCTAATGATGGATAGCAAGTTTACTGGCGCAGCCGAGCTCCTGCAATTTCTCAATTATACATTTACGCCGTATGGCGTTATCGTTTTTAGCGTAGTTTATTCAGGAGCCATAGATGCTAAGCGCGCCAGAAGCAAAGTTAAATTGTTATTGGCTCTGCCAGTCGCTATTATGGCCGGGTATGAATGGTTAACCGCTGATAAGCAATGGTTTTTCACTATTTTGCTTATATGGAGCGCTCCCTACTATTTGATTTCCTGCTATTTGTTGGTGTCGTCTTTTTGGAAAGAACGGGATGCCCGGTTAAAGCGCAGCCGATTCATTACTGTCATTATCATCGTCCCGACGCTGCTTGCTGTTCTTTTTTTCATTTATATCGCAAAAGTCATTTCTCCTGACTTTGAATTTTTTAATTATATTTCCGTTTTTATGATTTACTCGCTTGCCGTAGCTTTGCTCTGCACGTTTATGTATGGAGTTCTTGGCGTTAAGCTGCGCTTTGAGCATGACCCGCTGGAGGGTACGATGAGAGCGGTCAGTACAGGAGCTGCGCTGCTGAACCATACGATAAAAAATGAGCTCGGAAAAATCGCCATCAGCACCGAGAACCTAAAGCGCTTATATCAAGGTTCCAATGAGCAGTCCAACCTGCATATACAGATTATTGCAAATGCATCCAATCATATGTTTGAGATGATGAGCCGCATTCACAGCCAAATGAAGGATATCGCGCTAAAGGAAGAGCCCGTTCAACTCGATAGGCTCATCGATCAGTGTCTCACGCAGAATGAGGGTTTATTAAATCGATATGTCATAGCCATCAACGTCATTTATGAGCTTCGACCCATCATTCAATGCGATGCCACTCATGTCAGCGAAGCGCTCGGAAATGTGCTGATGAATGCTTGTGAAGCCATGCCGAACGGAGGCGTGATTAGTATAAGATTGGAAACGCATAAAAAAGGGATTATGCTGTCTATTCAAGATAGCGGCATCGGAATATCGGAAGATAAGCTTGGGAAAATATTTGATCCTTTCTTCAGCAGCGGGAAGGGCGGAAAAAATTTCGGCCTCGGTTTATCTTATGTTTATAACGTCATGCAAAAAAGCGGGGCGAAGGTCGAAATAATGAGCCGAGAAGGCCAAGGCACAAAAGTTGCTTTTATATGGCCGCGAAAAAAGCTTCTGTAAAGATTGAATGGGGAGGGTACTGCCTTGAGCCACATTAAAATATTTATTGTAGAAGATGACGCGGATTGGATAAAAGCGCTAACCTCCTATTTGAATCGGGAGCCCGATTTGCTTGTCGTCGGTACAGCTGTGAATTCGAGCGAGGCGCTTCGTATGGCTCAGTCGATACTATTTGACGTTGTTCTGATGGATATCCAGCTGGAGGGCAGCAGGCTGGATGGCATTCAAACGGCGATGATGATGCATGAGCTGTCAGCAGCCAAAATCATTATGTTAACGTCATTAAATGATGAACAATCGATGACGCAGTCTTTTACGGCAGGCGCTGTGCAGTATTTGGAGAAATCTCGCTTTCAGGAGCTTCCGCAGTCGATTCGCAGCGCCTATCATCATCCTGCTCCGATGGAGGCTTTGCTTAAGGAGCTGGCGCGTCTGAAGCGCGAGGAGCAGTTAAAGGAATTGACAGGCGCAGAACGCGAGGTGTTCGAGCTTATCGAAGCCGGCTATACGCAGTCGCAAATCGAACAGAAGCTGTACAAAGCCGAGAGCACGCTTAAAAATCAGGTGAACAAAATGCTGAAAAAATTCGGCGTTCGGAGCAGTAAAGAAGCGATCGAAAAGGTTAGAAGAAGAGGTTTATTCCAGCGAGAGGATAAGGAATAGCGCTTCGTTCATTGCTTATATGGTGAGGGGTACTACGAAATGTAGTACCCCTCTTCTTGTTGTTCTATGAAAGATGGAACTGCCTGTGAGGCGGCACATGCGCTTACAATGAGTAGGAGAGGAAGCGATAAGAATGTATCGGTCTAGATCAGGCAAGGATGAGCCCGCTGTGCTGCTGATTGATGGACAATGCTTGCTATGCAGCGGAATCACACGCTTTGTAGCAAAGAGGGATAAAGCGAGAGCATTTCGAATTGCGATGCTTCAATCGTCAATCGGGGTTCAGCTGCTAATTAGAGGCAAGCTTTCAACGCATGATTTAAATACGTTCGTGATGGTGCATGGAAATCAATATTATACGAAGTCAGATGCTGCATTGCGTGTTTTTCGCATGCTCGGTGGATGGTGGCGGATAGGGTATATATTTATTGTTGTTCCGCGAGCATGGAGAAATTTGGTTTATGATCTGGTTGCAAATAATCGTTACCGGTGGTTTGGAAGAACAGACAGGTGCATGCTGCCAACGCCTGATTTGATCGGAAGTTTTTTGGAACAAGGCATTCAAGCTGTTAACCAGGAGGGGATTCCGGATGAAACCTAAACCGATTTATGTCGAGCTTGATATCCGAGCGAAACCTGCGGAGCTATGGGAGCATACGCAATCGCCAAAGCTGCATGAGCAATGGGATTTACGCTTTTCAGAGATTCATTATTTGCCAAGGCTAACTGATTCAGAAAAACAGCCGTTTTTATATGGGACGAGAATCGGCTTTGGATTAAAAATCAAAGGTAAGGGTGAAGCGTACAGCACGATGGACCCTCAGGCATCTGAGCAAATGTCCGTTTTATCGTTCACATCAGAGCAGCCTATTTCGCTTATTCGCCGCGGAGGCGGTTACTGGAAATACAAGAATGACGGAGACAAGATAACGTTTATAACGCTATTCGATTATCGAACCCGTTTTGGATGGGCTGGACGTTTACTGGATCGTTTTATTTTCCGGCCAATGTTCGGATACGCGACCGCATGGAGCTTCGATCGACTTCGCATATGGCTGGAGGAGCAAGTGCCTCCTTCCGTTATTGCGGAGAGAGCATTGATCCATTATGTCAGCGTTATGATCATGGTGCTGCTCTGGCTCTATGAAGGCATTGTACCTAAGCTTCTATTTCCGCAAGCAGGAGAGCTTTTTTTGCTGCAGCAACTAGGCTGGTTTGAGGGGAGAGAGCTGTTAATGGTTCACCTTATAGGGATTGGTGAAATGGCATTAGCCCTGATTACTATTTTTTTTCATCGGAAAAAGAAAATCTATATGGCTCAAATTGTGATGCTGCTTACTTTAACGCTTCCTGCGCTATTTTATAACCCGCAGCTTCTCATGTCACCATTTAATCCTATGACGCTTGCTATTCCGATGATTGGCTTATGCTTAGCTGCAAGATGGAGTACACGATATTTGCCGCAAGCAAGCCGGTGCAAGCGACAATCCAATTAATAAGCTCAGGCAGCAAGGGGGAATTTATGATGCGTTCGATTTATGAGAAAGTGCTTGGCGACGACTTTCAAAAGCTTCATCCTCGCATTCAGCAGCGTTTTGGATTTTGCAGTCACGACAAAGCCGCGTCCATTGGTCATGGCGTGATGCAGCGGATTTGGTACAACAAGCTCGTAGCATTTCCGCTATTTATTGGAACGTTTCGTCATATTATGTTTCCGCAGGGCGGCAGGAACATTCCATTTTCAATCGAAAACTTTGCTTATGTAGATCGATTCGGGCGCGAGACGGTTACCTGGATTCGTAAATTTAAATTTCCGCGCATGGTTAGACATTTTGATGCTACGATGGTGTATAGCAGCGAACGAGAGATAATCGTAGATTATTTGGGCAATAAGCAGCATCTGGCGGTCGACTTGGACATTTCCGCAGCGGCAAACGGCGGCATTCGAATACGCTCTGGCGAGCAGCGCTTCTACGAAGGTAGGCTGAATTTTCGGTTCCCTAATCGATTTACCGGCTGCGCCGAGGTTAATGAATGGTATGATGACGATGAAGGCTGCTTCAAAATTACGGTTGATGTCCGAAATCCGATGATTGGTCAAATTTTCAGCTACGAGGGCACCTTTCAAGCAGCCTTTATTGCGTCTGAACCTGAAGCGATACCTGTTGGCATTCAGCCTTTGCGCGAAGAGAGCCGGGAATAAGCCGCTGCTGCCGTTTATTCCTTTTGTCACTTGCTTGCTTGGCGTTGTATAATAGCGATAGAATTGATGAAGATGAATTTTAGGCTCATATAACGTAATCAGCTGAGTCAACGGGAATGGAGTACATGACGTATGAAAAGATTTAAAAAGTTTTATATAGAAACAACAAGCATTTGCAACTTATCATGCAGCTTTTGTCCTCCTACGCTAAGGGCGAAGGGGTTTATTAAAGTAGAGGATTTCAAAAAAACGCTCGATCAAATTAAACCGCATACGGACTATATTTACTTTCATGTAAAGGGCGAGCCGATGCTGCACCCGAAAATGGATGAGCTGCTTGATATCAGCCATGAGAAGGGCTTTAAAGTGAATATTACGTCCAATGGAACACTTATTACGAAAAACAAAGAAAAGCTTCTGAATAAACCGGCTCTGCGCCAAATCAATTTCTCGCTTCACAGCTTTGACGGACATGCGGGATCAACCAATAAGGAAGGGTATCTTGCGGAAATTTTGTCATTCGTGAAGGAAGCGGTAGCGAGCTCCAACATCATTATCTCGTTCCGATTATGGAATTTGGATATGGATAATGAAACGAATCAGCAGAAGAACAAAAACCGTGAGCTGCTAGGCATGATTGAGAAGGCGTTCGATCTTGATTATAAAATTGAAGAGAAGTTTATTCCGGGCTCAGGCGTAAAAATTGCGGAGCGCATTTACTTAAACCAGGACCCGGAGTTCAAATGGCCGGACTTGAAGGAGCCTGAATATAACGGCAAAGGGTTCTGCCATGCTTTGCGCAATCAAGCTGGTGTGCTCATTGACGGTACGGTCATCCCTTGCTGCTTGGATGGGGAGGGCATTATCAATCTTGGCAACATCCACGATACCCATTTCTCGGAAATTATTGAGAATGAACGGGCAACGAAGCTCTATGATGGCTTCTCCAGAAGAGAAGCAGTCGAGGAGCTTTGCCGCAAATGCGGGTACCGCCAGCGTTTTGGCTGATCAGTCATCGACAGTCGTCGTTTAGCTCAATTTTGAGCTAACGGCGACTTTTTTTTATCCCAATGGCGACACGATGGAATCTTATATGACAGCCCGATTTGTTGGAAGAGGGCATTTTATGTTATGATTTGAAAGGTTATGTTCTTTATCGTTTTTCTATCATACATAGAGTAAGGAGATTCAAGCACACATGGACTTTTTGACCATCTTAAAAGCGATTATTCTGGGAATTGTGGAAGGCTTGACGGAGTTTGCACCTGTATCATCAACAGGACATATGGTCATAGTAGACGATATGTGGCTTCAATCGGAGCAGTATTTGACGAAATACGTAGCGAATACGTTCAAAATCGTCATCCAGCTAGGATCGATTCTAGCAGTTGTCATTATTTTCCGAAACCGATTCATCGATTTGCTCGGCTTAGGCCGCAGCAGCAAAGAAGCAGGTCAGTCAACGTCTGTGCCGCAAAAAAAGCTGAAGCTTACGCATGTCCTCGTTGGCCTCATTCCAGCGGGTGTGTTCGGCCTCCTATTCGATGACTACATCGATGAGTATTTATTCTCGATTCGGACAGTGCTGGTTGGCCTCGTTATCGGTGCCGTATTCATGATTATTGCGGATCGCTTAAGACCAGCGAAGCCAAAGGTGGAAACCGTCGACCAAATTTCGTACAAGCAAGCTCTTTCGGTCGGTCTGATTCAATGCTTATCGCTCTGGCCGGGCTTTTCGCGCTCGGGATCAACGATTTCAGGCGGGGTGCTGCTGGGCATGAGTCACCGTGCCGCGGCAGATTTTACGTTTATTATGGCCGTTCCGATCATGGCGGGCGCAAGCTTGCTGTCCTTGGCGAAAAACTGGCAATACTTCACGGTAGAGTCGCTGCCATTCTTCATTGCAGGCTTCCTCAGCGCATTTGTGTTCGCGCTTATATCCATTCGTTTCTTCTTAAAGCTTATTAATAGAATAAAGCTGGTGCCCTTCGCGATTTATCGGATCGTGCTCGCGGCTGTTATCTATATTGTATATTTCTAAACGAAAAAGGAATGGCCTGCGATCCCTTCAGGGGAGCAGGCCATTTTTTGTGTAGTGAGAGGGATCTTACCTCTGTTTCTGAGCTTCATATATACCGACCCGTCCAGAGCAGAGAAATGCGATTACGCAGCCGATGAACATATAAATAGCACCTTCGGCGCCAAATCGTTCAATTCCCATAATAAAGCAAGCGATCGGCGTTTTGGCTGCGCCGCTAAATACGGAGACAAAACCTATTGCAGCTAGTAACGGGACGGGTACTGCAAGCAAGCCGGCGAGCGCACTGCCCAGCGTAGAGCCGATGACGAAGAGAGGCGTCACTTCGCCGCCTTGGAAGCCTGTCCCAAGCGTAATGGCTGTAAATAGGGTCTTAAGAAGGAAAACAAAAGGCGACACCGATTCTTGAAAGGCTTGTTGAATGAGCGGGATACCAAGCCCTAAATAATCTCGAGTCCCTAAAGCATATACAAGTGCGATAACAAGGAAACCGCCGATTGCACTTTTTAAGACTGGATTGCTGAACCTTCTTGTTAATACTAGCTTGAGGTTTCGAGTAAGCTGAGTGAATAACAGGGCCGCCAAACCAAATAATACGGATGCCGCTACTATTTTGATGAGCAGCAGCCAATCCATCGGCGGTACAGCACCTATGGAAAAATGGAGATGCTTAATTCCCCATGCCGTCGTGATCAAATGGCCGACGTAGCTGGCAATAAAGCAGGGAAGCAGCGCTTCATAGCTAATAAGCCCGATCGTGAGCACCTCTAGCCCAAATACGGTACCTGCGAGCGGCGTTCCAAAAACTGCTCCAAAGCCGCTGCTGATTCCGCACATTAGAATGATTTTACGGTCAAGCTTATTCAGCTTTAATCGCTTGCCTACCCATTCGGACAAGCTTCCGCCCATCTGGACAGCTGTACCTTCCCTACCGGCTGAACCGCCAAGCAGATGGGTCGTAAGCGTACCGAATAAGACTAACGGGGCCATTCTTAACGGAATGGCGCCTTCTCCGGAGTGAATTTGTTCAATAATTAAATTATTGCCTTTTCCCGATTGTTTGCCGTGCTTAAGATAGATATAGCTGACTAAGGCGCCGCCTGCTGGAAGCAGCCACAGCAGCCAAGGATGATTGAGCCGCGTCTTTGTCACCCAGTCGAGACTAGCTAGAAAGAAAGCGGCGGCAGAGCCAGACAGGACACCAACCGTGCCTGCGATCAGGAGCCATTTTAACATAAATTTGAAAAGGGTGAGGGGTGCAATTGTTCTTGCTTCAAGCATGATGAACTCCTTTAATGTCCCAATGGAAATGAGGGCCGCTGCTAAAAACCTATACAAGCTATTATACAGCAGCCTTAATAGAGGTAAAGAAAATCCTTTCCAAGGAGAGGACACATCATTCGAGCATTCTATGCGACATAAGAAATCCAGATTAGATGATAGAGATTGACGATGAAGTAAAGCAAAATGGTAACGAGTATAAATGGGTTAATCCAAATCCGATTTTTAATGCGATAGTAAATAAGAATAAGGATGACCGGAAGCGATAGCTTCATCCCGTAATAGCCGACTAAATTCCATTCATAGAGACGCGATACGAGCGGATTAAGCTCCTCAATTAATTGCAGCCGCAATCCGATATCTGTAAATGCAGCATCGGCAAAGCATAGAAATAGAAGCCCGAAGAGCAGTGATTTTAAATCCCAATCTTTGATAGCGGCGATGGCTGCCATGCCTCCGTTCTGAACAAACTCGCGATTGATCGCATTTTAGATGCATATGACTCATATGGATTAACATTCCATGCGTATTCCGATTAGAAGGAACGATGAGTCCGGTGATAGACCAGCTTCGTACGCTGGAATGAAATGAATATGAGCTTAGATTCAGTATACCCTTTGACTAAACACATGCTCTAGTGCTATATTTGAGTGTGCGATTAGTACAGGAGATTTCACATTTGGCTGCGTGCATGCACGCAGCTGTTTGTGCCTACTATAGATGGAGGCAAGCAACCCGTGAATAAGTATCCGTTTGAATTTGACCCGAAACACCCTTTTATCCAGCAAGCAAGCGATTGGATTGCCGATGTTTTTTATGAGAAGCTGCCGGAGGCTGGCTTTGAAATTAGAGATGAACAAATTTATATGGCCTTTCAATTAGAACGCGCATATGCCGATAAGCAAACGATCTTTGCAGAAGCAGGAGTCGGAACAGGCAAGACGTTCGTTTATCTACTATATGCCATCAGCTATGCGCGTTATACGAGAAAGCCAGCCATTATTGCCTGTGCGGATGAATCGTTAATCGAGCAGCTCGTCAAGCCCGAAGGGGACATTGCGAAGCTTGCGCGCTACTTGGATCTGACTATTGACGCTAGACTCGGAAAGTCAGCGGATCAATATATATGCTTGAATAAGCTGGAGGATGCGAGAGCCGGACAGGATGACGCGGAGCTGTTCGATAGCATCTATCGCGGCCTTCCAAGCTTCGTACACAAGCCGGATTCGATGCAGAGCTTCCAGCCATACGGAAATCGCAAGGACTATCCAAACCTCAGCGATGAGCAGTGGAACGAGCTGGGCTGGGATGTATTCCAAGACTGCTTAGTGTGCGACGTCAGGCATCGCTGCGGACAAACGCTGTCGCGCGACCATTACCGCAAAGCGGCAGATGTCATCATTTGCTCGCATGATTTCTATATGGAGCATGTATGGACGTATGAGGCTAGAAAGCGCGAGGGTCAGCTACCATTGCTGCCAGATCACAGCTCCGTCGTATTCGACGAGGGACATTTGCTGGAAACGGCTGCACAGCAAGCATTAACCTATAAGCTCAATCATGCCGTTTTTGAAGGAATCGTCACGCGGCTGCTGCAAGAGGAGATTCGCGAATCGCTGGCTGTTGCCGTTGAGGATGCGATTACCCAAAGCGAGCATTTGTTCAAAATGATGGACAAGCACAGCCTGAAGGTGCCTGCCTCAAACCGCAAGGAGATCGTTTGGAGCCAAGAGCTCATCCGTGAAATCAATCGTTTGCAGGATACGCTTTCGGTTATTGAAGAAGAGCTCGTGTTTGAGAGCGGCTTGTATACGATCGATACGTACCAGCTGAAAATTGTTGAAGAGCATTTGGAAATGATTCAATTTGCGCTTTCCTTATTCAAAAAAGAGGACAAGCCAATTAGCTGGGTCTCGCAGGATAAGGAAGGCACGTCGCTTGTCATCATGCCAAAATGGGTGAAGGAAGTGCTGAAGGAGCAAGTATTCTCCCGCAAAATGCCTATCGTATTTTCGTCAGCGACACTATCGGTCAATGGTTCGTTTAATTATATGATGGATATTTTGGGAATGGAGAGCGCCTTATCCTTCTCGGTTCCTTCTCCGTATGATTATGAGCAGCAAATGACGGTGTCGATACCTGAAACTACACATTTAATGGGGGTAAAGGATAAAGTGGAGGAAGCCTATCGACTGCTGAAGCAGTCAGGCGGAAGGACGCTTATTTTATTCCCATCCATGGAGCAATTGGAGCAGTTCAAGACAGAAGCGAACAATCATGCTGATGCCGCATCATATTCTTTCTTGTATGAGGGCACAAGCGAGATCAGTTACTTGATTGAGCAGTTTCAAAATGAGGAAGAAAGCATATTATGCGCGGTAACTTTATGGGAGGGCTTGGATATACCGGGGCCATCTCTCTCGCAGGTTATCGTGTGGGAGCTTCCGTTTCCTCCAAACGATCCGTTATTTGCAGCAAGACGTAATGATGCGGATTCGCCATTTGAGCAGGTAGATATGCCATATATGCTGCTGCGTCTCAGACAGGGAATCGGACGATTGATCCGAAAGAGAGAGGATAGCGGCAACATCGTTATTTTCGGCGAAAAAATGAATGATAGCTATGTTCGAGGACAGGTCGAAAGTGTTCTGCCAAAAGGTGTCGCGCTTACTTATAAGTGAAAATAGCACGTGTAAGGAGAAGGGGAAATCCCTTCTCCTTTTTTTTATTTAAAGAATATTCATTCGATCACAGTTTATATGCTTCACATTACGGCAAAAATATTGATTATTCGACAAAAAACAAGGGAGTGATTAGCATTGGCTATGATCAATCAATTGAACATTCCTGAGTGGCCGGTATATGTTCAGGCAGCCGTTACGCTAGTCATTCCAGTTATCATTTTTTACATTTTTAAAAAGCTTCGGCCAACAGAGGATGAGTGATGGGGATGCATGAAGATATAAGCATAAATCTAAACGAAATCCGCAAACAATTGGTTTATCATTCGGATGTCACGATCCGGGAGTTTTCAATTGGCCAGGCTGGCATTCCAGCTGCCATCATATTTGTAAACTGTTTGACGGATAGGGAATTAATTGATCAGCACATTTTAAGAGCATTAATGTCCTTACGGAACCATGAGGTAACCATTACAAAATCGTTTTTAATCAACCAAGTATTATCCGTTAGTCAAATTGCAGAAGTAGATACGGTGGAAGGTCTTATTCCGAAAGTGTTAACAGGATTTACTGCACTTCTCATCGATGGAATGTCAGAAGCGATTTTGATTGCAACACTTAACAGCAAATCACGAAGCATTGAAGAGCCGATCTCAGAGGCTCTTGTAAGAGGTCCGAGGGCAGGCTTCAATGAGAGCTTATCAGATAATACAGCATTACTCCGAAGACATGGCGAGAACGACAGCATGGCTTTTATGAGCATACAGGTCGGTTCGCGTGCTAAAAAAGAGCTGATTATCGCATACATCAAAGATGTTGCTGCTCCCGAATTAGTTGAAGAGGTGCGCCGTAGAATCAATAAAATCGATATCGACAATTTGCCTGAATCGGGGTATGTCGAGCAGCTTATTGAGGACGATTATTTGAGCCCTTTTCCACAAGTGCAAAGCACAGAAAGGCCAGATCGGGTAATCGGTGCGTTAATGGAAGGCAGAGTAGCCATATTGCTCGACGGTACGCCTTTTGCCTTGATCGCTCCGGTTACCTTTAGCATGCTGCTGCAATCGCCAGAGGATTATTATGAGCGCTGGATGGTAGGCTCATTACTTCGAATATTGCGGTTTTTTGCAGCTTTAGTGGCATTGTTGGCTCCTGCTTTGTACATTTCATTCATTTCATTCCATCCAGGCTTAATTCCGACCAAGTTAGCCATTTCTATCGTTGGCGCCAGAGTGGGCGTACCTTTTTCTTCACTGGTTGAGGCCTTAATTATGGAGACTGCCATTGAAATTTTAAGGGAAGCGGGTCTTAGGCTGCCGAAGCCAATTGGTCCTGCAATGGGTATCGTTGGCGGTTTGATTATTGGCGAGGCGGCCGTGCAAGCCGGTATCGTCAGTCCAATCCTTGTTATTGTTGTTGCTGTAACAGCGATTTCATCCTTCGCGATTCCACAATATAACGCTGGTATTGCGCTGAGGATGCTTCGTTTCTTAGCGATGTTCTGTGCAGCTGCCTTTGGCATGTATGGCGTTGTGTTGTTTTTCTTGCTGCTATGCGCGCATATCGTCAAACTAAAAAGCTTTGGCGTGCCTTATGCTTCCCCGGCAGTTCCATATCGCGTAAGTGACTGGAAGGATTTTATTATTCGGATGCCTACCTTCATGATGAAGAAAAGACCTGAAATGATGGACACCAAAAATGGTATGCGACAAAAGAAATGAATATTGTTCTGGAAGAGGGCTTCCTATGAAAATTAGCTCCAAGGATCGAATAACGACCATCCAAACGGCTGTTATTATTACGAACTTAATGCTAGGCTCAGGAATTCTTACCTTGCCCAGGGCATCCGCGGCAGCGGTGGGGACACCTGATGTATGGATATCCGTTCTTATTGGTGGCGCAATCGCAATTGCGGCAGGCATACTCATGGCCGTATTATCGAAATCGCATGCAGGACGAACGATATTTCAATATAACCAGGTGCTTCTTGGAAAATGGATTGGCGGCCTCATCGGAATATTGTTCGTCATTTATTTTTTTATGACGGCTGCGTATCAGGTTCGCGCGTTATCTGAAGTCACGATGTTATTTTTGCTTGAGGGCACTCCATCATGGGCTATTGTTATGGTATTTATGTGGGTGAGCCTTTATTTGATGACAAGTGGAATTAATCCAATCGCGAGGCTGTTCGAGCTGATTTTACCCATTACGATCGTGATCTATCTGCTGGTTATGTTAATGTCATTAAGAATATTTGAATTAGATAATCTAAGGCCCGTATTAGCTGAAGGCATTATGCCGGTCTTGGCGGGAGTGAAATCAACAGCACTTTCTTTCCTTGGCGTGGAGATCATTTTGGTTTTAACGGCCTTTATGAGCAATCCTAATAAATCAGTAAAGGCTGTTGCATACGGAACAGCCGTCCCGTTGGCCGTATATTTGCTTACAGTGGTCATGGTAGTAGGCGGCTTGTCCATCGAAGGTGTAGTAACAAGGACATGGCCGACTTTGGATCTTGTTCGCAGCTTTGAGCTTTCGGGCCTTATATTTGAAAGATTCGAATCGTTATTGCTGGTCGTGTGGATCATGCAAATCTATTCAACTTTTACCATTACCTACTATGCCGCAGGGCTAGGGCTGTCGCAAATATTAAAGATCAAAATAAATAAATGTCTTTTTGCGCTCCTGCCAATCGTGTTTCTCATTTCAACACTGCCTAAAAATATAAATGTCCTATTTTCTTTTGGTGATTTGCTTGGCAAATCGGCCTTTTATTTGTATATTCCGATTCCGCTATTGCTATTGCTGCTGACTAAATGGAAGGAGAGGAGCAAATCTTGATGGGTAGCTTCCCTATTCGTCTTAGACGGTCGTTTCTAGCTAGCCTTTGCCTGATTGCGATGCTCCTTCAGACAGGCTGTTGGAGCAAGGATGAAATCGAGGACCTGAGCATCTCCGTCGGGATGGCGCTTGATGTTGCCGATGAAACGCCAATTGAACAAAAAATGTCCAAGCTTGGATCGAACTATCGAAAAAAAGATTTCATTACGTATACGCTGCAAATCGTTGATAAACAATCGGAAGCAAAAAGCGGAGATACCAAAAGCGATGCAACAGTCAAACCATACGTGAACATATCCGAAACTGGCGATTCACTATTTGAAATGATCAGGGAATTTGCCGTTCGTTTGGAGCGTCCAGTCATCGGTCAACATTTGAAGGTGATCGTAATTAATGATAAATTGTCACGGCGTTACAGCATGAACAATCTTCTTAGCTTCATGCTAAGGGATAATGATATACGGCCGAATTGCCTCGTTGTCATGAGCAGCGGAACTTCAAGGAGTGTTTTAGAAGCAAAAGGAAATTCGATTATTCCGTCCTTTCGACTCATCGGCATGGTCGATAATCGTTATCGTACTTTAAAAATATTGCCTCCGATGTCGCTCAGCCGACTTGAAGGGAAAATGAATTCTAAATCTAGTTACTTGCTGCAAAATGTCATAGCGTCTGACGGAGAAGTGAAGTTCTCGGGAGCAGCAGTCATAAAAGGCAAAACACAAAAGTTCAAAGGCCGATTATCGGAAGAGGAATTATTAGGGGTCACATGGTTAACAGGCAAAGGAAAGGGTGGACCGGTAAAGAGCTATGATCCCAAAACGAAGCAGATGATCACATATGAATTAAAATCGATGAAGAGTAAAATTGTATCCCATATTAAGAATGGCGAAATTAGCTTTCACGTTAATATGGAATCCGAAGGTCGACTAATTGAGGAATGGTTAGTTGCGAATGAACCGATCGATAATGAATTTCAGAAAAGGGCGGAACAAACTGCAGAAAAGGAAGTACGGCGACTTGTAAAATTAGGTTTACACAAGATCCAAAAGGAATACAAAACAGATGTCGTCGGATTTGGAACTCGGTTAAGAATACAGCATCCTAAAGAATGGAAAAAAGTAAAGGATGACTGGGACAATGAATTTAGTCGCATTCCAATTACCTATAGCGTTAAGCTGACCATTACGGATACAGGAGCAAAACAGGGGCATTAGGTGATTGTTTAACGGGAAAAGGGCGCTCATTTAACAGTAAAAAACTGCGTGAAATACATATTTCACGCAGTTTGCATTTATATCGACTTTTCAGCTATCATAATAGAGTAGTAATCACTTAAATAGCGTTCATAGAATCGTTTTTTATGGGGGATTTGCTTTGCGAAAGAAACAACATGAGGTAACGGATAGCTATGGAATCGAAATCGAGCTTTTTTCCATTTGGATGAAAAATAAAGGGATGACAAGATCGACGCATCAAGCTTACATAAGCGATGTAAGTGATTTTCTCCAGACTGTATACCCGACAGAAACAAAGCAAATTACAAAAATGGACATTATGCGATATATGGCCGTGTGCCGGGAGAAGGGGGCAGGAGATGAGGCGCGTAATCGGAAGCTGTCTTCACTCCGTTCTTTTTTTAAGGCGATGAATGAGATGGAGCATTTAGAGGGGAATCCGGCTTCGCTTATTGCAAAGTCTAAGCAGGAGAAAAATCGCATCCCTGTTTATTTGGAGGAAAATGAACTAGAGGCGCTTCTCCATACGATTAAGGGCAAATATTACATACGAAATGTAGCTATCGTACTTTTAATGGCGTATGCTGGCCTCCGCGTGGGGGAGGTGCATCGGATGAATGTACAGGATTATCGGCAGGACGGATCGATTCATATTTTGGGAAAAGGGCGTAAATGGCGAGTCATTCCTCTTCCGGACGCGCTGCAAAGCACCCTGAATGATGCGCTGGAGGATCGGAAGGAATCGAGGCAGGGCAAAGAGCAGCCGTTTTTTGTCTCGCAATTCGGCCGTAGGCTTTCTATCCGAATGATTCAGACTGTAGCAGACGATACGATTAAGCAGCTTAAGGAAACGATGCCTGCGCTTGCGGATAAACGCCTTTCCAGCCATAAGCTTCGCCACTCGTTCGCGACGATGCAAATACGCAGCGGGACGGATATTCGGACATTGCAGGAGCTGCTTGGACATGCAAGCATCGAAACGACGCAAATTTATACGCATATCGATAATAAGCAGCTCCGACATGCGATGAATAACATTTCTAGTAAAATTCCTTTAAATCTCCATAAAAGTTAACGTAATTATAATTATGTTAACTAATTGTACGACGATGGATTCGACGGGTAAGATACAGCAGTCATTCATAACGTTTTACAGTTGCAGCCTTATTCTAAGAGGACTGTACTAAAAAGCAGATGGCAGATACTTCATGTATCTGCCATCTGCTTTTTATTTTAGTGAGCGACTGCGAGAACTAGCTTGCGTCGTTCCTCCCGTTCTTCGGGAAGCATACGCGGGCAAGTATAGCATTTCTCACCATCGATACGGCAATCATACATGCAGCAGGAAGAGCGGAGAATCAGCTTTCCGTCCGGCGGTGACCATGGATTATCAATATAACGCGGTTTATGAACGAATGGGTTCCGTTTCCGGTTAAATACTTCTGCTGGCAGGCTGATGAGAACGTCAAGATCCTGTTGGAAGCTTGCTAGAAGCGCATCATCCTTAATATTTTCGAACACGTAGTCCCGTACAGCATGGATTTGGCCGCCAACCTGATTCCATATCATCGCCGATTTTACATCTGCGCTTAAGGCAACCGCTTCAACAATGGCATTAATCTCATCGGTAAAAAAGGAACTGAAGGCTTGCTCGAGAAATGTTTTGCGCTCGTGCTCATCGAGGGGAACGTCCGTCCAGCGCAGCTCATTAATCTTGAAGCCAAGATGAGCATGATCGTCGTGGTGTTCCAGCTGATAAGTCAAATTATGTAGCGAAAAATCCAAATAACGGTTGTACTGCGCAGCGAAAATAAGATTCGTAATACAAAGATTGAAGAAGGACATGCCAAGGTACTAGCGCACAGTCAATATATTTGGCTCGACAATAGCTTTAATGCGATCAAGCCCTTCCCACATGTCACCAGGCCCATCATAAATGAGGACATAGGCCCCATCGTAGCCTACTTCTTGAACCTTATTCAGATAGGAAATAAGCTCCTCTTTATCTGGAAAACCTGCTGCATCAAAGGTTGGCTTGGCATGAACGGATAAGCTCAGCGGCGCTGTCGCTCCGATTTCTTCAATTTTTCCCTCACCGTGATAGTTGCCGAAGTCAGTAATGAACCCTACTTGCGGACCAGCTTGTGCAAGCAGCTTGAGGCTGCTGTCGGCTGTCGAGGTGAGTGCTTTGAAATTTTCTGTGATGACGTGAACGCCTTTGGTGGCGCCATATTGCGCCAACTCTGCCAAGGCAGAAGCGGATGCTTGTATCGCATCAGCATCGGTGGGCGATGCTTCGCCGGCAATGACGCGAATTTGCTTGGCGCCGGAGAGGGAAGCAATGTCGATCCATTGTCGAATGAAAGAAATATCAGCTAATTTTCTCGCTTTATCGATCGTTGTTAAATCGCCATAGTCAAGAAGGAGCGTATCGAATTGAATGCCGGCTGCGTTAAAGGAGCTTCGCAGCTGTTCCAGATAGTCAGGTTCTGTCGACGGGAAATGGAAATGACAAACCTCGATCGCTTGATAGCCTCTTGAAGCTGCTTCCGCGGGTAATTCAAGCAAAGTTAATATCTGCGGCTGTTCGTGTAATTGGGTTTGATGGGAGCTCGATTCGGCATCCCATACCGTCCACCGGAGTGGCCCTAGTATGCGATGCAAACTCCATGTACTAATGGATAAATATGACATGATTCATCCCGCCTTTTTAAATATTAATCTAACCTTTAAATAGCATAGCACTTTGCAGGCTGAAAAAAATGATCCGCTTGTGGCATATAACTCCTCTTGTTGGTCATTATTGAGCTAAATGGGAATGACCAAACAATAATGGAGGGAGTGATAAGCAAAAAACCTGACGAGATCTACCTGCGCCAGGCTTTGAACTACGAAATGTTTAAAGGTGAAGACTATACTTTATTTGGTTATCGCATAATCCAGCTTGTTGCTTTAACAATTGCAGCATCGGCGTTTTTCAGTGAAGAGTAGCCTTGATTCAATAGATCGTTAAATTGCTTGACGCGATTCGTTCCGTTTGGCGGTTGATTGTAGTGGTTAGTGTTGACGATCAAAGAACGTTTTGCATGGAAGTTATTCATGAACGTTTTTTCATCTTTGCTAGTGCCTGAACGTGAAAGTAGGCCTTGCAGCGTGTTCGAGCCACCTGTAGCGCCGTGATTCAGAGCAGCGTCAACAAAAGATCCGATTGTCAAAGCGGACTTAAAACCGCGCTGATGTGCCTGCTGCACACTGTATTTGATGTACACATTGTAGAAAGTGCGCCATATAGCGTCTCTCCATTTTGAGTTGTTTTGCAGTCCATTAATTTTTTTGCAGAAGGAAGATGAGCTTTCCGTAATCGTCAAAATCCGGCCATTCATTGTTCCTTTTGCTCCAATCCGGGCTAAGCCCCCAGTTATTGAAGGGTTGCTTGCTCCGCTAACCGCATCAAATTCCTTGAAGAGTGCCGGGCCGTCAGGGTATGTGTCATTTGAACCGCCTGTTGTAGCTCCGAAAATACCAATCGTGTAACCACGGTTATCGTTGATATTCTCACAATAGCCATAATGCTTAGTCCAATTGAGAGAGTCTTGTTCCGATTTATTTATCAGTTTCATGATATTGTCCCACTGCTCGCCGTCAAGACCTGTGTTGGCTTTAAGAAAGCTGAGTGTGGAAGGGGAGAAGTTAGCATCATGGCTAGGTCCAGCCGAAGCCTTCGATAGAAGGGAAGCGGATGTTAGTGAAAGAATAACTGCAAAACAAAGAAAAGTAATCAGTATTAGCTTTCCTTTTTTTGGTCCTTGCGTTGTCGTTTCCATGTACATTAATTCCTCCTAAAATAGGGTGGTTGTTGCGATTGCCCGTCCGGCAGGTTACCGGATTCTGTTACTGGCCATGAGATTTGATTATCTATTTTCAAATAATCGGCTGATCACCTCCTCAAAAGTTTAAGCGCTTAAACTTAAAGATAAAAAAATAGGCTACAGCGCAACAGAATATATGCGTACAAGCATTATCCGATTCTCTCTACTACACTTTCTGTAAATAAATGTAACAGATGAGCAGCTTTTATGTCTACCTAAATATTAATAAGTTTGGCAAATTTTTTGAATGAACAAGGACTACTTTTGCTTATTAGATAAATAGCATTATAATAAACAATATAGACTGCCTTATCGCAGGGAGCAAAAGATTTCTTCATGGAAGGAAAGAGAGAAATGGAAACGAAGCGTGTTACGACAGAAGAGCAATTAGAAGAGGCGTTCCGTATTCGAAAAGCGGTCTTCGTGAAGGAGCAGGGAGTAGCGGAGGAAGTCGAGCTGGATGAATTTGATGATATCGCCAATCATGTACTCGTTTATTACGAGAATGAACCGGTCGGGACCGGCAGAGTTCGGATCGTGGATGATATGGCGAAGCTCGAGAGGATATGTGTGCTGTCCACGCACCGCAAGCATCGTTTAGGGAAAGCGATCATGAAGGAGCTAGAGGCCATTGCCCGTGAAAAGGGTGTGGCGAAAGCCAAGCTGCACGGTCAGGTGCAGGCTGCGCCGTTTTATGAGAAGCAAGGATATGAAATAGCGTCCACCGTATTTATGGAAGAGAACATTCCACATGTTAAGATGATTAAAGATTTACCACATTAAATACTTACGAAAAGCCTGCGGCGAGCAGGCTTTTTCTTATTTCTAGACGATTTTTTTTCGGTAATGCGAGGGTGAAATCCCCTTTACTTTTTTGAACATTTTCGAGAATAGCAGAGGATCGGTATAGCCAACCGAGTGGGAGATATCTGAAATCGACAATTGCTGGTTGTTCATCAAATCGCAGGCTTTATCCATTCGGTAATGCAATAAATACATTTGCGGTGAAAGCTGAAGAGATTCTTTGAATAAAGCGGATAAATAAATCCGATCTATGCCGATCAGGTTTGCTAACTCCGAGATGCTTACTTTCGTATAATAGTTCATTTTCATATAATCGACTGCTTTGCGAACATATACTTCCTTTGCTTTCGGCAAATAGCCGATTTGCTGGGGAGCGTTCAGCATGTCGATCCATTCAGATAGGAGACGGAAGAGGAGACTGTGAACGATTAACCCGCTATTTCTCTCAATTTCTTGTGCAGCTGTAAACCGATCCAGCCACGGATCAAACCAAGCAGCGGGCGCATAGTGAAAATGCGGATTCGACTTGCTTAGCTGTACCTGGGAAAGCAGTTGATCGACGCTGCTGCCTTGAAAGGCGATCCAGGAATATACCCAAGGCTCTTGCTCATCAGCCTTCATCTGGCAAATGATGTTTGGGAACACCATGAAGCCTTGGCCTTTTTTGAGCGTATAAGTGCTGCCGTTGATTTGATAAGTGCCTTTGCCTTCATGGATAAATAGTATTTTATAATGGTCTTTAACTCCAGGGCCCCACGTATAGCCAGGCTCGCAATACTGCTTGCCATGATAATAATAAATGAGGTCATAGCTCTCGCACATGGAATCTTCACTCCTATTTTAAATAAAAGGTTATATTACATTATGCCATATAATACTTGCTTGTGGACATTCCAATACTTGATAGTGTTGAGCTATACTTTGAAAGCAGTTAGATTTCACAGCATTCATTATTGCATACATCAATTGAATAATCCATTCTATCATGCTAAAGGAGAATACGAACAGATGCCTTACGTTGCTGACCAAAAAAGATATTCCGATATGTTGTATAATCGCTCAGGCAAAAGCGGCATAAAGCTGCCCGCAATCTCGCTTGGCTTATGGCAAAACTTTGGAGGCAATCAGCCGCTCGAAAATTCACGTGCGATGCTTTTAAAAGCGTTCGATCTAGGGATTACACATTTCGACCTAGCGAATAACTACGGACCGCCTGCAGGCTCTGCAGAAGAAACATTTGGAGCTGTATATAAGAAGGATTTGGCACCATACCGCGATGAGCTTCTTATCTCGACCAAAGCTGGCTATTACATGTGGGAAGGGCCATACGGCGAATGGGGCTCCCGTAAAAATCTGCTCTCCAGCTTAGATCGCAGCTTGACGCGGATGGGACTTGATTACGTCGATGTTTTTTATTCCCATCGTCCAGATCCGGAAACGCCGCTTGAAGAAACGATGGGCGCGCTTGATCATGCGGTTAGACAAGGGAAAGCGCTGTATGTCGGTTTATCCAATTACAGTACGGAGCAGACGAAAGAAGCAGTCAAAATATTGAAGCAGCTCGGAACGCCTTGCCTCATTCATCAGCCTATCTACTCGATGCTTAACCGCTGGGTAGAGGATGGATTGCAGGATGTGTTAAATGAGAATGGCGTAGGCTCAATCGCTTATTGCCCGCTCGGCCGCGGACAGCTGACCAACAAATATGCGGATAAAATCGAAGCAGAGTCCAAAGCTGCTTCCAGCACGATGAAGCCTGAGGCGATCACGGCTGAGCGCGTTCAGAAATTCCGCAGCCTCGAGGCGTTGGCAGCTAGACGAGGTCAAACGTTGTCCCAAATGGCGCTCAATTGGGTGCTTCGCGAAGGGGGAGTAACCTCAGCTCTGATCGGCGTGAGCCGTGTTAGCCAGATTGAGGAGAATGTGAAGGCGCTTGAGAGCGCACCGTTATCTGCCGAAGAGTTAACAGAAATCGATGCTATATTGAATAACCTGCAAGATATTCCATGGTAAAAACGTACCCAGGCGACTAAGCCTGGGTTTTTTGCAGGGCCAATGGTCAGCCGCTGGATAAGAAACATATAAACTATTTAAGTAATCTTAAGCTTTATTTAAACTTTAATTACTAGCCTCTTAAATATTGACGGTTATCTTTAGTTGAGAGATAACAAGTCGATTTTAGGAGGTTTTTTTGTGAAAACAAAGCTTTATGTCCTATACGGCGGCAAATCCGTCGAGCATGAGGTTTCTTTAAAAACAGCATATACCGTTATTCAATCCATAGACGATTCCAAATTCGAGGTTTTTCCCATCTATATCACGCGTGAAGGACTCTGGTGCAGTCCAGAAAGGTTGAACCGAGATCAGATTGTCATGAGCGATCTTGTCGCTCAGCCAACAACCACATCAGCAGCACAATCCATCGGGGATGTATTAGTAAGCCAATTGTCTCTGCCCGGCAAAAAAGTTGTACTGCCGCTGCTGCATGGCTCAAACGGAGAAGACGGCACGGTGCAAGGGCTGCTCGAATTGCTTGATGTGCCGTATGTGGGGAACGGCGTACTGTCATCAGCGCTCACCTTGGACAAAGCCGTATCGAAGCAGCTTTTAGTCCAAGCGGGCATCAATCAAGTAGATTACCTCGTATATCGCCACGATCAATGGCTGGAGAATCACTCTGACATGCTGCATTCGGTAGCGGAAAAACTTGGTTTTCCTTGCTATGTAAAGCCTGCATCCTTAGGCTCCAGCATTGGCATTAGCAGATGCATGGATAAGCAGCAATTGATAGCTGGCATAATGGAGGCATTACGATACGATACCAAGCTCGTTATTGAACAAGAGGTCATTGGCAGAGAAATACAGGTTGCTGTCATGGGCAATGAGAAGCCGCTTGCATCCTTGCCAGGTGAATTCATCCATAACCATCGTTTTTTTGATTTCGAATCGAAATATTTGGACAAGCGGCTGACCATGTCGATTCCGGCTCAAATTTCCGAAGAAATTACAGTACAAATTCGGCAGCTCGCCATTCAAGCTTATCAGGTGCACGGATGCTCGGGACTTGCTCGGGTCGATTTTTTCCTGGATGAGAAAGGGCAATTGTTTTTGAACGAAATTAACGCGCTGCCTGGCTTTACGAATTTCAGTATGTATCCGGTCATGTGGGAGCGGACGGATGGCACTTCTTATGCCGAGTTAGTCGAAAAACTGATCGACTATGCTTTTACTCGCCATGCAGAAAAACAAACGATTCACTATACGAGGTGATTGGCATGAATAGAGACACGTGGTCTGAGGTTAGTTTGAGCAATATACGCAATAATATGCTGAAAATTCGTCAAACGCTGCCTAAAAATGTGAAGCTGATGGCGGTCGTCAAAGCAAATGGCTACGGTCATGGCGATATCGAAGCTGCCCTCATGGCTCAGCAGGCTGGCGCAGAGCAGCTAGCCGTTGCCTATTTGGATGAAGCGCTCCGTCTAAGAGAACACGGGATTACGCTGCCTATTCTTATTTTAACCCCCATAAAACCTCGGCAGTTGAAGCTTGCCATCGAGCATGATCTCATGCTTACCGTAACGAGCGCCTCATGGTTTAGGGAAGCGAGATGCTTTAAGCCAGTCACTCCCTTGAGGAAGCTGCGCGTGCACGTAAAGCTGGACACTGGGCTTGGCAGGCTCGGCATCTATGAAAAACCCCAATGGGACGAAATGGTTCCATGGCTGAGAGCTGCTGATGTAATCGTTGAAGGTGTTTATACGCATTTTGCTACTGCTGGAAGGGAGGATACATCGTACCTGAAGCAGCAGTATATGCGATTCGTAGACATGATCGAATGGGTGAAGGAGTCAAGGCTCGCCGTTAACAGCTATCATTGTGCGGGAAGTGCTGCTGCGCTTCGGTTTCCTGAGCTTGCAATGGATATGGTGCGAATTGGCGCGGCGATGTACGGCTATTATCCGCAGAAGCTTGTTCCAACTATTAAGCTCGAACCGGCGTTAAGCTTGCACAGCACCCTCATGCAGGTAAAAAAGCTGAAAAAGGGTGAGTACTTAGGCTATGACAACTCTTATCAAGCGGACGAGGAGCAATGGGTTGGAACAGTACCAATCGGCTATGCCGACGGTTGGTCGCAAAGCATGCAGGGAACGGAGCTGCTCGTAAATGGACAACGTGCCAAAGTAATCGGAAAAATATGTATGGATCAGCTCATGATTCGATTACCGGGTCCGTGCAAGGAAGGCTCCGCTGTGACCTTAATAGGCTGTCAAGGGGCTGAGAGCATTACGTTTGCCGAGCTGGCTGCCCATATAGGCAGCGTTCCGCAAGAAATATCAACCTCGCTCACTGCGAGAGTAACTCGAATATATACCGACAAAGGGGAGGCGCGAAAACGATGGGACAAGCGATTAATCGTATCCAGCAGCAAGGGAGCCATCCTATAAATCACATTCAAGTAAGCCAAGCCGAAATCTATGAAGGGCATTTGGTGCTAATAAACGGCGATAATCCGATCAAGCGTCCTATTAAGGAAGATAAGCTGCTGCCGATCAGCTCGAATGAAGACATTAATGAGCTGCATGATGGCATGTCCATGGAAAAGACCGGTTTGCAGCAGTTGTCGGCATTGTTGGCTGCAAGCGAGGCGTTAGAGGAAGTTGTAGTCGTAAGCGCCTATCGTACGAAGGAAGAGCAGGAACACATCTATGCAACATCATTGGTCGAAAATGGCCCTGTTTATACAGCTAGCTACGTGGCGCTGCCGGATCAAAGCGAGCATCAAACGGGGCTTGCTGTTGATGTAGGCAAAATCAGCCGCGATGTCGATTTTATTGCGCCTTCTTTTCCGAGTAACGGTGCCTGCCAAACCTTTAAGCAGCTAGCTGCGGATTATGGCTTTATTCAAAGGTATAAGGAAGGGAAGGAGTCCATTACCAAAATCTCCTGTGAGCCTTGGCATTTCCGCTATGTTGGCTATCCTCACTCGAGACTGATTGAGGAGTATAGCTTTTGCCTCGAGGAGTATATCGATTTTGTCAAAGGCTATACGTATTCCGGCGACCATCTTAGATTCAAAAATGGCAGTCTGCAGGTTGAGATCTATTATGTTCCAGCGGAGGTAGGGCCGTCGACGACAGTACCGATAGTCAAATGTGATCTTTACCGCCTCTCAGGCAATAACAGAGACGGGTTTATTATTACCGCGTTCCATGGCAGCGAACACAATGGCTAAATCAAACTACGGCGGGTTGGACATTCTGAAATTCATCGTCGCTATTCTGGTGATTGCTAACCATACCGGCCCTATGCATGCATACAATGCCAACGCGGATTACCTCATAAGTGGAATTCTAACACGAATTGCTGTTCCGATCTTTTTTATGACATCCGGATTTTTTTTCTTCCGCAAATGGACAGGCGTGCATACAAACGATTCAAAAGCATGGCTTGGTTATATGAAAAAAATCGGAGTATTATATGTAATAGCCATATTGTTATATATACCGCTTAATCTATACACCGGATATTTTAAGGAAAGCTTCACTTTATACAGCTTCTTCAAGGATATCGTTTTTGACGGAACCTTTTATCATTTGTGGTATTTGCCAGCTTTAATGATAGGCATAACGATTACTTATTTTTTGTATAGGAAAATGTCTTTGACAGCGTTGCTTGCGATTGTCAGTTTATTATATGTGATTGGCCTATTCGGAGACAGCTACTATGGCCTAATAGAAGGCGTCTATGGAATCACGCAATTTTATGACGCGATGTTCTTCATTTTTGACTACACGCGCAACGGTCTGTTCTATGCGCCCATATATCTAGTTCTTGGTGCTTGGGCTGCCAAGCATCCGCTTCAAGCAAGAAAGCCGATTATTTACGCCAGCTTGTTTCTTCTTTCACTAGGATTGATGTTTGCCGAGGCCATTATGTTGAAGTCATTGGAACTTCCGCGTCATGACAGCATGTACATTTTTGCGCTGCCAGCCACTTATTTTTTATTCCAATGGGCTTTGTTATGGAAAGGCCAATCTGGCAGAGCATTTCGGGAGTGGCGGGTGTGGATTTATATTTTGCATCCTATCGCTATCGTGCTCGTTCGCGGTGCGGCTAAGGCAGCTGGAATAGAAGCGGTTTTCATAACGAACAGTCTCATTCATTTTGCTGCGGTATGCTTGTTATCGGTTGTACTGGCTGCGGTCGCTGTGAAAATATCCGACATAAAATTTAAAATCGCCCATAAACATGATAATGGGAGACGTTCATTAAGCTAGGTGTTGCGGGAGGAGAAGCCGCGTCGAAGGAGCATTACCTGCAGCAGGGAGGGATTGTTATGAGTATCGAATTGCTCATTCAACTACTCGTGCTTATCGTAATGATCATCGATATGGCGACTAGATCTAAAGATTCTTAATGAATGGAGACAAAGCATCCGAATCGGTTGCTTTGTCTTTTTTTCTATAGGTAAGTTGAATGACAAAACAAGGAAATGCCAGCGGAGCAACGAATTACATAAAATTAGGTTAATCAATCGCCAGCAAAAATAGATAACGTCAGCTGAACGGGAAAGGAAGAATGACATGATTGAATGTCCTTGGTGCAGCAGTCAGGTTATATTGGATCAAGATGTTTGTCCGGTTTGCCAGCACGAGGTTTTAGCTAAGCATTTGGACCCCTTCTTAAGTGAGCAGCCAAACGATGCGGTTGTTGAATACGATAATGCATTAGGCCAGCTTGACCTTACAGCCCAAATCGCAAATGAATTTGAATGCTCTAAATGTAAGCATGATGAGTGTGATATCGATGAGATCGCCATGACTGGTGCTGGATTAAGCAAGCTGTTGAACATTCAATATCATCATTTTTTATATGCTTCCTGCTTGCAATGCGGGTTTGTTGAAATTTATAATCCGAATATATTGCATAACCGATGATTTTTTATAAGGAGTAAAGAATATGAAGGACATACAGGTGTTTCACTATGATGCGTTTGCAACGATACCCAATCAAGGCAATCCTGCGGGAGTTGTTCTCGAAGCCAATCATTTGAGTAAGAATGAAATGCAGGAAATTGCGAAGCGGGTCGGTTTTAATGAAACCGTATTTGTAACAAAGTCTGAACGAGCGGACTTGCGGTTGAACTATTTTACGCCTGGCCATGAGATACCCTTATGCGGTCATGCAACGATTGCATCGATATACGCGTTGAAGCGACAAGGTTTGCTGCCTGATCGACAAGAATGGATAATAGAGACGAATATCGGGTTATTGCCGATAACATGCAGCGAGGGAGAGCCTTATCAGATCAAGATGAAGCAGGGCAAACCGGAGTTCATCCCATTTGGCGGAGATAGGGAACAGTTGTTTAAAGCGATTGGTTTATGTGCAGATGATTGGGACGAGCGGTTGCCGATTGTTTATGGCAGTACCGGAACGTGGACTCTGCTAGTACCTGTCAAGAAACTTTCATCTTTTGCAAAAATGGTGCCCAGCACGGATAAATTCCCTGCTATTTTGAAAGAAAATCCTAGAGCATCCATTCATCCTTTTTGCTTGGACGCCTATGATTCTCAAGCACATATGCATGCCAGGCATTTTTCGTCCCCTTATTCAGGCACGATAGAAGATCCGATAACCGGTACCGCTTCCGGCGTGATGGGCGCATATTATTTAACCTATATAAAGCCAGAGCTAAACGAGGCAAATCTTGTTGTAGAACAAGGACAAGAACTGAATAGAGACGGTAAAGTCAGCGTAGAAGCGAAAAAGCTGAGCTCTCGTGAAATGGACATTTTTATTAGCGGAACGGCGGTTTGGGTCGGCGAAATTGACAAGAGGATATTGGAGTGAAATACGAGGTTGTTTTGTTTGACGCGGACGATACGTTATTTGATTATTCATTGGCTGAGGCGCATGCGCTGAAAAGTGTATTTATCGAGCATCAAATTGAGCTGCAGCCGTCTCATGTTGAGCTGTACCGATCGGTTAATCAGCAGCTTTGGAATGATTTTGAGAAGGGGACGGTTACGCTCGACTTTTTGCGACATGAACGATTTAGGAGAATGTTTGCCGAGGTTCAAGTAGAGCTTGATGCGATTCACTTTAGCGAACGGTACGTTCATTATTTGGGAGAGGGCTCCTTCCTGATAGAAGGCTCGGATGTGCTTATTCATCAGATGCGAGGGAGCGGCCATCGCATAGCGATCATTACAAATGGCATTAAGCAAACGCAGCATAGTCGGATCGGCAGATCAAGCTTGGCAAATTCCTTCGAGCATATCATCGTTTCAGAGGATACCGGTTATTCGAAGCCGCATACGGGAATCTTTGATTATGCTTTTGATAAATTGCAGATAACGGATAAATCTAAGGTGCTGATTGTCGGGGATTCCTTAACATCGGATATTCAAGGCGGCATCAACTACGGCATTGATACATGCTGGTACAATCCAAAGCGTAAGCGGAATGAAACGTTGATAAAACCGACCTATGAAATTCAGCGTTTGGATGAGCTGCTTCAGTATATATAAAAAAGAACGATGCCAGTGTAAGCTGATGCATCGTTCTTTTTTTCTAGTTGAGCTCCCACTCCTGAAGCAGCATGATGGCTGCGCCGGCCGTTACGGCGTCTTCCGTCAGCTGCCCTTGCGTAAATTTAGGCTCGTATTGCGGGGAATAGTAGATGTTGCTGCGGGCGACTTGTATGACAGTATCATAGATTGACTTATGCACTTTGACGAGCGGACCGCCCAATATAACCGCCTCTGGGTGCAAAATATTGATCAAATTGGCAATCCCAATGCCCAGGTAGGTTGCCGTTTGCAGAAACTGTTCAGTAACGAATGCATCCTTCTGTGAATAGGCTTTCTGCAGCGCATCAAACTGTATATCCTCTGGCGGGATTCCTTTAAGCGAGCTTTCTCTGCCCAGCTTCAGCTGCGAGCGAATTTTTTTCTCTAATGCAGGGATGGATACGAGCGCTTCAAGCGCTCCATAATTACCTTCGTCGCCGAGTCTTGGGCCATCCGTCTGGATAATCATTTGACCGAAGGAGCCTTCCATGTCTACCGCTCCCCTTACGATCTGGCCGCCTGACATCATCGAGGTCCGCAAGCCTACACCAGCATGGACATAAAGCATATGCTTCACTTCTTCATTCCGAAGCGCCCAATGCTCACCAATAATCGCCGTATTGGCTCCATTATCGAGCAGGGCAGGCAGCCCCAACCGCTGCTCGAGGAGCTCGCAGATCGGAACATTGCTCCAACCTTCAGCGGGAAAATAGCGCGGCTTCAGCATAATGCCATCCTCGCGGCTTAACGGACCAACAGCGCCGATCCCGATGCCGATTATTTTTTCGCGCTCAATCTGGCACTCGCTCATCATGTGTTCAGCGAGCTGCGTAATTTTGGCCAGCAGCCTCTCGGGCGTCATACGCTCGTCCATTTTCCATCTCTCGAAGGCTAGCGGTTTTAAATTCATGTCATATAAACCGATAGAGGAGGAGAAACGAGAAATTTCCAAACCAAATACGGCGCGGTGTTCGGGGTTGACGCGATATAGAATCGGCTTTCGGCCGCCTGTTGAGCGACCTAGCTCCGATGCTAGTATTAGCCCGTCAGACAGCAGCTCCTCCAGCAACCGGGATAGGCTCGTGCTGGTTACCGTAAGCCGATCCATTAAGGCGGCCTTGGATACTAAACCATTTCGAATAATAAAATCAAAAACTTGTTTTTTTATAGTTGGATGCTTCACATTCATCATATATTCTCCATTTGTCCAAGTAGTTAGATCGGATATAAATCAAACTCTATTATATGCTGTTTGGAGTAGGCGTGACTAGAGATACGCTATAAATAATTTAATACGGTAGCAACTGCGTTTAGACGGCAGCAGCATTTCTGTTGTATAAAGTGCAATGTAACATAGGAGTAAGAGTAAGAGGAATGCTTTTGAGGTTTGACTATGTGGATTGCCAATGAGGAAAGCCGATGAGTGAGGCGTATACGGAGTGGGATGAGGATGCTGCAGCGTATGGGGCGTTAATCTGTCAGGATTCGACAATGTATTCGGTTGTCATCGTGAAAAAGAAGTTCTATAATGTGGTTATGAGTAAATTATCGATAATCCAAAATGTAGAGGAGGCAGATGACGGAACTTTTTTTTTAATATAAATGGTAACGCTTTCTTTTTTTGATACATATTATCGATAATCGATAATGGGAAACGGAGACGTGATTGCAATGTACGAAAACCTGTCTATTTCACCCGTTCATTCGATAAGCGAACAAGTCTTTACGGCATTAAAGAAGGAAATACTGGCAGGTGAGCTGCAGCCGGGGGCTCGTCTGCTCGTGCTTGAAATTGCCAAGAAGTTCAACATCAGTCAAGCACCGGTTCGCGAAGCGCTGGAACGACTGAAGTCAGCAGGCTTTATTACGGGCATCCCGAACAAAGGCTCGGTTGTCTCGGATATAACAGCGAAGGAAATTAAAGATATTTTCGAGCTGAGGGAAATTATTGAAGGTTTTGCGGTACGGCAATCGATGCAGCGGTTAACCGAAAACGATTATGACTACTTGGAAGACATTATTAGGCGTATGCACCTCGCGCACGAGCAAAACGATATTTTGAACATATTGGAGCTTGATATGGAGTTCCATGGCTTTTTTTATAAACGCTGCGATAATCATATGATCTTGGAGCTATGGAATCGCATGCGAATCAAAGTAATGCGGTTTATGGCTATCTCCAATCGGCATTATTCAACGGATGGACTCGCGGATTGGCATCTCCGTCTGGTGGATGTGCTGCGAACTGGCGATACAGATTTAGCGGAACTGACCTTTATCGAGCATATGCACTCTTATAAAATGATTCATCTCAATTAGTGTCATGCATCTCGTAAGTTAACCTTACAAAAGGGGCAATGGAGTATGCTGAGCGAGGGATTATTATTTAAAGAAGATGTCGTTCTTACCTGGATGAGGGATCGTTTCCTCCGGAATTTAGTATCAAACACCGCTGCTGTGAAAACCGATTTGAAGGATTGCTTATCACGTTTGCAGTTGAACCCCTACTACACCTTTCCGGCACTGGCTTTGCTGGAGCCTGCCATATATTTTGACGATGAGCATGAGAAAAATGTTTATTTGGAGCGAATGCGCGATTATATGCAAAAAAAGATTTCGGATAGCAGCATCGTATTTGTAGATGAGGGGGGCAGGGTAGGCCTGCTCTTCTCGTGGGTGTCCAAGGATACGATTGAGATGATTCAGGCCATGTTGTCGGAGCATTTCCAGCAGCCGTTCAATATCGGAGTAGGCAAGCCATGCGGCCATCTGTGCGATATCGTTCATTCCTATCGGCAAGCCTCGCGCGCGCTGCAATATAAGTTTTACCGCGGGACGGGCAAAATTATTTATTACAGCGAGCTTAAGCGATATGAATCGCTGCAGCACTATCCGTCCGATAAGGAGAAGGAGCTGTATGATGCCTATAAAGCTGCGGAATCGACAGCCGAGATTGAGTCTTGCGTACAGCTTTTTTATAGCGAGATCCTTCAAAAAGGACTACTGGATACGCAGAGCGTTTACGATTTGACGGTTAGGCTGCTCGTAGGAACAGAAAAGCGTGTTCTCTCCGAGGCCGAAAATGTTAGCGCATATGAGCAATTTGATGTGATGTCGATCGTAAAGCTGGAGACGCTGGAGGAAATTAAGCAGTACGTTATTCACTTTCTCATCGGCTTGAAGGATGTGCTTGCCCACAACCAGAAGGAGAGCCACCGCAGCATTATTAAAAAGACAATTCATCATATGGAGCAGGAATGTCAGTTTGCATCCTTGCAAAGCGTCGCTCAGAAGGTTTATATGACGCCTACTTATTTGAGTCTGTTGTTCAAGACGAATACGGGAAAAACGTTTATCGAGCATTTGACGGATATACGTATTGATAAAGCGAAGGATATGCTGAAGAGCACCCATTTCAAAAACTATGAGGTCGCAGAGAAGGTCGGGTATCAAGATCCGCGTTATTTTAGCCAAATCTTCAAGAAAAAGGTTGGTTTGTCGCCTAGCGAGTATCGGGAATCCGTAGGAAAATAGCAAATCTGAAAAAAAGAAGGACTCTATTGGCAGCGTTTCTGCCAGTAGAGTCCGTTTTTTTATAGCCTGACATCGCTTTGAGGGCCGTTTCGCTCATTTTTTCGCGCATCCGCGAGCTCCGATTCCCAGGTAAGATGGCGATATTCCGCCGCTGCGGCATCATTTTCGAACCAGTTCAAGAAATCTGACCAAAGGGCAACATCCCATGCCGCATCAATTTGCGCCGTTGTATAAACGCTGTCGCGCAGCCGCACGAATCCAAACACGTCGCGCACTTGGGACTTTTCTGCTTGCACGACCGTAAGCTCGGCTAGGTGAGGCGGAATGAAGATGACGCCGGCAGGCGTGCCGAGCACGACGTCGCCTGGCATACAGATCGCTTTGCCAATTCGAGTCGGCACATTCATGCCTACCATCGTTACGTCAGCAATCGCAGTAGGATCGCTGCCGCGATAGAATACGTTAATATTATCAATTTCAACGACCTGCTGGTTATCGCGAATGCCGCCCCAAATGACCGCGCCGCCGCGCTTCGTACGGGTTGAGATCGCAGTCGATAAATTCCCGCCAACGTAGGTGCCGAGATGCACCTTATCGAACATGTCGACGACTGCGACATCGTCTTCAACCAAAGCATCAATGACCCATTGATTGAAGAAGCCTTTGCGTTCCTCTTGCTCATGACCGTACTTCAGCAAAGTTTCATGCAAATCCGGCCGCTTGGGTACCATCACGGCAGTTACTGCGCGTCCGACCATTGTTTTATTCGGATGAATGATTTTGAAATCGCCTTCGAATTGAAAAGCATAACCTCTGTTCCAGAGAGGGCCCCACGCTTCCTCCAACGTAATTTTACGCATGCGGCGAAGAACATCCTCGGATACTTTAGGGCGTCCATTAGGGAAGCGTTCGCCCTCCCATAGCGGCGTAAGCTGAATTATATCTTCCGGGTTATCAAATTTCATGTGAGCACCTCTTTCGAAAGTAGTGTGTTGAAGGCTGATGTGGCTTGCTTCATAAGTCTATTGTTAGGGACATTCCAATAATTGTCGATGCGACTTTCTTAAGGCTTTTTTGCGGCAATCTATGAATTTTTCACACTATATAAAATCAAACGAATTCAT
The DNA here is from genome assembly GCF_012935325.2 of Paenibacillus sp. PL91. Classification (GTDB taxonomy): domain Bacteria; phylum Bacillota; class Bacilli; order Paenibacillales; family Paenibacillaceae; genus Pristimantibacillus. The sequence continues at coordinate 807,356 of NZ_JABBYG020000001.1, forward strand.
AATTTCTTCCCCTTCATAGATGTAACCGCTTTCGTTTAAAGTAAGGGAACATTATCCACGAAGGGGGAGGAGATGATTGGAGTGAAGGCGGAGAGTTCGACAACGATAGCATTAAATAGCAAGCCCGCAAAGTCGAAGCGAAAGCAAAAGCAAAAGGGTGCCACAAATTTAGCCGGCTACATTTTTATATCCCCATGGCTGATCGGCTTTTTGCTGCTGACGCTTTGGCCAATTGCCCAATCGTTTTATTTGTCTTTTACCGACTATTCCTTGCTGGAGGACCCTGTTTGGACGGGTACGGACAACTACGCCAAAATTTTCACTAGCGATGCCACCTTCACAAAGTCGCTCAGCGTAACGTTTATGTTTGTTCTATTCTCGGTTCCGCTCAAGCTGTTCTTCTCGCTGATGGTCGCTTTGGCGCTAAGCAAAAACATCCGTGGCATGAACATTTATCGGACGGCTATTTACTTCCCATCCTTGATCGGGGGAAGCATAGCGGTGGCGGCGCTTTGGCGCAATATGTTCGGCATTGACGGTTATATCAACCAAGTGCTCGCTTGGTTTGGAGTCGAGGGAGTGGGTTGGATTTCCAATCCGGATACGTCGCTCGGCACTTTGATCTTACTCAATACATGGCAATTCGGCTCGACGATGGTTATTTTTCTGGCAGGATTGAAGCAGGTGCCGCAGGAGCTTTATGAATCGGCATCCGTAGACGGAGCAGGAAAGGTAAGGAAGTTTATCAGCATTACGCTTCCGATGCTCTCGCCGGTTATGTTCTTTAATCTCGTGCTCGGCATTATCGGCTCCTTCCAAACGTTTACGTCTGCGTTCATCATTACAAAAGGCGGCCCGATTAATTCCACTTACATGTATGCAATGTTTCTATATGAAAAAGCGTTCAAGCATTATCAGATGGGCTATGCGTCCGCGCTTGCTTGGATATTGCTGACGATTGTCGCGCTGCTCACGATCATTAATTTTGCGGCATCGAAATATTGGGTATTTTACGAGTCGGATGGGGGGAAAACGAAATGAATTCGATGCGTTCCAAGCTGTCGAGCCATTTGTTCTTAACCCTATTCTCCTTTCTAATGCTGTATCCCGTTATCTGGTGGGCTGGAGCTTCGCTTAAGAAGACAGAGGAGCTCAGCTTGCCGACGATCTGGCCTGCTTCGCCGATGTGGAGCAATTATTGGGATGGCTGGCATTTCTCATCGGAATATACCTTTGCCCACTTCTTCGGCAATACGTTGCTCATGGAGCTTGGCAATGTCATTGGCGGCGTTGCTACTGCAGCGATTGTCGCTTACGGCTTCGGCCGGCTAAACTTCAAGCTGCGTGGCTTTTGGTTTTCGGTTTTGCTTCTTACCATGATGCTGCCAGGACAAGTAACGGTAGTCCCGCAGTACATTTTGTTCAATAAGCTCGGGTTTGTCGACAGCTATGTGCCGCTTGTGCTTCCGCATTTTTTTGGGGGAGGGGCATTCTTCATCTTCCTGCTCGTGCAATTCATTCGCGGCATTCCGAAGGATCTGGATGAGGCCGCAACGATAGACGGAGCAAGCGTATACGGTATCTTTTGGCGAGTGATATTGCCTTTGCTGAAGCCGGCGCTCGTTACGGTTGCGATCTTCACATTTATTTGGAGCTGGGATGATTTCTTCGCGCAGGTGCTTTATTTAAGCTCCGTCGATAAGTTTACCGTCGGCTTGGCACTGCGAATGTTCATCGATCAATTCGACATTCAGTGGGGACAATTGCTTGCGATGTCCTTGCTGTCGATCTTTCCTTCGGTCATTATTTTCTTCCTTGCACAGAAGCACTTTGTCGAAGGAATTGCGACTACAGGCTTAAAAGGGTAACGGCATGACATTTTACAAAGGTAAAGGGGATGCTCAAGGATGAAAAAAGGTTGGTCAAAGGGAAAGGGCTTCGGTTTGCTGATGCTGGCTCTGCTGCTAGTGTTGACTGCATGCAGCGGAGGCGGAGGCGGCAATGGGGACAAGCAGACGAATAATGCGACGAATAGCACGGCAAAGCCAGAAGACGAAGGCGGCAAAGAGGCGGGCAGCAAAACGACGCTCAGCATTATGTGGTGGGGGCCGGATGCGCGTCATGAGGCGACCAAGAAGGCACTCGATATTTACTCGCAGCAAAATGCAAACGTAACGTTCAAGCCGGAATTTATGGCATGGGATGCATTCTGGCAGAAGCTGCCGACGCTTGCCGCTTCTAAGTCCATAACCGACGTGCTGCAAATGGATGCTGCCTACATCCAAGAGTATGTGTCACGCGGCCAACTAGAGGATCTCTCTGACATTGATCTAACCGGCATCGTTGATTCGTCGGTCATTACGAATTTACAAATCGACGGCAAGCTATACGGCATTCCGCTCAGTCAAAATGCGCAAGGCATTGCGTTCAATAAAACGGAGCTTGAGCAACTCGGCATCCCGCTTCCGCATAAGGATTGGACGTACGATGAGTTTTTCCAGTGGGCAAGGGATGCGCGAGCAAAGCTGCCCGAAGGGAAATATCCAATTGGCGATACGACCACCTGGGACAGCTTCAACTATTATCAAACCTCGATGGGCAAGCCTCCGGTGATGTCTGACGGCGGTAAAACGTTCACGCTCGACAAGGATTTGTTTATGGCTTTCTATCAAACGTATGAGGAGTTCCGGAAAGCGAAGATCGTTCCTCCCGCAGAGAAAGCAGCCGCGTTTCTTGAGAATGATCCGCAAGCCGATCCGATGGCATCCGGCGTCGTTATGACAAGAGGTGCTACAACGGGCTCCGTCAGCGCGTTAGAGCAGCTCATGCCGGGTAAAGTAGGCGTTGTCAACATGCCTGTTGGACCCTCTGGCGGCGGCTGGGCGCAGTCTACCATCTTTTTGAGCGTCAGCGCTAATTCCAAAAACAAAGACGAAGCGAAAAAATTCGTGAAATGGTTCATTACCGATAAAGAAGCTGGTGGCGCTCTTGGCTTAACGCGCGGGATTCCGATTAATCCGGATGTGTATAAAGAGCTTGAGCCTAATCTTGAACCAAAAGATAAGCTGGGCAAAGAAATATATGATCTGTCGCTAGACAAAGCGTTGCCGTTCTACCCGCCGGCTGCAGGATTCTCGGAATGGGTCGATACGTATAAGAAGGAGATGGAGGCTGTTACGTTCGGCCAGCAATCCATTGAGGATGCGTTCAACAAAATTGACAAGATGGGCAAGGAGCTTGCAGCGAAGGTTGCAGGCTAATCATCCAAAGTTGAAAGTGAGGTTTTACAGATGCAATTAGCAGAAGTATTCCCGTCCCAGCCTTCTAGATTATGGCATTTGGCGAAGCAGCTTGGTGTAGATCATGCTGTTGGAGGGCTGCCATGGGAAGAGAAGCTTGAGAAGCCATGGGATTTGATGCCTCTTATCCGGATGAAACAAAGGTTTGCCGACTCTGGGCTTGCGCTGGCCGTGATCGAATCGATGCCGCCGAGCAATGAGATCAAGCTTGGCACTGCGGGACGTGATGCCGAAATCGAAGTGTTTCAGCAGTTTATTACGAATATGGGTGCGGCTGGTATTCCCGTCCTTTGCTATAATTTCATGGCCCAGTTCAACTGGTTCCGAACGTCCACAACTACGCGCACGCGCGGAGGAGCACTCGTTTCAAGCTACGATCATAGCTTGATGCTGGACGCGCCGCTGACGGAAGTTGGGATCGTGAGCGAGGAGCAGCTTTGGGAAAACCTTCAATACTTTATGGAGCGTATCGTGCCGGTAGCGGAGCAGGCGAAGGTAAAGCTTGCGCTGCATCCCGATGATCCCCCGATTACGCCGATTAGAGGCGTATCACGTATTTTGACCAGTGCAGCAGCTTTGCAGCGCGCCATTGATTTAGTTCCAAGCGAATACAACGGGATTACATTATGCCAAGGCACCTTGGCGACCGCTGGAGAGCATATTCCTAGCGTAATCCGTCAATTTTCGAAGCAGAACAAAATGTTTTTCGTTCATTTCCGCGATGTCAAAGGAACGCCGGAGAAGTTTGAGGAAACCTTCCATGATGACGGGCAAACGAATATGCTAGAGGCGATGCACACGTATTACGAGGTCGGTTTTAACGGACCGGCAAGGCCCGATCATGTGCCGACGATGGAAGGCGAGGACAACGCTAACCCAGGCTATGAGCTGCTTGGCCGTTTATACGGAATCGGCTACATTCGCGGCTTGATGGAAGCAGCCGCAGCTGCTCAAGCAGTCAAAGGGACAGTAGCGAGTGGAAGCATTTAGGAAACGAGAGCGTTAGTAGAGAAGCACCTTCAACACCGCTATTATAGTGGTGCTGGAGGTGTTTTTTGCATAAGGAGCTAGATATGCGATAGTTGCGAAATAAATAGATGCGCGATCGGATGGCGGGGCGGTTTGCGAGCCATGCTTAAGTCTAACTTTTAGACTTATTTCACAGACACGAGCGGTTATGGAAAAAATAGCTATAGAAAATAGACCAATCGGGCACGAAAAGCGCTGAATGCTCGTTTAGTAAACTTGCGGGGATAGGATAAGTCTAATCTCTAGACTTATTTCTGTAAAAATTGTTCCGATGGTAGAAATAAGACTAGATTGTAGATCTATTTCTACTCGATAAACACGAAATGCCTATTTCTAGAGCAAACATATGAATCGCCATATGAAAGGGGTGTCTGATACTCAGCGCAAAGAAGCGGAATGCCCTATGAGCATCCCGCTTCTATTAAGCTTATAGGCAACAAAACTCGTCTCAGCTCCAAAGCCGGTCGTTGGAGTGGTAATGATTCCAGTTGTCTGTGGACTCCCATAGGCCCGGAATTTTCGGATGCAGGTGCTGAGCCAAAACTTCGTCATTCAGATCGTCGATGCCAAGACCCGGCGCATCGGTCATATGGATAAAGCCATTTTGAACTAGCTTTTTCGGAAGCTTGCTGCTTATGATGATGTCATCCCACCAAGGCACTTCGCAGGAGTGGTACTCAAGCGCCATAAAGTTTTCGGTAGCTGCGGCAACATGTGCGGCTGCGAGGCAAGCGATTGGGCTTTCCGCCATATGGATGGCCATTGCAACGCCGTATTCCTGTGCCATATCGCCGATTTTTTTCGTCTCCAATATGCCTCCAGTCGTCAGCACGTCGGGATGGATAACCGATACGCCGCCAGCTTGAAGAAGTGGACGGAAGTTTTCCTTCAAATAGATATCCTCGCCTGTGCAGATAGGAGTGGCAACGGCACGCGAGAGCTTGGCGTATTGATCCGTATACTGCCATGGAAGCATATCCTCCATCCAAGCCAGATTAAATTTATCGACGCGCCGTCCAAGCTTAATGCAATCCTCAAGGCCGATATGTCCAAAATGATCGACGGCAAGCGGAACCTCGTAGCCAATAACGGCGCGCACATCCGCAACGTATTGCTCAAGCATATCAAGGCCTTTTTCCGTTACATGAATCGCGGTAAAAGGGTGGGGGATGTTGTGGATGTCATAGTGCTGATTCCGAATATCACGAATTTCATCCTCTGTAAGCGTATCATGATTGTTGCTGTAGCGGTTTTTGGAGATGCTGCGCATTTCCTCCAAGAAGCCGATCGGAGCGCTTAACGTGCCGGGCTCATTAATAATTTGCCCGATGCCAAGATCCATCTTAAGGAAGGAGAAGCCTTCATCCATACGCTTCTTGAGCGCTAAGCCCATTGCCGTGCCTGTATCTTTGCCGACTACCTCGGTGTCGCAGTACATGCGGATTTTTTCGCGGAACTTGCCGCCGAGCATTTGATAGATGGGTACGCCGTATGCCTTGCCTGCCAAATCCCATAAAGCGATTTCGAGTCCGCTTACGCCGCCGCCTTGCCTTGCATGACCGCCAAACTGTTTGATGCGGCGAAACAGCTTGTCGATATTGCATGGATTCTCACCGAGCAGACGACCCTTCAATATTTGAGCATACACTTTATCGGCACCGTCACGCACTTCGCCAAATCCGACTAACCCTTGATTGGTATACACTTTTATCAAGCTGCTATGAAACGGGCCGCCAACAATATCAGTAAATCTGATATCGGTTATGCGAAGCTTAGACGGAATTGATTGGGTACTGACATGGGCTAGCGTTTCCTCGTAGGATTGGTTATTAGACACGATTATTCACTCCTTGATTGTTATTGGTAAAATCATGCATTGCTTATCTCAAAGCAGCATGCTGCCGCCATCAAGCCTGATTGAAGAGCCGGTCATAAACTCGCTCTCATCCGACGCAATAAAACAAACGAGCTGCGCTACGTCGAGCGGACGGCCGACGCGGCCAAGCGGAAACTTGTCACGAATCGAGCGGCTCGTTTTTTTATGCTTCTCGATATCCTCGGCCGTCATAATCGGCTTGGACTCGCGAGCGCTTTGCTTGCCGACGTCAACAGCGCCAGGCTCGATCGTATTGACGGTAATTCCGTACTTAGCAAGTTCAATCGCGCTTTCTCTGCCGAGCATGCGAATGCCGCCTTTTGTCATGGAATAAACGACGTCGAAATCAGTAGGGCGCTTGCTATGAACAGAGGACATATTTATAATTCTGCCGGACTGCTTGACCTTCATATAAGGGATTACAGCTTGTATGCATTGCCAGTAGCCCTTCAGATTGATGCTCATCATGCGATCGAACGAAGATTCGTTATGCTCGAAAAAATCAAAGTTCAGTTGAAGGGCAGCATTATTGACTAAGATGTCAATTCCGCCGTAGCGCTCTGCCACCGTTTCGACCATTCGCTCAATTTCTTGCTTATGCGCGACATTGGCTTGCACAATCATGGCGCTGCCGCCAAAGTCTTCAATTTGCTGCTTGGTGTCAATTGCGCCGGCGTCGCTTTGATTGTAATGAACGGCAACCTGTACGCCGCGGCGCGCTAACTCAATGGCCACACCTTTGCCAATCCCTGTACCGGCACCGGTAACTAAAGCTATTTTTCCTGCAATGCTCATACAGCACCTCCATACCGGCGGTTAAGGTCGCTTCATCTTAAAGTTCATGTAATGCAGCAGAAAGCCGCCATCGAGTCTAATATCTGACCCGTTGATATAGCGCGCCTCATCCGAGGAGAGGAACGTGACCAGCTCAGCCAAATCTTCATGACTGCCTAATACAGCATTAGGAACTTTAAATTCGTAATCGTCATACAGCGTAGAGATCGTGCTTTGAAATAGTTGGTCATCACCGCCTAGCGGGCCTAATTCGATCGTATTCACGCTGACGCCGTATCGGCCAAGCACGAGGGCTGCTTCCTTTGCGAGCATTTTGACCGCGCCTTTCGAAATGCTGTAGGTAAAGGCGGAGCCTGTAGGTTTCTCGGCATGAATAGAGGACACGAAAATAACTTTTCCCGCTTGCTTTCCCATCATTTGCTTGCCGACCGCTTGCGTACAAATAAATGCGGACTTGGCATTTACCGCAACGCTTTGTACAAATGGCTCTTCATCGCTACATTCAATCGTACTTGGGTAAACATGGTTATTGTTGTGTATGAGAACGTCCACTGTACCTAACTGCTGCTCGGCGAATTGAAGCATCTCAGTGACCTCTGCGCTATTGCAAAGGTCAATATTGACGACGATCGCTAGCAAGCTGGCTTCTTGAATCAACTCTAATTCCTCGGCAAGCGCCGACCCACCTGAATAACTGTTCAAAATAAAATGAGCACCGCTTTGCGCCAATCGTTTAATGATCGCTTTACCGCTGCCGCAGTCTGAATCCGTTATAAAAAAAAGCTTTTTTTGCAAATGCAACGACCCCCTCCATCCATGTAGACATAGGCTGAATAAAAACTCTTGTAGCTTTATCTTAGTAAGTTGACCCTCGTATGGCGATGACGTAAAGTTATGATTTTGTTTGTTTTTTTGCAAACGTCATTCAATCTCTCGAACCGTGTTAAAATAGGGATATAATACCAATTTATCATTTGGAAAACACGCCGATCCCAATGGTATTGAATAGGAGAGAATCATGCACAAGCCAATTAAGAGAAGCCCATTTCGAATTTATGCGGGTACCAAATATTATCGGCTCAAACGTTATTGGAGCTGGTTCACTGACAGCAGGAAGTACGCTAAGCGAATGCGAATTACGGATAACGATTTATTGCCGCATGTCATTGCTGAGCATCGTACACCGCTCACCAGACAGCTGAAGGAAGTGGATCAATGGCTGCAGCATAACAAAGTGAAAAATCTGCAAATTGCAGCAAAGCGGTTAAACCATATCCTCATCAAACCTGGAGAAACCTTCTCTTATTGGCGTTTAATAGGCAATCCTACGAAAAGTAAAGGGTACCTAGACGGCATGATCTTGTTCTATGGAAAGGTTGTCACGGGAGTAGGGGGCGGCTTGTGCCAGTTGTCTAATTTAATCTATTGGATGACCTTGCATTCGCCGCTTACGGTTACCGAGAGGTACCGGCATAGCTATGATGTTTTTCCTGATTCGGGGCGCACGCAGCCTTTTGGCAGCGGAGCAACCTGTGCGTATAATTATTTGGATTTACAGATCGAGAATCAGACTCAGCAATGCTACCAATTAGTCGTTTATTTGACGGATACGCACTTGGTAGGGGAATGGCGATCGGTTGCCTCAGCCGTTAATACCTATCAAGTCTACGAAAAGGAACACTGGATTACACAAGAGTTTTGGGGAGCTTATATAAGACACAATACGATTTATCGGAAAGTGTTTAATGCGGACCAGGAGCAGCTTTCAGACGAGTTTATTACTGAAAATCATGCCATTATGATGTATGAGCCGCTATTGACTGCTGGAGAATATTTTTCGAACGATAGCAAGTAATCTAACGATTTTAAGGAGGTAATCTATGCGGAAAGCAAAAAAAACGATTCTAATCTCTTTAATCGGCCTATTTATTATTTTCATTTATGTGCCTATCCTGATCAGCTATGCAAACTATCGCTCAATCAAGATAAACAATGAAAATGCAGACCAATTTATACATCATTTAGGGGCGGTCGTACAGAAAAAAGATTCGTTTGAATGTTCAGAGAAAATAAAGTGGTAGACTGAAAAATAAAGTATTAGACTGGGAAAATAAAGTATTAGACTGAGAAATAAAGTATTAGACTCGTAAAATTAAGTTGTTGACTGGCGAACCTGCTACACGGCCTCCTGCAGCTCCAGAAACTGGCCGGCGAGTTCGTATAAAATAAAGTGTTCGACTGATAGTCTGCGTAAGCGTTAACCTAAAGGCGCTGTCGGCGAGTCGTTTATATATTCATCGCAATTGCTATACAACCCCAGACCATTCATTACATAGGGACGAACAATGTCTATAAGTAAATCGGTTCGATTATTTTCTCCAACAGTTAACCAATAATGCGCAGCGCCATAGATCGCTGAGCCTGTCATAGCCGAAATGATCTTTGTATGGTGGCGGTCCGTATAGTGCCCTTTCGAAAAAATGCTTTCAATTATTTGCTGCAACATCTTCTTTACCTTTTCATCCACAAGCGCAGCAATCGATTTGGAATCCATTCTGCATACCTGATAAAAATCCACTATGTAGTGGTGTGTCAGCAAGATCAACTGGTCACATATTTCAATTGTAAACTCCCGCGCATTCATCACTTGCTCGGGAATCATCTCACGAAAAACCTGTTCTGTGATTTCTTCAAGCAAAGCATATTTATCTTCATAATGGGCATAAAAGGTGGCACGGTTAATGGTAGCTTTCTGTGCGATATCCTTTATGGCTATTGCATCAAATTCTTTACTCCGCAACAAATCTCTGAATGCTTCCCTTATTAACTGTCGTGTGCGCAAAACCCTTGGATCTTGCTGATTTACCATATGCATATCCCCTTCTAAAACATCAAATATCACAATGTGTTGTCTATGCAACTTTCCACTGAATCTGCCTGTTGAATTCATAAGAATACAGTAATATTATTTTACCAGACAGATGTTGCTTAAACAATTTGTGACGAATTTACTGAAAGGAAGGAACATAATGAACACAAAAAAGAGACTTTTGATATTTGGTGCTGGTGTGATTGGTAGTGTATACGCTCTCCGATTTGCACAGTACGGACTGGACGTAACAATGCTGGCGCGAGGAAAGAGACTGGATGCACTGAAAAGGAACGGACTGCGATACAACGATAATGGAACAATAAAGCAAATACCGATCAAGACGATAGAAAAGCTTGATAACGACGACATTTATGATTTTATTTTTGTTCCAGTACGATATGATCAGGCCGAATCTGCCCTAACTGTGATCAAGAATAATCAGAGCAAATCCATTGTCACCTTGACCAACACCATTGGATATGACAGCTGGCTTGAAATCGTGGGGGACAGGTTACTCCCAGGATTCCCGGGGGCGGGTGGAGACATCAAAGAGGATGTTCTATATGCCCAATTCGGTTCCGAAAAACATCAAGGAACCATTTTTGGTGAAATAAATGGATTGACTACCGAAAGAGTGAAAGAGCTTGCCCAAATATTTGAATCGGTGGATTTGCATTATGAAATCCAAAAAGACATTCAGGCATTCCATATTTCACATACTGCATTGGCTATCGTCAACAAGCATTTCTATACGAATGACGGAATGGTGGATTTAGAGTCAGCAAGGAGTGTAAGCACTCTAAGCAAGATCGCCGCAGATATTAAACAAAACATTCACCTGGTAGAGCAAGCCGGAATTCCGGTAATCCCACCCGAAACAAAGGCAATGGGGGAATTACCCGAAAACGATATTATTTACCGTTACCACCAGATGCTCAACAATGACTTTATTATTGATGTAAAGTTTGGGAACCATGCCGTCAGCCAAAAAGCAGAAATAATGTTATTAGATGAAATGTTTCATAAAAGATATCAAAATGGTGATGACATCACCATAGACTAAACATAGGACTGCAAACCGGATACTGAAGTAACCATAGTGGCATAGTGGCATCTAAGATAAATGATTGGGTTCTTCCTATTCAATATGTTTGAACTCTAATGGGAAACAATAGCTCAATAAAACAGCGGTAGTCTAGGACTTTATTTTCTCGTCCAATGCTACCGCTGTTTTTTATTGAGGGTCAGTCTAAAACTTATTTTTCGAAAGCTGCTGATTTCGTATTTCTAAAACACGCGTCGGATCAGCAACTCCAGTCTAAAACTTTATTTTCAATGAACATTGAAATGACGGAGGTAGCTTCTTTCGATTGGGATCATATGTATATGTTTCAACCGTATCTCTCACGGGACGAGATGGAAAAAGCAACGGGGACGAAATGGACGACAGAAACTTCATATTTCGCTTATTTGGAAAATGAGTTTTTTATGGGGGATTTCCCTTTGCTTGATGAATCCATTCATAAGCTCGTGTTTGTAAAATCCGATGAGGTCGTGCTAGACGTAACGCTAGACCGCTTCATAGCAGATTTTACATCAAGCGATAGAAGGGTTGAAAGATCGGATTCCAAATTTATCATTAAGAGGACGAAGGATCATTTTAATCGTTTAAGCAATGCTAGCATGAATGAATAGTTATTAAAAAGCCAAGAAAATCAGCGAGACAGTCTAGAGCTACGCATTCGTGATCTAGACTGTCATGTGGAAAACGTTCAAGCAGTCTTACATTAGGAAGCAGGAGGCAACTCCGTCTGCGTCGCCTTAGCATATCCCTCTTTATACGTTTCGTCGATGATCTGGCGAATTCGTTCGGCTTCAATGCCGCTTGCTTTCATTGCAGCTGCCGTTACCGCAATTTCAATGCATACGCCGCAGCGTGTGCCGTGATCATCCCAGATGACAGAGCCATCATCATTCTGCTTCGCGATGAAGCAATTTAGGTTGCTCATATGGCCTGCGCTTTCGCCGCAGCCGCAATAACAAGGAATATAGGGCAAAATATCTGTTACGGTTGCTGCGGTTTTATAAGCCGTTTGCACCGTTGGTGTAGCTCCTTCCAAGAAAGTCGGAAGCACGCTTAGCGAGGCTGTTTTCTCTTGCAGATCGCCAGATGCGGTTTGATGATGGCCATGATCCGCATTATGCACTTCACCGGCTTCATTCGTCTGTTTATTTGAATTCGCAGCGCTGCCGCAAGCGCTAAGCAGCAAGGAGGATAAAACAACGGAATAGATAGTCGTTAAAGCTAATCGTTTCAGTTAAAGCCACTCCTTTTTGATGGGGTGGCTACATTATATCATTTTCAAATATTAAAAGATTGGCGCATATGGTACTATTAATTGACAATTCAAAAATGATGGATCTGGTTGCTTCATTCGTATTATTCCATTAAGCAAAGGAGCGAATATCATGAAGGTATTGTTTATTGGCGGGACAGGCTTAATAAGCGAGGCAGTATCGAAGCATGCGATTGCGCGCGGAATCGAGCTTTATCTCTTTAATAGAGGGAAGCGGGACGACTTCGTGCCAGAGGGCGCTAAGACCATAATCGGCGACATTAGGGATCCCAAAGCTGCGGCTGCGGCGCTCGAAGGCTTTGAGTTCGACGTTGTCGTTGACTGGATTGCGTTCACGCCTGAACATGTAAGCGTAGACATTGAGCTGTTCAGGGGACGAGTGAAGCAATATATATTCATCAGCTCGGCTTCGGCCTATCAGAAGCCGCCCAAGCACTATATTATAACCGAAGAAGCAACGCCGCTTGAAAATCAGTACTGGCAGTACTCGCGCGATAAGATAGCATGCGAGCAGCTGCTGTATGAAGAACAGGCAGCTACCGGTTTTCCAGTCACAATAGTAAGACCGTCATTTACTTACGGTGACACGATGATACCTGCTGCATTGAATAGCTGGCCGCATCCTTGGTCGCTTGTTGCCCGGATAAGAGCAGGCTTGCCCGTTATTGTACATGGTGACGGTTCATCGCTTTGGACGATGACGCACAATACCGATTTTGCCAAAGGCTTTGTCGGGTTGCTTGGACGAGAGGAAGCGATTGGAGAAGCGTATCATATTACCTCTGATGAAGTACTAACCTGGAATCAGATTTACGAGGCTATCGGCGATGCTGCTGGCGCTGAACCGAAGCTTGTTCATATTTCGACCGATTTTCTCATTTCACATGACCCCGAGCTTGTGGGAGGTCTTCTTGGAGACAAAGCGGTTACGAGCGTGTTCGATAACAGCAAGATCAAAAGGCTAGTTCCTGAATTCGAGGCGACGACCTCGTTTGCGGAAGGCATTAAGCAAACGGTAGCGTGGTTTGAGGCTCATCCTGAGCGATGCAGCGAGGACAAGGAATGGAATGAGCAGATGGATTCGATTATTGCTGCCCATGCGGCCGGCTACAAAAAATAGGCCAATAACGATACAAAAAGCTCTTATTCTCTAGGGAATAAGAGCTTTTTTGTGTCTATATAGAAGTACCAAAAACGTGACGATAGCCAAGTGGAATTTGTTTAATTTTTTCTCATAATTAGCAAATGCACGGAAAGAAGGTTAAAAACTCGTCTTTTGGAGCAGGCATCGACATATAATCTTCACAGACCGTCCACTTTTTATTTGTATCTGCGAATTCTTGCCATCTCATTTATATCGCAACAGGCATCTTACATTAATTTAAGGGAGTGGTACTATTATGCGTAAAAAGTTGAATCAGCAATTGTTCGTTTACCTGCTTATTTTATCGTTAGTCATAACATTAGGCATGTATGTGAAACCTTTAGATAAGGACGCTAAGGTAGGTTCGGTCGTTCATTCGCAGGAGATCATTGAACCAGTAGTCAGCAACATCCTGCTTACTGACGCAAGCGAGTCCCCAAGCCCAAATCCAATCGCTGCTTCCATCGCTTTACCCATCCCTTCACCGATACCCATTCCTTCCGATAACGGAGCACCGATTAATAAGGTCGGGGAGCCTCCAATTACCTCTCCAAATAATCAAACACAGACAGTTGAAGCACCTGAAGATGCAAAAGAGCAAGCAAATACATATGAGGTTACCGCATATTATCTAAACGTTCGAACTAAACCGAGCGCAAAATCGAGCATCATAAAGGTCATCGAGCAAGGAACAACCTTACAAGTAACAGCAGTAGCCGATAACGGCTGGCTTGAGCTTCAAGATGGAGGATATATACATGGCGGTTATGCTAAAAAAGTGAAAGAGAAAGGGAAAGTATCGATTTTGTCCCTTCCCGCCGCAAGCCATCGTCAACCGACAAACGCATTCAACGATAGCAGCACGGAGAGTGCGCTGCAATCCGAAAGTATAGATGAAGAAGCAGTGGAAAAAGAAGAGGAAGAGCTGAGCAAGCCCACCTCGATCGTGAAATCGGATTCTGGCCTAACGGAGGAGCATATTTCAAAAATATTTGAAGGCACCGCGCTATCCGGGCATGATTTGGAACAAGCTATCCTTGAAATTGAAGAGGAGTATGGCATAAACGCTTATTTCACGATTGCCGTCATGAAGCTGGAGAGCGGCAATGGCAAAAGCAAACTAGCTAAGAGCAAAAATAATTTATTTGGCTTAAATGCGATAGATGGCGATAAGTACAACAAAGCGTTCAGCTTTAAAACAAAAGGAGACAGCGTACGAAAATTCGGACAGCTCCTGTCTAAAAACTACGTCGGCAAAGGGCTGACCACGATCGAGAAGGTCGCAAGAAAATATTGCCCCGCCAATTCGAAATGGTCGGGCTTAGTAAAAAGTATTATGAAAAGCGATTATCGAAAGCTGTAACTTGGCATTTTATGATCAAATATGGTATTTTCATCTCCTAGGAAACTTTTGTAAAGGATACATAGGAGGTCACCAGCATGAGTGAAACCGTTCAAAAAATGCCGTTCGGCTATGAGCCGCCAAAGGATGAGCGCAAAGGCACACTCGTTTATTATGATTCCTTTGAGCATACGACCGAACGGGAGCTTGATCTTGCGGCATACATTGCAAAGGAACGTTTATTCGTTAAGCTTGTACTCTATCCCTTACATGAGCAAAGCGTAAAGCGAATGTCAAAGGAAGAGGTAAGTCCCTTTTATAAACGAGAAGATAAGCTGCATGAATGGAAGCGGGATCGCAATGAAACGAATGTTGTAGTGGAGAGACTTGAGGTTAAGCGGAAAAAGTATACGCCAATCGATTCTGCATTGAGGCATTTGGTGGAAACGTATCCGAAGCCGTTGTTTCTGCTCATGACCGGAGAGACAGCCAACTTGTTCGCATCCTTTTCCTCCTTTGAGGAATGGATTGTAAAAATTAGATTGCTGCTCATTGAGGAGCCTGCAAGGCTTCATCCGCGACTTCTGCAATATAAGCATCGCTGGGAGTCCATTATCAACAAATGATTGGCTTGATGATGAAGCAGCAACAACAAAGAGCTGTCCATGCGATCACATCGCTAGGCAGCTCTTTGCTGTTTGTTCTGCTAGCTAGCCGGTAGACGGGCTGTTAGGCACATGGCCTTTCTGATTGCGGTTCGCTTCAGTTGAATCAGCCAAGTTATTTTCCGCTTCTTGGGAGCTTGCTGCAAATGCCTGATTTTTGCTTGGAATCGACTTATTTTTATTGCGAGCCATCGTATTACCTCCAAACGCTTAATTGCCTTATACCATGAGGCAAGATTAGGGTAACCAAGTTCGACCCAAATCATGTTGTTCTCCAAATATGAAAAAAAAGACCCTGCTTCGAAGTCGAAGCAGGGTCTTTGCATTATTTTAAGCTGACCACATGCTCCTCGCATGCGGGGGAACAGAAGCCATGTTTCGTTTCTTCGCATTCTTTGCACACGATGTGCTGAAGATGGCAGGAATCATCCGCACAGTTGATGTACGTGTCCGCCGGCTGCTCGCAATGGTGGCATTTGCCTACGACGACTGCTTCGTCTGTCTGGTTGATCACAACGGATGTTCTCTCATCGAAGACGTAGCATTTGCCATCGAACAGTCTGCCTTGCACTTCCTCATCCTTGCCGTAAGTGACGATACCGCCCTCTAGTTGATAAACGTCATTGAAGCCCTCGCTCATCATGACGCCAGTGAGCTTCTCGCAGCGAATCCCGCCCGTACAGTAAGTAAGAATCGGCTTGTCTTTGAAATCAGCCATATTCTCGCGAAGCCATTCCGGGAATTCCTTGAACGTCTCCAAATCAGGTCTGATCGCATTGCGGAAATGACCAAGATCATATTCGTAGTCGCTTCTGCCGTCAAGCACGATAACATCTTCTCTTTGCAGATACTCATGAAACTCTTTAGGAGATAGACGAGTGCCGCTTAAAGTATTCGGATCTAATGGCTTATCATAACGAAGCGTAACAAGCTCTTTCTTGTAACGGACAAATATTTTTTTGAAGGCATGCTGATCAGCTTCATCAACTTTGAATACGATGTCCGAAAATAGCGGGTTAGCGCGCAAATCCTCCATGTATTTCTCCGTTTGCTCAATCGTGCCAGAGAGCGTGCCATTAATGCCTTCATCGGCTATCAGAATACGGCCCTTCACGTTTAATTCCTTGCAATATGCAAGATGCTCGGCAGCAAATTGCTCTGCATCCGGTACGGCTACAAATTTATAATACAATAAAATTCGAAATTGATTAGTGTCGCTCATCGCAGTCTTTCCTTTCCGGTAGACAAATAAAAACCATACTATATTATAGTTGACTCTTCACATTAATTCAACAGAAAACATTTTCCGAACCTTTTTCTTTTACAGAACCAATCTATTGTGATTGTAAAAAGAGGAGGGCATAAGTTGGTTTAATGCATTAATTATTAACTAGGCTAACTATTAGAATCGCAAGGGCAGCGCGCTGTTTACACTTCGATGTATGAAAATCATACCGGGGATCGTATAAATAGTACGATGGAGGTGTTAGCAAACAAAACCGATATTCGAATGCTTACCATTCTCGCCGAGCAGGAGAAAATTTTACGCGGTGAACAGCCTGCTGCCTATAAAGGATAGCAGAGCAGTTTATACAAGAATAATAAATGGAGCGTGTGAACATGCCCGTATACAAGGTTACAACGAAAGGCCACATCGTAACGATGCTGCTAGGTACATGGCTCGTGCTGGGCGTCTTTATTGATGGCTATGCGCATAACCATGGAGCCGTGGAAACTTTTTTCACCCCTTGGCATGCCATTTTGTACAGCGGGTTTCTTGCATGCGCCGTCTGGATAGCCGGATTAATCGTAAATGCCAAGAAACGAAACGGCACCACATGGAGGCAAGCCATCCCAGAAGGGTATGAGCTTGGATTGCTCGGAGTCGTTATTTTTCTTACAGGCGGACTATGCGATATGGTTTGGCACATCATTTTCGGCATCGAAGTAGACATTGAAGCTTTGCTAAGTCCATCCCATCTTGCGTTAATGTTAGGAGGCATCTTGATCTTAACAAGTCCATTTCGAGCAGCGTGGAGGGATCAGGGCAGTGATAGGGCGGTTTGGAAAACGTTTCTGCCTGGCTTATTATCACTCGCTTTGGCAGTGGGGATCGTTAATTTCTTTCTCATGTATGTATGGATGTTCAGCTATAATCTCGCCGCTCCGAATGTTATCGAATGGTATACGAACCAATCAAGCGGATTGTTTGGCTATCGTATCCTGGAAGATACCCAGGTCAGGGGACTTACTTATATTTTGTTAAATACGATTGTATTTATGTATCCGGTATTTTTGCTGTTAAAAAGATGGCAGCCTCCGTTTGGAGCAATCACCTGCTTGTTCGTGATTATAACCGCATTGATGAGCGTTTTAGACGGTTTTTATCAATTACACGGCTTATTCATTTCGCTTGCGGCCGGACTAAGTGCGGATTTGCTGCTGCTATGGCGACGAGCAGATGGGAAACGTGTGTTTAGCAGCCGCTTAGTGGCAATTATTACGCCTATCGTGCTGTGGGGATGCTATTTTGGCTGGATGGCAGCTTCTGAAGGGATTGGATGGTCGCCGGAATTGTGGGTGGGATCCATCGTTCAGGCTTCGCTGCTCTCACTCGGTTTATGCCTGCTAGCGATCTCACCCGAGAAAGGGAGCAAATGAGCAGCATCATAAAACTACATGTCTTTATTATAATATCATTATTGATATTACTGGTTGCCTGCACAGGATGCGGATCAGCCACGCTCAAAAACAGAGATATCAATCCGCCTACACGCGGACTGCTGGCTGCGCTCCAGACGGAACAGATGCCATCCTCGTCGGAATCAGGTTATCAGGTGACTGTAACCGAAATGGAAGGTAAGCGTTTGAGCATGGGCAAAATGGAGCTAATGCTGCATGTTACCGATGCTGAGGGAGCACCCGTAACGAGGTTCACAGAAGATATGACGAAGCTTATGCATCTCATTGTCGTCAGCAAGGATTTGTCAGCGTTTCAGCATGTGCACCCCGAACAAATAGAGGGGAATGCCTTTCGCGCGACGCTTGATTTTCCATATGCGGGCGAATATCTGTTTGCCACAGAATTTCGGCCTAATAAGTCAAATGTCACGATCCATAAACAATGGATTCAAGTAGACGGGATCAACGAGTCTAAGGAAGCGTTGTCCCTAGATGCTACATTTGAAAAACGAGTGAGCGGCTTAGACGTCACGTT
This sequence comes from Paenibacillus sp. PL91, assembly GCF_012935325.2. Classification (GTDB taxonomy): domain Bacteria; phylum Bacillota; class Bacilli; order Paenibacillales; family Paenibacillaceae; genus Pristimantibacillus. The sequence continues at coordinate 825,952 of NZ_JABBYG020000001.1, forward strand.
TTCCGCAAGTCCTGCGATTAATCAGATCAAAGCGGGGCAGACGGTGATGCTGCTTTATCGATTCATGGACGCGGAGACAGGAAATCCGATCAAGCGGGTCGAGCCATTCCTCGGCACATCCGGCCACTGCGTCATCTTAAGCAGCAGCGCTGACCAGTACGTGCATGCGCATGCGATGGAAGCGATGAGCGGAGGAGCGAATGTGATGTTCCATACCGTATTTCCTGAAAAGGGCATTTATAAGCTGTGGGGACAATTCCAGTATGAGGGGATGACGGTAACGGTTCCTTTTGTGATTGCAGTCAATTAATGCCGTTCATTTCTAATAAGTTAGTCCTCACTTGTTCCTTGAGCGAGGACTTTTTGTTGCTTAGTTTATGGGGCATAACACTGAGAAATAAGCTCTATAAACAGTACCAGCTAGAAGCTATCTGACCTTAACTACAACGTAAGCCCAAATCGCTTAAGCTCGATAAAGACCGGTTCCAGTTGTTTGCCTTTTTCCGTTATGGTGTATTCTACTCTTGGAGGAACCTCTGGATAGATCATCCGGCTGACGATGCCTTGCTCCTCCAGCTCCTTTAAGCGAAGCGACAGCGTCTTGGGACTTATGCCTTCAAGCGATTTCAGCAATTCGCTGAAACGCAGCGTATGGTCAACGAGCAGGTCGCGAATGATGAGAAAGGTCCACTTGGTTCCGATTACATCAAGCGCCTTGCCGATAACGCAAGGAACACCAGCCGTTCCGCGCTCCAAAACGAGCGGTTTAAGCTCATTCATTAGATCAGCTCCTTTTATATTTATGCTTATAAACCCAAGTGTAATACAAAAGTAACTTTTCGGAAACTATGTGAACAAAAGATCACTACTTTCTTTTGTTCAATTACTATGGTTACAATAGAGCCAGGAAATACAAGTACAGCTAACGTAGAGGAGAGAGAAGCATGACCGTAAAACATTTAAGCACACCCTTTACACTTAAAAAGCTTGAGCTGAAAAATAGAATCGTAATGGCGCCGATGTGCCAATATTCCGTTGATGCGAAGGATGGAGTCCCTAATGAGTGGCATTATGTACACTATGTTTCCCGCGCAATTGGCGGTGCCGGACTCATTATTATGGAAATGACAGATGTTGATCCAGATGGCCGCATTACAAATCAAGATTTAGGGCTATGGTCAGATGAGCAGGTACCGGCATTCAAACGGATAATTGATGCGGTACATCATCACGGCGCTAAGATAGGCATTCAAATCGCGCATGCCGGACGCAAGGCTGAAGACGCGGATCAACCCGTTGGTCCGTCTGCGATATCAGCGGGACCAAGATACAAAACACCTAAGCCGCTTACAACGGACGAGATTAAGGTCATTGTGAATCAATTCAAGGAAGCAGCAAGAAGAGCTGTGGAAGCGGGTGTCGATACGATCGAAATCCATGGCGCGCATGGCTATTTGGTACATCAATTCCAATCGCCAGGCATGAATGTCCGAGAAGATGAATATGGCCATAACTTTGCGAAGTTTGGCGTTGAGGTCATTCAAGCGGTCAAAAGCGAGATGCCTTCTGATATGCCGCTCATTATGCGCATATCGGCAATCGAGTATATGGATAATGGCTATGACCTAAGCCACAGCATTGCGCTTAGCAAGCAGTATCAAGAAGCGGGAGTCGACGTGTTCCACGTATCCACCGGTGGTGAAGGACCAGTTGGCAAGCGTCAACCCGGCAATTATCCAGGCTATCAAGTGCCTTTCGCGCGTGCGATCAAGGAAGCGCTGCAGGTGCCAGTCATAGCGGTTGGCATGCTGGACGATCCAAAGCTAGCTGAAGCGACCATTGCTAGTGAGGATGCCGACCTTGTAGCGGTAGCCCGCGGCATGCTGCATGATCCCTACTGGGCTATTCATGCCATCCAAGCCGTAAAAGGCGAGGTAACTCCGCCAGTGCAATACGGCAGAGCATACTGATTAATAGAAATAAGAGCCTCTCTGCTGCGGAGAGGCTCTTTGCCGTTTATTGGAGCAAAGAGAGGAAACGGTTGGCGACTAACGACAATGAGGCGTCTCGTCTGATGGCATAGCCCACGGATCGTTTTGGAATCGGCTCAATCGTTTGTAATTGCAGGAGCTTCCCGTCATCCAGCTCCTGCTTGACGAAGGATTGCGTCACAAATGCTGCTCCGTAGCCCCGTCCAGCCAGCTCAATAAGCATGTCCATGCTGCTGAGCTCCATATCGGCATCTGCTTCAACGCCTTGGGAGGAGAACCACTGCTCGACAAACGCTCTTGTGCTGCTTCCAGCAGAGAGCAGCAGCAGCGGAATTTGGGAAAGCGCTAGTGCCGTTAAAGGCTCAGCTGCCAAATGGTGATAGGCTTGTCCCACAACGAAGCAGCTCTGAATATCGGTAAGGTGATGTACTTCAAGCTCATGATCAGAGGTAGGCAAATGGACAAGGCCGATATCAATTTGTCCGGACTTTAGCCGTGCCCGAATATCCGATGTTTTGCCTTGGGAGAGCCGAATGCGCACTGCGGGATGCTCGGCATGAAACGTATCCAGAAGCGGAAGAAGCAAATGCTTGATTATCGGTCCGCTTGCGCCAATTCGCAGCTCGCCGGCAGAGAGATTTTTCAGCGATTGCAGCCGGCTTTCACCCGCTTGCAGAGCAGTGAACGATTTTTCAACATAATCGAGCACTTCAACGCCTTCCGGCGTAAGCTTCACGCCTTTGGATAGCCGGTCAAACAGCTTCACCTCTAGCTGAGCTTCCAATTGCTTAATGGCATAGCTGACCGAAGGCTGCGTAATATGCAGCTCCTGCGCCGCTTTCGTTAAATTTCCTAATTTCGCCGTGTGCAGAAATATGCGATACCACTCCATACTCATTTGCATGATATCAAACCTCTCTATGACAAGTTTCTTATATTTTAATTTCATTTATTTCACTCTCGAAATTATAATGGACATAATAGGAATGCGTCAAAGCAGAGTCCAAGGAGGAACAAGAAATGGCAGGTAGCACGTACGGCAGCAGCTTTAAAATAACAACCTTTGGTGAGTCGCATGGCGAGGCGGTAGGGGTAATCGTAGATGGCGTAACGCCCGGCGTCGAGCTGGATGAACAATATATTCAGACACAAATGGATCGAAGGAAGCCCGGTCAATCGTCGGTGACTTCACCGCGTAAAGAGTATGATGTAATTAGCATTTTGTCAGGCATGTTCGAAGGCAAGACGACGGGAACGCCGCTATTCATTATGCTTCACAACAAAGATATGAGGCCTGATGCCTACAGCGATATTCAGTATTCCTTTCGTCCAGGGCATGCCGATTATACGTATCTGAAAAAATACGGCATTCGTGATCACCGCGGAAGCGGGAGAGCATCGGGAAGAGAGACGGCAGGACGTGTTGCGGGCGGAGCGGTAGCTCGCAAGCTGCTCGAAAATAAAGGCATAAGCGTCGTCGCTTACACGAAGGAAATTGGCGGCATCAAATGCGAAACCTTTCATGAGGACGAAATCGAGAAAAACGCCGTACGGGCATGCGATCCGGAAGCAGCTATTCGCATGATCGAGAAGATCGAGCATTTAGCTTCGGTGGGGGATAGCTGCGGCGGTATCGTTGAATGCCGAATAAGAGGCGTTCATCCCGGCATTGGCGAGCCAGTATTTGATAAGCTGGACGCGGAGCTTGCGAAGGCGATGCTGTCAATTGGCGCAGTTAAAGGCATAGAATTCGGCGCGGGATTCTCAGCAGCCGATATGCTTGGCAGCGAGCATAATGACGAAATGAGCAAAGACGGTTTTTTAACGAACAACGCGGGAGGCATCGTTGGCGGTATCAGCACAGGTGAAGAGATTGTGTTTCGGATAGCGGTCAAGCCCACCTCATCCATTTCTTTGCCGCAGCATACGATTGATATTCACGGGCAGGAAAAAATGATCGAAACGATCGGCCGTCATGATCCTTGTATTTGTCCTCGCATCATCCCAGTCGTCGAAGCGATGGCTTGTATCGTCGTTGAGGATCTCATCAAGCGTCAGGCCGCCATGCACGCATAATGTTAACAGGGCTAGCTGCGGCTAGCCTATCATTACTTCTTGCGGCTCGCACGCTATTTCCACATCTTATGATATGCTTATAGATGTCGAATGCCGAGAGGAGAATGTAAATGAAACCAACTGTGTTTATTGATCGCAAGGTGCCAAATGAGGTCGAAGCGTACATAGCCGAGCACTGTAACATCGAAAAGTGGGAACAATCGACCCATATACCACGAGCTATGCTTCACGAGAAACTTGCAAATGCGAGTGGTCTGCTTACAGCGGGAATGAAAATTGATGCCGACTTGCTCGAACGCGCTCCTAAGTTGAAGATCGTTAGCAGCATCAGCGTGGGATACAACCATTTTGATCTGGCAGCCATGAAGGAACGAGGCGTTATCGGAACAAATACGCCACATGTATTGAACGATACCGTTGCGGATCTTGCGCTCGCTCTCATGCTAGGAACGGCTAGGCGTGTCGCTGAGCTTGACCGGTACGTGAAGGATGGTCAGTGGAAATCAGGTGACGGCTTGAAGCTGTTCGGCGTAGATGTGCATCATGCTAAGCTCGGCATTATCGGTATGGGCCGGATCGGCGAGGCTGTAGCGCGTCGCGCAAAGTTTGGCTTTGACATGGATGTTGCTTATTTTAATCGGAGCCGCAAGCCAGAAGCCGAAGAGAAGCTTGGCGTACGTTTTTCGCAATTGAATGACCTGCTTGCTGCTTCGGATTTTGTTGTGATGCTTGCGCCATTAACGGCAGAAACGACCAAGCTTATTGGACATAACGAATTTAAAATGATGAAGCCATCCTCGATATTTATAAATATATCACGCGGCCAGACGGTAGATGAGTTGGCTTTGATCGAGGCGCTTCAGTCGGGAACGATAGCTGCTGCTGGCCTTGATGTGTATGAGAAGGAGCCGATTGATGCGGACCATCCTTTCCTTCAAATGGCTAATGTATTGACATTGCCGCACATCGGCTCAGCTACAACCCAGACGAGGTTTGATATGGCGATGCTTGCTGCGCAAAATCTAGTTAGCGGATTGTCCGGACAAACGCCAACATGTATGGTGGACGAATTAAAATAAAACGAATGAATGTTTAATCGATCGATAGAAAATGTCTATTAGCCACGCTTCAGCGCCGATGGTAAAGTATGATACATACAATTCCGATAAAATATATCGGCATTGATGAACCTATCATTCGGCGCAGAGGTGAAATAGATGAGCGAAGTATACCGATTAGCCGTTATTGAGGATGCGGAGAGGCTGCTGCACGTTACTTATGAGGCTTATGTTACGATCAGAGAACTGGAGCTGAGCTGGCCGGCGGCAAATGCGGATTTGGCATTAATTCAAGAAAACATCAAAAACAACGAATGTTATGTACTCGAGGTTGATGGAGTAATCGCCGCAACAATTACGTTGTCCAAAGGCGAAGAGGTAAAGGCCGTTACCGATTTCCCTTTCGTGAAGTGGTTTGCGGTAGATCCAGCTTATCAAGGAGCCGGTTTAGGCGATAAGCTGCTGACATGGGTAGAGCAAACGATCATTCGCGACAAGGTTGGCGCCGCGGCGGTCACGCTGGCAACTGCCGAGAAGCATCCATGGCTGCTTCCTATGTATGAACGCAGAAGCTACGAGCGCATTCACGTATTTGACTTCAACAATGGTGATGGACCGATGCATCTTTTGCGAAAAATAGTAAGCCCAGATTTGTATGAGAATTATTTGCTTGAGAAATCCAAGCAGATCGTTTAAACATAACGTAAGCGAGGATGGCTGCCACACAAGGTTATCGACCTGTTGTGGCAGCCTCTTTCTCTATTATTGCTATATTCTAACAGCTAAAACATAGTATAATCGTTAATGAATCGTTTGTGGTTCTATCTTTTATTTTCAAATAGGAGTTGTGCCAAAATGACAATGGGACACGTGGAAACGCTGGAACGTAATGAAACGAAGCTGGTTGGTTACAAGGCAACAGCGTCTTTGAATCAAGTTTTAGAAACGAGCATTGTCGGGAAATTACGCGAAGAGCTCTTTGGCAAACGTAATGAAATAGCAAACCTAATAGATGATAAAGGGATATACTTAGTCCAAGTTTATGAGGAAGTCGAATGGACGCCAGATGTTCCGTTCACAAGTATTGTGGCGGTAGAAGTCAGCGATTTTGCACATATGCAAGGCGAATTCGTTCAACATACGATTCCAGCAGGAAAATATGTGAAGGTTACTCATAAAGGGCCTGAATCCCAAATTGGCAGTACCTATGATACAATCCATACGGAAGGGATCAGCGGGCCTCGTCCTTTTGATTTCGAGTATTGGGCGGATATTCATACTCTAGCGCTGGAGGAGAGTACGATAGCTATTTATTTTCCCGAGTAAACCTTACCTACTTTGATGCATGACTTGGAAGAAAAACAAATAACTGAACTATTTTTCAGGAAAAAGGAGCCTTACTGCGATTGAAGCCGCTTCTCATTGGATCAACCGGAAATACCGGTCAATATATTCGCCGTTTCTTGGTGGAACAGGGGATACATCCTAAGCTGTTCGTACGCTCTCCTGAACAGGCGGAGCCTGAATGCTACATTGGCGACGTTCGAAAGGAGCAGGATGTGCTGGAAGCGATGACAGGCGTCGACGGCGTTATTTGTTCCTTGAACACGGAAGGCAATGGAACGCTCATTAGCGGACTGGAGCAGGTCATCGCTGCTATGCAAAAGCTTAAGCTAAGCAGGCTCGTCACCATCGGAACAGCCGGCATACTGCAAAGCGAGCTGCAGCCCGAATTATTAAGATACCAATCGATTGAAAATAAACGGGTAAATCACGATGCCGCTAAGGAACACGAGCAGGTTTATCTGGCATTAGCAAAATCGGATTTGGACTGGACGATCATTTGCCCGACCAGACTTGTCCATTTGGAGTTAAAAGGAGCTTATCGCGTTCAGAAGGATGTTCTACCTAGCGGTGGCTCGCAAATTTCATTTGCGGATACGGCTGAGCTTGCGGTTTCCGCCTATTTGAACGGCACATTTGTCCGTGAACGTGTAGGTATTTGCTATTAATCGGCATAAAGCCGCAACCTAAAAAACCTGAAATCCTTGTGGAAGGACTTCAGGTTTTTAGGCTGAGTATAATTAATTTGGATTCAACTTCAGCACTTCTACCCGGTTGGAGAAAAAGGTCGCGCCGCCGCCCATGTCCGCTAACCGCTGAGGCGTGAGTGCGTTAACCGCTTGATGGCCCTTGCGATCATCGTCCCACCATAAGCCTTGCGTAACGAGTACGCCTGGCAGCACATCGCTGCCGATTCGGAGCGTCATTTCAACCTCGCCGCGATCGTTTCGTATTTTTACCCGTTCCCCGTCTGCAAGGCCAAGCGCTTCTGCATTCTCATGATGCATGTGAAGGAGCGGCTCCTTCTCCAGCTTCTGCAGACGTTCTTGATTGGCAAACGTCGAGTTGATGAAGCTGTGGTTCGGACCAGTCGTCAGCCAAAACGGATAAGTTTCAGGCTCGCGCAATGGCGTATGATCCGGTACGGGAGGCAATCCGTTCTGCAGCATCGCTTCAGAATAAAGCTCAATTTTCCCGGATGCCGTTGGAATCAATGACGTAAGCGGAGGGAGCTCATGGTTTCCGGCTTTCATCCACGTATTTTTTTTCAGCTCACCGAATGTGATGCCTTTTAGGAACGGATTGTTTTCGCTATCCAGCGCTTCGCTAATCATTTGCTCCTCCGTAATATCAAAAACATCTGCCTCGAACCCTAGCTTAAGCGCCAATTCCTTGAAGATCGTAAAGTTGGATTTGCACTCGCCGACAGGCTCCATGATGGGCTGGTGGAGCTGTAGATAAAGATGCCAATAGGACGTATATAAATCCAAGTTTTCAAAATGCGATGTCGCCGGCAGGACGATATCCGAATATTTGCAGGTGTCTGTTAAAAATAAATCATGCGTGACCGTAAAGAGATCACTGCGCATAAGACCATCTCTTACACGGTTCTGATCCGGTGCAACGACAGCCGGGTTGCTGTTATAAACAAACAGCATCTGAACCGGCGGCGTCAGGTCGAGAAGCGCATCGCCAAGCTGATTCATGCTGACGGTACGGACATCCGGATCTGGCAATAAATCTGGCCGCTCGATTTTCTCGCCGTTTAGACGCGAGTACCAGCTATTTCCCTTCATGGCGCCGCCGCCGCGAACGCCCCATTGGCCGGTTAGCGCCGGCAGGCATGAAATCGTCCTTACGATCATGCCTCCGTTGTCGTGATGCTGAAGTCCGTTGCCAATACGAATGAAGGAGGGAGATGCGGTTCCATAAATGCGGCCAAGCTCCTCAACCTCCGCTGCTGGAACGCCCGTAATAGCTTCTACGCGCTCAGGCGTATATTCGGCGGCTTGCTTTGCAAGCTCGTCATAGCCGAGTGTATGCTGCTCGAGAAATGCTGCGTCCGCAAGTCCATCACGAATAATGACATGCATCATGCCAAGGGCGAGAGCGGCATCGGTGCCCGGTCGCACATGAATGAAGCGATCTGCCCATGCCGATGTGCGGTTGCGATGAACATCGATATGAATAATCGTAGCACCGTTTTTTCGAGCTTCCGTTGCCAGCATCGTCTGATGCATATTGGTAGATACCAGGTTGCAGCCCCAAATGATAAATAGCTTCGTATGCACCGTATCCTCTGGATCAATGCCGATGGAGCCGCCCATGGTGTACGAATATCCTGCGGAGCCGGCTGCGTTACAAATCGTCCGATCAAGCTGGCTCGCTCCGAGCCGGTGGAAAAATCGACGGTCCATGCCTTCAGCATTAAGAACACCCATATTGCCATAAAAGCTGTATGGCAAAATCGCTTCCGCGCCATGCTCATCGATGATGCTCTTCATTCGCTCTGTGATCTCCGCGTAAGCTTCCTCCCATGTGATGCGCTCGAATGATAGCGAACCCTTCGGACCCGTACGGCGCATCGGATAAAGCAGGCGCTCGGGATGATAGACGCGGTCATTTAATTGTCTCACCTTGTTGCATATCGCTCCGCGAGTAACGGGATGCTCCGTATCGCCTGTAATTTTAGTTATTTTGCCTTCTTCGAAGGTAACGCTAAGCCCGCAAGTGTCGGGGCAATCGAAGGGGCATACGGAACGTACCGTTCCATTGATTGTAGCTGTGCTCATACGCGTGTCACTCCATCCTATAGCCAAAATCATCTTTATTAATCATACCATAGCTGCTTCTGATTTTTGATCCCTTTTGCATGCGAAGCAGTTCCTTTTGATTAGCCATATTTTTCAGATAAATAACCTATTGACATGACCTCACTTGTCATGTAACATTCACTATGGTAAACACGTATCCGCACAATAAAATATTTCGTATAACCTCACGGATTTTGAGCTTGAATAGGGTGAGGGTTTCTACGGGGAGCCTTAACTTCCTAACTACGAATATGTGATCATTTGAGAATGATCCTGTATTCGTCGTTAGGATTTTTTTTGTGCGTTCATATGTAGGTTTGCTAGGAACAGAGAGGGGAAATGGGACAGATGAAATACATTTTATCGGTTTTTCTAGGTGCTGCCAGTTACGGCATCTTATCTACTATCGTCGTACTCGCTTATGGGAATGGCTATGAGCTGGGCGAGGTTGTTGGCAGTCAGCTGTTGACGGGTTTTATCCTTGCATGGGCGCTTGCATGGTTTATGAATTGGCGCAAGAAACGGAGCACAGGAGCAAACAATGGTGTGGGTGCGAATAGGGTTAAGACCATGTCGGAATTAACATGGAAGCAGCGGTTAATTCTAATGGCAGCAGGAATGCCGACTGCAATAACCGGCTTGCTCTATTATCAATCGCTTCGATACATTCCGGCGTCACTGGCTATAATTTTATTATTTCAATTCACATGGATTGGCGTACTGATTCAAGCCGTAGGACAGCGGAAGCGTCCTAATGGCATTATGTTCTTCACGATTGCGATCCTATTCGGCGGAACGATGCTTGCTGCCGGCATCATCGAGCAAGGAACCGGCAAGTTCAATGTTATGGGCGTCATTCTTGGCCTATTATCTGCGGTAAGCTATTCGCTATTCATATTATTTAGCGGTAAAGCCGTTCCTGCCGTACATCCCGTTTATCGCAGCGCCTGGATGATTACAGGCGGAATGGTGCTCGTATTTATTTTATTCCCGCCGACCTTTTTATTTAATGGACTCATAATGGGCGATTTGATGCTTTATGGATTTTTGCTTGGCATGTTCGGCGCATTTATTCCTCCGGTCCTATTCGCGGTAGGAGTGCCGCATATCGGAGAGGGAATGGCAGGCATACTAGGCGCATCGGAGCTTCCTGTAGCGGTATTGCTCTCCTCCTTTGTCCTCAATGAGCATGTAAGTGCGCTGCAATGGATTGGCGTAATCGTCGTTCTCATTGGCATTGCGCTTCCCGAGCTGTTAAAGCGAAGAAGGCGTTTAAGTTTGCAGTAACCCGCAGCGAAAGAAGCCAGCTTGCTCTTCTAAGAAGAGCGGCTGGCTTTTTTTTGCTAAAGATGTTCTGTATAACTGTGCCTACAATCATAAATAATAAGTAATCGTTTGTTACCGAGTGGACTACTAATGCCTGGCAGGAGGAGCATCCATGCAATATGACTGTATAATCGTTGGCGGAGGCTTTGCAGGCTTGCAAGCAGCCATACAATTAGGAAGATATCGTCATAAAGTAGCTGTAATTGATGCCGCTGAAGGTCGATCAACCTTGTGCAGAAGCTACCACAACCTAATAGGCTTTCCAAATGGCGTTAGCGGAGCGGAGCTGCTGGCTTCTGGGAAAAAGCAAGCGGAGCAGTTAGGCATTTCTTTCATTAAAGCGTTCGTCGTTCGTGCTGAAAGGGAGGAAGCGGGCTTGCTGCTGCATACGAATGACGACCGGAGCTACCGAGGCAAAAGGCTTCTGCTTGCCACAGGAGTGAAGGACCGCCTGCCGAATTTTCCAGACCTTATCCCATGCTTGGGAATAAGCGCCTACATATGTCCGGATTGCGATGGCTATGAGGTAGCAGATCAACAAACGCTTGTACTCGGAGCGGGAAATGCTGGCGCAAATATGGCACTGACCCTTACGCACTGGACGACGGATCTTATCTACGTCAATCATGAACGATCGCCTATCGATCCTGATCTACGGAGCCTCCTTGCGGATAAAGGCATCCCATACATAGAGCAATCGATCCGTACGGTGCACGTTGACCAAGCTCAGTTCAAAGGTGTCATCCTTGAAGATGGCACATCCCTTGCATGCGGGCGATGCTTTGTCGCTTTCGGCGGCAACGAAGTGCGCTCCGGCATTGCGAAGCAGCTAGGCGCAGAGCTTATGGACAACAAGCATATCGTCGTTGATCCGCGTACTAAACGTACAAGCGCTGAGTATGTATGGGCGGCAGGAGACGTCACCGCTCACTCCGAGATGGTTACCATCGCGATGGGTGACGGCAGTCAAGCCGCCATATGGATTCACAAAAGCTTAATCGCTACATCGAAGTAACGATCTTGTCGATAATTCCGTATTCCAACGCCTCCTCAGATGACATATAATAGTCACGATCCATATCTTTTTCGATTTTTTCTAAAGGCTGACCAGTTTTCTCAGCAGAGATTTGGTTTAATTTTGCCCGAATGTTCAATATCCGGTTGGCACTGATCGCAATGTCGCTCGCCTGGCCCTGAACGCCGCCATGAGGCTGGTGAATCATAATCTCGCTGTTGGGCAGAGCGGACCGATGTCCTTTCTCGCCAGCAAGCAATAGAATGGCCGCGAAGGAAGCGGCTAAGCCGGTACATATCGTATGTACGGGCGGCTTCACGAACTGCATCGTATCGAGGATCGCGAAGCCAGCAGATGTGGAGCCGCCAGGACAATTAATGTACATCGATATTTCTTTCTCGGGGTCTTCCGCCGCTAGAAATAATAATTGAGCAATGATGCTATTTGCCACATTGTCATCAATGGCCGAACCCAAAAACACAATACGATCTTTAAGCAGTCTGGAATAGATATCATACGATCTTTCGCCACGGCTCGATTGCTCTACTACATAAGGCACGTAATTACTCATCATTTTTGACCTCCTGCATTCATTTTGATGCTTTCCATCTGTAAACGAATAAATGACGGCAAAGGATACGGTGCAAAATATTACAACGTCTCCGTATCCTTTATGCGGCTTCGTTCGTTTACTTAAGTAAGGATAACTCCAAGCACGCTTTGCGTAGCGTAAGACGGGATAGAGCTAAGGAGGCTGAATATGATTTTAGCGAACACGCATAAAAATACAGAGATGCATAGTGCTGAAGAAGAGACCCGGAAGCTGCAAGCTAGCGTTCATCGGTATTGCTTATCCCTTACAGGATCTAAGTGGGATGCCGAGGATTTAGCACAGGATACTTGGCTGAAGGGAATGCGGGCCGCAATCGATTCTACGCATCAAAACCCTGAAGCGCTGCTGCTGCGAATCGCCAAAAATACATGGATCGACCGGATACGCAGACAAAATCAATATGAGCGTATCATTAAGCAGGACATTCATGCAGAAGCTATGTCTGATGCTAATAGCTTAGAGCTTGAAGAGGCACTGTTAGCGCTCATGCGCCATTTGCCGCCACGCCAACGAATCGTGTTTCTTCTGAGGGATGCTTTGGATTTTTCCATAGCGGAGACAGCGGAGCTGCTGAATACAACAACCGGAGCGATCAAAGCTGCGCTGCACCGGGCGCGGGAAGCCTTGCATGCCGTAAGACGAGAGCTTGAGGCTGAAGAACCAAGCTTCGATATAGATGAGGATAGGGCTGTCCTAATAAGAGAGATGGCTGCTGCCTATCAATCTGGCGACCTAGCGCTTCTCATCGAGCTTGCTCAGCGTGATGCCGGGGAAGCTGCAATCATCTCGGGAATCGTCCAAAATCGTCGTCTGCAAACGGTTAGTCGCACGCAGCATGCTCGTGTTACATCTAACCATCACTATTCGATACAAATGGCAGCTTAGCGCTATCAAATAGGATTGCGAATAAACATGCCTTCATCATCTAAACCATCTAAATGAGCCGATACTTTTTGAGTGTCGGTTTATTTTTGTTTTGACGAATGTAACGCGATCACAATTGAAATAAGCTATACTAAGGGGGAAAGAAATATAGCATAGAGGCAGACGACATATGACGAAAAAGCTGATTTTTTTTGATATAGATGGGACATTGGTTGATCATGAGAAAAAGATTCCTGCATCAACGGAGCAGGCGATTGCGGAATTGATGGAAGCCGGGCATGAAGTCGTCATCGCGACAGGCAGAGGGCCGTTTATGCTGAAGCCGGTAAGCGAAGCGCTGAATATCAAATCCTACGTTAGCTTTAACGGCTCATACGTGGTCTATAACGATGAAGTTGTTTACAGCCATTCCATTGATCCCGATCGTTTAGCCGAGCTCTCCCAAATCTCGATAGCAAACAAGCATCCATTAGTGTTTATGACGCCGGAGGGGATGCGGAGCAGCACGGATCAAACTGCTTATGTAGATGATATCGAGGAAGCATTAAGGTTGAAACTTCCGCCTTTGGAGCCCGATTATTACATCGGAAGAGATATTTATCAGTGCTTGCTTTATTGCAAGGAAGAAGACGAAGGCTACTACAAACAAAATTTTGCTGAGCTCGGATTTATTCGTTGGCATGTATACGGCAGTGACTTACTTCCGCCTGGCGGCTCGAAGGCGAGAGGCATTCAAGCGATTATTGAGCGGGCAGGGTTTAATGATGAGGATGTATATGCATTTGGCGATGGGATCAACGATCTTGAGATGCTCCAATACGTTCATCATAGCGTCGCAATGGGCAACTCGCCTGATGTAGTGAAACAAGCGGCTCGTTACGTTACGAAGGATGTTTCGGAGGACGGTATTTTATTTGGACTTAGGATGGTTGGCTTGTTGAAGGATTAATAAATGAGCGTTGGTTGGTAAAGTTCATTTATAAATGTTCTTACACTTTCGCAAGTCTCAATAGGAAGTATATACTGATGAAGTCGGGCCGACAAATGATAAGGAAAGGAGCTGATCGATTTGATTAACTACCTGGAGGTGATCTCCGTTTAATCGGAGATCGCCCTGATGAAGGAGACCGCAAGGTCTCCTTTTTATTCATTCACATATCGCAAGAAGCTTAACTGGAAATATTGTTAATCATTTCTTGTCAATTGAAAATGCTTACAATATACTTATAGAGTATCAGCTGGAAAGCAGCTTCTATGGAGAATATGGGATCCATAGCTTTTTTTGTTTTTTTAACGTTTCACGGGCATGACCAAAAATCGAAGGGAGGCAGGAAAAATGTTGATGAACAAAGGAATGAATAACCTGATCAAGATGAGCCTGTACGAGGAGGACGTTTATTGTGAACTACAAAAATGGGAGAGATGTGCTTCCCCCTAGTTTATTGAAGGAACTGCAAAAATATATTCAAGGGGATTTGATTTACGTTCCAAAGGCAGCGGAGCAGCGAGCGCATTGGGGAGAGGTTAGCGGAACACGGAAGCTGCTGGCTGATCGCAATAAAGAGATATATCTTTATTATACGAGTGGCTGGTCCGTTGCCGACCTGGAGCGGAAATATCATTTGTCAGGCGAGAGTATTCGCAAAATAATAGTTAAAACTCGTTAAGAGCAGCAATGCATAGAAGCAGACCGCATGTCAGGGGCTGCTTCTATGCTTTTTTATTGCCATAATAGGAATAAAAACGACTGCCAACAGGGATTTAATGAAGGAACTTTTTGTCGAATGTCGAATATTTATGATGTAGATTTGTGACATAAGTTGTCGAAAAAATAAACGAGTACAAAGCAGTGGAGGATTAGGAAATGAAAACTTTATTAATTGCAGAGGACGAGCCTGTGTTGCGCATGCTGATCATGGATACGCTCGAGGACGAAGGCTACTCGCTTGTGGAAGCGGCGGATGGCGAAGAAGCATTGGAGAAAATAAAAGAAACCGATTTCGACCTGATCATTCTCGATTATATGATGCCAAGAATGACCGGAATTGAAGTCATAGAAAAAACACGATTGCTTGAGAGCCGCCAACATTCGAAGATTCTCATGTTGTCAGCCAAGAGCCAGCAGGCTGAGCAGGAGAAGGTTTTGTTCGCCGGCGCCAACGGATTCATGTCAAAGCCGTTTAGTCCTTTAGAGCTTATCGACAAGGTAGAGGAGATGCTTTGTGGGTAAGCTGCGGCACTATTATAAGAAAAGCATTACCCGTCGATTTATGTCGATGATGATTTTTACATTATCGCTGATTTTGATAGGCGCTTTTATTGTGCTCCTCAGCACGGTTTCGATATTGCGAGACTATGAGGCAGAAACGACCGAGATGCGAGAGAAGCAGGAGCTCGTATCGGAAATTGCCGATCACTCCAATGAAATTATTTTGCGAGCGCGCGGCTATTACGTTTATTTGTCGGATTTCGAGTACGACCAGATCTTTAGCGAAAAGAAATTGCTGGACGAAGCCTTGGGGGAAATTAAAACGTTTACCCTCAGCGCTTCGGAAGAAGAAGTCATGAAAAATATTGAATCCTTCTTTGCCAATTATTTCGATAATGTATTGCCGAAAGCGATAGATTACTCCAAGGCTGAAGATTATGATTCGCTTCGAGAGTTTGTAACGGCTGGAGAAGACAATCCGGTCAATAAGCTGATCAGCTACTCCTACGATTTTAAAAATCAAGTCAGGCTAATTGCAGAGGCGAAAAATGACAGTCTCATTCAAAGACTATCATTTCAAGCTGCTTTATTTATTGGCTACATCATACTGGTCCTCATTTTATCTTTATTCATCACAAGAAAGGTCGCAACGGATATCGGAGTTCCGCTTAACATGCTGACAGACCATGCACGCAGGTTCGCTAGTGGAGAGCCAATCGAGCTTGATCATGTATCTAGGGAGGATGAGCTTGGCGAGCTTGCTCGAACGTTCCAGAATATGATGACGCAAATCCAGAGCAAAGAGGAAGAACTGCTCGCTCAGAATGAAGAGCTGATCGCGCAGCAGGACGAGCTTCAGGCTCAGCAAGAGGAGCTGCAGCGTGCTGTTGGCCTAATGGAAAAAAACGAGAAATATTTGGAGAAGCGCAATCAGCTTGTGCAGTCACTCTCCAATACGCTCGATCAGCAGGAGCTGCTGGAGAGCATCATTTCAAACATTGTAGCGATCACGGAGTCAGATAAAGGCTTAATCGTTATGATGAATAGAGAGCATCATTACGCTGCCGTCGGGATATCCGATGCTGCGGCATTGCAATTTATCAATAATATCGACAATGGTGTTGTGCTGCGCGCAGCCCAAACAAAGCAGTCATACAGCATCGTTCGTGATTGTACGCGTGCCGAGCAAGGGTATCATGATGAGCCGATGACGGCAACGGATCTGATTTTGCCTGTACGAAATGCCGGCGAAGAAATGGTAGCTTGTCTAGTCATAACGAAAGTGAACCGAGAGATATCTAAGCTGGAAGAGGATGAAATCGTAGGCATGATGACACAAGTATCGCTAGCCTTCGATAAATTGCAATTGTACGAGCAATCCGAAAGGCAGCGACTGATGACAAGCGATATGCTGAACACGATTCAAGAAGGCATCCAGTACTTGGACCTTGATGGGACAACGCTGCAAATCAATCGTAAAATGTCGGAATTCTTCGGATTTTTTAATCAGAATGAAGAATCGATTCATCTGCCGTTCGAGCCATTCAAATCGTTTATTCGATCCTCGATTGTGGAAGCAGAGCCGCTTCTGCAATTTATGGACGCACTTCTAGCGCATGGGCATTTGAATGGTCAACACAGCATGAATTATGAGATTATAGAGCCTGAAAGAAGATTTATTCAAATCTATAGCGAGCCTTTGTTCAGGAATGGCGTGAAATTCGGTTTATTGCTTGTTCATCGCGATATTACGAAGGAATATGAAGTTGACCGAATGAAGTCTGAATTCGTAAGCACCGTTAGTCACGAGCTGCGGACTCCACTAGCAAGCGTTCTAGGCTTTGCCGAGCTGCTGCTGCACCGAGAGCTTAAGCCGGAACGCCAGCGGAAATATGTGACGACCATCCACCAGGAAGCAAGAAGATTAACTACGTTAATTAATGACTTTCTCGATTTGCAGAGGATGGAGTCAGGCAAGCAAATGTATGAACTGAAATCTTTTTCATTAATGCCATTAATTCAAGAAGTCATTGAAATGCAGCGGATGGCTTCAAGCTTGCATGAAATCACTTGGCAAAATGATGCAAACGAATCACTTGTTGTTGCAGACCGTGATAAATTGCAGCAGGTTTTTATCAATTTGCTTAGCAATGCGGTCAAATACTCGCCTAATGGCGGACAAATCATCGTGCATAGCGACATTAAAGATGGCAAAATCGTGATTCGATTGACGGATCATGGACTGGGCATTCCAAAGGATGCGCTGCCTCATTTGTTCAGCAAGTTTTATAGAGTCGATAATTCAGACCGCAGAGAAATTGGCGGCACCGGCTTAGGCTTAGCCATTGTTAAGGAGATCGTCACCAAGCATAAGGGCAGCATCGAAGTTCATTCTGAATTTGGACAAGGCAGCACCTTTATCGTCACTCTTCCACTTGCGGAACAGCAGGAGCAGCTGCCAAGCGAGGAGCAGAAGGAGACGTCAATGTCCGAGTCTTCGATCCATGTCATGCTTGTTGAAAACGACCACAACTTATCCTCCTTGCTAAGGGATGAATTGCGATCGAATGGCTTTCAAGTTCATCTGTTTACGGAGGGAAGCAAGGCGATAGAAGTGATCGAGCAGCTCAATCCGGATATTATTGTCATTGATCTTATGCTCGAGCCCGGTATAACGGGCTGGGATATTATCGGCAAAATCAAAAAAACAGACGCGCTTCTGAATAAGCCTATTATTATCTCCAGTGCCTTTGAGGAGAAAGGGAAAGCTGCGCAATGGGGAATTAAGGAGTTTTTAGTGAAGCCTTACTTGCCCGGCAAACTAAGTGCAGCTATTATGCGCATGCTGCGTTAATTGAGGGAGCCTTTTTTCATGAAAACCGAGAAATATAAAAAGCTGATTCAACAACGCATTTTACAAACGATAGACGAGTGGTCTAAGCAAGCGACAGTAGAGGAGCAAGTGATTCATCGTTTTTTCCACAATCTGAAAGGAACCAGCGGTACCATAGGCTTATTGGAGGTTGAAAAATTTTCAGAGGCTAAAGAGCTGTTGTTTTCCGAAAAAAGCAGCAAAGCGTTTCCCCGTGATAAATGGTCGGAGCATTTGCTGCCCTTAAACGACTTGTTTCCTCATCTATCACAGCGTTTAGAAGAATTGGAAAATGAAATGCTAATTGCAGATCGTATGGTTGATGATCATAGCATCTACCGTGATCGTGTACTCGTTATAGACGATGACGTAGATTTTGTTACTTACGTAAAGGAGGTTTTGGAAAAACAAAACTATCCGGTGAGTATCGCGCTGAATGCAGAGCGGGGATTAAAGCTATTTTACGAATGGAAGCCAAGTCTTATCCTGCTCGATATCGTATTGCCCGACAAAAGCGGCATGTATGTGCTCAATCAGATTGTCGACAAAGCCAAGCAGGAGCATATCCCGATTATGATGATGAGCGGTAATGTATCCATTGAAAATCAAATTCATGCCTATCGCACAGGTGCGATGGACTTTCTTGCAAAGCCTTTCGACATCGACCTGCTGACAGCGCTCATTGATAATCGTTTCGCCATGAAAAAGGATTGGGAGCGTTCGATAATAATCGACGAACTGACAGGCGCTTACAATCGAAAGCATTTTAATCAAATGATGCGGCACCACATCGAGAGCTATAAGCGAGAGGGTCATATTTTCACGCTGGTCATGCTCGATCTGGATTATTTCAAGCAAGTGAATGATACCTATGGACACATCAAAGGCGATGAAGTGCTTCAAGCTTTTGTCGCTACCGCACAAGCAGCCATTCGGCCGCAGGATATTTTCTGTCGATATGGGGGAGAAGAGTTTGCATTGATTTTTCCTAGCACAGATGCTGTCCAGGGAGCTCTTCTTGTGGAGCATCTCCGAATGAAATTTAATGCCGTTAAATTTCAAGCGGGACAGGATTGCTTCCAGGTTACTTTCAGTGCTGGCGTATCTGAAATCACGAGTCACAATAGCCATACGGAGCAGCTTGTTGAAGAGGCCGATCAAGCTCTGTACAACGGCAAACGGGGCGGTAGAAATCAAACTGTCGTCTATTCTCAGGAGATGACCGACGCCAAGCTGGAAACGTTCCTAAACGTTATCATCGTTGATGATGACGCACTCATTCGAGAAATTGTAATCAACCGATTCACGAGCTGGAAGCCGGCAAACCACGCGAAGGTGCAAGCGTTTGGATATGCTGATGGCATGTCCTTTCTAACAGCGGATTGGTTTAAAGAAGGTGAAAAGTATATTGTTTTGCTCGATGGCTCAATGCCCGACTTAGACGGTTTAGACGTATTGGAGCGTCTGCGCAACAACTATCCCGAGCAGCAGCTGTTGGTCGTCATGCTGACAGCACGCAACAATAAGGCGGATATCGTTCAAGCTCTGCAAATCGGCGCTGACGATTACGTCGTCAAGCCGTTCCATATGCAGGAGCTGGTACTTCGCATTGAACGTTTGTCCAATCGAATACTTAGCTAATAGACGATAGAAAAAACCGCACTCCCAATCGGAGTGCGGTTTTTCATGTGATAGTCTTGCTATTCAATTGGAACACCTATTAACGAGTCGTTACGACCGGCAAATCTACGACCGTTTGTGGGTACTTATAATCATTCCGATAGCAATTGGTTTCCGAATCATACGTCGATTGCGAAAGCTTGTGCGAGATTGCAAATATAGATAGATTCGGATTGACATGCAAGGAAGATTCATAGAAAGAGCATCTCTCGAAATTGAACTCTAATGTTGTAATAATAATGACACAATTCGTAAACGTACAGCCGATAAAGCTAAAGCCGTCAAACACAATCGTTTCATCTTTAAAATGCTCATTTGCTATTGTATTCATTGATCAGCGCTCCTATTCTGTGGTGGGACAACCTAATAAAAATACTAACAGATACTAGACGTGATGTTTGTCGGTTGATGCAGCTGAAACGATATAATTAACGACATAAATAGCGAGCTTCCGAGTGCTCTTAAAATGTCTATTTGTATATGTATTCAATCTGCCAGCTGACCGTTATAATATTTGGAAGGAGAAATCAAAAAAAGAAAGCGGATTTACGAAGGATAGGCGATGAACGACCATTTTTTTATTCGTTGGAGGAGTCAATATGAAGATAGCAGTCTTTAAAGCAACGATTGAACATGTAGAGGAAGCAGCCGTTCTATTTGATAATTACAGGATGTTCTATAAGCAGCCATCCGACCTTGCAGGGGCAATAGCTTTTTTGGCTGGGCGAATTGAAAATAACGAGTCCATATTGTTTGTAGCTAAGGATCAAACGGATAACCGTGCGATCGGCTTCACGCAGCTTTATCCTTCATTTTCATCTATTTCGATGAGGGCATCTTACATACTAAATGATTTGTATGTGCTTGAAGCGTACAGAGGGCAGGGCGCTGCACAGCTGCTGCTGGATCAGGCAAAGGAGTTTGCGAGAGCTGCCAACGCAAAAGGATTAGAACTCTCAACTGCAATCGAGAACGAAACAGCACAACGGTTGTATGAACGAAATGGGTATAAGAGAGATAACGAGTATTTCCATTATTATTTAACGATATAAATTAAAAATAGGAGTAAAGGAAGAGGTGTGCTTATGGAATCCAAAAGAATAGCAGCCGAAAGAGCTGTAGATTTTATTAAAGACGGTATGATCGTTGGACTCGGTACAGGCTCAACAGCCTATTTCGCAATTCGAAAAATAGGACAAAGAGTGAAGGAAGGGCTATCGATCAAGGCGATCGCAACATCCAAGCAGTCTGAAAACTTGGCCAAGGAGCTGGGGATAAGCCTGCTGCCTTTTGCCGAAATCGAATCTATTGATATCACTATTGATGGGGCAGATGAGGTAGATGCGGAGTGGAATCTCATCAAAGGGGGCGGAGGCGCGTTGCTGCGTGAGAAAATCGTAGCCTCTGCAAGCAAGCAGCTGATCATTATCATAGATGAAAGCAAGCTTGCCGAGCAGCTTGGTGCATTCCCTTTGCCTGTAGAGATTGTTCCGTTCGGTTATGAAATGACGATTAAAAAACTGCGCAAGCAAGGTGCTGACCCTGTTCTAAGAACAGCTGATAATCAAACGTATCTAACGGATAACGGAAACTATATCGTAGATTGTCATTTCGGCAAGATAACTCGAGCGGAGGAGCTTCACCAGGCACTCAATCTCATCCCAGGAGTCGTAGACAATGGATTGTTTATTGGAATGGCTACGCTCGTCATCGTTGGTTATCAGGATGGAACCGTTAAGGAGCTTCTGAAAATGTAATATCCAAATTTCATTCATTTCAATAAGCCTTGATGGACTACACTTGTGGTCTTTCGAGGTTTTTTTGTATTTTTAAAGCCGTGAACTATTGCCGCAATGATTAAATCAGCTGCCAGATGTTAAAGCTTAAGATTGAGGATAATTGCCAGAAAGTAGTCGCAAAACATCAATAAATGTCGATTGGTCGGTGAAGAGATGCCAATAAGAGGAATTAAGAAGCTGCAAGCGAAGCCGATTACGACAGGACCAAGCAAAACGCTGGATAAACACAAGGGTGAGCGAATAAGCGTCCACCTTGAGGATACGATTACGTTTATTAAAGGTTTACTGGGGACGAATGAGGATTTGACGATCCGGCACTTCCATGTCTTTGGCCAGTTTCCGGCAGTAATCATTTATTTCTCCAATATGATCAATCAGAATACGGTTAATTCAGATATAGTAAAACCGCTTATGTATACGCCCCCGCATTTGCTGGGACGAACGATAGAATTACCCGCGTTAAAGGATGTTTTGATGAATGATGCCCTCTATCATAGCGAGAGTAAGCCGGAAGGTGTACTGACCGTACTCGTTGAGAGCATTTTGAAAGGCGAGACAGTCGTTGCCGTTGACGGTCTTGAAGAAGCCTTTTTAATTGGAACAAGAAATATCGACAAGCGGGCTATCGATCAACCTGCAACCGAACAGGTCATCAGAGGGCCGCGTGAAGGATTTATTGAGCCGCTCGGCACCAATATTTCGCTTATCCGATATCGTTTGCAATCGCCTGATTTGCGCGTACAGACGATGGAAATCGGACGAAGGACAAAATCAAAGGTCGCTATATGTTACATGGATGGCATTACAAGTCCTGAGCTATTGAAGGAAGTCAACAACCGCCTCTCCAAAATTGATATCGATGGCGTGATTGACTCCGGCTATTTGGAGCAATTTATTGAGGATAACCAATATTCTCCGTTTCCTCAGGTTCAATATACGGAGCGGCCGGATAAGGTCGTTGCTAATTTATTGGAGGGAAGAGTTTCCATCCTTGTTGACGGTTCACCGCTAGCATTAGTTGTGCCGACTGTGTTCAGCCAGTTCTACCAGACAGTAGAGGACTACACGGAACGATTCGTCTTAATGAGCTCAATTCGGATGGCGAGACTAATCGCTTTAATGTTCTCTTTAATCTTCCCATCGATATATGTATCGATCATTTCCTTCAATCCCGAGCTCATTCCAACGGAATTCGCGGTTGCTGTAGCTGGCGGCAGGGCGGGAGTGCCTTTTCCTGCAGTTATTGAAGTTTTGATAATTGAAATATCGATGGAAATATTGCGGGAGGCGACGATCCGGCTGCCGCAGCAGGTCGGTGGCGCGCTTTCGATCGTCGGTGTTCTTGTAATCGGGCAAGCGGCAGTAGCTGCAGGATTTGCCAGCCCCATTACGATTGTCATCATTGCCCTTACAACAATCGGCTCATTTGCAACGCCGGCGTATAATGCAGCGCTTGCTCTGCGCTTGCTGCGGTTTCCGCTCATTATTATGGCAGGCACCTTTGGCCTGTACGGAGTAATGATTGGGCTGATTCTTATTGCCAATCATTTATTATCATTAAAGTCATTTGGCGTTCCGTATCTTAGCCCGCTTATTCCAGGAGATTTTCAAGGGATGAAGGATCTCCTTATAAGAGGACCGTTATGGTGGATGAACAAGAGACCATCTTTTCTGCAGCCAGAAGATTCAACGAAACTCGCTAAGTATACGCATGATGAGATGAAAAAAACAAAACAGAATGTGCTTGACCCAAAGAACGATAAGAATCAGCAGGAGGGTTAGATAACCATGGAGTCACGCCAGATTACCGTTATGCAAGCCGCGGCCATACTAGTAAGCACGATAATCGGGGTTGGCGTGCTCGCCATGCCCCTATTTGCTGTACAAGCAGCCGATTCCGGAGCTCCGCTGGTTACCATGCTCGGTACACTGCTTGCCTTTGTTGGATTAATGCTAATTACGTGGCTAGGGATGCGATTCCCTGATGAATCAATCATTCAATACAGTGAGAATATTATTGGAAAAGGACTTGCCTGGATAGGAAGTGTCCTCATCATCGTCTTCTTTTCTGTGCTAACCTCTCTAATCGCTCGCGAATTCGGTGAAGTAGTTGTTACATCCGTATTAAGATCAACGCCTGTAGAAGTTACGGTAATTGTCATGCTGCTGCTTTCTGCTATTTCTACTCGAAACGGAATTACGACATTTGCTTATATCCATACTTTTTATTTTCCTTTGCTCTTGGTCCCAGTACTGTTGATTGTCGCACTATCCATGAAAAATGCCGAAGTTATCAATCTGTTGCCCATTTGGGGAAACGAACAAAAAGGAATGCTAAAAGGTACGCTAACAATAGCCGCTCTATTCCAAGGGTCATTTATATTAACGGCCGTCATACCGGCAATGAAAAAGCCTGAGAAGGCCATGAAGGCAAGCGTGTGGGGAATGCTCATTGCAGGGGGATTGTATTTTGTTATTGTTATCGCAGCGGTCAGCGTGTTTGGCGCTGAAGAAATCAAGCAGCTGCTTTGGCCGACGTTAGAATTAGCTAAAGCGACGTCATTGCCAGCCAATATACTGGAACGCCTTGATGCTGCGTTTCTAGCTGTATGGGTAACGGCCGTATTTACGACACTGTTCTCCAGTTATTTCCTTACGATATATTCAATAAGTAAGCTGTTTCGTTTGAAAGAACATAAATTATTTTCATATTTTCTGTTACCCATTGTATTTGTGATGGCGATGCTGCCTCAAAACATTGTTCAAATGTATGAAATCATTGAAAATGTCGGACGTTTCGGATTGTACATTACGATCGGCTATCCTGGTCTGTTGCTAATGATTTCTATCCTTCGCAAGAAGAGAGGTAATCGTGTTGGGGATAAAAAAGTGGATCAAAACGGTTAAATGGCTGTGCTGCATTTTGATTCTCATTCCGTTGTTGACAGGCTGTTGGGATCGACTTGAAATCGAAGAGCGAGCAGTCGTATTGGGTGTGTCCATTGACGCAGTAGACCCTGAAGAAGTTGAAGATGCAAGTGAAGAGGTTTCTCATGTAAGCGGTACAATTCCATCTCCGAAAAAAGGAAGCGTACGCGTAGCCGTACAAATTGCCCTCCCAGGCAGAATTCCGCTCGGACCTGGCGAAAGCGGAGGCGGGAGAGGTTCATCGGAGGAAACCGTATGGGTTATTGATGTAGTCGGCCAAAGCATCGATGACGCGTTCATGATTTTACAGCA
This sequence comes from Paenibacillus sp. PL91, assembly GCF_012935325.2. GTDB lineage: Bacteria > Bacillota > Bacilli > Paenibacillales > Paenibacillaceae > Pristimantibacillus. The sequence goes on from NZ_JABBYG020000001.1 coordinate 850,873, forward strand.
GCAGATATCCAGCAGACTTTTTTTTGGTCATCTCCGCGTAATTGTTGTTTCCGAAGCAATGGCGAAAAGGGGACTGGAAAATGTAAACGATTATTTCCGTCGTAATCCTGAAGTGCGTAGAATGGCATGGTTGATGATTTCCAAAGGGAATGCTTATCGGTTGATGAAGGCGGCGCCTCAGCTTGAACGGGTACCTACGCTTTATTTAATGTCAACGCTTGATGAAGGGATTAGAATGGGGAAGTTTCCTAAAGACTATATCGGTATATTTTGGAGTAATTTATCGAAGAAAGGACAAGAAGGTTTCCTTCCTTATGTTGAGATCAAAAAGGAACAAAATGTCGAAATCAAAGGTCTAGCTTATTTCGTTGGCGAACGAATGGTAGGCGTAACGAAGCCTCTTGAAATAGCGGGATACTTGGCAATTAAAGGGGTAAATCCAGCTGGCTATCGCGTATTCATTCAACTGGATGGAGGTCAAGATACCGTTATGACTAATGCTACACATCGTAAAGCAAAAATTGACTTTCAAATAAAGGACAATATTCCGCATTTCAAAATAAGAATTGCAGTTGAACTTAATCTAGAGGAAAAGCTGAGCGAGAAAATCCAAATTAATAACACGGATACTTTGAAATTAATTGAACAAAAACAGGAGGAGGCGTCCGTTGAATTTTATTCTAATGTTATAAAGAAGACACAAGCAAAAGGTTCGGACATATTCGGCTTCGGTGAATTAGTCAGGGCCAAGAAGCCTCGTTATTGGAATCAACACATCAAAACGACTGAGGGATGGCGCAGCATGTATAAGAACAGTAAGTTTGAAGTTCAAGTATCGATGAGAGTGCGGCGGATTGGGATGAAAGCCCAGTAGCTGGAGGGCAATAGAACTTGTTGGGGGATTAGTATATGATTGGCGAAGGCTATACGATAAGTTATCTCAATTATGCTATATTTCTATGGATCATTAGCGGTTTGCTCATCCTGCTAATCGATGTAAAACAATTTAAATTAGTCGGACTTAGCAAGGAGCACAAAGTATCCCGATTTATCGGCTGGTTTAATCTAATCATCGGGATCCTTTTGATTTTATTTGAGCTGGTGCTGCAATAAAAAATATGATCTGTCATAATGTAATGAAAAAAGGAGGAATGCTCGATGAATGATACGATTCAAACGCTGTTAGACCACCGCTCTATTCGCTCTTACACGGACAAGCCGCTTACGAATGAACAAATACAGCTCATTGTCCAAAGCGCGCAAGCGGCAGCCACATCGAGCTATGTCCAAGCATACACCATTATCGGCATCAAGGATGCAACGAAAAAGGAGAAGCTGGCAGAGCTTTCGGGAAACCAATCGTATGTTGCCAAAAACGGGCATTTCTTTGTGTTTTGCCTAGACCTGCATCGCTTGGAATTGTCCGCTGAGCTGGAAGGCGCTACTGTCGAGCAAATCGAACAAACACTGAATTCCACCGAAATGTTCATGATCGGGGTTATCGATACGGCACTGGCCGCGCAAAATGCTGCGATAGCCGCTGAATCAATGGGTCTTGGCATCTGCTACATTGGAGGGCTGCGAAATAAGCTGGACGATGTTTCCGAGCTGCTTCAGACGCCAAACCGAGTGATCCCGCTCTTCGGACTTAGCGTCGGTCATCCTGCGAATCGTTCTGACCTGAAACCAAGATTGCCGCTTGCGAGCGTCTATCATGAGGATGGATATAATCAAGATAAAGAACAGCTGTTCGAACAATTACGTGACTACGATCAAGAAATATCTAATTACTATTCGGTGCGAACGAATGGAGCGCGCAAGGATCGCTGGACAGAGGCAATGACGAAGCTGCTTCAAAATCCGAAAAGGCTATACATAAAAAGATTTTTAAACGATAAAAAATTACCCTTAGATTAAGCACAGCAGCTTCGTCTAAGGGTATTTGGCTTGTCTATTCGATTACTAGCAGCTACACGTTAACTTGAGTGGTGTCTGTGATCACATCGATGCGTGCTTTGCCGCCCTTTTCCATCCATTTATTTTTCCACTTGGTTTGCATGACCGTCAATAAAACGAGCGAGCACAGTGTCACTAAGCTTAGGATGAGGAAACCGGACGTGTATGAGCCAGTTGATTGATAAAGCTTTCCGAGAATAAGAGGGAGTGCGTAGCCGCCTAAGCCCCCGGCAGCTCCGATAATGCCAGTCATGAGACCCAGTTCATTGCCAAAGCGCTGCGGTACAAGCTGGAACACGGATCCGTTGCCTGCGCCAAGACACATCATTCCGATGAAGAGCAAGGTGATGACGACCGGGAGTGCTGGCAAGGAAGCTACTGCTGCAAGCATTAAGCCCGCGCCGCCGTAAAGGATGGTCAGCATTCGCGCGCCGCCAATCTTGTCTGAAAGATATCCGCCGACGGGTCTAAAGAAGCTGCCAGCAATAACACAGAAGGTTGTGAAGTCAGCAGCCCTTACTGGCGATAAGCCATACTGCGTATTAAAGAAGATGGTTAAATAATTGGAGAGACCGACGAATCCGCCAAAGGTTACGCAATAGAAGGCACAAAATACCCATGCATCGCCTTGTTTTAAAATTTGCGCATATTGCGAAAGCTTCTTAGGCGCAGGACGGTTTGGACTATTTTTGGCGAAGATTGTAAAAATAATAAAGACGATAACGATCGGAATAATCGCAAGTCCAAATACCAGTTCCCAACTTCCATAATGCTGTGCCAAGCGGTTAGCGAACAAAGTAGAGATGACGGTACCGCTATTGCCTGCCCCGGCTATCCCCATTGCAAGGCCTTGATGTTCCTTGGAATACCACTGGCTTGCTAGCGGCAAGGCTGCTGCGAACGAAGCTCCGGCAACGCCGAGCAGAAGAGCTACTACATAAAGTTGATCAAGGGAATCTACGAATTGCCAGCCCATGATTAATGGAATAAGTGTAAATAGCATCCCGAATTGTGCCGTTCGTTTCGGTCCGATATAGTCTGTCATGAAACCTAACACTAATCTTAATATCGAACCTCCTAATATAGGAAGTGCAACAAGATTTGCTTTTTGAACGGGGTCCATTGGATAATCGGCCGCAATAATTACACTTAAAGGGCCGATCAACACCCAAATCATAAAACTCATGTCAAAATACAAAAATGCGCTGAACAAGGTGGGCTTGTGCCCGCTTTGCCAAAATCCTTTTCTCTCCATCCCAATCTCTCCCTTTTCTATTGTAATCAACCTAAAAAGCCGCAATCCGTCCTTGTAAAGGAACGAAAAGCGGCTTCATTGCCATGGCGGCACATCATTGTGCGACCTCTTATTATATGGTTCACAAACATTGTGATCCCAACTCGAATTATAGATTCACGTAATGTGTATGTCAATATATATCACACAAAATTTTTTTACCGTGAAATTACAAAGTGTGCGTTATATATATTGACATGTAAATCAACATGAACTAATCTATACATAATAGAATGAGTACAGCACAGTGGCGTGCTAACTCTTGCGGCAATGATGCCTTTTCCCTGTATGCGGGAAAGGGCTTTTTATGTTCATTTTTACTCAAATCATTCGCTGGAGGGGATAACATGTCGGTCTTGAATCCTGTTCAACCGCTTACAGCGTCCGTTTCGATAGCTGTAATGAAAATGACAAGAGAAATGAAGGAGCCAATAATTGAAACGGTTTCGTTAGAGGATAGTTTATCCAGAATTTTGGCTCATGACTTTGAGGGGCCGTTCGCCTTGCCGCCTTTCCGCAGGGCTGCGATGGATGGATACGCCATTTATGCCGCTTCTTCGTCAGGCGCAACCAAGGAACGGCCTGTGCTATTGCAGGTCAGGGGAGAAATTCGATCGGGTCAACCGGTGAGAAATAACGTAATGGAGCCGGAATTGATGACAGCGGTTCGCATTTTTACAGGAGCGCCCGTTCCGGCTGGTTATGATGCAATTGTCATGCAGGAAGCCGTGAGGGAACGACTTGATTTGCGAGGTATTCCTTCTATACAAATTGACCGAGCTTATCCTATTGGCCAGCATATTGCCGAGAAGGGTGAGGATGTGCCGCAGGGAATGAAGGTACTGTACCGTGGAACGGCTATCCATGCGAAGGAAATCGCTATTCTTGCCTCTTTTGGGCAAACCGAAGTACAGGTATTCAAAAAGCCTGTCGTTACAATCATTCCTGTGGGGGACGAATTAGCATTGCCTGGCGAGAGCTTGCTATCCGGTAAAATTTTTGACGCGAACAGCTTCATGGTAAGTGCCAGGCTACGCGAGCTGGGCGCGGAAGTCATTCGAAGGGCGCCAATTCCCGATTGCCAGAAAACGATAGAAGCTTCGATTAAAGCAGCAATGGAGCAATCAGATCTCGTAGTAACAACGGGAGGCGTCTCAGTTGGCGATTATGACTTTGTGAAGCTGGCCGCAGAGAGCGTTGGCGGAGAGCCCTTGTTTACTAAAGTAGTCATGCGCCCAGGAACGCCAACATCAGCCTATCGCTTTGGCTCCAAGCTGCTGATCTGCTTATCCGGCAATCCATCCGCTTGCTTCGCAGGTGTCGAGCTGCTGCTTCGTCCTACTATATTGAAGGCAGCCGGAAGAAATGATTACAGATCTGAGTGGATGGAGGGGCGATTAATCGATTCCATAGCCAAACCTTCGCCTTATCCAAGATACGCGAGAGCTTTTGTCTACCGTGCTGATAAGGAGTGGATGATAGAGCCGCTGCGCCATGATAAATCCGGTAATGTGGCAGCATTCGCTAGGGCGAATGCTATCGTGCAAATACCAGCAGGAGGGGCGGGCGCCTCAATGGGGCAGGAGGTTCGGTTCGTATCGTTAACGAGCTAGGAAATTGCAAGAGTGGATGTGAACATAGATGAGTAGAGAGAAATTAGTAGTGATAGGCAATGGGATGGCAGGAATCAAATGTGTCGATGAAATTATAAAGCTTGCGCCAGATAAATTTCAAATCACTGTTTTTGGTAATGAGCCTCATCCGAACTATAACCGCATTTTGTTGTCAAAGGTGCTTCAGGGCGATTCTTCTATCGAAAGTATTGTGATCAATGATTGGTCATGGTACGAGGAAAGAGGGATTCGGCTGTATACAGGTGAGACCGTCGCTCTCATTCATTCGGATTCTCAGTATGTAACGACCGTATCCGGCATTCGTGCCGATTATGATCACTTGATTATTGCAACCGGCTCATCCGCCTTTATTCCGCCGATAGCAGGTGTTCATAAGTCTGGCGTCATCTCATTCCGCAACATAGACGATTGCAGGACGATGATGGATTATGCGAAAAAATATAAAAAAGCCGCTGTTATCGGCGGCGGTTTACTGGGGCTTGAAGCAGCGAGGGGCCTCCTGAATCTCGGCATGGAGACGGATGTCATTCACAATGCGCCTTATTTGATGAATCGCCAGCTCGATCGCATGTCAGCCGACATGCTTCGCAAAGAATTGGAAGGGCAAGGGATGCGATTCTGGCTCAGCAAGGAAACGGATAGCATATTCGGCTTAAATCGCGCCAAAGGCATCCGCTTCACTAATGGAACCACATTAGAGGCTGATTTGATCGTCATTTCCGTCGGAATCCGTCCTAACGTCGACCTTGCCAAAAAGAGCGGGATCGAAACGAATAGAGCAATCATTGTTGACGATTATATGAGAACGAGCAAGCCCAATATATATGCGGTTGGAGAATGCGCGGAGCACCGCGGTGTCGCTTATGGCTTAGTTGCGCCGCTGTATGAGCAAGGGAAGGTGCTCGCAAAGAGCATTTGCGGCCAGAAATCAGAGCCCTACCTCGGTTCTGTTCCTTATGCGCAGCTCAAGGTTTCGGGAGTCGAGGTGTTTTCGGTAGGTGAAATCCGTCAAGAGGAAGCAGAGACTGCTGTTCAGGAGTATGACGGCATTCGCGGTACCTACAAAAAGGTGACGATGAAAGAAGGCACCGTTCGGGGCGTTATCCTGTTTGGCGATACGGCGGAAGGCACCTCCTTGCTTGAACTGGTGAAAAGAGGCGCAGCCGTATCGGAGCTTAACCGTCCTTCCAGTACAGGGGGCAGCAGCGGGCTTGATCATTTAGCGGAAATGATGCCTGAAAGAGAGACGGTATGCGCCTGTAACGCTGTCCAAAAATGTACCATTATGAGCGCGGTCACCCAAGAGGGGCTGCAAACAACCGATCAAGTTCGCGACCACACGAAGGCTTCGAGCTCCTGCGGCGGCTGCCGGCCAATGGTTGCAGCGATCGTGCAATATGCGCTTAGTCTTGGCAAGGAAAGCGTTAAAGCTGCAATTCCGCCTATTTGCGGCTGCACGGATGTTAGTCATGAATTGCTCAAGGAAGCCATTAAAGCTGATTCACAATCAACCATTCAAGAAATAAAGACAGCATTGGGCTGGAAAAAACAATCCGGCTGCTCGGTTTGCAATTCTGCGTTGAGCTATTATTCTGCGCTATATCATCCGCAAGCAAGCTATCAAGGCAGCAATAACGATGCGTATTCTGGCTTCAGCCTAGTCACGGTCCCGGTAAGTCCGGTCATAATAAATGGCAGCCTTGAACCATTTGATGCATTGTCGCTTGGGAGTGAGCTTCAAAGCTGCTGCGAAAGCTTGCCTTTTCCAGTACCAGTCAAAGCAGCCATCACAGCAAGCATGCATCATCCGGCAGGCGTGCTCGTTCACGATATCGGGATTACGGGGGCGCCTGCGGGCTGGGAAATCTATGCCGGCGGGCATGCCGAGCATCCAGTTAAGCAAGGCCAGCTGATCGCGATAGCAGAGACTGAGGCACTTGCTTTGACAGTTTCTCTATCCTGCCTTCAGCTTTATAGAGAAAATGCCGAATATGACGAACCGCTTTGGAAGTGGCTTGAGCGAGCAGGAATCATCGAAATTAGAGAAATGCTATTGGATAGCAGCTGCCAAATGGAGCTAACCGGCAGAGCACAGGCTGCTGCTTTAGTGAAACAAAGTGTAGAAGGGCTTGGTGAGAGCATATGCCTCAAATGATAAATGCTCCTGTCGTTAAGGAAACAAGCTACGTCACGGATACGCAGTGTCCGTTTTGCAGCGTGCAGTGCAAGATGCGAATCACGAAAGAGCTGCCAGTTCTTGGCTCGAGCAGGCCGTCTTATATCATTGAAGGTATTCCGAACGCTGCTTCAGAAGGGCGCTTATGCGTGAAGGGGATGAATGCCCACCAGCATGCGGCAAGCTCGGAACGACTTCTTCAGCCTTTAGTAAGAAAAAATGGCCAGCTTATCCCCGCATCATGGGAGGAGGCTTTGCTCGCGATTGGCAGCAGATTTCAAGCCATAAGCGATGAGCATGGCCCCGATTCCCTTGGCGTATACGGCGGGGGATCGCTGACGAACGAGAGTGCCTATCTGCTTGGCAAGTTCGCAAGAGTAGCGCTTGGAACGAAGCATGTCGATTATAACGGCCGGTTCTGCATGTCGGCTGCTGCGTCTGCAGGCAACAAAACCTTTGGCATCGACCGTGGGCTGACCTGTCGACTATCCGATATTCCGCTTGCTCGCTGCATTATTTTGGCGGGAACGAACATTGCCGAATGCCAGCCGACCTTAATGCCTTATTTCAATAAAGCTAAGGAAAATGGCGCCACTATCATCGTCATTGATCCGAGAGCTACAGCTACGGCTGCTATAGCCGACATCCATTTGCAGCTGAAGCCGGGTACGGATGCAGCACTAGCCAATGGCATGCTTAAAGTACTGCTGAACGAGAAGCTGATGGATGAAGCGTTCATTGCAAGACGAACGAATGGGTTTGCTGAATTGAAGGAGCATTTGACTACCATACAGCTTGATGAAGTGGCAAGCTTAACAGGCTTGGACGAAGCCTCCATTCGTAAAGCCGCGATAGCTTATGGCCAAGCGGACACCGGCATTATTTTCACGGCGAGAGGCGTGGAGCAGCAAACAGACGGCCATGTGGCGGTGCGGAACTTTCTGAATCTCGTACTCGCTACGGGCAAAGTCGGCAAGCCTGGCTGCGGCTACGGCGCTGTAACAGGGCAGGGCAATGGGCAAGGCGGAAGAGAGCACGGACAAAAGAGCGATCAGCTGCCCGGCTACCGAAATATCGAAGACGAGCAGGACCGGGCTTATGTTGCCGGCGTATGGGGAATAGATCCGAAGGAGTTGCCTCGCAAAGGGGTTTCCGCATATGAAATGATGGAGCTGGTGCATCAACGCGTTATCCGTTCCTTGTTCGTGATGGGCTCGAATCCGATCGTATCGAATCCTAATGCCAATTTGGTCGAGGAAGGATTGCAGGGGCTAGATTTCTTAGTCGTTGCGGACATGTTCTTGTCTGAGACGGCTAGACTCGCGGATGTCGTGCTGCCGGTCACAGCGTATTTGGAAAATGACGGCACGTTGACTAATCTGGAGGGCCGCGTGCTTTTGCGGGAATCTGCGATCGCTGCACCAGGAGAGGCAAGGCATGATTGGGCGATTTTGTGCCAAATTGCCGAAAGGATGGGCAAGCAGCAATATTTCGCTTTTCAATCAGCCGAGCATATTTTTGAGGAGCTAAGGCTAGCAAGCCGTGGCGGATTAGCGGATTATTACGGCATAACCTATGATCGCTTGCGGCGTGAGGGAGGCGCCTATTGGCCATGCCCTTCAACCGAGGAGGAAGGCAACGAAGGCATGATGTTCGAGGAAGCCTTTGCCCATTCAGACGGAAAAGCGATTTTTATGCCTGTTGCCAGCCGGCTCCCGCAGGAAACGCCAAGCGATGAATTTCCGCTTACGATGACGAACGGAAGGGTGCTGTCGCATTATTTGACAGGCGTACAAACACGCAGAAGTCCTTCATTAGCTGCTCGAAATATCGAAAACTATATCGAAATTCATCCGAAAACAGCTCAGAAGCACCGCATTGAGGATGGCGAATGGGTGGAGGTTACCTCACTCAGGGGCACCTTTAACGTACGAAGCCGATTTACCGATAAAATAAGAGAAGACACGCTATTCGTACCCATGCACTGGGGAGGCGTACAAAACGTTAATAAAGCAACCAGTCCCGAGCTTGATCCGAATTGCAAAATGCCAGGCTTCAAAACCTCGACAGTCGCGATTAGCCCACTCCGTTTGCGGAAATAAGAGCTGAACAAGCAAGGATCGTTTCGAGCTTCCATTTAGAAGCCGAGCGGTCCTTTCTTGCGTCAAGCTTGACATGAAGGCCGCGCGTGGTTTACAACCATATACAGAGGTGATAGGCATGAGCGTGATTCGACTCGAAAACGTAACGAAAAAATATGAGGATACTCTTATTTTTCGCGATATTTATTTTCGTATAAGCAAAGGGGAACGGATCGGTCTCATTGGACGGAACGGCGCAGGAAAATCGACTGTGTTTAAGCTCATTCTCGGCAGGGAAGAACCTACAGCGGGAAGAGTTGAGGTAGATCCGCAGGTCAAGGTCAGCTATTTCTCTCAATTCTCAGAGCTGAGCGGCAGTCGATCGGTCCAGCAAGAGGTAGAGATGTGTTATGAGCATGTCTGGAGCATTGAAAGAGAGCTTGCTGAAATCGGCGAGAAGCTTGGCTCAGCAGCCGATGACGGTGAAATGAACCGTTTGCTGGATCGCCAAGCGGAACTATTCGAGCAGATGGAGCATCATGACGGCTGGAACGCGGCTGTCGAGATCGATACGGTGCTGACGAAGCTTGGGTTCGATGAGCACTCCCGCAGGCAGCCAGTAGACCAGCTGTCTGGAGGCTGGCGAAACCGTGCTGCGCTTGCCAAAATGCTGATTGAGCTGCCGGATGTCGTCTTGCTTGATGAGCCGACGAATTTTTTGGACATAGAAGGCTTAACCTGGCTTGAGCAATGGCTGCATCGCTTTAGCGGCACGATGGTGCTTATTTCCCATGATCGGCAGTTTATTGACCGGGTGGTTACCCGTACCATTGAGATTGAAAACTATCGTTTTCAAGAATATGAAGGCAATTATACCGATTATATTCGCAAAAAAAAGCTGCGCAAGAAAGAGCTGGACCGGCAGTTTGAATGGGAAGAAGAGCTGCTCCTTATGGAAGCGGAGGAGATCGAGAATAAGTCGCAGCGGAAATCCTCCAAAGATCGGCTGTCACGCAAGCTGGCTGACATGAAGAAGCGAGTGGAGCCTCATCCGGTAAATGTTCTCATAACCGATATTTATGAAAACTTGCGCTTTCCTGACCAGCTTTGCCAAGTGGAAGCCATTAGCAAGAGCTACGGGGAGCGCGGCATTTTCCAAAATGTCAGCTTCGACATTCAGAAGGAGGACCGCATCGCCATAATCGGTTCGAACGGAAGCGGAAAATCCACACTCATTAAGGTGCTAACTGGCCAAGAGTCGGCGGATTCAGGTATGGTACGCTTTAGCAAAGGCGTAAATTTCGCTTTTTTCAATCGAATGTGGGACGAGCTCGATCATAAGGATACGGTAAGCCATGCCGTTAACGTATATGGGCTTGGCCTAGATGCACCTCGGAAAAAAGTGAATAAATTTCTATCGATGCTCCAGTTCTCAGAGGCTGATCTTCACAAGGTGATCGGCAGCCTGTCAGGCGGCCAACAGGCACGGGTTGCCTTAGCCAAATGCCTGCTCTCGGGTGCGGAGATTATCGTGCTGGATGAGCCTACTAACCATCTTGATTTGACTAGCATTCAGGTTATGGAGCAGGCTTTGATCCATTTTCCCGGGGCAGTCGTTACGGTCAGCCATGACCGGTTCTTCATCGACAAAATAGCGACCAAGCTGCTTACCTTTGAGCAAGGCGGAGAAATTACACAACAAAATGTATAGACACAGTTGAAGTATAAGCAATGGAGATGAGGTTTCTTGACGACCTTTTATCAATTAAATACGATCTTTATCAGCATGGTGATGGAAGCCATTCCATTCGTTTTAGTCGGCGTCCTTATTTCAGGATTTATTCATACCTTCGTGAAGGAGCAATGGATAACAAAGATTATGCCGCGTAATCGGTATCTCGCAACGATTTTCGGCTGCGGGATCGGCATTTTTTTTCCTTCCTGCGAATGCGGAATCGTACCGATTACAAAAAGATTAATAAACAAAGGGATGCCTCTGCACGCGGGTATTGCTTTTATGCTGACCGGTCCAATTATTAATCCAATCGTGCTGTTCTCCACCTATATCGCTTTCGGCAATGATTGGCAGATGGTCGGCATTCGGGCAGGGCTGTCGATCGCGGTTGCTTTTTCCGTTTCGATTATTCTTTCGTTTATGTTCAAGCAGCTTCCTTTCCGCGTCCAAGACGGGCAGGCTGCTGCGGCAATCGAGCCGGGTACGAAAATGCCGCTTGCAGCTCGCATTCCGCTAGGCAAGAGACTCTATGAGGTTGTCGTGCATGCGATCGAGGAGTTTTTCTCCGTCGGCAAATATTTAGTGCTTGGCGCTTTTATCGCTGCGTGCATGCAGACATTCGTTCCGACGTCCTATTTGCTGCATCTTGGCAGCAATCCCGTAACCTCCTCACTGGTCATGATTGCTCTTGCTTTCATCATTTCGTTATGCTCAGAAGCGGATGCTTTCATAGCTGCTTCCTTTAGAAGCACATTTACGGTCGGCTCGTTGTCAGCATTTTTAGTTTTTGGACCAATGATCGATATCAAAAACACACTGATGCTTCTCGGAACATACCGCGGCAAGTTTGTCGTCGCTTTGATTGCACTCGTGGCCATTTTTACGCTAGCTGGATCGTTAATCGTAGGGAGGTTATTCGGATGATTCGTTTTTTCATATTATTCGGATTTTCTTTCATGTTTTTCATGCTGCACTATACGGGAGATATTGATAAATATATCAACATGAAATATGCCTACCTTTCGATTAGCGCCGTCGTTATTATGGGACTGTTGAGCATCTTTGAATTTGTGCGCGTCTCCCGTCAGCAGATTGCCGAGGAGAAGAAGCAGGCGGCTGCGCTTGATGGGAAATGCTATCATGATGAGCAATCGGAGCATGATGGACACGGGCACGCACACACGCATAATCACGCTCATCACGCCATTCACGATTATCATGATCAGCACGATCACGGTCACTCGCATGGCAACGATACGAAGCTAAAGCGGTTTTTCGGCTATCTCATCTTATTTGTGCCGATCCTGACAGGGCTTTTCCTGCCTGCTGCTGCGCTTGATTCAAGCTTTGTGAAGGCAAAGGGCTTCTCCTTTCCGAGCTTTGAGGAAAATATGGAAAACAACCCCGGTGCTCATCAGTTTTTAAAGCCGGATTCAAGCGTATTTTATCGCAAGGATGATTATGTTAACGTAAAAAATAAAGAGCTGGCACAATTTATGGATCGGCCTTCCGTTATATTGACGGATGAAGATTATTTAAAAGGCATGGAGGTCATTTACAACACCCCGGAAGCTTTTATGGGCAAAACAATCGGGTTTGACGGCTTCGCTTATAAAGGGCAGCAGGTGGATGGCAATCATTACTTTGTGTTCCGATTCGGCTTTATACATTGCGTCGCGGATTCAGGCGTATTTGGCATGCTCGTTGAATTCCCTAAAAATACGCAAATTAACGATGATGACTGGGTACATGTATCTGGCAAGCTATCATGGGAGCTATATCAGCCGTTTAAACAAACGATTCCCGTATTGAAGGTGGCTGATTGGAAGTCTATCGAGCCGCCAAAGGACCCTTATGTTTACCGTTCAACTTAATTAAGAAGTCTGCAAGAAGCCAGCCTGCGAAGGTTGGCTTCTTTTGTTTTCCTATTAATGGGATTTAATTGCCGCCATGCTCTTTAGAAACTGACCAGGGAAGTCATTTTTGAGGAGGCGGCATTCATATACTACGATATGTGCGGATACCGTCGAACTTTGTCCACCACACTTTGCCTGCCGTGAGAAGGGGAGGGAGGGAGATGCAATTTTGCATATCCGAGGAGCTGGAGCTGACAAGGTCGGTCATCCGGGAATTTGCAGAAAGCGAGGTTGCGAAGGGTGCGGAGGAACGTGATGCTCAGGAGCTTTTTGATCGATCACTCTTTGGACGGATGGGAGAGCTCGGCCTAACTGCCATTCCAATCGGCGAGGCTTATGGCGGTGCTGGGAGTGATTGGTTGACCTATGCCGTAGTGCTTGAAGAGCTATCGCGTGTATGCGCATCCACGTCAGCTGCATTAGCTGCGCATACCGTATATGCGGCTTGGCCCATTTATACATTTGGCAACGACGTTGCCAAACAACGATTTCTAAGGGAGCTGGCGAGCGGCGCTAGATTGGGAGCTTGCGCGCTGCCAATAACCAATAAGAGCAAAGCAGCAACGGAAAACACCATCTTCGCTAGCAAAAGTAGAGAAGGCTGGGAGCTAAACGGGGCACATTCCTTTGCCATTCAGGCGGAGGCCGCAGATCAATGCGTGCTATTCGTTCACTCAGCCTCAGGGACAAGGAAATCTGCATGCAGCGCGTTTATAGTCGAAACGGGTACGCCAGGATTTAAGATCGGAAATAAAGTGCGCAAGCTTGGCTTGCGTTCCTTCATGACCGCGGAAATCCATTTCGAAGAATGTGTCATTTCGGCTAATCATAGAATAGGAAAGGCCGGACAAGGGCAAGAAATCGCTTCGTCGCTGATCGATATCGGCCATATCAGCGCGGCTGCGCAAGCCGTGGGCATCGCGCAGGGGGCGCTAGAGTCAGCGGCAGCATATGCGAAGGAGCGCAAGCAATTCGGACTGCTGATTGGCAAGCAGCAGGGCATTTCCTTTAAGCTGGCGGATATGTCAGCCAAGATCGAAGCCGCTCGCCTGCTCGCCTATCAGGCGGCATGGCGCAGGGATGAGCAATTAAGCTGCAGCAGAGAAGCGGCGATAGCCCGCAAATTCGCGGCTGAAACGGCAGTTCATGCAGCCATTGAGGCCGTTCAGATCTTTGGCGGCTACGGTTATATGCAGGAATACCGGATGGAACGGTTTTTAAGAGATGCCAAATGCTTGGAAACCAATGTGGGCACTGGCGGTATGGAGACGGATTTGTCTTACCGCATGCTGAAGGAATAGGGAGGCGATTTCCACCATGCGTCAAACGATCATTGTCGGCGGGAAAAGAACGGCATTTGGCAAATTCGGCGGCATGTTCAAGGACGTGAAGGCTGTGGAGCTTGGAGCGGCTTCGATTAAGGGGGCCATGGAGCATTGCGGGATAGCTGCTGATGAAGTGGATGCTGTCATCATGGGCATGGTTCTCCAAGCGGGCTGCGGGCAAAATCCAGCTCGGCAAGCAGCAAGACTAGCAGGTATCGGTTGGAGCGTTCCCTCGGAAACGATCAATAAAGTATGTGCCTCCGGGCTGCGGGCTATCACCTTGGCGGATCAAATGATACGTGCCGAAGAGGCCGATACGATTGTCGCGGGCGGAATGGAGAGCATGAGCCAAGCGCCGTTCGCTATTCAGACAGCAAGATGGGGAAGCCGGCTTGGCCATTCGCAGTTGACGGATCTCTTAATTAACGACGGTCTGCTTTGTCCATTCAACGATGTGCAAATGGCTGTTCATGCCAATGCTATCGCAGCAGAGTTTGGCATAAGCCGAACCGAACAGGACGAGTGGGCGTTAAGAAGCCATAATCGGGCGAGTTCCGCAATGATCAGTCATCTGTTCGAAGAGGAAATCACTCCGTATTTGACTCCTTCTAGCGTTATTCTAAGTAGCGATGAGAGTCCGCGCTCCGATACGAATGGCGTGAAACTGGCGCAGCTTAAGCCTCTGCACGGCTCCAGCGGTTCGATCACCGCAGGAAATGCTCCCGGCATAAATGACGGGGCTGCGGCTTTGGTGTTGATGTCTAATGAAGAGGCGCTGCGTGGCGGATACAAACCGGTTGCCAAGATCATCGCTCATAGCGCGATCGGGACGGAAGCGCCTTATCTTGCTACCGCACCCGCCCTCGCCATCGAGAAGCTTTTGCGGAAAACGGGACTTTCACTTGAGGACATCGATTTATTTGAGGTAAACGAAGCCTTTGCTTCCGTCATTCCAACATGCGGCAAAATACTCGGCTGGGACGCGGAGAAGATCAACGTAAATGGAGGCGCGATTGCGCTAGGCCATCCGATTGGCGCTAGCGGCGCAAGAATCGTGCTTACATTAATGCATGAATTGCAGCGGCGTGGCGGCGGCCTTGGAATTGCCGCGATTTGCAGCGGAGGAGCGCAAGGCGATGCGGTATTGATTCAGGTGGATGGATGAAACTGAGGTGGTAGGGATGGCTTTTCGAACAATTACGGTAATAGGCGCCGGGCAAATGGGGAGCGGGATTGCACAGACGTTTGCTCAAAGCGGCTATCCGGTTATGCTTTACGATATCGACGATTCTGCCATTAATCGCGGCTTATCCTCGATCGAAGCTTCATTGTCTCGACTTGTCTCTAAGGGGAAAATAACCGAGGAAGAGCGAGTGCTGACGCTCGGCAATCTTACAGTTTCAACAGTAATGGATAGGGCTGCTCATACTGAGCTTGTCATTGAAGCTGCGCCAGAGCGAATGGACTTGAAGAAAGCCTTATTTAAGCAGCTGGATCAGATTTGCACCGCTAATACGATTTTGGCGACCAATACCTCTTCCTTATCCATTACCGATATGGCAGCCTCTACGAATCGGCCGCAGCTTGTCATTGGCATGCATTTCATGAACCCTGTTCCCGTTATGCCGCTCGTTGAGATTATTCGGGGGCTAGCGACATCGGATGAAACCTTCAATAGGATCAAAGAGCTTGCAATCGCCATAGGTAAATCACCGGTAGCGGTAAATGATTATCCAGGCTTCGTCTCTAACCGCATATTGATGCCGATGATTAATGAAGCAATTTACACCGTTTATGAGGGAGTAGCAGAGCCGGAAGCTGTGGACCAAGTGATGAAGCTTGGCATGAATCATCCGATGGGGCCGCTTGCGCTGGCTGACTTCATTGGATTAGATACTTGCTTAGCCATTATGGAAACGCTGCATGCTGGCTTTGGCGACTCCAAATATAGACCTTGTCCGCTGCTCCGGAAATATGTGCAAGCCGGCTGGCTGGGACGCAAGACGGGACGCGGTTTTTACATTTACGATTGAAGGCGGGGTTCGGTTTTTCGGAAAGGGGTGCAGGGCAGTGGAGCTCCGGTTTACGCAGAAACAAGAAGAGCTGCAGAGAGCGGTCCGGCATTTTGCGGAGACAGAGATTGCCAAGGTTGTGCCGATTATGGAACAAAACGATGAATTTCCGAGCTTATTGCTAGCTAAGATGGCTCAGCGCGGATTAATGGGCATTCCCATTCCGAAGTTATGGGGCGGCGCTGGTGCCGACTTTATTTCGTATATCGCTGCGATTAACGAAATTTCCAAGGTGAGCGCAACGATAGGCGTCATTTTATCCGTTCATACATCCGTTGGCACTTTCCCGATTTTGCAATACGGTACGCAGGAGCAAATGGAAAAATATGTGAGCAGGCTCGCTTCTGGCGAGAGCTTAGGCGCTTTCGCTTTAACCGAGCCTCACGCCGGATCGGATGCTTCCTCCATACGAACATCAGCCGTCCGGGTCGGAGATCATTATATTTTGAACGGGACGAAAGTATTTATTACGAATGCCGGAGCAGCGGACACCTATGTCACCTTTGCGGTGACTGATTCGTCTAAGGGCTCTCGCGGCATTACCGCATTTATAATAGAGCGAGATTCGCATGGACTTACGATTGGCAGAAAAGAAAAGAAAATGGGGCTGCATGGCTCAAACACCTGTGAATTGATTTTTGATCAGATGAAGGTGCCGATAACGCAGCGGCTAGGCGAGGAAGGTAAAGGTTTTGCCATTGCGAAAGGTACGCTTGACGGCGGTAGAATCGGGATTGGGGCACAAGCGCTAGGCATTGCACAAGCAGCGCTTGAGGTGCTGAAGAATCGATTCCATCCTTACGTCGAAGGAACAGCAATGCGGCACGGCAAGCCGCCGCTTCATCTGCATGCTAAACTAGCTGATTTGGCCGCTCAGGTAGAAGCGGCACGGCTTCTCGTCTATCATGCAGCTTATTTGCGCCAGCAAGGGCTTCCTTGTACGAAGGAAGCATCTATCGCGAAAATGTTCGCATCCGATACGGCTGTCGCCGTTACGGGCGCGGCAGTGCATATGCTGGGAGCTGCGGGCTGCACGAAGGAGCTGTCCGCAGAAAGGCTATTTCGGGATGCCAAGGTTACTCAAATTTACGAGGGCACCAATGAGATTCACAGAATCGTAATCAGCAACCAATTGCTTAAGTAGTTCGATTTCTTAATAAAAGGCGGTGGCAGAATGGGTGTATCCCCGGGGCAGCGTCTACGCGAGGCGCTTATCGTCGAAAAGCCCCTGCAAGTCGCAGGCACTATTCATGCCTATTCAGCCATTCTGGCGGAACGTGCCGGTTTTCGTGCTTTATATTTATCTGGCGCAGGCGTCGCAAATGCGTCCTTTGGGTTACCTGACCTAGGCATCACGACGCTGCACGATTGTTTGGAGGAGGTAAGAAGGATCACGAGCGCAACGGAGCTGCCGCTGCTCGCAGATGTGGATACCGGCTTTGGCGGCGCCTTCCAAATTGCACGCACCATCAAGGAAATGAATCGCGCCGGAGCAGCCGGCGTTCATATCGAGGATCAAATCATGGCCAAACGCTGCGGGCACCGCCCCAATAAATCCATCGTCAGCAAAGGGGAGATGACGGATCGTATCAAAGCGGCAGCAGATGCAAGAATGGATGCACAGTTTGTCATTATGGCTCGCACGGATGCCCTTGCGGTTGAGGGATTGGAATCCGCAATCGAAAGAGCATGTGCCTGTGTCGAAGCAGGGGCGGACATGATATTCCCTGAGGCGGTCACCCGGCTTGAGGATTACCAGGCGTTCGCTGACGCTGTAAAGGTTCCCGTCCTTGCCAACATAACCGAGTTTGGCCAGACGCCGCTGTTCACGATTGAGGAGCTTGAGAAGGCGGGCGTTGGCTTGGCTCTTTATCCGTTATCAGCCTTTCGCGCAATGAACGCAGCCGCTCTGCTCATCTATGAGACGATTCGGCGCGAAGGGACGCAAAAGAATGTGATAAGCCATATGCAAACACGTGCGGAACTCTATGATTTTCTTGATTATTTCAGCTATGAGAACAAGCTGGATCAGCTATACGGAAGCCGGAAGGAGGAGTCGAGCGATGGCAACTAAAAAACCGGGTGGGCTTGCGGAAGTCATTGCCGGGGTTACCGCGATTTCAACCGTTGGCAAGGAAGGCAAGGGGCTTACCTATCGCGGCTATTCGATCGAGGATCTTGCCAGCTATGGCACCTTTGAGGAAACCGCTTATCTGCTCATTTACGGGAAGCTCCCCGATCATCAGGAATTGCAGCAGTATAAACAAAAGCTGCAGCATATGCGAAGTCTGCCGACAGGCTTGCTCACGATTTTGGAACAGCTCCCTGGGAGCACGCATCCGATGGATGTGCTGCGTACAGGCGTTTCCGCACTTGCGGCCTTTGAGCCTGAGACCGCACAGCATCATCAATATGAAATCGCCGATCGATTAATCGCAAGCTGCGCTTCCGTGCTGCTGTACTGGCATCATTATCATAGAAATGGCAGCAGGATCGACACGGCAACGGATAACGGCAGCATTGCCGGGCATTTTCTCCAGCTGCTGCACGGGGATAGGCCAAGCGAGCTTCACGAGAAGGCGATGGACGTCTCACTCATCCTGTACGCGGAGCATGAGTTTAACGCTTCCACATTCGCAGCACGCGTGACGACTTCCACCTTGTCCGATCTATACTCGGCAGTTACGACCGGTATCGGCACGCTGCGCGGCAATCTTCATGGCGGCGCTAACGAGGCGGCTATGGAATTAATTGAACGATTTACAAGCCCAAGCGACGCCGAAAGCGGCGTTATGCAGCTGCTGAAGGACAAAAAATTAATTATGGGCTTTGGCCATCGTGTATATTCGGTCTCAGATCCGAGATCGGATTTGATCAAAGCATGGTCGAGGAAGCTGTCTGAGGCTGGAGGCGACATGTCGCTTTATCACATATCGGAGCGGATTGAGCAGATTATGCGGCAGGAGAAAAAGCTCTTTCCGAATTTGGATTTCTACAGCGCATCGGCATATCGGTTAATGGGCATCCCAACCTCCTTGTTCACGCCAATCTTTGTTATCTCCCGCTTGAGCGGCTGGTCCGCACATATCATTGAGCAGCGGGCCAACAACCGTCTCATTCGGCCAAGTGCCGATTACAACGGCCCGAACGAGGCATCGTGGGCTCCTATTGCAAATCGATCCTAACGAAAAGGGGAGGAGGAGTTGCCCTCATGTCCACGCCAATCAGCAACATCAGGCCCGAGCCCGACCAAGCGCTTGTCGATATCGCAACATATGCGGCAGATTATTTAATCGACAGCGAAGAGGCATACGAGACGGCTAGATATTGCCTCATGGACACACTCGGCTGCGGTCTGCTCGCGCTGCGTTATCCGGAATGCACGAAGCTTCTGGGACCCGTCGTCAAGGGCACCATCGTGCCGAATGGGGCTCGTGTGCCCGGCACCGCCTTCCAGCTAGATCCGATTACTGCCGCTTTCAACATCGGCTGCATGATTCGCTGGCTCGACTACAACGACACATGGCTCGCAGCGGAATGGGGCCATCCATCCGATAATTTGGGCGGTATTCTTGCTGTTGCAGATTATATAAGCAGAACGAATATTGCCGAGGGAAAACCACCTTTAACGATGCGCGACGTACTGACTGCGATGATTAAAGCACATGAAATCCAAGGCATTCTTGCCCTTGAAAATAGCTTTAATCGCGTTGGGCTCGATCATGTTATTCTCGTTAAGGTCGCCTCGACTGCAGTGGTTACAGCGATGCTCGGAGGAACGCGGGAAGAGATTGTAGCAGCCGTATCTCATGCTTGGATCGACGGACATCCGCTTCGCACTTACCGGCATTCACCAAATACCGGGACGCGAAAATCATGGGCAGCCGGCGATGCAACAAGTCGATCTGTCAGGCTTGCGCTCATGGCCGTACAAGGTGAAATGGGGTATCCTTCCGCGCTGACAGCGCCGGGATGGGGGTTTTATGATGTGCTGTATAAAGGGAAGACCTTTTCCTTAAACCGCAGCTTTGATTCGTATGTCATGGAAAATGTGCTGTTCAAAATTGCTTTTCCCGCGGAATTCCATGGACAAACGGCAGTTGAATGCGCCATTTCGCTTCACCCGTTAGTGAAGGATAGACTGCATGAAATTGACAAAATCGTACTTACGACGCATGAGTCAGCCCTGCGCATTATTGATAAGACGGGACCTCTCCATAATCCGGCTGATCGCGATCATTGTCTGCAGTACATGGTTGCCATCGGACTGCTATTCGGCAATTTGACAGCCGATCACTATGAAGAAGAGGCTGCGCAAGACCCGCGGATTGATGAGCTCCGCCGGAAAATGATTACCGCCGAGCAAGCATCCTATTCGCAGGATTACCTGGACCCAGGTAAACGCTCGATCGCAAATGCGATTCAGTTATTTTTCACGGATGGCACATCCTCGGAGAAGAAAGAGATCGAATATCCGATTGGCCATAGGAGAAGGCGCCTTGAAGCCATCCCGCTTCTGCAGCGTAAATACGAAGCCAATCTGAGAACCCGTTTACCCGCAAAGCAAGTGCAGCAAATTATTGAGCGGTGCCGGGATCAACTGACGCTAGAGTCGACGCCCGTAAACCAGTTTGTGGACCTCTTTGTCGTATAAACGAATGCCTGCGTAGAGCGCAGGCTTTTCTTTTTATACAAAAATATTTTTGTAGCTTTTCTGTAACTTATTGCACGCCGAATTCGTTATATTCTATAGGTAAGCCGAATAAGAATATACACCATAAATAAAAGGAGCGTCAGCGCTATGAAAAAATATGCAATGATCGCAGTTGTTGCGATAGCTTGTCTCACGGCCTTTAGCTTTGCGCCGACGGGAGGCCGTGATTATAAGCCGGTAGAGCAAACGCCGGATTTGGAAACGGGCTATATCGAGAGCGTACAGAAGCAAAATAATCAATACACGCTATCCATCGATCAAATCGATTGGTACGAGGGTGAGCAAGCTATCGATAAATTTTTGGAGTTTGAAGCGGATTCGGGTCTTGATGGTCCACCGGATGGCTATTATATCATTAATAATGATGAGGGCCTTCATGAATTACCTATAGCAGATGATGCGAAAGTACTTATGCAAATCTACAACCGCACTGGTAATGTGTATGAAGCTGATATTGTATGGAATGAGCCGATTACCGTTGAAAAATTCGTAGAGCTATTGAATAAGGAAGATGACTTGGATGTTAAGAGCTTCCCTTATCATATGACCGTGAAGGACGGGGAAATCGTTCAGATCGTGCAGCAATACGTCCCTTAATAACACGCAAAAGCCGCGATTAATCCAAAAAGGGTAAGAAGCCAAGCTAATGGCATCTTACCCTTTTTTCGTCCTTGATTAACCTTCAGTCTCTTCCGGCTTCATATATTTTTTGCGCAAGCATGCCGGGATTCAACTTTGTCGATGACATATGATCGCTGTTTCCTTGAATATAACGGAAAATGCCGAGTCGGCTGGACATATGGGGGTGCCAGCCGTATTCGCTGTTGTATTGCGGCAGTACAATATCTTCCGTAAAGAAGATATAGCTTCTTGGCGTGGTGAGGCTGTAAAATTTTTTGAGATCCAGCTTCTCGAATAGCGGCTTTGCAGGCTCAGGCGTTATTTTAATGTATATGCGCTGTGCTACCTCTAAAGGCGCTGCATTTACAAAGGTATCACGGAAAAAAGGGAAGGGAAGCATGATCGTATCATCCTTCGAGCTGTCTCTTAGCTGCTGGAAAAAGGCTAAAGCGGCTGGCGGAAATTCGTCCGATGCCGATTCTCCGTCTTTCAGCACAAATGCATCCCAGAAGACGAGCCGTTTAATGCGATTTGGAACTAGCTCCGCTACCTTCTGGACAACAGTGCCTCCAAAGCTATGACCAACCAAAACAATTTGCTCAAGATTGTGGGCGATGATAAAATCCGCGACCGATTTGCTTAACATGTCATGAGTAACATTTTTGTTAGGGTCCACGCCGTGGCCAGGATACTCGGGCGCATACACGATGTGGCCCATTTGGCGCAATACAGCAGCCGTCTCATCCCAGAAGCTTGCATCCGCCCATGCGCCATGTACGAGCACAAAAGTAAGCGGCGGCAGATAGCCAGGCATATAACGTTTATAGGCTGGATACGCATCTGCGTATGGATAACGCCAGTACACCCCATTTTGTTCATAGGAATACATGTATAATTTCCCCTCGAGATCAGATATATCAGCATATGCCTAATTCTTTGCGAGGTTCTTTATTGGATGATCAAATAAAAAATTGCGTAACCGTACCTTTGCCGTCCTCTACCGACACCTCTGCATATGCGCCATTTATGAAGGTTAATTGGGGGGGAACATGGCCGCAATCTATATCATAAACAACGGGGATTTGCAGTTCCTCAGCAAGCTCCTTATATACATCCTCAATCATATAATCATCAACCGCTTGATTGGCAGGGCTTCTCCCAAACATCACTCCTGAACAGTTGTTAAACCAGCCTGCGAGCCTCATTTGCACAAGTGATCTTCGCAAGTCTGTTGTGCTCAGCTCGCAATTTTCAAAAAACCATAAAATAGGCTCAGCATGGATCATTTGATTTTGAAATTGCTGAAGCTCGCCATATGGAGTGCCTATTAAATGTCTGATTACGTCTATGCAGCCCCCAAGCAATCGTCCATTTATTTTGGTTTTCGTCTCGGAATAAACTTGCCAGCAGGTTCGTTCCGTTAAGTGGAAGACGCATGGAGAAGGGTCGTGGAAATTCCATTCCTTTTGATATTTGGGTGAGGAGTGCTGAAGAATGGATTGTCCTGCCTTCGTTGATAATACCGCTTGCCAGCTAGAAGTAGTGATATCCGAATATTGTCCCCGCAAATCAATGAGATTGGTTCCATGAGCAGTCGCTATGCCTGTTTTTAAAGTGATTGCCAATAACAATAAGCTGATATCGGAATAGCCTATTAGCCACTTGCATTTAAAATTTTCAAAATCAAGATACTCCAAAATTTCAATTAACAATTCTCCGCCCCAAGGAGGAATGACGAGATCGATCTTATCTCCTTGCATCATCGTGTTAAATTCTTCGGCACGAATTTGAGCAGGGGATGACTTCGCTTTATTTTGCGTCCAAACCGTTTCACCGCAAACCACATTAAAGCCCTTTGTCTCCAATCGGCTGCAGGCGAGCTTAACCAAATCATGCCATTCAGCATTTACGCCCGATGAAGGGGCAGTAACGCCTACAGTAGCTTTTTCATTTAAAAACGGATATCTAATCATATGGGCCTCCTAATCGGTTTACCGCTTTGTCTTAGCGACGAACAGTGAGCGGTAGGTGCTTTGATGCCTATTTTAGCAGCCAAAACAGTCATCCGAATAGGTGTGAATTGGGAAACCGACTTTATGAATGAATCGTTTTGCTTTTATTCGGATGCAGCCGAAAGCTGTGACGTGCTGTTTTTACATGGGGTATTTGAGATTTTGCAGAAGCTAGCGTGGCATTGATCTCACCGCCAAGCATAATGATGATCGAGCTGATATAAAGCCAGATCAACAGAATGATCATGCCGCCTAAGCTGCCGTAGGTTTTCGAATAGTTGCCGAAGCTGTTCATATAAAATTGGAATAACAGCGATGTCACAATCCAGCCGAAGGTTGCAAAGACTGCTCCCGGCAGCACCTCTCTGAAGCTGAGCCGTCTATTTGGCACAATCCAGTAAAGCAAGGTAAACGCCCCGATCATTGCCGCGATTGGAATTACATATTTTAAAACGCCCCATGTCCACTGAAATCCTTCAGGATATCCCAGCCACTCGAACAAATAGTGTCCAATTGCTTTTCCGAAAATAAGCATGATCATGACGAGTATGATAACGACAACTAGAAAAATCGTCGATACTACCGAGATGCCGCGTACTTTCCAGAAAGGACGCTGCTCTTCAATGTCATATGCCTTGTTTAGCCCTTTAATCATCGCGTTAATGCCGTTCGAAGCCGACCAGATCGTAGCGATCATACCGAATGAGAGAAGCGTTCCGCTGCTGTTATCGACGACCTCCCCCAATATGCCGGTAATCGTATCGCTTGCATCGGAAGGGAGCAAGCGGATCAGCTCTCCAACGACGCTATCCCCCGATAGCTCGATAAAGCTTAACAGGCTAATCATAAAAATTAAAAATGGAAAAAAAGATAAAATTAAATAATAGGTCAGCTGTGCGCCAAGTGCAGGAACATCATCCTCGCGAAATCGGCTGTATAGACATTTCATAAACTGAACCGTTTGAGACATTCGCGTCATACGCAGTCACCATCCTTTTAGATTAAAATTAAACAAAAAGGTAAGTTAACTAAACAAGTTGGATCGGCAATGTAGGAAAAAAACAAAAACTGTCGAATAAGAGTATAGTCAACTATATTTGAAACTAGGGAGTGGACCGATTGTTTTTACATTTTCTACAATCCAAGGAACATAAAGAGTCTTTTCTGGAACTCGCGCATCTCGTTGCAAATGCCGATGGTTTCGTCCACAAAAAAGAAAGAGGTTATTTGCAATCGTTTATGGAAGAAATGGACATCCAGCAAACCGATATCCAGTTCTCTAATGAGAAGCAGCTTTCGGATATTATCGGCGGCCTGAAGGATGAGCATGTGAAAAAAATCTTTTTCGCAGAAATTTTGCTGCTCATATTTGCCGATGGTGACTACAACGATGACGAGAAAAAAATTACGCATGACATGAAGCAGGTATTTGGCTTTTCCGATGAATCCTATGAGACTTTGAAGAGCTGGGTCATTCGAATGGATCAATTGAAAATCGAAGGCTTAAAGCTCATCTTGAACCCTTAACCGATGAAGCTCGAGCGATTAATCTCGATGATTTATATGCTGCTGAATAACGAGGTGCTTTCGGCATCCGCTTTGGCGGAAAAATACAAGGTGTCTCAACGGACGATCTACCGCGATATCGATGCCATTTGCGCAGCAGGTATTCCTGTCGTATCCTATCAAGGCGTAAATGGCGGATATGGCATCATCGACACGTACAAAATGGATAAAAGCTTGCTCGGCTCCTACGATGTGAGTTCGCTTATTACGATTCTTCACAGCATGTCAACCGTCTTCGATGACGAGCGTGCATTGGAAACGATTCATAAGCTGCAGACTCTGCAACACAGCGATGCATCGCCAAGCTTGACGATGAACATCGGAGGGAGCGGCGCATACAATGAGTCTCTCCGCATCCTTAGAGTAGCGATCACGGAATGCCGAATCGTCCGTTTCGATTACGTCAATGCGAAAAACGAGAGGAAAGAGCGCTGCGTTGAGCCGATCAACCTGCTGTATAGATATGATTCCTGGTATTTATATGGATTTTGCAGGGAACGCAAAGACTATCGAGAATTCAAGCTGCCGCGAATGGCAAATTTGCTTGCAACAACGGAATACTTTCAGAAGCATAGTCAACTGCCCGATAGAGATCGGTCTTATGATCGGCAGCAGCAAAATAAAGTGAATGCAACGCTTCATTTTTCTGTTGCATGCCTAGCACGGGCAATGGATTTTTTCTATATCGCGGAGAAAAGCTTCAATGATGATGGCACGCTTACCATGACGCTCCAAGTAGACCCATGGTCCGTGGAGCGTTGGCTCGTTCCGAGCCTGTTAAGCTTCGGTGACGGCGTCGTTGTCGTAGACCCGCCCGAGCTTCGAGAAATGGTAAAAGCGGCAATCGTAAAAATGTTAAAACGGTATACCGAAGTATGACACTCAGCTGTCATACTTTTTTTATTACACTGATAACAAGCAAAACGAAATCAAAGGGAGTGTTTATCAGTGAAGCAAAGTCAAAAAAGCAGCCTTTCCATCGTAATCGCAGGCTTGCTGCTCGGAATTTTAATGGCATCCATGGACAACACGATTGTCGCTACCGCAATGGGCAATATCGTCGGTGAGCTTGGAGGGATGGATAAATTCATTTGGGTCACATCCGCCTATATGGTCGCGGAGATGGCGGGAATGCCTATTTTCGGCAAGCTGTCAGATATGTATGGGCGCAAGAAATTTTTTGTGTTTGGGATCATCGTATTTATGCTTGGATCGGTTTTATGCGGTACGGCTGATTCAATGACCGAGCTCGCTATTTTCAGAGCCATTCAAGGTGTCGGCGGCGGCGCTCTTATTCCTATTGCATTCACCATCATGTTTGATGCAGTGCCGCTGGAGAAGCGCGGGCAATTAGGCGGATTATTCGGAGCCGTATTTGGTTTATCGAGCATTTTCGGTCCATTGCTCGGGGCTTACATTACGGACCATATCGCTTGGCAATGGATTTTTTATATCAATCTTCCATTAGGGTTGATTTCCTTTCTTATGGTCACGTTTTTCTATAAGGAGTCGCATGAGCATTCCAAGCAGCCAATCGATTGGTTAGGCGCATTTACACTCATCGGAGCCATCGTCTGTCTCATGTTTGCCCTAGAGCTTGGCGGCAAGCAGTTCGCATGGCAATCACCGATCATTTTAAGCTTATTCGCCGGCTTTGCCGTCCTTCTTATTGCCTTTCTTATGGCGGAGAAGAGAGCAGAGGAGCCTATCATTTCATTCGGGCTATTCAAAAACAGATTGTACACGACAAGCATTCTAGTGGCTCTATTTAGTGGTGCGGCATTCATTGCGGCATCGGTCTACATTCCAATCTTCATTCAAGGGGTGCTTGGCGGCTCTGCTACAAATTCAGGGCTTGTACTGCTGCCTATGATGGTCGGCTCGGTCATTACCGCAACGCTTGGGGGGACCCTCATGAACAAGTTTTCGTACCGAAACCTCATGATCCCAACACTAGCTATATTAGCTCTCGGGATTGCGCTTGTTGCCACCATTTCCGCTGAAACGTCTCGATTAACGGTCACCATCTATATGGTACTTATCGGTTTAGGAATCGGTGCATCATTTTCCGTACTTAGCAATGCTGCTATTCATGGCTTATCGTACCGGCAGAGAGGTACTGCTGGCGCTACGCTGAATTTTATTCGTTCGCTTGGCATGACCATTGGTATTACAGCATTTGGTCTCATTCAGAGCCAGTATTTTACGAATAAAATGTCGAAGCTCTATTCCGCTGATGGCAATGAGGGCGGGGGATTGCCTGAAGGGCTTGATATCAAAGACCCGCACGCGCTGCTTTCTCCGGATACTCGTGCGCTTATTCCATCTGACCTGCTAGAAAGCTTCTCCGGCATGCTCTCAGGCTCTATCGCATACACATTTGCTTGGGCAATTGTACCGGTCGTGCTCGCATTGCTCTCCGCGTTCTTCATGGGGAGCAAGAAGCTTGACGCAACGGCGGAATCAGCAGCAGAATATTCATCCGCGCATTAGAGTATTATCGAATAAATAGCTGTATAAGCATGAATCTTCTTTCTTCCAGTTGGACGAAGGGAGGTTTTTTTGCATAGATCGCAAACATAATATGTGAAAATCCACTTTTTTATAAACGTCAATTATGCTATTATGGGGTCTATAAAAAACTTATGCTGGGGAGAAAAAGAAGATGATTAATAGCCAATCAAGCGGGTATAGAAAGCCCATGCAAAAACTAATGCTCACATTTTTCTTTGCCCTGCTCGTATCGGTGTTCGGGATGTATATTGGAACGCTGCTGCCGAGCGTTGCTCGAATTCCGCTATTCATTTTGGAGATCGGCCTCATTCTCGCTATCGTGTTTCTCCGCAAATCGAAAGCGATCGGTTATTCACTGATGTACGCATTTATGGTGGTATCAGGAGCAACCTTGCAATTTAGTTTAAGCTATTACATCGCCTCGATGGGTACGAGCACTGTTATCCAAACCGTCGCGGTAGCGGTTATCGTCTATGCGGGACTTGCGATCTATGCAACCTATACGAAAGAGGATTTTCGCTTTTTAGGCGGATTCCTGTTCGCATCGTTGATTGGACTTCTCGTAATCGGACTTATGCAATTTATCTTTCCTTTTGATGGGATGATGGAGACGATTTTCGCTGGTTTTGGCTTACTCATCTTCATCGGTTATACGTTGTATGATTTTAACCGGATGTCCAAAGAAGGGTTCGATGATAGCGATATTCCATTGATGGTTGTAAACATTTATCTGGATCTGGTCAATATTATCCTTTATGCGCTTCGTTTCGTAAAATCGCTGTTGGATGATTAAGTAGAAGACTTAAAACAACAATAACGATACAAAAGGTTAATCTTCTTCCGTGAAGATTAACCTTTTTTATTGGTCAAGGGTGCTGTTTTAGCCGTATTTTTCATTTATTTCTCCGTTATGTCCGCTTGGCTGCAGACTGGGGGATTCTTTTTTTCGGATAAACGATTCCGATTGGCTTTGCGATCTGAAAATATTTTTTTGAGGATGGAGACTCTCGGCTCACCATCATCGATAAAGTCCCCTCTGCGTACTTTTCTTTCCCATTCCTGCTCACGTTCATTCCATAATTGTTCAGCTACATAATGTTCAATCATCATACTCCACTTCCTCCTTAGGACCATTCCCGTTTTATTTTTGTGTGGGGTGTTGGTTCTTTTATTATGCAGTCGCTAAAAGGGGATAAAAAGTGTATAATCGTTTTCGTATATTTCCCCTTTTATTTAACCGTCCACTAAGAGGCGTTAAGGAGGATTGCCATTGTTGACTCATGAACGTTATTTGTTGTTATATACGAAGTTTGCCGGAGCTGATGGAGCAGGCAAAGCGGTAGAGGTGTCATTGGAGCAGCTAGCGGATGCCTTATTCTGTTCTACACGCAATGTGAAGCTGATTCTTCGAAAGCTTGAAGAAGAGGGCTTCATCGATTGGACAGCAGGCCGGGGACGAGGCAACCGCTCTCAAATAACCTTCCTCCTTGCAAAAGAAAAAAAACTGCTTGAGCTTGCGCAGCAGCTTGCAACAAAAAGCGAGTACAAGCAAGCATTTGAATTCATTGATCGCTATGGAGAAGGGACAGCGGCAAGAAGCTTGTTCGCGGAATGGTTAAATGGGCATTTCGGTTACCGGACCATGCAGATGAACGACATTGAATCAGATATTCTTCGGCTACCTGTACACAGGCCAATTTTGACGCTCGATCCGAAAGAGCTTTATTATGCGTTCAGCGCACATATGATTAAGCAGCTGTTCGACTGTCTCGTCCAATATGACCGTGTTGCCGGTAGAGTCATTCCATCGCTAGCACATGCATGGGAGCATGATGGCAGCGGCAAGGTGTGGACTTTTCATCTACGCAAAGGAGTCATGTTTCACCATGGCAGAGAGCTGATTGCCGAGGATGTTGTATATACGCTCAATCGTTTGCATGGAAGCAGCGCTTCCGGTTGGTTCGTTCGAACAATCGAGCAGGTCGAAGCAATTGGACAGCGGACGGTTAAAATAAAACTGTCGAATCCTAACTGGCTGTTTCCTAGATTTCTTTGTGCCCCCGGCTTATCCATCGTGCCTCATGAGCTTGTGGAGCAGGATGAATTTTTTTGGACGCGGCCGGTTGGTACAGGACCTTTCCGGTTTACAGATTGGACTGCTGATCGATTCACGATGCAGGCGAATGCCGGATATTTTCAAGGAAGAGCACATTTGGACGGCGTCGTAATCGTCATCATGCCAGAGGATACGGTTGTTTATACTAAGAGCTGGGAACAGCTGCTTATTGATCACGATATAAGAGATATCCAGCCTGAACAAGGCTGGAAGAAAATAGAGTCGATTTGCAACGGATGCAGCTTGCTTACATGGAATATGGGGAAGGAAGGTCCGCAGCAATCCGAAGCGTTCCGGAAAGCGATTGATCTACTCGTAGATCGGACTCAAATGATAAAGGAGCTTGGAGAGGACCGCATTTATCCGGCTCAAGGGTTTCATCCAAATGAAGCTACCTACCAATGGCAGGATCAATGTGAATCAGAGCAAGCGGTTGAGCTTCTTAAAGCGTCTGGCTATGACGGAAGGGCTATCCGTATAAGCACTTATGGCATCCATGAGCAGGATGCCTTATGGCTCCAGCGACATTTGTCAGCATTCGGAATTGAAGTCGTTGTTCAAGTAGAGAACTGGAGGAGCATAAGAGAGCCTGAAGTCTTTCAAAACGCTGACTGTCTATTGTACTGCGTCGTGTTTGCGGAGGATGAAGTTTGCTTAATAGAGCTTTATGAGCAGACTGGCAATTTCCTGAGAGAGCATCTGGACCCTCGCTTGCGTGGCTGGGTGAAAGAAAAGATTGATTTAGCATTGGCCTGCGAGCGAGCAGAGGATCGATGGAATCAGCTCTTTGAAATCGAGAAGAAGCTGAAGGATGAAACGCATGTCCTCTTTCTGCTGCACAAAAAGCTTAACACCTTTTACAATCCAAATATTAAAGGAGTAGGCGTGAATTCCCTTGGCTGGATCGATTTTAAGGATATATGGCTGGAGAGAACCAACGATGCTTCTCAGATCACGGAGTCGAGTCCTATAGCGACTTTGCAGTGATTAGGTCATCTTATAACGAAAAGAAGGAGAGGCAGTTTGCCTCTCCTTCTTTTTGTTAAGCCCATTTCTTAAGCGATTATTTCTTAGAAGCCGGCGGGCAGGTTGACTGCCTAATAATGAGTTCGGGCTGCAGCCTCCAAGGCTCTTGTGAGACGGGGGCGTCTAGGTTTTCCATTCGTTTGAGCAGCAAATCAATAGCATGGCTTCCGATAAGCTCGACCGGTTGACGAACGGTAGTCAGCGCAGGACGGAACTGATCAGCGAAGAGTTGATCGTCAAAGCCGATTACTGAAAGGTCTTGAGGGATACGGTATCCCTTATTTTTAAGCGCATCCATAACGCCAAATGCGATCAAGTCGTCCGCAACGAATACGGCAGTAGGTAGAGTACCGGATTCGAGCCATCGTTCTGCTATCTCATAGCCGGAATTAATGTCGAAATTCCCCTGTTCGATGCGTGTAGGAAGCCCAGCTGATTCCATTGCCGATAGGTATCCACGAATACGTTCCTTACTGCTGAGAAACAGTGAGGGCCCGCTAACATGGACGATATCCATATGGCCTAGATCGATCAAATGCTTGGTCGCCTCATACCCGCCTCTAAAATTGTCGACTTGAACAGACGGTACGGACGGATTTTCCTGCTGATTATCAATCATGACAAACGGAATATTTTTTCGTGTGAGCTCTTCTACATAGCGCTCCTCATGAATGGGCGATAGGATAAACATGCCATCCACACGGTCTTCCTGAAATATAGCGCTATGAAGATCCGTTTCGTCTTCTTTGGATATGAACAAGGCAAGGAGATAGTGGTGAGCCTCTAACTTATCGTTAATTTCTTTCACTACCGCATCAAGGAAGGAGTCATTCAACGTCATAATGATAATGCCAATTACCCCTGTTTTCCCTCTAGCAAGACTTCGGGCGGCAGCATTTGGATGATAGTCCAGCTCTTTCATTGCTTGCAGCACCTTGTTTCGATTTTTTTCACGCACCGTATCCGCATTATTGATCACTCTTGAGACGGTAACGACTGATAACCCGGATTTGCGCGCCACATCAAATATACTAACTTTCATCATCGCTTCGCTCCTTGGAACATAACTGCATATTGTTCTACCATACCACATTTTGTGATAAGTTGGCAGTATGCAGCACATCGGAAGCGGCATTAGAATTATGGGGTTGCAAGGCTCCTCAAAATGGTAATGGCTTCTGCTCTCGTTAGACTCGCGTTTGGCTGGAAAGGTGCGTCTTGCGCTTTAAACAATTGGATACCAGCAATGCCTAATGCTTTGACCGCTGGTTTCGCCCAATCTGGAATGGAAGCATCGTCGGAGAAACCTGTATTTGGTGCTTGCTCCTCAAGCGGCAGCTTTAATGCTGCTGCTACCAATATCGCTGCTTCAGAACGAGTAACCTCGGAAGAAGGGAGGAAGCTTTCTTTAATCCACCCTTTTAATAGATCCGCTTGTACGAGCCTAGCAATCGATTGCTTAGCCCAAGGCGAGATAGATTGATTGTCGTTGAATGTGAGCGCAGCTCCTTCGCCAGACAGCTTTAGCGCATTTGCGGTCATGACTGCGAATTCAGCGCGTTTCACGCCTGCATCCGGTTTGAAGGCTCCATTAGGAAATCCGGTTGCAATGCCTTCAGATAATGATTTAATGATATCATTCTCAGCCCAGTGGCCCGATATATCTGTAGCTGCGATGCCTGTTGGCGACCACCAGTTTCCTGATACAACAATCATGCTGAGCAGGCGTATGGAATTTCCATAGTAATAGCGCCATTCTTCTGCTGTAGGATTGACTGCATCCGTATGATAGTCCCAAAGGTCGTTCAGCCATTGTTGATTGGAGGAGTCGATCATCGCACTGACCATAAATGGTGCAGTGAAATCCATCCCGCCGTCCCATTCGCTTAGCTTCGTCTTGCCATCCAGCGTGTAGCCCGACCATATTTTGTCTGGCGAATCATGCTTGTCCTGTATGAATTTGTTCAGAACGGATAATTGCTGGTACGCTCTTTTGTCGCCTGTAAGCAGATAATCAGTCGTGATGCGCCAAGGCGTGCGGCAGGAGTTATAGTTATAGGCGCCGTCAAACTCCGATTCCAAAAAGTGACCGCTTTCCGTATTCCATTTGAATTCGTTGACTGGCTTATATTTTTCGTCTACAGCATCCTTGTAAAGGAAGTCCGGCAGAAGTCCAGTGTTCGGGCTGTAGCTCTCATGCACATCTTTTATGATCCCGTAGGTTGTTGAGAGAACCTTATCCCAGCGGGCATCTCCTGTTGCTTTGGCATATTCTTTCATGTGCTGCAGCATGAAGTCAGATGGGCGAGAGGAGGGCTTGAAGCTAGGCTCGCTATCCGAGTTCTTAACCCAGTCTCCCAATTGGAGGTGATAATCTTCGGGGTGAACTTCGTTTTCCATTATTGCATTTATGACCTTGATACCTTCAGCGCGATAATTAATCGCACCTGAGCTGCCCCATTGCTTATCAGCCAGTAAGAGCGAGTAGGCGATATCCATATCACCGTCAATCGCTGAATCCGAGCCATTGACATTGATGATCGCGCCGCTTCGATCCGCTTGCTGCCAAGCCATAAGATCAGCGTTGAGGGTGCTTGGATGAGCACGGAAATAACGATACATGCCATCGAAGATTTTTTTCGCTTCCGGATCAGCACCGGCCATAATTGCCGTAATCAGCATTCCATAGCCATGCGCCTCCGATACCGTTATCGCGTCGCCATTCCAGCCTCCATCGTTGTACCAAACATAATATTGGCTGGCATCGTACGGGTTTACTTTCATATATTTTTTCTTCCATTCCTTGTAGAGCAGCTTAACCTCCTTATTCATCTGATTCTGAGTGACATGGTTTGGTTTAATCGTGCCTTTTGTGTAAGTCATTTGTTGTGGAAAAGGCTTTTGAGGCTGCTGGGTGGAGGCAGCGCTCTCCTGCGCAAAAGCTGCTGGCATACAAGCAAGCAACAAAACCAGGGACAGGGCAATCGACATGACTGACCTTAAACGCAACAATGAATGCGATTTCAAGATATTGCCGGTTTTCATTATCCAACACGACCTTTCTTAAATAATAAGTGCTTTGAAGTGTAAATCTTGTAAATTGAAAGACTGTCACTCCTGTATTGTAGGATGACAAAACAGGGATGTCAATAAAAATTAAAGCGCTTAAACTTTTGTGTTTTCTATACACAAATGGGAAGTCGGCTATACAGATGTAAGGATCGTATGGAAATGGCAACCTTAGTTTGGGCAACAGCATGATTTGTAATGATTTGGAATACATTTTCCCACTTTGTGGGGATACTGAAACAAAACGAACACCAGAAAGGGAGATTTCTATGTTTTTCCGTACTAAATATAGATCTCGTCCGAACCGAAAGAAGCAGCAGATGCCCATTTTGCAATCGCAGCTCACCTCCAGCTTAGCTGAAAATATTCATGCTCTTGAAGCCCTTTATAACGATTGTTCCGATGTTGTTTTCCGTACTTTTACTTTTGGCGATCGCACAGAAGCATGCCTTATTTATTTGGATGGCATGTCGAATATAGAAGAGCTGGACAAAAATGTGCTTGCCCCGCTCATGAATAATACGGAAGGGGAAATCTTGTCGCTCCCGGAATTGCTGAAAAAGAAAATACCTATCTCCTTGGTAAAGAACATCTATAACATCGACGATTGCATTGCCCATATTTCTATTGGGAATCCGGTCTTGCTCATGGAAGGGGCCAACCAAGGGATTGCGCTGGGACTCTCCAAATGGGAAAAACGTTCCATTGAAGAACCGGTTGCCGAAACGGTCATACGAGGACCTCGTGATTCATTTACAGAAATGCTGTCGACAAATACGTCACTATTGCGCAGAAGAATAAGAACACCCCATTTCAAAACGAAAAGGTTGGATATCGGACGCTTAACCCAAACCGGAGTCGTCGTAGCCTATATAGAGGGTGTCGCAAAGCCGGCTATCGTTGAAGAAGTGCTATCACGGCTCCAAAGGATCGAAATCGACGGCATCCTAGAGAGTGGATATATTGAAGAGCTGATTGAGGATAATCCGATTTCGCCTTTTCCGCAGATCATGAATACCGAGCGTCCCGACGTGGCTGTAGCTGGGATGCTGGAAGGGCGGGTCGTCATTTTAGTTGATAATACGCCGTTTGTCCTCGTTGCGCCGATCACGATTTTCTCTTTGTTTCAATCGAGTGAAGATTATTACACCCGATTTTTTCTCAGCATCATGATTCGTTGGCTGCGCTATTTATTCGTCATCATTTCTTTGCTGCTGCCATCTTTTTATATTGCCGTTCTGACATTTCATCAAGAGATGGTGCCAACGACACTGCTCGAGAGCATGGCAAGCGCCCGTGAACGCGTCCCTTTTCCCGCATTAGTTGAAGCTTTCATTATGGAAGTCACATTCGAGGCTTTAAGGGAGGCGGGCTTGCGTCTGCCGAAGCAGGTCGGTGCTGCAGTTAGCATCGTTGGTGCACTGGTAATCGGTCAAGCTGCTGTTGAAGCAGGAATCGTCTCTACTCCAATGGTTATCGTTGTTTCCTTAACCGGGATTGCATCCTTTGCTATTCCGCGTTATGTAGTCGGGATGGCCTTTAGTATGCTGCGTTTTCCTATCATGATTTTGGCGGGAACATTGGGGTTGCTCGGTCTCATTCTCGGGGTTCTGCTGCTCCTGATACACTTATGCGGGTTGAAATCGTTCGGCGTGCCATATATGTCGCCATTGGGTCCAATGAATGGAAAACAAATGCAGGATGTTCTCTTTCGAAAACCATGGTGGACGTTCCGTAAAGGCCCCAAATTAGGCGGCCCTCCAGAGGAAAACTTATAATTAGAAGGTGAGAACCAAATGGTTGAAAAAGGAAAAATAACCGCGCTGCAAATGGGCATTATGATGTATCCGACCATCATTGCTACCGCCATCCTCATTGTGCCAGGCATTACGGCGGAAAAGGCTCATCTTGACCTATGGGTTTCACCTATTTGGGCGTCGATTGTAGGCTATACGACTGTCTTGGTCATGTGTGCGTTGAACCGAATTTATCCGGAAGAGACGATCATTCAATATATGAATCGCATCATTGGGCGAATTCCAGGCAAAGCCATCTCCTTCTTCATATTGGTTTTTTATTTGCATGTAACAGGGGTAATCATCAAAGAGTACGCAGAGTTCATCTCGGGCGTGTTTTTGACTCGGACCCCTCTATTAGTCCTGATATCGAGCCTTACATTGGTATGCGCGTTTGCTGTCAGGTCTGGGATTGAAGTGGTGGCTAGGTTATCGGAATTAATCGTCCCCATTATTTTATTCATTGTTGTCCTTCTCATCATCTTGCTGCTTCCAAATCTTGAAATAAGGAGAATGTTTCCGATGTTTGAGGATGGGATCATGCCTTCCATTAAAGGAGCTTTATCTCCTATGGGCTGGTTTAGCGAATTTGCGTTAATTACCTTTATGCTGCCTTTTCTTGTTAACCGCAAGAAAGGGCTGAAGATGGCCATGATGTCAATGTTCTTCGTTTCCTTTACCTTAGTAATGGTAAATTTCGTTCTCCTTTTCCTCGTTGGAGGAGGCGTTGCCAATATTCTGTATCCGTTCATGACTGCAATTCGGTACATAAGCATTGCCGATTTCTTCGAGCATGTTGAATCGCTCGTAATGGCAATCTGGGTAATGGGAGCATTTCTTAAAATATCAGTATTTTATTATTCATTGTCTCTAGGAACGGCACAATGGCTGAATGTGTCCAGCATACGTCATGTCGTTTTCCCCATAGGTATTCTTCTTGTACTGTTTACATATTGGACACCGCCTACATTGCCTGGGCTGTCACATTATCTCGGATCACTGCTTCCTTATATTTTAATGGGTTTTCAAACGGGACTTCCGCTGCTTCTGTTAATGATCGCTTACTTGCGTAGCCGGAGCATGAGAAAAAGGGTCGTGAACAAATGATGCGAATCATATTCACTATGATGATAAGCATATGTCTGCTATTTCTTACAGGCTGTTGGGACCGCGTAGAAATAAATGACATTGCTTTGATTGAAGGAATCGGCATCGATAAAGAAGATGGGCGATGGAGAATCAGTGCGCAAATTAACATTCCAAAATTATCTGAAGGCAGCCAAGGT
The DNA here is from genome assembly GCF_012935325.2 of Paenibacillus sp. PL91. Lineage (GTDB taxonomy): Bacteria > Bacillota > Bacilli > Paenibacillales > Paenibacillaceae > Pristimantibacillus. Next base: position 887,782 of record NZ_JABBYG020000001.1, read on the forward strand.
ACCGGAGGAAGAGATAGAATAGAGAACATCGTTCGATACGGTGAGGCAAACACACTGGCTGAAGCTTTTGTAATTTTGCAAAGAAGGCTTCCCCGAAAAGTGTTTTGGGGGCACACTAAAGTAGTTATCTTTAGTGAAAAAATAGCATTGGAAGGTATCCGTGAAGGTGTTGATTTCTTGGCTCGTCATCCTCAGCCAAGGCCAAGAGCCTACATTTTTATTAGTAAAGGAAATGCCAAAGAAATTTTAGAAATACACCCCGCATTGGAGCGAAGTACGACAGAGGTGCTGCGCGAATTAAGCAAGCAGAAGCAGGGTATCGAGATCACACTGCTCGAATTAGTTGGATTATTGCCTCAACCTCCGTACAATTCAGCTATTCCTATTATTGAAACGCTGAGTCCGGCAGAGAAAAATATCGATAACTTCGCGTATACAAAAAGCACTGCTCTTTTCCATAAAGATAAAATGGTTAGTGAACTCAATGAAAAGGTGAGTCGGGGCGTTCAATGGATCCGCAACGACATTCGTGATGACTTGTTCACCGTTGAGCCCAAAAATGCCGAAGGATCACTGATTGTTAGACTCCTTAGGAGCCATACGAAGCTTAAACCCAAGTATGTTAACGGACAATGGAAGATGACTGTAAAAACGAAGGCGCAATTTGACGTGATAGAAAATGGCAGTCATTTAAAAATTAGCGATCCAAAAGAAATGAAGGTAGTGGAACAGCAATTAAAGAAGGATCTGATTGATCGAATGGATTATGCTCTTAAAGTGCTGCAGAAAGAAAAAAAAATAGATGTTTTAGGATTTGCCGAGGAATATCATCGCAGATATCCGAAGCAATGGAAAAAGGCCGCAAAGGATTGGAATGAAATATTTCCAAAAGTGGAGGTTTCCTATGACGTTAAAATAACGATTCTGAGACAAGGGAAAACAAATGCTCCACAAGGTGTTCCACAGGATGAAGTAAAGAAATAATAGAGTTGGTCAATACGTTCGTTCACCAACAAGAAGTATTTTCGAGGGGTAATTCCCTCTTATGTAAGACTACTTCATATTAGGGTTGATTATCCCCTGTAGTCGACATATGCTTATCTTATATTGATGCTGGAGGGAATCATATGGAGTTAACCGTCATGTCTTTTAATCTGCGCATTCATGTCGAGGAGGACGGGGAGAATGCCTGGCCTAATCGGATCGAATCGGCTGCGAATGCCATTCTGGCTTCTGGGGCAGCTGTCGTAGGCACGCAAGAAGGAAGCTTGCCTATGCTGGAGAGCTTGAGTGCCTTGCTGCCAGGCTACGAATGGATAGGAGAGGGCCGGCTGGGAGGCGTAGAAGGGGAATATTGCGCGATTTTCTATCAAAGCAGTATGCTGAAGCCGATTGAGAGCGGCACATTTGGATTGTCCGAGCAGCCGGAGCAGCTTGGATTTATGAGCTGGAATACTGCATGTCCGCGCATATGTACATGGATGAGGCTGCAGCATGCGGAAGGGGCGGAATGCCTCATCTTCAATACGCACCTCGACCATATTAGCGAGGAAGCAAGAATTAATGGCGCAATGCTTATCGTGGACAGAATGAATATGGACGGAGCGACCTCTGCCATTCTAACAGGCGACTTTAACTGCGAGCCAGAGAGCAGGACGATTGAAATCCTCAATCAGACTGGGCTGCAACATACTTACAATGCTTTGTATGAGTCAACCCCTGGCTGTACATATCATGGATTTATAGGTGGTGACGATGGCGAGCCGATCGATTATATTTTCGTAACACCGCAAATCAGCATCATGACGGCTCAAGTCGACAAGCGAAAGTACAACGATAGATATCCATCGGATCATTATCCGATTGCGGCAACCCTTCAAATACAGCCATAAAACATAGAGAATGGACATCCGTTTATATCAAGAGACGGGATGTCCATTTTTTATTTCACTGTAAGAGTTTAACTTGAAATGGACTGAAAACAGTCCTTCACAGCCTTAATTACGATTTCGGGTTCCGATATTTGAGGAAAATGTCCGCTGTTTGGGGCTATGATTTGTGTTGCTTGAGTGCTTAGTCGGAGAAAATCTTTTTGGTTATCCATACGCTGCTTATGTACTTCCATTGGCATGAACCATTTATTCGGTTGTTTCCCGCCAGTAACAACATATAAAGGAATATTCGGGAAGGGGTTCGCACGTTGAATTTGCTCGACTGTTTCGTTGACGTGATGTACTTCTTTGAATTTGTTGGTTTTTGAAAATGAATCGAACATGCCGAGCATCTTGTTTATCGTCTGAATGAACTTCCCTTGGTGCTGGTTGAGAAGCAAGTCATTCGGATGGCTGGCTTCCAACAAAACGACGCCAATCACTTCTTCGGAGTAAAGTCTAGCGAATAGATTGGCATAGTAGCCGCCTAAAGAGTGACCCACTAATAGATATGGCGGTCTTATTTGTAAAGCATTCAACATTTCCTTTAAAGACTCAACGATTGCGATCCCTTGCTGCGGTTCTGATGGCATATCGCTGCCGCTGATTCCGAAACGATTATAGGCAACTACCGAGCTGAACTCGGCAAGCTTTGGCATAATTTTATACCAGCCTTCCAGCGGCCCACCACCTCCATTAATCAATATAATAGGGGGGCCTCCATTTCCGGCAGTTATGTATTCCAATTTGCCTTTCTGAACGCTAATTTTTTGTTTGCGAGGTAATCCTACCACTTTCAATCCTCCTAGGTTTCACGTTGATTACATAACATCGCCGATTTGGTCGAGAGAATGATTAAGAACTCGGCATATTATACGCTACTAGATGAATTCGGTTTCTCCTAAACTATTCCAGTTGAATCCCCCGAAATAGGCTCTTTATCGACAAACTCCCTTCAATCATAACCCAATTCGCTGACGGCAGCATGCAAGATCTATGAGTCCTAATCTATAGATTTTATTAATTTCTATTTTACTGGTTCTTATTTGATACTTATATGTTTTTTCATAACAGTATGCTAGAGGAATGTTCTCGATTATCCTCCTGAATAGAAGGATGAAAACGATTATATTTATTCAAAAAAACGTTTGACAGCATTTGGGTATCGTTATAACATGCATATATGAACCAAATGTGAACCAGTTAATTGAATTAACCTTGGTGGATCGGACAGAGAGGAGCAAGTTTGATGAAAGCTGTAATTTCACTGAAAGGCAAGATTGAAATTATTGAATTGGAGGAACCCTCCGCCGGAGCAAACGATGTGTTGGTCGAAACTTGCTATTCCGCAATCAGCTCAGGAACGGAATTGCTCTTGAATAGCATGCTGATCGAGCATGCGATTCCACTTGGATACAGCGCTATGGGAGTCGTGAAGGAAATCGGGGAGGGCATATCACATTTGAGGAGAGGGCAAAGGGTTGCCTGCTATGGTTCACCTTATGTCAGACATGCGGAACTACTCGCTGTTCCGAAGCATCTAGTCGTTGCACTGCCTGATGAATGCCATTCATCAGAAGCGGCCTTCGTTGGAATCGGCGCGATTGCCATTCATGCGCTGCGGCAGGCAGATTTGCGATTTGGGGAAACGGTTGTTGTGATTGGACTCGGCATACTAGGTCAAATCGCGGGTCAAATTGCAGAAGCATCCGGCTATAGGCTGATCGGCTTCGATCTGCTCGCGGAACGCTGCGAGAAGCTTTCTGAAGCTGGCGCTGCAAATGTGTATAACTCAGCAAAAGAGGTTCAATGCGCCATTGATTTCATTACGCAGCAGCAAGGGGCGGATGCGGTCATTATTTGCGCGAATGGCGCTAATGCGGGAATCATCGACCAGGCTCTTCATTGGATTCGGGATAGAGGTAAAATCGTCATTGTCGGCGATGTGAAGATGGATTTCGACAGGGAGGTGATGTTTGCCAAAGAGGCTCAAATGCTCATTTCGCGTGCTGGCGGTCCAGGGCGATATGACGAAACCTATGAACGCAAGGCAGTTGATTATCCGATCGGTTACGTAAGGTGGACGGAAGGCCGAAATATGGCAGAGTTTATTCGCCTCCTCGCGGAAAGGCGAATTTCCGTTCAGATGCTAATTACCCATGAGATGGATTTACCATCATTGTCGGAGGCATACGAGCTGCTTCGCGAGTCTCCGCGAGACGTGCTTGGCATTCTTGTTGATTACGGGAAGGAGCAAGCTAGTGATACAAGGATGACCGTATTAAAAACGATACCAGGAGGCTGTTGAGAATGTGGATAGCAATGGTTGGAAAAATGACTTTTCCTAAATGGATATGCGGGGTTTTAGCCTTCCTATGTTTAGCTCTCCTACTGCCCTCGAACGTATGGGCTGCCAACACAGCAGAGGCGCTAGAGGTTCCTAACTCCGGATTCGAACAAGAGCTTGTCTCGGTTAAAATCCCAAGCTGGAACTATTATTCCAGCGGTATACAAAGCGGTCTTTCGCTGTCGGAAACGACGAAGTACGAGGGAGTCAGAAGTCTGAAAATCGTAAAGGCGACAGGAAGTGCGCCGCTTGGAGCTGAAAGCGTAAAGCTGCCTGTTACACCCGGGAAAACATACGAGGCGGCAATTCGGATGAACGTTGAGAGCCATACCGGAGCTCCGGCGCTCTGGATTCGCTGGTATGGAGGCACGGGGCAGCCCTTGAACAAGCAAGCGACCTATTCGCTTGCAGCACCGCCTTTAAACAAATGGCTTGATATCCATGTGAATGGGATCGCGCCACCCGATGCCGCCTATGCAACCATTTTCGTTTATGCTTCTACGGGTACAGCTATGACGGGTTACGCAGACGATGCCCGGTTCAACCTTGTTGCCGAGCAGATAGCGGTTGTGAACCCTGGATTTGAAGACCCTTCCACCGGAACGGCGATTCCCGGGTGGGGAGTATTTCCCGGCTCTCCGCCTAGTTCCGTGACCTTAAGCAAGGCGGAGCAAAACAGCGGCCTGTCAAGCCTTCTGATCGAGGACACCAGCAGCTTGCTTCCCGCGGGAATAAGTACCCAAGCCATAAGCATTCAACCAGACGGTTTGTATGAAGCGAAAGCAAGCGTTTATTTAGCTTCTGGTGGAAGCGTTATCATGTATATTAAATATTACGATAACTCGGGCGCTGAAGCCGGCGTATCCTCCGTACAGTTCGCTAGTCCACTCCAAACGTGGAAAACCATGAAAGTGGAAGGGATAGTTCCGTTGGAAGCGAGGACGGCGAAAATATTGCTGTACTCGGGCACGGGAGCACTTAGCAAAGCCTATTTCGATGATGTCTCTTTTGCATTGAAAGAAAATGAGACGCTAACGCTTCCGCACCCTTATGGTCAGCCCGTGAATTTAGGAAAAGCGACGCTTGCCTCGTTAACGTTAGGAGGTGCGATAGGAAACGGCCAGCTTTATTTCGTAGCTAACGGCGCACCTGGAACGTTCTATGCGGTCGATGCAGTTTCGGGGAATGTCATTTTCTCAAAAGAAGTTCCCGGAACGACGGAAACATGGGCGGTTACAGTAGGATCGGACAATAACGTCTATTTTTCCGCTACGAGCAATCGTACGCTGTGGAAATACGACCCAATCGCAAAAGAAATATCAGTGGTTGGTGATAACCCTTCCGAAAATTTCGTATGGGATTTGGATTCGAGCTTTGACGGCATCATTTACGGTTCAACCTATCCGAACGCCGAAATATTTAGTTACAATACGCAAAATGGGGAGTTTATTGACCTTGGCAATATGTATGAGGACCAGGAATATGTTCGGGGGAGTGGGGTTACCGATCATTATTTGTATGCCGGCATAGGCGCATTCAAACATTTGGTCCGCGTTGACAGAAGCAGTGGGGAAAAAATGGAGATTCCGCTTCCGTTTGCAGGGAATGAAGGCTTCGTGAGCAACATCTGGGCTTACAACGGCATTTTGTATGTTGCGCACGGTACTTCTCTCGCGATCTTGGATGAGGATACCTTCGACGTTAAATATGAATTTGCTTATACGGACTCCAAAGCGTTCGATGGCATTATCTCGCCGCCTTCTCCTTATGATTCCAACCTCCTTTATTACCGCAATAAATATTCGAATACCTTATGGACTTATAACGCCGCAACAAATACGGCTGGACCAGTTACTCCCGAAATCGAGCTTCCAGAAAATTCGAGCAGAGCGTTTAACTGGATCACATTGCCAAACGGCAGCCAAGTGCTCGCTACGTTGTACGAGAACGGAAAATATACGCTATTTAACCCACAGGATCATTCCTTGCAAACCATCCAAGTTCCGATGGCTAGAAGCGGCGTCAATATTCAGAGTCTTGCAATGGGACCGGATGCCAATCTATATCTAGGTGGCTTCATTGATGGGTTGAGCGTATTCAAAGAGTCTGCGCAAACCTATGAGGTGCAAGCATCAGCTCCCGAATCTCCGCACCAAGTCGAGGAAATCGGCTTTTTGAACGGCAAAGCTTATTTTGGAGCGTACGGGGGCGCACGGATTTATAGCTACGATTCCAGCCAGCCTTATCATTATGAAAATCTGGCTTGGGATAATCCTAAGCTCGTTTATACGATCCCCGATTCGCAAGACCGTCCTTACGCTTTCGCTTCAGGTGATAATAAATTGTTTATCGGAACGATTCCGGTCTACGGGCAGCTCGGGGGAAGCTTAACCATCTTTAATGAGGAAGCCGATCAGTGGACGACTCATCGGAATGTTGTAAACGATCAAAGCATAATCTCACTCGCTTACAAAGAAGGAATCGTTTTCGGAGGCACCTCGATCGAAGGCGGGCTCGGCACTGCTAGTTCTGCCGTGAAAGCCAAATTGTTCAAATGGGATGCTGCCGCTGGCATTAAGCTCGATGAGATTGATCCGGACATTCCCGGCCTGCCTACCCCCAAATTGCTCGGTGGTTTGTCTTTTGGCCCAGACGGCATGCTATGGGGAGCTGCTTGGGGAGAAGATGCGGAAGGTGGAACAACATTTGCAATCTATGCAATGAATCCAAGCACATACAAGATCGTAAAGAGCAAGCTAATCTACCCGAATGCGAACGTCGGCAACACGTGGCGATCCTTCTATTTGCGCTGGGGTCAAGATGGCCTGCTCTATACAACCATCGCCCGATTTGTGACTGTAATTGATCCTGTAACGCTAAAATCACGTAAGCTCGTGGATGCGCAAACGAACTTGCTCGACATCGGCACAGATGGCAGCCTATATTACACTTCGGGGCCTACATTGTTCAGGCTGCCGGTTCCGCTTGCTTCAGCTTCGATTTCTATGAATAAAACTAGCCTGAAAGAAGGGGAAAGCGAATCGGTTCTGAGCGCTGGCATTTTGGCAAATGGTCGCGAAGCTATTATGGCAGGCAGTGCGATATCGTTTACTAGCAGCGATCAGGACGTGCTGAACGTTCAGAATGGGAAGGCTCTAGCGCTCAAGCCAGGAAAGGCGAATATTTATGCAGATATTACCTTAGGCGGCAAGAAAATACGAACAAATACGATCGAGGTTACGGTAACGCTAGCACAGGCTGAGCCAGCCTTCACTGCAGATATAATAACTCCGACTAACGTTAATGTCACCGTGTATATTAGCTATCCTACCGATGCGGCTTTGAAAGAATTCAAGCTGGGCGCTAACGGCACTTGGACCGTATACAAGGATCCTATCATCGTCTCCAGTAACGATATCCTGTTCGCAAGAAGCTCAGATTCCGATGGGAACCTCTCGAGCGTAACCAGCTTTGAGATAAGCAATATAGACAAAACAGCACCCGTAACTATCGCGAGCCTAACCCCTTCGCAATCGGACGGACCGAACGGTTCGTATGCAGGTCCAGTCACGTTAACGCTTAATGGAGCGGATAATTTATCGGGCGTGCAGGGGACCGTGTACAGTCTGGATAATGGGATAACATGGCAGCAGTATGCATCACCCATTTCCTTCAACAAGCAAGGCCAGTATAATATTCACTTTAAGTCGACGGATTCAGCAGGGAATACCGAAGCCTCGCAATCGGTTAGCTTTGTGGTGGCGGCCACAACCGTCAGCGTTCAGCTTAAGGACAGCAGTGGAAATCCGTTAAGCGGTGGAGAAGTCGCTTATTATGACGGGGAATGGAAAAGCTTCGGCGTGACGGATGCAAATGGACAAATCAGCAAATCGTTGCCGAGCAAAAGCTATGCTTTCGCTATGACTTATGAAGGGACTCGCAAGCAATTAACGCAAAATACAGGAACGGACGCAGTTGTTGTTTTCCAGACCGTCAACGTCAGGCTTCAGCTCAAGGATAGTCTCGGCAATCCGCTGGATGCTGGCACAGCAAGCTATTACGCAGGAAGCTGGAGAGCCATTGGAGAAACGCAGGGCGGGGAGATCAGCAAAGAGCTGTTGCCTGGATCTTACACCTTCGAAATGAAATATGAAGGAACGCATACGCAGGTAGTGCAAAATACGGCAGATGACGCTGTCATTGTCTTTCGAACGATCAATGTTACATTGATGCTCAAAGACTCACAGGGAAATCCTGTAGATAACGGATCGGCTAGCTACTATGCCGGAGGCTGGCGAAGCATTGGCAACACGAGCGGTGGCCAGATTACGAAGGAGCTGCTGCCTGGTTCTTATTCTTTTGCCATGACTTATGCTGGAACGTATAAGCAGTTATTAAGCGATATAGCGACAAACCCATTGATTACATTTCAAATTTAAGCTTGTAGGCGATATAAGCGTTCAAGGCAGCATACAACTGAAGCGATTATTAAAAACGGGTAGAGGAGCGATGAGGCTCCTTTACCCGTTTTTACGATACTATAGAGCTTCCTTTAACCTTTGGAATACGGTATCAAAATCGTCCAAACGGGCCCAGTATAGCTTGAAAATACGCCGTATAATTTCCAGCTCGCGGAAGGTGATATTCATATCTGAGTAGTTGAGAAACGTCGGGACAATGTCTCTGTACATATGAAAACGGGATGGGCGCTTCAACGGCTCTTTTCCCATCCATTCCGCCACCCCTTTGTCGCTTGGAATGCTGAGCGTATGCTGGCGAATATGGAGCTGGGTTTCGTCCGAGATGAGATAATCAAGCAGCATTTGGGCAGCTTCCTTGTGTTCACTGGATTTGTTGATGGCAAGGCCAATAACTAGCAGCTGTGTTCTTGCTTCCTCAGAATAGGGAAGTGGCGCGATGTCGTAATTAAATTCCGCATGGCGCAGGTGGTTTAAGCTGAAGTAGCTGGTTACGATCATAGAAGCTTTCTGCTGCAAAAAATACATTTCGCAATCAGAATCATTTTCCGACATATACAAATTTTCCGGATTCATTCCTTCAAAGAGATGTAGGCTTAAACGCATCGCTTCTCGGAAAGGCTCGTTGTCAACGATGAGCTTGCCTAGCTCATCCCGCTCGAATACGACTTTGTTCTGCAGAAGAAAGAGCGGCCAACGATTGATGGATTGCAAATGAAAAAACAAGCCGATTCGGTCGTGATGGATCGTTAAAGCTTGCGCGGCTTTCTGCACGTCGTTCCAATGCCAGCTGCTATCCGGCTCTGGCTGCTTAGCCTCTCGAAAATGATCCTTATTGTAACACAGGACGATCGGCGAGAACGTAAATGGCTGTACATATAGGCTATTATCCGCAGTAAAAGGCCGCAATAGAAAAGAATAAGTGTCTTCCTTTCGCTCAAGCGGTTCCAGCATATTTTTAATTTCCCCATTCTCCTTGCAAAGCCCGAAGTGATGGGTATTTAACGTGATCAGATCGAGCTCATCCCGATCGAGCGCTTCCTGCGGAGTCGTAGAGAAAAACGTTTCCGAGAGAGGGACCATTTTAAGCTGAATATGCGGATATTGCTGTTGAAAGCGGTCAACGAGCTGTTTGAGGTTAGCTTCCAGCATGAGCGTGGGGTAGTATCCGAATCTAAGCGTAATTCTTTTGTTCATTCCTGGTCCTACGACTCTTGTTCCGATTCGCGGCGCTTTTTCGATCATTTCAAGCTGGAGCAGCATTTCCAGTCCTTTGCGTACCGAGTTTTTGCTAAGCTGGAACTGCTCGGCAAGCATCAATTCAGAGGGCAGGAAGTCCCCAGGCTGCAGCTTTCCGGTTAAAATGTCGTTGCTTAACGCGGTGACCATTTCTTCAAGTCTGGTTCGGAAGGTCGATCTTCTGGGCTTGCCCGTCATTTGTCTCTGAACCTCCAAGCGAATTGTGAAGTATAGGAATTGGTAGCTATCTGGGCTACATTATAATATAAAACGAAACCGATTTGCATCTTAGCCTTCTAAAACAATACTAGAGTAAGGCTTGCCTACTCTACGTTTCCAATAAGATTTCGCCGGTTCGCGTCAGGTCATAGCCTGAAATCGATTGAAGCTCCTTCTTGAAATCATCGGATCTGAGAATATGGAGCAAAGACTGAATCCATGCCTGATTGTTGGCGGTTTTCAGCATGACGAGATCGTAGCGCTCTTGAATTAACGGAATAAACGAAATGTTGCCTACGATAGACGCCGCTTTCTCTATGCCAATTCCGACATCGGCCTCACCTGATGCCACTTTGGAGGCTACGCCTAGATGATTGCTTTGTTCTTGCTCATAGCCGATAAGCTGGTTGGATATTAATCCATGTAGACGAAGCTGTTCATCCAGCAGAACGCGAGCGCCGGAGCCTTTCTCCCGATTAGCAATCCGCAACCCTGGATTGCCTAAATCAGACCAGCTCTTCAACGATAAAGGATTGCCTTGCTTGACGTAGAAGCCTGCATATCTGGAAAGTAAGTTGACGACGATGTAAGACGAGCCTATCAGAAGCTTTCTGATATAGGGAAGGTTGTATTCGCCAGTATCCCCGTCGAGGAGATGAGTGCTGACGATGTCGGATTCACCGCGGTACATCGAGATCAGACTGTCAAGACTTCCGACATATGCGCGCAGCGGACGAATGCCGTCCATCTTTTTTTCCATATGCTTCACTAGAATGTCAAGGCTGAGATCCTGACCTGTAATAACGAGGGGGCGGAGCCCGGTATGGGATGCATGCGCAAGTGACTGTGCAGGAAGCTCTGTCATAACGGGACGTTCATTCATTTGCACGCCTTTTGCGCGCTGTTTATAGGCTTCCAAATCGGAAGGGTCGACACGCATCTGTTTGCCTACACGGTATGAGGGCAGCTCGCCTCTTTTTATAAGATCATATACGGTGAGTTTGGATATTTTTAGCAGTTTGGCAATTTCTTCGGTTGTATACGAGACATCGCTGGACATGATGCTCCTCCTTACTTTCTGTACGATCCTATTCTTTTTTTCATTGTAACATATTAAAATCTGAACGTTCGGTAAAACGCATTTACAAAAGAAATGATCGGTATATAATATATTTAGATATATTTAATTATAACTAAACATAACAAAGGAGAAACATCTATGTTAAAAATGATTAAAGCCTATATGTTCCTGTCCATTGTTGTAGTCATGACTTTGGTATTCGCGGGATGTGGCACTGTACCAAATACGACAAGCGAGCCTAGCCAACTGCCCGCCGAAAAGGTAGAGCTGACCATCTCGGCTGCAGCGAGCTTGACTGACGCATTAACGGAAATTCAAAAGGCATTTGAAGCCCAAAACGCCACGATTAAGCTAAGCTTTAACTTCGGTGCTTCCGGTGCGCTGCAGCAGCAAATTGAGCAAGGGGCGCCAGCCGATTTGTTCCTGTCTGCAGCCGTTAAGAATATGGCGGAGCTTGTAGACAAACAGCTAATTGCTCCAAACCAACAAATCAACTTGTTGAAAAATGAGCTTGTTGTTGTCGTTCCTAAAGACGCTAAAATACCGATTGAAAATGTAACCGATCTGACTAAAGCCGAAGTGAAAACGATTGCCATTGGCATACCGGAAAGCGTGCCTGCTGGCATCTATGCCAAGGAAGCGCTGACGAACACGAAGCTGTGGGATACGCTTCAGGGCAAATCCGTACAAGCAAAGGACGTAAGGCAAGTATTGCAATATGTAGAAACCGGAAATGCGGACGCAGGCTTTGTCTATAAGACAGATGCGCTGGCAACCGAAAAAGTAGAAGTAGCATTTGCGGTTGATGCAGCAACTTACAAGACGATTCAATATCCGATAGGTATCGTAAAAGCGACTAAGCACGCCAAAGAGGCGGAGGAGTTTTACACGTATTTGCAATCGCAAGAAGCGCTTGACGTATTTGTTAAGTACGGGTTTTCTGTATTGAAATAGGCTTCACCCGCGACTGTGATACAAGAAAAGGAAAAACGTACTGTTCTAAAGAATATAATGAATGGAGAGGACGACCAACGCTATCGATTTGGAAACACATTCGAAAGGAGATTCGATTAAGTGACAAAAAGTTCAAGCACGATACCTGGTGCAGCGATCAGAGGGACAGCTTCAGGGGTTATATTCATGGCTTTATTCGGAACGCTTTGGGCCTATACGGGAGTTATGGGTTTGCAGGGCTGGGGAACCGTATTTTTGTTGATCCTTGCAGTGGCGATTGGCGGCTTCTTGTTCATCGGCGCAGGCTCGCTTATTCGTGCATCGAGGAAACTAACAAATCAAGGTATGAAGTCGGATGCCAGATTCAGTAAGCAACTCAAGGTGAAGTTTAATCTGATTTTCGCAGCGGAAGGCATCGCGATCTTTATAGCGGTTGCTATATGCAATGCGATTGGCCACAGTGAGCTTATTCCAATCCTTATTGCTATTATTGTCGGCATTCATTTTTTTCCATTGGCACCTTTATTCCAGGTGAAGCTTTATTACATAACAGGTGCGCTGCTCTGTTTGCTCGCGGTTTGTACATGGTTGTTTGCCCCTATAAATGTAACAGTCGGAGAAAATCAGATTAACGCCTACATGTCCATCGTTGGTATTGGCTCTGCAATCATTTTATGGGGAACAGGTCTTGCCGTATGGATCATGGGTAAAAATCTTCTATCGACAGCAATTATCCAGCAATCTGGTAACGGCATCAGTGCGTAGAAACAGTACATCCCCATGGTTAACACGATAATTTGGAGGATTTCCAGCAATGCGGAGCATAGAAGGAATGAATTTGGAGATCAGGCGCCTAGGTCAAAGGGAAGTTTCAGATATAATGGCGCTTATGGTTGATGTAGCATCTCGACTTCCGTCTCAGGACTATTTTGCGATGGATGATGAAAACAACATGAACCGCCTCGTCCAAGAAAAAGGTGAAATATACGGTGCGTTTCTCAAAGGGGCACTAGTTGCCTATTCGGTTTTGGCGTTCCCTGGACAGAGTGACGATAATCTAGGAAGGGAATTTGGGGTGGATGAGCAACAATTAGATTACGTTGCCGTTCTGGATGCCACGATCGTCCACGAGTCCGCTCGAGGAATTGGTTTGCAGCGATATTTCCATCAGCTGCGTGAACAGCGAGCCAGGGCGGCGGGCTTCCGATTCCTGTATTCAACCGTACATCCTAAAAATACGGTGAGCATAAAAAATTTAGAAGCAGAAGGCTTTATTCTCCAGTTTACTCGCCCCATGTACAATGGAAAGCCCAGGCATTGTTATGCAAAAAGATTACAGTGATCCAGCATAATAATAATCGTGTAAATTTTCGCAACGTAAAAAATGGAGGGAAGCAATTGTGGTAACCATAGAAGATTTTATGAAACTTGATATCCGTATCGGTACTGTAATTAAAGCAGAGCCGTTTCCGGAAGCTCGAAAACCTGCTATAAAATTAGAGATCGATTTTGGTGAGGTTGGGATTAAACGATCCTCGGCTCAGCTTACACAAAGATATGAATCCGAACAGCTTATTGGCCGTCAAGTCATTGCCGTAATGAATTTTCCTGTTAGACGTATCGCAGGTTTTAAATCAGAGGTGTTGGTCATTGGCGGCACTCCAGCTGAAGGTGATGTGGTTCTCTTGAAACCAGATGTGCCTGTTGAAAACGGTACACCGATTGCTTGAAATTTCTACGCAGTACGACTCAACCGCATCCGTAAAAAAGTTCAGTGATCAAAAAAGCTCGACCTCAACCGGTCGGGCTTAAGGAGGTATGCTATGAAAATTCACAAGTCGATCGATTGGAGGGACAATTTGTATCTCTTTAACTATCGAAGGGTGTATACGGAGCCAGTGGAATACTTCCATGCCCACGATGGCCTCGAGATATTGTATATTCACGAAGGGGCTGGCAGCTACAGCATTGGAAATCAATTGTATTCGCTCAAGCCTGGCACATTAATTCTTATTAAGCCTTTTCAAGTGCATGAAATTAAAGTTAGCGTTCCTCCGGATTACATTCGCAGCATTTTAAAAATTAAAACGTCCGTTATCGAGCGTTTCCTCACCGTACTGCCTCAATTAACAACTGCTTTCTCACAATTGATGGAGCGTCATTTACCCACTCAGGTTTTCCATTTAACATACAAGGATGCTTCTTATATGGAGAATCACTTTTTGCAATTGCACGAATCGCTTGCTATCGGACCATTAAAGCTCCAGAAGGAACTAGTCACTTTGTTTTTATTGCATTTTTTCACTTATTTTAATGGACATATTTTTTCGCTGGATAAAAGCAATGCTTCCATATATCCGGCTTCAGCAGGTTCGAATGAGCCTATCGTTGCTATTTTGAAATGGATTGACAGGCATTACAGATTGACATTCACCATTAACGACATGGCAGCAGAGCTGCATTTTTCCCCTAATTACCTATCAAAGCTCTTCAAGGAGCAGATGGGTGTGACGATTATCGAATATACGAACGAGAAACGATTGGAAGAAGCAAGGACTCTTCTTGCCATCCATTTTTTAACGATCGAGGAGATTAGCAGAGAGACCGGCTTCAATTATCCATCGTATTTTATCGCACTGTTCAAAAAAAAGTATGGTATGACTCCGCTTCGGTATCGAATGTGGATGGAATATTGATATTTTCGAGCAGCAATTTGTTATTTGAATCGTTTTATAATTAAAGCGCTTAAACAATTCTTTTCATTGAGGAAAGAGGTGGCAGCTTCTTAAAACGTGTATGACGGGGATGGATCGACCAATTCGGTAACGTATGAGGAGGCACTAATCGAAAGCATATGAAAAATTGGGGAGGTTTGAAAATGAATAAACCATCATTAAAGCTAACCGTTTTATCGCTACTTTGCTTCGTGCTTGTATTCGCGTTTTACCCAAGCCATACGGTTAAAGCTGCAACAAAAACAGTACCAGCCGGCAATGTTGCGACTCTTCGCAGCTATTTAGCTAGCGCTCGGCCCGGGGATATTATTCAAGTATCTGGAACATACAACGTATCTGATGGCACCATCGCCACATCAATTAGTGGTTCATCCGGCAAATACATCACGATCAGAGGAACAGGAAGCGGCGCTACATTTAATTTTACTGCTTCTGCAGGCAATGCGGCTTTTCATATCAAGCATAATTATTACAAGCTGGAAAATGTGACGATAAATGCAAATGCCAAATCAAACAAAGTATTGCTAATTGAAGCTTCACATGGTTTTATAACCAATGTGACGGGAAAAAATTCGCTGTCGGAAGCTATTAAGATTAGAAAAAACAGCCAATATTGGCTCATCTCGAACACCACTGCGCAAAATGCGGGATTAAGCGGGAAGTTTGGCGAAGGCTTCTATGTAGGGGATGCGGATCAAAACTGGACGAGTAAACCGAATCCAGACAAAAGCGGTTATATTACCTTTCTGAATTGCAGCGCGATAAAAACAAAAAACGATGGCTTTGATTTCAAAGAAGGCACGCATCATATAAAAGTGATTGGCGGCAATGTCGATTTCCAGAATACAGTTCCTGAATCTACGGTTGGCAATAACGGGATTTTCATGAGGGCCAATTATGTGCAGATCATTAATACAACGGTTAAAAACAACAAAGCGACTGGTCAAGCCTATAGAACGAGCAAAACGACAGCTTCTGACGGTGTATCCTACGGAAACCATTTGGAGCTTAAGAACGTAAAGGCATCCAATCTTTCAGGCGCAATGATTTATACAAATTATTCCTCAAATAAACTATTTACCGATTATTCGATGTCCGGTGTTGCTGGTGGCCTCTATGCATCCGGCTCCCAAACCGCAACTTCAGCTAATCCTTCCACATTCGTCGAGATGACTTGGAGCGGTGAAGGCGGAGAGATGTACGGTTCCTAAAAAGGAATACGTGTACGGTAATTTCATCGTTTAAACATTCAGAAGCAGTTCTTTCCTCTAGTGAGGGAGAGCTGCTTTTTCTATATCCCCAAGCATATGTATGACTTGGGACAATCTTCTATTTGTTTATACAATTGTTCTATTATTCAATCAATTTACAAATTGATATGCTGAGTGTAGTTAAATTTAATACTTATCGGTAACGGCAGGCGATGCCGTCACGGTAGCTAAAGCTCGGATGATCGACTCGGTTACCTCATAACCGTTGGCGACACCCCTCAAGAAGCGAAAGATTTGGCCTTATCCCTAGTGGAAAGCTTATAAGTGATTTATCAGCAACAAGAGGCAGAGATATCGAAGGCGTAACGGAATAGACTAGGCGGGGGAGATGATAGTAGGTTATGGGTATTGCAGTGATCTATGGAAGTTCGCGTAAAAATGGCAACTCGGAGCAATTAGCTAAACGTTTAGTTGAAGGATTTGAAGTCGACCACATTCATTTGTCTGATTATAACATTGCACCCATCGCGGATTACCGGCATTCTGAGCAGGGCCCGTACCCGGATGACGATTATCATCATGTGATTGAACGTGTATTGGCACAGGATGTACTTGTATTTACGACCCCGATTTATTGGTATGGCGCATCCGGGCAAACGAAAACGTTCATCGATCGATGGTCCCAGTCATTACGTGAAAATAAGACGGAATTTCTAGCCAAATTCGCGGCGAAAACAGCTTACGTGATCGGCATTGGTGATGATGAGCCTCATCTAAAAGGGCTTCCGCTCGTTCAGCAATTTCAATATATTTTTGGCTATACCGGCACGAATTTTGCTGGATATATACTTGGCAAGGGCAATAAGCCCGGAGATATTTTGCAGGATGCCGTATCCTTGGCAGCAGTGGAGCAAATCCGGGAGAAATGGCGATCAGTTGCAGATCAAGACGGATTCAATTTATAATGGATCAGAAAGGGAGGCGATAGGAATGGCAAATCACTTTGCCGGAATAAGAATCTGCTCATGCAAAGCCTAATAGAAGGGCGATACTTTGCATGGGGCCGGACTGAAATACTGTCGCCCACTAGAGCTTATATCGTTTCTAATAAAAGGCTTTGCACCTTCATTTTTTTTAATAAAAATAAGGGGCTGAAAAGCAATGGTTAATCCATTTATTAGAAACCATCAATATAACTTGATCAAGAAGCAGGCAAACCTGCTGCAAAATGCTTGCAACACCGTATCCGATCCGAAAGTAGTGGAAGCGGTCAGGTCTAGCACGCTAACAAAAATTATAGATGCATTCCCAGAAGCGACAGAGCTTCAAAAGCAGCATTTGGAGCGCGTTTCGACGCTGAATAGGACAGAAGATTTCCAGCACTATTTGCATACGCTTAACCCATTAATGCTGGAATTTACGCAAGTAACGGCTGCGCAAATCAAGAAGCTGTTTCCGAAAGTGAAAAAGCTGAAGATTCCCGATTTAGTTCCTATTGATTACCGTTTTGTTACGTACATCGGCTGGACCGATATCGCGTCGAACAGATTGTTTCTTGTTTATGAGCAGAACGGGCAGCATATCGGCATTGAAGGGAAGTTTACGCCAACAAACAAGAAAAGCACCTGCTTTCTGTGCAATCGGCATGAAGAGGTTGCTTTATTTACGGCGATCACGAAATCAAAGCCAGCTCATGCATCGCCTGATTATTACAAAGCGATTGGCAATTATATGTGCGTGAACAGCGAGGCTTGCAATAAGAACATCTCAGATACTACAGCATTGGAAAAATTCATTAGCAACCTGTATATGAAATAAATGCAATTCCAAAAACAGCCGATTCCTTGTAAGAAAGGAATCGGCTGTTTTTTTGCTCCTACCGTATGTTTAAGCCTATTCATATAAAGGTTCAGAAGCCTAAAAAGGGCGATACTCCGATGTCATTTTAATAAATCGGTAAATCGTCCTTTTTGATTTTTAAGCTATAAGGATTAGGAAGAAGATTTGGTGCCTATGGTGGAGCTGAGATGATGGATCTGATCTTCTAACACCATACTCGCCTTGTCCAAAAACTGTGTAATGAGCTCAAGCTCATCATCGGTATAGGAGGAAGCCAGTTTAATCATTGCGGCATGAAGCGGAAGATATGTACGGCTGACCTCTTCTTTATTTTCATACAAAGGGACAATAATGACTTTGCGACGGTCATTTGGATCATTTTGCCTGCGCACAAAACCGTTTTTTTCAAGCCGGTCGATTAACGCAGTAACGCTGCCTGTGGCAAGCCCGGTTAGTTTTGACAGCTCACCGGCGGTAATAGGACCTTTCTCTCGAAGGATATCTATGGATAGAAAATCATTATTGTATAAACCCAGAGAAGCAGCAACATTTTGCTGGTAGAGCACAGTTCGGCTTCCCAGCCCCCGCATGCGTAAGGTGAACTTTTCCTGCAGCTCTGTTGGTTGATCTTGTTGATCGCTTGACAAAAGATAACCCTCCTTATTAAGATGTAATATATCTCGATAATCAAGATACTTTGTATTCAAGATACTAGATTAAACTAACATTAATCACATTTATTTTATCGAAATCATTATGAAATTGCAAAAGGGTAATCCATGTACCTATGTATGAGAGAAGCTCTGAGTACGATCCCTTTAAAGATACGATCATTTTGGAGCATGAGGAGGATTTTTTGTGAAAGAAGCCATTGTTATTAAGGGTGCGCGGGAAAATAACCTAAAGAATGTTTCGCTTTCCATTCCTAAATATAAGCTTGTCGTCCTAACGGGCCCGTCAGGATCCGGCAAATCGACGCTGGCTATGGATACGCTCCAGCGGGAATGCCAGCGGCAGTATATGGAATCCATGGGCTTGACGTCGGATTCAATCAGCCGGCCGAAGGTCGAGTCTATTGAAGGACTGTCTCCGTCCATCAGCGTCGGACAGCACGTCACCAACCGCAACCCGCGCTCGACAGTCGGAACTGTGACAGATATATACACCTATGTTCGCTTTATCTTTTCTAGGCTGGGTGAACGGATTTGCCCATCTTGCAATGGCAGCATCCCGCCTACTTTTGAGCCGGCAGGATTTCTCGCAGATGAAGACGAGGACTTAGATCGCCAGACGATGAGCTGTCCGCATTGCAAGGCAGAGCTGGAGAAGCTCAGTATGCCTCACTTTTCCTTCAACAAGCCGGAAGGAGCTTGCGAAGCGTGCAGTGGGCTTGGCCATGTAGCAAGCATCAACGAAGCGGCTGTTTTCAATCCTGCGCTCAGCGTTCGCGACGGGGGAGTTGCTTCTCTGAATGGCGTCCACCGCGATATTCAAATCCGCATATTAATGGCCGCCGGTAAGCATTACGGGTTTGAGCTTGATCCAGATCAGCCCTTGAAGGATTACGGTGAAATTCAGCGTGATTTGCTGTACTACGGAGTCGAGAGCGATGCATTCAAGCGCCACTACCCGAATGTGAAGCCTGTTCAAGGCACTAAATTTGAAGGTGTTATACCAGGTCTATGGCGGCGTTACAAAGAGAAGGAGGGAGAGTCAGGATCTTCGGAAAAAGACGGCTTTTTTCACGAGCAGCTTTGTCATAAATGCCACGGAGCTCGCCTAAAGAAAGATATTCGTCTCGTTCGGGTAGCTGACGCATCGATCTCCGATGTATCAGACTGGTCGCTCGACGAAGTATATGATTGGACAAGAGGATTGCAAGCGGCGCTCCCACCCGAAGGGCTTCATTTGCTTGAACCGATTCTCCATGATATGCCTACAAGGTTAAAACGGATTGTGGATGTTGGACTTGGCTATCTCTCGATGAACCGGCAGAGCGTAACCCTCTCTGGCGGAGAAGCACAAAGGCTGCGGCTTGCATCATTGCTTGGTTCAGGCCTAACCGGCGTGCTTTATATTTTGGACGAACCAACGACGGGTTTGCATCCTCGGGATACGGTTGGTCTCATAAGAGTGCTTCAGGAACTGCGCGATCTGGGCAATACCGTACTCGTTATCGAGCATGACGTCGAGATGATGCGTGCTGCTGATCATATTATTGATATCGGCCCTGGTGCTGGATTATATGGTGGAACCGTTGTGGGAGAGGGCAGTCTGGAGGATTTAATGGCAAGCGAGCTTTCGGTAACGGGGGCTTATATGAGAGAAGAAAGACTCTCGACGTCTACACGCGTACGCAGGAAAGAGAACGGACAGCAAGTCACGATCGAAGAGGCACAGGTTCGAAATATTAATATTCCGAGTGTTTCCTTCCCACTTGGCAATTTAATTTCTGTAACCGGTGTTTCGGGCTCGGGCAAATCGACGCTTGTCTTCGATATCCTTGCGCGAGGAAATGCTAAGGGACAGGTTCAGACAGGATGCAGCAAAATATCGGGCTTGGAGCATGTAGGCAATATCGTAATCTTTGACCAAACGCCAATGGGAAGAGTTCAGCGCTCGAACGTCGCGACCTATACCGATGTGTTTACGCATCTGCGCCAGCTATTTGCCGGATTGCCTGAGGCCAAAGAAAGTAAGCTGACTGCTAAGCATTTTTCATTCAATACGCCTGGAGGCCGCTGCGAGACATGCCAAGGCTTGGGTGTGTTGTCCGTAGATATGAATTTCCTGCCCGAACTAGAGGTAAAGTGCCACGATTGCAAGGGGAAAAGGTTTACTGACGAGGTGCTGCAGGTTAAGTATGAAGGCTTCTCCATCTCAGATTTGCTGAATATTTCGGTGCAGGAGAGCCTGCCGATCCTAAAGTCAGAGACAAAGATTGCCGGCATCATTGCTATGCTGTGCGAGGTAGGGCTTGGCTATCTGAAATGGGGGCAATCGGTCAAAACGTTATCTGGCGGCGAAGGGCAGCGGATCAGGCTGGCGAAAGAGCTAAGTAAGCCATCCAAAAACCATGCGCTCTATCTGCTCGATGAACCGACGACCGGACTCCATCCATCCGATATTAAACAGCTTCAAGTATTGCTTAATAAGCTCGTCGATACAGGCAACACCGTTGTCGTTGTCGAGCACAGCTTAGAACTGATCCGGGAATCCGACTGGGTGATCGATATTGGTCCTGAAGGTGGAGCAGCAGGCGGCAAACTAGTAGCCGAAGGCACGCCGGAGGAGGTTGCTGAAGTGCCCGCTTCTTATACAGGCCAATTTTTGAAACGGATTTTGGCTGAAGGACTCTAATCAGGGAAGTAAGGTGTGAATGAGAACAGGAAGAAATCCCCTTATTTGTTGCAATTAAAAAATGGGTATGATAAGATGCATTTAATCTAAAGAATTGGAGTTGAAAAGTATAATGTAATTTTTCTTGCGATCTATATAAAATAATAAAACAATTAAAGCGGTTTTTTTCGCATGTTTTATTCTTTATATGCAAGAAAGTTACTCATTCTTTTCACTCAAACAATATATCCTAGTCTAACTCCGCAGCGGGGTTGGATTAACTGTATTTATTTGAGCTACAAGAAAGTAACTTTCTTGTAGCTTTTATATTTTCCATACAGGAGGATGATTTTATGTCATTAATAAATGTTACAAACCTAACGTTTGCCTATGAGGGCAGCTACGATAATATATTTGAAAACGTAAATTTTCAAATCGATACCGATTGGAAATTAGGATTTACGGGAAGAAACGGAAGGGGAAAGACCACTTTTCTAGGCTTGCTGCTTGGTAAATATGAATACAGCGGAAACATTTCTGCTCATGTTAATTTCGAATATTTCCCTTTCCAGGTTGGGAACAAGGAAAACAATACGATAGATGTAATCAACGATATATTTCCTGACTATCTGCACTGGAAATTAATGCGCGAGCTTTCCTTGCTTAAGGTTTCTGAGGATGTTTTATATCGGCCCTTTGATTCTTTGTCGAGCGGAGAGCAGACGAAAGTGCTGCTGGCTACATTATTTATTAAAGAAAATAGCTTTCTGTTGATTGATGAACCAACCAATCATCTTGACATGCATGCAAGAAAACTAGTCAGTGACTATCTCAAATCCAAAAGCGGATTTATTTTGGTGTCTCACGATCGGTCATTTCTGGATAACTGCGTAGACCACATCCTTTCAATCAATAAGACCAATATAGAAATTCAAAAAGGTAATTTTTCCAGTTGGTGGGAAAACAAAACGAGACAAGATCACTTTGAGCTTGCAGAGAATGAAAAACTTAGAAAAGACATTAAACGCTTGTCGGATTCTGCTAAACGGACGGGCAACTGGTCACATGAAGTGGAAAAAACAAAAAACGGAACTAGAAATTCCGGTTCCAAGGTAGATAAAGGATATGTTGGCCACAAGGCAGCTAAAATGATGAAACGCTCTAAAGCAATTGAGCAAAGACAGCAATCTGCCATTGAAGAAAAGTCGAAGCTCCTTAAAAACATCGAAAACTCTGACAGCCTAGAGATTTCGCAGCTTGTTTATCATAAAAAACAGCTTGCTAAACTTGATCACGTCTCGATTTTTTACGAGGAGAAGAAGGTCTGTACTGACTTAAGCTTTATAATTGAGCAAGGGGAGCGGATTGCTCTTTCGGGTAAAAACGGCTCTGGAAAATCAAGCATCATCAAACTTATTTGCGGAGAGGATATAAAGTATACTGGCGCCTTCATTAAGGACAGTCAGTTGGAGATTTCCTATGTATCGCAGGACACATCTCATCTTCAAGGCAATTTATCTGATTTTGCAGCAAGACATGGGATTGATGAAAGCTTGTTTAAATCGATTTTAAGAAAGCTTGATTTTTCCAGAGTTCAATTTGAAAAAGATATTTCTGCCTTCAGCGGAGGGCAAAAAAAGAAAGTGCTGATTGCAAAAAGCCTTAGTGAGAAAGTTCATTTGCATATTTGGGATGAACCTCTTAATTTTATTGATATCATTTCTCGCATGCAAATTGAAGAGCTGATTCTTGAATACTCTCCAACCATTCTTTTTGTGGAGCATGACAGGGAATTTTGCAACAACGTTGCAACAAAGATCATTGAACTCTAATGTTGTTCTGGCAAATGGCCGGCAGATTAATTCTGCCGGCCATTAACATAAAACCGATAGGATTTTGCAAAAGCTTAAAATATATCTATAAATCATGAAACCAATGTTGTCCGCATCCCGTATCACATTTTATTAAACGCTTTATGGAAGACGCATTATCGCAATTGATTAGTTATCTATACGCAAAGGGGAGTAGCGAACTAGACTAGACGGTAAACCTATCATTTAAATTTAGGAGGATATAGAATGGATTTCGGATTATTGTTAGAGTATGGCTGGGTATTGCTTGTATTGATTGCGCTGGAGGGTCTGCTTGCAGCCGACAACGCGCTTGTCCTGGCGATTATGGTCAAGCATTTGCCTGAAGCAGAGCGTAAGAAGGCTTTGTTCTATGGCTTGGCAGGCGCATTTGTTTTCCGTTTTGCTTCGTTGTTCGCAATTTCGTTTTTGGTGGATGTTTGGCAGGTGCAGGCCATCGGGGCGCTCTATCTACTGTTTATCGCGCTCAACCACATATTGCGTAAGGTCATCGTGAAGAAAGGCGAAGAATCAGCAGCCAAGAGTACAGGGAAGGAACCAAAGAAAAGCGGTTTCTGGTTGACTGTTCTCAAAGTCGAAGTGGCGGATATCGCTTTCGCGATTGACTCGATTCTAGCAGCTGTCGCACTGGCCGTCGCTTTGCCAGCAACGAACTTGCCGAAAATCGGCGGGATGGATGGCGGTCACTTTATCGTTATTTTCCTAGGTGGTTTTATCGGCCTTATCATCATGCGCTTTGCAGCGAATATGTTCGTAAAGCTGTTGGAGAGCAGACCAGCTCTGGAAGTTGCCGCTTTCTGTATCGTCGGCTGGGTTGGTGTTAAGCTAGCGGTTCATACGCTAGCGCATCCATCGCTGCACGTTATCCCGCATGACTTCGCGGAATCGGCAGCCTGGAAAGTAACGTTCTACGTCGTTCTTATTCTTATCGCGGTTAGCGGTTGGTTCCTTTCAGGCAGCAAGGAGAAGGAAAAACACGCATCGAGAGCGGCATAAGTGGAAGGGCTGGACCATTTTAAATGTTGAAATGATTAAATAAAGAAGCAGCCTGTTGAGACCCTCTCAACAGGCTGCTTCTTTATTTTAAGGCGGGTCAACGAAAGTTTACCATTGACTTGGAGTTAACTCCAGACTGTAAACTCCTATTAGGGAGAGGCGAAGTATGGATAATATTTGAACACAGGAGGTGGACTTCATCCGATGGTGATTGCAGAAGTAAGTGAAAAATTTAATGTTTCACAGGATACACTGCGCTACTATGAACGCATTGGACTGATTCCACGGGTGAACCGCAATAAAAGCGGAATTACAAGATTTGATCAGACCATTTTGAAAAAAGAAAAAACATTATGAAAATCAAAGGATGATTAGCGCTGCATCTTTCACCGAGGAGGAATGAATCCTGGAACGTCTATGGACGAAGTCGTTTATTCTCTTGACTGTCGGGATGCTTTTTTTGTTTACCGGATTTTATTTACTGCTTCCGACTCTGCCACTGTTCATCAAAAAAATGGGCGGCAATGAATCGCAGGTCGGTCTGGCGGTGGGCGCGTTTATGCTGTCTGCCGTTATTTTCCGTCCGATCGTCGGCGGGCTGCTTGATCGATTCGGAAGACGCCCGTTTATCGTGTGGGGACTACTTCTCTTCGCCTTAGCGATGTATATGTATGACTGGGTTGGTGGAATCCTCGTTTTGATGGCAATTAGAATATTGCACGGAATGAGCTGGGCCGTTTCCACTACCGCGGTTTTCACGGCGGTTACGGATATCATACCCTCTGCCCGCCGAGGAGAAGGAATGGGGTGGTTTAGCACAGCCATGACACTTGCAATGGCGATCGGCCCATTGTTTGCCATCTGGGTTATACAAAACCTCTCGTATCATGCGCTGTTTCTAATCGCCACCGGACTCTCTGTCGCAGCGCTGCTCTTGACGATGGGGGCAAAAATGCCTTTCCGACCGCAACCAAGCTCTCGGAGAATCGAATTATTCGAAAAATCGGTATTGCCCGTTACAGCATCGGTTTTTTTTCTGACTGTCGCTTATGGCGGCATTACCGCTTTTGTCCCGCTGTTCACAGATTCAATCAAGGTTAATTCCGGCGCGTTCTTTCTGGCTTATGCGGCAACGCTTGCTCTGAGCCGTCCCATTTCAGGGAAACTTTCAGATCGCTATGGCGAGAAGTTTGTCATAGTCCCGGGCCTTTTGATTACAATTTCCGCATTAATTGTTTTAAGCTTTTCGAACGGATTGTTCGGCGTACTCTTTTCAGCGGTTCTGTACGGGATCGGTTTCGGTTCTGCGCAGCCAGCTCTTCAAGCAGCAACGATACGGCTAGCACACCCTGACCGTAAAGGAGTTGCCAACGCTTCCTTGTTGACTGCTACCGACCTCGGCATCGGTTTTGGTGCGATCATGCTGGGCTGGGTCTCCCAGTACACGAGCTACCAGGTATTGTTCACGGTCAGCGCCGTGTCAGTAACGTTTTCCTTATTAGTGTTCACTTTCTTTGTGAAAAGATTGTTGAATGAGAATCGTTTAAGCCTTCTGAAAGTCGATGAAACTCCTATTTCGATGGATTGAGTGTGGTAATTTGCGAAAAAAAAGACCGATTTTTATATCGGTCAAGTAGAAGCTCTTTTTTAGACGAAAAATGAATTTGCTGTTCTATGGATAATACTTCCGTCAGACATACGAACGGAATCATCGTTATATCCAATAATCGTAGCGGCTGGCCTAATCTGCATACCGTTTTGCATGGCTTTGATTATAGCCTTTTGAGCAATCGCTACTTCAAAATCTTTGTTTGTAATTAGTCTTTGACCTTCTTGAAGTTTAATTTTCTGTTGCATTTAAACATACCCTCCACGGTTTTTTTTATTTTTTATGCTAAGGTCAAATATTACACTAAAAACTTCATACAAAGCAATGGTAGAGAATAAAATTCAAGATGGAATCGTCAATTTTTTTCCTCGAAGGACAGCACCTGGTACTGAAAGTAACGAGAACCTATTCATAGAAGCCGCTTAATTGCGGCTTTTTTTGATTTTATAGTGATGAGGGGGCTGAAGGAATGCTTTTTATATATGATGGTTCAACAGGCTGCCGTTCGGTCTATGACGGATTGAATCCATCTTTATTATGAGAAGGAGATTCTTTTTTTATTCCTATCATTATAGACAATTTTGATCTTGGATTGAACAAACAGAGAACGTTACCGGCAATGATACTCCTCCTAATTTGAACTTGGTGGACCTATGACTCTTCCAATTGCCCTGTTTCACGGCGCCGCCAACTCATGAATACCAAGGACAATGCAATTACCGAGAGGATAACCCCAAGCAGTCGAAATCCCCCGGCGCTGAACTTATCTCCCATTACGATGCCTAGCAACAAGGAAGAGAGAATGGTCCCCAGATATCTCGATGTCATAAATACTCCGGATGCTACACCGATCATTTCTTTTGGAGAACTTTTGAACAAGGCCGCTTGCATACCGACATTGTTCAACCCATTGCTAATACCGAATGCAGCTAACGCCAAACACACGCTGATAACCGGTGAGGTTTGATTCAATGTCGCTAGCCATACTGACCCAAGTGTCATCAGTATTCCGGATACTAGCAATGCTGGTCGTGATCCTGATTTTTCTACCCATCGTCCTGCTAATGGAGAAACAACGAGCGAGCACAAACCCAGGCTTAGCATGAGAATCCCTGTATGGAATTCGCTGACATGACGTACCATTTGCAAGTAGGAGGGGAGCCCGAAAAAAAGCGAGTAATAAAGTACGTTAACGAGCATGAATTCGATATTGACCCAAGTCATCACAGGATATTTGGCAAATGTGCGTAAAGGAATAAAGGGTGACGTCGCTTTTAACTCATGTCTTACGAAAGCCCCCAGCGAAACGAGACCTATCAATCCAACGATGACATGTCCATATGAGACATGCCCCGAAGATTTTGCAGACAGTAATCCAATGAGTAGGGCAACGAGACCGACAGTAAAAAGAAGGATCCCTGACGCATCAATCCGTTTAGACCATTTTCGAAAGGAAATGTTGCGTGCATCTGATGTTGGCGGTCCGTCCTTAGGGATATTCCTCCAAGCTAAGAGGAAGCCCGTTACTACGATTGGAATATTGACGAAAAAGATAGCTGGCCAGTCCCACCAGTGAATCAAGACCCCACCGAGAAAGGGGCCAATTGCTGCTGCTCCTGATAGAAATATGGACAAAACCGACAGCGCAGACGCTTGTTTCTCCGTGATATGAATTCGCACAATGGCCATTCCAACTGAAACCATCATGCTAGTTCCGATGGATTGCACAATTCGAAACACGATGAGCCACCCAAAGTTTGGTGAAAATGGAGCTAATAGTGACGCAACGAAGGCTACAACAAGCCCTGTAAGAAATATCTTCTTGCGACCGAATAAATCACTCGCTTTTCCCATGACAGGTTGAGCGATGCTGCTTGCAATGTAGAAGGAAAAAATTATCCAGGAAACTACCGTAAAGTCAAGGCGATACACATCTTGCAGCCTTGCAATAGCCACAGAAATCATCGAAGAATTTAATGGGTTCAAAAGTACCCCCATTCCAACGGAAATCATCAACCACCTGCTGCGAGCATTCATTTTTGGTCCCCCCATAGCGAAGCGTATTAATGCCATCGTACTTGAAAGCGTTTATTTATTCCAACGCATTTTATGTTATGATTTCATTGATTAGAAGGAATGAAGGAGGGTGCAAAATGGAACTGCTTCAACTGCAATATTTTCTTGCGGTAGCTCGTTTGGAACATGTGACCGAAGCTGCACGAAGTCTGCACGTTACTCAATCGTCACTAAGCAAAACGATTCAACGTTTGGAAGAGGATTTAGGGGTCCCTCTATTCGATCGAATAGGGAGGAGGCTGCGTTTGAATGAGTTCGGCAGCAGATTCCTTCGCCGTGCAGAAAGGGCGTTGTTTGAATTGGAACAGGGGAAGCAGGAGATTAGTGATCTTTCCAGCCCGGAGCATGGCACACTCGAATTGGCAGTGACTACCGCTAGCACGTTACCCAAAATCCTTCGGGAGTTTAGGAAAAAACGGCCCTATATCCAATTTCATGTTCAAATGCTGACCACTCAGGAAATGGTTACGCTTCTTCATAGAGGAGAGGTCGATTTCTGCTTGTCCTCACCACCTATTCAAGGGGATGACATTGGATGTCAAATCGTGTACATCGACCCGATCCTAGTAGCTGTACCGAAGGGGCATCGGCTGGCAGACCGAAGCAGCGTATCCTTGTCAGAACTAAGGGATGAATGGTTTGTCGGTGTAAAGAAAGGCTACGGTACTCGCGATCTAGTGGACGCTATATGCAAATCGGTTGGATTTGCACCTAAATATGTATATGAGGGAGATGAGCCTGCAAGGCTGAGCACTCTTGTGGAAGCAGAAATTGGCATAGCCTTCATACCAAGCACGGCTAGATTTTCACGGGAGCATATTAAATATCTCCAAGTAGAGAATCATGAATTGGTACGGGAGATAGCTTTAGTATGGAACAGGAGTCGGTACATTTCGCGGGCTGCTCTTGAATTCCGTGAGGTTGTTGTACAATATTTTGAGGCGTTATCCAAACAGACAATAAATTAAAAAGAAGAATGATCGAAAACATGTGTTACAAGCATTAGCTAATGTTGATTTTAATAATCCTCTGGAAAATGCCGCAGAAGCACTTGCTCTTTTGGAAGAGAAAAACACGGTCGGAAAACTGGTTTTGCAAATGTAAGCCTGACCACTGTCTATCCTTAATAAAACAGTCTTAAACATCGCCTAAAAGATGGCGATGTTTTTTTGATGTTCAAATTAATGCTTGCTAGACGTATACCTGAAGAGAAGCCGCATGCCTGCGGCTTCTCTTCGTTATTTAAGCATTTTCCGAACCAGCTGAGTCCGGCTGCTGACATCCTGCTTCTCGAAGATCGATTTCAAATGCTTCTTCACCGTTACCTCGCTAAGATACAGTCGGGCAGCGATATCCGCATTGGTCAGCCCTTCGAATACGAGGGCGGCAACCTCCTTTTCCCGGGCGGTCAAGCCATTCAGCTCCGACATGCCGCCTTCGCTTCCGCTCGTAGGGGAAACATCCATACCAGTGTCGTCCGATTCCTCCAGCGGAAGCTCGATTCGAAGGCCCGAGCGCTTGACCAGCTTCCGGATATAAGCATGTAGATGCTCGCCCTCTGTATCCCGAATGAAGACAGGCGTCGGTGTAATGCCGTCGTAGTTCGTATGGACAGCATGATCGGCCGTATCGAAGCCGAGGCTTTCATGAGCCGCAAGGAAGAACGGGTGGGGAGCGGGGGTACGCAGCAAGAACTCTCCGGTGAACATCAATCCGTGGAGAAAGTGGCCGATGGCCGTATGCTGGGCAGCATTCTCGTAATCGTCTTGATCGATCATATCGATAAACCAGCCAGCGCGGGTATGTTCCGGAACGGCAAACCGCTTAAGCTCTTCTTCTGTAAGGCCGGAGAAATAGGAACGGGAGCACGGATGCTCCATCAAATACGGCATCGTCTTCCGGTTGATGGGAACGAGCGAGATGAGTACCGCTATCTTCCCCGCGTCGTTTCGCATGACGCGGAGCACGTCGTATTCGAGCGAGAACAACCGGTCCAGATCGAACCATTTCAGGGAATATAGATTCTCCTCCGCAGTCAGTTTAAAGTCGAAACGGCGGTTTGTCGCAGCATCGAACAGCTTAATCGTCTGCGCCGAGGCCGTATCCTGACGGTACCGGACATAGCGCTCGAGCTCTGCACGGTGGCTCCGGCCGACGGACTCGAACGGCCGAGGGGTAGGATCGAACCAATTCATCAGGGCATGGATCAGAGCGTCCCCGGCATAATACGTAAGCTCAAGCGCTTCATGATTGCGCAAATTTCGCGGCGAAAGCTTAAACCTTTCGTAGGCGTGGATGATGGCCCGGGTTTGAAGCCGGTCATACAGCTGAGGCGAGCGCAAACGCAATTCTTGAATCACCGCTTCACGCATTAAAGCGTGAACCGTCCAGCCGCTGTCCGTTCTTCGTACGAAGGAGAAACGGATGAGCTGATAAAATTCCGGAGTAGTCATTTCCTTCTCCATCATAAAGGAGAGTGTATCCTGATTAAAATAACGCAGCACGGCGGCGGCTTCGACAAGGGGGCGCATATGCTCACCTGGAATTTCCCGCAGCCACTGGCTTACGATGAAAGTCAGGCTGTCGGCTTCCTCCGAGCTCTGTCCTTCGCCGGCCTGCGGTGCCTGTTGCTCCCAGAAGAACGCAAGCAGAGAAAGCGTTAACGGATGTCCCTTGGACCTGCGCCAGATGTCCCGGACTAAGGACGGATCAGATATTTGGCAGTAGCTGGCGTATCGTTCGACCGCTTCATACGGGAGATGATCCAAGTAAATTCTTGCGATCTGCGTACGCCAGACGGACGAGAGAAC
The DNA here is from genome assembly GCF_012935325.2 of Paenibacillus sp. PL91. Classification (GTDB taxonomy): domain Bacteria; phylum Bacillota; class Bacilli; order Paenibacillales; family Paenibacillaceae; genus Pristimantibacillus. The sequence goes on from NZ_JABBYG020000001.1 coordinate 918,517, forward strand.
CCACGCTTCGGAGAGGGCATGGCGCCCGGCCGTCACGATCAGCACATTTTCGTGAAGCCGCTTGAAAAAATATTCGCGCAGCCAATGATCGAGCGCTTCCAGCGTCTCGTAATTGTCCAGGAACAGCACCACTCGTTCGGATGCTGCCGTCTCATTCAGCTTGCGGATACTCCTCTCCAATAAAGAAGAAGCCTCCAGGCCCTCATCGTCAGGCTCCAAGCTTCTTAAGGTTTGTAAGATATGTAAACAAAAAGCATCCGGTGAACGCCAAAATCCTTCGCTGTCCATTGCAATCGAGGCGATTCCCCTTAATCTGGCCTGCCGCTGCAGCTCGTCGAGCAGACAGCTCTTGCCGACGCCGGCCGTTCCGAAGAGGTGAATCAGCCTCTTGGTTCGGCGCTCGTCCTCAAGCATGTTGATAAAGGCATTAATTTCCGCGGAGCGTCCGACCAGCAGCCGGCTTTCCAGCTCCTCCATTCTGAACTGAATCATCCGTTCACCCACTTCGTCATATCATTTCATCAAAATGTCCTCCACCATATTTTACACGCTCCCATGTCGTTTAGCACCTGGTTTTTACATAAAGGGTATACTTTTGGATGCATCCTTTCGGGTAATATCGCCGCGACAAAGGCGATGGTAGGATGTGTTTAGGCGAGATGCTGCCGGAAAGGATGAAGGAAGCATGGCGAAGGTAAGCCGATTGGAACACATAACGCTGTACGCTCATGATGTGCGCAGGCTAGCGGCCTTTTATGAAACGGCGCTGGAGCTGAAGGAGGCGAAGACGCCTGGCGAGGACGGGACAGCTAAGCTCGGCATCGACCCTTCCTCGGGTCGGCGTGAGCTGATCATCATGAACAATCCGCATCATATGCATTTGGCTTTCTGTGCAGATACGTTGAACGACTTCAAGGCTGTATGGCACAAATTGAAGGACCTGGGCGTTTTCACCCAGGGACCGTATTGGCAGCAGGAAGGACCTACGTTTTCTTTTTTCGATCCGGAAGGGAATCATGTGCAAATCATTTGGACCGTTCAGGCAGAGTTGCCGGCCGGTAGAACGGTTACGTTCGAACAATTGGAGGAATGGGCGGACCGAACCTGAACCGACTCCGACGAATGCCAAGCCGACTCGCATGGTTTGCCGGCACAGCTTCACGCAAGATTTGTCTAATGAAAAGGAGAGGTAATTACAATGTCTAAAGGTACTTACGGAAACAACAGCTCGAATGGAGGTATGCAGACGGATGCTTTCGCCGCGACTTTAACGGCCGGCTCATTCACTGCAGCCCCTCAGATGGTAAACGACAGGCTTGCCTATCATAAAGCGCTGCTGGAAGCAAAGGGTGTGACATCGCTTTCTAGTCTAGGCACGCTGCAAATCAGCGGCCGCATCGTTCCTCAGTCAGGCATAACTAAGCCGGGAGCAAGCATTATCAGCGGAGGTACAATGGTGCAGTCCGCTACCCGCATCGTCACAAGCCAAAAAGGAACGCCAACGATAGAGACCTACAGCGGTAAGGCCGATATTCTGACGGCGATACCGTTCACCAGCAAGGACAAAGCCTTTCTATCGTTGCCTGCTCTTACGGCTGGATCCGATGTCTCGATCGATACGGCGTACTGGGTCGCCTCCGAGGTGTATATCACGAGAGGAACGAATATCATCTTGAAGTACCCGCATCGCTATCTCATTATCCTTGCAGAGAAGCTGACAGTCGAGGATGAGGTTTCGTTCAGCTGGGAGCGCCCTTTCCGTTATATTCCTCCGCAAGTCAACCCAGCTCCGACTACACCGGGTGATGCGCCGATGTCCACGACGCTGGTTGGCATTCCGGGGACGAACGGTACGCCAGGCTGGACGGGATACCGCGGGTACGACGGCGCATCCGCGCCGGAGCTCGAAGTATGGGTGCTTGATATGTCAGGGAGACCGCGATTTGACCTGCGCGGCCAGGATGGCACCCAAGGCGGCCAAGGACAAAACGGCGGCAACGGTGGAAAAGGTGGAAAAGGCAAGCCTGCTGTGCTGGATTGGGCGGGCTTCTGCAAGGCGGGTGCTGGCGCTGGCGGCAACGGAGGTAACGGCGGTGCAGCCGGCAGCGGCGGTGCTGGAGGCAACGGCGGCACGGGTGGCCGGCTGAGTTTATATGCACCGCAGTCTGTTCTGCAGCAATATGTAAGAGGGGGATTTGATATCCAGACTGTTGGTGGAGGCGCAGGTGCGGGCGGACTTGCGGGCGTACCCGGATTCGGCGGTGCAGGTGGGGACGTTGGAGACTCGAAGGGCTCCTGCGGTCCGGGACCTCGGAGGGCGGGTCAGCCTGGCGCGCCGGGGGCTGCCGGCTACCAAGGGCCGTACGGTAGGCCGGGCAGCATTCTGCCTAATCCGGTCAGCTTCTTTGACATTGATCCCGGTGATTTCATAATAAAAATGCTGGAGCCTGCGATTAACCATGTCAGCCCACTTTATGTCAAAACCGGCGACCGGGTGACGGTAGAGGGAAAACGATTCGCCTTCAGCGATAAGCTGGTTATCGACGGTACCGAAGCCTCTACGACGGTTCTAAGCGATACACTCCTGCAGTTTACTGTACCGCCGCTGTTCGGAGGCTCGCGTACGATTCAGGTTCGTCAGGTGGATTCTACGCTGTCTAATCGCGCTTCCGTTTATGTTCTGCCTCAGATTATAGATATCGAGCAGGAAGGGATGGGAGAACGGAAGCCGGATGAGCTGCTTCGCGTCAAGCCGGGCATGAAGGTTACCTTGAAGGGAAGCGGCTTTACGGAAGGAACGCTCGTGCTCGTCAACGATCACGAAATGCCGGATGTCCGTCTGATCAACTCGACGCAAATCGAATTTACGATGGTTCGTCCTTCTGATACGGAGATCAATGCATCAGGCGAACGCGTCACCTTGAAGGTTCGTTTCACGGACGGCACACTGTCTAATACATTCCATCTGGAGCTTGAGACGTACCATATGCTAGTGATCGGCGACTCCGTCAGCTGGGGCCAAGGGATGCAGGAGCACGAGAAATTCTACTCGCTCGTTGGCGCGGCGATTCAGGCCAAGAATGGCAATATCAAGCAGTATACGAGTGTTTTGGCGCATTCTGGGGCGACCATCGGAGACGGCAATTCAAATACTGCCGAGCAGGTGGACGGCGAGGTGCCGACGTCCTATCCGACAATTCTGCAGCAGTGTGACCTATTCACCGACCGGAGGGATAAAGTAGATCTGGTTCTAATGGACGGCGGGATGAACGACGTTGACGTTAGAACTGTCCTGAACCCGTTTAACTTAGTGAATTTAGATGAGCTGTTCGAGACGCATTTTAATCAAAGCATGTATACGCTGCTGGACAAAGTTACGAGACTTTATCCAATGGCCAAGGTCATCGTGACCGGCTATTATGCGCCGATCTCCCGCAAGAGCGATCTTGCGGCAGTCGAGGCGATGCTTATCGCCCTCGGCATACTCGTGGGAGGAGCCGGCGGCGGAGCGGCAGGAGGCGTGTTCGGTCTTGCCGAATTCGAAAACATTTGCAACCGCTGCGAGAAGCTGGAGAGAGAATCCAAGATGTACCTACAGCAGGTCATTAACCGTAAAAACGGGGAGCTGAATACCCCTCAGATCTTCTTCGCCGATCCTAACTTCGGTCCCGACCACGCGGCGCTTACCGACGATCCGTACCTGTTCGGCATTAATCTGGATCTCTCGCCGCAGGATTTCATAGCGGGCGACCGGCTGGTTTCTTGCACGGAGGCTGGTTGCACAGGTCTGGATATGGAAATATGCAAACGCGCCTCGATGGGCCATCCGAATCCGAAGGGCGCTCAAGCTTACGCAAACGCTATTATGCCGTTTTTATAATACTAATTTCATATAAAGCGGGAAGGGGAGTATCGGCTAGATGCCGGCGCTCCCCTTTGATGTTTTCATTGATAACAACCTCACTAGCATGGGAAAGGCGCCCTACATGGGCGCCATTTTCCATTGGTTACAAGGCCTTTCAAACCGCGAGCCTCCGCCTGCCATTCAGCAATTCGAGACGCGGAGCCTGTCTATGGATTTGTGTGGCTTGGTTAACTTCGATTGTATGTGCGATTGCTGTGATTTTCATCTCCACAGCAACGAACAACGAAATGCCTACCAGTATTTTTCTTAAATCCGATTCGTGCAAATCTGATCGTCGCAAGCCCTTTCTTTATTGTCATGATTAAGTTTATGATTGTAATGTTATTCCAAAGCTTTGTGATTATTAGTTCAAACCAATCTTATGATAGTTTCTAGAGAATGACGTACCAAGGGATTGAGCAGAGACACGTGAAAAAGCCGCTATATTTTTTTTGGAAATAAGTTATTGCCGTTGTCGATTTTGTTAACTGCCGTTCGTCGTATTGAATAGAGTCACAATTCATCTCATCTTAAGGAGGATTAAAATGAAATTTCTTTGTTTGGGATACTTTGATCAAGAGAAAATGGATGCCCGTCCGGAGTCGGAGATTCATGCAGTGATGGAGTTGTGTCAGCCTCACCTCGAAGAATTTTATAAAAGCGGCCAAGTCATTATGGATGCCGGCCTGTCTTTGGAATCAAAATGCATGCGCCGGGAGAACAAGAAGGTGACAATTACGGACGGTCCTTTTACGGAGTCTAAGGAGATGATAGGCAGCGTGTTCCTCATAGAAGCACGGGACATGGAGGATGCGATTAGGATAGCTTCCCTGCATCCGACTACGCAAGTGGGGGAGGGCGAGCAGTTTGGCTGGCGCCTGGAAATCCGCCCGATTCATTACTTTGAAAAGAAACAACAACAGTAGTAGCCATTGATTTCTCCAACCGATTCGGCAAATGGGAATCCAATTGTTTACGCCGTAAGATACTAAAAACGTGAGACGCTGCCGATGCAGCGTCTTTTTCTGCTATAAAACAAAAGGCCATTTAGTTTGAGCTCTCAAATGTCGTTGCGCTAACGGACACACAAAGCAAGGAGAATTTATTGCCGGCAGCTGGAACGTTTATAAAATGCTCTAAACGGGTATCTGACCTTAGCCTTAGTAGGCTAGTTTTTGGCGTGTCAACCAGAACCGATGGAGGTCATTACATATGATAAATAAGCTGCGAGTTTCCGAATGGAACGGCAAGTTGCAGAACGCTCAGTGCGCTGGCCCCGCAGACGACCCGCAATAACCGAGTAGATCCCTATGTGAACGGTCCGCAGTGTTTGGAAAGGTTAGTAAGCGAAATCAGGAAAGCGGAGCGGCATATTCATCTTTCGATGATGCTATTTATTTAATCCCTGAAGTCTTTGAGGGTAATATTGCGGTGAATTCTAGTGCAGTGAAGATTTTAGAGTTTGGGGAGAGTAAGTACGATTGAACTAACAAATTTCCAAGTGTTGACATAGAAATTAATCATGTGTTAGCATTACTTTACCATGAAAAGAACGGAGGGGTTACGTGTGTTGAACTAATTCTTTGATATTCTTTGCACAAAGAAATAAATAGTGATTTAAGGCTATTTGTGTGCATAGTAATCGAAGAATGGTTTGCCTTCACGGTAACCTAGTTTAGTGATATGCGATTGGAGGCAGTGGTAGCTCAATCCTCTTGTCGTATAGACTGAATTTAAGGAAAATGGAATGAACCTTTGATCTATCCGGTGGCTGGACTGCGAGTCTACCATTGGGAAATCATCCTATTGCGTTCATTTTCAAATTCTTTTTCGATTACTGTATGCACAGGCTAATAGCCTGTGTTTTTTTATTTTTCATATAAAGACTGGAGGAATTACAAATGAACGAACGTTTAATAAAAGCAGATGGAATTGAACTCTGTTCGGACAGTTTCGGTGAACAAGTTAACCCGGCAATATTATTGATTATGGGTGCCCAATCCTCAATGATTTGGTGGGAAGAAGAGTTCTGCCATCGTTTGGCCGATACAGGGCGTTTTATCGTTCGTTATGATAATCGCGATGTTGGACGTTCTACAGCGTACGAACCTGGTCAACCAGGCTATACTTTCGAAGAAATGGCAGATGATGCCGTTCGGGTATTGGATGCTTATAAGATTGAACAAGCGCACATCGTAGGTATGTCCATGGGCGGTATGCTAACTCAAATGATAGCTTTGCGGCATCCAAAGAGAGTGCTAACCATTACGCTCCTGTCAACGTCCAATTTTGCTCAGGATCTCCCCCCGATGGAGGAAAGGGTTATGGAATTTTTCTCGAATATGGGGCTAATAGATTGGACGAACGAACAATCGGCAGTTAAATTTGCGATTGATAGGTCTAGAATCCTAGTAGGTTCAAAGCATCCTTTTGATGAGCAGAAAGTTGGCTTTATAGCTAAAAAAGAATTTACAAGAAGTAACAATATGGCCAGCATGAATAATCACGCCTTGCTGGCAGGTGGAGAATCCTATTTAGTAAGGACGGGAGAAATAAATGTACCCGCTCTGATTATACACGGTACTGAAGATCCGATAATCCCTTATGAACACGGAATAAATCTTGCTAACGAAATTCCGGGTGCGGTTTTACTGACATTGGAAGGTACAGGGCATGAGCTTCATTATGACGACTGGGATTTAATAATCGACTCTATTACAAAGCACACTTCAATACCAAATCAGTTCAGCTAACTGGGAACGATAGTGCGTAGTAACTCCTTCGCCGTACGATTTGACGACAATGGTTTAGTACTTACCTTGATGAAAAGCGATCAAGTCAGCTATCCCAAGACGTTTCATATCGGCTTCATTCAAGGCGAAGAGCATGTGGACGAAATCGAACAACACTTGAAGGATGATGGTTTAGCAAGCTTTATTCAACTTCTATGACCTTATTCTAGTCAAAATCCATCGGGCGAAAATGGCAATAGTCGCGACTGTCGAACCCGGCGTATTGTAAATTTTTTGTTCTTTGCGCCCGGAAGTCCGCATTTCCTATACAATAAGAGCATTCGGTTCATTCAGGAGGCCAAGCTGATGAGGTCATATTCGAAGGAAGAAAAAAGCTGGATATGGTACGACTGGGGCCATTCCGCCTACTCTATCATCATTTCCACGGCCGTTTTTCCGCTCTTCTACAAAGCGGCGGCTGAGGACGCTGGCGTAAGCGCCACGAATTCTACGGCTTATCTGGGATATGCGATTGCGATTTCGACGCTTATTCTTGCCCTGTTAGGCCCGATCTTGGGCACAATTGCCGATTACCAAGGGTTCAAAAAAACGTTTTTCGCCGGCTTCAGCTTGTTTGGCATCGTCGCCACTGCGCTGCTAACGTTTATTTCGCATGATAATTGGGAGCTGCTGCTCGTCTGTTATATGTTCATTGCGATCGGCTCGGCGGGCTCCAATGTGTTCTACGACGCTTTCCTCGTGGACGTCACAGACGACGAACGGATGAATAAGGTGTCCGCCCGCGGATTTGCGATGGGGTACATTGGGAGCACGATTCCTTTTATCATCAGCATCGCGATCATTCTTCTTGCTGAGCAAAAGGTTCTGCCGATCTCCGTAACAGTGGCGAGCCAAATCGCGTTCTTCATTACAGCGCTCTGGTGGGGCGTATTCACTTTGCCTATGCTCCGCAACGTACGCCAGAAGCATTACTTGAACCGCGAGCCTCGCATCGTCGCGAACAGCTTCAAGCGCCTCTACGAGACCTTAAAGCAAATCAAGCAGCATCGCGCGATTTTCCTTTTCTTGCTCGCTTATTTTTTCTACATCGACGGCGTCGGGACGATCATTACGATGTCCACCGCCTATGGGACCGATCTGGGCATCGAATCGACTGACCTGCTCATCATATTGTTCGTCACGCAAGTCGTCGCTGCTCCATTCGCGATACTGTACGGGCGTCTGGCGGATCGGTTCTCGGGTAAAATCATGCTTTACGTCGGCATCTGCGTCTATATCATCGTATGTATCTACGCGTATTTCATGAAGTCTGCGTTCGACTTCTGGGTGCTAGCGATGCTTGTCGCCACCTCGCAAGGCGGTATCCAGGCGCTGAGCCGGGCCTACTTCGCGCGTATGGTACCGAAGGAGAACGCCAACCGGTTTTTCGGGTTTTATAATATTTTTGACAAGTTCGCTTCCATTCTGGGCCCGCTTCTAGTCGGCGTAACAGCTCAGCTCACCGGCCACACGAGTATAGGCGTATTCAGCCTTGTTATTCTGTTCATCGTAGGTATCGCCATTCTCATGCGAGTACCGGAGCCGGGTAAAGGACAGGCGGTCGGCATCTCAGGCGGGCATGGCGACAAGACGAGCGGGTTGAACTAGTCACCGAGGCACCCTGCTTGGTCTCGAAGCAAAGCGCATAACTGAAGCTAAACGCTGAACAATACATTGCTGAGGAGAATCAGGCCCGGATTAAATCTCAATAGTTGTTCAAATAACCAACTCATCCGTTGTTTTTCAAAAAAGGCGCGCTGCACATAGCAGTGCGCCTTTTGATCGACAGATTCTTCGTCCGTAGCGAAAATGTAGTTATAAATCTGTATTTGAATATTAAATAGGATATAAACTATTTCTACATTTCTTGTGATCCGAAAAAAAAATGGGTTTCCCCAGACATCAGCAGTAGGGTCTCTCTAATACCTAGAGCAATTTGAAAACTGGATTTAATTATTTTGGTTTTTTACTCCCCACTCACATAACTCTTCCAAAACGGGTAATAATGTTTCCGCTTTATCCGTGAGACTGTACTCGACTTTAGGAGGAACTTGAGGGTACTCTTTCCGTTTTACCAAACCATCCGCTTCCAATTCTTTTAGTTGTGAACTCAATGTTTTATAAGTAATAGCTCCTATTTGTCTTTTCAAATCATTAAAGCGAACCGTTTGGTTTTCTGCTAGGAGGTATATAATAACCATTTTCCATTTACCACCGATAACTGAAACGGTATATCCAAAAGGTGTATCTTGAATATTTTTAACTTTACCTTTGTATTCAGCCATACTCATATTTACACTATCCTTTCGGGTAGTACCTATCAATAAAGTGCGTACTACTTTTTTAATTGTGCTCAGTTTATACTAACCATACTTTGAAGTAAAGGAGAGAAAAAATGACTAAAAAAACAATACGTCTTTTAATGCCGCAATGGCAAGGGGGAAACAACCCTAACTACTCTTTTGGAGCCGAACTGCTTGCTTGGCTGGCACCGGACAATGATCAACCCCTTATTAATGTTCCAGTTCAAGCTCATGGCACTCCTCTTGAAAACGAGAACGGTATAAATGGGAGAAAGCAGCTACTCGAACAATTAAAGTCTGCTCACCATATAATTGATGCTCATAAGCCGGATCGCATTGTAATGTTTGGTGGTGACTGCTTAGTCGAACAAGCCCCATTTGCCTATTTAAACGAACGATACGATGGGGAGTTAGGTTTAATTTGGATCGATGCTCACAGTGATTTAGTTAGATATGTTGGGTATGACAATGGACATACATTACCTCTCGGGAATCTATTGGGAGAAGGAGATGAGGAGTTCGCTAAATTTGTGAAAACCCCTCTGAAACCTGAAAATGTCTTTATTGCGGGATTGGCAGCTCCTACAGAACAAGAAACAGAAGTGATTTCAGAAGCGTTTCAAAGACTAGGTATAGTTCCAACAGAACAAGATACAGAAGTCATTCAAAGACTAGGTATTAAAACTGCTGGAACCAAAGAGTTAATGAAAAGTACTGAATCTATAAAAGAATGGATTAAAGAAAGTGGCATTAAGCACCTAGCTATTCACCTTGATTTAGATGTGCTTGACCCAAAGGCATTTCGTTCTTTATTATTCGCCAACCCTGAAGCACCTTATAATTTTTCTCCTGCGGGAACGATGCAAATGCCTCAACTACTGCATCTGATTAAAGAACTATCTGAAGAAACGGATGTAGTTGGATTAGGTATTACGGAGCATATGCCGTGGGATTCTATTAACTTGAAGAAACTGCTTGGAGAAATACCTATTTTAAATAATTAGAGTCATAAACGGAATTATAATTGAACAATGATCGGCTTAATCATAAAAATACACTCACGCACTTTATGTTTGCGAAGGTGTATTTTTATGTGGCAGTAAGTGCAAAAAAACACTTAAATTCCTCTGTTTCATGCTATGTAGCATTATTAATTATTGTAAGCTGAAGGCTAAGATAGGCTGGATTCATACTGCTTTCAAGTGGGCAAATGGGGCAACAACACCATCCGCAATTTCTACTGCATAAGGATAAAAACATACTTAATCTTCAGTGCTTGATAGCTGGATACGGAAAGGATACCTTCAAGGTAAAGTAAGGATGCTCTCTTCTGTAAATCACACAAAACGAGGGGAATATTGTATGATTGGGTAGGGAGAATGGATTCTAAACTTAGGAGGATGGCTGATGTCGAAAAGAATAGGGATTATAGTTGGTAGTTTAAGGGAGAATTCAGTCAATCAAATGATAGCGAATACGATCCCTGAACTGGTAGATTCCGCAGAATATGAATACATATCTATTACGAATCTTCCCTTGTATAATGCGGATTTGGATCTAGGAGAAGGGCCGGATCCAGTCATGCGTTATCGCGAAGCGATCCAAAGGACGGATGGCATTATCATCGTTAGCCCGGAGTACAATTCGGGAATACCGGGTGTACTTAAAAATGCGCTGGACTGGGCATCGACCCCAACCAAAACAGCGGTCCTCATTCGAAAGCCTGCAGGTTTGATAGGAGCAACGCCAGGCGCAAAAGGAACGATTCTGTCGCAGCAGCAAATCAGGCAAACGTTGGATTCCACCTCGTCGTATGTCATGCCGATTCAAAAAATGTATATTTCTCAAGTTTTGGATAAGGTAGATCCGGAAAGTCGCAAGCTCACCGATGAAACGACCCGCAAATATTTGCAGCGTTATGTGCGATCGTTTATGCAATGGATAGACCAGGTACAACGGCTGAATGAGTAGTATTCTTTCTCATCACCTCAATATTTAAGTATTACCATTCTAATATATAATGGAGGCACTATGGGTAAAATTGCGGTTTTTGGATTTGGACGTATCGGAAGGCAGCTTCTTCGGGCAGCATTGCAACAAAATTTATTTGTCCCTTTCTCCATCTCCGATATTAAAGATGAAGCAACGCTTGCCGCGCTTTTTGAAGTGGATACCAATTACAAGCGTTGGCATGAGAGCGTGTCAGCCCAAGTAGGAGCGATCGTGATAGGGGACCGGGAGATTCGTTTTCTGAATTCAGCCAGCGAAGTGCCAAATTGGGGAGAGCTGGGCGTCGACCTCGTTATTGATTGTACCGGACGAGCCGTTACGCGGCCGGTAGCCGAGCTGCACTTGGATCGCGGCGCCAAACGGGTGCTTGTAAGCGGTCCGAGCAAAACGCTTGAAGACTGCGACGCGGTATTGCTCAAAGGCATTAACCTGGAAAGCTTCGATCCGGATAAACATAAAATCATTAGCATGGCGAGCTGCACGACCAATGCGCTTGCGCCCGTAATTAAATTGGTCAGAGAAAATTACGGTATTCAATACGGCTTATTCTCCACGGTTCACTCGTATACGAACACGCAATCGTTAACGGATCAGCCGATGAAAGACCGCCGAGATTCATGGGCCGCCGCCGAGAACATCATTCCATCGTCTTCAGGAGCAGCCAAAGCGCTCAAATTCATTTGGAGCGACCTGCAAATTACAGGCAAAGCCTACCGTATTCCGACTCGTACAGGCAGCATTGCCGAACTCAACCTGATAACGGAAAAACCGTGCACCGTTCAGGAGATCAACGATATGTTCCGCCAAGCCGCGAAAGACAGCGAACTAAAGGGCATTCTTGATATTTTGGAAGGGGAATGGGCCTCGTCCCGTATCGTTGCCGATCCTCATTCTTCAATTATTGACCTGCCTTTAACTCAAGTGCAAGGCGAACTGTTGTCCGTCGCAACCTGGTACGATAACGAATGGGGTTATGCTTCGCGGTTGGCTGAGGTAGCCGCCTTCCTTGCGGAAAAATCATAAGCTGGGCTATTAATGACGATTCGATGCACCCTAGGATGTAGGGCTGAACCAAAGGGGACGGCTGGTACATTCTCGGTTAATCATATCCATGGACATTGCTACGTGTATCTGATTGCCGCTGAACTGGGATTTGAATTGGCGGAAACCCGGCCTCAGTTCATAAATAGGGGGATAAGCGGTAATCGAGCATCGGATTTGTACTCCCGTTGGAATGAGGATGTGATTAGTCTACAGCCTGATCTCATTAGTATCTTGGTTGGTGTGAATGATGCCTCGCAGATCATTAGTGGTGCCCCAGGCGGAGCCACTGACCGGTTCGAAAAGGCGTATCGCTGTCTACTGGATGAAACGAAAGAAGTGCTTCCAGAGTGCGGAGTGGTACTATGCGAGCCTTTTGTGTTGAAAACAGGTAAAACAGTAGAGCACTGGAAACAATGGCGTCAACGTTTGGATGAATACAGCCAGGTTGTCACAAAGTTGGCAAATGACTATGAAACACTATTTGTCCCCTTGCAGAATTCGTTTGATACTGCGGCAAAGCGGATAGACACTGGTTATTGGATATGGGACGGCATTCATCCAACGACTGCCGGGCACCGACTAATCGCACGAGAATGGCTGAAGGTCGTTCAGAACAGTCCATGGGCTATACGTTGATAGTAAGTCTAGCTCCATTAGAGTTCATTATTCCTATCTTTTTCTTATTAAGATGAATAGACAACGAATTTTTTCAACTTATGGGACATGATAGTTGAAAAATAGTACACGTCGATGAGCAGGCTCAAGAGGAGCCTGCTTTTTTTATAAAGCAAACAGGCAATAGTGCATGGTATTCTTCGGCTGCTTATGGTGAAGGATACGATAGTAATTTTCAATTATAAGTGAATGTTATTTCCAAAGTTTTGAAAGAAACAGGTATAATTGAACCATAGATCAATTAAGAGGTGGAGGCTTTCCATATGCAAATTGAAGATATCATAAAGGCATACAACCAGGAAAAGAGCATCCCATTCTCTGGTGCTGTGTTAATTGGAAACCAAAGTGGGACAATTTTCGAGCAAGGATATGGTTATGCAAATCGTAGTGAAAAGATAAAGAATATGACTAATACACGATTCGGTATGGCATCAGGCTGCAAGATTTTTACCGCAGTAGCAGTATGTCAGCTAGTTGAGAAAAGACTTCTTGACTTTGATACTTTATTAAGTGACTGTTTAGAAGTTTCCTTCCCTAATTTTGATCCGAGAATAACTGTGCATCATCTATTAACTCACAGTTCAGGCATATCCGATTACTTTGATGAAGAGACCATGAGTGATTATGCGGATTTATGGAAGTCATTACCTATGTACTCCATAAACTCTCCCAAATGTTTTCTGCCTATGTTTCAGAATAATGAAATGAAATTTGCTCCGGGAGATCGATTTTCATATAGTAACGCGGGTTTCATTATTCTTGGATTGATTGTAGAACATGTCACAGGGCTAACTTTTCAAGAATATGTCGAAGAAAATATTTTCCGTATTTGTGGAATGGAAGATACAGGTTACTTTCGGCTGGACCAGCTGCCCGATCGAACGGCAGTCGGTTATATGGATAGTGGTTCAACTTGGAAATCCAATATTTACTCAATACCAATTGTTGGCGGACCTGATGGTGGTGCTTTTACTACCGTTTATGATTTAGAAAAGTTCTGGAATGCTCTAATGGGTAACTTATTATTATCAAAAAACCTAACTGAAATGATGCTATCACCTCATATTAGTTATAACGAGCATACACAATATGGATATGGTGTGTGGATCCTTATATTAAATAACGAAGTTATAAAATATTATGTTATGGGAAGCGATCCCGGGGTTGAAATGCAATCCTCTGTGTACACAAAACTAAACACACATGTTCATATTTTAGCCAATATGGAAAATAGTGTTGGCTATATTGCAAGAAAAATTAGTGAAATTATCAGCAGCGGGAATTGAACTAACGGGTAACGATACTTCAAAAAAGGGCTACATCGCAAGGAAGGGGATTTGGGCCAATGGCGATGCAACGACAGGAGACAGGTATTTTATCGAATTAAATGATCAAGAGGCAAACGATATATCTTGATATTCTGAGGCTCCGCTATGGCGGAGCCTTTTCTGTCAGTTTTCGTTGACCTAAGTTTTTGGGATTTTCAGCACCGTGCCGGCTTTTACATCATCAATATTAACAATATGATTGTAGCGCGCGATGAACATCACATATTTGTCGGAGTCGTAATAGATTTTAGAGATGCTGTAAAGCGTCTCGCCCTTCTTTACGGTATGATCGGATGTCTTGTAATCGGGTAAAGATTTTTCTGCGCTATTTTCGTCATCCGGCTTGTCGGTTTTCAGGGAGGGAATAATGAGGTTGGTGCCTGCTTTCAAGCCTACATTTTTATCCAGCTTGTTTTCTTTCGCAATATAATCAACATAATCCGCCGATTTGTAAAACATTCTGGAAATCCTTGACAGAGTGTCGCCTGCTTGGATCAGATAGGTAGCCGGCAAATTAATTTTCGAATAGTCTTTGGTTCCCTGTTGGCTGCCATCTATCGAGCTGGTTGTTGATAACAATACTGGGATCTTAAGCGTATCTCCGGCTTTCATATCATTAATAAACACGATATGGTTATACTCTGCAACCAGCGCATAATGCTCCTTAGATTGATAGAACTTCTCGGATATCAAGCTTAGCGTATCGCCTTTTTGGACAACATAGGTAGTTGGAAGCTTCACTGTTTTAGTAGGGGCTTCCGTTGATTTATTGCCGTAATCCTTTTTTTCTTGCGTTGGTTTTTCTGTCAGTGCTGGCTTAGGAGTCTCCGTCGGCTTATCACTTTCTTTGACCGGTGTGTTGGATGCAGTAGGAGCAGGGTCTTCTGTCACATCATCGTATATCTCTTGTTCCTCTTCACTGTCAGGGGATCCGGCAGGGATAGGGTCATCTGCCAATGGCTCGTTTCCTCTATTCCCATTATTAAGGGAATCTGAATCAGAGGGTCCCCCAATACTGTTCTGCCCATTGGCTCGCTCGATATTCTCCGCAGCGAGCGGAAGCTTAGAATCAACTTTATTCGTATATTTACCGTAAAATATTCCGAAAATACCAACAACAATAATGACTATGGCCAGATAGATGATGAGATTTGTTAGCTTTAAAGTTGCCAGGCTGCCTTTGGAATGTTTGCTGCTGCGTTTGGTTCTCTTATTCAAAACGTAATCTTCTCCTTTGTTCCTCAACTTAATCCTATTCTATCGAACTTATTGAAGCCAGTGGAATGGGCCTAAACAGCCAATTCATTAGTACACAAAATGCTCCGTATGTAACTCGCATATCCCTGGTATTTGTGTGTACTTCTTAAAAAACGATAGTTGAATTGCATATTTCGATAATGATATTGTCTATTGCGTAAGTGTATCTTCAACATCTGTATTTCTAGAAACTATGGAACTTGTTACTAAAATTCCTATAACAGTACTCAAAAAATAAAAGCCAGAAACGAGCATGCAGACTCGTTCCTCGGCTTTTTTTGCTAGCTTTTAATTGCTCCCATCATAATGCCTTTCACGAAAAATCGCTGCAGAAACGGATAAATAAGAACAATGGGGAGGGTGGCCACCATCGTTACTGCCATCCGTATGCTTTCACCGGATACCGGAGTCCGTTTCGAGCTGTTTGCTAACTGCTCAGCTTCCGAAACCATAGCCCCCGTCTGGAACTGATTCAAAATCTTGACCAGGATAGCCTGAAGCGTCTTCAACTCCGGCTTATACGTATAAATATACGAATCGTACCAGGAGTTCCAATGCCCGATGCCGATAAATAGTGCGATGGTAGCCAGTACAGGAACACAGAGCGGAAGGACCATCCTGCCGAAAATTTGCAGGTCGTTCGCTCCGTCAATCTTGGCGGATTCCTCCATCTCCGGCGGCAGCTGCTCGATATACGTCCGAACCAATATCATGAGGAATACCCCAATCAGACCGGGGAAAATAAACACCCAGAACGAATCGATCAGTCCCAAAGATTTGATGATCATGTAGGTGGGGATCAATCCTCCGCCGAAATACATGGTGAAGATGAAAAACAGCGTAAATGCTCTCCAAGCAATAAGCTCGCGCTTGCTGAGCGAGTAGGCCATCATGCTGATGACCAGCACGGAGAGCGGAGTTCCGATGATCGTCCGCAGGACAGTCACCTTCACCGAGTTGATCAGCTCCGCATTACGGAATATCGATTCGTAGCTTTCAAACGTGAACTGCCGCGGCCATAAATATAATCCACCGCGTACCGAATCGGTGGCATCATTTAATGATACGACAAGGATATTCCAGAAAGGGTAAAACGTAACGAGAAATATGATGATGAGAAAGAGGTAAATGAACAGATCGAACAGCTTATCCGAAAACGAGTGTATTTTAGGCATTGTTCATCAACTCCTTTAAAATAACGATTGGTTGTTTAATTTTTTGGAAGTGAAATTAACGATTACGACCAGAATGAAGGCGACAACGGAATTGAATAAACCAACAGCCGATGCATAGGAGAACATAGAGCTTTGCAATCCGTATCGGAATGAATAGGTTGACAAAACATCGGAATATCCTTGATTTAAGCCGTTGCCGAGCAAATAATGCTGATCAAAGCCCGCGTTGAGCACGCCTCCAAGAGAAAGAATGAGGAGAATTACGATTGTCGGCTTCAAATGTGGCAGGGTTACATACAAAATCTGCTTGAACCGGCCGGCACCGTCAACTCGGGCTGCCTCGTAAAGTTCCAGGTTGATCGAAGAGATTGCTGCGAGATAAATAATCGCGCTGTACCCCATCTCCTTCCATGTGTTTCCAAGGGCCACAATCCACCAGAAATATTTGCCTTCCTGCAGAAAGAAAATGCTTTTATCTGTCAAATGCAGCCACTGCAGCAGTTTGTTGACAATTCCGTCTGATGAGAGAACAGTTACGATGATATTCGCAGCAATAACCCAGGAAATGAAATGGGGGAGGTAGGAAACCGTTTGAACCGTTCTTTTGAATACGGCTCCTTTAATCTCATTCAGGGCAATAGCAATGATAATTGGTGCGGGAAAGGATATGACCAGCGTGAGTAAAGTGGAAGCTAGCGTATTTCGCATAATAACCAAGAAATCACCGTTGCTGAAAAAATAATGGAACCAATCCATGCCAATGAATTCACTGCGGAACAGATTGCCCCAAAAATTTCCGAGCGAAGGTTTATAATTGACGAAAGCCATATACAATCCAGCCATTGGTAAATAGGCGAAGAAGATTGCCCAAATAACCGCTGGCGCAAGCAGCAGAAGAAGATACCTCTGCTCTATCAACCGAATTTTGAAGCTTTTTTTTGTGACTGTATTTATCTTGCTTAAAGCTTTGACGGCCGTACTCATGTAAGCACCTCGTTCCTTGGTAATGTACAAAATTATACGAGTCACCGATCTCTGGTAGCAATATTACAATGTGAAGAAACATACGGGAAAGCGCCTATCATTGCGCAATAAGACTGCGAGGCACTACTTCGAGCGATATGCCGGTGATATAATGGGAAATTATATTCGGATTATAGGAGAGATGCGGATTGTTGACTATTTTTCTAGTGGAGGACGAATTTATCGAGTTGGATCTTCTCCAGAACCACATCGATTGGGCCAGCATGAACATTAGAGTAGTTGGAGCCGCCAAAAACGGAAAGAAAGCTTGGGAACAAATTCAGCATATACAGCCAGATATCGTGCTTACTGATGTGCGAATGCCGATTATGGACGGGCTCCAGCCGGCGGCCCTCATTCAAGAACGTTTCGATTGGATGAAAATCATATTTTTAAGCGGGCATGATGAATTTATCTATGTAAAGTCGGCCCTTCATGCAGGGGCCGTAGGTTATCTTTTGAAGCCGATTAATCCAATCGAATTGCACGCCGTACTAGCCAAAGTCAAGGAAGAGGTGGAGAAAGTCAATATACTGCGCCGTTCCAGGCAGATACTGATCGAGAAACATATCGAGGATATTTATAAAGCTGCCAATAACGGGAGCGTAGAGCAATCCTGGACAGAGCTCATCCTAATGGATCAGCGGTTTCTTAACGATCATTATGTAACCGCTTTAATCAGTATCGATAACTATTTTGCTTATAAAGAAAGTCCTACAGCGCGCTTGAAAAACATAAATGAAATACCAATGGTTATCCGTTCGCTGCTAGGCAGCTTTTCATTGGAAGGAATTACCTTAAGGGTGGTTGAACATGAATGGCTGCTCACTGTCAAATTTGGTCCCGGCATCGATTACGAGCTATTTTGGCAAGACCTATCCGAGTCCATCCGACGCGAATATGACTGGACAGTGACCATCGGGATTGCTGACACGGTAACTTTGCTGAAGCACGCGCACTCGATGTTCAAGGAAGCGGAGAAAGCGGTGGGGGAACGTTTTTATACCGGACTTGGGAACATTATTCATTCGGGGCAAGTTAAAAATGAGCGCGATGCTGCATTTAACTCCGAAGATGAGATGCTGCTGGGGGGATTGCATTTGTCCGATTTGACGGCGTTCCTAAATGGAATTGACCATTATTTTGATACGTTGGTTCGGATGCACGTAAAAAGAGAAAAAGCTTATGAAGTTTCGATGGACGTATTGAAAGGAATAGCGAGCGTATGTGCGAAATTCGATGATCAGGCAATCAAAGGGATCGGAGGTCTGCATGACTGGAACCGGTCAATCCTGCAAGAGGATTCCATACGAGGGATCAAAGATTTTATTCTGGGGTTGATGGATAAGATCAGCCGCTATCTGGAGAATAAACAGCAGGATCGGCATATGCTGCTGGTGCAGGAAGTGGTAGATATAATTGACAGCGCTTACTTCGAGCCTCTTACGATCGAGCATTTGGCGGAAAAGGTGTACATCTCTCCCAATTATTTGAGGGCTTTATTTAAGGAAAAGAAGGGCTGCACCATTCATGAGTATTTGACAAAGGTCCGTCTTACCATGGCGGTGGAGCTGCTGCGCGACAAATCATTAAAGATTCATGATGTGGCAAGAAAAGTGGGATACGATAACTCGTCTTATTTCAGCTCGTTCTTTTATAAAACGCAAGGAGTCACTCCGAATGAATATCGCAAAAAATTTTTATAGCATCCGCAAAAGAATTCGGCTCAACATGATCAACAGACGATTGCGAAGCAAGCTGTTTATCGTATATCTCTTTGTTACGATACTGCCCATCGCTTTCTTGGTTTTCTATTCCTACCAGACGATTAAAGAACAGCTAACCCGGCAGGCAGTCGAGAACGTAGGAAATACGATTGATCAGGTCAACAACAATATTGAAAATAAGCTCGACATATACGCCCAGAATGCCACATTGATTTACTTGGACACTCAGCTCAGGAATTACTTGCTGAACCACTATGGAAAAAACGATATTTCGGTGCTTGACGCGTACGACTATATTAATCAAACGCTGAATAAGATTCTCGCGATGAACCCTAATCTGCTATCGATTACGATTTATACGGACAATCAAACGCTTCATTCGGACGGGCATTTTGTGAAGCATATGGATGAGGTGCCCGCAAAGCTGGTCACGCAATCGCTGCATGCGGAAGGACATATTACCCACTTTTTCCCCGCCGCAGATGGAACTGTGAAGGATCGTGTGGTGACGCTTACGCGTTCACTGAACTATTTGAGCCTGAACTTTCCTTACGGAATTTTGACTATGGACATATCGGAGAGGGAAATCTTCTCTCTCATCGAGAAAGAGAGCAATAACAAAGCGATTATAGTGGCGGATGAGAACGGAAATATTATTACGTCAGACCTCAAACATGCGAAGTTCCGAAACGCTGCCGAATTGTTAGCCCAAAAGAATGAAAACTCGATCGTCATTCAAAAATCGTTGCACAACGGCTGGAAAACGATTGCAATTCTGCCTTATGAGGAATTGCTGACGCAGGCTCGGGCAGCCTCCGGTAAAATACTGACCATCGCTCTCGCTTGCGTATTCGCTGCCATTGTCCTGATATACGGGACCAGTCAGTTAATGACGAAGCGCTTCGAAATACTGCTCCATCAAATTCGCAAGGTGGAACGCGGAACATTCGATTTAACTTTCCCTCCGATGGGGAATGACGAAGTAGGCCAACTGTCTTTTGCTCTAAAGAAGATGGCGATTAAAATAGAAGATTTAATCAATGACGTGTACAAGAAAGAGGTTATGAAGAATGAAGCGGAGATGAACAGTCTCCAAGCTCAAATAACACCGCATTTTCTCTACAATACACTGGCTTCCATTTCGGCTTTAGCCATTAAACATAATAATGGGCATGTGCATCGGATGGCGGATGATTTGGCGAGGTTTTACCGGATCTCCTTAAGCAAAGGGAAAAAAACGATCACGATTGAACAAGAAATTAAGCTTACCGAGCACTATCTTTCCATACAGGAAACCAGATTCCAAGGCTTATTCCGGGTACATTTTTCCTTGGACCAGTCGCTATTTCAATTTACAACGTTGAAGTTAATCGTGCAGCCTTTTATTGAAAACTGCATTAATCATGCGATTTGGGATGATGACTGCGGCATTACGATTATCATTAAGCTCTTCTCAGATGGAGAGGATTTGTTGTTATCCGTTATTGATGACGGTATGGGGATGCCTCGCGATGTTTATGAACGGATGCTGGAGAAGACGGATCAGCCCTCGGGCTATGGAATTTATAATGTGGACAAGCGTATCAAGCTGGCGTACGGTGAGCGTTACGGCGTGGAGGTGTACAGCAGGCTTGGTATAGGCACTTCTGTGAAGATCCGTATTCCGAAGACGATTATGTATTTATGATAGTCGTTTTCCGTCATGTTTAATAACAAAGTTGTATAGAATCGAGACCGGTCTGGTGTCTACAATAAAGTCTAAGCAAAGCGGTTTCGACGATTGTTGAACTCACTTGCATCCTAATTTCAAGGAGGAACAGATCAGCTATGAGAAAGAAGGGGCATGTCCGATTTACGGGTCTGATTTTTTTATTGATGGCACTGCTTGCAGGCTGCAGCAGCTATGGGGAACCAACAAACGAGGGTACTGGTAATACGCCTGCAGCAGAAGAAGAAGGTGAAGTCGAGGGAAACTCGCCGATCAAATTCACTTTTTTTGACCGTAATGTCGGTGATTCGTTTGATAATCTGGTTGCCCAAAAAATAACCGAGAAGACCGGCGTTTCCTTGGAAATTCAACAGCCGACCGGCAATCCGGCCGAGAAATTAAATCTGATGCTGGCCAGTAACGACCTGCCTGACTTGATGGCGATTTCACGCGGCGATATTCTCGACAAATATATTGCGGCTGGGGCGCTAATCCCGCTCAACGATCTGATTGACCAATATGGACCGAACATTAAGAAAATGTATGGCGATATGCTGAACAAGACCAGGCACACGGACGGTAAGAACTATTACCTTGCCAACTGGTATGGGCTGGAGCAATATCCGGTATTCGGATTTATGATGCGAATGGATGTAATGAAGGAGCTGGGAGCCGGGGATAAAGTGAACAACGGCGAGCCCTTCACCGTTGAAGAGTTTGTTGGACTGCTCAAAAGCTTCAAAGAGAAATATCCGACGATTGACGGTAAGCCTACGATGGCCATGACTTTTAACGGCGAGAACATGGGCGCGATTTCGGGTACGTTCAAAGGCATGTACGGTATTATGCCTTATTATGAAACAGGCGATGAACTGAAGAGCGACGTGAGAGACCCGAAGTATTTGGACATGATCAAATTTATGAATTCCTTGTACACGCAAAACTTTATCGATCCGGAATGGGCAACGATAAAAACACAGCAATATGAACAAAAGATGGCATCGGGCAGCGTATTTGCGACAACGGATGCCTTTTGGAATCTGGGTAAGCCGAATACGATATTAAAAGAGGAAGCAGCGGATCAATCCAAGAAAGACGAAAGCCAATTTTATCCCTATAACGTCGTTGCACCAGGCGTAGATCCGCAGAAAACAACCTTTGGTCCGAAAAACTCGCTCGGATGGGATGGCATCGGAATTACGACAACAAATGCCGATCCGGTCCGTGCTATTAAATTCCTTGATTTCCTAGCAAGTGAGGAAGGTCAATATTTGATGATGTGGGGTATTGAAGGAACGCACTGGGATATGAAGGATGGCAAGCATGTTCCTAGGCCTGAAGTTTTGGAGGGCTTTAAAAAGGATTGGGCGGGTTATTCCACGGAAACCGGCATCCGGAAGTGGACCTGGACAGTCAAGAACGGTCCGGGATCGGATGGGACGCCATATGACTTAGTCGGCCGGTACGAGACGGATGCAGTTGCCAAGCTTGCGATCAAGAATCTAGCAGATTCGTCGTTTGACACGGCTCTTTATGACAACTTTGGCCCAAGCGGCGGCACTCCTGAAGCTATTATGCAAACGAAGGTTGGCGAAACGATTAATAAGTATTTCCCTAGGATGGTAATGGCACCTTCCGAGGCCGAAGCAGTCAAATTATACGACACGATGATGAAGGAATTGGAAACGGCAGGGCTTGCGAAGCTGGAGAAGATTTATACCGATAATTACAACAAGCGTAAAGAGCTTTGGAATTAATATCATAGTATGAGGTGACAGAAGTGCCGATAACCGTTCATGAAGACAAGCATCTATTTGAAATTCAAACCGAGCAGACAACTTATGTGTTCGGAGTGAATGAGAAAGGGATTCTTCAGCATTTGTATTGGGGAGAGACGATTGCGGCGCTTGATTGCGCCCATCGTCTCCGATCTAGGTTCCACAGCTCATTTGATGCCGAAGTGGAACGTGAATGCGAGGAATTTAGTTTCTGGGGCGGAGTCGGGTATTCCGAGCCCAGTCTTAAGGCGCAGTTCTCCGATCAAGTCAGAGATCTCAAATCTGCCCTTCGAAGAGGGGATGCAGGCCTTTGCGGATTATGTTCACGGGAAAGGCTTGAAGGTCGGCGGCTATCAAACGCCGTTCACGATCTATGATGCCTGGCTCGATCTGCCTATTCCGGGGACGGAATATAACCATAGGGATATTTCACTAAAGGATGAGAACGGGCAGCTGATCAGAACGTATTTGGGCACCTATGCGATGGATATTACCCATCCAGCGGCCCAAGTGGCGCTGCGCAGCGCCATACAGAAATATATCGATTGGGGTTTCGACTACCTTAAGCTCGATTTTATTGACATGGGCATGTACGACGGGCAGCGGTACGACCCGGCGGTAAACGGCGTTCAAGCTTATCGAATCGGCATGGGAATTATCCGGGATGCGGTTCTTGCGGCCGATCGCCCGATTTATATTAATGAATCGATAGCGCCTCTGCTGCCTGCATCGTTTGCTCACGGCAGAAGATCGGCATGCGATACGACGATCGGGGTAGAGGGGTATTCCGGCATCGAGCGGCAGGCTTTCAACACAGCCGCCTCGTGGTGGACGAACGGTACGCTGTATGAATACAATGACGCCGACATGATTATTCCGGAAAACTTTTCTCAAGGTTTTTGGTACAAATACAGTCAAAGTGAAGGCAAGCTGCTGGCAACGACTGTTGCGCTGGGCGGGGGACATTGGCTTGCAGGCGACAACTTCCCATTCCTGTCAGAGGAAAGGATGAGCATCCTTGAGAATAAGAAGCTGCTGGAGCTCGTTCGGAAGGGCAAAGCCGCCAAGCCTGTAGGCATGCCAAATGTGTATCATAAAGGGGAACATTCCCCGTCGGTTGTTTATATAACTGATGGCGGCGGCGACGTCATTGTCGGCCTGTCTAATTGGAACGCCAAGGAAGAGAAGCAAATTACGGTCAACCTCTCCGAGCTTGGATTAAATGCGCATGCCAAGCATACGTTAACGGAGCTTTACTCCGGGAAGGTGCTAGGCAAAGTATCCGGACAGCTTACGCACACGCTCCAGCCAAATGGTACGGCCATTATTCAAGTATCAAATGGTGGATCAGGCAAAGACAACGGAGACGCGCTGGTCAATCTCGCCCTCGGCAAACAAGCTGGAGTATCCTCGACCTGGAGCGGTTCGGGATATGAGGCGGACAAACTGACGGACGGCCTTTCATCCACGAGATGGAGCGCAGCCGACGGGCAGCTGAACAATCAATGGGCTGAGATCGATTTTGCCGAAGAGACGTCAGTCAATAGAGTTGTCATTAAAGAACATAAAGGCTCTTATTTTCAGATCGCCGTTTATGCGTTGCAGTATTGGGATGGCACGAAGTACGTTGACATCACAAAAGGGTTTACGGTAGGTGACAATAAAGTCATTCATTTTGAAATCGTATCGACATCAAAAATAAGATTGTTCATGAAGACGAGTTATATTATCCCGTCTATTGAAGAGATTGAGGCTTATTATGTCGAGGGGAATAGCGGTCCAATTATTGACCAGGACAACAGCAATTCGGATTACGCGAGCTATTCGGACATTCGGGCCAAGGTGCAAAGGATGCAGGTGTTCAAGCTGAACGACAGCAGCCTGCCGAAGATCGATCTGTACATTTATGAGAGCGATGTAAATACAGTACCGACGGACGCTTATTACTTCGATATCGTCATGTTGGATGAGCAGGACAACCCGCGGGAGACGATCTTCTCCGCGTCGCTCCCGGCCTATAACATCCCGGGGAGCGTGAGTCCATATTCCATCTATCCGAAGCTGACGAATTTGGATACAAACAAGAAATACGGCTTTATCTTGAAATCACCGAAATCGGTTATGACCGAATCTACGGACAATAACTACGGGTTTGCCTATAACGATATAAATTCTTATCCGGACGGGTATGAGCGGATCTCACTGGACGGTGGCGAGACATGGACTACGGAAAATAACGGAGAGCGCGATTTGATTTTTACTATTTATTCGAACGGTGAGGGCGAGTAGCGCTCACGGAAAAAGGGACGATCGATGAGTCATACACAGCCCCGTCTATACACTGCAGCCGGACGAAAGTGCATCGTACACCATTCAAAGGGAACTCCAAGCCGGTCAGGATGGTGCATCGTGAACCTTTAATTGTGAACATCGAAGCCCCGATGATGACATCATCGGGGCTTGTTATTATATTTGGCTGGCCTGCATCTGGAGCAATATCGGCAAAATAAAAAGTTGGACAAAATGTACGTTATCGGGTCGATGGCGGGGTTGACGAATCTTATTCTGCACAGGCTGTTGCTAGAAAGATAGAGATAATTAAAAACAAAGTATAGCATTTAATTTGAAATAATTTGTATAATGTTATCGTATAATTGGATGTAATTATTAGGATAGCCTTACAGCGGACTGGAATTGCCAAACAAAAAATTGACTCACTATTCTTAATGATGCTAAATTGCTTCGTAATCGTAATATTGTTTCATCTATAGCATGCGCTCTGTCTTCCCCCTCGAAAAGAGCAAATCAAATGAAAGGAGATTGGGAATATGCAAAGCAATGCAGAATCATTCATACCGGATGTCGCGGTCAACACCAAATATGGTGAATTGGAAGGCACAAGAAATTCTGAGTCCTCGACTATCAGTTGGCTTGGCATACCGTATGCAAAGCCGCCCGTAGGTGCACTTCGCTGGAAAGCGCCGGAAAATCCGGAGCACTGGACTGGCAAGTACCAAGCCGATCAATATGGACAAAGCTGTATTCAAACGGTTAATGGTAAAATTGAGGGAAGCGAGGACTGTTTATATTTGAATATTTGGCGGCCGGACCTAGCAAACTCAAAGCTTCCGGTCTTCGTATTTGCTCATGGTGGTGGCAATGTGGGCGGATCAGGAAAGGATTTTGTGGGAGACCGATTAGCCCGTTCGATGAACAGCGTCGTCATCACCGTAAATTATCGACTGGGTGCAATGGGATTTTTTCGCCATCCTTCCCTTCAATCGGGCAACCCCTTAGATGACTCTGGGAACTACGGACTGCTCGACATTATTCAATCCTTGAAATGGGTACAGGATCATATTTCGCATTTTGGTGGTGATCCCGGTAAGGTGACGTTGGCGGGGCAATCAGCTGGCGCGCGTAATGTAATGGCTGCCATCATTTCTCCAGTGGGTAAGGGGCTGTTTCACAAGGCAGTCTCTCTGAGCGGCGGCATGACGACTTCCGATCCACAAGCGGGAGAGAAGAAAGCTAATGAAATTCTAGTGAAACTCGTTATTGAAGACGGAATAGCTGATACGGTAGACGAAGCTCGTCTCTGGATCAATGAGCAAAAGAAAGAGGAGCTTGCAGCTTATTTACGGCAAATAAAACCCGAAAAAATGGTAACCTCTATCACAGATCCTGCTATCCAGATGGCGCCATTTCCCCACTTATTCAGAGATGGAGCGGTAATACCCCATGAAGGCTTTGAGCGTATCGAAATGGGTGACTATAATAAGGTTCCGATGATTTTGGGCAGCGATCAGACGGAATTTTCGGGATTCGCCGCTGGCGATACATACTTTGGCAAGTCTCTGGATGACGGCAGCCTATTCTCGGATAATAAAAAAAGGAGACGATATCAAAAAGCTGTGGAGTATGGAAGCGAATTATATGCTGGGTTTAATGTGGAACGCACTGCTGAGAAGCTGACTGCTCAAGAGGATCAGCCCGCGATATATGGTTACCGGTTCGCATGGGGCACTAGGCAAGGCGTCACTTCGCCTAGAGTGCAAATGCTGTTTGGTGCAGCACATGGTGCCGACTTGGATTTCTATACCGGATACTCTATAGGACTTGCGGAATTACTCGGTAAAGATTATTACAATGAAGAAAACAAAGCTGGCCGTCAGGAACTTTCAGCTGCAATGGTTCAATATATGAAATATTTTGTTTATACCGGTAATCCCAATAGTCAGCAGAACAAGGAATGGAAACCTTGGACGCAAGGTGTAGAGCGTGTTCTTATGTTTGATGGAGAGAAGGACCGTGCAATTATTGAAATGTCAAATGAATACTTGACTAGAGATGCCACGATAAATCGCATGGAAAGCGAACTTAGCAAGGAAGAATCTGATTTCATAAAACAAAACATGTTCAACGGTCGATTTTTCTGGGAATGAGCCTGATTACTAGCCGTGTTACGATCAGTGCTGATAACGCGCCAAATATGATAAAGAAGCCGCTTATTGCGGCTTTTTTCATTTTAACGATATAGGTTCTTGTCAAAATCAGTGACAATACCCTATAAGCGCGGAGAAGAATAAAGCTCGATGATGTTTACGCAATCCCACAGATAGAAAATCCACCGAAAAAGGCAGCCAACCAGCATAAACGGTGTGTCGTTGAAGGACAAAAAAGCAGTTAGAAGAAAACCTCTAACTGCTTTTTTAAAAAGCTATATCGAAAAATAACTTAGCGTAAAGTTTTTAAAGCTCCACTCCATGCAATTACTTGATCTAGCATACCATTAACGTTGGTAAGATGCAGCTCAGCTGGCTTGAAAACAGTGCCGTTTTCAAAGTCAGTGAATAAAGAAAGTGCAGGATGGACTCGTGCATCAGCTACAGACAATTCACCTAAAATTCCTCTTAAATGTTCAGCTGCACGTGCACCACCAACAGAACCATAACTTACAATGCCTGCAGCTTTATTGTTCCAAGCTTCACGTGCGTAATCAAGTGCATTTTTCAAAGCAGCAGTTATGCTATGGTTGTATTCTGCTACAATGAATACAAAACCATCTAAACTAGAGAGCTTTGTATTCCAAGTGGTTGCTTGTTGAGTAGCATCCGCTTCCCCTAGGAGAGGTAGTTTGTAGTCTGCGATGTCTACAATCTCATAATTAGCATCCCCACGTTTATCAGCAATGTTTTTGACCCATGCTCCTACCTGTGGGCTGACCCGACCTTCACGAGTACTTCCTAAAACAATTCCTATATTTAATTTAGACACTTTTTTCCTCCTCTGAAAAATATGAATTGACTTGTTACTACACTTCTTAGTATTTCTTAGGGGAAAGCAATTATTCAAATCAATTGCAAATTGTTGTAAAAATGAAACTGCCTGCCTGATTTGAAATATATCAATTGACAGGAGAAATAGTTTGATCGACTAGCAAAAATATGAATTCCATGTACGTGATTTACGAGAAGGGGACAGATGTTACATGACAAAAAAGAGTAAGTCTGAAAGTAAGAACCCGTCACGACCATAAAAACGAGGACCCCGCGAATGATATCGCAGAGTCCTCTTAAAGTGGGAAGCGGTTTATTTCAATAATACACTACTAATGCTAAGTCTTACTCAAAAAGTATCGAAGCAGAAATCTCGAACTTTTTATCCTTCTTCGTGTTTTCATGGTGAATCAGCAACCTTTCGGAAATTAAATTGAATTCCGTTTCGCTGTTTTTCAGTACCACTTCCCACTTATCGTATGTTTACCCTTTTCCACATGTTTTGAATCAATAAGGGTAGGGCTACCTCATGGCAGCCCTTTTTTGCTTTTGGAAAAAGAGAGTCAGTTAGACCAACCAATCGCCACTGGGATATACAATTCCTTCAATTCCAATGAATTATCGGAATTGTGCATTCGTTGGAGGATGTTTCAATTGAGCGGCTTCTTCACTAGGGTTATGATGACCGTGACTATAAACAGAGGGGGCGGGAGAGATGATATAGACGCGGAACCATTTTAAGCATTGCATAAGGAAATGGTTAGAGACAGTTTGTCAAATAACTTTTTGAAAGCGATTACATCATTAATAACTTTGCGGAGGTGCAAGATGAAGAGGCTTTTGGCACAAATTGTTTGTATTGTTCTGTGTTTTTCTTTATTCCCGCTCCAGAGTCCCACAGTAAAAGCGGCAAGTCCCGTACTGCCGGCATTTCCAGGAGCAGAAGGTTTCGGATATGCTTCGTTAGGGGGGCGTGGCGGAGAGGTTTATCATGTCACCAGCTATGAGCTTACAGGTCCAGGAACATTCTATGATGCGCTCACGACAGTGGGGGATACGCCTCGCACCATCGTATTTGACATATCGGGAGAAATTACTACCCCACAGATTATATTAAAAAATAAATCCAATATTACCATAGCGGGGCAGACTGCGCCGGGGGACGGCGTAACCATCCGCTCTAACAATATTCGGTTCTATGATTGCAGCGATATCATTATTAGGTATTTGACTTTTCGAATGGGTGAGCTAAGCGTTAAAGATGATGCGATGTATTTCGAAGACTGCCAGAATGTGATCATCGATCACTCTTCGTTTTCATGGGCGACGGATGAAGTCTTGTCCATCAAAAGCAAGGATTACGATAATCCTAGGTCCAAAAACATAACGGTTCAGTGGTCGATTATATCGGAGGCTCTTCTTTCCCATTCTATGGGTGGTCTGATTGAAATGAATACCATCACCATGCATCATAATCTCTATGCTCATAATAACGACAGAAATCCCAAAACGAAAGGGCAGATGGACTTCGTCAACAATGTCGTATACAACTGGGGCCAATTTCCTTATGTTGCTGGCGGTGAATCCGGTACCAAAGGGTTCGGTAATGTCGTCGGGAATTATTTTATTGCAGGGATCAACTCCGTAGACCCAGAGTACGCAGTTGTGCGCGGAAACGAGAACTACAAGCTGTATCTCCATAACAATCGTATCGACAGCAATAAAAACGGTATTCTGGACGGTACAGATACGGGTGCAGGCATGATGGAGACTGACAGGCCTAGTATTATGGTTCCAGAGCGGTTTGAATATCCCCTCGTCCATACGGAATTACCCGAAGCTGCATACGACCATGTTTTGAGCCATTCCGGGTCGTCACTGGCAAGGGATGCGGTTGATCAGCGGATTGTGGATGATGTAAGGAATCAGACCGGAGCGATTATTGGACATGAGAATGATGTAGGCGGATACCCTGTATTGAAAAAAGAAACAGCCACAGCCGATACGGACCGGGACGGCATGCCCGACGCCTGGGAACTAGCAAAAGGATTGAATCAGAATGATTCGAGTGACGGAAACGGTGACAGCAATGGAGATGGCTATACCCATCTGGAAGATTATTTGAACGAGCTGGCGATTTCCGGATTCCCTGCGAATTATCCCTTAACTCCGGCAGTATGGTCCGGACCGCCGTTCATACCGCCGGTAGAACCGAAACCAACGCCAGTTCCAACGCCAATAGCCAGTATGGACGGGAAATGGGTCAGAAATGTCGTAATTAACGACAATAGTAAAAACGGAGGCGTAAATGCGTCCAAATGGTCGGTTCAGCAAAATTTTCAGCCGGGAGACGTGGAGTACGGAGATAGATCGACCGGCTCCAAAATCTACAAGCTCGTAACCATACCGGATGCGCTGATAGGCATGGAATGGATTAGGGCGGCGATGGAATCTAGAAGCGCTACTAGCAGTGACTTGCTTTCCTTCTATTTGGCTGCCGATGCAGACGTATATGTGGTTTACGATACGAGGATTCCTGAGCTTCCTTCATGGTTATCGGCCTATGAGGATTCGGGGGAGACTATTGCTGATGATCAACCGGTGCTGTACCGGCTATACAAAAAGCAATATTCTGCAGGGTCTTTGGTAACGATGGGGGGGAATGGAAGCACTTCGAAAGGCAGCTATTATGTTATCCTGAAGCCGACAAACCCGCAAACTGAACCTCCAGCCGAGGGTCCATCCGGGTTTACGGCAGCTTTCGCATCAGGCGATTCTGTTTCGCTTAATTGGTCGCCAGCGAGTGACGCGGCTTCTTATCTCATTTATCGTTCCTCTTCTATAAATGAAGTTTTTAAAGCAGTTGCCAGCACCACAACGGCAGCTTATGAGGATGCTGCCATCATTAAAGGGATTACCTATCAATATAAAGTATCAGCCTTGAATGCCGGAGGTGAATCTCCATACTCCGCTTTTGCGGAAGCGGTTACTTTTGATCCCGCGCAGCCGGTACCGCCTATGCCTACAGGGTTAACCGTTTCAATGGCAAAGAGCATGAGCGTGGGGCTTGGCTGGACAGCGGTGGACGGCGCCACAAGCTACAATATATACAGGTCTGCAGCACCTGAAGGCTCATACCAAAAGGTAGGCAGTTCGTTAACGGCTGAATACACCGATAAGACGGTGAGTCCTTCCTCTGCCTATTTCTATAAGGTATCGACGATAGGGATTGGAGGCGAGTCAGAGAAGTCAAGCAGCGTTAGTGCCGCTACTAATCAGCCCGTGCTTCTTCCACAAGTACCTTCTGGCATTTTAGCAGGTACAGCTACGACATCCGCTTTCGAAATGAAATGGAATCCGGTAGACGGGGCAGAACGTTACAACCTTTATAGAAAAGGGAATAGCGAAAATGGTTATGCCCTGATAGGCAGCACCGAGTCGGCCGACTTCATCGACGACGGCATTACTGTGACGGAGACAGGCTACAGCTACAAGGTAACGGCAGTAAACGAAATGGGAGAGTCGGCTCAGAGCGATGCTCTTACTATTGCAGTGCCCGTGCCCTCAGCCTCTTCCGATCTGATCACGGGTTTGGTGGGCGAATCATTCGTTGGGCTTATCTGGGCAGCCCATGGCGATGCAACCCAATACAATATTTATAGGGAATCCGTTGGCGAGAGTGTCTACAATCCCGGCTCTGCCAAGGTAGGGGCATATTATGACCGCACGGTAATGCCCGGTGTCGATTACACCTATTACATCGTAGCCCAAAACGCCAGCGGAGAATCAGAAAAATCCAATACCGTGAAGGTTAGAACATTGGGTACGCCCGCAGTACCGGATAACTCCGGCAAGCCTGAAGAGGGACCCTCCAAACCGGTCTTAGTTCCCAACACGGGAGAGGCTAACATTATGCTGACTTTGAAGGACATTACAGCTGCTTTTGAAAAGGTATCCATGGACAAAGACGGGTATAAGATCATCACAGTCGATATCCCAAAGGTAGAAGGAGCAAAGGTCTA
This sequence comes from Paenibacillus sp. PL91, assembly GCF_012935325.2. Taxonomy (GTDB): domain Bacteria; phylum Bacillota; class Bacilli; order Paenibacillales; family Paenibacillaceae; genus Pristimantibacillus. The sequence continues at coordinate 950,542 of NZ_JABBYG020000001.1, forward strand.
TACGGCAGTACTTCCGGCCGAATATCTTACCCTTAACGATACATTCCGGAAAATAGAAATAAAAACAGCGCTAGGAACAATGATCATCCCGGCGGGTATGCTCTCGGGCGCTAATGTCTCAGCGAAAGAAGTCGGAATAAGCATCGGTACTAGGGAAATTACGGATCTTCCTGCGCAGGTAAAGAACAAACTCGGCCATAGCCCAGTTATCAGTCTGAATGTAATGGCCGACGGTCAAAAATTAGAATTCAACAATCCAGAGAAACCCGTAATCGTATCTGTGCCATTCAAACCGACCGCCGAGGAACTGATGAGTCCGGAACATATTACGGCATGGTTTATAGACGGACAGGGAAATCCTCAGCCAGTACCAAGTGGAAGGTATGATGCGGCAGCAGAAATGGTCACATTCGCAACCAACCGTGCGGGGTCATTCGCGGTAGTGTCTGTTTTTAAAACCTTTGACGATTTGGAACAATACGCATGGGCAAAAAATTCGGTAAACGTCTTGGCATCCAAAGGCATTATCAATGGAACCGGAGAGAATACGTTCGAACCCGCTGCCGCTGTTACCAGGGCAGACTTTATCTTATTATTGATTAAAACTCTTGGCTTAACGGCCAAAGCCGATTCGAATTTTGCTGATCTGAATAAAGCAGCCTATTACTATGAAGAAGTTGGTATAGCTAAAGCGCTTGGCCTTGCGAAAGGAAAAGGCGGAAATCGCTTTAATCCGGATGAGCCGATAACAAGACAGGATATGATCGTATTGACCGCAAGAGCTATGGCAATAGCGAAGAAACTAAATGCAACTGAAAAGGATAACAGCCTGGATCGTTTTGCTGATCGGGAAGATGTTGCAGACTATGCAGCAGTAGAATTAGCGAAGATGGTTGAAGAAGGCCTTATTCAGGGAAGCGGCGGTATGATTTATCCACTTGCGAATACGACCAGAGCGGAAGCCGCAGTCCTGCTTTACAGCGTATACAATAAGTAAGAAGGTAACCTGCTTACAAGCTAGAAAATAGGGTAGGGATAGCTTTCTATCCGAGAAGACTGCCGAGAAAACCTCGGCAGTCTTCTTTTGATTCCGGCAAGCATAGGTACGCTGAGGAAAGTCGCAAAGCGTCAACAAACCAATCCGCCACAGCATCAACAAATCCGCTGAAGCCTTGTTGCTACGGCTTTTTTTGATGCCGGAAGAAGAGAATCCGAACAGCGGGGCAGCCGCATTTGTTCATCAACTTATCGCGGTTTGAGTGCGCTATTCGACCAATTTGGACGAGATCGCGGATTTGTGTGTGCCATGTTGAATTGATCAATTGTTTAAGCTGCACTTGAACAGGTAAGATGGCGGTACAAGAAGCGAAGGAGGTTCACGATGGCAAATACGCAAGATCATTTGGAGCCTGGCTCCACTCGCGTATCGATTGGGAGATTCAACTTGAAGGAGAATCGTTATCTCGTTAATATGCGAAAGTATTGGATGCTCTACGTCATGGTACTGCCTGGCATCATCTATTATCTCGTGTTTAAATATTTACCGCTGGCAGGCAGCGTGATCGCGTTTCAAGACTATCAGATTTTTAAAGGCATGCTTTCAAGCTCGTGGGTTGGACTCGATAACTTCAAATTTATTTTCACGTACGAGGACTTTTATTTAGTATTAAGGAATACGGCGATAATCGCCCTTTATCAACTTGTTTTTGGGTTCCCTGCACCGATCATCTTAGCTCTACTCTTTAATGAAGTCAGGTTGATGCTTGCCAAAAGGGTCATGCAAAGTTTATTCTATCTTCCGCATTTTCTGTCCTGGGTAGTCGTAGGGGGCATCGTATTCGAACTGCTGTCGAGTCAAGGCGTCTTCAATATGATACGAGGGTGGTTCGGGCAGGAAACGATTCTGTTCATGCAGGAACAGCAATATTTTCGAGCTATCGTCGTCATCTCTGGCATTTGGAAGGATGTGGGCTGGGGAACGATTATCTACTTGGCTGCGATCGCAGGCATTAATCCAAGCTTATATGAAGCGGCTGTCATGGACGGGGCAAACCGTTGGAAGCAGACGACCCATATAACGCTGCCTACCATGTTCCCAACCATACTGGTACTGTTTCTATTGAATATTGGGAATTTCTTGGAGCTTGGCTTTGATCAGATTTATAATTTATTGACGCCGATGACGTATTCGGTCGGTGATATCATCGAGACGTACGTATACCGGGCTGGCGTGCTGCAAGGACAGTACAGCGTCACGACAGCGATCGGATTATTCCAATCGGTCATCGGCTTTGTGCTATTGTGGATATTTAACCGCATGGCTCGAAAAACAGAACAGGGGTTGTGGTGATGAGAAAAACGACAGGAGACCAACTATTCCAGTTTTTCAATTATGCGTTTCTAATCGCTGCGGCTGCCACGATGCTGCTGCCGCTCCTTCAGCTGCTGGCCGTCTCGTTCAGCTCGCCGATAGCGGCGGATTCTAAGCAGGTGTTCCTGTTCCCTGTTGAATTCACGGCGGCTTCCTGGGCGCACATTTTGCAAAATGAGGGACTATGGAGGTCGTTCGGTATTACCGTTTATATAACGGTGGCTGGGACTTTTCTGAGCATGCTGTTCTCGGTGCTGACGGCTTATCCGTTATCGCATAACCAATTTCTCATCCGCAAGCCGATCATGCTCGGTATTATCATTACCATGATTTTCAATGCGCCGATGATCCCGTTTTTTCTAACGGTGCGCGAGCTGGGCATGATGAACTCGCTTTGGTCACTCATTTTGCCTGGGGTGATCGGTACGTTCAACATGATCATTATCCGTACCTTCTTTACAGGTATCCCGAAAGAACTTGATGATTCCGCACGGATCGACGGCTGCAATGAGGCCGGAATCTTATTCCGAATTTATTTGCCGCTCTCGAAGCCGGTGATGGCAACCGTAAGCCTGTTTTATGCGGTAGGCTATTGGAATACCTTTCAACGGGCGGTGCTGTTCATCCGCGATCCGGAGAAATGGCCGCTTCAAACGAAGCTTCGCGCGTATTTGACCTCGCCAGAGGAGCTTGCCGCAGTGAATCTGGTTCTAGGTGACTACGATTTCAATACGACAACATTGAAAGCGGCTACAATTTTATTCGCAACGATTCCGATCGTTCTCGTATATCCTTATTTGCAAAAATATTTTGTGAAAGGCTCTATGCTTGGCTCCTTGAAAGAATAAATGGTCTTTTGGCGGAAGAAAAGAGGTATGAGGCCGAATCGCCGGCTTGATATATAGTATTCATACATTTAAAGGGGGACTAAACACATGATGAAACATGTAATTGGAAAGTCGGCTAAAGTATCCGCTTTGGCATCGCTGCTGGTCGTTTCGATTCTCTCCGGCTGCACGGGCAATGGAGAGAAGCCTGCAGCTTCCGTGAATGACGCGGAGAAGAACAAGCCCGTATCGGTGAAAGTATTCAAAAGCCATATGGGCGTAGGAACCATTCCGGGCAAAGATAATGAGCATGTGAAATATGTGGAGGAGAAGACGGGTGTCGTATACGAACTGATGACGACGGCACCAGGCTCGGAGCCGACGGAATTTCTGAATCTGATGATTGCCTCCGATGACCTCCCTGACATTCTCCGCCCGATTGGCGGCATCGAGCAGACGTTAATCAAGCAAGGCGGCGCTTTGGCGCTCGATGAATTGCTGCCTAAGTACGCGCCTAATGTTTGGAAGAACATTCCTGAAGAAGCGTGGGATATCGTACGCTCGGCTTCCCCGGATGGCCATATTTACTATGTGCCTAAAGTGTTTCTCGTACCCGAGCGGGCACCGATGATCCGTCAGGACTGGCTTGACAAGGTGGGGCTGTCTGTGCCGAAAACAACAGAGGAATATACGGAGGTTCTGCGGGCATTCCGGGACAAGGACCCGAATGGCAATGGCAAAGCGGATGAGCTGCCTACCTCGGGGCGCGAGTTTGGCAAATGGATGGACCATCTGTTCGGCATGTATGGTGTTGCGATGTGGGAAGGCGTACCGGAATGGGATATCTATGAAGGAGAGATTCAATACGCCGGCGTTACGGAAAATATGAAGTCTGCTATCGCATATATTCGAGAGTTATACGAAGAGAAGCTGTTAGACAATGAGACGTTCCTGAACAAAGGAGATGTTTGGCAGGCCAAAATCAACAATAACTTGGTCGGAAGCTGGTACCACCTTCCAGCCAACCTCCGCGACCGCTATACTGCGATGCTCAAAGGAGCACCGGATGCTTATGTTGTCGGCATGCCGGTACCTAAGGCTGAAGGTTTTGAAGGATTTGTCACGCAGAAGAGCATGGGCGAGCCGGAGTGGATGATCCCGACTGCCGCAAAGGATAAAGCCGAATACTCTCTTAAGCTGCTTGATTTCTTCTATGACCAAAGCAACGATGAATTTATTCGCTTTGGCATCGAGGGGCAGCAGCATGAAGTCGTAAATGGCAAGAAGGTCATATTGCCTCCAGAGGACAGCCGCCCGATCGCGCTTGGTATGCGCAATCTGACGACCAAGGAAGACATGGATGTACGAATCAAGGAGACGATCCCGGAAGACATGCAGAAGATGGTTCAGGATGTCTTCGCGGTCAGCACGTCCGATGCGCGTCGAATCGCCGGTGACGGATTGCCGAATACGGTGTACGAAGGTTTCCCGGATATTCAATCGCATAAGCTTTTCCAAGAATATTTGACGAAAATCGTTATCGGCGAATGGCCGTTAGAGAAATTTGACGAGTTCGTAGACCGTTGGAATAAAGCCGGAGGCGAAGCCGTCACCAAGCGCGTCCAAGAATGGTATGCCAAAGTGAAGGAATAAGCGGTATGCGGGAGTAATCATGATCTCGTAAATGCAAGAAAGGATTGGATCAGATGAGAAAACGATACGCAATTTGCGGTGTGAGCGGACGTGCGCTGGGCATGTTCGCCAAGCCTATCCTGACCACTTTCGCTGGAGGCTGCGAGCTTGTCGGCCTGCTTGACCGCGATCCGATGCGCTTTGAGCTGTACCGTTCGAGATACCCGGAGCATGCCGACATAAGAACCTATGGCGAGAACGAGTTTGATCGAATGGTCGCTGAAACGAAGCCTGACGTGATTATCGTCGCAGGCCGCGACGACACGCATGCGCAGTACTTGATTGCCGCTCTTGAGCATGATCTGGATGCCATTACGGAGAAACCGATGGTAACGACGGGTGAAGACAGCAGGCGCGTTATCGAAGCAGAGAAGGCGAGCAAGGGCTCGGTTATCGTGACCTTCAATTATCGCTATGCCCCGATTCATACGAAGATCAAGGAGATTGTGCAGGAAGGGAAGCTTGGCAGAATAACGTCGATTGACTTGAACTGGTACTTGGATACGTATCACGGCTCGAGCTATTTCAAAAGATGGAACCGGGACCGTAAGCTGTCGGGCGGCTTGTCCGTGCACAAGAGCACGCATCATTTCGATTTGGTCAACTGGTGGATTGATCAGAGACCGGTAGAAGTATTCGCATTTGGCGCTTTGAATTATTATGGCGCCGAAGGCGAGGCGAATCCGAAGAAGGAGGACGGCAGATTTTGCAGCACCTGCGCACATAGCGAGGACTGCTCGTATTACTCGCGGTGGAATGCACGCAGCCGGAATCTTAAAGTGCCGGATGATCATCTTGGGTCACTTGATGCAGGGAAGACTTCGGCGTTTCCCTATTCGGATTACCGCCCGGACCGATGCATTTTCGATTCGGAAATAGCAATTGAAGATACGTACGCCGCGACCGTGAAATACAGCGGCGGAGCGCTGCTCAGTTATTCCGTCAACTTCTCGCTGCCTTATGAAGGCTATCGGCTGGCCATTAACGGGACGCGAGGTAGGCTTGAGACGTTGGAATATCACATGCCTGGTAGAACGCCTTTCCCTACGCCCGTCCAAACGATCGATTACTTTCCGTTGTTCGGCTCAAAGGAAACGATACATGTCGTGCACCGGGAAGGCGGCCATGGCGGGGGAGATCCGCTGCTGCTTGAAGATTTATTTATGGGTGAGGACCGTAGACGGCCGTTCCGAATCTTATCGGGGGCGGTTGACGGCGCTTATTCGGTAGCGACGGGCGAAGCCGTTTGGCGCTCGGTGAAGGAGCATCGCCTGGTTACGATCGAGGAGGTGCTGGAAAGCGGGACCGGCACTTCTAGCAGCGGATCGCTGGAACGTCAAGAGAGCCTAAGCGGCCAGAGAGGCGGTATGTAATGGCAGAAAACCTAAGCCGGTATTTCGATTCAATGGAAAGTATGGCAGCTCAGACGGAGGGCGGAAGCATCCCACATGTGCTTAAGGTTATCGCGCAGCGGTATGTTGGCGACAATCCGCCCCATGGACCTGTTTATCGGGTGACTCGGGCCAGCGCTGTCCGCAAGAGCGCGGATCACTTATATGAATTTCCGCTGAGAAGCATGTTTAAGGAAATGGAAGCGGGTCAGCGGGTTTACGCTTGGGCAAAACTTTGGATCGATCAGCCGCAGGCCTTCATCTTCCATCTTCGCTGCTACGGGCAAGTGAAGCTGTATCACAATGGGGATCAACGATTTGGCTCGTCATCGGAGGAGGAGATGTCCGAAGCGGATCCGAACGCAGCCGTGCTGCCGATTAAGCTAAAGATAAATCTGCTGCGGGGATGGAATCACTTTGTTTTGGAGCTGGGGGTAGGTCCGGATGGAAACTGCGGAGCAGCCTTCGGGACAGGCAGCCGCAAAAATAAGCCCTTTCACTTTCTGGCTCCGTCCGATGAGCGGGACGGAGAGGAAGGCTGGATCTATACGGCGCCATCGGCCCATCCGCTGAATCGCATCCCGGGCACCAATCAAGCGGAGGTAGCCACAGGAGCGGAATGGCTGCCTGCACGAGAAGAGGGGAATGGGCGTTTGGATCTTTTATATGGCATGCAGCCTGGCTATTCCGCTTATGCATGGACGAAGATCGCCAACCGTACCGCCTCGAAGCAGCAAGTCACGATCGCCGGAACCGCCTTCGGTCCATTACGGTTTATATGGCAGGGTAAAGAGGTATACGCGGTTCAAGAATCGGGAGAATTCTCCTTCGAACTTGGTGCAGCCCCGGGGAGCTGCGACCTAATCGCCCATTGCCGATGCGATGGCCAAGGATGGGGCTTTCAGCTTGGGGACATTGCAGCGCCTAACGTTGATCTGGTTCTCGGGCGCCTCGTGCATGGTTATAAAGGTGAATTTTTGCTGCTGGGTCCGCTATCGCCGGAAGCGAGTATTGATCCGTCTGATTATCTGGCAACGGGCAAGGTGGCGGCCGACGGCCGCATGAATGTCTTCTGGATGGCAGATCAGCCGGGAGCGCATGTGCGTCCATTTCTCGAAAATGAGCTGTACGGCCGTTGGAATTATCCGCTTGGCGTAACGCTGTCTGGGCTGCTCGGTTCAAGCCGGCTGCTGCAGAACGAAGATCTGGCGAATTACGTTGCGGGCCATGTCGAGTTCGCGACTTCGACTTATGCATACTCGCTGTGGGACCGCGAGCGTTTCGGAGCAGCAGGCTTAAACAACCAGCTGTCGCATATCGATAGTCTTGATGACTGCGGCTCCTTCGGAGCGTTGGCCATTATGGCAGATCGATTCCGTTCAATTGAAGGTTCGCGTGCGGTGGCGGATGATATTGCCCATTACATTATGAACGTACAGGACCGCATGGAAGACGGCGCGCTGTATCGCAAAGTCGGCGTCTCGCCGAGCATGCATTACACGATGTGGTGTGACGATATGTACATGAGCGTTCCTTTCCTGTGCAGGTATGCCGAGCTTACCGGCGATACGGGCTATATGGATGAAGCCGCAAGGCAGCTTCTGCTCTATAAGAAGTATTTGTACATGGCGGATCGGCAGGTCATGTCTCATGTGTATGATGTTCGCAATAGCAAGCCTTCCGGGACGGTCTGGGGCAGAGGAAACGGCTGGGTATTTTTCTCGCTGGCCGTATTGCTCGAAGTATTGCCAAAGACGCATGAGAGCTATCCGTCCATACTTGCTTTCTACCGGGAACTGGCCGATGGATACCGCAGATTGCAGGGCAAGCATGGTCTGTGGCATCAAGTGCTAGTTGATACGGAGTCGTATGTGGAATCCTCGTGCACCTCGATGTTCATTTACGGTTTTGCGCTCGGGATTCGCCATAGCTGGCTCGAAAATCCGGAGCCGTACATCAGCGCGGCGCTAGCCGGCTGGCAGGGATTATGCGAGCGGGCCGTCGACAAAAGAGGGAATTTGTACGGGGTTTGCAAAGGCTCCAGCTGGTCATACTCCCATGCTTACTATAAGCATGACTTAGGATGGAACTTAAATGATACGCATGGCATCGGCATCGTACTGCTAGCCGGCATTGAAACGCAGCGAATGAAAGATTGGTTGATAGAGAAGGCTTGAACGGTTCTGGAGGTCTGGAGTATGAGTAAGAGGATCGGGCTGAGTATGTTGCGAGGGCAGGATCACGTTATAATAGAAGGATCCTCGGCATAAGGTGGGATTTATCGTGACACAGTCTATCAAGAAATGGTTGAAGTATAATCTGGCTCATACCCAAGTGAGGCTTGTGCTGATTTTGACCGTTTCCGTCTTTCTCATTATTCTGGCAGTAAGTCTGACCTCGTACAACACGTCGAAGTCGGTGATGCAGGAAGAACTCAGCGAATTGCAGCGGCAAATGCTGAAGCTCGATATGAACGTGATCGACGAGTTGGTCAGCGAGAGCGACAAGGTCGCGATTCAAGTTGCTTTAAGCGATAATGTCTACAAATTTTTGACTAGCAACGTACAGGGCTCTTATACGAATATTACGCAGTCCTACCAGTTTCTATCGACATTAATCAGCAATTCCAAGTATATCAAAAGCATTTATGTATATGATCTTACCCGGGAAAGCTTCTTGGCAATTCCACAGGGCTTCAGCTCCAATAGGCTGACATTTGACGATTCCGACTGGACCGGCGTCGCCTCTGAATTCGGAGAGAGGACGACGCTCATTAAGAAACGGATGGTGCCTGAAGGGGCGGGAGGCAAAGGCTCGAGCGTTACGCTGTTCCGTAAGATCATGATTCAAGGGGAGTTCAAAGGAATCGTAGCCGTGAATCTAAAAAACGATGAATTGTTCGCTAAGCTGAATCCGCCAATCATGAACAATTTGAACAGGATGCGCTATATTATCGACGAACATGACGAGTTGCTCTACTCGGTTTCGAACTATGCTTTCAATCAAGAGTCGGTAAACCGTGCGATTGAGACGCTGAGAGAGGACGATGGCGGGGATATCACAATTCAGAATCGCCAATTGCTTATTAATAAACTCGAATCGCCTATTACGGGCTGGAGCTACGTGTCGATCGTTGAGCAGGACAGCCTGCTGGCCAAGTCCAAGCGGGTGGCGAAGGTGGTTCTTTTGGTATCCATTGCGGCTCTCGGGCTTGGCGGGGCAACGATTTTCTATATTAATGCGGCGGCTTTCCGTCCCGTGCGCAGGCTCAAGCAGCTGTTCAGCAGGTATGACCGCAAGCCGGGCGGACCGGAGGGCATGGATCTAGAGAAGCTTGCCGGTGAGTTGCTTACCAATCACGCGCATCTGGCACAGCTTGTCAGAGAGTCGATGTCGGAGGCTGCCTCAAAGCTGCTTACTGATATTTATTCCGGCAATCTTAGCGGGAAGCGGGATATTGAAGAGAAATGGAACCGTTATTTTGGAGAATGGACGGCGGCGCCGGTGACGGTGGCCATTCTGTCAATCGACCGATACGAGGAATGGTCTCGCACATTTACCGGCGGCGATCACTCGCTGTTAAAGTTCGCTTTGGCCAATATTGTTGCTGAACTGTTCGAGCCGCAGTGGCGAATCGTATGCGCCGATTTCGGAACGGATAAGACGGCCATCTTGTTGCAGCCGCGTATAGAAGGTCAGCGATGCGAAAGCAAACTGGCTGAATCGCTAGAGGTTGTGTCGCGTTTATTGAAATTCAGCGTTTCGGCAGGGGTCAGCAACACGCAGACGGATATTGCAAAATTGAAGCAAGTGATGCTGGAAGCGGAGAATGCGCTTACATATCGGTTGTACCAAGGCTACGGCCAGGTAATCATGTTCCAAGAGGTGTCCGGGCATGAAGTGAACGAGCCGCTGCAGTATGAAATCGCGCTGAATGAATTGATTGGCGCTATAGAAAAAGGCGATGAGCCTAGTTCCCTGGAAGCAGTCGGTCGGATGACCGATCATATCCGCAGTCAGTATGGGTACCCATCGGAGGCCGTAAACTTCCTGCAGTCGGCCATCGAGAGGATCGAGCAGACCCGGCCAGCCTCGGACGGCACCTATTGTCAAACCTATGTCCGGTTCGATACCCTTCGTCTGGAGGATATCAAAGATGAACTGGAGAGCCGGGTTACCGTGCTGGCGCAGCGTTTCCGCCGGTTGGCCGAGAGCAAGGATTTTATCATGTGCCAACGGATGATCGACTACTTGAAGCAAAATCTTAATGAGCCTATAGGCATACCGGAGATAGCTGAAGCAATCGGCATTAGCAGCAGTCTTGCCAGCCAGCTGTTCAAACAAGAAACGGGCGAGACGATCTATAACTATTTGACACGTCTTCGTATCGAGCGGGCGAGTGAGCTGCTGCTGAAGACGGATGACCGTATTTCGGATATCGGGCTGATGGTCGGATATCAACATGAGAATAGCTTTATCCGCAGCTTTCGCAAATTCAAGGATATTACCCCGGGAAAGTACCGGGATATGATGAGAACCCGGATGGATTTCCCGTTCGAATGATAATGGGCTTTGCAGCCTCTGGGTTCTAGTAAATAGGAGGAGCCAATGGACAGACGACAGATCGTAGAACGCCATCAACCGGAGCTGAATAAATGGGATCCTGTGTCCCCGTTTTCCGTAGGCAACGGCGAGTTTGCCTTCAGCGCCGACATTACCGGACTGCAGACTTTTCCGAATCAATATGAGGTGCCGCTTGGAACGCAGTCCAATTGGGGATGGCATTATACAGGCGGTCCGGGGCGGTTCACCGAGCGCGATGCCGCATACCAGGAATACGATACGCACGGCAGGCAAGTCGGCTACGCGATGAAACCGGGCGACAAGCCAGAGGCGTACCACTGGCTGCGTCAGAATCCCCACCGACTTCAGCTTGGCCGTATTTCGTTTCGATTTCTATCGGAATCTGGTGAAGAAGCGCGAGCCGAAGATATAACGAATATTAGCCAAAAAATGAATCTATGGTCAGGCATTTTGACAAGCGAATTCGCAGTGTGCGGCGTTCCGGTTCATGTCATGACCGCTTGCCATCCGACGATCGATGCCATCGGGGTAAAAGTCGATTCGCCGTTAATTGAACAGGGAAAGCTGCAGGTGTTCATCCGTTTTCCTGCGCCTGATATGATCTCTACCACATGGGCCAAGGCTGTATTTCCGGATCTGGACAATGACGGCAGGCATCTTACGGAGCTGGGCAAGAAGGGCGTTAACGGGGCAACTATCGTGAGAAGCATGGACGAGGACCGCTATGAGGTCAGCTGGTCTTGGAGCGCCGGGAGCCTGGAGCGGACCGGTGTGCACGAGTTCACGCTGCTGCCGGACCCGGGCGGAGAGGGGCTGGAATTCTCCATAGGCTTCGCGCAGGAGTCGGCGCAAACCGCAGAGGTCGGAGCTATCAAGTCCGCGAGCTCGCGTCATTGGGAATCGTTCTGGATGAGCGGTGCGGCGATCGACTTCTCCGGAAGCGCGGATCCAAGAGCCTATGAGCTGGAGAGACGCGTTATATTGTCGCAATTCTTGCTTGCGCTGCACAGCGGAGGCTCGCTGCCGCCGCAAGAAACAGGCCTGATGTACAATAGCTGGTTTGGCAAGTCGCATCTGGAGATGCATTGGTGGCATGCGGCTCAATTTCCATTGTGGGGCAGAGAAAATTATTTGCTGAACAGCATGGATTGGTATGAGCAAATCCTACCGGTGGCGCGCGAATTGGCGCAGTCTCAAGGTTATAAAGGTGCGCGTTGGCCCAAAATGGTAGGCTTCGACGGCAAGCCTTGCCCATCGCCGGTTGCAAACGGGCTCATCTGGCAGCAGCCGCATCCGATGACGCTCGCCGAGCTCTGCTATCGGGCGGATCCGTCGAGCGCTACGCTTGAGCGGTTCCGCAGCATCGTGTTTGAGGCGGCTGATTTCATGGTTTCCTTCGCTCACTGGAATGAAGAGAATCGGGTCTATGATCTGGGACCGCCCCTTATTCCAGCGCAGGAATGCCATTCTATGCAGGACAGCAAAAACCCGCCTTACGAGCTGGAATACTGGAAGTATGGCTTGGAAATTGCGATTCGCTGGGCTGAACGCATGAAGTTGCCCGTTAACCCGCTATGGGCAGAGGTTGCTGGTTCGTTAGCCGAGCCTCCGCAGGCGGAGGGCGTATATCTTGCCCATGAGCAGTGCCCGGAAACATTTCTGACGAAAAATCGCGACCATCCGTCCATGCTGGGGGCACTCGGCATATTGCCGGGCACGCTAATCGACCGCAAGGTCATGCTGGATACACTCCTTAAGGTGAAGGAAGTATGGATCTGGGAATCGGCATGGGGCTGGGATTTCCCGATGTGTGCCATGACGGCGGCAAGGCTCGGAGAACCGGATCTTGCTGTGGATTTCCTTTTGATGGATGCTTCCAAAAATACGTATCTAACCAACGGGCATAATTATCAGCGTCCTGGCTTATCCGCTTATCTGCCGGGCAACGGCGGGCTGCTGGCCGCCGTTGCCATGATGGCTGCTGGCTGGAAGGAAAACGAAAGCCGTGAAATAGCGGCTAATTCGGTTAACCGCAACCCAGGCTTCCCGCAGGATGGAAGCTGGTCGGTTAAATGGGAAGGGCTTAAGCCCTGGCTGTAGAGGTTTGTAAAGTTTTCAACATTCAGGAGGCGAGAGCATGTCTGCAAAAGGAACGGTGTGGCCCTCGGAACGGAAGACGGAGATTGATCGGCTAACAGGCCTTGAAGTAACGCAATTAACTGATTATATGGCGCATAGCTATCATTTATATTTTACGGAAAACGGTTGGTATGACGGAGATCAACGACTGTTGTTCATCTCGGACAGGGGAAATTGTACGAATCTGTACAGCCTGCATGTGAAGAGCGGTTTGATAACCCAGCTGACGGATTACCAGGATGTGGATCGATTGGATGCCTGCCTGCTGCCTGACGGAAGCGCGGCGTTCGTTAAGATGGGAAGAAGCCTTATTCGCCTGGATCTGGGATCGCTTGAAGAGAAGCTGATCTACGAAGCGCCGGAGGGCTATCATTTAGGCAATGCAAACGCGACAGCCAACGGCCGGTTCGTTATGACCTGCGTGCAAGAGGATCTGTCGCATCGAATTCGACTTGATTTAGGCAACGGCTATGTCGGCCATCGGGAGCTGATGGAGGCTGCCCCCCACAGCATGATCGTACGTATTCATGCACAGGACGGAGGCGGAGAGAAGGTATATGAAGCGAACCGCTTCATTACCCATATCAATACATCCCCGAAGGAGCCTTGGCTGATGACCTTTTGCCACGAAGGGCCATGGCATTTGGTTGACCATCGTATCTGGGGGCTGGACCTGCGCACCGGCCATGCTTGGAAGATCAGGGAGCGGCTGGAGGATGGCGAGAAGGTTGGTCATGAATTTTTTTATCCGGATGGCGTAACGGTCGGCTATCATGGATTCCGAGTGGACGGTACCAACTTTTTCGGCAGTATTCGATATGACAATACAGGCATGGAAGAGACGGAGTTCGGCTTCGATACTTGGCATGGATACGCGGACGGATTGGGGCAGGTGATCGTCGATGGGAAGGGAGCGGTCAAGACGCTGAGCTTATGGCGCAAAATTGACGGCGTGTATGAAGGACCACGAATACTATGCGAGCTGAGATGCAGCTTTCATTCGCAGAAGGTACATGCCCATCCGCGCTTTAATGCGGACGGAAAAAGGCTGCTTTTCACAAGCGATAAGAACGGATATGGCAATTTGTATTTAGTCGAGATTCCAGAAGATATTAGTTCTTTGCCGTTGATGGCAACATAACCGAAGGAGGAGAAGGCTGATGAACGCTGCAACTGAAACCCTTAATGCAGAAGGTATATCCGTTCGGGTCGCCAGAACGATCCTGTCCCAAAGCGAAGACGGATATCACCCGAATATTGCCAACAAGTGGGGCTATGTGGCCGGGATGGCGCTGACGGCGATCGGGCGTGTCGGCGATTGGACCGAAGAACCCGAGTACCAAGCAACGGTGAAGCGTCATATCGATGTCTTCATCCAAGAGGACGGCTCTATTCGCGGCTATACGCTGGAGGATTACAATCTCGACCATATTAACAAAGGAAAAAACCTGCTTAGGCTATGGAGAGAGAGCGGGGATTCAAAGTATGAGCAGGCGGCTCGGCTTCTAATTACCCAATTGATCGGGCAGCCCCGTACGGATGAAGGTGGATATTGGCATAAAAAAATATATCCCTTCCAAATGTGGCTGGATGGCTTGTACATGTCTTCTCCGTTCATGGCCGAATTTGCCAAGACCTTTGGCGAGGGCGGTTGGTTCGATGAAGCGGCGCATCAGCTGCTGCTGATTGAACGGCGCACGCGCAACCCCCAAACGGGCTTGCTGCATCACGCGTGGGACGAGAGTAGGGAACAGCGCTGGTGCGAAGGCAGCACGGGCCGCTCCCGGCACGTGTGGGGCCGAGGGATGGGCTGGTACGCGATGGCGCTCGTAGACTCGCTTGAGCATTTTCCCGTTCATCATCCGAAACGAGGACAGCTGATGGGGATTTTTGAGCGGATGGCTAATGCATTGCTGCGCGTACAGGATCAAGAGAGCGGCGTATGGTACCAGTTGCTGGACTGCAACGGCCGCCAAGGAAACTATTTGGAGTCGTCGGGCTCTTGTATGTTGACGTATGCGCTGGCAAAAGGCATTCGGCTCGGCTATTTAGCTGAGATTGACAGGCACGCTGTGGAGCGCGCATATGATGGAATCCTTGAGCGCTTCGTAACCGAGGATGAACAAGGGGTTCATCTCCATAGCATTTGTAACGGGGCCGGCTTGGGCGGGCGTAAGTATCGCGACGGCTCCTATGAATATTATTTGAGCGAGAAGGTCGTCAGCGATGTACTGATGGGCGTTGCCCCTCTGCTGCTGGCGAGCGTTGAGCTGGAGCGGCTTCGCGGGCAGATGGATTCTGGCATTATTTAACGAGATGGCAGGAAGAAGATTAACTGAAGGGGGAAATACGGATGCGGCAGCAAAAAGAAAAGCGAAGCGCCGATAAGCTTTTGATGAGTTATCCCGCGTCATGGTGGCGGAATATGTGGCGCGAAGCGCTTCCCTCTGGCAACGGCGTTATTGGCGCATCCGTATTTGGCGGCGTACAGGAAGAGACAGTGCTGCTTAATCATGCCCGTCTATGGCATTGGGGGCGTAAGGATGAGCTGCCGGATGTAAGCGGTACCCTAGCCCAGACCCGCAGGCTGATGGATACAGAGCGATATGCCGAGGCAAGCTGGCAGCTCGCGAATGCTTTAAAAGAGCGCGGTTACGGGACGAAGCTCGCTTCCAGATTCCCGCTTGCTGCGATCCGGCTTGTCATGCCCTGCGGCAATGCCTTTCGCGGGTACAGCAGGATGCTTGAAATGGACAGCGGAGAAGTAACGGTAGGCTGGACAGACGGGCCGAGCCGGTACCGTCGGAGGCTGTTCGTTTCGCGCGCCGACGATTTGGTTGTCTATGAGCTCGGAGGGTATGAGGAAGCCATCGTATCGGGGGAGATCGGCCTTGATCTTCACCCGAGTGATCGCTGGGCGGATACGCCGGAATTCAAGGAGCTCGAGCAATCGATTGAAACAGGAGCAGGCGACGCTTATGTGTGGTTCGCAGGAACGAATGACGATGGAACGGATTTCGGAGCAGTCATGCGGGTCATTCCGGATGGCGGCAGCATCGAAGCTAAGGGAAGCGTAATCCGCTTTGAGGGAGCAAGGCGGCTGCTGGTGCTGGTGAAACTGTTCGTCCTGGGCGAGCGTTCCAAGGACTGGGAGCGGTTGAAGCAGGAACTGGCTGAGCCTGTCGTCGATTCCTCCTATGAAATGCTGCTAGAGCGCCATATCGCCCTTCATCGTCCGCTGTACCATTCGGCTTCGCTGGAGCTCAATGATCCAGACGATGATTTGCGATCTAATGAGCGGCTGCTTTTGGATGCGTATGAGGGGGAGGCGCCGCCGGCGCTCGTTCGTAAGATGTGGGCTTATGGCCGTTATTTGTTCTTGAGTGGTACCTCGTCTGCGGAAGAGGCGGAGCCTTTCGGTCTTTATGGGCTGTGGGGAGGCGATTACAGGCTGGTATGGTGTCACAACATGGCGAACGAGAACATCCAGATGATGTATTGGCATGCGCATGTTGGAGGTCTGGGCGAACTCGTCCCTTCCTTATTCCGTTACTATGAGGGATTGATGGATGACTTTCGTGAAAATGCAAGCAAACTGTATGGCTGCCGCGGTATCTATATCCCGGCAGGCTCCACGCCGGGCATCGGCATTCCTAATCAGATTGTGCCTGTCATTTTGAATTGGACCGGTGCGGCCGGTTGGCTGGCCCGGCACTATTATGAACATTTCCGTTTTACCGGAGATGTTCAATTTCTGCAGGAGACAGCGCTGCCGTTCATGCTCGAGGCGCTGCGGTTTTACGAGGACTTCCTGGTTACGGATACGGATACGGATGGGATTTACAAAATATATCCTTCAGTATCGCCGGAGAATACCCCGCTCAACTTCATGCCGGCGGATGGAAAACCGCTTGCTCACCCGATGCCTACGGCGATCAATGCGACGATGGATGTTGCCATTCTGAAAGAGCTTCTGCAGCACCTAATAGTTGCGAATCGGAAGGCGGGCGGCGATCCGGAGGCAGAGAAGGAATGGAGCCGCATGCTGACGCGATTGCCTGCTTATCGGCTAAATAAGGACGGCGCGGTCAGTGAGTGGATTCATCCTGCTTTTCAAGATCGGTACGCACACCGTCATCTATCACATCTGTACCCCGTTTTCCCTGGGCAGGAATTAACGCAAGAGAGTGACCCTAACTTGTTCGGTGCGTTTGAAAAGGCTGTGCAGCGGCGCGAGATCGGAGCTCAAAGCGGGTGGTCGCTAGCTCATATGGCTGCTATTTATGCACGTTTTGGAGACGGGGACCGTTCCTTGAATTGCCTGGATATCCTCTCCAGATCGAGTCTGCTGCCTAATTTTTTCACGCTCCATAATGACTGGCGGGGAATGGGCGTATCGATGCAAATGCCTACGGCTCCAGTGCAATTGGACGCCAATATGGGATGGGTGAATGCTGTGCAGGAGCAGCTGCTTCAAGTATCGGACAATCTTATTAAATTGCTGCCGGCGCTGCCGGGTCGTTGGAAACGGGGGCGTCTGGCCGATTGGAGATTCCACACGGGCAAAGTGGCGCTATCTTGGAATCAAGAAACGGGTTCGTTCAGAGCAGAACTGACGGCAGATAGGGATACCGACATAATCGTCAAGCTGCCGGATTGGGCGTATGCCTGCCGAATAACCGGTGAAGATGTTCAGCCTTCACCGCTAGGTACCGCGTACTTTTCGTTGCGGATGAAGAGCGGGGCGTCATCGGTTGTTTTTGAATCCTCAAATTGAAAATATTTAAATAACGGGGGACGCCAATGGGGAGTTGGACCTTGATTAGATGCATTGCCATATCTGCAAAACATACGAATTAGTCCAATAATGGAACAAGAGTGCGCGATAGCATGTAACTCAAGCAGCAGTATACAGCATAGTGTCATGCCCACTTGCAGAGGAAGAGGGCTCGCTAAACGTAGGTTGCAAAGAGCCCTGACTAGTCTTAAAGGACAAAGAAAGTGAAAGATCAATTGAGTTTAAACAATAAAACACCAACAAGGCGGAACGAAGTGCACCCTTATAGTAGACATTGGAAAAACCCAAATGGGATACCGATGATACTTAGGGGTGTATTTTTATGAGGAAAAAAGAGCAACCGAATAAATTGTATTCAAATGAAGTAAGGAAAGAAGCCGTACGTTACACGAGGAGGATAAGTGGACGTACAGGCAAATTACCGAGAAGGATGGAAGTATGGAATACAAGATAAAGATAGAGTTCGTAAATGGGTGTATAAATTTAGGAAACAAGGCGAGTACATCAACGGGAGAACAATTTACAGCATGAGTATTACAAGTATTAAAATGGACTTTTTTAGTGATGACATTGTATTGACGTTGTTATTACAAATAGCTTACAATTAGCTTATTCAAATTAAGGAGGCATCCACTAAATGGATACGAATTTACAAATACGTATATCAAAAGACATAAAAGAGAGTTTTCAACAGATAGCTAAGGAAAATAATAAAGATACCTCGTCCCTAGTGCGTGACTGGATTTCGTCTTATATAGCTGAACATCAGCGAGCTGATGAAGATGTAGCTGCTGAACTATATATGGCAGGGTACCAATTGCAAGAAGCGCTTGGGGGGAGAGAACACGTTAACAAGGAGTTTGCAAAACAATTGCAGGAATATTCCTTAACGAATCAAAAAGAATTCACACAGCGGATACTAACTACCTACTTGGACCTTGAGCTGACAATTCCTTCATGTGTATCGAAAACGTATAAAGGGTACGCTTTTTCTCAAATGTTTTTGTTGGGCTTGATTGGGGATAAACCTAAGGAAAGATCTTAGGTTAATAACTTAATTAAGGGGTCGGTTGTTGAACTAACGGGGAACGATAGTTCAATCATTGAAGCGGCAGTTGGAAATGTTTTCAATGCGTTGATTTTGTTTATCCTGTGATTTAAACTTCATAGTAGAGCGACCTCCTGATGGTGAGATTAAAGGGCTGTAGACCCGTTTCCAACTCCCATGATACAGAGGCGCTCTTTTTTTGTACAAAGTCCAAATTATTCAGTTTACAGTGAAGATACCAAGAGGTGCGATCAGCCCTACTCCGAGACATTGTTGACTCTCCCCTAAGGGAAGCCTTTAAACTCGATAAAGAAAGGAGCGAGTGCTAATGCTATATACGGTAAAGGAAGTATCGTCATTATCTAAGGTAACCGTCAAAACACTGCACCACTATCACAAAATTGGGCTCCTCTTGCCATGCGAGATGAGTGAAGCCGGATACCGGCTTTATGGAACGAAAGAGTTGGAACGCTTGCAGCAGATTCTACTGTACAGGGAACTGGACTTTACCTTGGAGCAAATCAAGCAACTGCTTGAAGGGAAGCAAAATCGATCCTCCATCCTCTTGGAACAGGAGGAGCTACTTCTCCACCGAAAGCAAAGACTGGAAACAATTATTGACACATTGCGAAAATCCACAACCTGCATGGAGAAAGGAGAACAAATGGACGTTAATGAAATGTTTAAAGGTTTTGAAAGCGAGGAAGATTGGAAAGAGGCGATGAAGGAGCAAAATGAGCATTTGAAAGAAACGTATGATTTTGATTTGCTTGATTCGGCTCAATTAGATATTCAGAGCATGAATGATATGGCCGCTGAAGCAACATTGTTTATGACGAGTATGGCAGGAGCTTTACGAGCGGGGTTAAAGCATAATGACGAGAAAATCGTGCGTTTACTCCGCAGCCATATTGAATATCTGAATAAGCATGGGCATTCGATATCAGCTACGGATTTTGCATCGCAAAACCGATTTTTCCTTGGCGATGACTTTCATCTTCGCATGCTTGAAGGTCAACAAGTTGGATTGGCTTATTACCTTTCTGCAGCGGCCGATTCTTACGCTAACGGATAACGATAGCTTAATAAAACAGGCTATGCAAAATAAAGAAAGTCGATAATCCCAAGAAATAAGCTGACCTTATCGTATAAGAAGAAGGGGCTGTCCAATAGGTCTGAAAAGACCTATTGGACAGCCCTTTTTTTTCGATGAGTTTCAGCCTTAGTTATGTAATTGAACGTCGATATATTGATTCGACTGCCGGCTGTGCCGGATACAAATAGACGGAGACGAACGCTGGCATTCTCGAATGTCATCAGAGGAACATTTCAAGTCACCGGAGTTGCATATGAAGTATGCTGAAGGGCATTTACAATAGCAGTATAAAAGAAAAGAGGTGATTATAGTGGGTCAGCAGGAAACGGTTACCAGACCACGTTCATCTGGAAGGATGATAGCCTTGCTTAGAAATAAGCGGCGATGGAACAATTTAAAGCAATACTGGGATTTGTACCTGATCATGTTTCCAGGCGTGTTATACTTTATTGTTTTTAAATATTTCCCCATGTGGGGAGTGCTCATTGCGTTTAAAGATTACAGTATATTTGCGGGTTTTGGAGAAAGCGCGTGGGTCGGATTGAAGCATTTCAAGAGCATGCTTGAGGACGCCCAGTTTTATCAGGTATTCCGTAATACCGTTATCATCAGTTTATACAAGCTTGTATGGGGCTTCCCCGGGCCGATCATTCTAGCGCTTCTATTGAATGAAATTCGCAGCATGTTTTATAAACGAAGCATTCAAACGCTAGCTTACCTGCCTCACTTTCTTTCTTGGGTCATTTTAGGCGGGATCTTGACCAATCTATTATCGCCAACCAGCGGAGCGGTTAACGAAGTATTGGGATGGTTTGGATTGGGGCCTATTTTCTTCTTGGCGGATCCGCAATGGTTTCGGGCTGTTCTTGTAATCAGCGATATTTGGAAAGAAGTAGGATGGGGAGCTATTATTTACCTGGCAGCGCTCGCTGGAATAGATTCGCAGCTATATGAAGCGGCTGTGATGGATGGCGCAAATAAATGGAAGCAATTATGGCACATTACGATTCCATCGATTATGGGAACGATTATAGTCTTGTTTTTATTGCGGCTGGGACATGTGCTGGATGTCGGGTTTGAACAGATATTCGTGCTATATAATTCCTTGGTCTATGAAGTGTCCGACGTGATCGAAACCTACGTATACCGGATCGGATTAGGGCAATCCCAGTTTAGTTACTCAACGGCTGTCGGTTTGTTTAAATCAGTGATTAGCTTGATTCTAGTTATTGCTGTTAATAAGGCTGTAAAGAAAATGGGCCAGGAAGGGATCTACTAAGATGAGAATGACAAGGGGAGAACAATGCTTTTCGGCCTTTAACTACGTCGCTCTTGCCTGTTTCGGATTATTGACTCTTGCGCCTTTTATTCACATATTAGCGCAATCGTTTAGCAGCTACCGTGCCATTATGTCCGGAGAAGTTTCATTCTGGCCGGTTGAATGGACGACGGAAGCGTATGTCAAAGTATTTCAGGATTCGTCTTTTACCGAGGCGTTCCTGATCAGCGTAGAGCGAACCGTTCTAGGAACATGCCTGAATGTGATACTTGTATCCTTGCTTGCTTATCCTCTTTCCAAAACCTATATCCAGGGCAGAGGCCCGGTGATGTTCCTAATCGTATTCACGATGCTCTTCAGCGGTGGAATGATACCGACGTATATCCTCATCAAAAACTTGAATCTTCTAAATACATTCTGGGTCTATATCATTCCCGGAGCTGTTAACGCTTTTCATGTTGTCATTATGAAGAGCTTCTTTCAATCGATCCCGAATGAGCTAGAGGAATCAGCAAGAATCGACGGTTCTTCTAATTTAGGAATCTTGTTTCGCATTGTCATTCCGTTGTCCATGCCGGCAATCGCAACAATCGCGTTATTCAATGCAGTCGGCCATTGGAATTCGTTCTTTGATGCGGTGATGTACGTAACGGACTCCAATTTAAAGCCGCTTCAGATCTATTTAAGGGAAATGGTCATGTCCAATTCGACGAATATTAACACCACGGATGCCCTTGAAAGACAATTGCTTGCAGTCGAATCTCTTAAAGCGTCCGCGCTGATTGCCAGCACTTTGCCTATCTTACTTGTGTATCCTTTTTTGCAGAAATACTTTGTAAAAGGAATCATGATTGGTTCCGTGAAAGGGTAAATTCCCTTGCTAACGGTTTCCATACATTTTACTATCAATTAAAGGGGTTGAACAAAAAGATGAAGACGAAAAAGTTTTTAACCGTGTTGGTTGTATCTGCAATGAGTGCAGCTTTGTTTGCCGGTTGCGGCAAACCTGAAAACGAAGAGGGAAGCCCGGACAATAAAGACAGCGGAAAACCTGTAACGATTAACATTGTGCAGCCTAACGTGGGACGCAAATTTTTGGACGGAATGGACGAGAACAATAACCCATATCAAAAGTACATTAATGAAAACACCAATTTGAATGTCCATGTCGTTTATCCCCCAAGCGACGGGTATCAAGATAAGTTAAATGTCATTCTGTCCTCCGGCGAAGACAACGATATGATCTACACGCAGGATGCTTCGTGGTTTATTAATATGATTAATCAAAAAGCGCTGCAGCCGCTTGATAAGGCGATTGAGCAATTTGGTCCCGATTTAAAGAAATCGCTTCCGCAAGAAGCTTGGGATGCTGTAACGATAAATGGTGAAATTTATGCCATTCCCTCCGTTACACATATCAACGGGAACGATATCATGTATGTCCGTCAGGACTGGTTGGCGAAATTAGGACTTCAACCGCCTAAGACGCTGGATGAGTATGTGAAGGTTATTCGTGCGTTCGTGGAGCAAGATCCGGACGGTAACGGACAGCATGATACGATTGGTCTATTAATCGGCGAAAATTTGGCGCGCACGGCTCCTTTCTTTGGCGCCTTTGGAGTGCCGTTAATCGGAAATTCCGCTGTTAATCAGTGGGTTGAAAGAGACGGGGTGCTGATCAATTCATCGATCCTGCCGGAAACGAAAGAAGCTCTTGCCTTTCTGGCCGAATTATATAAAAACAAGCTTATAGACCCTGAGTGGGCGCTTAACAAAAACAAAAACATAGAGGAAAAGATTGCGAGCGGAAAAGCAGGATTGTTCTCCGCAACATGGTTTGATACACGGGGGCCGATCCTGACAAACCAGACGAATGATGCGAATGCCAAGTGGACGGCTCTCGAATATCCCGCCGGCAAAGATGGCCAATCCGGTATCGCTTCTTCGAGTATGGTGACCGGCTACAGTATCGTTCCGGCAAAAAGCAAACATGTGAACGAGGTTGTCAAAATGTTCAACTTCGCAAATGGCAAGGGGCATGAGCCGATTAAATTCGGATTGCCGGAGCACCAGATTTCCTCAAGGGAGAGCGGGAAGCTGGTCATGAATTTCGAGGAACATAATAAGCATGTTTACCGGAACAATATTTTGGACTATTCGGCGCCATGGGATAAAGAAGTCGATATGGAGCGTTTGGACGCGCTCGGTCCGGAGTACAAATTGAGGGATAACGTAACGGCAATGAGCAATGCGCTGATCAAGAATCAATACACGGGCCCGACAACGCAATCGATGGGCAAAAATGGCGTACAGTTGACCAAGCTGATGCAGGAAACATTCACGAAAATGATTATGGGCAATACGCCAATCGATGAATTCGACAACTACGTAACTCAATGGAAAAGTATGGGCGGTGAAGAAATTACGAAGGAAGTGAACGAAGCCTTTAAGAGTGCCAACTAATAAAGTAGAATGAAAGAGTTGAAGGTGCTCCGGGCGGGCGCCTTTTCTTTCATTAACGTCATTGGGGCTGATCGAGTTGACATGGAACTTATTTAGAAGCCGGTTCAGACAATCGGTTCAATTCCGTCTTACCTGTTTCTTCTTACTGATTCTCTTGCCTTTGGTCGCTGTCTCTATCTTTTCTAATTTCCGGTCCCGGGCGATATTGCAGGATCAAATAGGAGATAGAACCCGCAACGCCATGTTATCCGTGATGAATTATATCGATTTGACGATGCAGGGCGTCTACGAAATGTCATCCGTCCTGGCCAATGATCCCGATCTGCAAAGAAATTTCGAGCATGCGGGAGACCGGCTAACGCCGGAATCGATACTGGATTTCCAGAAGGCAACCAAGCAATTAATCTCCGTCACGTCGAACAATCAGGTGATTTCTCAAGCCTCTCTGTTTCATTATGATTCCGGCACCCTGCTCTCTACCACAGGCTACCAAAAGGAAGAGCGGAAGGAAGAACTAGAATGGGTTCAGCAGGCAATCCGTGCCAACGGGAGAGTCACTTTTTATTTTCCGCAGGAAAACCGATATGATGCCAATGGTAAGGTGGATCCCGTTTACAGCACGAATAATATGGTAGTGATGCGGTTAATCAATTTGCTGAATCCGCAGAGGAATAAGAACATACTGCTGCTCCCGTTAAAGAAGGATTACTTCACCTCCTTAATCGAAAGCTTGCTTCCGAGCAGCAGCGCACAGCTGTTTCTAACGACTGAAGACGGTCAGGTTGTTGCCGGCACCAGAACCAAAGACGTGCAGCTGCCGATATGGCAGGACGAAGACCGGGACATCGTGATCCGAGAGATTCCGGGTTATGATCAACGGATGCTGATGGTACGAGCGACTTCCAAAACCTCCGGGTGGACGCTTACGATGATCCAGCCCGAGAAGGATGTTTTTCAACAAACGAAGCAGCTGCAGTTATGGATATATATGATTATTGCGGTAAGCTTGTTTATCGCGATCTGGATATCGTGGTTCGTATATAGCGGAATAACGAAACCGATCAATCAGGTTGTTCAAGCCATGAGACAAATCAGAATCGGAAAGATGGATACGCAAATTTCCCATCAACGGACGGATGAATTCGGATATGTGATGGATTCCTTCAATCATATGGCTATGGAGCAGCGGCATTTAATTGAGGATGTGTACGAGAAGCAAATCATGCTCATTAAAACGGAAATGAAATTGCTGCAATCCCAGATCAACCCGCATTTTTTGTATAATACATTGGATTCCATCTACTCCGAAGCGATCTTGAACCAGGCTGATGACATTGGAGAAATGGTGATGAATTTATCTAAGTTTTTCCGCTTCAGCCTGGGGAAAGGGAAGGAAGTCTATACGGTTTCCGAGACATTCGAGCATATTCGATACTATTTAAATGTTCAGCAGCGCAGATTCGATTTTAATATTTCCTTCCATCTGGACGAGCGCGTCAAACATATGAAGATTCTCAAATTGCTGCTCCAGCCGGTTGTTGAAAACGCCGTTTTGCACGGGTTGGAAAAAAAGTCGGGGCACAAGGAGCTGACCATTTCAGCCAAAGCCCGCGATCCCTATCTAATCGTGGAAGTAAAGGACAACGGCATTGGAATGCCAGAAAATCGGTTAGCCTATATCGGGCAGGAGCTTGCGAAAATATCCGCGAAGGGAAGCGATTTGCTGATGCCGGAAGGACAAACTCCTACAGAGCTGTTTGGATTACGCAATGTGAAAGGGAGATTGAAACTGCATTATGGCGACTCTGCGGAGCTGGATATAAGAAGCGGTTCAGGCGAGGGCACCAGCGTTATGCTGCTCATACCGCTGGACTCATCGATAGTAACGGATCATGGAAGGGAAGACGGGAGTGAAACGACTTGAATTTAATGATCGTGGAAGACGAGAGCAGCATCCGCAATCGATTAGCAGCAATGATTCCTTGGGAGGAGCACGGGATCGATATTGTCGCTCTTTGCGAGAATGGTATGGAAGCGCTCCGAATGATAGAACGTACCAAACCCGATATCGTGATCTTAGATATCCGAATGCCTGAAATGGATGGCTTGTCCCTCGCACGGGCGATCCGTCGACTGGACAGGCGGATGAAAATGATTATTTTAAGCGGATATGGAGATTTCGAGTATGCGCGGGACGCTATGGAGTCCGGTGTGCTGAAATATTTAATTAAGCCCGCCAGCAATGACGAGATCCTGCATGCCGTCCTAGAAGGCAAAACGCTTCTTCGAAAGGAAATGGAGGAGCAGCATAGTCACGAAGCGCTGAAGCTGAAATGGCTGGAGCATCTTCCCCGGCTGCAGGATATGTTTTTCAACAACTGGATTACCGGCGCCTATTCGGATTGGGAGATCGAACGCAGAAGCAAGGAACTGATGATTCGTTTGGAAGGGAAACGGCTATTTTCCCTTGTGATCATGGAAACCGATCCGCTGCTGGAAGGGGAGGAACGATTCAGCGATTTAGATTCGGCTTTGCTGCAATTTTCGCTTCGCAGTATCGCAGGGGAAACCATTACCGAAAACCAAGGGGGATTATTTCAAGATCTGAACGGCTCTACAGTGGTGTTGTTTCAGAGCGCAGAGAATGAGACCGAAGGGGATTTCCAGCTGCGGGTGCATTTTTCGGCCACAAAAGTACTGTCCACATTCAAAGAGTGCTTAAAGGTAACAGCCAGCGCAGGAATTAGCAGGGTAATAGCGGAGAAGAGAAACATTCCTGAAATCTATCATCAGGCAAAAGCGGCTATCTTAAAAAGGGTCATTTATGGCCACGATATTGCGATTCCATTCAACGAGGAACAGCAGCCCGGCGAGACGGTCCAGGCAGCATCCATCACGGGCAATAATCTTGAAATCGGCATTGAAGTCGGTGATCCGGTTAAATCGGCTGCCGCAATCGACGAACTGCTTGAAAACTCAATCGAAAAAGCAACCTCCGTCGACGAGGTGCAGGTCCATGTACTCTATTTGTTTCATACCCTGCTCCGTATCATTCATAATAAAAATTGGTCCATCCGGGAAGTGGTCGGGGAAGACTTTCATTATTTCCAACACTCGCTTAGTCTCCAGAGCAAGGAACAAATCCGTATTTGCATGCACCGGATCGTTCGGAGGATGACTTCCTACGCCCTAAAGCGGAACCAGTCCGGCGGCCATAAGATGATTCAGGAGATCTTGAATTTAATCGAGCAGGAAATTGGCCAAGAGCTGAATCTTTACGGGATCGCAGACCGCTTTTTTGTTAACAAATCGTATTTGAGCCGTCTATTTAAGCATGAAGTGGGGGAATCATTCTCGCAGTACGTCCTTAAACGAAAGATGATCAGAGCTAAAAGGCTGCTGCTGGAAGGGGCGCAGGTGCAGAATGCGGCGCAGCAGGTCGGGTATACGAATGTCGGATTTTTCTCTAAAGTATTTCATAAATATTGGGGGATATTGCCAAGCGAGATGAAGCCAAGCTAATCTCGCTTTTTTTGTTTGAAATTAGTCATGATCCGAGCAGTACATGTCATGAGCGTGCTCTAAGAAACGGTCCGATTCCCTACTATAATAACTATAAAATAAGAGAATGAGGAGGAAGTATAACGTGCGCTCAAGACCATGGATAGCTATTATGCTCTGCATCATGCTTGTATTAGGCGTAATTCCCCTTGGGAACTCAACCGCAAGGGCGGAAGAGGCCCGCAATATTGCCGGAGAAGCGTTATTAACCGTCGATTCGGTAACCGGAAGCAACACGGCGGATAAGGCAGTGGACGGCGACAAAGCGTCACGCTGGGTTTCGGGCAGCGGTACGTATGAACATATTTTTGAAATGACTTGGGAGAAGGAGCAGACGATTAATCAAGTCAAGGTATGGAGCGGCAATGTGGGAACGGGCGCGAACAATTGGCATTTTCGCGACTTCACGCTGGATTACTGGAACGGCAGCGCTTGGTTGGCTTTGGCGTCTATCGTCGATAACGACAAGGACAATAATGCGGGGGAGTATAATGATTTGCAATTTGATCCAGTCACTACTTCAAGACTTAGGCTGCATATTACAAAACCAAGCTGGGGCGGCTTCAACGCTTCTGACGATAAAATAGCCAGACTTGCCGAAATTGAAGTGAATGCCGTTTCCTTGCCTATTGATGACCAAACCCCGCCCGGAGAAATCGGAAATCTCCAAATCGTCGCAGGAGACGGGCAATTGGCGTTATTGTGGACGGATCCGTCTGATCAAGATTTGAGTCATATCCTAATGACGAGAGAAAACAGCGAAGCAGAGGTGATTACTATCAGCAAAGGGGTGCAAAAACGGATACTGCCCGGTCTTACGAACGGAGAGGAATACGTGTTTAGACTGCAAACGGTGGATGAGACGGGAAATGTATCGGCTGGGACGCTTTTTTCCGGGACTCCTCTTGCGGGTACGGGCAACGAGCCTTCCACAGGCTTCGAACGTTTTATTACTCGGAGCGGGGATCAATTATGGGATGGAACGTCGGAATTCCGTTTTATCTCTTTAAACGGCTCCAATCTGACCTATATTCCCAGCCCGGAGTGGCACCGTGCGGACGCCTGGGAGCAGGAAGACGTGTTTAAATCCTTGGAGCAAATGGGAGGAGCCGTCGTTCGCTTGTACACCTTCACCATTAAGGGCGGGACGGCCAACGGGAATGAGAAAAGCCATATTAACGGGTTAAGGGACTATGACGAAGATTTCTTCCGTGATTTGGATAAAGTATTGGAGCTGGCCAACCGATATGGAATCCGGGTAATCATTCCTTTCATAGACACTTGGGAGCATGTCGGAGGAATTAAGCAGTTTGCTGCTCTTCGCGGTAAAGCCCAAAATCAATTTTACACCGATCCTGAGCTTAAGGAAGATTATAAACATCTGGTCCAGTATGTCTTGAACCGGACTAATACGTATACAGGGCTCAAGTACAAGGATGATAAGGCCGTATTGGCTTGGGAAACGGGGAATGAACTGTATCCGACCGATGAATGGACGCAAGAAATGAGCGCCTATATCAAAAGCATAGACGCCAATCACTTGGTAATGGATGGGAGCTACGGCATCCGTACGGCTTCTTTGAACGATCCGAATGTGGACATCGTGTCCAACCATTATTATGAGAGCGGCGGCGCTAACTACGCCATGCGCAACGTTTCCGACAGAAATGCCAGCTTAGGCAAAAAAGCGCTCATCATTGGCGAATTCGGTCATTCCGATACAACGAATTACACTAATCTATTGGATAAAGCGATTTCAAACGGAACTTCCGGCGCACTTCTGTGGACATTGAAATTTCATCATAAAGAGGGCGGTTTTTACAACAAAGCAGGCGACTACCGTTGGCCGGGCTTTCCTTCAGGAGATTCTTATGACGAAACGTCCGTTATGCAAATGATACGGGAAAAAGCATTTGAAATTCGCGGTCTACCTGTTCCGCCAATAGAAATTCCCGATGCCCCTTACCTGCTTCCGATTGAGTCGGTCCTTGGCATCTACTGGAGGGGTTCGGCGGGGGCAAAAACGTATGTCATTGAAAGAGCGGAAGCTCCTGAAGGGCCATGGATTGCGGCGGGGGCGGACGTATTGGACAGCGATGTTCCGTTTAAACCGTTTCAAGATACAATGGCCGTTAACGGCAGCGTCTATTACTACAGGGTGAAAGCGGAAAATATTGCAGGAATTTCGGGTCCGTCCAACGTCGTCGGTCCTATTACGGCATCTACCGTTCCCCCTGTGCCAGACTCGCCGGCTATCATTCCGTTTCAATCGGTATCGTCTATCTCTTGGGAGACGGTAAAGTGGGCGGATACGTATGACGTGGAGCGGGCGAATGCACCGGAAGGGCCTTGGACAGTGGTAGGAACTGACCTATCGGAAACGGATAGACCTTTCAAAGACGCTCTGGCAGGCAGCGGAACTCAATATTTTTATCGGATCAAGGCTAAAAATTCAGGCGGTATATCAGAGCCTTCCGAGGCGTTCGGCCCGATTATTATCCATAACGTAGCGCAGCTTGCCGAATTAACCGCGGATTCCATAAACGGCACGAACGTCAAAGAAAACGCGGTCGACGGCAGCCTGGCAACAAGATGGTTGTCTCAGGGGAATGAGGAAGTTCATTTTCTCAAAATTGAATGGGCGT
The DNA here is from genome assembly GCF_012935325.2 of Paenibacillus sp. PL91. Lineage (GTDB taxonomy): Bacteria > Bacillota > Bacilli > Paenibacillales > Paenibacillaceae > Pristimantibacillus. Next base: position 980,436 of record NZ_JABBYG020000001.1, read on the forward strand.
CTCCCCAAACGATCAATCAATTGAAGATGTGGAGCGGGGCGGCAAGCGGCGAAAAATGGCATATCCGTGATTTCAATATCACGTATTTTGACGGAGGCGAATGGAAGCCGTTAATAACGGTAACAGACAACGATAAAGACGGATTCTACGGCAAGTATAATCACTTTCTATTCGATCCGATTCAAACGACAGCTATTCAGTTGAATATAACAAAACCTACTTGGGGAGGGGTACCGGCGAATCCGAGCGATAAAATTGCACGGTTAATGGAATTTGAGGCAAGCTACGCGGATAGGACTCCTCCAGTTACCGCCCTGAACCTGGAAGGGCTAAGAGTGAATGGATGGTATGCAGCTGCGCCGACGCTGGCCTTGAACGGGACAGACAAGGGGCCGAGCGGCGTCAAACAGTCAGAGTACAGCTTGGACGGAGGCGTGCATTGGACCGTATACTCGGGTCCGGTCGCGTTGACGAAAGAAGGGCAGTACCCGTTGCTTTATCGTTCCGTAGACCACTCGGACAACGTGGAAGAAGCACAGCTGCTGGAGGTGAAAACGGATTTGACGGCACCGGTTGTGACATTTACAGGGGAAGCGTCTTACGCGATAAATCAGACGATTACCATTGCCTGCAGCGCAACCGATGCCCTTTCAGGCGTATACGGTACACCGTGCGACAACTCCCTGCTTCAGGTCAAAGCGTATTCCCTGGAGCCAGGTGAGCATAAGCTTGCCGTCACCGCTGAAGATATGGCAGGCCATCGAACTTCAGCTGCCCATGCGTTTACGGTTTCGGTAACGTTTGAGAGTTTAAAGGCAGTGACAACGGAATTGCTGCAAGCAACGGATGCCAATGGCTGGGAAGGTATCGCCAGATCCTTGAAATATAAGTTGGATCAAGCGAAAGCTGCGGTTGACCGCGGTGACCGGGCCGCAGCAGAGGATTTACTTGCGTCTTATGTTAAGGAAGCAACGGACCAGAACGGACGTTCGTTGAAGAGTGAACAAACGAGCATCCTGATCAGATGGGCTCAGACGATTATTGCCTAATGAATTTAAAGAATATTACCGGGAGGAAGTACGATGACAATGATACGTACGATGAAGCTGATGTCCGAAGAACTGCCAATTATTAAAGAGGTTGACGTTACTGTTATTGGCGGGGGGCCTACAGGTATTGCTGCGGCTATTGCCGCTGCAAGAAACGGAGCCAGAACGCTGCTTATCGAACAAAGGGGATTTCTCGGGGGCATGGCTACAGTCTCGTTGGTTCCGGCATTTTGCCCTTTTACCGATCACGAAAAACCGGTAATAAGGGGAATTGGCCTTGAACTGCTGGAGCGTATGAAGCAGCAGTGCAGTGCAGACTTTCAAAGTCAGTATAAGCATCAATTGGATTGGGTACCCATTGATGTGGAAGTATTAAAACGTGTGTACGATGATGCGGTGCTCGAGAGCGGCGCGGATGTTTTATTCCATACCTTTACCGGTCAAGTGATCTTGAACGCAAACAGAGACCGGATCGACGGACTGGTCATATTAAATAAATCGGGCAGGTCTGTAGTAAAGACCCGTTATGTGATCGATGCATCCGGTGATGCCGATATAGCCGCGATGGCCGGAGCGCCTTTCCAGAAAGGCGGAGACTCGGGAGAGCTGCAGCCGGGTACCATGTGCTATATTCTAACCAACGTGGATCGCAGGCGCTTCCAACAGTATATAAATGAGAGCGGGGATACGGGACAAATACCCCAAGCGGTCGCGCTTGCCCAGCAGAACGGGGATCTCCCTGTTGGGCGCAAAGATGTTTCAGGGTTTGCATGGGTCTCGGATTACTTGGTCGGGGTGAATTTTGGTCATGTGTTTGGGATAGACGGAACTAATGCGGAGGATTTAACGCGGGCAGCCATCGAAGGCCGCAGGCTTGTAAAAGTGCAGGTAGACTTTTTACGCAAATATGTACCGGGATTCGAGAATGCCCACTTGGTCAGCACCGGTGAACAGATCGGGATTCGGGAGACGCGGAGAATCGTCGGCGATTATATGCTGGTACAAGAAGATTTTCTGGAAATGAGGAGCTTCGAAGACGACATTGCGCGGAACGCATATTTTATCGACATTCATATGGCTACGAGCAAGGATAATATGCAAATTCGCCATTTGCCGCCGGGGAAATCCCATGGCGTACCCTATCGTTCACTGCTTCCTCAGGGACTTGAAAATGTATGGGTAGCGGGTAGGGCGGCATCTGCCGATCGTGTCGTACAAGGTTCGCTGCGGGTCATGCCAAATTGTTTTGCAATGGGGCAGGCTGCCGGAACAGCCGCTGCTTTAAGCAGCAGCATGCACGGTTCATCCCGTGATGTGGATATTACAACGCTTCAACGTTTACTGGTCAATCAAGGAGCATGGCTTGGAGAAAAATGGGAGGTTATCGTTGAAGACAAAGCATTCTGATCCACGCTCACACAAGAAGTTGGCTCACTTTAAAAGAACTCCTCATCTTTACTTATGAAAAGTTGGTTATCCTTTTTGTGAGTGACTTTATCCTACGTCTGAGTAAAATTGTCAGATAGCTACAGTGAACTGTAACCCTATTTGTAGATACGTAATAAAAAGGTGGCTTCTGTATTCATCAGGAGTCATCTTTTTTTATCCCCATTGGTAGCGAGCTGTGTTGTACTAAATAGCTCTCAGGATTCGACTCCCACAGGCAGATATAAAAATAAATTTCTACGAAAGATAGCCACGAATTATTACTTGGTGTTTATTTATTTGCAGTTTATGGACGCACAAGGCGACGAAGTCGGAATGGGATAAAGTTCTTGTTATTTATGACATCAAGCTATTGTATTGGAATTATCCCAGGCCCGACTTACTTAATATCTTATAAGAAATTGTTGAAATTACAGAAATTTATCCGATAGGGGGGTGCTATTATACAAATATAAATAAAGACGAGGTGATGATATGCAAGCGAAATTGGCAGCGGACGCCATTCCCCTCCCCAAAAAGCGGAATTCATGGATAAGAACGATACAAAAGTATAAAGTGATGTACGCTCTCTTATTCCCGGCATTAGTTTACTTTGCCGTATTCAAATACATTCCTATGGCGGGAATCATTATTGCTTTTAAAAACTATAACCTAGCGTTGGGACTATGGGATAGCCCATGGGTGGGATTTAAAAATTTTACAGATTTTATGAACGGCGTTTATTTCTGGGACATCATGCGAAATACGATTATCATATCGCTGTATAAGCTATTGTTCGGTTTCTCCGCTCCCATCGTGCTAGCTTTGCTTCTCAATGAAGTTTATACCCAATGGTTTAAGAAAATCGTACAAACGATTACTTATTTGCCCCATTTTCTGTCATGGGTCATTGTGTATGGAATGATGGTGGCATTATTAGCCCCAGGGGATGGTCTTTTTAACATGATTTTGAAGGAAATCGGTGTTCAACCCATCTCCTTTCTAACGGAGCCTGCCTGGGGCAGACTGCTGATCATCTTATCTGAAATATGGAAGGATATTGGATGGGGAGCGATATTGTACCTTGCAGCATTAGCAGGAATCGATCCCAGCTTATATGAAGCGGCTCGGATTGATGGCGCTTCCAAGTGGAGACAGCTATGGCATGTAACATTTCCCGGCATTCGAGGAGTCATTATTCTGATGCTGATCCTTAAATTAAGCCATATTCTGGATGCTGGCTTTGACCAAATATTCATGTTTGCCAACAGCTTTAACCAGGAGAAGATCGACATTATCGACACATGGGTATACCGTGAAGGGTTGGAGCGCCTTAAGATTGGCTTGGCTACTGCTGTGGGATTGTTTAAAGCTGTCATCGGATTTGGTTTAGTATTGGCTGCGAACAAGCTCGCCAAAAAATTCGATGGGCAAATTTGGTGAGGTGGTTTTCAAAATGATCAATTTGACAATCGGGGAAAAAGTATGGCAAGCAGTCGTTTATTTTATTCTTATTTTACTATCCCTACTTTGCTTACTTCCCTTTTTATATGTGGTTGCTGTTTCAGTGACGCCAGAATCGGAAGTGTTAAGAAGAGGAATCGTTATTATACCAGAATCCTTTACTTTTCTAGCCTATAAAGAAGTATTCATTTCTCATGGTATCGGGCAGGCGTATAAAATTACGTTGTTTCGAACGATTGTAGGCACTGTGCTTAATGTGTTTTTTACGGTAATAGCGGCTTATCCGTTATCCAAAAAATATTTGCCTGGTCGAAGCCCGTTTTTACTATTCATTGTCTTTACCATGATGTTTGGGGGAGGATTAATTCCGACTTATTTATTAATCCGCTCTCTTGGATTGCTAGACAGTCCGTGGGTATTGATTATTCCACATCTCATTAGTGCATTTAATCTGGTGATCATTAAAGGCTTTTTCGAGCAATTGCCTGCTGAAATCGAGGAATCAGCGAGGGTAGACGGTGCAAGTGAGCTTCAGTCGTTATGGCGGATCGTTTTACCCCTGTCCTTGCCCGTCCTTTCCACCATTTCCTTATTTTACGCAGTCGGCCATTGGAACAGTTATTTCGATGCTATTGTTTATATCAATGATTCCAACTTCATGCCGCTTCAAGTTATCTTGCGCAACATCCTGCTTAACGTCGCAACACAAAGCGCTGATTCGCTCGCCAATTCCGGAGCTGTTAGTACGTTCGCTGTGCAAATGGCTGCAGTTGTCGTGACTACGGTTCCGATTTTGATCGTATACCCATTTATGCAAAAGCATTTTACCAAAGGTGTGCTCTTGGGATCGGTTAAAGGTTAAAAAGGCATTCGAACCTAAGTTATTACGGGGAAACCGTGATAATATATAAGCAAAGGGAGAGGTCATTATGCAGCGTAAAAAGATTTCATTTGCTATTCTGACAGCAATAATGGGTGTGGCAACGGTATTGTCAGGATGTGGGGAACAAGGAGAAGTTATATCGACAGCTTCGAGTCATTCGCAAGGCCAGCCTAGCCAGTTTTCAACCAAAATGAAGATCTCGATGTTTAACCAAGGCACTTTCAACGCTGCTGCTCCGCTTCCTCCCCGTGAAGAAGATATCCAACGCCAAATGTTGGAAAAAGCAGTGAATATCGACTTGGAAATGATGATTCCTCAATCAGGGCAAGCAACGACTAAATTAAATACGCTCATTGCTGGCGGAGATATTCCAGATTTGATCTTCTTGAAGAGCCGGGCTGATCTCGCGCAATATTATGACCAAGGCGTTCTTGCGGATTTGACACCATACTTGGATCAATTTCCCGAATTGAAAAAGCGTTTTGGCGAAGACTCATGGGAAGCGATGACCTATCTAGGAAAAACCATTGCCGTTCCAGGTTATGATAATGTAAACGGGATCAGTCGAAGCTTCTTCATCCGAAACGATTGGCTGACAAAGTTGAATATGAAAGTACCGACAACCTCTGACGAGCTGTTCGAAGTGATGAAAGCCTTTACAGACAAAGACCCTGACGGAAACGGCAAGAACGATACGTATGGGTTCATAGGCGGAATGAATAAAGAAGGCAATCTGCAAACCTACGGCTTCGATAGTTTGATGTGGATGTTTGGCGTCAATCCTCCCTCAGCCATTGAAGTGAAAGACAATAAACCGGTGTTCCTGTTTACCGACCCAAAAATGAAAGAAGCGCTTGCTTATATCAATAAAATGATGGAAGCCAAAGTTGTAGATCCAGACTGGGTGACGATGAATACTCCCGATTTGTTGGACCAAAAGTTATATAAGGGGAAAATCGGCTTCATGATAAGGGATGCCCGTAGGCTGGAACCGGATGCTCAGCAGAAAATGAAAGAAATTAGCGGAGAGGTGCCGGAATGGATCGTCATTCCTCCAATGAAAGGGCCATACGGCGATCAAATCGTGGAGAGAAAATCATTCCAAGGCAATTCATGGGCCATTTCCAAGAAAGCTGACAAGGACAAAATTATTCGAATCCTGTCTATGCTGGAATATCTCTTTACGGACAAAGAAGCATACCCTTATTTCGCATATGGCCTTAAAGGTATTCATTGGGATCTGGTGGACGGCAAGGTTAAAAACAAAACCCCCGATTTAACGAAAGAAATGAAAGAAAAATATCTGTGGGTCGATCATTATAGAATGCCGCGCCGTGGTGATGATGCCGAGTATTTCAGCTTCCAGAATCCAAAGACGGCAGAAGCATTTAAGAACAATCAGCAATATGTGGCGCCTACTTTGCCCGGGAATTTATTGACTGCAGACCCGAGCGATACATTGGCAGCTGACCGCCAACGTTTCATTAATGAAAGCTTGGTCAAATTTATGACTGGCAAAGACCCTCTTACCAACTGGGATCATTTCCTCAACACGTTGGAGACCAAGTTTGATATGCAGAAATATAAGGACACAGCAATCAAGCAATTTAAAGAAGCAGGCTTAATCAAGTAAATAAACAAAGAGAGAGGCTATAAGTAGCCCCTCTCTTTGTTGTCCTATGCTATTCTTAGTTTATTACAGGTTTAAAAGGAAGATGACCGATGCGAAGAAGAATCAGCTTGCCATTAAAATTATTTTTTATCGTGTTGGCGTTTGTATTAAGCTGCATAATCTTGATAAGCCAATTGTCCTATCGATATGTCCAAAAGGAAATAAGAACCAATGACATTTTTTACACGAACCAAATACTGGACAAGGTCGACCAATATTTGACGATTAATTTTTCCTCCTTCCAGACGATCTTGTTCTCAGTCGAAACATCGGTGAAAGCAAACATAAATAATACGGAAGTGATTAAAAAGCAATTAAGAGAGCTATATGAGCTCAATAGTAATTACGTCAGTAACATTTACTTGATCAAAAGCGATTTATCCATACTAGGCGGAAGTACGCCTACTCGAATTTTCGATGAACCTTTATCTGACAGAAAACCTTTATTTGATGCGGCCGACAAGAACAGACGGACTACATTTGTCAGTGATCCTTATAAATCTAAGTATTCCGGATGGACAGTTACGATGGTTCGATATTTGAACGGCTCTCCGTTTCCTATTGCCATTGCGGTAGATTTGGACCTTAATGCCATTGAAGAAACCTTGTTCAAGATTAATAAAAAAGAACAAATGAATCTGGCCCTAATCACCACGTCGGGAAAAATCATTGCCGGATTTTCTGAAAATAGGGGACCCCTGAATATTCAGGATCATACTTTTTCAATCGGGGAAACGTCAGCGGAACAAATTCTTGATACTACGGGAACAAGCCTTCAACTTCATACAAAAGCAGGCATGCCGGTCTCCATTCTGAAGAAACCGACGGAGAAATTCAATTGGTTCATCATCTCGATTAACGATGAATCTCGCTTGGGAGCTGCGTTGTCCAGATTGGAAACCTATTATATCGGGCTTCTAGTTGCAGGTCTTTTATTAAGTTTGTTCATTTCCTTTTTTATTGCCAAATATATAAGAAATCCGCTCTATGATCTCAAAAGAAAAATGAAACGGGTGGAGCAAGGCGATTTGACAACGACACTTACCATCAACCGCAACGATGAATTCGGCGATCTTTCCCGAGCGTTCGACCGTATGCTGCAGCAAATTGTGGAGCTGATTCGGCGAGCGGAGCTTCATAATGAACTTGAGCGGAAGCTGGAAATCCAAGTGCTGCAGTCTCAAATTAACCCTCATTTTCTGTATAACACGCTTGGTTCTATCAGCAATGTCATACGCCTCGGACAAATAGAGAAAGTAGATGTGGTGATCGAGTCTCTCATTTCAATATTGGAATACGGGATTGCCGACGCTTCGGAGAAGGTTTCACTACGTCAGGAGTTGCAAAATGTATCGGACTATATCGCGATCCAGAACATCCGTTATAACAGGCATTTCCACTTAATTGAGAATATAGAAGAAGGGTTAATGGATTTTCCGGTTTTTCGAATGCTGCTGCAGCCCATTGTGGAGAATAGTATTTTCCATGGCTATAATGGCGGGGGAATCGAAGGGCATATTACTATTCATGCGTACAGGGAGGGCGGCATCGTCATGATAGAAGTAGTTGATCAAGGCGAGGGAATTCCAACGGAAAAAATAAAGCATATTTTAATTTCAGAACCGAGTGATTTGGAAGTAAAAAGGAAAAGAATCGGGTTAAATAATATTCATGGTCGAATAAGACTTCATTACGGGGAACAGTTCGGGCTGCAAATCATAAGCATACCTAAGGAAATAACCCGTGTCCGCGCCGTATTCCCGGCAGGATTGTTTAAAGGAGATGCATAATGGCGAGAGAGTACACCTGCTTCATCGTTGATGATGAAGATCTAATCATTCAAAGATTGGAACTGTTTTTTAGAGAGCTCTCCCATAAGGAAAGGCGATTCCATCTAGTGGGAAAAGCGAATGATGGGCTGAAGGGGATAGAGGAGATCTTAAAGCTTAAGCCGGATATCGTGATATCCGATATCGTTATGCCGCGAATGGATGGGATTTCGATGATTGAGCAGTTAAAGCCGGAGCTGCCTCATACCCAATACATTCTTTTGACCGCCTATTCGTCTTTTGAATACGCACAGAGAGCTATTCATGCCAACGTATTGGAGTACATTGTTAAGGTTCCGCTCAGGGAAACGGATTTGGATCGAGCTTTGGAAAAGGCAGCCGGAATTTTGGATGAGGTTAAGAAAAAAGAACAGGAATTTCAATCTTTAAACGTATCTGTACTTGAAAATAAATATAGAGTCCGCAAGCAATTTTTTAACGAGCTGATCAGAGGCGAAATCCCTTCTCATCGCGCATCGGATTTCGCCAATCGTATGCAGTTCCATTTCTTTCAAGCCAACTATTGCTGCTTTATTGTTGAAATGAATCAGTATGAAAGCTTCCGGAATGAATATTCAGCGGTTGACCAAAACATCTTGAAATATGCGATTACGAATGTAATCGAAGAAACTGTGATGAATTGTGGCAGTGGTTTAGCTACGGATCTATCCGATAATCGTTTTATTGGCTTTCTTTCCTGGGAAAATAATCGCAGTGATATGGATACGGAATTTGCTTGCCATACATTGGGTAATCAGATCGTCTCCCATTTGCATCAATATTTGAATCAAAGGGTATCCATAGCTTTTGGCAGTCCGCATCGAGGCTGGGATTCCATCAAACAAGCTTATATGGAAGCTAATAATGTGAGTGAGGATTTCTATTATCATGCAGAGAAAGTAGTCAAAACACCCGTGCATCGGCTCCATTACCGTAATGACAGAAAGGAGGACTTTCAGCGGAAACTGGCTGATTTTGTTACATGGGTGCAAAGAAAAGTTTCCAAGGAAGAGCTGGAGAAAGAAATTTCTGATTTAAACCAATTTGTTACGGAGCATAAAATCCATAAGTCCATCATGGCACCTATGCTTCGAGACGTGTACAGAGACATTACTGCGAAATTTAAATCGGGGAACACATTGACCACGGATGTAGCAGAGTTTCCCATAAATTTTATGGCATTTCGGGAGCAGCTAGCGTATATTGGCGACTTCACATTCGAATATGTACACGCTGGCCAGCTTTTGCATCGTGAAGAAATCATGAGAGCCATGCGGTTTATAGAGAAAAATCTGAAACAGCGTTTAACGTTGGAGGCGATTGCCGAGGATGTGAATTTATCTCCTTCCTATTTTAGCAGCCTATTTAAAAAAACAATGAACGAAGGCGTTATCAGCTACATCAATCGCAAAAAAGTTCAATTGGCTCTTGAGCTGTTGTATGTTCAGGATTATTCTATATTGGAATTGTGTGATGAAGTGGGAATTGTAAACGAAGGGTATTTTTGTAAACTATTCAAAGAATATACGGGTGATACACCCAAGCAATATCGGATAAAAATGACACGGTATGAATCCAAATAAGGTTGCAAAAAAAATCTATGAATTTTTCTCGAAATCATGTAAAAAAACGGGGATTAAAAAGTCTACCATGATAGATGTATCTAATCATGGAGGGTATCAAAATGGAGCTTATTAAAGCGGATGTAACCGTCGTAGGCGGAGGAATTGCTGGGCTATGCGCCGCCATTGCTGCCGCACGTCAAGGGCTGCAAGTTTCACTTATTAATGATCGGCCAGTTCTTGGGGGGAACGCCAGCAGCGAGGTCAGGGTTCATATCAACGGGTCAGCATATCTCGGAAACAGTCCTTCCTATTATGCGCGTGAGGGCGGGGTGGTGGAAGAACTCAAGATGAAGATTTTCCACTATAATCCGTTATATAACAAGAAGCTTATGCTTTCGCTTTCGGATACGGTCTTGTTGGATATGGTCTATGATGAGCCTAACATTTCTCTATTTCTGAATACATGCGTGCATGAAACGGGAATGGAGAACGGCAGAATCAAATGGGTGGGGGGCCTTCAACTCGCTTCCGAAAGAAAATTCCGTTTTGAAAGCCCTACCTACATCGATTGCTCCGGAGACGGGGTCGTGGGATATCAGGCTGGTGCTCTCTTCAGATGGGGGAGAGAAGCGAAGCATGAATACAAGGAAGACTTGGCTCCTGAAGTGGCGGACCATTACACCATGGGAGACACGATCCTTTTTCAAGCCCGTGACGTAGGATATCCCGTTCCGTACAAGAGGCCTGGCTTTGCCTATGATATTACGAAGCTGGGCTTTTTCGATAGTATCAGAAAAGGTTTGAACCATCGGGCTTTTCCTAGAAAAATCAACGGGCTAGGCGGATTGTGGTGGCTGGAGTACGGCGGGCATATGGATGTTATCAAAAACAATGAAGACATCGCATTGGAGCTAAGGAAATTGGTTTACGGGATTTGGGATTATATCAAAAATAGCGGCGAGTTTGATGATGTGGACCATCTAATCTTGGATTATGTATGCCCAATTCCGGGAAAAAGGGAATCGAGGCGGTTTATTGGGGATCACATGTTGTCTCAGAACGATCTCACAGCAAAGCCGCATTTCGAAGATGCCGTATCCGTCGGGGGATGGTATATGGATTTGCATGCTGCTAAGGGCATTTATGATGAGGGACCGGCTACAGCATGGAATTTCGTGCCTGGATTGTACAATATTCCTTTCCGCAGCTTATATTCCAAAAATATTCCCAATCTGATGTTCGCTGGTCGCAATATAAGTGCTACCCATGTTGCTTTCGGATCTACAAGGGTAATGGCAACCTGCGGTTGTATGGGGCAGGCGGTTGGAACGGCTGCTTCGTTATGCTTGAAATATGAGGTAGACCCCGCAGCGATAGTCGAAGCTCATATGGGAGAACTGCAAGCGCTGTTGCTTCGAGACGGACAAACGATTGTAGGGCTTCAAGAGGCATTGGATCCTTACTTCGCTGACGGATTAACTATTCGTGCCTCGTCTCAGCGCTGCTATGCCAATCCTCATCCAACCGAAGAGATTCCCTTGGAGAATGGTTTATGTTTGGTCTTGCCGATTCATACATCCGTGGCGGAAAGCGTACGGATCAAAGTTAAAAATGTTTCCGAGCATTCGGAAACGCTGCATGTGAAGCTGTTTGGTGGGGAACGGAAGGAAAACTACGTTCCCGCCTGCGAGTTGAAAGATTACCGCTTGGCTATTGCAGCCGGTCATGACGACTGGATTACGCTGGACTTGGGCTGCAAGAAGCCGGCGGACGACAAAATTTACATCGTACTAGAAGGTACAGCTAGCATTGCCGTATACAGCAATGAAGAGAAAATGACAGGAGCGGTTAGCTTCCATTATAGGCCGGAAGAGCCGTCCAGGCTGAAGAAATTCAATAAAAGCATTTGCTTTAAGGACCTGCTGCCATCCCAGAATATGTATAATCCTGAGAATGTCGTCAATGGCTATTCCAGACCTTATGGCCTGCCGAACGGCTGGATTTCTGAACGCACGGAAAGACAGGAATGGTTGGAATTCTTGTTTGCAAGCCCCAAAAATCTGGACGAAATCCATCTTGTTTTCAATTCGCAGCTGGATTTGGAGCATTTCGACGATCCTATCAAGCCGCTTATCCAAGATTATGATGTGACCTTGACCTTAGAAGACGGAACTGAGAGGGAAATTAAAATCCGTGGCAATTATCTTACGTTGAATAAACATAAGGTGGATGCGAAATGTGTAACCCGAATCCGGTTTGATTTCTGTGCAACTTATGGTTCGCCTTATTTTGAAGTGTTTGCTGTAAAATTGTTTGCTCCTAAAACGACAAGTGAGGTCAGGTGAAGTCGATGAAGGAATTATTCCCTCGAGGAGGGCTCCCTAATGTCATTCAGAAGCTGGAAAATGGGGAAACCGTGACAATCGTCTATTTCGGCGGCAGTAATACCCGTTCTGAAGGATACAGGGTCATGACGGCGGATTGGCTTCGCGAGCGATATCCCAAGGCGGATATCCGCTCTGTGAATGCAGGCATTTCTGGGACAGGATCGGATTTGGGCTGTGCCCGTTTGGAGACAGATGTACTGCGTCATCAGCCTGATCTAGTGTTTGTTGAATTTGTCGGCAACGATGGCGGAGATTCCAATTCCAAGGCGCGGATCGAAGGAATCGTCCGTCAAATCCGCAAGCAGAGCCGGTTTACCGATATCCTGTTCGTTTATACGCTGAAGGAGCGGGATGTGGTCGGATTTCAGTCCGGGGAATACCAGAAGGGAGCTCTTATGCAGGAGGATGTGGCAGACTATTACGGCATTCCTTCGATTCATCTAGGCGTAGCGGTCAGTCACTTGGTATCGGAGGGAAAGCTCGTTTTTACCGCAAAGTCAGACGTGTCCATTCCCGGAGCAGTTGTTTTTACGCATGATTCGATCCATCCGACCATTCCCGAAGGACATCAGATTTACACGGATACAATCACCCGGTCGTTTGAGCAAATTAGCGAACTTCGAGGTCGCGTGGGAAGGGTCGAGCATAACTTGCCTCAGGACCCTTTGGTCCCGGACAATCCATGGGAATACGCCGTTATGCTGCCGCTGGAAGGACATGCCGATTTTTCGGCAGGATGGTCCTATATGACCCCCGATGATTTAGCTTTGGTCCGCGAGTATGATTGGTTGTTCCCTGGTTTATGGCGAGCAGTCGATCCTGGAGAGGCGATCTCGGTGCAGTTCAAAGGCACTCACATCGGGCTGTTCGATATCGGGGGGCCTGATTCCGGCAGATTGAAGGTGACGGTGGATGGAGGGGAACCCTTCATAGTCGATCGATTCACAACATATAACGATCATAATCGGAATCAGTATGTTTTCTTGCCGGAGTTCCCGAATGGGAACCATACGGTTCGCTTCGAAGTCGATACCGAGAAGACAGACAAAGCGGCAGTGTTTGAGGCATGCAACAATGAACGAAGTATGGAGCATGTTCGGCAGCATCCGGATTGGTACGATCAAACGGTGATCCAGCTTGGGAAGTTGTTGTTGGTGCAGCCGCCATTATAATGAATAAAATCGGTTTTGTTTCCATTGTAAGACCTACATCTTATCTGACTGCAGTTGAGCAATCTAATACGATGTAGGTTTCTTTTTTTCACTTAAAATCTTATAAGAAATTGATGAAATTAAAGAAATTTCACGATTATGTGACATGCTATGATGAAAAAGACAGAGGGGATTAACCAGACGGATACAGATAATTGCTTCTTTACGATCATTCGAATAAAGGAGGTTAATATTATTTTGTAAGCGCTGTCAAAGTATAGAGAGGATGTGAGTTGTATGATAAAAAGGAAGCTGTTTTTGTTAATCGTTTTCATCATGACGATGATAGTTCCTTTAAGCCTATTCGGAATAGGGACCGCTAATGCGGAGACCTTGCCGTATAAGACAGTCATCATCGATGACGGTAGCATCACGATCGATGGTGTTGTGACCCCTGATCCGGATAACGCGAATAACGGATACTCGGCTCCGAATTGGACCACAAGTACTGCGGTGAAAGGTTATGATAATTCCAGTTCCAAATATACGAGTACAGCAGGTAGAACCGTATCATGGAATCCACGATTGGAAGCAGGAACAGCAAAAATATCGTTGTACAAGCTTAACTGGGAGGACAAAGCGGATAGCAATGTAAAAATCGAAATCGTTCATAACGGGATAACGGATGTTCTGTTTATGGATTTGAGACCTTCATCCGGTGCGCCTCCGGGATGGGTTGATTTGGGGGAGTACTATTTTTCCGGGGTTGGTGAAGAATTCGTTAAATTGACTCGGTCTACGAGCACCTCCAGCACGATACTTACTCGTGCTGATGCGGTCAAGTTCGAAGGGAATATTCAGCAAAAAGAGCCTCACAAGACGATCATCATTGATGATGGAAGCATCACGATTGATGGTGTCGTCACCACCGATGTAAATAACGCGAATAACGGGTACTCCGCTCCTTATTGGACCACAAGTACGGGAGTGAAGGGATATAATAATTCCAGTTCCCAATATACCGATGCTGTAGGAAGAAGCATCACATGGAATCCGCGATTGGAAGCAGGGACGGCGAGAATTTCGTTCAACAAGCTAAATTGGGCGGATAAAGCAGATAGTAATGTGAAAATCGAAATTGTTCACAACGGGATTACGGATGTCATGTTCATGGATCTGAGGCCCTCTTCTGGCCCATCAGTTGGATGGGTTGATTTGGGGTCATATTATTTCAGTGGTGATGACAGCGAATTTGTCAGGCTGACTCGAACGCAACCTACGACCGGAACGATCATTACGCGAGCCGATGCGGTCAAGTTCGAAGGGAATATCCGGCAGCAAGCTCCGCCGTTGCCTCCGCTGCGCAGCCGTACATTGGCGAATCTCAGTTATACGGAAAAAGGCAGCATCGAGAATGCTGGCTATAAGGCGACCTTCTATGAAGCAGCTTGGGATGGAGGCAAATCCATCGTTCGTGATATGTTCTACAAGGACACGGATACGGGGAACTGGGTGCCTGTCAATAATGTGGAGGAAAGACTTGAAGAACAATGGGTTTTATTGGATGGGAATGCGGGGAGTCGAACCAATTACTACGATACGATGAACAAACGCTGGATTACATTCGACGAGATCGATTTCCCCGACAGCCACACTGCGATATTAACCGATTCTTCACATGGAAGCGATTACGATTTACAAGTGAACTGGTCCATGTCAGGGAACAAACCTGATGTTTCCTTCGCCTTTACACCTCGCCGGGATGGCAATTATGTGATCGGCTATCAGTCTTTCACAACAGAACAAATCTCTGGCGTCAATGAAGTGTTAAATGGATTCAGGTCGCATGCAAAAATGGTAGGTTCGGTGGAATCAACAAGCTTAAGGGAGCTGAGCGCTCCGATGAGTCTGGTTGAAAAGAATGACGGCGCGGGGAACGCTTTTTCGTATGGCGTATTTGTACCGTCGGAAGAGCTTCCAATCGAATTTGAACCGACGGGAGGCGTTACGAAACAACGGCTTGGGATGAGTCTTGTCAACAACGAAGGCAGCGTGCAGCCGATCCTTTATGCTCCTCAGCTAGGAACTTATTCGCAAATGACCGCGGAAAGCACATATCAATTTCATATGGGGCTAATCGCTGAAAACAGCAGTCTATATGAGGTCTACGGGGATATTCTTCGCAGTGAATACGGTTATTCGGCATACCGGGAAAATGTCGCCGATCAGTCGCTTACTGACGCGATGTTCAATATGATCGATCTGCTTAAGATAGAGCCGCAGGGGGACGACTCTGTTAATTATGTCCCATCGCCCAGCGGGTGGTGGAGCCGTGCCAAGGGCTTTATTGATATCGAGAACGAGGATAGCGTTCGAACAACATCGAATGCGGTTCTTCTGGGGGCTTACTATTTGACCGGGGATGACCAGCTTTACGATACGAGAGCGCTGCCGTCCATCCAGTATGGTGTATCTCGAAATGGTATCGGTTGGTCGCCGACGCAGAAGAAAGTATACGGCGTGCCTTCATTATGGAAAATGGCAACCTTGCCGTTCGATTTTTCAAGCGTATCCGCTGTCAATCAAATGATGGGGACTTCGGCAGGAATTGAGGCGCTGGCGCAGGAAGAGTACCTTGTGCGTGATCCTGACCAGAAAGATCGGGGGCCTGTCATTCAGCCACTTATGATGTATCGTATGACAGGGGAAGCGCAGTATTTACAGGCTGCCAAGGCTGCAGCCGACAGCTATATCATTCAACATATCGATACTCCTGCATCCGTGAATGTGAATAAAAATGAGTTTATTTATTATTATAGCAAGCTGTGGATGGAGATCTTGGAGCTTTACGAGGAAACGAAGGATCCCAAATACTTGAATGCCGCGTACAAGGAAGCCAAACAGTACGCCACGATGTTCGTTGCTCGACCGGTTCCTGAAGGCACGGTTACGATTCCGCAGCCGGAGACGTATAATTACGCGGAGTCGTTCCATTGGCCGGAAAGTGGTAAATACGATTATCCTAGGAGCAAGCTCCCTGAAGACGTAGCCGGGGGCGTACAAGCGGAAAGTTGGCTAGTTTCGCCCAACGGGTTGACATTTGAGGCGGGAAGTACAACTGGCTATTATCGTATGAATGCGCAGGAGGCTCCCTTCATGCTGAGATTGTCGCTCTATACAGGCGATAAACTGCTGCACGATATCGCTCATAATGCGGTCATCGGACGATATTCCAGCTATCCAGGTTATTACTATAAGGGCTTCGCTATTAGTCAATTGGAGCCGAATTTTCCACTGGAAGGTCCAAGCGGGGCTACTTCCATCTATTATCACCATATGCCGGCGCAGCTCGGGCAAACGATGGATTATCTGATTAGCGAACAATCGCTGAAATCGAATGGGAGTATTTCATTCCCTTCCGTATTCGAAACTAATTTTTTATGGTTCAAATATCATCTCTATGGGAATAAACCAGGTTATTTTTACGGCAATTCCGACGTTTGGCTCTGGATGCCCAAGGGGATTATCCAGACCAATCATCCACAATTGAACTGGATAACGGGAAAGAGCGGGAATAAATTCTACATTGGATTAAGCAACGAATCGACAGCTGAAGTACAAACTCCGATCGAATTGAATGCGCAAATCATTGGGTTCAACTCGGCACAAGATTATACCGTAACCATCATCCGCGACAATGGCACACCAGAACAAGGGGTTATGAGAGGTGGAATCATTAACGCCACGGTTTCAAGCAAGGGAATAACCGCTATCATTGTGGAGGGGCTAGATATTGATGTGCCGCTGCACCAGGTCAGAACTGCCGATACATCGGATGCAAGCTATTTCTTCGATATCCACAGTCCAATTGATGCTGTTAAAGGCATGCTAATCGTCAAGCCCGACGAAACGTCCTATGATGCTTACGTGCAGGCAAAAACGACAAAACCGGCGACGATCCATTACTCCTTGGATGGCGGGGCCACGTACACAACCGTTCCAGATACGATATATCCGATGGAATGGTCGATACGGGTAAATGATTTATCCCAAACCTTCACTTATTATGTGGAATCGGAAGGAAAACAGACACGCAAGCGGACGCTATATCTGCCTGATCAGGTGACGGTAACTCCGGTCCAACCGGATTGGCAGGATGGATCATCCATCATTGTGGATAATACGGAGGCGGATACAGAAGGCGTCTGGATACGAGATACAACGGCCAATGACTATTACTACGATAATTATGTATATGCGAAATCGTCTTCCGGCACAGCGACAAGCAAGATTCTCTGGCGGCCGGAACTGCCGGAAAGTGTCACTTATAGCGTGTATTACAAGCTTCCGCAAATAACCGCCACAAGTGAAAATTGGGCAACGAATGCCTCTTTTACCGTTTATTATAGCGGGGGCTCCGAGACGGTTACCGTTGATGAGACAACGGCCAATGGGACGTGGGTGTTCCTGGGAGCTTATCCTTTTGCAGCAGGCGATAGTGGGTATGTGGAATTAACCAATAAGGCCAACAAGTCACGGGTAGTTGCCGATGCAATGATGTGGGTGGACCCTAATAAGACGCCGCAATTGGAGTCAGTGGCCATCATGTCGGATCGGGACGAACTGCAGATGACTCAAGCTGCTCAACTGAACGTAACCGGCTATTTGGATAACGGCCTGATCGGTGATTTGGCACATGCAAACTTGCAGTATTTCGTTGATAGAACCGATCTGGCTGAAGTGGACAGTAACGGTTTGTTGACCCTGCAAAGCCTCGATGGGGAAACGGAACACATCGAGGTGTGGGCCACTGTAACGATTGACGGAGTGACCTTAACAACACCGCCTTTGACAATATCGATCAGGGACCTGACAATTATTGTCGACAGCACGAATACGAACGGATTATACGCTAAGGAAGGGTCTTGGAGCCAAAGCAATTTAGCCGGATACAAAATTGGTGTTAAGTCCCGTTACTCTACAGTTCAAGGATCATCGGCGACGTGGAAGGCGATGTTTCCAGAGGGGAGATATACGGTCTCCATCTACAAGCTCGTCCATACAACGGCTAACGATAGTCATGTCAAAGTAGACGTGAAGCACAAGTCGGTTACCGAGGTCACGTATATCGATGCGACAGTTGGCTCGTCGGGTTGGGTTAATCTTGGAACGTTCGACTTTACAGGAGACGGCAGCGAGTATGTTCGATTAACCAGGGAAACTCCGACAACTGTAGATCCGCCAACCCTTCCTGCCGATATGATCTATACGAGGGCTGATGCAGTCAAGTTCGAACGGCATTCCGTCAGTCCGGCTATGCATGCGGACGGGGTGCCAGGTAAACCGACACTTTCGAATAATAGTGGTGTTGCGACAGGCTTACATGATGGCAATTATGAGGTTACGATGAACATGTGGTGGGGAAACAATGGCTCACAGTATAAGTTGTTCGAGAATGGCCAATTGATCCAAACGAAGTCACTGCCCGATGCATCGCCGGCAGCCCAGACTTCCATTATTCCTATTCAAGGTAAGCCAAACGGAACCTATGTGTATACATGTGAGTTATCGAATTTGTATGGAACGACTTCATGTGATCCACACACCGTCACCGTGGCTGATGCGAATCCTGGCAAACCTGTGTTGTCCAGCAACAACTGGGATCAAGGTGGGAACTATACCATTACTGCCAATATGTGGTGGGGCACGAACGCAGCACAATATCGATTATATGAAAATGGCGAACTTATTGAAACGCAGTCTTTATCTCCACAAACACCAAGTGCCCAATCGGCCATTACACAAATTTCAGGCAAAGCTCCAGGCATTTATCAATATCGCGGCGAGTTTATGAATCGAAGTGGAACAACGGTAAGTGATATTATAGAAATTATTGTAAAATAATCCTAAGAGCTGAGTGGATGAGAACGATCCATTCGGCTTTTTTATTTCTTGGAATTTAGTAATGAACTATGCAAAATGCATTTAGGTCTAATCCGATTCCTGTCAAAGATACTCATAGACATGCATGATTGAGGAGCTTGCAGAGTTGCGCGGCTGTTCTAATGAAAGTCTCAAAGCTATGTAAAATAATTACTTCAACACTTATAGAAGAGTATGTTTATAAATTTGTGTCATTTTAATGTAAGGAGTTTTTTTGTCCAAAGACAACGAAAAGACTTGCGTAAGCGTAAATTGATTTTCCACTTTGTACACTTCTTCACAAAACTCGTATTTTGTACATATGTCTGTATGAAGACTCAAAGCCTTGTGCATCAAGACTTCTTATTATATGTCGGATGACAAGAACTTGATCCCATTCCCTGCGAGAATAAGCAAAACAAGAAAAAAAATACTTGCAATGTCAATCTCAATACATACTGATCGACATATTCACGAAGCTCTTTGTTTTCTGCGCTAAACTGCCCGTTACTTTAACGAACAACGGCAGCCGATCGTGAGGCCGGCTGCCTTTCATTCTCCTGATATTGAAAGTCCCTCGTTAAACTTGCGAAGGGACTAACTTCTCCCATTAGTTTACCGTACAAACAGGGTCAAAACAGTTTCCAATGCCCTTCGGAGACAACTTCGACTGCTCCGTCGATCACTTTGATCGCGGTCTGATCATCCATCGCATACGCAGGACCTTGCATCCCAGCGGCCCAACTCTCTGCAGCAGCCATGGTGTTTTCAGGCAGCATCTCGTGGTCCAGATGTGGAAACATTGCAAAATCAACCAGTCCCAGCGTTTCATCGCCACCGCTCGGCGGAGTCCAGCCAAGGAAGAATTCCCCGATGTTAGGTGCCATCACCATACTCCCGGCGCTCATTCCCACATAAACTGCCTGCAGAGATGGCAACAGGTCTGCCAGTCCGGACTTCCGCATCCAGTGGCACAGATAGAGGGCGTCACCACCCGCCACCAGCAGGACGTCCGTCTCCCGGACTAGCGGCACCCATCGGTCTTTGTCGATACTTGGCAGCGCTGTGAGCTCCAGCACGCCGACGGACTTCCAGCCCAGGTCGACCATGGGATTCTCCTCATTCCCGCTGATGAATTTCCAAGTTTTGACGCCTGGGCCGACCCAGGGGTGTCCGTACATCGCGGTGGGGATGCACAGGGCGTTGGAGTCGGCGATCGGCTTGCCCAGCATATCAATTAGCGCATTATGTATGCTTTTGTTATTGATGCCTGCAGATGTAAGCAGAAATTTCATAACTTCACTCCTTTGCGTGCCTAAAGTGTTCGAAAATATGATTGAACTATCCTGCCCGTAACTTCTACGAACAACGGTAGCCGATCGTATGACGCTTGCCGTCATGTCATGGTTTAATTAACGTGTCCCGTTAGTTCAATCGTATTTCTTTAAAAAATCAATAAAGGCTTCCAGTAATTTGCTTGCTAAATGAAAATGGTCAGACTCTAACTGAGTATATAAAATAAGTTCTAATTCATTAATTAACTCACTTATTTCATTTGAAAATTCTTTATAAAACTTGTCCGGTATCAAAGCGGTATATAGCCTGCTCTGTAGTTCTTCAATTCCAAACTCCTTGTTCATAAACCGACTTACTAGTACTTCAAATTTTAGCTTAATCTTAAATTTTTCTGAGATGAGAGCTATATTGCTCTTCCTCAAACGTCATCTGAGGGATCTTATCAAGCCAATGAACTTTCGAACCAATCCCTTCGCATCCCAGAAGCATATCTTCCCTGGTACTCATATCAATACCAACTTGCTTCCAGATAATGTACCCCTCTGCTTTAATTACATTTGCAACAATTACTGTACACGACAAATCACAATCATCTGGGCACATTAGTAATGGCAAAACAACCTCTTTGCTTGCTGAATTGAACCTTCCTTTAATACATTCTTTCTCTTTCAAGTCGTAGACCCAATCAATAATTGTTGGGATCATGCCCAGAAGGTTATTTGAAGGATAATAATTGTGAAGCAATAAATCCAGTGGAGTACCATCAATGACGATAGTGTGATGTTCAACTTTACAGTACTCACTCTTCATCGTTACGACTGCCATTTTATTCACCAGTCCCATTGTTTAGACACCTCACTTTAAGCAATTACCACAACAATATTGTGCCACGATTTACTCCGCTAACCTGCCCTTAGGCTTATTTGGTAACTACCGCTACTTGGAAGGTGTGACAAGACGCTAGAAGAAGCGACGATATAGTTCTCGTCTCCGCTCTCCGCGCAATTGTGCATAGTTGGTTTTTTCTGAGTCATCTCTACAGTAACAGTGAACATAAAATCAACTCTTCTATTGTTTAGTATGAAACTCCATTTGGATAGGTCCCCGATCGTGTTGGCTGGCTACAATTATGTATTATTTAGCTAACGTGTCCCGTTAGTTGAACGATTGGTTATCAAGATTTAGGTGTCAACTTCTTGTCGGGGTCATGTACTTTAGTCCATCCATCCGTTTTCAATGGTTCTAAAACTTCCGTTTATGATACGGAAGACCCTCGCCTTCTTCGCAATACTGTTTAAGACTGTACAAAAAAATAGCCCAGTTATAATTACATACGCGATAAAATACGGTCACTTCCTCCCAATTCATCTGACGAAAAACGATTGAAGTCTTCCCGTTTTTTTCCTCCATATCAAAAGAAATAGTCGTACCTATCCATTCAGGATCTGAATCAACACAGTGCCACAAAATCTTTTTATCCGTAACAAGCTCATCAACTCGCATCTTTGTTAAGCCTTTTCCGCCGAATCTGAACTCATTTATACAACCGATCTGATCATTGACTATTAGTTCATTTGTCCATATTTCTGAAAGTCCTTTTGCAGTGGTTAATGCTTCATATACCCTTGAAGCTGGAACATTCACATTCTGTAAGTGCTCGATATTTGCCATATTTCTCATTCCCCTTCTTTATAAGGATTTATTTTATGTAATTATTTGTCTGCGAATATATTCAGAAATTTCAAAATCTCCTTAGATTATACTATGGTATGGTTGATGTGATTTCTTATCGATTGCTCATTTTTAAAATTACGCATATGGAAGGTTGTTTACCTATGTTGCCCGTTAGCGTAATGAAGCAGCCGATCATTGTGGTCGGCTGCTTCCGTGTTTTTATTGAACTATCGTGTCCCGTTAGTTTAACGCTCTAGAGCAAATAATCTAATCTTGGTAAAACAATTTGAAGTAAGAATATTTTTATTTAGCTCTTGTAATGTTTTTATAAATTCCTTGGTTTTTGAAATAAGTTCTTTTTCAAAATCTCCCCATTGTATTGTCTCGTTGATAATTTCTTCTTTTATTGCATTAATAAATAGTTCTCTATCAGTTCGAATTAACGGTCCCTCATGAATTTCAAGATTTAACTGACTAACGACAAGTTCATTTCCTTCTTGAATGAACTCAAGCCAAGTACAATGGTTTTCAATATACTTTAATGCGGCGTAGTTGTTTTTTTGAAGTTGGTAATACACATCGATAAGAAAATCAAAGTGAGTCAATATTAGCTCAGAATAAATGCGTTTCGTCTCTAATCTCATTTCAGGTGAAGGATAAGATAGATATTCAATTCCATTTACGATAATGGTAAAACAACCGAAAATTTGATTATATTCCTTGTTAAAAGTCTGGAGATCAATCGCTCGAAGCTCAAGGATATCATCATCAAAGATTTCATATTTAATTTCAAACATCAGAGATCACTCCGAACTTAATGAGATGCACATATATTACCATACTATAGAGCGATAAAGTTGATTGTGTTTACATTGAGTTTGTTGCATTAACCTGCCCGTTAGTTCAACGCCTCTACTTAGGCTAAACCTTTATTTTCATGCTCTTTTGTCTTTATTCGGAGATAGCTGCATCCAGATCACTGACCAATATCCGGACAGTGCTGTGCTGCCAGCAAAGCGATCGACTGTAAGAGACAAGTAGGTGATCTAATTATTCAACAATCTCGATCTGCTTCCGAACCGTTTCCAATTTATAGACCTTGCTGTCGTCTCCGTCCTGAAGCGTAAATTCCGCAACTGCTGAAACATCATATAGGCCCGTTTTTTTAAACTGATATGGATGCTTCTCTGATATAACCTCATTCTCTAACATTGGACGCATAACCCCAACATCCGTTCTTGCAATCGTGTTAATCGCCTTCCCAGTACTGTCACGTATGACAAAGTAAAACACCGGCTCCCCGCTCATAATCTCGATTGTCCGTTCAGCCTCATTTTTCAGTTCAACCTCAATCGTAAAAGCCTCATTTGTCTCAACTAGCTCCGGAACAGAAACATGAACGGAAAAATTATCGTTTTCAGCACTTGCCGTAGTAGATGAGGAAAGTCTTGTCTTTGAAACTATAGATTCTGGTTCTGAAGACTGACAGCCAAGCAAAGATAAAAGAAGGATAATTACCAACTTATTCAAAATAAACACCTTCGAGCAAACAGACGCAATGAAGTTTACTTTTGTTTCAGCCAGGTTCATAGTGGCTGAAAAGCGGTTTTTAACTTTATTTTAGAAACGTCGTATTAAGATTTGGTGCTTAAGAATCGTTATGGATTTATTCAATTATCCTGACCACTCCTGGAATCTGCCATTAATAATTAAATATTGACAAGCTATTAGCTGGAATAGTGTGGAAAAGGCAGCCGATCATTGTGATCGGCTGCCTCGGTGTCTTTATTGAACTATCGTTTCCCTTTTCTTATCATCGCAAAAGCATAGAGTTCACCTTTTTCAGCAGCATCACGAGTACGTTCAATCCACGCTTCGGCTGCCCCATCTGGATATGGATGCGGGATATTCAACGTAGTTTTCGCTACTTCTATATCTCCAGCTAGCTCCTGCACATATTTAGCGTCTGTCAATTCAAATTGTCTGAGGACTAGCCTTTTAGTCTCATAGGTAGGTTACATAGAAACACTCACTTTCTCTTTCAAATTTATTTCATTAGAATATTCTTCCTCCACATTCCAAATTCCTTTGATAACTGCCCGAAGGAGATTAACACCTATCAGCTACATCTGTACAAAATCGCTTATTTTGTGAAGATGTAAAAGGAGCTACCGCGGCAGCTCCCTCATTCTAGTTAGCGTATACGCCTCAAATCGAAATGTCGCGCAGAGCGCGCCGGCGGTCATGCAGCACTAGCAGGATGATCATCCCCATCATCACACCCAAGACGATGCCGGCCTCTGTGGTCAAAATTCGTGCCAGCGGGTACTCCGGGGAGTACTGTGAATCGGGGCGAATGGCGGAAAAGAGGTTATAAGAGAACAGCATTCCCGACGAGATCCATACCGCCGCCATAGGGGGTAGGAATCTCCGAGTCCCACGGCGGGAGGTCATCACCATCAGGCCCCACGCCCCCGCGATGGCCCACACGCCAGTACTCAAAGTCAGGAGGTGCCACCATACATCACGGTGATTCAGCATGGCCTGGTCGATGCCGAGGGTGCCACCCGCCGCCCAGAACACCTTGATGACGCCGAGCAGGATACAGCCGGCAGCGACGAGCCTAGCCGAGGAAACTTGCAGCTGTCGGGTGTGTCCCGGCAGCTCCGCGTAGTCGATCGGTCCGCCCATCGCCTCGGGCCACCGCGCCTTGGCGTAACCTGCCAAGGCAAGTGGCAGGCAAATGCCGACCCCGGCAAGCGAGATCATGACGAAGATTTGCTCGTATGCCCAGAAGTGGGCGGCGCCAGCCTCCTTATCCCGGGTCATGGCGGCCGGTCCGAGCACTGGTGCCAACAACAGCATGGGTACGAGCAGACCGGTGCCCATCCATACGGGAAGAGCAACCAGCCACGCTGGCAGCCGTTCACCCCACGGCCTGCAGAACGCCATCGCCAGCAGGATACCCACCGCAGCGATCACCGCGGTTGCTGCGTTGATCGCTCGCCAACTGGAGTCGCCCATTTGCTCGGTCGGAAGAAAGAGACCAAAAGTCCAGACAATTTTTATAAGCAGATATGGCGTCACCGCTATGGCGGCGCCATATCCGCAGATTCTACGCATCTTCCCTAATCGTGAGGCCGGCGGCTCTGTCATTACTTTCATGTCGTCATCACCTGCTTTCTTGTAACTTCGTCAATTGTAAAACCAGCATGAAAATACATGTATGCGGATCGAGTTGCTAATCAATAACGAAGCCTTAATTACTTCTACTCATCTTTTTCTGCATCCTGAAGTGCATCATTTTGTTCTCTAGTTTCATAATATCTTATGCGCTCAGAAGAGACATCTGATATTGGATGGAGAAGACTCTAGACTTTAGTCCGGTTTTTAACAATTTATCCATGCGTATTTCACGTGTGCAGGTATTAGATAAAGTTTTATTATACATTAAACTGCGTTCCGCTATTTGGTTAATGTTACCGATAATTATGATTATACTAAGTAGAGTAAAGGGCTGGAGATTCCAGCCCCTCCTCATCAAACCGTACATGCAGTTTTTCTGTATACGGCTTTCCGACGTTCTTCATCCAGGGCAGTACGGTTTTTCCATGTGCATAATGTTTTCAGTCCTGTACGTTGAAGTAGAAAATGCATCTCAGACCAAT
This sequence comes from Paenibacillus sp. PL91, assembly GCF_012935325.2. Lineage (GTDB taxonomy): Bacteria > Bacillota > Bacilli > Paenibacillales > Paenibacillaceae > Pristimantibacillus. The sequence continues at coordinate 1,006,421 of NZ_JABBYG020000001.1, forward strand.
TCTGCTTGCGCTTCCTATGTTTCTTATTCCTGAACAGTCTTAATCTCCTCAGGATATACCAGTCCACTTTTGAAAGGAATCGGTTTGCCATACTTCGATCTACATCCAGATGGTCGTAGAAATTACGCCATCCTTGGATCATAGGATTCAGCAGCTCGACCATTAGCTTTAATGGCCAGTTTAATCGGCCTTTGGTTGCCGTTTCTTCCTTCACACGAGTGCGCATCTTCTTCATTGCTTTCTTCGATGGAAAGCTTCGCAGTCGATACTTTGTCCCGTTTTTATGGAGATAAGGCATCTTCCGATGGTGAAAGCCAAGGAAGTCAAATCCGTCTTGGTTCTTCCACAGACCCACTAGCTTTGATTTGGAAGTGTTAATGGTCAATTCCAGTTTTTCCGTCCGGCTTCGGAATCTCTTTCCGCTTGACCGGAGACGGTCGGTAATCCCCATTCCTTAGTTGTTGCCTGATCTCTTCGATGAAGGATTCTTCGCCAATCTCTCGAACGATGAACTCTATTGTTTGTCCATCAATGCCGGCACTGTCGCGATTAGTTTTCACTCTTGCCCATGCCTCTTGCAGGATATCTTTCCGGAATACTTTGTCGTATAGTGCATGAAACTTACGCTTAGGGTTTTCCTTAGCCGCAAGATAGAGGGTATTTTGGAGTTGTCGAGCGTTTTCATTGGTGGCGTTAGCCGTGTTTTCGGCATTCACTTACTCTTACCTCCTTGATATCCCGTGAACGAAGTGGGGTATTGCCTTTCGGCGCCCTTCCCTCCCCGGGGTTATGTTGTACGCCGGATCATTGGTAGTATGGCCCCCTCCGACTCCCTTCCCGCAGCTCGCCATTTCACCTTTGGGGCTTATAGGTCTGCTGGTTACTTCCATGCAGTACCGATATGCACTTCTGCATCATCCACCATAAACCCATACGACGATTGAGCCGCGCCATTTGGATAAATATAGGTTATGCTCATTTTGTTGGAATAGGATTTTTATGCCTGATTCATTTTGTAATTCTATGTAATTCGGGTCTTCTGTTATTACTTTAAAACCGAAATGTTCTTTATACCAATCCACTGAGTTATTAAGCTACTAACGGGAATTGTAATGTATGTTGAATTAAGTTTTAATCCCACACTAACGTCCCCTTTCTCATTTTTGCTATGTAAATGATTTGCCCTGTGTGACTAGGTAAATGCCTGAATTGATGTAGAAGCATTTCTAGAATGGTGGAGTGATTATTTAAGGCAGCGGAGTTGAACGTTGGGTAATTTAGATAAGGTTGTTCCAACAACCGTGTTGGGTTTGCTTTCATCATTTCAAGAACCTGAATGATACAGTAATATGATTTCTTTGAAATTTCCAATGCTTGCTCTTTTGACATTTGCAAACCGCGTTCGAATTCTTTACTCCTGTCTTCGACATATGGAGCACCGAAGTATGCGCTTTCAAACCATTGATGAGCAGCGCCCGAGATGTGCGCAATCAAATTAGCGATACTGTTACTCTCCGGTGTCGGTGACCATATAATATCTTCTTCCGATAACTGTTCAATCACTTTACGAGTCCATTTCTGGTCCGCTTTGTATTTAATTAGTAGAAAGTCAATCACTACACTTAAACTGTCCAACAGCCTTCACCCTCACCATATTTTACCACTATAATAACAAACGCATGTTCGCCTGTAAAGTCCAGGTAACTGCTATTCATTGATACGGTTTGGACATTTTATTTAGAACGGCACTGCGCTAACCTGCCCGTTAGCTTAACAAAGAAATGGAGCAGTTGCCGTAGCAAACTGCTCCTTGATTGTTCAACTATCGTACCCGTTAGCGTAACATCAAATTGAACTTAAAAATCGATTTTCTTACCACTTTTATCAAAATATTGAATCCCTCTAGTTCCTGAAGGGAAGACGTGTCTTTCCAGATTTCGAAGATTTCAACAACAATCGAAAGGAGATACATCCGCTCAAAATCCATAATCGAGATAAAAAAGAAGCTGCTCAAAAATTTTCAAGTTTGAGACAGCTCCTTTATGATTCGAATATACCTTAATTCTGTTGCCATTCAGTCGGCATTTATCAGCGTCACTTCTTTTTGAAAGATGACTTTCGCTTTCCCGCCGTAAGGATTAAACAGCGACGCTTGTATGACTGCTGTACCGCTTGCGGCATGATTCGGAATGGATACGTTTCCGTTCAAATTCACGGTCACATCGTCACTCCCGGATACTTTTGTCCATTTAACAATAATGGACGGAAGCTCAATATCGAAAACCTTGAGCCCGTATTCGTGCTTCTTGCCGTTCGCAGTTATTTTGACTGTCTCATCCGCTTCAGAACGGATAAAAGCAACGATTAACGCGTTAATGGCCGGCACATCATGCTTCAGTTTTACCTGGAAGTTATACACCGCCGACCTTACGTCTTCAGGCTTAACATCAAGTTTGTAGAGCACCGCGCTGAGCGCATACGTATTTTTATCATCCAATACTTCAGCCAGCGCTTTGCTTAAGACCGCATTCATTCGATCCTTATTGGCGAGCAGTGCCGCAAGTTCCTTCGGTTTCATATCCTTCAGTATATCGCGGACTGTTCCTTCTATCCCTCCTGCATTTCTTCCATCGCCAAAAAGCAGGATAAGGAAATCGTCCATCGATACATTCGGATGGCCTCCGGCCGCTGCAATCGTCTCTAGTGCCGCTATGAATTCCGGATTCGTCCGAATGGCTTCCAAATCGGACAACTGTGGATCGTAACGTAACGAACCGATAGCCTTGACGATTCGGAACAGGCTGCTCTTTAGCTCGGCCTGATCAACTGATGGCGGCAGCTTAGCGCTGATTTTGTTCCATAAGGGATCGATCAGCGACTGATCGGCCGAATCGTCCAGCCCCGCGATTTCATCGAGCAGATTTCTTACGTCCTGTATGTCCGCTGGATCGCCGGCAACGAAGGCGGCATGAAGCTTGTTAAGCCATTCTAAGATTGGACTTGACGTCCTCACCGACATAGACGGTCCATCCGTCGACCAATTGCCGTCCGGCAGCTCTGACTCCACCTTAAAGATGTATCTGGTATCCGGCTGCAGCATCGTTACATCATACGAATGGACGTTTTCGTTCACCGTATCTATGAGTTCCCCGTTCCTGTATATCCGGTAACCATTGCTCTCCCGGGCGGCCGGCCAGGATAAGGCAAGTGAATTCCGTCCGACATTCTCTGCCTTCAAGCTGCTTCCTTCTGGCCATACAGACCATGATTTCTTGACAGTGAAACTGCCGGAATGCTCTGCTATATTTCCTTCTTTATCCGTAGCACGAATCAGAAGGGAATGGGTACCATCCTGCAATCCAGAGGCCGGCGCGGTCACGGTCATCGACTCCACGTCATAGCTGGATTCCAGAATTTGATCGTCGACTTTGACTATCAGCGTAAAGGGATCCACCCCCGAATCGGGATCCAAAATGACAGCGGATAAGACCGGATTATTCACGGTTACCGTTTCGCCATCCGAAGGCTGCACACTGCCGATCGTCGGTGCCGTCGTTTCTTTTTTTAACGCAAATAACGTATTGTCAATCGTTCCATATTCTTGCCCGTCCAGCCGCATCAGCCGCAGTTCGGATGTTCCGATTTCTACAGGATCGCTTATTCCGTCAGCCTTATATTTACGAAAAAACAGTTTGTTATCGTTATAAAAAGCGACGTCACCGTTTTCGGCTAAGTAAGCGATTATATATGGGTAACTTGTACGGAAATTTGCAACCTGCTGCTCTTGGCCGTCGGGAGAGCGAAGCCATAGCTGCTCTCCGCTAATTGTTGGACGGTTATAAGCTACCCAGCCTTGATTTAATTGGTAATCCATTCCTCTTACGCTCGACCATACCTCGTCACCTATGACCTGATCGCCATCGGGTCCGCGAAGCACCAAAGAACACGGTGAATCATAGCTAGTGGTTTTGCAAAACAAGGTATAATGGCCATCTGTTATAGTTGATAAGAGGGTTTCGGAGGTGAAATCGTCCAAGGGAGTAATAGTGCCCTTGTCGTATTTATAGCTACCTCCAGGATTTTCCCAATTCCTACTGTAAGTTTCAAAATAGACCTCATTTCCAATAAGAAAAAATCTGTCGACGATGAATTCTTCCGGTGGGATTGGAATAATTTCGTTTGTTCCCGTCACCAAATTTCGCAAAATAAGATCACTATTTTTTTCATAGAGTGCATAGTTTTGGTTTACGGGTACATCGTGTATACTGCAAAGAAGATATTCATGTTCACAAGCGGAACTGGAAGGGAAATACCCTAAAGAATAGAGCTTACCGTCTCTCCACTCATAAAGGACGGACGGGACATCCATTATCCCTTTATCTAATTGAAGAGCCATAACAGCGCCGTGGGGAGTCAAAAAGCCGTATTTAAATACATCGTTTACAGGGAGATCGTAGGGAACGGTAATGATTTCACCGGATTTTCGGTCTTTGATACCCAGCTGCTTTTTTTGACGGTTATCAAATAATATTTTTTCCGTGCTGACATCCAGAATATCGCCGTCCACCGTATCGACCAGGCGAAGCCACTCGCTGTGTTCCGGCCAAACCGGGAAGCTCTGACTAGCGGTTTGCCCTCTTGAATCTACAGCCGTCAATGAAATATCAAGTCCCTGCTCGATATATTCGCCCAAATCTATATGTTGATCGATGCTGTTTACTCGAGTTATTTTTTCGCTGCCATAAGATATCTCTAGTGTACAACCGTTAGGATCATCATCCGTACAGGTTGCCTGAACGCGGAGTTTCGGGGTCTGTCCGGTAAAATCTGTTGCAAGCTGCTGAACCTGAAGGACCGGCTTCTCATCGTAGATGATATCGAGAGTCTTGCTGACTGAGTTTCCTTTGGAATCCCAAGCGGTAATCAATACCGACTTTTCCCCTTTAGGTAAAGAAGAAATATCCATTGTTCCCTTCCAACAGGTATAATTCACCCCGCAGGAAACGAAATTCATAGTAACGTCATCAACCTGTGCCGTCACTTTTGCAATTTGGAACGTTGTATAAGAAACTTTAAGTCCTATGTATAGCTGATTTCCCACTATAGTACCGTTAGCAGGAGACGTCACCGTTATTCCCATCCCATTAATCGCTTCCGTTAAACCGCTTTCGCTAGCGGCACTCTGTTCCGCCGCGTAGGATGACAGGGGGACGAACAGCAGCGCAAGCATACCTGTAATGAGCAAATATTGAACCTTTAATCGCAACCTTTTCATAAATGCCTCCTTTTTCCTCATCTATCCAATTCTATACAATTATTCATTTCGAATAATAATATATCATATAAGTTCTCGTTTTGAATATATAAATGAAAGCGTATGCCCCCGCCTATCTAAAACAAGCACGGAATTTAACATTACAGTGAGATTCATCCAAGCAATTCCTCAATATGATCGACCGTGCGCCGGACGCGAGACCAATATTCGGTCGCCTTCGATTTCCTCCCCCTTGCCTGATTAGAGAAATTGGTTATCCTACGAATTCTTCTTCTGGCAGTCTCCGTACTGACAATCTCAGACATATGTACAAAATTTCTTATTTTATGAAGATGTAAAAGGAGTTACCTGCAGCTCCTTCATCGTTTGAGTCTCTTCATTGAACTATCGTTTCCCTTTAGCTTAACAATATTTCTCCTTCAATATCTCTATATATTTAGAATCAATTCCAGTAATATTGGATACTGTTCCAATTTCAATTCCTTGTTTTAAGGCATTTCGGGCAATACTCAAGTTATGTTTCATTTTCAACAACCTATCTTTGAATAAAATATCGTCAAAATCTAAATATTCATCAGCAATTTCTCCGTCTAAATTAAATTCAAAATCGTAAGTGCCGATGTATTCTTCTAGATAAAAAATATTTACTGAACAAAATATTACTACTTCTTCAACATTAAAAGTATATTTAAGGTAAATTGACCGTTCATGTACACTAATAAAATCCTCATACAACTTTCCATGAAATGTGTCGTGGTAATCGTCTTTCTCTTCTTGACGCCATTTTCTAAAACAACTCCAAAAGCCTTCCACAGTCCTATTTATTGCATTATTGCTAGTTTCCCATTCAAGCAATGTTTTTTTGTTCATATTATATTTCACTTCCTACAACAATTTATCATTCATGTTTTCCATGTTTTCCATTTTATCCTGATTTCATTGAACTATCCTGCCCGTTAGCTTAACTAAGAAATGGAGCAGCTGCCACAGCAAACTGCTCCTCAACTATCGTTACCGTTAGCTTAATAAAATGAGCAGGCCACTGCAGCGCCTGCTCATCCATGTGTGTTATTGAACTATCGTTTCCCGTTAGTTTAACCAACTTTAATATTCCGATTTGTGCAAGTCGTAAAATACTCCAGCGTTGAGCGGTTATTTTGAGCAACGAGACTTAGTTTCGCTTCCGTTTTTGGCTTTGCAAAGTTTTGGGCCACCGATAGGAAGGGACATGGTCCAGCATTGTTTGGAAAATAACGCTCCATTCGCGTTCTTTTAATGCGCAAACCGGCTTATCCCGGTCAATCCCAAGGCTCGACGCCAAGTGTTTCAATTGCGGAGGGGTAAAGACGGAACTGAACGCTCCGTCGAAAGGTAACTTCGGATTTCTTAGCCCCCTTTCAGCAAGACCCGTAAACAAAGCGCCATAGCGGTATGGAACTTCAGGGCATGCCTTTCTCCTTATCGATATTATGCAACATTCCACCTTCGGCGGCGGCGAAAAATAACCCGGGGGGAGTGTCTGCACCAGTTCCATGTCATACCTCATCCTCCAGCTTAATAGCTCCGGATTTGTCACGACTGAAGAGGTAAACCGTTTGGCCGCTCCCTTCTCTAAAATGATGGCAGCCCGCTGCAGCGGGGTAGAAGGATCATCCAAAAGCTTTCTCAGAATCGGAGTCGTAATTGAAAAAGGGATATTCGACACGACGCAAAAGGGCTCTCTTGGAAGATATCCTCGCATAAAATCGCCATGAACGATTTTAATATTAGATTCGCCTTCCACCTTGCCGATCAATTTTTGAACATACGCGGCATCGTTCTCAAAAGCGATCACGATCCTCGCCTTCTCCGCCAAAGGCAGCGTGATCGCACCGAGGCCGGCCCCTATTTCAATAATGACGTCTTTTTTCGTAATTTTTGCCGTTTCGATCAAATCACGCACCGCGCGTTTGTTATGCAGGAAATGCTGACCGGAGAAGTTAGGGCTGCCTCCGCTTTTATTTGGATTCGTACGGGACCTATTCCCGGCAACGACGGGCTTTTTATTCTTTTTATGCAACACAAAAACACCTCATTCATTTGTTTAGGTAAATGAAAAAGGCGCACCACAAATAGACCCGAATCCGCTTTTAAAAAAACGGATGAGTCAACCTGTACCGCACCTCTTTTTACCGTAAACGCATGTAATGGGTGATCAAATAAAGCACCTCCTAAAATCTATTGCCATTATAACAAACTCACCAACGATTTCAAGTGTTGCCGCTTGGCAGCATTTCGGGGAACGTTAGTTCAATAAAAACACGGAAGCAGCCGGCCACAATGATCGGCTGTTTCATTACGCTAACAGGCAGGTTAGCTGCGTTAACTTTTTATGTTACATTATAAGAAATGCATATAGGGGGATATATCGTTTGAATTCGTATAAGCAATATGGAGATCAAAGTGCTTCGCTCATGCTTCTCTTGCATGGCGGAGGTGTTAGTGGTTGGATGTGGGGGTTAGTTTAATCATAATTGAGCAAAAAGCTTTATATCTTATGCCTGCCTCCGCCAGTTTCTCGTCCAGTTTCGCCCATGGAATCTCTTCAGGCCTTAACTTAACCAGTCCAAGTTCCGAAAAAGAATATAACAAGATATTAGGGGAGATAAATTTGTCACCAAATAAAAGAAAAAAACTAAACAAGTCACGCGTGCTTCTGGCGACTATGGAGCGGATTTCGTTAATTCTAAATCCGGAAAAAAAAACAATGTACAAAACAAACACTGGCGGCCACATGTTCGTATTCATCGCGTTACTATTCGCGTGCATCGGCATATTTGCGGGCTCAGCGGCGGGACTCTACGCAGTCCTCGAACTGTGGTTCGGTCTTGGCATGACTTACGCGGAATGCTGCGTAATAACCGCAGTCTTATTCATAACAGCGGTAATATTAATGTTTAAGGATGCGCGTGAACTTGAGGATGATTAAATGCAATATAAGCGTCTGTATCCCGCACAAGCTGAAGGATCAGAGTTTAACGGGTAAAGTATTTGAAATGGTAAACTTAATGGGATTATTTTCTGACAACAAATAGACAATTGGGGAGTTTTCAAAGCAACAACGAGACTTTCACCGGCTAGAAGAAAGGAGCAGCTGCCGCAAACTGCTCCTTTTGTTGTTCAACTAACGTTCTCCATTTTAAATGGTTGTTTATAAATTCTATTAAACGATCGTTTTATAGACGGAGGCTGATCTCGTATAGAAAAAAACCAGCCCCCGAAACGTACTGGTTTACGCTGCGTTCATTCAACTATCGTTCCCCGTTAGCTTAATAAAGATTATTTCTTCTTTCTTAATATCCTCACAGCATAATAAACAATTATTCCAAGTAGCATTAATACCAGGATTTCTAATGTTCTCCATACTGGGCTTAAAACATATCCAAATGCGACTTTATGTTGAAGATGATCAACTGATTCGTATGTCTCAACAATATCCGGAACATAATTCATCGTGAGATAAATTCCTTGAAGAATCTGAAAAGCATAAAAAATGAATACAAATATTAGTCCTAAAACGAGAGCTCTTATAAATGGTTTTTTCATTTTTACCTCCCAAGCTCCTTCTTCGTTAATATAGGTCCCTTCATTGAACTAACGTTCTCCGTTAGTTCAATCGTCTAACTATTTCCCTCTTGCAGCATCTTTAATATAGCTCTTCGCTTCGCTTAGGGCTAATTGTATAGATTTAATAGATACATTTAATTCTTCTTTAGATGTCTCATTGTATAGTTGCTTTTCACCAAGTGATTTAAGCCCCCCAATCAGTTCGTCTCCTAAGGAAGGGATTCCACTCCGAACCTCAATTATGGAGAAATCATTGTCTTCGGTCTCTACAGCAAAAAATCCTAAACGCCTATACTCTACATAAACTCGACCCTTCATTAATCATTCTCCCTTCTCACTAAAACATAGCTACCCATTTTATCACACACCAAAATATACCACATATTGGAACTATACTGCCCGTTTGCTTAACAACGAAAGGGAGTAGCTGCGGCAGCAAACTCCCCCTTGTTTGTTCAACTATCGTTCCTCGATTGCTCAACACATCGGTTGATCATACACGGATAGATCTATATTCCACGATGAAACAAATAAAATGAGCCTTTAGACAATCTATTTGCAAACAAGATAATTTTATCAAATTGCTTCAAGACTTCATTTCTGTTGAGAAATAACTTCTCATACGGGCAGGTTAGTTTGGAAAACATAAAAAATCCTGAAGGGAAAATAGGCTTGGCTATGGAAGTAAACAAAGAGCAATTTATTTAAGTAGCTTAACAAAGAAATGGAGCAGCTGCCGCAGCAAACTGCTCCTTGATTGTTCAACTATCGTTTCCCGTTAGTTCAAAAAGTCACCTATTTATTTCAACGGTAATATTCATTTTTTTTAGCAATTCATTGACCACATCCAACGCTTCATCTCGCTGCTTGTAATCCAAAGTACAATATCTAATCATATCTAAGTTGTTATCTATTTGTTTTAGCTCTCCTGCGATATCGTCAGGCACTGTTATCCAGGAAAAATTATGTTGCAATTCAGCGATACTGTACGTACCTTCAATAAACTTACGACAAGCAAGCTTAAACTCGTACAAACTATCATTAATTGGCGCCCAATCAGGGTTTCTTTTGTCTTGCTCTGTTGGCTTCCTAACATATTGAGTCGCTGTTTTCTCACAAGCACCATACCTCAGATAATTCTTTTGTGCCTCTATCAATGGTATCTTATTGGCTCCAAAATCATATTCATTCATTTTTTGAAAAGGGTCATCTTCCCAAAAACATACTGGACAGATTTCATAATCTCCGTCACTGTCTATCGTTTTGTAACCGCAACATGGGCATGTATATTTTTTCACATCACACCTCCATTACGATTTTCTCTATCATAAAACACCTAAACTCTAATTGCACTAAACTGCCCGTTAGCTTAATGACGCATCGTCAGTCTAATACTTTATTTTCTATAACACGACTTACTCATGAATATTACGGCAGCACGTTTGTTTTTTAGAATGGACGACATGGTGCATCATTTCCCCGTCGGGAATGGGACAACGTTCTTGACTTCCGACATTATATGATGTGCCACATTATATAGGTTGTTTATGAGTTGTTTTTCCTCGCTTGAAATACTAAGTTGTTTTTCTTATGAGTTTATCCGTCGCAGCCAAGGATTCTTTTTTCTTTCCCTCATGTAGAACAAGGAGCAAGATCCACGGCGATCTTGCTCCTTGTTTGTTGTGTTTTGGTGTTTTGGATGTGTCTCGGGATTCGTGCCATTCAACTTCATCCTGGATGATCACATGGATGGCTGCCGCGGTGTACATTCAACTATCGTTCCTCGTTATTTGAGTCCCTTTAATTTGGTTTTGCATTGATTTCCGTTAAAGTTCATGCATCACGAAGTCCCACCGAGTTAAGGCAGCTTGCTGCCGGCCGCGATGTGGTTAGTCGGTGCGGATGTGTCCCGACAGTTACTTCCTCGTTCCTTGTTTCCGGGACCGAGGGTCGCCCAGACCCGGAGCGTGAATGCGGTGTTTATATGATGCACACGACGTCTTCGAGATACTTTCACACTGCTTTTCTGTTTCTATTTTCACTCTAGTAATGTATATTTCAGTTAAGTCTTCTTTTAAACGTCACTTATTTATTACCGAGTTGTTCCGCCAAACCGATTAGAAGTCCTTCATTTCCACGAATGTAGCAGAGCCGATACGAGTCCTCGTACTGAACCACTTCGCCAACGAGCTGAGCACCATACTTAGTGAGTCTGGATACCATTTCGTCAATGTCTTCAACGGTGAACATGACGCGTAGATAACCGAGGGCATTTACAGGAGCAGTTCGGTGATCTGATATAGTAGGTGGGGTGAGAAATCGCGAAAGTTCAAGTCGGCTGTGGCCATCTGGGGTAACCATCATAGCAATCTCTACACACTGTGAACCCAGCCCGGTTACGCGACCAGCCCATTCACCTTCGACAGTAGCTCGCCCTTCGAGCTTCAAGCCAATCTCCTCGAAGAAAGAGATTGCGTCATCAAGGGATTCTACAACGATGCCAACATTGTCCATTCTTAGTAATTTGTTTTTTGCCATAGTTTTATCTCCTTATGTGTACAAATTTATTACCTGATCATCTTCATATTTATTCTATCAAGACTTACTAATTCCTTCCAAACGATTAACATCTTGTCACAATTCATGTAATTACTCAACGATGGTCGCTCTTGCTGCTTAGGTAATCCCCCTCCCCCTCTATTGATCATCCGTCAGGAATGAGACAATGTTCTTGTCACAAAACGGGAATGGGACGATGTTCTTAACACCATGCAATGACAAGAACTTGCTCCCATAAATAGAAAAAGCCGCGATTTACGCGACTTAATCTTATCACTCACTTTGACTCCTCACCCTTCTGCATACGGAAAACATGGGCGATCGGAGCCTGTCCGTTCAATTCGCAATCCGGAAGCGTGATCGAGATACCTTCCGGCGTACGCTCAACCTGCAGCAAGGCGTCGCTTCCGACAAGCTCGATGCCGAAAACGGGCTCCTGATAAGGAATATGAACGACCTTGGAGACGTCTGCATCTGCGCTTTCATACAAGTACGTACAGTACACGGTATTTCCTTTCGAGGTGAATGCGCAGGCACCGGTATAATACGGCGCGCACACACGTGTGCCGTATACCGCCTCGCCGTAAACCTCCATCCATGCGCCCAATTCCTTGATGCTTTTGACCGCCCCGGCCGGCAATCGTCCGTCGGGCTGAGGACCTACATTCAGCGCTAAATTGCCTCCTTTGGATACGATTTCCATCAGAATTCGAACGATCTCCCTCCCCGATTTATACTGGTCATCGTATTTGAAGGCCCACTGTTTGCCGAGCGTAATGCAGCTTTCCCACGGTACGTTCAGCGGACGCTCCGGAATCGCTTGCTCCGGCGTCACATAATTTTCGTAAGGCCCTCCGACTGTACGGTCCGCGGACAGCAGCCAGGGCTGCGTTTGACGGGCTCGCTCGACGACCTCGCCCAATCGAATGTCCTGCTTAACCTCGTCACTCTCTTTGACCCAGCCCGCATCCAGCCACAATATATCGATCCGGCCGTAACGGGTCATCAGCTCCATGATTTGCTCATGGGTAAAATCGACGAATTTCTCCCACAGCCACGGATATTCCTCGGGGGAGTACGATGGCCCTCTCCACGTATCGTGGCCCCTCTCCATTCCTGGCGCCCAGTAATACGGCATATGCCAATCCGCCTTCGAGAAATAAGCGGCGATCGCAAGCCCCTTGCTGCGGAAAGCGTCAAACACATGCTTGCAAACGTCGGCATAGCGGTGTGCATGAAACGGCGTTTCGGTGCCGGTAATCCGGTAATTCGTCGTATGTGTGTCCCACATGCAAAATCCGTCGTGATGCTTGGTCGTAAAAATCAAATATTTGAACCCGCCTTCGGCGGCGATTTCCGCCCATACCTCCGGCTGGAGGCGGAACGGATTGAACGTGCGGTTCAGGCCGAAATATTCGCGCTTCAACTCTTCGTAGTCGCTCGTCCAGTCGACATCTTTACGCGCCCAATCACCGTCTTCGTCGCTGAGAATCCAGGACTCGGCCTCGATCTGCGAATAAGGTCCCCAATGCATCATTAGGGCCAATTTCTGATCCTTGAACCATTCCAATCTTTCCAGCGTAATCGGATTTTCTGGTTTTATCCAATTCGTCTCGCTGCTGTAACCGTGGACGCCTTCTTTCAATTCCGGCACTTCGGCTTGCTGAAGTTCTTTGATTTCCATATCGTTCATCGGGTTGCCTCCTTCGGTTCTCCGTGTCACTTCGAAGTGAAAATTTTACGTTTGTCGAAGACTTTCCTCAAATTTTTTTAACTCAATCACTCTATGTAGTTAAGTTTGAAGAAACGCCCTAATCCATATGAAATACTTCCTCCATTGTCGCCCACCATTCTCCTTCCGAAGCGGAATCAACTGGTTCCTGACACGGATCTGTTAGTTTCCACCACGCTTGCGTGTTCGGGTCAGCAGCCATATTAGCCATATCTTTCTCGAAGTCTTGTCCCGTGTATTCCAAATAACTAAAGAGATTCCCATCTCGGTAGTATATAGAGTAATTTTGGATGTTACATTCTTTTAACCGATTTAAGACTTCAGGCCATACTGCCGCATGTAATGCTTTGTATTCGGCTAACCTATCCATTTTCACCTTAATGGTCCATCCGTATCTTTTCATTGTCATCCCTCTTTGACTCAAATTTAAAAGGTGGACAACGTATAGAGTTGGAATTGCTGCCAGTTGGTTTATCCATCTTCTTTTCTACACTATCAATTATCGGATACGATACTTGTCAAAATACTGGGGAATGACCTCTGTTGAAGCACCCGGCATTTCTGGGAGGACATAAAATCCATTTTTCACCGTTGCGGGTTCAACGAATATCTCACGAATCCAAGGAATGTATTCTAGCATAATCGCATTTTGCGTTGCACCCACAGCTGCTCGGATGAGACTTCTGTTTTCACCGCGTAAGCGCCGCCATTCGCCGTTAGCAGCCTATTAATTTCGTTAGCCACGCGGCTTGCTTCCGTTTCGTTCCAGTCGGCAATGATAACTTTGGCGCCGTGGTTCGCAAATAATCTAGCAGTAGCTTCGCCAATCCCAGAACCCCCGCCCGTAATGGTCGCTACTTTTCCTTCTAATTGCATGCCTTATCCTCCTGTACTCATAAAATATGTTCTCAATTTGTACAAGCGACAAGCATTGTGACCAAAAATATCGTCCATTTTGTCATTCGTTATTGTATTAGGTAAATTAATTTGTGAAGTCTCTACTTAGGATGTGCCCAAGCAAGTCCTATATTGGATTGTTCTATCGTCTCAACGAAGACTTCCTATATAGGACTTGGGGGTTAACATGCTTACTGTAAAACTCTATTGAGCAAAGCTGCTGCTTCGGCACGGGAAGAGATACCGCTCGGAACGAATTTGTTTGCATCGCGTCCATTAATAAAATGAAGTGCTGCCGCCGCTCTTACTGAATCAAGCGCCCAGGCTGCCACAGTGGATTCGTCTGTGAAAAAAGAAGCCGTATTTCCGTTCAACTTGACGTCTTTCAAGATCACATACGCCCGCATCATCATGGTGACCATTTCTTCACGTTTGATTCTCGCATCGGGATCGAAAGTCGTTGTGCTTGTTCCTTTAATAATGCCTGCTTTGACAGCTATGGAAACAGCATCTTCGTACCAGGCACCCTTCGACACATCCGTAAATTTCGATTCGCCTACTGATGTCAGATTCAATGCTTTGACAAGCATTGCTGTAAATTCGGCCCGTGTGATCGAACGCTCTGGCTCGAACATTGCCGCACTAGTACCGTCAATAATGTGCTTCGCCGCTAACTGTTCGATCGCATCGGCCGCCCAATGAGTGGACTTAACATCGGTAAATGATTTCTTGAATTCGAGCATCGCATATTTGCTAAAATGGTAAATATTAGCGACCCATTCTCCGTTAATAAACGTGCCTCGCACATATTCCAGCGTACCATTGTCTGCCAAGTAGTAAATGCCAGTCAGTTTTGGATTTAAGGAAGGATCCACTTTGAATCGAATCGTCATCGGCTTATCGAAGCTGCTCAAGCTTGTCACTTTACCATCTTTCCCGACAATCGATAAGCTAAAATTGATCACTTTGCCGGAAAGTTTAATTTGTGCAAGTGTGGAAGATTGCCTCATCGCTAGAAGGTTGTTAGCATCGGATTCGGATAAGGGAGTCATGATCAACTCTATCTTACTGTTTTGTTTATCTTCTGCGGACAATTTATCTACCAACTGTTTAAGCAATTCAGCAGGTACTTCCAACGTGAATGGACCCATTTGAATGACTAATTGATTATGTCCGAGCAGCTCGGCTGCATTAGCAGGAAGTACAATTTTCTCTTTATCTTTGGCTATGATCGTCACAACTCCGTTGGAAGCTGGAGAGGTAAGGTCTTCCGTTTTCACTATAAGTGTATGAGAATCGGTATTTCCATTGACTGTACCACTGCCACCACCAGTAGAAGGGTTATTGTCCCCTCCACCAGTGTCCTTTGGCTTAAATGTAACATTGATCATATGGTCCGCAGATACCTTAGCAACCGTATATACGCTGGCGGTCACCGTCACGGCGGTACCATCTACCCTCACCTTGTCGATAACGTATCCATTGTTCGGATTGAATGTAAAGGTTTGATCAGCACCATCATTGACTACAACCGCGCCGTTAGGGCTGATCGTTCCGTTTTTCCCCGCACTCGCCGTGATCGTATGTGTCTGGTTACCACCACCAGTGTCCTTTGGCTTAAACGTAACATTGATCATATGGCCGGCAGTTACGTTGGTAACCGTATAGACGTTGGCGGTCACTGACACGTCGGTACCGTTTACCCACACCTTGTCGATTTCGTATCCATTGTTCGGATTGAATGTAAAGGTTTGATCAGCACCCTCATCGACTACAACGGCGCCGTTAGGGCTGATCGTTCCGTTTTCCCCCGCACTCGCTGTGATCGTATGTGTCTTAGCACCAATCTCACCGTTTTCCCGAAGGTTATAGAGCTCAAGCTCATACAAAGCGTACATGCCCCACGTCGTATAGTTCGCATCATTGATCTGTATTCTCAGCTTCATTGCGTCCTTTATTGTAGGAATATTGGCAAAGGTGTACTCCATGACGTTGTCATCTACGCTGCTTTTCCATTTGATCGGTACCCCAGTCGCTATGGTTTCAAAGTTTACTCCGTCTGTAGAAGCCTGAACATCAATATTGGAAATACCTTGGAGTAATCCAGAAGTTGTGGCCATGACGATGGTGTTAAAGGTTTGCGGCTGTTCCCAAGTAAGATTAATCTGATGCGGAAATTGATGATTGGCTCGTAAACTCGCGAACATGGTACCATAACTGCCGTCAACCATATTCGAAACACCATAGCCGCTATTATCTTCCCTGGCAGCTGATGCTGTAATAGCAGAATAGCTTCTGGCAATATTGGTGCCGGGTTCATTCACATTCCCTTTCAGAACGTTCAACGTGTAGAGCATTGACGTCGTCCCGTCGCTTGCGATGGACTTGATATGAACCATGCTTTTACCGATTGGAATATCAATCGCCTGCGCCGTGTTATTGGCGACGGTCTTTCCGTTGATCTGCAGCGTACCCGCTTCATCCGAAAGCGTTGGCGTAATCGCGATGGTGTTTACATCATTTGGAATCATTACCGGGTAGGTCGTCGTGCTGTTGTCAAACGTAAAGGAAGGAACATTAGAGATTGTTAAATTTCTTAGCGTTCCATCTGCTACAGGACTAATCTCTCCGTTGTTTGGAAGGTTATAAAGCTCAAGCTCATATAAAGCGTATATGCCCCAATACGTATTGTTAGCGTCATTGACCCGTATCCTCAGCTTCAGCGCGTCATTAACCGTAGGGATATTGGCATACGTGTATTCCATTTTGTTGTCGTCTGTACTGCTGTTCCATTGAATCGGTACCCTCTTCGCAATCGTTGTCCAATTCGTTCCATCCGAAGTAGCCTCAACGTCAATATCCGTTATACCCTGTAATAACCCTGATGGCGTGGCCATGACAATCGTATTAAAGGTCATCTGTTGATCCCAAGTAAGATTGATCTCATGTGGAAACGGATGGGTGTTAGTATACCCGCTAATACTAGCAAACATGGAACCGTAACTGCCGTCAACCATATTCGAAACGCCATAGCCGCTACTGTCTTCCCTAGCAGCTGTTGCCGTAATAGCTGAATAACTTCTCGCAATATTGGTGGTCGGTTGATTCACATTGCCTTTGATAAAGTTCAAAGTATATAGTCTCGTGGTTTCCCCATCACTTGCGGTAGACCGAATATGGATCTTACTTTTACCTGTTGGGATGTTGAATGTAAGCCTCTTACCGCTGCCAATACGTTGTCCGTTGACCTCCAGGGTTCCATTTGCATCCGAGAGCGTTGGCGTAATGGAGAATACGTTAACATCATTGGGAACGATAACTTGGTAATTAATATTGTTCTTATTAAAATGAAACGAAGGTGAGCTAGTCAGGTCCAAACTTTGCAGCGTTCCGTCATAGATCTGCTGTCCTTCATACATGCTTACTCGAAATCCGTCAACGAATAGGCTTTTGTTCTCCAGATTCACTACCTTGATCGTGTGCTTGCCTGCTGATAGATTATGATTGCTGTATACCGATATCGAATCGAGTTGAACCTTCTCATATAGATCTATAATTACCGGAGCGGAATCGTCGATGTATACGGCAATTTTACCGGAGTATTCATTTTTCTCTGCAATAAGATCGACTCCGGCCCCTGTAAATGTATAGGTCAAATAATCTTCCGCTTTCAATGTGGCTTGCACACCGCCCATATAAGCGTATTTCCGGCTTTTTGCAAACCATTCACCGTTGAAGGTGATCTCGCCGGTCGCGTTATCGGTCATGTATGTCATAGGTACATCTTGCCCATCGTAGGGACTCCTTGGCACGGGAATTGCACCCACAGGTTCTCTGGCAGCAGCTTTAACCAGATAATTATGAAGCATTCTGATATATTCAGGGTCAATGGTATATTTTCTCGGATCAGACGGGCTAACAGCGCTGTCAGCTATACGTTGGGCAAGATCAGGATTGGTTTGTTTGAGTTGGTGCATCAGTTCGTAATCCTCAAGTCCGTCTCTTTGGGCCTCGTATCGCAGCGAGCTTTTAACCGTCATATTATCCTTATCCGGATATACGATCGTGGAATCGCCATAATGAGGGACATACCATACGTTCCATCCCCAATGCAAGTGCCCTTTAACATCGTCTTGACTAAGATTCCAGAATAACAGCCTGCCAGTCATAGTGGGCTGTGTCCAGTGTCTGTTCAACCACGGAGCCGGATTGGCATCGCAAGTATACACCCACAAGTCTTTGCCGGCCGCTTGCTCCGTTTTATAAAAATCCTTATTGTAATGAAAAACCGGCGTTAACGGGACCCAAACATCCACATAGGGTTTGATGGCTTCGTTCATTAAAGTACCGCCCGCATCAGCGTCCAATGTTTTGAAATCCGGAACGATCTCTTTTACTTTTCTAGCGATATACGTCATATAGTTTGTAATGCTAGAACCGTTGGGTTCGTCCTTAGTATGCTGATACCAAGTGAAGCCATTATCGTTAAGCCAACCTTTATCCTCTAAATGATCGTGCAATGCCGTCAAGTAGTTAGTAAGATAAGCGTCTGTTACAGGTAGTGAATTGGGTTCGGGAATTGACGTTAACCACGGATCTTGGGGATTATCTTTGTTTGGCCTTTCGCTTTGCGGCATTTGTTCTAATGCATGGATCAAGTGAATGTTCGCAAAATGAGTAATCCCTCTATCCATAAAGGTTTGAACATATCGATCGAACAACGACCAGTCGATATCTTTAGGTATCCCGTCTTTAAAAGACGCCATTTTGGTACCATTTGCGTTTAATAATAAGTCTGTACGAACCCAAATCATGTTCTGGCGATAGTCGCTCATGGTTTGGGCGAAATTATCCATAAGCTCAAACCATTCATCGCTATACGTCTCCACTCCGTAATAGTACTGACCAACGTCATAACTATTCTGAGTTAAAGGATCATCAACATTCTCAGGTGGATTACCTCCAATCATAAAACCATTCGTCATCGCCCACTGATAATTAACGAAATTAGCTTCAGAGGTTTGAGGGATTTCAACGTTAGCTACCTCAACGTTAATAGGCACTTGGTAATCGCCCAAAGTCGTTTTCACTGTAACCATACCTTGATAAAGGCCGGGAGCAGCACCTGCTGGAACATAATTCGTTATTAAAATGGGTTGAGTTGAATTTGCCGCCACATGTATAGATGGCTCGTTGGACAGCGGGTCGGGGATTGCTGATAAGGGATAGATTTGCGCGCCTACCAAATCCGGCCAATATTGATTGGGTTGCACTGTATCTTCAAGTTCGTATTCCGCAAAATGATAGCTTAAGTTGCTGTTTGAGATCGTATTGCCAGAAGATACAAGATTGGAAAATTCAACTCCAGTAATCTCAAAATCACTATTGCTTCTTACAGCGATTTGCTCACTTTCGTATTCGTTTCTGGCTGAAACAAGATCGATGCTGTTTCCAGGACTTGCGGGGATCGTGCTGGTCCTATATACGGCCTTCATTGCATTAACCACCCATACGTCCAGCTGGCCGCTATCAGCATAGACACGAGCAGCATTGTCCTGATAAAAGAAGCTTGCTAGAATCATAAAACAGATCATTTTATACGTTGTTCGTTTGAACATAGATCAACAATCCTCTCATTCTTTTTTTTATTACAGAAACCATCTTTTGAAGCGCTTACAGAGGTAGCTGACAACGCCGTCTGTTCACATTTACATTGTATTATCATTTGAAACCCTGCAAAATAACAGTATTATTTGAAATCTAACAGATTTCGATTAGAAACAAAAAAAGGGCCGTGCTCTTATGAGCATTGACCCTTTTTTGATCATGACTATTGTTCACTTATGTGACGATACTGCGGTATGCGTACGATAACTGAAGTGCCAATCCCGGATTGACTATGAATTGAAATCCCGTATTCGGATCCAAATAAGAGCTGTAATCTTTCTTGAACATTTTTAATGCCATAACCAGCACTTTCATGTTTAAGAATACGCTCAATCTTGTACGGTTCCATACCGACGCCATTATCCTCCACGACAAAAACAATATCCTCACCGTCGAGACTTGCCCGCAGGATGAGTCTACCTCGCCCCTCCCGCTTAAGATCGATGCCATGCATAATCGAGTTTTCAACAATCGGCTGCAAAATCAAATGGATCATTTCAAATTGAAACACCTTGTCGTCCACATCAAATTCTACGTCAAATCTTTTATTGTGCATTGCTAATTGAATATGTATGTACGCTTGGACGTTTGTCCATTCATCTTGAATCGAAATAATCTCCTTCCCTTTATTTAAAGTCGTTCTGTAATAACTAGATAGATGATTCACCAAGTCACTAATTTCTTGGGCATCGATACGCAGCGCTTTTGAATTAATTAAAGATAAAGAATTGTATAGAAAATGGGGATTAATCTGAGCTTGTAGCGCTTTCAGTTCGGCAGACTTTTGCGTGATTTTTGTTTGATATACCTCCGAAATGAGCTGATTAATTTGTTTAAGCATAGAACCGAATCGATTGGTAAGCTGCCCGATTTCATCTTTGGAATTCGCTGATACAACAATAGTAAGATCACCGTCTTCCACCATCTTCATTTTGGTGTTTAATTTCTCGATTCCTTTTAACAGCGTTTCTGAGAACAAGAAGATAATAATGCTGAGGAAAACCATGCAGATGAGTACAATGATGCCCGTTGCGCTTAAAATATTGCCAATGCCTGTTTTGTACTGATTGTCGGGGACCAAATAATGCAGTATCCAATCGGTTTGAGGAATATCTTTGTTTACAACTAAATAGGATTCGCCACCTAATCTTGCTTTTGAAGTACCCTTCCTTGAAAGTGATTGAAGTTGAGCATCATCCATCTGCCCAACATGCTCTGATAATACGGGCCGATTCTGTCTATCGGTAATGATGATGCCATTCCCTCCGTTCACCCTGCCAATGAAATCACCGAAGATTTTATTGTAATCAAACCTGACATAAAGTACAGCGCTCACGGTCCGAAACTCGATATTGTAAATCACTCGTGTGGCAAACAATTCTCCATCTTCAAACCACCACTTGGTTGTATCACTGCCCTTTGTCTCTAGATACCAATCCTTATCCTTAATTGCAGAAGAAGGAGTCATGAAGTTTCCTAATTCAGATTGATGACTCTCGGAGTACAACATAATCTCATTCATATCCCTAACCATATACATCAAGTTAAAAAAAATAGGTTCAATTTTATCATTCAGCATCATAAATTGTGTGTACAAATCCAGATTCGGGTTACTCATCAATTCAATAACCGTAGGATGGAAAACAATCGATTTTATTGACACATCCTGCCTCTGAAGTCGGTAACTGATCTCTAGTGTGACCTTCTTCGCCTCGTTATCCGCGCTTTGCAAAAACTGGCTTTCCAATGAAGATTTAGAGTTATGGTAGGCATACAAGCCCAGTACAATGGTTGGCAGGAAGATGACAGTCACATAAGAAAGCAATAATTTCTGGCGCAGGCGGAGATTACGGATAAATTTGAGTAGAGTCACCTCCGCCCACCTACCTCACGATATTGAACAGGAGTCAAGCCATTATATTGCTTAAACATTAAATTAAAATAGGAAGTGTTCGCGAACCCAACTCTACTGGCAATATCAACAACTTTAATCGTTGAATCACGCAGCAGTTCTTTCGCTCGCTCCATTCGAACGGCTGTAATATATTTAACTAGGCTTTGGCCTGTACTTTTTTTAAATAAAAAACTTAAATAGCTTGGCGATAAAAAGACGCGCTTGGCTAAATAGTCGACCCCAATATCACTCCCGTATTCCATCTGGATAAGAGTCTGTACATCTTCAATCACTTTGCGGCAGTGATCGTCTGTCGCCGTTTCGATTCGTTGCAAATGCTCCTGAAAGACGGATAAAATGACTTGCTTCAACTCAGCAATCGAATTGCATAGTGCGATTCGCTCAAAACCATTCTTTAGTAAATTGCTGTTTCTTTTGCCTTGAGACTCTACTATTTTTTTTAATATTTCTGTAAATAATAGCTTGGCATACATAGAACTAAAGCGCTTACCACTACGCATACTCGCAATGAGAAACTCTATTCGATGCTCAAGTGTACGATATTCATTTCGTGCAATTGAAGTGTAAATATCCTTCAGCATAAGCTCTAACGATTCGTCGTCTATATGGTCATGAATGCTTTCATCTTCTTTGGAACAAACGACACTGCTTTCCATAAAAAACCGAAAATTCATTAACTCTTCCATTTGGGTGAACTCGTCATGAAGTCCCTCCAGCTTATCTACCGGACTACCAACAATAATGAAACTTCGCCGATCGAAGCGAGTCTCAAGCCATTCTTTAACCCAATTCCCATAAGCCATAAGCTCTTGCTGGTTATCGCTGTTCTTTGAAGCTGGATCAATAGCGACTAGCATGATGCTTTGATACTCATTCATATTTAAAAAAAGCATCTCATATTTACAAGTCGATTGAAAAAATTCGAACGCTTCTGTATGATGTTGATCAAAAAAACGATTTTGCAATCCAATCATAATCATATACATCCGCTTATTTACCAGATGATTTAGTCCTGCAAAAGCTGCCCGTTCCTCGTAATGGACGTCACTCTCACGACCTTGAAGGAGATCAAACAGTAGCTTCTCTTTCTCATACGCCACTCCTTTATGAAAACCTTTGATCAGCAGCTCATCTTTCTCCCTCTGAAGTCGTTCGTCCTCTAGTATAGCGATTATGGATTGGAACATTTTGAGGAATTCCTTTACATCGATCGGCTTCAACATATAATTAACCGTTCCAAGCTGAATCGCTTTTTGTGCATATTCAAATTCCCCATAAGCACTGTAAATAAGCACCTTAAGGTCCGGAACGACTACTTTTGCCTGCTTAATTAACTCTAGACCGTCCATGAATGGCATACGAATATCCGTGAATAACAGATCTACATGATGGCCCCTTATATATTCCAGAGCTACTTCCCCGTCATTGGCCTGAGCAACAGAAAATGGTAGAGCATGCTTATGAATAAGCCATTCAATGGCTTCGATTTCTGCTTGTTGATCATCGACGACTAATATATGATACATATTTTCCTCCCTGTCTGTTCAAACGATGGCAATTCACTCATCTCTTGAGGATACTCACTACAATCCAAAGCATAGCACACTGGACATTCCAATTCATACCATTGTATTAAATCACATTCTTTGGCTCTTATTTCCAAATGAATTCTGTTAGGTTTCGCAAAAATCTGTTATTTCGATGAAAATGACATTTATACTACAATGATAACTGTATCGTGAAACAAACTATCTAATTTTGGGAGGTCTTTGTATGAAGAGAACATGGTTAGTCTCCGCTATCGCTATACTCACCTTGTCGATCCTATTTACAGGCTGCGGTAAGAACAGTACAGACAATAGCAGCCCAAAGGAAAATGTAACACCGAAGAATACAACGGAATCGAAAGAAACAAAGGATCCAGAACCGGTAAAGAAAGTGAAAGTCAGATTATCGTATTGGAACAAAGAAGACAGTGTAAAGACACTTCTGCAATTATTCAAAGATAAACTTCCTGATGTAGATGTAGAATATCAGTTCATCGATAACAAGACGTACGCAGATGTCATCAAAACACAACTTGCAGCAGGCGAAGGTCCTGACATTATCGGTGGAATAATTGACGCTAATACCGTCAAAACAGGTTACTTCGAAGATTTAACAGAACGCTACGCTAGCAAGTATTATGAAACCGGCACGTCCACCGTAACATTTGATAATAAACTGTACGGGTTGCCGCAAGCGAGTTGGTTTAACGGGGTTTTCTATAACGTTGAACTATTCACCAAATATAACTTGAAAATACCAACAACGCTTGATGAGTACTTCCAAGTAGCGGATGTGCTGAAGAAGAATGGCATCAAACCCCAAGCGATCGGTCTAAAGAATCCTAACGTAGCGGGCCAGTCCTTCCTCGGTTTGGCATTAAATGATTTTATCGGCACAGAGGAAGGGAAAAAATGGAATAACGATTTTGGTAAAGGTAACGCGAAAATAGCCGATGCGCTGGAGCCTGCTTTGACGACATGGACTGAATACTTGAAACGCGGTGTCTTCACCAAAGATATGCTTGGGCTTGAAGAAGAACAAGCCATAGACGAGTTTACAAGCGGCAAGGCAGCTATGTTCCAAGCAGGGCCTTGGTACATGGAAACCTTTAAACAAAAAGCGCCAAACATGAAGATTGATATGTTCCCGAACTTGGGCACTAAAGGCGGCCCGGGTTGGATGGTCGGCGGTCCAGGAGTATCATTTGGTTTGAATGCGAAGTCCGAAGTCAAAGATGCGGCGTACAAGGTGCTTGATCTGTTATCCACACCAGAAGGTCAGTATGCTTACTGGGCCGATAATAAAGGCGGTTCATCTTTCTTGAAAGGCGTTACTTTTGAAATGCCAGCTGAGTATAACGGTGCTCAAGAAGCTTTCAAGGAGGGTAATGTCATGTTCCCTGTTAATAATTGGGGCGTTGCTTTTGCTGCTTTCACAGATCTGGGAAAAGGTATTCAAGAACTCATAGCCGGTATCAAAACGCCTCATCAAGTGCTAGAAGCGGTAGACAAGAAAGCAACTGAACTGCTGGAGAAATCTAAATAGGCCGTATAAAATACAAGGGGCAAAGCGATTTGCCTCTTGTACATCCTATATGCTAAAGGTTGTTACACATGAACAAAACAAACATTTTCAAACGAGAGATCAATTATGTTCTGCTTCTGCTTCCTGCCTTACTTATTTATTGTACCTTTTTCATATTTCCGACGTTAAAGACCGCTTTATACAGCTTTACAAACTGGTCGGACGTGCATCCGGCTGCTGTCAAATTTGTTGGTCTAGACAATTATATCGCTTTATTTAAAGATTCAATCTATTTGACAGGTATTAGAAACACTTTAATCTATGCGGTACTCGCGATGCTTGGACAGAATATACTAGCCATTCCATTAGCGGTGTTTCTCAATAAAAAATTAAAAACAAAAAATCTGCTGCGAGCCGCGTTCTTCCTTCCTGCGGTGTTCAGCGTATTGGTTATCGGTTTTCTCTGGAATTTTATGTACTCACCCTCCGACTTTGGCTTGATTAATCAGCTTGTAGTCGCTCTTGGCTTTGAACGCATCAATTTTCTCGGAGATCCTCATCTTGCACTTTATTCGGTCATCATTGTCTCCGTATGGCAGTGGGTTGGTTACACAATGGTTATTTATTTGGCCAACTTGCAGAGCATCTCAATAGATTATTACGAAGCGGCGAAGATTGACAGAGCGAGTGGGCTGCAAATGTTCCGCTATATCACACTTCCTCTATTGCTTCCGGCGATCACTTTCAATACGGTTATGGGGATGATAAACGGCATGAAGGTATTTGATATTGTTTATGCCTTGACTGGTGGTGGTCCGGGGTATTCTACGGAAACGATCGTATCACTCATGCTCAAGAAAGGGCTCAGTGAAGGGTTCTATAGCTACGGAGCCGCGTTCGGTATCGTCTTCGTTATCCTCGTAGGCATCATCACCTTTATTCACATTTCACTAATCAAGATGTGGGAGCGGCGGTAATCATGAATCGATATACTAAGGAAACTGCTGTCACGGAAATTCTTATGCTCGTCTTAGCGGCGATTTTTATGATCCCAGTTTACTACTTGATCATCACGACATTTAAGACGCCAGCTGATGCGGTCTCTCATCCGTTGGGCCTTCCAGTTAACATCACGTTCGACAATTACATTCGTGCCTTTAAGGCAATGAACTATTTTCATGTGTTGGGAAACAACCTTATCATTACGATTTCCTCCGTTGCGGGTATTGTAATGTTTTCTGCGATGGCTGCTTACAGCTTGATACGACGCACCAATCATTTCAATCGGATCGTGTTCCTTTTATTCATGGTTGGGATGATGGTACCATACCAAATGGGGATCTTAGCACTTTATAAACAGGTAGCCCAGCTTGGGCTTATGAATACCTTCACGGGCATTATTCTAATAGAAATTTGTTACAGCCTTCCGTTCTCTATCTTTTTAATTAAAAGCTTTATCAGTTCTACCGTTCCATTTGAACTGGAAGAAGCGGCAAGAGTAGACGGCTGTGGGGTTTGGAGAACATTCTGGCAGATTGTGTTCCCGTTGCTTACGCCGGTAATTGCCACTGTAGCTATTTTGAATACACTTGCTGTGTGGAATGATTTCATGACGCCATTGTTGTTCTTGCAATCCCGTTCGAAGGGTGTACTGCTCTTAGAAGTATTCCGCAACATTGGGCAATTCTCGACCGACTGGACGAATTTCTTCCCGATGATGCTCCTGGCGGTTGCACCACTCATTCTGTTCTACATTTTCATGCAAAAATATATCATTAACGGCATCACGTCCGGCTCGCTAAAGGGATAGGAGCTTAAAGCTTTGCAAGAGAAAGCTTTGAAGCTGAATACTTCTATTCCTAGATTGTGCGCTTGAGACGAATACATGAAAAACCTTGAACCAAATGGTGAAAGGTCTTATGTATTCGTCTTTTTCGCGTGCGATCGACCGGCCTTTGCCGTCGATGGCATCTCTTTTTCTTGTCTATACTTCATCCGATAAATAAAACAAACCAAGCCCCAGGGTTGTAACGATGTCTGCGATCGCAAGACGCTCAAAAACACCGTTCAGAGTAGAACGGTGTAAAAAACAATCCTTGTTGAACTAACGCATCCGTTTTTGATACAAGTTTTTTTTCTGTATGCTTGAATTAAAGTGTGACAATAATCGGACCATTTTTAGTAAGGATAATCGTATGTTCCAATTGAGCTACATAGCTTTTTTCTGTAGCATAGGTCCAACCGTCTTCTTTTTGGAATACTTCTTCTTCTAAGGTTGAGATAAATGGTTCGAATGCGATAACCATCCCTTCCTTTAATAATTCATCATCCCATGTATCATTATAATTATAAATATGGTTAGGTGCTTCGTGTATGCTACGTCCAACACCATGTCCTGTAAGGTTTTTGATAACAGTGAATCCATGCTGTCTCGCTGTTTCGAATACTGCTCTTCCTATTCCACTTTTTTTGGAACCGGGTTTTGCTCTCTTAAGACCTGCTTCAAATGCCTTTTTAGCAACGTCGCATATTTTCGTTAATTCTTCTTCTCCTTCTCTTACTACAAATGAGATTCCTGTATCTGCGAAATAACCGTTCTTTGAAGCAGATACATCTATATTTACTAGATCCCCTTCATGAATAACCCGATGGCCCGGAATACCATGTGCCACTTCTTCATTAAGACTAATGCAAGTATAGCCAGGAAAATCATATTCACCTTTTGGAGCTGAAACTGCACCTGCTTTTTCTAAAAGTTCTCCGGCTATATCATCGAGTTCTTTGGTCGTTATGCCAGGAATTGTTCTTTGTACCAATTCATCTCTAATGAAGGCAACAATTTTGCCGATTTCCTTCAAACCATTAAAATCTTCTTCTGTTTTTGCAATCATTTTTTCTTTTCCTACCTCCATAATCTATCTCAGTATTAATTATACATTATTTTTAATAACAGAAAAGGGATACGACTTCGGCTATGGCGACTTCCACTGTATCCATCTCGCTTTTTTCACCCTTTTATGGTTGCGATTTCCAAACTCTTGTCTTTGCTTTTCGAACTTGGCTTCAAATTCAGCATGCATTTGCTCGATGCGTTCTTGAAGCGCTTCTCTTTTTGAAATCGCTCCGGAAAGTGATTTCGCATGTTTCTCTTGCTCTTGGCTTCGTAGCTCGAAAAATTCGCGCTCTTTTTCGAGCTTCATCTCATTGATCGCATTTTCATTCTGCTTTTTCAAATCCGCAATTTCAGTATTGAAGCCTTTGGTTTTTTCTGAAATTTCTTGCTCCAATCCCTTCACCCGCGCACTTAATGCGACCGCTTCGTCAGCTTGCGCTTGCATCGATTCTATTTTCTTGTCCAAACCATCGATTTTTCGTTTTTACCGGCAATTTTCTCGTCTTTTTCAAGCAGCGAGCCGCTTATCGGCAATGGGTACACATTCTTGGCCTTTTTCGACATTCGGTACATATTCTTGACATTGCACATTGCCAAGAAAATGTACCGATAAAATAAAAAACGCGATTTACGCGGTAATTAATCGGCTCGTATTCTTGTCATCCGACATAACATCATACCAAGGGGTCTTTTTGTTTCTTAAACCTCGAATTTCTTCATATTAGGAATGCTGCCAAAACGACAAACCCCCGACTCTTGTTACTTGACCAGAGTCGGGGGTTTCTTCATTAAGGATATAACGTTTATGGAGAAGCTAACGGCGCCGTCGATTCCCGAATGACCAGACTCGTCGGGAGCATAATCTTCTTGCCACCGACGGCGCAGCCGTCTATCAAATCGAGAAGCAACTTGGCGCTCTCGCTGCCGAGGGAATCGAAATCCTGCTTTACGGTGGACAGCGGAACCTTCGAAAACCTAGAACCCGCGAAGTCGTCGAATCCCATAATGGAGATCTCCTCCGGAATGTGGACGCCTAGTGTCGTTAATTGTTCGACCGCCTCCAGCGCTTTGCGATCGTTAACGCAAAATAATGCCGTCAGCTCTTTCCGTCTAATGCGGGGAAGCAACGCGGCGTAGTCCAGCTCCTTCTCCAGGAACTGAATCGAACTGTCTTCCTCGATATCCGAGTCGGCCAACGCATTCCTGTAGCCGTTAAAGCGGTCGACCTCGGAGCTGAGATGATAGTCATATGCGGCAAAGCCGATGTGACGATGCCCGAGCCCTATCAAATATTCCGTCGCCTCGTAAGCGCCGTCCTGATTGTTGCACACCACGCAGTTCACCGGCATTCCGTTAGGGAAGCGGTCTAGCATCACGAAGGGCATCCTTCCGCTCTTGAGCTGCTTCAAATACGATTTGGCGGCATTCGGGTCAGAAGAATAAATTAATAAACCGGAATAGTCCGATAGGTTGATCTTGCTGATCAGCTCATCTTCCTGCTGCACATTGTTTTCGATAAATTCGATGACGAGACGATAATCATGTAAGGTTAGGAGAGACTGTATCCCTTTAATAATCTGCATATAAGAGCTGTCATAGATTTCGGTGCCGGAGATGATGAACACGACAAGACGCGACATCGAGCTCTGGACGTCACTCTTTTTGTCCGCGACGAAGCTTCCTTTGCCCCTGACCCGATAAATCATCCCTTCGTTCACCAGATCGGACAGCGCCTTGCGCACCGTAATCGAGCTGACGTCCAGCGTCTCCGCCAGCTCCGATTCGCTGGGTATCCGATCATGGGGCTTGAACTGGCTGGCGCCGATATGGTCGATGATATAATCCTTCACCAATTCGTATTTGGGCAAGTTCTTTCTAGCCATAGCATTCTCCGTTATCTCATCTTAGTTTCGAAAAGTCACTAATTATTATAATAACAGAGATTAGTTCATATAATCAATTCTTTCGATCTCGCAGCAGAAAGGCAACCGTGCTAAATCCGAATGGGGCAAAAGACAGCTTATAACGCGCCTCTCCGCTTCGCACCGCGGGAGCTTCAGACGATAGCGCCCGAATCAAACCGCCGTCAAGCTCCACAAGTTGCGCTTCGCAAAGCTTTCAGTTTGCTTTTATCATTCCGCTTCAACTCTTCTTCGATTTCATTAAAATGGCGATCACAGAAAACAAGCCGATATCGGGTGTTCCGCCCAATATCGGCACGCTCATCGCTGTTACTGGAACAGTTTTTTAGCCATAGCCGCGAGATCTTCGATATCGATTTTGCCATCATGGTTCAAATCCGCTTTGCTGTACTGATCCCAATTCGCATCCACAGATGTTTTGCCGTACGCCGCGGAAATAATAGCAAGGTCGCCAATGGAGTATTTGCCGTCTTCGTTCAAATCTCCTGAATGATCCACGCCGACAATTTGAATGCTGTGAGAAGCTCCCTCCAGCTGGAACTCCTCGCCCTCGCCGTCCGCCAGAATGGAATCGGTCAAGGAGACGATTGTGGTGACGGTCTCCCCGGTTGCTTTCGCCTTGAAATGCAGCGTAAGCATATCACCGTCCGCTTTGCCGTCGAGTTTCACGAGCAGAAGTCGAACCTGTCCTTGCGATGGTTTCTGACCGACAATTTTGACCTCTTCTGTTGCCTCTTCTGCAGACACGAATTCCAGCTGATCCGAGTTATAGTTGAAGGTTAGGTCTTGGGCATAGACAGACTGCTCAACATGGTTCAGACCGTACTTCACATTGAAGCTCTGTCCCGCTTGGATCTCGGAAGGCCCGGTAACGGATGCTTCAGGGGCTTCGGAACCAGCTACCCGCCCGAACACTTTGAAATCCCATAACGAATAGCCGTACATTGTGCCTCTGGACGTGCCGTAAATCCGAACATATCTGGCTTCGGTTTCTTTGAATAGAACGATATCGAGGCCGCCGTCTCCAGTCGTCGTGCTGTAGACATCGGCCCATTTCTCTCCGTCGTTCGATAATTGAATCTGGTAGGCTCTACCATAAGCGGCCTCCCAATCCAGATTGACGCGACTGATGCGGCTCGGAGCTCCTAGATCTGCCTGAATCCATTGCGGATCGGTAGATTCGGATGCCCAGCGCGTTTCGCCGTCGCCGTCATTTGCATCTGCCGCCGGGTGCGTGCTCTCCGAGGAAGAAGCGGTAATCGGTTTTCCTTGAGCCAGTTCAACCAGCTCCGGACCGTTTGGCGGCGTTAGGTCCAGCTCCGGATTGGCCAGATCAAGCTTATACATCATCTGGTTGTAGTTGTAGCGTGGCATAGCGGGAGATTCCGTGAACATATTCGTGAAGGTTGCCTCGAAATAAAGGAAACGTCCCTCGTCCTTGATGAAATATTCATGCTGGGAAGGATTATAGAAGGAATACTCGTTGTGGGTGATGATTCGTTTCGCAACTTTCCATGGTCCGTTTGGTGCAGGCGCTTCCGCAAACCAGATTTCGCCCAACAGCGATGTTCGGCCGAATTTCTCCTGACCGATCATCACGTAGCTTTGGCGATATTCATTCCATTCGACTGAGCTTTGGGCGAGTCGAATCTCGTCACCTGAATAGGCATCCTTCAGCTGGAAGTAACGTTCATCGTCTGACTTGATTAACCCGAGCTGGATCAGCTCTTTCTCCTGATCCTGGGTAAGCATTTGCGTATTCTTCTTCCAGCCCCATACCAGGTTTCCTTCGGCATCGCGCTCCAGCTGCGTGTTAGCCCCTTCATACGTCGTTCCCCGTGCAAGCGGCGTGAACGATTCGTATTTGGTGTAATCCACAATCGCATCCATCTTTGCCTCTACCCGAAGGTTCGGATACTGATGTTGGGTGAAAATATAAAACCCTTTGCCGCCATCCTCGTAATAAGTCCCTTGTCCGTCCTTGCCTGCATAACGCCAGTCGCTCGTTCCTGGGAATTGGACAAGCTGCTCGAACTCTTGTTTCTCGTCGTTGAAGATGAGAATGCCGTAAGAATTAGGTTCGGGTTTATGCGTGCTGTAAGCGGCCAGCAGCCGTTCCTCGCCGTTCTCGTCTTCTACGGTCATCAGACCGAATATCCAAGCAATGTTCGCTCCGTCGGGAAGCGGGGGAACCAGACTTTTCACAAAGCCGTCCTCGCGGGTAATATAATCCAGATCGACGCCGACATCGAGATCGAGGCCTTGACTCGGCAGCTTTGACGTCGCTCCCGTCACGCGGAAGTTCCCGAGCGGGTAAGCCGCGCGATCCGTATCGCCCCAGAACCAGTACAGCTTATCCTTGTATTCGATCGTCTGGACGGAATCCTGGCCCATGACCTTGCCGTTCAGAAGCGGCTCATCAATTAGCGTAGTTTCGCCGAGCAGGACGCTGTCCCGGTAGATGCCTTGGCCGGTTACCCGGTACAGGCGCTCGGCGATGTTGATCCGGTTCATCGTAAGCATAGCGCTTCCGCCCGGCGTCACGTCGATTGCTTGGCCGCGATTGCCGAACATATCGGTAGGAACTTCATATCCATGGCTGTACATGTGGAAGAAAACCGTTTGATTCATCAGTCCTGGTTCGTCAAAGGCGACGTAACCGGCACTGTCCGTGTAATAGCGGATGTTGTTCGTCGTCTTCAACTCCACAGCCGGGATGCCCCGCCCCGTCTCGGCGTCGATGACTTGAATTTTGAACAGTTCCTGATTGTAAACCTGGCTTTGCGCTGGTGTTAGGTCAAGATTGCCTTCTGACTCGCTTGCCGACGCCATATTACCAGGGAATATCGCCACTGCAAGCATGACGCTTGCCATAATTCCAGATGCTTTTCGCAGATTAAATCGCATACCACTTCTTCCTCCGATCATAATCCATTATTTGTTCTATGGGGTCCATCTGCTTCGTAATCCCATAACGAATAACCATGGTGCGTGACTCTTGTCGTACCGTTCATCCGCACCTATTTGGCTTCCGCATTCTTCAGCTCGATTTCGTCAATGCCTCCGTCACCGTTCGTCGTGCCGTACACATTGGTCCAGTTCCCCCATCGGCGGATACCTGAATCTGATACCCGCTAGCGTAAGCTGCTTCCCAATTCTGTACGACTCGATCAATCAGGCTAGAATCGCCGAGATCAATCTGCAGCCATTGTGGTTCGCCTTAATCGGAAGTTCAGCGTGTTGCGGGATCGCCGTTACTCTCATCAGCCGCTGGATGATTGCTTTTGCTTTCCGACGAGGATGCGATTATCGTCTTGCCTTGGGCAAGCTCGGTCACGGGAGGCGTTAAGCCGAGATCCGGATTAGCAAGGTCGAGCTTATACATCATCTGATTATAGTTGTAGCGAGGCGTGGGCTCGTTGTCCGTGTACGTATTCGTGTAGGTGGCCTCTAAGTAAATGTACCGTCCGCGGTCCTTGTCGAAAAACTCGTGATGGGCCGGGTTATAGAACGAGTAGTTGTCATGTGTAATGATTTTTTTTGCGGTTGTCCATGGCCCTTGAGGTAAAGGTGCCTCCGCATACCACATTTCTCCGAGCACCGATGTACTGCCACCCGTCTGCTGTCCGAACATAACGTAACGATTCCGGTAGTCGTTCCATTCCACTGTGCTTCCGGAGAGCGTTACAACCGCATCGGTATCCACATCCTTCAGCTGGTAATAACGCGGATCGTCGGCATCGATGATTCCGAGGTTGATCAGCTCCCTCTCCTGTACCTGTCTGAGAGGAGCCGTATTTTTCTTCCAGCCCCATACGAGATTGCCTCCGGAATCTCGCTCGAGCGATGAGTTCGCCCCGTTGTAGGTTGTTCCCGGAGTAAGCGGGGTGAACGATTCATATTGCGTATAATCCTTAATCGCATCATAGTTCGCTTTGACGCGGAGATTCGGCATCTGATGCTCGGTGAATACCCAGTACCCTTGGCCGTTCTCTTCGTAATAGCTCGCTTGGCCGCCGGGGTGGCGCCAATCGGTTTTGTCCGGGAATTGAACGACAAGATCAAATTGCTCAGTCTCATCGTTGAATTCGAGAATGCCGAAGGCGCTGAACGGGTTATGCGTGCTGTAGCCAGCAAGCAGCTTCTCCTGTCCATTCTCATCCCTTACCGTCATCAAGCCGAATATCCAGGCGATGCCGGCTCCGTCAGGCAGCGGCGGCACCAGGCTTTTGACAAATCCGTCCTCCTTCGTGAAATAATCGAAGTCTACCCCTATGTCAGGGTCAAGGCCGCCTTTTCCCGGAAGTTCGGATGTAGCACCCGTCACGCGGAAGTTGCCTAGAGGGTAGGCTACTCTGTCCGTATCGCCCCAAATCCAGAACAGCTTATCGTTGTATTCAATCGTCTGAACGGAATCCTGGCCCATCACTTTCCCGTTCAGCAGCGGTTCCTGGATGGGGGACGTCTTGCCAATTATGACGCTGTCGCGATAAATGCCCTGACCGGTCAATCGGTACAACCGCTCGGCGATATTCACCCGGTCCATCGTCAGCGTAACACTCCCACCCGGCGTAACATCGACCGCTTTACCATGATAGCCGAACATATCCGCGGGTACCTTGTACCCATGACTGAACATATGGAAGAAGACCGTTTCATTCATAAGGCCCGGCTCTCGGAAGGCGACATAACCTGCGCTGTCCGTATAATAGGAAATGTGGTTAGTCGTCTTCAGCTCCACGGCCGGGATGCCCCGCCCGGTTTCGGCGTCGACGACACGGATACTGAAGGGCTCTTCCGTATAGGCCTGAATTTGCACGGGTTTGTTAGCACTTCCGCTTTCTGCTCTAACGGGCGTTAAGTTTCCTGGCAAGATGGCCATAACGAGCAAGCAGCAAGCCAACAATCCGGATGACTTCCTATGCTTAAATTGCATAATCGTAAACCTCCCTTTTTTGTTCAATGCCTAAAAAATCAAACCTTCCTCCTTTCCTAGAATAAGGCGTCTCATTTACCCAGAGACTCGAATTTCCTTAAGAGAACGGAATGTCGATTCTCTGCAAGTGCAGTCTACGCGAACGAAATACATCAATTTTACAAAAGCATCCGATTATTTATCCTTTTGAATTCCTTGCATCGGATAACAAAAGCTGCCTTTCAACCCGGCAGCTCGTGTTGGATTCTTTAATAACTTTCAACGCCGCTCATGCGTCTCCAGTCAAAGCCGATAGTCTGCAAGAAAGCGCGCGCGAGCAGCATATGGCCGGTCATGCTTGGGTGAACCCTATCAGAAGCTATCGCCGTAGGGTGCACATGCTCTAACATCGGAGCGAATACGGCTTGCGTATCCACGAACAACGCCCCGCAGCGCTCTGCCACCCTTCCGGCTGCCCGTCCGAATTCATCCATCCGCTTCCGCATCCGATCCTGAGTGTTCGGCTCCAGATAGAATGGCGTCATGATGACAAGTCCCTGCAGACCGGGAAGCACTGATTTCACGACTTCCTCCAACGTTTGTTCATATTCCTTAAGCGATAAGTGAGACTCCGGTATGGCAGGCTGATCGAAGTGCCGCCAGACATCGTTGATGCCGATCATGACCGTCAGCCAATCCGGCTTCAGCTCGAGCACGTCCGATTGCCATCTCGCCTTCAAATCCCTGATCGTGTTGCCCCCGATTCCCATATTGGTGACTCGAATGGACAGTTCCGGATATGCGGCTTGCAGCATGGCATCCACCAGCGCCACGTACCCTTTTCCAACACCTTGGAACAGACCTTCCCCGTACGGGAATTTGCGTTCGCAATCCGTAATCGAATCCCCGATCATAACCAGCCGTTGACCTTTTTCAAGCTTGATCATCTTAGCGCCTCCCTACCTCTATCCATTTAAAGACAGTCGTATCGTCTTCACTTCGAATGGACGGAAACGAAGCGACAGGCTGCCGTTCCTGCATGGCAATTCCACTATGTTTCCCTCCAGCATGTCAGTCTCGTAGGCTACATTCACCGGCAATCCGGCATGCAAACCGCAAGACACCGAAGCTCCTTTGCTCTCGTATAATCGGACGATCCAATCGCCCGAGCCATCCTCGGCTAACTTCATTGTCTCTGCAATGACCGTATCCCGATCGACTTGAAGCAGCGATTGTTCCGCTACCCGGCTCCCTTGCGGCGTAAGGCTGACAGGATAATTCAGCTCGTAAGCTTCCCGAACAACGGGACTGTCAAGGAACGATCCGTTCCACACCAGGAACCCGAATGTAAACTGGTGCGTGCCTTGATCGGACGTTTCATCCGGGTATGTTGGCGACCTTAGCAGAGTCATGCTCATCAAATGATCCTGAATCGATATGCCGTATTTGCAATCGTTCAGCAGCGCGAATCCGCGGTTCGTCTCCGCTAATGCCGACCACTTATGCTGGCATACCTCGTAACGGTCTGCGTCATGGGGTCGAGAGGCATGATTCGGCCGTTTGACGTAGCCGAACTGAATCTCCTGCATCGACTCGTTCGCATGGACGCGGACAGGGAAGTCAACGCGGAGCATCTTGTTCGTCTCGTTCCAGTGAACAGTCGTATGGAATTCGATTCGCCGGCTGCCGGAACGGAGTTTAATGTCCTGAACCATCGTCGACTGATGAAGCTTCCGCTCGACGCGGATCGCCGCAAAGAGCGGACCATTCGCCGTAACGGTAATGTCCGCCTTATCGGTCAATTCAACAGGAGACATGCGGTAACGACGGTCGATCTCCCACGCATCGAAGGCTGAAGGCTGATCGCGGTACATCTTCATGACGTTGCATGCATGTGCCGCCCATTCAGACCCGGTTTCTTTGTCAACGATGCTGATCAGCTCGCCCCGTTCGTTAATGACAATCGTCATATATTCGTTCTCCATGCGGGACGCGGTTGCCGTCAAGGCTGCGCGCGCTGCAGCTGGCTTGCTTGCATCGCTGACCGAGTAAGTCGCCCATCCCACGGAAGGTGCTTCGACCTCGGCGTACAAGCAGCCGTCATATCTTTGAACAGGAATCGCTTGCCCGCTTTGGTCTGCAATGCCGTCAACGCCGTCCGGCAGCGCCACAAGCTCTCTCCTGTGCCAGGACAAGGAGTTGAACACCGTGATGCCATCACGTTCCCCATCCGCCAATTTTTGTCTCGTGCCTGCAGCCATGTCAAAGACGGTCTCGTTCAACGCCGCAAGCTCTGCTTGCGCTTCTTCATGAACGCGATGAATAGAGGTCCCAGGCAAAATGTCATGGAAATGCTGAAGCAGCAGCCGTTTCCAAAGACGATCCATTTCCTCGTAAGGGTACTCCTTGCCCTGAAGCTTCTGCGCGGCCGCGCCCCATATTTCAGTTTCGCGGAAACCGATCTCCGCCTTGCGGTTCAACTGCTTCAACTTCGCTTGCGTCGTATACGTCGCCCTATGGGCCGGATAATACAGCTCCCCGACGTATTTGGCATTAGGCAGCCCACGCTCAATCTGATCGTGAAAATATTCAATCGGCGAACCATGCTTGGTACGCGGAACGCCTTCCAAATTGTGGAGACGTCTCAGAAACTCCAGGTCATCCCGGTTCGCCCCGCCTCCGCCGTCACCATGACCGAATTGCACAAGCCGAGTCGCAATATCGTCCTTCTGCACGCGATCATTCCATTGATTAATGAGGAATGAAGGATTAACCCGAATCGGATAATCGCCGTAATCGAGAAGATGCGTCAAGATTTGCGTGCCGTCAATGCCCTCCCAGAGGAAGGTGTTGTACGGGAACGGATCCACGACATTCTCGTAGGTCTGGAACATCTTCACGGAAGCAAAAAAACGAAGACCGCAGCCTTTCATAATTTGCGGCATGTTGCCGGAATAGCCGAATACATCGGGCAGCCAAAGCATTTCGTTTTCCTTGCCGAATTCCTCCAAGAAAAACCGCTTGCCGTGAACGAATTGACGGATCAAGCTTTCCCCTGCCGGCAGGTTCGTGTCGGACTCTACCCACATCCCGCCTTCCGGAATAATCCGCCCCTCCGCTACGCGTTTTTTGATCCGTGCGTACAGCTCTGGATACAAATCTTTGGCCAATTGAAACAAATACGGCTGGCTTTGCGTGTACCGATAGTCGGGATATTCCTCCATTAATGAGAGCTGGTTGGACATGGTGCGGGCAATTTTCCGTTTAGTTTCTTCGATCGGCCAGAGCCAAGCAATATCGAGATGAGACTGGCCCATCAGGTACAGCAAAGGAGAGGTCGATCCATTCACGCACGCCAGGTACGGCTCCATCAGCTTACGGCACTGCTTAACGTTGTCCGTCAGCACCTCCCCCCGCAGACTAAAATCGATCATTGCGATCACTTGATGCATGCAACGGTTGATTTCCGACGCGCGTAGAGAATTCGAATCGATATGTTCACGGACTTGCCATAAGCATTCTAAATCTATAAAAAATTGATAGATTTCTTCTTCGAACACGCATAGATACGATGAACCGAACACAGGCTGCCGATTCGAATGACCGGCATACGCTTCAGCGACGATTTCGAACGTTTCGCCGGCTTTCGCGCTTCGGGTCAACGTCACGCTATCATGCTGAAGATCAAGAGCGCCTCGTACGACCCCATTCATATAGATTGTCGCTTCCGAGCCGAAATCGGCCAAAGCGACCAACCGTTTGCCTTCTGCTTCAGGAGGTACAGTTATCGAGGCTCTGAGCCAAGCATAGATCCAATTGCCGCCCCATCGGTCTCCCACTTGCATAGGCTCGAAGCGGTAATCCCCTATTTTCATATAAGACAGGCGTTCCTTCGTTTCAAAACCAGCGAATTCGACCGGTGCGATTTTAGTATAAATCCATCTGTTTTTTTCCTTCAGCAGCTTCTCGACAAGATACTGAATCTCTGATTTCGTATTCAAGATTCTGCTCACATCCCATAGTTTCGTCTTGAAGAAAAGACCTCTCTATCATTCGTTCAGCCCTCGAGCGATGACGCCCTCGTTGCTGATCCCTGCTTGTTGAACGGTCCGAGCGGCGAGTCGGATAGCGCGTATGCGACCCGGTAATCCGGACCGGTCCATGCGCTCTCCGCCCACCTATAAACGTAACGGCCGTTCCGCTTCCGCATGCTGCGCCCTCTCGGTCTTTTTTTTCCGCAAGCCATTTGTATCAAAAAGACTTACTGCATAGCCCTTTTTGCTGCATCATTATATATTTGCAATACTTTTTCGATATCGCCCATTTTATGAACTTGATCGATAAATTTCTGCCAATTATGAAAGCTTGCCTTGCCTGACACAAATTTTGCCTGCTCTTCCGTAACAAATGTTTTAACCGGGTTCATAATTTCCGAAATTTGCTGGCTTTCATCCTGCGTAAATTGAAGGCTAGGCTCGCTTAACCAAGATGGCACATATTCGTTTTCAGGCATAGGCAAGCTTGTCAGGAACGGCGATTTCTCAATCGGAACCTCTTCGTATTTGCCGCCGAATACCGTATAATCAGTAGCAGCGAAGTCAACGAATGCTCTTGAGTCATTAGCTACCTGCAGACCTGGGTTATGCTTGCGGCTTGCTCTCATGCCGTATTTATCGCCTTCCAGCCACGGATCCGCAGCTGTTTTTAAGGAATCAATGAAGGTCGGATTTCCATCTTCGCCGATCGTATAGGTGGTCCCCTCAATTCCCCAAGTTGTTAACCTAATTATTTCTTCGGAATATTGCAGATCAATAAATTTGATGATTTCTTCTGGATTTTTTGCTTTGGCACTAATGCAGTACGCAGCCCAGCCTAAGTCCGGGGTATTCCCGTTCACGACCTCTTGCCACGCTTTTCCGTATTTTGGATTCTCGGGGTATAAAGAAACGGCATATATTTTACCGTCATTAGCTGTACGGGTGTATTCTCCCGGCGTTGTAAACCACTGCGTCAACCACATGAAATTATCGCCGTTTAGCGCTTTTCTTTGGAGGGTATCGTCCGTATCGATCGTATACTCCGTATCGAGCAGCTTTTCCGAATAAAGCCGGTTGGCAAATTCCAAAGCGTCTTTGTAGCCCTCTTCCAGGACGCCGTATACGTATTTGCTGCCATCCCAGAAAATGTCGTCCTTTACATGGTTGGCGGAGAACAGGGATCGCAAGCTGTTCCATCTTGTAGCGACGGGATACTTATCCGGATAAAGCTCCTTCAGCTTTTTGGCGGCTGCATAAAATTGTTCTAGCGTTTCCGGAATCTTAATGTTGTTCGCCTGAAACACATCGTAGCGGTACGACGACGTATTCTGAATCAGCATGCCTTTATCCTCAGGGTATCTTGGGGTTGACGTTTCTTTGAAATAATACATCTCGCCATCGGCATTCGTTACTCGCGCCATTCCGTTTTTAACTTCGCTGAGATAGTTCGTATAGTTAGGCATCAGATCCTTGTATTGACTCAGCTCCAGAATCTGGCCCTGCTCCGCCATTTCAGTCGTATCGTAAAATAGTGGGGTCACGAAAAAGTCCGTCAAATCATCGCTTGCGATCATCAGTTTAACTTTTTCGTCATATTCGGAGGATGGAATATAGTTATATTCGATATCTAACTTCTTACCTAACTTTTCTTCCATTACTCTTTTCCACTCTTTTCCAACCATACTATTTTCGTTATCTACCCCTCCCGACGGCAGCGTCACGGAGAAGGACAGTGTTTCGCCTTCGGATTCTTTCGATTCATTTTCTGCAGGTTCATTGTTGTTTGTACAGCCTGTTGCGGCAAAGGCCAGCATAAAAGCCATGATCAAACTGAGCAATTTTGTCATTTTGTTCATTTTTAGAACCTCCCTTTTGATTGAAATTTAGATGGTTTTAGAATGTATTGTAAAAAGCCTCTGTCACCTCCCTTCTTGTCTCCCCTTTAACCCTTAATGGATCCGATCAGGATGCCTTTCGTGAAGTGTTTTTGGAAGAAAGGGTAAATGCACATAATCGGGAACATGGTGATAATGATAACGCTCATTCGGACGGCCTTCGGATCAAGCGCATCCCCCGGCGCGTTAATGGCAACGCTGCTGCCTGCTCCCGTTCTGCCTTGGATCGCGTTCGTATCCAACGTGAATAGATAGTTCCTTAAGATCATTTGCAAGGGATACTTATCCTGATCTTGCAGGTATACTAACGCCTCAAACCAACTGTTCCAGCTTCCTACAAGCCCAAACAACGCGAATGTGGCAAGAAGCGCTTTCGACAGTGGCAAAATAATCCGGAACAGGACCACAATATCATTTGCTCCGTCGATGAGCGCGGAATCCTTCAACTCTGACGGAATATTCATAAAAAACGTTCTAAATAGAAAGACGTTGTATGCACCAACCGCTCCAGGCAGGATCATAACCCAAACCGTATTGAGGAGATCCAAGCTGCGCATGAGCAAATATGTAGGAATCAATCCGCCGCTGAAAAACATCGTGATCATAAGAAAGATGGTTAGAAACTTCTTCCCTACAAAGCCCGGGATGGTAAGCGGATAAGCCATTAATGAAGTAAACAGCAGCATGATGCAGGTAGAGCCAGCCGCGTAAATAATTGAATTCACATACCCCTTATAGATGTAGGGATCTTTGAAGACGGTCGTGTAAGCCTCAATCGTGAAGCCTCTTGGCAAGATCGTCACCCCGCCTGACGAGATATAGCGGGCACTGCTCATAGAAGTGGCGATAATATTGAAAATCGGATATAACACAACGATTAGAATTAGAATCATGATCAAGATATTGATCAAATCAAACACTTTGGAGCCAACGGTTTCATTTCTTGTTTTCAATATGCCCACCTCCTAGAACAAGCTTGTTTCAGAAACTTTACGGCTAACCCAGTTCGCAAGGAACAATATGGTGAAGGATATGATAGACATAAACAATCCGATTGCCGTCGTGTACTCGTACTGCGCGCCCAAGATCCCTTGCCGATAAACATAAGAGCCGATGACATCCGCCACGCTGTACGTTTCAGGCGAATAGAGCAATATAATTTTTTGGAAATCATTACCTAATATCCCACCAATCGCGAAGATGAGCAATATGACCGTAGTAGGCCTAATTGACGGCCACGTAATATGAACCACTTTCTTCCATCTACCCGCTCCATCCACTTCCGCCACATCGTACAGCGTAGGATCGATTCCACTCATGGCCGCAAGGTAGATAATCGTTCCGAAACCGATGCCCTGCCAAATGCCGGATGAAATGAAGATCGTCCTAAAAAAATCCGGCTCGAGGAGAAACATGATCGGGGTTCCACCTAAATAAGCAATGATGTCATTAAAGAGTCCATCTCTGGATGCAAACTCTTTCAGCAAACCAGCAACGATAACGACCGATATAAAGTGCGGGAAATAAGAAACCGTTTGCACGAGTTTTTTGAAGCGCTTACTTCTTAGCTCGTTAAATAACAATGCAAGAATGATCGGAGCTGGGAATGACCAGAACAACGTATAGATGCCCAGAAGCAGCGTGTTTTTTAATATCCGGAATGCCATGGGATCATTGAAAAAGGTTTCGAAGTACTTTAAGCCAACCCATTCGCTCCCCATAACGCCCTTAGCAGCGCTGTAGTCCTTAAAAGCGATTAATATCCCGTACATGGGGAAATACGCAAAAATCAAAATCGTGAGAAATCCCGGCAGCACCATGAAATAGAGATATCGATGTCTCCACAATTTGGGCAGCATTCTCTAACACCCTTTCAATATGAACTTAAATTCTTTTGCATTGGAATCCCGGTAATCACGCTGATTGCCGAGAAAGCGTATTCATTTTTTCGCTAAAAAGTAATGCAGCTTCCGGCTGGAGTCCAATCCGCAAATGCCGTACCCGATCCACCTCCAAAGTTATTATGCTAATAAAAAAGTAACACATACTATATTTACCGTCAATACGTTAAATTTATATCATAAGTTCGTTTTAGTTAGTATACATTATGCAACGCCATGAGCTATAATGGAGCAAATGTCTATCCGAGGTGAACATACATGAGCAAGAGCGAAGCGACATTGCCCAAGTATCAGCAGGTGAAGGACTACGTGCTGTTACAAATTGAGAATAAAGAGCTGGGAGAAGACGGACGAATTCCAAGCGAATCAGAGTTTTCCAAGTTATTGGATGTCAGCTCGATTACGGTTAGAAAAGCTTTGACGGAGTTAGTTAATGAGGGGGTCATCTATCGGGTTAGGGGAAAAGGAAGCTTTGTTTCCAATCGGGCAAGCACGCCCGCGGATAAACCGTCGCATTACGTTACCCTTATTATTTCCGGCAAGGACATGTACGATAGTTCATACATGCAGATCATAAAAGGCATTCAGTCGTTTCTAAGCCAACAGGATTGCAAGCTCATAATTGAATTTGTAGAAAACGACTTTGAACAGGAGCGCGAGCTCCTTCTGAAGCTGATGCAAACCGAAACTCGGGGGCTTCTCATTTATTCTGCCGATCCCGATGCAGCCAAGGGGTATTTGAATGAGCTTCGAAAAAAACGAATACCTTTTGTTATGCTAGACCGCAGCCCGTCTGGTTATCCAGTCGATAGCGTGACCTGCAACAATCCCGATGGCGCTTATGAAGCCGTCCAATATTTGATCGCTCAAGGCCATACGGATGTCGGATTCGCAGCTTACGATTTTCATCTCAGCACGGAGGTTGACCGGTACAACGGATACCGCCATGCCATGGCAGACGCTGGTCTTGCTCCTAGCCCTAACATTTTGTTTCTCCAAAAGAAGCTGGACTACAACAAGATGGCGAGCCTCATCCATCACGGAGAGCTCTCTGCCCTCTTCTGCGCGAATGACAGGCGCGCCTTGGAAGTCATCGATCAACTTGCCGTATATGGCGTCAATATCCCGGATCAAATGTCCGTCATGGGCTTCGATGATTTCGAAGTCTCCAAGTTCGCCAAGGTGCCTCTATCAACCGTCAAACAGTATTTCGAAACGTTAGGCTACGAAGGCGCCAAGCTTCTATTCGATAGCAGCAGGGACGATATTCCACACAGCTACAAGAAGATCTTGCTGTCAACCAATCTGGTCATTCGCAATTCAACAAAGACATATCCTTGAAAGGAGATGATTAATCATGAATTTAGCAGAGCAACGCTTGCAGTTCGAAGCAATCAAACGCAATTACGAGAGCGTTAAAGTCAACTTACGCGGTGTCAAAGGACGGCAAAGTCGATCTGTACAGCAGCATTGGTGATACCGAGGTCGGACGAATCGTCATTGACTATCCGTTTAAGAAGGAAGGTCCGATAGTCACGTTCTAAACAGCGGACAACCACCAAACGTCCATTTCCCCCTCCCCTAAGAGCATAAGATGGACGTTTGGCTAAAACCTCTGTTGTAACCCAAAACAGTATAACAGGATTCACAAAAACTCATACAAACCAACATTGCCCTGCTAGGGGCATTTATCAGCTATTCGCTACCGGAAGGAGAGAGTTCATATGGCGTTCAACTTTACGGGGAAAATCATCGTTGTCACCGGCGCCGCAAGCGGAATCGGGCGGGCGATCGCGATCGGATTCGCAAGGGCCGGAGCAGAAGTCGTCGCTTCCGACATACATGAAGGCAATCTGCTGCAATTGCAGGAAGAATTGAAGCTCGAGGATGTGAGCATTACCATTCAAATCTGCAATGTGAGCGACCAGCAAGAAGTCCTATCCTTGTTCTCGAACTTCGCGCTCGCAAAGGGGCTCGATGTATTTGTCCATTGTGCAGGTATTACCTATACGAAGCACGTGACGGACACCTCCATCGCCGAATACCGCGCATTAATTGAGACGAATCTGTCTGGCACTTTCTATAGCTTGCAGCACGCCGTTAGCCGTATGAAGGAGCACGGGGCACAAGGTTCGATTATTGTCATCAGCTCCATTAACGCGCATCGTCCCTTGCCTTCTCAGGCGGTATATTCCAGTACGAAAGTGGCGATCGAATCGCTTGTCCAATCGTTGGCCGTCGAAGTCGCGCCCTTGCAGATCAGAGTCAACTGTTTGGCGCCAGGCGCCGTGAATACGCCATTAGTGAGAGACGCCAAACCTGCCGCGGCCGACG
Source organism: Paenibacillus sp. PL91 (assembly GCF_012935325.2). Classification (GTDB taxonomy): domain Bacteria; phylum Bacillota; class Bacilli; order Paenibacillales; family Paenibacillaceae; genus Pristimantibacillus. The sequence goes on from NZ_JABBYG020000001.1 coordinate 1,051,041, forward strand.
GAATTAAAGGCTCCACAGGAACCCCCATCCCTGTCGGTTATATGGCAGAACCCGAGGATATGGTGGGAACCGTATTGTTTCTGGCCTCACCGTTGTCGTCATACATGACGGGGGCAAGCCTGGTCGTAGACGGCGGATTGCTTCTTCAAAGATAAGCTAATGCACGCTAAACAATCATAACCAAGGAAATGAAAGATGTTGTATGGATACTGCCCTTGACTCGATGTAAGGTAAAGCATAGCGGCTTATTACGGAGGATTTTGATGATACTCTCTGCATCGTAGGCATTCCTATCTATCATTACGGGGTAATACCAGCGATGCTGTTACCGCTTGCAAAGCAGATGCAATAAAGTTTTCCAATCCTGAAATCAGATGCAGCCGACATACGTGCAAAAGCAGATCACTTGATGGGCAATAGATACCCCCATTAAGTGATCTGTTTTATAATGTTGGGCTATCTCACAATCGTGCTCCGTTTTACGAATCCCATATATTACGAAAGTGGATTTGATGCATTACTTCAAGTATCTTCCCGTAATCGACTGCTCTGCATGGATGATTTGAGGAGATTTGTTTTCTATTCGTAACCCCTCCCGCACTCTTAGCAATCCTTATTATTTATTCGAGTAATTTAAGCATACCTGCCCGTTAGTTTAATAAAAAGTGCAGGCATCTGTAGCGCCTGCTCATTGATGTGTGCTTTTCAACTATCGTTCCCCGTTAGTTGAATGATAAACGATTATTCTTTCAGAACGTCCATCCAATTTGGTGGAAAATCAGCCTTCTGCGGATCTTTTAAGTGCTTCCAGGTTATTAACTTTACATTATTAGGGTTCATAGGAGATATATCGATTGTAAGACTGTCCTTACCAACGGGAATATGTGGTCCAACTGTTGGAACCACTTCAAGGGTTATTAAAAAATGAAATCCTCTAAATCCATTTACCCGTTGCACATTTGTAACATCCACAAAGTAAGGATAAACCTCTGGTGAGTAATTCAATTTATTTGAATATGTCTCATCTATTTTCTTTTCTGTGTATGGCAAAAGAAATAGCATTAGCATGTCTTGAAACCTTAATTCTTTCGACTCTTTAGGTTTGTCATTAGTACTTTTGATGTCAGTTTTTCATTTGCTCCAACGAGATTATTATTTATACCACTCATTGAACACCAGACAAGCAATATTAAAATCAATATTTTTTCACGACAAGAACCCCCAATAGTATGGAGGTATTTTTCCCTAGAATTCATTGTTTATCCTGCCCACAAGTTTAATAAAATTAAGCAGGCTTCTGCAGCGCCTGATCATCGATGTGTCCTGCTCAACTAACGTCTCTCGTTTACGCAACAATAAATCGTGGTACAAAAACTTCAAATCAAATCAATTTGTCTTATATACGGTGTAATGTAAAAACAATCATCAAGTTCTTCTTCAACTTTTGACCAATATATAATCGTTTTTCTATGTAAATCCATATCGCGAACTAAATGTTTCTTTATGTTCTCCCAGATACTCTCTTGGTAATGACCTTCGCTTAAATAGTCATCATAAGAAGAAATGATCAAGCTCAGCAGAGCGAACTTTTCATCTTGGTTCAGATAAGCCGTTTCATAAAATGAAATAAACTCAATAACTCTAGATGAATTGGCAACTTCATGTTCCCAATCTTGCGAAAACTGATCTAATTCCGGAAGCCCTAATTTGTCGTTAAGACTATCTATAGCCCCCCTAGTAATAAAAAACTCATTAGGATCATTCAAGCTGTTTCCTCCAGTTTCTCTAACTTAAATGTTTGTTTTTCACGCTAACTATCTGTTATGGCGGAAACGACAATCTATGGCGTGACGAGCCGATGAAGGATTGATCTAAAGTTATCCGTTAGTTTAACCAACCAATTTCAGTCAGGATGCTAGCAGAATCGTCTGATGCGAGCATTCTCAAATAGGATAATGTAATAGAATCTTCTCCATGTGAATTCCAGCAATGTATCCACCTGACGGTTTCAATCTTAAAGAGATATCGAATGGTTTAAATCCATGCTTTTTATAGAACAAAATTCCTCTTGTATTCGTATTATGACATACAAGTTTGAGCCTCTTTACGTTCAACTTTTGTATTGCAATTGATTCCATCGTTTCAATCAGAAATTGAGAAGCCCCTTTTCCTCGATAACCAGGGGATACAATAACATTGCCTAGCCAGCAAGACCCGTCATCATGGTCATAGAAATTTGCGTAAGATACTGCTTCATCGTTATGTAAAATAATTGTTGGTTCTAATCTATTTTTAACGGCCTTTGTGATTTGTTTTGGTGTTAGAGGGTACACCGCATTTGGGAACATAAAATATAACTCCTCTTCGTTTTGCGGAAAAGAGCACAAAGTTTCAAGATCACTTGGTTGAAGAGATCGATAAGAATACATGTTTATCCTCCAATATTAATGAATGAAGATGATTAAGTATACTTTCTTGACCGACATTCAGTTTCCTTCTTTTGTTTTCAACTATCCTGCCCGTTAGCTTAACACGCCTTACACATCTAGTTTATATTTCTTATAAAGTTTGCTCTTTTAAAAATTGTTGGTAAAACTAGCAACATATTCGTCCTGAACCGATTTATTCCCTCTATTGTTATTGAACATAACTGCCCATTAGCTTAATGCTGCTACCGCCGCGCGCCCCTCCTCTACCACGTATCTCCTTTTTCTTTCGATAAAAAAACCCGCGGTGATTCTAAATCACCACGGATCGCAACTCCCAGAACACCACTGCCTCCGCAACTACCTGCCTGGAGTCTCTGTTCAGTTCACTAAAGAACTTTGTTTTCAATTAAAAACTTTATTTTCTTTCACCAACAGATAATTTGCATATCTCCGCCCCATGCGTTACAATCTTTACATCGACAAATTTGCAGGTCTATACAAGGAGGTTCACGCGCCCATGTGTCCCCGTACCAAAGAACAAAATGAACTCATCCGCATGCAGCGCAGAGAACAGATCCTGGACGCCGCCGCGCGCGCCTACTTCCGCACTGGCGGCGGCTTTGATATTCGCGACGTCGCCCGCGAGGCCGAGCTCGGTTACGGCACGGTGTACCATTATTACCCCAACCGGCATTTATTGATAGAAGATGTGCTGGGCAGCGGCTTCGAGCGATGCGAGCAAGCCCTGGCAGAATGGGCGAACATCCGCGGAGGCAGACCGGATGACAGGCAGCTGTTTACGTATTGCAAGGCGCTGCTCCGGCTGTGCCAGTCGGACGCCCGCGCATATCTCGTCTACAAGATGGCGGCGGAGCATTATACAGGCTTGCCTGAGAAGGATCGGTACGCCGCCAAGAGACGATTCATGGAACGGCTGTACGTTCCGCTCCAGTCGATCGCTCATCGCGAAGACGACAGCGTCGACCATATGCTTGCCGTACTGGTCGGCTGCTGCGGGCTGCACTACTATGCGGGCACTTCCGAGCTGGACGTCGATCGAATCGCCCAGCTCGCGATGCAAGCCATTACGAAGGAGTCCTGATACGAACATGGTCATCTTAAAAAGCAAGCTTGAAATCGAGGCCATCCGCAAGGCATGCCAAGTGGTGGCCGAATGCCATCGCACGATCGCCCCGCTCATCCAACCGGGCATCACGACGAACGAGATTGAGCGCATCTTCGAGGATATTATCTTGAAGCACGGCGCCAAGCCCTACACGAAGGGCTACAAGGGCTATCAATATGCAACCTGCGCCTCCGTCAACGACGTGATCGCGCATGGCTTCCCTAGCGATAAGCCACTTGAGGAAGGCGATATCGTGACGATCGACACGGTCGCGGAGCTCGACGGATGGCTTGGCGATTCGGCCTGGAGCTATGCGGTCGGGAAGATCTCGCCGACGGCCGAGAAGCTGATGCGCGTCACGAAGGAATGCCTTGACCTCGGCATCGCGCAGGCGCAGCCCGGCAATCGGCTCGGCGACGTGACGAGCGCGATCCAGCGGCATGCCGAATCGAACGGCTTCGGCGTCGTGCGCGACCTTCTCGCGCATGGCATCGGCCAGGACCTGCACGAGGCGCCGAACTATATGCATGTCGGCAAGCCCGGCAAAGGCCTCCGCATCAAGGAAGGCATGGTGTTCACGATCGAGCCCATGATCACCGAAGGCACCTACTACATGACAATCGATGCGGACGGCTGGACCGCGCGGACGCTGGACCGCAAGCTCGCCGCCCAATACGAGCATACGATCGCCATCACGGCTGAAGGTCCACTGATCCTGACCGCGCAATAGAATAATTAGAGGCCGACCAACGAGATGGTCGACCTCTTTTTTACGTATTCGGTATAGCATCTTTCTTCATCCGATACATGCGTTCATCCGGTCTCTTATAGAGCTCATCGGCATTTGCTCCGTCTTCCGGATAATGGCTGGCTCCGATACTTACGCTAATCGACAGCTCGTTCCCGTCTTCAAGCCGAAGCGGGTTCGCGGACAGCGTATCCTCAAGGATCGTGATGAGTGTCAAAAGAAAATAAAGTATTAGACTGAAAAATAAAGTGTTAGACTGACGATGCTTCATTAAGCTAACTGGCAGATTAGTTACATAGACGTCTGAATTTTGCATAGGAGTGTAGTCCACCATCCAATACTAATAGTATGGAAAAGAGTCTAGATAAACCGTATACTAGCTATAACTGTTTTTTGCTGAGGTGAATATCAAATGGATGAAATCGATGAATCAAAACAACTTGTATTACAAATCGGCAGTGCCTTGAAAAAGTACAGAAAAGAAAAAAACATGAGCTTAGACGACTTAGCGGAATTAACGGGTGTAAGCAAACTTACTCTGGGGAATATCGAACGTGGCGATACAAATCCAACTTTGGCGATTATATGGAAAATTTCAAAAGGCATATCTTTACCGTTATTGGCTTTGTTGAAATCAGAAGACCCTGTTAGCTTGTATCGAGCAGGCGAAGGACTGCGGTTTTCTAATGATCAAAAAAATTGGATCATTGAACCAGTCTTTAAAAACGCAAGCAACGATATTGAAATGTGTCGGGCTTACTTACAGCCGAATAGCTCGTATCACCCTGAAGGTCATCATGTGAATACAACTGAGATTGCGACAGTAATGACTGGTTCCATTGAAATTCAAGTCAATGGAGAGATTTACACATTGAATCAATATGATACGATCAGTTTTCGTGCAGATTGTCCTCACTCTTATACCAATCATACGAATAGCGAAACAGTGCTCCATATATCTTTAAAGTATGGTTTCTAGAAGTCGAAAATTCCACTTATTAAATACAACTCCGAATTCCATGACGGGAATTCAGAGTTGTATTTTTGTTTTTAGATGAGTTCAGGTGTGTTATAAAATACTTCTTGTTAAAAATAATATACTATAATATACTTTTATTGTTCGCGCGGATGTTATTTCATAGTTTTTCAATCAGCAGGAAACAAATTATACGTATGAATTCAGGAAGGAGAAACGTAGAATGTCGAACAAACAAAATAAAAAAGCCGTACCATCCTCTATAGGACTGATAATTCTCGGCATTATGGTTATTGCAGCTAATTTACGTGCTCCCTTAACCTCAGTCGGCCCTTTAGTGAGTTTCATAAGGGATGACGTTCGTATTTCAAATACATTAGCAGGCCTGATAACAACGGTACCTTTGCTTGCCTTTGCTTTATTATCGCCTCTAGTACCAAAATTAGGACGAAGGTATGGGGTTGAACGCATCATTTTGATTGCCCTAATCTTTCTGACTGTTGGCATTGTAATACGTTCTTTATCTGGCGCAGCTAATCTGTATATTGGGACAGCAATTCTTGGATTCGCAATTGCCGTATGTAATGTATTATTGCCAAGTTTAATCAAAAGGGATTTCCCAAATAAAATTGGCTCCATGACGGGTGTTTACTCAATTTCAATGAGTTTATTTGGAGCAATCGCATCGGGAATCAGTGTACCGCTAGCCGTGAACGCAGGTCTAAAATGGCAGGGAGCATTGGGAATATGGGGTATTCTAAGCTTTGTATCGATTCTCTGTTGGTTACCCCAATTAAGAAATCAAACGAAGCAAACAACCACGACGAGTCAACAGATGGCCAGCAACGATGTGAATGTTTGGCGATCCCCTCTTGCCTGGCAAGTAACCTTGTTTATGGGTATACAGTCCATGGTTTTCTATGTGTTGATCGCATGGTTGCCTGAAATTTTAAAGCAGCAAGGAATTGACTCAAACCAATCAGGATGGTACCTCTCGATAATGCAGTTAGCTCTGCTTCCATTTACCTTTATTGTCCCCGTTATTGCTGGGCGCATGTCTAGCCAACGTTTGTTAGTGGTCATCACAATCATTTTGCTTTTGACGGGAACGCTCGGACTTCTATACGGAAGCTCCAATATCATTCTGTTGTGGATTATTATACTCGGAATTGGTGGAGGCTGCGCCTTTAGTTTGTCCATGATGTTTTTCGGTTTACGTACTGAAAATGCGCATCAAGCAGCGGAACTGTCTGGCATGGCGCAATCGATCGGATATCTTCTTGCCGCAATCGGTCCTGCCCTTATAGGATTTCTGCATGATGCGACAAATAGTTGGAATCTGCCACTTTTCATTCTGCTTGGCGCTTCGGTCTTACTCTTTTTAGTCGGTATAGGAGCAGCAAGAAACCGTTTTGTAGGTAGCCGAAATAGTTACGAGCTGCCACGGAAAGGACGATAAATATGTTTGAAAAAATTATTGTGGCAATTGATAAAGCTGAAAACTGAACAAGCTCCTCGATGCAACCGTTGAAATAGCCCGAAACAAACAAACTCAAGTTACCTTGGTTAATGTCAGCCAGGAATATGTATCGAATGGCATGACATATTTACCAGAGAATTTCTTGGAAGAAATATTGAACGAAATGGAGAAAGCGAGTTTGGAACAGTTGCAACAAGCCAAATCCAAATTAGAATCTGCGGGATTAAACCGGAACACTTCATCTTAAAGGAGATCCTGACCATGAAATATTAAATTATGCAAGGGATTCCGAGCAGCAACTCATTATTATTGGAAGCCGTGGGCTAAGTGGCATAAAAGAAATGATGCTTGGAAGTGTCAGCCACAAGGTTTCACAGCTATCAAGTTGCCCAGTCCTCATTGTGCATTAACTCCTTCGGGAACTGCAGAGATGATTTATTGTTATACTAACGGAGAACTTTAGTTCAATAAAACAGCGACAGTCTAGGACTTTATTTTCTCGTCCTTGGCTGTCGCTGTTTCAATTTCTAGGGTCAGTCTAAAACTTATTCTATGGAGTCTGATGGTATGACAATTCGAAAAGCCGCGTGGAATAAAGACATCAAATCTAATACTTTATTTTCTGCTGACAATGAGGCTGCTCGCCTGGGCGCGATCGCATGCCAGTACGACGAATTCATCTCCGGCAAACCGCGCGACAAAATCGGAAACGCCGGCTGACTCGGATAATAACTGGGACAGATGACGCAATGCAAGGTCTCCCGCATGATGGCCATAGTTGTAGTTAATCGAGCAATTCTGTCCTTATTTCGACTGCGGTCCCATTGCGTTATTCTGCCCGTAGCGTAACGAAAAAGCAGCCGATCCATGCCCAGCTGCCGCGGTTACATTATTCAACTAACGTTTCCGTTAGCGCAGAAAAGGCAACATGTACTGTTTATTTTTTCGGATTGTAGTCAATCAACATTGACCGATTGCCTTCGTTCAGAAAAATATCTATTGTAGAGCCAGACTTAAGTTCAATCATGAATCCTTGTTCCACGGTATGAAATGTTTTAATAACCTCTCTGTTTTTCATTTTTTTTAATTCTTCTTCATAGAAATCCGTGAATGTTTTTTCATTAGCATAGGTTAAGTAAAAAGGGGAACTGGCATCTTCTTTTCCCTTAAGAACCGTTCTGTTGGGGAGTGGGATTGATATATGCGTCAGTTCCGCCGTATAGTCGCTTTCATAAACCTTGTTGGAGAAAAAATAACTTTTTACATAATTGTTGAATTCCACATTCCAAAAGTAAAATCCACATAAAACAACCAGCGGTGTTGTGACAAGCAGAATTTTTTTCATCGGACCTAAATCTTTTTTAATGCCGAAAACCACAATGATTACAATCAAAGCAACTAACAATAAACCACTATAGAAAAAATAGAGAATATTTCCCGCCATGTAATCGCCCCCTTTTGTAATTATAGACGAAAACAACAAAAAACAATGTTGTGCATTAACTACGCGTCGCTGGGTTGCGTAAGCCTGCCCAATAGCGCAACGATGGCAGCCGATCTTTTTGGCCGGCTGCCGTTGTGTCGTCATTAAGCTATAGTTTCCCGGTTCAACCCAGAAGTCTATAGGAATTCCGGAGCTCATAGTCAACCGTGACACGGTAACCAAACGACTTAACAGCGCAGTTAATCAAATTCATTGATGGGTAGATATTTTCTTTCCAGAACTACGGCATGTTTTTAAAATCATCACCTGCACCAGAGACTCTCCCCCGTTAAGGCTGTTTCCTCTTCAGAAGGATAAGTTGCTACCTATTCAAAGTAACACAACCTGCTGTTAAAGTACCGAAAGCACCAAAGCGGCTTTCACCTGACCATCCGGGACATCTCGCTCAAATCACTCGGTTATGTCCGATTTTAGGACCTATCGTTACGTAAGCTTATACGAATTCCGATCGGCATTGAACATGCAAAAAAGCGTCTGTTAAAGTAAGGTTATTTCGCCAGAACCAGCGGCAAATGTTTGACCCCAAACATCATCCAGCTGTCCATCCGCTCGAGTGTTTGCGAACGATCTCTTGCATAGTCAGGAAACCTGCTAAGAAGTGTTTGTATGGCGATCTTGCTCTCCAAGCGGGCAAGCTGAGCACCCAAGCAGAAGTGGATGCCGTGTCCCAATGCCAGATGCGGATTCGGGTTGCGACGGATATCGAATCTTTCCGGTGTATCAAAATGGTCTCCGTCATGGTTGGCCGACCCGATCCAGACGTTGACCATTTGTCCGGGCGAAAGCGTTTGGCCGCGCAGAACAGTCGTCTTCTTAACCGTTCGAATCATTGTTTGAACGGGAGAGCAATAGCGAAGCACCTCTTCGATGGCTTGCGGGATCATGGAAGGTTCTTCGATGAGCCTCTCCCTTGCGTCTCTGTCGCTATCCAGGCACAGTAAGGCTGACGTTATGAGATTGGTCGTCGTTTCATTCCCCGCCACCAGCAGGAGAATGCAGAATCCGATGATCTCCAAGTCACTTAATTGCTTGCCTTCCACCTTCGCATGAACGAGATTGCTGATGAGATCATCCTGCGGATCGAGCCGTCTACGATTCATGATGTCGGAGAAATAGTCGCTCATTTCCTTCTGGCACTGTAGATAGCGTTCGCCATCATTCCCAACTAGCGAATCCGACCATTCCTTGAACCGGTCGCGATCCACGGTCGGAACGCCCAGCATTTCGACAATGACGATGATCGGCAGAGGGCTCGCATAATCGAGAAGGGCATCCATCCCCCCCTTCTCTTCCGCTTGATCGCACAATTGCTGCGCGATCGTTTCAATCTTCGGTGCCAGCGCTTCGATAGCCCGAGGCGTGAAAGCTTGCGAAACGAGCATACGCAGCTGTCGGTGTTTGGGTGGATCCTGCCTTAGAATGCTCGAGTTGATCGGCTCCATGGCGCTTTCCATCCCTTTCGAAGAATAATGCTCATGATCGGCAAATATCTTCTTTACATCTTCGTACTTGTATACGTTCCAAGTATTATGCTCCGAATTGAACGCGACAGGGGAAGAGTTTCGCATTTCTTTAAACCAAGACAAAGGTATCAGTTCGCTGTCAGTTTTCCAATTCATACGCCGCATCGCCGCTTTCCGCTTAGAATGAAATCAGTTCAACATACCATCCGACTTGCCGCCGGGTGTCAAGAACAACCCGGTCGTAATAATCTTGTAGAGAAAATGTTCAAGATCGTCGCGGTTCATACTACTGCCATAGGTTAGAAAGTAATCGCAGGAACCGTTGAGCAAACCGACCATCCCCGCAGCGGCCAAGCTGCAATTGACATTGCGCATTACCCCCTCTTCCCGGCTTCCTTCCAGCACGCCTGCTATAAAACGAATATAGCCGCGCTTCAGTTCATTCAATTCCTCCAGTACTTCCTGATCGATTCCGTTGGACAATTCGTTGAACACGATATGTGCGAATCCGCTGGACTCCAGAAACAAGTCGAGATTGTGCCGGATGATTCGCCTGATTTGCTCTTCCAACGAAAGACCAGTTAGCAGCTCGTTCCGTATTCGATCGGTAATAACCTGAAGCCCATCCATCACGATCGTCTTAAACAACTGCGCTTTTCCTGGAAAATGATAATACAGCGTCCCTTTGGCGACTTTTGCTCTAAGCGCGATATCGTCCATACTTGCCCGGTGGTATCCATTCTCCGAGAAAACGTCTATCGCTGCTGACATGATTTTCGTTTTGCTCAATGCGAAATGTCTCTCCTCACTTCATTAAACTGACTAGTCAGTACAACTAATATGCTTATGGTAACACTTGGTAAAACAATTGTCAATCTTAATGGACGCTGGTCTCCAAAGTGATTTTTATCTGGTCGGGTTATACTGGCTACCGTAACAATTGATTTCATAACAACATCTATAGATGACATACAAAGCTACTATATTAGGGGGCATGAAATGAGAAAATCACAGCATTGTATTCTTATTTTCACTTTACTGATGGTGGTTCTGACGGGTTGCGGGAAAGGAGATAATACACAATCAACTTCCATTGCAGATTTAGGGGTCATTTATTTAACCCTTGAAGAAATAACAATTGATTCAGAACTCGTGGTTGAAGATACGCTGACGGCTATGTTTTAGAATAGTGATGAAAATACGTTTTTACTTAGCTGGCCAAATCAATCGCTGTTTTTGAAATCTCAATACCTGTTACATTTGGGCTCACAGCAATCCATAGCAGCGTACTGGTATTATGAAAAATAAAGTCTAAGTCTTCTGCTGTTGATTAAGCTAACGTTTCCCGTTAGAGCTTAATGCCCAGCAGACAAAGGTCGAGTTTTGGTTTTATTGCGAAATAAGCCGAACACTTGATAAATAGCTTATCGGCAATCGGTATTAACGCAGTGTCAGATATTCGAGCCCGCTCTCTGCACCTCGCTGAATCTTTCCCTTTTGTCATCTCCTTTTTACACTCAAAGTAATAGCACTCACAACAATCGCCAGTATGGATATACCATACTGGCGATTAACGATTTAAGTTTTTTATTCTGAAATGCGGATAACGATTTTTCCAAAAGCCCCACTGGCTAGATGTTGGTATGCTTCAATAGCTTCAGAAAAAGAGTAAACTTTATCGATAACTGGTTTGATTTTCAACTCTTCAAATGCTCTATTCATATCATCAAACGCTTTTCGATGACCTACATAGATACCTTGTATATTTGCTTGCTTTGCTAATAGTGAAAATAAGTTAACTTCTGCCATCATACTTTTCAGGAAACCAATTATATAAATATGTCCTTGTAAAGCGAGAGCTTCAATCGAATGATTAATGCTGTCTCCGCCGACAACTTCTAAGATATGCTCTGCTCCCTTACCATTGGTAAGTCTCAATACTTCTTTGTCCCAATCTGGCGTTCTTACATAGTTGATAATTTCCTTTGCCCCTAAAGCTCTTACGCGTTCTCCTTTTTCATCGCTGCTAGTCGTCGCGATAACACGCGCGCCAAGTGCAGATGCAATTTGAATGGCATAGACAGAAACGCCTCCGGTACCTTGAACGACTACAGTATCACCAGCTTTAATTTTGCCATACTCCACTAGTGAGAACCAAACGGTTAGGGCAGCAATAGGCAATGTAGATGCTTCTTCGTCAGTCATATTAGAAGGTGTCATTACACTTGCTGCTTCATCTAAGAGCATGTATTCTGCAAGGCCACCATTATTAGGTCCTCCCACTGCAGTAGGAGCATACTCTTGACTTGGAGCACCTTCAACCCATTTGGTATAGAGGTGAGAAACTACACGATCTCCAACCTTAAATTGAGTAACTTCTGAACCTACACTTACTACAACTCCGGCTGCATCCGAAACAGGAATGAAAAGTTTACTCATTAACTCCGGCAAATAATCGCCATCCATGATTGATTTATCACGGAAGTTAAGGGAAACTGCTTTTACACGAACCAACAATTGTTTAGGACCTGGCTGTGGTATTTCAACATCAACTAATTTTAAATTTTTTAACCCCACACCTTGTTTTTGCCAGGCTTTCATCTAAATCAAATCCTCTCTATTTCTTATATTGTTGGGAAATGGGGTACAATTTCTTCGCCATGTTCTTCAATTATTTCCGTTGCTGCCCTTTGACTGTTTTTCAGAACAAAAATTATATGATTTACCCCAGCTATTTTAAATTGATTCACTAGTTCTCTAAGAGGGTTTCGCCCTATCCGAAAACACAAGATGAATTGGAATTGGCTGTTGATTGGGATCATTTGTTAAATCAATGTATAGCGACTGTACAAAGGGCTTAAAATCCTCTGTCAGGGATCGCCACTCACGTATTCGTTCAAACTGCTGACCAACATTTCTTGGGTAGTAAATCCACCCATCACCGTGTTGTGCAATCCAATCAATTGATTGTGAGGAATGTCCAGTAATAAGCAATGGAATTGATGAGTGTTTTGGTTTAGGAAATAAATCCCCTTCTGGCATACTCACGCGAGTTGATTGAATGACCCAAGAAAAACAAATGGATCATATATTTGAAAGGCTACTCACGAATGTTCAAGAAAAATAAGTTGACATTGGGCCTTATTTTCCCGTTAGAGGCTTATAAAAAAGCAACAGACCTGAGATGAATTTAGAACATCAAATGAAACTTGCTTAACGAGCCGAAGAATTAAATTTCGCATCTTTGTTTACTCGTGACGTACCATTAAACGATCCCATGTTTGGTGATACTGGTCGTGTGATTCAAACATGAACTGTCACCTCCTCTCGATGAATTAAAATTTGTAATATGAGAAAACACAATAATTTAATATATTGCAATATGTCAATATATAAAAACAAAAAAATTAATAAATTGCAATATATCAATATGTTTTTGCAAAAAAACAATGAATAATACTGAATTCAATTTGACCTTTCAGTATTATTCATCTTTTTGGAGAAAAGTACCAATCCGGTTAATTGCATCTTCGTTTCTCTTGTAATACGTCCATTTACCAATACGAGTAGCATTAACTAACCCTGCTCGTTGTAATATGGAGAGATATTGAGATGCAGTAGATTGATTCATATTTAACTTACTGGTTATTTGACTCACACATACCCCTACTTCAACAAGATCAATCCCTTCCTGGGGTGAAAAATGACCTTCTGGATTCTTCAACCATTCCAAGATTTGGAGACGAGCATCATTAGACAGTGCTTTAAAAATATCGATTGGGTTGTTCATGAAAATTATTATATATTGTATATTTGCAATATGTCAAATCATCAAATTTTGACAACCATACTCCTATTATTATTTTCCCATTGCTATTATTGAACTATTCTGCCTATTAATATAATTTGTTCTGTACCATTCATATCTGTCATTAAAATCAAAATCGTTGCTAATAATAAAAAAAAATTCGTGGGTTAAACTCATTCAAACCACCTGGGATATCCCGTAATAATTTATTGGTCTTATAGAAACTATATTAACACATATTGGAACTAAACTGCCCAATAGCTCAATGAGGCCACTGATCTTGCTGGTAGCCTCGTCTTAATTGCTGGATGTAACTAACGTTCTTCGATAGCATAATCAATCAATGCATGAATTTCTTACAAACATCGCAAAGACCGATATCATTTAGCGGTAATCCTTTAAATAATCTTCTGATATTCCTCGCTGAAGCAGATGTTTCACCATCATGGGTTGACAATTTCTGTGGCAACTCAGGAGCCCTTCTCAGCTGCACCAACTAAGCGAAGGAACTCATGTTCATCCAAATTTTCGGTAGTAACATCCGTAAGTTCAGGTTTCCCCTTTGTTATAGTACCGGTTTTGCCGAAAATGATCACATTAATCTTGTGCGTGGATTCCAGATACTCGCCGCCTTTAAATAACACGCCAAGTTCAGCGGCACGCTGGAGCCCGCCATAATTGATGTCGGTGTAGCAAACCCCAGAAAGCACCACCATATTGTCAACGCCTGCAGTTCGTTTGCCTCTATTAAGTTGAGTCACTCTCTTCATGGATAGAAGTAGATCCGCCTGTGTTCGATACAAGCAACACGAATTGGGATGGAAAGTTTTAATGCCATCGCTTTCTCGGATTAACAATACTTACAGAAACATGCCGCCCGATGCCTCGATTCGCTGAGCATTGACCCATCCCATCTCAGGCGTGCAGAGCGCCGCGATGATGCCGCCGATATCATCGGCTTCCCCGGTCCTGTCCAGCTCAGTTTGACCGGCGATTTTTCAGACTACTGCATCGAACTGAAGCGGATGTAGTTCGTTTATACAGTATTTAAGAAACTCTTTTTCACTCGAAACATCTTTAAACCTACATTTATGGATTCTTTTTACCGTTCTCTCTTTTAATTTTTCAAAGGTAGCCATGACTTGTTTATCCTTTATGCTTTGCGAACGAGACAGTTTTCCGATTTCCTTCTCGATCCAATCTAAATCTTCAAGGTAATTCGTCACCCTGTTTGAGGAATAGTATAAATCAAGATAACGGATCTCTTCTTGATATAAGTCCTTGATTTGACTAATCAAAACCTTGTCCTCCATCCGTAAAAAATATAATGACTTTCCTTCATGCTGGAAAGAAAGAATGACTGGTTTGCTTTACTACCGTATGCCTCACTGAAAGATATTCGTCGGTCATGCTTCTTTTCAGACCAATAACATCAAAATATGCTATAGATGAGAATGATTTTGATTGTTAAGAAGTTTGGAACATTAAACTGTATTAATATTTAGCATGTGGGTGTTTGAACTAACTGGAAACGATAGTTCAATTAATACCATAAGAAAGCTGCCAACGTAATTTCCCCGGCAGCCTTCTTTTTCATTGCTATCCCCCACCTTACACAACCTATAACAACACATTTGACTACTTCTCCAAATTCAGTTGGCTTTTGTTTTGCATAACGGAACGGCTTGCCTCAGGCGCCATCGGCTTTCGGCGGCCCGTTTGGCCGACCAGCCATCGTCCGAACGGCAGCTTTTCCAGTAAACTGGCTAATCCGAGCGCTCCTGCTGCAACCAATATAAATGTAATCAACGCCGCCGGCAGATGATACCCGGTGAGATGCAGGGGCCGTGTTACCCCGCTCACCAGCATGAGCACAAACGCGTGAGCCAGAAAACCGCCGAACGAATGCCGTCCGATAAACAGCAGGATGCGGTAAAGCGCGCCTTTCCTTTTCTGCAGCAGCAGCGCGGCTCCGTACAGCAACAGCAGCTGGGAGACGATAATCGCAAAAGTAGAAGGCTTCAAATAGGTGGAAAGATTCAAATTGATCCGCTCCGATGAGAAGCGCAAAACATCATAGCCGAGCCAAATATATGCCCCGATGAACGCAATCATCGTCCAGCCCATAGCATCTCCTACGAACTTCCGAAACCGATTCAAGCCGAAGGCGCATACGCTCCCCATCAGGAAGTAAAATAAGTACATGACAAAATAATAAGAACGGTTCGCGATCAGCTCCGCCCAAAAACCGCCTGCGGAAGCGGCCCAGTCAGGCATTTTGTAGTAGGACAGCCACATCAGCGCTCCATGCAGCAGACCAAGCGCCAGGGATATCCCCGCAACCTTGGGAAATAAATCATCTTCCGAATTGGGCCGCAGCCGTGACCGGAATGTTCCGACCATCCGGGAAAATAACGGGAATAACAAATAAAACTGAAAAATCATAAGGATAAACCACAGATGGTAGCCGTATGTCGGCTTGATCAGCTGCTGAAAGATACTCGTCCAAGCCGATGGCTGCATGAGCTTTCCGCCGAATACCCCTTCCACCGCTATCCAGTAAATGATCGTCCAGCTTAGAAAAGGAATAAAAATATCGCCGAACCTTTTTCGGATAAACGAACGGTAATGCAGCTTCCCGCTGTAATTGTAAAATAAAATCAGACCAGACAGAAATACGAACGTCGGTGTCCCGAACCGGGTGAAATGAAACAGCATCGCCAGCATGATCGAGTCAGCCGGCAGGATGTCGGGCCGATAAATATACTCCGCAATGCAGTGCTGAAGCGCTACCGCCAAAAAGGCAAACGCGCGAAGCAGCGTCACTTCTTCGATCCGCTCTTTTTTCTGACGAACCTCCGGCCGAGGCGCTTGCCGTTCCATTTCCACTTGCATATTTTCCATGATGTCACCTCTATTCTCAGTTGGCAAAAGATAAACTGATTATAGCGGACAATCATTAGAGGAAGATTAATTGGCACAAATTAACACTTACCGTTGCGATTATCCCTTCACCGATCCAGCCAGACCGGAAACAAAATATTTCTGAAACAGCAGGTAAACCAGCAAAATAGGAATAATGGATATCAATACACCGGCGTTAAGCGTTCCGTTGAATGCTCGCCCCGGAATGACATCAAGCCTGTTGTGACCGTTTTCATCGTATCTTTCGTAATAAATATTTGTGCAAGCAGAAACTCGTTCCAAGTCGCCGTTGGTTGACAAATTTGTTTTGAAATACAAGAAACCAGCAAACTCAAGGGTTAGCTGGTTCTGTCACGTTGTTTCCTTCTCCTGATTCATACAGGACCAAACTTAGCTATAATTCTCATTAGATCATGTTCTATAGAAACCCAGGAAAACTTCAAAGAAGAGATTAGTAAGTCATTTATGTATTTATTTTCTCCCCTATCGAAAGAGCACAGTTCATTTAAAAATTAAACTAAACGAGAACTATAGCTTAACTATCACGAGGCTGCCGGCATGGAACGGCAGCCTCGTTGAGCTTAACTGGAAGTATTAATAAACAAATCCTTGCTTAAAATTGAAGTTTTTAACATGTCCTAGTCTTTTTTTGTATACTAGTGTGTAGTGTGTAGTGTGTATATTCACTTATATCATAAATAATATGTTTAAGAGTAATAAAAGGGGTTTTGAATATGTGGTTTGAACAGCAGGCGTCTAAAAACAATCAATTGTCCTTTAAAGTAGGGACATATACTGATATTTCAGGAAAGGCTATATTCAATACAAATGACAAACGTCGTTATTTTTTAGAAAAACGTTGGGGTCTAGGTGGAAAGATCCTTACTGCCATTATGATGAACCCGAGTAATGCGGCTCACGATCAAACAGATGATACGGTTGACCAATTAATAAATGTTGCAAAACATCAAGGCTGTCACGACCACAGATTGAGAAAGAAAAGTACCGCTATGTGCCAATACGGCAAATAACAGACCATGAGTTTATACAGTTATTTAATAGATGACTTCATAATGTCGTGTTGCAAATTCCAAATAATTTTACTAAATAGAATACATGTTCGCAGTATAATGAAATTGATAAAAAGGTGCTATTTTCTCTAACCCTTAAGTTCGCAAGTTCCTGAACCAAAATTACGTTCAGGAGCTTTAACGTAAAACGACGGTGTCCTTCAAGGCTCCGCCGTCTTATATGCCGTTCTACCGTTATCCCCAAGCAGCCAGCTCCATCTCGAAATCGGTCGTGAAATCTGGGCTGATCGGCGTGACCCGCACGTTCACGTTAGCCTTCCAGATGTTGATTGAGACGTCGGGTGAAGCGCCCTCGTAGACGTACAATCCCTTGGCCTGCTGATGTACCAGCTCCAGCTTCACCTTCCAGATGCCATGACGGCCGTCGGAGCCGACCGCCTCCACTCGGACGTCCTTGTGCCAGATGGCACCGAGTTGAATTTCGGCACGGAAGGCCGTCTTGTTCAGCCCGATTCTGCTGCTGTGGTCGGCCAGAATGTCCGCTTTCCTGACGCGGACGCCGGACCAGTTGTCACGGATGAATTGCTTGTAGGTGGCAACCCTTGATGCGACCTCGAAGTTGTCAGCTGCGAACCGCTTCCCCCTTACGGTTGTGGGGACATACATCTTGTGCAAGTAATCGCTTACCATTCTGTGGGTGTTGAAGACGGGCGCGATTGAGCAGATCGACTCTTTCATCAGGTTGACCCATTCCGTCGGGACCGCGCGATCACATCGCTTGTAGAACAGCGGAATAATCTCATCCTCCAGCAGCCGGTAAAGCGCTTCGCTGTCCTGCTGCGCCTGGTGCTCGAGGTCGCCGTCTGTCGCGCCTTCGATGGCCCAGCCGTTCCGCCCGTTGTAGCCTTCTACCCACCAGCCGTCCAGTACGCTGCAGTTGAGTACGCCGTTCATGGCCGCCTTTTGCCCACTTGTACCGCTGGCTTCCAACGGCTTCACGGGCGTGTTAAGCCAAACGTCGACGCCTTGGACCAGCTTCTTCGCCTTATCCATCGCATAGTTCTCTACGATGTAAACCCGGCCCTTGAACCTTTCCTCTCTGGATAGCTCCACTATTCTGCGGATTAGTTCCTGTCCCGGTCCGTCCGCGGGATGCGCCTTTCCAGCGAAAACTAGGCACACGGGGCGCTCCGGATCGCCCAGAATGTGAGCGAGCCTCTCTAGATCGCGGAAGATGAGAAGTGCCCGCTTATACGTCGCAAACCGCCTGGCGAAACCGACGATCAACGGTCCTCCATCTGACGAGGCAAGCGGCAGGCCCAACTCTCGGACCATTTCAGATTTCGCCCGCTGATGCTCCTCCCACAGCTCTATGAGTGGGATATCTCTAACAGCAGCCCATACGTCCGGTTCCGCAGTGCGGACGGCCCAGTCGGACGGGAGGTGCCGGTCGAACAGTTCCTTCATGCCGGTGGCCAGCCACGTCCCGATATGGATGCCGTTTGTGACCGAATCGACTGGAATGTCCTGTCTCGGAATATGCGGCATCCACCGGTGGAACATGTCCTGGGTCACCTCGCCGTGCAGCTTGCTCACCCCGTTCACCTTCGACGACGTGCTGACGGCAAGCCGTGTCATATTGAACGCGTCGCCCACTCGGCCGAGCGACAGCACCCGCTCCCTGTCCGTCCCGAACTGCCAGTAATAGTTGCCGAAATAACGGTCCATCATGTCGATGGAGAAGACATCATGCCCGGCCGGAACCGGTGTGTGCGTCGTGAATACAGTGCTCGCCTTGACCGCTTCGAGTGCCGTCTCGAACAGCACTCCTTCGGCGGACAGCATGCGGATGCGCTCGAGCGTCAGGAACGCTGGGTGCCCTTCGTTCATATGCCAGACGTCCGGCCGGATGCCCAGCGTTGCAAGCAGTCTCGCTCCGCCGATCCCGAGGATCATCTCCTGGCTTATGCGAACGTCTTGTTCGCTCGGATAGAGTGTGTCGGTCAAGCGGCGGTCCGCGTCGCTATTCGATTCAACGTCAGTATTGAGGAGGTACAGAGTGACCGAGCCCATCTGAACGGACCACGCTTTCACATACACCTGCCTGCCGCCCACCATCACGTCGACGACGAGAGGCCGCCCTTCGGCATCCCGCACGAGACGAACTGGATAGGAGCTCGCCTCTGGGTCGATTTTGTGATACAAATGCTGCTGCGAGCCGCCCTCATCGATGTGCTGCTGGAAGTAACCGTTGCCGTAAAATATGCCAACGCCCGTAAGCTGAACATTCATGTCTGAGGCCGCCTTGATATGGTCACCTGCCAATATGCCAAGGCCGCCCGAGTAAATCGGTAAAGTTTCGTCAAGTCCAAATTCTGCCGAGAAATATGCTACACCGCCGTTAGACATCATCCCACCTCATTTTCGCGAAAAATTGCGCTTCGCCTTGTAAGCGCCTGACTTGATGCCTCTATACTATATGCCGGTTTGCAGTACACGTGCCTATAGCAAGCGGGAGTCACGGTGTGGTAAACCTTGGCAAGCCGGGTATATAGGAAACCCATTTTTCATACAGATCACTGACTGAGCTTGACAATTGTTGAGCTGTTGGTACAGCATAGTATGCTATAACCTCGACATATCTTTGTATAAAACGCCATATTTTTAATTCAACTTAATACAGCTTTTCTCATACAGCTTTTCTCATACAGCTATTTATTCAGGATTGTATTACTTTTTTTTAGGTGTTTAAACTACTAAAAAGACCATACAGGTTCTGAACTGCACCCCGTCAAGTAGACAGTACAAATAATAAAAATCAGTTAAGCGGCCTTGTTCCTAAATTCCATTGGACTAAGGCCGTTTAATTTTGCTTGTAATCGTTCGTTATTGTAAAAATGGATGTAGTTCTCGACGTCCTTCTTGAGATCCTGAAAGGTTTCGTACTTGTGTAAATAGTACTTCTCACATTTTAGAGTCCCCCAGAAGGATTCCATTGGGCCGTTATCGATGCATCGACCAACTCGAGACATGCTTTGAAACAGCTCATTTTTGTCCAAGAGCTTTTTGAAGTCCAACGATGTGTATTGAAATCCACGATCACTGTGAAGCATTGGTTTGCTTCCTGGAGCTGCTTGCAAGGCTTGCTTCAACGTCTGAAATACTAACGGATTGTTATTGGAATGTCCCAGAACATAGGATACGATGGATTTATCATGGAGATCTAGAATAGCGCTTAAATACGCTTTTTGACCATGTCCATATTTGAATTCGGTCACATTCGTGACCCACTTCTCATTTGGTGCTGTAGCCTCAAACTTACGGTTTAACACATTCTCTGCCACTTGCTGCGGAGTGGAACGCACATATTTCGCTCTCTTCCTGCGAATGACAGACTGAATACCCCTTAGCTTCATCAACCGGTATACACGTTTATGGTTGATCTTTTTTCCGGTTTGCTTGCGCATATGCAGAGTCAATTGGCGGTATCCGAAGGTACGCTCCACTTTCTCGTAGATGGATAGCATTACCTGTGTCAACTGCTCATTCTCCAGCTCGCAAGCGCTGGGTTTTCGATTTAGCCATTTGTAATAGCTCGAGCGTGCAATTCCTGCAATTTCACAGAGAAGCTGTATACTTAATGACTCATCCTTTTGAAGCGCTTGAATGGCGAGATAGACCGTTTCCTGTCGAATATGTCCTAGCGTCGCCTTCTTTCGAGTTCCTCTAACTTTTTTAAGAATGCATTTTCGGCCCGAAGGCGTTCAATTTCGTGCTCCATTTGCTTCATCTTGAGTTTCTGTTGATCGGCCTCCGTTAACTCTTCTAGAGCTTTCTTTCTCCCACGGCCATCTTTTAATGCTTCCTGACCACCATCTTCAAACTTCTTCACCCATTGATATACTTGCTGGTAGGAGACCTGAAATTGTCCCGCTGTCATTTGGTAGTCATGCTGATTCGTTAGGCAATACTGGACGATCTCTATCCGTTCCTGCCATGTTGTAGAGCGACCCTTTGTCATAGCTTTTGCTTCCCCTTTGTAGGCTTTTAAGCTGCTATGACCATTATACTTCTTTATCCATTCGGAAAGCTGTGTTGTGCTGGAGATCTTGTATTTATCGATGATCTGGTACTTAGACAATTTCCCCTCAAGGTATTCTTTCACTGCTTGAAGCTTGAGTTCAGCACTATAACTTCGGTTATGTGTACGGTGCTCCAGCCCTTCATAACCGTACAGCTTATAGCGACGTTGCCATTTCATCAATGTAGTATTGTTAATCTTATATTTCTTAGCAGCAGCTAGAAAACCAATCTCTCCACTAGAAACTTCTTCAATGATATTGAGTTTCTCTAGCGCATTATATTTTCCCCCGACCATGAAAAAGCTCCCCTTACAGTAACAGGTTTTATTTTTTAACCTGTCTACCGTAAGGGGAGCATATCATTCTTAACCTGCATGGTCACTTTTCTTTGTTAAACTTTAGAGCGCTTTCCAGTCCAGACAATCATAAGCACGACAATTATGAAGGCTAACGCCAGCATAACCGTACTTGCGGTAAGAGCAGTGGAAATGCGATGAGTCAGAAGATCTCGTTCGCTTAAATTTATTGAGCTGGCTGCTGCGTATATCGTGACAAGTATACCTAATCCCAAGGAACCTCCGAGTTGATGGGCCACATTCACCAAACCTGATGCAGCACCTGCATCCTCTGGATCTACACCTGCAATGCCAGAAGCGGTAAGCGGTCCAAGAGATGCTCCCTGACCAATACCAATCAGGATCATTGGCAATGCGACACCCGCGAAGTAAGAGATATCTGCTGACAGACGGCTAAGCCAAGCCATTCCGATTAACGTTATAATCAAACCACCGGCAAGCAAACGAGCATTACCATACCGCCGGGTAAATTTCGGAACATTGACTGCAATAATGAAATTCGTGGCTGTCATCGGTAAGAAGGCAAGACCAGCCTCAAGCGGACTGTACTCCCTGACGCTCTGGAGGAACTGAGTAATGAAGAACCAAAACCCCATCATTGCCCCGAGAAACAAAATACGTGCCAGGTAAGCTCCTGTTCGTTGTCTGCTTTTGAATAAGCGAAGCGGCATGATGGGCTGAGTTGCACGCCATTCATTAATGATGAAAAGCGCAAGTAGTAAAATACCAGCCACCAATGCCTCTACGGTGAGAGCATCGTCCCAACCAGCAGTAGCTGATCTTACAATGCCATAAACGAGTGCTGTCATGCCGAGCGTTGAACTTATTGCTCCGACTAAATCAAATTTACCTGGAATATGATCAGTCTCGGTGAGATATCTAGGTGCAGCAATCATCATCGCAGCTCCGATAGGAATATTGATAAAGAAACCAACACGCCAGGAAATCCAATCGGTAAGGATTCCGCCAAGCACAAATCCGAGACTGGCACCTATGCCAGCAATAGCGCCGTAGTAGGCCACTGCACGTGTGCGCTCTTGACCTTCAGCGAAGTTTGCTGTTAAAAGAGCAAGTGTTGATGGCGCTAAGATTGCAGCTCCGATTCCCTGTAATACTCGGCCGGCGATTATCCAGGTCACGGACTGCGATAAACCAACGGTTAGTGAAGCTATTCCAAATAGTCCGATGCCGATGATGAACATACGACGTCGACCAAGGATGTCCCCAATTCTAGCGCCGAGCAATAACAATCCTCCGAAGGTTAACGTGTAGGCGTTTTGTATCCAAGACAGCCCCGTCGCTGAGAAACCGAGGTCGATCTGCATTTCCGGAAGCGCTGTGATAACGATCGAGATGTCCAGAACAATAATCAAATAACTGATCAAGATAATGAATAGGACAGCAGTCTGTTTTGAGCGTGTTTTAGATCCTTGCTTATTGAAATGGTAAGATTCTATATTATTTTCAGCCATTAAGTTCTCCCTTGATAACAGTTGAAACAACAATTATTTTATCTTGCACGTAATCTCTAATCCCCAATCGGCAGATCAAGACATTAAAAGGCAGCTGTTGCCGCTGCCTTTTTGCTTAGGGATGGTTACCTTAAATTATGCTTTTAAATTTAAGCTGCAGATGGAATTATTCATTAAGGTCGAATTAATACTTTGAGTGCTTCACGGTTATCCATAGCACGATAACCCTCTGGAACACCTTCAAAATCAACCGTTACGTCAAAAACACGACCAGGTTCAACTTTGCCATCCAGAATATCCGGCAACAATTCTTCCATGTATGCACGCGTTGGCGCCGGACCTCCCGTAAGCGTAATATTACGCCCGAAAAGACTTGCAAAGCCGATAGGAGCTTCATCATACTGAGGAACACCAACTCGGCTGATAACTCCGCCAGCCCGAACGGCTCCAAGACTCATCTCGTAAGCAGGCATCAGCCCGACACATTCAAGAACGACATGTGTTCCCTCACCATTCGTCAGCTCTCGAACTTTCGCGATGCCTTCTTCTCCGCGCTCAGTGATAACGTCTGTTGCGCCGAATTCAATACCAAGATCTGTCCGCTTCTTATGACGGCCCATAAGGATTATTTTCTTGGCACCGAGCTTCTTCGCTGACAGAACGGCAAGAAGACCAACAGCTCCATCACCAATAACCGTTACAGTCGTATTCTCATTCACGCCTCCCATCACCGCCGCATGATAACCAGTGCCGTATACGTCAGACAATGTCAACAGGGACGGCAACAAAGGAGAGTTTTCGTCAATTTCGTCAGGCAGTTTGAACATACTTCCCTGTGCTTGAGGCACTCGAACAAATTCCGCCTGGCAGCCGGTCATAAAGCCCCCATGCACACAAGAAGTCATCAATCCTTCTTGGCAAAATGGACATGTGTTGTCACCGTAAGCAAACGGAACGACGACCAAATCGCCTTTCTGGAATCCAGAAACTTTTGAACCCATTTCTTCAATCCTTCCGATCACTTCATGCCCCATTGCTTCGCCCTCTCCATGCTCATGGGCATGCATGTTGTGATAAGGATGCAGGTCACTTCCGCAAATGCAGGCAGCAACCACTTTCAAAATCACATCCGTCGGTTCTTGCAATTTCGGAACAGGCACTTCTTCAACGCGAACATCACCAGCAGCGTACATAATATTTGCTTTCATACCAATTCTCCACCTTTTCTATACATATTGCTTTATATATTCCTATTTTTAATTTTCCTCATTAACTGCCTAAACATTACTGAGCTCCCACTATGGGATGTGGGACATACAGTTCTTCCAGGAATGAGATTTCTTCAGGAGTTAATTTCACCAATAGAGCACCTACAGAATCTTCAAGTTGAGCGATCCTCGTTGCTCCAACAATAGGAGCAGCTACAGCTTCTTTCTGAAGCAGCCATGCAAGCGCAATATGACTGCGGGGTACGCCGCGCTTCTCTGCAATTGACGCAACTCGCTTAATGATCAATCGATCTGCATCAGCAGTCGAATCGTACTTTGATTTTTGAATTTGATCAGTTTCTGATCTATGTGTGGTTTCCGACCAATCGCGAATCAGTCTTCCCGATGCAAGTGGACTATAAGGAGTCAACGCAATTTTTTGGTCATTACAAAGCGGGATCATCTCTCTTTCCTCTTCGCGGTAAATGAGATTAAGGTGATTTTGCATGGAAACAAAACGCGTCCAGCCATTTTTCTCAGCCACATGTAATGCTTTTTGAAATTGCCATGCATACATCGCAGAAGCGCCGATATATCTGGATTTTCCAGACTTTACCACATCATGCAAGGCTTCCATGGTTTCTTCAATAGGCGTGTCGTAATCCCAGCGGTGGATGATGTAGAGATCTACATAATCGGTCCCTAGTCTTTTCAAGCTTTTATCGATTTCGCTCATAATGGCCTTTCGAGAAAGCCCTGCACCATTGGGCCCTTGATGCATGCGTCCCCAGACCTTTGTAGCGAGAACAAT
This sequence comes from Paenibacillus sp. PL91, assembly GCF_012935325.2. Classification (GTDB taxonomy): domain Bacteria; phylum Bacillota; class Bacilli; order Paenibacillales; family Paenibacillaceae; genus Pristimantibacillus. The sequence goes on from NZ_JABBYG020000001.1 coordinate 1,076,460, forward strand.
TTCATCCCGGCTCGCATAATCCTTTAGAGTTTTTCCAATAATCTCTTCACTGGTTCCGCCTGCATAGATATTCGCTGTATCAAAAAAGTTGATACCCAGTTCTAGAGCTCTTTTAATGATAGGGCGACTGCGCTCCTCATCGAGCACCCATTGATGTCCTCCTGGGAGCACATTACCAAAGCTCATACAACCCAGACAAATCCGAGAGACGTCCATTCCAGTATTTCCGAATTTAATATATTCCATAAAGCAAACCTCCTAGAGTTTATCGAACCATTCATCATCGACCGCTTCTAACCATTCTGTTTCTCCTGGAGTCATGGCCAGGTGTACAAACCAGCTGTCTTTTGTCGCGCCATGCCAATGTTTCACGTTAGGTGGAATATTGACCACATCACCTGTTTGGAGCAACCGGGCAGGTCTGCCTTCTTCTTGATACCAGCCTTTGCCGCCGGTGACTAACAGAACTTGTCCGACTTGATGAGAGTGCCAGTTATTCCGGGCCCCTGGAGCAAAGGTAACGTTACCTATCGCGGTATTCAGAGGTGTTGGGTCTGTAAAAACCATTTGCAGGTAGGCGTCCCCTGTAAAGTTTGCTTTAACCTTTTCCCCTAATGGAAAAATGGTACTATTGCGAAGTTGTTCATTATTCATCATTGCTTCCTACTTTCAATGTTATTTAATAAGAGGCTTATTCCGATTTCGCCGCAGCTTCATTCACGCACCGGAGAGCATTCAGGCTGCGCGGATAGCCGATGAAAGGCATGCATTGAGAAATAACTTTGATAAGGAAACTCTTATCATTTCCAAGCCTTATATTAGCGGCAGCATGGCTGGTCAACTGAGGTTCACATCCACCCTGGGCCAAAAGAAAGCAAATTGTAATCATCTCTCTTTGTTTGTAGTCAAGCCCTTTTCGCGTATAGTAATCCCCAAAGCAGTTAGATGCGAGCCAGTAATTGATGTGCTTGCTCTCTTCAGGTCCTGACTGCCAGAAATCCTGCATGTGTTCCCCGAAGATGTCTACCTGTGCCGTAATCCCTGCTTCTAAACGGGTTTCTGTAGTTGTAGTTTCTTGTCCTGGTAAAGGAAGTTCAACCCCTCTTGAAGTCAAAATTTCATTCACAGCATGCAGAAAAGGAAAAACTCTTCCTATTCCCATGTAAGGTACGGACTGATAAACAATCTCTTTTACTTCCACTGGAGTAACGCCAAAGTTTAGTGCCGCTGGGAGCATAACTCTGAACTCATCAATTCCTTGACAGCCGATTAAAACGGACAAAATGGCCATCATACGAGTTCTGTCATCCAAATCGTCCTGGTTCACGACTTCATCAAACGCAAAGTTATCAAGCCGCTCAATAAACTCGGGATCTGTTTCCAAGAACTTGGAGTCGTAACCTGGAAACATTCGCTCATGATATTTTTTAGCTGCTTCCGTAATTCTCATCGCTTATTCTCCTTTAAGATAAGGGTTATAACGTAGCTATATCGATGACAAATCGATACCGCGCATCACTGCTCAGGACACGTTCGTATGCTTCGTCAACCTGGTCAGCACGAATGACTTCGATCATAGGAGCGATCCCGTGCTCTGCCGAAAAGTCGAGCATCTCTTGAGTTTCTCTAATCCCTCCAACATTGGATGCCGAAATGCTCCGACGTCCGGCAAATAGCGAAAAAACATTATATTGATCCGGCTTGTTCGGCAGACCAAGATTAACTAGTCCCCCATCCACATTAAGAATGGAAAGGAAGGCATCAACATCGATATTCGCAGATACAGTGTTTAGAATGAAATCAAATTGACCAGCCAGCTCAGTGAACGTTGTTGGATCAGTGGTTATATAATAGTGACTTGCGTTTGTTCAAATGGCGCTTTTGCACTAGGTACACTTAGCACTCGAGTAGTTTGGTTTTTATTACGGTTACAACATGTCATACAACAACCCTTTCTTAATATGTTTTTCTCTTGTTTCATATCAGATTCCATTTTTATTCGGGTTTATTTACCCCTAAGCTTTGGCGAACTTCTAAATTAGGGTCTAGTATCAACTTAACAACTAGGTCTGCTACACTTTTGCGCGATACAATGGAACCTTTAAATGGTTCCCCTTTCGATGTGGTCTCATAATCAACTTCATTAGCATTGGTAAACCAGGCTGGTCTTATAATCGTATAATCGAGATTTGAGGCTTCAATGACAGCAGCAGAATCCCGATAGGGATCCAATATGTTTTTGTACTTCTCTCCCGGGACTTCCCCATAAATCCCCATGGAGCTGATAAAAACAAGGCGTCTTAAGCCAGTTATAGACATGGCTTCCACGATTGTTTCAGCCATTCTTTTTAATTGCCCGGCTAGATTGGCATACACGACATCCTGTCCGGCCATAGCTTCTATTAATTCAACCAGATTCAAAACATCGCCTTCAATGACCCTAACACGATTGGATTCCAAGTGCTTAAGCCATTGTGCATTGCGCAGGCAGAGCGTTAATTGCGTGTTTTTTTCCCGAAGGAGTATATCAATGGCCACACGGGCAATTCCTCCGTTTGCCCCAAGGATCAGAACCTTACTCATCACCATCGCTCCTTTATTTGAAAATAAGTATATATTCTGGAGTTAACTCCAAGTCAAGCATCGGAAAGTAAACCTCGATCCATTAATGAACTTGTGTCTAAAATTATAAACGATAACAATAAACCTTCAATGGTTAGATCTATTCGGTTTGTTAATTAATGAACAAACGATACTAAATTGTCTACTATTTCTCATAATCGGGGTGTCCGCTTTGGCTAAAGCTGATCGAAGAATAAAGAAAACCCAAGACGCCTTAAAAAATGCGGTTTTGGAACTTATGGCGGAAAAGAGCTTTGATAGCATTACGATCCAGGATCTTTCTGACCGTGCCAACGTCATCAGGGGGACGATTTATCTTCACTACATGGATAAGTATGACTTGCTGGATAAGCTTATCGAGACGCATATTATAGAACTCGGCGATCGATGCAAGGCGGCAGCAGATTTGGATTTTGCAAGCGGTTCCCATATCTGGACAGAGTATTTTGAAGAAAATTACCGCTTTTTTTCGATGATGTTGGCGAGCAAAGGAGCTTCTTTTTTTCGCAGCCGGTTCCTCGAGTTTCTGCTTGAGGAGTTTAAAGATGAAGTCGATGTAACCCAAGGGAAAAATAAGGGGCTAAGCGAGGCTATGCTTATCAGGCTTGTAGCCTCTGCTTATGTGGGGGTCGTGGAATGGTGGTTTATGAATGAAAAACCAATCTCTTATCAAGCTTTAGCTGAACAATTAGGGGCTTTGTTGGAGAGGAATTGCAACTAACTCTCTACCTCGTTACTTCAATGAAAAACAGCAGCCGATTATGATCGGCTGCTGTTTTGTTGTTCCGAACTATCGTGTCCCGTTTGCTTTATACAGGATATATTGAATGCTGTCCTCTTGCTGTCCTGCGGATAGTCGAACACAACCTCACCCTCAAGCACCTCATCCCAATATATCGGCAAAAACAAAAAGAAGCTTACATTAGAGCGTTTCAAAATGCTTAATAATGTCGCGCCACGGCGGGATGAACCCGCAACGCACAAGGATATTTATTTTTCCGGTTTGCATTTACGACGTAATTATTTACTGCTTTAATAACTTTATTATTCTAACTAATCCCCATATTAGTAACGTCAGAATAACACCTAATATTAAAACTTGTATCACAAGATTCCCATACTATTTTCTGGTCCTTCACCCTACCTCTTCCGCAGGTGCTGACTAAGTTTCTGAATGACATCACAGCGACGATCCAGTCTCTTACTGGGCGGTCGAATTCCGCATGGGCGCTTGATCGCGCCTTCTACAGTACCAAGAGCACCTAGCAAACCTCGACCAGTCCATAGATGCTCTGGCTGCAGAATTACATGAGTATGAGTTGATCCAATCGATACCCGGCATTGGCACCAGAATTGCTGCAACAATACGGGCAGAAGTCGGAGAAATCGATCGATTTGATCATGTAAAGAAGCTCGTTGCATTTGCCGGTGTCGACCCAAGCGTCTTCTCTTCCGGCAAGTTTACAGCAACCCGAAATAGGATTACCAAACGCGGTTCCAGAAGGCTTCGATCAACCTTATATCTGACCGTACGATGCGGTCTGCGCAGCTCGCGCAACCAAAAAATCCGTGCCTTTTACGATAAAAAGCGTGCCGAGGGCAAGCCGTTTAAAGTGGCTGTTATTGCCTGTGTAAATAAGCTCATTCACTGGATTTTCGCGATTCTTTCCCTTAAAGAAGCATTCCGTCTGACCTAAGCAGGAAAACACTATCCTGCTTAGGAAAGCTTCCCCATCCACCTATAACATCATGGGCTTTATGCATTAAGTTTTAAATATTGACAAGCTATTAGCTAGAATAGCTTAATGTAAATTCGTGCGTTCAAGACGACACCATCACCGCGCTCTTCGCTTGAATCGTGTAGTGAGGGTCGGATAACGTTAGCTCAATGAAAACAGCGGCAGTAAAACTTCATTTTTTTGAACAATAATGTCAATCCGCTTGGGAGCAGCTTCTTTCCGTTCTCGCATAATCCTGATTCCTTATTGCGCCTGCGTGCCGGTGTCCGTCGTTCCTTGCGGTGCGGCCTCAGGGACCGTGCCTTCAGCCGGGGGCTGACCGCCCTGGCCCCTCATCGGACGCCCACCGCCGCCCATGCCCATGCCGCTCTGAGCAGTCGTTACGCCCGACTCGTTCACCCAAGTCACAGCGCTCGTAATCTCGAAGCTGACGACCTTCGTACCGCCCGTGTACTCGCCTCCCTCATACAAGCCGTTCGTTTCGGTGCCGGTAGACGAGCCACCCGAGTAGATTGTGTACGTGCTGCCTTGCTTCAAGTCAGGCGAGCTGATCATGATCGATTGGAACGTCTTTGCCGGAGCGACCGTCGCGATCGCGTTTCCTTCGCTGTCCTCGAGGCGCACCATCGTTCCAGCTTCCAGTGTCGAAGGAAAGGTCATGAGTACCGATTGCTGCGTCGACGTATCGGAAGTCGATTGCACCATGCCCGAGCTGCCCGCGGCGATCAGGTAACCACCCGTCATCTCGAAAGTGCCGTCGTAATCAAGCGAGCCGTTGCCCGCATTGGTAGGACCGTTAACGGTTACCGTGCCGCCGCTCATCGCGATCGAACCGTTGGAGTCGAGTCCGTCGCCGGTCGCGTTTACGTAATACGTGCCTCCGGTAATCGTCAGCATGTGCGTTCCGTCGGTAATCGTGTTCTGTCCCGCACGTCCGTTCACTGACGAACCGTCGTTACCGCCTCCCACGTTCATGCCGTCGTCGGACGCCGTTACCGTCGTCTCGCCGCCCGCCAGCGTAATGACGGAGCCTTCGATGCCTTCGTAGCTCTTCGTAATGTTGATCTTCCCGCCTGCGATCGTAACCGCCGTATCCGCATGGATGCCGTCATCGCCGGTTGTGAGCATGAGCTCGCCGCCAGCTATCATCAGATTGCCATTGCTGTGGATGGAGTCGTCCGCTGAGTCGATCTCGAACGTGCCGCCTCCCACTTGAATATCCGTACCTGCTTTCAGCGCTTTGGCACTTGTCGATTCTTCTTCCGTTGCCGCCGCATCCGTACCGGTCGCCGTGCTTGCCGTATCTGGCGCAGCTTGTTGACCGCCGCCCCAGCCGCCGCGCTCTTCGACATGCGTCTCTCCGTTCTCGCTGCCGCCGCCAGTTTTGAGCGAGAACGTACCGCCATTAACCAGCATGGATGTTTCCGCTTGAAGCGCGTCGTTGCCGGACGTAATGTCGAACGTGCCGCCTCCGATGGCGATAATGCCTTTGCCTTCTTCTTCGGCGTTCGTCGCTTTCACGCCGTCTCCGCCCGCTTCCACCGTCAACTTCGCGCCTTCCAGAGCAGCCACGCGGTCTTTGCCCTGTACGCCGTCGTCTACTGCCTTAACCGCTATCGTACCCGATACCAGCTTCAAGTCGTCTCTGCTGTTGATGCCGTTGTTGAAGTTGCCTTCCACCGTCAGCTTGCCCTTTCCGTTAATCGTCAGGTCCGCCTTGCTGTACAAGGCTGCGTTCGGTTCTTCGGCGGTCGCATCGGCATTGACGTAGTTCGTGCCGTCCGACAGCTTGTTTTCCGTGCCTTCTTGCAGCGTCATAACAACCTTGCCCGCTTCCACGATATACAGCGGAGCACTGTCGTTATCATGCATCTCTAAGCCGTTCAGGACCAGGTGTATCGTGCCATCCGGCACGTTCACCGTCAACTGGCCGTCGTTCAATGTGCCGCTTAATACGTACGTGCCGGCTTCCGTTATGCTCACCGAACCGCCATCGCCTGCTGCGGCTCCGGCTCCCGTCACGCTAGCCGATGTGCCGTTAAAAACAATCTTCGTCGAGCTGTCTTCACTCCACTCCGTTTTGTAATCTTCATCGTCGAACTCCACGAGTTCGTCCATCGACAGCTCGGTTGTCGCAAACGCTGCCTTCTCCGTCTGCTGATCCGTCGAAGCGGTCTCCACGACCGCCGCATTTCCGGATGCCGCCGTATTACTGCCATTGCTGCAAGCCGAAGCCATCAGCACTGTGCACAAAGCGATTACGCCTACATAATGTTTTAATTTCGTCTTTTTCATATCGATCTTCCTTCCGAATTGTAATTGTTATTGCATTACTCGGCCACAGCCGTAGGGACCATCGTCAGGGACAAATCCAAGTTGCCATTGCGGCATCGGATCGCGTCGAGGAATTCCTTCTGGTTCGTGTTCTGATCCAACGTAACGGTGTAGACGAGCTCATACAAGCTGCCAAGCTCGGTCGTGCGGATCTTTTTCAGTTCATACGCAACACCAAACGTAGCGAATACTTCGTAGAATGCTTCTTCGTAGCCCAGGCTTTCCGGAATCGTGACTTTAAGCAGCTTTTGAGCCGACTTTCTCGCTCCGAAGTTGGTTTTGCTCAAGATGAACATCAAAGCGCAAAGGATTAAAGTGAACAATACGGCGTAGCCGAAGGCGCCTACGCCGCAAGCAAGACCGGCCGCCATCGTGAACAGGACGTATGCGATATCCTTTGGATCGCCGGGCGCGCTTCGAAACCGGATGATGGAGAAGGCTCCCGCAAGGCTGAACGCTCGGGCAATATTGCTGCCGATCAGGAGAATAATAATGGCGACGATTGTGGGCAGAATGATCATCGTTAGCGTGAAATTTTGCGAATAGCTGGTCGGGCTCGTCTTCATGTAAGTGAAGCTGATAATGACGCCGAGGGCGATGGCGATCAGGATCGTAACGATCGAGCTGCCAAGCGTCATTGTGGTTGTCGCGGTCGTCGGATTGAACAAGGATTCGAAATCAAACATAGAGTACACGCTCTCTTTCCATAAATGGTGTTGTTTTTGTCGTTTGCGTAGTCAGTGCTGTTTGCGTTGGCAACGTCGGTCGCGCGTTGCCGTGTCTTACCGTCTTTCTGTATTCGTTGCCGTATTTGGAGAAGCTCGTGCGGTACAATCCGTGCTCCGATAGCAGCCGCGACAGCCACAGCGGAATCGTATTCTCCGCCTTTACTTCCATCAGCCACTTGTTGGCCGGGTCGAGAAGCTCGCCATGATCGCCAAGCTCCAGTCCCAGGTCGTACCGGCGATGGCGGATGTTCGTGTCGAACGTGATGCGGAGGTCTCGGCTCTCCTTGCTAAACATCGCCTTCCGCTCGTAAGCCAGATACACCTTCGGTTCGAGCTCGTAGCGGCAGAGGAAATATTTGATTTCCTCGATCACCTGCTTGTTCATGTAAGGCTGGAATGCCGGCTCGATCCCGGTTCGAACGAACTCGTACGCTTCGTTCAGCTTCAGCCCCGTCCTTCGTTTGTTGACGAGACCGAACACCTTCTTCTTCATCTCCAGGTACACCTTCGCGTCGCCGTTTGGTACGCCGTACGCTCTTAACCGAAGCTTCTCCTTGTATTTCGGCTTCGACAGGCTCGTCCGGATGAGCGAATCGTGCGGAGTATCGAAGTAGAGGTTGCTGATCGAATAAAATTCATGCAGCTTGTTATAATCGTCAAGCTCCATATAATCAAGCAGGTCGCTATAAAATCGAAGGTACGCATCGTGGTCAAGCAAGTATTTGTTCTCGTACCGGTTGAACACCTCAATGGCCATCCTTGTTTCATTCCTTTCCGCGGTTCGCTGTGGTCTCATCTCTCATGTCTGTATCTTAGTCCCCCAACCTTTAATGAATCTTAAATCGATTTACATTTCCTTAAAAAAATTGCGCTTCCTATATATAGCCTATATAACCGACCGAACGCGATCGAACGAAAACAGTTAAGGTTGGCTAAAGGTTCGCTTGCTATAATGGGAATATCAAGTCTAGAAAAACAGCAAAGGATGAACAGCCGATGCGAATTTTGATCGCGGAAGACGAAATACATTTGGCGGAAGCCTTATCCCAATTATTGAAGAAGCAGAACTACTCCGTGGATGTCGTCCACGACGGCAGATCCGCTTACGATTACGCGCTGAGTGGCATCTACGATCTCCTGCTGCTCGATGTCATGATGCCGGAGATGGACGGCTTCGCCGTGCTCCGCAAGCTGAGGGGCGATGGCGAGGCGACGCCGGTCATCCTGCTCACGGCCAAAGGCGAAATTACGGACAAAGTAACCGGACTCGATTACGGCGCGGATGACTATATCGCCAAACCGTTCTCGACCGAGGAGTTGCTGGCCCGCATACGCGCTGCGCTGAGGCGTAAGGGAGAAGTCGTCCCGGAGGACGCGCTGACGTTCGGGGATATTGAGCTGAATACGACGTTATTGAAGCTGACCGTCAAGGGCAAGGAATTGAAGCTGAACTTGAAGGAAAGCGAGCTGCTCGAGCTGCTTGTGACGCGGAAGCTGGCCGTCACGTCGAAGGAGCAAATTATCGAAAAACTGTGGGGCTTCGATTCGAACGCGGAATACAACAATGTGGAGGTGTACATCTCGTTCCTGCGGAAGAAGCTGACCTTCCTCCATTCGTCCGTGAAGATTGTAACGATCAGGGGCGTTGGGTACATCCTGGAGGTGACGTGAATAGCATGTTCAAAAAGCTCAAAAACCGATTTCTCCTGCTGAACCTGATCACGATCACCGTCATGATGCTGGCTGCTTTCACGGCCATCTATACCATCACCTATCAAGACGTGAAACGCGACATCGATATGGAGCTTCATCAAGTTTCGGAATTTTATCATAAACAGCAGGACGGACCAAGACGGTTCGAACCGGACGATGTCGACGCATCGCCTCCGGAAGAGTTCCAGGGCGAGCCACCTGCAGGCATGGAAGACGACGGCTGGAGACCCGAACGGTCCGTATCGTTCAAGCTGGAAGCGGACAGCTCCGGCACGTTAACGAACACCGACTCGCGGTTTGATATGGAGGAGTCCTTCTACCAAGAGGCGCTCGAAAAGGCACTAGCTACGGGCAAAACGACTGGCCAGCTCAAGCTGGACGGCAATGAATGGGCGTTCATCGTTCAGCCGACTGCTGCCGGCAGCATGTTCGTCTTCATGGATGTCACCGCGCAGCAGGGCATCTTGACGAATTTGATTTATACGTTCGGGGCCGTCGCTCTCGTTATGCTCGTTGTCATTTATTTCATCAGCCGTTATTTCGCCAGCCGATCCATCGCTCCGGTTAAGGAGGCGTTCGAGAAGCAGAAGCAGTTTATCGCCAACGCTTCCCACGAATTGAAGACGCCGCTTGCGGTCATTCAGACCAACGCAGACGTGCTGCTCGCCAACCGCGAGGATACGATCGTGAACCAGGCCAAGTGGCTGCATGTCATTAAGCAGGAGACGCAACGCATGGCCAAGCTGACGGGCGATCTCCTCTATCTGACCGAGATGGAGGACTCGCGTTCCGCCATGATGCGCGCCGTGTTCGACCTGAGCGAAGCGGTGGAGACGATTATGCTGACGATGGAAGCCGTTATTTTCGAGAAGGAGCTCCAACTCGACTACGATATTGAGCCCGAACTAACGGTGAACGGCAGCAGCGAGCAGATCAAGCAGGTCATCATGATCTTGCTCGACAATGCCATCAAATACGCGGGTCCACGCGGATCGATAGAGATTGCGCTGAAGAAACAGCATCAGGATGTCGTCCTGTCGGTCACCAACACGGGCGAAGGCATTGCCTCGGAGCACTTGCACCGGATCTTCGACCGATTCTATCGGACGGACGCTTCCCGCTCCCGCGCCCAAGGCGGCCATGGACTGGGTCTTGCCATCGCCAAAACCATCGTCGATCAGCACGGCGGCAAGCTTTACGCGAAGAGCGAGCTTGGGGAATCGACGACTTTCTTTCTGCATCTGGACTAGAGGCCCTCGACACGCAAAAAAAATCCCTTACGACCGTTTCAACGGTCGCAAGGGATTTTTGATTTTTGTCGTTTTTTTTAGCAATTTCCATATCGGGGTTCGAAATCGCGACAACAAACAAGCATCGGCTAACGCGAACGATTGTTTTTTTGCGATTCGGTTCCGTCAATCCTCTAGGAAAGCGATGCGGATCAGCTCCTTGGCCTTTCGAAGCTTATTCGGGTCCAATCGCCGCAGCATGGCCAGAATCTCACTTACTTCTCCGGCATCGCGGAGGTTCCGCGATGCCTCCGTCGCCGAATTCTCTTCCTGCAAGCCTTCGGCCTCATCAAACCGAACCCATGACGTAACTACTGTATCCTTCATGCATTGTACGAGGAATCGCATCTGTTCGATATCGTAACGGCTTAGAAATTCGCGAACGTTGCCTTCGATATGGACGTGCAGCTCTTTGTGCAGATTGAAGACCTTTCGGCCGACCGAGGTTAACCGGAACAAGACTTCCTTCTTATTGTCGGGGAGCGATTCGCCTTGAACGATTCCTTGCTCCAACAACCGCCGCGTAATCTTGGACACGCTGCCCCTCGGGATGCCGAAACGCTTGGAGATCGTAATGCCGTTCACCAGCTCCGACTCCCCGATCGCGTGCACGATGTGCAGCATAAGGACGGTCGCTTCTTTCAGAAAATCGACGACGCGGTCGTCCGAGGTACGCGCCGTCATCCAACGCCTCTCCTCGTCCTCTCCTTCTGTCTGGAATCGATTCTGCAAAGCGCCGATTTGATTCATCATCTCCGTGATCAAGAGTGCTTGTTCGACATTCGAGTTCGTCCTTTTGCTGGACATCGTTCGTTCCCCTTTCTGTTCTTCCTGACGCTTTGTTTGTTACAGTATATCAAGCAATCGGCTCGAATTAAATATTCTCAAGAAACATTATTGACAACTGATAAACAAAAACATACTATTGTTTCATGAGATGCATTATTGATTCCGGTTAACAAAATGATGACAATGAAAAAGGGGTGCTCCACCATGAATTTCGTAATTGTGTTCGACCATCCATACGGTGCCGCGGCTTCTGAGAACGTCCCGCATCGAAGAAGCTACTCCGCCGCGTTATTAGTCGCCGTGACCAAAGGTCTACTCTCGAACCATCACAGCGTCGATCTAATCGATCTGCACGCGGACGGCTTCAATCCCGTCATGTCCGCCTCGGATCTGGCCGATTGGCGCCAGAAGCGCTCTAGCGACCCGCTCGTGGCCGACTATCAGCAGCGGCTCATGGCTGCGGATCATATCGTATTTATTTTCCCCGTCTGGTGGGAAGGAATGCCGGCACTCATGAAGGGTTTTCTCGACAAAGTGTTCGTGAAGGGCGTCGTATATGCCGAAACGAAGCCGGGACGGCCCTTCAAGTGCTTGTTGCCCCGCTTGAATGGTGTAACCTTGCTGACGGTCATGGCCACGCCGACCTTCGTCTACCGCTGGATCCTCGGGAACCCGATCGTCAAGATGGTCTTCCGCGGCACCTTCAGGAAGATGGGCATTCATAAGCTGAAGTGGCATAACTACTCCGGCATGGAAAATCGCACACTCGAGCAACGCCACAACGCTCTGAACAAGACAGAGCGGATTTTCAACAACTATTGACGGTTGTTTGGATAAAATAGAATTCTACACCATCGGGAAACGATGGCAATTTCCCGGTTCTGATTGAAGAGTAGTATCCAACCTGATGCAAGTTCGGCATCGGCAATCGGAATGTTCAATTCACTAAATAACGCCGGACAATCCGTACTTCGCTTTCACCGCCTTCATGAGCGTCCTGACAAGGCCCACTTGGGTGATACCATTTCTTTGGTCAGGACTTTTCATGAGATAATGTTCTTTTCACCCGACAATGGTTAATAACCATCATTCGAACGTCGAATAATCATCGTCAGCCATTCAATCAAAGATTCGGACATGCCAAAATGGAATGACGAGCTTGTGCGATTCATATCCCTCTAATGAAGTGAAAAGGCTTCGAAGGAATACTTCTAATGGAGGAGCATGGCGTTTGAATCTACCGCTAAAAGCCGTTTGTTTAAAACTAGATGGGAAAAGCTACCTTTATTATGAACTTTATTTTTCTCTCATTGAAAGTTATCTAAGAACATAATCGCAAAAAAAGCCGCGCCGTTGCATAACATTGCTTGTTCATAAATGAGTCCAACACCAGCTCGTTCGCATGCTTTTCCAAATGTCGAATACATATTTAAGTATTATATAAACAGGAGGAAACAAGCCATGGCTCAACACGGGCAATCGTTCATGAGAGGAACGCTAGTCTTGTCTGTCGCTGCTTTCATCAACCGCATTCTCGGCTTTATCAGCGGCATGTATATTGCGCGTGTACTGGGCGCGGAGGGAATCGGCCTACTGATGATGGCGCATCCGCTCGTCCCTCTCGTCATTACGATTACGGAGCTTGGATTGCCAGTGGCAATTTCAAAGCTGGTCGCGGAGGCCCACGCCCGAGGCGAACGATTGAAAGTGAGGCGTATCCTGCACGTGTCGCTAGCCGTCACCGGCATCTTGAGCATAGCGCTTACGTTCATTTCACTACTAGGATCCGAATGGATCGCATCCATCCTGCTGAGCGATCAACGCGCCTATTATGCAATGCTCGCGATTACGCCGATCGCGCCGATTGTCGCTATATCCGCGGTGTTAAAAGGATACTTCCGCGGCATGCAGCAGATGAGAACCATCGCCACCTCCGATGTGCTCGAGCATACGGTGCAAATCGCCTGTGTCCTTGCATTGGTACACCTATTGCTGCCTTTCGGCATCGCGTATGCGACTGCGGGCGCAATGGCTGCCTCAGTCGTCAGCGAAGCGATCAGCCTCTTATTTCTGGTGGCAAGCTACAAACTGTACGGCGAATCGAAGATGCCGGGCGAGACATGGGCGAGCCACATGAAGCAAGGAAGAAGCACACTTGGAGAGCTGCTACAGATCGGTCTGCCGACGACCGGGCACGGCGTTATTCATTCGTTATACAGCACCTTACAACCGCTTCTCATTACATCCAGCCTGGCGCTGGCCGGCATCGGCACGGTGTTAGCCACGAAGCAATTCGGCCTGCTGGCCGGCTATGTGTTTCCACTGCTGTTCATGCCAAGCTTTATTACGCAGTCCTTGTCCACCGCTCTCATTCCTGCGATTGGCGAGGCAGCGGCGAACAAGAACAGTCTGCTTATGCATGAGAGGATGAATCAGGCGCTAAGCTTGGGACTTCTGATCGGCGCGCCGGCGACCGTCATCCTATTCGAGTGGGCAACTCCACTTACGACGCTTGTATACAACGCACCGGAAGCAGGATTGCTACTCAAAATATTGGCGCCGTTGTTTTTTTTGCATTATTTCGACGCACCGCTGCACGCGATCCTGCTCGGTCTCGGCCGAGCGAAAGCTACACTGTGGAACTACGTGGCAGCAACGATTTTCAAAGCTGTCTCGATCTTCGTGTTCGGCAGCCAATTCGGCATTACCGGCATCGCGTACGGCATCGGCATCGGAATTGTCATGCAAACACTGTTAAACTTTTTTTCGATCTCAGGCTCGATCGGATTTTACTGGAGCATTCGTCCTTATATCAAGGTTGGGATCTGTATGATGCTGATGGCGATATGCGGGCACTGGACCTATGACTATCTTACCGTCCAAGGCCTGCCGCTGTTATGGAGCTTAATAGTTTCAATTGTCTGGTCCTTGCTCATCTATTTCATTACACTCGTATTGACGGGTACGTTGAAATGGAAAAGTACGCTCCAGAGGTTTTCGATTCCATGGTAAATAATTGTTGTTTTCTTTCTTCATTAACGCTTAACACGACATGTTTTGAAATCAATTTGCCGTTTCAAAAATATGACCGAAACCATCCCTTTTCCGGCGACGGGTTAACGCATTTAGGTTACTCCAATACGCATGTCGGGAATGAAGCAACGTTCTTGTCACTCATCGGGAATGTTATCAAGTTCTTGTCAATGCAATTTGACAAGAACTTGATAAGATAAAAAAATGCCGCATTAAATGCGGCATCCAATGATACTATGTTCTTGTCACCAGACAGTTTCAATGGCTTGTGTCACAATCATACATTTCATTTTAGTTGTTTATTTTGTCACTCTTATTATGAGTAAGTTCTGCCCTCAGTTATCACATCAACACTTACTATTAAAATATGCAGTCTACCAGAACGTTCTGGCGGACTGCATTTGTGCAGTCAATTTCATTAACGTTCCCCGTTAGCTGAACAGGCACAGGCTGCCGAAAACGAAGGCACCCTTTTGTAATGTTATTAAGCCTTCGTTCCCTGTTGTAGAGGAATTGAAGACAATCTAATTATTGGTTTTCATATGGTTTCCAATGTCCATTAACGTTTCATTTAATAACCTCCTCTATTATTCTTTAAGCGACCCCAGCATTGCGCCTTTGACAAAATATCTTTGCAGGAACGGGTAGACGACCAGAATCGGCACCGTGGCAAAGATAATAATGCCTGCGCTCATCATTTCCGGTGTAACAGGCATATTTAGTTCGAATTGCACTTCCCCCATGAAGTTGTTCAGCCCTTTCTTAGCGACTAGGTTCTGCAGCAGCACCTGCAAAGGATAGAGTGTCTTGTCCCTAATGAAAACAAGTGCGGAAAAGTAAGTGTTCCATTGATAAACGGCATGGAAGAGACCGATGGTGGCAATAACAGCCGTCGATAAGGGCAGCACGACACGGAAAAAGATGCCCGCCTCGCCGCAGCCGTCCATCTTTGCCGCATCGAACAGCTCTCCGGAAACATTCCGAAAAAAGGTTCGCATAATAATTACATAAAATGCGCTTGTTGCTCCTGGTATCATCAATGACCAGAGCGTATCGAGCATATGGAGGGATTTGACAAGCAGAAAACCTGGTATAAGTGGTGCGGGTAAAATAAAAGTAAGCACGATGAGTCGCATGATCCACTTTCGACCTGGCATGGTCGTTCTAGAGAGCGCGAAAGCAATCATGGACGTGAGCGCCAATGTAATCAACGTGCCAACAAAGGTAATATAGACACTGACGCCCATCGCCCTCCACATTTCATCCATCGAAATTATTTTTTTGTAAACGGCAAACTGCAATCCTTTTGGCCAGAAATAGACTAGCTTAGCCTGCGCATAAAGCGGAGAACTTAGGGAAACTGACAGGATGTGAATTAACGGAGCCAACATTATTAAGCTTAGAGCTGTCAAAATGGTGACCAAAAATGCTTGGAAAGCTATAGGTTTACGCACGACTCCACCTCCTATGTTAGTAAAGGCTCTCTCCGGTTGTTTTACGGCTGATCGCATTCAGCCCGAATACAAGTACAATGCCCACCACGGCTTTAAACAAGGCAATTGCCGTCGTATAGCTGTACTGGCCGCCTACCAAACCGAAAGTATAAACATACGTATCGAACACCTCTCCCACATCCCTAACTAGCGGATTCAGGAAAATCAACACCTGCTCTACATTCGCGTCCAGAATATGCCCAATCGAGAGAAGCAGCACGATAACCATAGTCGGCATCAATAAGGGCAGTGTAATGCTCCACATTTGCCTCCATCTGCCGGCGCCGTCAACCATGGCAGCCTCATAGAAATTTGGATTAATTCCGGATAGTGCCGCCAGGTAGAGAATGGTGCCCCATCCAACTTCTTTCCAGATCCCAGTAGATATCAGTACGGCAATGAATGTGTTTCCTTGTGTTACATAATCAACCTTTGCTATACCCATTTGACTAGCTATCGTATTAATAATGCCTTCGTAAGAGAGTAGATTGATGAAGATGGAGCCGACGATAACCCACGACAAGAAGTGAGGCATGTAGACAACGGTTTGTACGACTCTCTTGAACGCCATCGATTTCAGTTCATTCAGCAACAACGCTAAAATGATCGGTGCAGGGAATCCGAACAACAGCGAATAGAAGCCGAGCTTCGCCGAGTTGCGAAACACTTCATAAAAATCTTCGAACCCGAACATCCGCTCGAATTGAGCAAAACCCACCCACGGGCTGTGTAAAATTCCTTTGAAGATGTTATAGTCTTGAAACGCAATGACATTGCCAAGTAGTGGAACGTATTTGAATAGTAAAAAATAGAGCAATCCGGGTAAAGCGAACAAGATGAGAACCCACTTGTCTCGTAAAACCAACCGCCTATTCATAACATCACCTGCCGATTCTTGTGGATGGCCAACCTGTGTTTCCAGCTTTAATGGTCATTCGCGAACCGCGCTGCATGTATTAGGCATGCAGCGCAATCCACAATTTACGTTACTTGTGGAACGTATTATACCACTGCGTTGCTTCTTCGATTGCTTTATCACCGCCGCGTTTATTCCAGTCCGAAACAAATTTGTCGAAGGCATCAATCGGTTGACTTCCCGTCATGATCTTGGAGAACATCTCGACGAACATCGTACCCCATGTCGATATTTCCGGGTTGTTCTGGAAGGTGACAAGCGGCGGCATATACAGACTATCGTGCGGCATTGCAATATCCGCCGAGAGCTTATAGCCTGCAATTATCTTTTCCGATTCCGGCAACGTTTTTAATACCAGGTCGTTGTTGAACCCGATTTCACGGGGATTGATGGACAATTGGAACATTTGGAACGCATTTTTGTCCGCGTTAACGGGAGCCGAAACATCATATTTGAGTTCTCCGCCTTCGACGGTATAGTTGGAGCCCTCAATCCCATAGGCGAAGAATTTGTCTGCTTCCGGGGCACTCCATGCCCAATCGAGAAACTTGATGATTTCTTCGGGATTCTTTACCGTTTCTGGAATCACCCACACAAAATAAATGCCGTCGGACACGGGTCCCAAACCTCTTTCGCCTCTAGGACCCGCCGGTGGAGCAACCATCGAGATCTTGACCTTGTCAGGCTCGTTGACGAATTTTTTTGGCGCATTGGTTGCACTGAAGTCTGGTGTGTATTGATAGACAGCGGCAGCAAAGCTTCCCGACTTGCCGTTATAGATATCGGCGCGGAAATCTGCCTCCTTCTTCGTGAACAAATCACGATTGACATACCCTTTCTCATATAGCATCCTATAAAATGCGATGGCTTCCTTCATCTTCGGGCTGATCATATCAGGAATCAGCTTGCCCTCCTGCATGTGCCAAGTTCCGGGATCAACGCCGAACGATCCGAAGAACATCGAGCTCCAACCCACCCCTTCAAACATCGAATAGCCGTATTCGTCGTTTGGATCACCATTTCCGTTCACATCCTGAACCTTAACCTGCTCAAAATAGTTAAGCCACTCGTCAATCGTTTCTGGTTGCTTCAGGCTCAGCTTGTCGAGCCAATCCTGGCGGATAAAACCGATTCTGTCGTTAGCCGTTCCGACAAGAACTGGAATGCCGTAAATTTTCCCGTCCTTCTGAACTCGTGGACTGTTCCATGCGGTTTCGGGAATGCGTTTTTTGAGGTTTGGACCGTACTGATCAATCAAGGAACCTAATTCTTTGAAGATACCCTGTTCAACCGCATCCTTGTGAATGGTGGAATCGATACTAGGCGTCCGAACCAAATCCGCCAAATCCTCGGATACAAACCGCAGAGAGAGTTGTTGATCGTAGTCGGAATGTCCCAGAAAATCAAAACTGAGATTATAGCCCGATAACTTGTTTAACTCTTTGATATAGGGATCGTCTGCTTTTACCGTTTTGGCATACTCCGCTTCTGCATGGGAAAGCAGCACCTTAATGGATTTATTGCCCGAATCCGGGATTTTGGTTACGCTTTCATTATTGCTGTCAGTGCTTGCTTTCCCTTCGCTATTCGGACTGCTTTCGTTTCCTTTGTTCTCCTTACTTGAACACGCGGTAAAAATGAGTGCTAGTGCGATGACGATAACCCAAATCTTCTTCATTTAGTGATACCCCTCTCGTCTAGTGTTGTTCATGACTATGTTTGCAAGGCGGGCAACTGCCTGAGGTCGCGATCCT
Source organism: Paenibacillus sp. PL91 (assembly GCF_012935325.2). GTDB lineage: Bacteria > Bacillota > Bacilli > Paenibacillales > Paenibacillaceae > Pristimantibacillus. The sequence continues at coordinate 1,094,870 of NZ_JABBYG020000001.1, forward strand.
GCAAGGCATTTGGCCAATCCCCTGAAACTATACCGTATACTACGAAGCCAGCACTCATTAATAAATCTACTGCTCTATAAATAGGATTGGATTACTTTGTTGATACCACTCACAATATCTTCCATGTCGCTCTCGGATCCAAGAAGGACGTTCTGGTGTAACCAGAGCAATTCATGTTCGGAAGCTCTTTCTGCCACCGGACAGCTGTTAGTCCTAACTTCTCCAACCAGCTTGTGGATTCGATCGATAATGGCGGAATTCTTATTAAGAGGGACGTAACCTGCCGTAACCGGTATCCCCTCCGCATTCAACTTGCGGATAAAATCTTCTTTAACAATTCTTTCTGTAACGTCTCTATCCAGCTTGAACATATAGAGGTGGTTCGCATGTTTCGTAATTCTGCTATCATACTTCACGGGATGGATTCCTTCAATTTGGTGCAAGAGTCCATCCAGATTATTTGCGCTGCGCTGGCGAATTTCCATCTGTTCTTCCAGTCGGCTCAACTGTGCAAGCGCTAGCGCAGCCTGCACCTCACTGAACCTGAAGTTCCAGCCAATACGCTCGTGCTGATACCATTTACCGTTGCGAACACGACCGCAGTTATGAATCGACCAGACATGATCGGCCAACTCCTCATCGTTGCTCACAATGACTCCGCCCTCACCGCTATTGAGATTTTTACTGGATTGGAGACTGAAGGTACCCAGATCACCTAGAGCTCCTACCCCCTGGTCTTCCCATTTGGCGCCTACCGCCTGCGCGGCATCTTCAATTAAAGTTAGTTTATTTGTCTTCGCAATTTGCCGTAACCGTGTCATGTTGGCCGAAGCACCGGCAATATGCACTGCGATAATCGCCTTGGTAGCTGGTGTGATCGCTGCTTCAACTTTGTCCGGATCGATCAGCATTGACTCATCTACATCCGCAAATACCGGAATAGCGCCAATCAATAATGCAGCCGTAGCGGTAGCAATGAACGTATAGGGGGGCATGATGACCTCATCGCCGGCATCTACGCCTGCAGCCAGTAAAGCAATGCTTATGGCAATTGTGCCATTGTTGACCGTTATGGCGTATTTCGCATCCTGTAGACGGGCAAACTTTTCCTCGAATAATTTGATTTTATCCGAATCCACACCTCCCCAGTTCCCTGATCTGACGGCCTCCAACATAAGCTTCTCTTCCAGTTCTCCGAATATCGGCCACTTGGGAAATGGGTGCGTTCTTATCGGACTTCCACCGTCTACTGCTAATCTTAACTTCTGCATGCTGTTACTCCTCCTAGGTTTTTGGTTCGTCGATAATAGCCATAAGTTGTCTTTTTACTTCCGCCTCAACAGCCTGGTCGAAGGGACTAGGAAGGCCGAAATAAGTGACGGATTCTATCGGCTCATATCCGCCTTCCTGCAGCTGTTTAGCGGTTGTAATATATCCGATCATTCCATTGCTATAAGCCAGAGGGACTATGTCCGGGGAGCAGCTTTTCAAGAACAAACCGTATTCCACAACCATTTCGCCATTCATAGCTATAAATGTTAATCCTTCGGCTATAGTTAGCTTTGTAATTTCAAATCGGGCTTGCTTCCTGAGCTTGTAGGGTTGCTGCAAGAAGCTTTTAGCCCAATTGCGGACGTCGGTTGAAGCCGACTCATCCACGACTCGCTGCAGCTTTTCCTTCGTAGGTATTTCTGCGAAAGGAAGTACTGTAATCGATCGCCTACTAGTCAACACATTGGGTTCAAGCCATTTAAGCTCTCCAGATAAGATCGCATCTACATCGTCTGCAAACCTTTGTCCTACGATGGAGATGACATCCTGATTGCTTTCGGAAACTTTCGGCCTAACGGGATTAATGTCGCCGCTGCAGCCTTGAAGATAAGCGCATACCGTCGAGGAGTCGTTACGGTTCTCCAGCCGTTCCATCGCGTAACCGCAAAATTCAGAGGATACCGAATTGCGGTCCGTTAGCGTTGGATGACAGGTATAGTGGATCAGTACACCCTTCTTCTTCCCTGCGAAAGTAGTAAAGACGTATACCCTTAGCTCAGGATCGGTCACTCCTTCGGGGTTCGGAGACAACACAATTTGGTCCCCATCCTTCTTCCTGCGATTCACGCCGATTCTTGATGTGCCTTTTCCCATCCGTATGCTCACAGGCTCGGCATCATCTACTGCCTGTTCCACACTCTGGATTACCGCTTGTTCCAAAAAAGCGAGGTAATTCGGATCAGGCTCTCCTATCCCAATTGTTCGCATTGAAATGGCCGGACCGGAGTGCGTATGGGTGGCATGTAGAATAATGGCGTCCACCGCGATTCCCCACTGCCGCTCAATTCGCATGCGCAGATGATCAGCCAGCTCTTCCGACCAGAACAGAATATCGGCAGACAGGAGCAGAGACTGTAACTTGGAACCGTCCGTAGAATGCTGTTGGAAATAAAACGTTCGCAAGTACAAGCGGCTATCGATGGTCTCGAAGTTTCGATTGTTCCGGCTGGCAAAACCAGCGAGCGGCAAAGCGAATGGCGGAGTGATATCGACTTTGGCTGTACCGACACTCAATTGAAGCTCCATAGAATCACTCCTTTCGAAATCTATGTTATAATACATTTCATTAAGAATTCGGTCATTTTTTTTATTTACCTGGTCAATAAAAAGAAAACAGTGAAGAAATCGGGGGGGTAAATCGACATGGTAATATTTCCGGAATATGAAGATGTTCTGTCTTTATCTGGAGCCGTGAGCCGCAAGTTTTCGTGTGTAGTTACAACACATACGCTCCATAAGCATTATGCTTTGCACCACCATGATGTGCTCGAACTATCCCTCGTCGTTAGCGGAACCGGGACCGAATTCATTAATGGGAGTCCGCATAAACTTCAACCAGGAACAGTCACTTTTTTACGCCCCCATGATATGCACGAAATATTTTGCGATCATACAGGTGTAGAAGTGATTTGTTGCATGTTCGATATAAGCCTGCTATTCGGATCAACAATGGAGGCGGATTTCGGCACGATCATTCTAGGCACGAATGACGGATCCACATCCTTCGTAGATCTCGATCCTTACCCTTACGCCGAAATGAGAGCCTGCCTTGAAAAAATGCGGTTAGAATACCAAGAAGACAAGATGGCTAAAAATTCGTATATTCGCAGCAAGCTAATCGAAGCCCTGATTATCTATTTCCGTGCTCATCAGAAAAGAAATAATCTCACACCGCCAAGTTCCAATTACCGCAATAAAAAGTTGATATGGAATGTCATTCAATACGTGAATACCCACTACATTAACGACTTATCCCTTGAAATACTCTCTAGCCAATTCGATACCAGCGTATCCGCCATTAGTCTAGCGTTCAAGGAAGTAATGGGAACTACTTTCCTTCAATATTTGCACAGCCTTCGGATCAGGAGAGCTACCGGTCTGCTGTTGAACACAAGCATGTCTATTCTTGATGTTTCCTTGGAAGCAGGCTTTCAATCCTTTCGCACCTTCTCCAGGGTTTTCATGAAAATCGAAGGAATATCACCCCGCGAATACCGTCTAAAGTACTCAAGGGAGCCAGCAACCTCCTCCCCTCAGTCCGACGCTTCAAAGGATTAGGATTCAATGCACCCTACTATCCGATTCGCAATTCTGACGGCGGAACAAGCTTCTTCCGCCGTTATAGGAAGCGGACCGTCCATCTCGATTGCCTGAATAAAGCTTAATAACTGGCAATAATAGGGATCTTCAAGCTCTGACGCCTCAGGTATAATAACACCCCGATCCGATGAATTCTCATGAACCACCTTATTATTGCTCTCGGTATCCGCTTTGACGCCGCCTAAACTAAGAGCCTCCTGTTCTCCCGTAATATCTAACCCGGCATGAAAGTCAGAAGCCCCCCAAACAGCCTCTAAGCTAACCTTAGTTCCGTCAGCGTAATAAAGCCTTGCCAACGCTTGCTCCACTCCCTCACGAACTATAATTTCCGCTCTTATATGCGTAATTTGATCTCCAAGAAGCCAAAGCACGTAATCGATATCGTGAATCATAAGGTCAAACACAACGCCGCCGCTTTTTCGCTTATCCAGAAACCAGCTGTTCTCCGCCGGCATTAGACTCGCTCTTGTTGTACGCACGGACTTGACCGCCCCAACTTCCCCTGAGCGAAACCGCAGGCGGGCATCTTTATATTCCGGAAAAAATCTAACGACATGGGCGACACACAATTTAACACCTTTTGCTCGGCTTGTCTCTATTAATTCCCAGCAATCCTCCTCTGTCAGTGTAAGCGGTTTTTCGCAAATAACATGTTTTCCAGCCTTCAAAGCCATCTGCACATAGTCCTTATGCAAGTAAGTCGGCAAAGTCACGCAGATGATATCGATATCCGGACTTGCGATCATTTCGCTGTAAGATTCATAGATTCTTGCCTGCGGCAATTCTGCTAATGCGGCTGCTTTCGCCCGCTCAGGATGGCAGACTGCCGTTACCCGAACTCCCTTCATCCTCATCAAACGATCGACATATACTCTTCCCATTGCGCCGCACCCAATTAATCCGATGTTCATTCCCTACCATCCTCCTCTTATTTCTACTTCATTTTAATGAAATTTACTAAAAAGGATGGTCAAAATTATTAAGCAAACAGACAATTCTGGTCTTTCAAAGAGAGAGTGGCGGGAAGCTCTACAGCATCTCCAAAATCTATTACGTCTCCGACAAATATGTGCAGTTCATTGCGGGTTACAATCATATTGTAAATATTGATGATGTAAAAGCCGGCACGGTACTGAAAATTCCATCAGCTTAGTTTAACGATGTCTGACAGAAAAGGCTCCGCCATAGCGGAGCCTTAGGTGTGTGACTGAGATGTACTTTTTATTTTGAGCATGAACAACTGTCCATGATTTACCAGCTGCACTGTGACTCCACTAATGATTTTTATGATAATTTCACCAAAAAAGGATTGGGGACAGTTAAAGTACCCTGCCCATTTTCTCGTGTTATTGCACTATCGTTACCCGTTAGCGTAATGACTATTTTTTCCGTACTCAGTGGGATACTTTTTTCTATAAGGCTATGTTTTAGAATAGTGTTGAAAAATATATGAATTTATTTAAGGTAAGCCAGTTTAACTTCCTTTAATTCGCCTTTTAAGAAGATTCCGAACTAATACTTTTTCTTACAATTTCCCTCTATTCCTTCATATCATATTGTATTTTCATATCTTTTTACCAATTGCATGACTTGGCGAATAGATTGCGTATATACACATCCTATCCGCTACCAATTTACTATTTTTGGTTTTTTGTATGATTATCTTTATAGTTCTTTCTTACATTTTACAGTTATAAATTTTACTGGAGGTTTATTTTTCATGTTCTTACTTGGCTCGTCAATTTCTGAAAACTCTACCAGTCCATATTTTTCAAATTCTTGTTTTATGGAGTCAGAATCATAAAAAAACATTTTCACGCCTTCCATTATCTCGAAATAGTCTTTATCCAATTGTTTGCCCTTTCCAAACATTGGGGCTTTTTTTGAAACAGTTGTAAAAATCATATATCCATTTGGCTTTAACTGATTATAGCAATCTTTAATAAACTTATCTCTCTCACGATTATTCAATAAGTGAATAAGTGCATAGCAAAATATACCGTCATAGCGTTTGTTATCAAAAGGCATGTCAGTTACGGAACCATGAAAAATAGCAATATCAAGCCCGTTTTGCCTCGCCAAATCAATCGCTGTTTTTGAAATCTCAATACCTGTAACTTTTATTCCATTATCAATAAAAACCTTTGCATTTCTGCCATATCCAATACCTGGTAACAGTATGTCCTTAACATTCCTTTCAAGGAAAAAGTCCTTTGTCACGATTGCGGAGTCCGTAGGTTCAAATCCCCACATCGTTTGTTTTTCTATAAAACTTGATTCCCAGAATTCGGTCATATCTCTATCTCCTTTATGTATTATTTGATTTGGGATGCTATCTTGCTTGACGCTAATGTCAAATTCAAGTAATGTTTATATGCCTAAACTCCAAAAAATTAGGATTCCCCAGTCCAGTTCTACTATATTTCATTCAGGCGACTAATACCTAATCTTTTTATCGGAAAACGTATAATTATGGATATTGGCACGAATACTTTCTGCTGAGGCTGCGGCTAAAGTGATATCTTGAAGGGTTCTGGTTTTAAATACATCGCGTTAAAGGTATCCCTCCTTCCACTCCAACACGGCCCATGGATTACCGAATGTGTTGCAGCTTATATCACCTTCAGCATATTTGAAGTCGGTGACAGGCACGGTTTGGCGCACGAGTTGAGCAATGGAAAGCTCTTTGTCTGCGATCTTCCCTTCCTCACTGAATAATCGCAATCATATCATACGTGTACATGAATTTCTCAGAACTAGACAACCGTATTTACCCGTCGGCTTATACCGTTCCAACAGATTCTTTACTCCGCTTTACTCCCCGTTAGCTTAATAAATAAAGTGAGCAGCTGCCGTAGATTCAACTAAAGTTACTCGTTAGTTGAATGGCTTGTGCTGTAATGTTTGACTATAGCCACAAGGAAAAGAGGATGCTCCATGCCGTACGTCAACCGTCAAATCGTCAACCCACTGCAATGTTCGCTCTCTTGTTAACTGCATGAATAAATAATAATCTTCGCCCTTTGTGTCTTTTATGACCATTTGGTAATCGCCAAACCCCAAGATGGGACGTCACATCTTAGTTAATTCTAGCGGATCAGTTTCTTTATATTGTGTTTGGATGTAGTCGATCGCCAGTTTCTTAGCAATTTGCTTTTCTTCATTCGTCTCGTTCATGTATCGGGTTACCAGTACAGTCGCCACCACGATCAATCCGCCTAAAACAACGAGTACTAATTTTTTTATCTTATACAACCCCTTAAGGTTACGTTATATCCTTTAATCCTAATATTTCCCACTACCAATTTCATTCAAGTTCTTTTGCAACTATTTAGCGAAGTAAAGGGCTACCAAGCGGCAGCCCTTCACATGTAACTATCGTTACCCGTTAGCTCAACACTTTCGACTGCTAGTTGCGTTTCTTTAAGGGTTACACTTTAACAACGAAATCCATTAAAGTGCCTCAGCATTTGGATAAAATCATGAAGTTCTGCATCTTTCCAGTCTGAAAGCCGTTCATAGTACACAGACTCTTTTTCCTTTAGCGCATCTATAATTTTTTGTTGCCCATACTCGGTAAGTGATAATACAACACCCCGTCCATCATTAGGCGACGCTTCTCGTTTTACATATCCCAGAGCCTGGAGTTGTTTGACGAGGCGACTGACCGAACTTCGATCCATTGCCGTTGATTCAGCTAATGCGGCGGCATTAGTGGCGCCATAGGAATACAGCCAGCGAACAATATGGAAGGCGGCAGGCTGTATGGAGGAATCGAATTTAGCAGCGGCTTTTACATTCAATGCATGTGCAGAACTAATGAGAGCATTAAGCTGTTCGCCCAATTCAATCTCAAGTCTCTCCCTAGATTCGTTTATTGATTTATGCTCGTTCATTCTCATTCACCTTTCTCTAGGTCTAAATCAAAACTTTAAACTGGTTGACATATATCAATTAAATCAATATAGTGGATATATATCAACCAAATTCTATGGTAGGTTGTAATGATTTGTCACTTTTAAATTGTATCATAGGAAGGAGAAATGACGATGGTTAAAAAAGAAAATGTTGTCATTACGGGTGCCACCAGCGGACTTGGACAGCTTGTCGCGCTCGAATTAGGAAGACGCGGATTTGACTTTATTTTGACTGCCCGAAGTAAAGAACGCGCTGAAATCACGAGAAAACAAATTGAGGAGCATGCACCGTCAGCGAAGATTGATTTTTTTTATGGAGATTTTTCGTCAATAAAGGACGTTTCACGGGTTGGGAGTGAAATAGCTGCCGAATATCCTAAAATTGATGTGCTGTTGAACAATGTGGGGATTCATGCTTTTAAGCCTCGCATCACCCCCGAGCGTCTTCCTGAGATGATTACCGTCAATTATTTTGCTCCCTGGGTTTTGACGCAGATTCTAAAACCTTCCCTGCAAAACTCGAACCAGGCCAGAGTTGTCAATGTTGCCTCTGAAGCTTCACGCCGTCACGGTATTTTGAAGTTACCAGAGGATTTAACGGATACAACTCCCTTTACCGCTCGTGGCTCATCCCCCATCTATGGAAAAACCAAATTATTAAATATTATGTTTTCGGCTGAACTTGCACGGCGGTGGTCAGGTGCGGGTATCCGTGTAAATGCACTGAACCCTGGATTTAATGTTACCGGACTCGGACGAGAACTATGGTTCGCCCCCGTCCTTGAACGATTGTTGAAAGCCCTGCGCCTTGGAGATCCGCGAAGAGGAACCGATATTATAACCCGATTAATTGTAGATCCGGAATATCAAAGAAAGACGGGTGGATACTTTAATGTCGGAACCGGACAATCAATCGAACCAGTGTCTCCCGGGGGTGATGACGCAATGCAGCACAAGTTGTGGGAGACCACAGAAAAATTACTGAGAGAAAAGGGCTTTCTGTAGGCTTATTTTCAGTAACATTCCACTAACCCACCGGTTAATTCAACAAAGACAGCCGATCGTACTGACCGACTGTCTACATGTCTTGAATTGAACTATCGTTACCCGTCCCTAGGTTTTAAGGGTTTATCTCACATATACTCACTCATTCGCAGGATTTCATCACCTTGAATGAGGTCAATTATAATCCCTTGGAGGTTCACCCTCCCAAATCTCAACGGGTCACTGCCCTTGCATTCCTTCGTTATACCTGTCCAAGGTGTGGAGACCGATAGCGTTTAGCGGATGGGTCTGTGCCCTTTTGGGTAACGAACTCGGTCCTCCGTGCTTTCTTTGTGAAATCCTGCGAATGAGTCAATATACGTGATTGCTACTTAACTTAAGCTGCTTTCGCGAGATAGAGATATTTTCGCAAGGCTGAGTCTCCTCGTTTGTGGAGTATGCGTGCAGTAGAAACTGCCTGGGGAATATTTCCTAATAGTTCCTCTATTTCGCATGCCCTGCCCGCCAGTACAACCGGTATCATCTGCGCTGCTTGCAGGGTTAACCATAATCACGTGTAATTCCTTATCTGCTAACCAGTTGGCCAGGTTAAACCAGTAATGGCCGGTTGGCTCCATGCCGATGATGAGCTTCTTTAATCGGTGTTTCTGCTGTAACTCCTTCATCCAGCGGTTCAATTCTTCAAAGCCTTCAATGCTATTTTAAGAATGAGAGATGTCGTTTGGAGACCACGATCCCTCGGAAGTTCGTAGCTTGTGCTACATGCGTTTCTTTGGCCATGTCGATCCCTACGACGAGATGCCAGGTGGCAATTCGTTCAATCCGTTGATTTTTTGCATCTGATTGCTTAAACTTCATAGTAAGAGCGACTCCTTGATGTGTTGTCGACAAACCCATCATACCGAGGCGCTCCCTTTTTTACAAAGCCCGTTTCTTAGGCTCAACTGGAATGTATTAACGTCACTTCTTTTTTGAAGATGACTTTCGCCTTCCCGCCGAAAGGATTAAGCAGCGACGCTTGTATGACTGCTGAGCCGTTTGCGACATAATTTGGAATAGATATGTTTCCATTCATTTTCACGTTCACATCGTTGCTCCCGGATACTTTTGTCCATTTCAGGACGACGGACGGAATCTCAATGCCGAGCACCTTGAGCCTATATTCGTGCTTCTTGCCGTTTGCAGTTATTTTCACTGTCTCCTCCGCTTCGGAACGGATAAAAGCAACGATTAGCGAATTAATGGCAGGCACGTCATATTTCAATTTCACTTGGAAGTTATATACCGTCGACCTTACGTCTTCAGGTTTAACATCAAGTTTGTACAGCATTTCGCTGAGCGCATACGTATCTCTATCATCCAACACTACTGCCAGCGCTTTGCTTAAGACTGCATTAATTCGATCCGTATTAGCGACCAGTGCCGCAAGTTCTGTCGGTTTCATATCCTTCAGGATATTGCGGACGGTACCTTCTATCCCTCTTACATGGCCTCCGTCGCCAAAAAATAGGATGAGGAACTCGTCCATCGATCTTTTGGTTGGCCTCCGGCCGCTGCAATCGTCTTCAGCGTTGCTATGAATTCCGGATTTGTCCGAATGGCTTCCAAATCGGTCAACTGTGGATCATAACGCATCGAACCAACAGCCTTGACGATTCGGAACATGCTGCTCTTTAGCTCGGTCTGGTCAACTGATGCCGGCAGCTTTGGACTGATTTTGTTCCATAAAGGATCAATCAGCGATTGGTTGTCCGTATCGTCCAGCCCCGTGATTTCATTGCGCAGATTTCGTACGTCCTGTATGTCCGCTGGATCGCCAGCAATGAGGGCGGAATGAAGCTTATTAAGCCAATTTAAGGCTAAACTTGACGTCCTCACCGTCACAGACGGTCCATCCGTTGTCCAGTTGCCATCCGGCAGCCCTGACTCCACCTTAAAGATGTATCTAGTATCCGGCTGCAGTCCCGTTACATCAAAAGAATGGACGTTTTCGTTCACCGTATCTAGGAGTTCCCCGTTCTTATATATCCGGTAACCCTTGCTCTCTCGTGCGGCCGACCAGGTTAAGGTAAGTGAATTCCGCCCGATATTCTCTGCCTTAAAGCCGCTTCCTTCGGGCCATACAGATAGCTGGACAGTAAAGCTGTCGGAATGTTCCACTATATTTCCTTCTTTATCCGCAGCAAGGATCAGAAGGGTATGAGAACCGTTCTGCAATCCAGAGGCTGACGCGGTAATGATCATCGACGCCGCATCATAGCTGGATTCCAGAATTTGATCGTTAACTTTGACGACTAGCGAAAAGGGATCCACCCCTGAATCAGAATCCGTAATGACAGCAGATAGGTTCGGATTGTTCACGGTTACCGTCTCGCCTTCCGAAGGAAATACGTTGCTGATCGTTGGCGTCGTCGTTTCTTTTTTTAACGCAAATAACGTACTGCCAATCATTCCAAATGCTTGCCCGTCCAGCTGTATCAGCCTCAATTCGGATGTTCCGATTTCGACTGGATCACTTTTTCCGTCAGCCTTATATTTACGAAAATAAAGTCTGTTTTCGTTAAGAAAAGCGACGTCTCCGTTTTCGGCCAAATATGCGATCTTACTAGGACTTCCGGTGTTTGTAACCTGTTGCTCTTGACCGTCAGGAGCGCGAAGCCATAGCTGCTCTCCATTCATCTCTGGACGGTTGTAAACCACCCAGCCTTGATTTAATTGGTAATCCGTACCTCTTACGGGCGACCTTGCCTCGCTTATGACCTTATCACCATCGGGTCCACGCAGCACCAAAGAACATGTATCAAAGGAAGTAGTGTCTTTGCAAAATAAGGTGTACTGACCATCTGTTATGGATGTTAGAAGAGCTTGGTCGGCTTATCATCCAATGGAGTAACAGTGCCCTTGACGTATTTATACATACCTTTGTTGGTATTAAAATAGACCTCGCCATTTTCAGTTAGAACAAAATTCCCGAAGTGTTCTCCCGGTGTCGGCATTGGAATGATTTCGTTTGTCCCGGACTCCAAATTTCGTAAAATGAGATCCTGATAATTACCATCCTCTGGATTGACATTTCTCTCGTGGATAAAGAGTGCATAGTTTTGGTTTACTACGGGTACGTCGAATTTATTGCATCTATGTTCATTAAACCAACAAGAGGAAGAGGAATAAACATAGGAAGGGGAATAAAATTTCCCTAAATATTCGAGATTGCCGTCTCTCCACTCAAATAAGCCGGTGAAGGCACCCGGTCCATCCAACAATCGAATAGCCAGTATAGCTCCATGTGAAGTCAATAAGCCATATTCAACTCTATTACCGTATTCAACTCCATTTACTACGAAATGATGATTATAGGGAACCGATATTACTTTACCTGATTTTCGGTCTTTGATACCTAGCTCATATAATATTTTTCCCGTGCTGACATCCATAATATCACCGTTCACCGTGTCAACCAGGCGGAGCCACTCGCTTCCGACGCTCTGTTCTGCATAGGATGACAGAGGGACAAACAGTAACACAAGCATACCTGTAATGAGCAAATATTGAACTTTCAATCGCAACCTTTTCATAATTGCCATTGCCTCCTTTTACTTCATATATCCAATTTTATAAAATTATTCATATCGAATACTAATGTAACATCAAGGTCTCGTTTTGAATATATTGATGATAGCGTATTATTGCCCCCGCCTACATGGGCAGAGAATATATGGCTGGAGTGGTAAGTTAAATAATGCTGTTGGAGTTTTTACGAATGATTGATTGAATGCCGAGAGATTTGGCGGAGCGTAACGGGGGTAATATTACGCGTTATTTGAAAGGAAACAGACGTATATTGCCATGGTATCCCTTCGTCAACAAATTTTGCGTCACACTTAAAAAGGTATTCCAATTCATAAAGTTCAGGGATTGTAATTGTTACTACCTTCACATCGCATAATTTTTCACTACATTAATAATATCATGAGGATATATGCACAGCGCTAAACTAAACTTCAGTTAGCGTAGTGAAGGACTACCAAGCGGCAGCCCTTTTCGCATTTAACTATCGTTTTCCAAGTGAGAAAAAACGAATTATATAACGTTCTCCGGTAAATTAATTTTAGTGAAGCTTGAACATATTTCATGGCTTCGATATTGTGTAGTACCAGTTTAGAGCATTTCTTTCTAGTTCTTTAACAAACGCATCTTTACCATTCATATAAGCTTCAATGTCCCTGGGAAACCGTTTAGAGAGACTTTCTTTTAAATCTCCATATACATTTGCTACATCAGAATGCGTTCGAAGGTAATTCCTTACCGCTAAATGGCGAGTAATATCTTCCTTATTATCCTCTTGAAATACATGCACTTGATGCGTGCGATTATTCCCGCCCTTCCGAAAATATCTTCTTCCTTTCATGCCAAACTCACCCATACATTCGTATCCCTGATCTGTCATTTGTTCATTAAAAGAATCGATTTTTTTGATATCTTTTGCTACTGGCATAATATCAATGACTGGTTTGGCTTTTAACCCTGGAACAGACGTGCTCCCTATGTGATAAATATCAATTAACTCATTACCAAAAATATCCTTTATTTTTCGAGACTCCTCGTTAAACTTTTGTTTCCAATTTACATTGTATTCTGTAACCAAAACATTCATCTAATTAATCTCCTTTGCGACCTGTTAGGCATTGCATCCTCTTCCTACTATATGGTAATTCCTTCTCCTAAAGCAATAACACATTGGTCAAAAAATACGCCATATTCTACTTTTTATTTTAACTTCTGTTTGTTAAGTAACTGTTCCAATTTCCATTTCCTGTCCTGATTCTCTCCCACGTTTTCAAATATCCTTAATAACCTTGATTTCATGTTATATCCATCACTGTTTGAAGTCAGTCATCATTAACGCAAACTGCCCGTTAGCTTAACGCCCAGCAGTTCATCTCTACAAAAACCGTTATAAAGATATGCAAAAGCCAAAGAAGATTTCATACCTTACTTCCTTTACGAAGATTACAATAATACAACATATCGAATGACTTAAGATAACAAACCGTAGTTATAATAGAAACCGAACATAGAAAACAAGAGGAGTTGAGAGATTTTGAAATTGAAACGTAAGGCATTGCCAATGTTGGCAGTGACTGTTCTAGCCACAGCAGCATTAACTACGCAAGGTTTTAACAATGGCTTCAAGACACCAACTGTGGAAGCAAAATCGATTAACAAGAACATTTCTTGGCTCGCAGGCGATCATCATGTTCATAGTGAATGGAGTGTCGGATGGAACAATGCTACGAATCCGCCAACCCCTATCAAAGGCGGAGATGCCATTTATCCGATAACTAAAAATGCTCAAATGGCAGAGTCATACGGATTGGATTGGATGGTCTCCACTGATCACGGCGGCCCGAACCATTCGAAAGTAAATTTAGAGCAAGCTTATCCCGAAGTCCTCAAAGCCCGTGAAGCTGTTCCAGGCCTGACTTTATTCTATGGTATGGAATTTGATACTCCACAAGCTGATCACAGTTCATTAATCATTCCGAAGAATGATCAAGAATCACAAACGCTTTATGATATCGAAAGTAAATTTAATAAACGTGATCCTTTTCCTTCTGATCCGAATCGGGATACGGAATCCAATATGATCGATGCCTTAAACTACATGAAAAATTTAGCTGAGCCTCCAGTTCTTTTTGCGAACCACCCTGCACGCTCAGCCAGTGGAGCAAGCGTTTGGGGCCAGGATACACCGCAAGAGTTCCGAAACTGGAACGATGCAGCACCAAATGTATCCGTTGGTATGGAGGGAGCACCTGGTCACCAGGCTGGTGCGATCAATTCAGACGGCTCCATCGATCCAAATGGCAGTCGTGGCGGATATGGTAACTTCGCAACCATGGGCGGTTTTGATCAAATGAGCGCTAAAGTGGGCGGTCTTTGGGATTCCATGTTGGGTGAAGGAAGGCATTGGTGGGTCACATCCACTTCGGATTCTCATGTCAACTGGCGTGATGGTGGCAGCGACTTCTGGCCAGGAGAATATTCTAAAACCTATGTGAAGGCAGAGAATACTCATGCGGATATCTTGGACGGATTGAGAAATGGACACGTGTTTGTATCAACTGGAGATCTAATCAATGAATTGGATTTTGATGTGAAATCTAACGGCAAAAGCGCGAGCATCGGCGAAACATTAGATATCAAGAAGAGCGGAAAAAGCGATGTTTCGGTTACTATCACATTCAAAGACCCGAACGCCAAGAATAGTCATGGAGATAATCCGAAAGTCAATCGCGTGGATCTTATCGTTGGTGACGTAACAGGTAAAGTGGAAGACCGTTCCACGGCCGTAAACCCGACTACGAAAGTCGTAGCCAGGTTCGAGAATGGCGATTGGAAGCAAAATGGCGAGTATATTACAATCACGTATAAATTAAAAAATGTGGACAAGGATAGCTACATTCGAGTTCGCGGAACGAATACCAGTGAACTTGAACCAAGTCTTGACCCTAAAGGTGAAAACCCATGGACTGACCTTTGGTTCTATTCCAACCCTATCTTCATGAGTGTGAAATAAGAATAAATCACTGTAATGGTTGTGGACGAGGAGTCATTAGATCAATAGGCTCCTCGTCTTACCATTTTGAACGAACAAAAAGGATGTGTCATAGAAGTGAAGTTTAAATGGTTATTCCTAATACTAAGCCTTGTTCTCGTAATCGTGGCACCTGTTGTGAGCGCACACAGCAGTAACAGTGAGGGCTATTCTACGATAGAAGTTCAAGACCAGAAGATCAACTATCGCCTCCAGCTCGATATCATTGAGTTAAGCCATGCCATTGGATTCGAGGTGGATGAACAGAAAATTGAAAATCTTGAAGAATTAAATAAAATCATCACTCAAAACACGGTTCAAATCCAACAATATTTGGACACTCATATTCTGGTTTATGCAGATAGTCATCCCGTTGAAGGAATAATTAATCAAGCCATTGTGACACAGGTAAATGATCGACCGTTTACTGATATCATGCTTTCCTACTCCGTTAGTGAAAAACCTGAAAATTTGATTGTTGATTACAACGCGTTTTTTGAAGACAGTGATCCGAGTCATGCGAACATGGCAAAGGTTCAATTAAACGAGAAACAACAGGAATTTATTTTTACCTATGAAGTCAGAGAATTGAATCTTGGAGAGATGAGCTTTATTACCCAAGCGAAACAGTTTCTTTCGTTAGGTTTAGAACATATCTTCACTGGTTATGATCATATCTTATTCGTTATCAGTTTACTCATTGGAGCCAAAACAATCCGTCATATCTTTTACTTAGTCACGTCATTTACGGTTGCCCACAGCATCACGCTTGCCCTAGCAACATTAAATATCGTTCAATTGCCAGGAAAGCTTATTGAATCAGCAATCGCGTTAAGCATAATCTATGTCGCACTCAAAAACATTTTTCATCCCGAATCCAAACATGCTCCCTGGATTGCCTTTGCTTTTGGATTAATTCATGGTTTTGGGTTTGCAGGAATCTTGTCAGAACTAAATTTAGGTGGAAGCCATCTTGCTGCATCTCTCTTGTTTTTTAACTTGGGTATTGAAATTGGGCAGATCCTTATCGTGTCTTTGGTTTTTCCACTGCTTCTCTTCATAAGTAAACGCTGGGTTAGCGCAAATAAGTGGTTCATGCCCAGTGTATCGGTTGTAGTGTTACTCTTTGGTTTCGTATGGTTTGTTCAAAGAGCATTTTAATTAACAAGAAGATTATCTGAATTTTAAAGCCTTCTGATGTGTTATCAGTAAGGCTTTTATTATTTTATTTTCTTTCGCAATGATAAATCCAATAGCAGCAGAAGTTGATCGGGTTCACGTTAGTTGAATTCCGTCTGTCCTATCGATTGTACTTACATCCTAATGTCGTAGCCAACAATTTTATTTCTATCTGTGTCGATGTAAATACCGATGGATTTTAGTAAAGGGTCAAAATTAGTCTTGAATAAGACCCGAGCCTTATTTCTAGACTTGTCTTTGGATTCTTTCATCCCATTGTCATAATGGAACTATCCCTACTATCCTGTCCGTTAGCTCAATAAAATGAGCAGGCCACCGCAGCGCCTGCTCATCAATGTGTTATTCAAGTATCGTTACCCGTTTCTATAGTGGCTAGGCCCTCTTCTTTCGGATTTGAAAATCTAAAATGGACTGATAAAGAAGCAGCTCATTGAAATCAGGCCACATTTCATCAGTGAACCAAAGTTCAGTATGTGCCGACTGCCAAAGCAAGAAATTGCTCAACCGTTTCTCGCCACTTGTTCGAATCAGCAAGTCAGGGTTAGGGTTCTGTACTGTATAGAGGAACTGTTCAAACTCTTCCTCTGTAATTTCTTCCCCTTTTTTGGTTTTCAGTATCGATATTACAGATTGAATTATATCGCTCTTCCCTCCATAATTCATTGCGAAATATACCTTTAATCCAGTGTTTTCTTCAGTCTGATCTACGACTTTACACATGGCTTCCTGAGTTTCTTCCGGAAATTTAGAGATATCTCCAATGAAAAAAACTTTGATATTGTTTTTATTTAACTCACGAACGTTTGTGTCTTGAACAAACTCGTTCACTAAACTAATGATATAATCCACTTCATCTTTAGGTCTCTTCCAATTTTCCGTAGAAAAAGCGTATAACGTTAGAGATTCTATTCCGTTATCGTTACACATGCTTATAGTTTGCCTCATTGTTTGCATTCCGGCATAGTGGCCAGCAGACCTCGGAAATCCTCTGCGTTTCGCCCACCGACCGTTCCCATCCATCATAATTGCGATATGTTTTGGAAGACGGCTACTCCAATCAATCTTTCGTTTGAGATTAGCTTTAGTTCGATTCAGACCAAACCACTCCATTTTCTCGCCCCTCCACTCCACAGTACAAGTAACCACCCTTATATTACCATGATTGGAACTAATCTGCCCGTTTGCTCAACGAGGCTGCCGTTTCATGCCGGCAGCCTCGTTCTGGTGAATGTTAAGCTATAGTTCCCCGTTAGCGTATCAAAATTTTACCGTATCTTTATTGAGTTGAAATTTATGATAAATGTTCATATGGATTTGGGTTTAGAGAATCCTACATCCCCTGAAGCAATCAAAACTTTTATCCATGACAGGTTGCATTTAATGCCGTCCATTATGAGAAAGGCTATTACTTGACGTATTCAGCCATTACAATATTTCGATATACCCTTCTGTTCCATGCACGCGAATTCGTTGCCCATCTTTTATCAGTTTGGTAGCATTCTCCACTCCGACAACTGCTGGTAAGCCATATTCACGAGCGATAACTGCTCCATGGGTCATCAGTCCACCAACTTCGGTGACTAGGCCTTTTATGGATACAAACAATGGTGTCCAGCTAGGGTCAGTAAAGGAGGTCACTAATATATCTCCATCGTCTAGATCAGCATCTTCCATGTTTAAGATGACACGTGCCCGTCCCTCTATAACTCCGGAAGAAACAGGTAGACCTACAATAGCTTCGGCTGGGAGATTTTCTCGTTTGTACTCACCTACAATGATTTCACCATCAGACGTGATAACACGTGGTGGAGTTAGTTTTTCATATAATTTGTACTCGTCTTTTCGTTTGCTGATGATCTGGTAATCTAGTTTATTTGTGCGTACGACTTCGTGAAGTTCTTCAAAAGTGAGATAGTATATATCTTCTTTTTCATGGATAACGCCAGCTTGAACGAGTTGTTCGGCTTCTTTCAGTAAAGCCTGCTTATAAACGAAGTAGCGATTAACCATGCCGTATTTTGGATATTCCCGATAACCGATGAAATTCCGGATTAGGTCGATCATTCGTTTTGTTTCTTTGGCTTTTTGTTCACCATCCGGTAATTGCTTCAATCGATCTAATAACTCTTGTTCTTTTTTCAAAGCTTCCTGTCGCCCTTGCTCAAATTTCCGATTGCTGGCATTAGGCTCAAAGTTTTTGATATTACTAAGAATCATGGGGACAAGTGTAGTCGGTTTTTCGCTCCAACGAGTTTTAGTAATATCGATTTCTCCGGTACATCGCATTCCGTATTTGCTGAGATAATCATAGATAGCGTCTTGGGTTTCCTGTCCTCCATCAAACTTAACCAGTTCATCCAGAAAGTTATCTTCTTTTGCATGCTGCAAATAATCAATCACTTCTGGATAAGGGCGAATCGCATCCGCGACATCCAATAGCGCCAGACCCATTTCCGATGTAATATTGTTGGATACAGATTGAGAAAGCGTATCTGCTGCGTTTTTTTCGCCTAACCACTCGTTCATGTTTTCATTGATCCAATATGTAGCATTTATAGCAGCCATAAACACAGCCGAACTTTGTGGGTCAAATAAGATCTTCTTTAATTGCTGGATATCTTCCAGAATAAAATCAAACAAATCCGATCCCGATTTCGCTTGGATGTTTTGTTTTAACTCTTCTATCGATGTTTGACTACGCTTAATTAATTCAGAAACGATTGTCGGATCGTTCTCGAATTGTGTCAGCATATCTGTATTACTTCTGTTGGGAATCGGTGCTGTTTGATCATTGGGTAACAATTTTATAAAATCTCGCTCTATTATGGTCACGAGTGCGCCTTTTATGAGCGGATCGGATCCCAGAGTATTTAATAAAGTTTCCCGGCCGAAAGGTGTAGCCAGCCTAGGTGCAACATCAACAAACAACCTCCCACCGGCTTTACGCATAGGTGCAGGAGTAATTAACAGGTAAAAAGACAATCCCAGTGGTTTCATGGGATCAGTCATCATTTGTTGATGACCGACAGATACGTAAACGTGATTTTCTTCATCATTCGCTTCAGGGATCGGGTATAAAGTAGTGATTGGCCGACTCTGGACAATATAAAATGTATCTTCAACCAAACACCATTCGATATCTTGTGGGTAACCAAAATAAGCTTCGATCTGTCTTCCTGTGCGTGCTAGTTGTAAAATTTGTTGTTCAGTAAGTGTTTGAGTCTTTTGCTGATCGGGATCGATCTGCTTGGTCACTGTTCCGCCATCCTTTAGTCCATAGATAGCCAATTTTTTGGTTGCTATCATCTTATCGACGATTTCCTCTTCCTGTACTTTATAACAATCGGCAGATACCAAGCCAGAGACCAGTGCTTCTCCAAGTCCAAAACTGGCATCGATTGATAGCATCTTTCGGTTAGAAGTAATCGGATCAGCGGTAAATAGAATCCCTGAAGCCTGTGGGAAAACCATCCTTTGAACGATAACGGATAAATAAACTTGACTGTGGTCAAATCCATTATGCATACGGTAGATTACCGCGCGATCCGTAAATAGGGAAGCCCAACATTTGCTGATATGCTGCATGATTGCTTCTTTGCCGATGATATTTAAATAGGTGTCTTGTTGACCAGCAAAAGAGGCATGTGGTAAATCTTCAGCAGTCGCACTAGAACGCACTGCATAAGCATGTTCATCACCAAACTGGGATAGATAGTGAGTAACTGCTTTCACAACATCGGAAGGAATTTCTACTTCCATAATGATTTGTCGAATCTTCCCGCTGATTTCACCAATTTGATCTCGATCTTCTACTTTTAGCATTGTTAGTCGATCCAACAAAGCATGATACGTTTCGTTTTGTTCAATGGCTTTTTGATATCCCACTGTTGTGACACAAAATCCTTCTGGTACTTGTATTCCTTCAATTTTTGATAATTCCCCTAAATTTAACCCTTTTCCGCCAACGAGCAAAAGCTGCATTTTTTCCATTTCCTGAAAACCGAGAACCAAAGAACTCATTCAAAATCTCTCCTAACCATTAAATTGAGAAAACATTTGACAAGAGTTTACCGGCATGGTACACTTAGAGTGTAAATTGAAATAGTTATGTCCATGTAGATTTCCGAAGCGTAATCTGATTATATCATCGTGTCTGTTTATATGCAATATTAAAGAACCTGATAGAACTACACAGGTTCTTTTTTGATTTCCCGCCATCTACATCAAAAACCATGGTTCGAACCGAATTCGTCACTGCATAGTACCCCAGCGGCTGAGCCGCTAATTGATGAATAATGTCTAATCATTCTGCTATCTCCTCCTTTTTCAAATCAAGCCACTCGACTTCAGCTGTGGTTAGTGGAAGATTCATAGCCAGTACCGAGTCATGAAGCTCATCCGGATTGCGCGGTCCGATGATCGCGCATGTCGGGAAGGGTTGATGAAAAACATAAGATAATGAAATTTGTATCGGTGATACCTGTTTCTGCTCCGCCAACTTCACTGTGCGCCGGTACCTCTCCCAGTTTTCATCGCTGTAATACACTCTTACCATTTCCGCATCTGAGAGATTGTCTGGTGAAAAATTGCCCGAGAAAAATCCGCCGGCCTGAGAAGACCATGACAGTAGTGTCAGTTGATTGCGCTCGTGCCAATCGCAGGTATCCTCGTCAGCCGAAACGCAGCCCTCCCATCTTGGTTCTCTTGCCTTGGCAAGACTCAGGTTCGTACTGCTAAAAGTAAAACCTACTAATTGATGTGCCGCCGCGTATTCATTTGCTTCCTGAATTCGCTGATAGGACCAGTTTGAAGAGCCGATTGCGCGAATACGCTTGCTCTCAAGCTGCTCATTCAGCTCCTCGATAATCGGTCCGACCTCTACGCTCGGATCATCTCTATGAAGAGCGTAGAGATCAATATAATCTGTGCCCAGCCTCTCCAGGCTCTCTGCCAGATCCTTCCGAATGGCTTGAGGGTTCACCCTTGGTCCTGGACTGCCGTCATCATGATGAGCGCCTTTAGTCATAATAACTACCTTTTCCCTTATCTTCTTCTCAGCTAGCCATTGTCCTAGAATTTGCTCTTTTCCTCTGTACTGATGGGCAGTATCAAACACATTGCCGCCAGCTTCAATGTAGGCATCGAGCATCAACCGTTTCGCTTCATCTAATACTCTAAGATCTCCCGTACCCATAATCAGTCGGGACATCGCCTTGTTCACACCTTGAATCATCATCGTTTTCATATAATCACTCCTCAATTATGCAGTTATTCTAAGCTTCCTTTTGAAATACTCGCAGCATTTTCAAAATAGTTAATAGAAAAGACCGCTCAGTTCAACCCGAGCGGCGCTTCTATCTTAATTACTTGTTGATCACGTTATACAAGATTACCGCCGATTCCGCTCTAGTTAATGGCGCTAGCGGGAGAATAGAATTCCCATTTCCTTGGACGATTCCATTTTTGACCATAACCGCTAAGCTTTTGGCAGCATAATTGGCAACCTCTGTTTTGTCGATAAAACGATCCAGGTCAGCTGAGGTTCCATCATTCAAATTTTTACCCGCAACCTTCATTGCATTATGCAGAAGCTCGAACGCATCTTGTCTTGTAATCTGTTGCAGTGGATTAAACTTATTGTCCCCGCTGCCTTTAGTAATTCCAAGCTTCTTGGCCATCGTTACTTCATTATAGTAATAGGCCGATAAATTCACATCGGAAAATCCAGTTTCTATAGGAGCAGTCAATTCAAGCGTCTTCATGAGAAGTACGATAAAGTCTGCCCTCGTTATTGAAGCTGATGGATTGTACTTAGTAACAGATGTGCCATTGACAACTCCTTTGGACGCCAGCACCTCAATTTGCTTTTTAGCCCATTTCACATTCTCGAGGTCATTGAATGTCTTATGGACAAACATAACAGCGTATTTGCTGAAATGAGTCGTCGTAAAGGTTACCATTCCTGCAGCCGAAATATATTTGCCGTTAGATACAATAGTCGCTTTGCCGGAGATGTCAATATAACCTACAACAATATGCTCCGGATCAGCTAATTCGGCATCAGACGCCTGATAAGGCACAGAAATCTTCACTCTAGCCTGTGGATTATTCCAAGCAACCTTAGCTCCATCGATATAAACATCAACTTCAATTACTGGCCTTTCTCCAATCTGTTGCTGTAAGGCCGGATCAAGAGATGTTTGATCTACATTGGCAATAACTAGCGCGACTGTCTTCGCTCCGGACAAATCCTGTCCGTTTAGCATATTGGCAGGTACAGTTATTGTTCCAAATTCAGTCGTAACCTCAATCATATGAATAGCTTGATCAGAATTAAGCGAAGCTTTCGGAAGCTCAACGACATACGCTTTTGCTTTATCCGCCTTCGGTACCTCGACTTTAACGGTTTTCACACCGTTATGATCGGCTACAGATGTACTGAGCGCTTTGTTCCAGTCTCGCTCTGCTAACACTGCCTTTCCTTCACCTGTTCCAGCATCAACGCTCGGCACATTCAATTTAATTGAACCGCTGCCGTTTGTCATATCCGGAATGACTGCTCCCGATGCTGCTACTGTTACGATAATTTTTGCAGTCTTATTAGTGGTATTGGAAATATCGTCCGTAAGGTTTAACATACCTATAACGGTATATGCACCGGGAATCGCTGCATTGTAATCACCCTGCTGCCAAGTAACGGAAACATCCTGCTCTTTCTCGTCCACTAACTTCACTTTGACCGTTGAAGGTAAACCAATCGAGTTAAATGGCGTACCATTCGATACGGATATGGTTGTTGGATTGCTTACATCAATGATATCTTTTTTCGCAAAACCAAATCTGCTGCTGAAATCGAATGGAATGTCGTACATGTCTCCAGGACCAATTAGGAACTTCGTGTCAAGGTATGAGCGCTCCCCTACCGGAATACTGTCAACATACGGCGAGAACGTCTTAACATGAATTTCCTTCGACTTTTCATCAAATTCAAAGAAAGATGTCCAACCGTTTCCACCAGCGATATCTGATTGATAATCGGTTAATACCTGCAAAACTTCTTTTCCATTGTAATTCTTCTTCACATTCAGACCAGCACCGCTAATATGACCGCCTACCATCATGAATACTTGATCATACTTTTCGACAAGATTGCTCCAAAATAAGCTGCCCTGACCGCCTTCACTCACTTGACCGTTTCCGTCGATAGTCATAATATTATGCGAGAAAATGACTGTTGGAATTTTCGGGTTCTCATTAAGCACCGTTTTTGCCCAGTTTCTTTCAGTCGTGTTGCTTGAATTGTTCCCTACTGAGTCTACCGCAAGGAACATATACTTGTAGCTGCCGGCATTAATGATCGAATAAGTACTTAAACCGGAAGGAGAAGCTCCCTTGAAGTGCTCCGTCTCTGCAAACCTTTTGGGACCCATGGTGTCTATATAACCGGTACCGTTCGTATCATGGTTACCACGCGTAACGATGTATGGAACTTTGGCATTATCCAAAATCTTAAATGCTTTATCGGCGGAAGCCCATTCTTTTGCCGCGCTGCTTTGGGTCGTGTCACCAACATTCACCGTCATGGCAATGTTCTTGCTTTGATAATTGTCTGCAAGGAACTGTAGTTGCTTCTCAAGAATTTCCGGTTTTGATTGCACCACATATTGTGGATCTGGGATGATAGCAAACGTATACGTATCGGGCGCAAACATCGGCAGGTCATCGTTCGTCCCATAGTCTACTTTGTAATTGAATTCCGTTTTAAAAAATTGGTCCTTTTCCAGAGCTTTACTCGTTACCCGAATATGTCTGATTTTCCCTAAAAAGAGGCTGTCTGGTGCTCTATCCCATTCATAAGCTCCGACATTCCATCCCATGCCCTCTTCGGCCATGATCCCATTAATGATTTCGTCAGTTAGAGGATTGCGGATGGATTCTACACCATTCAGGAATAAACGCGTCTTCGAGCCATCATTCACAACCGCAACATGCGTGTAGTCATCAGACTTCGCCCATGCTTTAATATAGGAAAGTGAGTTCGACCAGTTCGATTGGATCTCGTTCGAGCTCGAGTTCCCTTGCGTACTCGCCCACTGAACCTCCCGAATACTTGAAATAGAAAGAGTGGATAGCGGCTCCTGTTCGCCAGGAGCAAATGTGTTATTCCCTCGGCGGGTCAATATACCCATCCAGTTATTAATGCTAGAGCCAAGCTTAAATTCCGCTTCAATAGTAAAGCCATTTTTGAAAGTTTCAGTATTGATTGGGGCATCGTTTACTGTAGTTAAATAGTGTCCTTCATCTTTCGCATTAGTAAAATCAAGAGCACCGTCGGCAGTAAAAGACAGCCTTTTGTCTATCGGATTTTTAGCCTCGGCCATTATAAGATCATTGTTATGACCACTTCTATCTTTAATAACCAAATTGCCCGCTGCGATGGATGTGCCAGACTGGACATTTTCTTCTGAGAATACCCAGTCAGCGACTAAAGAATCATCAGGGTGCTCAGGCTCACCGCTTACAGTCAGTTTAACTGGCTCTGTCGCATCCTGCTCATTATACAGTTCGAATTCGTTGATGGCATATTTGCGATCTGCATTTAAATTGGCTGCCCAGAGCAGTAAATAGATGCCTTTTAACCCTTTGTATTCTTTTCCGTCTTTACCGTAATATTCTTTGTAGTTCGGCAGATCAATCGTTATCCTCTCGTAAATGTCCGGACTGTCTGTTTGCCAAGTTGGTTTATATGCACTTTTATTAAGCTCTTCCCAGTTGATACCGTCTACCGTCGTCTGAGTATCCATGACAGTCAATCCTTGCTGCTGTGCATTATTGACGACTAGGACAAGCTTGTTGAAATCTTGAACATTATTATCGTCCCATTGGAGCATAATGCGATGTGAAGGACTAAACTCCCCCTTTGGGTTAAGTGCAGTAATCGCTGCGCTTTGGAAATAAGTTTCAACATTCCCGTCAATATACTTTAGCGGCGAATGATCACTTGTGTTATCGTAATCGTTGCTGCTGTAATCATGTCCATGATCCAAATACGTCGCTCTTGCAACTGTTGCTTCAAGCGCTACATTTTTATTCCTTTTTACCGTTAGCGTATAGTTCTTAGTGGTAGATCCATCCGCCGCTGTGGTAGCGATAACGATCTTGCTGTTCCCCATCGGTATTTCCGCAGTAATCAGCTGTCCGCTTTTTACAGATGTATCGTTTACTTTAATCGTACCATTGTTTTTCAGCCGTGGCCGAAGCGTAATTGTATCTACCTTTGAATCGATCGTAGTCGTATAATTTAAAACCTCACTATCAAAAGAAATGTTTGTTCTTCCTTCATTTACGATTAACGCTGACAATGACGCATCGCTAATCGCCTTCAACACCGTTATCGTACTTTTGGCTTGAAAAAGCCCGTCTGACGTTTTTACTGTAATATCGACCGAGCCCGGAGCCTTGGCAATGACGATCCCATTTTGATCTACAGTTGCTACATTCACGTCACTGCTGAACCAATCATATGCTTTGTTTGTTGCATTGTCCGGTGAGATCACTGCCGTCAATTTCATCGTATCTCCCGTGTAGAGCTTTGCAATTGATGGGGAAACCGTAATTCCAGTTACAGGAACAGTGGTACTAGAGACCGTGATCTCAACCGTTGCCTTCTTGTTTCCATCGACAGTAATGGCCGTAATCACTGCTTTCCCTCTGGCTAAAGCATTCACTTTACCGTCACTGTCTACTGTTGCAACCTGTGAATTCGAAGAATACCACTCAACATTTTTCTCTGTTGCATTTACAGGCGATACAACAGCGTCTATGTCTGTTGACTCTCCCGCATTCATACCGAACGTCGCAGGAAGACTTAACGAATCCACAGCAATGTAATTTGCATTGACTTTTGTTTTGTCCAATTGGAATAAATCAGCAGTTCCGCCGTTAAGCACGACTTCCAGCTCATAAACGTTTCCTCCAATTGGCTTCAATGTTACGGGTTCTAATTGCCCTGTAAGTCTACTTACTTTCTTAATAGCCTCCGTACTGTATTTCGCTAGATTTAATTGTACGGTAATCGTTTGTTCTGTCTCCGTCCCCTTACCATGCTGTTCCGCTGCCGGCTTTCCGTTGCCTAAGGTCAATCCGTTCATTACCATAAAATATTCCATATCATCCGATTTGAAAAAGTCTTTCGTATCCGGTAACGGCTCAAAGAAGCCGAGCAAAACGTCGCCATTAAGCTTTTCTTTCCCACTAGTGTCACCTGCAACTACGCTAGTATTTTTCGCAGCTATACTCCTTAAATAGGGGTGCTTCAACTGGGTATTTTTATCGAACACTGGAGTTTCTCTCGGTGTCAAGTTTTTTGATATTTTTCCGTTTTCATCCATATGTTGCCCAGGTACAATAGAGGCGTCCGTGCTATTTAACCGCACAAGATGCGGTCCAAGATTTTTAATTTGTCGGGCCATTTCGGCGTATTGATGATATTGTTCAGTTGGCTTGCCATCCTTGTCGAACAACAAGAACGAGTTGCTGTCATACTCCCAACGGAACATGCTGAGCCATTTGCCGCCCAGCGTCAGCGTAGCGAACGGAACGCCATAAATTTGAGATTCGGATATGATATATGAACCCGTGTCTCCTGAATTTACTCCAGTCTTAAAGCCAAGCAAATATTGCCCAAAAGCGATCGGGCTTTGCCCGGTTCCGTCATAGCCCTTCAGTGCAATCGTTCTTTGATCATTGATGTTATTTACAATGGTTGTAAAATGATTATTGTCAGAGCCTGTCGTCGTGAATAAATAATCATCGAAAGTGAGCAGATCCGGCTCAGCCGTACGAATATAGGTTTCATAATCGTCCCTTTGCCACTGACGCGATTGTTGGTTGCTGTGTGCAAGTACATTCGGATAAAGGTCGTGGCTCAATTTGAACCAATCGGTAAATATTTTCAGCATGTCCTGGCTATAAAGTTCTTCATCACCAAATGATATCGTAATGAGATTATTTAAATTTTTCATTTGCGGTTCAGTCAGAAAACCGTCTTTATCTTTTTCTTCAGGGCCTTTCAAGGCTCCCCAAAATCCGGCTGACCCTTTCACGTATGACCACCCAGCTTCAGGTACGTTTGCATGGAACGTTTCGTTGTAGCCTGGAAATTCGTAATAAGTAGCTGTAGTGAAATTACTTCCTTTCCATTCATCTGCAGTAGCATATTTTCTACCCGTATCCTCCGTCGTCATCCACGTTTGCATTTGCAGTCCTTTGTCAATCAATACCCGGCTAGCGCGAGATAACGTTTTGGGCGGTAAAACCGTTACAGTCCGCACTTTGGAAACCGTATCTCCTTCATCGTTTGGGACTGTATATTTTATTTTATATATACCGCCTTTGCTCGTATCGACTTGACCAGTCATTTGAATACTGCCCGTAATGTCTATGTTCGATGAATCGGACGCCGTTGCTCCGCTTTCCACATAGGCATCGTTCAAAGATAAATTCATTTCTGAATTGCCCTTTAATGAAATAGTAGGCCAGCTAAAACCCGGAACCAGCTTCATTTCTTCATCCGTCAGAGCCTTATCATAGATTTTCAATTCGTCTATATACCCCGGCCATGCATTCGTCACTCCTGCTTCCCGATCTGCCCCAATCCGAAATTCACCAATATTCGATACTAATAACGTATCGTCCGTAACCTTTTCGAGCGCACCATTGACATAAAGCTTAACCTGATCACCCTCTCTGCTGAGGGAAACATGGTACCACTTCTTAGGTTCAATTAATGTTTCTCCGATTGTCGTTGTTCCGCCAAGAGAGGATTGCAATCTGCCATCGGGTCTGCGCGACAACAGCGTTTCTCCGCCTTCACCCTGCTGCTGAACAATGACAACGTTTCGATTCGTATAGAGCGAATTGAAATTAAGAAGCAGGCTTATCGTAAAATCGCTCCCTGTATTTATCAAATTCTGATTCGGTACCGTGGCGTAATTATCATAACCATTTAACAATAATGCTTTACCTACCTTGCCGCTTCCTAATGCAGCGCCGGAAAGTATAGCATTATTCCTCAAAAAAGTGTCCGGTGTTATGCCACCCGTTGACACTTCGTCAAATTTCCATTCACCTACTAATCCATCTGCCGTAATAGTCTGACTGCCTTCGTCAGCATAAGCAATCGTATTAGGAATACCTATATAAATACAGCTAATCCACAAACTCACGACCAGAAACAAGCTGACCAATCTCTTATTTCTCTTGCTCAACATAAATGTACCTCCTAAATAAATTTTTATAATAAATTCAGATACAACCCCAATCCATTTATTAATTTTGCAATAAATAATCATGATAGCGTTTACAAAGTCATCAAAAAGGAGGGCCCCATCCTATCCTACTCGACATCATATACGAGGCCAGCATCCTCGCGCCGAAGCCTGTCGCTCCGATAGCCATTTTGCCTTGCACGTTTGATTCCGTCGAAGATCGGAGAGGGACCTCCTGCTTTTCTGACTTTGTTTATTATGTACCGAGGTCGTCTTTCCTTCGTTTCATTTAACCGAACGATCCAACGATTATCCGTTTTTTAGATTCATAGTTTGGTTTCCAAGGTTTCGTTTGTTTCACCAGTTCGATCAGCGATAAATTTTTCTAGCATCTGTATGTTTGTCGTACCGGTATTACCGCCGTATTCACTAACTGACAGAGCGCCGCAAGCGTTTCCATAAATCAAGCATTGCTCTGGATTTTTGCCAGCCAAATATCCGTAAATGTACCCTGCGTTAAAAGAATCACCTGCTCCAGTCGTGTCGACGACTCGGATGGAGAAGCTCGAACGATACGACTGCTGCCCATCTACCGAAATCACCGCACCTTTCGAACCCAATTTGATCACGACATGATTGCTGTGTTTGGCAAGAACTTTAAGGCTTTCCTCTACCGTCGCACAACCAGTATAGTGAATCGCTTCGGTTTCGTTCATAAAGAAGACGTCGATATCCTTCATTAATTCAAAAATACCCGGATACCATTCCCCGGTGTCATCCCACCCCATATCAATAGAGGTCGTAACGTTGAGTGCTTTCAGCTTTCTTACTGTTTCCAAAAATTCAGCATGATTTCGGCTTCCCTTATAACAAGTTAAATGAACGTGACGACCTAATAAAACGCTATTCATGTCTAACTGCTGCAAGCTAAGCTCGGCGTTTGAACCTGCATAAGTAATAAAGGAACGATCATTTTCCGGGTTAACCGCTATAGAAATGCCGGTATTGCTGCTGCTCTTTTTAATAAAGCTGGTATCGATTCCATATTGAGAAAATTGATCCTTTATAAGCTGACCAAATACGTCATCTCCCAGTACCCCGTTAAAGGCAACCTTTAAACCTAGTTTGGCTGTCGCCAGACTAAACAAAGCTGCCCCTCCTCCGATGTGTATGGTCATATTTTGAACGAATACCTCTT
The DNA here is from genome assembly GCF_012935325.2 of Paenibacillus sp. PL91. Taxonomy (GTDB): domain Bacteria; phylum Bacillota; class Bacilli; order Paenibacillales; family Paenibacillaceae; genus Pristimantibacillus. Next base: position 1,124,708 of record NZ_JABBYG020000001.1, read on the forward strand.
GTCCAGGTGCCGGCAGTTCATTGCAACCCTCAACAACTAAATCGATATTCGCGTCTCCAATCACAATAACATCGTAATTTCCCAATGGCGCATCATCTCCATTTAATTCCATTATGCGATAATGTTCTGTCTAACCTTTATGAATCTCGTCTCGAACAGCTTTCACGGACAACTAGTTTATGATCCATGATGATATCCTCAGTTCGTGTTTCCTTATTAATAATTTGTTTAAGCAGCGCTGCCATTGTCACTTTACCCATGTCATGTATAGGCTGCTCCATCGAGGTCAACCTCGGACGTGCAAGCTCTGTCAGTTGACTTCCGTCAAAACCTATAATTGAAATGTCCTCCGGCACTCTAAGGTTATGATCCCAGATACAGTTCATCGCTCCGACAGCCATATCATCACTTACGGCAAAAACAGCCGTAGGCGTCCGCTTATTGCGAAGCATATCTTTCATTTGCTCATAGCCACTTTTCACTTTATAATCACCGAACCGGATATTTTCATTGATCAATTTAATGGAATGATCCGACAATGCATCTTTGTATCCGCTATAACGGTTTTGCCCCGATGTAATATCGCGCATGTCTCCGCCGATAAACCCTATTTCCTCATGACCAAGTTCAATCAAATATTTCGTAGCATCGTAAGCCGCTTTGTAGTCATCAATAATTACAGAAGTGAAATCTTGGTCCATCGGTTTGACGCTAGAAAAAATAATAGGAATATTCATCTTATGAATGAGAGCACTGATTTCCTCATTGATTTTTTCATGCATGATAATGATGCCTTCTACCCGCATTTCCTGAAATACATTGATATACTTGAGTTCTTTATCTGTATCCTCGATGATATTGCATACTAAAAGGTTATAATCATTAGAGCTAGCGGCTTCTTCAATGCTGCTTAAAATAGTCGAATAGAAGCTTGAGGTAAGATCTGGCACAATTACCCCAATGAGATTCGTTTTATTTCGCACCAAGCTTCGGGCGATTTGACTCGGAGCGTATCCCAATTGATCGATGGCTTGATTCACCTTTTCTTTGAGATCGTCTTTCACATACCTCTCGCCATTTAGCACTCTGGATACGGTCGTAACTGAAACTCCCGCTACTCGAGCCACATCTTTGATTTTTGGTTGCACATTATTCACCCTTCGTAGAAGTATATTCTTTTATTTATAAGGATTATATAAGATATACTTCGACTTCGACAAACTTTCCCATGATTCCTTCTTCACAATTATTCGACCAAGTAACTACGCTTAGTAAGCTTAAAACGATTTCGCTGCTTTTATCCAAGTATCGAACTCTCGCTTTCCTTCAAATAAAGTGATGATTCTTGCTCCCCGTTCCAATTCCCCATAAGTGTTGTACCCTGTAACACGTCCATAACATAATCGAATCCCATGAAGTACGCCTTCGTAATCATTATCATGATCATGTCCAGCAAAGGTCCCCATGACATCTCCCTGCTCCAGCATCGCCGTGAATAAACCGCTATTCAACTTGGGACAGCAAACTTCCTCGCCTTTGTTGCCTATACTCGTGCCTTCCCGCCAGACTTGCTCATATTCTGGTATTGGGATATGGAAAAATGCAAGCCCAGGCAATAGGCTGCCATTTTTCTGAGCAAGTTGACTCGATTCCTTGCAGTACCAATGAACCTGATCCGAATGTATCCATTCGTATCCGCCAACGGACTCCGGTGCTGATTCTCCCGAATCAAAAAAATACAGAACAGCCGCATCCTCTTCACTCATAGTACCTGAAACGGTAAGCACATAATTACCTACTCCATGTATATCCTCAGGACCGTCCTCAGATAAGTTATTAGCATAATCGTTTAAAATTTCATTCAATCGTTGACGCGTAATGCCTTTCTCTGAATCGTGATTACCATAAATAACAGCAAACGGAATCGCTGACTCGGCAACGCCAGCAATCGCGCGGCGGAATGTTCCTTCTTGATCCTCCACATCATAGCTAGATATTACATCACCAGTAAGGACGATCAAATCCGGCTTTTGCGAAGCAATTATTTGCTGCATAAGCGCTAACGTCTGAGCATCCTTTTCAGGTTCAATTCCATCTTTGATGTGCATATCGGTAAATTGAATGATCGTAAAGGTCCCATCTGATCGGAATCTTAACTTGTTATACTCCACCTTAACTCCTCCTCTCCCTAAAACTCTATTCATTTTCAACATATAATGGCTGAGAAAACGCGGAATATCCGCCTTCCAAATAAACGGCTATACGGACATACTTTTCGTCGCCTTTGCACTCATACACCGCTTGCTTGATTCGCCCGGTCATTTCTTTCAGCACCTGTCCGTCTTTGCCGAAGAACGTGACGTATTTGTACATTTTATCAAGCAAATCATTAGATCGAAGATCAGCAACAACCGTGTTGCCTTCCACTCTTATCGCGTCAAACCCATACCCCGTTGATACATAAAAGTTGCCTTCTTTAATCGCATCAACTATGGCCTCATTCGTATTCTGTTTAGCTCTGACCACGTTCCAAGCACGCTTTTCTTGCCCATATAAGTGTGAGTCGTCATTCCCGAACCCCCACACTTTACGCCCGGCGGATAAAAGAGCATCCCATTTGTCGAACGCAATATCGTACTCTGGATTACCGTCCCCGTTATAGACTTCAACCCCAAGATAACGTTTCATTTTAAGCATATCTTCCAATTCCCAAAAATTAGAAAAATACCGATTTGGATGCACGAGAACTGCAAATCCGCCGTTCGCCTCAGTTAGATCCACAAAACGCTGATAATTTTCAATCGTAAACTCATTGCTGTAGTTTTCCATCATCACATGCGGCGGTTTCACTAGTAACATATGCGTTTGCCGACTGCTGACTTCTATGGCTTCGAAAACAGTCGGAATCTGCCTTTCACCTTCATGTTTCGTAATTTTATCATGATCCGAAATACCTAGAAAATCATATCCACCATACATTTTGTAAACTGTTTCGAGCGGAAACCAACCATCACTGTTCGTCGTATGGTTATGAAAGCTTCCTTTTAACCAAGACCCAGTCCCAACGTAAGGATTCAATATTTTCACCTTTGTTCCCATCCTTTCCTAGGCTGATTTACTCTTTTATTGAACCGATCATAATCCCCTTGGCAAAATACCTTTGCACGAAAGGATAAATAAGAATAATCGGAGTGACAACTATAATAATCGTTGCCATTTTAAGGGAGTTTCCTGTAACCTGCATTTTTTCGAGCATATCGTATCTAAGTCCGGCAGCTTGATTGAGCGTATCCCGCATCGCTTCCGCACTCATCAGCATTTCTTGCAGCAGCGTAGAGAGTGGACGTAATGAAGATTTACGAACGTAAAATGCACCGGTAAACCAATCGTTCCAATGACTAACAGCGTTAAACAAGGCAATGACTGCTACAACTGGCCGACTGAGCGGCATAATAACACGCAAGAAGATAGAAAAGTCGTTATACCCATCGATTCGTGCCGATTCTTCCAAACTCGGATGAATTTGTTGAAAAAAAGTTCGCATAATGATTATGTTCCATACGCTATATAAGCTTGGAATGACATAAACCCAAATATTATTCGTCAAATGAATCGACTTAAGCAGCATGTAATAGGGAATAATTCCCCCTCCAAACAACATTGTGAAGAAAATGATCATCATGATATACTTCCCGCCAGGCAACGTTTTGCTCTTTAACGCATAAGCTGCTGCCGCAGTCAGAAAAACGCTTGTGATCGTACCTACGACCGTTCGAAAGACTGAAATACCAAAAGCAGTTGTAATGTTGGACGTTTCAAACGCCTTACGGAAGTTTTCCAAGGACCAAATCCTCGGCCAGAAGTAAATACCGCCTCTTTCCGCGTCTTTGCCGGGATTAAAAGCAAGCGCAAAAATATTAAAAAAAGGTAGAATGATCGATAAACACAGCGCGATAAGAAGTAAATAGTTGACGATTCTAAATATTCTTTCGCCGACGCTGAGCTTATAAAATTCGTTTCCCACTTTCTCCCTCCTCCTTTGAAGGAAGGGCGTTTTTACCCAGCTGCGGATAAAATCGCCCAGCCATCTGCCATTTATTTCTAGCTCCCAAATATTAAACCTAGCTGCCTAATCGTTTAGGTTTACGTCTGTTTTCGGATCGGCATCTTTTTCTGCGAGAAGCTTCAAATAGTCGTCCAATCCAGCTGATTTCAATTGTTTCAAATTGCTGTCCAGCATTTTCTTAGCATCTTCAAGACTTTTGCCGTAATAAGCGCGGATCAATGTTTCGTTGTAAGCGTCCAAAGCCGCTTTCAGTTCTGCAGCTCTGTCAAATTCGCCGAGGAACGCGGTAGGTACATAGCTGTCAACGATCTTCGCATTTTTGTACTTTTCCTCAAAGTTCCAATATTCGATTAGTTTTAGAGCACCGTTATTTTCTTCTTTTTTCAATTTGTCGCCGTATTGCATTTCCCCGAAATCAGCCAAGTTATCGGTGTCGGTACCGCCTAGTAAATCGCCCCATGAGTTGCCGACGCCTTGAAAGCCGAGCTTTTTCGCTTCGTTCGGGTCTTTTTCTTTCAGATCCATCACTTCTTGTTTCACGATTGGAAAGCCGTCTGCACCGAGCGTGTAATCGCGGCCCTCCAAGCCGTATTTCCAGATAAGTTTTCCTTCTTTGCTAGCTAAGTAATCAGCGAAATTAACGATATCTTGCGGGTTTTTCGTTGTAGCTGGGATTGCCCATGCGCTGTAACCGGATTTAAAGCTGACTTGCATTTGGTATGGACCGTCTACGTTATTAATTGGCCCGAGCGGGAGGTAATGCATCTCTTGGTTAAATTCTTGATAGTTGTGGGCATCACCGATAATCGCCCATGAGCCGTTCAATGCGCCCTCCGTTGCCCGGCTTTCATCGATTGTAAAGTACTCGGGATGAATAAGCTTTTCTTTAAGCAGCTTTTGGAAGTACTCTACTTTTTTCATAGGATATTCGGTTTCTGCTTCATGAAGGATTTGACCGTCTTTCGATTTTTTGATGCGTTGGTCGTCTTCACCCCACTGCAAATCCTTGAAAGCGGCTGAAACATCTTTACCGCCCCAAAAGGATGGGCCAATCGGGATAACCGGACTACCATTGTTGTCCTTGAAGTCACCGGCTTTAATTTTTTTAGCCAGCTCATACACTTCATCAGACGTCTTGATTGTGCGCGGGTCAATCCCCAGTGATTCAGCGATGTCTTTACGGATATAAGCACCGCCTACGTATTTGTTAGATAGATAACCGCCTTGACGATTGATATTCATATGAACGAAGTAAGAAGAGCCGTTAAACTCGGGACGGAACATAACGCCGAATTTCGTATCCAGCGGCAAGTAGTCATCTTGCAAATATTTGCTATACACTTTCGTATCTTTCATAAGCGGAGTCAGATCAGTGAACATACCTTCGCGTGCCGCTTTCAAGACCACCGGCATTTCCGGTCTACCGCTGTTATTGAGGTAGAAAGCAACGAAATCCGGCAAGTCGTTTGCAGCGATACCTGCAATTAAGCCATCAATGGATTTTTCGGCTTTCATGATTTCGATTTCAAAATCGATACCCGTCTGCTCCTTTATCTTCGCTTTGATTTCCGGGTTCATATCTTCTGTGTAATCGTCGGTACCCATGAATACAAGACCTTTAATCTTTCGGTCAGCAATCCATGTAGCTGGTTTCCCTTCAGTTCCAGGTGTAACCTCTTCTGTGCCGCCAGGAGCATTCGTTTCGGTATTGTTCTTGTTACCATTAGTGCAGCCTGTGATCAGCATCGCTGCCACCATCGGAATTACAAAATACTTTGCCCATTTCTTACTCATGCGATTTTTCCCCTTTTCTAAAAATGGTTTTATGAAACACGCCAGAAGACGTCTCCCATCGAAAGGATGGTCATCCTAACCTTACGTATTTCTATTATGGTAACGATATCAGATTCAAGTTACCATAAGGATGTATCAGAAATTTTACGGGAAAGCTTATTCGCGAAAACAACTAGGATTAATCCAATTATGCCTTGCAGCATGCCAACAGCAGTAGCGTATCCGTACTGTCCGCCTTGCAAGCCAACGCGGATAATATAGGTATCCAAAATATCGGAGAGTGGGGCGTTGCCCGGTGTTTTGAGCAGATAAATCTGGTCGAATCCGGCGGACAATATGCTGCCCAAAGATAATATGAAGAGGATTACAATTGTCGGTGTGATGGATGGCAGCGTAATATTCCAAACTTCCCGAAATTTACCGGCTCCATCGATTTTGGCCGCTTCGTACATATCGGGATTAACTCCTGAAATGGCTGCGATATATATGATGGAGTCCCAACCGATAGACTTCCACAAATGGCTTCCGAACATGATCTGGTAGAAGTAATCCGGGTCCATCATGAAGAAAGTGCTCCCATCGCCGCCCGCATTTGCTATTACTTGATTCAACAAGCCAGTATCGGGGGCGAGTATCCGTTGAACTAATCCAATAACTACGACCCAAGAGAGGAAATGCGGCAAGTACAGCACACTCTGGGAAACGCCTTTGAACCATTTCGAGCGTACTTCGTTAAACATAAGTGCTAGAACGATCGGAAACGGCAAGTACAGAAACAATTTCATGCAACTAATGATAAGTGTGTTTTTAATCAATTCTGCGCTTTGATAGGAATTAAAGAACTGTTTGAAATAATCGAAGCCAACCCAAGGACTTCCTAAAATGCCTTCGTTGAACTTGTATTCCTTAAAGGCCGAAAGCAATCCGGCCATCGGAATATAAGAAAAAATAATAAAGAATGCAACACATGGCAGTAACATGAAGTACAAATAACGATGATGCAAAATATTTTTCCACAAAACGATCCCACTTTTTTTCCGCTTCAAAGGTACATTCATTTGCTTCATAAGACGGAAATCACCTTCTTTCTGATTACTTTCTGGTATCGATACCACAGAGAGATCTCTAAGTAAATAATTTCTTACTGATCACCCACTTAGCAGAATAATGAATTCGTATCTAAAAGGATTATATTAAAAAAATTTTGTTAAATAAATCAATATTTGTTATCAACAAGTAAATTTTTTGTTAAGATTCATTCTCACAATCGGATCAAGGATTACGAAAGAATTCACCTTCTTCCCTATTAACTATGTGTGTACATTGTCGAATGTTAAGTTTTATGGAAGCGATACCATGATGATGAAAATAAAATGCGCCCCGTTTATGTAAGCGCTTACTACAAGCAGATTATACCAAACATTTTTTGTTATAGCTACCGTTTTATATATTTTTTTAAATCATTTTTAAGCTGCATCAAAATCTTTGGTTCTCGCGTAGTAATAGCGTCTACTTCCATCTTCAGAAACCATTCCATCGCTGACCGAAAGTTTACCGTATAAACCCACACCATCAAACCTGCAGCGCGAGCCCGAGACACTATTGGCGGAAGACAGGTAAAACCATTCATGTTAAGCCCTGCATATCCGCCCTGCATAGCTTCACTGCATAGGACCTCAGCGAAATCGCCATATCGCTCCATTTGTTCCATAGATAAATCGTCCGGCGTATTTAGCATTACTTGAATATCTGGATATCGCACCATAATGTTATCCGAACATCCCGTAATGAAAACCCTTTTTTGCGCTTCAAATTGGCGAATTAGTCTAACCGTAGCATCAATGGCATCTGCCGTTTTTATATCCACATTCAATTTCAATCCAAGTGTAACTGACTCTTGTAAAACTTGTTCCAACGTTGCGATTTCATGATCATTGTACACGGGACCGAGCAGCGGCCGTATGGCCGGATTATTCAGCTGTTCATATGTGCATGTATGAAGATAAGGTGAATCGTCATGCAGAAGGATGGCTTTGCCATCTTTGGATACGCGTACATCGACTTCTACGATATCTGCGCCAAATTGAATGCCTTCATCAAAAGAAGCCATCGTGTTATCAGGATAAATGCCACAGCCAGTATGGGCCGCTATCATCGTATTATGCATGGAATGTCGCCTCTTTCCAAAAGTAAAGTGAGTCCGCTTCCAATTCAGTGGATTCTTGGGTGAAATGTTAAAGCTTACTTTACAAGATTTCTTTCTTTTTCACAACAGTAACATTGCACAGACGCTTTCGGAGCTTTCGAAATGATTAGTTATTGCTTTTTTTTCAGTTCAAAAAATCCTCTACAATGGATATGGGAGGCAGTACTTCTCCTCGTCATCGGGATCGACATCGCCCAGCAAACACGTGCGGTCAACTTTCGAGGAATCGCCATTGGGAATCCCCATTCCTTTTCAAACGATGAAGAAGAATTTCACATTTCCTTCAGTGGATGCAATCACTCCAAGCAGCACGCAGTCTAACCGAAGCCATTGTCGGTATGGAACCTACCAGTCACTACTGGCTTAACGTCTCCAGATGGCTCTCTGAACAGCAATTTGAAGTGGTTCTTGTGAATCCTCATCTCGTGAAAAAGAATAAAGAAAACCGTGACAATACACCTTCCAAAAGCGACAAAAAGGATGCACTCGTTATTGCAGATATGGTCAAAAACGGTCACATCTCTTTCATTCGCTATGCGCCTGAGGCCTACGACCTTGCTACTGAGCAGTTAAAAACGGTTGAGACGGAGATCTTTGCCTTGTTGGATTTGCAAAATCGATGTTGGCTGTCAAAGGAATTAGCGCCATTTCACTGGCCGCGGTTCTCGGTGAGGCTGGGGATTTAAGCGGTTTTGCTCATGGTAACGCCCTGCTGCGTCATGCTGGTCTCAACCTTGCAGAAGCAAGCTCGGGCAATTGGACAATACAGATGAAGATCAGCAAACATGGACGATCTTGCATTCGCCGTTTTATCTTCATGTTGACCATGAGCTTAGTGGTAAACAATCCAGAATTTAAAGAAATACATGCGTACAATGTACGGGTGAAAAACTCTGTCCCTATGCCAATTGTTGCGCAATCTCCCATGCATGTCCAGCAGGATCGATGAATGAAGCCGTGCGCACTCCCCACGGCCGGTCGATCGGACCGTTAAGAAGAGCAACCCCGCGTTTTTTCAATTCAGCACTGACCGCATCCACATCATCCACCCGAATGGTAAGCAGGAAACGGGATCCGGATTCATGTGTTGCGATCGTTCCCGGCTTCATCAATTCGTATGACTCAGAAATATTCAGGAGGTTTACGCTCATATTCGCGAAATTAAAAACCGCAGAAACCTCGTCTTCATATACGGCTTGAATTCCGAATACTTCCTGATAGAACGTCTTAACCTTCTGAAAATCCTCAACAAACAGCGTAATAACATCCACATTCATCGATCCTAAAGTCTTCATCTGTACACCCTCTCCTTTTGAAATTGACATTAAATTTTCAGCATTTGTTCGAGTTCGGCTTTCTGGCGCAGGTGATGGCGATAATGCATTCCGACCATCTCGAATCACTCCCGCGCATTTAGCCAACCAAAACCGTCGTGTTTCTCTTTATAATTGGGGTTAATCGAATCTACTTTTTCTTCCCATTTAGACATTCTCTCCAGCACCTGATCAAGACTACGCATAAGATCATCTGCGTTTTCCGGATTGCTGGGCATCCCGGGTCCTTTGATTTTGATTGGAGGGAATGAACGGGCGTCAAACAATTTTTCACCCGCTTCCGTTTTTCCCTGCCTCATTTCGTTTGCAGACGCACATTTTTCCAATTGGTCAAGATAATAATGCGTATCATTGATCAAGTGATCGTACATTTGGCCAAGAGACCAAACTCCCGGCTCTGATATAAACCTTAATTGATCCATGGAATAACGTTTAAGTTCATTTTTGTAGAATTCGAAAACGTCGACATAGCTCATTCCGCATCACCTTTCCACTTGTCAATTGTTGTCATCGGTTCAATCATACCATATATGAATATTGATATTTCTTATGAATTGCTCTATTACATCACGAACTTCTTCCATCCCTACATACCGCCTAACGTGGTGAATCCCATTCTCGACTTGTCTACCCAGTAATTCCCCTTTTGCACTAAACTGCCCGTTAGTTCAACGAGGCTGCCGTTTTATGCGGGCAGCCTCGTTCTGGTGATTGTTAAGCTATCGTTCCCCGTTAGTTCAATGACAAGATATAGAAAATAATAGCCCGTGTTTATTAATTACTTTTTTTATTCATTTCTTTGACGGAGGTGTCCTTCTTTCGCCGTCGGCCTTCGACTGCTGTTGCTGCCGGATCTCCTTAACCCGCAGCTCGTACTGCTCACGGATCTTCGGTATTGCTTCCTCACGTGCCTTTTTGATCCTCTCCTCTGTCAGACGATCGTGCTTCTCTTTCTGTTCCGGGTTGACCTTGTAAACATTCGTCGTTATGACCTCGGTTGTTACAAACACTGTTATCGCTCTTTCCAGATCTTTTTTCTCCTTGTCCAAGTTCGACACGTTACCACCTCCCTAGTCTTACAGGCCACTGCAGGGCCTGCTCGTCCATGGGTGTCATTCAACTATCGTTCCCCGTTAGCTTAATGGGTGAGGCCGCGGGCCCTCTAGCTCACGAAAAATGGAGCAGCTGCTGAATGCGAACTGCTCCACAGATCTAACGTACTCTGTATAATTGAGTAATGACTGTCTAATTGGCATCCATACACGTATTAATTATTTATTCATTTTTAGCTTGATCCCAAGCTTTTTTAAAATCGATAATACTCTCATATCTTTGCTCTCGTTCCTTACTAATTGCTCTTAAGGCTACTTCGTAAAGGGATCTGTTTGCTTCCCATTTTGAAAAAGATTGATCCATCTCACCACCGAGTAATCCAAATGCGATAGCTCCCATTGTGAAAACATTCGTTTTTGAATCAATAGGAGCTCCTAATGTAAATTCTTCTGGAGATTTGGATCGTCTTGCTCCCCAAAAATTCTCTCCCATATCATTGACAGATGGAGTTTCTCTGTAAAAATCAATATCGCAGATTTTAGTAATATCCTGAGAAAAATCATACAAAATACTGCCGTCATAGAAATCGACGGCTACATACCCTTTTGATTCGACATTTCTGTGGAATTCATAAATGGCATCTAATGAATGCAGCCTTTTCTCAACCGGTAACTGTTTGTATTTATAGAACGGTGAATCAGGATGAGTATGTTTAAATGCTTCTCCTACAAATAACCAATGTGAATGCAAGCACTCACCATTAAACCATTCAAAAATGGCGGCATACCCGTTTTCGGTTTCAAAATGATCAACAAGCTTTATTAGATGCGGATGTTCTAAGGTTGTGTATAGCGGTATTGCAGTTGATAGTCGTAGGACTGCATCCCGAGGGTTTCCGGAAAATTCCATTGGTTTACAACCCGCATACTTAACAAATCGATTTTTGCCATCCTTCTCAATTCCGAAACAAATGTTTCCAGAATCCTGTTGATCAAACACCCAAAAAACTTTGCCCAGCGATTGTAGCCATGTAAAATCGTGTTGCTCTTGAAGTTCAAAAGTAACATTGTCAATCTTGTACATTACTGGTTGTTGGTTCATTTAGTCTTCCCCTCAATCTGGGGAAATTCACGTAGTTTACAGGCTATTTATACGCTATCCCCTTATTATATTCATTTGCCCTATTATCACTAATATGTCTTTTCATAAGACATCACTCCTCTCATTAACTCAATAAATGTACCATAGTTATCCAAGCATGGTAACTATGTAATTGATTATAACTAATCTGCCCGTTAGCTTAATGGATATTGCATGGAAACATAGTTAGATACTTTTCTAATCGGTAATCGGACTATGTTCTTGTCCTTTTCGGCAATCGGTACAAGTTCTTGTCCTTGGCTCGGGACAAGAACTTGTACCGATAGAACAAAAAAGCCGCTAAATTAGCGACTATTAATAGGATCATGTTCTTGTCCCCCGACAGTTGTGCCGTTGCGATTGACCACAAATGTGCTATTTGGAACAAGTTTTACTTTTTGCGTGTTCGCGCGGATCATTATACATTCACTAACGAGAAAAAGAGCTTAGCGGCTAAGTGCCAACTAAGCTCGTACAAAGAAGAGAGCATGAAAGGGTGAATTCCAGCTCTCTTCATTGGATCAACGATAATTGATCCGTTATCTATTTAACGCCAGGATTGGATGAACGCGCGAATTACGCTTTGAATGTATATCCGGGTTCCTTCCTCGATGTCTCCATCCCCCGAACGATCCAGATGCTTCAGTGCATTCTCCAACTGATGAACCGCTTGTTCGAGGCGGCCCTCCCCATAGTGAAACAGTGCTTGACGGATTGCATTAGAAAGCTGCTTCGACAGCGGGTGTTGTATCTCACCTTGATCGATTCGAGATTCGATTAATTCCGGCAACTGATCCGGCGTGACCGTCTCCAGATAGGTTATGGATGCATCATCATAATACGCCTTCGTCATCCATAACTGGGAACAGAAAAAGACCAGCCTGACGTAAGCTGCATTCTCCGGAGCAACGGTGCTCATCTCAAGCTGCTGCCATTTTCCGGTTCCTGTGGTAATTTGAAGCGAAGTCCCGCCGACTTGCTTATGGTTGGCATCATAGTAATTCAATGAAGCGAGGGTACGTCCTTCCTGCAAGTAAACCTGGAATCTCGCCGAATACGCCGTACCCGGTTTCACGGGAACGGAATCAGATGCGACCGCAACCGTTTCCGTCGTGGAAGTATCCGTTATCTTCAGACTGCTCGGCCCGCTTACGGTCTGCTCATCACTCAGCCCAAAAGACACGTTTGGCGTTATATTAAACAAGGAGCTCCAGCCCGGGATCACGCCGGAATCAAGAGGCTGGTCAAAGCTTCCGTTCAATAGAGGGAGCTCGATCGGGATGTGAACAGCTCCGCTTCCCTTCGTCACTTCGATTTTTTTAAGTAATGTATCATCTGAATAATAGATATGCCCGTCTTCGCCAAGCGTCATCAATTGCGTTGACGAGAGTGTGACCGCAGCTTCCGGATCTTTTGGATCTACTACGGTTATCCTGCCCGCAAGCGTCGTGAACATGTAGCCGTCTTCGCTCCACCGGATGTGAACCGGACGCCATCTTCCATAATTGGATACGGACGGATAAATATTGGCGCTTTTCACGATATCCATTGTCTCCGGATCCATGGCGAAGATCGTCCCATCCGCCGCTGCCCAGAGCAATCCGTCAGGACCGATACTTAGTCCGCCAATCATGTTAGGTTGAACGGAAGCACCCGGGATGGCGGGAACGAATTCTTGAAGCTTCCTTCCACTGGCGATATCCCATACAAATATTTTGGCCGCTGTCTCCGTCGGATCGATTCCAAGGCCGCCAGCTATGGTAGTCGAACCGTAAAGCTTTCCGTTGTGGACGGCAAGGCCGACGATCGACTGGTTGTGTACAACGTCCTCATAGACAGTAAATCCTTGTTCAGAACCGAGCGACGGATCATACACGGTCAGAGAGCCGCCGAGTTCTCCGTAGTCCGGAATCGTGCCAATAAACAGCTTGCCTTCGCCAGACGTCATGGCGAACGGTCTGTCCTGGTGAGGAATTTTATATATCTCCTTCGGATTGACTCCATCCTGAATCGGCTGGTTCACATCCAGCTCCCGGATGTAACCTCCCGGATAAAGACCGAAGTACATTTTGTCACCGAGTGCAGCCATGCCTTCCGCCTGTCCTAAAGAGAAGGTTTCAATTTCACCGGAAATCGGGGAATATGCAGCCCCTTTCCCACCCGGATAACCGCTCATGTACAGCTTGCCGTCCGGCCCTTTCTCCAGCGTCTGAATCGGAATCGGATTACCGGAGAACGGGTAGGTAACCGACTTGACCTTCTTCGTCTCCATATTCATGTAAGCCACCGCTCCCGACCACATGACGGTAGCCAGCGATTTTCCCGGGAGCTCCGGATCGTTCGTCATCTCGACCCACGCGGTATTGCGAAGGTAGGTGGTATATTCGATTCCGGTGTCGACCGCGTCCATTGTGATGAGATCGAGCTCCATCAACCGGTTGTTCTGTACGAAATATACTTTGTTGCTGCCCGGCTCGCCAAACGATAATCGAATTCCCTTATTGTCCAGAAAATAGGTATCGCTCCAATCCCCGGCTTCCGTGTCATAGAACAGCAGAGCGTTATTCCCTCCGCTCAAGCCAGCTACGATATACTTACCTGCTGCATCAAGCTGATACACTTGCGCAGTCTGCACCGCACCACCATATGTCGGCAGCGGAATCAGTTCCTTCTCCCCGGTATCCACATTCACCTTTACAAGGCTTCCCTGAATACCGATACCTGCATATAGATATCCATTATGATAGGCTGTGGCCCGGGTATAACTTTGACCAGGCATTACGTTGCCGTAATCCTTCATCTCGCCGGTGGAGGGATCGTAGCGTCCAACCTTGGCATTTGGATAAGAACCGTAATATACCCGGCCCTGTTCGTCATACGTCAGTCCGTATACGACACTTTCTCCAATCCCGCCCAGGTCGCGCAGCTCCTTCGTTACAGGCGAATACGTATACAGCTTGCCGTTACCGCCAATATAGACCGTACCGTCCGGCAGAGTGATATGCGTCCAGGAGCTTTCGGTTCCTTCAAGCCTGTATTTGCGCAGCACCTCCCTGCTCACCAGATCTACCACCTGGAATATGGCCGGCTTGCCAGTTACCGTCGTATACATGACATCTCGGCCATCTTCGTTTCCGAAAGCCGCGTCAAAAACAGCTACATTCTCAATCGGGGAACCGATGGAGACCGGCTCGCCGAACGCTTTGTCCACTCGTGCATCTGCCGGAGCCGCGAGCCACCATTGCGATACCATAACCAACATGAGTGAAAGAATGGATATAGCGCTTCTTTTTGCGTAAACGATCCTTTTTGACATTAATGTAATCCCCCGTTTCTTATAATAATTAATAATTGAAAGCGCTTTAAATTGATTCATCAACAGGTTGACACTATACCTCTTTAACCATGCTCATGCTCTAGTTCCTTTGCCTGGTGCAGTAAAGATCATACGCAAAACTCGATCGATGTCAGGTTACTGCTCAATCCCCCTTTTGATCACGGCCATCATTGATTGCTATCACAATGATCCTCATTTTATTGCCCTTACGGTCATTCGCTCTGTGGTTGGTTAGTTTATTGTGCAATCCACCAACTCCAAGCGAGCATCAGACTTCGTAGGCTCTTTAGTATAAAAACAGCTTTACTTTTTAGTAAACCTTCATATTTCCATAGGCTGTTGATTTTCTGCTGCTGCCACTTACCTAACCCTGCGCATGAATCTATCAAGCGGAAAATGTTGTGTGGAAATTGCTAAATGGGTAGAAATACATAAACGTATGAATATCAATATACTGTCGTAGGTGATACGGTGCATTTGGCAGGTTCACTTCATCATGTCTGGCTATAGGCACCCAGCAGGCGATACACACCCTATATGGCTGGCAAATGTAGTATGTGTATCATGCGTGGTAATAAAAATAAAACTGCTACTCCGGATAGCACTTACACGCAGTGGCTTGATTAACAAAGAAAGTACTGCCCGATTCTAGGCAGTACTTTCTTTGTCGCAAAAACGTTATTTTAATACTCTTCTCGCAAATAGATATTTTTCTTTCCAGTATGGCTTATTCATATCAGTCAGAAAGAAATTCGACGTCGGTAAACAATGGACAATCTTCTGTTTGCCTGCATAAATAGCTACATGTCCAACGGAACCCTTTACAGGGTTCCGAGCAGGTATGTGATAAAAGATTAAATAGCGATTTCAATAGGAATATGTTCTTGTCCCTCGACAGTTGGTTGGCAGTATTCAATGAAAGATAGATTTTCAGGCATGATGCGATTTTAGCAAGTGGTAACCCTGTTGGTACTATAGCGTTGTACTTGAATAATCAAGAATGAAAATGCTTTCATTTCAACACGCGTCCATCGACACTTCTGTTGAACAGCGATAAAGAGCTGTCCCTCAAGGTATTCAGCCTTGTGAGACAGCCCTTTGCAAAGATGCAAGCCGCTGATCTTATAAAGTTAGAATATCTACTCCCAGAGCTGGTAGCGTCATCTTCTGTTCCGATCTCTCATTCGTCAATAAGCTGCGATAAGGAACGTCTAGCGTCACCTCTCGTTGCTCATTCGTCAAATTGATCAAGAACAGGAAGCATTCCTCACCCTTCGTTCGAATCGACAGCTCTACTCCTTCAGGCAGCTGGAGCTTGGGCGCCAAGTCCTTTTCCTTCAATATGCCTTCGAACAGGTGATAGAAATACGATGGCTCCGGCCAAGTGCCGATATAATACACTTCACCTTCACCAAGCTTATTGACAGTAACCGCCGGCACACCCTCGTAAAAGTCGTTGTCATACCAGGCAATCGGTTCTGCTCCTCGCAGTTCCATCAGATCGCACCATTGCTTCGCCGCGAATGTCTGGCCCTCCGCGTTCCGAATCCGATGCTCGCTGTTGCCGATTGCATCATATTCACTAACGACAACACCCGCCGCTTCCGACAGCAGCCCCGGCAGAGGCATCATCTCACATACATTCCTCATGTTCTTCACGCCTGTCCGATTTGTGAGGACGACCGTGCCGCCCCCGGCTGCGAATCGCTCCAGCCGCTGCGCTGCTTCTTCACTTAACAGAAAGAGGGAAGGGGCAATGACCAGCTTGTAGCCATTGAGCTCCTCGGTCCAGTTGATAACGTCCGTACCGACGCCCATTTTCAGAAATGCATTGTGCATAGAGGACAAGTTGTCCATATAGTGCATTCCCCCCTCCGCTTGCGCCTGAAGGGAAAGAGCTATATGCTGATCATGCGAATGCAGAATCGCAACCTGGTTTACGATTGTCGAGCCGGCCAGCAGTTCTCCTAGCCGGATCACCTCGCGAGTAAGCTCCTCGAACTCCCTGAACCTGCGTCCAGGAATATTGCTATGGTCGATAAGCCCATGCCAGAACTGTTCGGCTCCGATTGCAGCACTCCGCCAGCGGAAATGGACAACCATATCGGCGCCGCGGGCAATTGTCTGCCAGGAACGAGCTCGGATCAGTCCAGGATAAGGGGTGCGCTGAATCGGCATCCAGGCGCCCTGCGCTCC
>NZ_JABBYG020000010.1 GCF_012935325.2 Paenibacillus sp. PL91
CACCCATGCGAACACCTCCTAGATATATTCATTATTGATTTCTCTTAACGAGGTGTCCACTTTTTATTCTAGATGTAAATCTCCCGTTAATCGGAACACATTCACCAGAATTGGATGAAGTGTGGAGGATTAACGGGAGATTTTCCATCTAAATGCGGATAAAAGCTAAAACCACCTAAATTAGCTGGAGGTATTCCTGGTAATTCTGCTTATCCAGCTTATTCTGCTAATCCTGCTAATCCTGCTATACGGACATACGGCGTCTGCGCATTGCGTTACGTATAAAAATTCCGGGATATTACTGCTGCGTTTCAAAAAAGCAAAGCAGCTAGTTGCCGCCTGGTATGAACTTTTTCAGCCAGGTTCCGAAGCTTGCCGGGTTGCGGGATTGAATTAGAACAACACCTTCTCCGCGGAAGCGGCATACAAGTCCTTCACCGCTCGTAATGCTGGATAGCCAGCCCTTTGATGCCTTCTCAATCGTATAATTCATGTAACCAGGCCAAGCGACCAAGTGGCCGTTATCGACAATGACCTCTTCGCCAGCGCTCAGGTTAAGCGCGTGGATCGCACCATATGAGGATAGAAACACTGTGCCTCTGCCACTGATCTCAACTATAAAAAAGCCCTCGCCAGACAAAAGTCCCTTGCCTAGGTTTTGCATTTTTGTGTTGACCTCAATGCCGCTTGTGCCAGCCAAGAAGCCGTCCTTCTGAACATATAGCTTATAAGAGCCATCGAGCTCGATGGCCTCAATATCGCCTAGTGAAGGTGGAGCAAGGTGAACTTCACCTTGACCACGAGTCGCCGTCATTTCTTGAAAAAAGAACGTTTCCCCGCTCAGCATCCTTCCGAGCCCGCGCATGAAACCGCCGTCTGTAGTACCCTTCAGGTCGATGCTTGGCGACATGGAAACCATAGCACCCATTTCGGCCTTAACGCTCTCGCCCGGGTTTAGCTTTACCTTCAGCATGGCAAAGGAACCTTTATAAAAAATATCATAATTCATAAGTTATCCTCCTAAAGGTTTTGCGTGAGCAAAATCCTGCATCGTAGGGTAGACCTAAAAGTTTAGCGTAAGAAAAACTTGCATCGTAAACGTAGACCTATAGGTCCCGCATAAGCAAAACCCTGCATCATAAACGTAGGCCTATAGGTCCCGCATAAGCAAAACCCTGCATCATAAGCGGAGACCTATAGGTCTCTCATAAGCAAAACCCTGCATCATAAGCGTGGACCTATAGGTTTCTCATAAGCAAAACCCTTCTTCAAATAATCCTATGTTTTTGCCATTGCCTTAATCGAGCGGTGGTTGAGTAACGCCCTCTCGCTCTGCTTGTCTGCGGTGAGCCATGCGGCTGGCTGCAGATGCAGCGATAGCGCCGACGATATCGTCGAGGAATGTATGTATCTCGCCGTCGCTCTTATCATTCAGCCTGACCAGAATGCCTGGCTTCAGCTTATCGACGTAGCCGAAATTCGTAAAGCCGATGCTTCCATAAACATTGACAATCGACAGCGCCAAAATTTCATCACAGCCATAAAGACTCTCGTCATGCTTGATCATATCCTGCAGCGGCGGCATCAGCTTGCCTTCCTCGGCGAGAATATCGAGCTGAATGCCGGTCAATACGGCATTTTGCACCTCGCGCTTTGACAGGACGGCATCCACGTGCACAATGCAATCCTCAGGCTTCAAACCGGGGAAATAGTCCTTTTGCAGAAAATGCACAAGCTCGGCGATAGCGAGCTTAGTTACTCCGCGCTTAATGAGCCATTCGTCTGTAGCATCAGCCACCTTGCGGCTATTGAGGCTATAAATTTCGGGATTGGACATGTTTTTGTTCCCCCTTAGGATTTTATGGACAAAACTGGTCTAAATCAGGGAAGGGCTCGTATACATAGTACTACAAATAAGGAGTTGTACAAAGCCGACAGGCAAAACTTGATTAGGGAGGAAAGGTCAATATGATTCAAAAAAGATGGATTAGGGGTGCTGTACTTTCTGGAGTTTTGGTTCTGCCCATACTAACTGCAGGCTGCGGCCTGTTCTCGCAAGAGACAAGCAAGTCAATCGATCCGCCGCAGATCGAAGTGAAGGATGGGGTAGAGGGCGCAGAAACTGGACAGGCAGTAGGCGCTTCCGAAGAATCGCAAATGACTGTTTATCTCGAAGACCGCAATGGCTATCTGGCGCCAATCTCACTCCAGACAACGCTTGGAGCCAATGAAGCAGCGGGGCAGAAGGCGCTTGAAATGATGGTGGAGAACGGCGCCTACGCGAATCAGCTGCCAGAGGATTTCCGAGCGGTTATCCCGCAAGGCACGCAAATTAAGTCCTACAAAATCGATAAAGAACAAAAGCTTGCTATCGTCGATTTTTCCGAGCCATTCACGGGCTACAACCCGCAAGACGAGCGGACAATCGTAGAGGCGATCACTTGGACGCTGACAGCTATGCCTGGAATCGAAGGGGTTGAAATCTGGTATGAAGGGGCCAAGCTCCCGGAAATGCCAGTTGACGGCTACCCGCTTGACGATACGCTGACGCGGGCGGTTGGTATCAATATCGAGGCGGCTGAAGGCGTGAACTACGCGCAATCCACACCGGTTACGCTGTACTTCTCGGCTCAAACCTTAAACGACGAACAATATTACGTACCGGTTACCCGACTTGTCGATCGCTCGGCGTCTCCTACGCAAGCAGCGCTAGAGCAGCTAATCTCAGGTCCGCTTGACAAAAAAGAGCTGACCAGCGTTATTTTGCCCGATGTTCAAGTGAAGAACGTTGTTCTGGAGGGCGATGTTGCCACTGTAGATTTGCAGGATGAGGCGTATCAGGAAGGACAGAAGCTTCCGACCGAAATGCTTCAAGCGCTTGTCCTCTCCGTTACCGAAAATTCGAAAGCGACAACTGTCCAAATCAAAGTAAACGGGGAATCCAATGTCGTTGACATGGCTGACAAATCCTACAGTGAGCCTGTAGGCAGACCGCATCATGTCAATGCCATTAAATCTTAATCAATCATCAGCTTGCATGAAGAGGCTGCTCCAAAGGAAATTCCTTTGGGAGCCTCTTTTTTCTTTTTCAGGGGCGGCGGATGCAATTCGCTGCCTACTTTGTTAAAATAGGAAAGATTGTAGGAAGGATCAATTGGCTACAACGAACATAAGTTTTGTTAACGAAACATACAAACGCATCACTCAGGAGGAAATTAGCATGAGAAACGACGGTCGGCAACCGAACCAGCTTCGGCCGGTAACCATAACGACAGGTGTCAATAAATACGCTGAGGGCTCAGTCCTTATCGAGGTAGGAGATACGAAGGTCATTTGTACGGCAAGCCTTGAGGATCGTGTTCCCCCTTTCATGAAGGGGCAGGGCAAGGGCTGGATTACAGCCGAATATGCGATGCTTCCGCGCGCTACCCATTCGCGTAATATTCGCGAAGCGGCAAAGGGCAAATTAACCGGACGGACGATGGAAATTCAACGCTTGATTGGGCGTGCCTTGCGCTCGGTCGTTGATTTGCAGGCGCTCGGGGAGCGGACAATTACGCTCGATTGCGACGTTATTCAAGCTGATGGCGGTACGCGTACGACATCAATTACCGGGGCGTTCATTGCGCTATCGATCGCGATCAACAAGCTATCCGAGAGGGTTCAGTTCGCCAAATACCCGATTACAGATTTTCTGGCATCGGTAAGCGTAGGCGTTATTCAAGAGCGGGCATTGCTGGATCTGAACTATGAAGAGGATTCGAAGGCAAAGGTCGATATGAACGTCGTTATGACGGGCAGCGGCAAATTTGTTGAGGTGCAAGGTACGGGCGAGGAAGCGCCTTTTTCAAGGGATGAGCTTAATCAATTGCTGGCATTAGGGGAAGAGGGCATCACAGAGCTGATCAGCAAGCAGCGTGATGTGCTGGGACCTTTGGCGGCTCGAATCGGAGGCTAGTGGCCATGACGAAGCACTCGATTTTATCCCATGAGGTCATTGTCGTTGCGACCAAAAATGCAGGCAAAGTGAAGGAGTTCGCACACGCGCTCCAAAAGCTAGGCAAGGAAACGGCAAGCCTGCTGGACTATCCGCAAATTCCAGATATCGTTGAAGACGGCGAGACGTTCGCTGCGAATGCGAGGATCAAAGCGAAGACGACGGGCGATGCGCTAGGCGTTCCCGTGCTGGCTGATGATTCTGGACTGCGGGTCTTCGCTCTTGGCGGAGATCCGGGCGTCTATTCGGCTCGCTACGCGGGCGAAGACGCATCTGACAGTGACAACAATGCGAAGCTGATTCGGGAGCTGGCACGCTTGCAGGAAAATAACGAGCTAACGGATTTAGGCAAGCTGCCCGATGGTTCGCAGCTGCTGAGCAAGGCGCAATTCGTTTGCGCGTTAGCGCTGTACGATCCGGCAACCGGCGAATTTGTGGAAGCAGAAGGCACGGTAGACGGCGTGATAACGGATATTCCGTATGGCGCCGGCGGCTTTGGCTATGACCCGTTATTTTGGCTGCCAAGCTTAAACCGCGGAATGGCTGAGCTGACGAAGGAAGAGAAGCAGCAGATCAGTCATCGCGGCGTAGCGCTAAGGCAGCTGCTTCCGCTGCTTGAGCAAGCGTAATCGGAAAGAAAATAAGCAACCCCATCTATAGCGGCCGATTGAGCGGCGCTAGGAGATGGGGTTGTTTTTTTATGCCTAATCAGCCAATCACGACTTTGTACTGCTTCAGCCATAAATTCACTTGATATAAATAAGCGAACAGCTGCGGACCGGACATAAGCTGGCCGAACCAAGGGATGTTCGATTTTGCTGAATCCGATTCTGCAAGCTCCCTGACCTTTTTCACATTGATCAGCGGAAGCAGCGGGGAGGTTGGATCGTTCAGCACATCAAGCAGCAACTCTTTGACGGCCGCCAAATAGTTTGGGTTATGCGTTTTGGGATAGGGGCTTTTTTTGCGAGTCAGCACATCATCGGGAAGAACGCCGCGCAGCGCTTTGCGCAAAATGCCCTTTTCCCGGTCGCCGGATGTTTTGATCTCCCAAGGAATGTTCCATACATACTCGACAAGTCGATGATCGCAGAAAGGAACACGAACCTCTAGCCCGGCTGCCATGCTCATCCGATCCTTGCGGTCAAGCAGCGTAGGCATGAAGCGCGTAATGTTCAAATAAGACATTTGCCGCATATTACGGAGCTGCTCGGATTCGCCATCGAGATGGGGAACCTCGGCTATCGCCTGCGCGTAACGGTCACCAATGTAATCGAGCGGCTTGATCCATGCGGCAACGTCCGGGGCAAGCAGATCGGCGCGCATGGCGGAAGCAAGCGACCATGGGAACGTATTCGCATTTAGCGCCTCCTCGCGATGGAACCAAGGATAGCCGCCAAAAATTTCATCGGCCGCCTCGCCCGATATCGCTACGGTAGCGTCCTTCTTGATTTCATGGCAAAAGAGCAGCAAGGACGCATCGACATCTGCCATGCCGGGCAAATCGCGGGCGAAGGTCGCCGCTTTTAAAGCGCCAACCAGCTCCGGCGTATCGAACTGTATCGGATGATGGATCGTGCCAAGATGCGTCGTCATTCTCTCTATCCACGGAGCATCGCTGTTTGGCTGAAAGGCATGCGCCTTAAAATGCTTGTCGTTGTCGGTATAATCGACGGAGTACGTATGGACATTGCCCTGCCCGTTATCATTGTAATAATTGACGGCAAGCGTCGTCAGCGCGCTGGAGTCAAGCCCGCCGGAGAGCAGGGTGCACACCGGAACGTCGGAAACGAGCTGGCGCTCAACCGTATCCTTAAGCAGCTCTCTCACATGCTCTGCGGTTGCAGCGACATCATGCTCATGTGGACTGCTTTCAAGCTGCCAGTACGTAACTGTCTTAACGCCAGCGTGATTAACGGTCATGCAGCGGCCGGGCCTGAGCTCGCTAATTTGCTTATATACGCCTTGGCCAGGCGTGCGCGCCGGTCCAAGGATGAAGATTTCTGCAAGTCCCTCTGCTCCGACCTCCGGCTTCACCGCCGGGTGGGCCAAAATACATTTTTGCTCCGAGCCAAAAATAAATAAACCGTCCTGCGTGCTGTAGAATAGCGGCTTAACGCCAAGCCGGTCACGAGCGAGGAACAGCTCCTGTTCTGCTGCATTCCATATCGCGAATGCGAATATTCCGTTGAAACGCTCCACACATGCCTTGCCCCACTCCATAAAAGCGACCAGCAGCACTTCCGTGTCACAGCTTGTCGTAAACGTTCTGCCTCTGCTTTCCAATTCCTTGCGGAGCTCAGGCGCATTATACAATTCCCCGTTATAGACGACGACATATTTGTCATCACCGGTATGTCGGATCATCGGCTGTGCTCCGTTCTCCGGGTCAATGACCGATAAACGCCGATGGCCTAAAGCGCAATGCGCTGATATCCACGTGCCGGAAGCGTCGGGACCGCGCGGTGCAAGGGTGTCAGTCATCTTCTCTAAGCTCTCACTTTGCTTAGTCAGATCACGGTTCCAATCGATCCAGCCGGTAATTCCACACATCGATCTCATTCCTCTCTTTTGCTGGTCTCAAAGTAGCGATAATATCAGTTATATGCGGAAAAAGGGATAAAATGTCTGTCCGGCGGGGGATGCTAGAGGTGGCTGTAAAAGTTAATGAGGCAGGAAGGAGCATGCGAGTAATGGCTGAAAAAGAAGCAAGCAGCGAGGAACGCAAGCCATATTACGTATCGGTTCAGGCGGGCCAAATATTAGAGGACCCGGAGGCTGCAGCATATGAGCTTGAGATTATAGTAAACGAGGAAGAGCATACGCGTCTTAGAGAGCTGATGGACGAGCTGTCCAGCATGGATGAAGCGGAAATGCTTCATTTTTCCCATCATCCCTACGGTACGGCAAGCAACAGTGAAATAAACAGCGGCTATGACGCATTGATTCAACGCATTTATAAGCAGTTGTATGAGTATGGTACGGATGCGACGAAACGGCATATCGAGTCGATGCAGCTGCTATAAATATGCTCGCCGTAAGAAGGGGGTGCAGGAGGAGAATATGCTTCTTCGCATCCTCTTCTTTGCTGCTGGCAAAACGACTGTTTTTGAGCTTTTCATTCTATTAAAATAGCCCGAAAAATGATATACTTCTACAACCAAACGGGCTTAATCGTCCCTATGTCAATGAGAAGGACAGACCACCTATGAAAAATAAAGCGTCATTGCAGTTTAAATTAATCGTCGGTTTTTTGGCGGTAACGGTGCCTTTGTTTTGTATGCTGATCTACGTCAATTACTATGCGATGGATGTCGTTCGCAATCAGGTCGGTCAATCGACAAAAAATATGCTTTCCATGTACATGAGCGAGATCGATCGGACGCTTGAGGATGGCGAAAATTATATTTACAATTACGTTGCCAAAAATTCGGATTTGAGAACGTATGCCACAGCAGAATATGAAAGCGCTAACTATTTTTTCGCTAAAGTTCGGAATCAAAATCAGATGGTTGCCGATATGAGCAGCTTCGATCATGTGAATATGATTTTTATTTATTCGCCCAGTAACGACGAGCTCTTGAGCACCGCCTATGAAGGCGGAGACTTTACGGATTACGAGCATGCGAGCGCAGCTTTGCGCGACTTCCTCTCTCAGCAGAATGAAAAATCGCTTGCGGAGAAACAGTGGAAGGTCATTCAATATGATGGACAATCGGCGATTGTTAGGCTTGTAAAGACGGAGTACGGCCTTGTAATGGGCATGTGGATTGATATGAACCGTTTAATGGTTCCCTTTCTGTATTTGGATATCGGGGAAAACGGGCAAGCAATGTTTGCTTCAGATGAAGGAACGATATTGACCGATACATCGTTGGAAGAATTCGCGCTGGGCGATAAGCTGCTGCTGCCGGCAAAAGATGAGCCGTACAAGGAGCTGGCAGGAGATGCGGATTATATTTTGGTCGCAACTAAATCCTTGTTCTCCGAGGTTTATCTGTCCGTACTCGTACCCGAGTCGAAGCTGCTGCAGCAGCTTCCTTACTTTCAGCGACTCATTTATCTCATCCCTTTGGCGGGTGCAGCTGTTCTCGCCATTTACTTACTGTTTCTGCGAACGACGCTCATAAAGCCGATGAGCGATTTAATAAAAGGGATGAGACAAATTAAACGGGGAGAGCTCAAAGCGCGGCTGGGGGATGAGAAATCGAAGGAATTTTCGATTATCAATGATACGTTCAACGATATGGCGGCTGAAATTCAGGATTTGAAAATTAATGTGTACGAGGAGCAGATTCGCACGCAGCAGGCCGAATTAAAACATTTGCAGGCGCAAATCAACCCGCATTTTTTGCTGAATGCGATCAATATCATTTACAATTTAGCCGAGCTGAACAAAAATGATTTAATCAAACGAATGTCTACTCATATATCCAAATATTTTAGGTTCGTGACACGGACGAATGTCAGTTTTGTGAGCGTGTCTAATGAGCTGGAGCATATCGAGAGCTATCTGGAAATTCAGCAGCTGCGCTTTCCGAACTATTTGAAGTTTGAACTGACGATGGAGCCTGAATTAGAGCAGGCTGCGATCCCTCCGCTGCTGATCCAGCCATTCGTGGAAAATGCGATCAAGCATGGCTTTGAAATGGGAACGGAGCCCTTTCAAATCGGTGTTCATTTGAGAT
Organism: Paenibacillus sp. PL91; assembly: GCF_012935325.2. Classification (GTDB taxonomy): domain Bacteria; phylum Bacillota; class Bacilli; order Paenibacillales; family Paenibacillaceae; genus Pristimantibacillus. Next base: position 8,686 of record NZ_JABBYG020000010.1, read on the forward strand.
GGGGGAGCGGGGAGTCTGAGCGGAAGGCTTCTTATGAAATCATCATTCGCGATAATGGTAGAGGAATAGTGGAGGAGAAGCTCGCTGAGCTGAACGACAATCATTCCTATCTGTATTCGGGCGAGGGAAGTCTGGGCATATGGAATGTGCGTCAGCGGCTTAAGCTTCAATATGGCAATGCCGCCGAGCTCAGCATTAACTCTGGCAAGCCAAAAGGGACATGCATCCAACTAACGATACCATACCGTACTCTTTCCGAGTAGTGACAAGGAGCTGAACCAAACGATGTTTCAATTATTAATCGTCGATGACGAATGGTTTGCCGTAGAAGGAATCAAATCCGGCGTGGATTGGAGCGGTCTCGGGTTCACAGCCATTTATGAAGCGTTTAATGTCGACCAGGCAAAAGCAAGGCTCGCGCAGTCTGAGGTTGATGTCATCCTTTGCGATATTGAAATGCCGGGGCAAAACGGAATCGAGCTGGCAGGATGGGTAAGGGAGCATTTTCCCGCCTTGCCTATCATCTTTTTAACCTGCCATGCCGATTTCGCTTACGCGCAGCAAGCTATACATCTTGGCAGCTTTGATTATTTGCTTAAGCCGGTCGACTTCGACGTCTTAAAAAATACGGTGCACAAAGCGCTGGAGCAGCAGCTCGAAGTGAAAAGGGATAAGCAGCAAAACGAGATCTATATGAAGTACTACAAAATGTGGGAAACGAACAAAACGGTTCTATATGAACGTTTTTGGCAGGATTTGATGTGGCAGCGCATCGTGCCTTTGCCCTCGCATATCGAACGGGCGCTTGCGGCCAATGACATTCCTATTAAGTCTGATTATCGAGTTCTTCCTATATTAATTAGCTTGGAGAAGTGGGAGAAGCCCTTCAGCGCACGCGACGAGGACGTGATGGAGTATGCCCTCCGCAAAACAGCCGAGGAGCTGCTGCTTCTAAGCGAGCCTGGGCAAGTGATAAGAGACGGCAACGGCGTATTATTTGCGCTGTTGTTTGATGATGGAACGAAGGGGCGGACGCTGTCCTTTGACCAGATGAAGAAGAGATGCCAGGCGTATATTGAGGCATGCTCAACCTATTTGTATTGCAAGGTATCCTGTTATATTGGAGAATGGTCATTTCTCGCTGCAATGTCGCAATCTTACAACGCGCTGCTCCAAATGGAGCTGAACAATGTTGCGGTGAGCCAAGCGGTGCTATTTTATAAGGAACAGACGCCCTCTGCAAAAGAGGTTCAGCTGCCTGCATTTTTTGAATGGGCGGAATTGCTCGAGCAAGCAAAATGCGAACAGCTGCAAAACGTTGCGTCTGATATGTTTGACAAGCTTGGGACGGACGCAGGCATAAAGGGGGAGACGCTGACGATCATCTATCACGGGCTGCTGCAGACCGTCTATTATGTGCTTCAGAAGCGCGGCGTGCCGGCTCATGCGGTGCTGGGAAGCGGGACAACGCTCGACATGGCAACGGCGACAAGATCGCTTGCGCAATTGCGGGCATGGACGATGAAGCTTATCGAGACGGTTTGCGATCATTTATCGAGCAGAGAGAAAGAGTCGACTATTGTGGAGAAGGTGAAGCGGCTTATTGAGAACCATCTATTCGACGAAATGTCTCGCGAGAGCCTGGCGGCAAGTGTCCATATTAACCCTGCTTACTTATCGAGACTTTTCCGCAAGGAAAGCGGAATGAGCCTGTCTGATTATATGATCCAGCAAAAAATGAAAAAGGTGAACGAGCTGCTGCTGAACTCAAACGAGACGGTAAGCAATATAGCCAAAATGTTTCATTACACGAACTTTTCGCATTTCTCCAAGCTGTACCGCAAATATTACGGCCTAAATCCGCAAGAATATCGCAAGCAATTTTCCAAAAACGTATAACGGCTGGGCTGCAAAGCTTCCATTTAAGCAAGAACCTAGAGTCATGTGCTAAGCGCGGGCTCTTTTTTTGTATCTTTCTTTAAATGTCACAATCCGTATCGACCAAGTCATTTAAGAGGTAGGTCGCTTCTTCGGAACAGGATATGATTGCTCCATAGAACACTAACGACTTGGAGCGATGCATATTGAAAGCCGCAATGACAGGAAACAGCAGCAGTTCGACCTTCTGGAAAATGATGAGGAAGCATCGGGTTTTGCTGCTGATGACGGTGCCGGGCATTTTGTATTTTTTGATCAACAATTATTTGCCGATGTTTGGCGTCATCATCGCCTTCAAAGATTTAAATTACGCGAAGGGCATTCTCGGCAGCGATTGGGTCGGCTTTAAAAATTTCGAGTTTCTGTTCCAAACGGATAGAGCTTATCTGATTACGCGCAATACGGTTCTCTACAACGCTTTATTTATTTTCATAAATGTCATACTGGGCGTCGGTGTGGCGATACTGCTCAATGAGCTTAAGAAAAAACTGATGTCACGCTTTTACCAAAGCATTATTTTGCTGCCCTATTTGCTCTCAGCCGTCATTGTCAGCTATTTGGTATTCAGCTTCCTCAGCGTAGAGTATGGCTTTGTGAACAAATTGATTCTGGAGCCGCTAGGCCTGGACGGCATTACGTGGTACAGCGAGCCAAAGTATTGGCCGTACATTTTGACGATCGTGAATGTGTGGAAAAGCGTCGGGTATTTCAGCATCATCTATTTAGCTGCCATCGTCGGCATAGACGCCGAGTATTACGAAGCGGCAACGCTTGACGGGGCGAGCAAATGGCAGCAGGTGCGGTCGATTACGTTTCCGCTCATCATTCCTGTCGTCATGATCATGACGCTGCTGCAGGTGGGCAAAATTTTTAATGCGGATTTCGGATTGTTTTATCAGGTTCCGATGAATTCAGGAGCTTTGATGTCCGCAACGGATGTTATCGACACCTATGTGTATCGCGCGCTTATGCAAATGGGAGATGTCGGGATGGCTTCGGCAGCCGGCTTGTATCAATCGGTGCTTGGCTTCCTGCTCATCTTCGGCGTAAATTACATCGTCAGAAAAATAAACAGCGATCACGCGCTATTTTAGGCTAGGGGGAACAAAGCTATGCTTTTATTAAAAAGGAGCCCGCAGTTTTTAATCCATTTGTTTTTTGTTCTGTACATCGCGGCGACGATCTTTCCTTTGCTGCTTATCTTCATGGTGTCGATAACGGAAGAAAAATCATTGCTGCGCAACGGTTACTCGTTCTTTCCGGAGATCATCGATTTTAGCGCATACACGTACCTGTTCTATGATTCTTCGACCATCGTAAATGCTTATGCGGTAACGATATTTGTAACGGTTGCAGGCACGTTTTGCGGACTATTGTTAACGGCGCTCTTTGCTTATCCCATCTCGCGCAAAGACTTTCCGCTGCGGAAGCTGCTGACCTTCTATGTTTTTTTCACGATGCTCTTTAACGGAGGGCTTGTGCCTTGGTATTTGGTCTATACGAATCTGCTGAATATCAACAATACGCTGCTTGCATTAATTGTGCCAAACCTGCTGATCGGCGGCTTTAACGTACTCATTATGCGAACGTTCTTCACGACGACGATTCCGCCGGAGGTTATTGAGTCGGCCTCGATGGACGGAGCAGGCGAGCTCCGCATATTTTTTCAAATCGTGCTTCGGCTGTCACTGCCCGTCATGGCGACGATTGGCTTGTTCATGACGCTTGCCTACTGGAATGATTGGTACAACAGCTTGATCTATATTAATGACATCGATATGTACAGCATCCAGTATTTATTGAACAAAACGTTAACGGACATTCAAGTGGTGCTGAATCAGACGACTGGCTCGCTTCAATCGCAATTGCTGGCGAGCGTTCCGACGGAAACGGTCAGAATGGCGATGGCGGTAGTCGGACTAGGGCCGATCGTGCTCGCGTACCCATTTTTCCAACGTTATATTGTGCAAGGGATGACGGTTGGCGCTGTAAAAGGCTAATGCTGGATCTATCAGACCAGTTTAGTATAGATATCATCAGTACAAATACGGGAGGGGTATCACAATGAAACAAAGAAAGGGAAATTACATTTGGCTGCTATTGGTGCTTGCGATAACGCTTATCGCGTCCGGCTGCGGCAATTCAAACACGCCTGATTCTAGCGGCAGCAATAAAAGCGAGGCGACTAACTCTGGCGATGAAGGGGAGAAGAAGCTTGACCCGTACAAAATCGTGCTCGTGCTTCCGGGGTCGCAGCCAAAAGACGAGCAGCTGGTTTTGGATAAAGTAAATGTCATCCTGAAGGAGAAGATGAATGCAACGCTTGAGATCCGTTCGATCGATTGGAGCGCATGGGGGGACAAAACGAACCTTATGTTTACGTCGAACGAAGCGTTCGATCTTATTTTCTCCGCAGGCTGGAACGGCTTCTCGCAGCAGGTGGGCAAAGGACAATTCCTTCCATTGGATGACTTGGTGGAGGAGTACGGCGGTGCTTTCTTAGATACGATCGATGCACAAATCGTCAATGCAGCCAAAGTGGACGGCAAGCTGTACGGCATGGTCGCCAATAAGGAATTTGCGGCCGACAAAGGATTGATTTTGCGCAAAGATTTGGTGGATAAATATCAGTTCGACCTATCCAAAGTTAAGGAACTCGCCGATCTGGAACCGCTGCTCAAAACGATCAAAGACAATGAACCTGGCGTCACTCCCTTTATCGTAAATGGCGGCGCATCCCCATCTGCAGCCATTCTCGATTACGGCTACTACGACTTGCTTGGCGACGGACCCGGAGAGCTAGCCCGCACCGGTGAAGGGCTGAGCGTCATCAGCAAAATCGAAGACCCTAAATATATGGAATACGCCAAGCTGATGCGCAAATGGTTTTTGGCAGGCTATATCAATAAAGATGCAGCTACGCTGCAAGACATCGGCAAGGCGCTCGGCTCGGGCAAGGCGTTTGCACAGACAGGGTCGTTCAAGCCAGGCTCCAATTTGGAAAATTCCCGTTCGCAAGGGACGGAATTGGTAGAGATTCAGCTTATGTCGCCATTTACAAGCACAACGGATGCGACCAGCGCGGTGCTCGCCATCTCGCGGACATCCAAAAATCCAGAGCGTGCCATGATGTTCGTTAATCTCTTGTTCTCAGACAGCGAGCTTATGAATCTGCTTATTAACGGAATTGAAGGCACGCATTATGTTAAAAAGTCGGATAACATCATTGATTTTCCGGCAGGCGTAGACGGCAGCAGCTCGGGTTACCCGCCAACTAGAAACTGGATGCTCGGCAATCTTCCCTTGATTCATATTTGGGCAAACGAAGATCCGAACAAATGGCAGGCATACAAGGACTATAACGAGAGCGCCGAGAAATCGCGTGCGCTAGGATTTACGTTTAACGCCGAGCCCGTCAAAACGGAAATTGCAGCGACAAGCAACGTAGAGAAGGAATTTAAAAACGTCATCGTAACCGGCTCCGTTGATCCGGAAGAGCAAATCCCGATCTATATCGAGAAGATGAAAGCGGCAGGGATGGACAAAATCGTTGCGGAGAAGCAAAAACAGCTGGACGAATGGGCTAAAGCGAATAAATAAATGCAAATGCGCAGGGAAATGGAGAGAGAATCTATGACGGAAATTAGAGTCGGCATCATCGGGCTTGGCGGCATGGCTAACGTGCACATCGAGAGCATATCGAAGCTGGAAGGAGTACGGATTACGGCCCTTTGCGATTGTTCAAGCGAGGCTGTGAAACGGGCTGGCGACAAGCTGAGCATAGCGGGAAATCGCAGATTTACGCATTATTTGGATTTGATTGCGAGCGATGAGGTGGATGCCGTCCTGTCCATTACGCCAAATGATGCCCACTTTGAAATTGTGAAATGCTGCTTGCAGCACAGCAAGCCCATTATGACCGAGAAGCCCTTCACGCGAACGTTCGAGGAAGCGTATGAACTGCACCAGCTTTACCTTGGAAATCCCATACCTTCTATGGTTGGCTTCTCTTATCGCTATGTGCCGTCCTTCCGTTACGCCCGTGATCTGATTAAGCAGGGGAAGATCGGGCAGGTTAGGCATATATTCGTCCAATATTTGCAATCATGGGGCGTGCCGATATACGATACGCCGATGAATTGGCGCTATCGCAGCGAAATAACAGGAACGGGCGCGCTAGCGGATCTCGGCTCCCATATGGTCGACGCGGCACGTTTTATGATTGGCGAATTCGATGAAGTGACGGCACAGATGAAGACATTTATTGCAAGCCGGCGCGATCCCGCTACAGGTGCGGAGGGGATCGTAGACGTTGATGATTTTACCGGCTTTCTGGCGACGCTTGATTCACAGGTTACGGGTGTGTTTCAGACTTCTAGAAATGCCTACGGCTCGGGCAACCAGCTTGAGCTTCAAATCTACGGCGAGCTTGGAACGATTTCGGTAGGCTGTGAGCGAGGGAATGAATTAACGTGGATTCATCCGAATGCGGAGCATCCTGCATCCATTGTAACGGAGGTACTGAAAGTGCCTGCTAAGTATGAGCTTGCTCAAATGGCGGATTTCTTCGATATGGTGCGCGGCCATGTTCGTGAGGAGCTTCCGACCATTCAAGACGGCTTTGCCAATCAAGAGGTGCTTGAAGCGATTTATAAGGCTGCCGAAAACAAACGAACGATATCCTTGGCGGAATTCCGCTCCCATCATCAAGCGGCAGGAGGGAACAGATAGATGAACACTCGCGTTACGGTTTGGAATGAATTCCGACATGAGAGGACAAATGATAAAGCAAAGGCTATCTATCCAGAAGGCATCCATGCCCAAATTGCTCGTTCCTTGACCGACTACGGCTGCGATACTCAAACAGCGACGCTGGATGAGCCGGAGCATGGGCTTGGCGAGCGCGCCTTGAACGATACCGATGTATTGATATGGTGGGGACATATGGCGCATGACGAAGTGGATGACCGGATCGTTGAGAAGGTGCATGAGCGCGTCCTGCAGGGCATGGGACTTATCGTGCTTCATTCCGGCCATTATTCAAAAATATTCAAGAAGCTCATGGGCACCAGCTGCGCGCTGAAGTGGCGGGAGGCGGATGAGAAGGAGCGGCTCTGGGTCGTGAATCCTGCGCATCCGATCGCTGCGGGAATCGGCGAATACATCGAGCTTGAGCAGGAAGAGATGTACGGCGAACATTTTGATATCCCTGCGCCAGATGAGCTTGTATTCGTTAGCTGGTTTGAGGGTGGAGAGGTGTTCCGCAGCGGCTGCACCTACTATAGAGGACAAGGGAAAGTGTTTTATTTCCGGCCTGGACACGAAACCTACCCCACCTATCACAATGCGGACGTGATGCGTGTCATTGCGAACGCCGTGCAATGGTGCGGGGCAGAGCGAGGCGCTAAGCCGAGCTATGGGCATATCCCCGTTCCGATGGAAGCGATTGTAAGAGGGGAATAACAGAGAGGACATTCCTCCAAAGGTAATGGGCCTTGGGGGGCTGTCCTCTATTTATATAGTCTGAAGAGAGGAGAATATTCTATTAAAATGTCGAATAAAATGATATACTTCTACAAAAAAATAGTGGAGGGTTTTCGTTTTGCAAAAGTTGGTTTTTTTCGTAGGCGTAGCAGGCACAGGCAAAACAACAGTAGCAAGAAAGCTCGCGGATCGCATTCCAGCGGCCTTTCTTGATCGCGATACGATTGGCGGTAGATTTGTAGAGGCGATTTTGGAGCAGAATGGCCTTGATAAGAGAGATCGGGATTCCGATTATTATAAAAAGCATTTGCGTGATTTGGAATACGATACGGCGAAGGATGTCTGCATTGAGAACCTTGCAGCAGGGCAAAGCGTATTTATGATTTCTCCTTTTACGGCGGAGCTGAAAAACAAGCAATGGATCGAGGATGTGCTTGCGGCAGCAGGGCTCACGAAGCAGGACGTGGACGTGAAGGTCGTTGTCGTCACGCTACTTGACATGGAGCTGCAAAAGAACCGCATCGTCGGCCGCCAAACCGAGCGCGACCAGTGGAAGCTGAACCATTGGAGCGACTTTGAGAAGCGGATTGAATTTGTGCCGCAGATCAACTGGGACATTCCAAGCTCTTCGGTTCTTGTATTCGATAACAGCGATGAGCTTACAGATGAGAAAGCAGAGCAATTATTCCATTTTGTAAATGAGAAGCAGGCGACCCTATCGGTTTAATGCTTTCTTAATAAACATAGCAGAGGCGGCTTCATGCGGTTCATTTCCGTGAAGCCGCCTTTTTTTTGTGCTGCTTGTCCCTAAATCAATTGGTTGAAAAATATGCCTTTAAATGCTGGATGAGAGCTCTCGCAGCCGCTTTGGGTTCGCGTGATTTGTGTGTGATGACGCCATGCGTCAGCGTTAATTCCCGCTCATAGGGCAGTGGAAGCAGCGTGCCGGCGGCGACCTCCTTGGCGATATTGGATTCGGGTACGAAGGCGATTCCCATGCCGCAGCCTACGGTCTGCTTGATCAGCTCGACGCTCGGAAAGGACAATTGGTCGGCAAGCTCGACATCGACGCCCCGCAGCACATCGCGGCCGTATGTGTGATAGATGCACTGCTCTCCAAAGCTGATAAAGGCGGAGTCGTACAGTGACCGCCAGCCTTGCTGCTCGAACCGCTCGCGAACGGAAGGGGCGCAGACCAGCGTCAGCTTCTCTTCGAGAAGGGGCGTAAATAGAAGGTCATCGCGTTCCGGTGCCATTGGGACGATTCCGAGGTCGGCGCGATGGCTGGCTACCTGGTCGGTTACATCCTGCATAAGCCCCGGCGTCAAATGCAGCTTGATCTTCGTAAATTGCTTAAGGAAGCCAGTTAGAAAAAGCGGCATATGCGACACCGCAAACGACTCAAGTAGCCCTACTCGCACGATGCCGGACGGGCTGTCCGCTTCCACGAGCGCATCCTGCAGCGACTGCCCAAGCTGGATGAACTGGTAGGCAAAGGGCGCGAGCTGCAACCCGGCCTCCGTCGGCTCGACGCCGCGCGGCAATCGATGAAACAGCTTTTTTCCGCTAGTCAGCTCCAAATGCCGAATATGCGAGGTGACAGTCGATTGCACATAGCCAAGGCGGTCCGCAGCCCTGCTGAAGCTTTTTTCCTCCAGCACAGCGGCAAAGGTAATGAAAAAACGTCCTTCCCACGATTCAAGCATTTCGCCTGCCTCCTTTGGTATCGGAAAATGAAATACATATTATCGCAAACATTCAATATTCAAATAGATAACCCTATGATAGCATGAGCGTTAATAAAACGAAACGAGGTGCAGGAAAATGCTGAGGAAAATAAGCTGGAAGCCTCTGGCTGCTGCTGTTGGAGGAACAGCTGCAATAGCATTATTGCTTTTAATGGGAGATGCGGCGTCTGTAACGCTGCTGATGGCTCCCTTTGGCGCAAGCTGCGTTATTGCTTTCGTATTGCCGGAAAGTCCGCTTGCCAAGCCGAGGAGCATCGTTGGAGGGCATCTCATCAGTACGGGAGTAGGACTTGCGATGCTACAGCTATTTGGGACGTCGACTTGGTCTCTCGCGCTATCCGTAGGTCTTTCCATCCTTCTGATGCAATATACGAGAACCGTTCATCCTCCGGCAGGCGCTGATCCGCTTGTCGTTATGCTAAGCGGGGCAAGCTGGTCGTTTTTGGTTACCCCGGTCTTGCTGGGAGCGGTCATTATCGCAGTAGCCGCCTATGTTTATCGCAGGATGCTTGCATCCAAGCCTTCCGCGGCAAGGCAATGAAAAGAAGGCTGCTCCGATCGGTTTATACCGGGAGCAGCCTTCTATGCTAACTACAACGCTCAGTCTAAACGTAGTTCAATATTCTTCAATTTCAACGATGACATTAACGACAGATGCATCGTGGTTTTTAATGCGGAGTGGTGCTGCGAAGGCGGAAATTAGCTTTTTTCCAACCAACGGCGCTGGATTAATGTCTTCATAAATAAGCATTGTCGGCTCTTTATACTTTTCGTGGTCTAAGAATGCATGGTGGACAAAATATCCATTGCCTTTTGCTTCTGTCAAATTTTCAATGCTCAAGGTATCAATGGCCACCGCTTTGCAGTTTGGCAACTTCGTACGGATGTATTCGGCAGCTTCTGGAGAGACGGCTGGGAAATTATTGGCGTATTTCTCGAAATCCGTTTCCCGGTGTTTCCAATAGCTCGTATTGAAGATCAGAATGTCCGCTTCGTACAGGTCATCATATTCATCGAGCTTTTCGATGGTGATTAAGCCGTTCGGGCCAAGCGGACAGTCAATTAATAGCGGCTTTCGGTAGATGAAGTCTTCAATTGGAACAGCATCTATTCCCTTACCGTTATTCAAATGATGCCATGGGGCATCGACATGGGTACCGGCATGAAGATAAATGCTTAACACACTTCCATTCCAGTCGTCCCCTTTGTCCAAACGCTCTCTAGGCTCTATTTTCACTTCTGGCAATCCTGGATAAACAGGCATTCCTTCATAAATGGGGTAACCAATTTCAACGTATTTCGGCATTCTAAGACGCTCCTCTGTGAGTATAAATACAAGCTCAGCATTAAAATTCCTACTCAATTTAATTGTGACTATATTCATATGCTGTTCTTCATAAACGCTTTTAAAGTGTTTATTTAAATGAGTCAAATCAACAAAACCACATTCAGCAACTGCTGAATAAATATCTCCATTTTTCTCTATTAACTGCATTGCACACTCTATCTTGCAGTTACATTTCCTGAGTGATAAGAGTAATCCTCATTGTAAAAAAACCCCGTGTGAAAAAATGTGTAAAAAAAATCATAACCTAACGTATTCTCAATTGTGTTGTGTAAAAAGAAAAACCCGCAAATTCCTTTGTATACAAGGGAATTGCGGGTTTATGTAAATCATTAAACTGATTCATCGTAGTTCTTATGGCGTCCCGGAAGAGATTCGAACTCCCGACCGACGCCTTAGAAGGGCGTTGCTCTATCCAGCTGAGCTACCGGGACACAAGCAATAATATACCACATGCCTTTATAATATTGCAAGCACATTTTTAATATCATCGGTAATTTATTCTAATATTTGCTTTAAGCATAGCCTAGATGCTACATTTGTTTTTTCTTTTGTTCGTACATGGTATAATCGTACGCAAGATTGAACGAATGAACAAACGGCATGACCATAAGGCGGTGTTATCATTACAACTCCCAATGACACACAAGGCGACAACAAGGATAACGTTTATTTGTTCCCTAGCATGCTGGACCATTATCAGGTACAGTTAACCCGTATGCTGGAAGCGGAACAATACGGGGAGGCCAAGGAGTTGCTGCGCTTTTTGCTGCAATGCCAGGGCGAGGATGCGCGCCATTATGAAGAGTGGGACAGTCTTCTGACATGGCTCGACATGGCTTTTCCTGAAGACGGAATCGGTGAAGAAGGCATAGGCTACGTAATGTCCAAACAGGAAAAGGAAGAAGACGAGGCGACTATACGAGAGCAACTTCTGAATCCACCCGACCAGGATGAGGCTTATGTAAACCAAGTGCTCTACATCATGCAAAATCATCCGATGATCGATCAGCAGATCCTTGCCCTTGAACGCGCCGCCTATATTCAATCTCCGGACATGGACGAATCTATTAAGAAATGGCTGGCAACCGAGCAGGTGCATCCGGTCGTTCAATTTAAGGCCCTTCAATGCTTGCGCAAGCGAGGAGCGAGCGGGACGCTTACTTTGGAGAGATTAGGAGAAACTGTAGAGTTCGAGCTGGAGGCAACGCCACTTTCTATGGACGATTTTCCGTCGCCGGTTATTCGGATTTTAGAGCGGACGGAGCAGATTGCCGAGGTTGACGATCCAACTTTGCCGCATTTTGCCAGAGAGCTTTGGAAGGAAAGTTTGCAATTTTTGTATGGTACGGCTGCTTATCATTGGATGCTGAGAGATGATGAGGATACGGTTGATTATTTTGCAGCAGCGCTGCATTTGACACTGCTCCTTACCGTTTACGGCTCGGCCAACGATGACGATATTCGTGATACATACGGCATTACCGAAGGATTAAGATTCCGTTATGAGCAGGCATGCAAGGCATTGCGGCAGGTTGCAGTGCTTCAGCAATCCGGGGAAGATGAACCAGAGTCTTGATAATCTAGCCCAGCTTGTTTATAATAGAATGGTTTATGAAACGTGACTACTACTGATGCATGAGCATTTTCGGAGGGGAAGGCATAAAATGAAAGCAACTTGGGAAAAAATAGACAAGAACATCGTATCGATCGACGTGGAGGTTGAAGCGGAGAAGGTATCTGATGCTCTTGATCAAGCGTTCAAAAAAGTGGTTCAAAAAGTAAACGTACCTGGATTCCGTAAAGGTAAAGTGCCGCGCGGCATTTTCGAATCCCGTTTTGGAATTGAAAGCCTGTACCAGGATGCAATTGACATCCTGCTGCCAGATGCTTATTCCGATGCAGTAAAAGAACATAATCTTGAGCCGGTTGACCGTCCTGAGATCGATGTTGAGCAATTCTCAAAAGGCGAAGTATTCAAATTCAAAGCAAAAGTTATCGTTAGGCCTGAAGTTACGCTTGGCGAATACAAAGGCTTGGAAGTTGAAGCGGTCGCTTCTGAAGTTACGGAAGAGGAAGTTGCAGCTGAGCTTGAGCGTTTGCAACAGCGTCACGCTGAGCTTTCTGTAGTTGAAGAAGGCGCTGCACAAAACGGCGATATCACTGTACTTGATTTCGACGGCTATGTAGACGGCGAAGCATTTGAAGGCGGAGCAGGCGAGCGTTATTCGCTAGAGCTTGGTTCTAATTCCTTCATTCCTGGCTTCGAAGAACAAGTTGTCGGCATGCAAATCGGCGACTTCAAGGACGTTGAAGTAACGTTCCCTGAGAGCTACCACGCTGAGCACCTTGCAGGCAAGCCTGCTGTGTTCAAAGTGAAATTGCATGAAATCAAACGCAAAAACCTTCCAGCTCTTGACGATGAGTTTGCTAAAGACGTGAGCGAGTTTGATACTCTTGAAGAGTACAAGCAGGATCTCGTAGGCAAGCTGAAAGAGCGTAAAGACCAAGAAGGCGAGCAAGCTCGTGAAACAGCTGTTATTGAGAAAGCTACAGCAGCAGCGGACGTTGAAATTCCTGAGCCGATGATCGTTACGGAAACAGATTACATGATCAAGGATTTCGAAAACCGTCTTAAAGCGCAAGGCATGAACATGGAGCTTTACTTCCAGTTCTCCGGCCAAAGCGAAGACGTTCTTCGCGAGCAAATGAAAAACGATGCTGAGAAGCGCGTTCGCAACAACCTTGTGCTTGACGCAATCGCTAAAGCAGAAGGCATTGCTGCAAATGACGAGGATTTGAACGAAGAGCTTGAAAAGCTGTCTAAAGCTTACAGCCGTCCAGTTGAAGAGCTTCGCGAAATCTTCACGAAAAACGGTAACCTAAGCAGCCTTCAAGAAGATATTACACTTCGCAAAACGATCAAGTTCTTGCTTGAAAACAGCAAAGCGGTTTAATTTATCACATAAGCTAAACTAAATAAACGGTTTGTCTCAGGATAAGGCACGTCATTGGTACGTGCCTTATTTTGACCCTACATATGAAAATGTGCTTGCCATGGAGGCTAATCTCCGTACATATCGAACGGCCGTCGTCGTATACTGTAGTATTGGAAAAATGACATCAATACGATGACGTGTTACAATAAGTAAGTAACCAAAGTCATAAACGAAAAGAGGTTGGTCGCATGAATCTAGTACCGATCGTAGTCGAACAAACAAATCGCGGGGAACGTTCTTACGATATTTACTCCCGTTTGCTGAAGGACCGCATCATTTTCCTTGGGAGCGCAATCGATGATGATGTAGCAAACTCCATCATTGCACAGCTGCTGTTTCTGGCGGCCGACGATCCAGAGAAAGACATTCATCTGTACATTAACTCTCCCGGCGGCTCCGTGACTGCGGGAATGGGTATATTTGATACGATGCAATATATTAAGCCTGAGGTGTCCACGATTTGCATGGGCATGGCAGCAAGCATGGGCTCGCTTCTACTTACAGCGGGTGCGAAGGGCAAGCGTTTTGCGCTTCCTAACGCAGAGGTTATGATTCACCAGCCGCTTGGCGGCGTTCGCGGTCAAGCTTCTGATATCAAAATCCATGCGGATTGGATTTTGAAAACAAAACAAAAGCTGAATCAAATTTATGTAGATCGCACCGGACAGCCTTATGAGAAAATCGACCGCGATACCGACCGTGACAATTTCATGAGCGCGGAAGAGGCTCTTGCCTACGGTTTGATTGACAAGGTGATTACAGCACCGGTATCGACGATTTAATCGAAGGGGTGATTACATGTTTAAATTCAACGACGAAAAAGGCCAGTTGAAATGTTCATTCTGCGGCAAATCGCAGGATCAAGTACGTAAATTGGTTGCCGGTCCCGGCGTCTATATATGCGATGAGTGCATCGAGCTGTGTACCGAAATTGTTGAGGAAGAACTCGGCAATGAGGAAGAGCTTGATCTTAAGGATATTCCGAAACCGAAAGATATCCGGGCTATCCTGGACTCTTATGTCATCGGTCAAGAGTTTGCCAAAAAATCGTTGTCTGTAGCGGTATACAACCACTACAAACGGATTAATTCCGGCAGCAAAATCGAAGACGTCGAATTGCAGAAGAGCAATATTTTGCTGCTAGGTCCTACGGGCTCAGGTAAAACGCTGCTTGCTCAAACGATGGCGAAGATTTTGAACGTACCTTTTGCAATTGCGGATGCAACTTCGCTTACAGAAGCAGGTTATGTCGGCGAGGACGTTGAGAACATCTTGCTCAAGCTCATTCAGGCTGCTGACTATGATGTGGAAAAAGCGGAACGCGGCATCATTTATATCGATGAGATCGATAAAGTGGCTCGCAAATCGGAAAACCCATCGATTACTCGCGACGTGTCGGGCGAAGGCGTTCAACAAGCGCTTCTGAAAATATTGGAAGGTACGGTTGCATCCGTTCCGCCGCAAGGTGGACGCAAGCATCCGCATCAAGAGTTTATCCAAATCGATACGACAAACATTTTGTTCATTTGCGGCGGCGCGTTCGACGGGCTGGAGTCTTTGATCAAACGTCGTATCGGCAAGAAGGTTATCGGCTTCAGCTCCACGGGCGAATTGCAGAAGGATCTTAAAGCTGGCGAATACCTAACGATGGTATTGCCTGAGGATCTGCTCAAATTCGGACTTATTCCGGAGTTTGTTGGCCGTCTGCCGATCATTTCAACGCTTGAGCCGCTTGATGAGCCGGCACTCGTTCGGATTTTGTCCGAACCGAAGAATGCCCTTGTGAAGCAGTATCAGAAGCTGCTTGAGATGGACAACGTGAAGCTCGATTTCGAGCCGGCTGCACTGGATGCCATCGCGAAGGAAGCGATCAAGCGCAACACAGGCGCCCGCGGCTTGCGTGCGATTATCGAGAGCATCATGCTTGAAGTAATGTACGAGGTGCCATCACGCGATGACCTGAGTACTTGCCTCATCACCGAACAAACCGTTCAAGAAAAAATTATGCCGGAGCTTACGGCTAAGAAGACCAAGAAGAAAGAAGAGAGCGCGTAATCTAGCGTTCAAATATAAGAAGCTATAAGCCTTGCGCTTATAACTTAGCTTATATATCACCGCGAAACGTGCTTTAGCCGCCGATTGAAGGCTAAAGCACGTTTACGCTTGACTACCGTCATTGTTTCCACCCAGCCGCGCGGTTTTTGCCGCCAGTCAAAGGGTGGACTTTGCCGTTCATGGGAGAGATAAGCTTATGTACTTACGTCAAGATACGGTAGCGGTTAAAGTCGGCAATCTTACGATTGGCGGCAGCAATGAGGTTATTATTCAGAGCATGTGTACGACCAAGACTGCTGACGTAGAAGCGACTGTCGCTGAAATATTGGGACTTGAGGAAGCGGGCTGCCAGCTTGTGCGGGTTACCGTCAACAACAAGGAAGCTGCTGAAGCGATTAAAGAGATTAAGAAGCGCATTCATATCCCGCTTGTTGCGGACATTCATTTTGATTATCGTTTGGCTCTGCTGGCCATTGAGAACGGCATCGACAAGGTTCGGATTAATCCGGGCAACATCGGTCGCCGGGAACGGGTAGAGGCTGTCGTTAAGGCGTGCAAGGAAAAAGGAATTCCGATTCGGATAGGCGTTAACGCCGGCTCGCTGGAAAATCATTTGCTTGAGAAGTATGGTTACCCGACTCCGGAAGCAATGGTTGAGAGCGCGCTTTTCCATATCGGCATTTTGGAGGAGCTTGATTTCCACGATATTATCGTTTCGCTCAAAGCGTCAGATGTACCGATGGCGATTGCTGCCTACTCCATGGCCGCTAAAGTGATCAAATATCCGCTTCACCTAGGCATTACGGAAGCTGGCACGCTGCACACCGGCACGATTAAGAGCTCGGCTGGTATCGGTGCACTGCTTGCGCTCGGTATCGGCAACACGCTTAGGATCAGCCTCAGCGCCGATACGGTGGAAGAGGTTAAGGTCGCTCGCGAGCTGCTCAAAACCTTCGGACTTATTACAAATGCTGCTACTCTTGTATCCTGCCCGACCTGCGGCCGATTGGATATTGATTTATTCTCAATCGCCAATGAAGTAGAGGACTATATTTCTAAAATTAAAGTTCCGATCAAGGTGTCTGTGCTAGGCTGTGCGGTTAACGGTCCTGGAGAGGCCCGCGAAGCGGATATCGGCATCGCAGGAGCTAGAGGCGAAGGCATGCTTTTCCGTTATGGAGAGCTGATTCGCAAGGTGCCAGAAGCAGAGCTGCTAAGCGAGCTAAAGAAGGAAATCGACGAAATCGTACGCGTGTTTGAAGCGACAGGCGAAATTCCAGGCCGGAAGCATCATGCGCCGGCTTAACTCCGAGTAAGAGGCTTATTTACGTCATTTGTTGACGCGAATAAGCCTCTTTTTTTTGTTCGCAGACGGCGGGGTCGCTTCCATGGCAAGCTAATATGCATATTTTACGGAAATTAAGGAAAAATATTGTTTACAGCATGGCATGAGGCAAAGGCGGGGGGAACTTGGAGCGTATTAGTCTGAATCAATTGGGATCCCTGATTGTGATGTTTTTGATCGGCAGCTCCTCATTGTTTTTTCTGGCGAGCGATGCCGACAAGGATGCATGGCTTGCAGTTCTGATCGGCATGATATGCGGACTAATCATGTTATGGGGCGTAAACCTGAAGCTGTTTAAGATGGTTCCTCATAAAAATCTCATCGAAATCATATTCGAGCTGATGGGAAAGCCGCTTGGCTACATCATCTCATTCTCTTACGTTATTTATTTCTGCTATAAATCCATCCGCAATGTACGGGAATTTGGCGATCTGATGATTATCTATTTGCTGCCGCAAACGCCGCTGGTTTCTCTTATGCTCATTATATGCATCTTGGCGGCTTACACCGTATTTCACGGCATCGATGTTTTTTTTCGGATGTCCGAGGTTGTCCTTCCCATTGTTATTGGCATTTACGTTTTTTTATTTTTGCTAATTGCAGGCTCGGGCTTGCTTCATTTCGAAAATATTACCCCAGTGCTGGATAATGGCATCATGCCGGTTTGGGACGTAGCCTTCCCGGAGCTGATCTCCTTTCCATTTGGTGAAATGATCTTATTTTTAATGTTTTGGAAATATACGGAGAACAACAGCGGAATGGCAGTCCTGTCCATTAAATGTTATCTATTCTCCGGTTTGTTTATAACACTTACGAATGTATTCATATTCTCTGTTTTAGGCAATCTTGCGGGAACGGCTGCGGTTCCTCTCATGCAGGTGACTAACCTCATCGAATTTGCCCAATTTTTGGAGCGAATCGACCCCTTTGTCGCATTGCTGCTTTTCACCGGCGTTTTTTTTAAGCTGACAACTTATTATTTTGGAGCGGTGATGGCCTTGTCTTATTTAATTAAGCTGCAGAGGGCGTACGTCATTCTTGCTGTCGGGGCTGTCATTTTTTTTGGCTCCTTTGCTTTCAGAAACTACATGCAGCAAATCTGGTTTGGTTTTCAGTACAACATCAAATATCATTTCCCATTTTTTCAAATTGTGCTTCCATTACTGCTGCTTATGCTCGCAATGATTAAGAAGAGACAAAGCGAAAAGAGGCTTGCGGAATGAACGAGAAGCTCAAATATAACATCGAGAAGGACGTGAAGGACTTAACGCCTTTATCGAACAGCTTGGATCAAAATTTGAAAATGGTAACTGATGAGCTGGGGACGGAGCCGGATATCATGATTCGGCCGCTGCATTTGTTCAATAACGCCAAAGCGGCATTATTATACATAGCAGGCATGACAGAGGCGAATATGGTCAACCTGCTCGTGCTGAGCATGCTTTCCGAGCAGTCTTCCGGCAGCGTCGGCGGCAATGGGGAAAATGTTTTTCAGACCGTGCTCTACCGGTCGCTCGCGATCGGGGGCGTTCAAAAGCTCAAAAGCATAGATGAAGTTCTGCTCGCGATGCTCGAAGGCAATACGGTCATCCTGATTGACGGATTCAGCGAAGCCATTGCAGCTTATACCTGCGGCGTTGAGAGGAGAGCCGTAGAAGAACCGAGCACGCAAACCGTTGTCCGCGGGCCAAAGGAAGGGTTTACCGAAGCCGTACATACAAATACGTCCCTCATTCGCAACAAAATAAAGTCGACCAATCTTCGAATGGAATACCGGATCATCGGACATCAAACGCGGACGACGGTTGTTGTCGTTTACATGAAAGGGATTGCAGAGGAGAAAGTGGTGGAGGAAGTGCGCCGCCGGCTGGATGTAATCGATACAGACAGCATATTGGAGAGCGGATATATCGAGGAGTTTATTCAAGATAAAACGTTTACTCCGTTCCCGCTGCTGCAAAACTCCGAAAGGCCCGATGCGGTTGCAGCGGGGCTCCTCGAAGGGCAGGTTGCGATTATTGTAGACGGCACGCCGTTTGTACTTCTGGCTCCTGTAACGTTCGTCAAATTTTTTCAATCCAGCGAGGATTATTACCAGCGCTACGATATTGCAACGTTTTTGCGATTCATTCGCTTCGGCTCCTTTTTCGTTTCGATGCTCCTTCCGTCGCTGTACATTGCCATCACGACGTTTCATCAGGAAATGCTGCCGACCCAGCTGTTGATCAGCATTGCTGCCCAAAGGGAGGGGGTTCCTTTCCCTGCCCTAATCGAAGCGATGATCATGGAGCTTACGTTTGAAATATTGCGTGAAGCGGGCATCAGAATGCCTCGCGTTATCGGTCCTGCGATTTCGATCGTCGGCGCACTCGTGCTCGGCCAATCGGCCGTGCAGGCAGGCCTCATATCCGCCGCGATGGTCATCGTCGTTTCCTTCACGGCGATCGCCAGTTTCGTCATTCCAGCGGTCAATATGGGCACGGCGGCTCGCCTCATCCGATTTGCGCTTATGATTCTTGCCGGTACCTTCGGCGTATTCGGCATTATGGCAGGGCTTATGCTGCTGCTCACGCATCTGTCGGCGCTTCGCTCATTCGGGATTCCTTATTTGACGCCTATATCGCCTCTCGTGCCAGGCAACTTAAAGGACGTATTTATTAGGGTGCCTTGGTGGGCGATGAAAAAACGTCCGAAACTCGACAAAAAAGAGCATACAACGCGGCAGGGCAAGACGAGCAGCTATACGGAAAAAGCCGCCGACGATTCTCGCAAAGGTGGTGAAGTCAAGTGAATCAGCGCATAACGAGCTTGCAAGCGGTAGCGATCATCGTAAATACGATTCTGCCTAGCTCGATCTTGTTTATACCCAGCTACGTCATCCATATTTCGGGTCAGGATGGATGGATTTCCATCCTTTTATCGGTTGCCGCAGCCCTACTGCTCGCGTTCGTCATAGGAAGCATTTGTCTCCAAAACAATAGGACGCCGCTGCTGGACTTCCTGGCGGGCCGATTCGGAAAATTCGTCTCGACCGTGATCGGACTTGTGATGTGCGGTTATTACTTCATAACGACGGTTACGGTCGTCAGGCATTTTGCCGATTACATGTCCGAGCAAATATTGATGATGACGCCTCTGCTCTTGCTGGTGAGCATCATCGTGCTTGTATCCGTCTATATGGCCTCGCAAGGGATCGAAGTGATGGCTCGGGTGCATTTTATCGTATTCGTATTTGTTTTGCTATTCGTTGGCTTGAATGTGCTGCTCCTAGGGGGCCAGTATGATTTTTCACAATTCCTTCCGGTATTCGATAGCACGCCGATTCGCCTTGCCGTATCCGGCTTTATGCCGCTAGGCTGGCTCTCGGAAATTGCGGCGCTGCTGCTCTTGCTCCCGTATTTGGAGAAAGCATCCTCGGCAAGGGGAATCGCCATATGGGGCACGCTGATTTCCGGCATTCTCATTTCGGTTATTACGGCAGTGACGATTGCGGTATTCGGGACAAAAATTATCGGTGCGATGTCCTATCCTGCATTTGCGGCGATCGGCACGATCGAAATCGGACAATTCGTTGAGCGGGTGGATGTACTGCTGCTCTCGGCATGGACGGCATCGATGTTTGCGAAGGTGTCGGTTTCCATGTTTGTTTTTTTTCATTTGGTTTCGGATACGTTTAAAATCAAAGCGCACCCTGCTTTGTATTTAGCCGGGGGCGCGCTTGTCGTCGCTATGGCGTTGTACTCTTGGCCGAGCAGCGTTGCGGTTGTCAAATATAGCTATTCGACGCTGACCATCTTTTTCTTATTGAACAATTACGCGGTTTCTCTGCTCATTTGGTGCGGCCTTCGCCTAACGCGCCATAAGGCAAAGACGGGAGAGGCTGGCGTATGAGGGAGCAGTTCATGCTTGTCCGTATGCTCGTCATTTTGCTGTGCGCGGCTCTGCTGCCTGGCTGCTGGAACAGAATCGAATTGAATGAGTTAGCCATTACGGCCGCTACCTCGATAGACAGAAAGGGCAATGATTGGCTGGTTTCATTCCAAGTCGTTATTCCTTCCTCGATTTCTTCCGGGATCGGCATTACAGGCGGCGGCGCCGGCGCCCCGGTTAACGTCTATTCGACGGTGGGCAAAACGATAAGGGAGGCAAATTCGCGAAGCTTCTTCGAGAGCCCGCGCAAGCTTTATTTTGCGCATAACCGTGTCATAGTCGTTAGCGAAGAAACGGCGAGGAGAGGGTTGAATCCGATTTTAGACGTTTATTTGCGCAATACGGACGCGAGGGAAACCGTTGACGTATTGATAACGCCGGGAAGCGCCCGTAAAATTTTGGAGCAAATGATGCAAATTCAAAAAATTTCTGGCAACGGCATAAGGGAGATCAACCATTTGGAAGCCGAATATACTTCTGTGCTGCCTGAAGTGAAAATGTACCAGCTTGCGATGAATTTGGCCAGCGATTCGGCCAGCGCGCTATTGCCGGAAGTATTCGTGTCAGGGGATTCGGAATCGTCCGACTTGAAGACATTCGAAAAAACGACGCTTCCGGCAAAAATCAAGCTGGGCAGGGCAGCTTTAATAAAAAAAGACAAAATGGTAGGCTGGCTGACCCGGAAAGAAGCGCTTGGCGTCGCTTTCATAAGAAACGATATCAAGAAATCGATTTTAACTATCGCCTGCCCCAATGAGAGCGAAAAATTTTCAACGGTTATGATCGGCAATTCTTCGACGGAGCTGACGCCTTCCGTGAAAGAGGGGAAAATGTCCGTGAAGGTTAAGATTAAAGGAAAAGCCTCGCTGACGCAGTCCGACTGCAAGGAAATGGATTTTTATAATCCGGCAGTGATTGCGAGCCTAGAGCAGGAGGTTGAAAAGGAGATCGTCGGCTCCGCGAATGCGGGCTGGAGGGCCGCACGGAAATATAAAACCGATGCGGTCGGTTTTGCCGATATGGCACATCGGAAGTACCGCAAGCAATGGCGGGTATGGAAGCAGAATTGGGATGCCGCTTTCTCCGCTATCGAAATCAATGTGACTGCCGATATTACGATGACGAATGTGGGGCTTAGCAATAAGCCGTTTAACGTAAATAATTTGCGCAACGGCAAAGAATAGGGGGCGCGTCATGGATATAAAGACAGCTGCATTCGGCACTGCGTTTGTCGCGGCGCTCTGGCTCGGCATCAAGCCGCTCCTGAAGCAAGGCAAGCACCGGGAGTATATGCTTTATGCGACGATGATCGTATGGGCGGCTTACTTATTTGCTTCCGAGCATTTTGAATGGCCGCCAATGACACTAGTAACGCTAATGACGCTAATGGTCTCGCCCATAGAACATTTTTTAAACATCATGAGCTGGCTGCGGTAGCAATCAGCGATTGCGAAAAATAACTGCTTTAACGGTTATTACCACTTCACAGGGGCAATACTATCAATACGCATGCTTATTACGGATAGGTTGCTTATTTGAATATAAGCTTACTACTAAGACGGCATCAGCCGTTTGCGCTTGAGAGGAGCGGATTGCTAATGAGTTTAAGTGTTGTATTGATGTTGATCCAAGTGTTTTTTGCGGTCGTAATTGGCTTGTATTTCTGGAACCTGCTGCGCAATCAGAAGACGAACCGCTCGGCCGTTGACCGAGAATCGCGCAAAGAGATGGACAAGCTGCGGAAGCTAAGGAGCATATCGCTTACGAAGCCTCTAGCCGAGAAGACAAGGCCGCAAGCAATGCAGGATATTGTGGGGCAGCGTGACGGCCTGCGTGCCTTAAAGGCGGCGCTGTGCAGCGCTAACCCGCAGCATGTCATTATATATGGACCGCCGGGCGTCGGGAAGACGGCTGCGGCCCGTGTCGTACTGGAGGAAGCGAAAAAAAATCCATCCTCGCCGTTTTTGCCGGAGGCGAAGTTTACAGAGATCGATGCGACTACCGCTCGTTTTGACGAGCGCGGAATAGCCGATCCGCTCATCGGCTCCGTGCATGACCCGATTTACCAGGGTGCAGGCGCAATGGGTGTTGCCGGCATTCCACAGCCTAAGCCAGGTGCTGTGACGAAGGCGCATGGCGGGATTTTGTTTATTGACGAAATTGGTGAATTGCATCCGGTTCAAATGAATAAATTGTTAAAAGTGCTGGAAGACCGTAAAGTATTTCTGGAGAGCGCTTATTATAATTCGGAGGATTCGAATATACCGGTGTATATTCATGATATTTTCCAGAACGGACTGCCAGCTGATTTCCGTCTAGTTGGCGCGACAACGCGTTCGCCGCAGGAGATTCCGCCTGCAATAAGGTCCCGCTGCATGGAAGTGTTTTTCCGTCCGCTGCTTGCCGATGAAATTGCTTTGGTAGCCGAAAACGCGGTCAAAAAAATCGGCTTCCCGCCATGTCCTGAAGCGATTGATGTCGTGAAGCGGTACGCGACCAACGGACGCGAAGCGGTTAATGTTATTCAGCTTGCTGCGGGCGTCGCTTTATCTGAAAAGCGGGACAGCATCTCTGCGGGTGATATTGAGTGGGTCGTAAACAGCAGCCAAATTCCGCCCCGTCCTGACCGCAAGGTGCCTGAGGCGCCACAAATCGGCTTCGTTAACGGTCTTGCCGTGTATGGGCCAAACATGGGAACGCTGCTTGAAATCGAAGTTAGCGCGATTCCTGCGGCTGCAGGCAAAGGCCAGTTCACGATTACCGGTGTTGTTGATGAGGAGGAACTCGGCGGCGGCTCGCGAACACTTAGAAGAAAAAGTATGGCAAAAGGCTCAGTGGAAAATGTAATTACAGTATTGCGTCGAATTGGTTTGAATCCGCAGGATTTTGATTTGCATATCAACTTTCCCGGCGGCACGCCAATCGACGGACCTTCTGCGGGAATTGCAATGGCAACGGCCATAACGTCAGCGATCAAAGGCATTCCAATCGATAACAAGCTGGCAATGACCGGCGAGGTTGGCATTCATGGCAACGTGAAGCCTGTTGGCGGCGTATTGGCTAAGGTTGAGGCTGCGTTCCAAGCTGGGGCAAAAACGGTCATTATCCCAAGGGAGAACTGGCAGGCTATATTTGCAGATTTGGAAGGACTTAAGGTCATTCCGGTTGAAAAGGTGGAAGAAGTGTTTAAGTATGTATTTCCAGGTGCCGAGGTATCCCCTGTACGGGTGGATGCTCCGCTTGGAACAGATCTTTTTATCGCTTCTGCCGTTCCGTATTTGCAGGCAGATTCCGTAGAATGATAAACTAGGGTAGACGTTAACATTTGGAGGTGCTGGTGTGGGACCTAGTAAATCGAAAGGTCGTCGGCTGCCCTTGCTTCCGCTAAGAGGGCTACTCGTTTATCCCAGCATGGTGCTCCACCTTGATGTGGGTAGGGACAAATCGGTTCGTGCGTTAGAACGCGCGATGGTCGAAGATCATATGATATTGCTTTGTTCACAGTCTGAAGTGAACATTGAGGAGCCGACGGAGGAAGATATTTATAAAGTCGGCACCATTGCAAAGGTAAGGCAGATGCTGAAGCTGCCTAACGGTACGATCCGCGTGCTCGTGGAGGGTGTTACGCGCGCGGAGATTTTGGACTATTTGCCGAATGACGAGTTTTACGAGGTATCGGTTCGAGAATTGCCGGAGCAGGAGACGGACGATCCAGAAGTGGATGCCCTTATGCGCTCCGTATTAAATCAATTCGAGCATTATATATCGTTGTCGAAGAAGGTTACGCCGGAGACGTATGCGGCCGTATCGGACATCGATGATCCGGGCCGCCTTGCGGATGTTATTACAAGCCATTTATCGCTCAAGATCAAGGATAAGCAGGACATTCTTGAAACGGTCGATGTCGGCGAGCGCCTCGAGAGGCTGCTTGATATTTTGAACAACGAGCGCGAGGTGCTTGAGCTCGAGCGCAAAATAAACCAACGCGTCAAGAAGCAAATGGAGAAGACGCAGAAGGAATATTATTTGCGCGAGCAGATGAAGGCGATCCAAAAGGAGCTTGGCGAGAAGGAAGGCCGCGCTGGCGAGGTAGAGGAGCTGCGGTCGCAGCTGGCTGAAGCGGGCGTGCCGGAGCATGTGAAGGAGAAGATCGAGAAGGAAATCGATCGGCTCGAGAAGATGCCCTCTACCTCTGCGGAGGGCGGCGTTATCCGCAATTATATCGACTGGCTTCTTTCCCTGCCTTGGAATAAGACGACGGATGACGATCTGAGCCTCAGCAAAGCAGAAGCTATTCTCAATGATGACCATTACGGCCTAGAGAAGCCGAAGGAGCGGGTGCTCGAATATTTGGCGGTGCAGCAGCTTGTCAAGCAATTGAAGGGACCCATTCTTTGCTTGGTTGGGCCTCCTGGCGTCGGCAAAACGTCGCTTGCCCGTTCAATCGCGAAGTCGCTTGGACGCAAATTTGTTCGCATCTCGCTAGGTGGCGTGCGCGATGAAGCGGAAATCCGCGGTCACCGTCGTACTTATGTTGGCGCCATGCCGGGAAGAATCATCCAAGGAATGAAGACCGCGGGCTCGCTAAATCCGGTGTTCCTGCTTGATGAGATCGACAAAATGGCGATGGACTTCCGCGGAGATCCGGCATCAGCGCTACTAGAGGTGCTAGATCCGGAGCAAAACAATACGTTCAGCGACCATTTTGTCGAGGTGCCATTCAATTTGTCCAATGTCATGTTCGTGACAACAGCTAATGCGATGCACAATATTCCTCGTCCGCTGCTGGATCGGATGGAAGTGTTGTACATTCCTGGCTATACCGAGCTTGAGAAGCTGCAGATCGGCAATCGTTATTTGCTGCCGAAGCAGAAGAAGGAGCATGGCCTAACCGAGGAGCAGCTAATCATTTCGGAAGAAGTGCTGCTGCAGCTGGTTCGGGAGTATACGCGGGAATCCGGCGTTCGGAATTTGGAGCAGCAAATCGCAGCGGTATGCCGGAAGGCAGCGAAGCATTTTGTATCTAAGGAGCAGGAGGAAGCGCCAGAGCCGCTAGAGGTTACGAGCGATCTGCTTAAGGAGTGGCTTGGACCTGCCAAATTCCGTTATGGCCTCGCAGAAAGCGAGAACCAAATCGGCGCGGTGACCGGTTTGGCATGGACGGAAGTTGGCGGAGATACGCTTGTTATCGAGGTTACGGTAATGCCGGGTAGCGGAAAGCTAACGTTAACTGGTAAACTAGGTGATGTCATGAAGGAATCCGCGCAAGCTGCGTTCAGCTATACGCGCTCGAAAGCGATCGAGCTGGGCATTGACCCAGGCTTCCATGAGAAAAACGACATTCATATCCATATCCCAGAGGGAGCCATTCCTAAGGATGGTCCATCCGCGGGCATTACCATTGCAACAGCGCTTATTTCAGCTCTTACGAATCGCTATGTGAATAAGGAAGTGGCGATGACAGGCGAAATAACGCTCAGAGGCCGTGTGCTTCCGATTGGCGGTTTGAAAGAAAAATCGCTTGCCGCGCATCGTGCAGGCATTCGCAAGGTGCTGTTGCCGAAAGAAAATGAACGGGATCTACGGGATATTCCCGATAGCGTGCGCAATGATATGCAATTTTTTCCTGTCAGTCATATGGATGAAGTGCTGCAGCATGCGTTGCTTCCGATTCAAACGGAGGAGAAGGCAGGTACATCGATTTTATGAAAATTACACAAGCTCAGTTCGTCATCAGTGCAGTAAAACCCCATCAATACCCAGAGGACGCCTTGCCAGAGATAGCTCTGGCAGGGCGTTCGAATGTCGGAAAATCTTCATTGATCAACAAACTGATTTTACGCAAAAACTTAGCGCGTACGAGCTCGCAGCCGGGCAAGACGCAGCAGCTCAACTATTACCGGGTCAATGATCTAATCTATTTGGTCGATTTTCCGGGTTATGGGTATGCCAAGGTATCCAAGACACAGCGCGTGCAGTTTGGTGAAATGATCGAACGCTACATTCGCGATCGCGAGCCACTTAAGCTGCAGCTGCTTGTCATCGATATTCGCCATGAGCCATCGCAGCAGGATCAACAAATGTACAAATGGCTGAAGCATTACGAAATTCCGACCTGCATCGTCGCAACGAAGGCGGATAAAATTCCGAAGTCCAAATGGGACAAACATATCAAGATGATTAAAAAGACGCTGGAGGCAGATCCACGCGATTCCGTCGTCTTATTTTCCTCTGAATTGGGCATCGGACGGGAGCAGCTTTGGGATATCATTAACGAAGCGATTGCAACATAAGGTAGCAAGTGCAGCAAGTTATGATATAAAGCAGAGGATACAGTGAAAAAGTCGGCATTCCTCGTGAATTCTACCGTTATTTTGTGGAATATGCGAGAATATCGGGGATGGACGACAGGAATAAAATGTTCGGATCACGTATAATATACTTAAGCAACAAGACCAAAGTACAAAGACCAAACCGTGCAAGTTCAAAGAATTGAGGAGATTTTTATGGCTAAGCGGCTAGCCACAGAGTATGTAAATGCCAAACTGCAATTGACGAATGAAGAGATGGCTGAGTTTATCCGTTTATTTGAAGAGCAGCAAATTCGCCTTCAGGTGCTAGTGCTCGATAATGGAAATCAGGAGCTCGTTCTCGAAGATGTAGCAGGGAGGGAAGAAGTCCGACTGACCTTTGAACGTCAACAAGACTATTATGTATGCGTACTATCTTGCCGTCTTGTTCAACCGAGGCTGACCAATGCCATGCGAAAAGCAGTATCTGCTTTCCGCGGGAACGCGATCGTCAACCGAATCTACAGTCATTATACGATGATCTATCATTATAAGAACGGTTCCGTTCACCAAATTGTCGAAAGCTCTAAGACCGGCGACCGTGTCGTATTCGAGTTTAAGGATACGCTAGGCCAATTGGAGCGCGTGTTCCACAGTCGTCTGATTGAGCGTGAGATTGGTCTTCTGGGCAGCGCAGTCAATGAGTTGCTTGATCTTCGCAACCAAACGAAGGACGCGGATGAAATTGGCAAGATCGATGAGCGATTGACCGATTTGACTCGAAAGCTCTTCGCGCTAGAAGCGTAATGAAGCAAGTTCAATAAGGAATAGGGAAGCCGCTGTAGCGGCTTCTCTTTTTTTTTCCTAATATTACACTGGTGATAAGTGCAACATATTTCACTCTTTTGCAGTTAGTAACTGGGTATAGCGATTTGGATGACACCTAAGATACTAGACATAAAGAGGAGATGGACTTATGTTAAACCAAACAAGACGATTCAAACAGTTTGCAATCGGCATTTCCTTTGCGATTGCCTTATCATTAACAGCCTGCAGCAATGACGAGTCGAGCGCAAATCCGACTCCGCCGCCAGCAACGGAGGCTCCTGCCGAACAGCCAAGCACCGAACCAACCAATGAACCTGCAGTTAAACCGAGCACAGAGCCATCACAGCAGCCAGGCGAATCAGCAGGCACAGACAATGGCGAAGCAGGTAGCGGGACACAAATCGGCGTGCTGATTGGCTCGATATATGATTTGGCCAAGGAAGGGAAGGTTGCAGGCAGCGACTATGCCGCGCACATCGCTCTTTATGATGATATTGAGAAAAAATGGGGCAAGGCGGATGATAATGAATCGGCTGGAAAAGGCATGTATGCAACTTATGTGGACAAAGGCATTACCTTTGGCTATAACAAAGGAATGGTCGTATTTGATGTAAGGTCCTATTCAGACAAGCTTCAAGTGATTACGTTAAAGGATCTTGAGATTGCTCTGGGCAGCGCGGACGAGAAGTCAGTAAACGGTACGGACGAAATTTACACATACCAAGTGAATAAACAGTATCAGCTTAAATTTATTATTGCGAAAGCTACAGGAAAGGTCGATCATATCTCCGTAATCAGCCCTGAGGATACTAAAAATAATATGGCGGGGTAAGCGGAGCTGCTGTAGCGGGATAAGCTTACCTGTCATACATTGAAAACGGGGCTGGCGTATAAGCTTTTCCAAACCGAAATAAAAAAAAGTATTGCAATTATTTCGGATAGATGTTATTTTTATTCTCGTTGAAAAGATTGTTGATGATAATAATAGGAACCAGGATTCACTCAGGACATAGTTATGTTGCGAGAGATTAATCCCTCGAGAAGTGAATGACGTAGGTCCTAGCGGATGAAATTTTTCAAACATTTTATTCCTAGGAAGGGGGAACCGAAAGATGGAATACTCAACTTTCGGAAGACACGTTGCTGTTGATACTTGGGGTGTAGACTTTGATCTACTGAACAGCGCTGAATTTTTGCAATCACACATGGTAGAGGCTGCTGAAGCATGTGGTGCTACTGTATTGTCAGTTCAAGCAAAACAATTCGATCCTCAAGGCGCAACTGTACTCGTGATGCTGTCGGAGAGTCACCTCTCGATTCATACGTATCCAGAGAGAGGCTTTGCCGCGCTAGACTGTTATACCTGCGGTGAAACTGTAGATCCTCAGCTTGCGATCGACTACATGCTCGCTGTATTGAAGCCAAAAGCGACTTATGCGAAGAAGCTTGTACGTGGTATGGGTGAACTGCAAGTGGAAGAACCGAAAATGAAACAAACTGAGCTCGTTTAAGAGCTTTAAAACTTATCGATCATAGCGAAATAACCATGGATTTCATCCATGGTTATTTCTTTGCATGAAAAGGGAATAATGATTGTGTACTTTTCAAATATTATTCATAAATGAACATTATCTGAATGTCCAACTATGCTATAATTATCGTTAACATCAAGGCAAAGACGCACTAGAGAAGGAGGCAGGTGACCGCGCATGCACATTATCGCAGTTGGACTGAATTATCGAACGGCTCCCGTAGAAGTAAGAGAACAGTTCGCTTTCGCGGAACGGGATTTGCCGGAGGCATTAATACAGCTCATTCAGACACAAAGCATCATGGAATGTGTCATAGTAGCGACCTGCAATCGTACGGAGCTATACGCAGTTGTAGACAGGCACCATCTATGTGGACATTACATTCGCAGCTTTATGGAAAAGTGGTTTAAATTGCCTAGACAGCAATTTACGAACCATTTATATATGTATGAGGACGAGAAGGCGATCGATCATCTGTTCCGGGTAACGAGCGGGCTGGATTCGATGGTCATTGGCGAAACTCAAATATTGGGACAAGTGAAAAACGCATTTTTGCTTGCACAGCAGCAGAAAACGACAGGTACCGTATTCAACATGCTGTTTAAGCAAGCTGTTACGATGGCCAAGCGTGCTCATTCCGAGACGACGATCGGCGAATCGGCTGTTTCTGTCAGCTACGCTGCGGTAGAGCTGGGGAAACGGATTTTTGGCCAATTCAACAAAAAAACAGTAATGGTTATCGGCGCTGGCGAGACGAGCGAGCTTACGGCCAAGCACTTATACGCGAACGGCGCTGACCGCGTTGTCGTTGTGAACCGGACTTATGAGCGCGCTGCAAAGCTGGCGGATAAATTTAACGGCTCTGCCTGGTCTATGGAAGAGGCGGCTGAGAAGCTGCATGAAGCGGACATTATCATCAGCTCGACAGGCTCGGACGGTTACGTGCTGACACGTCAGCAGGTTGCATCAGCGATGCAGCGTCGCAAGGCAAAGCCGCTGTTCATGATCGACATTGCGGTTCCGCGTGATTTGGACCCATCGATTGCTGCGGTGGAAAATGTGTTCTTATACGATATTGATGACTTGGAGGGCATTGTGGAAAGTAATCTGGAGCATCGCCGCCAAGAAGCATCCAAAATCGAAGCCATGATCGCCGAGGAGATCGACCTGTTCGAGCAGTGGTATAAAACGCTTGGCGTCGTTCCGCTTATTAGATCGCTGCAAACGAAAGCAGCCAGCATTCATGAGGAAACGATGAACAGCTTGACGAATAAGCTTCCGGATCTTGGCGAGCATGAGCTTAAAGTAATCCGCAAGCTAACGAAGAGCATCGTTAACCAGATGATGCAGGACCCGATTTTGCGTATCAAAGAAATGGCCGGCGAGAAACGAGCAGATGAAGCGATGGACATGTTTGTCAAGCTGTTCGCGCTCGAGGATGAGCTTACCAAAACGCGTCAAGCTGAGCTTGAAGCGGCATCAGCTGCTGTCGCTGCAGAAAAAAAGAAAATCGTTCAACCCCATGCAGCAGCGGCGGTATTAGCACCTATTACAAGATAGATGGCCGCAATGTGGAGGAACTATGGTGACGCAAAACTTTTTATATGATGCGATACTTTATATTTACGCCCTGAGCCTCCTGTTTTATTTCTCCGACTTCATTAACGCAAGTCGGAGAGCGAAACGGGTGGGTGCAGGGCTGCTTATTTTTGTTTGGGTATTGCAGACTGGTTATTTGGTTGCTCGCATCGTGTCCCATTTGCAAATGACCGAAATAACGACGTTTGAGTATTGGCTTTGCTTTTCATGGTTATTGGTCACGATATCGTTAGTCATCAGCCGATTTATAAAAATTGATTTTGTCGTATTTTTCGTCAATGTAATAGGCTTTGCGGTGTTAGCGCTCAATCTCTATAGCAGTCCTGGAAACGGTGAATCGCTAGAGGTTTGGAAAACGACAAGAGAGCTATTATATATTCATATCAGTCTTATAATGTGCGCTTATGCGGCGCTGACACTTGGCGCTTTGTTCGCTGGCATGTATATGTTCCTGCATAATCAATTGAAACGAAAACGGTGGACGAACTTCGTTCGCAGACTGCCGAGCTTAGATGCGATTGAGCGTTATGGCGATCGGGCCGTTATTATCGGTGTTCCGCTGCTTGCGATGTCGCTCGCCATTGCGGTTACTTCGTTGCTTGTTGAAGGACGAGCCGGGCTGCTGCTGGATTGGAAAGTGCTCTCTTCACTTGGAACATTGATTATGTATGTGATTTATGTGTATCAGAGAGCGATGCTGAGAAGGCCAGGGCTGCAATTAGCCCGTTTGTATATATTTTCGTTTGGCTTGCTGCTTTTGAATTTATTTTCTAATTACTTTTCTTCTTTTCACTAGTGAGGGAGCGAGGCAGCAGGGAGGTATAGCCCAGATGAATGGATATTATCCGGTCGTCTTGCAGTTAAAAGGCAAACGCTGCGTTGTCATTGGAGGCGGGAGCATCGCGCAGCGAAAGCTGCTTGGGCTTCTGGAAGCGGGAGCGGACGAGGTATGGGTCATTAGCCCAACCTTCACTCCAAAAATCGAAAGGCTAGCCGAAGAGGGAAAGATCCTCTGTTTCCAGCGAGAGTACAGCGAAGCTGACTTGCGGGGAGCATGGCTTGTTTTTGCGGCAACCAATGACAGCCTTGTGAATGCAGAGGTAGCGGCCGCCGGGGAGCAGCTTGGCGTTCTCGTAAACGCGGCGGATGAATCAAAGAGCAGCTCATTTATTTCTCCCTCTGTTGTAAGAAGAGGCGATTTATTGCTGGCGGTTACGGCTTCTGGCGCAAGCCCCGCATTGTCGCAGCAGATCAAGCAGGAGCTGGAAGCGCAGTACGGGCCGCAATATGAAGAGATAACAAATCGGCTTCGGCGTTTACGCGAGCTTGTACGAAGCAGAGTGTTGGATGAGCAGGATAGGCAAACCGTTTTGAAGCTTGCAGCCGAGGAGGCTGTGCAGCAGAGGAGAAACAGCTTTGACATCGATGAATGGCTGCAGAGCTTGCTTCATCGGATAGACAGGGGGCTTACATAATGGCAACGGTAAATGAAGGGCAAAGAGTCATCGTTGTAGGAACAAGGCAAAGCGCGCTCGCTTTGACGCAGACGGGTCAAGTGATCGAGGAGCTGAAGCGAATCAGCGAGAAGCATGGCTTCGATTACACGTTTGAAGTGAAAAAAATAGTGACAAAGGGCGATCGTATTCTGGATGTCACTCTGTCCAAGGTAGGCGGCAAGGGATTATTCGTAAAAGAAATTGAACAAGCGCTCGTAGACGGCGTTATCGACATGGCTGTACATAGCATGAAGGATATGCCTTACGCGCTACCGGAAGGCCTGATTAACGGCGCCATTCCGAAACGTGTGGATCCTAGGGATTGCCTCGTTATGCGTGAAGGAGGCAGCTTGGACGATTTGCCGCTAGGCGCCCGGGTGGGTACTAGCAGCCTGCGCCGCTCCAGCCAGCTCAAAAATGCGAGGCCGGATCTTCAGCTCGAATCCATTCGCGGCAACATCGATTCCCGCATTCGCAAGCTGGAAACCGAAGGCTTTGACGCGGTGGTGCTTGCTGCCGCAGGCCTTACGCGCATGGGATGGCAGGACCGCATTTCCTCGAATATTCCTGTGGATGTGTGCCTGCCTGCCGTAGGACAAGGCGCGCTTGGCATTGAATGCCGCGAGGATGACGTGCAAATAAGGGAATTGCTGTCCCTGATTAATGATAATGAGACGGAACTGACCGTACGCGCGGAGCGCAGCTTTCTTGGTACACTGAACGGAGGCTGCCAAGTCCCAATTGGAGCTTATTGTGTACTCGGCGAAGAAGACGGCGGACCAAACGGCAAGCGCCAGCTCGTTATGACGGGAATGGTCGGTTCGCCAGACGGAACAACACTGCTGAAGGAAGTGAAGCAGGGTACGGACCCCGAGCAGCTTGGACGGGATGTAGCTGCTGCACTCATCGAACGTGGTGCAGACCGCATTTTAGCTGAAATTGGGGAGTGACAGGCTTGGACAAGGGGAAGGTTTATTTGGTTGGCGCCGGACCGGGAGATCCGAAGCTGATTACTGTGCGCGGACTGGAATGCTTAGAGGAATGTGATGTAGTCGTATACGATCGTTTGGCAAGCCCGAGACTTCTTCGGCATTTGAAGCCGGGGACGGAGAGAATATACGTCGGCAAGCTGCCGGATCGCCATACGATGAAGCAGGAGGAAATCAATCAGCTGCTTGTTGATTTGGCGCTGCAGGGCAAGACGGTTACGCGCCTGAAGGGCGGCGATCCTACGATTTTTGGACGTGTTGGCGAAGAGGCGGAGCTGCTCTATGACAACGGAATAGCGTTCGAAATCGTACCTGGCATTACCTCGGCCATTGCCGTACCTGCTTATGCAGGCATTCCGGTCACACACCGTGATTTAGCCTCATCCTTATCCATCATTACAGGTCATGAAAGTCCGGACAAGCTTGATCGCTCCATTCATTGGGATAAAGTAACGAACGCAACGGGCACCCTTATTTTTCTTATGGGCGTTGCCAAGATCGGATATATAGCCGACCAGCTTATCAAGCACGGCAAGCCGCCAGAAACACCGGTGGCGCTCATACGCTGGGGAACGAGAGTCGAGCAGCGCACCGTCGTCGGCACGCTTGAGACGATCGAGACGATCGTTAAAGCGGCGAACTTCCAGCCTCCTGCCGTAATCGTCGTCGGCGAGGTGGTGCTGCAGCGCGAGAAGCTGAAATGGTATGAGAACAAGCCGCTGTTCGGCATGCGGGTCCTTGTTACGCGCGCTAGATCGCAAGCAAGCGAGCTTGCGGATCAGATTGAATTGCTGGGCGGAGAGCCTTGCGAATTTCCTGTCATTGAGACGGTAGAGCCCTCTGATCCGGCAGCTGTTCAGTCGCTGCGGGAGCAGCTTGAGCAAGCCGAGCATTATCAATGGCTTATGTTTACAAGCGTGAATGGCGTTGAATATTTTTTTGGATGGCTGCGTAAATTCCGCATTGATATGAGAAGATTTTTTGGCGCCAAAATCGCAGCGGTTGGTCCTAAGACGGCAGAGGCGCTCGTAAAGCGAGGCTTGGTGGTAGAGGAGCTGCCTGCCAAGTTCCATGCGGAAGGGCTGCTGGAGCAGCTTGCTCCGCAGTTAAAGGCTGGCGAGCGCGTGCTGCTGCCGCGGGGCGATCTCGCGCGTGAAGTACTGCCTCGCGAGCTGAAGGCTATGGGGCTGTTGCCAACGGAAATAGATGTGTACGAGACGGTGCTTGCGGATCAGCAGGACGAGCTGGCGCTTGAATGGATTCGCGAAAAGGAAATTCATTTGATCACGTTCACGAGCTCGTCTACCGTTACGAACCTGCTTGAAGTGTTAAGACGCAAAGGTGTGCCCAATCCCGTGGAGGTGCTGTCGGATATTCCGATTGCGAGCATTGGTCCGATTACAACGCAGACGGCAACTGAAGCAGGCTTGAAGGTCGCCATTGAGCCGACGGATTCGACGCTTGCTGGCTTGCTACAAGCCATTGCCGATTATCAGCAAAGCAACAAGCAACCACAGTGAGGAAGGAATGATTAGCAATGATTTTTCCACAAGTTAGAAATCGCAGATTGCGCAGAACGGCCGCTCTTCGGAGCATGGTAAGGGAAACCGTTCTAAGCGTGAATGATTTTATATATCCGATCTTCGTTACCCACGGCCAAAATGTAAGAAATGAAATTCCGTCGATGCCGGGGATCTATCATTTATCCATGGATCTTCTGGAGCAAGAAATTCGCGAGGTTGTTGCGCTGGGCATTCAATCGGTGCTGTTATTCGGAATTCCTGAGACTAAAGATGCGATCGGCACGTCAGCCTATGACGCGAACGGCATCGTTCAGCAAGCGATTCGCGCCGTCAAGGAATGGGCGCCAGAGCTTGTTGTCATTGCGGATACCTGCCTATGCCAATTCACCGATCACGGCCATTGCGGCGTTGTGCATGTCCACGAGGGTACAGGCGTTGCAGAGATCGATAATGACTCCTCCTTGGATTTGCTCATACAGACAGCCGTGTCGCAAGCGGAGGCAGGAGCAGACATTATCGCTCCTTCGAATATGATGGATGGCTTCGTGCTCGCCATTCGAGAAGGGCTGGACGAGGCTGGCTATAGCGATATTCCGATTCTTTCGTACTCAGTGAAATTTGCCTCTGCTTACTATGGTCCATTCCGTGATGCGGTTCATTCCGCGCCGCAATTCGGCGACCGGAAGACGTATCAAATGGACCCGGCGAATGTGCGCGAGGCGCTGCGTGAAGCGGAATCGGACATTGCCGAGGGCGCAGATATGCTTATGGTAAAGCCTGCGCTTGCTTATCTAGACATCCTGCGCTTGCTGAAGGATAAATACAATCTGCCGGTAGCCGCGTATAACGTGAGCGCCGAATACTCGATGGTGAAGGCAGCTGCTGCCAATGGTTGGATTAATGAGCAAGCGATCGTGCTTGAAACCTTAACGGGAATGAAGCGCGCGGGCGCTGATCTGATTATAACGTACCACGCAAAGGATGCGGCTCGTTGGTTAAGAGGAGAGGGGTAAGCAGATGAGTGATCAGTCGAACGTTAGAAATGACGCACGCTCGGTAGCTGCGTTCGCAAGAGCGAAGAAGGTTATACCAGGCGGAGTGAACAGTCCGGTTAGAGCGTTCAAGTCAGTTGGCTTAAATCCTGTATATATGGAGCGGGGAGAAGGCAGCCGCATTTATGATATCGACGGCAACAGCTATATTGATTACGTAGCTTCATGGGGACCGCTCATTATGGGGCATGCCCACCCCGAGGTCATTGAGGCGATTAAACGGACGGCGGAGAAAGGGACGAGCTTTGGCGCCCCTACCGAGCTGGAGACGTTGATGGCGGAGCTTGTCTGTGAACGGGTTCCTTCGGTTGACGTTGTCCGTATGGTGAACTCCGGTACGGAAGCGACGATGAGCGCATTGCGCCTTGCACGGGGATACACGAAGCGTAACAAAATTTTGAAATTCGTGGGCTCGTATCATGGCCATGCCGACAGCTTGCTGATTAAAGCAGGCTCTGGCGTAGCGACATTAGGCCTGCCTGACAGTCCAGGCGTGCCTGAGCATGTGGCTACACACACCATTACGGTGCCTTATAACGATATTGAATCCGTGAAGCTTGCGTTCGAGAATTTCGGCGAGGAAATCGCATGCGTCATCGTTGAGCCGGTTGCCGGCAATATGGGCGTCGTACCGCCGCTTCCCGGTTTTCTGCAAGGACTTCGCGATGTGACGACGCAGTACGGCACTGTGCTTATTTTCGACGAGGTTATGACGGGCTTCCGCGTGGGCTACAGCTGTGCGCAGGGGCTTTATGACATTAAGCCGGATCTAACATGCTTCGGCAAAGTGATCGGCGGCGGACTGCCGGTTGGCGCATATGGCGGCAAGCGCGAGCTCATGGAGCTGATTGCGCCAAGCGGGCCGATTTACCAAGCCGGAACGTTGTCAGGCAATCCGCTTGCAATGGCCGCAGGCTACACGACGCTGAAGCTGCTTACGCCTGAGGTTTATGAGCAGCTAGAGCGCCAAGCCGTCAGACTACAGCTCGGCTTTGAGGCGAATGCTCGCAAGCACGGTATCGCAAGCACGATCAATCGGGTTGGTTCAATGGTTTGTCCTTTCTTTACCGATACGTTCGTCATTAACTACGAAACGGCTAAAACATCCGATCTTGAACGGTTTAAGACGTATTTTGCATCGATGCTTGATTTAGGAGTAAGCGTAGCACCTTCTCAATTTGAGGGAATGTTCGTTTCCGCGGTTCATACAAATGAGGATATTGACGCAACAATCGAAGCGCATGATATTGCGTTTAGCCGTCTGTAGGAGGAAAATATGATGATCAATGGGCAAGTAAAGCGGAACGGCCAGTGGCTGGAGCTTGATTGGCTGGCTTTAGGCGATAGTTCCGCTTACACATCCGTTGATCCCAATTCGGAAAAAGATCCGGCCAATACGCCGGAGCTTGCACAGCCGCGGGCTGGCAGCCATCCGCATGTTGTGCGGCAGTGGCTGCTGGCCCGTTCTTTTTTTCCGCAGAAGTGGATCAACAGGCTCTTTTCAATTGGAGGCATCCAGTGGAATGGGGATAAGCTTCAGCTTTTGGCTTTTCCGGCTATAGACCCAAAGGAGGATGCGCTATATCGCAAAGCTTCTATGCCATCTTATGTGGAGGCACCCGCCGTTTTATACGAGGATGATTTTTGCTTGGTGCTTCACAAGCCTGCGGGGATGGCCGTGCATGAAGCGGTTGCCGGGCAGACCGGCACGCTGGATGAAGCGGCGGCTAGACATTTGCTGAGCCAGGGTGATCCGCTCACCGTCCGGCACATCCACAGACTCGATGACGATACTTCCGGTCCAGTGCTCTATGCCAAAAACGATTTGGCACAGTGGAAGCTGGATGAGGCTATGCGTGCCAAGGCGATTGACAGGCAGTATATCGCTGTTGTGCATGGACGATTAGCCAAGCCATCCGGGACGATCAACCTTCCGATTGGGAAGGATCGCCATCATCGCGCGAAACGGCGTGTATCAGAGAGCGGCGAGCAAGCCGTTACGCACTACGAGACGATTGATGCAAGCTCGCAGCTGTCGCTTTTACGAGTGAAGCTGGAGACAGGACGAACCCATCAAATACGCGTTCATATGAGCTATATCGGACATTCGCTCGTAGGGGACGGCTTGTATGGTGGCGATGCGCGTCTGCTCGGTCATCAAGCGCTTCATGGGGAGAAGCTCGTTTTTCCGCATCCTTGGACCGATTCGCTTGTTGAAGCTGTCGCCCCCTGGCCGCAGTGGCTCGTACAGCTTTCAGAAAACATACATTCCCGTTCAAAAAGATAGTCATGCTCCTGCCTAACATCCCATATAGATAAGTAGTGAATGTAACGTTAGCCCAAGCATTCAGTATGAGAGGGGAGGACTTAGGCGTGTCGGATCAAACGAACGGATTACGCTTTGACGTGTATGAGCGCGTCCATTTGCCCGATGATGTAGCGGCAATTGACGAGCTGGAGGAAATTGAGCTTGTTCCCCGCATCCAGGTTATCGACCAGGGGGATCACGCCGTACTTCGAGGACAGCTGCTTCTGAGCGGAATTTATAGGAGTCAAAATGATTCCGAAAATTCGTTGACGCTTGAGCACTGGATACCCGTCGAAATAACGCTGCCGATGAATCGCATTTCTCGGCTGGACGATATTTCGATTGAAATCGATAATTTTGATGTCGACTTATTGTCTGCCCGCACATTAAACATTACAGGTGTCCTTTCTCTAAGAGGCATTTCCGCTCAGCCTGTACAGGAGCAAGAGGAGCTCTGGCGGGAAGAGCCGTTCACGGTTGTCCATCAGAGGGAAGCTTACGAGGAGCGCGCCGTGGAGTTTTTAAACAGCCAGTATCCTGCTAACGAGCTGCCGTACATACCGGAGCAAAATGATTTTGCTGCGCAAGAGGAATTCTCTTTCCAGCAGCGGCCGGAAGTGTCGGATGAAACGGTTGATTCAATGGAATCGATTGCATCGAATGCATCGAATGAAACGATTGAAACGATTGAAACGATTGAAACGATTGAAACGAATGATTCGCAGCCTACGGTTATGATCTCATCGGTATCGTACGATACAGGATGGTCGTCCTCGCAGCTGTTCCCGAGCTCAACGCAGCAAGCCGAGGAGCAGGAGGAATTCCAGGAGGAAGAACGGGAAATCACGTTATCCTCCCAGCAAACGAGCCATGAGGGCTGGCTTGCGAATTCCGAATCGTATGCGAATTTCCCAACAAGCGCTGAGCAGGAGCAATCGCCCTTCCAGAGCGCGCAGCCGGCCCTCGAGCAGGAACGCAATGAGTTTGAAGCACAGGAGCCGTCTTTCATTATTCCAGATGCTTTGCCGCCGCAGAGGCAGGATTCCGATCAGGAAAAACAGGAGCTTCGCATCGCAGTTGGAGGCAAGCAGCCTCAGCCTCAAGATGGAAGCGGATCGCCGCCTGATGTGGGCATTCTTACGCTGCTTCAGACTAGCAGGCGGGAGCAAGCAGCCCGTCAGGCAGCTGAAGAGGTAGTCGCTCAGCAGCGAGCGGATGAGGTAGCGAGAGTACAAGCATCGGGCGATGAGATCGAATGGAAAAACTTATTTCTCGGCAAACGTTCGGAGGATACGGAATTCCGTAAAATTCGGATGTGCATCGTGCAGCGGGACGAGACGCTCGACGTTATTGCCTCGCGTTACAGCTTGAACCCAAGAGAAATCATCATTTATAACCGATTGGATGATTCCAGCGTGTCTGAAGGACAACTAATCTACATTCCATGATGGTTAAGATGACAAAAATGCCCCTATTGCTCATTATTTTGAGCAATAGGGGCATTTGTTATGGAAGTTTGGTTGACTCAGAGGTACAACAAAGGTATGATTAAACATATATGCGTTATAACGACGTTGAAGGGGAATAGTATGCAGCAAAGCCTTCAGAGAGTGGAACCGTTACGCTGAGAGGTTCTGCAGGAAGTGACTGCTACGAGTCGCCCCGGAGTTGCCTGAGTCAAGGAAGAGCAACCTGTGCTCTACCGAAGTCAGGCCGGCCGCAGCCGTTATCTGTTTGAGTGTCATGCGATCTTGTT
Organism: Paenibacillus sp. PL91; assembly: GCF_012935325.2. Taxonomy (GTDB): domain Bacteria; phylum Bacillota; class Bacilli; order Paenibacillales; family Paenibacillaceae; genus Pristimantibacillus. Next base: position 48,903 of record NZ_JABBYG020000010.1, read on the forward strand.
CGCATGGAACAAAGGTGGTACCACGGAAGCTAAACCTTTCGTCCTTTATGATAAGGGCGGAAGGTTTTTTTGTTTTTGTAGATCGATTTATGGAGGATGGAACGAATGTCAGAAAATCAAACGACAACTGCAATGCCGACAACCTATGATCCGAAGGCAGCCGAGCAGAAATGGTACGATTACTGGATGCAGGGCCAATTTTTCGAGGCGGGCAAACGCCCGGACGCAAAGCCATATACAATTGTGATCCCGCCTCCAAACGTGACCGGAATGCTTCATATCGGGCATGCGTTAGATTTTACGCTACAGGATATTTTGATCAGAACAAAGCGTATGCAGGGATATGATGCGCTTTGGCTCCCAGGTTCAGACCATGCGGGCATTGCAACTCAGACAAGAGTGGAGCAAAAGCTGCGTGAGCAAGGAATCTCCCGCTACGACCTCGGCCGGGAAGCTTTCCTCGAAAAGGTATGGGAGTGGAAGGAAGAGTATGCGAATACGATTCGCGAGCAATGGGCGAAAATGGGTCTTTCTCTTGATTATTCGAGAGAGCGGTTCACGCTGGATGAAGGGCTGTCCAAAGCGGTTCGCGAAGTATTTGTTCGTCTCTACGAGAAGGGGCTTATCTACCGCGGCAAAAAAATCATTAACTGGGACCCTGCCGCACGTACGGCGCTATCCGATATTGAGGTAGAGCATAAAGAAGTTAACGGCCACTTGTACCATTTACAATATCCGCTTAAGGACGGCTCCGGCTTCATAACGGTAGCAACGACTCGTCCCGAGACGATGCTGGGCGATTCGGCGGTAGCCGTTCATCCCGAGGATGATCGCTATAAGCATCTGATCGGTCAACTGATTGTGCTTCCGATTGTCGGCCGCGAAATTCCGATCATTGCGGATGAATACGTGGACAAGGAATTTGGCTCAGGCGCTGTAAAAATAACGCCGGCGCATGATCCGAACGACTTCGAGGTTGGCGAGCGTCACAGCCTGCCGCAAATTATCGTCATGGACGAGACAGGCACGATGAATGCCGAAGCTGGCCCTTATCAAGGTCTCGATCGCTTCGATTGCCGCAAACAGCTAGTGAAGGACTTGCAAGAGCAAGGCGTTTGCATTGAAATAGAGGATCATGTTCACCAAGTAGGGCACAGCGAACGCAGCGGAGCTGTTGTAGAGCCATACCTGTCCACGCAATGGTTCGTTGCGATGAAGCCGCTTGCTGAAGCGGCAATTGCGGCGCAAAAGGCAGGCAAAGGCGTTAACTTCGTACCTGAACGGTTCGAGAAAATTTATTTGCATTGGATCGAGAACGTTCGCGACTGGTGTATTTCCAGACAGCTTTGGTGGGGCCACCGCATTCCGGCATGGTATGACGAAGCGACAGGCGAGATGCATGTATCCCGCGAGGATATGGCAGGAGACCACCTGAGTCAAGACAACGACGTGCTAGATACTTGGTTCAGCTCTGCGCTTTGGCCGTTCTCAACGCTCGGCTGGCCGGATCAAACCGAGGATCTGAAGCGTTTCTATCCGACGGACGTGCTCGTTACGGGCTACGATATCATTTACTTCTGGGTTGCGCGGATGATCTTTACGGCGCTTGAATTTACGGAGCAGTCTCCATTTAAGGATGTGTTGATCCACGGCCTTGTTCGCGACTCCGAAGGACAAAAAATGTCCAAGTCGAAGGGCAACGGCGTCGATCCGCTTGAGGTGATCGAGAAATACGGCGCGGATGCGATGCGCTATATGATCTCTACTAGCAGCACGCCTGGACAGGATTTGCGCTTCCGCTGGGAGAAGGTAGAGCAGGCGCGCAACTTCGCGAATAAAATTTGGAATGCATCGCGCTTTGCGCTTATGAATTTGGAAGGCGTGGAAGCGAAGGACATCGATATTACCGTTAGTTTGGGTACGGCTGACCGCTGGATTTTGCATCGCTTGAATGAAACGGTTCGCGATGTAACCCGTCTAATCGACAGCTACGAGTTCGGTGAAACCGGACGTTTATTAAATAACTTCATTTGGGATGATCTGTGCGACTGGTACATCGAGTTCGCAAAGCTTAGCCTGTACAATACGGATGAAGCAGCGAAAAAGGCTACTCAATCCGTTCTGGCCTATGTACTTGACCGGACACAGCGTCTGATCCACCCATTCATGCCATACATCAGCGAAGAGATCTGGCAGCATTTGCCGCATGAAGGCGAGACGATTACTCTTGCTGAATGGCCGGTATATGACAAAGCGCTTGAAGCGCCTGATGCAGTCAAAGAGATGGAGCTGCTCATGGAAATGATCCGTGCGGTACGCAATATCCGTGCGGAAGTGAACGTGCCGATGAGCAAAAAGATTGAAATGCTGATCAAGCCGTCAGGCGAGGCAGAAGCAGCGATCTTGTCGCGCAACGAAGAATTCATCAAACGTTTCTGCGGCACGTCCATGCTTGAGACGGGCTTGCATATCAGCGCGCCTGACAAAGCAATGTCGGCTATCATAACGGGAGCAGAGCTTTATTTGCCGCTTGCTGGCTTGATCGATATCGCGCAGGAAATTGCAAGGCTGGAAAAGGAACATCAGCATTTAAATACCGAGGTGGAGCGGGTTGAGAAGAAGCTCGGCAATGAGGGCTTCGTAGCGAAAGCGCCAGCTAAGGTTATTGAAGAGGAACGCGCCAAAATGAACGATTATGCAGACAAACGCGATAAAGTGCTAGCTAGAATTGCGGAATTGCGCGGATAACGCTGCAAAAACGGAAGAAGGTTCGAATAGTATGATTGAGCATAATGCAGAGCAGCGGCGAGGAGAGCCGCTGCAATCCTATAAAGAAGCGGTAGACTGGATTACAGGGCTCATTCCATTTGGCATTCGTCCCGGTCTTGATCGGGTCGAAAAGCTAATGGAGCTGCTGGACAATCCGCATCGGAGATTGAAGTTTATTCATATTGCCGGAACGAACGGCAAAGGATCAACTTCCGCTTATTTAACAAGCGTAATTCTTCGTGCCGGATATGATGTAGGAACCTTTACGTCGCCGTATATAACGAAATTCACGAATCGGTTTCAGTATAACGGTGTCGACATCGAAGAGGAGACGCTTCTAAGGCTGGCCAACGATCTCAAGCCTCATGTCGAAGCAATCGCAGAGACAGAGCTTGGTTCGCCGACGATGTTTGAGGTATCTACTGCGCTTGCCATCCTTTTTTACGCGAAGGTTACTTATCCTGACTATGTGGTGTGGGAGACGGGGCTTGGCGGAAGGCTTGACGTAACGAATATTGTACATCCCGTCGTTTCAGTCATTACGAATATCGGCCACGATCATATGGACCGGCTTGGCGACACGATCGCTGCCGTCGCAAGCGAGAAGGCCGGCATTATTAAAGCCGGAATTCCGGTTGTCAGTGCGGTAACGCAGCCTGAAGCGGTAGAGGTGATCAAGCGGATCGCGGCCGAGAAGCAAAGCACGCTTTATTTGCTTGGTGAGCAGTTCCATGAAACGGCGCTTTCGGTTCGAGAGGATGAGCAAACCTTCTCCTTTACGAATTTGTTTAGGAGCATCGATCCGCTTACGATTACGCTTAATGGGGCACATCAACGCACGAACGCGGCTGTCGCGGTCATGACGCTTGAGGTGCTGCGCCAATACAATGCGCTTGTGGTTGAGGATGACATTTTGGCGGAAGGGCTGCGGGCTGCCGCTTGGCCGGGACGTCTAGAGATGGTTTCACAGAAACCACGGATTCTAATCGATGGCGCACACAATCCGGAAGGTGCAGAGTCGCTTGCAGATGCTCTAAAAAACACCTATAAGTATGATCGTTTGCATCTTATGATGGGTATGCTGGAGAATAAGAATCATCAGGATGTTCTTAAGCATATACTACCAATAGTGGATACGCTTATTGTGACCGAGCCTGATTTTCGGATGAAAAAAGAAGCTCCCGCCTTGGCTGAATTAGTACAAGAAATGCGGGAACAACAGCCTGATAAGTACTCTTTCGAGCTGGTAGTAGAACAGAATTGGCAACATGCATTACAAAAACTACAACAGTTAACCGGGGAAACAGACCTTGGGGTCGTGACAGGTACGCTTTATTTAATAGCTGACGTTCGCTCCCGCATCTTGTATAACTCGGATTCTGAAAAAGGTTGGTGAACCGTCTTTGAATACGGCAGAACACGTTCATTTCATCGGAATCGGCGGTTACGGAATGAGTGCCATTGCCCGCGTTATGCTGGAAATGGGCTATAAAGTGACTGGATCCGATGTCGCACGTCAAGAATTAACAGAGAAGCTTGCTGCAAATGGTGCCAGCATCTATATCGGTCATCAGCCGGAAAATGTAAAGGGAGCGGATCTGGTCGTTTACTCGACGGCGCTTTCTAGGGATAATGTGGAACGGAAGGCAGCGGAGGAGCTGAACATTCCGGTTTTGCATCGTTCGCAAATGTTGGCTAGATTGATGAACGCGGGCAAAGGAATCGCAGTCGCCGGCGCTCATGGCAAGACGACGACCTCTTCCATGATCGCGCTTGTTATGGAAAATTGCGACGCGGACCCTACCTATATTATCGGCGGCGAGATCGTTAATGTAGGCACTAACGCCAAGGCGGGTAAAGGCGAGTATGTTGTTGCGGAAGCGGATGAGAGTGACGGGTCGTTCCTGCATTACCACCCAACGCTAGCTATCGTAACGAATATCGAGCCGGACCATCTTGAAAACTATGACGGCGATTTCGGCAAGCTGAAGGCTGCCTACGTACAATTTTTGCAGCAGGTGAAAGACGGCGGGAAGGCAATTGTTTGCGCGGATGACGAGACGGTTAACGAACTGATACCGCAGGTTTATAAGGGCAATATCGATTCATCGCAGCTTGTCACCTACGGCATTGACGGCGAGGCAGACTACAAAGCTCAAAATATCGTGCTTGGAGATCGCAAGGTATCCTTCACGATGACGCATAACGGAGAAGCGCTTGGAGATGTGGAGCTTTCTGTTCCGGGGCTTCATAATGTTTATAACGCGATGGCAACGGTCATTACTTGCCTTGAAGCGGGCTTGTCCTTCGACAAAATCGCGGTAGCGATTCAAGCCTTCAGAGGCGCTAAACGCCGCTTTCAGGTGCTTGGAGAAGTCAATGATATTTTGGTCATCGACGACTATGCCCATCATCCGACGGAGATCAGAGCGACGATCAGCGCAGCCAAAGCGACTGGCAAACGCATAATTGCGGTTTTCCAGCCGCAGCGCTACACGCGGACGTTTTTCTTGTTCGAGCAGTTTAGCCGAGCGTTTCCTGAGGCTGATGAGGTAATCATCACCGATATTTATTCACCTGCAGGCGAGCTGGAAATCGAAGGAGTAAACTCGCATAAGCTGGTTGAGCTGATCAAAAGCAACAGCAACGCGAACACTGAGTATTTTCCAACGAAAGAGGAAGTGCTCGAATATTTGACTGAACGGGTTGCCCCAGGCGATCTTGTCATAACAATGGGAGCAGGCGACATTTGGAAGGTAGCGGATTCGCTGGCCAAATCGTTGAAAGCAGCCCACTAATTACAAAATGCGCGTTGGTTCCATTTGTGGAATCAACGCGCATTTTTTAGTTTTGCGTATTGGATGCTAGACCGCTCAATACTTTTTCGCTTTCCCCAACATATCACTATTGTTGCTGAGGCTATAGACTAAATTTAGAAATACCAATAGTAGACTCTAGGATTCTCTATTGCGTAGATACGCGTAATACATTGCACTTTGTACAATAGAAATCTGACATGACACTCGGAGAGAATAGCTACACTGTATAAAGTGCAACAGAAGTTCGAAAGCATCCCAAATCTCAGGAGGTGAAATCATAAATAAATTATCCATTATATGTATTTAATCCGATATTTCCCTTATCCACTAAAACTCTTGACTCTGACTCAGAAAAAGCAGCTAAGGTAAGTTTCTTCGTTTATCGCACAATCCCGTGGAACCGTGCGGTTACATTATACGCAACATAAGCAACATCCCCCCTAGTTAGTCATGTATAAGAAACCGTTCGTCGAGTGAGCAAGCATCCAGCATGTCCCGCAGGGACGAAAGCGATCGACCATAAACGCAGCTATTAAGCGTCTCTCGAGCTCCCACGTTAGTCCAGTTGCGGGTGTTCAGAGGGTGCAACCCTTTTGGGGCCCTCCCTTGGAAGGGAGGGTTTGGGTGGGTTCGAAAGCCTTTAAGAAGGACTGGATAAAAATTTCTTTGAAGGCCAGGTAGTCATCCCAGACATCCCTCGAAGCGTCCCGGTCTAAATCTCTTAAAAGTCTCATAGATTATTACTAGATGAACGGGACAAGGAGTGGATGATATGAATCAAAAAAACCGAATCACCTATCGTTTTGACCGCAATGGACAGTCCATTAACAATGAAAACCGCAGCACTGACGAACACTATGATGCTCCATCGAATAGCGTTTCCTCCCAAATGAATGAGAATAATGCCAATAAACAGGCTAAAAAGAACGTTATACCGCTTTATCCATATACAGAGCAGCAAGCCAGCAGCGAAATCAACCCTTGGAACAGCCCGTTCCAAGAGGATATAAGCGCTTTGGAGCAGCTAATAAGAGACTCCGACACGAAGCCTATGCCTGCTGCTGCTCCGACCCAAGCACCCTTGCAAAAGGAGAAAAAGGAAAAGCTTAAAGTGTCAAAGCCAGTTGTCCTGGCAGCTCCAATTCAGCAGGAAGACGATGATGACATTGAGGAACGCCATTTTAAAGCGGAGACCGTTCATGGTCCGATTCATTCTTATGAGGATGAGCTTGTATATGATGAGCCAAGAAGAAATAAGCAGCAATATACGCGAATGAAACGGAAGACTGGAACGCCTTCCTGGTTTAATGTGTTTTTGTCGGTTGCGGCAGCGCTCGCTACAGGAGCGTTGTTCGGTTATTTGCTGTTGTCATTGTTTACGGGGGCAAGCATTTGGCCTGGAGGCGCAGATGAAACGCCGCAAACGCAGCCAGTAACGGGCAATGAAATAATCGGCGAAACAAGCGGAGGCAAAGCAGGGAATGCACCCAATACAGGTGAAGGCGCACAGACGGAAACCGACAATGACTCGGCAGCAAAACCGGATCCGAATGCGGCGATGGTTAGCCTTGAAGGGCTGGATCAAACGTATTTTATGCTGCAGTTTGGCGTTTTCAGCAATACGGAAGGCAAGGACGCCGCACTGGCTCAACTGGCGGAGAAAGGGCTTGCTGGCGCGGCGCTGACAAGCGCTGCTGATTACCGCGTGTATGCTGGAATGGGCGGTGACCGAGCCAAGGCACAGACGATCCGCGGGCAGATGGCGGATATGGATCTGTACATCAAGGAAGTAAGTATAACAGCTCCTAGTAAATTGCCTTTTAAAGGTGAGCAAGCCTCAGCGCAAGCCTTCTTCACAAAGACAAGAGAAATCGTCCAAATGTTGGATGAATTGACAATCGCGCAGCTGGAGCAGCCTTCGTTGTCCCCGCTTAGTGAAGCTGCTGCGGCATCCTGGCAGACCGAGCATCAAAAATGGACTAAAAATGCAGCAACGATGCGAATAGGTATAGAGGATGCGGCAGGAAAAGCCTATCTCGATAAGGTCATTCAAGCGATCAATACGGCTGCAAAATCGATGGTTGAGTACGATAAAAAGCCTTCTCGGGCCTATTTATGGTCGACTCAAACGCAGCTTATGAAGGCGATCATTTCCCAAAAAGAATGGTTTGAGTCCATCAGCGCATTGTAAACGAATAGGTTCATGCGTATAATGGACGTAGATGTCATTTCATGGCGAGAGGCGTTGAAAGATGAAGAAAAACGGCTGGTTTCTTCTCATTTTTATCATTATTGGCTTGCTAGCCGGCGCGTTGGTGTCGAGGTGGCTGGCACCAGTCTCAGGCATCTCTTTTTTGACGAAACCGATTGAAGCTACATGGTCTCCAGCTATCGATCTATATGTGCTCAGCTTCAACCTATCGCTGCATCTTCAAATCAGTATGTTCAGTTTGATTGGAGCTGCTCTCGCGATTTGGCTGTACCGCAAAATGTAGAGCGTGGGCGAAAGAAAAACGGAGGCAAGTACGAAGGAGCGCAGCAATTATTTTATGGAATCTAAACTATCACGCAACGAAGCGATAAGCCAGCTTGTGCTGGCCTCTTCGTCACCGCGCCGGAAGGAACTGGTCGCATCGCTGGACCTTTCTTTGCCGGTTTATATTTTGTCTACAGATACGGATGAATCGATTGAGGCCCACTGGTCGCCGGAGCAAGTTGTAGAACAGCTCAGCCTGCGCAAAGCGAATGCGGCATTGGATCTGCTGCAACAAAAGCAAGCCGTTGAGACGTCTCTAATTATTGGCGCTGACACGATTGTCGTCCTTGATGGAGATGTGCTGGGCAAGCCTGTTGACGATGATGAGGCGAAGGCTATGCTGAGAAGGCTTCAAGGACGTGCTCATGAAGTGTATACAGGCATCGCTTGCGTGCTCTCATCGAGTGGGGAAGCACAGCTTGCACATCGTATGACCAAGGTGAAGATGAAGCCGCTGAGCGAGGAACAGATTGCAAGGTACGTCGCTACCGGCGAGCCGCGAGACAAAGCAGGCTCTTACGGCATTCAAGGACTAGGATCAACGCTTGTTGACGAAATCGAGGGCTGTTACTTTAATGTTGTCGGTTTACCGCTGTCGCTGCTATCGGACATGCTGGCTACTTATGACATTGCTGTTTTTTAAAACGTAGGCGCAAAATATTCGATCGGATTATTTTTCATGAATTAGGCAGTATATGATTGAACCTTATTTTTTTAGAAAAAAGGCGGGGTTGGGACATGGAATCGCATTCTATGATTTTGCGTGAAGTCCCCCATGAGGAACGTCCAAGAGAGCGCATGATGAAATATGGGGCAGAAGCACTTAGCCATGCCGAATTGCTTGCCATCCTGCTGCGAACAGGCACTCAGCGGCAATCCGCTGTGCATCTGGCGGGTACGATACTCAAGCAATGCGGCAGCTTGCGTAATTTGATGGACATGAGTATGGAAGAGTTGACGGCTATTCGAGGAATAGGCCCTGCCAAAGCGCTGCAGCTTCGCGCAGGCATCGAGCTTGGGAGGCGAATTACCCGCAGTAGGCTTGGCGATACGGTTACCGTTAAGAGGCCGCAGGATGCCGCGGACTATGTGATGGAGGAGCTCCGGTATTTGAAGAAGGAGCACTTCGTATGTTTGTTTTTGAACACGAAAAATCATATTATTGCCCGCGAAACCTTATCGGTAGGAACACTTAACGCGTCGCTGGTACATCCTCGCGAAGTATTTCGTGCAGCCATTCAGCGCAGCAGCGCATCTATCATCTGTGTTCATAATCACCCTAGCGGCGATCCCACCCCAAGTCCAGAGGACATTGCATTAACGGAGCGTTTGGCAGAAGCCGGACAGCTAGTCGGAATAGAATTGCTAGACCATTTAGTTATCGGAGACGGACGGTTCGTTAGTTTGAAGGAACAAGGCTACATGTAATATAATAAAGTGATTGGCAATTAGAAGGGAGCAACAACATGTTTGGTGGTTTTTCGAAAGATTTGGGTATTGACTTAGGCACAGCGAATACGCTCGTATTCGTCAAGGGAAAAGGAATTGTAGTAAGGGAGCCGTCTGTGGTGGCCCTTCGTACGGATACAAAAACAATCGAAGCAGTTGGCGAGCAAGCCAAAAAAATGATCGGCAGAACGCCAGGCAATATTCGTGCTGTTCGTCCTATGAAGGATGGCGTTATCGCCGATTTCGAAACGACGGCAACGATGATCAAATATTTCATTCGCCAAGCGCAAAAGCAGCGCTCATTATTCCCGCGCCATCCAAATGTTATGGTTTGCGTGCCCTCAGGCATTACAGCGGTTGAGAAACGCGCGGTAGAGGATGCGACAAAGCAAGCTGGAGCACGCGAGGCCTATACGATTGAAGAACCGTTTGCAGCAGCCATTGGCGCTGATTTGCCCGTTTGGGAGCCGACAGGCAGCATGGTTGTTGATATCGGCGGCGGAACGACGGAGGTTGCAGTCATCTCGCTCGGCGGCATCGTTACCGCACGCTCTATTCGAGTGGCTGGCGATGAAATGGATGAAGCGGTTACCCAGTATATTAAACGTCAATACAATCTCATGATTGGCGAGCGGACAGCGGAGCAGCTGAAAATGGAAATCGGATCAGCGCTTCCATTTGATAAACCAGAAACGATTGAAATTCGCGGACGCGATCTCGTATCTGGCTTGCCTAAGACGCTTGCGATCACTTCTGACGAAATTACGGAAGCATTGGCAGACACGGTGAATGCGATTGTTGACGCCGTTAAAGTAACGCTGGAGAAATGCCCGCCGGAGCTTTCTGCCGATATTATGGATAGGGGCATCGTCCTCACAGGCGGCGGCGCTTTGCTACGCAACTTGGACAAGCTGCTGCAGCGCGAGACTGGCATGCCGGTCATCGTTGCGGATAACCCGCTTGATTGCGTGGCGATCGGCACAGGCCGCTCATTGGACAATATCCATTTATTCAAGGCAAGAAGTTCATCTCGTTCAAGACGCTAGAAAACGTTTATTGGGGAAACGGATATGAAATGGGCAGGTGATCGAGCTGTTAAAGCTGATGCGAAATAAGCGTATGTTTATGCTTATGATCGGGTTTATTTTGTTTATAGCGGTCATCGGCTTTTCACTGAGTGATCGCAAGGAATTGTCTTGGCCGGAGAAATTTCTAAAGGATACAACAGCATACGTGCAGCAATGGTTTTACAAGCCCGCTGGTTCTATAGCGGGCTTCTTTGAGGATATTCGCAATCTTCGCACGATCTATGAAGAGAATGAGCAGCTCCGCATTACAGCGGCTGCTTATGCTCGGGATAAGATCAAATACAACTTCATCGAGAATGAAAATAAAAGATATAAAGAAGAGCTTTTATTCACGCAGCAACAGAAGGAAATGTATAATTATAATTATTTAATCGCTCAGGTTATATCCGTCAGTAACGATGCCAACAATCGGACGCTAACCATTAATTTAGGATCCAAAAGCGGCATTAAGCCGAATATGGCAGTTACGACCGTACAGGGCCTAGTTGGACTTGTAAGCTCAGTAACGCCTTACACGGCAGCAGTAACGCCGATTACAGAGCTAGATGAGGCATCGCCAACCTTCAATTCCATCGCGGTTACGATTATGGGGCGAGAGGATGACTCATTCGGCATACTTAGCAGCTACAATAAAGAAACGGCCAGAGCGGTCATGTCCAAAATCGCTGAGAAAGATAAAATGGACATACGGGATACGGTCATTACATCAGGCAACGGCAATGTTTATCCAAGAGGACTCGTTGTCGGAACGGTAGAATCGAAGCAGCTTGGCGATTTTGGCCTTACCTATACGGCATCGGTTGAGCTCTCAGCCAAATTTGACCATTTGACTGAGGTGTTTGTCGTTCAAGTTCCTGAAACGGAGGATGCCGAGCAATGAGTATGAACCGAATCATCCTGCTTATGGTTCTTCTGTTCATTTTGGAGGGAGCCGTAATGCCATGGATCATTCCTGCCGGCCTCGGCCATCGGATCATTCCTCACTTCGTATTTGTCATCGTCATTTTCTCTGGACTCTACAGCAGACGACATTTAGCGCTCCTGCTCGGAGCAAGCTTTGGCATGCTGCAGGACGTTGTCTATTTTGGCCATTTGCTCGGCATAAATGCTTTCGTTATGGGTTTGATGGGTTATTTTACGGGCGTCCTGCTGGAACGCCGCCGTTCAACGATCATGATGGCGATATCGATTATCGGTTTTGCTTGCATCTTATATGACAGTGTCATTTATTTTATTTACAAGGTGTTTCGAATTACGAACGAGAGCTACGCATGGGCACTTATCGATTACATCCTTCCTAGTTTATTTCTTCAGCTGGTGTTTGCCCTCGCATGCTACGTGCCTGCCAGAAAGTTGTTTGAAGGCCAGTCGAAAGTGAAATCGGAGAAGGATGAGGAATAAAATAATGGCGCAGGCAGGAATTTGTTAGGCGGAGCAAGAATGCAATAGGTTGGGGAGGGACGAACGTGACCGATAAGCAGCATATTATAATTAAGGGCGTAAAAGAAGGTCTCGTGTTCCTTCTCGACGATAAATGTGAATTTGCGACGCTTTTGGATGAACTGCAGTACAAGCTGGAAAAAACGCATCAGCAGCTGCTCACAGGCCCGCTTGTTCACGTTCAGGTAAAGCTGGGTGCGAGGCAAGTAACGGATGACGACAAGGATCGAATCAAAAATGTCATAAGGTCGCAAGGGAATTTAATGGTGCAGTCCGTTGAATCCGAAGCGCCTAAGACCGATTCACAGCAAGGGCAGCAGCCTAATCTGCAAGTGCTCACGTCTATTGTTCGCTCAGGCCAAACCTACGAGCATGATGGCGATTTACTTTTAATCGGCGATTTGAATCCAGGCGGTACTTTAATATGTACGGGCGATATATATGTGCTGGGAGCTTTGCGCGGCACTGCTCATGCGGGTGTAGGCGGGCGGACCGATGTGATCATTGCAACTTCGCTCATGCGGCCAACTCAGCTTCGCATTGCTGACGTTATCAGCAGACCGCCAGAGGAATGGATGACCGGCGATGCATCAATGGAATTCGCCTTCTTAAGCGAAGGCCGAATGCAAATCGATAAGCTAGCGCAATTATTCCGCATACGGCATAATCCTATAATGTTTAAAGGAGTGTAGAACATGGGAGAAGCGATTGTTGTGACATCAGGTAAAGGCGGCGTCGGCAAGACGACCACCTCGGCAAACCTGGGTACCGCGCTAGCTTTGCTTGGCAAGAAGGTATGCATGGTCGATACAGATATCGGACTTCGCAATCTAGATGTGGTCATGGGATTGGAAAATCGGATCATTTATGATTTGGTAGACGTTGCCGAAGGGCGCTGCCGTTTGAATCAAGCGCTCGTGAAGGACAAGCGCTTCGATGAGCTATATATGCTGCCAGCCGCACAGACAAAGGATAAGGATTCCGTTACGCCCGAGCAGGTTCGCAATATGATTTTGGAACTCAAGAAGGAGCATGACTACGTTATTATAGACTGCCCCGCAGGAATCGAGCATGGCTTTCGCAACGCGATTGCGGGCGCTGACCGGGCTATCGTCATTACGACGCCGGAGAATGCGGCAGTTCGTGACGCTGACCGTGTCATTGGCTTGCTTGAGCAAGAGAAAATTCCGAGCAAGCTTATCATCAACCGGATTCGTCAAAATATGATGAAAAACGGCGAAATGCTCGATATTGATGAAATTTGCCAAGTTCTAGCTGTTGATCTTGTTGGGATTGTGCCAGATGATGAGAAAGTAATTTCTGCTGCAAACAGCGGAGAGCCGACGGTTATGAATCCGGCTTCGCGCGCCGCTATCGCCTATCGAAACATTGCGCGCCGAATTCTCGGCGACATGGTTCCGCTCATGCTTCTCGATGAGAAGGCGGGAGCATTCAAGCGTTTCCGTAAGTTCCTTGGAATAGGATGATTACAACTTGCTTAACAAATTAAAAAAGCTGGACTGGGGAATTTTAATTATCCTTATATTCCTCATGATTATCAGCACTATTGTTATCCATAGCGCTACTGCAAATTTTCCGAAATACTCGGGGTCCGACACAAAACAACTCTTGTTTTACGGCATCGGCTTCTTCGTCGCAATCGCAGCAACCTTGTTTGATTACCGAATTGTGCTGAAGAGCTGGTACGTTCTTTACGGAGTGGGCATTGCCATGTTGATTCTCGTTTATTTTTTTGGCGCGGTCATCAATGGCGCGAGAGGCTGGTTCCAATTGGGGAGCATGTCGTTTCAGCCAGCGGAAATCGTCAAAATCATACTCATCATCGGAATCGCCCATTTAATGGGACGGCGTCAAGGGGATCGGTTGACGCTTACGCAGGATTTGCTCCCTATAGCCACTTTCTCTTTTTTGCCTTTCATGCTCGTTATGATTCAGCCTGACCTAGGAAATGCAATCATTTACCTCGTTATCGTGCTAGGGATGCTTTGGATCGGGAATGTGAAATATTCGCATGTCATTGCAGGCCTCGGAGTCGTTGTTGTAGGATTAGTTCTGTTCGTATCTCTATTCAACACATTCAATCAGGAAATCTATGATTACTTGGACAAGCATGAAATGGGACACTGGCATAAGCGGATCAATACGTTTATCAACCCGGATCAAGCAAAAGCCGATGATAAGCATCAGTCGGAAAATGCGCAAATTGCCATTGGCTCCGGCGGCTTGAACGGCGACGGCTATATGCAAGGCGATATGAAAAATCGCGGCTTTATCCCTTATCCATACTCTGACTCGATTTTTGTCGTTATTGGTGAGGAGTTTGGCTTCCAAGGAGCGGCCATCTTGCTGCTGCTGTATTTCTTGCTTATCTATCGCATGATCATCATAGCTTTCAAATGCTATGATTTACGAGCCTCATTTATCGTTATCGGAATCGTGTCTATGTATGTGTTCCAGGTGTTCCAAAACATCGGAATGATGATAGGGATTATGCCAATTACGGGGATTACATTACCTTTTATCAGCTATGGAGGGACTTCTCTCCTGCTCAATATGCTGTCCATCGGGCTCGTATTCAGCATTAAGGCGCATCAAGAAAAGTATGAGCTGGCCGACTAAATGTAAATTCAGCGATAAAGCTGCTTCTAGGACGAAAGTCATCCGAATGAGGGTGGCTTTTTTTTTATGAAAATCATCCTCGCATACTTGTCTCACCCCCCACATATCCATGTATAAAGGAACAAGCTGTCGCATGCGACGATGGAAGCGGGGGAGGAACAAGAGATGCAAATGAAGGATAATGAGAAGCAGGGCAAAAAGCAGAAAACAAAAAGCTTGCTGGATCGGCAAGCGACAGCAAATCCAATCAAAGACAGTGATCAAGGCGTGCATGTTCCTTATAACCATGAATATTTTTATCATGACGATAGGGAAGAAATAGAGCTTGATCCCGAGGTCGTATGGAAAACCAATCCAAACCCTTGGGCAAGCTGGAATGAGGACAAGGGCTTTAGCAATAAGAGAAGCTATGTCAAAGGGCCTGATCTTACCGATAAAATAGATCCGCGGTACGTACGGAGCAGGCATCCTTTTCGTAGGGAGCTGAAATGGAAGTTTGTTATCGCATTATTGTTGTTTGGAGCGATATGGGCGATGTTCCGATATGATACGGAGTATACGCTTAAGGGACAAGCATTGGTGAAGCAGGCATTAACGGACGAGATCGATTTTGCCGCTGCCGCCGCTTGGTATAAGGAAACCTTTGCAGGCGCTCCATCTTTTATTCCTATATTTGAGGACAAGACACCGGATGCGGTTGGCGCGGACGGAACCGTTAAGCTGCCCGTGGTGACGCCGCTGCAAGGAGGCTCGCTAGTGCGAACTTTTGCAGAGCTTCTGAACGGCATAGAGCTGGCGGGGAAATCAGAGGAGCAGGTCGTGGCTGCGGAGACAGGCAGAGTACTGCTTTTAACGGATCAGAACGAGAAAGGCTCGACAGTCATTATCCAGCATGCGAATAAGCGCGTGACGATCTACGGTTTGCTTGGAAAGACAGACGTACAAGTGAATGACTGGGTTGAAGCGGGTGATCCAATTGGCAATTTGCTGAAGGCGGAAGGCACGCAGCCGAGCTTGCTTTATTTTGCGGTGAAGCAAAACGATCTGTACATCGATCCTGTGGGTGTGATACCGATTGATTAAATGGAAGGGCATTCTATGGTCGATCCATCCGCTCTTTGTCATCATTATGCTTGGGTCGGTCATGACAGGCTATTTTGCCGAGCTAATTACTTTGTTTTTACTCGTGCTGGTGCATGAGATCGGCCATGTTGTCATGGCGCTCAGCTTCGGCTGGACTGTCAGAGAAGTTAAGTTGCTTCCGTTTGGCGGGGTTGTAGAGGTCGATGAAGCGGGCGGCGTTCCCGCGAAAGAAGAAGCTATCGTAGCGATAGCAGGTCCTCTGCAAAATGTATGGATGGGGCTTGCTGCATGGGGCTGTGGACAGCTGGGGCTATGGGACCAAGGGTGGGCGGAGTATGTGTGGAAGGCGAACCTGATGATCGGCTTGTTCAACCTGCTGCCTATTCATCCGCTTGACGGCGGCAAGCTGCTGCAGGCTGCTTTAAGCTATACCGTCAATTACTACAAAATGCTCATCTGGTCAGCCCGAATCAGCTTGTTGTTTAGCGCAATCATGATTATCAGCTCACTGCTCCCCTGGCTTGTCTATAAGGATGGCATCCAGCTCAATCTGCTGATCGTCGGTTTATTCCTTGTGATGAATAATTGGACGTATTATCGGAACGTTCCCTTTTTATTTTATCGCTTTCTAATGTATCGCGACCGTGTATCGGTGCAAGCGATGACGAGGGGGCATATTGCGAGTCCGATTATCGTTAATGGGAGGCAGTCGATTTTGTCCGTTGCCAGATTGTTCCGAAGGGAGCAATACCATCTCATTTATATGGTAGAGGCGTCCAGCAAGGAGGTTAAGGTGCTGCCGGAGCAGAAAATTGTCGAAGGCTGCTTGTCGGAAAATAATCCCAATCGTGCAGTATCGGAACTTTTCAGTTAAAATAGATGAAAAGCGTACTGGCAGGTGATTATTCGGGAATGAAGCAAATGCTGATGCACGTACACGGTGAAATGCTGCAAACCGCCGTGCTGGAGAATGGCCGCTTGGTAGAATTTTTTATGGAGAAAACAAAAGCAAGCAGTTTGGTTGGCAATGTCTATAAAGGTCGTGTCGTGAACGTTCTGCCTGGCATGCAGGCAGCATTCGTTGATGTCGGACTATCCAAAAATGCTTTTTTGTATATTGATGAGCTGCTTCATCCTCATTTAGAAAAACAGCCCGCACAAAAGCCGCAAATTCAGGAGCTGATCAAACCGGGGCAGGAGCTCATCGTGCAGGTGATGAAGGAGCCGCTAGGGGGCAAGGGCGCCCGCGTGACGACACATTTTACGCTGCCTGGCCGCTGGCTTGTCTACATGCCGAATGCCGACTATGTCGGCGTATCCAAAAAAATCGGTCCGGAAGGCGAGCGTACGCGCTTGCGCGCCATCGGGGAGAAGCTGCGGGAGCAGGAGGAAGGCATTATTTTGCGTACGGCGGCTGGAGGAGAAAGCGAGCTTTCCTTGCGTGCCGACGTCTCGCAGCTTCGCGAGATATGGCATGGCATTGCAGAACGGAGCATAGAGGCGCAAGCACCTTACGAGCTGCACCGAGAGGCTGGCCTTATGAGGCGTGCCGTTCGCGATACGTTAACGATCGACATGGATGAAATATGGATCGATGATGAAGCAAGATTTGAGGAAGCGTCAGCACTGCTAGAGGAGATGACCCCTCAGCTTCGCGAGCGGTTGAAGCCGTATCAACAAAAGCAAGGGCTGTCTCTATTCGATGCTTACCTTGTGACAGAGCAAGTAACGTGTGCTTTCGAGCGCAAGATCCCGCTTGTCAGCGGGGGCTATCTCATATGGGAAGAGACGGAGGCACTCACGGTCATTGATGTGAACACGGGGAAGTTTACGGGAACCTCCGGCTTAGAAGATACGGTATTTCGCACGAATATGGAAGCGGCGGACGAGATTGCAAGATTGCTTAGAGTAAGGGATGTCGGCGGCATTATTATTATTGATTTTATCGATATGGAGCAGGAAGAGCATCGCGAGCATGTCATGCAAAGATTGACAGAGAAATGCCGCATCGATCAAACGAAATGTACGATACTCGGCTGGACCAAGCTCGGGTTGATTGAGATGACACGAAAAAAGGCCCGCGAGAACGCTGTCCGCCAACTGACAGAGCGCTGCGAGTGCTGTGGAGCGAATAACAAACGGAGCGAATCCCTTAAATAGTTTATTTTTTCTTCGAAGAAGAATTGATATAGCTTGCATAGTATGGTACACTCTTTGGGTGTGTGTCTCGTACCTCGTGAGGAATGAGATGTACAAGTACCGCTCCGATTGGGTAAATAAGCGTTTGCGGCGCAGGCTGCAGGCCACCTGAATTAGGCGAGTCTTCGAAAATAAGGAGGTGCACCAACAATGTTTGCAATCATCGTAACAGGCGGAAAGCAATACAAAGTTCAGGAAGGCGATGTTATCTACATCGAAAAACTGGATTCTGAAGCAGGCGAGAGCGTAACGTTTGATCGTGTTTTGGCGGTTTCTAAAGGTGACGGTCTTGTAACTGGAACTCCGGTTGTTTCCGGCGCTACAGTAACAGGCAAAGTCGAGAAACAAGGCAAAGGCCAAAAAATCATCGTTTACAAATACAAAGCCAAAAAGAACTATCGTCGTAAGCAAGGTCATCGTCAACCGTTTACAAAAGTAACAATCGAGAAAATCCAAGCGTAAGAGGAATTTCTATGATAACCGTTACATTTGTACGAAGAGCCGCTGACAGACGTATCGTATCATTTGCAGTCGAAGGACATGCTAAATATGCGAAGCCCGGCAAAGATATCGTTTGTGCGGGCGTATCGGCCATATCGGTCGGTACCGTTAACGCGATCGAAGCTTTAGCAGGAGAAGAGCTCCCCGCTAAGATGAAGAACGGCTGGCTGTCGTCGGATATTCCGACGCTTGCAGACGAGGCTTCGGATAGCCGGATGCAGCTCTTGCTGGAATCGATGGCGGTTATGCTTGACACTATCGCAAAATCATACGGCAAGCATGTCGTTATTCATGAACTTCTTAATGCGTAGGCTTTCGAAGTAGGTTTACTTACTATAAACCTTAATGTTCATGCTTCCGAGTAGGTTTGCTCCACAAACCTAAAAGCTTATGCTTACGAAGTAGGTTTGCTCCACAAACCTTTAAGAAGGAGGGAATAACTATGTTGAAACTGAATCTTCAGCTTTTCGCTTCGAAGAAAGGTGTTGGTTCCACGAAGAACGGACGTGACTCGCAGTCGAAGCGCCTTGGCGCTAAACGTGCTGACGGTCAAACCGTATCCGCTGGAAGCATTTTGTTTCGCCAACGCGGAACAAAAATTCACCCAGGTACTAACGTAGGCATCGGGAAAGACGATACGCTTTATGCGAAAGTAGAAGGCGTAGTGAAGTTCGAACGTTGGGGACGCGATCGCAAAAAAGTGAGCGTATATCCAGCTGTTCAAGCTCCGGTAGCTGCAGCAGTAGAAGCTTAATACAACCTTATATATGCACCAAGACCCGGCCTGCATCGCTTGGCCGGGTCTTTTTTATGTCGAGGCTGGTGACCGTGGGACGGTCGCGTGATATACTGGATAAGCTAGGAAATACGAAGAAAGTAGGTTTAATCGATGGGACGCTTAACAATGGCGAAATATTACGCGGCGGCAACGATTTTATTGCCTTGTGCCGCAGTACTTATTTGGCCCGCTAAAGTGTGGTTAACTGCTGTCTTTCTCGTTTGGCTTATAGCTGTTGCGACTTACTTTGTACGAACGGAACGGAAAGAGCATGCGGAGCGGACTACGCGAACGATTCAATCGCTGCAAAATTCTGCTATACGGACTCTCAATCATCACCGTCATGACTGGATGAACGATTTGCAAGTCGTGTTTGGCTACATTCGACTTAAAAAGCTGGATAAAGCAGCTGAGTATGTGGAGAAAATAAGTGAGCGGATGGTTATGGAGAGCAGCATATCCAAACTTGGCGTACCATCACTGATTAGTTATTTTCAATCGTTTCGCACGATATCCAACTCGCTGGAGCTGCAAGTCGTTATTAAAGGCGATATTCACTTAAACGAAATAACGGCGGATGCCGATCAAATAGCCGAAACGCTCATTCATACGATTAACGCATATCGGTTTGCGGTGAAGCCTGGCTATGGTCATGCTGCCGTTCTAACGCTGGAGCTGTCAAGGGATGAGGAAGCGCTCTATGCAACCTTCTATTATGACGGCGAGCTAATGAACGAGCAGCAATGGAAGCAAAAAATACAACAGCAGTTGGAAGGCGCGCCAATGCAGCCGATCAACTTCGAGCAGCCGTATGCAAAGGTGCTGCTGAGGGCGGAAATGCGCGCATGAACGGGGGCACAACATGTTTGTCGATAAAGCGAAAATATTTGTAAAAGGCGGCGACGGAGGCGATGGTATCGTTTCGTTTCGCCGGGAGAAATACGTAGAGCAGGGCGGTCCAGCAGGCGGCGACGGCGGACGCGGCGGCGACTTGATTTTTCAAGTTGACGAAGGTCTCCGGACATTGATGGATTTCCGCTATCAGAAGCATTTCAAGGCTAATCGCGGAGAGCGCGGAAAAGTAAAGAGCATGCACGGAGCGGGTGCGGAGGATACGATCGTTCGCATCCCGCCGGGTACGGTAATCGTTGATGATGATACACAGGAAATCATCGCGGATATGACGCGCCATGGGCAGCAGATCGTCATTGCAAAAGGCGGCAGAGGCGGCAGAGGCAACATCCGCTTCGCAACGCAGAACAACCCTGCTCCATATATTTCGGAGAACGGCGAGGAAGGGCAAGAGCGCTGGGTTGTGCTTGAGCTTAAAGTCATGGCAGATGTTGGGCTTGTTGGCTTTCCAAGCGTAGGCAAGTCGACCTTGCTTTCTGTCGTTTCTGGAGCAAAGCCCAAAATTGGCGCTTATCACTTTACGACCATTACGCCGAATCTTGGCGTGGTAGACGTAGGGGACGGCAGAAGCTTCGTAATGGCCGATTTGCCGGGCTTGATCGAGGGCGCGCATGAAGGTGTTGGGCTCGGACATGAGTTTCTTCGCCATGTTGAACGGACAAGGGTCATTATCCATGTCATCGATATGTCCGCTTCCGAAGGACGCGATCCTTTTGAGGATTGGGTGAAAATCAACGAAGAGCTGGTACTCTACAATGAGAAGCTTGCCGATCGTCCGCAAATCATTGCTGCAAACAAAATGGACATGCCGGATTCCGAGGAGCAGCTTGAGCTGTTCAAGCAGCAGCTTGCAGAAGTGAGCGGCGACCGCAATTACGAAATTTTACCTATTTCCTCGCTCACAAAGCAGGGAATACAGGAGCTTTTGTACAAAGCGGCTGACGTGCTTGATACGGTATCCGAACAGGTCGAGATCGAAGACGTGAAGGATGTAGCTGAGCGTAAAGTCTACACTTATGAGAAACGTGAAGAAACAACCTTTACCATTCATAAGGAAGATGAAGTTTACGTGATCGTCAGCGAAGGAATCGATAAATATATGAAGCGAATGAATTTGACCTCTTATGATGCGGTTATGCGCTTTGCGCGTACGATGCGCAAAATGGGAGTCGATGCGGAGCTTCGTAAAATGGGCGCAAAAGATGGCGATATGGTACAAATCGGCGACTTCGCGTTTGAATTCTTCGAGGGCAGCGATTACAATCCAAACGGCTAGAACACAAATGCAGGAATGAAGACGGCGAAAGCCGTCTTTTCTTATTTTGCCTATTGCCCGAAACAGTATATTTCGATATAATGTCCACTATAGGTGAACAATTGTCTTTTTGAGGAGGACGAATAGTGACTAAACGCTATTATGTCGTTCGGGAGGACATTTTACCGGAAGCGATAATGAAGACGATACAAGTAAAAGAGATGCTTAGCAGAGGCGAAGCGGCAACCGTTCATGAAGCGGTTGAGCGCGCTGGGCTTAGTCGAAGCGCTTTTTATAAGTATAAAGATGGCGTTTATGCGCTCAATGAGCTTGAGCGTGAACGCATTGCGACGATTGCCATGGATTTGGAGCATCGCTCGGGCGTGCTCTCGAACGTGCTCAGCACGGTGGCAGGCTTGGAAGGCAATGTGCTGACCATGAATCAGACCATTCCGCTTCAAGGCTTGGCTAACGTCGTCATCTCAGTCGATATTTCGCAGCTTTCCGGGGAACTGTCATCGTTGGTCGAAATGCTCCGCAGCCTGCCAGGCGTGCGCAAAGCCTCGGTCATCGGACAAGGATAACAGAATAGATAATGGAGGTTATATATGAAGCCGGTTAAAGTTGGATTATTAGGTCTTGGAACTGTAGGTACAGGTGTCGTTCGCATTGTTGAAGGACATCAAGAGGATTTGGCAAGTCAGGTCGGCTCGCCGATCGTCATTGAAAAGGTGCTCGTTCAGAATAAGAGCAAGGCGCGCAATGTCTCCATGGATCAAGATAAGCTTACAGAAGACCCTTGGGATATTATCCGTCACCCGGACATTGACGTTATCGTTGAGGTTATGGGCGGAATCGGGCTTACGAAGGAATACATTTTGGAGGCGCTATCCCTTGGCAAGCATGTCGTAACAGCCAATAAAGATTTGATGGCGCTGCATGGTCCTGAAATATTGGCGAAAGCGCAGGAGAATCGCTGCGATGTGATGTATGAGGCCAGTGTAGCAGGCGGTATCCCAATCATCCGTACGCTCGTTGAAGGCTTTTCCTCCGACCGTATCAATAAAATCATGGGTATCGTAAACGGAACAACAAACTTTATTTTGACAAAAATGAGCCAAGAGGGCGCTTCTTACCTAGACGTGCTGAAGGAAGCCCAGGAGCTTGGCTATGCAGAAGCCGATCCGACATCGGATGTCGAGGGTCTTGATGCGGCGCGCAAAATGACGATTCTTGCTACAATCGGCTTCCGTGCCAACGTAGCGCTTGAGGATGTTTCGGTTCAAGGCATCTCTTCGGTAAGCAAAGAAGATATTTTGTATGCGAAGCGCCTTGGCTATGAAGTGAAGCTGCTCGGTATCGCGGAGCGTCAGGATGATCTGATCAGCATTAGCGTTCAGCCAACGATGGTAAAGCAAACGCATCCGATTGCATCGGTTAACGGCGTGTTTAACGCGGTATATGTATACGGCGAAGCGGTTGGCGAAACGATGTTCTACGGGGCAGGCGCAGGCGAGCTGCCGACAGCAACCTCTATCGTGTCCGATTTAGTTGCCGTAGTGAAGAACCTGAAGCTTGGCGTTAACGGCATGCAGGGAAGCCTTGCTTACAAAGAGAAGAAGCTGAAAACTGACGAGCAAATCTCTTCCAAATATTTCTTGCTGCTTAAAGTAGCGGATCGCGCCGGCGTTCTTGCGCGCATTACGCAAGTATTCGCTGACTTTGAAGTGAGCTTGGAGTCTGTGCTGCAGCAGCCTACTCCGTCGAATCCGGAAGTTGAAATTATTGTCATAACGCATGATGCGAATAAAGCAGCCATGAAGAAAGTGCTTGCATCGTTCGAATCGCTTGATGTCGTTCACGAAGTAAAGAGCGTCTATCGCGTAGAAGGGTAATTTAAAATGAATAATCGTAGAGTCATCGTTAAAATACCAGCAAGCACGGCCAATTTGGGTCCAGGCTTCGATACGCTCGGAATGGCGCTCTCGCTGTATGCATGGGTTGAAATGTGCATCTCGGATCAAACGGAATTTCAATTTTACGGCGATCATATGAAGGGCTTGCCAAAGGACAAATCAAATTTGCTATATAAGGTCGCGCAGTTGGTTTTCAAAGAGGCGGGCGTCGAAGTACCGGAGCTGTCGATTTCGATGCACAGCGATATTCCGCTTACGCGTGGACTTGGCAGCAGCGCAACGGCTATCGTAGGCGCGCTGGTTGCAGCGAATGCATTGATCGGCAGTCCGCTCACAAACGATAAGCTGTTCCAAATGGCTACGACATTAGAAGGGCATCCTGATAATGTGGGCGCATCGTTGTTCGGAGGCATCATCGTTTCAGCTTGGGACGGCGAGCGGGCTGATTACATACGCATTGAGCCGCATGAGAGCCTCACTACGCTCGTTGCGATACCGGCCTTTCAGCTTTCGACGGAGAAGGCGCGTCATGCGCTGCCGTCGCAGGTCAGCATGGCAGACGCCGTATTCAACGTCAGCCGCAGCTCGCTGCTCGTCGCGGCGCTTGCTGGCGGAGAGCTTGGAATGATCCGGCATGCGATGAAAGATCGGCTGCACCAGCCATACCGCGCAGCGCTCATTCCCGGCATGTCGGCAATTTTGGAGAGCGCGGTTGAGCATGGCGCGCTTGGCGTTGCGCTAAGCGGAGCAGGGCCGACGCTCATTGCCTTTGTTGACGACAGGACGAATGGCAAGCCGCTCGAGCAATTTTTGCTTGATATGCTCAAGCAAGAAGGCATTGAAGCGAAGACGCTATGGCTGTCGCCATGCGTGAATGGCCCGCAAGTTACGGTTGAGGATATTTTGAAGCAGCCAGCCATTCCTCTTCCTGATAGAATTAAAGGAGAAATGAAGCTATGAAGACGATAGCCGTTTTACCTGCCGGCTCCGTATCGGATGAGGCAGCTAGACATTTTTTTCATGGAGAAGAAATTAATTGGAAGCATCACCGGCTTATTTCCGATGTGTTCTTATCTACGGTCAATGGCATCAGCGATTACAGCATCATTCCGATCGAGAATACAATTGAAGGCTCTGTGAGCTTACATATGGATTGGCTCGTGCATGAGGTGGATATTCCGATTCAAGCAGAGTGGGTATACCCATCCATTCAAAATTTGATCGGACGAGAGTCGGAGCTGCTCGGCGATGACGGAGAATTGGATTATTCGCGTATTACAAAGGTTATCAGCCACCCCGTTGCGATTGCACAGTGCTTGCAGTTTTTGCGCACGCATTTGCCTCATGCCGTTACGGAGCATGTAAGCAGTACAGCTGAAGGCGTAAGAATCGTGCAAAATAACCCGAATGCCGGATGGGCGGCAATCGGCACCAAGACAGCTGCTGCAAATGAGAAGTTGGATGTGCTCGCTAGCGAGATTACCGACCACGATAACAATTACACCCGTTTTTTGCTGGTTGGACAAGAACCATACACGGCTCGCCAATCCGATCAGATCAAAACGAGCATTTTAATTACGCTGCCTGAGGACTATCCGGGTGCGCTCCACCAAGTGCTTTCCGCTTTTGCATGGCGCAAAATCAACTTATCCCGCATCGAGTCGCGTCCGACGAAGAAAAAGCTCGGCAATTACTATTTCTTTATTGATATCGAAATGGCGCTTGATACGGTGCTGCTTCCTTCAGCTATTCAAGAAATCGAGGCTATCGGCTGTCAGGTGCGTGTTCTGGGAAGCTATCCTAGCTTTGCGGAATTTAATAAATGATTTGCGGTGCGAAAAACAGTGCCGGAAAAAGGAACGATGATCTTGAAGTTTAGAAAAAACGTCTCTGTTTTCGGCATAAAAGTGCTCGATTAATCAAAGACGTTAAAGGAAGCCGAGTTCACTCTTAGGGGTGTGCTCGGCTTTTTTACTATTTTTTTTGTGAAAGTGGAGACACCTGCCCATGTTCTGCATAGGATGTAAGGATTGATAATAGGCATTAGTGTGCCATGTTATTCAGAACGTGACAGGAGGTTAACAGCGAGTGAAAATCCATATTGTGAAAAAAGGCGAATCCTTATACTTTATCGGCCAAAAGTATAACGTATCGCTGGAAGAGATTTTGAAGCTTAATCCGGGCATTACGAATCCGGACGCCATTGATGTAGGCATGAAGCTGAAAATTCCGTCAAGCCATGCAGGAGGACCAGGAGGCGGAATGGATATTATGCACCAGCATATCGTAAAACAAGGAGATACGCTTTGGAAGCTGTCAAAAGCTTGGGGAGTGCCGCTTGCAGACATGATTAAAGCGAATCCACAGCTTAAAAATCCGAACGTGCTGCTCACTGGCGAGATTGTGAACATACCTAAGGTTGGTCATTCAACGCAGGAAGTTCCAGGCCATGGCGGGGGACACGTAGCTGCGCAAAATGCAGGCGGCGCCAGCTCCCTCCACCCAACATCGATCATGCAGGGCGTACAGGGCTTGGTCGGTAAGCTATCGACGGCTCCATTTGCAGGGAAGACGCCTACAGGTCCAATCACGGGCAAGACACCGACCGCTCCTATTGCACCGGTTGCGCCAGTGGCGCCTGCACCAGTGGAACCGGCGCCAGAGGCACCCGTTCAAGAGAAAAAGCCTACGGCTCCAATCGTGAAGCCGGTAGCGCCAGCACCGCTCCCTGCGCCTAAAGCGGCTGCAGTTGAGCCGGCGAAAAAAGCACTCCCGATCGAGAAGCCGGTAGAGAAAAAGCTGAAACCGATCCATTCCGAATACAAGCCTAATGTTGATTTGTTCAAGCAATATGGCATACCGGCAACAGAAGCGTTGTCCTTGTATGATTTGCCGAAAGCGCCTGAAATGGTCTCCCCTGCTTCGCAGCAGCCAAACTTTGGCGGTCACGGCTATGGCCAGCCGATGACGATGCCGGCACAAATGGGGCATGGCTACGGCCAGCCAATGGTTATGCCAGCGCAAATGGGACACGGTTATGGCCACCCGATGGTAATGGGAGAACAAACCGGTCACGGCTACGGCAGCTGGCAGCAGCCTGTCCCATTTGAAAACAATTTAAGTCCGTTTAGTGAAGGCAACGAAGCACCATTTGATTGTCCTCCAGGAACCGTATTTGTCGGAAGCTATCCATCACCTTCGACGCTGCCGTTGAGCGCTGGTCCAGGATGGGGCTACGGTCAGCCGATGGTAAGTCCTCTTCAAGAGGGTGCTCATGAAAATAGCCAGATGGTTGCAGGGGCTTCAGCGTTTCCAAACCAAGGCTTTGTAGCTCCGATGGCGGTGCAGCCGAACCAAGGAATAATGCCGTTATCGGCGCAGCCGAACCAAGGAATATCGCCGTTATCGGCGCAGCCAAATCAAGGGATCATGCCGTTATCGGCGCAGCCGAACCAAGGATTCATGCCTTTATCGGCGCAGCCGAACCAAGGGATCATGCCGTTATCGGCACAGCCGAACCAAGGGATCATGCCGTTATCGGCGCAGCCGAACCAAGGTTGGGTTTCTCCGTTAGCGACTCAACCAAATCAAGGCTGGGTATCCCCTGCCGGCATGCAGCCAGAGCATGGCTATGGGCATGGTGCAATTTCACCTGTTAATATGCAGCCGGATTATGGCTACGGTTATGGCCATGGCGCAGTCTCGCCAGCGAATATGCAGCCTGACTACGGAAATGGCTATGGAAATTCTGCGCCATATATGCAATACCCAAACTGGCCGCAAACAGCTGGTGTTGGCAATGTAAATCAAGGTGACTGCGGCTGCAAGGGAAATCGGTCAGATCAAAATGCTGCTAAGGAAGCGGATGTTGAAGCGCCGAAAGCAGTAAAAGCAGCTGTACCGCGGAAAAACACCAAAAAGGCGGTTATCCGAACGGTTGCTTCTCGCCCGAACAAAAATAAACGTGGCAATCAGCCATGGATCAATCGTTAACATTCAGAACTGAATTAAAGCGCATCAGAAGCCATTAGGCTTCGGTGCGCTTTTTCTTTTTAGGCTTGGAAGGGGGCGGAGAAAGAAGGCTTTGAATATTTATGTAACATTGGCGCATACTATCAAAAAATATAATGAAGGGGTCATCCCCATGATGGAATTCAGCCTTTGGAAAAACTTAAAAAAGCGACTTCGCAACAAGCGCCGTCCGATGTGGTTGCTGGGCGCAATTCTGTTTAGCCTATTTGCAGGTTCGCTCGCCTTAAATACCGAAAACATATTAGCTGCGCCAAATCTAGCTGAGCACCAAAGCAGCATCGTAAAGACGCTGGAGAGGCAAAATGGACTTCTTTCCGTTAAGCTTCACCAAATTTATGTGTGCGGAGAAGAGTCGAAACCGCTTGGCCGGATGATGAGCAAACAAATTATAGAGCTCTTGCAAGCTCATCCAGAATGGAAGACGGTGCTCGACACGGAGCAAAGCACCGTTCATTTTGAACAAAGCATTGATGACATGTCCGAGCACTGCAAGGCCAACGCCTATATGGGAGTGGACAAGAAGGGCAATCTTACGCTCTTTGACGGTGTTCCGAAAAAGGAAAAAGTCGTTCGCACCTTTTTCCAGCTAGATGTTCGCTATATGGAAAGCAGCCTGCCGCAGGACAAGCTGGATCAGCTTGCGAAGGGAATTCGGATTAGCGACATGGATGAATACAACAGCGTGTTGTCCACCTATAGCGATTTTGCAATTGAGCAAAACCAAAAAGTAATGAAGCCTGCCTATTAGCAGGATGGCCGTAACGAGAGATCGCACCTATTGTGCGATCTTTTTTTATTTAGGTCCGTCAGCTGAAATATCAAACGCGCGTTCTCATTCACGCCATCTTTTGCTATAATGGATGAAGCAACTTTCAGAGAGTATGCTGTTAGTATGTTTTACCCTGTAAAACTTTTGAGGAGATGGCCGTTTGCGCGTTCTTGGAATTGACCCTGGTTATGCAATCGTTGGATTTGGCTTCATAGATAAGATCGGACACAAGCTTACGCCCGTGCAATACGGCGCAATTCAGACGGAAGCCCATACGCCCCCCGAGCAGCGGTTGCTGCAAGTTTACGAGTCCGCGGGTGCATTGATGGATAAATATAAACCAGATACCGTAGGCGTAGAGAAGTTGTTTTTTAACCGGAACGTAACGACAGCGTTTGATGTGGCGCAGGCTAGAGGCGCTATTATTTTGGCGGCTGCGCAGCGGGGATTGCCGATCGGCGAATATACGCCGCTTCAGGTGAAGCAGGCAGTCGTCGGGTACGGGAAAGCGGAGAAGAAACAGGTGCAGGAAATGGTCAAAATGTTTCTGAAGCTCTCGGCGGTGCCTAAGCCGGATGACGTTGCCGATGCGCTTGCAGTAGCCATTTGCCATGCTCATTCCGTCGTACTGAACCAGAAAATTAATGAGGTGAATCGTTCGTGATCGATTTTTTAAGAGGCATTGTCGTCCATTTGGACTCCGAGTATATCGTTCTGGACGTAAGGGATACAGGCTACCGCGTATTCACTCCCAACCCGTACGCATTTGCCAAAAAAGAGGAGCCCGTCACCGTCTTCATTCATCACAACGTCCGTGAGGACGCTATTTTATTGTTCGGCTTCGAAACGAGGGAGGAGCAGACCTTGTTCCGCAAGCTGCTCGAGGTATCGGGAATAGGCCCGCGCGTTGCGTTAGGCATCTTATCGGGCGGCCGGCCGGATGCGGTCATTGCGGCGATTCAGCAGGAGAATATTGCTTTCCTCATCAAGCTTCCCGGCATAGGAAAGAAAACCGCTCAACGAATGATTCTCGATTTGAAGGACAAGCTGATCGGCGCCGGGCTTGACGGAGGCTTATTAACCGCTGCAGGCGTAGCTCTTGACCTTACATCGAGCAGACATTCGGGACAGGGCGCAGGCACGGCTTGGCAGGAGGCGCGGGAAGGCCTTGCAGCGCTCGGCTACACGGCTGCTGAGCTGGATAAAGCATGGAACGGGCTTCAGCATAGCGTAACGGCGGAGGAAACGGTTGATTCCTTGATGAAGCGGGCTTTGCAGCAGCTGTTTAAAGGCTAACGGAAGGAGATGAACGCAGATGGACGATAGAATCATTTCCGCCAACCTTATGATGGAAGACCAAGCGGTGGAGCTTAGCTTGCGCCCCCGCTATTTGGCCGAGTATATAGGACAATCGAAGGCAAAGGAAAACTTAAAAATTTATATTGAAGCGGCAAAATTGCGCAAAGAAGCGCTTGATCACGTGCTGCTGTATGGGCCGCCTGGGCTTGGCAAGACGACGCTGTCGAATATTATCGCCAACGAGCTGGGAGTCAGTCTTCGGACGACATCCGGGCCGGCGATCGAACGTCCGGGTGATTTGGCTGCGCTGCTTACGAACCTGCAGGAGGGCGACGTGCTGTTCATCGATGAAATTCATCGGCTGCACCGCACGGTTGAGGAAGTATTGTATCCGGCGATGGAAGACTTTGCGCTCGATATTATGATCGGCAAAGGTCCAAGCGCTCGTTCGGTAAGACTGGATTTGCCGCCGTTCACTTTAATTGGCGCAACGACTAGAGCAGGCTTATTGTCAGCGCCGCTTCGTGACCGCTTCGGCGTAGTCAGCCGATTAGAGTTCTACACGGTAGATGAACTCGCCTTTATCGTGGCTAGAACAGCAGAGATTTTGAATGTCAGCATCGTAGGAGAAGCTGCCTCGGAGATTGCGATGCGTTCACGCGGAACTCCGCGTATCGCGAATCGGCTGCTCAAGCGGGTGCGTGATTTTGCCCAGGTTCGCGGAGATGGCGTCATTACGCATGACATCGCACAATCTGCCCTGGAGCTGCTGCAGGTCGATCCGATGGGCCTTGACAATATCGATTTCAAAATGCTGCAAGCGATGATGACCACGTTTGCCGGCAGACCAGTTGGACTGGATACAATTGCTGCAACGATCGGTGAAGAAAGCCAAACGATAGAAGACGTGTACGAGCCTTATCTCATGCAAATCGGCTTTTTGCAGCGTACGCCGCGTGGACGGATTGCTACCGATAATGCCTATCGGCATTTAGGGCTTCCAATACCCGGGAGGTAGATGTCTATGAGCTCCACCGAAAATGGCGCATCAGAGAGGCTATATGTTATCTATGATGGACAGTGCAAGCTTTGCCTTGCTTCCGTAGCGAAGCTGAAGGAGCTGAATGCTAAGGCAGAACTGCATTATGTGCAGATTCAGCAATTGGAAGCAGAAGGACAGGCGCAGCAGCTTGTCCCGCATATACGTCCGCTGAATTTCGTTGAGCTGTACGAGAAGATACATGTTGCCGATGAGCAAGGCCAGTTGTTCGCCGGTGCGGACGGGGTCGTTCGTATTTTGAGAACGGTTAAGGGCTTGCGCTGGCTGTCTGCCTTTTATCGAATTCCCGGAATGAAACGAGCGGCTGATCGAATCTATCGATTTATAGCAAGCAGAAGATATGAATGGTTTGGCAAAGCAGAGCAAAGCTGTACGATTAATGGGTGCGAGTTGCCGCAAAGCAAAGGGGAGAATAACAAGCATGACAATTAAACAATCCTTCAAGCGATACGTCATTATGGCTGTTGCGATCGTATTGCTTGCTTCGGCTTGGACGGGATCGCCGTCGCAGGCGGCGGTGCCGAAGCTGGATAAAATCCGAGTTGCCTTATTTATGCAATTGCCTGGGAAATATGTCGATACGACAGCTGCAGCGACTTTCTCGTCTACTGGCGGCATGAGCATCGGCGTAAGACAGCCGGATGGCATTCATGATTGGTTCAATGTCGAGGGGGCTGCTTCGGCTCGGTTTACAGTTGACAACTTTAAAGTAAAAGTATTTGAATCAACAAATTTCGGCTCCGCGCTAGCCGTATTCAAAAGACTGCAAGCTTTGAAGGGAGCAGCTTTCCTGACATCGCTATCCAAGAATGGAGCAATCGTCTATCAAGTTATTGAAGGTACATACAAGACTGCTTCGGAGGCGGCAACGGCACAAACGAAATGGAATGGCGACGGCGAGCTTACGAAGCTGACGGACGGCTTTAAGTCGCTGCTGCAAGGTCCGCTTCACCTGGAAAGCGGACCGCAAGCCAGCAAGGAGGCTGCACAGGCAGCTGCAAGCGGCTTTGGGGCAGTAGGCTTGGATGCATTCGTAGCCATTCGCTCAGAGCAGGCTGGCGCAGCAAGCTACTCGGTTATGGTAGGAGCTGCCGTGACCGATGCGGAACTCCAAATCGTAAAGGCTGCTGCTGCAAAGGCAGCAAACGGAGGAGCATTGAAACAAGCAGATTCACAGACTCCTTATTTGTTAGTAAGAAATGACCATTCCGCCAGCGCTCTAGCGCAGCGCAGCTCAGAGCTTTATATGTTTGCGGGAAGTGATGCGAAAATAACGGTATCGCCGGCAGGATCGGAGCCGATCAAGCTGACGGAGAGAAGCGGTCGCAGCTATCGAGGCATGTTTGAGCTTAGCATCCTAAATGGAAGCATGGCTGTCATAAATGAGCTGCCTTTTGAGCAATATTTATATTCGGTTGTTGGCGTCGAAATGTACCCAACTTGGCCAGCCGAAGCTTTAAAGGCGCAAGCTGTTGCAGCACGCTCATTTGCATTAAATAAAGGCTTTGGCTTCCAAATCGCTCATGTCGTGGATACGACCTTAAGCCAAGCTTACTATGGCGTAGGCTCAGAGCGTCCAACAACTATAGCCGCCGTTGATGAGACGTCAGGCGAAGTCGCCTTGTACAATGGGAAGGTTATTGAAGCGTTGTTCTCAGCGAATGGCGGAGGAATGACGGCAGATGCCAAGGAAATATGGAACAATGCGGTCCCTTACCTGCAAGCAGCGAAGAGCCCAGATATCTCGTCAGAGGCTGGCTTATACAACTGGTATAGAGTTGTGCTCTCAAGCGGAGCAATCGGCTACATTCGTGACGATTTGCTTGATGAGACGGGACAAACAACTGCTGCGGGCAGCCTGATCATGCAAGTAAATACGAACGGAACAAAGGTGCGCAAGCATCCGCTCATTCAGGAGAGCATACCTGCCATTGCGCAGGCTGACAGCGGAACACAGGTTGTAGTTCTGGACAAAAGCGTAGAATCAAATTCAATGACCTGGGTACGCGGGCCATATACGGCTCAAGAAATGTTGACGGTTATTAATGCGAAAGCGAAAGCCGCCATTTCCGGTCCGCTAAAAACATTGGAAGTGAGCCAGCGTGGCCCGTCAGGGCGTGCAACGGAGATTTTGGCAAATGGACAAAAGGTCGCTGTAACCTATCCGATTGATTACCGGGGTGCATTAGGCGTGCAAGGCTCGCTGCCGAGTACACTATTCCAGATCGAGGAGACGGCAAAAGTCACTTTGCTTGGAGCAAGCTCGGCAACGCGCAATAAACCTGCGGATTCTGCTCCGATTTACGCTATAAGTGCCGGCGGCAAGTCATCAGAAGCAGCAGATGCCCATATGTTTATTCTCGATGGAAGCGGACATATGCGTGCGGCAACGAAGGAGCCTTCCTTCCGTATTGTAGGGACTGGCAACGGTCATGGTGTCGGTTTATCGCAGTATGGTGCTTTAAGCCTTGCGCAGCAAGGGTATGACTATCAATATATTTTGAAATACTATTACAAAGATGTAACCATCGCTAAGGAATGATTGAATCGATATGAACGTAGAATGGTTTGATTTTGAATTGCCGGAGCGCTTAATTGCGCAGACACCTTTATTGGACAGAACGGCCTCAAGGCTGCTTGCCCTTAATAAGCAGACAGGGGAAATTTCGCACAACAAATTTACCGATCTGGAGAATTATGTCCAAGCGGGAGATGTGCTCGTATTAAATGATACTAGAGTTATTCCGGCACGCTTGACTGGCATTAAGAGTGATACGGGTGCTAAAATCGAGCTGCTGCTGCTAAAGCAGCTCGAAGGCGATAGCTGGGAGGCTCTCGGCAAGCCGGCTAAACGCTTAAAGGTTGGCACTGCACTGTCCTTCGGAGACGATGGGGAAGGCAACCCGCTGCTGCGAGCTGTCATTGAGCAGGAAGGCGAGATGGGCGGCAGAACGATCCGATTTATTTATGACGGCATCTTCCAAGAGCTATTGGACCGTCTCGGAGAAATGCCCTTGCCTCCTTATATCAAGGAGCGGCTTGAAGAGAGGGAAAGATACCAGACCGTTTACTCCAAACATGCGGGGTCGGCAGCTGCGCCAACCGCTGGCTTGCATTTTACGGATGATTTTCTTGAGAAGCTGCAGGCTAAAGGCGTCAAGCTAGCTTATGTAACTTTGCATGTCGGGCTGGGAACGTTCCGTCCGATGTCCGTGGAGCTTGTTGAGGATCATGAGATGCATGCAGAATATTATGAGCTGAATGAACAAAATGCAGCCGTAATAAATGAAGCCAAACAGCGCGGGGCGCGTATAATTGCTGTAGGGACAACCTCATCAAGAACGCTTGAGACTGTAGCGGCTCGCTTTGAAGGCAATGCGATTGAAGCCTGCAGTGGCTGGACATCGATCTTTATATTTCCGGGCTATGAGTTTAAGCTCGTAAATGCACTTCTCACTAATTTTCATTTGCCGAAGTCAACGCTTGTTATGCTTGTAAGCGCACTGGCTGGACGCGATGCTGTCATGCAGGCCTATGCGGAAGCGATAGCGCAAGAATATCGTTTTTTCAGCTTTGGCGATGCTATGTTTATTTACTAATTAGGAATAGGAAGCGTGAATTGTGGCTGTAAAATATGAATTAATCAAACAATGCAAGCAATCAGGCGCTCGGCTTGGCCGTGTGCATACACCCCATGGCATCATCGAGACGCCAGCCTTTATGCCGGTAGGCACGCAAGCTACCGTCAAAACAATGAGCCCGGAAGAGCTTAAAACGATGGATGCTCATATTATTTTGAGCAATACGTATCATTTGTTCCTTAGACCAGGTCATGAGATCGTTCGGAATGCCGGCGGTCTGCATAAATTCATGAACTGGGATCGCCCGATTCTAACGGATAGCGGCGGCTTTCAGGTGTTCAGCTTGAGCGAAATGCGCAAAATTACGGAAGAGGGCGTTCATTTTCGATCCCATCTAAACGGCGACAAGAAGTTTCTCTCGCCTGAGGTGGCAATGGAAATTCAAAACGCGCTTGGTTCGGATATTATGATGGCATTTGATGAATGCCCGCCTTTCCCGGCTGAGCATGAATACGTGAAAAAATCGTTAGAGCGGACGACAAGATGGGCAGAGCGTTGCCTCAAAGCACATGCAAGACCTCATGATCAAGGGCTGTTCGCAATTGTTCAAGGGGGGATGTACAAAGATTTGCGCATTCAAAGCGCAAACGATTTGACTTCCATGGATTTCCCGGGGTATGCTATTGGTGGACTGAGTGTAGGCGAGCCTAAGCATCTTATGTACGATGTTCTCGATTATACGGTTCCCATTTTGCCAGCGAATAAACCGCGTTATTTAATGGGAGTCGGCTCACCGGATGCACTAATTGAAGGCGCTATCCGCGGCATCGATATGTTCGATTGCGTTCTGCCAACTCGAATCGCCCGGAATGGGACAACGATGACGAGTCAAGGTAGACTTGTCATACGCAATGCAAAGTACGCCGAAGATTTTGGTCCATTAGATCCAGAGTGCTCCTGCTATACATGCACGAACTACTCGCGTGCTTATATCCGGCATTTAATTAAAGCCGATGAGACTTTCGGCATGAGGCTGACCACGTATCACAATTTGCATTTCTTGCTACAACTCATGCGGGACGTTCGGCAAGCGATTATGGAAGACCGGCTGCTTGATTTCCGGGATTCCTTCTTCACGAGCTACGGCCTGTTCGATAATGAGAAAGGGTTTTGAAAGGGGGGATTTCGATGTGGCTAGCAGCAGATGCAGCAGGTTCAAGTAATATTCTTGGTATGATTTGGCCGTTTGTGCTCATGTTTGCGGTGTTTTATTTCTTACTTATTCGTCCGCAGCAGAAGAAACAAAAGCAACGTACTTCCATGCTTAACCAATTGAAAAAAGGCGATAAAATTTCAACAATTGGTGGTTTGCACGGTACGGTTGTGGAGCTCAGCGATGATACGGTTGTTCTTCGTGTAAACGATACAACAAAAATGACGTTTGAGCGCAGCGCAATCAACACGATCATCAACTCAGCACCAGCAGTAACGGAGTAATATACGTAAACCAAAGAACGGCTGACATGCATGCATGTCAGCCGTTCTTTTTATTATTTTGGTAAACAAGCGCTGCTGCTTATTTCTTCATATTAACTCCGATCATGCCTCCAAAAGCGCCTGCGAGTAGAGATGCCCCTAAGAGAAGCACGCTGTGGAGCGACAATGAAGTGTTTGAGGCAAGAAAACTGATAATGATGACGATTGCGCCGTACAATAGGCCAAGCAATGCGCCATTGTACCAGCCTTTGCTCTCTGAACGCCGGCCGGAGGTAAAGCCGCCCGCAAGCGATGCAAAGCCATGAACAATTAATGCATTAGTAGGCAAGCTGCTTTCTTTCATACCGGTAAAATGCAAAAGCAGCGAGAGCAGCAAAGCGCCTACTGCTAACCAAATAATTGAAAAAAGCACGCCGGCGAGCAAAGGTGAAGCAATTAATGGCGGTTTAGGAGCTTGTTTAACCGAACTCATCAAATTCCCCCCAACAAAGGTACGTATTACTTAACCATATGGTCAAGCTTAGTGGAATAGTACAACTAATACGCTGACTTATAAGTATTTATTGGGCTTCGGTTAACCATTGCCATATATTCGTGTAAGCTGCATCAGTATGATGTCTATGGGCGTAGGTCAGAATAGCTGTACGGACAAACGCAGCTGATATCAGCTCGTATGACAAAATCGAGGAGGCGGTTTCCGGTGGAATATTGGGGCCTGTTGATCCGGACGGTGATCATCTATTTCGTCGTATTTTTGATCATGCGGTTTATGGGAAAACGAGAAATCGGAAAGCTATCGGTATTCGATCTCGTTATTTCAGTTATGATCGCGGAAATTGCCGTCATTGTAATTGAGGATATGGAACGCTCGATGTGGAGCGGCATTTTGCCAATGGCTGTACTGCTGCTCATTCAAGTGGTAAGTGCCTTTATGACGATGAAAAGCAGGAAACTAAGGTTGTTGTTTGATGGCAAGCCAAGCGTCATTATTGACAAGGGCAAATTAAATAGCGATGTAATGCGTAAGCAACGCTACAATTTGGATGATTTAATGCTTCAGCTGAGGGAAAATAAAATCAGCGCAGTATCCGATGTTGAATTTGCCGTCTTGGAAACAAGCGGCAAGCTATCCGTTATTCCAAGAGAAAATTCCGAAGCACTTGAAGACAACAATAATGACGTGTATGCCGAAGATAAATTAGATAAAAAGTTAAGTAGCTTCAACCAAATGAATATTATTCCACCAAAATATCGATTCGAAATTTTGCCAGTGCCGCTCATTATGGATGGCAAAGTACAAGATGAAAATTTGGAAAAGCTGGAGAAAACGAGATTTTGGCTTAAAAACGTGCTGCAGGAGAAAGGCGTTACCGATTTTAAGGACGTATTCTTTTGCACGATTGACCATAAGGGAAAGCTGTTTGTCGATAGGCATGATCAAAAAAAGCGCTAAAGAGAGGGCTGCCCTTTCTTTAACGCTTTTTTTCATAACACACGTTTTATTTGAACCAGATGCCGACTAAAGGAATACGTTTTATATCATGCCGGTCAATGATTTTCATCAACACCATGAGCAGCAAATAAACAATTACGCTTGCAGCGCAAGCGAGAATCAAATTGATCCACTCTGCCGGCAGCGGCTGGCGATTCATCGTAAACCGCGCTGCTGCTCCCATGATGAGCATCGCCGCGCCTACCTTTACAAAATCAATAATTTTCATATGAAAGCCGATAAACCGGAGAACACTAATGCCATGCAAAACCGTGACGAGCACGATGTTCACATTAATGGCGATTAAAGCTCCGTATATGCCGAAGTCGGGATCTGATGCGAGCTGTACGATAAGAACCAGCTTGACGATGGCGCCGATCAACGTGTTGATTAGGGCAGTTCCTGGCTTGTTGAGTGCTTGAAGCGCGGCTTGAAGAGGCGCTTGCAAGTAAATAAAAATGCCGACTGGAGCTATGAGCTGCAGCATCGGTGCTATTTCTGTGTGATTATAAAGAATGCGGCAGATCGGCTCAGCAAACAAGGTCATGATGACAACAAAAGGAGCGCCTGAAACAAGGGCAAGCCTTAACGATTGGTGAAGCCGCTTATGAATCAAGGCGTTATCGCCGTTTGCTGCTGCCTCCGAAAGAGAAGGGACTAACGATACGGCAAGGGAGTAAGTTAAGGCAGTCGGCAAAAGCAGGAGAGGGACGATCATACCTTGAAGAGCGCCATACTGCGCGGTTGCGATGCCTGTTGCGATACCGGCAGCCGCCAAGCTACGCGCGGTAAGAATAGATTCTAGCAAATAGGAGAAGGAGCCAACCATACGGCTTCCCGTTACCGGTATCGACAAGCCAAGCAGCCTGCGCAGGACGGGCTCATTTTTTGCAGAGTTTGGGTGATTTGCTAAGGCTTCTTTAATCCGTGATTTGTCGCGATAATATTTCCAAAGAAGCACGGCTAAGCCGCCGATCTCCCCCACAACAGCGCCAAGCATAGCGCCCGCAGCCGCCCATTCGAGTCCTAGAGGAAGCAGCATGTAAGCAAAAGAGAGCGATGCAATGATGCGAAGAATCGTTTCAACGGTTTGAGATACTGCAGTAGGTATCATGTTTTGTTTGCCTTGAAAGTAACCGCGGTAAACCGAGGAAATACCTATGATAAGCAATAGAGGAGTCATAACCATAAATGTACGGTATACGCGGGCATCCGGCAGTACATGCTTCATGATCCAAGGGGCACATAGCAGCATTACGGCTGTCATCAAAATACCAAGCGAGGTAACAAGTGCCATCGCCGTTCGGAAAATGTATTTCACGCGTGCGGAATCGCCCTGCGATTCGGCTTCCGCGATCCATTTTGCAACGGCTAGCGGTATCCCTCCAGTAATGATGGTAAGCATAACGGTTAGAAACGGATAACTGAGCTGATATAACCCGACGCCTTCTGCGCCAATTATGCGAGGAAGCGCGATGCGCGGCACGAAGCCGAGCAGGCGGTTAATAATGCCAGCAGCAAGTAAAATCATGGCTCCCTTAATAAAGGTTTGCTTCGTCATAATTAGATACCCTCTTCTCTATCATGGAATAGCTGGTTAGCTTCTGCCTCGCATTAGACGAAGCTATGAGACAGGCCGGTACTATCATCTTTATGCGCGGCATGTCCGATTCCATGTCATGCATTTTGCCGATTGCGATATATTTGGGCAGGAATATGGCAAAGACATAGCGAATAGAAGGGTAGACAAGCTTTTAGGAGGCGCAGCATGGCAGACGAAGAGTTAAGCCGTATGATCGAGGAGCTATGCAACAGCAAGGCGGAGGAATTTCAATTGATTGGCTATGAGCATGTTACAGGCCAAGAGGTTTGGGAATGCGTTAGCGAGAAATACAATAAAACAGGACAACCTGAGCTTCACGAACTAGTGAACGATATTTTATCTCTAAAGGTTATGAAATTCATGAATTTCATGACGATAAGCGCATACAAAGGAACCCAATTTTAAAGTAGAGGGTTTCTTTTTTTTTTGACTCGATTTTACCACGTCTGTATAATAGGAATATTGAGATCATAAGGGGGATTTAGACGTATGTTCGGGAAGAGAATAATTGCCTTCCTTGCGATCGTAGTCATTATGTTTGGCGTTATCGCTTGGACAAGCCCATCGCTAGTAAAAGATGTAAGGCTAGGCCTTGATTTAAAAGGCGGATTTGAGGTTTTGTACGAAGCTTCGCCACTTGAAGGTGGACAGGCGGTTACACCTGAGTCGCTGAAAGAAACGGCAAGAAGCTTGGAGAAAAGGATTGACGAGCTTGGTATTGTGGAGCCTGAGATTACGACTGAAGGCACCAACCGGATTCGTCTGAGACTAGCAGGCGTTGAGAATGAGAACGAAGTAAGAGAGATTCTTGCAAAACCTATCAACCTGACGTTCCGCGGTCCTGACAACAAAATCGAGCTTGATGGCAGTGATTTCAAGCCAAACGGCGCGGGTATCGGTTACGACAACTTAAGCAAGCCGTTCGTTACAATCGAGCTTAAAGACGCAAAAAAATTCGAAGAAATTACGACCCGCTTGACGGGCAAATATTTAGCAATTTACCTCGATGACAAAGAGCTGTCCAGACCGAATGTTAATTTTCCGATTTCCGGCGGATCTGCTCAAATCTCTGGTGATTACACGGTAGATGAAGCTAATGAACTTGCTGATATGATCAACCTGGGCTCTTTGCCGCTCAAGCTGACTGAAAAATATACCCAATCCGTAGGCGCTAAGCTCGGTCTTGCATCCCTTAAGGATACAGTTGAAGCGGGCATTATCGGTACGGTCATTATTTTGGTATTCCTAGTTATCCTGTTCCGTATTCCAGGCGTCGTTGCCGGTATTACGGTCATTACGTATACGTGGCTCTTGATCGTTGTATTCAATTTGATGAATGCTACCTTAACCTTGCCTGGTATAGCGGCCTTCGTACTCGGTATCGGTATGGCGGTCGATGCGAATATCATTATGTATGAGCGGATAAAAGAAGAGATTCGCAGCGGCAAAAGCTTGCTGTCCTCGCTGAAGTCAGGCTCAAAAAACTCGTTCCGTACAATTATGGATGCCAACATTACGAATATTATTGCGAGTGCTGTGCTTTATTACATCGGCAATGGCGCGATTCGAGGCTTTGCGCTGACGATGATCTTCAGTATTCTAGTAAGTATGCTTACGAATATTTTCTTGTCGAGATTGTTGATTATGCTGCTTATTAAGAGCAATCTGTTTACAAAACCAAGCTATTACGGCGTGAAGGAGGCAGAAATCCGTGAACTTTAATACAAAGATTCGTTATGACTTTATTGGGAACCGCAACAAGTTCTTTCTGTTCTCAATCACGTTAACTGTACTAGGCATTTTGTCTTTGCTTTTCTTTAGTCTCAATTTCGGCGTTGATTTCAAGGCTGGAACGAATATGGATATTTTGGTAGGCAAGGCCATTACGCAGCAGGATGCCAAAGAAATTCTTGTGAAAGCAGGAATCGAGGACATTACGCCTACGGTTGGCGGTACAGGAAACGAACGAGTTTCCGCTCGTTTTGACGAGGTGCTTACACAAGCCAAAATCGTAGAAATCCAAGAAGGCTTTAAAGCAAAATACGGCGACCAAGTATCCTCAGAGGTTAACGTCGTATCCCCGGATATGGCACAGGAGCTTGGGATCAAAACAATATGGGCGATTCTTATCGCGAGCGTTGCGATTATGATCTATGTAATGATCCGCTTTGAATGGCGCTTTGCGCTGGCTGCGAACATCGCGATTTTGTATGATGCGTTTGTCGTTGTTGCGCTATTTTCGATTTTCCGACTCGAAGTGGATCTACCTTTCATCGCGGCTGTTCTAACGACGATCGGTTACTCCATCAATGATAAAATCGTTATTTTTGACCGGATTCGCGAAAATCTGCGCTTCGGTCAATTCAAAAACCGCGATCAGCTTGCAGAGATGGTAAACGCAAGTATTTGGCAAACGATGGCGCGTAATATTTATACAGTATTAGCGGTGCTGATCGTTGCGGTTTGTTTGTTCATTTTCGGAAGCGAATCAATCAAGCTGTTCGCGCTTGCGAAAATTATCGGTCTTACGAGCGGAGCATATTCGTCGATTTGTATCGCGAGCCCGCTGTGGCTTCTTCTTAAAGGGAAGCAAAAGCAGAAGGTCGCTGTTAAACCGACAGCGTAATCGAGTAGAGCATTCCATGCTTACGAAGTAGGTTTGCATTCGCAAACCTAAGCACATGCTTACGAAGTAGGTTTGCATTCGCAAACCTTTAGGAGGTACAAATGTCAACCACACAGCGATATGCAAAAGCAGAGTCCGCAAGCTGGGCCGGCTTATGGGGAAACATGCTGCTGGCACTATTTAAAGGCGTAATAGGTTGGTTGTCAGGAAGCAAGGCGCTGCTTGCGGATGCATTTCGAACGGCAGCCGAGGTTGCTGCAG
The DNA here is from genome assembly GCF_012935325.2 of Paenibacillus sp. PL91. Taxonomy (GTDB): domain Bacteria; phylum Bacillota; class Bacilli; order Paenibacillales; family Paenibacillaceae; genus Pristimantibacillus. The sequence continues at coordinate 90,508 of NZ_JABBYG020000010.1, forward strand.
GCGTTATTGCAATATCAGGTTTACGGGCTAGCCGTCAGCGCAAAATGGCAAAACCAAATGCGCCATCGGAAGCTGAGGATACGAGGGGAGAAGCTGCGACTACGATTTTATTGTCAGTCGTGCTTCTCATCATTGGGCTCGAAATCGGCATTTCCGCAATCAGGGATATTTCCAATGGCGTGACAAGCTCGCCCCACTGGAGCGCGATCGCGGCGATTGCTCTGTCTTTAATCGTTCAGCAGCTATTTTTTCCTTCAAAGGAGCGCTTGATGGGCCTTTATTGCTCTGCGGCTGCTTTGGTAGGAACAAGCGGAGCCATCATTGGCAAAATGCTGTCAATTCCGGTGCTGTACTATTTTGATCCGGCTGCTGCAATCGTCATTGCTGTCATCGTCGTAATCAACGGCTACAGAATGGCTACCGTCTTCATTCGCAAAGACGGCAATGGCGACGTCTCGGATGAAAATCCCGATGAGCTGATGCAGCTTGTACAGCGCGTTGAAGGAGTCGTCACCGTGCAATCGATGCGAGCGAGAGAGCATGGACATTATGTCATAGCAGAAATGGTAATAAGCGTTAACCCGCGTATTTCTGTTCTTGAGGGTCATGAGATTGCGAAACGGGTAAAGCAGCTCGTTATGAAACGTTTTATACATGTGACGGATGTTTCGATTTATGTTGAGCCATATGATCCTGGTTATCCGTACAAGTCCAATCATGATCCGAATCAGGAGCAGATGCCGACACTGCTGCAATAAGAACTGCCAACAGCAGGAGAGGAGAAAGCAACATGATTCAAAGGAAGACAAGATGGGCTGTAGCGCCATGGTCTTTAACCGATGAGGATAAAGCGAAAAGTTTAGCTTCCAGTCTTAGCGTGCCTCCGCTTGTAGCAAGGCTGCTCGTGCAGCGCGGCTATGAAGACGCTGAAGCAGCGGAGCGTTTTTTGCGAGGCGGAATGGAGCATTTCCATGATCCTTATCTATTGCTAGGAATGAAGGCAGCTGTCGAACGGATTAAAAGGGCAGCTGATAGCAACGAGAAAATTCGGATTTATGGCGATTATGATGCCGACGGCGTCTCAAGCACTTCATTATTGGTACATTTATTTCGTACTCTACAATATAATTTTGACTATTATATTCCTCATCGCGCCTTAGAAGGTTATGGATTGAACAAAAAAGCGATCGAGCTTGCGGCTGAGGAAGGAATCGGCTTAATCGTTACGGTCGATACAGGCATAAGCGCTGTTCAAGAAATTGAATATGCGAAGCAGCTTGGCATCGACGTTGTCGTCACCGATCACCATGAGCCGCCCGATCAAATCCCGCAAGCGAGCGCAGTCGTTAATCCGAAGCAGGAGGGCTGCGAATACCCGTTTAAAGGGCTCGCGGGCGTTGGCGTCGCATTCAAATTGGCGCACGCCTTGCTGGAGCGGCCGCCGCTGGAGTGGGCAGACATCGTCTGCCTCGGAACGATTGCCGATTTAATGCCGCTTAAGGACGAGAATCGTATTCTGGTGAGGTATGGCCTTGAGAGGCTGAGCAGTCATACAAGCGTAGGCTTTCGGGCTTTAGCGGAGGCAGGCGGCATCGAGCTGGAGGGTCTCACCGCGACAAGCGTAGCTTTCGGAATGGCGCCTCGCATTAATGCAGCTGGGAGACTGGATCATGCGAAGCGTGCGGTTGAGCTGCTGACGACCGAGGATTACGACAATGCGATTTTGGCGGCAATCGGGTTGGACAGCTTAAATAAGGAACGACAGCGCGTAGTTGAGAGTATCGTGAGAGAAGCGGAGCAGCAGTGGCAGACAAAGGTTGCGGAGGCTGAAGCGGCTGGAACTAATTCGCCGCCTGTTATCGTGCTTGCAGGCGAAGGCTGGAATGTGGGCGTCATCGGTATCGTCGCTTCGAAGCTGCTTGAACGAAATTATAAGCCGGTTATTATTCTTGGCATCGATGAACAGACGGGGATGTGTAAAGGCTCTGCGCGCTCCATAGAGGGCTTTGACCTGCATGCCGCGCTTACAGCCTGCGACGAGCTGCTCGATCATTACGGCGGTCATCAGGCTGCTGCGGGCATGAGCCTCCATCGCGATCGCTTGCTAGCGCTCGAAGAACGGCTTGGCGCACTTGCTTCCGAATGGCTAAGTGCTGATGATTGGATTCCAAAAACATCGGTTGACCTCGTATGCTCGGTAAACGAGGCTACGCTTGAGACGATTACTGAGCTCTCTCAGCTGGAGCCTTTCGGGATGGGAAATCCTTCACCTAGGCTGCTATTCCACCGGACGGAGCTGGCAGAAAGGCGTACAATTGGCAAGGAATCGAAGCACCTGAAGCTGTCGCTCGGCAGCGGACGCCGTGCTTTGGATGGAATTGGCTTTAGCATGGGCATGCTGGCGGATCAACTAAAGCCGGGCTGTAAAATCGATGTAATTGGAGAGCTGTCCGTCAACGTTTGGAATGGTCAGCGCAAGCCGCAGCTTCAGCTGCATGATGTCCACTATGATCCTGCGGCGGCTGATTTTCCGGAGCGCGAGCATTTCGGGAAAGTCTATCAACAGCTAAAGCAGCTTGGGCAAGCGCCGCTGGAAGGATTAAACGCTCGCTTATCTGAGCAAAGCGGTTTATCCTTAGAGACGGTGGAGCTCATGCTGGGTGTGTTCGAGGAGCTGCAGTTCATTGACCTCAGAAATGGTCAAATGATTGCAGCCGCGTCGCCGCAGAAACGAGATTTATCTGCTTCAGCCAGGTATAGATCGGCTAAACAGCAATTTGAAGCATCACAATTATCTGTATAGAGTTTGATAATTTAAACTAATTTGTTGAAATGGAAAGGGTTGACCTCTTGTGTCCAACACGCAATATAACTTCAAAGATTACATTCGGGTAATTCAAGATTTCCCGCAGCCAGGAATCCGTTTTAAAGACATTACAACGCTTCTGAAAGACGGCGGAGCCTACCGCGCTGCCATCGAAGAAATGCGCGTTGCTGTTCAGGACATGAAAATTGACATCATTGCTGGACCTGAAGCGCGCGGCTTTGTAGTTGGCGCTCCGCTTGCACTGGCGCTTGGCGTAGGCTTTGCTCCAATCCGCAAAAGCGGCAAGCTTCCAGGTGAAACGATTACGGCTACTTACGATTTGGAATATGGCAAGGATCAGCTTGCTATGCATAAGGACGCTATAACACCAGGCCAACGCGTTTTGATTGCTGATGATTTGCTGGCAACTGGCGGCACGATTGCAACCTCCATTAATTTGATTCGCCAGCTTGGCGGCGAAGTGGTTGGTGCAGCATTCCTAATCGAGCTTTCGTATCTTACGGGGCGCGAGAAACTTGAAGGAATCGACGTGTTCTCCCTAATGACTTACTAATAAATGAAACGGTAGGAACCGTCTCTAAATACGCCGCCTGTCCCCTCTATCGCGAGGGCAGGCGGTTTTATTTTATTACAGTAGCTCTCCAGTAGTTGACGTGGTGCCGCTATAACAGGCATAATATTATAAAAACTCGGAAAACGCATGAATGGGATCCGCCAGGAGTGTAAACAGAAAGGGACGTTTCATGGGCATTGAGCATTTACTCGAGAAGGCATCCGCCTATATGAAAGAGCAGGACCTTATACGCATCCAGGAAGCCTATGACTTTGCGGAACAAGCCCATCACGGACAAGTGAGGAAATCGGGAGAGCCGTATATTCTGCACCCCGTAGCGGTTGCAGATATACTTGTTGATATGCAAATGGACGTGCTGTCGATTATTGCGGCATTGCTTCATGATGTCGTTGAGGATACGACAGTGGATTTGCAGACGGTGCGCGCGAAATTTGGCGAAACCTGTGCGATGCTGGTAGACGGTCTGACAAAGCTTGAAAAAATTCAATTTCGTTCCAAGGAAGAGCAGCAGAACGAAAACTACCGTAAAATGTTTGTTGCGATGGCCCAGGACATTCGCGTCATTCTCATTAAATTAGCAGATCGCCTGCATAACATGCGCACGCTCAAGTTCCAATCGGAGGAAGCGCAGCGGCGTATCGCATACGAGACATTGGAAATATTTTGCCCCATTGCGCATCGTCTTGGTATTTCGGCGATCAAGTGGGAAATGGAAGATATAGCGCTTCGTTATTTGAATCCACAGCAATATTACCGCATTGCCAATCTGATGAAGAAGAAGCGTGCGGAACGCGAGCAATTTATTGATGATGTTATCTCCCGCATAACGGAGAAGCTTGATGAAATGGGCATCGAGGGCGATATTTCCGGACGGCCGAAGCATTTATACAGCATTTACAAAAAAATGACCGACCGGAACAAGCAATTTACGGAAATTTATGATCTGCTTGCGATTCGCATTATCGTCGATAACATCAAGGATTGCTATGCGACGCTCGGCATTATTCATACTCTCTGGAAACCGATGCCAGGCCGCTTTAAAGACTATATCGCGATGCCGAAGGCGAACATGTATCAATCGCTGCATACGACGGTTATAGGGCCAAATGGAGAGCCTACTGAGGTGCAGATCCGTACTTGGGAAATGCACCGGACATCGGAATACGGAATTGCGGCCCATTGGGCCTATAAAGAGGGGTCTCTTGTACCGGGAGGCAATTTTGAGGACAAAATGTCATGGTTCCGCGAAATATTGGAGCTTCAGCATGAAGCGCGCGATGCGTCTGAATTTATGGAATCGCTCAAAATGGACTTTTTTGCCGATCTCGTGTTTGTGTTTACGCCTAGCGGAGAAGTGATCGAGCTGCCTGCCGGCTCCGTACCGCTTGATTTCGCATACCGGATTCACACAGAAGTCGGAAACCGGACGATTGGCGCGAAGCTGAACGGACGAATTGTTCCGCTTGATCATAAGCTCAAGACCGGGGACATCGTCGAGATTTTAACGTCGAAGCATTCGTATGGACCAAGTCAGGATTGGGTGAAAATTGCACAATCCTCGCATGCCCGCAGCAAGATCAGGCAATGGTTCAAGAAGGAGCGGCGCGAGGAGAACGTAGCGAAGGGCAAGGATCTGCTTGAGCGCGAGCTAAAGCGTCTTGGCCTTGAGCCATCTGCGTGGCTGCAGGACGATAAGCTGCAGGAGGCTGCGGCGAAGTTTGCTTTTAACGACATTGAAGATATGATGTCCGCCATCGGCTTTGGCGGTATTACTGCAGCACAAATTTGCACAAAGCTTACCGAGAAGATGCGCAAGGAGGCCGAGCTGGCAAGCCAGCTAGAGCTGACGAGTGAAGTGAAAGAAATTAAGTCCCCAGGAAACCGGAAGTCCAGGCCTAACCAAGGCGTAACGGTAAGAGGGATCGACAATTTGCTTGTCAGGTTCGCTCGCTGCTGCAACCCGGTGCCAGGCGATTCGATTATCGGCTACATTACGCGCGGCCGAGGCGTCTCCGTCCATCGGATGGATTGTCAGAACATTCCGTTCGGTGATCAAGGCGAAGAGGGAGACCGCGTCATTGAGGTCGAGTGGGAAGAATCCATTGAGGCCAATTACAGCGTTGATATCGAAATTACGGGCAGCGATCGCAGAGGGCTTCTGAACGAAGTGCTGCAGGCGGTGTCGGAGAGCAAGACGAACATTTCAGCCGTAACCGGTCGGACGGTCAAAAATAAAATGGCGCTTATTCATATAACGGTGCTTATCCGCAACATCGAGCATCTCAATGCCGTCGTGGAGAAAATAAAACGGGTTCAGGAAATTTATTCTGTTCAACGTATTATGCAATAATCGTTTGGCCCTTGCTGTGGATGGGCGGAACAAATATCGGAGGTTTAAGCGGTGAAGGTGGTTTTACAGCGCAGCAAGCAGGCAAAGGTCGTTATTGAGGGCGAAGCAGTAGGCGCAATTGATTTTGGACTCGTCCTGCTGGTTGGAATAACGCATGAGGATACGGAAGCTGACGTCAAATGGATGGCGGATAAGGTCGCTAATCTTCGTATTTTCGAGGACGAGTCAGGCAAAATGAACCATTCGGTTACCGATATCGGCGGTCAGGTGCTGTCGGTATCGCAGTTTACGCTTTATGGCGATTGCCGCAAAGGCAGGCGGCCAAACTTTATGGCGGCAGCAAGGCCCAAGCAAGCGGAACAGCTGTACGATAAGTTCAACGAAAACCTTCGTTCTATGGGCCTAGTCGTAGAGACAGGCCGCTTCGGTGCTATGATGGACGTTGAGTTTGTCAACTCAGGTCCTGTCACGATTATTTTGGAGAGCGGCGCTTAAGAATTTGATCATGGGAAACAATAGTCATGAAGCTTTGCGAAAAGAGTAGTTAAACTCGTCGCGAGCAGAATGCCCTATTGGAGGAATCCCACATATGCATCAATCACGCAAGGAGCAAGGCATGGAGCGCATCTCCCGGAGTCTTCTCCATCCGGACCGCAGAGAAGCCAAGGTGTTTGCCGAGCTAGAGGATGATATCGAAGCGGCAGAGGAATGGGCCGGCTTCCCACAGCAGCCGCGCCGCGATAATTCAGGCCTTTTATAGATGGTCATAGATAGCCGTCCGAGCTAACCGCAAGGGCGGTTTTCTATAATTACCGTAAAAACGCTTTCGAAATTGTAATATTACTGTAATCAATCTCTAACTTCTTTTTAACATCATTAACCTATACTAGAACTCGACCCCCTTTTTAAAAATATATTTTACTTTTGGACCTACAAACGTGTTTTGTAGGTTTTTTTCTGCCCTTTTGCAATTGGGCCGAGGCAGGCACAGATCGATCTTGACTTTAATCGCTGTCAGAGGTAGAATTAATCTTCAGTATAACTAGCATGAACGGTTGAAATCATCCGAACAGGATGTGCACGTTTAGCGGTTGAACATAACGATTCAACGATGGGACAAAGTAATTCTACGCGCTATACTCAGAGAGGGATGCCACTTGGCTGCAAGCATCCTTATAACGGCAGAATGAACAGACTTCCCGGAGAACAGACAGTGAACGGCAGAAGGGAGCGGGCAATGGCCTGCGACTGGCGCACAGTAGCTGGACTGCGGATGACGGACGTTAACCGTCTTGGAGCGAGCCGAACGCATTTGATGCAGGCTCGAAATGTGGGTGGTACCACGGGAGATTCACTCTCGTCCCTTTTGGCGCAAGCTATGAGGAACGGGAGTTTTTTGTGTTTTCCGAACTTTAAACGGATTTAAAAGCGGGCAGGAGGGGTTATTCAATGGCATTTCAGAAAATGCCGGGCACGCAGGATATTTTGCCTGGCGCAGTAGAGAGATGGCAGTATGTGGAGCAGAAAGCGCGCGAGATTTGCCAGCGTTACAACTTTCGCGAAATTCGTACGCCGATCTTTGAATCGACGGAGCTATTTCAGCGCGGTGTAGGTGAAACGACCGATATCGTTGAGAAAGAGATGTACACCTTCACAGACCGCGGCAACCGCAGCTTAACGCTGCGCCCAGAAGGGACCGCAGGCGTTGTAAGGTCGTATGTGGAAAACAAGCTGTACGGCGAGCCGGACGTGTCTAAGCTGTATTACATCGGTCCGATGTTCCGGTATGAGCGTCCGCAGGCAGGCCGCTACCGCCAATTGCACCAATTCGGCGTAGAGGCAATCGGCTCTGTTGATCCTGCTATCGATGCAGAGGTTATCGCGCTAGGTTATACGTTCTACACGGAGGTAGGCCTCAAGGGCGTACGCGTTGAGATCAATTCGGTTGGCACGCCAGCTGTCCGCGCCGTATTCCGCGAGCGGCTGCTTGCTTTTCTTGAGCCGAAGCGCGAGCTGCTTTGCAAGGATTGCCAATCGCGCTTGGACCGCAATCCGCTTCGCGTGCTTGACTGCAAGGTCGATCAGGAGCATTTTACAGACGCGCCTTCGATTTTGGACAGCTTGGACGAGGAATGCCAAATTCATTTTGACAAAGTTAAAATGTATTTGAGCGATATGGGCATCCCTTATGAGCTCAACCACAGGCTCGTTCGCGGACTCGACTACTATACCCATACGGCCTTTGAATATAAGGCTGAGGGCATCGGTACAATCGATACAGTCGGCGGCGGCGGCCGGTATAACGGTCTGGTGTCGGACATTGGCGGACCTGATCAGCCGGGAGTCGGTCTAGGGCTTGGCCTTGAAAGAACGATATTGCTGCTGCAGCACCAGGAAACGGAGCTGCCAGCTTTCAACCAAGTTGATGTTTATGTCGTGGCGCTTGGCGAAGCGGCGGAGCGCGAGGTGACGAAGCTCGTTTACCAGCTTAGACAGCGCGGCATTCGCGCAGAACGCGATTATCTTGGTCGTAAGATGAAGGCGCAGATGAAGTCGGCAGATCGCCTTCAGGCGCGTTACACAGCTATTCTCGGCGATGATGAGCTTGAGCGCGGAGAGATTTCACTTAAGGATATGGCCAAAGGCGAGCAGCGAGTCGTAGCATTAGATAAGCTTGCCGATGAAATTAGCGGTTAATCTTCACCATATAACAATCTAACTAAACGAGGAGCATGATTATTATGTTGTTAAAAACACATCACTGCGGCCGCTTAACGAAAGCTGACGTTGGTCAAACTGTCATTCTAAACGGCTGGGTACAGCGTCGTCGCGACCTTGGCGGCGTACTATTTATCGATTTGCGCGACCGTTCGGGCATCGTTCAAACGGTTTTCAACCCGGATTTCTCCGGCGATGCGCTGGCGATCGCTGACCGTGCCCGCAACGAATTCGTTCTTGCGATTCAAGGTACAGTCGTGGAGCGCGATGCCGAAACGTACAACGCAAACCTTGCAACTGGCGAAATTGAAGTACGCGTTACAAAAATCGAAGTCATGAACGCTGCAAAAACGCCTCCGTTCCCAATTGAAGACGGCGTAGAAGTAGATGAGTCGCTTCGTTTGAAATATCGTTACCTGGACCTGCGTCGTCCGGAAATGCAAAAAACACTGTTCCTGCGCTCGAAAGCAGCTAAAGTATTCCGCGACTTCCTAGACGGAGAAGGCTTCATCGACGTGGAAACTCCGATTCTTACAAAAAGCACGCCGGAAGGCGCACGTGATTACCTGGTGCCGAGCCGCGTACACGAAGGCGAATTTTTTGCCTTGCCGCAATCGCCGCAAATTTTCAAGCAGCTCTTGATGGTTGGCGGTATCGAGCGTTACTATCAAATCGCACGCTGCTTCCGCGATGAGGATCTTCGTGCAGACCGTCAACCGGAATTCACGCAAGTCGACATCGAGACTTCCTTCCTGTCGCAGGATCAATTGCTTGCCTTGATGGAAGAGCTGACAGCTAAGCTTCTGAAAGAAACAGTTGGCGTAGAGCTTGAGCTTCCATTCCAACGCATTACTTATGCGGATGCCATGAACAAGTACGGCTCCGACAAACCGGATCTGCGTTTCGGCCTAGAAATTGAAGATATTACAGATATCGTATCAAGCAGCGATGTAAAAGTATTCGCGAGCATAGCAGCTGGCGGCGGCGTTGTAAAAGCGCTGAACGCTAAAGGCTGTGCGAGCTGGAGCCGCAAGGAGCTAGACGACCTGCAGCCATTCGCTGCCCGTTACGGCGGCAAAGGCCTTGCATGGATTACGGTGAAGGACGGAGAATGGCGCGGCCCGATCGTTAAATTCCTTAAACCGGAAGAAATTGCGGCTCTTACAGAGCGCCTGCAAGTAGAAGACGGCGATTTGCTGACTTTCTCTGCGGACAAGAAAAAAGTAGTTGCAGACGTTCTTGGCAACCTTCGCTCGAAGCTGGGCAAAGATCTTGGCCTAATCGACGAATCGAAATTTAAATTTGCATGGGTGGTAGATTTCCCACTTCTAGGCTGGGATGAGGATGCGAAGCGTTATGTTGCCGAACATCACCCGTTCACGCGTCCGAATGAAGACGATCTGCATTTCTTCGATACAGACCCGGGACAAATTCGCGCACAAGCGTACGATCTTGTACTGAACGGCTACGAGGTAGGCGGCGGCTCCATGCGTATCTACAAACGTGAAGTGCAGGAGCAAATGTTCAAAGCGCTTGGCTTCGACAAGGATGAAGCGCAAGAGAAATTCGGCTTCCTGCTTGATGCATTCGAATACGGAACGCCTCCACATGGCGGTATTGCTTTCGGCTTTGACCGTCTGGTAATGCTTCTTACCGGCCGTACGAACCTGCGTGAAACGATTGCATTCCCGAAAACGGCAAGTGCGACCGATTTGCTTTGCGATGCGCCGTCCGAGGTCGAGCTTTCGCAGCTTGAGCAGCTTCATATCCGCACGGTGCTTAAACCGAAGCAGCCAGTTGCCGCAGCAGCTGCAGCAGCTCCAGCAACGGATACAAACGAAAAATAAGCGATTTTTGCTAAGGAGGCGGCAGCCTGATGCTTCACCAATTTTCACGTACAGAGCTGGCTATTGGGCCGGAAGGGCTTGCGCTTATGAAGGGGAGCACGGTTGCCGTGCTCGGCATCGGCGGCGTTGGCGGCATAGCTGCTGAGGCGCTTGCCCGTACTGGTGTAGGCCGCATTATTCTCGTAGATAAAGACGTTGTCGATATTACGAACGTCAATCGTCAGATTCATGCGCTCACGACTACCGTTGGTCAGCCAAAAGCAGAGCTTATGCGCGACCGGATTAAGCTTATTAATCCCGAATGCGATGTCGTAGCCTTGCGGATGTTCTATACAGAGGAAACGTTTGAACAGTTTTTTGAATATCCGCTCGACTATGTCGTTGATGCATCCGATACGATTTCGTATAAGATTCATTTGATCAAACAATGCTTGGAGCGCAAAATTCCAATCATTTCGAGCATGGGCGCAGCGAATAAAATGGACCCGACAAAGTTTCAGGTTGTCGACATATCGAAGACGCACACCGACCCGTTGGCGCGTGTGATACGCACAAAGCTTCGCAAGGAAGGCATCAAGCGTGGGGTCAAGGTCGTATTCTCGACCGAGACTCCGATGAAGCCGCGTGAGGATGTCACGAAGAAGATCGTTCCTGAGAATGCACCAGAGATTCGTAAGGCAAAGCAGCCTCCGGCTAGCAATGCTTTCGTTCCGCCGGTTGCGGGCCTAATCATGGTCAGCGTCGTCGTAAATGATTTGCTTATTGCAGGCGGCATTGAGCTATGAATGAAGCGCTTGCCAAAAAACTGAGATTAACGCCGGAGATGAAGGCCCTTGTGCTTAAGTCGCCTTCCGATCATTACTTGGCCGAGCTAGGATTGAATGCAGATGCTGCGGTTGCCGAGTCGGATATCCAGTATGATTTTGTCCTTCTGTTCGTCGTAAGTTTGGCCGAGCTTGCAGAGCATGCGCCTGAAGCGATCCGGGCGGTTAAGCCGGATGAATTGTTATGGATTACGTATCCGAAGGGCACGTCCAAAATAAAGACGGACATTAATCGCGATACAGGCTGGAAGCTGATGCTCACGCTAAATGTGGAAGGTGTCGCCATGATATCGATGGACGATACTTGGTCCTCGATGCGTTACCGTCCGGCTGGAGCTGCGAAGAGCGGTACAAGCCGCCGGACATCCTCCGCAGCCTTGGCTGCTGCGGCTGGTCAGCGCACGACCGCCTCCCAAGGTGAAGAGCTGCCTGTGCCGGAGGATCTTGCCGCTGCTTTGCAAGCAACGAAAGCGGCGGAGCAATTTTTCACTGGCGGTTTGACGGCAGCGAAGAGGCGAGACTTTGTGAAGTGGATCACCGATGCGAAGCGCGAGGAAACGCGTGCGAATCGGGTAGCTGCGACAGTCGATAAGCTAGCGAGAGGCCTTAAATCTCCATTCGACAAATAAGGAACATATGCAGCCGTGCTGCAGTAAAAGCTTAATCGCTTTTTCTGCGGTACGGCTGTTTTGCGCATTCTATGAAGCAGCTCCAAAGCACGTATCTGGCGAACAAATGTGCTTGTATGCTATGATCGATGTAACAGATGGCAGAAGGTTGGGAAGCGAAAATGGATTTATTTTCTTATCAGCAGGAGGCTGAAAGGCCGCGTGCAAGGCTGCTAGCAGATCGCATGCGGCCTCAGACGCTGGACGAATATATTGGACAAGAGCATATCGTAGGGGCAGGCAAGCTGCTGCGCAGAGCCATTGAAGGCGACCAGGTGTCGTCTATTTTGTTATATGGCCCTCCCGGCTGCGGCAAAACGACACTGGCTCATATTATATCACTGCGGACGGCAGGGGAGTTCGTGAAGCTGAATGCCGTAGACGCTTCGGTCAAAGATGTCCGCGAGGTCATTGATCAGGCACGCACGAATAAAGCGATGTACGGCAAGAAGACGATTCTTTTTTTGGATGAGGTGCATCGCTTCAATACCGCAAGGCAGGATGCTTTGCTGCCTGCAGTCGAGCAGGGCACTATTATCTTTATTGGGGCGACAACGGAAAATCCGTTTCATCATGTAAATGGCGCCTTGCTTTCCCGATCGACCTTATTTCAATTGGAGCCGCTAGTTGAGGCGCATGCCTATGAAGCGATGCGAAGAGCGCTTTCCGATCGGGAGCGGGGACTCGGCTTTATGGATCTGCGAGCGGATGAAGACGCTCTCCATCATATTGCCGCTATGGCAGGCGGAGATATTCGCCGCGCGCTCAACGCGCTTGAGCTGGCTGCGGTCACGACGCCATCGGAGCAGGATGGCTCGGTTCACTTGACGCTTGAGGTAGCGCAGGAATCGATCCGCAAGCCGTCGATACGCGCCGACCTGTCGACGCAATATGATGTGCTTTCAGCCTTCCACAAGAGCGTGCGCGGCTCAAGCGATGCGGCGCTGTTCTGGTTTCTGTACGCGGTAGAGAAGCTGGGCATGGACCCGATGACCTTTATCCGCAGGCTGATCGTCGCTTGCAGCGAGGATATTGGGCTCGCTAATCCGCAGGCGATGATTCAAGCGGTTACCGCAATGGATGCTTATCATAAGATTGGCTGGCCAGAAGCGAAGTACAACATCTCGCAGGCGATTCTATTTGCGGTAGAGAGCCCTAAATCAAACGCAACGGCAATTGCGATCGGCAATGCGGAGGCGGCTATTGAGCGGGCAGGAGGCGCAGAGGTGCCGCTTCATTTGCGGGATACGCATTATAAGGGAGCGCAGCAGCTAGGGCATGAGGGCTACAAATATCCGCATGACTATCCGAACCATTATGTAGCTCAGCAGTATTTGCCTGAAAGGCTGGGCGGAATGACCTTTTACAAGGCAACGGAGCAAGGGATGGAAGATAAAATCAAGCAAAACCAGCAAAAGCGCAAAGGCAAATGACCGGGTTAAGGCTTTTATTTGACAATCAATGGGAAGTCTTATTCGTGTATGAGCCATATAGATTAAAAAATAACGGGAAATACTCCATCTAAATTTAATGCATAATGGGCTTTAGGCAGAAATAACTGGAAACACGCCCACTACATTCGAAGAAAGCACTCCTTTTATTGCATACGCACGGATTTACATGAGAAAATCCTGATAAACACGATTTGAGCTAATTTTCCAGCTATTTAACGGGAACATTTCCTGTTAATGCTATATTCATGTGTATGAGCTAATTGAGCATGGTTCAGCAAAATCCAGCTACAAAAAAGGGACATTCCTAATATTTAGGAATTGTCCCTTTTTACATGCCATATGCGATTTAAGCAATCGAGAACATAAGTCCGAAATAGCCGAATACGGCAGTCAAAATACCCATCAAGAAAGCAGGGATAAGCTTATTCGAGCGATACATCCAGACCAAACCGCCAGCCATCACCAAAGCTGCTGCAAGCATGAGAATGCTCTCAAAATGCAGCGTAAACTTCAAAGCAATGTCCGGGCTGAAGCTGCCTTTGTAGATCGATGTGAATAACGGTGACGGGGAGACGGTTTGCAGCGTCTCTTTCACCTTGTGCGGCGGCGTTTGCTGTCCTAGGACACCCGTTGCCGCGAGTACGAGCAGTGCGATGATGCTTTCCGCTTTTAGCCATCTTCTTGGGTTGAAGCCATCTTCGCGGTTAGCTATTTTTTTGTATCCGAAGCCGTTCGTGTAAGCAAAGAGCAGTAACGGCACGATCAATAAATGCTTGATAAGAAGCATTTGCCCGTAGGGCAGCATCCAGGCGTTCACATACTCGGGAGTCGTGAATGACATGAGCACGATGCCCGCTAGAAGCGTTACCAGTACACTGATTATTGCAACCGGAGAAAACCAGCGCAGAAACGCATGCCAATTCGCATTATCCGTGGAAAACCAGCTTATGACGAATAAGATGCCGATCCATACGCTTACGGCAAGGAAGTGGGCGGAATGGGTAACTAATCCTCTAAACCCATAAAGCGAAGACGCGTGGCCAGCATACCCTAACCATACAATTAGCAAAAACGTGACAAACAAAGCAACCTTAGGCATATGCTTGTCGCCCCGGAACGCCTTGAGTCCCAGCAGAAACGCAAGTCCAACAGAACCGATCGCAGTCCAAACCCATGCCTTCCCGGTATTGATATCGAGCAAAATGCTTTTGAGAATCGAGCCATATGTCATATCAAAGTCTTTGGCGAAAACGAGAGCGAGCTTATGAATTGGAACATAAGACAAAATCGGAATCGCTATCGCGCATGCGAGAAGCAAGCCGTTCGGTACCTGAATGGAGGGCCTTCTGTCCTCCGGCACTAGCCGCAGCAGCAGGGTTCCTGTCAGAATAGCGAAGCAAATGTAAAGAAGGCCTTCGCTGATATAAATCATTATTTGCGCCTCCGCATGAACAAGACGAGTGCAGCAACTACGATGATCGCTCCGATAATGAAAGCGGGCGTGTAGTTTGTACCTTCCTTATCGGTTGTCGATTCGCTTGGATTCACAGCATTGTCAGCATCTGCACTTGCCTCAGGAGAGGGAGTCGGTGCTTCGGCCGTTGCTTCCGGTTCAGCTGTTGGCTCTTCCGTCACAACTGGAGCTTCGACCGTAAAAGCATAATCGCCTTCCACAGAGTGGCCGTCTGCTCCGATGATGGTCCATTTTACGGTGTAGATGCCATTTGGAAGCTCGGCTGGCAAAGCTCCGCTCATCGACATTCCGCTGACTTCGACTTTATCTTTCTCCATTTCCTCGCCTGCGGCATTCAATATTTTAAAATTGCTTAGCTTCTCAATTTTGGTGTTGAAGGTAAGCTCTATAAGCTCGGGCGAGACGTTGACCGTCGCATCCTTTGCAGGCACCGCAGTTTCTAGTTTGGAATGGGCAAGAGCGACGCCGGGAACTAGCCATAGGGCTGCCAGGCATATAAGCAAAATCCGTTTCATTTGTAATCCTCCTACATATTTATTATCTAATCTGTTTCTCAAGCTGTTTGCATTATAACAGATACGGCGAATCGTTAGCTTGCCATTAAATGAGCATTTCGTAGCGGCTTTATGAACATTTGTTGAAGTCTGCTACGCCGAATGTTTAAATAACACGAGCTGAGTCGGGAAATCCGCGTATAAAGGCTAGCCTATGGCGAATACATATAATTACAGTCTTGAGAACGGCTTACCCTTGCGGTGTTCCCGTTTGACGCGGCGGCTTGGCAACTTGGAGAGCTCTTACATTACACAAAGATCGCCGTATCTTTGTTCCAAAGGGAGGTGTACCTGTCATCGCATAGCATTTGCCCCTTGTGCGAAGGACAGGATATCGTTGAATGGACCCATTACCGGTTAGTTTATCCCTGGCGCTTATTTTATTTTTGGTTTTTTTGAACGGTTTTTTCGTGGCGGCCGAGTTTGCAATGGTGAAGGTGCGAGGGAGCCGAATTGATACGCTCGCTTCCGAAGGGCATTCGCGTGCCAAGCATGCCACGCATTTGACAGGCAATTTGGATGCTTATTTGTCCGCTTGTCAGCTTGGCATTACATTTGCTTCGCTCGGGCTTGGGTGGATTGGCGAGCCAGCCGTGGCCAAACTAATCGAGCCTTTTTTTGGCTATATCGGCATACGCAACGAGGTATTTATTCATACATTCTCCTTTTTCCTCGCTTTTTCCTTCATCACGGTGCTTCATATCGTATTAGGGGAGTTGGCGCCTAAGACGGTAGCTATCCGCAAAGCAGAAAGGGTTACGCTGTTAACGGCGACTCCGCTCATCTATTTCTACAAGATTATGTATCCGTTCATTTGGGTGCTTAACGGCATGGCCAATCAGCTTCTGAAGCGAATGGGCATCGAACCGGCGACCGAGAAGGACGCTGCACATACCGAGGATGAAATTCGCATTTTGATGAAGGAAAGCCACAAGAATGGGCTCATTGACAATACGGAGCTTACGCTCGTAGATAATATTTTCGAGTTTACCGAAACGAATGCACGCGAAATTATGATTCCCCGCACGGAAATGGTTTGCCTGAATACGAGCCATTCGCTTGAAGAGAACAAGAGGCTCGCACTGGAGCAAATGCTGACGCGGTACCCGGTATGCGAGAATGACAAGGATAATATTATTGGCTTCGTTCATATCAAGGATCTGCTCAAGGATACGACGCATAGCCTGCATGATATAAGACAAATTACGAGGCCGATTACGACTGTGCCCGAGTCGATGCAAATTAGCACGCTGCTGAAGCTGATGCAAAAGCGGAAGTCTCAAATCGCGATATTGATCGACGAGTATGGCGGCACCTCAGGCTTGGTAACATTAGAGGATATTATGGAGGAAATCGTTGGCGAAATTCAAGACGAATTTGACGAGGAACGCGAGCATCTTGAAAAAAAAGAAGACGGCACTTACTCGGTCAGCGGACTCATGCTTATCGAGGAGGTGAACAGCTTCTTCGGCCTTGAAATCGAAACGGATGATTACGACACGATCGGCGGCTGGATCTATTCGAAGATTGAAATTCCACCGGTCAATAACCAACGTGTGACGTATGCGGAGCAATTCGAGTTCATCATCGAAGAGACGGATCATCTGCGTATTTCACGGCTTACCATTCGAAAGCTCGGTGAACGAGTGAGAGGGCAGCACGATCAGCATTTCGGTTAAAGGTTTTGAAAAAAAAGGGCTGCCCAAACGCATCGTAACGTTGCGTTTGAGCAGCTCTGTTTTGTGAAAAAACTTGTTATGCTTGCTTAGCTAGTGCTGAAGCTGCGTCAATCTTTTGAACGGTTTCAATCGTACCGCCGCCAAGACAAACCTGACCGTCATAGAGCACGACCGCTTGACCAGGCGTGATCGCCTTCTGAGGCTTATCGAATACGATATGTGCCGTACCATCCAAATTGTACGTTACGCTGACGCCTTGATCGGGCTGGCGGTAACGGAATTTGGCTGTGCAGCGGATCGTTCCAGCTTCGGTTACCGGAACAATCCAGTTCATGCCGCTCGCCGTCAGGCTCTCGGAGTAGAGGCTTGGATGCTGCTCGCCCTGTACAACGTACAGAATGTTGTTCTCCAGATCCTTGTCGGCTACGAACCACGGCTCGCCGTTGCCTGAGCCGCCGATGCCGAGCCCTTGGCGCTGTCCGAGCGTGTAATACATAAGGCCATCGTGACGGCCCTTCTTCTCGCCGCTTTGGATATCGATCATGTCGCCTGCTCGCGCTGGCAAATAGCCGCTGAGGAACGTCTTGAAATTGCGCTCCCCGATAAAGCAAACGCCGGTGCTGTCTTTCTTCTTAGCGGTATATAGACCGGCCTCCTCGGCAATACGCCGTACCTCGGGCTTTGGTATATGACCGATCGGGAACATCGCTTTTGCCAGCTGCTTCTGATTAAGGGCGCTTAGGAAATAGGTTTGATCCTTGTTCGAATCCACCCCGCGAAGCAGCTTCGTAACGCCTTCTTCCGTACGTTCCACTTGCGCATAATGGCCTGTTGCCAAATAATCGGCGCCAAGCTCCATGGCACGCTGCAGGAAGTCGCCAAACTTGATTTCACGATTGCACATGACGTCTGGGTTTGGCGTGCGGCCGCGCTTGTATTCATCCAAGAAATAAGTGAATACTTTATCAAAATATTGCCGTTCAAAATTAACGGTATAGTAGGGTATGCCGATTTGTTCACATACGCGGCGAACGTCTTCCGAATCTTCTTCCGCCGTGCAATGACCGAATTCATCGGTATCGTCCCAGTTTTTCATAAAGATGCCGACAACGTCATAGCCTTGCTGCTTTAGCAGCAGCGCAGTGACGGAGGAATCGACGCCGCCTGACATGCCGACGACCACTCTTGTCGAAGCTTTTGGTTTTTCCATCGTAAACACCACCTTGCTTGAATCAAACATATTCTATTGTAACATAGGCTGAAAACTTTTTCATGAAGATGACAACCTTTTTGCACACGATGCTCGTTTGATATGTTAACATATAAGGGAACTGGGAATACAGTGATTTAAGAGCATATTGATCAGACACACTCCTAACAGACCATAAAACAAATAAAAGAGGTGCCACTTTGAAAATATCGACGAAAGGCCGTTATGGCTTAACCATTATGATGGAGCTAGCGGCTAAATTTGGTGAAGGCCCGACTTCGCTCAAGAGCATTGCAGAGAGAAATCAGCTTTCCGAGCACTATTTGGAGCAGCTAGTAGCACCTTTGCGTAATGCAGGACTTGTGAAAAGCATACGAGGCGCATATGGCGGCTATATTTTATCCAAAGATCCAGAGACGATTACTTCAGGGGATATCATCCGTATTCTTGAAGGGCCGATCTCGCCTGTAGACTTTACCGAAGAGGATGATCCGGCTAAACGCCAATTATGGCTGCGCATTCGCGACAGCATTGCAGAGGTGCTTGATTCGACGACGCTTGCTGATCTGATCAACTTTGAAGATGAAGGCAAGCCTGACAGCTACATGTTCTATATCTAAAAGGATGCGGAGAAAGGGCGGACCTATCGCCCTTTCTATATCACTTGCGCAAAAGCTATGTATTTATAGTACTCCGTTTTATTTACTATCATTCGCCCACTGAAATGGACCCTTCAACGCATCCCCCTGAGGATGCATTTGCTTCGTTACTTACATCCCTTCTTCTCCAGTCACATCATAAGGCATAGTTAAGCGATCGTAATTATCTTGCTAAATAGAGGCTTTTGTAAAAAAGAGTTTGGGTGATGGTACGCGGGCATTGATGCGTGTCAATAGCGGTTGTGCTATACTCGAATACATGAAAACACATACTTGTTCACTATTTAAAGGAAGATGACCTATGAAAATACATTATTTTGACCATGCCGCCACAACGCCTATGCATCCGAGCGTCGCAAGCGCCATGCTTGAGCTTATGCAGGGACCTGGAGGCAATTCATCCAGCATGCATGCTCTCGGACGAGCCGCAAAGCACCAGCTTAACCGTGCGCGCGACTCCGTTTCAGCAGCCTTAGGCTGTAAGCCGGCGGAGCTATTGTTTACTTCCGGTGGAACCGAAAGCGACAATGCTGCTTTGATCGGCGCTGCTAGAGCGCAGCGCAAGCGGGGCAGATCACATATTATAACATCAGCGGGCGAGCATCACGCCGTCCTTCAAACATGCGAATGGCTTGCCAAAGAAGAAGGCTACTCTCTAACGGTACTGCCTTTAGAACGGGATGGACGTACATCGCCAGAGCTCGTTCAAGCTGCAATTACGCCCGAAACGGGACTCATCAGCATTATGCATGGAAATAACGAGGTGGGCACCCTGCAGCCTATCGAAGAAATCGGGCAAATCGCGAAGGCGAGCGGCGCGATTTTTCATGTTGATGCCGTTCAAACGTTGAGCTCGATGAAATTCCGTCTACATGAGCTTCCTGTCGATTTGATGAGCTTCTCTGCACATAAGATCAATGGCCCGCAAGGGGTCGGAGCGCTTTACGTCGCAAATGGGACGCTGATCGAATCGATTCAGCATGGCGGATCTCAAGAGAGAAAACGCCGTGCGGGCACTGAAAATATCGCTGGAATCGCTGGTTTTGCGGCTGCAATTGACATTTGTGTGAACGAGCGGGAAAATAAGCAACCTTTTATGGACAAGCTTCGTAAGAGATGGATAGAACTGCTGCAAACGCATGTAGAAGTACCAATCATCATTAATGGCAGCGAGCATCATTATTTGCCGCATATCGTCAATATCAGCTTTATCGGTGTCGATACAGAAACGATGCTGATGAATCTGGATATGGAGGGTATCGCTGCAGCAAGCGGTTCAGCTTGTACGTCCGGCGCGCTTGAACGATCGCATGTTCTTCGGGCTATGGATTTGCCGCAGGAACAAATTCAATCCGCTGTAAGATTTAGCTTCGGTTTGGGGAATACTTTGGAGGAATTAGAAGATGCCGCACTAAAAGTTGGAACAATCGTGAGGCGTATTCGTAATAACTACTAGGAGGACTCCGACTAAGCGTGATTAAACTTCAACAGCTTATTGGGCTTCCCGTTATCGTTATCCATTCCGGCAAGCTGGTCGGCACCGTCAAGGATGCTTGGTTCGATGAGCATTGGCAGTTGAAGGGGCTAATCCTCGATTGTGCCAAGTGGTTTGCTTCATCTGTAAAAATAGTGGAGTGGTCACACGTATTATCCTGTGGCGATGACACCGTTATTATTTCAAGTGAAGCTGCGATCACGAGGATGAAGTCGAAGCAATTGCTGCGTTCATTTTACACAGGATTAGTGAAATTAAAGGATTTGCCAGTCGTTACTGTTCAAGGTTTGCAGCTTGGCCGTGTATCGGATGTTTATTTTTACCCAAATCAGGGTACACAAATAGTAGGCTACGAGCTTACGGACGGTTTTGTTTCGGATCTGATGGAAGGGCGCAAATGGCTGAAGGTGCCGAGTGATCCGGATAGCGTATTGCTCGGGGAAGACGCGATTATTGTTCCTGCTGTCAGTGAAGCGGAATTGGAGCCTGTCGCAGCTTCCAATTTCAGAGGATAGGGAGAAATGAAAGATGATGAGATGTCCGAATTGTAATTCGAAAGATATCGGAAAGATTGGTTCCCACCAGTTCTATTGCTGGGGATGCTTCATTGAACTGACGGTTAACGGCGACAAAATGTCGGTTTACCAAGTCGAAGAGGATGGCACGTTAAGCTCGCTCGATGACTTGTTCTTTGAAGAGGAAATACCGCAAATTCACGTCAACTGATGTGCTTTGTCATAAATAAATAAAAATATAAAGAGACGGTCTTCGGCCGTCTTTTTTTTGCTGTTCAAGGATGATTTCCACCCCATGTACATATACTGAATTAGTTCCGCTTGTCCAGCCTATGGAGAGCCGGAATAAGAATGCACGGGGGTGAGGACGGTGGAGCGTTTCACAAAGAGCCGTCTGTTTGTATGGCTTATATATCTGATTTTAGGCTTGATCGCCATTTATCTCTTGCTGCTTATAAAGCCGCTAATCGTGAACGTGTACATTTTTTTGAAGGCCGTCTTTGCGCCATTCATTATCGCGATGATTATTTCCTATGTGCTGAACCCGATCGTTACTATGCTGCATGATCGAAAGGTGCCAAGAACGATCGCTGTATTGCTGATCTATGCTGTCTTCTGTGCGGTCATTACCGTGCTGCTTGTTAATTTGATACCGATGTTCATCGAGCAGGTACAGGAGTTGAACCGTCATGTCCCGGAGCTGTCGATGCGTGCCCAAAATATCGTTACGGACATAAACAATACTTCATTTTTGCCCGAAAGCATTCGCAGCGGGATCAACAAGTCGCTCGTTAACATCGAGAAGAAGCTGTCGGAGAGCTTGTTTAATTTTGTGAACAATATCGGATCGATGGTTAATGCGCTGTTCATTGCGTTCATCATTCCGTTTCTCGCTTTCTATATATTAAAGGACTTCGACGTATTTGAACGAACGGTCATTACATACGTGCCGAAGGCGCACCGCAAAAACACAGTCAGGCTGCTGAAGGATATCGATACCGCTCTTGGCAGCTACATTCGGGGTCAGTTTTTGGTTTGTGTTATTGTAGGCGTCCTTGCGTATCTTGGTTATATGCTGATTGGGATGCCGTATGCCTTGCTGCTTGCGAGTATCGTTGCCATAACGAATGTCATTCCGTATTTGGGACCATTCTTTGGAGCAGCTCCCGCGCTGCTGATGGCCTCAACCGTATCGCTCAAATTGGTTATACTTGTGGCGATCATCAATACGCTGTGCCAAATACTCGAAGGGAATGTCATTTCACCGCAGGTTGTCGGCCGTACGCTCCATATGCATCCCTTGTCGATTATTTTTGCTTTGCTCGTCGGAGGCGAAATTGCAGGTATTGTCGGGATGATTTTAGCCGTTCCCATATTCGCAGCCTGCAAGGTGATCATTCAGCATATGTTCGCGTATTATGTGCGAAGAAAGATTATTTGACAGGCGGAAAGCGTGTGGCTATAATTTTAAAATAATCGTGTCAATTATATGAGGATAAAGCGTTGACGAAATGAAGTAAGCCAATGCCCGTTAGCCAGAGAGAAAGCTTCTTCGCTATTGCTTCCAGAGGAAGCTTATGGCGATGGTTGAGAGAGCTTTTATGACGAAGAGTGGCCGAAAGCTCTTTTCGGAGTGTGAATGAACTTCACCGGTTGGACCCGTTAATGTCTAATGAAGGCGATTGCTTATGCTGCTTGCGGCAGAGCAATAACCAGGGTGGTACCGCGAATCTATTCGTCCCTGTCTATGACAGGGGCGTTTTTTGTGTTTTATCATTTAAAGGGGGCTCTTACTAATGAAAGCTAGTGAAATCCGGGCAAAATGGCTTGCTTTTTTTGAAAGCAAAGGCCATAAAATCGAACCAAGCGCATCGCTTGTACCGCATAACGATCCGTCCTTGCTGTGGATCAATGCAGGGATGGCGCCGCTGAAAGCTTATTTCGACGGTCGCGTCATACCAGAAAACCCGCGGATTACGAATTCGCAAAAATGTATCCGCACGAATGATATTGAGAACGTAGGTAAAACCCGCCGTCACCACACCTTTTTTGAAATGCTGGGCAACTTCTCAATCGGGGACTATTTCAAAGAAGAAGCGATTACGTGGGCGTGGGAGTTTTTGACCGAGCCGCAATGGATCGGCTTTGATCCGGACCGCTTGTCGGTAACCGTGTACCCGGAGGACGAGGAAGCTTTTGCTTTCTGGAATACAAAAATCGGCCTCCCTGCAGAGCGTATTTACAAGCTGGAGGAAAACTTTTGGGATATCGGCGAGGGCCCTTGCGGACCTTGTACCGAAATCTTTTATGACCGCGGCGACAAGTACGGCGATCTATCTGATCCAGAGTGTTGGCCAGGCGGAGAAAATGAGCGTTTCCTAGAGGTTTGGAACGTCGTATTCTCGCAATTCAACCATAACAAGGACGGCAGCTATACGCCGCTTCCAATCAAGAACATTGATACAGGCGCAGGGCTGGAGCGTTTTGCTTCGATTTTGCAGGATGTCGATTCAAATTTCGATACGGATTTGTTCCGCCCGATCATCGACCGTACCTGCCAGATTGCAAAGGTAAGCTATAAAGTGAGCGAAGAGCATGACGTTGCGCTTAAGGTCATCGCTGACCATATTCGTACTGTTGCGTTCGCAGTAGGCGATGGCGTCATGCCGTCTAACGAAGGCCGCGGATATATTATTCGCCGATTGCTTCGCCGTGCAGTTCGTTATGGAAAAACGATCGGCATCGACCGTCCGTTCCTGCATGAGCTTACTTCTGTCGTTGGAGAGGTAATGGGCGTGTACTATCCAGAGGTAGTGGCTAAGCGTGAATTCATCGAGCGCGTTATCCGCACGGAGGAAGAGCGTTTCCATGAGACACTGTCTGACGGTTTGGCTATGCTGTCCGAGCTCGTAGCTGCTGCTACAAAAGCAGGCAACAAAGAAATCAATGGCGACGATGCGTTCCGCTTATATGATACGTACGGCTTCCCGTTTGATTTGACGGAAGACTTTGCATCGGAGAACGGGATGACGGTTGACCGCGCCGGCTTCGACGCAGCGATGGAAGCACAGCGCGAGCGAGCTCGCGCAGCCCGTCAAGATACAGGCAGCATGAAGGTGCAAGGCGGCCCGCTTGGCGATTTTACGGTTAAAAGCGATTTTGTTGGCTATAATGTACTGGTAACTGAGTCCCAAATCCTTGCAATCGTACAAGACGATTTGCTTGTGGATGCAGCATCCCAAGGCAGCAAAGTAGTCGTCATTCTTGATCGCACGCCTTTCTATGCGGAGAGCGGCGGACAGATCGGAGATAAAGGAACGATTACAGGCAATGGCTTTACGCTGCAGGTCGAGGATGTGACGAAGGCGCCTCATGGCCAAAACGTACATCATGCCATCGTGACGTCAGGCACCGTACGTACTGGCGAAACCGCAAAAGCGACCGTTACAAGCGCAGTGCGTGATGATGTAATCAAAAACCATACCGCGACGCATTTGCTTCATAAGGCGCTCAAAGAGGTGCTTGGCGATCACGTCAATCAAGCAGGTTCCTTGGTAGAGGCAGAGCGGCTGCGTTTCGACTTCTCGCATTTTGGCAGCATTACAGCCGAGGAGCTGGTGGAAATCGAGCGCCGCGTCAACGAGCAGATATGGCTTGGTACAGCTGTATCAATCGATTTGAAATCGTTGAATGAAGCGAAAGAAATGGGCGCTATGGCATTGTTTGGCGAGAAGTACGGCGATGTTGTACGCGTCGTACAGGTTGGCAGCTACAGCTTAGAGCTTTGCGGCGGCTGTCACGTAGGCAATACCTCGCAAATTGGACTATTCAAGCTGCTTAGCGAGAGCGGAATCGGTTCAGGCGTGCGAAGAATTGAAGCCGTTACTGGAAAACATGCGTATAACTATTTGGAAGGCCAGCTTGAGCTGCTTAAGCAATCGGCTTCACTTTTGAAATCGAACACAAACGATGTGCCAAAACGGATCGAAGCGTTGTTTGGGCAAGTTAAGGAGCTCTCGCGAGACAATGAGTCGCTGCAAGCGAAGCTGAGCCGCATCGAAGCGGGCTCGCTCGAGCAATCTGCGAAAACAGTTGATGGCATTACCGTGCTGTGCGCGAAAGTAAGTGCTCCTTCCATGGATGCGCTACGCGGCATCGTTGATGAGCTGAAGGTGAAGCTTCCATCCAGCGTAATCGTTCTGGGGGCTATTGCGGATGACAAGGTGAATCTGGCGGCAGCCGTTTCGGCGGACCTCGTTAAGAAAGGTTTCCATGCTGGGAAAATCGTAAAAGAAGCTGCTGTGCACTGTGGCGGCAGCGGAGGCGGGCGCCCAGATATGGCGCAAGCGGGCGGAAAAGATACATCTAAGCTCGATGAAGCATTGAAACTTGCGGAAGAACTAGTTCTTAATCAATCAAATGT
The DNA here is from genome assembly GCF_012935325.2 of Paenibacillus sp. PL91. Taxonomy (GTDB): domain Bacteria; phylum Bacillota; class Bacilli; order Paenibacillales; family Paenibacillaceae; genus Pristimantibacillus. The sequence goes on from NZ_JABBYG020000010.1 coordinate 115,779, forward strand.
GATATGATATAAATGTATATCCGATAAGAAAGCGGTTTGGAAAGCGAGGTGCTGGCGATGAGTTCCATGGACAATACAATGAAATTTAACGTGAAGGCGGAGGGGGTTGAATCTTCTCAAGACATTCTGCTATCGGTGCATGAAGCGCTTCTAGAGAAAGAGTATAATCCGATTAACCAGATCGTTGGGTACTTGCTGTCCGGAGATCCCGCGTATATTCCGCGGCATAACAACGCCAGAAGTTTAATTCGCAAGAAGGAACGAGACGAATTAATTGAAGAGCTTGTCCGGTTTTATCTAAACCATAAGAAACAATAACAAATTAGGCAGGAGCCGGACAAGACATGAGATTGATGGGACTGGATTACGGTGACCGCAACATTGGAGTTGCAGTCAGCGACGCCTTTCGTTGGACCGCTCAAGGGACCGGAGTCATAGAACGCAGACGCGATGGAAGCGAATTTGACCGCATTGCCGACCTGGTTAAGGAGCATGAGGTTAGTGAGATCGTTGTCGGTCTGCCCAAAAATATGAACGGTACCATCGGTCCACGTGGCGAAATTTGTATGGAATTCGCAGAACAGATTAAGCAGAAACTAAACATACCTGTTCACCTTTGGGATGAAAGGCTGACTACGGTAGCTGCCGAACGAACGCTTATTGAAGCGGACGTCAGCCGGAAGAAGCGAAAGCTTGTAATAGACAAAATGGCGGCAACGCTCATTTTGCAAAATTATCTCGATTCTAAAGCGAAAAGGTGAGGGTAAACATGACAAAAGAAGATCTGGAATTCGAAGAGCCGGAAATTATTTATATTCCGGATGAAGAAGGCAATGAAGAGGAATTCGAAGTCATCATGAAGTTTGAGGTTGATGGTTCCGATCAGAAATATATGATGGTTGTGCCGCTTGCAGGTGAAAATGACGAGGAAGATGAAGTATACGCTTTCCGTTATGAAGAAGAAGGCGATGACCTGAAGCTTTATACCATCGAAGATGAAGAAGAATGGAACATGGTCGAGGAAACGTTTAATACTCTCCTTGGCGAGATGGAGGAAGAGAACTAATGTCTGGCACAGAGCAGGAAGCGCCAAAGAAGCTCAATAGCTTGAGAACTGCTTTTGGCAATGAAATAGAATTGGAAGCAGATGACGGCAGCGTAGAAGTATACGATATCAAAGCTGAATTTCAGCTTGGAGATCGAATTTATGCAGCCCTTCAATCGGACCCGATGCGCGGCGAAGAAGATGTAGAGCTTTTCCGCGTTATCCAAGTTGACGGTGAACCGCAGCTGGAAAACATCGAGGATGATGAAGAATGGGAAGCGGCTTCAGAAGCCTATGACGATTTGTTGTTTGCGACTGACGAGCGTCCTTAAGTAGCAGGAAGCATATAGGCATGAAGCAAGAGAGCGGCTTATAACCGCTCTTTTGTTCCATGTTTAGGGTTAATTGTAAAATAACAGCGTGATGCATCATTTTTATGGTTAGGCAAGCTGAGCCGCCAGCATATGGTCTCAGCCGTTTTTGCCTGCGCACCACTATGAAGGAAAATTTATAATGATAAAGAGGGGGTTCAAGGTTGGACAACTCATCACAGCATCGCGACCAGCAATCATCCGGTCCGAAGCGCAGCCGCATAACGTTATGGGTTATTTTAAGCTTGCTTGGCATTATCATTATTGGTGCCGGCAGCGCAGCTTTTTACGTATGGAACAGCTTGCAACCTACGAAGGCTGGCGATGTGCAGAAGCTGGAAATTCCGAAAGGAACGTCGGCGAACGAGGTTGCAGATTTGCTTGAACATCAAGGAATCATCAAGAACTCATTTATATTTAAATATTATTTGAAGTTGAATGACCAAGGAGCTCGCTTTCAAGCGGGTGTATATGAGCTTAGCCCGGGAATGGACAACGATGCGATCATCGCGAAGCTGAATGCCGGTGAAACGGTAGCTGCTGAAACGATTCGCTTCACGATACCTGAAGGCTTTACCGTGCTGCAAATTGCAGATAAGCTTGCGGCGGAGAAGCTGATTGATAAGGATAAGTTTATGGGGCTCATCGCCTCGCAAAAAGCATGGGGAGATGCCGAGGCTGTACGCTCTATCCCAGAATCCGAAAAACTGCACAAGCGTCTAGAAGGATATCTTTTCCCAGAGACGTATGAAATGAAGAAGGAAAGCAAGGAAGAGGACATTATCAAGCGGATGGTATCTGAGCTTGACCGGAAGCTGGGCGAGCTTCCTGAAGGTTGGATGGATGTGCTGGAAGAGAAAAAAATGTCATTCCATGAGCTTTTGACAATTGCATCGCTAGTAGAACGCGAGGTAGTTGTCGATGAGGAAAGAGCACTTGTTGCTGGCGTCATCTATAATCGTATCGCTGATGGCATGAAGCTCCAAATTGACGCGACCGTACAATACTCACTTGATAAGCCGAAGGAAAGGCTGTATGAGAAGGATTTGCTCGTAGAGAGCCCTTATAATACGTACAAAGTGGAAGGGCTGCCGCCGGGACCTATCGCGAGTCCAAGCCTTGATTCGATTCAGGCGGCGTTATACCCGGAGGAGACCGAATATTTCTTTTATGTGACGAAAAAAGACGGCAGCCAGACTCATTTGTTCGCAAAAACCTACAAGGAGCATTTGAGGAACATCGAGAAGAGCAATCAAACGGCTGGGTAGGACAATATAGGCAGGACAGCAAGTTACAGTTTTTGAGGAGGTTTATAGCATGACGTACAAGCCGGAATTGTTAGCTACCGCCGCATCATTAGAGGAGCTTGAGAGGCTCATTGCAGCAGGTGCGGATGCTTTTGTCATCGGCGAAGCACGTTACGGTATGCGTTTGGCAGGTGAGTTCCATACAGAAATGCTTGCTCAAGCGGTAAAGATCGCGAAGCCGCAGGGCGTTCGGATTTATGCGGCTCTTAATAACCTGATCGACAATGAAGCGGCGGATACTTTAGATTCGTATGTATCCTCGCTTGCCGAAGCAGGGGTTGATGCCATTGTGTTCGGTGATCCCGCCGTTCTAATGGCGGCACGAATCCATGCTCCGGGAATGGCTTTGCACTGGAATGCGGAGATGACCTCAACCAACTATGTTACAGCAAATTATTGGGGCCGCAGAGGCGCTACAAGGTATGTGCTGGCACGGGAGCTGAACATGGAGCAGGTCATCGAGACGGCTTCAAGCACAGAGCTCGAAGTACAGGTTCAGGTGCATGGCATGACGAACATTTATCATTCGAAGCGCTCATTAGTGGGCAGCTATATGGATCATCAGTCGGAAGCGGATCGGCTGCCCGTGAAGGATAAGGATCGCGGTCTGTACGTGATGGAAGCAGAACGGCAGGATGAACGGTATCCGATCTATGAAGATGCTAACGGGACTCACATTATGAGCTCTGACGATATTTGCATGGTTGAGAATCTGCATGAGCTGCTGGAGGCTGGAGTGAGCAGCTTGAAAATAGAAGGCTTAATGAAGTCAACCGAGTACAATGAAATTGTCGTGCGAGCATATCGGCAGGCGATTGATGCTTATATGGCTGATCCGGCAGGATATGTGTTTCAAGAAGAATGGTTGGATGCGATTAAACAGGTTCAGGACCCGAATCGCGAGCTGAGCTATGGCTTTTTTTACAAAGAGCAAGTGTATTAATAGATATTTTAGCGCTTACGAAGAGAGTTGCTTTCGCAATACTAAGATAATGCTTACGAAGAGAGTTTTGCTTACGCAAAACTAAGATAATGCTTACGAAGAGAGTTTTGCTTACGCAAAACTTTAGGAGGTGCACATAAATGACGACAATCGAGAAGACGACACCGCGTTACCAAGGAAAGCGGAATCGGCTGGATAAGCCGGAGCTACTCGCTCCAGCGGGCAATTTGGAGAAGCTGAAATTCGCCATCCACTATGGGGCTGACGCGGTATACATCGGCGGGCAAAAGTACGGCTTGCGTTCCAATGCGGATAACTTTAGCTTCGAAGAAATGAAAGAAGGCGTAGAGTTCGCGAATCGCTATGGCGCAAAGGTATTTGTCGCTACCAATATTTATGCGCATAATGAGGATGTTGAAGGTCTAGAGGACTATTTGCGGGCACTAGAGGAAGCAGGCATATCGGCTATCATTGCTGCTGATCCTGCTATCATAGAAACGGCGCAGCGCGTAGCACCTAAGCTTGAGGTTCATTTAAGCACGCAGCAATCGACCCTTAATTGGCAGGCTGTGCAATTTTGGAAGGATGAAGGCTTGCCGCGTGTCGTGCTTGCCCGTGAGACAAGCTTTAAAGATATCGCTGAAATCAAGAAGCATGTTGATATTGAAATCGAAGCTTTCATCCACGGGGCGATGTGCTCATCATTTTCAGGACGGTGCGTGCTTTCGAACCATTTTACAGATCGGGACTCTAATCGCGGAGGCTGCTGCCAATCTTGCCGCTGGAAGTATGATTTGTTTGTTGATGATATGCCGATGTATTCCGAGGATGAAGATAAGTTTTCGATGGGTTCAAAGGATTTATGCATGATCGAATATTTGCCCGAGCTCATTGAGGTTGGCGTCGACAGCTTCAAGATCGAAGGAAGAATGAAAAGCATTCATTATGTTGCAACAGTCGTTAATGTGTATCGACAAGCGATAGATGCCTATTTTGCCGATCCGGAGCATTTTGAGCTGAAGCGGGAATGGGTAGAAGAGATCAACAAAGCAGCGAATCGACCGCTTAATACAGGGTTTTTCCTTGATACACCAGGAGCAGAGGACCATATCTATGAGCCGGAGGAAAAAGCGGCCCCTTACGATTTTGCTGGTGTTGTGCTTGATTACGATGCGAAAACGGGATTTGCTACTGTACAGCAGCGCAATCATTTTAAGCTAGGCCAAGAAATTGAATTCGTTGGTCCAGGCGGCACTTTCTTCAAGCAAACGATAACTGAAATTACCGATGCCGATGGTTCAGCGCTTGAAGCGGCCAGGCATCCCTTGCAGCATATTCGAATACGCACGCTAAAGCCGGTTAAGACAATGGATATGATGCGGAAGAAAATAGTTAAAAAGTAAGAACAATGAAAAAAACGGAGAGTCTTATTTTACCATTAAAATAAGACTCTTTTTTTTTTAGTTTATTATTATAAAATGACAGGATGCTGTCGATATAAAATAGTATATTGTAAATACATATTCCGGCAAGATTGGCTACCATCAAATGAACTATTTTTTCATACTCCCAATTCTTAAGGCGGTGTCTTTTCAAATGAAAAACGAAGAAGAGCAAAAAGAGAAGAAGTTCATGAAGAAAAAAAACAAAGAAGGACAATCTGGCTCAAACCAGACAAAATCTGATAGAGCTTTGAAAGCGCAATCAGGGATAAAGGCGATTTCTCAAGCAGCAAAATCGGCTTCAAGTTCTTTAAAGGGGACCAAATTGTCAAATCCGATTAAATCGGTTGGCACGACGCTATTTTTAATTATTTTTTGCAGCATTATTGCTTGTGTTTTGACTGTAGGTCTAATGGCATATTCCAAGTCGAAGTCGATCATTGAGAATAAGGTATCGGATGCAAGCTTTGAAACGATCAAGCAAGTAACGAATAATTTGGACGTTATTTATACGACATATGAGGATTTATCACTGCAAATCTTAATCGATAAGAGCTTTCATGAGCTTGTTCGGAAAATGACGGATAGTGATGAAGAATATGCGAGATTTGAAGCTTCGCGTAATTTAGGCGACAAAATGCAAAATTATTTAATGGGCAACAGCACGATTGTCTCGATGATGCTTTTGCCGATCAATCCGAAGCTGGATGTGATAACCGCTGGTTCTGCAAACAACAGCAGCGCAGAAAGATTAATGAAAACCGCATGGTTCATGGAAACGGTGGAAAAAGCGGGTAAATCGAATTGGATTCCGCCTCAGCCGGAAGGGCTGGCTAGCTCAAGCGGCGTTCCTACTATCGGATTAAGCCGTCTCATTAAGGATACGACAACAAGTGAAGCCTCTTACGTATTGCTGTTGGAAATACCGGCAGAATCCATTTCGGACCGCTACAGCGATGTCATCCTAGGCAAAGACAGCCAGATTGCGATTTTAGACACGAACAGCAATTATATTACGAATGCTGATCCAGCCATGATCGGCAAAGCGGCTAACATCACGCTTCCTAAAGAAGGTGACAAATCGAAAGAAGACTCCGTTAAAATGACGAATACGGATGGAGTGGAAGTGCTTGCAGCTTACAAAACCTTTAAAGGGATGGATTGGAAGCTTGTCGGCACTTTACCGGTCAAGGAGCTTGTAAAAGATGCTAAAGCGATTCAGAATTTGACTTGGATCACCGTATTCGTCGCTGCGCTGATCGCAATCGCAATCGGAATTCTCGTCATTATGACGATTGCTAAGCCGCTTGTGAAGCTTCGCAACCTGATGACTGAGGGTGCTAGCGGCAACCTGACCGTTCGCTCGGAAATAAACAATCGTCAGGATGAGATCGGTGAGCTAGGCAAAAGCTTTAACCTGATGATGACGCAAATTACAGCATTAGCTGTTCAAACGACGCGTTCCGCCGATGATGTATTACTGACAGCAACCGAGCTCAGCGATGCTTCTAGAAAAACAGCCATCTCAGCCAAGGAAATTGCCGTCGCTACGGAGGAGATTGCTGGCGGAGCAACAAGCCTTGCGGTAGAAGCTGAGCGTGGAACTGATTTGACTGGGAACATCGACTTGCAGATGAAAAAAGTAATTGATGCCAATCAGCAGATGGTCCGTTCCGCACAAGAGGTTGAAAAGGCAAGTGAGCAAGGAATGGCATATATGGGCGTTCTTATTCAGAAAACAGGCATGACGGAAGAAATGACGCGTTCCATGGTTGAGAAGGTTGATGCGCTCAAGGAAAGCACGGGCTCCATCGTCAAAATTTTGGACGTGCTCAACAATTTAACGAAGCAAACGAATATTTTGTCGCTCAACGCTACAATTGAGGCTGCTCGTGCAGGTGCTGCCGGCAAAGGATTTATGGTCGTGGCCGATGAAATTCGCAAGCTTGCCGACCAATCCCGTCAGTCTATTGATATAGTTGGACAAATTACCGCGAAAATCAGAGGCGAGATCGACGAGACTGTACATGTCTTGTCAGACGCATATCCGTTGTTCCAAGAGCAGATTGGTTCGGTAAAGGAAGCGAATCAAATTTTCTTAACGGTATCCGGTCAAATGGGGCAGCTGGCTCAGAAGCTGGAGCTCGTTACAGATTCGATCGGTCAGCTAGACGAGTCGCAAGCCGTTTTGTCGGAAGCCATGACGAACGTAAGCGCGGTTGCAGAAGAATCGTCCGCAACCTCCGAGGAGGTTGCTTCGCTTAGCACAGAGCAGCTAAGCATCAGCGATGGCATGGTCCGTCTATCCGAGAAGCTGGATACGGTATCGCGCGAGCTGAAGGATTCCCTTGCTCAGTTTAAGATTGAATAGTTGAGATAACGCTAGTTCGGAAGAAGAGTTGTTCAGGCATTTACTGCTGAACGGCTCTTTTTTTATGCAGAAATGATGCTTGACGTTTGGAGGCAGGTGGATGAAGGAAATAATAAGTTCATATCGCAAGCAGCAGCTTATGAGCTAAAGCCGCGAACAAAAGGAGATCCGTCATTATGGTGAATGGTGATGTTTAAACGCATATGGCTGGCTGCTTGCTTAATCAGCGTAGTCATGCTTATTTATATCGGTCGTCTTGCTTGGCTGCAGCTCATGCCGGGAAGCTCTTCGGCGGCTGTTCTTTCGCCGCAGGCTAGCCGTGGCGGGTGGCAAAGGCTTTCGGTTATGCAGCGTCAACGTAATCTGGTGCTTGATACCGGACGAGGCGATTTCTATGATCGCCATGGCGCTCCAATAACAGGCGAAACGTATTCCGCTGTCGCCTTATTCCCCGTTAGGAGAGATTTGCGGGGACAGCCGGAGGATTTAAGCGAGCTAAGCCGTTTATTAGGCGTGAGCGAGCAGCTATTGCAGCAAAAGTGGGATGCGGTGCGTGAGCCTGTGTTTTGGGAAGAAGAAGGACAATCGCTTCCCATGCGTCTATCCGATGCCCAAACGAAGCGGATAAAAGAGCTTAGCTTAAATGGCATACGCGTCCTTCCTTATCGCAATCGATATTTGCCGCAGTTTGATGCTAAACATGTGATTGGCTTTACGAGCCAACACCCGGAGTGGCTGCAAGCAGAGCATGCAAAGGAATTGGCTAGCGGCAAAAGAAAGCTGGCGGAACAGGTTGGCGGCTCTGGGCTCGAGAAATCGTTAGACAAGCTGCTGCATGGAGTGGGAGCGACGTCTGTTTCTTATTTTATAGACGGGCAAAACGCACCTATGCATGGGCTTGATATGCGCATTACACAGCCGGGCAACCGATATTATCCTCTGAAGGCGATAACGACGATCGATTTGAAGCTGCAAAATGAGATAGAGAATTACGTGGATGATCAGGGCATGAAAGAGGGCGCGATCGTGGTGCTAGATGCAAGCAATGCGGATATAGTTGCAATGGTGTCGCGCCCGCAGCTAAAGCCAGGGCAGTTCCAAAGCTCCGATGGCTCTGAGTGGTCTAATCATGCGCTTAAGGCTGTAGCGCCCGGCTCCGTGTTCAAGCTCGTTACAGAGGCTGCTGCCTTGGAGGCAGGCGTGGCGACGCAGCATGAAACGTTTACTTGCAACGGGGAATACGGTAAATACGGCTTGTCCTGCTGGAAGGAGGGCGGCCATGGGCGCCTGACCCTACAAGAAGGGTTGGCACAATCCTGCAATATTGCGTTTGCTACAATTGCAGAACGGCTAAAGGCGTCCGAGCTGCAGCAAGTTGCAGATGCGCTGGGTGTTGGCAGGCAGGCGGGCTGGCATCGTGACAAGGCTTTTGGGCCCTTCTCAGGTCCGCTGCGCCTGCTGGAGGAGGAAGAGCGCGGACAGCTGTTTGCAGCTGCTAGGGGCAATGGGAATGGTGCGGCGGGTAGGGAAGGACTGGTGGGGGAGGAGAACGGTGAGAGCGGAGACAGTGGTGAGAGCGGAGACAGTGGTGAGAGCGGAAACCACGTGATGAGTGAGATGAGCGGAGATAAAGGAAAAAGCGAGAAAAGCGATAAAAGCGAGATGAGAGGAATGAACGGAGACAGTGGAAAGAAGGAGAAAAGAGGGAGCCGTTGGGGGAACGAAGAGGGCGGAATGAGCGAAAAGAGCGAGAAGCGAAGCGGGAAGAAGGACGCTGCGCTGAAGGCGCAGGAGAAAGCCGCGATGCTTGCGGCTGTCGATGGCGGCGTGCTCGCGCAGAGCGGGATTGGGCAGCGTGATGTAAGGATGTCGCCGCTTCAGGCGGCAAATCTGATTGTAACGCTGCTGAACGATGGGCGCGTAATGGAGCCGCGCCTGGTAAGTGAAATCCGCTATGCCAACGGCCAGCGGATGGTAAAGCTGCCCGCGCAGCGTGCGCAAGCGATACGTGGCCGGATCAAGCCGGCCACTGCATATGCGCTGCGGCGCGGCATGGAGGCGGTCGTCGACCATGGAACCGGTCGCTCGATCCGCCAAGGGCTGTGGGCGGTAGCCGGGAAATCCGGCACCGCCGAGACGACTCGGGCCGGAAGCGCCCGCAACCACCAGTGGTTTGCAGGCTACGGCCCGGTCAAAAAGCCTCGCTACGCAATAGCCGTGCTCGTTGAAAACAAGCCGCCTGGCAGCTCGCATCAGGCGACAAAGCTTTTCCGAGGCGTCATGGATATCGCCGCCCGAAGCCAAGAAGGCAGCAGTTAGGCCGCTTTCCCTAACTACTGCCTTATACATCTTGCGCTGCACAAACTGCAGCGTAGAGTAAAGCAATTTGGAGGGCTTGTAAGGCTGACTTAAAAAGAAGGGTAAATTTTCTTGTTTGCCTTTGGGACAGATGAGAAAAGTGTCAAACGTTCAAAAAAGCCAAGCCCCTGCAGCGATATATCTTGCTGCGGGGGCTTGGCTTTAATTTTATACTATTATTCCATTATTTCTCCCTGTCTTCCTCACGCTTCAAGCTGTCAACATACGAGCCGGTCGCGGGGTTGTCGAATTCACCAAGCGGTGCATGAATCCAGCGGTGGAAGTAGCCTTGGTCATACAGCGCCTTGATTAGGATCATCAGGATCGGAGATAAAATGACGCCGGCAACGCCGAACAACGAAAGCGATATGATCATGAAGGCAAGCATTGTGAAGGCGGATACGCCCAAGGAATCGCCCGTAATCTTTGGTTCAAGAATTTGACGGGTAAGCACGACTACAAGAAACAGGGCGGATAACCAGATCGCTAACGTGATTTTGCCTACGATGATCAAATAAATAATCCATGGTATGAAGATCGTGCCAACGCCGAGCAGCGGCAGGATGTCGAAGATGGCGGATACGACGGCTATGACGAACGCATTTTCAACTCTTAGCAAAATAAGCGCGATCAGGATAACGATAAAGGTGATGCTGATCATTTTGGCCTGCGCTTTAATGTAGAGCGCAATGCCTTTGAATACATTGTTGCGAAGGAAAAAGAAGGCTGATTTAAACGTGTTTGGCGTTTTGTCCTCCGCGGTTTGCTTCCATGTCGTAATTTCGATGCTTAAGAAATAAGCTAGTATAATACCGACCACAAAATTAAAGACAAAGGTGGAGATAGACGATACGTAATCGACTAGATTTCTAAATACGGATTGGCCGAATTTTGCAAATGTAGATGAAGCCCCTTTGATTAAATCTTTGGAACGCTGCACCAGATCAAGATCATCCGGCATCGTGCCGAGTCGTTTTTGCGCTTCTTCGGTAATATTTGCAATTTGAACAGCAAGTATTTCTTGATATTTCGGGAAGTTCGTGTACAGCTCCTGACCTTGCTTCGTGATCAGATAAGCGGCACCTGAGAAGGCACCCAGTATAACAAGCGTAAACAGCAAAATGGAAATGCCGGATGCGATTGATTTCTTCATGCCAAGCTTGTTCAACCGCCTTGCCAGCGGCTCGATACATAAAAAGATAAGAAAAGAAAAAAATATGGGAGTTGCGATGCGGTACAAGTAGCTGAAGGAATACATTATTAGATAGACGGTTAAAGCAATGAGTGCAATGTCGAAAGCGGTTCGCCAATACTTTTTGTAAAAGGGCAGCATAGTAATACTCCTTCTTTTTCCATAATCATATTTCCATTTAAGATTGTACTATAGTTTTTAAAAAGATGCCTATTTTTTATTGCGTTATGCTACAATTAAAGCTACTGTTGTTGTTTTGTACCGCTATCCATTCGTCGACTAAATCATATAACGGTGGGGAAAACAAAATGGAAAATTTGCTGTTATGGGGATTATACGTCGCAACCTTCTATGCGTTTCTTCCAGGACTTATTAGCCGCACATTTGGCTTTCGCGTTTTTAAGAAGGGCCGTGTAGAAAAGGAAATTTCCCTGACGTTTGATGATGGTCCAGATCCGGTTTATACGCCAAAGCTGCTCGATCTTCTCGCCCGTTATGATGCGAAGGCGACCTTCTTTATTGTAGGCTCGCATGCTGAAGGGCAAGAAGCTTTGCTTCGCCGGATGAAGGAAGAGGGCCATATTCTGGGCATTCATAATTATGTTCATAAATCGAATTGGCTGATGCGTCCTCGAACGGTCAAACGTCAAATCGAGCGTACCATTGACATCATTGAGAATGCAACGGGTGTGCGTTCGGCTTATTATCGGCCGCCATGGGGAATCGTAAACGTATTTGATTATGCGAACTTAGGTTATTTGCAAATTATTTTATGGTCGGCTATGTTCGGCGATTGGCGGATTCGGCTTGGTCCGGATAGGCTGAAGAAGCGGATGCTGAAGAAGCTTAGACCCGGTGAAGTCATGCTCCTGCATGATTGCGGCATGACGTTTGGAGCGGATAAAGAGGCGCCCCAAAATATGCTTATCGCCCTTGAAGCCTATTTAGAGGAAGGCGCAAGACGCGGCTATCGATTTGTAGGCATAGAGGAAATGATGAAGCTGACCGACGCAGCGAGATCGGTAAGCACCTCCATTTGGAAAAAAGCGCTAATATCGCTTTGGCTGCTGTGGGAGAAGGCGTTTCATGTTATGTTCCGACTCAAAACGGTGGGCGATGTTAAGGATGCCGCCTTTCATTATCGCGTGACGACTTACTATGGCGAAAACATTGAGCTGGCAGAAGGCGGACGCGTGGAGAAGGGCGACCGCATTGCAGAATTGCATTTTGACAACAAAAAGCTGTCTTCGATCGCAGCGACGTCCAAATCGCCGGTAGCTACCGGAATCCGCATGCTTCGTGAAGTCGAGCAGGCGCTTCCGCTGCTTGCCAATCAGCTGGCTGCAGATAAAGAGGCGAACGATATTAAAGCCGTCTATGGCGTGACGATGATCCATCGCGGAGCCGATCGACTCGGTTTTGAAGTGTTTCAGCTTCCTGAAGGCTTGTTTGCCAAATCGACACGCATTTATCTGCGCATTCTGATCAGAGTGCTTACGAATACGCAGCAGTCAGCAAAGGGCAAGAAAAGAAGAGAAACGATTTCACCTCGTATGCTGCTGATGCCAGTCAATACGATCAGGCGTTATGCGACGGTACAGTTGAACAAGATGCAAGAGGAAGCAGAGCGATTAAGCGATGCAGTAGAGAGAACAATAAGCGCGGCAGCCGACGAAGCTGCGCAGCTAGGTACGAAAACAACAGCTATATAAACGAGAGAGAAAAATAACAAAACAGCCGTTCAAGGTTATCCTTGAATGGCTGTTTTGTTATTTGGAGGAGCTTCTTGCGTGGATTCAATTTGATCAAGCGCAGCATAAAAAAGTGGAGTACAGGCTGTTTCCAGCTCGTACTCCACTTTTTGTTTAAATCGCTATCCTTACATTTTCATTACGCCGCCAGTGCTGGCGGAAGTAACAAGGTGAGCGTAACGCGCTAGGTAGCCGCGTTTGATTTTAAGCTCGAAGCCTTTCCATTCGGAACGGCGTTTCGCGAACTCTTCGTCGCTGATCAGAAGGTCCATCGTACGGTTGTTCATATCGATCTCGATGATATCGCCATCTTGTACGAATGCGATTGGTCCGCCCTCAGCGGCTTCTGGCGAAGCATGGCCGATGCTTATTCCGCGAGATGCGCCAGAGAAACGTCCGTCAGTTACGAGAGCAACCTTCGCGCCAAGACCCATACCTACGATTTGTGAGGTAGGAGCTAGCATTTCCGGCATGCCTGGGCCGCCGCGCGGTCCTTCATAACGGATGACAACGACATGGCCTTCTTTAATTTTGCCGTTTGCGATGCCGTGAAGCGCTTCATCCTGTGAATCGAAGCAAATCGCTGGGCCTTTGTGGTAGCCGCCAACCGATTTATCAACTGCACCTGTCTTGATGATTGCGCCGTTAGGAGCAAGGTTACCGAACAATACCGCAAGTCCGCCACGCTCAGTGTGAGGGTTGTCAATCGTGTGAATAACATCGGTATCTTGAATTTCACAGCCGATTACATTCTCACGAAGCGTCTTGCCTGTAACCGTCAAGCAGTCGCCATGCAAAGCGCCTTCCTTCTTGAACAGCTCGTTAAGAACAGCGCTGACGCCGCCTGCATTGTGGACATCTTCAATGTGGTAATCCGATGCTGGAGCGATCTTAGCAAGATGCGGTACCCGCTCTGCTACTTCGTTGATGCGCTCAATCGGATACTCGATGCCGGCTTCATGCGCGATAGCAAGCGTGTGAAGCACGGTATTCGTCGATCCGCCCATCGCCATATCAAGCGCGAATGCGTTGTCGATCGTATCTTTTGTAACGATATCACGCGGTTTGATGCCAAGCTCAATAATTTTCATTAGCTGGCGAGCTGCGTCTTTAACGAACTCTTTGCGCTCTGGGGATACGGCAAGGATCGTGCCGTTACCAGGCAATGCAAGGCCAAGACCTTCTGCCAAGCAGTTCATCGAGTTAGCTGTAAACATACCCGAACATGAGCCGCAAGTAGGACAGCCAAATTGCTCAAGCTCCATCAGTTGATCGTCATTGATTTTGCCGGCTTGGTGAGCGCCTACGCCTTCAAATACGCTGGAGAGCGAGATAGAACGGCCGTCGGAGGTTTTGCCCGCTTTCATAGGTCCGCCGCTCACAAGCATAGTCGGGATGTTGACGCGAAGCGCGCCCATGATCATGCCTGGCGTAATTTTGTCGCAGTTTGGAATACAGACCATACCGTCGAACCAGTGCGCATTAACGACTGTTTCGATCGAATCCGCAATAATTTCGCGGCTGGCAAGGGAGTAACGCATGCCGATGTGACCCATCGCAATACCGTCATCAACGCCGATTGTATTAAATTCAAAGGGAACGCCGCCTGCTTCACGGATGGCTTCCTTAACGAGCTTGCCGAACTCCTGTAGATGAACGTGACCAGGAATAATATCAATATACGAGTTACAAACCGCGATAAACGGCTTGTCGAAATCTTCCTCTTTTACGCCTGCGGCGCGAAGCAAGCTCCGGTGCGGTGCGCGGTCGAATCCTTTTTTGATCATGTCAGAACGCATTCTTTTGGCCGCCATGTAAGTGCCCCCTATATGCTTATTAAAATATTAATACTCTCGATTTTATCACAATGGACAAGCGTTGGCTATAACGGCAGCAGGTAAGGGCTTATCTGCCAAACGTTAAAAAAACATTAAGAAACACTTAAACATTGTGAATTTGCGCTAAACGTCAGGACATGTCGAACGATATTCATGTATAGTAGGCTCATCGGACACAATGAGAATAACGGTATGAAGATCGAGGAGGAGATCGATGATGGAAAGAAGAGTATTAATTGTAGATGACGAGCGGGAAATTGCTGATCTCATTGAAATATATTTGAAGAACGAAGGCTTTGTAACCGAAAAGGCTTATGACGGCGAGCAGGCTCTGCTTGCATATGAGAAAAATCCGTTTGATCTGGTTATTTTGGACATTATGATGCCGAATATGGATGGGCTTGAGGCGACAAGACGTTTAAGGCGGGACCAATCGGTTCCTATCCTGATGCTTAGCGCGAAAGCGGAGGATATGGATAAAATAATGGGACTGATGACCGGTGCTGACGATTACATGATCAAGCCCTTTAATCCGCTTGAGCTTATTGCGCGTGTCCGCTCCTTGCTTCGCCGTTCCTATCAGTATAGCGGTAAAGCGGAAGGCATCGGCGCTTCCCGTTCGGATAAAGAGCTGCGTCTTGGGCCGCTTCGCATCGATAAGCTGAGCCATACCGCCGAGGTTGAAGGAAGATCGCTTCATTTGACCTCCACCGAGTTTGGCATTTTGTATTTGCTGGCGGGACAGCCGGGCAGAGTGTTTAGCGCGGAGGATATATTCCAGCAGGTGTGGAAAGAGAAATATTTTGATTCCAATAATACGGTGATGGTTCATATCAGCAAGCTCAGGGATAAGCTCGAGAAGGAGCTGGGCGATAAAATGATCGTTACCGTGTGGGGGGTAGGCTATAAAATTGAAGGATAATCTCGCTAGAAAAATAGTTGGACGCTCGCTGCTCCATTTGTTCGG
Organism: Paenibacillus sp. PL91; assembly: GCF_012935325.2. Lineage (GTDB taxonomy): Bacteria > Bacillota > Bacilli > Paenibacillales > Paenibacillaceae > Pristimantibacillus. The sequence goes on from NZ_JABBYG020000010.1 coordinate 131,364, forward strand.
AAGCGTTTTGCTCTCGATTATTACGATTTACATCATCATGAATATCGGTATGTGGCTTGCTGACAATGTAAGCCTAGCACGCGATATTGTTCGTTTAGTTTTATCTGTATTTAGTCGCAGCTTTGTTTTTTTTGGAACAGGCATTCTATTGTTTTTTTTCTATTTTATTCTTTTCCAGTGGAGCTTGTTTCAATATCTTAGCGAATTGAATATGACGGTTAAGCGGATTGCAGATGGGACGTTTGACTTGGATTACAAAATGGAAGTGCGCAAACGCAGCATCTTTGGCCCAATGGCTGCTAACGTGAACAGCTTAACGGATCGCCTTCATCATGCGCTTGAAGAGGAGCGAAAGGCCGAGCAGACAAAAAATGAATTAATTACGAATGTCTCTCATGACCTTCGCACGCCCCTTACGTCTGTGCTTGGTTATTTGGGGCTCATAGAGCAGGATCGCTATAGAGATGAAGTAGAGCTGCGCCATTATGTTCAAATTGCTTATGATAAATCAAAGCGTTTGAATGTATTGATCAATGATTTGTTTGAATATACAAGAATGCGTTACGATTCGGCAGAGCTTAAGGTGAAAAATTTCAATTTAATCGAAATGCTGGGACAACTGCTGGTGCAATTCCATTTGCCGCTTCAGGAAGCGGGTATGGTGAGCAAGCTGGATGCGAAGGAGACGTCCGTCATGGTCAAAGGGGACGCCGCAAAGCTCGTGCGCGTATTTGAAAATTTGATCGCTAATGCAATGAACTACGGCAAGGAAGGCAAGCGCCTGTTAGTAACGGTTCATATGGAGGAAAAGGATGCTGTCGTTGAGGTTATCAATTACGGCGAACCGATTCCAACCTCCGATCTGCCGTATATTTTTGATCGTTTCTATCGAGTGGACAAATCGCGCACGCAGTGGTCTGGTGGATCGGGGCTTGGTCTTGCGATAGCGAAAAGCATCATTCAAAAGCATGGCGGCACAATCTCGGTAACTAGCGACATCGAACAAACCGCTTTTCGGGTAACCTTACCTATCATTAAATAATATTTAAGGTTTTCTTATGATTCGGTTACGGTCTCCTTAAGCTCCAGCTTCTATACTTTGTCGTATGGAAGTGACAGCGGAAGGGGATCGTTTACGATGTACGAAAGATCATATGGGAGAAAGTACAATCCAGCCATTAAATTTTTGCTTATAGCTGCCGGCGCAATTGCCTGTATCCTGTATCTTATTTCATTAAATAGGAGCCCGGCTGTGTCTGAACTCGAGCTGGATGCCAGCTCGGCGATCTTGATGGACCTGCAGACAGGCGAGGTGCTGTATGAAAAAAATGCGAATGAAGCGCTGCCGCCCGCCAGCATGTCCAAGCTGATGACGGAGCTCATTATTATGGATCTGACACGCGAGGGCGTGCTGGGTTGGAACGAGAAGGTCTTGACGAGTGTTTACGCCGCTGGGGTGCCAGGCTCGCAAATCGGTTTCGAGGCGGGAGAGCATTATTCTGTTCGAGAGCTGTTCGAAGCGATGGCGGTTCACTCGGCGAACGATGCAGCGGTTGCGCTGGCGGAGCATGTTAGCGGCAATGAAGCTGCATTCGCAGCTTTAATGAACAAACGGGCAGAGAAGCTGGGCTTGTCCAGCCAAACCCTTTTCGCCAATGCAACCGGGCTAAGCTCGGAAGACCTGCATCCCTTCCCGCAAGCGTCAGCGGAGCGCGATACGGTAATGACTGCGAAGGATACCGCAATGCTGGCAGCCTATTTATTGAAGAAATATCCCGAGGTGCTGGAGGTTTCAAGCCGGAGCAGCGTTAAGCTGTCAAACCAGCCGAAGAGACTGCAATCGACCAATTTGATGCTCAGCGGCAAGCCATTTGCTTTTCCGGGCAATGATGGATTAAAGACGGGCTATACCGTGCAGGCTGGTTATTGCTTCACTGGAACGGCTAAGCAGGACGGGCGGCGCCTTGTATCGGTCATTATGGGCGCCGACACGCCGGAGCAGCGTTTTATTGAAACGGGAAAGCTGTTTCAGTTTGGCTTTAAGACAGATGGTTTGACAAGCTTGATTGGCCATATCCAAAGCAAGCTAGGTATTCAGGTAGGATAGTAGACGGAGATGTATAGCAAGTTAACGATCAAAGGTTGTCGATTTTAGTCGATTATTCCTACCCATTTAATAGTGTAAGGATGATGTTAAATCTAGAGGGAGCGCAGGGCGCTTTTTCTGGATTTTTTTTATTTTATGTCACAATATATGACGCAAGAAGATTTACTTATTATTATTTGCTGTCTATAATGAAATTATTACGGGTAGAGAGGTGACAACATGCAGTTGACTGAACGTGAAAAAGAAAAGCTGCTCATTACAATCGCGGCGGATTTGGCAAGACGCCGGATGAACCGCGGCGTGAAGCTTAATTATCCAGAAAGTGTAGCGCTCATCACCTCTGAAATTATGGAAGGCGCGCGCGACGGATTGACGGTTGCGCAATTAATGGAATTCGGAACGCAAATATTGAAGCCTGCGCAGGTCATGCCCGGCATCCCCGAAATGATACATGAGGTTCAGGTAGAAGCGACCTTCCCAGACGGGACGAAGCTCGTCACCATCCATTACCCCATTTCGGGTTAAGCAGACAAACGGCAATAAGGACAGCATATCGATAGATGACCCATACAGGCTAGAGCGAGAACATAGGAGAGAGGAGCGCTTGGCAGGATGATACCAGGACAATATCGCACGGCCGCTGGTGAAATTGAGTTAAATGCAGGACGACTAACGAAGCAGCTAATCGTAGTCAATACAGGCGACAGACCTGTTCAGGTAGGCTCTCATTTTCATTTTTTTGAAGTCAATCGCGCGCTGAAGTTTGATCGCGAATCAGCGTTCGGCATGCGGCTTCACATTGCCGCTGGCACTGCGGTGCGTTTCGAGCCGGGCGAGGAGAAGCCCGTAACGATTGTAGAGCTTGGCGGCGCGAAGCTGTCATATGGCTTGAACGGCTTAAGCCAAGGGAAAGCTGAGGCGGGCGCGATGCCTGAAGCGGTTCGGGAGCGGCTGGCGGAATGGGAGGGGGAAGGCGGATGACGAAGATGGATCGACGAAGCTATGCGGCTATGTTCGGACCTACCACCGGTGATGCGATTCGCCTAGCCGATACGGAGCTATGGGCACAGATCGAGCATGACTATACCGTTTACGGAGATGAATGCAAATTCGGCGGCGGCAAGGTTATTCGCGACGGCATGGGGCAATCGAGCGGTGCCTTACGTGATGAGGGCGTACTGGATACGCTTATTACGAATGCAGTTATTATCGATCATTCCGGCATTGTGAAAGCCGATATCGGCATTAGAGATGGATTTATTGTCGGCATCGGGAAAGCGGGCAATCCAGACATTATGGATGGCGTTCATCCGAACATGATCGTTGGCGCAAGCACGGAGGTTATCGCAGGAGAGGGCAAAATCGTAACGGCTGGGGCTATTGATTCGCATATTCATTTTATTTGCCCACAGCAAATCGAGACGGCGCTTTCCTCCGGCGTAACCACGATGATCGGAGGCGGAACCGGCCCGGCAACGGGTACGAATGCTACGACGGTTACGCCTGGCGCCTGGCATATGAGACGCATGCTGGAGGCGGCTGAGCATTTTCCGATGAATATCGGTTTTACAGGCAAAGGGAATGCCTCATTTACTGCACCGCTTATTGAGCAAATCGAGGCGGGTGCGATTGGGCTGAAGCTGCATGAGGATTGGGGCACGACGCCAGCAGCAATTGATGCCTGCTTGCAGGCGGCGGACCAGTATGACATTCAGGTTGCGATCCATACCGATACGTTGAATGAAGCGGGCTTTGTAGAGGATACGCTCGCCGCAATCGGCGGAAGAACGATTCATACTTATCATACGGAAGGTGCGGGCGGCGGCCATGCGCCAGACATTATTATCGCGGCAGGCGAGCTGAACGTGCTTCCGTCTTCGACGAACCCGACGCGCCCTTTTACGATCAATACGATCGAAGAGCATCTGGATATGCTGATGGTTTGCCATCATTTGGACAGCAGCATACCGGAGGATGTCGCTTTCGCCGATTCGCGGATTAGACCGGAGACGATTGCTGCAGAGGATATTTTGCATGATATGGGCGTGTTCAGCATGATCAGCTCCGATTCGCAGGCGATGGGCCGTGTCGGAGAGGTCATTATTCGGACATGGCAAACCGCTGATAAAATGAAAAAGCAGCGGGGACCGTTATTGCCGGACAACGAGCAGCATGATAATTTCCGCATTAAGCGCTACATAGCGAAATATACGATCAATCCGGCGATTACGCACGGCATTTCGCATTTGGTTGGCTCGCTGGAGGCAGGCAAGTATGCTGACCTCGTCATTTGGAATCCGATGTTTTTTGGCGTCAAGCCTGATCTCGTCTTGAAGGGGGGCAGCATCGCGTTTGCCCAAATGGGCGACCCGAACGCCTCGATCCCAACCCCGCAGCCGGTTTTTGGCCGTCCCATGTTCGCTTCCTTCGGAAAGCTGGTGTACAGCAGCTCGATTACGTTTGTTTCACAGGCGGCGTATGACCGCGGCATCGCAAAGGAGCTGGGGCTTCAGAAACGGATTGAGCCGGTGAAGGGCTGCCGCTCGGTAACGAAGAAGGATATGGTCCATAATGATGCAACGCCTAAACTAGAGGTGGATGCAGAAACCTATCATGTGCTGGTGGATGGCGAGCATGTGACCTGTGAGCCGGCAGAGGTGCTGCCGATGGCGCAGCGTTATTTCTTGTTTTAGCGAATAAGTGCCTCAGAGGATAGGAGGGGCAAACGATAATGAAGGATCATGTTAGATGGCTGGCCATGCAGCAGCTGCTCGATTCGGCTTTGCCGATCGGAGGCTTCTCGCATTCGTTTGGCCTCGAGACGATGGTGCAGGACGGCAGGATGAACAACTCCGGCCAGCTTTATGCTTATGCGTCCGCTATGCTGATGCAAAGCTGGGCAAGCGCCGATGCGATGATCATCAAAGCGGTTTACCGAGATGCGCCGCAAGCGGATTGGGAGCGACTATGGTCAATTGAACGGATAGTTCATTTGCAGAGAGTGGCTTCGGAAACCCGTATCGGTGTTGAAAAAATGGGGCGGCGGCTGCTGCAGCTTGCATCAGCCATTCATCCGCAGCTGGACTTTTCGCCTCTGACGGAGGCGATGCGCGCCGGCAAATGCTTCGCCTCCCATCCGCTAGCGCATGGCTATGCCTGCTGGCAGCTGGGCGTATCGGAAGAACAGGCGATACAGGGCTACTTTTATACGTGCATCGTAACCTGTATCAACAGCGCTCTGCGACTAATGTCAATGGGACAGACAGAGGGGCAATCGTTGATTGCAAGGCTGACTCCATTGACGGAGGAAGCGATGGAGATCGCGAGGGAGCTTGCGCCGGAGGAGGCGTATTCCAATATGCCAATGGCGGAGCTCTCGATGATGCGCCATGAACGTTTGTATTCGCGATTATTTATGTCTTAACTATATAAATTGGAGGAATGACAAATGTGCCAAGGACAAGGACATACGCATCAAGAATGGGAAAGCAAAGCGATTGACAGCTCAAGACCGATTCGCATCGGCATTGGCGGGCCGGTAGGCTCGGGCAAGACGGCGCTTGTTGAACGCCTCACGCGCGAGCTTCACACGAAATTTAGCGTGGCGGTTATTACGAACGATATTTATACGAAAGAAGATGCTCGTATTTTGTTCAACACAGGCGTTTTGCCTGAGGAGCGCATTATCGGCGTAGAGACGGGCGGCTGCCCGCATACGGCGATTCGCGAGGATGCTTCGATGAATTTTGAAGCCATTGAGGAGCTGGAGCAGCGGTTTGAAGCTTTGGATCTGATCTTTATTGAGAGCGGCGGCGATAATCTGGCTGCGGCCTTCAGCCCAGAGCTTGTCGATCGTTTTATCTATATCATCGACGTTGCCCAAGGAGAAAAAATTCCGCGCAAGGGCGGTCCCGGCATTATGCGCTCGGACCTTCTCGTCATTAACAAGATCGATCTGGCGCCTTACGTGGGCGCAAGTCTTGAAGTGATGGAGGCGGATACGCTGAAAATGCGCGGCGACCGTCCATTCGTATTCTCTAATCTGTTCGGCGGAGATGGCGTGGATGAAATCGTAAGCTGGCTGACCCATGAGATTGCTCATGCACGCGGTACGGAGCATTCACACGCGATCCAGTTAACGAGCATTCCTGCTGAGCACCGTCACTCCGCATCCTAATGGAGCGTACGCAAGCTTCCGAAACAGCAAGGCTGCATGACAGTTCATCGGAGATAAGGACTTCGGTGCTGCGCGCTTCCTTTGCGAGTTCGCGGGGGCAAACGATCATCGGGAAAAAATACCACACCGCTCCGATCAAAATAGCGAAAGCTTTTCCGCTGGAAGGCCAGCTTGGCGTTATCGTCATGGACGTATCGCCCGGCCTGCTGGACGGCGACAGATATGAAATGGAATGGACCGCCGAGAATGCTGCCCATGCCATGATTACGAACCAATCGTATACGAAGGTGCACCCAAGCACGCCTAACAGAGGCTCCTCCATGCTTCAGACCTTTACCCTTGAGGAGGGTGCTGTTATTGAGCATATGCCTGAGCCGGTTATGCTGTATAAGGACGCTGCGTTTCGAAATGAGTCGATCGTTCGCTTGAAGGAGGGCTCAGCGTGGATGCAAGCCGATGTCCTATGTCCCGGGCGAACTCTCCGCGGCGAGCGCTTCGATTATCGCTCTTACCATAATTCGCTTTCGGTGCATTACGGAGAAGAGCTCATATTCTCGCAGCGGCAGCGGATCGAGCCGGCTAAGCAAGCGATTTCGGCTCCTGGCTGCTGGGATGAAATGACCCACTTGGCTGCCTTTTATTTGTTCTCTGATCTTGTGAGCCGCGCACATTTGGAGCAGCTGCAGGAGAAGCTGGATAGCTTCGAGGCACCAGCAGGCCACAAGGTGCTTGCAGGAGCATCGATGACGCATCGGTTTGGAATAGCGGTATCCGCCGCATCTACGGCTGCTTGGCCGCTGCAGCAGCTTATGCAGGAGCTTTGGCAGACGGCGCGCGAAGGACTGCTGGGCAAGCCTCCGCTTCGCTTTTTGCAGGGATAAGGAAGGGAATGTAGCAAAATGAGCTCTGCCAACTTTAGTTGGCGGGCTTTTTTTTTGCTGTAAGCCGACAAAAACAAATATTTAGTGACAGTATTAGTTAATCTTATAAATGAACGTTATAATATGGAGAGCTGAGATATTAGAAACAGGAGATAGGTTGGTGATGGATTGGAAGCTTCAAGTGCGGAAAGGCTGGATTTAATGAGACGTCTGGACGAGTCCTTTCGTCAGGTGCGTCGACAAATTAATGCGGAATGGAACACCTATAACGTACATGGGTTAGGCATGTCACATGGCAGGATGCTTACGATTTTATCGCTAGCAGGCCCGCAAAAGGCATCGGCTTTGGCGGAGCAGCTGCTTATTACAAGCGGAGGCGTTACCGGAATTGCCGATCGGCTGATTGAGCTGGGCTATGTGAAGCGGGAGCGGAGCGAGAAGGATCGGCGCGTGGTCATGCTCGATATTACGGAATCCGGGCTTGAAATCGTTAAGCTTATCGAAACGGTCCGGCTGAAGATCATGCATAGGCTGTTTGATGGGATGTCGATTGCGAATATGGAGCAAGGTTTGCATATCTTTGAACATATGAGTAAAAATATGGAATCTAATGTTGCGAATTCGTGACTAATTACATATTTTATTTTTAATCCATTTAAAACTAGTGTAAAATAAACTAGAAATTTGTCGAATGGAAATAGGTTGACAAATTCCGATAAAACAACTAGGGTTAAAAGGAAATATTACATTCAACGTTTAGGGGAGATTTCGATGAAGAAGGCACTAGCTTTAGCTGTATCGTTATTTCTAATGGTTGCGATTGTGGCAGCTTGCGGATCTAACAAAAATGATGGAGGCAACGCAGCGAATAACGGCGCAGCGACAAATAATGCGGCAGGCGACAAAGCTGAAAAGAAAAAAATCGCTCTCGTGCTTCCTGAAAAAATTGGCGTTAACAAGTTTTTCGTATTGATGGATGAAGGCTTTAAAAAAGCAGGCGATGAATTCGGCGCTGAAGTAAAAACGATCGAATCAACAGATCCTGCCGCTTTTGAACAAAATCTTCGCGCAACGGTTGCTGAAGACTATGACCTTATCATCACGGCAACGTTCCAAGCAGAGGATGCTCTTAAAAAAGTAGCTGCTGAAAATCCGGACAAGCCTTTTGCAATCATTGATACAGTTGTTGATCTCCCGAACGTTCGCAGCGTTAACTTCCGCGAGCATGAAGCTTCCTACCTGATGGGAGCACTTGCTGGCCTTGCAACTAAAACAAACATCGTTGGTGCTGTCGTTGCTATGGACGCGCCACTGCTAAGCAAATATACTTCCGGCTTCGAGCAAGGCTTGAAAAGCACGAATCCAGATGCGCAATTCCTTATCAACTATGTAGGCAGCTTCACAGATCCGGTTAAAGGCAAGGAGCTTGCGCTGCTTCAACAATCAAAAGGCGCAGACTTCATCGCAGGTATGGCGGCTGTCGGCGACAACGGCGTATTCGACGCAGCGAAGGAAAAAGGCTTCTTCACATCCGGCCAAGATACTGACCGTACCGATGAAGATCCAGAGCATATCGTTTTATCGCAATTGAAGGGTACGGATGCTGTTGCTTATGAAACGGTAAAAACTTTCGTAGAAGGAAGCTTCGCTTACGGCGTTGCCGACTACGGCTTGAAAGAAGACGGCGTAGGCCTAACATTCGTAACAAGAGACAGCAAATCAGCGCTTAGCCCGTTCATCGGCCAAGAGAACGTTGATAAAGTAAAAGCTATCGCTGAAGATATTAAATCTGGTAAAATCGTAGTCGTAAACCCGCTAGCGCAATAGATTGACATGCCGGCTGCCTATGCAGCCGGCTTGCTTGTTGATTGGAAGCTTCCTCCATTTTGGAGGAAGTGGTTTTTTTTGTTTATACGGCCATGAAAGGAGAGGCGCTTGTATGTTGCTGCAAATGGATAGCATAACCAAGTCATATGGTAGCGTAACCGCAAATAGCAGTGTGCAGTTTTCGCTGCAAAGAGGAGAAATTCATGCTTTGATCGGTGAGAATGGTGCAGGGAAAACGACGCTGATGCGTATTTTATACGGCATGGAAAGCCCGACTAGCGGCGAGATTCGTCTGGATGGAAAGCTGGTTTCCTTTGCAAGCCCTGCTGATGCGATCCATCATAAAATCGGGATGGTACACCAGCATTTCATGTTATTCCCGACGTTTACGATCGCAGAAAATATTGTGATCGGACGTGAGCCATCCAAAGGTGTAGGCTTCGATCGGAAGGCTGCAGCCGCAGAAACCGAAAGGCTTGGCAAGCTATACGGGATGCCTGTCGATCCGTGGAGGAAGGTTGCAGATTGCTCCTTGGGCATGCAGCAGCGCGTTGAAATATTGAAGGTGCTCTATCAGGGAGCGGAAATCATTATTTTGGACGAGCCGACAGGCGTTTTAACGCCGCTTGAAGTGAAAGAGCTGCTGATCGCGATCAAAGGATTAGCTGCGCAAGGAAAGAGCTTTGTTTTGATCAGCCATAAGCTGCAGGAAATTATGGAAGTGGCGGATCGGATAACTGTGCTTAGAGACGGCAAGGTCACAGGAACGCTTAGCGCCAAGGACACAAATGCGGAAGAACTGTCGCGGCTTATGGTAGGCCGGGATTTAGTACATATATCGCGTAATGAGGCAGACAGCGGAAAGCCTGTGCTGGAAGTATCGAGCGTGTCGATGAAAGGTGCGAAGACGAAGCCGCTGCTGAGCGACGTGAGCCTTCATGTCAATGAAGGAGAAATCGTTGGCATCGCCGGCATCTCAGGCAATGGCCAATCGGAGCTTATACAAACGATTTCAGGTCTAATGAAGCCGGATAGCGGATCGATCAAGCTGCTTGGACAAGACGTAACGGGTGCGGCGGTTGGGGCTATTCGAGAGCGCGGACTAGCCCATATTCCCGAGGACCGCTATCAATGGGGTGTTGCGAAGGATGCGACCGTTGCCGAGAACGGATTAATGGGACATACAGGCAGGCATCAGAAATATGGCGTCTTGAACGGTACGAGCATCAAGCAAATGATCGGTGAATGGGTAAACAGATTCGGAATCAAAACGGGCTCTTTGTCTACGAAGGCCCAGTTTTTGTCTGGCGGGAATCTGCAGAAGCTTATCGTTGCCCGTGAGCTTGCACAGAAAACGCCGTTTCTCATTGCGGCAGAACCGACGCGGGGCGTCGATGTAGGCGCGATGGAAATTATTCACGGTGAGCTCCTTAAAAAGCGGGATGAGCGAGGGGCGATATTGCTCATTTCCTCGGAGCTGACAGAAATTCTGAAGCTTTCAGATCGAATCTTGATTATGTACGAGGGAGAGATCGTCGGCGAGCTGGATGCCGACACGGCAACAGAGGAGCAAATTAGTTTGTTAATGGCGGGAGGAAAAGCAGTTGGATAAGCTGTTACAATATGGACGTTCGCTGCTGCAGCCGCTGCTAGCTGTCATCGTTGGCCTTGCAGCAGGCGCGATCGCCATTGCAATCGTCGGAGGCTCCGTCATGGAGACTTATGCGGAAATGTGGAAGGGCGCCTTCGGCAGCTTTTACTTTTTCACAAATACGTTAAGCAGGGCTACACCTATTATTTTGATCGGACTTGGCGTTGCCCTTGCCTTTCGTGCTGGATTTTTTAATATGGGCTCGGAGGGGCAGATGGTGCTTGGGGCGCTAAGCGCCGCTGTTACTGCTATTTATTTGCCTGGACCTGGATGGTTTAAGCTTGTAGCTGCTATTATAGCCGGTATTATTTCCGGGGGAATATGGTCGGCCTTTGCCGGCTGGCTAGATGCGAGATTTCGCATGAATTTGCTCATCACGACATTATTGCTCAATTATATTGCTACGTTATTCGCGGGCTACTTCGTATCGTATCCGCTCAAGGACCGGACTGGCTCTGCAGCAATGGCGCAAACGGTCATGATCGACCAGAGCGTATGGCTGCCAAAGCTGTTTAAAGGAATGAGCCTCCATGCGGGCTTTATCATTGCCGGAGCGTGTGCGGTGCTGCTCTTCCTGTTTATGCGCTACACGGTTAAGGGCTATGAAATTAGAATGCTTGGCGGCAATCCGCTATTCGCAAGCTATGGGGGCGTGCAGCGTGGCAAAATGATGCTGCTAAGCATGTTCGTCAGCGGAGGCTTTGCCGGACTAGCCGGCTCCGTCGAGGTGCTAGGCACGCAATATCGTTATTTGGACGGCGCATTAACATCACCGGGTTACGCTTGGTCAGGCATCATGGCAACACTGCTTGCCGGATCACATCCGCTTGGTACGGCGTTCGCGGCTATATTGCTTGCCGCGCTGCAAACAGGCGGCATGGGCATGGAGCGCAACACCGAAGTGCCGCTAGAGGTGTCTAGCATCATCCAAGCGGTACTCATTTTGTTCGTATCGGCCAAAATCACTTATTCGTTCATTAAACGCAAGAAGGCGAGGTCATAATATGGATTTTTTATTGGATGTCTCGCTATATGCCTCGACGCTTCGGATGGTTACGCCCATACTTCTAGCAGCACTTGGCGGCGCCATATGTGCGCGCGTTGGCTTGTTTAACGTAGGCTTAGAAGGCTTGGTGCTGATTGGAGCATTTTCTGCAATCGTGGGCAACCACTTTACGGGCAATGTTTTTGCCGCGGTGCTGTTTGCGGTATTATGCTCGCTCGTATTTTCAATATTGTTTGGCTATATGAGCATCCATCTCAAGGCCAATGTAATCGTTGTCGGGATTGCGCTCAATTTTCTGGCGCTAGGACTGACGACCTTCTCGCTGCGTGCGATCTTTGATGTTAAAGGGGCATATTACAATAAGGACATGATCGGGCTTCCGAAATGGGACATTCCGGTGCTCAAGGATATTCCTTGGCTTGGAGATGTATTTTCTGGCCATTCGCCGCTCGTTTATTTATCTATTGTGCTCGTTATTGCGCTGCAGTGGTTTTTGTTCAAAACGGTCACTGGCTTCCGCTTGCTGGCAGCAGGCGAGAATCCGACTGCGGCAAAGAGCTTAGGCATTAAAGTAACTCGCCTCCAATATGGCGCAGTACTGATGTGCGGCGTGTTATGCGGACTTGCCGGAGCTCAGCTGTCGCTTGGCAATGTAACGATGTTTACAGAGGGGATGACCTCGGGAAGAGGCTTCATCGCTCTCGTTGCAACGATGCTCGGCCAATCCAATCCGCTTGGCGTTGCGGCATCAAGCTTGTTGTTTGGCTTTATGGACGCGCTCAGCATTAGGCTGCAAGGCTTTGCCTTGCCGACTCACTTTACGATGATGCTGCCTTACATCGTGACGATTGCCGCTATGCTCTTCTTTAAGGATAAAGGCTATATGCAGGAAGCTCGCAAATCGAATGAAAGCTCACGCTAAAATGTTATCAATATGGAGGTAATCACGATGCACAAAAAAGCAGATCGTCTGAAAAAAATAACTGCGATCAGACAAGCGGAGGTTGCTCCTGAGCTTGCCGGTCGCGTACCGCCAGGCCAAACGTTGACGGAACGGTTTCCGATTTTGCATGAGGGGGATGTGCCTCTTTACGATATTAGCAAATGGTTGCTTCGGGTGTTTGGCGAAGTGGAGGAGGAGCGCTCGTTCAGCTTCGACGAGCTTCTCGCGCTCCCTCAAACCAAAGTCTCATGCGACATTCACTGCGTTACGCGCTGGTCGAAGCTGGATACAGAGTGGGAAGGGATTAAGTTCAAGGACCTTTTGCCTCTGCTCGGCGTAAAGCCGGATGCTAAATATGTAATGATTCACGCGGACGAGGATTATGATACCAATCTGCCGCTTGAGGATTTGCTGCACGATAACATATTGCTCGCACATCGCTACGACGGGGAGCCATTGACCGACAAGCATGGCTGGCCGATGCGTCTGCTCGTTCCGCATTTATATTTCTGGAAGAGCGCGAAGTGGATTACGGGCATTGAATTTATGAAGGAGGATCGCGAAGGGTTCTGGGAGCGCAATGGCTTTCACAACTACGCGGATCCGTTTAAGGAACAGCGCTTCAGCAGCGAGGAAAACTCGATGCCTGAGGATGAATGGATGAAGAAGGAGTTTGATTAATTGATGCTTCCTATACTACAAGTCAATCCAGAAGATTTGCCGTCAATTGCAATCGTATGCGGCGATCCGCGTCGTGCGGAGACGATTTCACAGAAGCTTGCAAATGTAAAAGAGCTCGCGTTCGCCCGTGAATACCGGACGTTCGTGGGCGAGTACGAAGGCGTGCAGCTTGCGGTAGTGAGCCACGGAGTAGGCTCGCCGGGAGCGGCTGTCTGCTTTGAGGAGCTCATTCGCGGCGGCGTGAAGACGCTCATCCGCGTTGGAACTGCCGGCTCCTATTCGGCCGACCATCCTGCGGGAAGCCTCGTCGTCAGTACGGCGGCAGTCCGTGCGGAAGGCCTTACGCATCAGCTCGTTCCTGCCGGCTTCCCAGCCGTTGCGGACAGCGAGGTCACGGCCGCGCTGTATGAATCGGCGCTTGAGAGCGAAGGCATCGTAAAGAAAGGCATTACCGTAACGCTTGATGTGTTCTTCAATGGTGTTGTGGAAATCCCGCACCGCCAATATAAGCAAGCTGGCGTGCTTGCCGTAGAGATGGAAATTGCCGCATTGTATGTTATAGCTTCGCTGCGCGGAGCGCGGGCAGGCGCGATTTTGGCGCTGGATGGATATGCGGATTCCGATTTGGCGGGCGAGTACGATCCACATACCGATGTAGTGGCGAAGGCCGTTGAGCGGGAAATCAATACGGCGCTGCGCGCTGTCGTTAAGCTTGCATCCGTGTAATTATTATTTGTTGCTGAGCTAGGAGGGGAACATCTCGTGAGCGGAACGCTTTTCAAACGAGACTGGTTGAATGGGGATTTGCATCCGCATGTGTTCGCTTATTATTTTAAGCAGTGGGCAGATTATTCCATGACCTTTCATACGCATGATGCGATTGAAATTATGTATGTCATTTCCGGGGCATGCGGCATCGAGGTTGAAGCGACAGCAGCGAGCGCCGCTTGCGAGATGACGCTTAAGAAGGGCGAGTTCATCATTTTAGATGCGAATGTTCCTCATCGCCTGATCGTTGACGAGCGCGGGCCGTGCCGGATGCTAAACGTCGAATTTGATTTTAGGGAGCGCCAGGCGGCGTTCCCTTCTATGCGTCAGCTTGCTTTGGAGGACGAATTTGTGGCCAAGTTGATCACAGAACCGTCCTCTTATTTGTTGCTGCGCGACCCAAGCGAGGTCTATCAGGTGCTTAAGAGCTTGGTGCTGGAGCTTGATAGCCGTGGCAAAAGCATTAATTTGAAAGCGGAGCTATTGTTTGCGCAGCTGATTTTGGCGATTGCGCGATTGCACGGCGAATCCGGTACGCAGGGGATCAACGCCGTAGAGCTCTATGTGAAGCAATCCATTGCATTCATGCATCACAACTATGATAGGGATATTCAGGTCAAGGATATTGCAGCGGCAGTCAGCCTGCATCCCGGTTATTTGCACCGAATATTCAGCGCGCACTATGGCAAGACGTTAACCGGCTATTTAACCGAGCTGCGGATGGAGAAGGCGAAAATGCTGCTGCGCGAGACGGATGTTGCGATCGCGGACATCTGTGATTATGTAGGCGTGGGGAGCCGGCAATACTTCCATGCGATGTTCAAAAAATATACCGGAATGACACCGATTGCTTACAGAAACGCGGTGGATACGCAAATTTTGGATAGCAGGGGTTTGAAGCCGGAATAATAAAAGTGACGATTTCTGACACCAGGAGAGCGAGTTGGTCACTATTTTGATAACGCTTCCGTTTTATCGTTGTTACAATGTAGAGGAGATTAAGCGACTCTATTCAACGATAATCGGAGGCGGTTTGACATGTCTAAGTTTAAAATTACATTTATCGGCGCAGGCTCGATTGGATTCACTCGGGGCTTGCTGCGCGATTTGCTCGCGGTTGAGGAATTCCGCAACATTGAAGTAGCTTTTACTGATATTAATGCGCATAACCTCGAGATGGTAACCGCGCTTTGCCAGCGCGATATTCATGAGAACGGCTTGTCGATCTCGATCCAATCCACTACCGATCGGCGCGAAGCATTGAAGGATGCAAAGTATGTTATTTGTACCATTCGTGTTGGCGGCCTGGAGGCGTTCGCGACGGATGTTGATATTCCTCTCAAATACGGCGTTGACCAATGCGTGGGCGATACGCTAAGCGCAGGAGGCATAATGTATGGCCAGCGCGGCATTGCCGAAATGATGAACATTTGCCGAGACATTCGTGAGGTAGCGGCAGAGGATGTGATGCTTCTCAACTATGCGAATCCAATGGCGATGATGACGTGGGCATGCAACAAGTATGGCGGCGTGCGTACGATTGGCTTATGCCATGGCGTTCAGGGCGGACACTGGCAAATTGCCGAGGCGTTTGGCCTTAAGCAGGAGGAAGTCGATATTATTTGCGCGGGCATCAATCATCAGACCTGGTACATCCAAATCAAGCATAATGGTGAGGATTTAACCGGCAAGCTGCTGGAGGCATTCGAGAAGCACCCTGATTTCAGCCGCACGGAGAAGGTGCGGATCGATATGCTGCGCCGCTTTGGCTATTACAGCACGGAGTCCAACGGCCATTTGAGCGAGTATGTCCCATGGTACCGCAAGCGTCCAGAGGAAATCAACGATTGGATCGACCTTAGCTCGTGGATTAATGGGGAAACGGGAGGCTATCTGCGCGTTTGTACGGAGGGGCGCAATTGGTTCGAGACCGATTTTCCAAATTGGATGAAGGACAAGGCGAATGAATTCAAGAACGAGCTGCGAAGCCACGAGCATGGCTCTTATATCATCGAAGGGCTTGAAACGGGCAGAGTGTACCGCGGACATTTTAATGTGGAAAATAAAGGGGTCATCGCGAATTTGCCAAACGATGCGATTATCGAGGCACCGGGCTACGTTGACCGCAACGGCATATCGATGCCGACGGTTGGCGAGCTGCCGCTTGGCGCCGCAGCCGTATGCAATGTGAGCATTTCGGTGCAGCGCCTAGCCGTTGAGGCAGCCATTCATGGTGATGACAAGCTTCTGCGCCAGGCTTTTATGATGGACCCGTTGGTTGGGGCCGTGTGCAATCCAAACGAAATTTGGCAAATGGTTGATGAAATGCTTGTGGCGCAGGAGCAGTGGCTGCCGCAGTATTCGGATTCGATCGCCGCAGCCAAAAAGCGGCTAACGGAAGGCCCGCTGATTCCTACGCGCGATTATGCCGGAGCGGCACGCCTCAAGGTTAAGACGGTGGAGGAAATGCAGCAGGACCGGGATGCCGCAAACAAAAATGCCGGTGAATCGGATAAGGGGAAGGAGCGCGTCTAGCGCGCATATTTCAGCTCTGTAGCCTCGAGCCTTGTTCCGGGCGGGCTCCAAGCAGGCGGGCCGAACTTTTTCAGATATCCCAGTGTATTTATGTAGCTATCAACCGATTGCTCATCGTTCATTTTTTTGAAAATTTCCCAGCAGGCGATCACGTCATTTAGCGCGCGGTGGCCGCCAATTAACGGAATGCCATAACGATCCGACATGTCCTTGAGCGTATGCGGATAGACATGCCTTGTACGGCTAATCGTCAGCGTATCGATAAAGCTGTTCGTAAATGATCTGCCGGCGATGCGCAGCAAGGAATGGTGCAGGAAGCCGAGATCGAAGGCAGCGTTATGTGCAATCAAGATGTTGTCGCCCAGCATGCGGTTTAATATACGAAATGCGGTATCCTCATCCATGCCGGTAGCGGTCATTTCGTCGGTAATGCCGGTCAGCTCCGTTATTTTCGCGGAAAGCCTGCCGTCATATTGGACTAACGTGCTGAACTCACTGGCGATTTCGCCATTCACGCAGCGGATAGCTGCCATTTCTATAACCCGGTCCTTCTTCGGATCAAGGCCGCTCGTTTCAAAATCAATAACAGTATAAGAATAATTAGTCATAGTAGATTCACCACTTTTTTTTGTAATAAGGTACTATCGTTTATGAAATAATTCGACAAAAAAGATAAAAAACCTTTTATTGCGCAAACGAAACAACCCATTACCAGGGCTTATTAAGCCGGTAATGGGTTGTTTGTGTTTTAGCGGGAGCTTCTGAATCGGTTAGTGGTTGTTGCCGGATCCGTTGCTTTTTTTATCAGAAGTTTTTGTCGTCGTGTTTTTGGTCGCGTGACCTTGCTGCTTCGCCATTGTAGGTTCCCCCCTTTCGAAGTAATGGTTGTATTTTGTGATTGGAGGGGAGCTGTCTATTCAGGGTTAGGCAAAAGAATAGGAGGGATGCATCCAGCAGCCAGCAACAAAAGGATGGCTAACCCTATTTTTAATTTTATAAGCAGCCCCGATAAGGCAATCCATGATTGAATATATGTTAATATTTGTTAGTCTAAATCCTTTAACTGCGATGTCTACCATTTTCAAGTCGAGTCGGCAAGTCTAATCATGCGAACGATGGACAAAAACAATGAATACGGTTACTTGATCGCTCCATATGCAAGGATAGCGGCTAATTTGAAGGAGAGAGCGCTTTCTAAAGCCGAGGGTATATGATATCCATGTGATAAACTAATTAAAAAGATAGGTTAATTAGTTGAGAAACAACGGGGGATGCAGCATATGCAGACGGAGACCAGATTTTGGAGCAGATTTAATCTATTCAAAGGTTCGCAGATTCCGCCAGAAAGCAGGCTCGGCAAGGACGCTGTAACTGCCTTAACGATTCATTGCTGCTTTCAGTTCGGCGCATCGATGTCAGGCTTGTTTCTCAACTTATATTTGTGGAGGCTGACACAGGATTTAACGGTAAACGGGATTTATAACATCGTAGTTTTCTTACTGACGCCGCCTGCATTCGCGCTTGGAGGCTGGATTGCCAAGAAGCGTGACCGAATGGTGACATACCGGCTGGGCATCGTCATGATCGCTATTTTTTACTTAATGGTCGTAATTGCACAGGAGCATGTCGCTCAATATTACATATGGTTTGCCATCTTTAACGGCGTAGCTGCCGGGCTGTATTGGACCGGATACTTAGTCATTCAATATGATGTCTCGACGGAAGCGAACCGGATTCGGTTTCTGGCAATCAATATGATCTTCTTTAATGCGTCGGGGCTAGCAGGTCCAGCACTTGCCGGTTTTATCATTCAGCGCAGCGAGGGGCTGCACGGTTATGTGGTTATTTTCACACTTGCGTTCATCATGTTTCTTATAGCTGCGTTCGTCAGCTTCCGCATTCCGATGGTGCCTTCTCACCATAAAGCCTATTATTTAAAGTTTATGGGTCTTGTGATGAACAAAAACCGGCGCTGGCTGAAGGCGTTGTTCAGCTTCTTTGTGCTCGGGCTGTTCCAAGGAATCATGCTGTTTCTGCCCAATATTATGCTCTATCAAACGGTTGGCCGTGAGGATTGGGTAGGCTACATGGGCGTTTTCTTCTCTTCGCTGACCGTTGCGACCGGCTATGTCATTTCAAGGAAGGCACAAAAGGAGCAGGTACGCAAATATTTGATGCTGTCTACGACTGGCGTTGCGATAGGCTCCGCATTGCTGCTCTTCCAAGTTGCATTTTGGTCTGTTGCCGTATTTATGATATTGTTCTCGATCTGCAATCCGCTCGCAGTCAACACGCTTACCTCCTATTACTATCGTCTCATTGGAACGCTTCCGCTCAAAGGACAGCTCCGCGTTGAATCCGTTGTTATGAGGGAGCTGTTCTTGAACGTAGGGAGGGTCATCTCAATAAGCGTCCTTATATTGCTTGCTTCTGATTTGGGTTCGATATGGATGCCGATTGTGCTGTTCACTACAGCTGTGCTTCAGTACATTTCGGTCATGTTGATAAAAGAGAAGCAGCAAGCCGAGCAGCAATAATGGCAAGGTTTATCTTAGTAACGATACGAGTGTGGGACTGCCCAATCAGGTCTAAACGGAGCTGAGGGCAGTCTCTTTCTTTTTTTAAAGGAAACCCAATTCAACTAAAGCAGTCGATCTGCCATAGGATGGGCTTTGCCATGAGCTTCAGCCGATGCGGGATTGACGTAGCGAACAAAATCATTTATATTCATTTTATACCCATACGGGTATACGTATATAGCATAGATGCAAGAAAGGGGAGAAGAATATGACGACAAATCCATCTCAAGTACGAGGCATGACCGCAGCAGCATTAACGAAGAAGATACTCGGCAATCAGCCATTATTTATTTTAGATGTGCGAAATGAAGCGGATTTTAACGATTGGAAAATAGAAGGCAAGCAAATACAGACGGTAAATATCCCGTATTTTGAGCTTCTGGATGGCGTAGAAAATATTTTGGATCAAATACCGGACGACCGAGAGGTGCTAGTCGTTTGTGCGAAAGAAGGCTCATCCATCTTTGTAGCGGAGCAGTTGACCGAGCAAGGAAAGGTTAATGTTTCTTTTCTAAATGGCGGGATGAAAGCATGGAGCGAGCATTTGGAGCCAGTAAAAGTGGGCGAGTTGAAGGATGGAGGCACCATCTATCAATTTGTACGGATAGGAAAGGGATGCCTTTCCTATATGGTTATATCTGGGGATGAAGCAGCAATCATTGATGCGGTTCGTATGACGGAGGTATATGAGAGCTTCGCCCATGATCGCCGTGTGTTGATTAAACATACGATCGATACGCATCTTCATGCAGACCATATATCAGGCGGCCGCAAATTAGCGGAATCAACGGGCGCTTCCTACTGGCTGCCGCCAAAAGACGCGGATGAAGTCGTATTTTTCTATCACAAGCTTGGCCAAAGCTCGACGATTACGGTTGGAAAATCAACGATCAGCATTCAGCCTGTCTATTCGCCAGGCCACACGATTGGCAGCACTTCGCTAATTGTTGACGATCAATACTTGCTTACAGGCGACAGCTTATTTGTTCAATCGATAGGTCGTCCTGATTTGGCCGGCAAGGCGGAGGACTGGGTCGGCGATCTTCGAAACACCTTATATAACCGCTATAAATTATTATCGGAGGATTTGACCGTATTACCTGCTCATTTTGGCCAAGCGACCGAGCTTGGAGATGGAGGCAAAGTATCAGCCCGCTTGGGTGATTTATATCGGATGAATCCAGGATTAAACATCCAAGATGAAGCTAAGTTCAGAGCAGCGGTTACGGAAAGCTTGCCGCCTCAGCCCAATGCGTATGAAGCGATAAGACAAACCAATATGGGAAAAACATTTCCTTCGGATGAAGAGCAGCGAGAGATGGAGCTCGGCCCTAATCGCTGCGCCATTCACGATAAATAAATGGTTCGATTTGAGGAGGAGCTCATGAATGAGTAATACAAAGGAAAAATCAACAATTGTGCTATTTAGCGGAGATTTGGATAAAGCGATCGCTGCGTTTATTATTGCCAATGGGGCTGCTGCCTATGATCATGAGGTAACGATCTTCTTTACATTTTGGGGTCTAAATACGCTGCGCAAAGATCAAGCAATAGCTGCTCCAAAAGGCTGGCTGGAAAAAATGTTTGGTTGGATGATGCCGCGAGGGGCAGATAAGCTTGGTCTCTCTCGAATGAATTTTGGCGGAATGGGGCCTAAAATGATCAAGCACGTAATGAAAAAGCATAATGCGCTAACGCTGCCGCAGCTCATTGAGCTTGCTCGTGAGCAAGGCGTGAAATTGGTCGCTTGTACGATGACGATGGATTTGTTAGGACTGCAAGAGGGCGAATTGCTTGATGGCATCGAATATGCGGGCGTTGCGGCCTATCTGGGAGATGCGGCAGATGCGAGGGTTAATTTGTTTATTTGATCGAAGGTAGAACAATGAGCAAAAGTTAAGGACTGATTGTTGATTTTTTTTAGCTATTTCTTATACCTGTACAGGTATATGTATAAGGAGATCGTTATGGATTATGGATGGATTATCCTGCTGCTCGCAATTGGGTTTATTGGATCATTAGTTTCCGGGATGGTTGGCATTGGGGGCTCCATCATCAAGTATCCTATGCTGTTATATATCCCGCCAGCGCTGGGCTTTGCAGCATTCAGCGCGCAGGAGGTATCGGCGATTAGTGCGGTTCAAGTTTTTTTTGCTACACTCTCCGGCATGCTGGCTTTCCGAAAGGGCGGCTACATCAATAAATCTCTTGTAGCGATTATGGGATCAACGATTGTAATCGGCAGCTTTATCGGAGGCTACGGCTCCCAGTTTTTGACGGACTCGTTCATCAATATGACGTATGCGATTTTGGCGCTTATTGCCGCGATAATGATGTTTCTTCCGAAAAAGGGCGAAGAGAAAAGGGACTATGCCAAGCTGACGTTCAATAAGCCGCTCGCCGCATTTTTTGCCGCTGTCATTGGGGTCGTATCGGGCATTGTTGGAGCAGCGGGCGCTTTTATAACCGTTCCAGTCATGCTGGTCATTTTGAAAATACCTACTCGCATCGCGATTGCGTCCTCCTTAGCCATTACTTTCATCTCCTCCATCGGCTCAACAGCAGGTAAGGTGATGGGTGGGCATATGCTGCTTGCCCCGTCAATTGTGATGATCATTGCAAGCATTATTGCGGCACCAATCGGGGCTAAAATCAGCAAAGGGCTGAATGCCAAGCTGCTGCAGTGGATTCTTGCTGTTCTCATTGTCGCTACAGTCGTCAAAATCTGGCTCGATATATTATTGAAATGAGTAGAGGAGGCAAACCGCAAATGTCAGCTATAAAAGTTGATCTGAGCATAGATTGTGTTGGTCTTGCATGTCCGCTGCCCGTCGTCAAAACCAAAAAGAAAATGGACGAAATGAATGCCGGCGAGGTGCTGGAGGTGACGGCTACAGATAAAGGCTCCGTTGCCGATCTTCAAGGCTGGGCAAAACGGATCGGGCATCAATATATAGGCCTGAAGGAAGTAAATGGCGTCTTCCATCATTTTATCCGCAAGGTGGAAGCGGCCGATAGGAATGCCGAGCTTCAATACCCCCACATCATGACGAATGAGGATATTCAAAAGAAGCTGAAGGCGGGGGACAAAATCAACCTTATCGATGTGCGAGAGCCGGCGGAATATGCATTTGGACATATGACCGGTGCCATATCGATACCGCTTGGCGAGCTGGAAGGCAGGCTTGGCGAGCTCTCGCCGGACGATGAATATGCGGTCGTTTGCCGAACGGGCATCCGAAGCGATCTGGCCTGCCAATTGCTCTTGGAAAGAGGATTCGCAAAAGTGAAAAATGTGAAGCCGGGCATGGCAGAGTGGACGGGTTCCATAGAAAAGGTTGAAAGCTAGCGTTATATCATTTTTGAGGAGGAATAATGAAATGGCTGATCTTTTTGTAGATGCAAAGGGACTTGCTTGTCCGATGCCGATTGTTAAAGCAAAGAAAGGAATGGATTCACTGCAAACGGGACAGATTATGGAGCTTCAAGCAACGGATAAAGGCTCGCTTATCGATTTTCAAGCATGGGTCAATAAATCGCAGAATGAGCTTCTAGAGACGAAAGAAGAGAATGGCGTGTTTACCTTTTTAATTAAAAAAGGTTGATTATGGATGCATCGCCGATTCGAAAAGCTATCACTGCGCGTGATAGCTTCTTCTTGTCATGGAAGCTCAATTCCATTGTCTCCATACCTAACTAGGTATATAATTTATTTCATGTCAACAGGATATGGAAATTGCCTATTCGATATAAGGGTTTAAAGCCTGCACGTGGAAAGCATGCGATGAAATAATAAAGAAACGGAAAGGAAGCGTGTAAGGATGAAATATGATGATGATGTAAAGAAACGACTAAAACGGATCGAAGGACAAGCGCGAGGCGTTCTGAACATGATGGAAGAGGAGAAGCACTGCAAGGACGTTGTGAGTCAGCTGTCCGCCATTCGAAGCGCAGCAGATAAAGCAATTGCCTATATCGTAGCGGTAAACTTGGAGAAATGTATACTTGAGGAAATAGCGGCTGGCAAAGATACCGAAAAAGTCGTCAAAGAAGCGATGGAACTGCTGGTAAAGAGCCGTTAAAATATAACGTTTTGTTCAAATGAAGATGGATGGAGCGATGTTTGGATGAAAAAGAGAATAGTTGTAACCGGCGGCAGCGGGAAAGCAGGCAAATGGATCATTAAAGATTTGATTGAGCACGGATATGAGGTGCTGAATTTGGATTGGAAGCTGCCGGAAGAGCGTTTATGCCAGACGCTAATTGTAGATCTTAACGATTTGGGTCAGGTTCACAATGCTTTATCGCAATTGAGCATCAGGGACAGGCAGCCCGTTGAGGCTGTGATTCATTTTGCCGCTATACCGGAAGCCTTCATTTATCCGAACGATGTCACGTTCCGCAATAATGTGATGAACACCTACAATATTTTGGAGGCTGCCGCTAATTTGAACATTAGCAAGGTGGTCCTAGCATCCAGTGAGTCGTCCTATGGGATCGTATTTGCGAATCAGTTTTTTGCGCCGAACTATTTGCCAATCGATGAAAGCCATCCGCAATTGTCCGAGGATAGCTACGGTTTATCCAAAATGGTCAATGAAATGACGGGGGAAGCGTTCCACAGAAGAACAGGCATGCAGGTCATTTCCTTCCGCCTTGGCAATATTCTTGAGCCTAAGGATTACCCGAGAGTGAGGCAAACCTTTGAAACGCCTGAAGAGCGCGTTCGCATTCTTTGGAGCTATATCGATGTCAGGGATATGGCTGCTGCCTGCAGATTAGCGGTGGAGAAGGATGGTTTGGGCGCTCAGGCGATTATACTCGCAGCGGATGACACTTCGACCAATCTGCCAAGCGAAGAGCTGATCAATCAGTTCATGCCTGAGCTCGCGGAGTATGCCGAGCAATTGCCAGGACGAGCGAGCTTTCTGTCCAACGCCAAGCTCAAAGAAATGCTAGGCTGGCAGCAGCAGCATTTCTTCATGGAGCAATAAAGCTCTGCGACATGAATAGCTATCATTTGCTTAAATAAGCCAATTCAGCCCCAAGCGGGCCGGTTGGCTTATTTTTTATACGAGTACAATAATCTGCCAGCACGGCTAACCAGAGCATATTTAAATAAAAATACAGAAAAAATGAAAAGGATATTAGTCTCGGAATCTGTTATTCTGAATGGATGAAATGATGCAGCAGATCGCAAGGAGCAAAGGGGGAGTCATGCCATGCGAAGGAAAAAATATACAATCGGCCTGGCGATAACGTTAGCAATGATGCTTATGACAGGCTGCACGAAAGGCGGCGGCACTCCTTCGGTAAATGACGGACAGCAAGAGAAGGTCGAGATTGAAAAACCGGTAACGCTTACTTTTTGGCGAAACTCCGGCAACAAAGCTGAAAATTCGGCATATGACCAATTGATAGCCTCATTTATGGAGAAGCATCCGGCGATAAAAATAGAAATGATGCCATTTCCGTACAGCGATTACGATACGAAGCTTAGAACGTCGGTCGCAGCGGGCAATCCGCCCGACATTATGGCTATCGATGCGCCGAATCTAGCGTCCTACGCGGAAGCTGGCGCATTGCTGCCGCTGACCGAAAGCTTCAATCGAAATGGGCATATGGAGGATATTCCGCAAACGACGATCGATGGCTATACGTATCGGCAAAATATATATTTGGCTCCGGTAACAGAATCGTCGATCGCGATGTTTTATAATAAAAAAATGTTTGAGGCTGCCGGCATTCCTCTGCCTTCGCGCAATCCGGACGAAGCGTGGACTTGGGATCAGGTTCTGGAGGCAGCGAAAAAAATCAATGATCCGGCTCATGGCATTTATGGCATTGATCCTGCGCAGGGGTTTCAGAACGCAGGAGCGACCGCTTATTTCAAATATCCGATCATTTGGCAATTCGGGGGAGAAGTGATGAATCCGCAAGGAACATCGGCGAAGGGTTATTTGGACTCGCCTGAAACGAAGCGGGCGCTAACCTTCTATACCGACCTGTTCACGAAATATAAGGTGGCATCATTTGAATATCCCGTAGATGCATTCCCTAACCGCAAGCTGGGCATTACGATAGACGGGACATGGACGCTCTCGCATATTGCGGAGAACTTTCCCGACTTCAGGCTGGGCAAGGACTTCGACGTTGCTCCACTGCCGAAAGGGAAGAAGCAAGCGGTTGCCAATGGGAGCTGGGGACTAGGCATATCGACAAAGAGCAAGCATCCGGATGAGGCTTGGCTGTTCGTGAATTGGATGACCAGCTATGAGGGCTTGAAAATGTATACAAGCATTACGCATGACATTCCAGCGAGGTACTCCGTCGCTAAGGAATTTACGGAGCTCAATGAGTATCCGAAAAATATTTTTGTCATCCAAAACCAGAAATATGGCAGGCCGCGGCCGATTACGCCCGTATTTCCGCAAGTATCGGAGGCTGTCAAAAATTTGTTCGAGGAAGTAGCGCTGGAGAAGCGGGATTTGGATGAGGCGATTCAGTCTGCGATCAGCACCATTGATAAAGCGTACGCCGATTCAGAAGCGTTAATGAAATAAAGAAGATAGATAGAGAGGGGGCTGCCCAGTGTTTTTCTCATTAAGAAGCCGGCTAATGGCCGCTTTCTCTTTGCTGCTGATCGTCCCTTTTATTACGCTTGTGCTCGTGCTAAGTCAAGAATCGGCAAAGCTTATCCGGCAGTCCATCGAGACCTCGACCTCGCAGACGATCGAGCAATTTGGCTCGCATCTCAATACGTCTATGACCCAGGTTGAGGAGATTGGCAACCAAGTGATGAGCAACAGGGTGACGCAGGAGTGGATAACCGCTCAAATGAGCCCGGAAAGCACGGTGGAGGAGCGTCTTCTCGCCAAGCAGAGGCTAATGGAATATGTATCCTCCTATTCGATCAACAATTCCAGCGGCATTTCAATCGGCGTTTTCTCTGACTTCGGGGGCGGCGTATGGACGCAGGATCGAACATACTTGGAGCAGGATTGGTATAAGTGGTTTACAGAGGAGGACAAGCGCTGGACGAAGGCGCATTCGGACCCCGATCAGGCGGATACGATCATGAAATCCAGACTAGTTAACAGTTATTTGCTGCCGTTGGTACAATTGCAATCGTTTACAAAATCAGGATTTGTAAAAATCAATTATCCGACCTCCGTCCTGCGTGATGCGATTGAGAAAATCCGCTTCGGCAAAACCGGACGTGCCTTCCTGCTCGATACAGACGGAAGCAGCGTGCTTAATCAGCAGGTGCCGGAGGACAGCCTGTCAATATTGTCGGCAGGCTTAGCAGAAATTAAAGCGGCTCAGAGCGATGCGACGAGCGGCGTGTTTCCGATTAAGCAGGAAAACGACAGCTATTTATTGTTTTATCGTTATTTTGAGGAGCAGGATTGGTATGTCATTGGAGAGGTGCCTGAGAAAGAGCTATTCATTAAGATCGATCAAATCCGCCGCATGATGCTGTTTGTTAGCGTCATTTTGCTGCTGCTCATCATTTTTGTTGCCTATTGGCTCTCCTCTGGCATTACGAGGCCGCTAACGTCGATGGCTAGAGCGATGAAGCATGTTGAGCGTGGAGAGTTCGCGCAGGCGCTTAGCATGATGCCGTCCGTTCGCACCGGACATAGCGAGGTTGGCTATGTGACGAGAATTTTCGAGAATATGACGACTCGCCTGCGTTACTTGATCGAGACGGAATTCGAGACGAATCTGCGCCGCAAAAACGCCGAGTATAAAGCGCTGCTGCTGCAAATCAATCCGCATTTTTTTAATAACACGCTAGAAATTATAAGCGGCCTCGCTGCGATGAAAAAAAATGATGTATTAATGGACGCGACGGAAGCGCTTGGCCAAATGATGCGTTACTCGCTGAACTTAAATAGCGATTTAGTTAAAGTGAAGGAAGAGATGAACTACATCCGCGATTATTTGTTTATCCTTCAGCTGCGGTACGAGGAGAGGCTGCATGTCGAGATCGAAGAGGATATGGCGTCGAGCCAGCTGCTGATCGCTAAGTTTATATTGCAGCCGATCGTAGAGAATGCTGTTAAATATAGCTTGGAGGTGAGCGGTGTGGCGAACCTTTCTCTTCGTGTCAGAACGGAGCAGGATAGGCTTCACATCGCCGTTGCAGATAACGGGATTGGCATGGATGCTGAATTGATATCCCAATTGATGGGGGAGCTTAGCGGCAGCAGCGATTCGGTTGATATTTTGTACAGCGGCGGGGATAGCATTGGACTTCGTAATGTGTTGTCACGCTGTCGACTCTATTATGGGGAACAGCTTGTTGTCAGCATCAAATCAAAGCGTGGCGAAGGAACGGAGATTCAAATCAGTATTCCCGCAGTTAAGGGGTGAGACAGATGTACAGCATACTATTGGTTGATGATGAAGCGGGTGTACGAAACAGCATAAAAGCAAAAATAGATTGGAACGCGGCAGGCTATCAAATCGAGGCTGAAGCGTCAAATGGCGAGGAAGCGCTTGAGCTGTTGAAGGCTCGAAAGCTTCCAGATGTACTCATTACGGATATCCGCATGCCTCAGATGGATGGCATTGGGCTCATTGCTGCCTGCAAGCGGCTGTACCCGTCGCTCAAGATCGTTGTATTGTCCGGCTATTCGGATTACGCCTATATGCAGGCAGCTATTCAAGCTGGCGTTAAGGATTATTTGCTCAAGCCGGTTGGGCGAAGAGAGCTGACTGCATTGATGGAGAAGCTGTCGGCGGAAATTGCGTTGGAGCAGTCTGATGAACTGCTGCAAAGAGCGGAGCAGCTTCAAAGAGAGCGGCAGATGTTTGCATTGCAGGAGCAAATGCTGCTTCGGCTTGTGAAGGAGGAGTTCTACAGTCTATTCGTCATAAAGGAAAGATTGGAGCAGCTGAGCTTGTCGGCTTTCATCGATGAACTGCTTCAAGTCCGTTTCGTTGCCGTGGAAATGCGAGTGCCTCATGGAAGGCTCGGCGATGAGCGTGAGCATCTTGATTTGCTGCACATGGCTTTCCAGATGTTATGCCGGGAAACGGCGAACAAGTATACAGGCATTCATCCTTTTTACGATGCCAGCCACCCTTCGATGATGCATTTCCTAGTGCAGACTCAGGCGGAGGAAGCATGCCTAGGAGCAGACTTAACGGAACGGTTTGTTCGCCAAATTAAAACGAATATACTAAAATATTTGAGGCTCGACTCCGTGATCGGGGTCGGAGAGCCAGTCAGAGGCGTAAAGCAATTCAAAAACGGCTACTCGTCCAGCATGCTCTCGTGGAGCCGCAGCACGATTCATGGCACGAATGGAGCGGGCGATCAGCAGGTAAAGGATTTGATCGCGGCGTTCTCGCCGGAAATGGAGAGGCAGCTTGTCGTGTCCGTTGAAAACGGCGACTATAAAGCTTATTCCGCACTCATTGAGCACATTATTCCGCGCGGAATTGATTATCCGATGTTCTCCTTTACGTTTATCGCATCGCGTATATTGCTGCTCTTTCATTCCATCGCCAAAAAGTATGAGGCGGGGGACACGGTGCTGCAAAAGCGGCTTTGGGATTGCCAAATGACGATCGGCGACTTGCATTCGCGCGAGCAAGTATTAGAGCAGTTGGAGGAGCTTGCCCGCCTTGTGATGAAGGAAGCGATGAAAACGCGCAGCTCAAGCGGCCAGACGATCGTTAAAGCGATCCAAAAATATGTAGACGACAACTTCGCGTATGAGCTTACGCTGACTTCGCTGGCTGGGATGTTCCATCTGAACGAAACGTATTTGTCAGGGCTGTTCAAGCAGCATGTGGGCGTAACGTTCAGCGAATATTTGACGAGCTTACGAATGAACAAGGCGGGTGAGCTGCTGGCGCAAAGCAACCTCAAGCTGACGGATATCGCGATGCTTGTCGGCATATCCAGCTCCAGCTATTTCAGCACTTCGTTCAGGAAGTTCTATGGGCTGAGCCCTAAGGAATACCGGGAGCGGCAAAATGAATAAAAATGAGGACAGATGTCCATCGATTTGGAGGTAATAGCGATGTCCTTTATCAATGGAATAGAGCTGTGCCGTCGATTTCATAAGGAAATCGTAGAGCCCGTCATGGCGGACAATTACCCGTGCTTGAATTATTCGTCAGCTCTCATCGGTCCAGGCAGCGAGGTGCTTGGTTATGATACGGAGATGTCCACTGATCATGATTGGGGGCCTCGTGTCTATTTGTTTCTGGGCCGACATGATAGCTTGTATGCGGACCGAATAAAATCCGCTCTGCGGGAGCGGGCTCCAGAACGATTTTATGGCTTCCCCATTGATCTGAGCACTAGCGTAATTACAACTGTTCCGAGTTTTATTGCAAGTTATCTAGCTGTCGACGAGGATGAATGCTTAGAACGATTGGATTGGCTGACCTTTTCTTCGCAGTCCCTTCTTGAAATAACGAGAGGCGAAGTATACAGGGACGACAATGGCGAGCTTGCCGCATTGCGTAAGCAATACGCGTATTACCCTCACGATATTTGGTTGTACTTAATGGCATCCACCTGGCAGCGGATCGGCCAAGAAGAGCATTTGATGCTTCGTGCAGGCTTTATCGGCGACGAGCTTGGCTCATCGATTATCGCATCGCGCCTAGTGCGCGATATGATGAATCTTTGCTTTCTCATCGAGCGTCAATATGCCCCTTACCCCAAATGGTTCGGCACTGCATTCAAGCGTTTAAAATGCTCGGAGCAAATGATGCCTTACCTTTGGACCGTTCAAACGGCAGCAGTATGGAGAGAACGGGAGTTTGCCTTAAACCATGCTTACAGGCAATTATCCAGCATGCACAACCTGCTGGGGATCACTGAAAAGGTTGCTGATGACGTATCCTTTTTTTATGATCGCCCCTTTAAAGTGATGAACGGGGAAGGAATCGCAAGGCTGATTGCTAACGAAATTAAAGATACGGATATTCAACGGCTATCGCAAAATCATTTGATTGGCAGCATAGACCAGATTTCAGATAACACAGACTTTAAGAAGATGAGCAGGACGGCTTTAAAGGAGTTATTGAAAGCCGCTTTAACCCGACGATAGCGCGAGCCGCTGTCTTCGGTTTTTTTTTCGTTTGATGCGCCGCACTCCTCATATTAAGGAAATCTTTAAGAATTCTTTAGTGTTACATTACGTTTGCTTTAGGCGTCTTCCTTATACTGAATATTATGGCGGAGCTCTTCAAGCGCCAAGACAGAAGGAGATGCAGCAATGACGACAAAAGCGCCAGTTATCGATATAAGGCAAATATCCAAAATATACGGAAGCAAGAAAGAGAATCAGGTGTATGCCTTAAACCATATTTCGTTCACGATGCAGGAAGGGGAATTTATTGGCATCATGGGCGCGTCCGGTTCCGGCAAAACGACGCTGCTGAACGTTATATCAACGCTTGATAATGCGACGGAGGGGACGATCGCCATTGCCGGCACGGATATTACGCGCATGAAAGCTCATGAGTTGTCTGACTTTCGGGCGCAGCGGCTAGGATTTATTTTTCAAGATTTTAATCTGCTCGACAATCTGACGGTTTTTGAAAATATTGCGCTGCCCCTGTCCTTGCAGAACGTGCCAGCGAGCGAGATACGCAGCCGGGTTCAGCGTGTGATGGAGAATCTCGGCATTTTAGCGCTGGCGGAGCAATATCCGGCGATGATCTCCGGGGGCCAAAGGCAAAGAACGGCTGCGGCGCGCGCAATCGTTCACGAACCAGCGCTGCTGCTCGGCGACGAGCCAACGGGAGCGCTCGATTTGAAAAATGCGGTCGGCCTGCTGGAGACGATGAAAAGGCTGAACGAGGAGCAGCGCATTTCGATTCTTATGGTGACCCATGATGCGTTCAGCGCAAGCTACTGTGGCAGAATTCTGTTCATACAGGATGGAGAGCTGGTGAAGGAGCTGCACCGCACGGGCAGCCGGGAGTCCTTTTACAAGCAAATTCTTGATATGCTCGGCGATTATGGGGCATCGGCTGCTGCAGCGGCTGCGGTACAGTGGCATGGATCGGAAAGGCAGTGAGATGACATCATGTTAATGAAATTAGCTTTATCCGGTATGAAAAGCAAATACAAGGATTATATCGTGCTTCTCGCGGGACTCGTCATGTCGATCTCCATTTTTTATATGTTTCAGACGATGGCGTGGAACCGCAGCTTCACGGAAGAGAACGCAATCATTAATTCGATACAGTTAGTGTATATACTAGGCTCGGTGCTGCTCTCGTCGATTACGTTTTTTTACATTCTTTATGCGAACGGATTTTTGCTTTCGCTGCGCCAGCGTGAATTCGGTCTTTATATGGTGCTCGGTGCGAGAAAAAGCAAAATACGCTCGCTTATGTTTATCGAGACGATCGCGCTTGGTTTTATCTCGCTCGCGGCCGGACTTGCGCTTGGGTTCGGGTTGTCCGAGCTTGTCGGACAGCTGATTGCGAAGCAGCTGAATGCGAACTTATCCGGCTACCACGCAGTGTATATGCCAGCTGTTTTGTTTACAGCCTTTTTCTTTGTCATCCTGTTCGCTTTGTCTGCCATTTGGAACCAGCTGAAGCTGGCTCGTTTGCAGGTGCTGCAGCTTGTGCATGGCAGTGTTCAAGCGGACCGGATGTGGCAGAGCAGCTTCTGGAAAGTGCTGCTTGCTGTTGTAGGGCTCATCGCCTTGGGACTAGGCTATGTTTCTCTGACCTTTATGGAGCAGCTGCGGGAAATTGGTCTGTATACCGCGACCGTCATGACACCGCTCGGCACCTATCTGTTGTTCATGACTTTGCTCCCGCCGCTTGTAGCAAAATGGAAAAAAAGCAACAACACGCGCGGAATAAAGGCATTTACTTACGGACAGCTATCCTTCCGAATCAATGGCCTAACGAAGCTGCTGGCAACTGTTGCCATGCTGATCGCGCTCGGCGCGGGCGCAATTTCCGGTGGAATGGCTTTCGTAAACGATGCCAAAATTAAGGGCGAGAGCTATAGCGTATATGACGCCATTGTGCATGATCCAACAGCTGAAGTGGAGGCTGTTCTTGCTGAAATCCCATTCACGGAGCGGCTGGAATACCGTTATAAAATCGAGAATGAGCTAATCTATTTCGCAAAGGAAGATCTCGAAAGCCACCGCCCATTTGCAAGTCTGACAAGTAATCAGAAATACGGCGATCCGCTCAATCGAATTACAGAGGCGCTTCCGACAGGTGCGGACGATAGGGCGACGCCTTATAGTGAGGAGTGGCAAGATTTTTTGTCGCGGATAACTCCGGACCAGTCATTAAGCTACCGTATTGTCGATGAGCAATCCTTGCAGAAGCTTCAATCAGACGAAAAGGTTATCGTCATCGGAAAGACGAGCGATTTTTTGGCTAACCGCTCCTCCTGGGAAGCGCTCGACAAGCTTGCAATTGATAAAAATAATGATGATTACATGTCATGGAGCAAGTATCAGTATTACCAGTATGCCCTTGGCAATGCGACCGGCACCCTCTTCATGGGCTTCTTCCTTGGCATAGCTTTCCTCGCTATGATGGCAAGCTGCTTGATGTTTAAAATTTTGTCAGGCGCTGCTAAAGACGTCCAGCGTTATGAGATGCTAAGCAAGCTGGGCGTAAGGCGGGAGAAGCTGTCACGCTCGATCTATCATGAGCTGTTCCTCGTGTTTCTGTTCCCTGGGATCGCCGGTCTCTTGCATGTACTAGTCGGGATGAACCTATTTTCGTTCATTTTGGCCGAGCCGTACTATCGCATCTGGATTCCAATCGCATTATTTGCTGCTATTTATTCGGGTTACTATCTCTTAACGGTGAGGTTGTATCGGAACATCGTGCTGCCGGGACGGAGCAATACCGCAAGATCATAATAACGAACAGCCTAGGCATAAGCCTAGGCTGTTTTTTTTGCTTTAGTGACAGCTGAAGTGTTTTTTTGAATGAATACCTTGCATTATAGAGTATTATATTTTAAAGTACAACTAGGAGGTGAAAAGGATGGAATTGAACAAAGAGGTGCTTAAGGGTCATATCGATACGCTAATCCTCTCGTTGTTACATAGCAAGGACAGATATGGGTATGAGCTGGCAAAGCTTGTTCGGGAGAAAAGCGAAAGTCAATTTGATCTGAAAGAAGGCACGCTTTATTTGTCATTAAAGCGTTTGGAAAACAATAAATGGATCACATCTTATTGGGGCGAAGAACAGGGTCCCGGGGGAAGACGGAAATATTATAAGCTAACTTCGCTTGGTGAAGAGGGCTTTGAACAAAAACGTTCGGAGTGGCAATTTTTGAAAAAAATGATGGATTCGTTTATAGGAGGGGGAGAATAAGATGGGTCAAATTGAGCTGTTTGTAGACTCGGTCTATAAAAATGCAGGAGGAAACAAGAAAGAGATCCAAGAATTAAAGGCGGAAATGAAAAACCATTTGCTAGAGGCCGTCCATGAATTGAAAATAGAAGGAAAATCAGAGCAGGATGCGATAGCGATTGCGATCGAACGATTCGGCGGGGAAAAGGAAATGCGCGTTGTTGTCGGCCAATTGTTTAAAGCACAGAAAATTTTCGCTAAAAGGGTGCTGTATATCGCTTTTGCCTTTCTTCTTATTAGTCTGGTGGCGTCTGGCGTGATATGGAAGGTTGAAACGGATAATAGAGCTGAAAACGCTGCTATTTCTAGATCCTTGTATGATGTGCTAGACAAACAAGCAGTCATTTCAGAGCAGACGGACAAGACCATTAAAGCTATAGTAAGAGATGCAAAACAAATTACAAACGTTCAAATCTATAAGACGAGCGAGGTCAAAACAGTAACAGCTGAGGGCAGCGTATCTTACTTCAATCATCAAGCAGAGCCTATCTATCGGTACGTTAGAGAAATGCGGCCTTCTTCCGTAATGGACTTCTATTATGCGCAGAGCGATAAATGGTTTATCCATTTGGAGTCCAAAAATCTGGCTACGCTAGTTGGTTACCTTCTCACAGCAGGCATTGCGATTTATGCGGTTTTATTTACGATTTGGGCTACGATCAATGCCTATCACCATCAACGCTTGAACGCCGGCTGGATCATCGGTTTTGCTTTATTCAATGTGCTGGGCTACCTTGCGTATTTTTTAGTAGGCATAAAGGCGAGGCGCAGTAATATCATAAGCTGAAATAAAACGCTTAGAAAGGAGAACCGCATATGTTTGCTGCTGATGAAATTTTAAGAGTATGGAGAAAATTCGATAGGTTTCCAATGGAAACATTAACAAAAGCTTGGTTCTATAAACAGAATACCGCAAAAAAACAAAGAGAAGTAACTCTCATGAAGGAGCATTACGAGCGATATGGCATAACGGGCAATTGTTTTGACCTCACCATTTGGCTGCTGCATGAGTTTGAAAATGAGGGTATTGAAGCTTATCCCGTTGGTCATGATCTTGGAACACCGGATGCACACGTTGCTGTAATAGCGAAAGATGAGAAAGGGAAACGTTATTTTTGCGATTTAGGAGACCAGTGGCTAAACCCAATCCAAATAGAAGCGGGCAGTGAGCATAAATATAAAGGTTTCTTTCCTGCGGCAGAAATCCAAGTGAATGCAGAAGGTGATTTGTTCACCGTTCATTACCATAGACCAAACGGGAAAATGAGTAAGCAAAGCTTTGATCTTACCAAGATTAATAGCTTTGATTTATGGAGAGCTGCTGAAATATCCCAAAATACGATAAAAACGATACCTTTGTTAGAATGCAGGATTCCCTATAAGGCTGAAACCGCACATTGGGAATTTTACAATTGGGGAAGTATTCTAAGCACAACAGAAGGATTAGTTGATGAGCCAAAAACAGAAGATATTGAACAATGGTGTTTGAGAATAAATCAAAAAACGGGATATGATAAAAAATTTCTCTCCGAAGCCTTACAGATTTATAGAGATATGCGATATACCCATTAATGAAAAGGGCTGTCTCAAAAGTGGGAACACCCCGATTTATAAGCGAAGGGACCTCTTAACCCACTGCTAAGTGGGGACGAGGTCGAAGTGGAGCATAAAAAATCATGAATTGGCTTTTGGGACAGCCCTATTCTGCTCCATTGCCTTTTCCTAACTATAAAATTTTCTAACCAGTTAGTTGAGAGCCCCCGGAGCTCCTTGAGTCTCTGTCATTCGCTCCTTAACCTTACTTTCCACGAGATCTTTCGCTTATTCTAGCGCTCATTGTTCTAATTCATAAGTTAGAAATAAAAAGAAACCCCAAATTATTTCATTTTTGTGGAATTAACAGGAAAAGCTCCATCTATTTTCCCTTTGAGATGGCAGATCGATCATTTAGCTGGAAAAACTCCCGTTAATCGGCTCACTTTCACCGAAAGAGGGTCAAAAGCGATAAATTAACGGGAGAAAATCCATCTAAACCTGACTTTCGCTCAAAAACACTTGAAATAACGGGAGTTTTTCACGTTAATGCTGTCTCTAGAGGTCGCAGCCCCATTCTCAGCACATCAATCGCCAGTGCAGCTGCATAATAGGGTTAAGACGGGGAAGTGATTCGTATTAACCAGCATCCTCAACCGTTTCGATTGAGTAAAATGAATAGAAGGCTTTGCAGCTTCGCATTGTAATTTTCTCTAAAATAATGAATGACCTCTGAATAGGTGTTTCTTGATTGTAATAAGGAATTAAAGTGAAGCAATCGGTCACTAAGGCCGCGTGAAGCCCTTCAAGAAGGATCAGCGTCAAATACCTCTCCCGGCTTACGAAAGGAACTGGCATGAATGATTGAACCCGAAAGTGTATTCGGCAAATAAAGAATAACCGGATTCCGCCGATTCCTGCTTCGTGGCTTGCCAAAAGTAAGCTTGGAAGTGGGGTGGCTTTCGCATGCCCATAATCTCATGAAGCAAGCAACCATAGACCAGAATAGAAAAATAGCGGTACAGGAATAGCCCCCTGTACCGCTATTTTTCATGTTTTCCAACATTTCCGTTCAAAGCGAATCTATCTCTCCAGTGAGCTTACTACTTTTGAGATAGCCTCTTTTTTTTTTGTTTGAACCAAAAACTTTGAAAGTCCGAACCCGAGCATAGTGAAATTAGTGCCGATTTCTTTTTGATATAGTGATCGTGCAGCAGAAATTCAAGGAGCCCTCACCCTGATTATTCAGGGCGGGAGAGCGGAAAAAACGAATTCGGGGGTTGGCCGTGAATAAAAATTGGATCTTTTACAGCGTGATGTGCTTGCTTCTCATTGTAACGATAGGCGCGGCGGCAGTGTTCTCCTATTCCGAGGAGGAGGCCGCTAGCGCAACAGCATACAAGCTTACGGGTGCCAAGCGTCCGACAGATGGCATTTTGCTCGGTGCGGGCAGCATAAACGCTGCGCAAGCGAGTGCGGTTGTTCTGCCAGAGTGGCAGGGACGAGAGCAAGTCGCGCAGTGGAATGAGGGCGAGACGCTTGAATGGACGGTTAACGTAGCGGATGATGCCGATTTTGAGCTATCCCTCGGCTATTATCCGCTTAAAGGAAATGGGCAGCCGATCGAGTTTATGCTCTATGTCGACGGTGAGGCGATTTCTGATCCGTATGCGCCCTTTGAGCTGAACCGGTTGTTCTACGACGAGCCGGGCGCGCTGAAGAGAAGCGGCGGGAACGAGCTTCGGCCGAAGCAGCTTGAAGGAGAAGTATGGCTGAACACGAAAGTGGCGGCCGCAGGAGAGCTGGAGGATGGGCCGCTTCGCCTCTCGCTGAAGAAGGGCGAGCATGTGATCCGGCTTGAAAATGTGAGGGAGAGCGCGGTTGTGGATTACCTCCAGCTGACGAAGGTAACGAATACGCAAAACTATGCGGAGTACAAAGCATCACTTGCATCGAATGCTTCCGATGGAAGCGGCAAAACCTTCGTTACGGTTCAAGCGGAGCACGCGTATGCCAAGTCGGCATCGGGATTGTTTCCGACGACCGACAGAACATCGCCGTTGACGACTCCTTATAGCCCGACGAAGCTTCGAATCAACACGATCGGCGGCAGCAACTGGGATGCCCCCGGCCAATGGATCAGCTATAAATTCGAGGTGCCGGCGGACGGACTTTACAAAATCGGCGTTCGTTATCATCAGAATGAGGTGAAGGGCTCATTCGTCTCCAGGAAGATCGAGCTGGACGGCAGCGTCCCGTTCCAAGAGCTGAATGCGGTTCGTTTCCCCTATGAATTGAAATGGGATGTGAAGGAGCTGGGGGAAGAGGCTGGCAAGCCGTACTTATTTTATATGGCGAAGGGCGAGCATGAGCTTAAGCTGGAGGTTACGCTTGGCGACCTTGCGCCGGCGGCGCAAAGCATTCAGCAAATGGTCTACGACCTCAATCAGCTGTACCGCAAAATCGTGATGATTACGGGCGTCAAGCCTGATATCTACCGCGATTATGAAATCGACAAAAGCGTACCGGGCTTGATCATGCAGTTCGAAAAACTGTCCGCGCAAATGAAAGAGGAAGCAGTCAGACTTGATCAATTGTCAGGGCAAGCGAATGCAGGCTCCCGCAATTTAAAGCTGCTTGCGCTTCAGCTGGATGGGTTCATCGACCGGCCGGACCAAATACCGAAGCGTTTGGAAAATTACAAAACAAACATTACGGCGCTAGCCGATTGGATGCTAAGCGCCATGAAGCAGCCGCTTGAGCTTGATTATTTGTATATTGCCTCGAAGGAGCAGGAACGTCCGCAGGCGGAAGCGGGACTTATCGCGCAAAGCATGCATGAAATTCGGGCATTCG
Source organism: Paenibacillus sp. PL91 (assembly GCF_012935325.2). Lineage (GTDB taxonomy): Bacteria > Bacillota > Bacilli > Paenibacillales > Paenibacillaceae > Pristimantibacillus. The sequence goes on from NZ_JABBYG020000010.1 coordinate 169,296, forward strand.
CAGGCTCGTTTCTGCAAAACTACGATTCCATGGAAGGCAGCGAGGACGCGGAGCGCTCCATTCAAGTATGGACGGGACTCGGCCGCGACCAAGCGTTTGTATTAAAGCGATTGATTGATGAGTCATTCATTCCCGAAACGGGCATTAGCGTCAATTTGAATTTGGTCGGAACCTCCCTTGTGACTGCCGTAATGGCGGGAGAAGGGCCGGATGTCAATCTATTCACAAGCCGCGGCGATACGATGAACTTAGCTGTACGCGGAGCGCTGACTCCCCTTGATTCATTCAGCGAATTCGATTCGATGAGGAAGGAATACATGGATACGGCATTCATTCCGTACCAGTACAAGGACAGTACCTTCGCCATACCGGATGATCAGGAATTTTTTATGCTGTTCTACCGGAAAGACGTCTTGAAGGAGCTTGGCATCGAGCCTCCGCAAACCTGGGAGGAGCTGCTCAAAATCGCTCCCGTACTGCAAAACAACAATATGCAAATCGGCTTGCCATACGAGAATCTGGATGCCTTTCAGCTGCTGACGAAAGGGATTGGCTCGCTTAATCTGTTCCCGACGCTTCTCATGCAAAACGGCAGCAGCATCTACAATGAGAAGGAGGACGGTACGCGCTTCGACGAGCCGCAGGCGTTCACCGCTTTCAAACAGTGGACGGACTTTTATAACCTTTACGATTATCCGCTCTACAAGGATGACTTTAACCGTTTCCGTACAGGAGAGATGCCGATCGTCGTCTCGACCTATAAGCTGTATACCCGCTTGGCGGCAGCAGCGCCTGAAATAACCGGCACATGGGATATGGTGCCGATACCGGGCATGAAAAGAACGGACGGAACGATTGACCGCTCGACCGGCGCGACGGGTACGGCTTCGATCATTTTGAAGGATGCCAAAAACAAGGATGATGCGTGGGCATTCATGAAATGGTTCAACCGGCCGGAGATCCAAAGCCAGTTCGCAAGCGAGCTGGAAAACGAGATGGGCGTGCTGGGCCGAAGAGTGCCAGCCAATCTGATCTCGTTCGAATCGACCAATTGGAGCCGCGCCGAGCAGGCAAATCTAACCGAGCAGTGGAAGCAGGTCAACGAAATTCCAGAGCTTCCGGGGGGCTATTATACGTCACGAAACATCGATAATGCGTTCCGCGAGGTCGTGTTCCAAATGGGCAATGCGAGGGAGAGCCTCTTCTATTGGAATAAGGGCATCAATGAAGAAATTAAACGAAAAAGGTATGAATTCGGGGTGGAGCAATGAAAAGGTCAATAAGCCAAACGATCGGCAGACATAAGGAAAGCTATTTGCTGATGACGCCGTACATGATTTTCTTTCTGCTCTTCACCATACTTCCCGTCGTTCTATCGATCGTGCTGGGCTTTACCTACTACAACATGATTGAGCCGCCGCGCTTTATCGGCTGGTATAACTTCATCCGGTTGTTTCTGGATGATGACATCTTTATCGTCGCGATGAAAAACACATTGTTCTTCGCCTTCGTGACGGGTCCGCTAAGCTACCTGCTTAGCTTCCTGGTCGCTTGGATGATTAACGATCTGTCGAAGACGCTGCGCTCCATCGCGACGACGGTATTTTATATCCCGACTATTATTGGGATATCGGTATTCCCGATGTGGCGGCTCATATTCAGCCCGGATGCTTACGGCTATTTGAACGGCATGCTGATGGGGCTAGGAATCATAAGCGACCCTATCGCATGGCTGCTTGATAAGGAGTACATTTTGCTCATTCTGATCGTCGTTCAGCTTTGGATGAGTCTAGGCATAAGCTTCCTGGCCTTCGTGGCAGGCTTGCAAACGGTGGACCGCAGCCTCTATGAAGCGGGCGTTATGGATGGCATCAAAAATCGGTTCCAGGAGCTGTGGTATATTACGCTGCCCTCGATGATTCCGCAGTTGATCTTCGGAGCGGTTATGCAAATCGTTATCTCCTTCAGCGTCGCCGATGTTTCCATACAGCTTGCAGGCTTTCCAAGCACGGAGTATGCAGGCGAAACGCTGGTCACCCACATTATGGATTACGGCAGCATCCGTTATGAGATGGGCTATGCATCCGCGATGGCGGTCGTCTTGTTTTTCATGATGGTATTTACGAACCGGCTCGTTACGAAAATATTGCAGAAGGTCGGAATTTGATCGCAGGAGGACATCCATGTTCACGATTACTACTAAAAAATCCGGCACGAAAGCAAGGCGCTCGCTTGCCGGCAACATCGCGATATTCGGATTCGTGGCGCTTCTCGGTATTTTCTCCGCGTTTCCGTTCATCTTCGCTGTCATAACATCGCTGAAGCCGATTGACGAGCTGCTGCAATTCCCGCCTCGCCTAATCGTCATGAGGCCGACATTCAATAATTTTACGGATTTGTTCCAGCTGGCATCCAATATGTGGGTGCCGCTGTCCCGGTACATTTTTAATACGGCCTTTATCTCGATTGTAGGTACGGCGCTGCATGTGCTGTTCGCGGCAATGGCGGCCTATCCGCTCGCGAAGCATAAGTTCCCGGGAAGAAATGTTTTGTTCTCCATCATCGTCATGGCGCTGATGTTCGTTCCGCAGGTGACATTCATTCCGCAGTTCGTGCTCATGTCGCAGCTGGGCATTGTAAACACCTATGTGGCGTTAGTGCTGCCTTGGATTGGCGCATCGCTTGGGCTGTTCCTCATGAAGCAGTTCATCGAGCAGCTTCCTGACGCGATTTTGGAGGCGGCGCGCATTGACGGGGCGAGCGAATTTCGTACGTTCTTCTCGATCATTTGGCCGAATTCGACGCCTGCCATTATGACGGTCGTCATCTTCCAATTTATTAATTTATGGAACTATGCGCCGAAGGAGCTCATTTTTGACGAATCGCTCAAGGTGTTCCGAATGGCGCTTGAGCAAATCGTAACAGGCGACCCTATAGCAAGGATGGGTGCCGGAGCAGCCGCAGCGGTCATCCTGATGATTCCGCCCATTATCGTATTTATATTACTGCAGCGGAAGGTTGTTGAGACGATGACCTTCGCCGGGATCAAATGATGGAGGGTAAAGGTGAAGCCATGAAAATCAAACTTGTGCTGGCTGCCGCGCTGCTTCTCCCGACTTTGGCCGCAGCGCCGATAGTGGTAAAGGCGGAGGCGCCTTACCAGTCTTATGTTTACGACGAATGGAATACATCGAAGGCGGCCCCCGCCAGCTATTTGCCCGAGCGCACGTATTCGGGAAACGAGATAGGAGCCGGGACCTTCAGCGAGCCGCAGGATCTGTTCGTTGACAAGCGCAGCAATATCTACATCGCGGATACCGGAAATAAACGGATCGTAAAGCTGAATGACCGGTTTGAGACCGTCGACATCATTGACAAGCTGGATTTAGGCGGCAAAGAGATGAAGCTTGCTTCGCCGATGGGACTGTTTGTTGCAGGTGACGGCACGATGTATATCGCCGATAAGGATAACGGCCGCATTTTGCGAGTTGGCGCGGATAAGAAGGTGCAGCTGGTCATTGAGAAGCCAACCGATCCGCTCATTCCAGCGGGCTTTAAGTTTAAGCCGACGAAGGTGGCTGCCGATCAAGCCGGGCGCATTTATGTGCTGTCCGAAGGGCAGTTCTACGGTCTCATGCAGTTTAACAGCGAGGGGCAATTTACGGGCTATTACGGGAGCAATAAGGTGGAGGTAACGCCGGCTGTCGTGCTCGAAACCTTTTGGAAAAACCTGCTGTCGAAGGAGCAGCGCTCGGCGATGATGAAGCTGCTGCCTATCGAATATTCGAACCTCGATATCGGCTATGACAATTTCGTCTATACGACGACGATCATATCCAAAAATTCGCGGGAAGAAATAAAGAAGCTGAACCCGCTTGGCAACAACGTTCTGATGGGCCAAAGCGGCAGCGATTTTGGCGACAAGGAGTTTTCCTTCAAGCAGGGAGTGAAGCAGGATACGTCGTTCGTCGACCTAAGCGTAGACGAGGACGGCTTCATTGCCGGGCTGGACCGCACGAGAGGACGTGTATTCGAATACGATTCGGAAGGCAATCCGATTGCGGTATTCGGCTCGCTCGGCAATCAGAAGGGAACCTTCCTGCAACCCTCTGCGGTGGCATATTGGAAGGGCGAGGTGCTTGTGCTCGATACGGCAAAGCGCAATGTGACGAGGTTCGCGCTATCGGAATATGGCTCGCTAGTTCGTAAAGCGACTGTTCTATACAACCAGGGGCTATACGAGGAAGCGGCGGTGATCTGGCAGTCAGTTGCCAAGCGAAATGCCAATAACAGCATCGCTTATGTGGGGATTGCCAAGGCGCTTGAGAAGGAAGGGAACTATGATGCTGCCCTCTCCTATTACCGGCAAGGGACGGACCGATCGGGCTATTCGGATACGTTCGGGCAAATTCGGATGACGGCCGTACGCGAGAACCTGCCGATCATCATGACGATTTTTATAGGCGCGATCGTTTGTTATTACGGCTATAAAGTGCTTAAAAGTACTAGGAGCAAGAGACGAAGGGAGGTTAACCGATGATGGCTGCGGCTGTTTCCTCGAAGAGACTCAATCCGCTGAGCTCGCTGCTGCATCCCTTTGACAGCTTTTATTCCGTCAAGGAGGAGGGCAAGGGCTCTCTGCTAGCCTCGGGCATTATTGTTCTCGTTTTTTTTATCGCCTCGATCTTCAAGCGGCAAAGCACGGGCTATACGTTTAACCTTGTCGATCTGAGCGCTTTAAACGTATGGCTGATCGCAGCAAAAACCGTAGCTCTGTATGGGCTATGGGTAGCCGGCAACTGGGCTGTGGCGACATGGATGGATGGTGAAGGCAAAGCAAGGCAAATTGCAATCGTCAGCGCATACGCCATCATTCCTTATGTGGCAGCGGTTGTCGTATCGACGCTTCTCAGCAAGGTGCTTGTGCAAGAAGAGGGTATGTTTCTTGGCTATTTAACGTCAGTGGCGATGGTATGGAGCGCGGTGCTGATGTTTATCGGCCTGCTCACCATTCATGATTACGGGGCGGTTAAGACGCTTCAATCGGTTGCCCTGACGGTCGCGGCGATGGGCGTTGTCATCTTCCTGACCATGCTGTTCTATACGCTGTTCCAGCAGGTATATGTGTTCATCTATACGGTATACAACGAAATGCTGTTCCGCTTATGAGGCAGAACGCGGATCAGAAAGGAGTAGGCAGCATGAAATTACGAATAGGGACGGCATTTTTGGCGGCAATGCTGCTTGTAATGTCTGCTGCGGGAGGACTAGAGCTGAGTTTTGCGGCAGGGCAAGTGCAGGCGGCTAAGTCAGCGCAAAGCGGCGACGTCGTTCGCGCAGCGGATTCCGGCAGGCTTACGCTCGATTATACGCCTTCCACGGCCGAGATCATTGTGACGGATACAACGACAGGAGCGATTTGGACGAGTAATCCAGACGATCGAGAAGCAGATAAGGTGGCCAAGGGGGCCAAAAAAATGGATCTGTCGGCGCAGCTGCTGCTCGATTACGTGGATGACCAAAATAAGCCGTTTCAGCTTAACAGCTTCACAGGAAGCGTGAAGGAAATACAGCCGGAATGGAAAACGGTTCCGAACGGGATTGAAGTCACCTATGCCTTTCAGAAAGCAGGCTTTACCGTGCCCGTCCGGTATGCGCTAAGCGGCGATGCCTTGTCGGCGACAATCGTAACCGAAGGCATTAAGCAGCAGCAAAAATACAAGCTGGTCAATATTAGCCTGCTGCCGTTTTTTGGGGCAGCGGGCAGCGAGAACGAGGGTTATCTGTTCGTGCCCGATGGCAGCGGCGCTTTAATCCATTTCAACAATGGCAAAAGCGGCTACAAAAGCTATAACGAGAGAGTTTACGGCGGCGACCAGTCGCTGGATTATCCAAGCAAAACGGATACGAAGGAAGCGATCAGGCTGCCGGTGTTCGGCATGAAGAAGGATGACTCGGCCTTTATCGCGGTCATTCATAAAGGGGCTTACCAAGCAGGCATTACGGCCGAGGTGAGCGGCAAAAACAATACGTACAACAATGTGTTCAGCTATTTGAATCTGCTCGAATTCGAAACGAATCTGCTGCTGGAAGGAACCTTGAACGAGAAGCAGGTGACCCGTTCCTCGCAGTCGATGACGGGCGAAACAGATTACGAGGTCAAGTATTACTTTCTTAACGGCGAGGATGCCGATTACGCGGGAATGGCTGGCAAGTACCGCAGCTACTTGCAAACGGAGCTTGGCGTCAAGCCGGTAGCTTCGCAAGCGGCAGCAGGCAAGAAGCAGCTTCCTCTGCTCGTCGACTTCGTCGGCGGCGTGAAGAAGAAGGGGACGTTTCTAGGCATTCCGTACAACACGGTCGAGGTGCTGACCTCCTTCAAGGACGCAGCTCATGCAGCTGATCGTTTGCAAAAGGACGGAATAGCGAATCTATCCATTCGGCTTGAGGGATGGGCAGCGGGCGGTGCGAAGGATGAAGTACCGGTGTCGCTTGATGCAGAAGGAAAGCTTGGTGGAAACAAGGGCTTCAAGGCACTGGCAAAAGAACTGGATTCGAAGGGGATCGCTTTTTACCCGGCTGTTGATCCCGTCAAATTATATGAAGGCGGCAACGGCTTCAGCAAGTTTTGGGATGCTGCCAAAGGCATCAGCCGCGCTCCCGTGCTGAAGTATGATTACCGATTAAGCGATCAAACGAAAAACAAGGAATTGAAGCATTGGTATCTGATGAAGCCAGCATCGGTAAATGAGGCGCTTGATCGGTTTGCCTCGGCTGCGGCGAAAGGCGGCCTGAAGCATGCTTCGCTGCAAAGCGTCGGCTCGGTCATCTATTCGGACTTCCGGCGCGACAGCCAGCCGAAGAACGTGACGGGAAACACGTGGGAAAGCAGCCTTGAGACGGCGCAAAGCCATCTTGACGGCTTGCTGTTCGATCAGCCGAATGCGTATACGTTCCCTTATGCGCAAAGCTTGTCGGACGTACCGCTGTTCGCAAGCGGCTTCGACTCGGAGGATGAGGAGATTCCGTTCTACAGCATTGCGGTGAGTGGATTGCTGCCTGCTTACAGCGAGCCTATCAATCTATCGAGCATGCCGCAGCGCTATATGCTGAAGCTGATTGAGACCGGCACGTTCCCTGCCTTTAAGTTTATCGCAAACGATTCCGCGCGATTGATAGGCACGGAATACGATTCGCTATATAGCGTTGATTTAAATCTGCTATATGAGGATATGACGGAGCAATACAATCAGTTGAACGAAGCGCTTGGCGAGCTGGCAGGCCAGGCAATTACGAATCACGAGAAGCTGCAGGACGGCGTATTCCGCACCACTTTTGCAAGCGGCAAAACGGCAATCGTCAATTACAACCATGAGAAAGCTGTCGTTGGCGCTGATACGATTCCGGCGCTTAGCTATCTCATCCGATAGGGGGTGAACGCATGATTAGACAATTACGAGCTTTGCCATACACAAAGAAAAAAGAGCTTTACGGCTTTCTGTTCGTTCTACCCTGGGTGCTCGGCTTTCTATTGTTTTTTGCGAAGCCGCTGTTCACTTCGCTCCTTTATTCGTTTCAAAATATGGAGATGACGCCTGAGGGGCTGCGCGGCGCCTTCATCGGCTGGGACAATTTTGAGTACGCCTTGTTCAAGGACCCGGCCTTCATCCGTGAAGCGACCAATTCCTTTGTGAACATGCTGTATGGCGTTCCGCTCATCTTGGTGTACAGCATTTTCGTAGCCGTGCTCCTAAAAAACAAGTTCCGAGGCAGAGGGTTCATGCGGGCGGTATCGTTTCTTCCCGTCATTATCGCCTCGGGCGTGCTCATGCAAATTTTGAAGGAGGATGTGTTCTCCGAGGGGATGCGCGGCGGGGCAGGAAGCGTGTATTTGTTCGCGGGTGCCGGCATTAACGGTATTTTGCAGGAGCTTGGGCTTGGCTCGCAGCTCATCGAAATTTTTAACAATGTGATCGCTCGCATATTTGATTTAACGTGGCGCTCCGGTGTGCAGGTACTACTGTTCCTAGCAGGCTTGCATGCCATTCCGGGCTATTTGTACGAGGCGTCGTCGATTGAGGGGGCAAGGCCGTGGGAGCAGTTTTGGAAAATAACGCTGCCGATGCTGACGCCGATGATGATGCTCAACATTATTTACACGATTATCGATACGTTCACCGATTATGGAAACAGCGTCATCCTGATGATCTACAATACGGCATTCTCGCAGGTGCGGTTCGGCTACAGCAGCGCGCTGGCCTGGCTGTATTGCCTGGTGATCGCCGTGTTCCTTGGCGCTGTCTATATGCTGCTCAAGAAACGCATCGTCTACATGCAGGATTAAACGGAAAGCGGGGAACTCGAACTTGAATGCAATCATTCCGAAAAAGCAGCTGAATAGGGCAAGGAAGACGCTTGCCTCCATCGCAAGGTTCGCTCTGCTGGCGGCACTGGCTTATCAACTGCTCTATCCGCTGTTATACATGCTCAGCATGGCGCTCCGCCGTCCCGCGGAGGCGATGGATCCAAGCGTCATCTGGGTGCCCAAGACCTTTACATTAAGCAACTTTACCGACGCGCTGCGAGTCATGGACTTTTGGGGCGCGCTTCAGAACAGCATGATCATTGGCATTGGCTGCGGGCTTCTAGACGTACTATCCTGCGCCTTCGTCGCATACGGCTTCGCGCGATTTCATTTCCGTTTCTCTGGGCTTTTGTTCACGCTCGTCATCTTGACGCTGGTCGTGCCGGTGCAGACGATTATTTTGCCGCTGTATGCGGACATGAAGTATTTTGATGCGTTCGGCATTATGAAGCTGACCCAGCTCGTGACGGGCGGGCCGGATTCAATCAGTCTCGTCGGCAGCTACTCCGCCTTTTTCCTGCCGTCGATGCTAGGCATGGGGCTTCGCTCCGGGCTTTACATCTTCATCTTCCGGCAATTTTTCAAGGGCATGCCGAACGAGCTTGAGGATGCCGCGTATATGGATGGCTGCGGACCGTTCAAAACGTTCTTTACCGTTATGCTTCCGAATGCGAAAAACGCCATCATTACCGTGTTTCTCTTCTCCTTCGTATGGCACTGGAACGAGTTCTACATGTCGAACCTGCTGCTTGGCAATTTGAAGAAAAACTTTGCGATTGCTTTATCGTCGCTGCGCGTCGATTTGCAGGCTGTCGTTAATGTGCAGACGATCAGCGATCCGCTTGTCGTCGTCACCCGCATTCAAGCAGGCGCTTTGCTCGCCATCCTGCCGCTGTTCATTTTGTATTTGGTTACGCAGCGGTATTTCACGGACAGCATCGAGCATGTTGCGATTAAATAACGCGACTACGTGCATGAAGGGAGGCGAGGCCCGGCATTTGGCGTTTAGACTCAAGGTGGCTGCAAGCTGAATAAGGGTGTCAACGAAATAAAAAAAGGGAAACAACCAATTGGAAGCAAATAAGGGGAGGCATTTTACAATGGCCAAAAATAGGAAGTCGCTTGCGATCATGATCGCTGCAATGATGATGTTCGTTACGGTAATGGTCGGCTGCTCCGGCAATAATGGCGGCAATACGAAAACAAATGAAGGCGCAGCGACGAACAATGGCGGCACGCCGGAAGCAACGGAAGAGGCAAAGGCTGAAGCGCCTAAGCTCGAAAGCGGCGATATTACGATTTTATACCATACCTCCAAAGAGCAATATGAAGAGAACAAAGCGGCAAACCCGGCTGCCTATGACGCAGTATGGGAAACGGTCGCACAGTTCGAGCAAGCTTACGGGGGTAAAGTAAACGTCATTGCGGTGCCTTGGGGCGACCAAAAATCGACGCTGATTTCGATGGTCAATGCAGGCGACCAAGTAGACGTCGCGCAGGCGAACGATCAAAACTTCCCTGTCTATCCGCTCAAAAAAATCGTTCAGCCGCTTGACCCGTACATGGATATGGCTGATCCGTTCTGGAATACTTCCGTTACCAAAGCGTTCACGTTCGGCGGCAAGCCTTACGCGGCGGGCGTAGGCGCAGCTCCAATCGTAATCTACTACAATAAAACGCTGTTCGATAACAATGGCGTCAAAACGCCGGGCGAGCTGTACAGCGAAGGCAACTGGACATGGGATACGTTCCGCACGACGGCGCTTGAGCTTACGCAGGATACGGACGGCGACGGCAAAAACGACCAATTCGGCTTCGGCTGGTGGGATGCGGGCTACGCGCTTATGGTTGCATCGAACGGGGTGACATCGCTCTCCTACAACGAGGACGGCTCGATCTCTTCCAATTATGAGTCGGACAACATGAAAGAAGCGATGCAGTTTACGCAGGATGCGCTTCTGAAGGACAAATATATCGACAAGGACAAGGAAGGCGACTACTTTAATGCAGAGTTCAAAAACGGCAAGCTGGCGATGACGGCTGAATATGGGTTCGGCGGCTTCACGGTATTCAAAAGCGACTACGAGCTTGATTTTGTTCCCGTACCGACAGGTCCGAAGGGCGCTAAAGACGTTGGTCCTGGCGGCATGTCCGGCTGGTCGATCCCGACGGTATCGAAAAACCCGCAGGGCGCAGCCGTTTTCATCAAAATGATGTCCGAGAACGAGCTTAAGGTAGCAACCGAAAACAATGTGAAGCAATTTGGCCAAGAGAAGGTTGATCAAATGAATGCGCTTGGCGGCAAAATCCTATTTACGCCGATTGGCGTCGAGAAGTATTGGGATGCGAACACGGCTGCTTTGACAGGCATCAAGGACGGCACGCCGGTTGGAACATTCGCGGCTACTGCCAAAGCAATGCTGGAGGAAGGCATTAAAATTACGCTGACCCAATAAATAAAACGCGAATCGATCCGCCGTCATGCACGCATGGCGGCGGGTATAGTTATGAGCGCGCAGATGGGAGGGAAATGATATTTGGAACAAAAAGTGGAAGACGCTTATAGTTGCCGCGGTTGGCCTTGCTGCTGCTTTGGTTAGCTCTTGCAGCGGCAATGAGCAAGAGGCAGCGGCGCCTAGCGCAACGGTTTCCTCCGAGCCGGCTGCAACGGCTAAACCGGCAGACGACGCGAAGCAAGCCGAGGATCGGTTGTTCTGGAAGCCGCCTGAGGGCTGGGTAGGCGATGTCATGCCATTTTCCGATAACGGCCAGATTCATTTGTTCTATTTGCAGGATTGGCGGGACGGCGCTCCCGGCTTTCACCCTTGGCACCTTGCTTCAACAGCAAATTTGACCGACTATTCCTATGCAGGAGAATCGATCCCTTTTGGAGAAGAGCATGAGCAGGATTTGGCGCTTGGCACGGGCAGCGTCATCCAATCGGGCGATATGTACCATGCGTATTATACCGGCCACAATTGGAAGTTTCCGCAGGAGGGCAAGCCGAAGGAAGCGGTTATGCACGCGGTTAGCAAAGATTTGAAGAGCTGGACGAAGGTGGAGAAGGATACCTTTTACGCGCCTGCCGGTTATGAGAAAGACGACTTCCGAGATCCGTTTGTTCTATTCAATGAAGAGAAGGGCGAATATTGGATGCTGCTTAGCGCAAGAAAGGAAGGCACAGGCGGCGTCATCGCGGTATTCGCTTCCAAGGATTTGAGCAATTGGGATGTTCGAGAGCCGCTTTCGGTCGAGGCCTCGTCGTCATTTTTTATGCTCGAATGTCCGGACGTCTTCCAGATGAACGGCAAATGGGTTCTCGTTTTCTCTGAGTTCAGCGACGAAAAGTCTACGCATTACCGTGTCAGCGATTCGCTTGACGGGCCTTGGGTAAAGCCGGAAAAGGATGTTTTTGACGGAAGAGCGTTCTATGCGGCCAAAACAGGCGCGCTAGGCGAGCGGAGGTTTCTGTTCGGCTGGGTGCCTACGCGCCAGCTGGAAAAGGATTATATGAAATGGGATTGGGCCGGCAATATGGTCGCTCACCAAATGGTGATTGGCAAGGACGGCGCGCTGGGCGTGAAGGTGCCGGATGAGATTGACCGCTTATTGTCTAAGCCAACTGAGCTGAAAGCGACACGCACGCTGGGCAGCGCAGCCGAGAACGGTGAAACGTGGGTGCTTGACGGTGCGGCTGGCACCAGCGGCATGATTTTCGAGCAAATGCCGCAAACGGCGAAGATTACCGGAACAATTCGATTCGATGAAAAGGTTGCCTATAGCGGCTTAGTGGTTGGCGTAGGCGAGGAGCCGGAGAAAGCTTACGGCATTCAGATCGAGCCTGCTAAAGCACGTATTCGCTATGATGCGGCTAACGGGGATACGCTTCCTACGACCCAGCCCGACGTGCAGGTACCCATTGCCTTCAAGCCAGACGTTGACTATCCATTCACCATTATTATCGAAAATGATGTGGCGGTCTTCTATATCGGAGATTCCGCGCTTACAACTAGAATATACAAAATGCCAGGGCAAGCTTGGGGCTGGTATTCAAGGGGCGGAAAAACTACGCTATCGAAGCTTGTATTATCCGTTCCCACAGATTAAACGGTAACCGGAGGGAAGAGCATGAACGATTTGTACAAGGAGCCGTTCCGGCCGCAGTATCATCTGACGCCGCCCAAAGGGCCGATGAGCGATCCGAACGGCATGGTGTTTTTCGAAGGCGTATACCATCAGTTTTATCAGTTTACCGGAAGATGGGGACATGCGATTAGCCGCGACCTTATTCATTGGGAGCATCTGCCGCTAGCGCTCGTATCCGATGAGCTGGGCGACATTTGGTCGGGATGCTGCGTTGTGGATACGCAGGATTCGAGCGGGCTGTTCGGCGGCGAAGCGGGACTCGTGGCGATCTTCACCCACTACAAGGATGGCTTGCAATCACAAAGCCTAGCTTACAGCCGAGACAGCGGAAGCAGCTGGACGAAGCATGCCGGCAATCCGGTCATTCCGAATCCGGGCATTCGCGATTTCCGCGATCCAAAGGTGCTTTGGCATGAGCCTAGCGGCAAATGGATCATGGTAGTTTCCGTAAATAAAAAGGTTTATTTTTATTCGTCCAGCAATTTGACAGCATGGCAATTTGAAAGCGAGTTCGGCGCAGGGCAAGGCTCTCAGGCAGCCGTTTGGGAATGCCCGGATCTGTTCCGGCTTCCGGTAGATGGCGATTCCGAGCGCCAGAAATGGGTGCTTCACGTCAGCATTGGCGATAACGCGGAAACGGACGGCTCGACCGCGCAATATTTTATCGGCGAGTTTGACGGAAGGCGCTTCGTGAACGATGATGCGACAGGCGAGCAGATCAGCTGGACCGATTACGGTCAAGATTTTTATGCGGCGGTCACCTATTCGGGCATTCCGCAGCAGGACGGCCGCTGCATTTGGCTGGGCTGGACATCCAATTGGAAGTACCCGTTCGCCGGACCGACCGAGCCTTGGAAGGGCGGCATGTCGATACCGCGCTCGCTTGGACTAAAGACTTCAGCAGACGGTTTCATAAAACTTTGCCAGCAGCCGATCGACGAGCTTAAAAGGCTGAGAGCGGATTCGCTTCGGTTTGCATCAGTGGAGGCGGCGGATCAGACGGTTAAGCTTGATTTTCAAGGCAGCTCTTACGAGCTGATCGCGACTATCGAGTGGGAGGATGCCGATTCATTTGGCCTGCGCTTGCTTTGTTCGGAGACGGGGAGTGAGTCAACTGTTATTGGCTATGAGCCTGCCAAGGAAACGGTATTCGTAGACCGGATGGCGTCGGGCAGGAGCGATTTCATCAATCGTGAGGGCAATCCGTTTCATTTTGGCAAGCGGTTTGAGGCTTCTTGCCGCGCAGCGGATAAAACGATCAAGCTGCATGCTTTTGTGGATGAATCGGTCGTTGAGCTGTTCGTCGACAACGGAGAAACGAGCTTTACGACCTTGATTTATCCGTCGCCAGGCAGTGATGGTCTGGAGCTGTTCGCATGCGGTGGAGCTGCCTTCTTCCGATCTGTTGACGTTTATAAGCTGGAATCCGTTTGGAAGAAATGAAATGACAAGGAAGGATAGGTGATGATTTTGGAAAATGCGACAAGCAAAAGCGGTAGGCATCAGGCTCTCATCGCACAAGCCGACGAAGCGCTGAAGGAAAATAGGGGGACGCTGGACACGACGTTCCGTCTCAACTACCATATGATGCCGCCAGCAGGCTGGATGAATGATCCGAACGGGCTCATTTATTGGCAGGGAGATTATCATTTATTTTATCAGCATGATCCTTATCAGGCTAAGCAAGGACCGATGCATTGGGGGCATGCAAAAAGCCGCGATCTTGTGCATTGGGAGCATCTCCCGGTTGCGCTTGCGCCATCCGAGGATTATGACAAGGGGGGGAATGGCGGACAGGGCTGTTGGTCAGGCAGCGCCGTTGACCATAATGGGGTATTAGCCTTGATTTTTACCGGGCATGTCGATGGCAAAAAGCCGGAGGAGGCTCAATGCCTGGCGACTAGCGTGGATGGCATAACGTTCGAAAAGCATGCTGCCAATCCCGTTATCGCGGACTCGCCGGACGAGAAACGCTTCGGCTTCCGTGATCCGAAAGTTTGGAAGCATGAAGACCTGTGGTATATGGTAGTCGGTTACGGCAAGGACGGCTTGGGCAAAGGAATCATTTATACGTCGAGCGATTTGCTTTACTGGGAATATCGTGGCGCTGCGGCAGAGAGCGACGGAACGATGGGCGATATGTGGGAATGCCCGGATCTGTTTCCGCTTGGAGAAGGCGATCGGCATGTGCTGCTCATCTCGCCAATGAATATTGCGCCAATCAAAAACTTATATTTGTCGGGAAAATTTGATTATGAAAGCTGCCGCTTTGAAAAGCAGCATATGGAGCAAATCGACTACGGCTTTGATTTCTATGCGCCTCAAACGCTTATTGATGATCAAGGCAGAAGAATTATGATCGCATGGATGAACATCTGGGGCGCTGCGATGCCGGAGCAGGCGCATGGATGGCTGGGAGCGATGACGCTGCCGCGCGAGCTGACAATGGCAGCGGACGGAACGGTGCGGAGCCATCCTGTGCCGGAGCTTGCTTCGCTGCGCGGAGCGCATGTGTCCGCAGCGAGTATCACTCTAGCAGGCAGCGGTTTTACTGCTGTAGATCATGTTCAAGGTGATTCACTCGAACTCGATATCGTGTTTGATTTGAGTCAGGCTGATGCGTCAGAGGTTGGCTTGCGGATTCGCTGCTCCGATGACGGATCCTCGTATACGGAGATCCGATATGCGCTGGCTGAGCAAAAGCTCTATATGGATCGTAATCTTGGGGGCGCAGGCGATGGCGGAGTCAGCGAAGCGCCGCTTGCGCCCTCGGAGGACGGACGCTTGCTGCTAAGGCTGTTTATCGATCGTTCCTCGGTTGAATTATTTGCAGGCGAGGGCCGTGTTGCGATTACGAATCGGCTTTATCCCGATCCGGCTAACGTGGGTATTGTCTTCTTCGCCCTGCAAGGAACGGCGATAATCGAAACGTTGGATGTTTGGGAGTTGAGCTCGATTTGGTAACGAAAGCAAAGGTTGAGGGCGGTATAGACGTTGTTGCGCTGGGCGAGCTGCTGATCGATTTCACGCCAAATGGCGTTTCTGAGCAGGGGCAGCCGCTGTTTGAGCGCAATCCGGGCGGAGCGCCTGCTAATGTATTGGCAGCTCTAGCGAAGCTTGGCTGCAGCACCGCTTTTATCGGTGCGGTAGGCGATGATGCATTTGGCCATTATTTGAGCGGCGTGCTGGCGCAAAGCGGCATTCGAGTGGATGGTATAAAGTACTCGGCTGAGGCGAATACAACTCTCGCTTTTGTCCATTTGGACGCTAGCGGCGACCGTTCCTTCTCGTTCTATCGCGATCCGGGCGCCGACCATATGCTGCGCACAGAGGACGTTAACCGTGAGCAGATCGATGCAGCGAAAATTTTCCATTACGGCTCCATCTCGATGACGCATGAGCCTTCGCGGACCGCGACGATTGAGACAGCCTCTTATGCGAGAAGTCAAGGCTTACTGATCTCTTACGACCCGAATCTGCGATTGTCATTATGGGACAATGAAGCGCTGGCGAAGGAGCGCATATTGGAGGGGCTGAAGTACGCAGATATAGTGAAGCTGTCTGAGGAAGAGCTGCTATTCTTAACAGGAACGAGCGAGCTTGAAGCGGGCACCAAGCTGCTATGCGAGCAGTTCGCTTCACTGTCTATGCTGCTTGTCACGCTAGGTGCGAGCGGCAGCTACTGCCGTGCAGGCGAGGTCACGGCGGCTCATGCTGGCTATAGCGTGGAGGTACAGGATACGACAGGCGCAGGGGATGCTTTCCTAGCCGGCATTCTTTATGGACTCCTTACTCGGCAAGCGGTGGGCCAAAGCGAGTGGACGCAGGAGCAGCTTAGCGCCTTGCTCGCATTCGCTAACGCGATGGGCGCGCTTACCGCGACAGGCAAGGGAGCGATTCCTTCGATGCCGTCGCTTGAGCTTATTGCTGAGCTTGCCGGATCATCCGTTATTAGCTTGGCGTAGCTGCATCAAGCTTAAAACAATGTTAATCTGAAAAAGAGCTAGCTATCCTAATCAATGATCACATTGACCGAGGAAGGGCTCTTTTTTTTTTGTAAAGACGGCTTGTACGTCAGTTGACAGCTAGAAAAAAATACCTTATTCTATTGTTGACTGAATGAGTCAATCTAAAACTATCATTTATATTGTTGCACGATTCTATGCACTATTCATTCTATATTCTATGAACTAATCTTTGTACTGATCCTTGCCGTCTTCATTGAAATGGTTTCGTTTGGCTAGTTATTGACTGAATGAATCAATCGAAAATCAAAGGAGCGATAAACATGAGCAGAATTCCAAAAAGGGAAAAAGCAATTGTAATCGGAGGAAGCATAGCCGGCTTGATGACGGCAAGAGTGCTTTCGCAATATTTCGAGGATGTGCTCATCATCGACAAGGATGAATTTCCCGATCTTCCCGTGGATCGCGTAGGCGTACCGCACGGTTTTCATCCCCATCGCTTCACGGCGCGTGGTAAGATGATCACAGAACAGCTTTTTCCCGGCTATGAGGAGGATTTAAGAAAGCTTGGATCTCCCTCTTCCCTGAATAAGACTGCTCATATCATGACGCAATATGGAACGGTAGCCGGGCCTTACGATAGAGATGATATCAAATTTAGCCGGGCGGCTCTCGAGTGGGTCATACACAGACGTGTAAAAGCAATTTCGAATGTGAGGTTTATGCCAAAGCATGATGTGCTTAGGCTTATTACAACTACGGATCAGGCTGCCGTTATTGGCGTTGAGGTCCGGGATCGCGGAGAAGCCGCCGGAAGCGGGAAGAAATGGCTTGCTGATCTCGTAGTGGATGCAAGCGGCCGAGCTTCCAAGCTGACGCAATGGCTGGAGGAGCTAGGCTACGAGGTGCCTGCTGCTGACATCATGAAAGCATCTATTGGCTATAGCACAAGGCGGTACAAGTTGCCTGCCCATATGGCTCATTTGTCCGAGGAATGGGATGTTATTAACATCATGGGTCAACCGTCAAACGGGACGTTTACAGGCGTCTTTTCCTTTATTGAGAATGAAGTGGCTGAAATCGTGCTATATCGTCCCGGCGGACAATATCCGCCAACGATGGCAGAACAATTCGACGAGGCGGTTGCTGCGCTTCCATCTCCACTAATTGGAGAGATTTTGCAAGAGCTTGAACCGATTACGCCGCTGCGCGGTTTTCACGTCAATGAGCTGTATCGTCGTCATTATGAGCAAATGGAGAAATGGCCTTCTGGATTGTTAGTGATAGGCGATGCCTATTGTATCTATGATCCCATCTTCGGCCAAGGAATGACGGTTGCGGCGATCGAGGCGGATTTACTGGACGCCCATCTGCAAGAGCATTTGATTAACCCTGAGGCTCATTTCGAGCAAAGGCTGCTCAGGAAGATGCAAGATGCGGTCATCACGCCTACTTGGTGGTTGAATTGCTCAGCTGTATTGGAGTGGGAGGGTGTTGAATATGAGGCTGCCTCCGAGCCGCTTAAAGGGATTGCATTTGGCCGGCGGTTCATGGATCTAGTGCTCAAAGAGGGAACAGGGAATCAAAATTATCAGCTCTTCGGCATGTACTGGGCAGTGAATACGCTATCGGTTCCGCTGCGGGAGCTGTATAATTTGGATATGGTCAGCACGGTGCTTCATGCTTCAGACGAAGGGCGGAAGCTGCTCGCAGAGCTTTTGGAAGAGCATGGTTTGCCGCTTGAGGAAGTGCTGGATAAGATTATACCTCAGTAAGGAGTGAAGGATGAATTGGCGCCTTTAAACGATGAACAGCTTCATCATATTCGTGATGAACGTAAGGAGCAGATTGCGGGCGCAGCCTTGAAGGTTTTTTCCCGGAGAGGCATTAATGGTACGAAGATGAGCATGATCGCAGCAGAAGCTGGCATTAGCCATGGCTTGCTTTACCATTACTTTAAGTCAAAAGAAGAGCTTTTCATCACGCTTGTCGAACATGCCATGATCGCAGCGCAAGATGCGATGCGGAATGTGTACGATTATCCGGGCTCGCCGATCGACAAGATTAAGTCATTAACCCATGATATGCTTGATGAAAGCGGCACGGATTATTTTATGCTGATTCATCAGGCGAGAACGTCAGAGGGTGTGCCAGAAAAGGTAAAGCAGCTTATCGAAGACTATTCGATGAAGGCAGCCGTTAATCAATTGCTGCCATTGTTCCAAGAGGGACAGGCGGCTGGCCAGATTATCGCTGGCGATCTCGAGGAAATGATTGCTTCTTACCTGTCGGTTGTCAATGGACTTATGGTACTTAATGTACAAGAGATCGGCGGCTATCAGATCCCGAAGGTTCATATACTGCTCAGAATGATTTCACCGAATTAATCGATTAGGATGAGGCAAAACGAAGAGGATCGCTAATCCGCCTTACGGCGAAGAAGCGATCCTCTTTTCTTTCGTGGATGCTACAGTCGTTTTCGCTTATAGAAAACGATGAATGCGCAGGAAAGTAGCAGAATAATAAGCGTAATTCCGACAGTAGCGGCTTCCTTAGGGCTGCCTTGTGTCTGGACGGCTTGCGCTCCCGCGCCGCCCGGTCCGGCGAACCCTCCGCCGCCCATACCGCCGCCGAACCTATCGCCCATGCCGCCCCCTTGACCATCTGGCGGTTGGCCGCCGCCAAATCCGCCCTGCTGCGCTTGGCCGTTTGGAGCAGCGGCGTTTTGGCCAGCGGCATCGTTTTGTCCGGCATTCTGCTGGGCGATGCTGGTCGTTTGTGTTGTATTTAGCGAGAGCACCGTGGCGATTCCGCTCTCATATTCGTCATAGGTATAGAAGGAAGATGGATCAGCTTTCACATAGGGTGAAATCAGGTCACGGATTTCCTGCACCTTTGCTGCTAATACGTCCATAGACAAGTAGCCCTCAATCGCTTTTGCAACAATTTCATGATAGGTTTCTTTATATTCATCGACCGCTAGCAGTTTGGCGACTAAAGGACGTTCTGCCAAATTGCCGGTAGTCGGCTCATCGATTAAAATGCCAGATCCGCCTAAGCCTCCGAAGGCCATATTATAATCCCATGGGAGTACGTTAAAAAGGCCATCATCCTCATACAGATAATAATTATGCTTATTTTGCCCTAAGTAGCTGTCCATGTTGCTTGTAAGCACGTTTAAAGCGATAAACCCTAAAGCTTCATCGACGTTCAGCACACTCTCAATGTCTGTTCCATTGTTCAGCTCATCGAGCATATCGAGCAAAATATCGTCATTTGATTTTTCGGATTTCAGATCGAGCCCTGTGTAGGATTCGATTGTTTTCAGCCAGTTAAGCTCGCTTCCCGTACCGCCGTTCGCTTTGTATAGCGCCCCGTAGGCATTGTCAAAATTCCGCTCCAGATAAGAATCCCCGATTTGCTCGACAGCTAAATAAAAGCCCCATAGCTCATCGTTAACATACACATTTACGTACGAATATTTTGGTGTAGGAAGTCCCATATCCTCTGCGAGCTCGTAGGCAAGAAATTCTCTCATATACGAAGCATCACTGTAATTATTGTTCAAGTTGATTTTAGTTATTCCTTCTAGCGTCTGATTGACATACTCATCAAACGATATTTTGAAGCTGTATCTGTCAGAATCGGCCATATTGACGACGCTTCTCAGACTAAGATTGCCTTTTGCGCGTATGCCGACATTTTCGAAGGTTTGCCCGTTATATTCAACGGTCGCTTCCTTGTATTCCTCAGCGCTGGCATTATCCAGCAGGCTTTGGAACTCGGCTTCATCAATCGTAATGTTAACATCAACGACCTTATCCTTCGGAAAAACCGTTTCATCGAGCGTTTGCTCATCCGCTGATTTATCACTGGCACTCGCCGTTTTGCCCGAGCTGGTGAGGCTGAAGGACGTGCCGCCGACGGCACATCCCGTCAATCCGATAATCAGGAGAATGGAGCAAAAGCATATTAAAAAAACATGAGCTTTCGCTTTCATTTAAGCACCTCCCGATTAGGACACATAATCCCCGCTATAGCTAATAAGCACCGCATTGCGAACGCCAGCCAGCTCCGTCAATTGGTTAACGAAACGTCCGGTTTCGTCGCGCAGACGAACTTCAAGCGTCATTTCTATATTGTCTTGCGTGACTGTTTTTTGCTTTACGTTATAACGCTTCACAAGCGTTCCGACTTGTTTATGAATGAGCTGCTCGGTTGCATCGCTATCGCAGTTGACGACTAGCAGGTAAGGCGTCTCGACAGATCCGCCCTTGACGAAGAAGAAGAGAATGAGACCGACGACGACAGAGCCGATTACCGCTAGAGTGAAGAAGCCCGCGCCTGTAACGATACCAGCAACCGCGGCCCAGAATAGGAAGATCAGGTCGGTTGGATCTTTAATTGGCGTTCTGAAACGTACGATGGATAGCGCGCCGACCATACCTAGCGAGAGTACGAGATTGGAATTAATCGCGATAATGACGACAGCCGTAATCATGGTCATGCCAATGAGCGATACGTTAAAGCTTTTCGAATAAAGCACGCCGCTAAAGATTCGTTTGTAGAGCAAGTAAATGAAGAAGCCAAGCAGAAATGCGACGCCTAGCGTAATCAATATTTTTGAAAGGCTGATGTCTGAAGCAACGTTTTCCATCACTGAATTTTTTAATAGATCGGCAAAATTGGTCGTAGCCCCAGTCTCTGCCGCTGCAGTTGTCGTTGTTTCCATTTTAATAATCCTCCCAAATGTTGAATTTCAAATGTTTGCGGCAAATGACGTATTTTGAAGCCGATTGCCGGTTCAAGCCTTCTAGCTGCAAGGCGATTTTGATATAAGCCGGCATGTAGGCATCGTACTTGACCTCCAGTATGATCAGGTCATTATCAAGGGCACGAATCGGCTCTACGCTTTTGTCAAAAATATCGACGGCGTGCAGTCCGGTGCGCAGCTCCTTGTCAAACGTGATCCGCACATTGCCGTTATCGCATACGTACGGCTCGCGGACATAATCGACGATGACCTTCGGCCTCAGCAGATGATGGCTCATTTCGTCATGAATTTCGTTCAAAAGCGGCTTGTTCGGTTCTTTCAGCACATCATAGTCGCCAGCCATCAGCCTATCGTACATATCCCTGGTAAGTGGTTCCTTCACCTTGGCGATATAGTCTTTGAATTTAATTTTTTTCTCAAAATGAATGATGTTGTCTTGACCGTTATAAATTCGGATGCGATACTTGACCCGGTCCCGCACACCGCCCAGCTTCTCGTGCAGCGCCTTGTTGTTGATGTCATCAAAGTACAAGCTTCGGATATGATATTCGCCAGTCGGCCCGACATGCTTGTCTTGCTCCATCAGATCCTTCAGCCGCTGGCGTATTAATGAAGGATTGATGATAATTAATGAAAAATTTCAGCTCGTTGCGATACGTTAAATTTTTGTTCATTTCACACCTCTTTTCTTGTTCAGCGCCCCTTGTTGCTTACAAATGTTATTGTAGGGGCCTTTACTTATTCTTAACTTAAGGCTGGCTGAAAGATTGCTGAATGCGCCGGTTGCGAGGTTTTTGATAAGATAGATTGAGCATCATGCAAAGATGAAGGAGGGGACAGGCCTTGAAAATACGCAAGGATTTGCTGGTCGTGCTCGTATGCTGCGCGCTGCTTCTTGCAGGCGCAGCCGCAGCGGAGTGGCTGAAGGTCGAAAGATCGCAAAAGCCGGCTGCCATCGTCACTACGCTCAGGGGCGATCCGATGACCAGCCGCGCTTTTACTTGGCATAGCTCGAATCGGCAGGCCGCTTCGGTCGTTCAGTTAATGAAGGAGGATGCCTCTATGGACTGGAATGACGAGCGGGTAATGACCTTTACAGGCAAGACTTCAACGATTGATACAGGCGGCGGAAGCGAGCAAGCCGTCCATAAAGCTGAGGCGGCCGGACTTGAGCCGGGAACGGCCTATCGCTACCGGGTGGGAAGCGGAGAAACGAAGGGCTGGAGCGATGCCGCCGTATTTGAGACGGAGCCTAAGGAGCTCGATTCGTTCAGCTTCATTAACGTGACGGATTCGCAAGGCGTGACGGAGCAGGATTTTGAGCTGTGGGGAAATACGTTGGACAAGGCGTTTGCGACATTTCCGAGCGCAGCATTCCTCGTTCATAACGGAGATTTGACCGAGGAGCCGGAGGATGAGCAGGCGTGGACTTATTTATTCGCAAAAGCAAGCAAGTGGGTAACGCAGATTCCCTTTATGCCGGTTACCGGCAATCATGACGAGGTGGATGGACAAGCTGGACGTTTCGTATCCCATTTTCATTTGCCTGACAATGGCACAGAAGGATCACTCCCAGGCACAAATTACTCCTTTGATTACGGTCCCGTCCATTTTGTCTTTTTAAATTCCGAATCGAACATCAAGGAGCAGACAAAGTGGCTGAGCAGCGATCTCGAGAGCACGAATAAGCCTTGGAAAATCGTCGCGCTGCATCAAGGTCCCTACGGCGGCAATACGTATAAGAAAGTGAAGGATTGGACGAAGCTGTTCGATGAATTTAAGGTTGATTTGGTGCTGCAGGGCCACAATCATGAATATTCAAGGTCCTATCCGCTGCGCGACGGACAAATTGTCGGCGACGGCGAGGCTGCGGTTCAAAATCGTGAGGGAACGGTCTATGTCGTGACGAATACGTCAGGACAGAAATTTAACGAGAAGAAGAAGGACCAGTTCTATCACAAGGTCCATTTTCAAAATGGGAAGCAAATGTTCGCGGGCATTTCGGTCAGCGGGGATTCGTTAACCTATCAGGCGTACGATGTGGAAGGTCAAAAGCTGGACGAGTTTGTGCTGGAGCACTAAAGCTCGTCTTGCTTTTTTTTGACGCAATGCCATATAATAACGAAATGGATAATAGCATTTGCATGTATTTTCAAGGCAGGAGGAGATTGCGGTGGGTTTCGATATAAATCAGCGTTCGATCGGTTTTCTGCTGACGCGGACTAGCATTGCGAATAAAAAAGTGCTCAACCGTGTACTGCTCCCTTACGATGTTACGCCTGAACAATACGGGGTGCTGAATCGTTTATGCCTAAAGGATGGGATATCGCAAAAGCAATTGTCTGAGCTGATCGTTCGAGATCAGACGAGCATCGGCAAGGTGCTGGACAAGCTGGAACGGAAGGAGCTTATTCTTCGCAAAGACGATCCAAGTGACCGTAGAGCTTTTTTGCTCTATTTGACGCCAAAAGGAAAAGAGCTGGCCGAGCTGCTTATTACCCATGTAGAGGCTATTCATACAATGGCATCCGAGGGTATTTCGGATAAGGACATCGAAGTGTTTGTGAGAGTAATCAATAAATTGTACAGTAATCTATCAAAATAATTTTTTGTTATATACATGCATATGCAACTATATCATATGACAGTATAAATATGAGCTGGGAGTTGTTTGAATTGAATGTATTTAAAAGTTTTATGAAGGCGCCGACTACTACGGTGGGGTTGATATTTGGATTAGTTGTGCCTCTCTTATTCGTTGTTTTTTGGATGACGGGTTATAACGGAGCCACCGAGCATGTGGACCAACTGCATGTCGCTTTTGTGGCGGAAGATTCAGCAGGAGCGGCTATTGCAGATCAAATTGCTGAGAACGTCCCTTTCCATGCTGAACGGATTGCAACGCTTGAGGAAGCACAGAAGAGAATGAACGAAGGCGATCTTCAAATGGTCATTAGCATTCCTGCAACGCTTGCGGAGCATGTACAAAACACTGGGAGCGGGGCGATTACGTATTATGTGAATCAAGCGAATTCAGATGTTGCAAAGGGCATTATGGAGTCAGTTGCCGAGCAAATAACACGCGAGGTGAGCGGTAGACTAACCGGCTTATCTGAGCTGCCAGTGCAGGCGGAAATCGTCAAGACCAATACGGTTGCCAACTTCTCGACCTCAATGCTTCCGATGATACTAGGGTTTATTACGTACATTGCTGTCATGACGATGAACATCCAAATGAATTTATCATCCTTGAAGCTGCAGCGCGAATTCAGCAAATGGGAAATATTTTTTGCGAGACAGAAGCTATATTTGCTTATTATTGTTATTTTCCCTCTGCTCATTACCGGAGCGGCGATGCTGTTTGTAGATGTTCATAGCTCGTTTCTAGCCATGTGGGCTTATCATATGCTCGTTTACTTAACCTGCATTTGCGTTACGCAAATGGCTTTTTCCTTATTCGGACAAGCCGGACCTTTGTTTAACGTCGCCTTAGTGCCGCTGCAATTGCTTACAGCCGGCAACATTATACCGGCGATTATGCTCACCGGCTTTTACCGTCAGCTTGGGCATTTTCTGCCTGCTCCGAACGCGATCCAAGGTTATATGAAGTTAATCTACGGAAGCGGAGGTTCGGTATCCTCCTATGTCGTGAATATGCTGCTGATTTCCGCCGTGTGCTGGGGAATAACGGTTCTCTCGCTTGCGCTCAAGGGGAGAGCTGCCTCGGCGGAGCTTGTGCAAACGGGAGCACATTAATGAAATAACAAAAAAATAGCAGGCGTTCATCCTCCCTCAATGGGAGGGACTGACACCATAACGTGAGACAAAACAAAACACCTTCAAGAGAATGCAACCGTGTCGTAAGATATGGAGACAACCTTGAGGTGTTTTTGCGTAGGCAGCAAGAGTAAGCTACCCGGCAGAGGCAGCAAAAATTTCGCTTCGGCTACCGAGTTAAAACGTCATTTTCAAGCCGATGCATCGATGGAAAAGTTCATAACGGATATTACATAGTTGCCGTTTAGCGGAAAAATATTGTACTGTCGAATATTTTAGACTTCTAATTGCGAGCTTACAGTCACAGGTCGGTCGGAAGCACAATTCGAAAGGTTGTCCCTTCGTTAGGATGACTCGTTACTTCAATGATTCCCTGATGGGCATCGACGATTGATTGGGTAATGGAGAGGCCAAGCCCGGCTCCGCCATTTTTGCGCGTTCTGGAAGACTCGCTGCGATAAAATCGTTCAAATAAATGCGGCAAATGCTCAGCTTGAATGCCAATGCCATTATCGGCAACGGTTAATTCGGCTTGGTTGTTATGCTGCGCAAGCGAGATGCTGATCGTGCCCGATTCCGAATCGGTATGCTGCACCGCGTTAAGAAATAAATTGAGCACCACCTGCTTGAGCTTATCGGCATGGAAGCGGCCGCTCACACGCGGCAGCGGAGCTAGCTCAACTTTACGGCTGCCGGCAATCAATTGCAATTGCGGCTCCATCTCCCGCAGCAGCTCATCCAGCCGCGTATCGGCAAGCTGAAGCTGCGGGTCTTGATCGAGCTTCGCAAGCGCAAGCAGGTCCTCGACAAGCTTATTGATGCGCCTTGATTCGAGCTGCATGCTGGTTAGCGCGCGATGGAGCTGGTCCGGATTGGACGCGGCCCCGCGCAGCAGCACCTCTAGAAATCCGTGAATGGACGTAAGCGGCGTCCGAAGCTCATGCGAGGCGTCGGCAATGAATCGGCGCATTTTTTCCGTTGTTTTCCGCTCGGACTCGAAGGAGATGTCCAATCGCTCAAGCATGCCGTTGAACGCTTCCGACAAGCGGTCAATTTCCTCCTGTCCATGGCTTGCAGGTATGCGCTTCGTCAAGCTGCCCGCATCGGTATGCTGGACGGCGAGCACGACATGGGACAAGGGCCTAAGCGTTCGTCGAAGCAGCGGCAAATAGAGCGCGAGCCCAGCGGCAAGCGCAAGAGCTGACAATCCCGTGAATATGGCGAGCTGGGTCATGAGCAGCTGCTTTAGCGAATCCGTTTCCGTGCTTACTTGAATGATGCCTGCAGCTCTGCCCGGAGGACCAGCAAGGCGAAAGACGACAAGCTGCTCCTTTCCTTGCGCATTGTCGACGATTTGGTAGTCAACCTGCTTACGAGCCTGAAGCTGATTTGATATTTGCCCATATTGTTTCTCGGACAGGAGCGGCGCGCTGGCGGTTGTATCCTTCGACACATCGGTAATCGTGCCGTCTTGGCCGATCAGTACAATGGATAAGCCGGGCTGATAAAACATCGGCGAGTCCCGGTGGTTTCTTGACGGCCGATCGGAAGGGGCATTATCGATAGTAGCATTGCCTTGTTCAGAACGCTTGCCGTCCATTCCTTCATTAAGAGTTGCTTCATCCATAAACCAATCCATCGGCATTGACATGACTTGAGCGTTTAAGGATTCAGCTTTGTTTTTGAAAACAAAGTCCTTCATGATGACATATTGGAGGACGCCGATAAGCAACAGCAAGGCAGCCAATATAAGCAAGGAACGATTTAAAAGCTGATACCGGAGCGAACCGGGAGCAAGCAGCCGGGCAATTGAGTTTGTTCTCAGCCTGTTCATGGCAAGTCCATCCGATAGCCTGCGCCCCGAAGCGTTCGAATGAGCCGATGCTCCTTGTCGTTCAATTTATCGCGGAGCGAGCGAATATACACCTCAACAATGTTCTCTTCCCCGCCGAATTGATAGCCCCATACCTTGTCCAAAATAAGCGATTTGCTAAGCACGACGCCATTGTTCAAAAGGATGAACCGCAGCAGCTCGTATTCGGTAGGCGACAGCTCAAGCACCTGCTCCAAGTAAATAAGCTCCTTGCGCCTTTCATCCAGACGAAACGGCCCATAAACGGCTTCGCCAAGCAGATTGGGAAACTGGTTGCGAAGCCTTGCGCCGATGCGCGCGAGCAGCTCGCTGAAGCTGAACGGCTTAACGAGATAATCGTCTGCGCCAAGCGTCAAGCCTTTGACGCGATCCTCGACCTCATCCTTAGCCGTCAGCATGATGACGGCGATATTGTCGCCAGCAGCGCGAAGCGCCTGACAAACCTCAAAACCGTTCATCCCTGGCATCATGATGTCTAAGATAACGACATGAGGCTTGAAAGCGGCAGCCTCCATCAACGCGGCTTCTCCATCGTAAGCAACTCGAATGTCAAACCCTTCATTCACAAGCCCAAGCTCCAGAAACTGCACGATGTTCGGTTCGTCATCCACCAGCAATATTTTAATCCCCTTAAAGGATGTCATGTCCAATTCCCCTTTCACGGTATACCCCTCTATTATCGTCGTTTTGAACAAAAGATGCACCTGTTTGCACGGCCATTCAGCAAACTTTCAGCCTATCACCTAAACAGCTATTTATATAGAAACCATCAAGCGTAAGGGGAGTTGGTCAAAATGATTTTGAAAAATTAGAATGCGGCATGTACACTAATAAAGCAGTCTATTCCTAGTGCGTTACTTAAAGTAACATTTTAGCGACAAAAAACATTGACTATCAGGTGTTCATTTGATATTTTATTGATTAATAGAAACCAATTATTGAATAATGATAAAAAGGAGTGTTGGGTGGAATATGGATAAAATTTTAGCTGCAAGAGGCGGCGAGCTTCGGTGCAAGGGCTGGAGGCAGGAAGCGCTGCTGCGCATGCTCGAGAATGTTCTCGAAAACGGCGAGAATCAGCAGGAGCTGACCGTATATGCTGCGCTTGGGAAAGCGGCCCGCAATTGGGATTCCTATCATGCCATAGTCAGCACGCTCAAATCGCTGGAGGAGGAAGAGACGCTTGTTATTCAATCAGGGAAGCCGATTGGCATCATGCGCACGCATAAATACGCGCCGATTGTTGTCATGGCGAATTGCAATATGGTGGGCAAATGGGCAACAAGCGAAAATTTTTATAAATATCAGGAGCAAGGCTTGATTATTTGGGGCGGATTGACAGCAGCCGCATGGCAATATATCGGCTCCCAAGGGGTTATACAGGGGACTTATGAGATTTTTCAATCGATCGCTAGAATGCGTTTTGACGGCAGTCTTGCTGGGAAATTCATCTTAACAGCGGGCCTCGGCGGAATGGGCGGAGCGCAGCCGCTTGCCGGAACGATGGCTGGCGCGGCCATTTTATGCGTGGAAGTGTCCGAGGCTAGAATCGATAAACGGATCGAAATCGGTTATTTGCAGAGGAAAACGGCAAGCTTGGATGAGGCGCTTGAATGGATTGGGGAAGCTTGCAGGTCGAAAGAGAGCTTATCCGTAGGCCTGCTTGGAAACGCAGCCGACATTTATCCGGAATTAATCCGCAGAGGCATCCAGCCGGATGTCGTGACCGACCAAACCTCGGCGCATGACCTGATGTACGGCTATATACCGGCTGGCTATAGTTTGGAGAAGGCTGCTGAGCTGCGCAAGACGGCGCCCGATAAGCTTCAATCGGACGCAGGCGCGTCTATTGCTGCGGAAGTGGAAGCGATGCTGGAGTTCCAGCGCAGAGGTGCGGTCGTTTTTGACAATGGCAACAATATTCGCTCGCAAGCGCAGCAATCCGGAGTGAAGGATGCATTCGATATCGCTGTGTTTACGGAAGCCTTCCTCAGGCCGCTGTTCGCACGGGCGATTGGACCGTTCCGATGGGTCGCGCTGAGCGGCGATGCCAACGATATTCGAAAGATAGATCAATATATATTGGAGCATTTTAGCGACAATGAGGTGGTCGTGAACTGGATTCGCCTCGCGAATGAGTACGTTCCAGTCGAAGGACTGCCTGCACGAATCGGCTGGTTCGGCCACGGAGACCGAACGAAGCTGGCATTAGCGGTTAACGCGATGGTGCAGGCGGGCGAGCTAAGCGGACCCATTGCCTTCTCGCGCGACCATCTGGATGCAGGCGCGATGACGCATCCGAATATTATGACCGAGAACATGAAGGACGGCAGCGATGCTATATCCGATTGGCCGCTGCTGAATGCGATGATTAACTGTTCTTCCATGGCCGATCTTGTCGCGATTCATTCGGGCGGCGGCGGCTACAGCGGCTATATGACAAGCGCAGGCGTAACGCTCGTTGCGGATGGCACGGCCGATGCGGAGCTCAGACTGAAGACGACGCTCGACAATGACACGGGGCTTGGCGTTTTGCGATATGCCGACGCTGGCTATGAGGAATCATTGGATGAAGTAAGCAAAAAAGGAATTCGCAGAATCGAAACGAAACGAGAGGGGAATTCGGCTTGCGGGAATTAACGATAGAGGATGTAAGAGCGGCAGTAAGAGGGGGAGCGTATTCGCAGCAGGAGGCGGCGGATGGCTTAAAGGGCATTTTGTAATTCATAAATTCCTAATTGATTACGACTAAGAGGGTGTCTTTCATGAATGACAAAATAGAGGATGCAGGTTTTGGTAGGCGGCAAATACCGAACGAACGAATAGTTACGCTCGATGGGCATTCGCTCTCAATTCGCGAGCTCGAGCAAATAGCGGTTGACGGTTATCGGGTGGAGCTATCGGAGGGGGCCATGAAGCGGGTAGAGGAAGCGCATCGATTGATTCATGAGCTTGCCGCTGAAGGCGTTCCGATCTACGGGCTTAACCGCGGTGTAGGGCAGAACAAGGATCGCGAAATTACAGCCGAGATGTATGAAGCCTTTAACCGGAATCTCATCTATTCGCATACCGCCGCTGTAGAGCCTGCTGCCTCCGAACAGCAGGTGAGGGCGGTGCTTGTCGCCCGTCTGAATACGCTGCTAATGGGCTGCACGGGCGTACAACCGGCGATTGTGCTCATGTATCGGGATTTGCTGAATGCGAGCATTCATCCGATTTTGCCGCTCCGCGGTTCAATAGGCGCTGGTGATATTACGGTGTTGTCCCATATCGGCTTAGCTATTATCGGCGAAGGTAGTGTCACATACGAAGGTCAAGTTGTAGCTGCTAAGACAGCTTTGCAGGCAGCGGGAATCGTTCCGGTGAAGCTAGGGCCAAAGGATGGGCTAGCGATAGTAAGCTCCAATGCGTTGTCCGCAGGAACCGGAGCTTTAACAGCTGCAGCGGCTTTAAGGTTGCTGGAGACAGCCGATGCCGTCTTTGCTTTGTCGCTCGAAGCGCTGCAAGGCTGCACTAGTCCATTTGATGAGGCTTTGTTCGCAGTAAGGCCATTCGAGGGGAGCGCAGAAAGCGCGGCTAATGTCCGAAGCTGCTTGCGCGGCGGAGCGCTCGAGCGCATGGATCAAAGCGATAAAATTCAAGATCCGCTTAGCTTTCGCAGCGCTTGCCAAGTGCATGGCGCGGCCCGAGATGCGCTTGCGCATGCTTTGAAGCTGCTGAAGATTCAATTGAACAGCTCTGATGATAATCCATGTGTCCTTATTGAGGAAAGAAGAGTCGTTCCTTCCTCTAACTTCGACGTGACCACATGGACGATAGCGTTTGAGATGGTCGGCATCGCATTAAGCCATTTGTCGAAAATATCATGCTACCGCTCCCTTAAGCTCGGTACGCCCTCCTTCACTGGTCTTGGACGGTTTCTTGCACCGAATTCGGAGACCATCGCATTTGGAACGATTCAAAAAACCTATACGTCGCTTGATGCGGAAATCCGCTTGCTGGCTAATCCGGTTTCAGTCGATTATTTCTCGCTATCGGGCGATATGGAGGATCATGCAAACAATACGCCGCTCGTCATACGCAAGACGGCGGATATTATCGACCGTTTAACCTACATCATCGGGATAGAAGCGCTGCACGCTGCCCAAGCGATAGATTTACGCGGATCCCAAGCTGAATTAGGACGAGGCTCGGCTGCTGTTTATGCGCAAATTCGCAGCATTGTCCCTGCTTTGACAGCGGATCGGCCGCTCACTCCTGACATTGGCGCTGTGTATGAGCTCATTCGCAGAGGGATTCGAATAGAAGGAGGAGCGCTTGATGAGCAAGTGCTATGATCTTGTCGTAATCGGAAACATCGTGCTTCCCGAGGGCGTAAGCTATGACTCGGCTGTTGGAATCAAGGACGGCCGAATTGTCACCATAGGCAAGATAGAGTATGCCGATCGTATAGCCTCAAAAGTCGTTCACGCCGAAGGCAGCTTCGTGCTGCCAGGCGCAGTCGACGCTCACGTCCATTGCTACAGCTCATTGGATGAGGGGTTCCATACGGCCAGCAAGTCTGCAGCTGCGAGCGGCGTAACGACGATTATTGAAATGCCTTACGATGCGACGGGAATGATCTGTACGCTGGAGGCGTTCGAGCAAAAAAAGGCGCAGCTTGAGCAGCAATCCATTGTTGATATGGCGATGCTCGTTACGATCCATAAGGAAGAAGGCTATGAGCATATCCGCCAGCTAGCGCAAGCGGGTGCCTGCGGATTCAAAGTGTCGATGTTCAATACCGACTCCTTCCGGTTTCCGCGTATTGATGACGGCCAGCTGCTAGACTCGTTTGCAGTCATTGCTGAAACAGGCTGTCCGGTAGGCGTACATGCGGAAAACGATGAAATTGTGCGTAGGTATATCGACAAATACCGCTCAAAGGGAAGCGATCCCCGCGCGCATGGCTGGAGCAGGCCGAAGGTAAGCGAATCGGTGGCCGCTTTGACGGCGATGGAGCTTGCTTATGAAACAGGCGTTAAACTGCATTTATACCATTGCACCTATCCGCGAATTTTTCAGCTGGCTGACTATTTCCGCTCGCTTGGTGCCAAGATCACCGCTGAAACTTGCACGCATTATTTGACGCTAAGCGAGGATGACATGCCCCGTCTGAAGGCGAAGGGTAAAATCAATCCGCCGCTGCGCACGAAGCAGGATAAAGACGGCTTGTGGGATTTAGCGAAAAAAGGGGCAATCGATATGATTACATCCGATCACGCGCCGTGGCTAATTGGACGTAAAGCGGATGCTGATATTTTCGCTAATGCTTCCGGCGCGCCTGGAGTTGAGCATCTGCTTCCTATTATATATAGCGAAGGGGTTGCCAAGGGCAAGCTGGCGCTGACGGACTTGGTTAGGCTGCTATGCCAAAGGCCTGCTGACGTCTTTGGTCTTGGCCATCGCAAAGGAAGGTTATCGGAGGGCTTTGACGCTGACCTTGTCATTATCGATCCATCCGTTTCTTGGACGCTGGATGAGCGCGAGCTGCATTCC
Organism: Paenibacillus sp. PL91; assembly: GCF_012935325.2. Classification (GTDB taxonomy): domain Bacteria; phylum Bacillota; class Bacilli; order Paenibacillales; family Paenibacillaceae; genus Pristimantibacillus. The sequence goes on from NZ_JABBYG020000010.1 coordinate 201,734, forward strand.
AGCGCAGGCTGGAGCGCTTATAACGGCATGGAGCTGCAAGGAAAAGTGTCGCATACCATCGTTAGTGGAACGGTTGTATATGAAGAAGGAGCTGTTATTGGCGATGCGGGTCATGGGAAATTTGTAAGAGCGGAGCATGCCGTTTAAGCCATTGCTACGAAAGGAGAGGTGAAGGATGGAGAGCAGTATACACCAACTGGTACCGAGCGCAGCTCGCTTGCAGGCTAGTATTGAACAGCTATCTTCGTATCGCGACATAACTAAACCGGGCTGGACGCGCCGCCCGTTTACTTCGCATTATGATGACGGAAGACGATGGCTTTCCGAGCTCATGCTGGAAGCGGGGCTTGCGGTCTCTATTGACGCAGCATCCAACCTGATCGGAACCTTGCCAGGAAGCGACCTCACGCTGCCCCCTATTATGATTGGTTCCCATACCGATACCGTTACGGGCGGCGGACGCTTTGACGGGACGATCGGCGTGCTTGCCGGCATCGAAATCGCGCGCCTGCTCCAAGAATCAGGCAGGCGGCTACGCCACACGCTTCAAATCGTAGACTTCACTGCAGAGGAGCCAAGTGAGTTCGGCATCTCAACCGTAGGCAGCCGAGGGATGGTCGGCAATTTGCCGGAAGCGATGCTGGAGCTTCAAGATGACAGCGGACTAAAGCTTGGCGATGCGATTAACCGGCAGGGCGGTGATGTGGATCAGCTGGCCTTGCTGGCGAGAAAGCCAGGAGATGTTGCGCTTTATCTGGAGCTGCATATCGAGCAAGGTCCCTTCCTAGAGCAATCGGGGCATCGCCTTGGGGCGGTGCTTGGCATTGCAGGCATTCAACGTTACCGCGTCACGATAATCGGTGCGCCAAATCACGCGGGTACGACGCCAATGACGCTTCGCAGCGATGCGCTTGCTGGCTTCTGCGAAATCGGGTTAGCCTTTGAACGGCATTGCCTGAGCAATGCGAAGGAAGCGGTAGGGACGATCGGCAAAGTGACCAATGAGCCCAACGCTTCAAATGTCGTGCCGGGGCTTGTTCGATTTGACCTTGAAATTCGTTCGCTTGACCGATCGATATCGGACGCGTTGTATGCCGCCTTTGCAGCGGAGGCATCTGAGATTGCATACAGGCGAGGACTGCGCTTGACGCTTGAGCCGTTGTCAAAATCAGATTCGGTCATCGTCAAGGAACAAGTACTGAAGCTCATGCTTCAAGCGTGCGCATCAGCTGCGCCGGCGATCACTTTGGCAAGCGGAGCGGGACATGATGCCAATCAGCTCGCTGCTATTGCGCCGATTGGGATGATCTTCGTTCCGAGCAAGGGCGGCCGAAGCCATTGCCCGGAGGAATGGACCGATTATAAGGATGTTGCGGCAGGTACGCAGGCTTTGGCCGCGGCTTTGCTGTTGGCTGATCCTGCAGACTTAAGCGGGTGGCAATATGGATAAGACAGGCAGCGCGCACATCAACGGCGGACGGCTGTGGGATTCGATTCAGGAGCTCGGCAGGATCGGCACAGACCCAAACGGCGGAGTTACGCGGCTCTCGCTCAGCAATGAGGAATTAATCGCGAGACAATTTATTATTCGATTGATGGAGGATGCGGGACTCGCCGTCAGACAAGACGAAGCAGGCAACCTTATCGGACGGCTGGAGGGCGAGCGGCAAGGAGAAGGCGCGATTGCGACGGGCTCACACATTGACACTGTCATTCATGCTGGCTTATTCGACGGCGCGCTGGGCGTGCTTGGCGGCATTGAGGCGCTTCGAACCATCAAGGAGCAAGGCATAAAACATGATAGCCCTTTAGAGGTCATTTGCTTTACAGACGAAGAGGGGGTTCGCTTTGGCGCAGGCTATCTGGGCAGCCGGGCGATGGCAGGCGCGTGGAAGAGGAATTGGCTGGAGCTGGCCGATTCTGCCGGCACCACGCTTCGAGAAGCGATGAAATACGCTGATCTGAATCCGCATCAAGCAGCCCGTGCCAGGCGCAGCCGGGATGCAGTCAAAGCGTATGTTGAGCTGCATATTGAACAAGGCCGCGTGCTGGAGGAGCTTGGTGAAGCTGTAGGTATAGCGTCGGCTATTTACGGTCACTGCTGGCTTGAGGTGAGTATTCGCGGACGAGCTGACCATGCAGGCACGACGCCCATGAAGCTGCGGCAGGACCCGCTGGCCGCAGCAGCTGCTGCGCTGCTCGCGATTGAGCAAATTGCGATCCAGCAGGGAGGAGTCGCAACGATAGGTACACTGAATCTTGCCCCGGGAGCCATTAACGTCATTCCAGGCGAGGTCGTCTTTACGATAGATATGCGGCATGAAGCATCAGAACCGCTACGGCAAATGGAGCTTGCGATTACGGCTGCGCTTGAACGCTCAGCTGAAGCGAGAGGTTTAACCACATCCATTCGTGCGATTGACGGTGCACAGCCTGTGCAAGCTTCGAAGCGCATCGTGGAAGCCATTGCGAGCAGCTGCGCAAGTGTGGGTTTGACTGACACTTATATGGTTTGCGGCGCGGGCCATGATGCGGTGGCCATGAATGAGCTGACAGATATCGGCCTTATTCTTATACGTTCCCGAGACGGGATCAGCCATCATCCGCTTGAGTGGAGCAGCCCGGATGATTGCGAAGCGGGCGCAAACGTTCTGCTGAACACACTTATTCGGCTTGCAAACGACAGGAGTAACTAATTTCGTTTGACATAAAAAATAATGTTAATTCATTTTTATTATATGATAATTCAATTGGAAGGGAGGAGAGAAAACAGATGGTCAATGCTTTCCTCGGTGTGCTTCCAAAGGCATGGGCTTTGGCGCTTGGAGGATGTTCGTCAAGATCGAGCCGCCGCTTGCGCTGCCGGTCATAATTGGCGGGGTTCGGATCGCTTCGGCTTCCGTTATTGGCATAGCTACGATTGCGGCCTGGATCAATGCCGGCGGATTAGGAGGCATTTTATTCGAAGGCTTATATCAAAATTCTGTTCCGAAAATGGTATGGGGGACGCTGCTCGGTTCGCTGCTGGCACTATCTACGAATACATTTCTTCTTAGGCTCGAAAAAACTACTATGCGTAGAGCACGCGGTGAACTGCGGGTATGATATACTGTATCTCATACATGTAACTATTATTGCTTATATTTCGAGGTGTAACGATGAATGGGACTCAGACCTTAGGACGTGCTATCGATATATTGTTTGTTCTCGCTGAGTCGGGTGCTACGCTTACAGTGAGCGAGATTGCTGAGAAGGTAGGCATCCCGGACAGCACGGCATATCGATTTATTCAAACGCTTATTAAGAACGGCTTCGTTGAGCGCAAGGGCAGAGGCCAAATCGGCTTAGGGCTGCGGATATTTGATTTGGCAAGAAGCTTGTCCCAGCAAATTGAGAAGGAGCTTCTTACGATTGCTAGGCCGGTGATGGAGGAGCTTACCGCTCTCACGAACGAAACGACGGTGCTATTCGTGCGTTCGGGCTCCAAGGCGATTTGCATTGAAAATGTGACGAGCAAAAGGCTCATCAGGCTCTCTATCGAAAATGGCCGAGTGCTGCCGCTTAACTCGGGCGCATCAGGAAAAACGCTGCTCGCTTTTGAAAATGACAAAATCATTGAAGAGATGTGCAAGCATTTTGCGGAAGATGCCAGCAAGCCTACGCTATTGCAGGAGCTGCAGAGCATAAGGAAAGCAGGCTATAGCTTTACTTTAGGAGAAGTCGATACGGATGCTTTTGCGATTGCGGCTCCGATATTTGATCCCCAGCAGCGTATCGTCGCAAGCTTATCTGCAGCAGGACCTATTCAAAGGCTTAATGAGAAGGAAATTCCGATTGTGATTCAAAATGTAAAAGCGGCTGCATCACAAATATCGTATAAGCTAGGCGGTTTGGCATAATTATTTTCCAATAGGACGGTTTAAGAGCAGCGGAGCGCAATAGGCGATCCGTTTTTTTGTTGTTTAATAAATGTGGTATGAAAATAAAAAGATGGGGATAGTAAGGTGGTGCGTTAATAATGATTTGAAAAGGATGGTGTATTTTGTATGCAACAAAACGAAAAAATGGCATCAAGCGAAAAAAGAAATAGGGCAGTGAGGCTTGCAGCAAGATACATAGGTGCAGTATTGCTAGCCGTTACATTGATGTTCAGCATGCCTCATACAGGGCAAGCCATTGGCAAAAATGCAAAGGGCCCGGATGTTTATGTTATCCAAGGCATGCTGAAATCACTAGGCAGCTACTCTGGCCCCATCGATGGCTATTATGGTGCATCTACTGTACGCGGCGTAAAGTATTTTCAGAAAAAGCATGGGCTGAAAGCGACGGGCTCAGTGGATGTTAAAACACTAAAATCAATTACCTACTCCTATTCAGAAATGAAGTCTTCGATGAAGGCTCGCAGTAAAGCGAAGTCGAAAATGAAGGCAAGATCAATCGGTAAGGGCAATGGAGCTGGCGGCGTAGGTGGAGCTGGTGGCGGCGCAGGCGGAGGAGCTGGTGGCGGCGCAGGCGGAGGAGCTGGTGGCGGCGCAGGCGGAGGAGCTGGTGGCGGCGCAGGCGGCGGTGCTGGTGGCGGCGCAGGCGGAGGAGCTGGTGGCGGCGCAGGCGGAGGAGCTGGTGGTGGTGCAGGCGGAGGAGCTGGTGGTAGCGCAGGCGGAGGAGCTGGTGGCGGCGCAGGCGAGAACCAAGGCAAAGGCGGCGGAATCGGCGGCGGCGCAGGCGAGAACCAAGGCAAAGGTCGCGGAATTGGTGGCGGCCAAGGCGAGAACCAAGGCAAAGGCGGCGGAATTGGCGGCGGCCAAGGCGAGAACCAAGGCAAAGGCGGCGGAATCGGCGGCGGCGCAGGCGAGAACCAAGGCAAAGGCGGCGGAATTGGCGGCGGCCAAGGCGAGAACCAAGGCAAAGGCGGCGGAATTGGCGGCGGCCAAGGCGAGAACCAAGGCAAAGGTCGCGGAATTGGCGGCGGCCAAGGTGAGAACCAAGGCAAAGGCGGGGGAATTGGCGGCGGCCAAGGCGGAAATCACAACCATGGTGGCAATGGCAGCCTAGGCGGCGGCAACAACCAAGCTCCAGGCGGCGGACAATCGGGCAACCAAAGCAAAGGCGGCAGCCAATCCGAAAACCAAGCCCCTAACAGCAGTCAGCAATAAGCGGATAACGCATTGAATATATACACGAAGAGGACCTCTGAGAATGAGGTCCTTTTTGTTTTCAGCTTCTGTGTCCCATTGCACAAAGTACAACAAAAACCTGACATGATAACTCAAATCAGCAGCTACGCTGCAGAAAGTACAACAGAATAGCCTCGATAGTGGAATGCGAAATGGAGCTCGGCGATTCTGTTGTACAAAATGCAATGTAGCAAAGGAAAAGGGGTTAAAGTCTGGATTACAGTGCACAAAGTGCAGCGTAATTCCCAAACCTGCCGCGCCGATTGCATGGTGTGCCAATGGCATTAGGAATCAAAGTGATTAAAAAAGCGCACTTTGTTCTAAAGAAACCTACACTTGGCTCGATTATAGAAGTGATACGATAGAGCTGCCCTAGTGATTTTTTGAAAATACATGAAGGAGGAACATCACTTGTTGATAAATAATCCGATATTGCCTGGATTTAATCCGGATGCTTCTTTTCTTCGCGTCGGCGAGGATTATTATATTGCAACGTCAACCTTCGAATGGTTTCCTGGCGTGCAGCTCTATCATTCCAAAGATTTGACGAACTGGGAGCTGCTGCCCCATGCGTTGACGCGGACTTCACAGCTGGATTTGCGCGGCAATCCAAGCTCTGGCGGCATTTGGGCACCGGCACTTTCTTACGACAATGGCCTTTATTATTTATTGTTCACGGATGTTAAGGGCCGTAAGGGCGTTTACAAGGATTTGTACAATTATTTGGTCACAGCAGACAACATGAACGGGCCTTGGTCAGAGCCTATTTTTTTAAACGGAAGCGGCTTCGATCCTTATTTATTTCACGATACAGACGGGACAAAATGGCTCCTTAATATGCAGTGGGATTTCCGGGATAACCATTCCAGATTCGGCGGCATCATGCTTCAGCAATATGATTACAAAGAGCAGCGGCTAGTTGGTCCGGTCCGTAAAATATACGAAGGCACGGACATTGGCGTAACGGAAGGTCCCCAGCTGTTTAAACGTAACGGCTATTATTATTTGCTTGTCGCAGAAGGCGGAACAGGGATCAATCACGCTGCAACGCTCGCTCGCTCGCGCCATTTGGAGGGCCCCTATGAGACGGACCCGAACTATCCGATATTGACGACGAGCGGCACACCCGATTACCCGCTGCAAAATGCGGGTCATGGCATGCTCGTAGAGACACAAACAGGCGAGTGGTATATGACGCATATTTGCAGTCGTCCATTTGCTGGAACGAATCTAAATCCGCTGGGAAGAGAAACGTCGATTCAGCGCTGCATTTGGATGGAGGACGGCTGGCTGAGGCTAGCGCATGAGGGCAGGCTTCCGGCGCTTCAAGTGCCTGCGCCAAATCTGGCACCGCAGCCATTCCCTGAGCAGCCAATAAAGGATGATTTTGATGGAGCCTCCTTAGGATTTCAATATCAAACGCTTCGAGTACCGGCGGAAGAATCATGGCTTAGCCTTAGCGAGCGACCTGGATACCTGCGCCTTCGCGGCTGTGAATCGCTGCATTCGTGGCATCGCCAGAGCATGGTTGCACGCAGGCTCCAGCATTTTCATTGTACCGTGGAGACCAGGATGGATTACGATCCGGACCATTTTATGCAAATGGCAGGACTCATCTTCTACTACGACGAGCTGGATTATTATTATTTAAGAGTTACGCGTGACGGAGAGAGCGGACGCAAGCTTGGTGTTGTGCGCTCGCAGAGCGGGAAGTACCAGGAAGACAGAGCCAGCGAGCAACAGGTAGAAGATTGGACCACCTATTATTTGCGTGCAGTCGTGGCGGAGCGGTCTCTCCAGTTCTATGCATCCCCTGACGGTGAGCAGTGGCAGGCGGTTGGCGGGGATCTTGATATGGGTGCGCTGTCAGATGAATACGGCGGCAAGCTTGGCTTCACCGGCGCTATGATCGGCTTATGCGCGCAGGATATAAACGGTACGAAAAGGCATGCTGATTTTGATTATTTCTCGTATTCGACTACATTATGAAGGCCAGCAGAAAGCAGTAAAAAATACGCGAAAGAGAGAGTAGGAATATACACATGCTACAGGCTAACGATCAATTATGGTTAAACGATGTCATTGGCAAATTGACAACGAAGATGGATTGGGTGAGCGAAAAGTCCAGAAATAAAATTCCGTACACGACAATTAACGGGGAACATGACAACCGTGCGGTGGACAACCCGACAGGCACCGAAACCGATGGCATCAATTGGTGGACCAATGGCTTCTGGGGCGGTATGATGTGGCTGATGCACCATGAAACCGGCAATGAAAAGTATAAAGAGATAGCCAATATCTCAGAGGTTATGCTGGATGAATGCTTCCATCACTATTACGGGCTGCATCATGATGTAGGATTTATGTGGCTTCCTACAAGCGTAGCCAATTATAAAGTAACGGGCAATATGGAATCGCGAAAAAGAGCCATGCATGCAGCTAATCTGCTGGCAGGCCGCTTTAATCTGGCTGGCGGGTTTATTCGTGCGTGGAATGACTTAGGCGAGCAGGACACCAGGGGCTGGGCTATCGTCGATTGTATGTTTAATATTCCCCTTCTCTACTGGGCATCGGAGGAATCGGGCGATCCGAGGTTCAAGCAAATGGCGATGAGGCATGCGGATACCGCCATGACGGCGTTTGTGAGGGCGGATGGCTCCGTTAACCACATCGTTGAATTTGATCCGTTCAATGGCGGCGTGGTGAGAACGCATGGCGGTCAGGGCTATGAGGAAGGCTCGTCTTGGACAAGAGGTCAAACCTGGGCGCTGTACGGCTTTATGATGAGCTATATCCATACTGGGAAAGAAGATTATTTGAATACGGCGAAGCGGATCGCACATTATTTTATGGCGAATATCCCTGAAAGCGGGATTATACCCATTGATTTTAGACAGCCCAAAGAGCCTGCGTATGAAGATTCGACAGCCGCGGCCATTGCAGCATGCGGGCTCATCGAAATCGCTAAGGCAGTAGGCCAGCATGAAAAAGAAGTGTTTATAAATGCAGCGGTGAAGCTGCTAAAAACATTGGATGAATCGCGCAGCGACTGGACAACTAATTCCGATTGCCTTTTAATTAACGGCTCGGCTGCCTACCATAATAACAATCGTCATACCCCGATTATTTACGGCGATTATTACTTCATGGAAGCTGTTTTTAAGCTGAAGGGAAATGATCTATACCTTTGGTAACTTCTTAAATAATCATCATATCCGGCTTAAAAAACTTCATTTAACGTGACATATTTTGATGATAGTCTTAGATTAAGGAAACGGAATGGAACAAGATGATGCGCACATCTAACATGAAGTTCCTCTAAACACGCAGATACTAAAGGGAGGTCCAAGTAAATGGCTAAAAAACCATTACTGAAATTCGCTTCGATCCTTATGGCTTTATCCTTGGTACTTACGGCTTGCGGCGGTAACAATGCTAACAACGGCAATAATACAGCGCCAGGCAACAGCTCGGAAAACACCGGTACGGCGACAGATGCTCCGAAGGAAGTCAGCTTTACGATTGCATATGCAACGGGCGACCCTTCTACGAAAAAAGCGATTGAAGCAAGCATTGAGGCATTCACCGCAAAAAATCCGAACATTAAAATCGTTAATTATAGCGAAACGACATCCGCCGCTTACTTGGATTGGCTAAAGACCAAGGACGCGGTAGGCCAATTCCCTGATCTGGTGGAGATGCGCGATACGAAGGTGTTTGCTGATGCAGGCAAAATCGTTGAGCTGCCGGAGGATCTTCACAGCTTGTTCAAAACGCTTCCGAAATACAACGATAAAATCTATAATGCACCAATATCCGGCGGTACGCCTCAAGGCATCATCTACAGCAAGAAGGCTTATGCAGACGCTGGCATTACGGAATTGCCGAAAACGTACGACGAATTTTTAGCTATTCAAGAGAAATTGGCTGCTACCGGCATTTCACCAATCGTAGTTGGCGGCAAAGATATATTCCACATGGGCTTCTGGACGAATTTCTTCATCATGAACGAAGTGTATGCGAAGGACCCGGATTGGAACTCAAAGCGCACGGCTAAAACAGCTAGCTTCACAGATGCGCCAATGGTGCAGGCGATGACGGATTATAAGGATTTGTTCAGCAAATATGTCGATAAAGGCTGGCTCAGCACAGCAGACAATCAAACGGCTTCCATTCTAGTGTCAGGCAAAGCAGCACAGCTTTTCTCCGGTCCTTGGATGTTCGGTCAAATTGCGGAAGCAGATCCGAACTTTGAATTTGGCTTCTATGCGATCCCTAACCGTGAAGGGAAAACGGTAGTATTAGGTCTGCCGGGTCTAGCAGGATGGTCATTGTCGGCAAAAGCAGCAAAGGATGCTGACAAAGTAGAAGCAATGAAAGCGTTTATTAAATTCTTCTTTGATCCTGCGCAATATGGTCCATATTTAGCCACAGTAAATGGCATTCCTTCAACAGCTACAGAGGTATCTTACGAAACAGGCGAGCAAATGAAGGAAGTGCTTCGATTAATGAGTGATGATACCGTAACGAAATCGCTCGCGATTAATAACTGGTACGGTGAAAATGCGATTCCGCCGCAATTCCGCAACTGGTTCTACAAGCTGCTTCAAGAGTTGGTACTGAAAAACGGCGATGTGACCGATTACATGAAACAAGCCGACACGGAGTATGACAACAATGTGAAAGCGAACCAGCAGTAAGCAGCTTTTTTACACCTGATGACATTAAAAGAGCAGCCTCTGCCAACGCGGAGGTTCTCTTTTTATCAAACCTTTTTAGGAAGTAGGAGAGAGCCATGATTGCGAGGTCAAAGAAAAAGAAATGGACGAATTATGCGATTTGGTTTTTACTGCCGACGCTTGTTATCTATACGGCTTTCGTTATTATACCTACGCTTAGCAGCGTTTATCTCAGCTTTACATCCTGGGACGGGGTAAGCGATAAAGTTCGGTATATCGGATTCGACAACTTCATTGAGATCGTAAAGAGCCCCCGGGTGCACAATGCATTAAAAAACACGCTGATCTTTGCCGTTTCATTGGTTGTATTAGAAAATATCGTAGCGCTAGCGCTTGCGATATTGGTCGATCAGGTTCGCTGGCTCCGTAACTTTTTCCGCAGTATCTTTTATTTTCCGGTATTAATGTCCGGCATTATTATGGGCTTTATTTGGATGATCATCTTAAATTATAACTTTGGCGTCTTGAATCAATTACTAGAAATGACAGGTCTCGGTTTCCTGAAAACAGACTGGTTGGGCAATCCGGATTATGCGCTAATCTCGATTATTCTCTCCACCGTATGGAAGGCAGCCGGTTATTATATGGTTATTTATCTGGCAGGGCTTCAAGGCATTCCACAGGAATTAAATGAAGCTGCCAGCATTGACGGGGCTAATCGCCTTCAGCAATTCCGACACATTACATTCCCGCTGCTTGCTGGCGCTACCACTGTATGCGTAATGCTGTCCATGATCGGCTCACTCAAAATATTCGACCAGATTGCGGTTATGACCGACGGCGGCCCGGGCTTTGCTACGGAAACATTGACTTATATCATCTACAAGGTCGGCTTTGGCGAATTGAGACAGGGCTTTGGCACGGCGCTAGCCATCGTACTTTTCATCCTGACCTTGGCCATCTCCCTCATTCAAATGAAAGTGCTTCGCAAAAGAGAGGTGCAAATGTAAGATGAAAAAAGATATCAAGCTGATCGATATTGTTACATTCGTTGTGACTCTAGTTATTGCTATTGTCTTTGCATTCCCGATCTATTTCAACATCATGTCCGCCTTTAAGAGCAATGCCGAAATTATGCGGAACGCCATCGCTTTTCCGAAGGAGCTTTACTTAGAGAGCTTTAAATATTTGCTGACGGAGACCAAATATCCCGAAGCGATGCTAAACAGCACGATTCTGACCGTATGCTCGATTGCTGTCATGGTGCTAGTCATTCCAATGGCTGCTTACGCAATCGAGCGGACAAATAACAAATGGACAAACAGCGTGTTTACGTATTTTCTCTTCGGGATGATGATTCCGTTCCAGGTGTACATGATTCCATTGTTTAAGCAGTTGAAAATGATCGGATTGTTCGGTACGCTTACGGGTCCCATCCTAGTGTATATTTCCGGTTCCGTCGGCTTCGGGGTGCTGCTCTACACAAGCTTTCTGAAAGGGATTCCGCGGGAGATCGAGGAGTCGGCGGAAATAGACGGCTGTTCAAGAACGGGGATCTTTTGGAAAATAGTATTCCCTCTCCTTGGGCCAGTTACCGCAAGTATGGTGGTGCTTCAGGGACTTGGCATTTGGAACGACTTCCTGATGCCTATGATGGTGCTTCCAGCAGGCCAAGCCAAGACGATGATCGTCGAGCTGTTCTATTATGTCGGCGAATTCTCTTCACGCTGGGATATGATTTTTGCGGGAACGACGATGTCGCTTATCCCGGTATTGATTGCCTTCCTTTCCTTGCAAAAATATTTCGTCAAAGGCGTCTCCTCAGGCGCAATCAAAGGGTAAGCATGATCGATTACACCGCGTACTAATCGTACAGCCGGAAGCTCCTCCAGAGGTGCTTCCGGCTATGTTCGTTGCTTGCCTTGTTGCATCCGGGCAAGGGCTATTTCATGTTATGATGAGACAACAGGAGCAGCTTTGTTTAGGAGGAGCTTATTGATGAAATCATGGCGCCAAAGATGGAATAGCGTGTTTGTCAAATTTTCGGCTGCGTTTATATTAGTTGGCCTTATTCCGCTGTTCGCGCTCAGTTATTTTTCCGTGCAAACCTTTACGGGGCATGTTGAGCGTTATACGAACGATAATCTGCGCCAAATGGTTCTCTATATTAGCTATAACCTGAATTCTGCGTTCAACAACTATAACGAAATTTCAATGCTGATGTACACGGGGCGCTATGAAGGCGTGCTTGATAGCTTCGCGGACAACCAGACTCGCAATGTGAATGAATTGGAACAGATCAATTCCGTGCCGATCGATGCTTTTCTCAAAATGATCATGTACAGCGACCGCTATATTACAAGCGCTTATTTCGTAAGGACGAAGGACGGCAAGCTGTATTATCAAACGAAGGAAAATAAGGTATTAATACCGGAAAAGCTGCCCGTAAAAGAATGGGCGAGCACGATGAAAGATCAGCCCACCGATTTGATGATTTATCCGACGCATGAGGATTATTATATTTTTAATTCCAAGGATAAGGTCATTACGATCGGCAGGAACTTAATCGATACTTCAGGCACGCTGACACGGGAGCCCAAAATCGTAGGAACGTTGTACTTTGATGTCGATGCCAAAATAGCGGACCAATTTTTGCGAGAGCTTAATTTGGGTGTCAAGGACGAGCTGTATGTGCTGGATGACAAAGAGCGGCCTTATTTTAGCAATAAGGAGCTGGCGTCCATCCAAGTGCCCCTATCCTCGGAGAGTGATAACAGCAAGCTTATACTGAGCGAAGAAATCCCGTTTATTAAGGGACAATTGCTGGTGAAATTCGAGAACGAGGAAATCTACAAGCAGCTCGGAACGACCAGCACTGCTGTTTACTTTGCAATTGGAATTTGCTCGCTTGTGCTCATCATTATGGGAACCTGGTTTTCTAGGCGACTGGCTAGGCCAATTCGCTCACTCATTAAACAGATGGCTAAGGTAGAATCGGGCAATTTGGAAATACAGGTCGAAGTGAAAAGCAATGACGAGATGGGAAGACTGGCGCATGGCTTCAACCGGATGGTGGACCGGCTTCAAGCTTTTATTAACGAGGCATACGTTGCCGAGATCAAGCAAAAGCAAACGGAGCTGAATGCGCTTAAAAGCCAAATCAGGCCTCATTATTTATACAATACGCTTGAGGTTATCCGTATGAATGCGGTCCACAGCGATGCGGATGAAGTAGCGGATATGATCCTTTCGCTCTCGAATCAATTAAAATATGTAATCGATTATGGCGAGGATTGGGTGACGGTACAGCAGGAGCTGGAGCACCTCAAGGACTATTTTTACATTATTCAAATAAGGTTTGAAAATCGATTTGAGCTTAGATGCAGTATCTCAGAGGATGTAAATATGGCCTCGCTAATTTTAAAGCTTTCCTTGCAACCGATTGTCGAGAATGCTATCCAGCACGGGCTCCGGCTTAAAGGAAAGGGGACGGTTCAAGTATCGATTGAGCTTTGGGAGGATAAGCTTGCGGTGACGGTTTACGATGACGGCATAGGCATGGATAAAGAGGAGCTTGACCGGTTGAATGCGAATTTGGAAAATGCTGCTGCTCCCTCCAAAAATGTCGGCGTGAAAAATGTGCATGAGCGAATCAAATCGGTTTGCGGAGAAGGCTACGGGGTGTCGATCAGCAGTCGCAAGCATGTGGGCACTTCGGTGCTGATGCTATTTCCGGTGAAGGAGGAATTGCCGCATGATAAGACTCATTCTGGCAGATGATGAACCGATCATTATAAAAGGATTGCGGAAGCTGATCGATTGGGAATCGTTCGGCATGGAAATCGTAGGGCAAGCCTATGACGGCAATGAGCTGACGCAGCTAATTGAAGAGCTGGCACCCGATCTTGTCATTAGCGATATCTGCATGCCTCATCGAACAGGCATCGACATGATTAAAGAGATCAAGCAAAGAGGCTTGCCGGTGAATGTTATTTTTATTAGCGCGTATCAGGAATTCTCCTATGCGAGAGACGCGGTTGCTTTTGGAGCGATCGATTATTTAGTGAAGCCAGTCGTCAAGCAACAGCTGGAGAGCGTGCTGGACAAAGCCATTTCAATGATTATGGAGCACAATGAAGAGCAGAAGCGAAAAGGCAAGCTGAAGCTGCTGGAGCGCAAAAGCCGGCATGAAGAGATGCAGGATGCTTTAATCCAGTTAACCGACGGCAATTTATCGCCCAAAACAAAATCGTTCCAAGAAACGGACGCACAGCTTCCAGGGCCTTTCTATACGGTCTTAATTGTTGAAGTGGAGCGGCTGAAGGAAGAGTCGGACCGCTGGACAGATAAGGAAAAGAAGCTGATTGAATTTGCGATCGGGAATGTGCTGCAGGAGAGTTTTATCGATACAGGCATCGGTTATGCCTTTATGAAAGGGATCCAGCATGTGATCGTGGTTAGTCACGATAGGGACGCAGAGCCGCGCATACTAGCTGAGGATACGCAAAAGAAAATGGAAACCTTTTTGAAGCTGAAGGTATCGGTTGCGCTTAGCCGTCCAGTGAGCGGGCTGATGAAGCTGGAAGAGGCTTACCGTGAAGCGGAGCATGCGATGGAAATGAAATATTTTGTAGGTCTAAATCGCCTGCTCAGCCTTGTTCCGAAAGGGAAACCGTATGCCATAGACAAAGAGCTGTATGATTTGCAATGGGATGTCATACGCGGAATGACAGCTAAAGCGTGGCCTGAAGTGCAGGCTGCCCTAACGCTATGGCTCGATACGATAAAAAAAGAAACGTATGGCAATCGTTCCCTAGCCGTATCCACCTGTTTTTCTTCGGTTTCATTTATTATCCAAGAGCTGTCCAAATCAGGCGTTCGATTGTCAGAACGCGCGTTAGACAAGCGAGAGCTTCAGCAGAAGCTGAACTCCTTCGAGACTTTTAATCAGATGAGCGGCGAAATTATTGGCGTGTTCGAGAAAACTTACAAAGAGATGGATAGCGATTCGGGCAATAAAGATAAAATCGTGCTGGCAAAAATCAAGCAGTACATCGATGAGCATTATGACGAAGAAATTACGCTTGAGTCGATGGCGAGCATGGCTTTTATGAATCCCTATTATTTCAGCAGCTTCTTCAAGAAGCATACCAAGCAAAATTTTAAAACCTATGTAACGGAAGTGCGGATGAAGCATGCGACCGATATGCTGAGCCTTACTGACTTAATGGTGTATGAGATAGCCGAGAAGGTCGGCTATAACAATGCGCGCCATTTTAGCGATATGTTCAAAAAAAGGTTTGGCAAGCTTCCGATCGATTACCGACAGGATACAAAGAAGCATTTGGAATAGGATAGTGCTAGAGGGGTCAATCGGCAGCAGCTGATTGGCTTTATTTGTATATTCCGCATGAAAATTCATTGCAAAAGATAATCGAATGATATATCATGATATATTATTAGAGACATGTTGATTTGATTGAATGGAAGAGGGGCTCAATATGAATGATACTTCGTCTAAACCGATGTACGAAAAAATATTTGAAGCGGTAAAAAATCAAATATTAACGAAGATGTATGGCATCGGTGAACGAATCCCTTCCGAGAAGGAGCTGGCCGAAGCGTATAAGGTGAGCAGGATTACAAGCAAAAAAGCGCTTGAGCTGCTTACGAATGAGCGTCTAATTGTGCGAAAGCCCGGAAGAGGATCGTTTGTAGCCGATCCAGTTACGGATTTTGGATCCGATGCTGCTCCCTCTGAGTCACCGGCGTCTTCTTTTGCTACGGAAATGACTACGATAGGGCTTGTCATTACCGATTTTGGAAATAGCTACGGAACGGGATTAATCTATGGCATGGAGGAAGCGTCAAGGGAACATGATTGCTTCCTCGTGCTCCGCAGATCATTTGGCGTACCGGCCAATGAAGAGCAATCCATTCAGAAGCTGCTTCAACTTGGGGTAGACGGTTTAATCATTTTCCCGGCTCAAGGGGAGTATTTTAACGAGGAAATATTGAAGCTGGTCATTAGCCGTTTCCCTCTCGTATTGATAGACAGGCATTTGAAGGGAGTATCCGCCGCCTCGATCAGCTCGGATAATGCCGCTGCCGCAAGAAAAGCGACTTCCTATTTGTTCGAGCTAGGTCATCGCCATATTTCCTTCCTGTCGCCGCCGCCAATGGATACGACCGCTGTTGAGGAGCGGATTGAAGGATTCATTCAAGCGCATGCCGAGCATGGCATCGCGGTAGAGAGAGAGCTGTGGGTAAGCGATCTTACTTCAACGCTGCCGAATTCATTTAGCGATGAAAACATTGAACGGGATATCGGAAGGCTAATGGAGCATTTGAAGGACCATCCGGGTATTACCGCATTGTTCGCTATTGAATATAACATTGCGCTGCTTGCCAAATCGGCTGTGGAAAGGCTGGGCCTGCGCATCCCGCAGGATATATCGATCATTTGCTTCGATAGTCCGCCTACTAGACTTGGCGGCGGATACGCATTTACTCATATTCGTCAAAATGAAGAGGAAATGGGGCGCCTCGCCGTAGGCCATGTGCTGCAAATTTTGAAAGGTCAGTCGGTACCGAACAAAATTATGCTTGAAGCGGATCTGATAATTGGAGACTCAACAGATAAAGCGAGCAAATGATGGAGCAGCTGTCCCAAAAGAACGTTCAAAATCATTGGATAAATGATTTTGGGCGTTCTTTTTTTGTTCCAATTGCTAGGCAAAGCGCGCAAATATACGTTCAAAGACGGCGGTAATAGAAGAGAATATACAGCTTTAAATGATATATTAGCATGGAAAAATGTCGAAATATATTTGAGTTGACATATACATTTTATGCTAATATACTAATCTCATGTAAGCGGTTACTATTTATCGAACAACATAAAAAAGGGAGGCATGGCAATGAGATTGAAGCAATGGCTAATGACGTTGACAGCAATGCTGCTCGTAGCATCGCTTATCGCGGGGTGCTCGGGCAACGCGAACCAGAAAGAGTCGAACGGTAATACGAAAGCGGAAGACGGAAATGCAAAAAACAGTAAGGCGGTTGAGCTGACCTTCTGGGGCGATTGGGGCGGCGAAGGGCAAATACAGTTTGAGACGATGGTTGATGCCTTTAATAAATCGCAAGATAAAATCCGCGTGAAATACGTGCTGCAGCAGGATATGATCACCAAGTTCCTAACGGCTGCTACCTCAGGCGGTTCACCGGACATTCTGTTCTGGGATCGCTGGAGAACGTCCCTTTACGCGCCTAAAAACGTGCTTCATCCGATCGATGAATATTTAGAGCGCGATGGCATTTCGCGTGATGATTATTATGAGGAGTCGTTAAAGGAGCTTTCTCTTAACGATAAGCTGTACGGACTGCCGCTTACGGTTGATGCGCGCGCTCTCTTCTATAATAAGAAGCTTCTTGCGGAAGCGGGCCTTGAGCCGCCGAAAACATGGGATGAGCTTGCCGCAGCCGCAGCCAAGCTAACGAAGTGGAATGGCAATAAGCTGGAGGTTGCAGGCTTCTCGCTTGGCGATGTGGGATTGTTCAACATGTATGTGCAGCAAGCAGGCGGGCAAATGATTACGGAGGACGGCAAAACCAATTTTAACAACGAGCAGGGCAAGCAGGTTTTGCAATATTGGGATCAACTGCTCAATCAAGATAAAGTGTATAAAGTCGGCTTTGAGCAAGGGTTAGGCGAAGGGCAGGACGCGTTCGTAACCGGCAAGCTTGCGATGCAGTATACAGGTCCATGGATGCTCAGCACTTATAAAAAATACGGTAAAGATTTGGAGTTTGGCATTGTGCCGCCGCCGGCAGGACCAAATGGCGACAAAGGAAGCGTCATGGGCGGTTTTGGCTTAGTTATTCCAGAAGGCGCGAAGCATAAAGAGGAGTCCTGGACGTTCATTAAATGGTGGCTTGCAAACAAAGACAATGCGCTGCTCTGGGCAAAAACGAGCTTGAACATTCCGGGCTACAAGCCGGCGCTCGAAGATCCGTTTTTCAAGGATGATCCGCTCTGGCAGCCGTTTATGGAGACGCTTGAGTTCGCGAAGGTACGTCCTAACCATCCTGGCTATTCGGTGATGGAGGGAGATGCTCTAATTCCGAATCTGCAGCTATTCCAGCAAAACAAGCAGAGCATTGAAGATACGCTTAAGAAATCGCAAGAGCAGGGCGATAAGCTGCTGAAGGACAATAGCGAGGTAAAATAAAGGGTAAAACAAAAGAAAGGGAGGCAAGCCTCCCTTTCTCCATGGAGGGGGAGTTTCTATGGCTTCCGTTAGAAAGCTGGATCGTCATCAGGCAAGAACGGCATACGCGTTCATTGCGCCAACCATGCTGTTGTTTCTTGTTTTTACCGTAATTCCTGTGTTTATGGCGCTATATTTGAGCTTCACCAACTATGATGTGCTAAGCCGGAAGGATTGGGTTGGCTTCGAAAATTACCGCCGGCTGCTGGATGATGAATTATTATGGGTTACGTTCAAAAATGTATTCCTTTATGCGGTCGTATTTGTTCCGTTCAACATTATTATTTCGCTCGCGCTTGGCATTCTGATGAACCGGGCATGGCGCGGCATTAAGCTATTCCGGACGTTGAATTATTTGCCGACGCTGACTTCATCCGTGGCAGCTGCTACCGTATGGATTTGGCTGCTACATCCAGAGTTTGGACTCGTTAATGGATTGCTCTCGTATGTCGGCATAACCGGACCTGCTTGGGTAGCCCAAACCGAGACGGCAATGCTCTCGATCATCATGGTGACGCTCTGGCAGTCAGTCGGCTCCAATATGATCATCTATCTTGCCGGTTTGCAGGGTGTTCCCGACTACTTATATGAATCGGCAAAACTCGACGGGGCGACCAAGATTGATTGTTTCCGGTTTATAACGTGGCCGCAGCTTAGGCCAACGACCTTCCTCGTCAGCACCTTATCGATTATCGGGGCGCTTCAGTTATTTGATCAAGCGTTTGTGCTTACTCAAGGCGGGCCGGCCAATGTGACCAAAACACCGGTATATCTGATCTACCAGCAGGGCTTTAATCAGCTGCAAATGGGTTATGCGTCAGCGCAGGCGTTTGTTCTGGCAGTAGCCATTCTCATTTTCTCCGTCATTAATATGAGGATTACTAAAGCGGAAGAGTCTGTGATATAGGGGGGACAAAAATGGAAACGATCGGAAATACCCCCTTAACAAAGGGATTGAAGAAAACGTTCTATTATGTCGTATGCGCCTTGATCGCGATCGTTATGTTTTTGCCCTTTTATTGGAGCGTGCTGACCTCCATTAAACCGGATGAGCAAATTTTTGCGATGCCGATCAAATGGCTGCCTACGGACATTACGTTTGAGCATTACAAAAAAGCGTTCACGACAGTGCCTTTTGGCTTGTATTTCTGGAATTCGTTTGTGCTTGCGGCTTCAGGGGTATTATTCAATCTCTTTTTGGGATCTTTAGCGGGCTATGCCTTCGCCAAGCTCAAATTTAAGCTGAGCCAGCCGCTCTTCCGGGTATTGCTCGCGGCGATGATGATTCCGGGAATCGTCACGATGATTCCAAGCGTTTATGTGCTGCAGCATCTTCCTTTGTTAGGCGGAAATGACCTGCTCGGAGCAGGCGGGCACGGGCTGATGAACTCCTTTTGGGGCATTATTTTGCCTGGCGCCTCGGGAACGTTTGCGGTCTTCTTTATGCGGCAATTTTTTCTTACGCTGCCTACCGATATGCTGGAGATGGCACGGATCGAGGGCTGCGGCGAATTTATGATTTTCTGGCGCATCTATTTGCCGCTCACAAAGCCCGCGCTCGCTACGCTGGGGATATTTACGTTTCAAGCGGGCTGGAACAGCTTTCTGTGGCCGATGATCGTGTTAAATGATCCGACAAAGGCGACGGTTCAAATGGGTTTGCAAGCTTTCTCCTACAACTTTCAAACGGATTTTGGACCTATGATGGCAGGTGCCTTGGTCGCTATATTGCCGATTCTCATTTTGTTCCTGCTGCTGCAGCGTTACTTTGTTCAAGGCATAGCCTTTAGCGGAATCAAAGGTTAACGGTTGGAGCTGGCATATGTGGAGCTGGAAGCTAAGAAAGAATAATGACATAAGGGGAGAAGACAGATGAACAAAATGGCGGTTGGCGTATGGGAGAAGCGGGCTGATGAGGCTCAAGCAGCGCTGGAGCATTATTTTTGGAATGATGCGATACGCATGTACAACATTGAGACGCCTTGCCCAGGCGGCAAATGCAATACGATTTTTCATTATTGGTGGATGGCGCATGCGGTTGACGTGCTGGTAGATGGCTTGGTTCGAACAGGCGATACGCGTTATTCCGAAAAGCTGCCCATTTTCCTTGAAGGGATACGGGAGAGAAACGGCGGTTTTCTGCCTAACCATTTATACGATGATATGGAATGGATGGCGCTCGCTTGGCTGCGCGCTTATGAGGCAACCGGTGAACAGAAATACAAGGAAGCGGTTTTAGAATTGTGGGACGATATTAAAACCGGCTGGAATGACCATATGGGCGGCGGCATCGCATGGCAGAAAACGCAGCTGGATTATAAAAACACGCCAGCTAATGCGCCGGCTGCTATTTTGGCAGCGCGATTGTATCAAGCGTTCAAGGATGAAAATGATTTGGAATGGGCGCTCAAAATTTATAAGTGGCAAAAGGATCATCTCGTTGACCCGGATACCGGCTTCGTGTGGGACGGCATGAACCGCAACGGCGACGGCGCCATCGATAAAGAATGGAAGTTTACGTATTGCCAGGGCGTATTTATCGGCGCAGCCGTCGAGCTATTTCGAGTGAGCGGCGAGCAGGCGTATTTGGACGATGCTGAGCGTTCCTTCGAGGCAGCGATCTCGGAGCTGACAGATCCTGTAACGGGCATATTGCCGGATGAGGAGACGGGGGACGGCGGTTTGTTCAAAGGCATTCTCATTCGTTATGCGGCGGAGCTGGCGAAGGAAGCTGGCGGCAATAACCGCGCTTGGCAGCTGCTGCAGGCGAATGCGGAACAGCTTTGGCAAAGCGGCAAAGCGGACGATAAAGCATTGTTTAATCAAAATTGGACAGAAAAGCCAGGCGAGCTCGTTACGCTAAGCGTGCAGCTAAGCGGCGTGATGCTGCTGGAGAGAATGGCGGAGCGGCGCGGATGAGCGATAGGAATTGGACTGATTTTGCACAGGATGCTCTGATTGGGAATTACTGGAACGAGACTGCTTCCATTATGAATCAATGGTATCCGCAGGAGGCAAACCGGCCTGGCGAAAACTATTATTACTGGTGGCAGGCACATGTGATCGACGTATTTGTAGACGGGCTGACCCGCACGGGCGACAGCCGGTATCGGGATCGAATTGATGCGATTTACGATGGGATACGAAGGAGCAACGGCGGAACGTTTTTGCACCATTATTATGATGATATGGAATGGCTCGCTTTGGCTTTGCTTAGAGCCTACCAAGCCGTTGGAAATGAAGCGTACAAGCACAGTGCCCTAGCGTTGTGGGCGGATATTCAGACGGCTTGGAGCGACAATTTGGGCGGCGGAATGGGATGGAACAAAGGGCAATTGGATTATAAAAATACGCCGGCCAATGCGCCTGCTGCCATACTCGCCGCAAGGCTGTATCAATGCTTTGGAGACGAAGCGGATTTGGAATGGGCTTTGAAAATATATAAATGGAACAAAGAAAATCTGGTTGATCCTGAAACCGGCTTCGTATGGGATGGCATGAACCGATTAGGCGATATGCAGATCGATTATGACTGGGCATTTACCTACTGCCAAGGGGTATACATCGGCGCAGGCGTTGAGCTGTATCGCTGTACCGGAAATCAGCAGTTTCTGGATGAGGCGAGACGAACATCGCAAGCATGCATCGCGAGATTATGCAGGCCGGAAAATCTTGTTTTGCCAGATGAGGGCATCGACGATACGGGGCTCTTCAAAGGAATTTTGGTAAGGTATTTGGTCGAGCTGCTGCGGACTGCGCCGGAAATGAACGATGTGCGGGAGGTTATCCGGGCAAATGCTGCAATTTTGTTGGAGCATGGACTGGAGAAGGAAAGCGGCTTATGCGGCCCGTCGTGGGAGAGCCCTCCCGTGCTGCCTGTTCAGCTAAGCGTCCAGCTTAGCGGTGTCATGCTGCTCGAAGCAGCCGAAGCGATTAATCGATTGGAGTAAAAGAAGCCCGCGTTTTGCTGCGTGTGGCGAGCTGTGACCCGTAAGAAAGTCACTTTTTGACGGTGTCGATGTTACGAAAAACAGCTCAATGGCAGCTTAACGGGGGGCTTTTTTGTTTGTTTTTGATGTACGGATATTAGAGGTCGTTTAGGCCCGTGAAGGTTAGAATGAATTTGCGCGGCGACATCGCTTCGATTTGCTTGAAGGCTTTGCTGAACGCGAGGACGCTGCCGTAGCCGACCTTCTCGGCGATGGTCGTAAATAGCTTGGTCATGAATGCTTTTTTTGATTTGGAGAACGTTTCCATTCTATCCCGTCAAATTAGCAGGATTGGACAAATAATAACAAGCTGAAATAAAGAAGTTCTAAAAAAACTGTGATAACATAAGCAATGTAAACGGAAACAAGAACTAAAGAGCTTGGATAGCAAATAACATCTTTTATTATATGATAGCGCTGTACAATCATCAAACGATGACGCATATCATCGCTTGTATTGCTGTTTTTATAAGGAAGGGAGCATTCGGTTATGAGTCGATTCAACGGGCTAGATATGGGAATAGGCAGCTTGGCTAGAATTTCTGACGCACAGACTCGCTCGATAAGCGCAGAAAATGTTAACGGTGAAAAAGGCAAGGGCGGGATGGCAACGGAAGGTACCGGCGCGAATTGCGCGCGCGATCTAGGGATTGGCTGGAAGGTGTCTCCTTCGGTGGAAATCGCGGCAGGAGCAACGTATACAATGGCGGATATAGACGGTCCGGGTGCGATACAACATATATGGCTGACATGCGCTCCAACGAATTGGAGAAACATGATTCTCCGTATGTATTGGGACGATGAGGAGCTGCCTTCGGTAGAGGTTCCGATCGGAGACTTCTTCTGCAACGGCTGGCAGGAGCGAAGCGATGTGAATTCTCAGCCAGTAGCCGTTAATCCGGCAGGCGGGATGAACAGCTACTGGCTGATGCCGTTTCGGAAGCACGCCAAAATAACCGTCGAGAACAAAGCGACCGATAAGGCCGTGCTCTATTACCAGGTCGATTACACGTTAACAGATGTGCCTGACGACATGGCATATTTCCATGCCCAGTGGCGAAGATCCAATCCCGTGCCGTACGGCGAAGTACATACGATACTGGATGGCGTAACCGGAAAAGGACATTATGTGGGAACTTATTTGGCTTGGCAGGTTAACAATACTGGCTGGTGGGGCGAGGGCGAAATCAAGTTTTTCATGGACGGGGACAAGGAGTTTCCTACGATATGCGGAACAGGCACGGAGGATTATTTTGGCGGGGCTTGGAACTGGGAGCAGCCGCATGGGAAATACGCCACTTATTCGACCGCGTATCTGGGCATGCACCAGCTTATTAAGCCGGATGGCTTGTATCGCAGCCAGCAGCGGTTCGGGATGTACCGCTGGCATATTATGGACCCGATCCGGTTCCATAGCGACTTGAAAGTGACGATTCAGGATCTCGGCTGGCGTTCGGGAGGAAGGTATTTGCCGCAGCAAAGCGATATTGCTTCAACGGCATTCTGGTACCAGCTGGAGCCGCATGCTCCGCATCCTTCCCTGCCGTCCAACGATGAGCGGGAAGTCATTTGACGAATTTGATCCGCTTGCAAATGAAATTGTGAGAAATGATCTGAAAAGCCATTCGATTGGAGCGATAGCGTTCCGAGCGTGTGGCTTTTTTCGATAGGTTCCATAAGCTGGTCTAATTGGACTTTTGATGGGAAATGGTATATGATTCTATCGACAAAATTGATAGAGTAATAGCTTTACTCTAAAAGGGAGAGGGATGTATTGAAGTTTAGGGGAAAAACGACGATGCTTATTGGAATCCTTATGCTGTTCATGATCGGAACGTCGTTGCAGGCGTTTGCTTATGATGCGCAATTGAAACTATATCGCGATGTGCCGGAGAAGGATTGGGCAGCAGAATCCATTTACCGTTTAGTCGCTCTTGGCGTCGTATCCGGCTATGAGGACGGTACTTACCGGCCAAGTGCGGAGCTTACAAGAGAGGCATTCGTTAAGCTGCTGGTAGAATCGGTTAATCCAGTAATCGAGAAAGAGAAGACGTCTGCACTCTCGGACGTGGCGAAGGATCGCTGGTCGTACGGATCCATTAAGCTTGCTTATGACGCAGGATGGCTGGATTTGCTTGTCAAAGACGGCAAATTTAATCCAAGCCAAAGCATCAAGCGTGAGGAAGTTGCGGCATTAACCGCCTTCGCTTTGCTGCAGGGCAAAACCGCGGAGGAGAAAAAGCAGTGGCTCGAAGTGGACTGGCTTCCGGCACGCGAGCAAGCTGCCTTTGGCGATGTGGAGAAAATTGATCAAAAGCTCGCTCCTTATGTGCTGAGAACATACTCCGACGCTATTATGAAAGGCGACGATAAAGGCTTGTTCCTTCCGAAAAAGTCGTTAACTCGCCGCGAGGCAGCGTCGATTATCGATCGGATGATCGGCTTCCGAAATGACGGCCGCGAGCTTGACATATCCGCATTTTATGCGGCCTCTGGACCTTACAAGAAGCATGAGCGTTTCGCTTCCGCGGATGAAATCATCTTCGATTGGGCGAAGCTGGACTATCAAGGAGCTGGCAAGGCATCGGTAGCCCTGACGCCGCCGGCCGATTGGCAGCAGGCCATAACTGCGGCAGAGAACAGCCAATCCACAAAAACGCTAATGATTTTTGCAAATACAACATTTCAAAAGCTTGGCGATTTTGTGATGGATGCTGAAGCTCGCCAAGCATTCGCTGTTTCTGTCGGGGAGGCCGTCGCCAATGCTTCGTACGGATTTGAGCGTGTAGCGATTGACTTTGAGGGCCTTGTGCCGGCATCCTATAAAGAGCCGCTCAATGAGCTGCTACGCGCGATCAAGGCGGAGCTTGGTGAAGCTGAGCTGACGGTTGTCGTGCCGCCATCCTATTATTACGCGGGCTATGATTACAAGCAGATCGGCGAGCTTGCCGACCGGGTCGTCCTGATGGCTTATGAATTTACGCATGAAGAAAGCGGACTGCCGTCTGCTCCGCTTACGCTGGTAGGCGACGCTGCGCGGGATGCGCTTAAGTATATTCCGGCGGACAAGCTGCTGCTTGGCATATCGAAGCAGGCAAACCAATGGACTACTGGCGCGGATGGCAAAGTAGAGTTTTTCCGGTCGCCAGCCATTGCCGCAGTCGAAAGCCGAATTGCGGAACCGGGGACAACATCAGTCATGCAGCTGCCTTATTTTTTGAATAAGGTGACTTTTACGGATACAAGAGGCTCGCACCTGATGTGGTACGAGAACGCGCAGAGCATTCAAGCCAAAATGCGTTTGGCGAAGGAGCTGGGGCTGCGCGGGGTTGCCCTGTGGCAGATCAACCAGCTGACGGATGAAGATTGGACGATGATTTCTTCGTTTAATAAATAGGATTTATAGAATAGGACGGAGCAGGATGTTATCTGCTCCGTCCTATTTTTTTGTTGTGGTCATGGCGCGGGCTGCGAGCTGGAATAAGTCTACTTTCTAGACGTATTCCTGCGACATTAGCTAGTTTGGCGGGAATAGATCTATTTTCTAGATCTATTTTCTCAGGAGCGGCGCGTAGAAGGGCAATTGGCGGGCTATGAGCTGGAATAAGTCTACTTTCTAGACGTATTCCGGCGATATTAGCTAGTTTGGCGAGAATAGATCTATTTTCTAGATCTATTATCGCAGGTGTAGCGCGTAGAAGGGCAAGTGGCGGGCTGCGAGCTGGAATAAGTCTACTTTTTAGACGTATTCCTGCGAAGTTAGCTGGTTTGGCGGAAATAGATCTATTTTCTAGATCTATTTTCGCAGGAGCGGCGTGTAAAGGTGGGCTTGATCTATTTCCGCGGCAGCAGCGCAGCTAGACTATCCTCTAATGGGACACTCCTTAGTTTTTTACCCTTCTATCTTAGATTCTTCCATCGTTTGTTTATGAAGGCGCTTTTATAATGAGGTTAGCGGATGCTGATGATTATAGGCAGCACGATATTCAGTTGGGGATAGGCTCGCCTCCTTACGGAAAAATTTCGTGAAATGATTCGTTTCCTTGAAGCCGGTTTGATCGGCGATTTCTTTAATGCTTAGCGAAGTCGTCGTTAAAAGCTGCTTGGCGCGATCGGTTCGTTTGCGGCTGACGTATTTAAGCGGCGGAACGCCAAAATGCTTTTTGAAATAGGAGCTAAAATAGTTGGGATGGAGATGGACGGCTTCCGCCATTTGATCGACGCTGATGCTCGTGTGAAGGCGGCTGTCCACATATTGCGCAATGACTCGCAAACGGTTCATTTCCTCTGTTCGGTGCTGAAGCACTCGAAGCGGAACCGACTCAAGGAAGCGGCTAACGATTTCAAGCAGCACCGCTTTCTCGCGGAGCCTGGCAACAATAGTCGTCTGCTCGTGCCAAGCGATCAGCTCTTGAAACAAATGAGTCATGTTGTCTATGTCTTCGATGTTGATGCAAAGAGGGACGCCAATCCACTGAAACAGGTCGAGGGGGCCCGCCAGAATGCTGAAATGGCACCAATATTTTAAGTAAGGACGATCATTTAAGGTTGAAAAGGATACTTTCGCATGTGCGGGCGTCAGAAAAAGTTGACCGGGCTTCGGATAATAATCAACATCGCCGATTCGAATCCAGCCCTCACCCTCGCAAATGAAATACAGCTTGTTGTACGCAGGAAAGGAGTTATTTTCTCCCCAATGAAGCTGTACCTGCGTTTTATGCGCGATGAGCAACTGCAGCTGCAGCGATTGCAGCAAATCGGATAACGCTTGTTGTTCGCTTGTTCTGATCACCTGCTAAGCACCGCCATCCGCTGTTTTTTAAAGAAGGATTATTAATATAGTAATGGATTGCTTCAGCAAATAATAGATTCGGCTATAAAAAGGAGAATAAAAGATGACTCAGCAAACGGAAAATCGATTATGGTACAAGCAGGCGGCCACAGTATGGGAGGAGGCGCTGCCGGTTGGCAACGGAAAGCTGGGCGGCATGGTATTTGGAGACACGCACCGCGAGAGAATGGCGCTGAATGAAGATAGCGTATGGTATGGCGGGCCGCGTGACCGCAACAATCCAGATGCGCTGCTTCAACTCGATAACATTCGCAGCCTTCTAAAGGAAGGGCGTCTGCGCGAAGCACATTCCTTGTCGGCGATGGCTCTCTCCGGCGTTCCAGAAACGCAGCGCCATTATATGCCGCTTGGCGATTTGCAGCTGAACTTTCGCTATGCGAACGAGGGCGATGTGAAGGCATATACGAGAGAGCTGGATTTGTACAGCGGCATTGCAACGGTCGCTTTTAGTCAAGGAGAGACGTCCTATCGTCGTGAAACGTTTGCGAGCTTTCCCGATGAGGCGCTTGTGACACATTTGACTGCGGATAAGCCGGGCAGCATCAGCTTCACAGCCCGCCTGCTGCGTGGGCGAAATCGTTATTACGACGAATTAGTGAAGGCTGACGGAAGCACGATTGTCATGTGCGGCGTATGCGGGGGTTCAGGCGGCTCGGATTTCCGGATGGCATTGCGCGCTGTAGCGGCAGGCGGCTCGTTGTCGATTATCGGCGAGCATCTCGTAGTAGAGGGAGCAGATAGCGTAACGCTGCTGCTAACAGCTGCTACGTCGTTCCGGCATGACGATCCGGAGTCCTATGTGGTGGGTACAATTGTCAATGCAGCGGCAGCTGGTTATGAGACGCTCAAGGCTCGCCATATTCAGGATTTTACCGCATTATCGGAGCGGGTGAAGCTTCGCCTATCCGATGATGGCGCTACAAGCGCTGCCTCTATGCCAACCGATGAGCGTCTTAAGCGGGTTCAATCGGGCCGGCCGGATGCGGGATTGACGGCGCTATACTATCAGTATGGCCGTTACCTGCTCATCTCGAGCAGCCGGCCAGGCTCGCTGCCTGCCAATTTGCAAGGTATTTGGAACGAGCAAATGCTGCCGCCTTGGGACAGTAAATATACGATCAATATTAATACGCAAATGAATTATTGGCCGGCTGAGGCGGGCAATCTGGCAGAATGCCATGAGCCGTTGTTCGATCTGCTGGAGAGGATGCGCGAGCCTGGCAGAGTAACGGCCCAAGCGATGTACGATTGCGGAGGCTTCGTTGCCCACCATAATACCGACATTTGGGGCGATACGGCTCCGCAGGACATCTATTTGCCGGCTTCCTATTGGACGATGGGGGCTGCATGGCTTTGCTTGCACTTATGGGAGCATTATGAATACGGGCTTGATGCAGCGTTTCTTGAACGGATCTATCCGACCTTGAAGGAGTCGGCGCAATTTTTCGTCGATTTCTTAAGAGAGACGGAGGAAGGCTTGCTCGTTGCCAATCCATCCGTATCACCGGAAAATACGTATATGCTTCCAAGCGGAGAATCGGGGACGCTTTGCATCGGAGCTTCCATGGACAGCCAAATTTTATATGAATTGTTCACGGCATGCGCCGAAGCAGCGAAAGTTCTTGGCATCGAGCCATCGGAGCAGCAGCATTGGGAGCAAATGCGAGCACGCTTGCCGGAGCCTGCTATCGGCAAATACGGGCAAATTCAGGAGTGGATGGACGATTACGAGGAAGCGGAGCCGGGACATCGCCATATCTCCCATTTGTTCGCCCTACATCCAGGCAGGCGCTTTACGGTTAGAGGTACGCCGGAATGGGCGGCTGCTGCCAGAGTAACGCTTGATCGCAGGCTGGCAAGCGGCGGCGGCCATACCGGCTGGAGCCGGGCTTGGATCATCAACTTCTGGGCAAGGCTGGAGGACGGCGAGAAAGCTTATGAAAATGTGCAAGCGCTGCTAGGCCACTCAACGCTTCCGAACCTGTTCGACAATCATCCCCCTTTCCAAATCGACGGCAATTTCGGCGGGACGGCAGGCATAACGGAAATGCTGCTTCAATGTCATGCAGGAAGCATCCACTTGCTGCCGGCATTGCCTGCGGCATGGGCAGATGGCGAAGTAACGGGCTTGCGCGCAAGAGGCGGCTTTGAGGTGGATATGCGCTGGTCGGCTGGGAAGCTGATAGAGGCTCGGATTCGCGCGAGTGCTGCTCATCTCTGCTCCGTACAAACGAGCTGTCCGATAGTAGTCACAAATAACGGCAGTGAAGTGCAGAACATGAGCAGCGAACAAGGACTCCTTACTTGGATGGCAGAGGCGGGAGCCGAATATGTGCTAGAGACGGTCGCTGCCATCCATAGCTCGTGAACTAACCGATCAAATTTCACCAAGCAGAAACCAGCCGTCACCAACCAAGTTGGATGGGCTGGTTTTGGCTTAACCCCTTAATGCTCTCCCAATTCTGCGAACCCCCTCATCGATCTGTTGTTCATCCAAGTGGCCATAGCCGAGCAGCAGCCTGTTGTAAGGCAATATAACTGCATATACCTCTTCTTCCTTTAGTCGATTGCCAAAATCGTCCGGCAGCGGGTAAACAAACTCCACTACAAGATGCAAGCCTGCCGCTTTGCCCATAACCCGAAATTCGACGCTGAGCTGATCGTTCAAGGCGACAACCAGATGCTCGCGCCTCTTTTTGTATAGCTTTTTCATTTTTAAAATATGGGCGTTTAAGTATCCCTTCGTCATAAAACGGATCAAGGCAAGCTGCTCGATGCTCGGCGTTTGGTAATCAGACAGCTTCTTAAGCTGTCTGCACGGCTCTACTAACGACTCGGGAACGATCATATAGCCGATCCGCAGCGAGGGAAACATGATTTTGCTGAACGTACCGATGTAGATGACCTGCTCCGGGCATAGGCTTTGCAACGAATGGAGGGGCGCTCCGTCATATCGGAATTCGCTGTCATAGTCGTCTTCAAGAATGTAGCTGCCGCAGCGGCGGGCGTACTCCACTAATTCAATCCGCCTTTGAATCGGTAAAATGCCCCCTAGCGGAAATTGATGGGAAGGGGTCGCATAAATACATGTTGGAGACATGCCTACCGGCAGCTTTTGCGATTGAAGACCCCAATCATCAACCGGTATTTCATGCAGCTTCGCGCCGGTGGAGGTCAAAATGTTTTTTAAATCCTCATTGGAAGGTTCCTCCGCAAAAACAGTATCCCCTGATTGGAGCAGCAGCCTAACGATCAGCTGCAGCGCTTGCACGGCTCCGCTCGTAATGACGATATGCTCCGGCTTGCTGATCACCCCTCTTATTCTCCTCAAATGCTTGGCCAACAAGCTTCGCAGCTCGTAATTTCCAGAAGGATCGCCATAGGCAAGCTCAGAGCTAGAGGAATTCATGCACACGCTTTGCAAAATGGAGCCCCATTGCTTCATCGGGAATAGATCCAGAGCCGGTAAACCGGTGCGAAACGAAATGCCAGCCAGCTCCGATGATTTCAACGCTGCGGGCGCAGCAGGAGGTTCTCCATCAGGCGCTGCCGACGTGTAGCCAGCAAGGCAAGCGCCCTCCGCTACAAAAGTGCCCGAACCCGAGCGGCCTGTAATATACCCCTCGGCCAGCAGCAGCTCGTAAGCCTCCAGGATCACATTGCGCGAGACATTAAGCTGCTCTGCCAGCTCCCGAGTAGAGGGAAGCTTGCTGCCAGCATGCAGCTGACCGGCAAGAACAGCACCTTGAAGGGCATCGAACACTTGACGAAACATGGGCACACTAGCGTGCTTATCAATAGAAAACCACAAATGGTCCAGTCCTCCTCATAAAGCGGTACTCTCAAATAGGCTGTGTAATGGCACTACAACAAACCAATTCCCCTTTGCTACAGTATATAGGAACCAAAAGAAGAGGGGTTGTTGAATTTGAATCATTCTCGTATATTTGCTTATTTCGAGCTTGCCATTGCATCTATTCTCGTCGGAAGCTCCGTTGTGGTCGGCAAAATAACAACGATGCAGATGCCCGTCTTTCTGTCTCAGACGATAAGCCTCTCGGTTGCCTTGCTGCTGTTGATTCCTATCTTATTGCTAAAAAGCGGCGGTCCGATTCTAGTGGGGAGAAAGGATTTATTTGTTCTCTTATTGCAAGCGTTTCTTGGCATGTTCATGTTCCGCGTGCTTATGCTGTATGGCTTGCGAACAGCGCATGCTGCGGAAGCCGGCATCGTGACCAGCTTAACTCCGGCAATCGTAGCATTTCTTTCGGTTATATTCTTGAAGGAGCTGTTAACGATACGTCTCAAAATAGGCATCTTGTGCTCGCTGCTAGGCATATTGAGCATGCAGGTGCCCGGCTGGCTGCTGCCATCCTCCGAGATACAGCCGCAAGGGTTATACATTGGACTTTTACTCCTATTAGGCGCCGTAAGCGGGGAAGCGATGCTTACCATCCTGCGCAAAATGACAACAAGCAACGTATCCTCCTTGCTCGGCACGACTTACGTGACTTTATTTTCGTTTTTGATGTTTTTGCCTTTTTCCTTTGCCGAGGCATTAACCTATGATTTTGGCCAGCTAAGCTTAGAGGACATCGGGCTTCTGCTATACTATGGCATTTTCGTAACAGCAATTGCTTATATTTTATGGTTTCGCGGCGTCTCCAAGGTGTCCGCTGCAACGGCAGCCGTTTATACGAGCTGCATTCCCGTAAGCACGCTGCTGCTCTCTTATGCAGTGCTGCACGAGCCGTTCTCATGGACGCATGTCGCAGGCGGCGCTTTTGTTTTTTTAGGCATATGGCAAGTGTCTAGAAGCACAAAAGATGATGGCGTACAGAGGTCGAATTCGTTGTTTTGAAAGCTCCATTGTTTCATACCACATAGATATGGGATAATTACTCACGTAACGATCATCAGGAATGGAGCTTGTTTATGAACAAATTCAGCATTAAGAAAAAAGCGGATTTAGCGCTGCTCTTCTCCGCTATCGGAATATTTGCTGCTTTTCCCTTTCACGATACGTTTATGGGGGGACTTTTATTCTCTCTCTTTAGCGCTGCAACGATCGGCGGACTCGCTGATTCCTTTGCGGTAAGCGCCTTGTTCGGCAATCCTTTGAGGATCAAGTGGCCGTCATGGATGGGCACCAACATCATTTCTCGCAACCGGGAACGGTTAATTGGCGAGCTTGTGAAGATGGTGCAAAATGAATTGCTGACCATTCCGAACATTAAGGAGAGGCTGGACGAGTACAACATCGCGGATGTACTGGTCACTTATTTGAAGCAGCATGGCGGCGAAGAGGGCATCAACGATATTTTGCAGCAGGTGGCAGACGATGTCATTACGACGATTGATTTGCAGGAGCTGGCCAAAATGGTGCAAACCTTCTTGTTCGAGCATGCCGATTCGATTCCAGTAGCGGATATCGCGGCTGATGCCGGCGATTGGACGATTCGAAATGGATACGATGACCGTATAATCGAATTTATTATTCCAGAGCTTATAAAAATCGTGAAGTCGGCGCCTTTTGAAGCCGTCGTCAGCCAAATCGTAGATTCTGCGATTCGCTCTTATGAAGGGGATCAATTCCGCAGGAAGCTGATTGATGTTTCAGCAGGCTTGGAATCGGCGAATATTAGCGGCAAGCTGCAGCAGTGGCTGGTGTCGTTTCTGGAGAAATTCCATTCCGAGGACCACCCGCAGCGCCAGAAGCTTAAAGCTTTTATAGCCCAATTTGTTGCTAGGCTTCGTACAGATGAGCAGCTGCGCAGCCGAATTGAAGCGGGCAAGGCGGCCCTTCTCTCATCTGTGAAGGAAGCGATCAAGCTTGATGTTTACATACAGCGAGGACTGGAGTCCATTCGCAGTGCCGCAGCAGCGAATGCGGAGGGGCAGCTTGCGCGTTATCCATGGATTAAGGAGAAGCTGCATGAAGGCATTAAGACGTTGGAGGGCAACAAGGAGCTGCTCACCCGCATTGATCAATACGTCAAGACAACCGTGCTCAAGTGGATGGAGCAGAAGCATTCGTACATCGGCAGGATGGTGACCGACAAGCTGAACAGCTTCTCTGAAGAGGAGCTTATCGAGCTGGTAAAAGAGAAAGCGGGACGCGATTTGCAATACATTCGGATTAACGGCATGGGAGTTGGAGCGCTTATTGGCGTAGTGCTGCATCTAGCAACCTTTTGGATCGGAGGGCAAGCATAATGGCAATGAGAAAAAAAGCAAATCGCAGCTTAATTTTGTTAGCCGTCTTATTCGTCCTTGCTGCTTGCTGCTTGTATGTGTTTCCGGACAATTGGTGGACCCGAATGCTGCTTTACACGACTGAAGCAGGTCTTGTCGGAGCATTGGCCGATTTGTTTGCGGTAACGGTTCTATTTCGCCATCCATTTGGTTGGAAGTGGATTCCGCATACGGCAATAATTCCGAGAAATCGCGATAAGCTGATTGAAGGCGTCGCGAATATGGTCGAGCAGCAATTGCTCAGCAAAGATTTGCTAAAGGATAAAGTGAGCCAGATCTCTCTTGTTGAGATCGCGATTGCATGGGTAGACCGCCGTCCAGGCGGCATGCTCGCGGAGCAGGGCTGGCGGCTCGTGTCGGGGCTTCTGGCTAAGCTGGATCTTAAAGGGCTATCCGTCGTTTTGGATGAGAAAGCTCGCAAAAGCTTAAGCAACGTTAATATGTCACCTTATGCAGGCAAGGCGCTGAAGTGGGTGATGGATCAGGGCAATTTTCAAAGCTGGCTCAATTATGTCGTTGAGTTTGCGGCTGTGAAGGCTGCCGATGAGCAGACAAAGCTCGTTATCCGGGAGCTGCTTGGCAAGGAGAAGGAGAAATTCGTTAACCAAGGAAGCATTTTTTCCAAGTGGCTCAAAAAAATGGCTGTCGAAATCGCGGAATCAACCAATGCGCTTAACCTCGACGATGCGACTAATGTGTTATATGACGATTTGCAGCGATTAATCGATGACTTGCGAAATCCGCAGCATGAGCTTCGCGTTTTGATTGAAGACATGGTGTATCAGCTGGCTGACCATTTGCAAAATCGCGAGGACGTTTCTGCTGCTGTCAACGAGTGGAGAGACGAGGTCATCGAGAAAATTTCTTTTCTGCCTTCGATTGAAGCCTTGCTTGGCAATGTGAGACAGCTGTTGATGAAGGGTCAGGGCATGCAGCTTGTTGTGTTAGAGAAGCATTCCGTTAATCATACCGACATAAAGGATTTGATTAATCAGTTTATTAAATCTTATTGGGACTGGTTTAAGGCGAGTGAGGAAACGAAGAGCTGGCTGGAGCAATATGCCCAAAAATTCGTTCATAAAATGATCGATACGGAGCATGCGATTATCGGTGTCATCGTGCGCAAGACGCTGGATAGCTTTACGGAGCAGAAGCTGGTGTACTTCATTGAGAGCAAGGTCGAGACCGATCTGCAGCGTATTCGTTTGAACGGAGCGTATATTGGGTCAGCGCTTGGAGCCGCCTTTTATCTCCTGCTGCATGGCGTTTACGAGCCGATATTACGATTGTTTTGACGCGAAGCCCTTACTCATTAGTTCTGCTAATGGGAAGGGCTTTTTTTGTTCCTGCCTTACTCTGTTTTTTTCTTTGAAACATTCGATGTAGATCAAGTATAAAGGTCTCACAACAAAACAGGTTGAGCTGTCGTCTATACTAAATAATGGATACAACTAGTGAGGGAGCGTGAGCTTGTTGCTTAAAAAGATCGCTGCAATCGCCGGATTGGCGGTAATGGTGTTCGTACTTGCCAGGTTGGGGCAAGGCCAGGTGAAGGTAGCGTTAGCCGCAGAGGCGGCTGTAGAGGTGATGGAGAATGTTAATCTGTATCCTATCGAGGACAAGGGCAAATACGGATTCATTAACAGCAAAGGCGAGATGGTGATCGAGCCGATCTACGATAGCCTCGGATATTCTTTCCAGCCTAGAGGCTCGGTCCAAGAGGAAGACCGCGTTGTCAAGAAGCAGATTTACTTCAGCTTCATGGGAGAACAGCAGCTCGTGTGTACGCAGAGGAACTGTGGGGTTCTGTATGATGGGTTAGCGTTGTATATGGCAAAAGTTCAGGCAGCCGACAGCACCACCGTGACAAGGTTCGGATATATCGACAGTAAAGGGAAGGTTGTCATTCAGCCGATCTACAACACAGCTTATAATTTTTCCGAAGGCTTGGCGCGAGTCAATCAGGGGAAAGCTTCCGGTTATATCAATACGAAGGGCGAGCTGGTCATACCGTATCGTTTCAGCAAAACTTCCGATTTCTCCGAAGGGTTGGCGGCTGCCAGCCTGACAGTAGGTGGAAAATACGGATTTATCGATCCTTCCGGCAAGTTCGTCATCTCTCCCGGATTCGACTATGTGTATCTATTCTCCGATGGAGCGGCCGCTGTGATGCTGAACGGCAAATACGGATACATCGACAAGACGGGTAAATACATTCTGCCTCCTGAGTTAACTATGGCGCAGCCTTTCTCGGAAGGTCTGGCATTCGTCGAACGCAATGGGGTATCTTTCTACATCAACAAGAAGGGCGAGAAGACCATTCAAAATCTTACGGCTGGAGGAACGTTCTCGGGCGGTTTGGCTCCTGCAAGCAGAGGGCAAACCTATGGATATATCAATAAGTCTGGCACCTTCGTTATCAAGTCACAGTTCGAATGGGCCAATTCCTTCTCCGGTGATCTGGCGGAGGTTTATTTGCCCAGTTCAGAATCCCCCTACTATGTGAGTGGATTTATCGACCGCCGCGGGACAATCGTATGGCCGCCTCAATCATAAGAGTAGAACAGAAGACAAGGATTGAAAATGTAATGAAAGCGGAATCCAGATGTTAGTACTCTGGATTCCTTTTTTTTTGTTTTTTTGTTCGCGCTCATGCCTGGATTCTTCCATCCATTTCTGTAATCGAGTATATATGACTTGAAAGAAAGAACTCATAAAATGTTTAATTGCTCCAGACATTCGAGTGTAATGGTTTTGGCGGCGGTGCCGCTGCCGTCCACGTTCGTGGCAAATACCCATGCAACCTTATCGGTTTCCACATAACCCACATACCAGCCGAGTCCTAGATCGGACAACCTCGTACCCGTTTTTCCATGAATCGTGTAGTCGTCCTGTTCGTTATCGATCATAAGTCGTTTGACTGTTTTCATAGTTTGCTCTTGGAACGGTAGAGATTCTTCTACAAGCTTCTCCATGAATTGGGCTTGCTCTTGTGCGGAGATGGTTAAGCTGCTGTTCAACCAGAACTTATCAATCCCGCCGCTAATGTCTTGATTGCCATATTGGATCCGACTCAGGTTGGCCTGCATCCGTACGAGACCGATATCCCGAGCTAGCGCTTGGTAATACCAGATGGCGGAATGCCTCATGGCAGAACCTAGCGTATGATCCCGATTCCAGACGTCAAACTCCCGGACGACCCCATCCCAGCGTTTTACTTCGTACTCATCCTCAAGGGCATGCTCTTCTAAGCCAATTAATGCATTCGCTACTTTGAAAGAGGACTCAGGCGTGAAGCGTTGATTGCTCCTCTTAAGGTTGTAGGTGTAGATCTTATTCGTCTTCAGGTTTTTGATTACGGTAGTGCCAGAAACACCATGGAATAGTTCCTCTACATGAAGTGCTTTGTCACTGGAATTAGCGTCAGCCGAGCTCACGATACTGCTAAGGGGGTCTGCACTTGTTAGAAGCAGGGCAAAAAACAGCAAAACGATAACTGCGACTTTTTTCATCTTGTATTCCTCCTCCAACATCAGCATAATGGTCCAAATAGACTCCGACGAAATGGGCTTCGTCCTGTTGAGTATACGGGTATTTGTATGATTTCAAAATGGTGTTATTCATGAACTGTACCCTTACAGTTCGGAGTGAAAGGGGGTAACTAGGATGCTATATGAAGAGATTGTGGATGAGATGATGCAGCGCATTGAGCGAGGCTTATTGAAGCCGGGGAACAAACTGCCTTCAATCCGAAATTTATCCCAAGACTTCGCTTGCAGCAAGAACACGGTGATTAAGGCTTATGTCGAATTAGAGAAGAGGCATATCATCTATTCCGTGCCGCAAAGCGGTTATTATGTCATTGAGGGATACCGAGGACGGGAAAAATTAGAGGAAACGCAGGTGGACATTGATTTTCTCTCAGCCGGACCTGATCGACAGGCTATGCCCTATCGCGACTTTCAGCACTGTATCAATCAGGCCATTGAACGATACAAAGAAGAGATGTTCACGTATTCGGATGTTCAAGGACTATATTCGTTGCGAGTCCAGCTGGCCAGGCATTTGCAAGGGTTACAGGTGTTCACCGTACCCGACCGAATCTATGTGGTATCCGGCTCGCAGCAAGCTCTGCATTTGCTTGTATCTCTGCCTTTTCCCAATGGCAAGCGTAATATATGTCTCGAACAACCCACACATGCCGGGTTTATTGAATCCATTCGACAACATGGAAGGGAGGCATATGGAATTGAAGTAGGGAAAAAGGGTATTGACCTAAAGCAATTGGAAGAGCTGTTCAAGCATCATGACATCAAGCTGTTCTACATGGTCTCCCGATTTCACAACCCGACCGGTTACAGCCATACGAATGAGGAGAGGAGAAGGATCGTCGAACTGGCGCAGCAATATGATGTGTACATCTTGGAAGACGACTATATGGGCGACCTCGACTCAAACGCAAAGGCCGATCCGATGTTTGTTTACGATCCTTCTGGTAGAGTGATCTATGTGAAAAGCTTCTCGAAAGTTATGCTTCCCGGCCTCCGACTCGGTCTAGCGGTGCTCCCTGACGAGTTGCGGGAAGCTTTTCTACGAGCCAAGTTTGCTGCGGACGTGCATACGCCGATGCTTACGCAAGGAGCGCTTGAGATATACCTCCAGAGTGGAATGTTCAAAGCGCATATCGATCGTATGAGGCAGCTTTATAGCAAGAAGGCCGTCTTATTACAGCAAGCTTACAAAACGTGGCTGCCTGCAGCTGTCACCTACTCGGGTTCGTTATCCGGGTTCTATTCCACTATTGAATTGCCTTTGCCGCTTAAGGCTAAGCAGCTGGCTGATTATCTGAAGCAGCAACGTGTATGGGTAGACCATGCAGAGCGCATGTATATCCCCGAATTTTCCAAGGATAACGTGATACGTCTCAGTATTTCTCAGGTGGAAGAGGCTCTCATAGAGGAAGGAGTTCAAATCATCGCTAGGGGGATCACTGAGCTGCTGAGCAGGCGGACGGAAGTTAGGTTTGTGAGCAAGGGTCAAGGATAATGATATGGTGATGCCAAAAAAACTTGCCTTTAAGATCGATTGCAGTTATTATGGATTCATAAAGTCGTTAATGGAGGTGCTGAATGAAATATTCCCAGGCGACCGATTATGCGCTTCATGCGATGCTCTATCTGGTAACGGCGGCGCCTGATAAGCCTGTTGGCATACAATTGCTTGCTGAGAAGCTTGGCGTTTCGCAGACCTATCTGTCCAAGATGATGACCAAGCTTGTCAAGGCCGGATTGATTCAATCCTCGCCAGGCGCAAATGGTGGATACCGTCTTAAACGGACGCAGGAAGATGTCTCCTTTCTTGATGTCATTCGTGCGATCGAAGGGACTGCTTCCTTGTTCGAATGCAGCCTGAATCACGGAAGCGAATGTCTTATTCAGCAGGTTGTTATAGATGCTGAACGTCAGATGGAGCAGTTTTTGGAAGACAAAAAAATAGCGGATTTGGCAGTATTATTCAAGACGGAGTAATGATCCGTCCTTTTTTTAGAGTTATTAAAGATATAATGAGTCTATTATATCTCTAATATAAATTGAAATGTGAAAGGGAGAATGAAGATGACTCACGATTGTGCTATTATCGGAGGAGGGCCAGCAGGCTTAAATGCTGCTCTAGTGTTAGGCAGGGCAAGAAAAAATGTGGTAGTTATTGATGAAGGGCGTCCACGAAATGGGGTTACTCGCCATACTCACGGCTTTCTTACTAGAGATCATATAAGTCCAAGTGAATTTAGGCGAATTGCGAAGGAAGAAATTAGTTCATATCCATCCGTTTATTTTGAGGAGGATACTGCCGTATCGATTACGGGAACCGATGGTGATTTTCAAATTACGACTTCACAAGGAAAGAGCTATCGAAGCAAGAAGGTGCTTTTTGCAATAGGAATGAAGGACCTTCCGTTGGATATTAAGGGACTGGCAGATGTATATGGTAAAAGCGCCTTTATTTGCCCGTATTGTGATGGCTGGGAATTAAGAGAGCAGCCGCTTGTCCTAATAGTCAAGGGAGCAGATGCACTGCACATGGCCAAAATGATTTCTGGATGGACGAATCATTTAACAATCTGTACCAATGGACCTGATGAATTGACGGACGCACAGCGTGAGGAACTGAATCAGCATAACGTTTCTATATTTGACTCACCGATCTTTTCGATAGAATCTAACGAGGGCATGGTGCAGGATGTCGTTCTGGAGGACAGTACAAAGATCTCATGCAATGGCCTATTTTTCAGGCCAAAGCTAGTTACCGGATCAGACCTGCCGCAACAAATAGGCTGCGAGATCACAGAAACGGGGACTGTCATCGTCGATCATTTCGGGAAAACGAACGTTCCGGGCATCTATAGTGCCGGTGATGCAGCATCGCAGCTTCATCAAGCGATTATAGCCGCTTCGTTGGGTTCATTGGCCGGTGTGGGCATTAACAACGAACTGAATGAAGAGGCTTGGAATAAACCCCAGTCTGGCAAGGAGTAGTTTACACAGTTATATTTGTCTGGAAAAGGCAGCCAAGACAGGCTGCCTTTTCCCCCATATTGAATAGGTAAAACTGCAATTTGTAAGGCGTCCAAATTCTACTTGGCTGCATTCTTTGGATCTTGATCTTTTCATATCTTAAAAAGAAATAGACTTAATGTTTATTGATATTGCTTTAAATTCATTCTGAATGCAAATAGGCTGCATAATTGAAGAATTCAGGTTAGAGAAGATTTTGTGGAACGGAGTGGTAGGTGATCGCGAATGAATATTAAAGCATTTTTGGAGCGGGTTGTTGCTTTGTTTGCGAAGCAGCTAGATGATCATTTGGTAGGCGTATACTTACATGGATCATTAGCCATGCACTGCTTCAACCCGGAGACGAGTGACGTCGACCTTCTTGTTGTCGTCAAAAGAGAGCTGAGCGGCGATTTGCGGAATAATGTCGTATCGAAGCTGCTAAAGCGCGAGGCTGAAGCTTACGAAGAAAAGACCATTGTAAATATTCAAACAACAATTCACGACCTTTTTGAACGCTTGCGGCAGATGTGCAATGGACAAACGAACGATGAGAAGGCGGGAGAACTGGAGTTTGTTTCATTTGCCCAATGGATGATCAAGGAAATAAATAGAGGTAAGCCTGCTTTATAGCTGAACGGTTCCCATCAATTTCAAAAGCGAGGAAAATAAATGTATATAATAAATGCCGATTTAGTACGTAGATTAATTAAAAAGCAATTTCCTCAATGGGCAGACTTACCGGTCAAGCCTGTTGAAAAAGGCGGTTATGACAACTTTACCTTTCATTTAGGCGATGAGATGAGCGTGAGGCTGCCAAGAGACGAAGGTCACGCTCCGCAGGCTGAGAAAGAAGCTTACTGGCTGCCAAAGCTCAAACCTCATCTTTCGCTGCCTATTCCTGTTCCTTTAGCAAAAGGAAAGCCGGACGAAGACTACCCGTTTTTCTGGTCCGTTAATAGCTGGATTGAGGGAGAAACCTTAAGGCATGACAATATCTCAGATATGAATGAATTTGCCGTTGAGCTTTCTATGTTTATGAAGGAGCTTCAAAGTATCGACGCAAAGGACGGTCCTGCAGGTGGTGAGCATAACTATTTTAGAGGTTGCCCTCTGACAGTGTACAACGATCAGACTTTATCAGCCCTTGAAACGCTGGGTGGTTTAGCAGATACAGAAAAGTGTCTAAAAATATGGCATCAAGCAATAGCATCGGAATGGACAAAAAAGCCTGTTTGGATTCATGGTGACATTGCTCCAGGAAATCTTCTTGTAAAGAACGGCAAGTTATCAGCCGTTATAGACTTTGGCATAATGGCTGTTGGCGATCCTGCAGCCGAATTAACCATGGCATGGACATTTTTTGATGACAAGAGCAGGGGAGCGTTTCTTCAATCTACGGGCCTTGACACCGAAACGGAAAGCAGGGCAAGAGGCTGGGCGTTATGGAAAGCACTAATAACATACGCATGGCAAGATAAGGAATCCGTATCTGCATTAGAAGCGAAGAAGGTTATTGATGTATTGCTGAATGAATAGCGGATATGCATTGCCTGCTGGATTTTACTGCGTTTCAGATCTATTCCATGTTTGATTTCTTAACCACCCTCCGACTAACCATCGCAGGGTGGTTTTCTTTTATGCCCATTTATTTAAAACAACCCCATAAAGTTTGCTTTTACCCCCGTGCAATCCAAAATACAGTCAGGTAGTATGGAGGTAAGCAACAGCTAGATGAGCAAGGTTAATGAAAATGCAAGAGGGGTAAGGTGAGAGGATGCTGCGTGCGCTAATTGTGGACGATGAATTCGAAATCCGCGAAGGTTTGCGTAACCGCTTTCCTTGGGAAGCTTTTGGCATCGAGGAAGTGCTGGTCGCCGATGATGGGGATACAGCCTTGATGCTCGCGCTGGATAAACGGCCAGATCTAATCGTTACCGATATTAAAATGAACCGGATGTCCGGTCTTGAATTTCTCCGTTCCTTGCGTGCTGTGGAGGATTATAAGCCGGAGGCGATTGTTGTCAGCGGCTATGATGATTTTGAGCTGGTCAAGCAGGCGATGCAAATCGGTGTACTGGACTATATTCTCAAGCCGATCAATTTGGAGGAGCTGGACCAAATCGTTGGCAAAACGATGGACCATATCCATAAGAAAAGAATGGATCTGCATAATGAACAGCAGCTGATTAATCAGGTGAAGTTCGCGATACCGAAAATGCGCGAGGAGCTGCTCAGAGAGATGGTGGAGCAGGAATACGGTCCCTACCGAGAAGCGAGGAGACGCCATCGCCTGCAGACGCTCCATTTGGAATGGATCGCGAGCCAGCAATTGACGCTTGTAGTCGTTGAGGCTGATGATCTGAAAGCAATTGAGAATCGCCACGCCAAGGAGAAGGAGCTGGTGCTGTTTGGAATCGGAAATGTCGTAAATCAAACACTGGAGGAGGAATACCCGTACCCCTTCGCGCTTTGCACAGACAGCAGCAACCGCTGGGTCGTCCTATTAAGCTGCTCGCGCCCAGAGCATGCGGAGCTTAGCCGGGGCATGGCACAGCTATGCTTGCAGCGAATCAATGATTTCGTGAAGGTGAAGGCGAGCGCAGGCATGCGAACGACACCTTGCACGTTTGAGCATCTCCATGACATGTATGCGGAAGCGATAAATGTATTGGAGCAGAAGGCGGTTTATGGCGGCAATCGATTATTTACGGAGCAGGGGCTTTATTATGAAGGCGATGGTGGAGACCTGTCGCTTGGCGAGCCCGAGGAGGTGCTGGACCTCGTTAAGTATGGATCAGATGATGAGATAACGGCGGCGATGGATCGATTTGTGGAGATGGTTCAAGCTTGGCGGCTGAGTCAATTGCGGGATATCCAGCAGAAAATATTCGAATGGCTGTTTGAAGTATTTCGAAGAGCGGCTGCAGCCGGCATCCCGAATAAAAATTGGGGCAGCAATCCGATAGCGGTATGGGAGCAGCTGGAGCAATACGATACGCTGCAGTCGCTGCGTGTGCAGACGGAAATATTTCTGCAAGCGATAGCTTCCGACTTTCGCAAGCTATCCGCAACGCCAAGCCAAATTGTATGTGAGGCGGAGAAAATATTGCACCGCGATTATGCCGAGAGCCTGACGCTGCAAAGCGTCGCGATGGCCGTTCATGTGACGCCCGTGTGGCTGAGCAAGCTGTTCAAGAAAGAGAAGCGGAAAACCTTTTTGGAATATTTGACGGAAATACGCATTGAGAAGGCGAAGGAAATGCTGGGAGACATTCAGTACAAGGTGTACCAAATTTCATATCAGGTTGGTTATAAGGACCCGGTTCATTTCTCCAAGCTATTCAAAAAACAAGTGGGCTGCACGCCAAAGGAATATAGGCGGCAAAGAGGCATCGCGGACGAATAATCCTTGCGGGAGCATACAAATAGGAGCAGCGGCGTTCAAGTTGACAGCAAGAGGCAGACTCTAAGGGGAAATGGCATGACCTTATGAAGCTGCCTCTTTTGCGTCAAACGTTGAAGCCTGTAATATGAAACGCTTATTCCGATGCTGCGGGTAAGCCAATGGTTACAATTTTATAGCCTTCTACTTGAACCGTATCGTTGATCAGCTCGGAGCCTGCGTCTTCCATAATGGTGCTAACATAGGCGTGGGAAGCTGCATTTGGCTGAACAGCCAATCTCGTTTCTGATCCAGCCATATTGTACCACCGGGCCATGCTGTCGCCTCTTGCCTCGTTGATCTTCAAGCTGGAGAAGGCAAGCTGATCGCCGTTCCACTTGAGAAAATCATGGGCAGCTGCGAGCTCGCCATCATGCAAGCCCGTACCGATCGCAGTCAGCGGAATGGGGAACCGGTACGCTTCTCGGTAAGCATGAAAGCGGTCCGCTTCGTCGCCATAAGGGATGATCATCCATTCGGCTTCATTAGCGCCAAGGCACTGCGCGTCCGGCGTATGGAATACGCCCCAGTCGCCAAGCTCGCCGACTGCGCGAAGCAGCGTTAACGCGATCGTGTTTCTTCCGTCTTGGAGCACCTCGTACTCATTTAAGCCTTTGCCTGCAACGGTTAAGCCTCTTTGATCGGCGTGAACGTCGATAAAGGCTTGCATATGCTGGCAGTTGCTCGGATTTTCCCATTCCTTGGACGGTACGTTTTGGCGCTCGGCAACCTCAAAGATCGAGTCGGCAAAATGTGTCGTTGCAAGAATATCCGATGGGAGCAATACGCGAAGCCTGTGATCCATGGACTGATTTTCAATACGCGCATGAACATGCACGCCTTTGCCTTCTCGCTCAAGGCTGACGCGGGTCACGATGACCAGCGGAGCAAGCAAATCGGATCTGCCGGCCTTCCGCTGCCGGAACTCGACCATCGTCCGGACTTCTTCCGCGAGCAGGTCGTCCGCCCGTGCTGGTATAGATAGACAATGTACGATTTCGATAGCTGCCCGGTAGGGCGTATCCTCAACAACCCGAATTTCGGCTTTGCTCCCCTTTGTCGTAATCGGCAGGTCGCCGGCTGGCTGCTTGAAAATATATTCGTTGCCGATATCGCCGACGTTCTCGTAATGGCCGAGGTCAAGAAAAAGCTGCCTGCTATGCTTGTCATAAACAACATAGCTTCCGTCTTCCTCTACCGTCAGTCTGAGATGGCGATTTTCGAGCGTCGCCTTGCCAGCCAATAGGGACTCGCGTGTATCGTTTGCGGGCTTGCTTTCATTTTTGCTCGGAATCCATGCGAAGGAGCTATAGCCCATGGAAGGCAGCGTTCCCGTCTCGAAGGTTATGCTGAGCGCACGTGCCATATAGGGCTGCCGGAATTTATCGTTTGGCAATTCATAGCCGAAGCGCACGCCCAAATCTTGAACGGTGAAAGCGATTCTATCTCCGTCCGCGTTAACCAAATATCCGTCGGCA
Source organism: Paenibacillus sp. PL91 (assembly GCF_012935325.2). GTDB lineage: Bacteria > Bacillota > Bacilli > Paenibacillales > Paenibacillaceae > Pristimantibacillus. The sequence goes on from NZ_JABBYG020000010.1 coordinate 246,436, forward strand.
TGCGTTCGCTCCTTAACGAGCTCGGCTACCGCAACCGGATTTTCGCTTTGATCGAAGAAGCGGTGAGACCATTCAATTTCAACGGTTAGGACAGAAGACCCCTCGTAGCCGCTAGTATTAAAGACAACAAAAGGCGCTGCTGACTCGCCAAATGCTGCAAAATGGCTCGTATTCATTTTTGTGCTTATGAATTTGGCGCTTTCGTTCGTTAGCGCTTTGCCAACCTCCATGCTTTTGGCAAACCGTGTTTGCATCTCATGATAGACCTCGTCGACGCTGCAGCCGCAAATGCTGTCATGCGGATGGTTTTGCATTAACGTTTTCCAAGCATATTGAAAAAGCCCGTGAGGGTAAGGCTTGCCTAGCTGATGCGCGATGGCAGAGATCGGCTCAGCTACTTTCTCCAGCAGCGTCTGATTCCGCTGATTCAGCTGCTTGATATAGACGCGTGCGGAAGCGGTATTGACTAAGGAATACCAGCCATCCGTCTGCTGGCCGCGAAGCTCGCCGCGCGTCAGGCTTAAGCTTGGTGGCTGCTCTGACTGAACGGCCTTGATATAGTCGTCAAAGCTAGAGTGGACGAACTCGAAATCCGGGAAGAGCTCCCTGGCAACGCGAAGCGCTTCGGAGAGATTCGTCTGAATGGGCTGATGATCGCAGCCGTTCATGAGCAGAAGCTGAGAGGTTGAGGCATAATGCATCGCTCGCGCCAGCCGATGCTCCCAGTAAGGCTTCGCTTTCTGCGGATCAACGGGAATTTCCATGCCGTTGTTGTACCAGTTGGCGAAGAGGATGCCGAGAACGCTTGAGCCGTCCGGCGCCTGCCAGATCAGCTCGGAGAAGGGTGATTCAAGGCCGGAGGAATCCTCTACCCGGTTGTTAAAGCCGGTTGCCTTGACCCCCCTTCCGAAGACGGCGGTGTCAATGCCCGCTTGTCTCAGAAGCTGCGCGGCTTGGCCCATATTGCCAAATGAATCGGGAAAATAGCCAAGCTTCGAGATCGGTCCAAATTTTGCCGCATCCCGATGCCCGATTTGCAAGTTTCTAACGTTAGCCTCGCTGCTCGTCAGAAATTCGTCCTGCAAAATATACCAAGGGCCTAGAGACAGCTTGCCCTCATCGCAAAGCTTTTGGATTTGATCGCGCTTCTCCGGGTATACCTGCAAATAATCGTCCAAAATAATCGTTTGCCCATCCAAATAAAAGCTGCGGAAATCAGGATCGGCCTCGAACGTATCCAGCAGCGTGTCCATCGTTTCAATAAGCTTCACATGATGGGCCTCGTAAGGCATGTACCATTCTCTATCCCAATGGGTGTGGGAAATGACATGTACCACCCTTTTCGATGCAGTCATTCTTGTTCCTCTTTTCCTTGAAAGGTTAGGTATTACGGGTATAGTCTAATGAATCCGCGGCTCGGTCACAATGAGGGAATCACAAACTTTAAGGGGAATTATTATCGCTTTGGGGCGAAAGAGCGAGCAGGCATAAAGATGCTCCTAAGAGAGAGGAAATTGCATCTTGCAGCATGAACGGTAATGCGTATAAAATCGAGGACAAGTCTACCTTCGAACAGGAGGCAGCATAGTGGAAGGAAGGTACATGCAGATGAATAAAGTCTCCTTTCGGTTGGCCTCATCCTTCCGCAATCGGATGATTCTCATTTTTTTTATGATCATAATCGTTCCGTTTCTGCTGTTTGCGTATTACGCGCATATCAAATCGATTGAGGGCATTTCCAATACGAATACGACGATGTCCATGAGCTATCTTCTCCAGGCGAGAAAAAACTTCGAAATTTATCTCAATAAATTAAACGAACAGGTGAATGAAGTGATCGGCAATAAAGCGCTTCAGGATTTGCTTGAAAAAGAACCACGGGATCAAGCCGAAGAAGAAGCGTTTACAGTCAATCTGCTGACGGTGCTTTATCATGCGACTCCAGCCATTGATGCTTTCCGGGTTAAGGTTTATCCGATTGTACCGACGGATTACCCTTCATACATGAGGACGATTGATGAATCGGTGCGCATAGGCGATCAGTATTGGTTCCAGCGCTCTAAGGCTACGGTTAGCCCGACCTGGTATTTGACCATGCCGCAGCAAGGCAAATATGCAAAGCCGCTGCTCTCTTATGTCAAACGTTTTTCGGGACTGTACGACCAAAAACTGAGAGGAATCATCGCTACGGATCTGTCTGAGGATTATTTGAAGCGCTATTTCTCGCCATCCGACCAACTAAAGGATCAGAAGCTGCTGCTTATAAATGAGAAAGGGATCGTACATTACGATTCCTCGGTTAATGAATGGACCGGGAAGCCGTTTCCGTCAGCATCATTCATCTCATATATGAACACCGGCGATGAAGGCTCCAAATCGATTGCGATTGAAGGGGAAACCTATTTGGCTACCTATATAAGGATGGCTAACCATCCATGGACAATCGTAAGCCTGACTCCCCTTCACGAGCTGACGGGGACGATTGATGAGATTAACCGCATGCTCGTTATCTTTCTGATCGTATATCTTGTTTGCTGTATTAGCGTCGTCTTTTATATTACCGCTTATTACACGCAGCCCATCGCTCATCTGGTTCGAATCATGAGAAGACTGGAAGCGGACAACCTGCATTATTTGCTGCCTTGGTCGTCACGAAAGGATGAGGTTGGATGGCTTTATAGAGGAGTCGGCAGCCTGGTTCAGCGAATAGAAGGGTTGATTAAGGAAGCGGCACGCTCGGAGAGGAACAAAAAGGCGCTCGAGTTTCAAGTGCTTAGCCATCAGATAAATCCGCATTTTTTATACAATACGTTGGAGTCGATCAGGTGGAAGGCGGAAAATCATGGCCGCAGCGATATTAGCGAGATGGTGTCGGCACTAGGCAACCTGCTGAGGCTCAGTTTGAATCAAGGCAAAGAGATTACGACGCTGCGCCGCGAGATCGAGCAGGTCAAAGCTTATGTGTTAATTGAACAAGCGAGGATGGGGAAGGTTGTCCGCATCTTGTATGCATGCGAGGAAGCGACGATGGATTTGCCGTTTTTACGGCTTCTGCTGCAGCCGCTTGTGGAAAACGCGATCCAGCACAGCGTGCGGGACAACTTCGAGAAAGGCAAAATCATGATAACGGCAAGAAGAGAAGGCGACGATCTCGTAATCGATATCGCGGATAATGGCAAAGGCATTCCGGCTTCGGTTCTGGAGCAGCTGGAGAAGGAGGAGGAGCCAAGCGTCCAGTTCTCCCATACGCGCAGAGGAGTAGGGCTTCGCAATGTGAACGATAGGCTTAAGCTTTATTTTGGCGACGCATACAAGCTTCATATTGCAACAGGGCCAGCTATCGGCACGAAGATTACGTTAAGGCATCCTATTCTGAAGGAAGGCCAGGATATGGATTCGATCGGGAATGGGTGAAGCGTGAGTATCTAAGGAGGCATAACCTTGAAAAACAAACGTACAAACACATTTGTTATAAGTATACTCCTGATGTTTATGCTCGTTTTTACTGCTTGCTCGTTTAATGGCATGGGTGGCGGAGATGCGGCAAAGGAAATTCGCAAAGCGAACAAAGGGCTGGAGCCGCCCAAAGCTCCCGTCACGCTGAAGCTGCTCACATGGGCTGATGAAACCTACCAAGAGCTTTATGACAAATTTAATGCGAGATATCCTTGGATTACGATTGAGCCTATCCCAATTGTAGGCGGTGATGACGGCATTATGGCCAAAATAATAGAGCTTGAAGCAGCCGGAACGCCCGCCGACCTGACGTGGGTCGTCGGTGACCTGCTCCGCTTCGAGCAAAGCGGCTTGCTCGAAAATTTGAAGCCGTATATGAATGCCGATGCATCCTTTCAAGAAAAGGTGCTGCCTGACGGATACTTCGATACGATGGCTTATAATGGCCGCAGGCTTGCGGTGCCGTTCGTTGACGTACCGATGTGGATAGTCGTAAACAAGGATTTGCTTGCCAAGCATGGCGTAGATATGCCGCCGAATAATTGGAGCTTCGATGATTTTCGTGAAATCGCAAGGCGTGTGACGGACCCTGCGGCAGGGGAATACGGCCTGACTACGAGCAGCGACTTCGTAATGCGCCTGCTCCCGATGAAAGCGGCAGCTGATGGACATGCTCCGAATCTAGCTTATTTAAATGAGCGATTGACGCAAAGCCTGTTAAGTACGCCAGCTGTGATGGAGGACGTGCGATGGCTGTCGGAGTTCGTCACGAAGGACGGCTCCATGCTGTCTTGGGATAAAGCTGCAGAGCAAGGCGATGTGGTAAGACAGTTCATCAACGGCAAAACCGCATTTGAAATCGGCGGGGACTGGCTGCTTCCGAGGCTGCAGAAGGAAGCGAAGTTTGAATGGGATATCCTTCCTTTTCCTAGAGGCAAGGTCAACCAATTCTCCTTCCATATTTATGGGCCGCTCGCGCTGCTAAGCGGCTCGAAGCATAAGGAGGAGGCTTACAAATGGATTAGCTTCCAATTCGAGACGGAGGCGCAAAAGTGGAAGATCGAGAAGGGCGCCAACGCTTCCGTCATTGAGCCGGAGCTGACGGAATATATCGATCAGGTTCCCTTGTGGCAGGGGAAAAACATAGAGGCGGTCAAGATGACCAAGGATAACGGACTCGTGCTGCCAGGCGCTACAATCCCCGGCTTCTCAGAATATAATTGGATCAACGTCATCAATGATATCGTCTTCCAAGGTGATGACATCAACCGGATTATTCCGGAGACGGAAGCATGGAACAAAAAGACGATGGAATTGCGGAAGAAATGGAAGCGATAATCTTATAAGTCGGATAGGCTGTCTAGCAAGGTTGATCGACCTTGATGACGGCCTATTATTTTGCAGCAAGAGGTAACGGCTATCATTCGTTCCTTTTAGGAGGAGCATGCTGCAAACCGAATTATGCTTAGAACATTGAAAGTACCGCCCACCTCCACTAACCAACGATTTGTTCTGGTCATTATGCTATTAGGAATAGATCTAGAAACTAGATCTATTCTCCCCAAACCAGCCACATACGCAGAAATAAGTCTAGAAACTAGACTTATTGCGGCTCTAGCCCCTCAATATAGCGATCGCAGCACCCATTTCCAGAAAATAGAGCTAGAAACTAGATCTATTCTCCCCAAACCAGCCTCATATGCAGAAATAAGTCTAGAAACTAGACTTATTGCGGCTCTAGCCCCTCAATATAGCGATCGCAGCACCCACTTCCAAAAAAATAGATCTAGAAACTAGATCTATTCTCCCCAAACCAGCCTCATTCACAGAAATAAGTCTAGAAACTAGACTTATTGCCCAGCGCATTCCGCGCCACCACATGCAAATCGAGGCACCGCTCTATCGCAGGGGCTGCGCACAGGCTAGTTGACCTGCGAGCCAGCCTCTTATTCCCCTGCAAGGACAAGCCAGCATCGAGGAGGATAAACCTAAACCACAAAGTATAAGAATGGCTCATAGTAAGCCCAGATAGGCTCCTTTAGAATAAAAGTATCACACATGGGGAAGGGAAATCGATATGAAATCAAATGGAGTCATTCGGGAATTGCTTAGAAATCGCACGTTGCTGCTCATGTTCCTGCCCGTAGCGACGCTCCTTTTTCTCTTTAACTACTTGCCGCTCGCAGGGTTAGTCATTGCCTTCAAGGACTTTGACTTCGCCAAAGGTATCTTTGGGAGCGATTGGATGGACCCGCTGCTGAACAACTTCGAGTATTTGTTCTCGTCCTCCACCGCATACCGGGCTATTCGAAACACGATCCTGCTGAATGCGCTGTTCATTATAGTAGGGCTTTTGTTCGAGGTTGGCTTTGCCTTGCTACTTAATGAGATTAGGAACAAATATTTTAAGAGGGTTACGCAGTCGCTTACGTTTTTGCCTTTCTTTATCTCATGGATTGTCGTTGGCGTATTCGCATACAATCTGATGAATTTTGAGAGCGGTGCGATCAATCGAGTACTAGAGTCATTTGGCATGCAGCCGATCGATTTTTATAGCGAGGCAGGCTTATGGCCGCTTATATTAACCATCGCGGTACGCTGGAAGGTTACGGGCTATGGAACGATCATTTATTTGGCGGCTCTCACGTCTATTGATAATTCGTATTACGAAGCGGCTTCGATCGACGGCGCCACAAGGTGGCAGCAAATCCGGTTCATCAGCATACCGATGCTGAGGCCAACGATCATCATTTTAACGCTGCTGGCGGTAGGAAGAATTATGAATGCGGATTTTGGGATGTTCTACGCGATGGTTGGAGATGCTTCACTTTTGTTTCCGACGACAGACGTTATCGATACGTTCGTTTATCGCAGCCTGCGCAAATCGGGGGATATCGGCATGGCGTCCGCCGCGGGCTTCCTGCAATCGATCATTGCATTCGTGCTCATTATCGGCAGCAATTATGCAGCTCGCAAAATAGACAAGGATTCGGCGATTTTCTAATCATGTCATTTTACATCAAGGGAGGATCATTCATATGCTTGCAAAAAAGTTCTCGATCTCACAGTTTATCATCATTGTAGCCATCTCCCTGTTCAGCTTGTCCTGCCTGTTTCCGTTCATTATGGTTATTTCGGGCTCGCTGAGCTCGGAGAAGGACATTATGGATTATGGATACACGCTATGGCCCAAAAGCATTACCTTTGACTCCTATCGCATCCTGTTTCTCGGCTCCAACCGCATCATTGATGCTTATGGCGTCAGCCTGTTCGTTACAATCGCAGGTACGGTCCTTTCCCTGTTCGTAACAAGCATGGGCGCATACGTCATGGCGAGACGGTCGTTTAAATACCGGAATATTTTGTCTGTCTACGTTATTATTACGATGCTGTTCAATGGCGGACTCGTGCCTTGGTACATCATTTGCGTCAGATATTTGGACCTAAAGGACACACTTTGGGCGCTTATTTTACCGATGCTGGCTAATGCCTTCAATATGTTCCTCATCCGAAACTTTATGTTATCCATACCCGAGGACATGAATGAATCGGCGAAAATGGACGGCGCAGGCGATTTCAAAATCTTTTACCGCCTCATTGCGCCGCTTTCGTTGCCCGTGCTTGCCACGGTAGGTTTGTTCGTAGCGTTAAGCTACTGGAATGACTGGTTTCTTGGCCTCATGTTCGTCGATAAACAGGAGCTTCAACCGCTCCAGCTGCTGCTGCGAACGCTCATATCCAATGTGGAATTTTTGAAGAGCTCCAGCAACGCGTCAGCCATGCAGCGCATATCGGCGCAGATTCCTTCGGAATCGATCAAGATGGCGCTGACCGTCGTTACGATCGGCCCAATCATTTTCTTGTACCCATTCGTTCAACGATTTTTCGTAAAAGGTTTGATGGTTGGCGCCGTAAAAGGATGACTATGTCGGCTTCAGCCGTGTAGTATATAAATCACATGCTAAGGGGAGAGGTTCAGATGAAAAAAAGAAAAACAAAACTGCCGCTGCTTATTGCCGCCATTATGCTGTATAGCGTTATTTTGGCAGCTTGCAGCTCAAACAACGGAAATGCCCCAAGCAATGGGACGACAAATGCGCCTTCCAATGCGCCCGGGGAGAAGCAGGAGGACGAGGTCACGCTCAAGTTTTATTTTGGCGGGGATAAGAAGGCGGCTACGGACGAGGTTTGGTCCAAGGTCAGCGAATACGTGAAGGCTAAAGGGCTTAACGTGAAGTTCGATATCAACTTTATTCCGTTTGGCGATTTTAAAGAAAAAATGCTCGTTATGGCCGCTTCCGGCGATAACTGGGATATGAACTTCGACGGCGATTGGCTGTCGTACAAGCAAATGGCCGCGAAGGGCTCCTATATGGCGCTGAACGATTTGCTGCCGGAGTACGCGCCGAATCTGCACAAGAAATACGAAGAGCAGGGAACGCTTGCAGCTGCAACGGTGAACGGCAACATTGTAGGGCTTCCTTGGACGATGAAAATGAACGAACGCAAGTTTACCGGCTGGCGCTCCGACCTTGTTGAGAAAGCTGGCCTTGATATCCCTGCGGGCTCCATCAAGACGATTGAGGATGTCGACAGATTGCTGCGCGAGCTCAAAAAAGCGTATCCAAACGAAAGAATTTCCCGTACGCCGCCCGTTTCGCTTATTATGATTCGCGATGAGTGGGTAGACCTTAACTTCCACGGTCTCGGCTTCTATTTGAGCGACGATAAAATTACGGTACAAGCGGTGGAGCAGCAGCCTTTCTATCTCGAAGCGGCAAAGCTCGCAAAGGTCTGGTATGACGATAATCTCATCAACAGAGACGCCATGATCGATAAATCGGATGAAGCGGCTGAGTGGAGAAACGGCAAAAAGCTGTTTACTGTAACGTCGCATGAATGGGTAAGCGCAAACCCAGGCTTCTCCGATCCTTCGTTTAAGATGGAATCTGCCGAGCTTTACCCGGATAAGCGTTTCGTTAACCGTACCGCTCTTGCCAACGTCGTTGCGATCAACCGCAACTCCAAAAACCCGGAGCGCGTCCTTCGTTTCCTCGACATGATGGAAACCGACAAAACGCTGTATGACCTTGTGCAATACGGAATCGAAGGGAAAACCTATGTATTGAACGGGGAAACGGCCGAATATCCGGAAGGCATGGAAACGACGACGAGCAACTACATGGAGTGGGGCGGCCAATGGGCATTCTGGAAGCCGCAATTCATGCGTCCGACGATGACATACGGAAAAGACTTCTGGTTGAAGGAAGCTGAATTCGCAAGCAAGCCTAACAATGTAAACTCTCCGATTGACGGCTTGTTCATCGCGGAGGACAACATGAAAAACGAAATTGCTAAACGCGATACCGCAAGCGATGAGCTGAATAGACCGATTGAGTTTGGCGTCGTAAAAGATGTGGAGAAAGCGGTAGCGGACTATATCGCCACTCAAAAGAAAAACGGCCTTGATGTCATCATCGCTGAAACGCAAAGACAAATCGATGAATTCCTTGCAGCCAAAAAATAATACACACACCACTTGAGAAGCCGACCTGATGTTTAAATAAGGGAGGCTTCTCTTTTTAAATGCAATGAAAGCGAATACATTTCCTAAACTCGGTAAGCGGGCTTATTTTCAGCCTAAAAATAGCAACTAAAAAAGTACTGGAGGTATGATTGTGATCACGAACAGAATGTGGTTGAAGGCAAGGATAAGAACAGCGCAAATGCTCGTCCTGCTTCTATTTATTTCGGCATTTGGCTTGACGCCTGCCTATGCGGCGGCGGCTTCAGAGAGTGTGGACATTACACTTGGAGCCGAGCCGATTGCAAATGGCATAACCGCGAGAGCAGGAGACAATCCGGATGGGCTCCATACCGGTACAGTCGCTGGCAGCACTTACTGGCAGACGGACAAAGCAAGCGGAACTTATTATTTTTATATGAACGTGGATGACAGCTATTTAAATAATAATACCGATTATAACGTTGAAGTGACGGTCGATTATTTTGACGAGGGAAGCGGAAAGCTCGTGCTGCAGTATGATGCCGCCACCGCTGCCTTCAAGGATGCCCCATTATTCGAATATGGCCATTCGCAGCAATGGAAGTCGTATACGTATTTGCTGAGCGATGCCAAATTCGGAAACAGCACAAATGGCGCCGATTTTCGGTTAGGCATTGAGGGCAATGGCGCGAGTGCGGAGGCAAACGCGGATTTGAAGCTGGCTAAGGTGACGGTCAAGAAGACGCCAAAAGTGGTGGGAAATGAGCAGGTTAGCATCGCGCTCGGCGAGACGCCTGTGCCGAGCGGAATAACGGCGAAGCCAGGGGATGGAAGTGCCGTCCATTTGCAAACCGGAACAGTCGCCGGCAAAAGCTATTGGAAAACGAACCAGTCCATTAGCAGCACCGATCATGGCGCTAATATTTTGTACTTTTATTTCGATGTAGACGATGATTATTTGTTCGATAACGCAGATCAGGATGTCTATGTCACTGTTGAATATTTCGATAGCGGCAGCGGCAGCATGAAGCTTCAATATGATGCCCGGTCCGCGGAGTTCAAGGATGCTCCTGAGTTTAGCTATAGAAATACAAATACATGGAAGACGCATACGTTCAAGCTCGGCGACGCGAAATTTGCCAATCGGAACAACAATGGCGACTTCAGGCTGCATGTGACTGGTCCGGGAGCATTAGGCACTAATCCTGAGCTTCATGTCGCTTCGGTTACAGTGAAAAAGCTGCCGCAGCGCATCGTATCCTCGGAGACAAAAGTGTACGATACCGTTTATCCTACGACCGATGTTGTCATTGCGGATATGAGCGTCACGGATTTTGGCGCTGTGGGCGACGGCATAGCTGACGATACGCAGGCGTTCCAAGATGCGCTTGCTGCGGCGGGCAACAATGGCGGCGGAGTCGTCTTCGCGCCAGTCGGTACCTACAAGCTAACGAGCCATCTCATCATACCGACAGGCGTGACGCTGCGAGGCGACTGGGCAAATCCCGAGACGGTGAACGGCGAGACAAAAGGGACGATTCTTGCGGTTTATGCCGGCAAGGGCGATGAGAATGAAGCAAGCTTTATTCAGATGGCGCCTGTGAGCGGCGTGACGAATCTGTCCATCTGGTATCCAGAGCAATCGTTAAGCTCGCCGGTCGCATATCCTTGGACTCTGGAGCAGCTCTCAGGAGATAGTGCGACGATAAAGAATGTAACGCTAGTCAACGTTTATAACGGAATTAAGATTGGTCCTGTGTGGAACGAGCTCCACTATGTAGACAATCTTTATGGAACGGTATTGAAAACAGGCATCTTCCTTGATTTCACGACTGACATCGGCAGATTGGAGCAAATCCATTTGTCGCCGGCGTATTGGGCTGGCTCCGGTCTAGCCGGCGCGCCACAGCAATCGGCTTTATTCGATTACATGACGACGCATGCCGAGGGAATCGTGATGGGCCGCTCGGACTGGGAGTACATGTCGGATATTCATATTTCCGGCTTTAAGACGGGAATGCGGATTACGACAAGAACGGGCAGCCTTGAAACGGCCAATGCCCAGCTTTATAAAATGATCATTGAAAATTGCAACGTGGCGCTGAAGATCGAAGGCGTCAATGATTTTGGCTTACTGATTTCCGACAGCAGCTTTAAGGCGGATGTAGGCGCGGAGCCAAAAGCGGTCTATGCAACGCAGGGCTTCCGTTCGATTGTGCAATTTAATAAAGTAGCGATTGGCGGCAATCCGCATCATGCCGTGGTCAATGAAGGAAGCGGCGTGCTCTCCTTCGAGAACAGCAGCTTCGATAACTGGAACGAGCAGGCCGGCGGTTATGCGATCGCTGCGAGCAGCGGCTCGATTATTTTGGGACAATCGACCTTTGCCAAGGAAGATCATCATATTTTGCTCGAAAATAACGCTGCAAGCGTAAATGCCATCAATTCCGGCTATCAAGGCGTGCTTCAGATCGATGATCAAAGCAGCTCGGCGGAGCTGAACGTGCATCAGGATGCCAGATACGCGCTGGAGCAGCTTCCTGTCGTAACGGATGTGGACATGGTGACACTGCCTAAGCCAGCGACCAGTCAGTTGTTTAATGTAGCAGAAGCGCCTTATTCGGCAGATAACAACGGACAGGTAGAGGCTTCCGCCATTATTCAGCAAGCGCTAAACGATGCGGCAGCAGCAGGAGGAGGCACCGTATATTTGCCAGCCGGCGCTTATCTTGTGGAGCAGGCGCTTACGATACCAAGCGGCGTCGAGCTGCGCGGCTCATGGGATGTTCCGCATCATACGATCGGCAACGGTACGGTCATTTTTACGAACTACGGCGAGAATGACCCGGACGGCACACCGTTCATTTCGCTTGAGGCGGATGCCGGCATTAGAGGCTTGTCGGTATATTACGACGAACAGAGCTGGAATGTCGTGAAGCCTTATGCATGGACGGTTCAAGGCAAGGGAAGCGGCGTTTATTTGATCGATACGACACTGATCAATCCATATAAGGGCGTTGACTTCGGAACGCATAACACGAGCGGACATTACATCGATTACGTGGCGGGCTCACCGCTCATGGAAGGGATCTTCCTCGGCGGCGGCGCGGACGGCGGCTTTATGCGGAACGTGCAGTTCAATCCGCATTACTACGGCAGAAATAATTACCCGAATCACCCGGCTACAGGCGAGGACTTTGATAAGGTGTGGACCTATCAGAAGGAAAACCTGGATGCGTTCCGCATCGGCGACGTGAAAAACGAGACGATCTTCAATACGTTCGTTTACGGCTCCAAATACGGCATCCATTTTGAGGAGCAAAACGGCAAGGGGCCTGAAGCGGTCATTATCGGACATGGCACAGATGGCAGCAAAAAGGGAGCAGTGCTCGACAGCGCAGGCCCTGCCGGCTTATCGTTCATTAATACTGAGCTGGTGTCAATGAGCTCCTCGGATAAGGTGTATGTGCTCGTAAGCGAGCAGTTTGCATCGAAAGCAACGTTTTTTAATACTTCGATGTGGGGAGATACGACACGCTCCTTTGATATTTTCGGAGGCGACGTGCGCATTCAACAAGGCAACTTCACCAAAGTAGGCGAGCGCGGCATCAATGCGGTAGGCGGCAACATTACGCTGTACAATTCCTACTTCCAGCAGCCGCGTACGAATCATATTTATGCAGGACCGGATATTGAAAAGCTGATCGTAACTAACAATCTATTCAATGGCGGCATGCAGCTCACGAACGAGGCAGTAACGAAGGTTTCGGGAACCAATTTGGTGCCTGTTTCACTTGAGCTTGCCAAAGGCAGCTTCGAGGAGGGCGAGCCGTCGGATACGCAGATGAAGCTGACGCTGACGAATGTAACGGAATCGGACCCGATAAACGGGAAAATGGAAGTCATGGAGCCTGAAGCCTATAAAAACCTTCTTGCTCCGATTCGCTTTGAGAATATCGGACTGGGCGAAAGCTTGGATATCCAGCTCCCGTTCCTTGCAAGCGATGCACTTAAGTACAAAGTGACGTTAGAAAACGGTTATACGTACATGACCTCGGTTAAGCTTGCGCAATCATTCGCTGCGCGCATCGATTCGGAATCCGGGATGAAGCCGTTTATTGAAATAGCGAGCGAAGGCCATTATTCCAGCGTTGGCGGGAGCTGGGGCGGTCCGAGCGATCTAAGCGCGATTTCAAATGTGCAATGGGATGATGAGCAGCTGTATGTAACCGTAAATGTACAAGATAATACGCATCACCAGACTTGGACGAACGGCGACATTTGGCAGGGCGACAGCCTACAGCTCGGCATCGATTTATCGAGAAAAGACGGCTCGGCCAGCGAGAACGTCAATGAGCTTGGCTTTGCTTTGAACAGCCAAGGATCGGTGTCCAAATGGAGGTGGCGAGCGCCGACTGGTGTCGCTGCAGGAGCGCTAAGCCATGTAACTGCAAATATTACCCGCGACGAGGACACAAAGCAAACGAAATATGAGCTTGCCATTCCATTCTCCGAGCTGCATGGAAGCCATCTCGCGTTTAATCCAGCGGATGTTATCGGACTCACGCTGCTTGTGAACGAGAACGATGGAGCGGGTCGCTCCGGCTTTATCGAGTATAACCAGGGCGTCGGTACAAGCAAGGATGCGACTCAATTTGGAGATTTGCATTTGCTAAGCACCGATTATGCTGATCTGCTTAAGCAGTCGGCTGAGACTGCAGTTACCGAGGCGGAACGGCATAAAGATGTGACGCGGATCGACGCAGCAGCGAATTTCGTAAGCCTGCTGCCTGCCGGTTCGGTGAAAACGGGCCTAGCGGCAAGATTGGCTAAGCTTACTGAGCAGCCGAATCCGGGGCCAGATCCAGACCCGAATCCGAATCCTGGAAATTCGAATTCAGGAAACTCCAACACGCCGAGCGTTACGCTCAGAGCGGATGGCTCCGTCCAACTGGACAGCGCTCCGGTGCTTGATGCCGCTACGAAAATAGCGAAGGCTTCAATCAATAAGGAGCTGTTGGATAAGGCGTTCGATCAAGCGAAAGCAGATCAAGACGGCGTGAAGAAAGCTTCGATCAAGCTAACCGCAGCAAACGGATCGAACGGCTATGCGGTTGAGCTCCCAACTAGCTATGTAACACAGGCGAATGTGGATAAAACGATAGAGCTTGTTACGCCTGTCGGGACGATTACGCTTTCAAGCGATATGCTCGCTCCTGATTTGAAGAGCTTGGGCTCGACGATTATCTTCCACATTAGCCCGGCAGACAGAAGCGGCTGGAGCGAACAATTGAAGGAGCAGATCGGCAATCGACCGGCAGTAGATTTGTACGTTCAATCGGAAGGACGCATCGTTTCATGGCAAAATAACGGGTCGCAGGTAACTGTAGCGCTTCCGTATACGCCGGCAGCAGGAGAAGCCGCAGATATTGAACGGTTAACGGTCTGGTATATCGACGCGAATGGGCAAGTGGTTCCTGTCACGAACGGTAAATTTAATGAAGCAAGCAGCCAAATGGTGTTCCGGACGACACATTTCAGTCAATATGCGGTAGCGCATGTGCAAAAATCATTCGGCGATTTGAACAGCGTTCCTTGGGCGAAACAGGCGATTGAAGTATTGGCCGCCAAAGGTGTCATTCGCGGTACTTCGGATGCTGCGTTCCGTCCGGGCGCCTCAATTAAGCGTGCTGATTTTCTGAAGCTTCTCGTTGAGAGTCTTGGATTGCATGCTTCATTAGACGGAAACTTTAGCGATGTACTTGTAGGCAGCTATTATTACGAGTCTGTCGGCATCGCCAAAGCGCTTGGCATTGCAACCGGAGCGGGCAGTAATCAGTTCCTCCCGGAATCGACGATTACAAGAGAAGAAGCAGCCGTATTGATTGATCGCGCACTTCGTTTGGTGAAAGCAGAGCTTAAAGCGGGAACTGATGCAGCGCTTGAAGGCTTTGCCGATCATGGACAAATTTCGGCTTATGCGCGCAATAGCTTGATTGCACTAGTAGAAGCAAAGCTCCTCCAAGGCGACAGCGGCAAGCTGAAGCCGCAGGGCAGCCTGACGCGTGCGGAAGCGGCAGTTCTCCTGTATCGCATCGATAACCAGCAGCCTTAAACCGCGAGCCTGGTCCCCCGGGACCAGGCTCTTTTTTTTGCAAACAAACAAGAAAGAGGGAGGTGGTAGGATGGACCAATGAAATGACATGCCTAATTTTCTCTATCATCCGATTAAATGAGGAGGCAGCTATGATGGTAAAAGGAAGGAAACAAGCTTACTTAATCGCTTTTCTTGTTTTTGTGCTTATCTCTACGCAGCTATCATTTTCTTCACCCAAAGTTTCCGCAGCCACGAATCTCGCGTTAAACAAGAGCGTAACAGAAAGCAGTCACAAGCAGAGCTACAACGCTTCAAACGTAACCGATGGCAATCAAAGCACCTATTGGGAGGGGGCGGCAAACAGCTATCCGAGCTGGGTCAGAGTGGATCTCGGCAGCAGCCAGACAGTCGATCAAGTTGTACTTAAGCTTCCGGCGACATGGGGCGCTCGTTCGCAAATCCTGTCCGTAGAGAAAAGCAGCGATGACGCATCCTATACTACGCTCGCTGCATCAGCAGCCTACGCTTTTAGCGAGGGCACAAATGCGGTCACGATACATTTTGCCAGCACGAGCACGCGTTACATTAAAATCGGCATCACAGCAAATACGGGCGCTAGCGGCGGTCAGTTATCTGAGCTGGAGGTATATGGACCGTCAACGATACCATCGCCTACACCAACTGTAGCACCGACGCCGCAGCCTACAGCGGCGCCAAGCGCCTTTTCGGCTTTCGTACAAACCGCTGCTTCAAGCTTTACGAGCCAATTCGGCACTCAGCTGGAAGCATCAAGCGAAGGCGGGCAAAATGTTGCTTTCGTGGATAACGGAGATTATATCGCTTTCAATAACGTGAATTTCGGAAGCGGCGCTTCCTCGGTCGCGCTGCGCGTTGCGAGTCAAACGAGCGGCGGCAATATCGAAATAAGGCTTGGCAGCGCGAGCGGCACGTTAGCCGGTACATGCGCAGTAACGAGCACGGGCGGCTGGCAATCTTGGACTACGAAAAGCTGTGCCATATCAACGATAAGCGGGGTGCATAATCTGTATTTGAAATTTACTGGCGGAGCCGGAAATCTATTTAATGTGCAGTGGTATAAGTTCTCTGCCGCTTCGCTTGGCGGCGATGTAGTCGGCAAAATATTTGCCGGTTATCAAGGCTGGTTCACCGCAGGCGGCGACGGCTCACCGCTTAACAATTGGACGCATTGGTCAAAAAACAACGACAACCTTACGCCGAATTCGAATGTGAATTTCGAGATGTATCCGGATTTGCGGGAGTATTCGAAGCTTTACCAGACGAATCTGGGCAATTTGGGCAATGGCCAGCCAGCGAAGCTTTTCTCCTCCTATGATCAGGAAACGGTCAACAAGCATTTCGAATGGATGCAGACATACAACATCAGCGGCGCGGCGCTACAAAGGTTTGGGGCGGATGCAAACTATGCTCCGAATAGCTGGAATCAAAACCGCGACAGTGTAGCCGTTAAGGTGAAAAATGCCGCTGAAGCATACAACCGTAAATTTTATGTCATGTACGATATTACGGGACTGGATCCGAGCCAATGGGTCAATGCGGTCAAAAATGATTTTACGAACAATGTCGTTGGCACGATGAATTTGACCTCCTCGGCAGCTTACGCCAAGCAGGACGGCAAGCTTGTCATTTGCATTTGGGGAATCGGCTTTACCGACCGGCCGGGAACGGCAGCAGAATCCGCGGACTTAATTGCTTGGTTCAAAAACCAAGGCTATTACGTCATCGGCGGAGTGCCTACCCACTGGCGGAATGGTGATAACGATTCGAAGCCGGGCTTCCTGGATGTATACAAATCGCTTGATATGCTGTCTCCATGGTTCGTTGGACGGTTCAGCCAGCTTTCGGGGGCCGACCATTACAAGACCAATCAATGGGAGCCTGATTATTCATTTACCCAGCAAAATGGCATCGTCTATCAGCCGGTTATCTGGCCGGGCTTTGCTTGGAAAAACATGAAAAACGGCCCTGTTAACGAAATTCCGCGGCTTCATGGCGATTTTATGTGGCGACAGGCGTACAATTTGAAGAGCATCGGCGTAAATACGGGCTACATCGCGATGTTTGACGAGTATGACGAGGCGACGGCAATTGCCAAAGCGGCCGAAAATAGCTCGATGATTCCAAACAATCAATATTTCCTCACCTTGGATGCCGACGGCGTCGCCGTTTCCTCCGATTTTTATTTGCGGCTTGCCGGAGATATTGCTCGGCTGTTCAATAATGAAATACCGTTAACCGTTAATCATCCGACCAGCCATCAATAAATCGCTGTTGCTGTTGATTAAAGTGAATGGAACGCCTTTTTGGCTTATAATGAGAAGAGATAAGCATTGGGAGAGGAGCTATTCTTATGCAGGAGATTAAGCACATTATTTTTGACTTTGACGGGACGCTTGCCGATACTTGGCCGGTCATGTACCAGGCTTGTGCTGGCGTGTTCCAAAGACATGACAACCGGAAGGTGTCGATTGAGGATATTTATGGGATGGCGGGGCCGACGGAGCTGCAGATTATTGATCGGCATTTGGCGAATCGTGAACAGGTTGAAACGGCTATTAGCGAGTTTCTCGCCGATTATGAGCAGCATCACGAGGAGCTGGTGGAGCGAAACGCTGCGATTGCAGAGCTGCTTCGCACACTGAAGCTAGAGGGCTTTGGACTAGCGCTATTTACAGGGAAATCACGGAAAACGTTACATATTTCTTTGGACAAACTGGGCTGGGAGATAGATTTCGATAAAATCGTGACCGGCGACGATGTCGAGAAGCGCAAGCCTTCTGCGGAAGGGATTGAACAAATTTTGAGTACGCTTGGCTGGTCTCGGGAGCACACTATTTTTGTCGGCGACAGCAATGACGATATGCAGGCAGGACAAGAGGCCGGCGTAAGCACATTCGCGGCGCAGTGGATGTCGGTCGTACAGGATAAGCATTACCGGATCCAGCCGGAGCGTATCTTTGACTCGGTTGAAAAATTCGGGCAGTTTGTCGTAGACCGGTTAGCCAAAAGCTAAACGGCACCGCCTGATGGAAAACGCTTAAGGCTGATGCTGTTTTTGCTTGTGCGTGGAGTGGAAGTCTGCGTGCGGTTGGTGGATTGCGCTTTTTTATAACCCAACTCCCTCAAGAGAAATTAGCTACAGTGTAGAAACTGCAGCAGAAACCTGACATGACAACCATACGGTGAAGCTACCATGCAGAATTGCAGCAGAAACAGCCTTAAAAGTGGTAAATGGGGTGGAAGTATGGGATTCTATTGCATAAACTGCAACGTAGCAATGGAACGGCAACCAAACCGGGGATTACGTTGCAGAAACGTTGCAGAAACTACACTGTAGCGTGTGATTGGGGGATCATGTGCGAATGGCAGGCCATAGTGGCGTTTAGTAAAAGAAATAATGCCGACTGTTATTCAATCCATACACAAGCATTGGATAAGCAAAAAAGGAGTGTCCTTATGAAGAGGACACTCCTTTTGTTGTATATAAAGCTATGAGGAGGGGACAATCGTAAGATGGAATAATTGTACATAAGGAGAAGCGGCATATGGATTCTTTTTTACAGGAAGTGAAGGAGAAGCTTGGCGGAAATGACGATTTCCTCATACAACCGGATGAAATTTGCGGGGTGCCCGTCGTTATGATGGGTTTCACTTCGCTAATTGATTTGGTGAGCACAAAAATAGCGCTTCGAAAAAATATGGACAACGCTGATCCTGCGCCCCAATCCGTAGCGGATATGATGTCATTGCTCGGCGACATAAAAGAAATGGATGCAAACGAAGCCTATGCCTTATTCGTCGGTGGCAAATTCATCATCTATTTCGAAAGTGAACAAAGATGCGTCATTGTAGAACCGTTTCCGGTCGTACTGAACCGTTCAATCGAATCTCCTACGAATGAGAACGTGCTCCAAGGACCGATAAGCTCGTTCATCGAGGATATCGATACGAACATCGGAATGGTCAGAAAGCAGATGATGTCCAAGCACGTTCGGGTGAAATCTTATTTGGCGGGCAACGATCAGCATAAAAAGATTTCACTTATTTACGATAACCTGAACGTTGACCCTGAGCTGGTGAACAATGTTACGAGCGAAATCGAGAAGAACCTGCATAGAGAAATCAATAATATGCAAAACATGGCGAAAACGTTGGGTTTTTCCTCATGGTCCGCCATCCCTAGATTCAATACGACCGAATTGCCGCAAGAGGTAGCAAGCGCATTAAAAAAGGGAAGAGTCGTGTTATTTATTGACCGGCTGCCGTTTGCGCTTGTGCTCCCAAATCTGCTTTGGGATATGTTTTCGCTTGAAAACGATCGGAATTTTCCGATTCCATTAACGATAGTCATCCGCCTTTTGCGAGTGATCGGCGTATTGATAACGCTGCTTGCACCGGGTATATATGTCGCTCTCGTAGCGGTGAACCCTGAGGTGTTACGAATAGAGCTTGCACTTAATATTGCTCAGAGCCGCGAAGGCGTGCCATATCCGGCGATCGTTGAAATTATATTAATGCTGGTCGTATTGGAATTGATTATTGAGGCCAGCACAAGGCTTCCGAAGAGTATTGGTCCAACGATCACGATGGTAGGAGGCATTATTTTGGGACAGGCAGTGGTGACGGCTAGATTGGTAAGCAATCTGCTCATTATCGTGCTTGCGGCTACAACGATAGCGAATTCTACCGTGGTAGGCTTTCAAAATTCGCTTTCGATCCGTCTGTTTAAATATGTCATTGTCATTTTGAGCGCCATCTACGGGGTTCTCGGATTGCTGGGCGGGTTGGTCTTACTAAGCACGTACCTCGCCAGTCTCACTACGTTTGGCATTTCATATTTGAATTTTAGTATGAAAAAGGGTGAATTGGAAAATGGATAAATCTTATCATGTCGTATTCATGTACGGTTTGACTCAACTGGGATTTATGTTTTTTTTCTACCCCGTTGATATTATTGCAAGCACAACAGAGGGACATTGGGTTGCGATTGCATTAGGGGTCGCCATTAATATGATTGTCGTATGGGCGTATATGAAGGGTCTGAGCTATTTCCCAAAACAGGATATTATCAGTATTTACTTGGGTGTCGGCAAGTGGGCAGCCATCCTTTTTTTATTGCCGCTAGTGCTTTTTTTGATCTTGGTTAACATCATCACGGTACGCGCTTTTGCCGAAATCATTACCCTCGTTTTCTTGGCAAATACGCCAGCTTGGGCGATTATGGGTCTCCTTCTTGTCATCTCGACTTATATCACCCTAAATGGGGTGAATGCCATTTTTCGAACGGGGCTTCTGCTTGCCCTTTTATTTCTTCCGTTAATCCTGTTCACGACTATCATATCGTTTCAGAATGTAGACTTTCGTTACTTGTTTCCGTTATTTCCTAACAATTTTTCGTTTATGACAAAGCCGGCTTATCTTAACAGCTTTTCAGCATTTGCCGGAAACTTTCTATTTCTTGGCTTCGTACAGCCGTTTTTTTCCTTTAGCCGCAAAAAAATGATGGTTACTTTGGCGGCACTCGTTCCGATTTTCTTTCTGTCTGTCTATTTGCCCCTTCTAACTTTCGGACAGGCTACCGCCTCTACCTTTAAATTTCCTTTCGTTATGCTTGTCAGTACCATCCATATTAATTGGTTGATGTTTGACAGGGTGACGATATTTTTGCTGCTGAGCCTCATTACATTCACGATGTTGTTTATTTCGTTGCTGCTATGGGAAGCCAGCCGAATTTTAAACCGTGCCGTGCCGAAAGTAAAACTAAATTATTTTGTCATTGCAGTAGCTGGAATCATTTATGGTTGCTGCTTGCTGATTTCTAATTGGGAGGTCATCCAGGCGGTTGTGATGTGGAATACGATTTTCCGATTTTTTGTATTATTTGCGATTCCTTTCTCCATTTTATTTATAGGGCTTCGTTCCAGAAGGATGTATAAAGATGAGAGTGTTTAAATCGCTAATCGCCATCAGCCTCGCTCTCTCCCTAAGCGGATGCTGGGATAATCGAGATATCAACCACCGGGTTTTGCCGGTTGTAATGGGCATAACGAAAAAAAATAACGAATACTACATCTATCTGCAAATTCCTGAACCAAGCAGGAATACGACAAAAATTAAAATTGTATCCGGATCAGGGAAAACGATTAATCATGCCGTGGATAAAATCAGTGCGAATCTGGAGGATCATGTGGATTTGCTTCACGTGAAGGTGATTCTGGTGGATAAGAAATACGCGCAGGAGGGCATGGATGACATCATAGCAGATTTTATGAGAGGGCGGGACGTATCTTCCAAGTCGCTTATCGCGATATGCGATGAAGACATGGCTCAATTTTTTGCCATTGCGAAGAAAAAAATGGAGCCTGAAGGGACAGCGCTCTATGATTTTTTCGAGAAAAATGCAGGTTGGAATCCACAAATTGCGCTAACTCGGGTGTGGGAGGTATACCGAAGCATTCATTCCTACACACGTGATGTAGCGGTTCCGATTATTCGGTCAGGGACAAGCACTGTCGTTCAGCATGTGGGCTCAGCGGTAATCAAAAATGGGAAAATGGTCGCGCAAATCAGCTCGGATGATACGTTATTGTTCAACGCCTTCAGTGGCGAAAGCACGCAAGGGAAAATTGAAGTCAGCAGCCATGCTAGCGTGCTAATCGTCAGCAATTCGATGACGAATAAAAGCTTGATGAGTAACGATAAGCCGATTTTGAAAAGCAAAATCAAATTAAAGGTCGTTATTTTGGAGACGAATGGAAATCCTACAAGCGAGACGATCAAGCAGGAGCTTGAAGGCATGCTGACGCAGCGGTTCGAACAGATGTTTGCGAAGCTTAAGGCGAGTGGAGCGGATATTTTGGGAACGGGCCAATATTTCCGAAATAAAATACCAAGAGCAAAGCTGAAAAATTGGCGGACGCAATATTATCCCGAACTTAAGCTGGAGCTTCAAGTGGATGCGGTGATTGAGAATACAGGATTTCTAAATATGCGATAATTCCGGATATCCGTATCGAACGACGGCATAGGGCACGGCTTCTCTTGCAGCATGCAGCAGAGGCCTTTTTGCTATTTTCCGATGCGAACTTCCGCATGCTGCGGCATTAACGAGAAATAGGCCAATAATAGGACAGAAAGTTTAAAGATGCCTCATTTGGAACAGGCTGCGACTAGCTTACACTAAACTTGATCAAAAAAAGGGATGGTGAGAGCATGGCGAAAATTACGGGGATTAGCTGCATTCGCACGCGAAAAAACGGCACATGGACGATCGTGAAGGTTCAGACAGACCAAGACGGTTTATATGGTATCGGCTCCGCCTCGGATATCTATAATCCGGAGGCCGTCGTGCAGGTGATTGAGCAATTGCTCGCGCCGCTGCTGATCGGCAAGGATGCCGCGAATATAGAGGATCTTTGGCAGACGATGTATATGAGCGGCTACTGGAGGAATGGAGCGATTTTGCATACCGCGATTGGCGGCATCGATATGGCATTATGGGATATTAAAGGCAAGGAAGCGGGCTTGCCGATCTATCAATTGCTGGGCGGGGCAAGCCGGGCGGCTGTCCCTTGCTACGGACATGCGGGCGGATCGGATATCGAGGAATTGAAGGAGGACGTGCAGCGGTACATGGAAGAAGGCTATACGGTCATTCGCGTCCAAATGGGCGGATATGGCGGGGGCGGCTTCATTAACGGCGACAAAGCTAATCTGCCCGAGCGAGCATGGACGAAGGGTCCCGTGTTTGACGAGCAGGCGTACTTGAATGCGATTCCGAGCATGTTCGAGCAGCTGCGGGTAGCGTTTGGCATGGGCATCCAGTTCACGCATGATGTGCATGAGCATCTCTCGCCGATTAACGCAATACAGCTCGCTAAGCGAGTGGAGCCATACGGTTTGTTTTTTCTTGAGGATGCGCTGGCACCCGAGCAGATCGGCTGGTACCGCCAGCTGCGCCAGCAGAGCGCGACGCCTCAAGCGGTCGGCGAGCTGTTCGTCAATCCGCAGGAGTGGACGGAGCTCGTGAAGGAGCGGCTGATCGATTTCATTCGCGTTCGCGTATCCAAGGCTGGCGGCATAAGCGCATGCCGCAAAATCGCGGCGTTATGCGAAGCCTTTGGCGTACGGACCGCCTGGCAGGAGGGCGGGGAGAATGATCCGGTCAATCAGGCGGCAGCCGTGCATTTGGATATGGCGATTTGGAATTTTGGCATCCAGGAGATCAATCATTTTCGGGCGGAGGAGCTGGATGCTTTTGAGGGACATATCGTTAGAAAAGGCGGCTATCTTTACCCCTCGAATAAGCCAGGCCTCGGAATCGAGCTTGATGAATTGAAGGCGCAATTGCTCGTTGGCGAGGATTGGAATCGGTCTGCCTATCATAATCCTTATCATCTGGACCGCAAAGCGGACGGAACGCTTGTGCGTCCATAAAAAATGAAATATCGGAGGTGCAACTCATCATGAAAACGATCGCTGTCACCGGCGGGAGCGGCAAGCTGGGGTCGCAGCTTGTTAAGGAGCTTCAGAAGCAAGGCTATGAAGTCGTTTCCTTAGATGCTCAGAGATCCAGTGAGCTTCGCTGCAAACAAATTAAAGTGGATTTGAACGATTTCGGGCAGGTCGTGTCTGCGCTTCACGGTGCGGATGCGATCGTCCATTTGGCGGCTATTCCTGCTCCGCTTGGGCATACCTATCCTTATATTTTCGCTAACAATACAGCAGCGGGCTATCATATTTTGGAAGCGGCCTCCATTCTCGGCATTCGGAAGGTCGTGATGGGCTCGAGCGAATCGTCCTATGGCTTCGCATGGGCGCCTACTCCGTTCGCGCCGGACTATTTGCCGCTTGACGAGGATCATCCGCAGCAGCCGCAGGAGTGCTACGGCCTATCGAAAATCGTTAACGAGCTGACGGCAGCGATGTTCGATCGAAGAAACGGCATGCAGGTTATTTCACTCCGCTTCTCGATGATTACGAAGCCTGAGGATTATAAGCATCTCGCTGTTCATAAGCCGGAGGTTTTTAAGCATATTTTGTGGAGCTATATCGATATAAGGGATGCCGTCAGCGCATGCATCGCGTCGCTTCAGGTTGAGGATCGCGGGGCAATCTGCCTCAACATTACGAGCAGCGATACGCTGAGCGATTGGGAGACGGAGCGGTTGCTGAATCATTTTTACCCGGAGGTTACGGATCGCCGCACGGTCTTCGAAGGCCGCGCTGCAGCGGTCAGCAACCATTTGGCGCAGGATGTGCTGAATTGGCGGCCTCTGCATTCTTGGGCGGATAGCGAAGAAGCGTTGCAGTAAATAGCGGAGGGGCTGTCTCAAAAGGTTATCTAACCTTTTGAGACAGCTTTTTTTTATTGCATGCCCCCGAGAATTGGGCAGAAAGGTGCTCCGCTAGCGGAAATAGATCTAGAAACTAGATCTATTCTCGTCAAACTAGCTAGATTTAGCGGAATAGGTCTAGAAACTAGACCTATCGCATGCGCGTAACCCGCGAACTGAGCTCATGGGCGCTCCGCCAGCGGAAATAGATCTAGAAACTAGATCTATTCTCGTCAAACTAGCTCGATTCACAGAAATAGGTCTAGA
>NZ_JABBYG020000011.1 GCF_012935325.2 Paenibacillus sp. PL91
AACGAGATTTACAGATACATTGAATTCTTCTACAATCGCAAGCGAATTCACAGTGCACTGGGCTATTTGTCACCGGTTCGCTTTGCTGCACAATTCAATAAGAGAAAAGCAGGATAATTTGTGTCCACATTCTTGACGGAAGTCCAATTTTCCAGCTAAACAATCTATTTGTCTCCATATTGAAAATTTATAGGGAGATTTTCCTGCTAATTCCGTTCATACATAAATGGTTTTGAGATTTTCGCTTATGCGAAAGTGTTTTCCTGGCGTTGGCTTGGTAAATAGGGATCGAATAGGAACGCCGATTTTCATTTCCTGTTATTCCTGTTCAACAACATGGGCGGGAGTAAGCAGACTCCCAAGGATGCAGCATTCCTTTAATAACAATAGGCTAGCTGGCGCAACTACGATTTACCCAAAATTGGAAACGTTAGCATCTAAATGATAAATAAATCGTTGACAGAAACCTTCAATTTAATCTATAGTAACTATATCGGAATAATATGAAATTGAGCTGATTAGACGACTAAAAGCTCTTATTTGACAGAAAGGCCGTGCGGCCCTGCTTCTGTTTAATAAGAGCTTTTTTGTTTGTCTGGACGCTTAATGAGCTTGAACATTATGAAACAGGGGGAGTTTGAAATGAAGAAAAAAATGGTATTCATCGTGCTGACGCTGGCGTTAACGTTTGCACTTGCAGCTTGCAGCAACAAGTCGGACTCAGATGGGGCAGACGGCGAAGGAGATGGAGAAAAGGCAAAGCTTAAAGTAGGCATATCGGCAGGCGTCGAGGAAGAGATCTGGGCGCAGGTGAAGGAGGTTGCTGCGAAGGATAACCTTGATATCGAGCTCGTTGTATTTAATGACTACGTACAGCCTAATAAAGTGCTGGCAGAGGGCGAGCTAGATGCCAATGCGTTCCAGCATGAGCCTTATCTGGATCAATTCAAGAAGGATAACAACCTTGATATCGTGAAAATCGCCAACACGCTAAATTTTCCGATCGGTTTCTATTCCGAGAAAATCAAAGCGGTGTCGGAGATCAAAGAGGGCGACGTCATCGGCTTGCCGAATGATCCAACGAATGGCGCTAGGGCGCTAATCCTATTCGAAAATGCCGGCCTAATTAAGCTGAAGGAAGGCGTCGGCATTAAAGCGACCGTACGCGACATCGCTGAGAATAAGCTGAACCTGAAATTCGAGGAGCTGGATGCGGCGTTTATTCCGAAGGCACTGGGCGACTTGACGGCAGCGGTTATTAACACGAATTACGCGGTGGAAGCGGGCTTTGTCCCAACAAAGGATGCGATCTTTATCGAGCCCAAGGATTCTCCGTGGGTCAATATTATTGCGGTACGAACCGAGGACAAGGATAAACCCATATTCCAAAGGCTCATTAAGGCGTACCACTCCGATCAGGTTAAAAAATTTGTAGAAGAAAAATACGGCACTTATATCGTTGCCTCTTGGTAGTTAGGTAAAGGGTCAGGTCTCTTCTTAAGTGAAGGGACCTTTTTTAACATTTTAGCAAAGGGGAGCGTTCATACCGTGATCTGGATCGAGAAGGTAAGCAAATCGTATCAGCAAGGCAGTCAAGCCGTCCACGCGGTGAAGGATGCCAATCTTCATATTCGCAAAGGCGAGATATTCGGCATAATCGGCTACAGCGGAGCAGGCAAAAGCTCGCTTCTGCGCTGCATCAACTATTTGGAGCGGCCTTCTACGGGCATTGTTCGCGTGAATGGCACGGAGCTGGCGAGACTGAATGAGCAGCAGCTGCGGATGATGCGGCGCAAGATCGGCATGATTTTTCAAAATTTCAATTTACTGATGTCGAGCACGGTCTATCAAAATATAGCCGCGCCGCTCGTCCTCGCAGGCACGCCGAAGAAGCAAATCGAAACGAGGGTAACCGAGCTGCTGTCGCTCGTTGGGCTGGAGGATAAGAAAGGGGCGTACCCCGCCCAATTGTCGGGAGGCCAGAAGCAGCGCGTTGCGATTGCAAGAGCGCTTGCCAATGAGCCGGAAATTTTGTTGTGCGATGAGGCTACATCGGCGCTTGATCCGCAAACGACCGATTCGATACTGAATCTGCTGCAGGATATCCAACGTGCCTACGGCATCACGATCGTGCTCATTACCCATGAGATGTATGTCGTGAAGAAAATTTGCGACCGAGTGGCCGTGATGGAGGACGGGGTAATCGTGGAGCAGGGCACCGTTCTGGAGCTGTTCACAAGCCCGAAGACGGATACGACCAAAAAGTTTACGAAGAGCGTATTTGATGTTGATTTGCCGCAGGAGCTTCTGCCGATAGTCTCAATCCATGCCGAAAAAGGACAGCTGCTGCGCATCTCATTCGTTGGAGAAACGGTGAGCGAGCCGATTCTAGCGGATTTGACGATGCGTTTTCAGCTCCGGCCGAGTATTTTGTATGGCAATATTACAAAAATCAAAGACACCGTGTTTGGCTGTCTCATCATTAGCTTGCCTGGTGACCTGCCCATCGTGCAGGAAGGCATTGCGTATATGGCCCAAAATGGCATGCAGGTGGAGGTAATCGAACATGTTGAATAGCTTCCTAGACAGTCTTATTGATAACGGGGATCTCTACACGGAGGCATTAGGCGAGACGGCGGCGATGGTCGGCTATTCCTTATTCTTCTCGACGATCATCGGCTTATTTCTCGGCGTGTGCCTTGTCGTGCTGCGGCCGAATCATATTTATGCGAACAAAACACTTTATCATTTGTTGAATACATCTATAAACATCGTTCGTTCTGTCCCCTTTATCATTATATTGATTGCGATCATTCCGATTACGAAATGGCTTGTACATACAACAATCGGGGTGAAGGGGGCTATCGTTCCGCTAGTTTTCTACACCGCGCCCTATATTGCAAGACTTATTGAATCGGCTTTGCTGGAGGTGAATCCCGGCGTAATCGAAGCTTTTCAAGCGATGGGCGCGTCGCGGCGGCAAATCATTTGGAAGGTTATTTTGAAGGAGGCGAGGCCGGGCATCGTATTGGGTCTCACCATTGCTACAATTGGTCTAATCGGAGCAACGGCGATGGCCGGGGTGATGGGTGCTGGCGGCTTGGGCGACGTGGCGATCCGTTACGGATATCAGCGCTGGGAGCCCGATGTGATGTACGTATGCGTTATTATCCTTATCCTGCTGGTGCAGCTGATGCAATCGTTAGGCAACCGGATATCGAAGAAGCTGCGCAAGCATTAAGCCCGGCACCGACTTCTATATAGGACTGTTTTGACGCGGGTAGAGCTCATCTATCCGTCAAAACAGTCCTATTTGGATTTGGCTGCTAGTTCTGCTTGCTGCGCGCAAGCCGCCGTTTGCGAAGCAGCAGGGCTAGCGGCAGCGCCGCTACAAGAATGACAGCCGATAAGAGAAAGGCGTCATTGATGCTCATCGTATAGGCTTGCAGGCCGCTCGGCTCACTGTCCGAGGAGCGGGCTTGATGAACAGCGAGCCGGGCATAGAACAACGAGGTGAATAAGCCGAGCGCCATCGCGCTAAAAACCTGCCTTAGCCAATTAATGAGCGCTGATGCATGGCCGGACAGCTCCTTCGGGACGGCCATCATGCCGGCGTTGGTTACAGGCGTCAGCGCCAGCCCAGTTCCGGTGTTGCGGATCGCGATGATAAGCATGATCGTAAGCAAGCTCGTGCTGAGCTGGAGACGGCTGAACATATACGTTGTCATTATGAGAATGGCGCTGCCGACGATCACAAGCAAAGCGGGACCGAATTTATGGTAATAGCGGCCGGAGAAGAAGGTAGCGCAGGTCAAGCAAGCCGCCCCTGGCAGGAACAGGAGCCCGATATGGAATGAGCTGAGCGCATGAATCTCTGCCAAATAAAGCGGGACAAAGTAGATGCCCGAATATAATGCAACCGACAGGATGAGCGAGATAATTAAGCTTACCGTAAACGTTTTGTTGCGAAACAAGCGAAGCTGCAGCAAGGGCGCTGGCGTGCGAAGCTGGTGTATAACGAACCACACCGCGCTTCCGGCACCTACAACTAGGCATATCCAGAACGCAGCCGACTGCCAGCCCCAAGTGTAGATATTGCCGAAGAGCAGCAATAGCGATAGGCTGCCAAGTGCTGCAAGCGCAAGGCCGACGCGATCCAGCCTGGTTTCCTTATTGACCGGATTGGAAGGGAGAATCCGAATGCCGATCATAATCGCCACAATGCCAATAGGCACGGTTACAAGGAAGATGAGGTGCCAGTCATAGTCCTGCAGCCAGCCGCTCACCGACGGAGCAAGCGCCGTTCCAAGGATGGTGGAGAACGACCAGATACTTACCGCGATAGGCTGCTTCTCGGTCGGAACGGTTCGATATATCATAGCTAGCGATACAGGCTGAATAAGCCCGCAGAAGATGCCCTGCAATATTCGAAACGCAATTAGCGCGTAGATATTCCATGAAAGGGCGCATAGCACAGACGTAATCGTAATGCCGGATAGGCAAAATAGAAAAACATGCTTTCCCCCAAACCGGTCCCCGGCGTAGCCGCTGACAGGCGCAATAACCCCGCAGGCGAGCGAGAACCCCGTCACAATCCACTGCACCTTTCCTAAATCCGTTTGAAAAATGTCAATGAAGCCGGGCAACGATACATTAAGCGAAACGACATGATACATGCCGACGAATGAGCCGAAAAAGAGGGTCGCTAGTGCAGGCCAAAATGACTGCTTTACAGAAAGGGGCTTGTTTAATTTCTCGGTTAGTCCCGCTGACAACCGCTCACCTCCTATTTTTTGAAGAAAAACCGAATGGCTCTGAAGCATAAAGGGAGTATAGCACATAGGAATAGTAAGCTATTATTGAAAAGTTGTATTAAGCGATAGAACTATTTATGGCTCAACCTTAAGAAAAGGCATGGTAGTGCTGCGGCTGAGCTGTTTAAAGAAGGTTTGCAGGGCATAACACAAAGGGAAGCCGTTTCATATGATGAAGGGTATAGACCTAAGGTATAGACCTAAGATATAGACCAATCAACGGATGAGCGGAAGAGGAAATGGGATATCGCGGGAGGGACTGCGGATGGCACTGTATCAAAATGTCCACGAGCTTATCGGCAACACGCCTCTGGTTGAGCTTAAGGGGTACTTGCTTCCAAACGGCGTACGCCTTTATGCGAAGCTTGAGTGCTTAAATCCGGGGGGAAGCGTCAAGGATCGTCTTGGCATCCAATTGTTGAATGAGGCATTCGCAAACGGGCAATTGCAGCCTGGGGGCACGGTCATAGAAGCAACGGCAGGCAATACAGGCATAGGGCTCGCTCTGGCAGCAATCGGACGCGGCGTGTCCACGATCTTTGTTGTGCCAGACAAGTTCAGCATCGAGAAGCAGCAGCTGATGAGGGCGCTTGGCGCGCATATCGTAAATACGCCGACGGAGCTTGGCATAGTAGGCGCGATTCAGAAGGCGGAGGAGCTGGTAAATGAAATTCCAGGCGCCTATTCGCCGAGGCAGTTCTCGAATCCGGCTAACCCGGAAACCTATTATAAAACGCTCGCCCCTGAGCTATGGCAGGAGTTGAATGGGGAGATCGACGTTTTTGTCGCCGGAGCAGGCTCAGGCGGAACGTTCATGGGAACTGCCCGTTATTTAAAAGAGCAGAGCCTTCATGTGAAGACGGTTATCGTGGAGCCGGAGGGCTCGATCCTTGGCGGCGGAGCGCCAGGCCCGCACAGAACGGAGGGAATCGGCGTCGAGAAGATGGCCCCGTTCATGGACAGCTCGTATTTTGATGCGATTCATACGATTAAGGATGACCATGCCTTCGCAAGGGTGAAGGAGCTGGCGGAGCTTGAAGGTCTGCTTGTCGGCAGCTCGTCGGGCGCCGCGCTGCATGCCGCATTGCTTGAGGCAGAGGTCGCCGCGCCAGGCAGTCGAATCGTTACCATTTTCCCAGATAGCAGCGAACGGTATTTAAGCAAACAGATTTATGGAGGTGCTTAAGCTGAAGCGGAAAACGAAGCTTATTCATGGAGGCAATCCTTTTGATCCGCATACGGGTGCGGTTAGCGTTCCGATCTACCAAGTGAGCACCTATAAGCAGGATGATATTGGCGTTCATAAGGGCTATGAATATTCGCGCACCGGCAATCCGACGCGCCACGCACTCGAGCAGTATATTGCCGATTTGGAGGAAGGTGCAAGGGGCTTTGCGTTCAGCTCAGGAATGGCGGCGATCAACGCCGTTTTCTCGCTGCTGAGCGCGGGTGACCATATTATTTTGACCGATGATGTGTACGGGGGAACTTATCGGATCGTCACGAAGGTGCTCAGCCGGCTAGGCATGGAAGCGACCTTCGTGGATACGACGAGGCTGGAGGAAATCGAAGAAGCGATTCGTCCGAATACGAAGGCGCTGTTCGTGGAGACGCCAACGAATCCGCTGCTTAAAGTGACAGACCTTGCAAAAGCAGCCGATTTTGCTAAGGCCAACCATTTGCTGTTTGTCGTCGATAATACGTTCAGCACACCTTATTGGCAGACGCCGATTGCGCTCGGGGCGGATATTGTGCTGCATTCGGCAACAAAGTACATTGGAGGGCATAGCGATGTAGTGGCTGGTCTAGCTGTCGTGAATAGCGATAAGCTGGGCGAGGAGCTTCATTTTGTGCAAAATGCAACGGGCGGCGTGCTTGGTCCCCAGGATTCGTGGCTGCTTATGCGCGGTTTAAAGACGCTGGGCCTCCGGATGGAAGCTCATGAGGAAAATGCACAGGCAATCGTCTCCTATTTGTCGGGACTTGATTCCATTAAGAGCATTTACTACCCTGGACTGCCGAGTCATCCGCAGCATGAGCTGGCAGGGCGGCAGGCACGCGGGTTCGGCGGCATCATATCCTTTGACGTAGGCAGTGCTGAGCAAGCATCCGAGGTTATCCGTAAGCTGAAATATTTTACGCTTGCCGAAAGCCTGGGGGCGGTAGAGAGCCTCATATCTGTGCCTGCCAAAATGACGCATGCCTCGATCCCCCGTGAGCGGCGGGAGCAGCTAGGCATTACCGACGGTTTGATCCGCATATCGGTGGGCATTGAGGATAGCGAGGATCTGATTGAAGACCTTAAGCAAAGCTTGGAGGCTTAAACCATTATTTGTTAGAGCAGTTAGATGGATAGGCTCCGCAACATATATCATCCTTGTCACGTTAGTAGGGTACGCATAAAAACAACTAACAACAAAGGATGGTAGACAAATGGCTATTCAATCATTGCTAAGCAGAAACATTGTAGTTGCTTCACTTACGACAGCCGTACTTCTAAGTGCGATAGCACCTGGAGAGATTTCTTATAGCGCTTCAGCTAAACCGTCCATACCTCTTCAATTTCAAATAGGCAGCAACAAAGCTATCGATTACCGCGGAGAGCATACGCTCTCCGCAGCGCCTTATGTGGTTAACGGGATTACGATGGTACCGGTAAGAGCATTGGCGGAGGGTCTGCAAGCTAAGCTCGAATGGGATGGGAAAGCAAAAGAAATAACCTTGTCTCGCGATGGGCTTACCGTACACCTGAAGCAAAACAGCGATGAGGTAATCGGCACGTTTACCAAAAATGTAAAGCTTCCTGCCAAAGTTGCGGTAGTAAAGGGCATTGCCTTCATCCCGGCCAAAAGCGTGGCGCAATTGCTTGGAGCAAAAACGAGTTGGGATGGGAAGCACAAAAAAATCACAATTCAAACAAGCGAAGCTGCGCTATCCTATCATTATGCTTTTAACCAAAGCGAGGAGGGCTGGAAGGGAGCCTTCGCTGACTTGCCCGTCGATTACGATCCTGCCATTTACGAGCTAAAATACGGTAGAGAGCTGCTGCCAACGGCTAATAACAAAACCAATTACGGTTTAAAGCTTACTGGAATGAATCGGAGCGACGACTTGTTTATGTACGTTACGAAGAAAATCGAAGGATTGAAGCCAGGCTCTACTTACCAAGCATCGCTTTCCTTCCAGCTTTATACCGATCAAGCGGGCGGCATGATGGGTGTTGGCGGCGCGCCTGGTGAAGCAGTAAGCATTAAAGCGGGCTTCGTGAACAAGGAGCCGCAAGCGGTCGAGTCGGATGCGGAGGGTCATCCCCACTACCGTATGAACCTGGATAAAGGGAATCAAAAAACAGAAGGCGCGGATATGAAAATCGTCGGCAACATGGTGCAGCCAAATGATGAACTAAAATGCTTTCAGCCGGTTGCCATGCAATATGCTGCGTCGCTTACTGCAAATGAGAAGGGTGAGCTTTTCGTTATTGTGGGAAGCGACTCCGGCTATGAGGGTCTCACTACCTTATATCTGGATGATATAAAGATTACGCTTCAGCCTCAAGGATAATTGCAGCAGCAACAAAAAGCGATACTACTATGGCATAAAGCCAAAGTGGTGTCGCTTTTTGTTATACAAATATTATAGATGTGCCCGTTTCTTATGTTGAATTTTTTTTTATCTTTGGAGAATCCCGTTAATTATAAACGATTTTTAATAAAATTGGGAAGGATTGTGAACGGTTTAGCTAGAATATTGGGTAATGTCCAACTAAATGGAAGCAAGCCCTCCTGGAAAGGTTAATTGGTATAACAATATGTTAAATAACGATAGAATTATAGAGTCGCATAAACAATGCGTAAAGCAAGGCCTAAGTCCAGATTATCTTCCCGTCTATACAGAATGCTGTTCTGGTGCGGAGCTGGAAGCGAAGCGAAGCCAAAATCGAGAAGCTATTGAGGTTATCGGTTTTTTTGTAGACAAATTTCTGTCCTCTGTAGCAGGAGACCCTTTCTTTATCGCGATTTCAGATCATGAGGGCTATATTCTTGAATTTAAAGGGGATTCCTCCATTATCGCTACGGTGCGTCAGTTAGGTATTGTCGAGGGATTGCGATTCTCGGAAGAGATCGGTACGAATGCGGTCGATTTATGCATACGCAGCAATGGGCCTATTCAGCTCATTGGCGAGGATCATTTCCATAAGGCGCTTCACCAGCTGGCCTGTTATACGACACCCATCTACAACAAAGATAACGGACAACTGCTCGCAACCCTCTCCTTGATGACCGGTATACAATTCAACCACCCTCATCTGCTTGCTCTTTTATGCACGATCGTCGACTCCATTGAGCGAGAGCTGCTGCTCAGAAGAAATAATACCCAGCTTCAAATTTTGAATCAGGTTCTTCTGAAAACCAACTATTATGGCGTGGTCATTACAGATGCGCTCGGAACGATTATAGACACGAATGATATCGGAGCTGCCATACTGGGCAAAGATAAGGACTGGAAAGACAGCTGCTTAGGAACAAGCGTATTTGAAAGGAGCAGGATTGCTCCCTATTTTGAACAGGTGATTAGCAGCAGGGAGCCATGCGTAGGAATAGAGGTTGCGTTGCAGGTCGGAAATTTACAGCGCTATTACATGCTCGATGTGGTGCCGATCTATGATAATGAGCATCAGCTTACACGAGTGGTTGGCAGTCTACGGGATATTACGGAGATGAAGACAACAGAGGAGCTGCTGCGCAATACGGAGAAGCTAGTATTTGCAGGCCAGATTGCAGTCAGCATCGCGCATGAAATTCGCAATCCCATGACGACGGTTAAGGGAATGCTGCAATTGTCCAGTAAAACGACTAATCCTCATTATTACAATCTGATGATGTCTGAGCTGGAGCGCATGAACGCCATCGTCGGCGAGTTTTTAATATTAGGAAGACCGCAGGCGATACAGTACAAAGACGAGCAATGCTCTATCCTATTGCAAGAGGTGCTGTCGGTGTTTGAAATGCAGCTCGAAATGAACGGCATTCAAATCCATTGTGACACTCAGGAGCGGAAGACGATTCGATGCGACCGGGATCAAGTAAAGCAGGTCATTTTGAATATTTTGAAAAATGCGATGGAAGCTCTGCCCTTCGGTGGGGAGATTCGCATTCAGCTGGATGAGGTCGAGGGCTTTCAACGGATGCGATTTGCCGATAACGGCGTCGGCATGACGGATGAAGTGCTGCAGCGTATTGGACAGCCCTTTCATACGACAAGGCGCGACGGGAACGGTCTAGGCATGATGATCGTGGACAAAATCGTTTCCTCGCATAACGGTCGCTTAGTCATCTCAAGCGAGCTTGAGGTAGGGACGACGGTCGAAGTTTGGTTCCCGTGTGTTTAATACATCAGATTATGCAGAAGCGCGTTTCGGTTGCCGAGACGCGCTTTCTGCTGCGCTTCATTACGATGGGTCGGCGATTTGCGCATCGACCTTTGCAAGGATAGCCATCTTCTGCTGCTCATATGCGTAGGTATTTTGCTTGAGATCGTTAATCTGCTGCATATAGGCGAGCATTCTTATAAAGGAGCTTACTGTCGCTGCGGCATCTCCTTTTTTGATGACTTGGTTTAATACGGATGCCTCAGTAGCAAACTGTTTTTTTATACGGCTAACGGAGCTTTTTGCAGCTTTGATCTTTACTTTGATCGGGTCGATGCCGCTCAGCAAATCTCGAAGCTTTTTGATCGTGTTAGCCGTGTTTGCTTTCTCGCTTCTGAGCGCCGCTTCCTTGCTGCGTATATCCAGCTTGGCAAGCGAAACGGCAGCTTTGGTCGTTTCGACCTGAGGCTTGAGCACATTGACAATGGTCTTGTCCTTAAACGATTTAGCGATGCTTAGCTGCTGATTTAATGAATCATAGAGTCTAAACAAAGGCTCGTATTTCTTTTTGACCTGTGTGACGGCGGCTTCAAGCTTTAGCAGCTTGTCCGCATTTACTTCTTTTATTCGCTTGCGTGTTGCGAGTATAGCCTCTTCATTCTGGTAATGCAGCTTGCATATCCTTGCGTCCCAATCGATGGTCAGCCGCTGTTTGGCTTGCAATTCGGCATATTGCGAAGTTAGCTTGGCTGCGGTCGGTTTATCCGCAGCTCCTTTCATTTTGTCAAAGGCGGTTTTGACGGTAACGCCAAACTCGAACGAAGCGGCTGCAAGCATTGCTGGATTTACGAGCGCAAGCAGGAGCATGAGGGCAATTGATAATGCGGCAAACCTTGAGACAAAACGCATAATGTGAAGCCTCCTTTGATTTTGGCAAACAACGCAAAAAAAGCACCTGCAAGATAGGCGCCATGCGCCATCTCTTACGGGTGCTTCCATCGTAAGCCGTACATTTCATTGATTTCTATCAATATACAGGATGCTTCGGGGCGCCGTCAAGCGCTTGATAGCTATAAGGCTGCCGGTTTGGCATACATATCCGGCGTTTTGCCGATCATGGATTTAAATTCCTTAATGAAATGGGATTGATCGTAATATCCGAGTTCCGCAGACAGCTTAAGCAGGTCGGGATGTCTTCCAGTATCTATGGCCTCAGCCGCGTTTTGAAGACGGTACAGCTTGATGACCCACTTCGGGCTTATCCCGACATATTGGTTAAATAAGCGCTGGAGCTTCCTTTTGTTTATATCGAATAATACACATATTTGCTCCACCTTGGTCAACTCGCGATCCTCTTGGATGCGTGAAATGATTAGATTGATAAGCGTAATCGCATCGCTCTGTCTTGGAAGCGACTGTAGAAAAAGGGCTTCCGTATGCGCGATTTTACTGGTTATATCGGCCGTGGAATGAAGCTGCTGCTCGTACCTGAGAGCTTCGGTGCCAAATACAGCTTCAACCGACAAGGCCTGATCCGTAAGCTTGGAGAGCGGCGAATGAATAAAAGGATAGAAGCCGCCGGGCAAAAATTTTACGCCGAATACTTGTCCCGTTCCTTCCAATCTCTTCGTATACACGCGGCTGGAGACGCCATAGATGCCGCTTCTATCATTCTCCATAACCATATTGACGCAAGGATGCGGGACGACATCCTGCAAATAGGGAGGCTCACCCTCCAAGTTCCAGCTCACGGTCCAGTAGTGCTTAATGAAATGGCTTAGGGGCTCAGAGGGAGCATATCGGGAAAGCTGGAATTTCTTCTCGCCCTCGTTCATCTGCAAAATGCCCATGCTGCGCGTTTTATCCGTTGTATTCATCCTTGAATCACTCCAATTGGTCGTTTTGTCGCGTTTTTACAATACTAGCTATATGAATAGCGATATACTACGAATGGAAAGCGTTAATAGAGTACAATGCAGCCCTATATTGATTCAGAGAAGGAGTGTGTCACATGGAGTTTGAATATGAGTTTTATATCGGGGCGTCGCCCGAGAAGGTTTGGGATGCTCTTGTATCGCCGGAAGGAACTCGCCAAACGTTTTTTGGCTGCGTTATTGAATCTACCTTTGAAATAGGGTCGTCCTATAAATATGTTGGCCCAGGAACTGATGGTGATGAGACCGTTCATATCTATGGTACTATTTTAGCATATGAGCCTGGTAAAATATTTACCGTTTTAGAGCATCCAGGTCCTTCTTACAGGCCGAATCACGCGGAGCTGGAGTCTACTATCAGCTTCACGCTAGAAGAAGTTGGGGCAACAACTAAGCTGACTGTAATCAATAATGCATTTACCGAAAACCATCCCTCGCTGGAAACAGTCGATAGCCAGTGGTGGATGATTCTAAGCAATCTAAAAACGTTTGTCGAGACAGGCAAAGGATTGGACTTTGGCTGGTAAGCATACGGAAAACGATATTGGGGCTGTACCAAGAGGCGATGGCCTCTTGGTGCGGCCTCATTTTTTTTCATCGGTGCAAGAAGATTCCTTTTAAGGCCTTGATTCTTTATACTGTATAAAAAGGACAGGCGGAATACGTCTGCGACTACGGATAGGAGAGAAAGCAGAATGGGCTATAAAATCGTTTTTTTTGACATCGATGGAACGTTGATCAATGAACAGAAGGAAATACCTGCGGATACGATCAAGGCGATCGCAGAGCTGAAGGAAAGCGGTGTTGAGCCGGTTATCGCTACGGGCAGAGCGCCATATTTCATTAAACCGCTCGCTGAACAGCTAGGAATTGAATCATTCGTTTGCCTTAATGGCGGTTACGTTGTCTACAAGGGAACCCCGCTCTATAGACGCGAAATCGAGAAGAGCCGGCTGGAAGCGCTCGTGAAGACAGCCGCTGAGCATAATCACGGCCTCGTATTTGAAGGCGAGCATAACTATTTCGCGGACAAAGAGGATCATCCCTTTATTATTGCATCGGTCAATTCGTTAAAGGTTGATCTGCCGGGCTACAATCCGGAATTTTGGAAGACGGATGGCATCTATCAAGTGTTTCTTCACTGCGAAAGCCATGAGGAGCATTTATATGACGGACTGCACACGGAATTAAAGCTCATTCGCTGGCACCCGCAGGCGATTGATGTCCTGCCGGCAGGCGGTTCGAAGGCGCAAGGCATCGAGGCGCTGCTGGATAAGCTAGGCCTTACAGCGGCAGATGCGGTCGCATTTGGCGATGGGCTAAACGATAAAGAGATGCTGGAAACGGTTGGATTCGGAGTCGCTATGGGCAATTCCCATCCCGACCTGCTGCCATTTGCGGATTATGTGACGACGCATGTGGACGAGCAGGGGATTCGTAATGGTTTAATTGAAGCAGGCTTATTGCAAAAGTAGCTTCATGCATGTCTGTAAGTAGCCGGTTTACATAAGGATAAAAGCAGCCCTTTCTCTTCATGAGTCGGGGCTGTTTGCAATCCATGGACATGAATGGAACTTTCTGGGAAGACTATTCGTAGATGTTCTTTAAAGTGCGTCATGAAAGGCGGTTATTTTCTTATGGGCAGTATGAGCAAGCAGGAGTACGTGCTTCGCGTGGCGATTGCGGAGGCAGGCTATGAGGAAGAAAAGCCAGCTATTCGCGGCATTAAGCTGGAGGTGGCGCCGGGAGAGCTTGTTGGCTTAATTGGCCCTAACGGAGCGGGCAAAAGCACGACGATCAAAACGATTCTAGGGTTAATGGCACATGTGCGAGGAGAAATCGTGATTGGCGGTCAAAATAAACGATATGCCTACGTGCCGGAGCAGCCGGTGTTCTATGAATATTTTACGCTGTGGGAGCATCTTCATTTGGCAGCCTCAGCATTCGGGATAGAGGAGAAGCAGTTTGCAGTCAAAGCGGAAAAATTGCTGGAGCAATTTCGTCTAACCGAAGAGAGGCATCATTACCCGACGCATTTCTCCAAAGGGATGCAGCAAAAGCTGATGCTTATCATTGCATTTCTGCTTGAGCCGGATATTTATATCGTGGATGAGCCGTTCGTCGGTCTTGACCCGAGAGCGACGACAGATTTTTTGAAGCTGCTTGAGGGAGAGCGGGAGCGAGGCGCAGGCGTGCTCATGTCCACACATGTTCTGGACACCGCGGAGCGGATTTGCACCGGCTTTGTCCTTATTAACAAAGGATCAGTCGTTGCACGGGGTACGCTTGGACAAGTAAGGCAGGATGCGGGATGCGCTGAGGATGCGACATTGTTCGAATGCTTTCACGCATTGACTTAAGGGGGCTGAATTAATTGCTTACACCTCGCCAGCTCTTTTGGATTCGGTTAAAGCGGAGCGGGAAAGAGCAGCTCCGCGTTTGGAATAGTGTGCTCGACTGGACGGTTTGGCTCTATTTGCTTCTGCCAGGCTTGTTTATAGCCGGAGGGCTGTATTTAGAGGTTTTGCAGGAAATGCCGGATTGGGCTATGAGCTTGCCGTGGTCCAAGCTATATCCGATCCTACTGCTCATCTTGTTATTTTTTGGGCGGGTTCGCCTATTTGTCGAGGAAGCGGACCGATTGTTCTTGCTGCAGAGGCCGGAGTGGCTGCAGACGTTAAAGCGATGCGGAATTGGATATACATTGGTGGTGAAATTAGTCGCAATTGGTCTGCCAATGCTTATATTGCAGCCATTCCTACTAAAAGTTGAAGGATTGGCCGGGCTTCAGCTAGGTCTAGCCTATGCGTATACCATCGTAGCGGGCATGATATGGGCAATTGGCACACACATGATGAATGGCAGGCTGAGAGGCTGGCGCAAGCGGATAATCGATTTGATAGGCATGCTGCTGTTTATTGCCGTCTACCTCATTCCAATGCTGGCTTGGGCTTATGATACGAGACTGCTAAGCCTGTCTCTTGGCGGCGGAATTGTCACCTTGCTTATTATGCTGCGCTATGGCTGGCATTCAGCTATACATTTTGAAGCAGAGGTGAAGCAGGAGAGTGAGACGCGCCTGCGCAGCACAGAAATGCTCATGAGTCAGGTTATTGAATCGAAGCCGCTCGTTCGATTGAAGCGTCCGTTCCTCTTTCGACATTCCCAGCGCTTGTTCCGCAAATCGGACGCAGGGACTGTGCTGGCCGAAATGCGACTGAAGGCTTTCTTGCGCTGCATGGCACATCTAAGAGTCTGGCTTAGCTTCATCTCTGCTTCTACGGTGGCCATTACGCTGGTTCCTGGGCCGATTGCACTGTTTCTAGTCGCGGCTTTAACCATGCTTGGCTCCTCGTGGCTGCACATTCAATGGAAGCAGTGGTTCGCGGAGGACTTTATTCTACAATTCCCGTGGTCGCCTAGCAGTGCTAAGAAAGGGGCAGTCATATCGCGGTTTTGGCTGCTGCTGCTCCCTATGCTTTTATGGTCTGCCATTGCCGGTTATAAGCTGCTTGGCGTGAAGGCTGCTGTTCCCGCAGCGCTGCTCTGCTTTATCGTATGGGGCGGCATCCGTTTATTTACACTTCGCAAGCCAGCTGATTCATAAACGTTAAAGAACTAAAAAACGACCATGATCATTCTCTGATCATGGTCGTTTTTGATAGAAATCAAAGGTCGGTTTTCTCTTAGCCGAACGTTTTTTTATTGCACATACGACAACTCATGACGAGGTACGCGAGAGTGCTACATCTAAATATGTCGATTTCTGATGAATTATGATGAAAATTGAGATAAAAGTGTTGATCTTATAAATGGGGAATAGTAGAATGTTCCTAAATCCATCCAGTATCTGCCAATATTATCTATGGAATTAATATGCAATCCTAAAATCGAATATCAGGCAAAACCACTGAAAAGTGGCGACGCAAAGCTATAGGGACTACTTCTGATCAAGAAATGTCAGCCAGTTGCAAAAAAAAGCAAACGGTGTAGCTATGACTATTAGCCGATATCCTATTTTTCTTATGCTATTTTTCCTTAGGTATATTTCCACGGGGGATTATAGAGATAGCAGAGAGAAAGAGGGATAGTAAATGGAGAAAATCAATACATCTGATATTCGCAATCTTTTCCCAAGTGATGATGGTAACTTGCAACAAAGAAATTTGATGTTAGAGCTAATGGGCCAAATTGTAACGGGTGTAGATGAATTAAAAGATCCTGAATCGGTCTATCTTAAAGGCCAAAAGGATCGAGGGCCTGCTTTTTACAGTGATATCGTGAACGAAAGTCGCATTCCTAGTACGGGACAGCCGCTTCAAGACGTGAATAAAGAGCTGCTGAAGCTTCTTTACGCTCACCCTTATCATACGAAGTACTTTCTTACGAATATTTTGCCTATGGCAAGTATACCTGGTGTACTTGGCATGCTAGCCGCTTTTATGGTAAACGGCAACAATCTTTGGGATGTATATGGGCCTGCAGGTGCTGAAGCCGAGGTCAAAGTGGTCTCCATGATGTCTAAGCTTGTTGGATATAACGCTTCAGTAAGCGGAGGTTATACGACTTGGGGCGGTCAAGGCGCTATATTTACTGCATTGCGGTTAGCCATCAACAAATACTCGTCTGCTGCGTCCAAGAGCGGAGTGCCTAGCCATTTATACTCCTTTTGCTCCGAAGCGGCACACTACAGTCTATATAAATCGATGGAAGCAACGGGTCTAGGCAGCGACAATCTCATTAAAGTGAAAACGAACGAAGATAGCTCAATGAATGTGTCGGATCTAAAGGAAAAAATGGAGAAAGTCATTCAATCCGGAGGCATTCCTATCTTTATTGTTGCGACTACGGGGACAACCGATGCAATGGGGATAGATAACCTTGAAGAGATAACGGGTATGGCTGATCTGCTTGCAAGAGAATTCGGTATTTCCCGTCCACATATTCATGCTGACTCGGCTCTTGGCGGTTTTTTTGCCTTTTTTAACGAATATGATTTTACGCTAAATCCGCTTTCTTTTCATGATGAGGTGTTGATCAGCTTAAAAGAGATTCAAAGCCGAATGAGGCATTTGCATTTAGCGGATTCGCTCTGCTTCGATTTTCAAAAGCTTGGGCAGACGCCCTATTCGACAAGCTTGTTTCTGGTTAAAAATGCGGAGGATTTGAAGCTCGTGGATCTGGACCCGGACGAGACGCCGTATGTGGGACATCGGGGCTATGGGCAATACCACACCAGCTATACGCTGGAATGCTCAAGGATGGGCAGCTCTATCAGCATATACAGCGCACTTCTAGCCTTTGGAATTGAGGGTTATCAACGGCTTCTCGCTCAATTTGTCGAGGTCAACATCGCATTCCGCCGAACATTGGCTCGCGAAATTCCGGAGGCCATCATCGTTAATCCGAATAATCCTGGAATTATTACCCTTTTCCGAATTTATAGCGACGGACAAAGCGGTTATGGTAGCGAGCTAAGCGGGCACCAATCCTATGACCAAGTGGATCAAACGAACCAATTAAATGAAATTCTGTTTGAAATTCTCGGCAAAGGGAGAGGGAAGATGTTCTTTGGCGATACAAAGAAGCATCTCTACGTTCCGACATCTGATGGAAAACGTCTCGCCTTGTACGCTACAAAATTGTTTGTCATATCTCCATATACACAGCTTGAGCATGTTGAAGAAATCGTTGGCTATTTAAAGGCAAAAGTACAAGAAACATACACAGAATATCGGCTCAAACATCCTGGGGGTATCCTACATGAAGAAGTCTATCGTTAATTTTGCATGGTTTAGAGAACATCTTTCTGTAAAAATCGCATCTAGCATTTTTATACTGCAGCTTATCACCTGTATCGCATTCGCCTTTTCGGGTTATGTCTCAAATCAGAACCTCACAGACAGTTTAGTAGACCAGTTCGATGAACGCCTGAAGACCGACATTCAAATTGCTTCAGAAACCTTCTCTTCTATACCCGGTACAGATATCGAATTGGTTAGTGTAGAAGATCCCAACTATACAAAAGTGAAAAAGGAATTCGAAGCCGTAAAAGTGGCTCATAATCTTGAAAATATTTATATCTTGTCGAGGAGTCAAGAAAATGAACGTATTTTGATTCTATCTGATGTCCCCGATGATTTCGGCACTCCTTATCCATTTACTGCCGAGATGAAAGAAGCTATGAGCGCTAACAAGCTTGTCATTAGCCCAATCTATAAGGATGAGTACGGGACGCATAAATCGATCTTTGTCCCAATCGCTAATCAGAAGGGGGAAGCTTACGGAATTTTAGGGATCGACTTAGATGCTTCTATCGTACCCGAAACGGCTTCTTCGGCTAAGTGGACTTCCTTCATTATTACAATTGTCATGTTTGTTGTTGGCAGCCTCTTGGCAGTCGTGATCAGTAGAATTATTACGAATCCGCTTCGTAAATTGATGCTTGCAACGGAAAAGATCGCTAAGGGTGATTTGCAAACGACTATATCTGTGACTAGCCGTGATGAAATAGGGAAGCTGGCCGGCTCCTTTGACTCGATGATTCAAAGTCTCAAAAGCCTTATTCAACAGGTCATCGCTTCCTCTACTCTAATCGCGGATACGAGTCATCATTTGCACCAATCAGCAGGTGAGTCCACCAATAGCGCGGCGATGGTTGCGGATTCAACTAACCGGATGAGCGATGGCATCAACGACATTGTTGTCAGTGTTACTCACAGCAATACAACCATTACCGACATTGATTCCGAAATCAAAAGTGTTTCGGGCGGCATGAAGGATATGCAAAGTATTGCGGCTCAAGTACAAGAGCAATCGGAGCAAGGTCAAAATTTGGTTGAGCATACGCTTCAACAGATGAATGTCATTAAGCAATCAATGGCGCATTCCCAAGAGGCTGCAGCTATGCTTGATGAACGCTCAAAGGAAATAAGCGAAATTATTACGATCATCTCGGACATTTCATCGCAAACCAATCTGCTAGCTTTAAATGCTTCCATTGAGGCGGCTCGTGCAGGAGAAGTTGGTCGCGGATTTGCAGTCGTAGCGGGCGAAGTGAAAAAATTGGCTGCTCAGTCCGCAGAAGCTGCATTATCCGTAACGGAGCTCATCTCCAGCACCCAAGACAACAGCAGGCTAGTGATAGAACGCATTGCAGAAGGCAGCGAGGCGGCTGATCAAGGCTTATCGTGGATTACAGGCACGTACGATAACTTTAAAGACATTCATAGCGGCGTCACGCATTTCTATGCACACACGGATCATATGCTGAACGCTTTGGATAAGGTAGACGGCTCTTTTGGATCGATATCCGGGGCAATGCAGCAAATTTCAGGCGTTACGCAAGAGCAAGCGGCAGGCACGGAAGAAGTTGCAGCCGCAGCTGAGCAGCAAAGCGCGACTATGCAGGAAATATCCGCAGCAATCGCACAGCTATCTTCGCTCGCCGTTGATCTCAAGGATTCAGTCAAGCACTTTAAGCTTGATCAATAACTAGAAGCGCGTGCTTATTTTAGTGGGCTGTAAAATGGTTGTTGGCAGGCGGTTCATCGCTGGTGCATAAGGGTAAGGACTAGTAGTGAGCCGGCTGGGCCGAAAGAGGGCTCGAGCCACAACGTTCTAGGAGGTGCGGGCACAATGAGCACAGATCGAGACATGTATGGTGCAGTGGAAGAGGAAATTTTGGCGCAAAAACAGGGAAATAGCTATATTTTGACGACAGCCAAGGGAATGATTGGAGAGATTACGTACTCTCTAG
Organism: Paenibacillus sp. PL91; assembly: GCF_012935325.2. GTDB lineage: Bacteria > Bacillota > Bacilli > Paenibacillales > Paenibacillaceae > Pristimantibacillus. Next base: position 19,876 of record NZ_JABBYG020000011.1, read on the forward strand.
TTGACGTGAATACGTGGGTCATTGACCATACGTTCGTTGATGGAGAATATCGCGGTCGGGATTTGGGTAGGCAATTGCTGGATTTTGTTGTCGAAGAGGCAAGGGAGAAAGGCAGAAGAATTATCCCTTCCTGCTCTTACGCGTTAGCGCAATTCAAGCGGCATCCCGAATATGCGGATGTATGGGAAAAAACGAACACGGAATACTCGGACACGTATAGTTCAAGCGGTGCCGGTACTTCTGGAGGAAAGCTGCCAAACTAAAGCATATGATAAAGATAGGAAGAGAACTGCTGATCCTGGGATCGGCGGTTCTCTTTTTTTATTTTAAACGAATGGCTTTCCTATTTTCGCACTTTTAATGTTTCCCTCACACGCTCATTGATTTCGGGGTGCTTAGAGAGAATGTAATGCAGCCCTTTCCGCTGTAGGGTAAGGAAGACACAAGGCGTAATAGCCGTTATATCGGCGGTACGGGGGACGTTATTAATGAGTGCGATTTCCCCGAAATGGTCGCCGTCCTCCAAAATAGCGAGGCGCTGCTTGCCGCCCTCAGCCTGAGCGTTGTGACGCGAGACTTCTACTCGGCCGCGAGCGATCAAATAAAATTTCTCTCCCTGCTCGCCCTCGGCAATAACAGGCTGGCCTGCGGCGGCTGTTTCCGTATTAAATAGGCTGCGAATTTCTTGCAGTATGCTGGTGTCGATCCCTTTAAAGAACGGCAGCTTCGCAAGCCTTTCTTCGTCAATATCCGCTTCCTGACCACTATTGGACACCTGCATCCCATTTTGCTTATCCCACAGCTCCTTATAATAGCCGCCGCTTGCAAGCATATGCTGGTGGGTGCCGCTGTCTACGAGCGCTCCTTTATCAAATACAAAAATACAATCCGCTCCTGTAATGGAGGACAAACGATGAGTGACCGTAATAACTGTGCGATTGTACGAGAGCTCCTTAAACGTGCGGTTAATGGCTGCCTCGGATATCGGGTCCAGCGCAGAGGTGGCTTCATCCAGCAATAAGATTTGCGGGTTTTTGATGATGGCGCGTGCGATCGCCAGCCGCTGCCGCTGCCCGCCGGAGAAGTTTGAGCCTTCATCCAACACCTCGGTGTCGTAGCCGCTTGGGAGCGTCATAATAAAATCGTGAATTTCTGCTTTCATCGCGGCTTCCATCACTTCTTCTTTGGTTGCTTCCGGCTTGCTGACGCGGATGTTCTCAAGAATCGTTCCGCGGAAGAGGAAGTTTTCCTGAAAGACGACGCCTAGCTGGTTTCGCAGCGAGCCTCGGCTAATGTCCTTCATAGGGTGCCCGTTAATTTCCAAATGCCCGATGGTAGGCTCATAGAAGCCGAGCACGAGCTGGACCAGCGTGCTTTTGCCGGAGCCGCTGGAGCCAACGAATGCTGCAGTAGTGCCGGGCGCGATATGCAAATCGATTTTTTTCAGCACCTCCTGCTCCTCGTTGTAGCGGAAGGATACACCTGAGAAGCGAATGTCTGGCAGTGTATTTTGCTGGCTCGTCAAAGGCATGCTGCCCGTCGCTTCTTTGGATGCATGCAGCAGCCTGTTCATTCTGTCGATACTGACCGAAGTATCGGTTATGGTCGGTATTGTAAAAGTAAGGTTAAATACCGAGTTGCCCATGGAGGTATACATGGTGAAGAAGGCGACTAAGGAGCCGAGCGTAATGTAACCGCGAAGCGCGAGATAGGAGCCGAATCCAATAATCGACAGGTTGACGACCAGCAAGCTAACCATCGGGAACCGCTCCAATTGGGCATTTATAACGTTTTTGCGGTAATGAATGAGAAACATCGCCTGCAGCCTGTCGGCAAATTTATCCGACATCGCTTGCTGCAGGTTAAATCCTTTGATTACCTTTTGTGCTTTAATATTTTCTTGTACGTCACCGATCAAATGATCCAGCTGTTCCTTATGGCTGGCGTTGATCGCTTGGGCCCGGCTGCCGAGCAGATAGGGGCCTGCGAAAATAATAGCAGCGCCAAGCAATATGGCAAGCGCCATGCTCCATTGCAAATAAAATAAAACGGCTGTACTGATCGTAACTACGGTTAACGATTGCAGGCCGATAGTCAACAGGACGTTCATCGATCGCTCGATAGTAGGAAGATCGACAGAGTAATAGGAGAGCAGCTCGCTAGAGCGCGTTTTTTGGAAAAAGCCGATATTGACCTGCTGCATATGCTCGAACAAACGCATCCGTAAATCCTTTTGGACTCGCGCAGTCAGCTTAGCGAGCGCGTAATCGCTAAGGATGCCGGCGCTAAGGCAGATTACGCCGCTTATGGTAAGGACAATTAGAATAAGGATGAAGGCGTTCATATCCTGAGGGACAATCGCTTTGTCGATGAGTACTTTAAAGCTGAGCGGCGCAAGGGATATAAAGGCGAGATCGAGAGACAGCATAATCAAAAAAAAGGCAGCCAGCGGCTTATAAGCTCGCATATAGCTGATTAAATGTTTCAAAACAGTAAAAACCATATCGTGTTCGGCTCCTTCTGAGCAATTGTGGGGATGCCGACAAATTATACCATGCTTAGACAATGAACAGAAGAAGATCGATAGATAGGACGGCAGGTTTTAAGAGATTTTGGTTTTGCGCAATCACTCCTCACAAAAAAGATTTTCACACGTACAATAACCTAATAGAAAATCGAAAAAATGGAGGAGAACGACAGTGATACTTGTTTCGGGTAGTCCTACGTTTTCGCTTAATCCGCTTACGCTGTCAGAGCTGGAGAGAAGAATGCTGCAAGCCAAGCAGAGAAGTCGGGTCGTTTATCGCTATCCGTCTGAAGATGCATTGGAGTTTGAGCTGAAAATGCGAACGCATATCGTAGAGGCGGCTAAAGCGCTATATGCAGGAGGAGCGAACTTTGCGACCTTTGCAGGGTCAAAATGCAATGAGCGATATTGGACGCGGACGGAAAACGGCGGCTTTCAACTGAACGGAGGCGTATTGCCTTCTGTAGGAATAAACGATATTTTTGAAAATGGGCATTTGTATGGGTTCGAATGCGCGGGCGCAATCATCATTATTTTTTATAAGGCGGTGCTTGATACCGTTGGCGAAGCGGTGTTTAATACGTATTTTCAAAACCTGTTTCTGCGGGACTGGCAGTATGACCGCGATTTGCGCTTAGTTACGACTTACAATAAAAACGAGGCTTATCCCGGCGATGTACTCTATTTCAAAAATCCGGAGCATGATCCGGAAACGCCGGAGTGGCAGGGCGAAAACGTCGTAATGCTGGACGACAATTTGTATTTTGGGCACGGCATCGGCATCGAATCGGGACAGGATATTATTGCCGCCCTTAATCGCATGCGGAGGGAAAACAGCACCATATCGGCATACCTTCAGGATTTGGTCGTTACGCCGGATTTCGAGTACTTACGAGGCCTTTCGGTGAGAGATGCTTGGTGGGAAGCTATTAGTGAGGCACGGGAATACCCGGTCGTTGGGACGATTGGCGGCGAGTACCTTTATTTATAAATAAGTATTATGATTAATACGAATAAACATCATTACAGAAGCACCCGTATCGAGAGCTTGACCGCTTGCGCTTACCGGTGTTTCTTTTATCCCTAATTAGACTGGAGCAATCCAATGAGAATGCATGTATTAATTGTAGATGATGATCCTTCGATTCGAGAGCTGCTGCGATTCGTGCTGGGGAAGGACGGCTATGTCGTGCTGGAAGCTGAAAATGGACAAGCTGCCTCCCGGCTGCTTGAGAGAGAGCAGGTGCATCTGGCCGTCGTCGATATTATGATGCCGGGGATGAACGGATTTGAGCTATGCCGCGAAATCAGGGAGCATTATGACATCCCTGTTATTATGCTGACGGCTAAGGCGGAGATGAAGGACAAGGAGCAAGGGTTTGATTCCGGGACCGATGATTATTTGACGAAGCCGTTCGACCCGAAGGAGCTCTTGTTCCGAATGAAGGCGCTGCTGCGCCGTTATCGCTTAGTGTCCTCCGAGGTTATTCGGCTCGGGCGCGTATCGATCGATCGTAAAGGCTATGAAATAAAAGTAGGCGATGAACTGATTACACTGCCGCTCCGGGAATTTGAGCTGCTGTCGCAGCTTGCCAGCCATCCGGGACGCATTTATACGAGAGAGCAGCTGATTCAGCTTATTTGGAGCGCGGACTTCAAAGGCGATAGCCGTACTGTCGATGTCCATATCAAACGTCTGAGAGAGCGCTTCGCGGATAGTCAGGATGATTTTACGATTACGACCATTCGTGGTCTTGGCTATAAGCTGGAGGTGCGCGAGGGATGAAATCGCTGTATGTGCGCATCGTATTTACGTTTGTTATGGTCGCAATGATTAGCGGTATTCTGGGCTTGTTGTTAACAAGCTTGTATTACCAAAATAAGCAGCAGAGCAGCAATGGGCAAAAAATGATCGATATTGCGAAAAACATCCAAGTCCAATACGAACGGAATCCGCAAATGGATCTGAACGACTATCTGAAGCATATAGCTGCGCTTGGTTTTCAAATTTATTTGGTTCGTGCGGATATGCAGGGACAAGCCTATGGCTCGCCCTTTAAGCATGGGAAGCTAACCGAGCAGCAAATTCAATCCGTAATAGATGGGGCTATATATCGTGGCATGGAGGAGCAGAAGGAACGGCTGCAGCTATTTTCCTATTTCAAAAACAGTGTATTGAACACGGCAGGCTTGCCCATCGAGACAAAAGAAGGCAGAGCGGCGCTGTTTATTCGTCCTGATCTGCAGCAGCAGATTGGGGAGGTTCGAATCATTGCAGCCATATTGATTGGATTTACCTTCATCATCAGTTTGGTGCTTATCGTTATTCTATCGCGGTTAATCGTAAGGCCGGTAAATGAGCTGACCAGAGCGACGAAGCAAATCGTAGCCGGTGACTTTGACGCGGGGCTGCAGCTGTCTCGGAAGGATGAGATCGGAGAGCTGGCACGTAACTTCTCGGTTATGACGGTTGCGATCAAGCAGCTGGACCAGATGCGGCAGGAGTTCGTCTCCAACGTGTCGCATGAATTTCAAACGCCGCTGACCTCGATTCAAGGCCTTGCCCGGGCAGCGCTTGATAAGGAAACGACGCGGGAGCAGACAGACCAATATTTGATGATCATCGAGAAGGAAAGCGAGCGTCTGTCTGCTTTGAGCAAGCAGCTCCTAACACTTGCCGCTCTGGATAAGGATCACAAGCCGCTGAATAAAACGCCGTTTCGTTTGGACGAGCAGATACGCCACATTTTAATTACGCTTGAATGGCAGTGGATGGAGAAGGAGCTGCAATGGGAGCTGGATTTGCCGGATACGACCATTCAAGCCGATCATCAGCTTCTCCACGAGGTGTGGCTGAACCTGATCGCCAATAGCATCAAGTTTTCCAATCCAGGACAATCTATTGGCATTGGCATCTCCCTATCGGAATCGGATATGATAGCAGTCGAGATACGCGACACGGGCATCGGGATACCTCAGGAGGACCTCCCTTTTATATTTGATCGCTTCTATAAAGCGGATAAGGCTCGCGGCCATTCGTCGGCTGGGAGTGGACTAGGCTTATCCATCGTTCATAAATTGGTCGCCCTGCATCAAGGCTCCATTCGCATTCAAAGCGAGCTTGAAGCGGGTACAATTGTTACGGTCACGCTTCCGCGTTTGTAATGTTCTGTTCATCGCTTGTTCATGTTCCTGCTCGATAATGCAGAAGAAGGACAGAACAGGAGGACAGGAACATGAATATAAGGCCATTACAAAAGGTGATTCAATATGTGTGCAGCCCGCGAGGGGCGAAAATAAGCTTGCTGTGCTGGGTGCTGCTGGCTATTGCGCTAAGCATGACGTCTCCCGGAGCGAAGGAATACGCGATAAGCGCTGGCGAAGGCAGCGCAAGCGGCAATAATCCGGCGCAGCAAGCGCAGCGGCTGCTTGATGAGCAATTCCCTTCGGCGGAAGGGCTGCCGGCGCTGCTCGTCTTTCATAACAAACAAACGATTACGGCTGAGCAGCTGCAAAGCATTTCGGAACTTAGCGAGTGGCTATCTTCGGATTCGAAGCCCGCGAATATAGATAAAGCGCTGCCGTTTCATGCGCTGCCGGCTCCTGTGCAGGAGGAGCAGCTGTCAGAGGATCGTACGACTTTGCTGCTTCCGGTTACGCTGATGAAGCATACGGAATCGGATCAAGTGCTGGCAGATCTCGATGCGATAAGAGAGAAGTGGAAGTTGGTCGGGGCTGCGGATGTCCAGCTTGAGCTGACGGGCCCGGCGGCGATCTCCGCCGATACGCTCACGCTCTTCCGCAATGCCGACGTCGTATTAATGCTCGCGACAGTCGTGCTTATTCTTGTGCTGCTGGTTGCGATCTACCGCTCACCGCTGCTTGCGATAATTCCGCTTGCGGCAGCCGGCCTTGTATACGCTGTTGTTGATCGGTTGATAGGACTTGCCGGCAAGGCAGGCTTATTCGTTATCGATAAGCAGTCGCTATCGATTATGATGATTCTATTATTCGCTGTTATAACGGACTACTGCCTATTCGTATTTTCGCGTTATCGCGAAGAGCTGCTGGGAACGCAGAGCAAGCATGCCGCAATGGAATCAGCGATGAAGCATGTCTCAGAGCCGATTCTGTTCAGCGGAGGGACGGTGCTGCTAGCCATGCTGGCACTGTTTGCGGCTACCTTTCAGCCTTATCGCGGGTTTGCGCCCGTGTTTGCAGCGGCGGTGGCCGTTATCCTGCTGGCGGGTCTAACGCTTGTGCCGGCTGTGTTCGCGCTGCTTGGCCGCAAAGCGTTCTGGCCCTTCGTGCCGAAGGTGCAGACGCAACAAACGAGCAATCGCAATCGCCTATGGACAAAAATCGGCAACTTCGTAACGAGCAGGCCGAAGCGCGTTGCGGGCATTATGCTCATTATGCTGCTATTAGCTGCAATCAATGCCTTGGGGCTTAATTTCTCCTTCAACCTCATGAAATCATTTCCGGAGAAGCTGGGCTCCCGTCAAGGGTTCGAGCTGCTGGAGCAGCATTATCCGCCAGGCGAGCTTGCTCCCGTGACGCTGGTGGTGAACAATGCAGAGGATATTGGAGCCGACGCTTCGTTCGCTGGCAAGCTGCGCTCGTTGACGGAGGAATTGCAAGGGCAAGGGAAAATTGCTTCAGTAATTCCTGATTTGACGAAGCTGGATATCGTGCCGGAAGAGACTCTATCGATAGATAAGCGGTCGATGCGGCTGCAGTTGATTTTGAAGATGAATCCGTATGATGAGGCAGCTTTGGATGCTGTGGAAGAGTGGCAGAAGGAGAGCGATTCCATGCTTCGCGCTAACGGCTTTGATCCGGCGCGGCAGTCGCTTCAATTCGCCGGGCAAACCGCAGAGCAGGTTGATGTAAGGGCGATGAACAAGCAGGATACGCTAGTCGTATTTGGTCTTATCACTTTGTTGATTACCATTATGCTTGCATGGCAGACGGGTTCGATCAAGCTTGCTTTGTGTATGATGATCACGATTTTGTTATCCTATGCTGCGACGCTTGGTTTAAGCTGGGGCGTGTTCCATGCCTTGCTTGGGTATGAGACGATCAGCTATAGACTGCCGATGTACAGCTTTGTATTTATGGTCGCCTTGGGTGTCGATTACAACATCATGCTTGTCTCAAGAGTGCAAGAGGAAGCGGCTCGGCATCCATGGAAAAAGGCGATTCAGCTCGCGGTTGCTTCGACTGGCGGCGTGATTTCGTCGGCCGGCATTATACTCGCCGCGACATTCGCCGTACTTATGACCCAGCCGCTGCAGGAGCTGTTTCTATTCGGCTTCATGATGGCAGTAGGCATCTTAATAGATACATTCCTCGTCAGAGGGATGCTGCTGCCAGCCGTGATGACGGTGCTGCTTAATCAGAAAAAGAATATACCGTCCTAACGGATTCGCTCAGCTTAAGAGAAAGCCCTATGTTTTATGGGGCTTTCTTTTTTTGTCCGTTCGTGTCCTTTTTTACGTTCAATAGCCATATCGCAATCCGCAGCCATAACTGTTAATGTAAAGGTGGAAGAAGAAAACGGGACTATGCTGATTTGATCCTTTTGCATGAAACGAGCTTATCTATGATCCGTGATCCATGATCCAAGATGTGCGGTGTGGCGTGGAGGTGAGAATGGTATGCCGTCTTTGCAGTAAATGTGATAGGGCATTTGCTGGCGAATGGTGTCATATTGTGTTACTTGGTGTTACCTTGTATCTACTCCTGTTGCCTGAAGGTGTTTCTATTGGCGGAGGATGGCTTGGTATGTCCGGGTGTCATTCACTTGCGCTGCAGGGAAGGATGCGGCAGATGACGGTATAAGCCCGATAGGATTAGCTAGAATTGGGGTTGCGTGAGCCGGATCGGCCGTAATATAGTTTGCATATGTGAAGGCGTATTCTGGATAGAGTCTATAAGATAAGCAGCAAATGGATCATCCTATTCTTTACCTATAAATGGAGGTGCTTGTATGTCATCTTTTAGAGCGCTTGTCATCAATAAAATAGATAACGAAATGATTGCGGAAACGAAGCAAATGGTGGTCGGTGATCTGCCGGCTGGGGAACTGCTCATTCAAGTTGCGTATTCCAGCGTAAATTACAAGGATGCGTTAGCGTGCTCGGGAAATGGCGGCATTGTGAAGAGTTATCCATTTATACCGGGGATCGATTTGGCTGGTACGGTTGTTTCGAGTAAAAACGAGAATTTCCGAGCAGGGGATCAGGTGGTGGCAACGGGCTACGGTCTGGGAGTCAGCCATTTTGGCGGATATAGCGAATATGCCCGTATACCAGCAGAATGGGCGCTTAAGCTGCCGAGCGGTCTTTCGATGAAAGAAGCGATGATACTTGGGACAGCGGGCTTTACAGCAGCGTTATCCGTGTATGAGCTTCAGCATAACGGGGTTCGTCCGGAGGATGGGCCTATTCTGGTCACGGGAGCTACGGGAGGCGTAGGGAGCGTCGCTGCCGCAATTGCTGCAAAGCTCGGCTACGAGGTGGCGGCGAGTACCGGAAAGCCGGATAAGCATCAATATTTGCTCGGTTTAGGCGTGAAGCGCATTCTCCCCAGGGAGGAGCTTGAGGTGGATTCGAAGCGGGCGCTGGATAGGCAGCTTTGGGCAGGCGCGATTGATTGTGTTGGAGGCAAGACGCTGTCATCGCTCCTTCCTCAAATGCAATACGGCGGTGTTGTTGCAGCGAGCGGTTTGACAGGCGGATCGGAGCTTTCGATGACGGTATTTCCTTTTATCATTAGAGGGGTTCGGCTGATCGGCATTGATTCCGTCATGGCAGGCATGGAGGTACGGAAAAAGGTGTGGGAGCTGCTAGCCGGCGCTTATAAGCCGCATATGCTGGATGAGCTGTGCGAGGAAATTGGGCTGGAACAGGTGAGCGAGCAGGTGGATATTCTTTTAGCAGGACGGTCAAAAGGCAGGAAGGTTGTTAAGCTCTAAAGGAAAGGGTTAGGCGAATATGGATTTTCAGCAGCTCAACATGCTTATACCTTGGCTAGAACGGGTTCATGTCTATCAAGCCTCGCAGCAGCTTATGCTTCAGGCGGGTCAGCATGCGCTTCTTATCGTGCGGCGCGGCCACATTACGGTGAAGACGGAGGGCGGCGTTGCTGTCGTCTGCTCGCAGGGATATGCCTGTCACCCCCTGCGGAGCGGGTACAGCATCGAGGTGCCAAAGACGAGGGGAGCAGAGTACGGCGTTATTATCTATCGCATCATTCCAGAAGACAAACCATGGACGCTTGCTGGCCCGCTCAGTACGTATAGCGAGATTAAAATTCATTACATGCTGGATGAAATGCTGCGAATAACGGAGCCGGAGTTAAGTGCTGCCGAGGAGGGGGACGAGGCACGGCGATTTCGGCTGCGGCTTATGCTGGAGCGGATTTTGTACATTTATCTGTATGAGTCCGGGATGAAGAAGGAGGAGAAGTCGGCGGAGCAAGCGATCGAAGATACGATTTCATATATGAATGAGCATTATATGCTGATGCTTTCGCTGCCGATGCTTGCGAATCGGGCCGGAATGAGCGAGGGGCATTTTACCGTCTTGTTCAAAAAATACACCGGCACGACGATGACAACTTATATGCGAAGGCTGAGAATCGAGAAAGCGAAGCAGCTTTTTCAGCAAACGGATTTGAATGCCAAGGATATTGCGCAAAAAGCAGGCTTCGCCGATTACTTTTATTTTAGCCGGATGTTCAAGAAGGAAGTGGGCTGCTCGCCGACGGAATTCAAAAAGAGCCTCTCATAAATCTAAAAATAAGACATGTCCAATCTTAAGATAAGATATGTTCGAATGACGATGATCCCTTTAGAATGTAAATGAGAATAATAATCATATTCACTTCTAGGGGGAACAAGTATTATGCTTCAAGGATTTAAGCGTGTACTCAGCTTCACTGCATTAAGTATTGTCCTACTGAGCCTTATCGCTTGCGGCAACGCAGCTAACAATGATTCAAAGCCGGCATCGGAAGCGGGTCAAGCTACAGAAGCGCCTGCTAACGCACCAGCCGAGTCCAAAACGGTAATCGAGCATGCGCTTGGTAAGATCGAGCTGGATAAAGCGCCGGAGCGTGTTATCGTATTGGAGTTCAGCTATACGGACGCGCTTATGACACTTGGCGTTCAGCCGGTTGGCGTAGCGGACGACGATGATCCAAAGTTGTTCATGGACGTGGTAAAGGAGCAATTAAAGGATTATACTTCGATAGGCTCCCGTTATGAGCCGAACATTGAGCTTATTAGCTCACTCAAGCCGGATCTGATTATTGCGGATTTGAATCATCACAAAACGGTATATGAACAGCTGAAAGCCATTGCGCCTACGCTTGTGCTGGATGATCATCAGGCGGATTATAATCAAATGCTGGAAAACTATAAAACCATCGCTAAGGCGATTGGTAAAGAGGCGGAAGGCGAGAAAAGGCTGGAGGAGCATGCGGCCAAAATGGCTGAAGCGAAGTCGAAAATCAAGGATGCAAGCTTGACCGTGCTTCCGGCAGTCGTAAATCCAAAAGGCTTCTATGCGCATTCTGATCATTCGTATACCGGATCATTCCTGGCAAGCCTGGGCTTTACCGATCCGGTGAAAAGCGATGATTCTTATCCGCAGCTAAGCCTGGAGCAGTTGGTTGAGACGAACCCGAAAGCGATTTTCCTGCTGCCGGCTACTGAAGAGACTATCATAAGCCAGTGGGAAGCGAACCCGCTTTGGAAGGAGCTGGATGCGGTAAAATCGGAGCATGTATTTACAGTGGAAAGACGGAATTGGGCATTATCTCGCGGATTGCTTGGATCGGAGAAAATGGCCGAGGATATCGTTACCTATTTAGGGGAGTAACAGGATGATTAAACTATCTAAGCTGCAGCAGCAGAACCGCAAGCCGGTTCTGCTCTTCCTTTTTTGCATATCGTTTATCATCTTAATGATGGGGTTTCTCGGCAGCTTGAAATGGGGGCAAGCGCATACCTCGTGGTCTACGCTTTGGGAGGCACTAACGTGGCAGGGACAGGATAAAGCGCATTTGTATATTCAAACGCTTCGCTTACCCCGAACGCTTACGGCTCTTCTCGTTGGCGTACAATTGGCGCTGGCAGGCCTGTTGACCCAGCTGATTACTAGAAATCCGCTCGCTTCGCCGCATTTGCTTGGCATTCATGCAGGCGCTTCTCTAGCGGTAGTAATCTCTTTACTTACATTTACAGGCATTACGTTGACCCATTCGGTATGGTTTGGATTTGTTGGCGCTGCCTTTGGCGCCTTTTTGGTTTGGCTGCTTGCGGGTACGCAGCAGAAGCAGCATGTTCAGCTGACGTTAGCAGGTATCGCTGTCTCGGTGCTGCTCTCCTCCTTGACGGAGGGGCTTACGATTTTGAATCAGCATTCCACAGACAGCATGCTGTTCTGGCTCGTTGGCTCCGTTGATCACGCCTCTTGGGTGGAGGTGCGAACCCTATGGCCCTTTGCTGTTATCGGGCTTATTGTGTTTATGCTTATGATTCCATCGATTAAGCTGCTGGCGATGGATGATGCGGTTGCGATTGGATTAGGCGGACGCATTGTCGTGATTAAGGCGATATGTATGCTGCTCGTCATTATACTCGCAGGATCAGCGGTAGCCATTTGTGGGCCAATCGGCTTCATCGGGCTGATCGTTCCGCATATTGCCCGTGCGCTAGTCGGAGGAAGGCTCGTCCTTCTTGTGCCTTTAACGGCGATGCTTGGCGGCAGCCTGCTGCTCTATGCCGATTTCATCAGCCGCTATATCGCCTTTCCCTATGAGTCGCCGGTCGGAATTGTGACGGCTGCAATCGGCGGCCCATTTTTTATTTATTTGGCGCGTAAAAAAGGAGGTGCCGGCCATGCTGCGTAAGAGCATGCCTCTTTTGATCGCCTTTGCGCTTCTCATTATGTTGTCTATACTATCCGTGCGGGTGGGTGCCATTTCGGTTCCCTTTCGCGAGCTATGGGAAAGCTTGGCGACAAAAGACGGCTCCTTCTCGTTTATTGTGCGGGAGTACCGGCTGCCGCGCATAGCCGTAGGCATTTTGGCGGGTTTCGGGCTGGCGGTGGCGGGCGTTATTCTGCAAAGCATCATACGCAATCCGTTGGCAAGCCCCGACGTCATTGGCATTACGAAGGGAGCGGGCTTCGCGGCAACCCTGGTCATCTTCGTATTTCCGGGAGCCCCAAGCTATGCGCTTCCCGCTGCGGCTTTTGCCGGTGCTCTTCTCGCATTCTTGCTGCTCTTGCTGCTCAGCAGGAGAATGACGCTGACGCCAGCTTCCTTCGCGCTCGTCGGCATTGCGATCGGCGCGATCTTCCAAGCGGGCATTCAATACATGCTCGTCAAAAATCCGTCGGACATTAATATGGCGCTGCTATGGATGTCGGGAAGCTTATGGGGACGCAGCTGGGACGAGGTGCTGATGCTATTGCCTTGGATTGTCGTATTGCTGCCAATCGTGTGGTGGAATTTCGCTAAGCTGAACATCTTTCAGCTAGGGGATGAAGGAAGTGCGGCACTTGGGCTTAGTCTTGCGAGGGATCGGCTGTGGCTGCTGCTGCTCGCGGTTGCACTTACGGCTATTTCAGTAGCGGCAGTGGGAGCAATCGGCTTTATTGGCTTGATTGCTCCACATACCGCGAGGCTATTGGTTGGAGGAAGGCATCAATGGCTTATTCCGCTAGCAGCGCTCATTGGGGCAGATATGATATTGCTAGGCGATTGCATTGGCCGCGTAATCATTATCCCGCGAGAGGTATCTGTCGGGATTATGACCGCGATTATCGGAGCGCCCTATTTCGTATATTTATTGCGCCGTGCTCGATTGCGGAGCGGATAATGCAGCTAGGCCCTAGGGAGGATAGCTGCTAGCTTCTGTTTAATCTCCGCGCGCGGAATTGCTTGAACTGAAAATAGATGGTGCAGCCGATGCAAAAGCCGAGTATAGCGGCTAGGGCAGCAGCCCCCATCATGCCAGCAAAAATATAACCAGCTACGGACCAGCCGAGCGTAAAGCTAAGCAGCGAACAGGTGAGGAACCCTACACCAAGTGAGTTGTTGAAGCGTTGCAGCTCGGCTGCTTCTGTTTGAGCATTCGCAATCCGTTTTACGAGAAATGGACGTGCAACAATAATAAACAAATTTGCTTTCGGTCCGAAGATCAATCCAGCCACCTGAACAATCCAAAGCGCAGCGATGAGCCAAGGCAATTGCAAGATAATCGCAAGGAGCAGAACGGCAACGATACCGGCTTGATTGCTGCGAACGTACGGAATCGGAATCTCTTTCATTTATCTAAACCAACTTTCCTTATTGGATTTTGTTAATTTAATAGTAGTGAATGTATGGTTATTTGGCAATAGATGATGGGAATTTCGATCTAAGAATGGAATTCGGATATGTTTACAGCAAAAAATATAATAAGTAAACTTTCGACAATATTCTATTATTTTCCGTCTTCATATATAATAGGTTTATATAACTTTAGAACTAATTTCACATCGTAAGAGGTAGGTTTAAAGCTTCAAAATTGCATAGCGTGCTGGAGATTATCCCTCTCTTACTGCATGCTTTCAAGAAATTCTATCACCTCCGATTGGTCTATCCCAGCAAGTGGCTTGAAGCCTGTACTTAACAATATGAGCAAGGAACGATATGATGCATCCCAGCCTCCGATCATTTTTCGATCGGGTTCCTGGAATTAGGAAATCGCGATACAAAGCAGGGCAGCGAAAGCGAGAGGTGATATTGTGAAAATAAAGCTCGTACATATGATTGCGCTGCTGACAGCTATGGCAGTGTTACTCATGTATAGAGGGACACTAGACACGATGGATTATTTTTTTCAGGATCGATTTATGCAGAAGGAGAGCGCAGTTGATACACGCATTGCGATTATTGCGATTGACGACGAGAGCATAAACAATTTTGGCAGCTGGCCTTGGAATCGCAGCGTGCATGCGCAGCTCATTGATACGCTTGCTGAAGGGGAGCCTGCAGTCATTGCATTTGACGTTACCTTTCCAGCACCCTCGGCAGACGATCCCGACTCTGATGCGGCACTCATCACAGCGGTGTCGAATGCGGGCAATATTGTCATGCCGGTCTTTGGCACGTTCGCTAGCTCCGCTAAGCGAGGAGGGATTGAAGCGCTTGCCATGTCGGAGCCGTTCCCTGCACTTAAAGAAGCGGCGGCTGCGGTCGGGCACATCAATACGATACCGGACCGTGACCGGGTTGTAAGAAATGCCTTGTATAGTTTTGCTAGTAAAGGCGAGCAGATCGAGAGTTTTTCTGGGGTTATTTATAAGATGTTCATGGAGCGCTCCGGCAAACAAGTGAATACGAATATGCTTCCGCTGGACGCATTCGGCCAGTTCCATATCCCGTATACGGGGCGGCCAGGACAGTATGAGGCGATTCCTTATTCAGCCGTTCTTAGCGGCGACGTTCCTGCGGATTATTTTAAGGACCGCATTGTGCTGATCGGTCCGTACGCTACAGGGTTTAAGGATGATTACCTGACGCCGCTGCAGGTAAAGATCCCGATGTATGGGGTGGAAATACACGCAAACATTATTCAGGCGCTTCTGGAGGGCGACCTCAAGCAAGAGCTCGATTGGAAATGGAATGCACTCATTCTGCTCATTGCGGCCGCGCTCGCCTACTTCCTGTTTCGGAAGTGGAATATGATTATTTCCTTTTTGGCTGTCGCGGCAATTATGGCTGTGTTTGTAATAGGAAGCAGCTACTTATATAGTCGAGGCTTTATTATATCGATAGGTTATGTCGTCCCGCTGCTGATTATCAGCTGTATTGTCGTCGTCGGCTTTCATTATGTGGAGGAGCTGCTGGAGCGGCGGAGAGTGACGGATATTTTCGGCAGATATGTTGCGCCGGAGGTCGTGAGCCAGATTTTGAGAAGCGGCGAGGAAGGCCTGAAGCTAGGCGGGACGCGCCGTGAGCTGACTGTTCTGTTCGTTGATATTCGCGGCTTTACGCCTCTCTCGGAGAAGGCGGAGCCGGAGGAAATCGTTGAAATTTTAAATGAGTATCTCGATCTCGCGGCTAATTGCATTTTTAAGTATGACGGCACGCTGGACAAATTTATTGGAGATGCGGCGATGGCTATTTTTAACGCGCCGCTGCTGCTGGAGGATCATCCAATGCGTGCTGTAGAGGCGGCATGGGCGATGAAGGAAGGGTCGGCTGCGCTTGAGTGCAAGCTGATCGAACGGTTTGGGTTTGGCGTTAAGTTTGGTATAGGCATACATACGGGCCCTGCCGTCTTCGGCAACATCGGCTCGAAGAGCCGAATGGATTATACCGCAATCGGAGACACCGTCAATACGTCCGCAAGGCTGGAGAGCAACGCGAAGCCGGGGCAAATTATTTTGAGCGATGCGGTTTATCAGGTGGTTAAGGATCGCGTTAACGCTAATTCTCTTGGCGAAATTAAGGTCAAAGGGAAAGAACAGGGCATATCAATCTATGAATTGGAGGGATTAAAATGAAGACATTCAAGCTTTTTGTCGTCCTGCTGCTCGTCATCGGGCTGATTATGCCAACTTCCGTCTTTGCGAAGGACACGGATAAAACGGGCAAGATTACGCGTGTAGACGGCAAAGCTGAAGTGAAAAAGGGCGGCGGCTCCAAAAAGTTTAAAGCTTTTAAAGGGATGGCTATTACCAAGGGCGATACTATTGCAACCGGCAGTGACGGCAAGGTGACGATGGATCTGGATAGCGATAAAGAAGTGACCATCGGCGTAAATACGACACTGGTTGTGAGTGAGCTTGTTAAGAGCGCCAAGGCGCTGGGCGGCAAGACAAGCCTTAGCCTGCTGAAGGGCAAGGTGCTTGTTACGATTAAGAAGAAGCTTGATGGGGATTCGAGGTTCGAGATAGAGACGCCAACGGCAATTATGGGTGTAATGGGTACGGAGTTTACGGTTGCACACGAGAACGACGAGACCTACGTCGGCGTATTTGAAGGCGCGGTGAAGACGAGCCATGGCGGAGAGTTGGAGGATGAAACGATCGTCAATCCGAATGAGCAGCTGCAATTAAATGTAGAAGGAACAGGCGACAAAATGGAGCTGGATTATCGTGATCTCCCGCTTGTAGGCTTGGAGCGCTATATTCAATTGCTTGAAGAGGATCCAAAAACCGATAAATCGCTGCTTAATGAGGCCAAAAAGTTAATAGATACGAAAAAGCAGGAAGAGGAAACGGAGGCTTCCAAGTCCACTGGAGGCGCGTTATCCGACAACACCATTATATTCGAGGATAGCTCGGGGCAATCAGGTGGTGGTAGTAGTGGCGATGGAGTGACGCCGACAGTAACGCCGACGCCAACGGCATCACCGACGCCAACGGCATCACCGACGCCAACCGCGTCACCGACGCCAACGGCATCACCGACGCCAACCGCGTCACCGACGCCAACCGCGTCACCGACGCCAACCGCGTCACCGATGCCAACGGCATCACCGACGCCAACCGCGTCACCGACGCCAACCGCGTCACCGACGCCAATGCCAGTACCTAAACCGCCGGTGTTAGACGTGAATGCTTTTTATAGTGATCTTTACTCGTATATGATTGATGATAAAACGATTATTTTGCCGTTTACGACAACACTGGCTTATAACGATAATTTGGAGTTCCCTGCAAAAGGATTAGTAAAACTGAAACGATATGAAACGGAAAGTGGATTTACTGAAATGATAGATGCCGTTGAATCGGTTAAGATCGATCCGGATCATTCCAACCGGTTGGTCATTACATTATCCCAGCCTATTTCGTACAATTCAAAAATTCAAATAAAGATTCAAAAGGGGCAGTTGAAAAACGCAGAAACAAACGATATTCAACAGGATGAACAGGTAACGGCAAGAGGGCCCTTGGAAGGGTTTGTATTTAAATTTGAGGATGTTAGCACACCGATTATTTACAAGCATGCCGCCGCTTCAGAAGAACCTAGCCATATTGTAACGTTTTCTACGCTTGGGTATTATTCACCTGATGAGCCTCCTGCCATTACTTTAAGCAGGGTTTGCCCGGGCGATGGGGGCGAAGTTGGTTTTGATGAAACACCCGAATGCGATCCATACTTTGAATATAATTTGACCGATGTAATAGACATGAGAGTCGATAATGGCATAGCGTCAGTTAAGCTGAAAGCATCGTATTTTAATGCGGATTATGTTGATGCGGGCATGTACCATTTACGAATCAAATTTACAGCTGATGATGAAGCCAGTATCGATATTTATGTGAATGTAAGGGCCTCGACTGCTCCAATGCTTCTTAGCGATCAAGCCTATATGACCGATGCCTTTACGTTAATATTACCGTTTAGCAGCAATCTTCAGATGACATCTAACTATACAGATCCAGTCGATACGATGGTGGTCAGCGTTTTTTCTGATGAATTTGAGGGGCCATTTAATTCGATAATCGGAGAAGGTGATGAGCCTAATTTGCCGCTGCCCAACATTGTCGGTGTAGCGAGCGTGGTTATTAATGAGGATAATCCAGCAGAGTTAATCGTTACCCTATTGGATGCTGTGAAATACGGTTCCTCAGTGATTGTCGTTGTTCAGCCAAATAGCTGGGAAAATGCAGAGACTCATGAGGTGCAGGAATGGGTGCAAGTTGTTTTCTATCCATACCGGGCTCAAGTATCGGAGAATTTCGCGGTGTTCAGCAAAATGGACGAAGAAACGGTTGATGTGGCGCTGACATTGAAGACGCTAGGCTATGACATAGGAGAACTAAGGCTCGATATGCTTTGCTTTGAGAATGATGACGAGGACTGTGATGGATTTGAAGCTCCTTATAATTTGGCAGGGGAAGTTTACGAGCTAACGGGGACGGGCATGAACAGAAATCTCGTGCTAAAGGCAAATTATTTCAAAAACGTGCCTATGGGAATGTACGAGCTTAGTATTCCTATTTTTAAAGATGAAGAATGGATAGATGAGATCATTATAAAGATCCGGGTGACTGCTTGAGTTTGAATACAAAAAAGAAAGGAGCAGTAGCGTGAAAAATACATTTCGATTACTTGCAGCGGGAACTGCGATTTTGACAGCATTGGTTACGGTTAATGCAACGGCATATGCAGCAGTTGAAGAGATCGTGTCCAAAGCGGAGAGCACGAGTGCTACATCGGTTGCTAAGGTGATGGACAAGATCAGTCAGCCCTCCGGGCTCTCAATGACGCCAGATGGCGGCATCGTTGTTGTCAGCTCAGGGAGCAATCAAATAAGCAGGTGGCAAAATGGCAAGCTGTCGCCTGTTACGACGCAGACTGCTGCGGGCTATTTAGACGGGACGACGGTGAATTCCGCCTTTAATCAACCGTACGACTCCGCAGTGAACAGCAAAGGTGTCATCTATGTGAGCGATACTGAAAACCATGTTGTTCGCAAAATCGTAAACGATCGCGTGTACACGGCTGCCGGAAATGGCAAAGCGGGCAGCAATGACGGCAAGTTTGGAGAAGTGCAGTTCAACGCGCCAACCGGTCTTGCGATTGACGCCAAAGATAACGTATATGTAGCGGACTCGCTTAACAACGTTATTCGCATGATTTCGCCAGAGGGTGTAACTACTATATTTGCTGGGAGTGTTACTGAAACGGGCGGATACAAGAACGGAACCGTTGCCGAAGCGCTTTTTAACGAGCCTATGGGACTTGTTTTCGATGATAAAGGCGGCCTATACGTAGCGGACAGCGGCAATCATTTGATTCGTTATATTTATGAGGGAAAAGTGACCACCTATGCCGGAAAGCCGACTGCCGTCGATACGCTTACAGGCTATATGTCAGGCGGTTATGCCAATGGTTCAGGCGATGAAGCGCGGTTTAATCGGCCTCGCGGCCTTGCTTATGCAGGCGGTGTGCTGTTTGTAGCGGACAGCTTGAACAACCGTATTCGTGCTGTGCAAGCCGATCGGAAAGTGATTTCAATTGCAGGCATGAGCAAGCCGGGCGATAAGGTTGGGACAGCAGATACGGCGCAATTCAATCAGCCTTCCTCGCTGCTCTATGCGGCTGGCAAGCTGTATGTTGCGGACACTTTAAACAATAGCGTTAAGGTGCTTGCGGTTGATTCCAAGGCGCTTAAGCCGATCCATAATAAAGAGGAATTAATTGCCGGAACAGAGCTGCTCCCTGCAAGCAAGGATGTACAGGTCTGGCTGGAGGGCAAGCAAGTGAAGTTTGCTGCAGCGCAGAAGCCCTATAAGAGCGGAGACAAAACCTATTTGCCGGTCAGAGCCTTGTTTCAAGCATGGGGAGCGGATTTGAAATGGAATGCTGCTGCGAAGGAATTGCGACTTGCCAAAAACGGTTGGAAGCTTGCGCTTAAAGCCAACGCGAAGCGTGCGGTCGTGATTGAGAAGGGGATCATGTACGTAGAGGTGGCCTATTTGGAGGATGCGGCTTCGTTCTTAATTGCGCAAGATACTGAATTCAATGCTATTATTATTAGTAGCGAGCAGCAATAAGCTCAGCTCCTTATACCAGGAACGGAGGCTGTGAAATGACTTCAGGAAGCCATTTGCAAAATAACGTAGATCGATTCTCCGGATTTGAAAATGATTATGACCAGCATCGACCAAAGGCACCTGCGGCAGTTGTAGATATTTTGACAAGCTATCTGGGGCGTAAGCCAGCTCTTGTTGCTGACGTCGGCTGCGGTACGGGCTTGTCCTCCTTTGTGTGGAACAAGCATGCCGAGCGGATCATTGGCTTTGAGCCCAATGATGATATGAGGGGCAAGGCGCTCTCTCGCTTGTCAGAGCTGACGGATGCAGAGCATATTTCCTTCGTCAAAGGCTACTCTGACAAGCTTGCGTTGGAAGCGGAGACTGTCGATATCGTAACGTGCTCACAGTCGTTTCACTGGATGGAGCCCGTCAGCACGCTGCGCGAATTTGCACGCGTTCTTAAACCGGAGGGCGTATTTGCAGCCTATGACTGCGATTGGCCGCCGACGCTGCATTGGTCCGTTGAGGCGGAGTATAAGCGGCTTATCGACCGGAGCGAGGCAGTTATCGCGAGCAATATTGCGGAGAAGGACCGAGCAAGCAAGCGTGACAAGGAACAGCATGTAACGCAAATTAGAGAAAGCGGCTTGTTTCGTTTCTCTAAGGAGATTGTATTTCATAACATGGAACGATGCGATGCGCAGCGTTACGTTGGTTTAGCGCTTAGCCAAGGCGGCGTGCAGGCTGTGTTTAAGCTTGGCTCAACGGAGCTTGTGAAGCCGATCGAGGCGTTCCGAAGCAGTGTGGACGATTATTTTGCGGGCAGAGAGCTAGAGGTTATGTTCAGCTATCGGATGAGGCTGGGCGTGAAGTAGCCCCTTTTTTAAGAAAAACGTTTGAATAGACAACTCAAAGAAGCAAGTCGCTGGCGCCGTAACTGGGCAAAGGCTGCTTGCTTCTTTTCTATTTCATGCTGGAAAGGAATGAGGGGGACTACGGCTTTGTGAATATTCCGCTCTTTAATCTATACAATCGATCATTAGTAAAATCGTTCATGGCTCAACCTCCGTACAATATAAGTGATAACGGTTGCAACATAACTGCTTTTACTGCTTGATAAATAGATAAACGGTATATCCGATAGCCGTAGCTAATAAACCGATTGTTGCCGTGCAAGAGAGCACGAGGAAGAAGAACTCCCACTTATCTCTTTTTATGCCTCGAATGTCCTTTGCCTCATTCCCCTTTTTCTCCGATGGTGCCAGATTAGTTTGACGGGGCTTAGTGATGGGATCACCCGCTTTCTTCTTTACTTATCTTTATTTTGCTTATAAACAACTAAGATCGTGCTGCGTTGATAAGCGTTGCCGGATGTGGCTGTTTTGATCATGGACCCGTAACAAATGTTAATGACTTGATCCTCGCTCAGCTCCGCCAAAAACTCATTTGCTCTTTTTTCGGCAAACACCGTATCTGTATCGATAAACTCTTTAACCTGTATCATGCTTGTCTCACCTCCCCTTGCTAAATAGACAGATAGGCACCTCGCGAAAGTCGCGAAATGCCTTCTGACGTCCACCATAGCATTGGGCGGTGCAAGTGTCAACTTGGACAGGCGAAGAGCGAGAAAGTTGGCGGTAAAGACGTTTTAACGAGGCAATCGGAGCATCCAAAACAGCCGTTGTTGATTTCGTATATTGTTGTCTATGTTCACTCTAACATTAGCTTCCTTCATTCATAGATAATGTAAATATAGCTAACATATACATACTTTAATATAGTAAGAGACTAAATAAATTATGTAGATATAAGCAGTAAAAAGCGGATGGATACGCTTTATTGACTGTTTTTGAATTTGTTAACTTATCTAACATGAAATAGACTATTGAATAGGAAAGAGAGATATATAACATTGGAGGAGAATTAACATGACACAAATGATCAAAAGTGAGTTGGCGAAAAAGGTTCTTATTCCTCTATTAGTTCTATCGCTGCTAGCAGCGATGGTTGGGGTGCTGACAAGAACGGACTTTGTTCGAGCTGAAGAAGCGCCGCAGCTACCGAAATTTGATATTCCGGCTCTCTCATCCGAGCATAAGGAATCAAGCCTTCCGAATGTTATCGTAGTTGCAACAGGGGGTACGCTTGCTGGAAAAGCAAGAAACGATGATCCTACAAACTTTCAAAACTATGCGGCTGGCACTTATTTGATGGCAGATTTAGTAGCGCAGCTTCCTAAAAAAGATAAAATAGCCGATGTCTCCACCTTCCAATTCGGAAATAAGGGGTCAGGCGGCTACAGCATTAAAGAGCTTTACGATCTCTCGCTTGCTGTTGATGCGGCGCTTGAGATTTATGACAGTGCTGTCGTAACGACAGGTACCGATACGATGGAGGAAATTGCTTACTTCCTTGACCTGACGGTCCGCAGTGAGAAGCCGGTTGTCGTAACGGGCGCTATGAGACCTTGGGATGTAATCGGAACGGACGGGCCTGCCAATCTTTATCAAGCGATTAAAGTAGCTGGCAGCGGCAAAACAAAATGGTTTGGCACGGTTGTTATGCTGAACGATGTCATTTATGCGGCACGCGAAGTGACGAAAACAAACGCACACCGCAACGATACATTCGATGCTCCGATGTTTGGCGCGCTTGGCTATGTAGATGATCCTGCCGTTCGTATTTACCGGGCACCTGCAAGAGCGAGCAAAGCAGGGACGAAGAGCTGGGCATCACCATTTGATCTTAAAACGATCTCCAAAGACAGCCTTCCAATCGTAGAGATTATTTATGGCTACCAAGAGGCTGGCGGCGGCAGTATCCGTGGATTGGTAGAGGATGGGGCAAAAGGAATCGTAACGGCAGGCACTGGTGCAGGCGGCATTTCGTCCAAGCAAAGCGCGGCTCGCACGGCAGCCATTAAAGATAAAGGCGTAGTCTTCGTATCGACCACAAGAACAGGCTCAGGCTCAATCTATGATAGCGGCAGCGGCAATGTCATTGGCGGCGACAATCTGAATGCAGCTCATGCTCGCATGATGCTATTGCTTTCACTCGCTTTTACCAATGATGTCGGAACGATTAGAGGCTGGTTCACAACCTTCGGCACACAAGATGTTGAAATTTCGGTTGATGAGAACACGGTGCTGAAAACTTCTGTCGAGGAGCCGCTCGTTGAGCCGGTAGTGACCGAGCCTGTTGTAACGGAGCCAGCTGCTACCCCGGCTCCTACTCCTGAAGCTGAGCTTCCAACTGCTACAGTAGAACCAACCGTTGCGCCGACAGAGCCTGCAGCGACAGCAACGCCTGAACCAGCATTGGTCACGCAATAATTTAGGGGAGGAGCACGGTTATGACCATAAGAAGCAACCCGAATACAGCGAAGAAAATATTTATTCCTCTCCTCATAGCGGCGCTTCTCAGCACGATCCTGACTGGTTATGCCAGCTCGGTTCGTGCCGAGACGGCGGCACCGCAGCTGCCCGCCTTTAACATTCCGGCTTTGTCCGAGGCGCATAAGGCATCGCAGCTGCCAAATGTCATCGTAGTGGCGACAGGCGGAACGCTTGCAGGCAAAGCTAGAGACAATGATCCGACCAACTTTCAAAATTACGCGGCAGGCACGTACCTGATGTCAGATTTAGTGTCTCAGCTGCCAAGAAAAGATAAACTTGCCGATGTGTCGACGTTCCAATTCGGAAATAAGGGCTCAGGCGGCTACACGATGAAGGAGCTCTATGATCTATCTCTTGCAGTAGACGCAGCGCTTGAAATCTATGATAGTGCTGTCGTGACTACAGGAACCGATACGATGGAGGAAATTGCTTATTTCCTTGATCTGACCGTTCAAAGCGAGAAGCCGGTAGTCGTTACCGGTGCGATGAGACCTTGGGATGTTATCGGAACCGATGGCCCGGCTAACCTTTATCAAGCGATTAAAGTAGCGGGCAGCGGCAAAACAAAATGGTACGGTACGGTCGTCATGCTCAATGATGTCATTCATGCGGCTCGCGAGGTGACGAAGTCCAATTCGCATCGGATGGATACGTTCGAGACGCCGATGTTCGGAGCGCTGGGCTATGTCGATGATCCGGCTGTACGCATTTATCGTCTTAACGCGAGAGCGCTGAAGGCGGGTCAGGCCGACTGGGCAACCCCATTTAATTTGAAGCTTATCTCGAAGGATAATCTTCCGATCGTAGAGATCGCCTACAGCTACCAGGAAGCTGGCGGCGGAGCGATCCGCGCCTTAGTTGAGGATGGCGCTAAGGGCATTGTCACGGCAGGCACCGGAGCGGCGGGCATTTCATCGAAAATGAGCGCAGCGCGTACCGCGGCTATTCGCGACCACGGTGTCACCTTTGTCTCAACAACAAGAACGGGCTCAGGCACGATTACGGGCAGCGGAAACGGCATTATTGCCGGAGACAACTTAAATCCGCAGCATGCCCGTATTATGCTTATGCTGTCACTTGCTTTCTCCAGTGATTTCAATACGGTGAAAGGCTGGTTTGAGACAGTAGGCACGCAGGATATTACGGTAGATGTGCCAGAGACGACTACTCCTCCTGTAGGCGGGGATAGCGGATCGGGTGGATCGGGCGGTAATGTGCCAAGCAAAGGCAAGGTTACGATTGGTGCTGGAAGCGCGGGCACGCTAGGCTTGGAAGACAGCGTCACGGTATCCGTACCGGCAGGAGCGACGAAGGAGCAAATGCTGCTTTCGATTGAAAAGCTGACAGGTACGGGCGGTATCGTTGAATCAACGAGTCAGCTGGTATCACCGATTTTTGAAATACTCAAAAACATTTCAGCCAACTTCTTAGTTCCGGTCACCTTAACCTTCAAATTTGATACGACTCTTATCAAAGATGGCAAGACGGCTTCTGTATTCTATTACGACGAGACGAAGAAGCAGTGGGTGGAGATGGGCGGAACGATTAACGGCAGCGTGATTACTGTGAAATCCGACCACTTCACCAAGTTTGCCGTATTTGCCGTAGATAAGAAGGATGAACCGGCTTCCTTTACGGACATTTCCGGGCACTGGGCAGAGGCAGCCATTAAAGAGGCGGTTGCATCCAGCATTGTGAAGGGATATGTCGACGGCACGTTCAGACCGGGTAACACAGTAACGCGCGCAGAGTTCTCCGTCATGTTGATGGGGGCGTTAAAAGCGGAGGGTGAGGGTGCTGCGCTTGCCTTTGCCGACAATGACAAAATCGCGGCGTGGGCAAAGGATGCTGTTGCTCGAGCGGTGAAAGCAAAAGTTATTAGCGGCTATCCAGACGGTACGTTCCGTCCAAGCGCTAATATTCTGCGAATGGAAATGGTCTCGATGATCGCAAGCGGAGCTGGACTTGAGCTGGACGCTAATGCATCAACAAGCTTTGCCGACAATGAGGATATTCCGGCATGGGCGAAGGGCGCTGTCAAAGTAGTCAGCGACAAAGGCATTATTCAAGGCCGGACGGGCAACATCTTCGCGCCCAAAGCTACCGCTACTAGAGCGGATGCGATTACGATTATTATGAACATGCTTAAAGCAAGTAAATAATGAAACGAAAGGCGGTTCCAAGGGTCTTATTAGACCACTTGGAGCCGCCTTTTTTGCATGCCATGGACTAGAGCCCGGACTGAAGCAATAGCCGCGCCGTTTCGGCTGGATGTGAAATCGGGAAGTGATGGCCGTAGGGGAGAAGCGTTGTAGGAATGACAGCATAAGCTGTGGGAATTGAGTAGACGCGTTCCTTTGTGCCCCAAAGCATGCTTACTTGGCTGCTGCTCCAGCGCCCTGGCTGCAAACGGAAATGCTCGGCTCTGGTCAAGGCGGCCTGCGTATCCGCCAAGGTGGCTCTGACTCTTGGAGAGCTAAGCTCATTCCGTGCAAACTGGACATAGCTGTCTGGCATTTCGCTCGAATGGCCGAAGCAGCCGCGCGCTAAAAGCTCCTTACGCAGCCTATCTTCCGTAACATGAGGCAGAAGCAAACGATTTGCAAATCTGCTCTTGTACCGTGAGTTAGCCGGATGGAATACAGGCTGAAGCAGGCGTACGGCGTGAAAATGATCTGATGACATACGCTCCATAACTTTGGCTGCGAGCAAGGCGCCGTAGGAATGACCGATCAAGGTAACGGGCTCTTGCTGCGAAGCGACAGCCTCTATGATCGCTTGGACATGCCCTTCTATTACGTTTGCGCTATGATGGTAGGGCGATCGTCCAAAGCCGGGCAGGTCGGCAATCCAAACGGGACGGCCATGCAGCTCGGAGGCTAGCGGCAGCAGGCAATCGGCTCCGCTAAAGGTGCCCGGCAGCATAAGAATAGGATGGCCGCTGCCGGCTTTCTTTAACGTTGCTAGTGAGCCGCGCCTGCCGCGCTCAAAGCCCGGATGAATCGATTGTCCGTGCGATAGCCGATAATCCAAATCAGCAACAACATGCGGAAGAGTAGACGGATTGACGGAAGTGGGCAGCGCGTGCTTTTGCTGAATATGTCTAGCGGATTGGAGAGGGAATGGCTGGTTCACGATAAAGCTGAGCGACTGCTCGGGAATGCCAAGCTTGCTGCCTAGGCTGGTGCCTAGCACTTTTCCTAGTAATGAAAGAGAAATGGAGCCGATAGGCGCTGGAACGCGCAGCTCCTTATTATTATCCGTATGAGCTGGGTCATATTTGGACTTGCGGTTTGCTCATCAAGCAGGTAGTAGGTATCGCTGACAGGCTGCTGTTCATTGACGAGCGCCGCAATGAATGCAGCGGTATGGTCAATGTGAACAAGCGGAAGCCAGTGCTTGGGTCCGCCGGGCACTGTGCCCATCAGCTTCCGTCTGGCAGAGGCGATGAGAATGCCAAGCCCGCCGGTTTGCTCGGTATTTCCTGTAACGGAATCGCCGATAATGACACTCGGGTGAACGACGGACAGTGAATAGCCGTGTTGCCTAGCATGCTGTAGGATATAGAAATCAGCGGTGATCTTCATTCGCTCGTAAGGGGATTCATGCTCCAACCGCTTCAAAATGGCAGCTTGCTCGTTTACATTGCGATCCGTTGCCGGGCTCTTGAAGCCAACGACGTGAATGAAATGGCGCAGCTGGCCGTTTCTTTGCAAATGGTCAGCTAGTAGTGTTAAATGCTCAGCTGCATCGAGAAATACACGCTTCGCTTCCTGTTCGCTTAGCAAAATATCCATAGGCCCGCCGGCATGAATAATAACGTCTGTGGTAAGTAGAAGCTCGCGGTCGCTTGAAGAAAGGCCAAGTCCCGGCTGCGTCAAATCCCCGACAATGGCGGATAGGGAAGGGAGCATCTCCTCTCCGGCTTGCCCAAACAGCGCATTGAACCGAGCGGCTGATCGAACCAGCGCGGTAATGCGGTGGCCTTCGGCGACGAGCTGCCTCACCAGTTGCGAACCGATAAATCCGGTTCCTCCTGTTATAAAAATATGTGCCATATATATGTCCTCCTCTTTATTTACATACTAGTACTAAACAGTACTAATACACTCAAAAAAATTACTTTAGCATGGAAGCTAAAGCATGAAGCGAGTGCTGCAATAGGGATGAATCCTGATTCGTATGCTGTAGGAACAGTCCGCCTTCAATCGTTGATAGAATTAAGGCAGCCGTCTGCTGCGGCTCCAGCCTGCTGTTTATTTCATTGCTCGCGATTCCTTGAACGATGAGCTTCTCAAGAATCTGCAGCTGTCTGCCGAAAAAACGGCTGATTTGCTCACGAATAGCAGTGGCTTCCTTCGGTGTCTGTGTATATAGCGTCAGGAAGGGGCAGCCTCCGAGGCAGTCGGCGTCCTGTTCGATAAGCACGTTCATCAGTCTCATGAGCCGATCCATGACAGGCAGCTCCGTCTGGCTTGCAATGTAAGTGATAAGCTGCTCGTACTGGTCGGTCATTTTCTCGATAATGGCGGACAACAGCTCCTCCTTGCTTTTGAAATAATAATAAATGTTCGTTTTAGATACCTTGCTTTCGGCAACGATATCATCCATGCTGGTAACGAGGTAGCCTTTGCTCAAAAATAGGCTCGCAGCGGTTTGAAGTGCAATCTCGCGATTGGAAATTTTAGTTTTCGGCCTCATAATTAGCACTATACAGTACTAATGATGAGGCTGTCAATGGGCGTTAAAATACCAAGTAAAAGGGCGCGGAAAATAATAAATGTGATTTCATAAATTGTTCTCAATAGTTGCCATAACAAAAAATCGCCCCTCGACCATTGCTGGTTGAGGGGCGATTTTGCCTTAATACATGCCTTGAGCCTCTTCCCACCAGCCTATGGAGATGACGGCGGGAGCGGGATGATTCATGGAGCTGGTTAGCGTGAAGAGAATCGCTTGGCCGGGACCGATGATCCAGTGGCCCGCTTTCTCGCTCGAGACGCTGGAGTAAGACGGAATGACTCGCGTAGATACGGGAACTGCAGCGAGAGCGGTCGTGTCGAGGCCGCTGCCGAATTGGACCTGCCCGCGCGGCGTCGGCTTCGGATTGAGCGTTAAATTTGCAGTGGATACCTCATGCGACTGCTTGCCGTGCGTTGGCAGGTTGGAGCAGAAGCAAATTTGCGAGACGAGCTTATCATCCGACAAATTGCTCAGCACATAAATATCCAAATAAAGATTAACGCCCGAATGGGGAGGGTTGATGAGCGCTCCCCAAGTTCGGTTCGAATCGGTTGGATTTAGTTGATCCGTCTCGCCCAAAAAGTATTTCCCCTGCAGCGACTTGTTAAGCGGATTTGTTAGATTGACCACGCTGACTGGCCCATTGCCATACATCGCTTCACCATCCTTCGCAACATGCCTATACTCCACCATATGATTGGAATTCTGTAACATGCCTGCGGATCGGGGCCGTGATTGTGCAATGCTATTGCGGGGGAGCTATTCTTTGGACACGTGGCTGCCCCAAATCGCCATTCCGTCCTTGGATAATGCGCTAAACGTCATGACATAACTCAGTGTACCTTCGTTCCATTCTCGCAGCAGGGCGCCATTATATAGCTTCCCGTCGATCGTTAGATCAATTGTTGCTTCCCCGGTGCTTTTCCATGTTCCGCTCACGCTGCCGGAAATTTTGCCGTCTTTGCCTAGCGTAATAAGACTGGCTTGCTTAACGTCAGCCGTAATATCCTTGCCGTGATTCACATATTTGTAGTCGCCAACGATTTGGTCAGCGGTTACGCGCTCAGCCGTTTCACCCGAGTAGCGATGCGGGGCAACGACCGGCCAGCCCTCCGTGTTCATCAGCATCTGATGCACCCTCACCTCATGCGCTTCGCCGCGGGATGGGAAGCGGGTATGGAAGATGAGAAACATTTTGCCGGTGTCCGGATCTACGAAGGTTGAATTATGACCAGGCGATGCGTACCCCGTTCCGATATTCGCGATCTCCCCGTCGACATTATCCATTTGGAAGTTGCCCATCAGCTTCACCCCGTAAGGCGCGATAGACGCGTCGTCGAACAGCGTGCCGGAAGCTCCAAATGCATCAATCATATCCTTGCCCTCGGAGTCGAGAAAAGGCCCGTCGGGTTTTTTGGAGCGGGCAACGCGAATGTTGTACCCGCCGCTTGAATCTAGGCCGCCATAGGATAGAAATAAATAATAATAGTCCGTTTCCTTGCTGTACATCATATACGGCGCTTCGATGCGGCTGTGATTATTGCCAAGAAGCCGCTTACCATAGCCTTGACCTTGATAAGGCAGACCGGTTTCCGGATTCATTTTCATCATAAAAATCCCGCCCGAATACGAGCCGTACACCATCCACAGAACGCCGTCTTTATCGTAAAAGACGTTCGGGTCCACAACGTTCGGATGCACGGTCGCATCATAGATCGTCCCGTCCTCGCTCGGATCATTCCACATGCCGGATTTCAATATAATGCCCTTGTTATGATAAGGCCCCTCCACCTTGTCGGCGACCGCATAGCCAAGCACAGAACGAGGAGAATCGCCCTTGCACATGCTGTAATACATATAAAATTTGCCGTCGGGCAATTGGATAACGTCACCCGCCCAGAACGTATCCGTCTCCGCCCAAGCAAGCTCCTCGCTCATTTCGGCCAATACGTCCGAGATAATCGGATTTCCTTCATAGACGCTTGAGTTAAGCTGCTCCCAAGACATCAAATCCTTTGACTTCGCAGCAGCGAGGTGGGAGCCGAAAATATAATAGGTATCGCCGACTTTAA
This sequence comes from Paenibacillus sp. PL91, assembly GCF_012935325.2. Classification (GTDB taxonomy): domain Bacteria; phylum Bacillota; class Bacilli; order Paenibacillales; family Paenibacillaceae; genus Pristimantibacillus. Next base: position 50,168 of record NZ_JABBYG020000011.1, read on the forward strand.
TGATCGATGGATCGTGTACGGAAGCGTCAGCAAATGCGGGCTCATTGGTTGTAACCGCTTCCGAATTTGTGCCGTTTGCAGCTTCGGCCGTGGAGGCAGGCGCCGCGCTTTCGGCGGGCGGTTGATTGCCTGCGTTGCTGGCGTTACTTCCGCTGCATGCGCTCATGAAGGTCATCATGCATACGGTTAGCAAAATAATCGTTTGTTTTCTCAATGTGACAGATCCCCTTTGACGGATGTTTGGATAATTATATAAATATTAATCAATTAATAAATTTATTATATATTAAGCCGTAAAAAAAGAGAAGGGCTTAGCCCTCCTCTTTAGCGCTTCTCTTATTTCGTTTTTACCGGTTCCTCAAACGTCATGCCAAGCGTGTCTACCGTTACTTTTTTCATCGAAATCGGAGTTTCCGGCCTATCGTTCGCACCGACGGCCTGATTCACGATTTCATCTACCGCTTCCATGCCCTCCGTTACTTTGCCGAAGGATGCGTACAGGTTGTCAAGCGAAGGCGCATCGGCCACCATGATGAAAAATTGCGAGCCGCCCGTATCGGGGTCGTTCGTGCGAGCCATGGAGAGTACGCCGCGCGTATGCTTGAGCTTGTTCTCGAAGCCGTTGTCTGTGAACTCGCCAGGGATGCTGTAGTCAGGACCGCCCATTCCAGTGCCATCAGGATCGCCGCCTTGAATCATAAAGCCTGGGATAACACGGTGGAAAATAACGCCGTCATAAAAGCCTTTATTAATAAGGGATACAAAGTTGTTTACTGTATTTGGAGCAACCTCAGGATATAGCTCAAGCTTAATGATTTTGTCATTGCTTAATTGAATGGTTACAACAGGATGCTTGTCCGGGCCTAGCAGCGCTGGGCCATCCTCTGCTGGAGCCTCGGTTGGGGGAGTCGTTGTGCTTGTATTGCCGCCGGTGCCGGTATTTTTGTCTCCGTCCGCCGCACGGTTTGCTCCGCATCCAGATGCAACAACGAGCAGAATGAGCATGAGGAGCAGCGTGGTCCCAAGACGTTTGTTTTTATAAAGCATTTCAATATCCTCCTTAAGTTGTGTGAATGCAAAAAAATTCGCAGATTCGTCTGCCTTTTTCCCCGCATTCGCAATCATGATTCAATCTGTATAATACCATATTGGTTGTTTTAAATGCGAGGGAGTTGTCTATTGCGAGCAGTGTAGCAGCCTTAATATTCATGTGGTTTACCCTTAGCCACCTTAACTATCTACCTAACAAAATAACAAAAATAAATAGTAAAACAGCATTTTAGCCCTATAAAAGCTAGTTTAAACCATTTATTTTACAATAGGAACCTCATATACTTGTTGTTAAGCGCTTACATTATTCACCAGTAGGTGATAACAAAAATAACAAAACAGGAGGGTTATCATGAAGAAAATACGGAAGTGGGTTGCGATGCTGATTGTACCGATGCTCGCCTTCTCTGTTGTCATGCCCGTATCCACAAAAGCGGCAGCGGCGGACGAGCGAGGCCATTGGGCACAGGCAGCCATTGAGAGGTGGAAATCCAATGGCGTAGTGGGCGGCTATTTGGACGGCTCCTTCAGGCCTAACCAAAACGTGACGAGAGCTGAGTTTGTAACGATCGTTAACGCGGTGCTTGGTTATACAACGGGGTCAAACGAAGCGTTCTCGGATGTGGAACCGACTGCTTGGTATGCAAAGTCCATCTCGGCTGCACGCGCGGCTGGCTACTACAAGGGCAGCTCCAATAATAAAGCGAATCCGACGCAGCCGATCACCCGTCAGGATGCAGCTGCTCTTGTTGCTAGAGCTTTCCGGCTAAGCGGAAATGGCAGCGCTTCATTTACGGATGCTGATAAGGTTTCGGAATATGCCAGAGCAGGCGTGGATGCTCTGTCAGGCGTTCTCAGCGGCTATAAAGACGGCTCGTTCAGGCCTAGCGGGAATTTGACGCGAGCGGAGCTTGTGACAGTAATAGACAAGCTCATTAAAGAATATTATCCGAAGGCTGGGGCATTCGGAGGCTCGACTATCTCAGGCAACGTTGTAGTTCATGCAGCAAACGTTGTCTTAAAGGATGCAAAGATCGCCGGCAATCTTTATTTATCCGCAGGCATTGGCGATGGCGATGCGAAGCTCGATAACGTAACGGTAGCGGGCACGACGTACGTTTGGGGCGGAGGCTTAAATACGGTAGAAATCAATAACTCCGTACTAGGCGAAGTGCAAGTGAATCGCCAGGCAGGACCGGTTCGCGTCCTGTTCAGCGGAACGGCATCGGCAAAGCATCTTACGGGGGGCAGCGAATTTACACTTGAGCTTGGTGAAGGCGCACGGATTGAGGAGCTTACGCTCGGCAGTCAGGCAAAGGGTTCCGCAATTAAAGGCCAGGGTGATGTGAAGAAAGCTAATGTTGATGCGGACGGCGTAACCTTAAATGGCAGCGCGTTAAGCAGGGGAGCTATTGTAATTACGAATGGCGTACCAGCCACATCTGGCGCAAGCGGAGGGGCTAGCAGCGGCAGTGGCAGTGGTGGCAATGGTAACGGTGGAATTGGCGGCGACGATGGTGAAGGTGAAGTCGGAACGGAGCGGCGAGTGGAGAACTTCGTTGATTCGAATGCCACCGATTATACGAAATCGCTGTTTGCTTATTTGGACGATGTGCGCGGCAAGCAAGTATTGTTCGGCCATCAGCATGCGACGACGGAGGGAATCTCTTTTACCGAAACGACAGGCATTCAATCCGATGTTAAAAACTCGGTAGGCGATTATCCGGCTGTCTTTGGCTGGGATACGCTTAGCTTGGAGGGCAAGGAGAAGCCCGGCGTTTCAAACGATTTGGAACAAAGCAGAATCAATTTGGCTGCCAAAATGAAGGAAGCGCATAAACTCGGCGGCATCGTTACGCTCAGCGCGCATCTGCCTAACTTCGTGACAGGCGGAAGCTTTAACGATACGGGCGGCTCGGTCGTGCAGCATATTTTGCCGGGAGGCGACAAGCACACTGATTTGAACGCTTTTCTTGATCGCATCGCTGCGCTTGCGAGCAACCTGAAGGATAACGACGGAAAGCTCATACCGATCTTGTTCCGTCCCTTCCATGAGCAAAACGGCGGCTGGTTCTGGTGGGGCGCCAAAACGACAACGACAAGCGAGTATGTGGGAATTTACCGGTACACGGTTGAGTACTTGCGCGACACCAAGGACGTTCATAACCTGCTGTACGTCTACTCGCCAAACGGTACCTTTGGCGGCAGCGAATCCAATTATTTAACGACCTATCCGGGCGATGACTACGTCGATGTGCTCGGCATGGATCAATATGATAATCAGCAAAATCCGGGCAGCGAATCCTTCCTTAGCAATCTCGTTGCGGATTTGGGGATGATTTCGAAGCTCGCCGATTCCAAAGGTAAAATAGCGACCTTCTCCGAATTCGGCTATAGTCCGCAAGGGATGCTTCAGCAGGGCAATGCGGATAAGGCTTGGTTTACGAAGCTGCTGAACGCAATCAAATCCGACCCAGACGCCAAGCGGATATCCTATATGCAGACATGGGCGAATTTCAGTACAAACGGCAATTTATTTGTTCCCTATCGCAATGCTCCGCTGCTTGGCGACCATGAATTGCTAGAGGATTTGGTCGCGTACTATGACGACCCGTATACCGCGTTCGCGAAAGAGGCGACGGGTGTGTATGGGAATCAGGTAAAGGCGGCGGTTGAGCAGCCATTCCTGCATATTGCAAGTCCTGTTAGCCAGAGCACGGTAAAAGAAAATCAGACAATTGTTCGCGCTCGCGTGCTGAATGCGGCGCCATCTAAAGTCGTCTATGTTGCGCAGGGCTTCTCGGTTGAAGTGCCAATGACCTTGGATGCAGACGGGTTCTACTCGGCAAACTGGATGCCTGCCGGCGAGCAAAACGGAAAGACGGCTGATATTACCGTGAAGGTCTATAAGGAAAGCGGCGTTGCGCTTGAACAAACCGTTACGGTTTTTGTAAAAGCAGATGAAATCGCGCTGAAGACATACACGTTTGATACAGATGTTGCGGGTATTCAAAATAACGGTACTTGGCCATCGGCGATGGGCCTAACGGTTGGGCATGAGAGCTTTAACGGCAATGGCGCCCTTAAACTAAGCGTAACGGATGCAGTATATCAAGATACCTGGCAGGAGTTTAAGCTGGAGCTGGTTCAAGCGGCAAGCGAGGTTCCGCTCGCTATGGTGAATCGTGTTGCGTTTGACGCTTGGATTCCGGCATCGGCAGGCTCGGAGACGGCAAGCGCAAGCCTGCGCGGCATTGTGCAGCTTCCGCCGGACTGGACGGATGAAGGGAAATACGGCATGCTGACGACGGAAGAGAAGCTGACGGAGCTGCCGACCGTTACGGTGGATGGGGTGGATTATGTGAAATACTCTGCTTCCATAGACCTGAATAACCCAAGCAAATCAACAGAAGCAACAAGCCTTGCGTTGTCGATTATCGGCAGCGGCTTGCAGCTTGACGGACCGATTTACGTCGATAATATTGCACTCATAAACAGCTATTATGAGCCGCCGGTTATCCCTTCGTTAGTGGATCATTTTGAAGGATATCAAGGCGTGAACGCCGCACTGCAAGCGAAGTTTGTAAAAGCGGGCGGGGATACGGTTAATGTCAGCTTAGATGGCGTGCATGAGAGCGGCGGCTTATATGCAATGAAATTTGATTATACGCTCGCAGGCTCTGGTTATGGCGGCATTACGAAGTCGCTTGGCGGCGCGGACTGGTCTACGTTCAACAAGCTTAAATTCTGGCTAGTACCGGATGGACATAATCAGAAGCTGGTTATTCAACTGAAGGTGGACGGCGTTTCTTACGAGGCTTATCCATCGCTTGCGGGTACGGCTGGCGAATGGGTTACGATTCCTTTTAGTGAATTTGCGGTTGCGCCATGGGATACAGGCAATATCGGCAAGAAGCTAAATAAGGTCAGCTTGAAAAATGTGCAGGATTTCTCGATTTATGTAAATGCGGTGTCAGGCGCTACACTTAGCAGCAGCTTGTACTTTGATGATATCGAAGCGATTAATGACGGTACGGGCGGTGTGCCAAATGGCGGCAGCGGACCGGGCAGCTCACCGGAGCAAGCCGGTGTACTATATGATTTTGAAAGCGAAGCTTCTGGCTTTATCGTAGAGGTTAACAATGCAAGCGCGACTGCGCCGGCCATTTCGACAGATGCGGCGACGAAAGGCACGCACGCTTTGACTTCAACATTCAGCCTATCGGGATCAGGCTTTGAACTGACGAAGGCATCCGCGCTTGATCTATCGGCAGTCGGTTCGATAAGCGTAAAGGTGAAGCTGTCTGCCGGGACGGCAAATGCGCGGTTGTATATGAAAACCGGCTCGAATTGGAGCTGGTACGATAGCGGTATGGCAGCAGTGGATTCGTCCGGATTCCAGACGCTTACTCTTTCACTTGGCGAGGTAGCGGGTCGTGATGCCGTGAAGTCTATCGGTATCAAAATCGAACCAACAAGCGGCAGCGGCACAGCGTCGGTATATGTGGACGAGATCACACTCAACTAGAATAGCGAATAGACAAAGCCCCGGAAGAGACTGGCAAATGCCGTCTCGCCCGGGGCCTTGAGCTGCCGCTATATAAAATCTCTTAGCACTTGCAAATCATCAGCATGTTCCCGTCTGGGTCTTTAAAATTAAACCAATGGCCATTCTCAATCTTTGTAACAAGCTCAACTCCAAGGTCTTTCATGAAATGGTAAGCCTTATCTATATCGTCCGTATTAAAATGGAAGGCAGGATTTCTAAGGTAAGAATCTGCATTGTAAATTTTGCTATCTAAGACAAGGTTTAATCCGTTATTATCCAACGGTATACAGCATAGATGGCCTGCGATAATATCAAACGTAGGTTCAAGACCAAGAATGGAGCAATACCATTCCCGTGCTTTACTAATATCACCTACTGGGACGAAAATGGCTCCTACTTTACTCAAAATTTCACTCATACTGTTCACTCCTATTTTTTTTATGGTGTTGGACAACGTAAAAAAATGGAACTGCGCTAATCCGTTTGACGTTTTCCGTCAGTTCAGTACCCAATAAGGTCTGTCAGTTAGAAAATATTTTTTTGAAGTAATAATGGTTACTCCCGGTCGGGGCTTCATTAAATATTGCAACTTCGACATAACCATTCATCAGATAAAATGCTGGAGCTTGGAAGCTGAAGGTATTAGCTTGGTATACGTACAACCTTTTTCTTTTGCAATGCGCTCAATTTGATTTAATAAGTGTGTCCCATATCCTAGTCCTCTTAGAGATTCCTCAATCCAAAGGATTTCTACTTCAATCCAATTCAATTTGTATTAACTATTCGATAAGTCATTGTTGATTCCTTTTTCTGGGAATGCATTGAGCTAACCTGTCTATTAGCGGCTCAACCTGTAAGAGCGAGCCATGACCAAAGCCTCGTCTCAAGCATTGAGGACGAGGCTCTTTGATTTATTTCTCTGATTTATTTCTTTCCTTAAGAGAGTATTCAATTATCAAATCCAACAGTTGACTGAATGATATCCCCGCAGCTTTGGCACTTTTGGGCAGGAGGCTATTTTTCGTCAAGCCTGGCAGTGTGTTCACTTCCATGACATAAGGAATTCCATCTTTAAGAATCATATCGATTCGGGCGTAAACGCTGCATTTCAATGTTTTATAACAGCCTAGCGCAGAAGCGCGGACTCGCTCAAAAATATCGGGAGGCAATTGGATCACTTGTTCATCAGCCCCGCCGTCGTCATACTTGGAAGAGTAATCAAAAAATTCGGATTTAGACCGAATAGAGATGATGGGAAGAAGTTTTCCATTTAATATCGAGCAGGTTATCTCTTCACCGCTAATATATTGTTCGATCAACACTTCATCATCCCATTGAAAGGTTTCATGTACCTCAGGAATTAACGTTTCTTTGTTTTTTATCATTTTGATTCCTATGCTCGATCCGCCTGAATTTGGCTTCACAATAACCGGATATCCCATTCGTTCGACGTCTCCGATAGATAATTCATCTGCGCTACTCAAATGAATCCAGTCAGGGGTAGGGATGCCTTCATGACGAAATAGTTTTTTGGAGATATTCTTATCCATGCTAAGGCTGCTCGATAAAACGCCGCACCCCGTATAAGGAACGCAAAGTGTTTCAAGTGCTCCTTGAATCGTTCCATCTTCACCATACTTTCCATGAAGCGCAAGCAGTGCCACATCAATATTTTTCACTTTTTCAACGAGTTCATCTTTCGTATTGATTTCAATCGGATACAGCTCATATTTTTCTCTATCCAAATTAGCCATCATTTCTCTCCCAGTCATAAGGGATACCTCTCTTTCTGATGAAATACCCCCCATAATCACACCCACTCTCATAGCTGTGCCTCCTTCATCATTTGTTTAGCTGTATCACCTATGATTTGAATCCCTTTTATAATGTCCTCATCTGCGACTCGTGAGAAACCAAGACGCATAGTATGATGACCTTTGTTATTCGTAAAAAAAATGTTGCCCGGTGTAAATATGACCCCTTTATGGCGACAGCGTTCTAACAGGACATTCGTATCCAAGTTAACGTCGAATTCAATAAACACGTGGAGTCCTCCGTCGCCCGAAAGCTGCTTTAACGGAATAAACGCTCTACAGCACCGAATGACTAATTCACATTTTCGTTTATATTCTGATTTTGCTTTTTTTAAATATTTCTCGAAGTTGCCATTATGAAGATATTGATAGAGCAATGATTGATCTAGCGTGGAGGTATGAATGCTTCGCGCTCTCTTTACGCTTTCCAGATAATAAACGAGCTCTTTTTCGGCCAAGACCCATCCAACCCGAAGGCCAGGGAAAAGGATTTTAGAAAAGCTGCCTATATAAATGACACTGTTTCCATTACCGTTGCATGCAATTAACGGGGCAATGTGGGATCCTGAATACCGTAGCTCCTCGTTGAAACCGTCTTCTATAAGCGGGACTTGATATTTATTCAACAGCTTGATAACTTCCATTCGTTTATGGGGAGACATCACAATGCCAGTTGGATTATGATAGGAAGGCACAAGGTAGGTTAAATCAAACGGTCGTTCTGACAATGCTCTCTCCAATTCCAAAAGACTGATTCCGTCTTGCTCCATCTCGATACCTGTAATATCAAATCCATGCATCTTAAAAATTTTAATCGCTGCATGATGAGTAGGATTTTCGCAAATGATACGCCCGCTTTTCTTGATTAAAGCCGACAAAATGATGTCTAACCCTTCTGTAAAACCGTTCGTAATCAGGATCTCCTTACCCTCCAGATTAACCCCTTTATTCTCCATATAACGAAGCAAATATTCCATTAACGGTTTGTAGCCTTGCGCATATCCATAGTTTAAGATGATTTCACCCTCAATGGACATCCGATCTAAAAATGCTCGTTTGACATTATCGAGATCAAACAATTTTTCATCCGGTGCGATACTGGTAAAATTGATTTCCCCTTTATTCGAGCGTATCCCGTGCTTGATAAGATCCAGTTCTTCAGCAATCATCGCTTGATCGCTAATGTTTTGCTTCCAATTAAGCCGCCATGATTGTGTAGTTGCTGCCTCGCCCAATATTTGAGCAACAAAACTCCCTTTTCCTTTCTCTACATACACGAACCCTTCGTCTTTCAAATCAGCGTAAGCACTAACTACCGTATTTCTGCTGACATTCAACAAAGAACTGAGTTCACGCGTGGACGGGAGTTTCTGATTTGCTTGCAATACACCTGCAGTAATTAAACGTTTCATGTATTCCTTTACCTGGGTATAGGCTGGGCGGTCATCCGTCAATTTGAATTCAGTAAACATCCAATCACCCCTACAAATATAATGGCATACATTTAACAATAAAATAAGAACCACGTTGTGTGATTTTCTACCCAATTGTGGATATGTAGCTGCTAGCTGGAGAGGAATAGGTATCACGGTTCGGTGATACCAACCTGTCATCGTTTGCGGTCGTTCTACAGACGCTGAAATAACAAACGGATGAAAAATCATAACAAAAAGCCCAAGCACAGGGATCGCTCGGGCCTTTTGTTTTTTACGCTAATTCACTTTTCGATTTTTCTTTATTAAATACATAATTAGGTATCCTAAGATGCACCGAAAGCAATGCAGTAGCCATTATTATCACGGATGGTCACTTCACTCCATCCTTCGGACCAATGAGGCCCATTGACGATTTCGACACCTTTGGATTGGAATGTTTCAAATAAGAGTTTCAGCTCTACTGGATTCGTATAGCAAAACACATCAAAATATAGTCCGCCTTCAACGGACGAATTTGGCCGAACATCGCTTATATGTTTAGCCTCATGCAGAATAAATGTCACTGCTCCATGATTCATATGGATATGGCCGCCAATATTTTCTGCGATGAAGCCTATTGCTTCATAATAATTAATTGAGTCTTGTAGATTAGCAACTAGCAGAACAATAGACGATCCTTTCAAGTGAACTGAATTTGCATTAATAGATCCCATCTTCATATCCGCTCCTAACTGCCTTTTGTTCGTTCGACTATCGATAACCGTTAGCGTAAAGCATCAGCAGCATCTAAGGGGTCCTTCGCAATAAAATCTAACGCCTCTCCTTGCAATGACGAACGAAAGTCCTTGAACCTGTCCGGAATCCATCTAGTTCGTCATCAATCGTTCTATCGCAAAAATGGTATTTAATCCCATAATAGCAAACGGGTGTTCCGATGTAAATATCGATGTGCCTTCTTTTCCCGTTTTGCGTAACCAAATAGATTCTCCTCAATATAATATAGATTATGAAGAAGTATATGAGGCTGGATAGAGTAGGAATACATCGTTTAAGGAGAGAGGCGTATGCGCAGAAGCAAAGGAACAGGTGACCGGTACTGGCAGAACTGGGACAACCAAGATGTGGCGAAGAAAATCAACGAATTCTGGCTTCAGAGCGATGGAGAGGATAACTGGAGAGCCTTACTCGTAGGTCATATACAAGAGTGCTTAGGGTATGGAGCCAACATAACGGAGATCGGCTGCGGCTCGGGACTGATCGGGGAGAAGCTGCTGCAGATGAATGTGGTCGGCAATGACTCTTATAAGGGCGGCGATATTTCGGAAAAAATGCTTATTCTCGCAAAGGATAGGCTGCCTGATGTGAAATTTTTCAATTGGGATATCCTTAACTTAGATATCGACACCGATTCGCAGCCCAATGTCATTTGCATTCATGTCCTGCAGCATCTGCCAAGCTATAACGGCGCTTTGCCGGAATTAGTCCGCGTTGCCAAAGACAGTCTATATATTGCGTGCTGGTTCACCGAGTCGAATGAGGATAAGATTGACTTTTCCAAGCCGTCCAACGATTGGGAAGGACAGCGCTTCTACAATAATGTTTATTCGCTTCCCAAGTTTTTGAGTGAAGTTGAGGCTGCCGCGGTTCAATATGGAAAAGCGATTCAATCCATCAACGTGCACAAATTCTCGTACCATGAGAATTACGCTATCCATATTTTGTTTGCCAATTGAAGGCATGCATCAACAATTAAATTGACTCCTCCGCGCGGGCGGGAGGAGTCTTCATCCTGCTAAAAGCTCATGCGGCCAAGACAAAGCCGAGATACGTCCAAGCCTGTATTTCCGAGCTTCGCATATTCCATTTCATTGTCCCTCGCTTTCAAATAGATATGATTTCCTTCGGATGTAGTTTACTCTTCGGAGTTAACTCCAAGTCAAGCGATTGCTAACGTACAGATGATGTTAATTAGATTCATGTATAACCGCGGATGCTTTTTCAGCTAAAAAACCGTCTATTATACTGTATACAAGTCCGCATATCCCGAAGATGATAATTGCTGTGAGATCATTTAATTCATATCCGTATCCCTCAATAAAATGGCTATATTGCTTCTGAAAGACCCATTTGCCCCCAGCAGCTCCTAGTATGCTAAATACGACCGACCTTATCCAAAATATCATACTGCCCGCTTTTCGTAAGAGAACCGACAAAGGCAGAACCATTAGAAAGTATAGCGCCGTTGCTGGCGGGGAGATAGACAAAAAAATTACAGCAATATATATGTACCCCAAGTTTTGTAGTCCGTAATATTCGGTTGTCTTGATTTTCGTCCCTTCCATCATTTCTAGACCGAATGCACCGATGCTAACGCAGAGAACAAATACAATCCACATTGCTCCATAATGCTTCGCGAACTGAGACATCTTAATCCTCCGATAATATGTCTTTATCTTAAAGACGAAATCTAGGTTGAAAGGTTCCTATCGTTAGAGCGGCATGCCTATCCTTCATTGTCCGTTTGGGGAGCATTGGGCCGCTGTCTGAATTCGCTCGGCGAGAGGCCTGTCTCTTTCTTAAAGTTGTTGCTGAAGTAGTGTATGCTCGCATAACCGAGTTCGGCCGCGATCGCATCGATCGGCTCTCCCCGCAGTAGCGCCTGCTTCGCCTGCTTGATACGCTCGGAGATCAGGTACTGTTTCGGATTCTGGCCCACCTCCTGGTGGAATATAACGGTGAAATAACCCGGATGATAGCCGCACAGCTCGGCCAGCTCGGCTACTGTCCACTGTCTGCCTGGCTGTTCACGCATCGCGTCTATCGCCGGCCCAATCTTACTGGCTGGTCCGTCTGCCTTCGCACTCAAAGTCGAGCGGACAACGAGCGTTAGCAGCTCCATCATCAGAGCGCGCAGCGCGAACGGATACGCCGCATTCGCACTGACGTACTCCTTGACGATGCGAGCGAACAGCGCCTCCACGTGGACGATCGAAAAGTGGCTCGGCAGTTCGATATCGGCTGCGTCCGGGATTGCGATGCGGAACCGCTCCGGCTCCGCATCGAGCTGCACCGCAGATGCTGCCCGGATTAAGTAGGCCGGGTGAACGGGGACAGGGGAATCACTGTGGAACGTGAAATGAACGCTGTAATATTCGGTCGCCTTCGTCGTCGCGAGCAAATGGGCGCCGCTTGGTCCAAACAACACGCCTTCGCCTGGCGAGATACGGTATTTGCTCGGTCCCAAATGCAGAACGCCTTCACCGGAAATGACATAAAAAAACTGCCAGTCAGGGATGAATCGCGGGCCCCACTGCACGTTCGGATTGGCGACGTCACGGCTGGCAAAATTCACCGCGGGGCTGCAGTTAAACAACGACCCCAGATGCATACGGATCAGGCCTCCTATGTTTAAAATCTTGAAAAAACGTAAATCTCTCCGTTGTTTGTCTAAATACGACCCATTGCTCCTAATGTATATTTAAAGCGTATACAAAATCAACTTCATTTAAATGGAGGTGCGTCGGGCCATGTTAACGAAAGCGCAAGTGAATCAGTTCGAGCAGGACGGTTTTCTTAAAGGGGATGTGATATTAAGCGATGAAGAGGTAGAGGTGCTCCGCCGCGAGCTGCAGGATGTCATGGAAGGGAAGACAGTCAACAAGCCGGTTATGAATCATAACATGCTGGACTCCGGGTCGCTCTACGACAATATGAAAATGACGGTCAGCGAGCGCGTCGTGCAAATCGTAAACATCTGGATGGCGAGCGACGTCTATTTCAAGCATGCGTCGAACCATCGGATTTGCGAGGAGATCGCCCAGCTTTCCGGCACCGATACCGTACGAATCTGGCACGACCAGATCCAATACAAGCCCCCGGTATCCGGAGGGCCAACCGGCTGGCACCAAGACCATCCTCTGTGGCCAATCATACAACCAGCCGATCTCGTCAGTGCATGGGTGGCGCTTGACGATGCAGTAATCGAGAACGGCTGTATGTGGATGGTTCCCGGCAGCCATAAGTGGGGTAACCATCAGAAATATTTGGCCAGTGACAAAAACTTCATGCCGTACCATAAGCAGCCCGAGTTGCTGCCGGAAGGCGCCGACGTGAAGGCTGTTCCATTCGAGATCAAGAAGGGGCAAGTCGGCTACCACCACTGCATGACTTGGCACGGCAGCCCGCATAACCGTTCCGAAATGCATCGTCGGGCAATTGCGGTCCACTACATGCCTGGTCATACCAGATACGAACCGTCTGAGAATCATCCGATGCACGATTATGTGAACGTGAAGGCTGGTGAAATTCTTCAGGGCGACCATTTCCCAGTCGTGTACACGTCGAAGCCGGCGATCGAAAGCGCTTGATTACAAGCGCCTAGCATGCCTAGATCCTGCGACATGAATAAAGCTGTCGTTTGGACAGCGGTTTCGTCCCGGGACCGCTCTAACCACCTGCCTGATTGATTCCCTTTTGCGCAACGAGGCTGCCGTTTTATCCGGCAGCCTCGTCCTCATGATTTTAAAGTTTTAGCCCAAAATCACTCCGCTTTAATCCAATTTAGTTTTTATTGAACTACCATTTACCTAAAGAAAACCATGAACCTCCATTATTTTCATTATACCCCTCAAAAAGAAAGACATCGGGGTTTAGGGATATACGGCAATCTCGCGAATATACATGAAACTATATGTGCTCGATAACGCCTTATTTTGGACGAGCGGGCATCCATTATATTTTTGCGGGAAGGGTCTGAATAATGGGAATGCTATTCGCGGTCATCGGTTTTCTAATTATTGATTCATTCTTTCATTTAATTCCGAAATTATTTTCGCTAGATATCGTCTCTTGGCTAGCGTATGCTTGCATACTCTTTATCCTGGTTCATCATGTAGCCAAGCTGACTGGTCTAGGCGGGATGGGTGATTTAGGCGTAAAAGCCCATTTTGGCTGGAAAAGAAACCTGCGAATCGGTTTTTTAATTAGCTCTGGCATTTGGATAGCCATGTATGTGCTCTTGTGGGGCTTTGCGGATTTTCAGGTCGTGGGCGTTAAGAAAGCGCCGGAAGCTATTCTTTTGTTCATCGAAATCCTTGGCGTTATGCTTCTTAGCTCGCTTATGAATAATCTTATTGTGACCGGTTATGTATTTGCTCACCTTAAGGGTAAAATACGGAATGGTAGTTTGCTGCTCATATCTGCAATTATTTTTGCAATGGATGATGTGTGGTTAGTAGGCTTCAGCCTATCGAACGCTCTTTTTTCGTTAGTGCTGGGCCTATCCCTTGGCTATGTGCTTTTAAAAACGGGTTCGATTTGGATGGGTACAGGCATACATATGGGTCTCGGCGTAATGTACAGCTTGGTTAACGGAGTTCCGGGGAGTGAAGCTGCCAAAGGCTTGCTGATTACCGCAGCTGGTGAGAACGCCTTGTTTGCGTATGAGCATGTCTATACTTTTGCGGCTACCGCAATGCTGTTAGTTATTCTGATTATATATCCTCGGTTGAAGCTGAATTCGGCCCATACATACAAGTATTAAATACAGCAAAGGATGGCGGCAGACGAGAGATTGTGAGGCGCGTTGTGAAAATAAAGTTGCGCCGCATGCTTCGATTCGCTATAATCACTATAATTCAGTCGAAGGGATTGGGTATCATGTACAAATTCCAATTGAATCAGCTTCATCACTTCACCAAGCGTTAGCACACCTGATCAACATTCAGGGTGGGCTAGCGCTTCTCGCGTTGGCCTCCCTGCAGCATACGATGCGCGCAGGACCAAGAGGTCCTGCGCGTTTTTTTTATTCCAAATAAATGGAGAGAGGAATGATCGTGATGCAAAATGTGAAGGGGACTTATGATTATTTTGGCAAAGAACAGCTGCTGCGGAGAAGGGTTCAAGATACCCTGCGCGATAAATTTGAGCTCTATGACTTCAATGAAATGGTGACGACTGAGCTGACCGAGCTCGACTTATTGACCTCTAAATATGCGGGCGGCGATGAAATTATAAAGGAAATGTACCAGTTGACGGATCAGCGCAAGCGACGATTAGGCTTACGGTATGACCTGACGATTCCATTCGCGAAGGTGATCGCTTTAAATCCAAGCATTGATCTGCCCATAAAACGGTATGAGATCGGAAAGGTATTCCGAGACGGACCCGTTAAGCGCGGGAGGCTAAGGGAGTTTTTGCAATGCGATGTGGATGTTGTGGGGGTAAAAGGCCCGGAGGCTGAGGTGGAGCTGATGCAGCTGGCCATCGACGTGTTCCGGTCGCTTGCGATCAAGGTTCAGCTGAAGTGGAATAATAGACGGTTTCTTGGCGAGGTTATGGCTGCAATCGGCGTGCCCGCAAGCGAATCGCTGTCGGTCATGCTGACACTCGATAAGCTCGCAAAGGTCGGGGAAGCCGGCGTGAAGCTGGAGCTTGCTGAGAAAGGGCTCTCAGCCGAAGTAACGGACGCCGTCATGGAGCTGATAGCCCTGCCAAATCCTTCGCTCGAGGAAATGATGGACAAATACGGCCTGCGGGGCAGCGCGGGGGCGCTGGAGGTGCTTACGGTAACCGATATGTTGCGCAAGCTTGGGCTGGAGCAGGACTGCGTATTCGATCCTTTTCTCTCGCGAGGGTTATCGTTCTATACGGGAACGGTCTACGAAATATTTGAAACGTCAAACGGCTTTGCTTCGAGCTTGGGCGGCGGCGGCCGGTATGACGCCATTATCGGACAGTTGGTCGGCAGGGAGGATGCCGAGTATAGCGCGGTTGGACTATCGTTTGGCATGGAGTCGATTATGGCGCTGCTTCAAAATCGTACAACGGAGGCTCCTTCCGCTTCCGTAATGCTCATACCCGTAGGCGTAACGGCTGCGGAGATGCTGCAAACGGCAGCCGAGCTGCGTGCCAGCGGTATTCGAGTGAAGCTGGATACGAGCGGCCGCAAGCTGAAAAATATCCTTGCATCGGTAGCAGGGAGCGGGATTCGATACGCGCTGCTGCTGGGTGAAACGGAGTGGAAGGCGGGATTGGTGCGCCTCAAGGATATGGATGAGCGGACCGAGCGGGAGTTAAGCCTGGATGAAGCGATATATGTGTTAGAGAACATAAGCTGCCCCCTTTTATTCGCAAATTAATGATAAAACAGCGGCCATTTCGAACAGGAGCATTCGGTTTGGAATGGCTGCTGTGGCTTGTGAGCATCAATAGATTTTATCTAGCAGGGGAGCATATCGAAGGTGAGATTGCTTCCCGAAAAATAGGACAAGCAGACAGCAAACCCAAT
This sequence comes from Paenibacillus sp. PL91, assembly GCF_012935325.2. Classification (GTDB taxonomy): domain Bacteria; phylum Bacillota; class Bacilli; order Paenibacillales; family Paenibacillaceae; genus Pristimantibacillus. The sequence continues at coordinate 66,305 of NZ_JABBYG020000011.1, forward strand.
ATTGACAGCGTTTTCACGCTAGCATATACTGGGAACAAGTTAATAATGTGACGGAGACATGGAGATTCACAACAATTGCTTATCCTAATTTGGGTTTGCTTTTGATGTGAATCTTTTTTTGGTCCCCACAAACCAATGGGAGGTCGTTATTAGGATGAAACATTTCTTCTCTAGGCCTATCTCGATTATTGTCGCGCTTGTGGTTGTGCTTATCGGCAGTTTGATTGCGAGCAATGTGCAAACAAGCGGCGGCAAGGTGAATGTGTCGGACGTGAGGTTTGTAGGTGATGGTGGCAATAGGCTAAGCGGCTTGCTCTATACACCTTCAGACATGGATCCGAACAAGGCACATCCCGCCGTGCTTACAATGCACGGATACATTAACTCCCGTGAAGTTCAGGACCCTTTCAACATTGAATTTGCGCGCAGAGGCTACGTGGTGCTTTCCATGGATATGGAGGGCCATGGCTATTCCAAGCAATCTCCGCTTGACCCAACCATGAGGGGTTCGCTGGCTGGTCTGAGCTACCTAAGAAATTTAGCCTTCGTCGATAAAGAGAAGATTGCTTTGGAAGGCCACTCCATGGGCGGCTGGTCACTGCTGGCTGCAGCAACCGCGAAGCCGGAGTGGGTGCATACCCTTATTCAAGAAGGCTCTTCAACCGAGACATTCGGCTCCGGTGAGGTGACTGCGGAAACGCCATTCAATTATGCGATTGTGTTCAGCAAATACGATGAGTTTGCCCCGCTTATGTGGGAAGTGCCGAAGGCATCCCAAATCGTAGGTACCGACAAGCTGAAGAAAGTGTTCGGTACGACAGAAGCTGTAGTTCCAGGCAAGCTGTATGGCTCCTTTGAAAATAAATCGGCACGCATGCTTTATATCCCCAATGTCATTCATCCCGCTGACCATTGGTCGACTGCGGCAGTGGGGAACGCTGTCGATTTCCTTCAACAAGCGATGCCTGCTCCAAATCCTGTTGATCACAGCGATCAAACCTGGCGCATGAAGGAATATGGCACATTGCTCGCGTTGATCGGCGCATTTATGCTGCTGTTTTCCGTAGCGGGAAATTTGCTGAGAACGAGCTATTTCCGCAAAATAACCCAGCCTTTGCCTGAGCCGCATGGCGTTCGTCCGGGAGCAGGCTGGATGCTCGGCGCATTGATCGCCACGGCGATTCCTGCACTGACCTTCTTCAAATTTCAAGAATGGGGCAGCAAGTGGATGCCGGCAGGCGGTTTCTGGTCGCAATCGCTCACGAATGGCTTCGTGATCTGGATTCTCTTCAATGCGGCGATCACCGTCATCTTGTTTGGGCTGTGGCATCGATTCATGAATCAAAAGCTGGGAGCTTCATTACGCCACTACGGCGTGACCAATCAAGCAGGTTCCTTCGGAATGGATATCGGAGCGACGGGCAGAGCTCTGGCGCTTGCCATTCTCTCTGTTGGAAGCGTGTATGTAACGACTGCTGCGGCAGGTGCGTTGTTCCACATCGATTTCAGGATATGGGTTATGGGGCTGAAGGTCATGAGCGTAGACCAGCTGTTCCTAATGCTGAAATATGCCCTTCCGTTCCTCGCATTCTTCCTTGCTAATGGGCTGCTGCTGCATGGCCAATTCAGGCTGCGGGAGAGCAGCACGGAAACCAAAACAGCATGGAAATGGTTTCTTTCAAATGCGATGATCAATACCGTTGGCATCATCATCCTCATTCTCATCCAATACGTCACGATGTTCACGACAGAAGAAATCTTCTGGAAATCGCAAGCGCTGCTTGGCATTGTAGCCTTTCAGTTCGTTCCGGTAAACATCGTCATGGCGCTGGTATCGACATACTTCTTCCGCAAAACCGGTACGATCTATGCTGGCGCGTTCGCCAATACACTCTTAATCACTTGGTATATCGTCGCAGGGCAAGCCATTCAATTCGCCGGTCAGCCAGCTTCGAACACGACAGCGATTGTCATATTCGCTCTATCAGCCCTTTTCGTGGCAGCTGTGTTGTTTCGGAGAAGCGGCAAATCCGTAAGCAAAGAAAAGAATGCGTCTGCTTAACAAAAGCCGTATCCCTTTTGCTTCCCAATACGAATTATGCTAAATAAGAGGCAGCCTCTAAAGGTCCTAGACCTATAGGGGCTGCCTCTTTGTATGATCAGGTCAACATAGGCAAAAAAAACACAATGACCCCTAAAGCTACACACTCACCTACGGGAAGGCTGCAGTGATATATTTGTTTGGAAGCGCTTACTAAATTGATTGATTTTAAAAAGCGCGAAAAAGGAAAGGGGAGAATTCCTATCATGAGCAAGAAGCATTCGCTATGGATAAAGGCGACTTGTATGGTCTTGAGCTTACTGGTTGGAGTATCGGGCTTGCTTCCTTCATTTTCTGAACATGTATCTGCTGCTGAGAGAGTTGCACATATGATCTTTAGCGACGGCTTTGAATCCGAGAGTCCCTTTGCAAATTGGACTCAGGAAGGAGACGGAAGTGCCGCCGGTATTTCGAATTCTGCATTAAGATCGGGGCTGGCAAGCGTGAAGCTCGATCAAACCGATGCACTTCGTGTATCGGTTAGTACGTCTGTATATGAGGATATTTCCTTTAGCTATTATTACAAGACCGGCAGCAACTATGCGGGAAGCCTGACGGTGGAATACTCGGTTGATGGCGGAACGCAGTGGGAGAGCCTGGATGTTATTCAAGCCTCGAAGGGAAGCTTTACGCTGAAGCAGTATGAGCTGCCGCCGCCAGCGGAGCGGCTTGATGATCTTCGCATCCGGTTCGTCTCAAATGATTCCGGCACTAACGCTGTCTATATCGACGATATCGAAATGATCGGTCATGTCATTACGGAGCCAAACGAGCAACCTGAGCCGACGGGTCCGACCATGGAGATCTATTCTGAAACGTTTGACGATCCGGACAATTTCGGCTCGGAGGGGGGCGTTGTTGTTCCGCATCCTTGGCTGCAAGAGGGCGACAGAAGCGAGGCCAAAACATCGGTTTCCTCCTCAGCCCCATCGACGCCAAACAGGGTCAAGATCGACAGCAGGGATTCCATGGCCCTGCCGTTAATTGCGACAGGGTACGGTAATCTAACACTGAGCTATTACACGACAGCCTCGTCCTATGGCTCCGGAAGCATCATGGCAGAATGGTCGGGAAACGGCGGCACAACCTGGAATGTGCTTGAGGAATTTAAGCTGCCACCAGATCCGAATAAGCAAGGCAAGCAGGAAAACACCAAAAAAACCTGGACCCTCGACAGCAGCGCCAACAACAATCCAAATGTTAAGTTTCGATTTAGGGTAGGTGATGCGATGAACGCAAATATGTACATCGACAGCGTGGTCATCTCCGGGCAGCGTATCGAAGGCATTGAACCGGTTCCCACGCCAGTACCGATGCCTGATCCTGTAGAAACGCCGCCTTTTGTGCCGCCGGCTGGAGTCATTATGCATGAAGACGTAGAGATCGGCATGGCGGGTGACCGGAAGCTGTATACGTCCATTGCTGTGCCGGAGGTCGCTAGTGCCGCTCCTATGCCCGTCTTGATCTATATTCATGGGGGCGGATGGAATCATGGAGATCGCAAGAGCGCGCTGTCTACGATAAGCAATTATGTAAAAAATCGCGACTACATTGGGGTTTCGCTTAGCTACCGCCTCACTCCTGAGGCACCGTTCCCTGCTCAAATTCAGGACGTGAAATTAGCTATTCGTTACCTGAGAGCGAACGCGGACAAATATAATATCGATCCAAGCCGAATCGGGATATGGGGCTCGTCGGCAGGCGGACATTTGGCGTCGCTTCTAGGAACAACAGCGGATTTGTCTTCTAGTGAGCAAATTACGCTTGATAATGGAAGCAGGGTCCATGTTCCCGACTTGGAAGGGGCGGGAGGATATCCCGAATACTCCACCCGCGTTCAGGCTGTAGTTGATTGGTTCGGGCCTGCCGACTTTACGACTGAATTCGCGAATAATTACAGCTCCGTGACTAAGCTGCTAGGCGGGAATAAGGCATTCACCGTACCGGATGCAGCGCGTCTAGCGATGCCGGGAACGTATGCTTCTCCTGATGATCCGCCTTTTTGGATCAGGCACGGGAAAGCGGATCTTACGATTCCGTATCAAGACAGCGAAAAATTATATGCGCAGCTGAGATCGGCTCATGTGCCGATCATCGATTTTAAACTCGTAGAAGGTCAAGGACATGGCTTTGTAGGAGAGGCGAAGACGACCGCGGACGCCGAAGCATGGGCGTTTTTGGATGAGCATGTGAAGAACCGGCCTGTTCGTGCAGGCGATCCTATCCTCTACAAGCCGGGGCTTGAGCCTAATCCGCCAAAAGAGGTGGTCACTGAAATCGCCAGCTTGCTCCCGGTAGATGATGCGGCAATCGACAGCCTTAATGCGGACGTTAACTACAATGACCGAACAGGAGGAACTGCGGGATTGTTTAGTGTTGCCACGAGCAATGACAGGCAGAGATATGTGTACTTCAAATACGATGTCGCAGAGGCAGCCTCTCCTGATTACAAATACACGCTTAATATTTCTGCAAAACGCGGCTCCTCCGGCTCCGATGTGGAACTATCTTTGTATGGACTTGATGATGTGAGCTGGTCTGAAACGGAGTTGACTTGGAACAATGCTCCGGCTAAAAGCTTAATCCCATCATCGGTGCTCGGGAAATTTACCGTTAACGCCAGCACGACCCAGCTGTATGAGGTGGATGTGACCGATTACGTTAGAAGCCGACTGCCGAATGGGAAAGTCGCGTTTATGGTAGGAGACGCAGGAAATACAGGTGTTTCTTTAAACCTATACACGAAGGAAACGACAAGCAGCAGCAATCCGAAGCCGAAGCTTGTTGTGGAACAGGTAGTCGATTATTCGAACGATATGGAGCCGCCGGCGTGGCCTATAAACAGCAGCTTATCGGCTGCCAATATAGGCACGGATTTTGTTGATTTGCGCTGGCCGGCTGCAACGGATAATACGGTTGTCTCGCATTATATCGTATATCGTGACAACATCCATCTAGGTACAGTTCAGGGAACGCAGTATAAAGCGGAGGGATTGACTTCAGCGACGGCTTATAAGTTCACCGTAGAAGCAGTGGACGTTGCAGGGCATCACGGCGCGCCGCTCGTCCTCAGCAGAACGACGCTGGCGGAGCCGATCTCGCCAATTCCTGTTGCAGGGGTAACGGCAAGCGGGAGCGACGGCAATCCGGAATACAACGCGGTTGATAACAATCTATATACGAGGTGGTCGGCCCCTGGAGCAGGGCAGTGGATCCAATTCGACTTGGGTGCATTGAAGCAGGTGGGTTACATCGGCATCGCCTTCTATAAAGGGGACGTTCGATCGACGCAAATCGAAATTGCTACGTCGACAGACGGAATAACGTGGACGCCTAGACATGCTGCTGCAAGCAGCGGAAAAACGATTCAAATGCAGGCTTTTGATTTTGCCGACGCAGAAGCAAGATTCGTACGAATAACAGGGAATGGCAACTCGGATGGCTCCCTATTTACGAGCTTAACGGAGATTCAGATGTATCCGCCATTTGAAAATGGAGATACGCCGGTAGCTGTCATTCCGAACAAGGAGCCAAGCCGCCCAGATGATGCCGTTCCGTTTACCCAGCCGGGCATGAGAGAAGCGGGTGGCGCAGAACATCAGGTTCATACTCCGCATGCGACAACGGGTAAGGTATGGAGTGTGCTGGATTTTGGCGCCGATCCGGCGGATAACGGGAGTGATGACCGACTTGCGATTCAAGCTGCGATTGATGCGGCCGGAGCGGGAGACGAAGTGTTCCTGCCTCACGGTGTCTACAATTTGAATACCTCGCCGGACGGCTTCACGAATTTGATTTTGAAATCGGAAGTTAACTTCCGGGGAGAGAGTGAAGCTGGTACGATACTGCGTACATCACTCAACCAAGTGAAGAACAGCGTCGTCCTGAAAGCGTCAAACGTACATGATATAGTCATCTCGGGCCTGACCTTAACATCGACCTGGAACGGCCAATATTCGACCGATCATCAGACGAATAATCCGTCGGCAGGCGGACCGGACAACCAGATCGTCATATCGAATTTTGGTGAAAATCCATCCTACAACATTACAATCGATCACGTTACAGTGGAGAAGTATGTCCGCATGGGCGTTCGGATCGACAGCAGCCATGACATCGTCGTGCGGGGCAGCACCTTCCGCAATGCAACGGATGTAGGCGGGGGAGGCGCAGGCTATGGCGTTTCCATCCAAGGGGTTGCGAAGGTGGATCGGCTAGGTTTTCCAAACGATACGATTTGGAATCTTGTAGAGGACTCGACCTTTGAAGGCCCGTACCTTAGGCATGGAGTGCTTATACAATTTGTTGCCCACAATAACGTTGTTCGGAATAATCGGTTTGACCTTAGCAAGCTGGATGCTATCGATCTTCATGGCGAATGGGAATATTTGAACGAAATTCACGGCAATCTCATTACCAATATTGAGACTGGAGCGGGGATCGCTCTTGGCAATACCGGAGGAACGGCGCCAAGCAACCATAGCAAGTCGGGTCCCGGCAACTATATCCACGATAATACAATCCGGAATGCCCGGGAAGGAATCAAGGTTCATATGGGTACGCCAGATACGGTGATCGAGCGCAACATAATCGAGGAGACGAAGGAAATGGAGGGAGCCACTGGGATCATGGTCATGAACGGGCCAAGGACAATCATCCGGGATAATATCGTCCGCAACAATACGGCTCCGAATTATTGGGGGATTATATTGGAGCATGACTTCGGTGATCAGAACGCGGGTAATGACGGCGAAGGCGATCCCCATCAAATAAAGCTGTTAAGAAACAAAGTGATAGGCAATACAAACGGCATTCATCTTAAAGCGGGCACAGAGATTGCTCTTAGGGGAAATGTGTGGGATAACCTCGGGACGAACTACCTGATTGCCGAGGGAGTTGACGCGCTGGAAGAAGCACTGGATTCCAACGCTGATCTCAGCAGCCTGTCGGTAAGCGCGGGATCGCTTAGTCCGTCGTTCGCATCCGATTTAACAGCCTATACCGTGAATCTGGATCATGCTGTAACGAGCTTGAATATTGCGTTCAGCACGGCAGATGCATCGGCAGCCGTACGAGTGAATGGAGCGCCAATAACCGGCGGCACTTACCCCGTAACGGGGCTGCAGGCGGGTGAATCCGTTATTCAGCTTGAAGTAACGGCAGAGAACGGCGCGAAGAAAACATACGCGCTGCATCTAAACCGAGCGGCTGCCTCAGTTCAAGACGGGAATAGCGGGGGCATGAATAACAGCAACGATGTAGTCAGCAGCGGCAGCAAGCTGACCGCTCAAGTGAGCACGGTGAACGGCAAGCTAGCTGCAACGGCACAAGTAGACGAGAGTGCGCTAGGCCAGATTATGCTATCGATTCAAAATGGCGTCGTTCCGCTGGTCATCGACACGCCTGCCTCTGCCAAGCCTGACCAAATATCGGTCTCTCTTAATAGCAAGGCTTTGCAGCAGCTCGTTAAGAATGATAAGGCAGCGATATTGCGCATCACTACACAGTTAGGCACGTATGATCTGCCTGTCAAGGAGCTAAAGCTGTCCGATTGGGCCGAGAGTCTGGACACATCTCAGGATCTATTAAGCTTTGCGATTACGTTACAGAGCAGTGTCGAAAGGGCGGACCAAGCGACCCAAGAAGGACAAAGGGTGCTCGGAGCCATCGACTTCACATTAATGGTAACGACGGCAGACCATAAATCGATGGAAATCAATCAATTCAGCCTGTATGTACCTAGAACGGTTCATCTCTCGCATGAAGCGGATGAAGGAAAGCTTGCTGCCGTTCGAGTGTCTGTTGGAGAGAATGGCAAGCTTATATACGAGCCTATTCCGTTTACGGTTGTCGGGCTGGAGGCAACGATTTACAGCCGTACGAATAGTACGTATATGCTGCTGGAGAAGGATGTCTCATTCGATGACATTCAGAAGCATTGGGCTAAGCGGGAGATTGAGCGAATGGCCAATAAATTTATCGTGCAAGGCGCAGCTATAGAGGAATTCCGGCCGGAACAAGCGATCACTCGCTCTGAATTTGTGGCGTTGATCGTAAGGGCGCTCGGCTTGGATCAAGCTCATTCAGCAGAGACTGATTTCGGAGACGTGAGCTCTAACGGTTGGTATCGCCCCTATGTGAATGCTGCAGTAGAAGCGGGAATTGTAACCGGCTATGACGATCATTCCTACCGTCCGCATCAAGTGGTTTCTCGCGAAGAGATGGCTGTTTTCATTTATCGAGCGATGAAGTTCGCTGACTATGTGCCTGCTGGAGCAGCGGTTCCGGGAATTTCGTTCCATGATGCGAATCTCATCGAGGATTGGGCGCAGGAAGCAGTCCGAGAGATGACGGCGCAGGGCATCCTGCTCGGCGTGGAGGAAGGACAGTTCGATCCAAACGGCTCAGCAACTAGAGCGCAAAGCGCTGTCATCGTTAGCCGTATGCTCGATAAGCTTTTTATTAAATAAAGAATGGATAAGCGACAGAATGAATAAGCCCGCTAAGAAGCGTACAGGACTACGAGTCCTGTGCGCTTTTTTTTGTGCGTCCAGCATGTGCGCTATCTAAGAAAGCCGCATCTAACTTGGTAGGTTATTGACCTGAAACAGTTGCTTATATGTATAAAAATGAAAAAAACCAATATAAAAGAAAAACTTGTAATAATTAAATATTTTGATGGTATATGTCGGAGATAGGCGGTGAATTCGAGTGAAGAAGCCATGGTTGGCCATTTTACTTTCTATGATTTAACCAGGTTTAGGTCACTTATAGTTGGGCTATGTGAAAAAAGGAATAATCATTATTTTTATAGAGTTCATTTCTATATTGCTAATGGCTGTCATTGTTGGGGTAATCCTATATCCGATTGCTTGGATTTATGGAATTGTCAGTGCGTATTATCTATCTACTCAAAAACTTACTATTTAGCGGCTTGTTTAGAGGTCTATATCCCCAACAAATTTGTTCCTCGTTCTAAGTCATTAAAAAAGGAGTCAAGATGATCTATAAAGCGATTCTACCTCTTCTACGGATAAGCACCGCTACGGTGGTTATTAACGATGAAACTAGCCAAGCTGTAGGAACAATGAAAAGGTATCACTCCAGCAAAATACAAAAGTTAATGAATGTTCTTTTCGATAATGTAGTGAATAATGTCCAGGCTTTTAACCTAGAAGGGGAAATTCAGGCGGATATTAAAGAAATAAACACTATAAAAACATGGATTAAGGAAAAATGGCAAGTCAAATTGCAGGAGGAAAATTTCATATGCGAGAATCGGACTAAAATTAGAACAAATCCGCAGTTTTATTATGAGAAGGGTACTCTTGCCGTTTGGATCAAAAAGGATTTTACGGATAAGGTCACTCGATTTTTCGTTGATCAAATTGTGGTTGCCGAGATTCATCCTGAAGGCTGGATACCGCCGAAATCCAATCGTCATACAATTAAAATTTTCGATTCTCGATTTGATATTTACGAAATTGCGTCATTATACTATGTATTTAACTTGAAAAACTAGCTGATTCACGTTTGATATTGTTTATCTATCCAGGATGATAATACAAAAGAAAATCCTAAGGATGAGAACGCTAAAAAACTTTTTTGAGCATAAAATATACGAAGTAAACGAGTCACAGAATGGCTTCCAAGGGTGGAACAGAAATAACAGGAAAAGGTCCATCTCATTTTCACGCGAGAGGGAAAATGGGCCATTTAGCTGAAAAAAATCCAGTTAAAAAGGTGCTTTTACTTCATTTAGGCAAAAAAATAGAAGATTAACAGGAGAAAATCCTGCTAACATTCATTTCAGCCTAAAATTAGCTGAAATAACCAGAGCTTTTCCTGTTAATCTTAATGCAGCCAGCCATAGGGATTGAGGCGGGGGTGCGATGCAGCCACAGTCATAAAAAAATCGGCTCCAAGCAATGCTCTCCCGGCACGATAAGGAAAACAAACGAGCCCTAGATTCGCATCTAAGGCTCGTTTGTTTAAATGGAGTTCTAGCGGGTTCCCCTTAGTACCATGCGTTTTCCCCAAACAATACTTCTACAGGTTCTCTCCTAAATGTAGAACGTCTGCATCCGAGCTTTAAGCGTGCGTAGGAACTCTAACCAGCTTCTGGATATGCTTCTCGATTTGCTCAGGCGTATCCTTCGACCCGAAGCGCTTCAATACTTTTCCGTTCTGATCGACTAGAAATTTTGTAAAGTTCCACTTGATCGATTTGGAGCCGAGGAAGCCGCGAGCTTCGTTTGTGAGGTGTTGGAAAAGCGGGTGAGCGGTGCTGCCGTTCACATCGATTTTCGCGTACAGCGGAAAGGACACGCCGAAGTTGATTTCGCAAGCTTCAGCCACTTTGCTGTCATCGCTTAGCTCTTGATTTGCGAACTGGGAGGAAGGGAAGCCTAGAACGGCGAAGCCTTGCTTGCTATACGTATCATGAAGCTTTTGAAGACCTTTGAACTGCGTCGCGAAGCCGCACTTGGTCGCTGTATTCACGATTAGCATCACTTTCCCTTTGTAGGGAGCGAGAGTCTGTTGCTCGCCTTTGATCGTATTCACATCAATATTGTATATGGACATAGGGGATAACCTCCAATAACCGATTTTAATTTCACTTAATTTAATTGTAAACAATTTATATAATGCTGTCAATTTAATTTAAAAGATGTCCAAACAAAAAAAGAGGGGCACACGTAAGAGATGATTCCTTTACTGAACGGGAGTCATCTTTTTTTAGTCCCCACTGCTATCTGTGAGGATTGTAATCATGAATATGCATCTTTATGGAGTTTTAAGCGCCTCTGCCTCATTAACGATTCAATGGTTTTTGTAACAAGCGGCAGATGGAGGGATTCTTCCTGGATGCTAGGCGATTTGGCGACACCCTGTAAGGTAATAAAGACGCCCACAGGCGCCCACAGAATGACGCTTGAAGGATAGGACTTATGTCCACAGAAACAGACGGATGGAACGATATCTGCTTATTTACCAATATACTTAAGCTTTTTAATCCTGTATATTTAATAAAAATAAATTTGCCCCGAGAGAGGAAGACCCATGCGCCGCTTCAGACTAGGAAGGCTGTATATCCCGTTCACCTACAAAATGATGATCCCTTACCTCCTGCTTGTTCTGATGACTGACTTGCTCATTGGGTATATTTCGTACACGATGCTCATTCAGTCCCGAACAGAGATGGCGGAAACGAATATTCGGACAGCTATGAAGCAGACACGCAACAATATCGAATATCAAATGGATGAAATCAACCGAATGTCGAGCACCTTGTTCACCAGCCTTACCTTTCAAAACGCGCTTCAGAATAAGGGAGACCCTCTTGAGGTAATGCTCAAAATGAGAGATGACATCATTCCTCAAATGAAAGCACCTCTTCAGCTATACGGCAACAACATCCGTCTCGTCCTCTACACCGTGAATGAAAAAATGTACGATGTTCCCGGCGACAATATGGAGAAGGAGATTACCAGAAGGGACTATTACGTCTTTCCTGCAAGCAGCATCCAAAACACGGATTGGTTCAAATCGATTCAAGCCATGAATCAGGATAATCTGTGGCTTCAACTTGATACAGACAAGAAGCTGGATCATATTTCTCATTTCCGCAAGCTGGTTTCCTCCAGCGGCATGGCGTCTGTGATTGGCTATATCCGCGTTACAGCAAGGTTCGACGAGCTTTTTGGCAACTTCGATACGTTTCCGATTGATCAAGGCATCAGCTTGCGGTTAGTCGATACGACGACAGGCGCTACCCTATACACCCGAGGATCGACAGACACGCATTCGAAGCAAAGCAACGAGCTCAGCATCAAAGAACAAATTAGCGGAACACCTTTCATTATCGAATCTCTTGTACCCCATGCTTATTTGAACAAAGATGCCAGCAGAATGCAAAGGGTGATCGGCACCGTCTGTATGATTAGCTTTTTGGTCATGGCTTTTATCGGCTTTATCGTTGCAAGGCTCTCCGGCAAAAAAATGAAGCGAATCGTCACGCTGGTCCGTTCCTTTCAGGAAGGAAACTTTCATAAGCGGATCGTGTTCACAGGCAATGACGAATTTGTCCATATTGCCGATTCGTTTAACCAGATGGCCACCAGCATTCAGGAATTGATCAAAAATGAGTATGTGCAAGGCATTCAGAAGAAACAGGCCGAGCTTGATGTGCTTCAGGCACAGATCAGTCCTCATTTTTTATATAATACCTTGTCTACAATAGGCAGTCTTGCCAATCTCGGTGAGGTTCAGAAGGTCACGCAAATGGTTCAAGGCTTGTCCAAGTTTTACCGGCTCACCTTAAATGGCGGCAATGTCTATATCTCATTGGAGAAGGAGCTTGAACAGATTGAAGCCTATCTCGATATTCAGCGTGTCAAGTATGCAGACACTTTCAAGGTCTATTTCGATATTGAGCCTGACATTCTGCATACGCCGATCATTAAGCTGATTCTGCAGCCGTTTGTCGAGAATATATTCAAGCATTCGTGGTTCGGCAAATCAATTGCCATTCGAATTACCGGGAAACGGCTGGGCGACCATATTGAGCTAAAAGTCATCGATAACGGTATCGGAATGAGGCCGGATACCCTTAGGAAAATGCAATCGAATACGCTGCAGCCGGACAACCAATCGGATAAGTACGGACTCAAAAACGTTGAGGAGAGGATTAAGCTCCGGTACGGTAACGACTTCGGCATTCGCATCGGAAGCCATTACGGAGGAGGAACGACCGTGCAAATTATTCTTCCAATGGCTAATTCAGAAATAAAGGAAGATGGCGATATCAACGCCTGATCTCAGGGCAACGATGAGAGGAGCAGAAGATTATGGAGATGAGCATCTTACTGGTTGATGATGAATCAATTGATTTGGAATGGCTTCGGCGGCGTGTTGTGAGCAACAAGGCGGTGCAGCATCAGAATGTGAGAACGGCGGTAAGCGGCTTCGAAGCGCTTCAGCTTATGGAGCAGCACCCGGTTGATCTTATTCTCTCCGATATACGAATGCCGATTATGTCCGGCATGGAATTCGCACGTAAAGCGAAGGGGATCAACCCGCAGGTTCATATCGTTTTTATAAGCGGTCATCAGGACTTCAGCTATGCTAAAGAAGCGATTCAATTGAACGCTTCCGGCTACCTTCTTAAACCTGTGGAGGATCGTGAACTGCATGATATGCTGGATCTTATGTACAACAAAATCGAGGAGGAATGGAAGCAGCGCTCTTCCCTTTCGGATACACTGAGCCTCGTGCATCAGGAGCTGCTGCTGCGGTGGTTTAAGGAGCCTACATCAGGACAGGTTGAGGAGCATCTTCACCGTTTTCTTGCTCCCATCCTCCAAAGTGGAGCCGCAGTCGCTATTATCGAAGTAGATGATTTAGCCTGGAAAATCAATCAAATGACGGAAGAGGAACGGCGGCTGTTAATCGCAAGCATCACCCACTTCATCCGAGAATTTGTGAAAGCGAAAAGCTTGGGAACATTAATGGCGAGCTACAACGACCATTTCGTGCTGCTGACAACGATTCAGGAAGAACATATAAAGGCAATGCTAGAACAATTGATTGAAGCATTCTACAAAGAATTTTCCTACTCTATTACGATTGGCACGGGTAAATATACGTCGGAGATAAATCAACTGCATGACTCCTATCGACAAGCCCAAGCCGCGCTAAGCATCAAATGGGTGTTTGGCAAAAACAGGCTCATACAGGATGCTTCGGCTTGGTCTCCCAAGCAAGCAATGGCTTTGAATTTGGAGGAGACGGTTAACCGGATGCTGCAAGCGATGCTCGAATACGACCTAACTACGATCGACGATTGCTTGCTTGATCTGTTTAATGGGGATCAGCCCCTAACTCAGAAAAGCGACATCTATGATCTTATCATTCGTATTACTTCCAAGCTTCATGCTGATCTTCAGCAAATGAACGAGCATTTGTATGAAATTTTGAAATGGGAATCGCATCAGCCCTTTATTCTGTTTCAATTTGAAACGGTGCATGATATTTTATCCTGGCTGCGAAGACGATTCTTCGAATTGTCTGAACGGCTGTATTTGAAGAAGCAGCGGCAGAAACGCAAGCTTATTGATGAGATTACACGATTCGTCGAGCAAAGGCTCGACCAGAAGATCACGCTAAATGAGGTGGCTTCGCATTTCGACTTCACGCCCAACTACTTAGGACAGCTCTTCAAGGCTGAAACGAATACGTTATTTACCGATTTCCTTATCGATCTGCGGATGAAGCGTGTATGTGAATTGTTGAAGGATCCGACTAGAAAGGTGTATGAGATCGCAGAGCTTGCCGGATACAAAAATATTGTGTATTTCAACCGGCAATTCAAGCTGTCCACAGGCATGTCGCCTGGAGAATATCGCAAGCAGCATAAAATTTAAAGCATGAATAAGCAACTGCCCGGTCTGCTCATGACCGGGCAGTTGCTTTGCTCTTATACAGCCAATCGTTGAATTAGTATTGGTTTTAGTTGATCAACCTAATTATGCAGCTCTCTTCTATTTTTTATAATAAACGTAGACAAGAGATGAGAGAGGGAGCACATATGAAACGACACGGATTTATAAATGATTTGTTCAAATACCGCACGATTCTGCTGATGCTAACGCCCGCTGTTTTGTTTTTCCTGCTGTTTGCTTATGTACCGATGGCAGGAATAATCATTGCGTTCAAGCATTATGATTATGCCGGCGGTATTTTTGGAAGCGCGTGGAACGGGCTGGATAATTTCCGGTTTTTCTTTGAATCGGGGGACGCTTGGAGAATTACGAGAAATACGGCGCTCTATAATATCGCGTTTATAATCGTAAATAACGTCTTGCAAATTTTTACCGCGATTCTATTGTTTGAGGTTGGGGGCAAATGGTTCCGTAAAATTACGCAATCCATTCTGTTTCTACCCTATTTCATTTCATGGGTCGTTGTAGGCGCAATTGCTTATAATTTATTGAATTTCGATATTGGTACCGTCAATTCCCTGCTTAGAGGAATCGGCATGGAGCCAATCGACATCTATAATACACCAGCTTATTGGCCATATATTTTGACGATTGTGTCCGCTTGGAAGATGCTTGGTTATGGTACGGTCATGTATCTGGCAGCAATTACGAGCATCGATACGGAAATGTATGAAGCAGCTGAGATCGACGGAGCGAATGTGTTCCAGCGTATCCTGAAAGTGACGGTTCCAAACCTGTATCCAACTGTTATCATTCTAGTGCTGCTCGCGGTAGGCAATATTTTTAGAGGCGATTTCGGAATGTTCTATAATATGATCGGCAACAATGGTGTTCTATTCTCATCCACCGACGTAATCGACACATTCGTATTCCGGTCACTGATTACCTCGAATGATATTGGCATGTCGGCCGCAGCAGGAGTTTTCCAATCCGTTCTTGGATTTACAGCCATCATGCTCGTGAACTACTCAGTTCGCAGGTATGACAAAGATCGGGCCTTATTCTAATGGGAGGTAATATGATATGAGTGGAACTGAGTTTGAAGTGAAACCAGTAAGATCATTACAACGGGATCGCCTATTGCTTTCCGTTATCGGCTATATATCTTTAACTGTCCTGGCTGCTCTATGTATCCTGCCTTTTATTCTAATCTTATCTTCGTCACTGTCCGAAGAAAGTACGATTGTTACAGAAGGGTATCAATTTTTCCCGAGTGCATTTTCATTCGAACCCTATAAAATTTTGTTTCAATATCCCGAGCAAATTATACGGGCATACTCGGTGACACTGACTGTTACCGCGATCGGAACCGTTATCGGATTATTTTTGACAGCGATGACTGCGTATTGCTTGTCCAGAAGAGATTTCAAATGGCGTAATCAATTTTCATTCTTCTTCTTCTTTACCACATTGTTCAGCGGCGGCCTTGTGCCGTGGTACCTTCTGATGGTCAATTACTTGCACATGAAGGATACGATTCTGGCATTGATTATTCCGCTGGTGCTGAACGTGTTTTATATGATTGTTATGAAATCGTTTATGAGCAATATCCCAGAAGCGATTGTAGAATCGGCTAAAATAGACGGTGCAGGCGACTTTCACATTTTCCTACGTCTGATTCTTCCGCTCTCGAAGCCTGCACTCGCAACAATTGGATTATTTCTTGCCCTCGGTTATTGGAACGACTGGTACAACGCCTTGCTTTTTGTCTCGGACGAAAAGCTGATGCCGCTCCAATACTACCTATACAAAATGCTCGGCAATATGGATGGCATGCGCAAGGCGATGATGGGCTCAGGCGCAGTCGTTACAAACGTGCTGCCTACTGAAGGCTTGAAGATGGCGATGACCGTTGTCGCAAGCGGTCCGATACTAGTTGCGTATCCGTTTATTCAGAAATACTTTGTTAAAGGCTTGACGATTGGCGCTGTTAAAGGATGATTCCAAGGAAACTTGGTTTATCGATAAATAATAAGGGGGATATTTCAAATGGTTAAAAAGAAAAGTATAATGATGCTCGCTTTGATCATGGCAATGGTGATGATAATCAGTGCTTGCGGCAACAAAAATAACGCACCTGCTGCTACCGAGACACCTGACGGTGGAGAGACAAGCACAAATACGGAGCAAGTCGCAGGCGCAGTAGATACATCAGAGGCTGTTAAACTTAAAATGGTGTTTGTAGGACCTAAACCGATTGATTATGACAGTGTTTTTGCAGCTATTAACGAAAAATTGAAAGCAAAAATCAATGTAACACTTGAAGGTGAATTTCTGGATTGGTCCGATTGGGCGCAGAAATATCCTTTGAAGCTTGCGGCTAACGAAAATTTCGACCTTATCTATACAGCCAACTGGGCTGGATATAATGATCAGGCGCTAAAAGGCGGCTTTCTTGAATTGACAGAAGAGATGCTTAAAACCTATATGCCTGAAACTTTTAAAGCAATGTCCGATGTGAACTGGGATCAAGCTAAAGTAAACGGCAAGCTGTATATGGTTCCTCAAAACCTTGGTGAATCAGTAGAGAAACTTATTCTATATCGTGAAGATTTGCGCAAAAAATACAACCTGCCTGCAATCAACAGCCCGGAAACATTTGCAAACTATTTAAAGGCCGTGGCAGCTAACGAGAAAGGAATCACTCCTTTCACACCGGAAACTGGCGACTGGAAGATGCACAACCTAGACCGTATCTTGTTGAAGCAACAAAATGATTGGAACCTGTTTGATTTAGACATTCCACTCGGCTTTAAAATAACGGATGAAACTGGACAGGTCTTTAATGTCTATGAAACACCAGAATTTAAAGAGCTGCTTCATTACTACAAAGACCTTGCGGACAATAATGCTTGGTCCAAAAACGTTCTGAACAACAAAAATGATCATCAGCAAGATTTCAGAGAGGGTAAAACCGCTTCTATTTCTCATAATATGGGTACGCTCGGCTCTCTCATGGCCTTGATGCGCCAAACCAATCAATACGAAGTTGCACTTGCTGACATTAACCCAAACAATAAGAAATCCCAAGCTGTTGCTACACAGAACGGGGTATCCGTACATGCAACATCGAAACATCCGGAACGTGCACTTATGTTTATTGATTTGATGCAAAATGACAAAGAGCTGCATGACCTAATTAATCTCGGTATTGAAGGCGTTCACTACACAGCTGTTGGTGATGAAAAATTCAAATCAACAGACAAAAGCCCGAACTACACTGGCTTCTCCTTCTGGGGCTTTAACTCCCCTCTAAACCGTGATAATGAGTCATTCCCTGAGGAAGCGACTGCTATGCAGAACGGTTGGGATAGCAACGTGTACCACTATCCGCTTGAAACTTTTGTTTTCGATAACAGTAAAGTAAAAACAGAAGTTGCTAATGTAAGTAATGTTATGCTTCGTTATGCGATTCCACTGGAGTACGGTGTGATCAAAGACGTGGAAAAAGGCCTTGAAGATTTGAACAAACAAATCAAAGCAGCAGGTATCGAAAAGATTCAGAACGAACTGCAATCCCAAATCGATGCATTCCTTGCAGCGAAGAAATAAAACAATTACTAGACCACACGTAAGAGATGACTCCTGTGCTGAACAGGAGTCATCTTTTTTAGTCCTCACTGATATCTGTGATAAAAAAGTACCCATACGCTAAACCCTTTTTTCAAAGTGTCCAGTGTATGGGTACCCTTTTAGGGGAGCCTTTACTTTTTAATATACTACGTTAGTGGCTCCAGCCAGTCGAAGCAGAGATTCGGCTTCTTCCTCGGAATCCGTTTCGAGAATTAGCAAATATCGTCCGACTTCAAGCGCATCGCCGCATTCATTCGCATGCTTCTCAGGAATTCCGATATCATGCAGCACGTCATTTGTACCCGGGTGATCATCAAGATCGCTAACGACTGGAACAAAGCCGGCAGGACTGCCGCTTGCTCCAACCGATCCGGCTGTGTAGCCGCCAGCAGCGAGCGGAACCGCTCCAAGCGGGGCAACCCTATCTGTAAGTGGCCCCCTTGCCTCGAGAATTTCATAAACCTCTTCAACAGGGACATCTGATTGAGAAGCCAGTATCGGAGCTGACTCCTTATTTTTTAAGACAATCCGCAGGTTGTAATCATTCGTCCGAGCCGTTTGAAACATTTTGGTCGCTTCCAAAACGCCTTCTTCTTTTTTGAAAATGCCGATGGTCACCGTCATGGTGAGCCCTCCTCTCGCTTTTTAGCTAATATGAGGTTACAACTTCTTATACCCTTTCCTCACAGCTTTGAATCGAGAAACGAGATTCGGATTGATTATTCGGCCTCAGCGACAGACGAACCGTGACACTTCACTAATTTCCTTTATTTCATTGGCGGTTAGCTTGAAGCGCATCGCCTTCACGTTCTGCTCGGCGTGATGGACTTTGGATGCGCCTGGAATCGCGAATACTGTCTCGCCGTGAGCGTGAATAAGCCAATTCAGCGCTACTTGCGTTGCGGTAGCATCGTAATGGCCAGCCATTTGCTCCAGCGAATCGATGAGCGGTTTCGCTCGGCGCAGCCCTTCCTTGCGGAATGCCAGACTCCATTTGCGAGGACCGCTTATCGATTTGACCAGATCGGGATCATGATGGAACTTTCCGCTTAATATGCCTTGCTCAAGCGGGGAATAGGCGATAATAGCGGCACCTAGCTCCTTCGCTGTTTCCAGTATGCCGTTCTGCTCGATTCGGCGGTCCAGCAGGCTGTATTTCACTTGGTTGGATGCAAGCCGCAGGCCGTGCTCCCGCAGGACACGGTCAGCCTCGCGCATTTGCTTGGCGGAGAAATTGCTTACGCCTACATGCCCAATTTTGCCGGCAGCCGCCAGCTTCGCCATTTCCTTCATCTCGCTGCTTACGGAAGAGAGGGAGAAGGGCTGATGCACCTGATACAGGTTTATTGTTCGGCCTTCTAGCTGACGTATTCGCTCATCGATGGTGCTTCCTATACTGCTTGCGGTACGCATCATCGGCCACCATTTGGTCGCAATAAATACAGGGTCTGAAGCAGGAATGGTTTCGCGCAATGCACGAGCAAGCAATTGCTCGGATTGACCGTTGCCGTAAATCTCGGCAGTGTCGAACCAATTCATGCCGCCCTCGTAGCTGATTTTGACAATATCATTAATCATGGCGCCCTGCAGAACAGGCCAGAATTTTCCCACAACGCCTTTGCCGTTGCTGAACTGCCAGCAGCCAAGGCCGAGTGGCGATAGTTGCAAGTTCGTTGGGCCAAAGGGCCGGAGTACGGATTTCATCATGGCGTGTTGCCTCCTGAACAAGTAATGAAGTAGCGGCAAATTTGATATTACTCCTTGGCTGCGCTTTGCTGCATTCTGTGCAGAAATTGATGCATGAGATCAAGCATCGCGGCTCCTTCTTCCGGCGTTCCGTCCAGCTTGCATGCGAGCTGATAAGGGAAATCGAGCGCTTGCTCCTTTAAAGCTCTTCCTTGCTCGGTGAGCGCAACCAATACGCTCCGCTCATCGTTGCGATCACGTGTCCGAGTAATATGTCCGGCAGCCTCCAGCTTTTTAAGGAGAGGGGTCAAGGTGCCTGAATCCAGATAGAGCTTATTGCCAAGCGCGGTTACGGTCACATGATCCTGCTCCCATAGAGCCAGCATCGTAACATATTGCGTATAAGTCAGATCTATTTTCTCCAGCATCGGCCGATATAGCTTCGTTATTTCTCTGGAACAGGCGTAAAAGGCGAAGCAGATTTGATTGTCCAGCTTTAACATTTCGTTGGTATCCATATTGTTTTCCTCCATTAGGAAGGTGAATTTTTATTGCTATCGCTTTATTTCGTAAAATTAAATTGTGATAAATATAATATAGAGGAAATGGCAATAGACTGTCAATGACAGCCGCAGATCAAGTATTATTGAAGTGAGACGTCTAAGTATGCTATAGTTACAGCGTTTATTTGATGAAGGAGTGAGAATGATGTCCTATACCGCTAATGAGGTTGCAGAATGGATGCTGAATGAGTTGAAGGAAAAAGGAATTTTGCATCAAAGTGCTGCCGTTGAGCATATTAAGAGCCATTTTGGCGAATCTTTTATATATGTGAATGAGCATGGCAATCAGTCGATTGATAAAGAAGTGAAAAAGGTGTTCCGTAAGCTGCACAAAGGAAAAGCAGCATGGGAGAGAGACGGCTTCTTCTGGGGCTGGAGTTAAATCATTGCCTCGAGACGATAGAAAAGGCGTTATCGCATAAGCACGGCATTGATGCCTGTTCATACGAATAGCGCCTTATTTTCTCCGTTGAATATCGTTGATTATTGCATGCAGCCGATAATAAGGCCAGCGATTACATACGAGATCAAGTGATAGCCGATCGTAATGAAGTAAAGGCCAAGCTTGTGTCCTTCAAATAAGTAGTTCATGCCGATTTTGAGCGAAATGCTAATTCCGATCAGCAGTCCTACGACTAATCCGCTCCATACCGTTGTTTCATCAGCAAGCGTGAGCAGCAGCGCCAATACAAAGGAGCCGCCAAGCGCGGTCAAGGCTGTCAGCACATAGGTCAGTGCTCCGCCTCCCGACATTTCAGTTTTGGATAAGCCGCGTTGCTTCATCCATGCATTGCCGAGCAAAATAGGGGAATACCATAAAAAGCCTAGCACCATCGTCGTGATCGTTGCAAGCAATACAGCTACATAATTGACATCAGCCAGATGCACCATTCGTTAATTCCTCCTTTAATGAGTAAAGCCATGTTTATTTTAGCAGATAAGAAGCCAGCTCGTTAGCGAAAAGCCCAAATTTTATAACAACTTGACAAAGTGAACTGTAATCATTAAACTTACAGTATGGAAGTCAGGAAGAAGACGGCGCTTGAAAGAAGCAAGTTTCAGAGAATCGTCTACTTTTTTACAGTAAATGTACAAAAAAATGTTACAGTTAAGCGAGTGTTCTTACTATTAGGGATAGGTGGTGTTGGAAGATGAAATTCAACATAAGCGACTGGGTGCAAGGTAAAACGAAGGATGGCGAGCTTATTCACGGATTTGTCGAAACGATCGATATTTTGCAAGGATTTGTTACCGTGAATGTTGTGAAATCAGATAACGAGGAAGTCATAGGGAAAATCGTTGCGGTTCGGTCATCCTGGCTCAAAAACGTATCCGACATCGCATTGGATGATGCCCAAATTTTTCAAAACTCCATTGACTTGGCATTAGATACGTGGGACGAGGCTTGGTTTATGGAGCTTACGAATACACGGAAAGCCAGCGATGATGCGGCGAAATCCGGAGATCGCTCTAAAGTATATTCATTCCCTGTCAATCGACTGGGGCAATCCGCATAAAGCGAGCGGGTCGCCGCTTAATCATAGCAGTACCTAGAAGGATGATGCCATGCAGCTGCTGGCGTCATCCTTTTTTATTTGTGCGGGATGGGGGACAAAAGTACAAGGTATTATTTAAAATGGGAGTATGTGTCGTAAAATGTGATTGAAAATTTAAACATGAGTGGTTGATTTTTTGTCTTACAGGGAACTTCCGTAAATTGTACAGTTAGACATGTAAGCGATATCTAGTATAGGGGGAAACAAGATATGATAAAAAAACGAGTGATGGGCTTAGCATTGGCGACAGCGCTAACATTCACATTAGCAGCCTGCGGAAGCAACAATGTAGCGAGCAATGGTGAAGGCGGGACGGCAACAGGGAACGCTCCAGCGTCGAATGAGCCGGAAGCGAAGAAAGTAACCCTTACCTTCCAAACCCTGCAGACGGACAAAAGCACGCCATCTTATCAGATTGAGGAAGAGATCGCTAATAATTATATGAAAGAGTTTCCGAATGTAACGATTGAATGGGATCGTCTTGATACCGAGCAGCAGAAGGTTAAGCTGAAGACGCAAGCCGCATCGGGCGAAGTATCCGACATTACGATGGTCAATCCTGGCGCGCAGCTGCAGCCATTCGCAAATGGCAAAGTGCTGGCACCGTTAAATGATATTTTGGACGATGAGCTAAAAGGAACGTTCCTAGAGGGCGTGCTTGACTACTATTCCTTCGATGGCAATCTGTATGCGCTTCCTTACAACATGAATATCGCAGGCATTTACTACAACAAGGAATTGTTTGAGAAGGCCGGCGTACAGCCGCCAGCGACTTTCGAGGACATCATTGCATCGGTTCCGAAATTTAAAGATGCAGGCATCCCTACCATTATGCTTGCAGGCAAGGACAAATGGCCGCTTTCCTTCATGTTCACGAACATTTTGCAGCGCGTAAACGGCGGACCGAAATTTCTGGATGACGTTGTAGCCGGCAATAAAAGCTTTACAGATCCCGTATTCGTGGAAGCGATTCAGAAGACGCAGGATTTGATAAAAGCTGGCGCTTTCCAAGAGGGAGCAGCCACATACGACTACAATACCGCATCGCAGCAATTCCGTGACGGCAAAGCGGCCATGTATTTCATGGGAACATGGGAAATTGCATCCATTGATGCATCTGAAGCGGTAAAAGGTAAAATCGGCTTCCTGCCGTTCCCTACTGTTGGCGGCAAGGGCAGCGCGACAGACTATGTTATTGCTCCAGGCACAGCTTATGCGCTCGGCGCAAACAGCGAGCATTTGGAAGAAAGCAAAGCGTTCTTGAAATACCTTCTTCTGAACTATCCAAAGGTGGCTTTTGGCCAAAAAGCGGCTGTAGGCTTAGCGCAAAAAGTAGAAGGTGACCTTAAAGCGGCAGGCTACTCCGATCTTGCTGTGGATGCGATGGGCCGTTTCAATGAAGTGAAAGGCGGCGACATGAACTTCGACAACGTGATCGAGCCTGCAACGACGCAAACGCATTTGACTGGCTTGCAAAGCTTGCTTATCAAAGACGTTAAAGCGGAAGACCTGGCTAAAGAACATCAAAGCACGTGGGAACTGAACAAAAAATAAAAAAATGGTAGCTGCAAAGGGAGCCGGATGGTTCCCTTTGCGGGTTCTAGCAAAGCATAGGAGGGAATTCATGTGAACGGTGTGTTGAGAGTAGGCAAAGGAACGTTAGCCGTCTTCGTTCTTCCCTGTTTATTATTTTATTTAGCTTTTGTTTTTGCGCCTATTCTCGTATCGGTCTACTATTCCTTTATGGAATGGGCCGGAATGGGTGAGAAAACATTCGTTGGGCTTGAAAACTATAAAGTATTGTTTACGAAAGACACGATATTTTGGCCGGCTGTGTTGAGGACGTTATATATTTCCTTGTTCTCGCTTGCGCAAATCCCGATTGCCATATTGGTAGCCGTGCTGCTAAGCCGTTATGTGAAAAAACCGAATTTCTTGGTCTCCAGCTACTTTTTGCCGGTTATCCTCTCCGTTGTCGTTATCGGGCAGCTCTGGAAAGCGATCTATAATCCGGCTTCGCTCGGGGGGATGCTCAATCAACTGCTCACAGCTGCAGGGCTGCAATCTTGGACCAGAACCTGGCTGGCGGATACCGACATAGCGATTTTTGCACTGTGCTTCGTTATTTTCTGGCAGTATATCGGCTATCACGTTCTGATTCAATTTACGGGGGTTCAAAATATTTCGACGGATCTCTACGAGGCAGCGAGCATCGACGGCGCGGAAGGCTTTAAGGCGGATCGCTATATTACGCTTCCCTTGCTGGCGCCGGTCATCAAAATTTCCGTCGTGCTTGCCGTCATCGGCTCGCTGAAGGCCTTCGATCTCATCGTCGTTATGACGGGCGGAGGACCAGCCAATACGACAGAGGTCATATCAACGCATATGTATTATATGACCTTCAATTCATTCAAATATGGGTATGGCAGTACCATTTCAACCTTCCTTGTCATTTTCTGCTTAGTGATGACGGTTGTGTTGAACCTGCTGTTCAAGCGCGCAGAAGAAGCCGCATCCTAAGGAAGGGAGCTACGAGAGATGATTACAGAAGCAGCAAGCAAGAAGGTTGCGAGAGCATCGTCCAGAAAAACCGAGAGCTTCGATACTCGCAAAATCAGACGTGCCGGAGCTTGGGTGTTTATGGGGATACTCGCTGTCACGCAGCTTTATCCTCTGATTTGGCTCCTGCTATATTCATTTAAAACCAATAGCGAGATTATGTCCGGCCAATTTTTCGCGCTGCCTAAATCGCTGCAATGGAACAATTATACGGAGGCCTTTACTTCGGGCAATTATATGAAGTATGTTGGAAATAGCATTATCGTAACGGGAACGACGCTGATCCTAACGCTTGTGTTCAGCGGCATGGTATCGTATGCGATCACCAGGTTTAAGTGGCGTTATGGCAACACGGTTCTGCTGCTGTTCATGGTCGGGATCATGATTCCGATTCAGTCCACGCTGCTGCCGCTCATGATTATTTTCAAAAACTTGCATCTTCTGAATACGCATTTGTCGATCATTATTCCATATGTCGCGTTCTCGATTCCGATTGCCGTGTTCATCCTGTCGGGATTTCTAAAGGGCATTCCGCATGAAATCGAAGAATCTTCTATGATCGATGGCGCATCGATCTATAGAACCTTTTTCAGCATTATCCTTCCTATTATGGTGCCGCCGATCATGACGGTCACGATACTTACGTTTATCTCGATTTGGAACGAATATATTATCGCAGCAACATTCCTATCCTCTGATTCGCTCAAGACGCTGCCATTTGGACTTAATAGCTTCGTTGGCCAATATACGGCGAATTTTGGCGCGATTGGCGCTTTCCTTGTACTGGGAGCGCTGCCCGTCATCATCGTTTATTTCATTCTATCGGAGAAGATTACGAAGGGCATGGTTGCTGGTGCAGTTAAAGGCTAAGCGGATGCAATGAAAGGCTGGAGACAGCCTTTTTGCGTTTGAGAGATTGGAATGTTTGTAGGGGGTACGTTTTTGAAAAGGCTAAGGCTCAACTCGTTCGGCGCGCGACTGCTGCTCTGGATATTGCTGTCTACTCTAGTGCTGCTTAGCGGAGTTACCGGTGTATTCTATCATTACACGACGAAGCAAATCGATATGCGTGTCGGCGAGGCTGCACAGCGAAACGTCTCGCAAGCGATGGATAATTTTACGCTGCTGGCTAAAGGGTATGACAGCCTCACGAAGTCGATCATTGGCAATGCGGAAATTCAGCGGCTGCTGTCGAAGGAAGAGACGGATCCTAATTTGCAGTTTAATAAGGAATTGCTGATGATGGGCGCTTTAGGCTCGATTCTTTACAGCTATAACGATGTGAAGGGCATTCATGTCATTACGAGCAATGGCAACGTGTACAGCTACGAAACGACTACCCATACATTGAATCGCGGTTTTTTGAAAAATGAGTGGTATCAGGAATTGGAAAGCTCGGACGGCGCGATGGTTTGGGGCGGTATGCTGGAGGAGTCGCTGACGGTAAGGGATGATGCCGTGTTTACGTTCGGACGTGTGATGACCAATTTGTTTACAAACAGGCCATTAGGCGTGCTGCTAATCGAGGCTGATCCGAAATCGTTCATCTCCTCGATGAATAACTTGATGATCAAGCCAGACAGCCGCTCGTATGTCTATTCGGATGCAAACCGATTGCTGGTATCCTCGGGCCCGGAAAATGAAGCTGCTCCGACGTTATCGGATTTGTCGCGCTATTCCTTTCTGTTTGAGGCTGCTGACAACAGTGACTCCAGCCATTTAATCGTAACCTCAAGGGATCAGAAGCTGGGCTGGAAGCTTCTTAGCATTACGCCCAAGCCGGTTACGATGGTCGAGCGGGCAGAGGTGAACCGCTACTTTATTATTGTGACATCCTCACTCGTGCTATTGGCTATTATACTGGCTACCTTCCTGTCCAGATCCATTTCGAGACCGATCAAGACGATCGTGCAGGAGATGAAACGAGTCGAGCGGGGGAATCTGAGCACAAATTTGGTCGCTACGCGCTCCTATGATGAGTTCAATTATTTAAACGAGCATTTCAACCGGATGGTTACCGAGATCCATCAGCTTGTAGAGCGTGTGAAAATGGCGGCTGCGAGCGAGAAAAACGCTGAAATTCATGCCCTGCAATCGCAGGTTAATCCGCATTTTTTGTACAATACGCTTGATATGATTTATTGGCTGCTGGATGAGCAGGGCAATGATAAGCCTGCGAATTTGGTTCTTTCTTTATCGCGGATGTTCAGGTACAGCAGCGACTGGCGAAGCTCGCTCGTTAGCTTGAAGGAGGAGCTTGATCAGATTAAACATTATCTGACCATTATACAAGCGCGCTCTGATGGCCGCATTCGGGTAAATATCCATATTGATGAGCAATGGCTGCAAACGCTATTGCCCAAAATGACGCTCCAGCCGCTAATTGAAAATGCCGTTATCCATGGCTTAACGCAGCAGGAGGCCGAGGGCTTGGTTCAAATTATGACCTCGGAAAAGGGACAGAAGCTGTATATCCATATCAGAGATAATGGAAAAGGGATGTCCCGTGCGAAGCTGGCGGAGCTTCAGCAATCTCTGAGCCTCGCGGAGCGGCTCGAATGGAGCCAGCTCGAGGAGGAGAAGCGTATGAATAACGCCGAACCGCAAGTTTATGGCGAAACGCTTCGTTCGGGTACTGGCTTCTTGAACGTGCATCGACGGCTTGTGCTGGAGTATGGCATCGGTTACGGCTTGCAAATGGAGAGCGAAGAAAATATCGGAACGACGGTCACCGTAGTGCTTCCTGTATTAAAGCCGCAGCCGTAAATGCACTTGCGAAACGGAGGGACATAAATTGAATGTATTAGTGGTTGACGATGAGAGAGCGATTCGGGAAGGAATTAAACGGACGGTTGTCCATTCATTTCCGCATTTAGATGTAAGCACGGCCGCTTCTGCATCAGAGGCGCTTCAGGTGCTGCAGCAATCGCGGATTCAGGTCGTTTTTCTCGATATTATGATGCCCGGCATGAATGGCTTGGAATTGCTGAAGCATGTCCGAAGTTCGCACGCTTATACGAAGTGGATTGTCGTAACGGCCCATTCCGAGTTTGCCTATGCCCAAGAAGCGCTCCGGCTCGGAGCGCGTGATTATATATTAAAGCCGATAGGCAAGGATCAGATTGTTGAGGCGATTGCTGCCCTTGAAGACGAGTATCGCGAAGAGAAGCGCCAGACGCCGGATGCCGGTTTATTTGAGCTGAATCTGAAATATTTGCGGGAGGCCGTTTTTAGAAGATGGATCGGGGGGCTTGATATTGGTCGCTTCGATCTGACAGCCATTAAGGATGAGTATGAGCAGTTCTATCTCATTACGATTAAGCTTGCGAGCAGTGGAGAGCTGACGCTTCATAATTTTATCGTCGAGAACGTCATGTCCGAATATTTGGGCTTGAGCGGCAAAGGCTTCATTCTTAGTCTGGATGGCGATTTCCTGACCGGAGTCGTCACGTTGAACGAGAGTCTTACACCCGAGGCATTCACAGCTGGCGCAAGCGAGCATTTGACGCGTTATTTGAAGGTCGCTTACCAGCTCGATATGAGCCCGCTGCTATCGGATTTTTATGCCATTCCAAGTGAAATTCGCAAGCTCCATTTGGCCGAAAACGCACAAGTGGCAGTTCCCCCGTCCGAAAATAAAAATGATGTCATCGATATCGCTCTTCAATATATTCGCAGCAACTTTAAAGAAAATTTATCGCTGGAAATCGTCGCATCGGTCGTTTATTTGAACCCGGTTTATTTCAGCAAACTATTTAAGCAAAAGACGGGCAATGGCTACAAGGAGTATGTGACTCAGCTTCGGATGGAGCGGGCGAAAGAGCTGCTGGCTGCTCCTGACATGAGCGTAACCCGGGTGGGCGAGCTTGTCGGTTATCCCGATGTCCGGCATTTCACGCAGGTGTTTAGGAAATATTGCGAAAGCACTCCGAGCCAGTATCGGCTGGAGAAAAAGAGCTTATAGCCGCGTAGATCCGAGAGCGCTTTGAGGGTGATGATGGAGTAGCTGCTTCTGCAGGATAGCGCGTTAGTTGAGTTGTATTCCTATTCCAAGAGCCTTAGCGCGCCCTACAAAATAATTCGCAATCGCCATATCGAACACCGCCATACCCATCGGGCAAAATAATACGGGCTCCGATGCAGCGAACTTCGCCAAAGCTCCTCGGCATACGACATCGGTTAACGAGCTAGTCTGTGCTTTGGATAAGCCGCGTTCAAGATGCAGCAGCTCGATGTCGGTATTCTCACGGCATACCTCCTCCCAGTCGTCGACAATAATCGCGGTAATGCTGCTTAGGGCTGACGCTGTATAGTCGCGCAAGGACACATCCAGCAGTAGGCCGCCTGCTGCCGGAGGGCTATCGATATACCGCTTATTGCTCACGGTGCACGTAATAATGAGATCGCACTCGCTATATAGTTGCTGCCAGCTGCTCGCTAGCTTGGTGCGTCTCCGCAGAGCGCCGTCAACACCGGCCAGCTCAGGGCTATCCAGCTCGCAGCCGCGTATATCGTATACGTGCACCTCCTCCAGGCGCTCCCCGAATAGCTGACTGCACATGTCATAATGAAGCCGTCCTACCGGTCCGAAGCCAATAATGCCAAGCTTAAAGCGTCGCTCTGCATCTTGCTCCTTAAGATAATGGCGGATCAGCAAGCCGCTGACCGCTGCGGTTCGAGCGGCGCTTGGCAGCGGCGTGCCAAGCATGGCGTACGGGATGCCCGTATCGGCGTTGTTTAGCAGCGTAACGCTGTGCGCGCGAGGCAAACCGGCATCGATATTGCCAGGAAAGCTGGCAATCCATTTGATGCCGGCTGCCTGAATGGAGCCGCCGATGTAAGCGGGCATGGCAATGATCCGATTGGCTGGATTGCGGTAACGCAAATAAGGCTTTATGGGCTGCGCATAGTCTCCGGAATCCATAATTCGCACCGCAGTCTCAATGCTGTCAACAAGCTCTCCCCAGTGTAAGCCGATGGTGCGAATATGCTGATCGCCGAGATATAACACGGGCATTATCCTTTCGATTATCGAATATAGAGCTTATGAATCTGATCTAAAGCGAAACCCTTCGAATTGCTGCTCCACCCATTCATCGCAAAATACGGTATCCATATAACGCTCCCCGCGATCATGCAAAATGACCACGCATACCGCATCGTTTGGCAGCTCATTCTCGATTGATTTTAAGGCGTGGATAACCGCGCCAGAGGAAGGGC
Source organism: Paenibacillus sp. PL91 (assembly GCF_012935325.2). Taxonomy (GTDB): domain Bacteria; phylum Bacillota; class Bacilli; order Paenibacillales; family Paenibacillaceae; genus Pristimantibacillus. The sequence continues at coordinate 96,066 of NZ_JABBYG020000011.1, forward strand.
CAGCCAATATCGATTCCTTCGCAGCGAGTTGCCTGCAGCCGGCGACCATATCTAGGTCGGCTACCTTTATAGCCTTATCCATAAACCTTGTATGGCCAAAAGGAGGGATGATGCCTGTTCCGAGGCCGGGAAATCGTCTGATGCCGTTTGCTCCGCCAAAAATAACGCTGCCTTCCGCATCTACGGCAACGATTTTAGTCGGAAGCCCATGCTCGCGTGCATAATTAGCGCAGCCGAGCATCGTACCGCAGGTGCTTACTCCGCCAACGATGTAGTCGACATGACCCAGCTCCCCGATGACTTCGCGCATCGTTCCCTCGGAATGGGACAAGTGGTTGTTCTTATTTGCATATTGATTCGGCCAGAAGCTATTTGGAGTGAGCGATACAAGCTGCTGTACTCTGTGAAGCCTTGCAGGCAGAAATTGTCCGGTTTCAGGGTCCACCTTGTCAACCAGCTCAATATCGGCACCGTATGCGCGCATAATCCGAATGTTCTGCTGCGTCGTCTTTGGATCGATAACGCTGATGAACCGCATGCCCAAATAGGAGCAGATAGCTGCGAGGCTAATGGCCATATTGCCTGAGCTTGACTCGATAATGACGGAGCCGGGTCCGATGGCGCCCTCATCCCATGCCTCGTTAATGATGCGGGCCGCGGACCGATCCTTGGCGCTGCCTCCCGGGTTAAGCAATTCGAGCTTGGCATATACTTGAATGCCGCGATCATTAGCGAACAGCTTCGACAGCTGAATAAGCGGCGTATTCCCGATGATTGACAACACATTTTTACCCAAAGGCTAAGCACTCCTCAAAAATACAGTTTTTTTGATTTCACCGCCCCGCGCTCAAGCTGCTCTGTTTCCGCTGCGCGTGTCACTGCAATGCCGTCCAGCATGCGATTTTGAATCATTTGTCCGATCTCACCAATTTTATGCTCGATTGCATGCTGAATATGAACAAGCATTTCATCTTTCAACGATTTACTTTGAATATGAATGGACAGCTTGTTATGACGAAGCCTTACGCGCAGCGCAGCATCGCTTACGAATTGATGAACGACGCTTTCGATGTCGTATAGGCTGATTTTTTCCCCATGCTTCAGATCCGTGCCGATCCGCTTAGAAATACAGCTGAAGCATTGCCTCTCCCGCCCGTCAATGATGCGGATCTGAAAATCTCGAACGACATCGTAGGTAACGTATCGAATGGCCGGGAATAAGGTGCGCACGTAAGAGGTAAGCACAAGAACGGCCTCATTTTGCTGCAACGGCTCAAATTGTTCATCGATTTGCTCGGCGGGCAGGGCCTCGGCTTGAATGCCGTCTTCGATGACATATAGGCCGTGCGAGTGAGAGTACGAGGCAATAGCGCCAATCTCAATCGAGCCATACGTATCGAGAATATGGCGAGGCTCGATTCCAAACCGGGCTGCCATGTTGGACTGCCACTGAAGGGGCGCAATTTCACCGACAAGTATCATTTTTTTGATGCCATAATGCTGCGGATCGACTGAGTTGGAAGCGATCGCGTCCAAAATCGACGGCATCGTATAAAGAAGGTCTGGGCGAGTGGATTCCAGCCTTGCGATATGCTCTTCGATGGGCAGCGCAAAGGATAAGGAATCTGCCTGCAGGCCAAGCCGCGCAAAGATCGTCATGGCTGTGTTGGCCGCATGCCCCGTACCCATGTCCGCTAACGCTTTGCGGATCACAATTGGCTGGTGGCCGTCTGAGTCGGACGCCGCGAGCCAGTCCCGAAAGCAAGCTGTTTTCGCTTCGATGTAGCGCTCATCGTCCTCCTGTGAATAATAAATCGCTTTGCGAACACCCGACGAGGTGCCGGAGGTTCGGTAAACAGATAAACCGGCCTCGCGCCTAGCCTCTTGGGTGAAATAATGCTTTTCCAAAATATCGGATGTGATAAGGGGGAGGTCGATTAACTCGCATGCTTGCGTATCTATTCCTTGCTCATCAAGGAGAGATTTGTACCAAGGGTGCAGCTGGCCTATACGTTCTATTTGCTGCTGAAACGGGGTTAATGGCGACATTCGGTTTGAGCCTCCTGCAACTTGGATGAATGCGTTAATTAAGCATATGTCGCTAGCGTTTACAGGTTCGACCTATGCCGTCAGCGGCCTACATCCAATTTGCAAAAGGTTCGTATGCTATTAGGGGGTGAAGAAAGATAGGAGGGATTGGATGAGAGGGAAGCGCGTTAAGGCTTCGTCTACGAATAAATTAAGTAAACACATATCGGATAAGTGGGCGAAGACCGAGGTGTTGAAGAATGATGCTGAGATAAGAAAGCATTTGCCTATGACACAAATGTTGACGGAGAGTCGTTTGCAGGGAATGCTGCAGCAGTATGGGATGGTTTATGTGAAGCCGACAAAGGGATCTCAGGGACGCGGCGTGATGAAGGTGGAATTAAAGGAGGTTAAGAGAGCGGGCAAGCTCGTTCAGAGCTACACGTATCAGCTTGGCCTGAAGAAGCGAACCTTCACTACGCATAGAGCGTTATACCTTTCCATTTTGAAATACGCGAAGGGGAAGGTCTATTTGATTCAGAAGGGTATCCATCTGCTTAGGCATAAAGGATGCCCTTTTGACCTTCGGCTCGTTGTGCAGCGAACGCCTCGCGGCGGCTGGAATGCAACAGCAACAGTGGGCAGGGTAGCCCATCGTCGCAAGATCGTAACGAACGGAAGCGCAGGGGGAACGATCTATCCAACGGCGCATTTGCTGAGAAGCTATGCGAGTTCGGCTAAGCTTACAAGCATGCTGAAGCAGATGGACCAGCTCGGCGTCCGCACGGCGACGCGGCTTCATCGCGTCTATCCCGGCATTGTGGAGATTGGTCTCGATCTTGCCCTCGACGCGCAATTGAAGCCATGGATCCTTGAGGTAAACACCTCGCCTGATCCTTGTCCGTTCGCGCTGCTTAATGATCAAACGATGCTTCGCAGAATCGTGCGTTACGGCAAAATGAACGGAAAAACCTACAGGCTTCGCTGTAAAAAGGCGAAGCGCGGGCTGTAAAGAGGACGCTGCTGCGCCACTAAAGTCTAATCGGCAAGAAACAGCGATTCCATGGAAAAAGCAGTGCGGAAACGAAGGCTCTCGACGGGATCGCGAAGATCGCGGCCGGTGAGCCTTTCGCATTTTTCAAGGCGATAGGTGACGGTGTTGCGGTGGACGAACAGCTGTTTGGCGGTCTCCGCAAGCTGGCAATGCGTCTCGTAGAAGGTGCTGAGCGTCTTGAGCAAATCGCTTCGCTCTTTCCCCTCAATGCTGAGCATATCCTTGAACGTTTCCTCGTAATACTCCCTCAGTTCCTCCTTTGGGATCATCCGAAGCAAGTTGTTGAAGTTTTTGGCGCGGTAGGGCTGAACAAACTGCTTCTTGCGCGCATCGTAGCCGGTTTGCAGCGCTTCGACCGCTTCCTTGTAGGACAAGGGCACATCGGGAAGCTGCGATACCGGATTGCCGATGCCGATCGAGATAGGGATGCCGTGTGTCTCTCCAAGGCTGCCGACCATCTGCTTCAGCTGCTCGACAAACTTGCTCCCCTTGCCCTCTGTCACATCCTGGCCCCCATGCATGGCGATGAGGAAGCAGAAATATTCGTTCTTGGTAAATAGGACAAAGCGAAGATCCAGCTTCGAAAACTCGCCTTTTAGCAGGTTGTAATGGCGGTCGCGCTCGGAAATGAAGCGACCGTCCGACTCAAGCGCGCTGGAGGGGCGAAGCAGGTCGAAGGACGTATCCCGCTTGGCGACAACGCTGATATAGACGGGATGGTTGAGCAGCTCGTAGTTTTTGCTGCGATGCAGAAGCTCCTGCTCGGAAGTGATCAGACCATCGACGAAGTCGGAGAAAAACTCGTTTTTGTACCGCCGCGACCGCTCCTTGACAGCCTGCTTCTTCATGAGCTCCAGCCCAATAACGTTGGCGGCTTGCTCCATCGCATGCTTCGTGAGGTTGCTGAGCTGCTTGCTAATATCACTCGTTAATGCAAACAAGCAGCCTTCCAGCTGAAAGGTGACGATCGGATGCAGCACGGCTGACGAATATAACGTGCCTGCGAACGATTGTAAGGGAAGCGGGATCGTAATGGAGCTGTGCAGCGGGGGTGCTGCCAGCTCTCCTTGGAGCACGTTCATCAGCTCAGCATACAGATCCTCTGTCATGGAGCTGGAGCGAAAGAGCAGTCCGGCATGCTGGTTCATGAGCATAACTGGCGAATCGATAAGAATCGCGAGTGCTTCGATGACATCCTCCGTGCTTTTGCCCTGCATAATCATTTGAGAAAACTGCTTATGCGTCGTTAACGCATAGTGCAGCTCGTCGGTGCGCTTCTCCAAAATATGACTGAGCGAGTAGTTGGCGATATCCCCTAGCGATTGCTCCAGAGAAAGCTCGATAATCGGAAATTGCAGCTTCTCAGCGCGCTCAATGACATCCCTCGGGACCTCCTGCAGAAAACGTTTTGTCTTAATCGCAAGACCAGCGCAGCCGACCTTCGCCATATTAGTTACGAGAGCCAGCAGCGCTTCAGGGTTATCCTTCATCGCGTAGCCTGTCGTCAAAAGCAGCTCCTGCGGCTTTAAATAATGAATAATATCAGGCGCGTCCATGATATTCACCGACTGGACGCTATTTGTTATGCCGTCTTGTCCGGCAACCACTTTTGCATTCGCGTAAATAGGGAGAGATATGAGCTCTTTGAGCAGCATGATAGCACCACCAATGGATTAATGTTATGTTTTATGACATCAATATATCACTTATGCAGATTGGTGTAAATGTATGATTGTATAGGTTATTCAACGAAATCCGGCTATTTTTAGCTAATGTGCACAATGACAAGGAAACGAATTCGGATTATGATGTAGCTATACATCACCGATACATGTAAGTTAAACTGACAACAAAATGGATTGGGGTTGGAGAAATGAAGTTGGTCGTGAACCAAGTTGGGAAGAGCTTCGGAAGCAGAACGATTTTGAAAAATGTAGATCTCACCGTTAACTCACACGAGTTTATTTGCATACTTGGCCATAGCGGATGCGGCAAATCGACGCTGTTAAATATGATTGCGGGTTACCTCTTGCCTGATGACGGTGCCATAACGGTAGACGGAGAAGAGATTAAGGGCCCTTCGAAGTCGCGGGGAATGGTGTTTCAGGACCATGCGCTTTTCCCTTGGATGACCCTCAAGGACAACATTGCCTTTGGTCCTGAGGTACAGAAGATGCCGAAGGCTCAGGCGAAGGAAACGGCGATGGAGTTTCTAAAGCTGGTGGGGCTGGAGCAATACGCCTCGCATTATCCAGGCGAGCTCTCGGGCGGCATGAAGCAGCGGGTGGGCATTGCGAGAGCACTCGCGAGCAAGCCGGATATTTTGCTCATGGATGAGCCGTTTGGCGCACTGGACGTATTGACGCGTGAGACGATGCGAGTCGAGCTGCAAAAGATTTGCAGTCAGCTGAAGCCGACGATCCTGTTCGTTACGCACAGCATTAGCGAGGCAGTGTACTTGGCAGACCGCGTAGTCGTCATGAAGCATGGCGAGATTGCGGAAATTTTTGAGGTGGGCATCAAGCATCCTCGCTCGTCGCATTCTACAGGCTTTGGCGAAATGATGAGCCGGATTGAACGGGTTCTAATGGATGAGGAGCATCTGGAGCTTGCTCCTGCAAAGGTGGGGTCGTAATGAATGGAGCGAAATTATCTACAACTACGGTAAAGGAAGCGGGAGCAGCATCGCCTGCATTAGGCGGAGCGAGCGTTATTAGCAAGCAGACACGCGGCAAGCGCCCGTCGGCAATCCATTCGTTTTTTCAAAAATACAACATTCTCCCTTCCATCTTGTTCTTCGTGTTCTGGGAGCTGTTCTCTAGAGTGAATGAAACCGCCAAGTTTTTTAATCCGAACTTCCTGCCGGCTCCGACCGTGCTGCTCGCGGAAGGCTGGGAACTGGCGAAGACGGGTATTATTACGGACAGTCTGATCTCAAGCACGATTCGAATTGCGCTCGGATTTGTGATCGGCAGCGCGGTGGCAGTTGGCCTCGGCGTCATTATGAGCAAGTTCAAAACGGTGGAGCGCTGGTTTTCGCCGATTCTTAATCTGGTCGGACCCATTCCGACGCTGGCGCTTTTGCCCTTGTTCATTATTTGGTTCGGCATCGGCGAGTTTCCGAAGGTGCTGCTCATCGCTTGGACTACCTTTATTCCGGTGCTGGTGTATACGCTTGACGGCTTCAAATCGGTTCCATCGACCTTAATTCGTTCAGCGCTTAGCCTCGGCGCGTCGGAGCGGCAAGTTTTTACAAGAGTCATGCTGCCGTCCGCTATTCCGAATTTCCTCGTTGGGGCGCAGGTCAGTCTCGGGCTTTCGTTCTCCGCTCTTATCGTCTCTGAGATGATGGGTGCAAAATCGGGGCTTGGCTATATCATCGTTGACGCAAGAAATTATTTTAAAATCTCCAATATGTTCATTGCCATCATTTTGATTGGCTTGGAATATAGCTTGTTCTCCTATCTGCTGAAGCTGGTAGAGAAGAGGGTCATGGTTTGGCGCAAAGGCGGGCTTCGAGATGCCATCGAGAAGTAACGCTGCATAACCGAGCCAGTCGGCAACAAGCGAAACCCGCAAGGCGCAAAGCAAAACAACTACAAAGAGAAAAGTGGAGGGAATACCTATGAAGAGATCGGGGAATTGGTTCAAATCTGCAATTGTACTTACGTCGTTAACCTTTGTGCTTGCTGCCTGCGGCGGCAACAATAATGCGCCAGCAGCTGTGAATGAAGGCTCGTCCACGAATGCGCCGACAACTGAGGCCTCAACGGCGCTTGAGACGGTGGATCTAACGCTGGTCGGCGTTCGTGACGCCCAAATCTCCTCGCAGCAAATTATTGCCGATAAGCTTGGCTACTTCAAGGAAGAGGGGCTTAACGTAACGAGCCAGCTGATTGAGAGCGGCCCGGATATCGGACCGATGGTTGCCGGCGGCAGCGCGCCTGTGAGCATTCAAACGAACTTTATGGATATTATTTTGAAATCGACGGACATTCCGGTCAAAATCATTGCTCCGCTCGCTCAAATCGCCGGTACGCAGGCGGTAGTTGGTTCAAGCAAGCTTGAGCTGAAGAGCGCGAAGGATCTCGAAGGCAAAACGATCGGTATTCCGAGCGGCGCCGACGTTACGATTGCGATCAACAACATGGCCAAAGAGCTTGGCGTTGACGCCAGCAAAATCAAATACGTAAACCTCGCACCTAGTGACGCGGTTGTTGCACTAGAGAAAGGCGATATCGATGCGCTGGCTGCGTGGGAGCCGTTCATTACGAAGGCGATACAAGGCGGCGGCAAATTCCTCTTCAGCGGAACGAAGAGCGAGCTGCCTGACAAGCAGGGCGATGTGAACTGGATGAGCGTGCATACGACGCTTCAAGTAACGGATGACTTCCTTGCGAAAAACCCGAACACGCTGAAGGCAGTGCTGCGCGCTTTGAAGAAAGCGACGGATTACATCAACGACAACCGTGAGGAAGCAATCAAAACGCTGGCTCCCGAGCTGCACTTAAGCGTAGAGGAGCTTACGCAAATTATGACCCGCAACGTGTATTCGATGGAGGTTGGCGACACTTACGTGAACGGAAGCAACGGTCCGGCTGTTGGCGAGTACTTGAAGTCGGTTGGCAACATCAAGTCGATTCCGGCGCCTGCTTCCTACCATAACCTAAGCCTGCTGAAAGAAGTGGATGCAAGCTTGATCGTGACGGAGCTGAAGTAATAGTCGGATCAAAATGCCGCAGATGGGCTGAGGTTAGGCGCATCTGCACGAAATAAGCAGCAAATCGGGCCGCTGACCTCATAGTCCGCGGCCTGATTTTTTTTACAAAGCTGTATCCATTGAAAATTTGATTAACGATGTTTAACTATTTGGCTGTATCGCCTCATAAACTGCAATCAGAGTGTTTAAACGAAGTGAGCGCGAGCGCGAAATGAGCGGATTTTAACGATGGACGGAGAAAGGCGGGGAGTTCGATGATCGGACGGGATAAGCTGGATGTCATCATAAAAAAGGGTACTGTCGTGTTGAAAAATGAAGTTCGCGTGCTGGATATTGGCATTAAATCGGGAAAAATCGTTCAGCTTGGCGAGCGGCTGGATGCCGATCAGGCGGTTGAGCTGGTGGATGCAGCTGGACTAACGGTCATGGCGGGCATGATTGATGTTCACGTGCATCTGAACGAGCCTGGCCTTGGCGACTGGGAGGGCTTCGAGACGGGCTCCGCAGCACTTGCGGCTGGCGGCTGCACGACCTATGTCGATATGCCGCTGAACGGGATTCCGCCTACCGTTACCGTCAGCGCCATGCGGCAGAAGCTTGCTGCCGCGAAGGATCGGTCCTATGTGGATTATGCCCTATGGGGCGGGTTGGTGCCGGGCAAGCTGCATGAACTGATCCCGCTGCACGAGGCGGGCGTCGTCGGCTTTAAGGCGTTTATGTCATCGCCGGGCGATCCGAGCGAGGATGCGTTCCGCGAGGTAGACGATTATACGCTCTACGAAGGGATGAAGATCATTGCGAGCGTGAACAAGGTGCTTGCGCTGCATGCCGAGAGCGAGCCGATTGTCGCTAAGCTTGGCCAAGCTATGCGGGCGGAAGGGCGGCTGACGTCGGCTGATTATGTGGCCTCGCGGCCCGTTATTGCCGAGCTGGAGGCGATTAACCGGGCGCTCTTTTATGCGGAGCAGACGGGCTGCACGCTTCATTTTGTCCATATTAGCAGCGAGGCTGGCGTTCAATTGATCAAGCAAGCGCGTGAGAGCGGGATGAATGTTACGGTGGAAACCTGCCCGCACTATTTGACATTAACGGCAGCCGATCTGGACGTGTTGGGCGCGGTTGCCAAGTGCTCGCCGCCGCTGCGCGACACCGCGGAGCAAGAAAAGCTGTGGAGCGTATTGGCAAAAGGCCATGTCGATATGATCTCGTCGGATCATTCGCCTTGTCCAGCTTCAATGAAGGAAGCGGATAACTTCTTCGATGCATGGGGCGGCATTGCCGGCGCGCAAAGCTCGATGGAGCTTATGGTCGGGGAAGGCCATATTAAGCGAGGCTTACCGCTTACCCAAATCAGCGAGCTGCTTGCTGGCGGCCCCGCACGGCGCTTTGGCCTGCAGGCTGCTAAAGGTGAAATCCGAATTGGCATAGACGCCGATCTGGTGCTGATTGATCTAAACAAAACGTATACGTTGGAAGAGGAGCATTTGTATCAAAAGCATAAGCACAGTCCTTATATCGGCAGACAGCTTCATTGCAAAATCAAGGCCACCTATTTGCGCGGTCAACTGGTATACGGGGAAGCTGCGGGGCTCAGCGAGAGCAAGCATGGCCAATGGGTGAAATAGATTTGGCTATCGAGATAGGAGGAGCAGCTATGGAACAAAATGTACGTATCTCTCCGCAGGAGAAGGAGCGGCTATTATCCCATTTTGAGACGCAGATTATGCAGGTGTTGAACTGGCTGGCTACATTCAGCCCGGATGAGGAAGGCGGCATTACGCGGCTGCTCTATACCGAAGGCTGGCTAGAGGCGCAGCAGGCGCTGGCACAGAAAATGGCAGGCTGCGGCCTGAAGACGGAATTTGATCATGTCGGCAACTTATTTGGAAAATTACTAGGCGAGGATTTGGATGCGCCTTCTATTATAACGGGGTCCCATATCGATACGGTTGTTCAAGGCGGTATGTATGACGGAGCCTATGGCATTGCGGCGGGTCTTTTGGCGCTGGATTATTTGCAGCAGCAGTTCGGCAAGCCGAAGCGGACGCTTGAAATCGTCTCCCTCTGCGAAGAAGAGGGAAGTCGGTTTCCGATGGCTTATTGGGGCTCGGGCAGCATCGTCGGGAAGCGGAATTTTGAGCAAATCGTGCATTTGCAGGATTCCGACGAGGTGTTTTTTACGGATGCGATGCAGCTATGCGGCTTTGGCGAGGGAATGGGAAGGGATAGCCGCCGCAGCGACATTGGCGCCTTCATTGAAGTGCATATTGAACAAGGGGCGGTGCTTGAGGAAGAGGGAATTGCGATCGGCGTTGTAGATACGATTGCAGGCCAACGAAGGCTGAAGTTCGAGGTAATCGGCGAATCCAATCATGCGGGGACGACGCCGATGCATATGCGAAGGGATGCGCTTGAGGGCGTGAGCATGATGATTCAGGCGCTGCGCCGGGAGGCGGTACGAATTGGCGAGCCGCTCGTAGCGACCGTCGGCAGGCTTCTGGTGTTGCCGAATGTGCCGAACGTCGTGCCGGGCAAAGCCATCTTTACGGTAGATGCGCGCCATGCCGATGGGCAGGTGCTTGATCGCTTTTGCCGGTGGGTTATGCAAGAATTCAGCTCCATAGCAGACGAGCGTCAGCTCGCTATCCAGGGGACGGAATGGTTCCGCGAAGAGCCGGTGCCTATGCACGGCAAGCTCAAAGCGTATATGGACGATGTATGCGGCAAAATGTCGATTTCCTCGAAGCGAATGGTTAGCGGCGCGGGACATGATGCCCAAATGTTCGAGCATATTTGTCCGACCGCTATGCTGTTCGTTCCGAGCAGGCGCGGCATTTCACATTCGCCCGAGGAATACACGGAGCCGCGCGATCTCGCGGTTGGCGTACTCGTATTGACGGAGCTGCTTTACCGATTAGGCTATGAGGGGGAAGAGCTATGAAGGCTTATAAGGATTTATCGCCATCGCCGCGTACGATTATGACACCAGGCCCGGTCGAGGTCGATCCACGGGTGCTGCGGGCGATGTCTTTTCCGATATTGGGACAGTTTGATCCTGAGTTTACGACGCTTATGAATGAGACGATGGGGATGCTGCGGCAGCTGTTCAAGACGGAAAACGAATGGGCGTTTCCCGTAGACGGGACGTCAAGATCCGGCATTGAAGCGGTGCTCGTCGGATTAATTGAGCCGGGAGACAAGGTGCTTGTGCCCATCTACGGGCGATTCGGCCATTTGCTGACGGAGATTGCGAGGCGCTGCGGCGCAGAGGTCGTGACGCTGGAGAAGGAATGGGGCTATACGTTCGATACGGAGGAAATCGTTAACGCCATTCGTGAGCATCAGCCTAAGCTGGTGGCTCTTGTCCATGGCGAGACATCGACGGGACGGATGCAATCGCTCGAAGGGATCGGACAGGTGTGCAGGGAAGTGGATGCGTTATTCGTGGTGGATGCCGTTGCGACGATCGGCGGTATCGAGGTGGCGACGGATCGTTTGCTTATCGATGCCGTTATCGCCGGCACGCAGAAGTGCTTGTCCGTGCCAGCTGGAATGGCGCCGATCACCTATAACAAACGTGCGGAAGCGAAGCTGCAAAGCCGCAAGAGAATTGAAAGAGGCTTGCTTCTCGCTGACGGCGAGGATGATCCGCTGCTGCGCCCGATCCAGAGCAACTATTTGGACTTGAGCCAGCTTCAGGATTACTGGAGCCCGGCTCGGCTCAATCATCATACGGAAGCGACCTCGATGCTCTATGCGCTGCGCGAGGGCTTGCGCTTAGTGCTGGAGGAAGGGCTCGAAGCGCGCTTTGCCCGGCACAGAGAGCATGAGGGTGCGCTGATTGCCGGCTTGGAGGCGATGGGACTGCGGCTCTACGGGGACCCGTCCTGCAAAATGACCGTCGTCACATGCATCGAAATTCCTTCCGGAGTAGACGGGGAATCCGTCAGGACGATGCTGCTTGACCATTTTGGAATTGAAATTGCCAGCTCCTTCGGTCCCCTGAAGGGCAAAATATGGCGCATCGGCACGATGGGCTACAGCTGCAGCAAACGTAACGTGCTTCTTACGCTTGGCGCGCTCGAAGCGGTGCTGCTCCGCCATGGCCATCAGCTGGAATCGGGCCGGTCGCTGCAGGCGGCGATGGATGCTTACGCGATGTAGCGACATTTTATAAAGACTTTACGTTAACTTTACTTTGCTGCGGCTTTACTTTTACCACCGACCTATACAATGTCCTCAAGGCGAATGAATCGGATTGGGGGCAAGAGGATGGTCAAGTACAAGTGGACGCTTATGGTTACGATGTTGATGCTTGCTTTGACGGCGGCATTCCTGCTGCAAGGGATGAATCGGTTTAATGCGAATGCTTCGGGAGATATGTCGGACCCGTTTCTCGATCCCTATGCCTTGTCGCTTGCGCATAAGCATGCGGGGCCAGCTATGGAATCGGCGGCGGAGAAGGGTGTGCAGATGGAGCTGTCTTGGCCGCGGGGCGAACCTGCTGCAGGCATGCCATCACTGCTTTCATTAACCGTTATGAACGGCAAGGGTGCAGGAATTAATGATTTTGAAATGTCGAATGAGAAGCTGCTTCATCTCATCGTCGTAAGCGAGGATTTGCAGCAGTTCCAGCATGTCCATCCCGTGTATAATGGCGCGGGCATGTTCGAGCTGCCGATTACGTTTCCTGCGGGAGGCAGGTATAAGCTGTATGCGGATTTTTTGCCGAAAGGGATGAATGAGCTGACGCGAATGGGCGAGGTGGAGGTGCGCGGTGAGGCGGCCGCGCCGACTGTCTTGAAGGCGAGTGAAGTCTTGGCAGCTCATGCTGGCGGTATGAAAGTAGAACTTGCGTTTCCAGAGAGACTTGCGCCGCAGACGCAGTTGAGCATGACCTATACGTTTACCGACGAGAAGACCGGCGAGCCGATTGAGGATTTGGAGCTTTACCTCGGCGCGGTTGGCCATGTCGTCGCGATTGACGAAACGATGGGGCAAATCATCCATATTCATCCGCTCAACTGGGCGTCTTCAGGGCCGCAGGCCGTGTTCGGCGTCAGCTTTCCGGCAAGCGGCTTATATAAAATATGGGGTCAGTTCCAGCGTGATGGTCAGACGCTGATTGTGCCGTTCGTTATTCAAGTGTAGTTGATCGAACAATGTTGAAGAGTCTATCTACGAAAGCGGTTTTTGCCTTCCCAACGGAAGCAGAAGCGTATGGCTTTCGTAGGTAGGCTTTTTTTGTGCTGAGCCAAGGCCGAAGGTTTACCGAAAAAGGATAAACATATTAAGCTCCCTTTACCTTTATGCCCGTGTTTTATTACCTTCGCATGTTAGAGTATGTAACATTAACAAACGGAAAAGGGGGATACGGTGGAAATGTGAGAAGAAGCGTCTAGAAGTCTTAGCGTCACCGACCGACTAATAGAGAAATGATAATTGGAGGGAAACTATGAGAAAGAAAAAACTAATCGTATCCGTTATTGCCGTGTCCGTCGTTATTGCTTCCATTAATATTTTTCCGGGGGCGCTTGGGCTAGGGAGGCTGAGTGCCGCTGAGATTGACAAGATCGTCTACCATCCGCTTAATCCGTTAAGCCCGCAAGAGATTGAAGAAGCAGCCGATATCATTCGAAAATCGCAATATGGCAGCAAGGATATGTATTTCTCTGAAATTAAGCTGGAGGAGCCGGAGAAAGAGCAGGTGTGGGCATGGGATGATGCCGGCGGAGCCAAGCTGACTAGGGAAGCGACATTTACCCTCGTCAAAGGAAGCAAGCCTTATGAAGGCACCGTGAATCTGGATACGGATAAGGTTGTGTACTGGAAGGAAGTGAAGGAAGGCTGGCCTTTCTATACGGAGTGGGGGCAATCTGAAGCGATCGTCGAAAAGGATAAGGATGCAGTAGCCGCTCTAGCAAGGCATGGCATAACCGACCTCAGCAAAGTATCCTTCGCAGACGGTCCGCTTGGCGATTATGGACCAGAGCTGACGCCGCCGGGCTCGCGCCTTGCGATGTCGGTACCGCGTCCGAAGATCGAGGGAGCCGTCAACAATTTCGCGCACCCTATGGACGGCCTTGCCTTCCTAGTTGATCTGAACGCCAAAAAGGTTCTTAAAATTTATGAGTCAGGTAACCCTCCGGTTTCGACTGATCCTAACGATTACACGAAGATTATCAAGACGAAGCGGACGGACGAGATTAAGCCGCTCATTATCAGCCAGCCGCAAGGCGCAAGCTTCTCGGTTAAAGGAACGTCGGTCGATTGGCAAAACTGGAAGTTCCACTTCCGCCTCGATCCGCGCGTAGGTCCTATGGTTTCGACCGTGTCCTACACGGAGAACGGAGATAAGCGCAAGATTATGTATGAGGGCGGGCTTGGCGGCATGATGGTTCCTTACGGCGATCCTGACGCGGCGTGGCTGTACAAAATATTTATGGATGCGGGCGAATACGGCGTAGGCCTATCGACTCGCAGCCTCAATATAGGCTCCGATGTGCCGAAGAACGCGACCTTGTTCGATGCGGCTATCAATGACACGCAGGGCAAGGCAGTAATTATTAAAAACTCGTTTGCGTTATTCGAGCGCTACGCAGACCCGGAATGGTCACATAATGGCGATGCGAGAGAGCGGCGCGAGCTCGTGCTGCGGGCGATTGCTACGATCGGCAACTACGATTATGTTCTGGACTGGGTGTTCCTGCAAAATGGTTCGATCAAGCTGATGGCAGGCGCAACTGGCCTTGCTCAGGTCAAGGCGGTCGAGTCCAAGACGATGGACGATAAAACGGCAGTGAGCGATACGCGCAACGGCAAGCTTGTGGATGCGAACATCGTCGCGCCGACGCATCAGCATATTTTCAGCTACAGGCTTGATTTGGATGTGGATGGCGAATCCAACTCCGTTGGCGAGATATTGCCGAAGGCGATTACGGTGAAAAATCCGGAATTCGCGCGCAGTGAGATGATTACGGTAGAGAAAACGTATAAGGTCGAGCAGGAAGCGATTCAGAAGTTTGATCCGGATAAAATCGTTCTCGTGACAAATTCAAGCAAGGAAAATAAACTCGGTTACGCAACAGGCTATCAGGTGATGCCATATGCAGGCGGGACCCACCCATTTATGGAGGAGCCGCTCTTCACGAAAACGGACTATGTATTGAAACGTGCGGAATTCATTAATAATCATATTTGGGTAACGCCTTACAAGAAGGATGAGTTATATTCCGAGGGCAAGTATACGACGCACAACAAAGACACGGGACTTGGGCTATGGACGCAGCAAAACCGCAGCATCGAGAATAAGGATACGGTCGTATGGCTCACAACGGGAACGACGCATGTCATGCGGGCGGAGGAATTCCCGATCATGCCGACGGAGTGGGTAACGGCCATGATTAAGCCATTCAACTTCTTTAACGAAACGCCGACGCTGGATTTGCAGAAGACAGAGTAGAGTAAAAAGTAGACAAATAAAGGGAAATAAATAGTCGGTATAATAGCCTAAGTGGTCGTATCCTCGTCAGTTTATCATGAGCAAAGCTTTTGAAGCAGCGGCTTTTCCCAGTATTCTTCCCGGGAGAGGCCGCTTTTTTTATTTTGAAAATGTTAATAGTTTCAAAAAATCGCTAGAGGAGGGAAAATAGCAGATGCAAATTAAACGGATAGGCTTCATTGACAATACTAGAACGGTAAATTAAGATTTACCTATCGGACAGGCAGTAAGGTGAGGAGCGAGACAGGCTATGGGGAAAATTCAAAAAATACTTGTACATGAATTGGTATCGCAGGAAATTCAAAATTATATCCAAGAGAAGGATCTTCAAGAGGGCGACAAGCTGCCATCCGTTGAGGAAATGACGCAAATGTTTGGCGTTGGCCGTTCCTCGCTGCGAGAAGCGTTGAGATACTTGGAAGCCATCGATATCGTTCGCGTGGAGAATGGCAAAGGCATATTTGTAAGTGATGTCCATACGTTCCGTTTCTCTGGGAAAGTTAAATTTGAGCTGGAGCGCAATTACTTGCTGAATACGCTCGACATTCGCAGGGCGCTTGAAGGCAAGGCAGTGGAGCTGGCTTCGAAGAACATTACGGCAGACCAGATCAAGGAATTGGAGCTATGCCTGGAGCAATACCAAGCTTTGAAAGACAGTAATAGGGATACCTCCCAAATCGACCTTGCTTTCCACCGCTACGTGATCAGAGCTGCGCACAACCCCATTCTCGAAACCGTGATGGATTCGTTCTCCGGTCTTTATGAGAAGTTCTTCAATGAACCGTTAGGCGAAAAACGTCTCTTCGACGATACTTACCCTTATCATCGCACGATGTTCGACGCAATTGCCTTGAATGATACGGAAAAAGCGTTAGAAGAGTTTAATAAAATGATGGATTGCATCGAAGACAAAATCAAAAAGTTTTAGCGAAAAAGCGCTTTATTTTGTATTGACAAGGTAAAGCGCTTTCACTATAATCAACCTATCAGACAGGACGACTGTATGATACATGTGATTTAAAGGGGGATTTAAATCAATGAAAACGCGTAAAAAAGTACTAGCCTCGCTGTTGATTTCCATTTTAACGATCAGTATGTTAGCTGGGTGCGGCAGCAAGAACGAAGAAGGCGGAAGCAAGAACGAAGGAAGCGGCAACGGTGAGAAAAAAGTTACGCTTCGCATGATTGAAAGCTTAACAAGCCCAAAGAGAACAGCGCTGATCCAGGCGATGGTCACGAAATTCGAAGAGGCCAATCCCAACATTAAAGTGGAATTTATCTCGCCTCCATTCGATCAGGCGGACAACAAAATCAGAACGATGCTCGCATCCAATGAACAGATTGACGTTCTGGAAGCACGGGATTTAAACGTTGCCGAGTTCGTGAATAACGGTTATCTCGAGCCGCTGAATACTTACGCCGACAAGTGGAGTGATTACGCTACGATAAGCGCCGTATCCAAGTCGGTCGGGTCAGTTGGCGATAAATTGTATTTCATTCCTAACGGCCTCTACCAAAGACAAATGTTCTATCGTGCGGACTGGCTGAAAGAAGCGGGTCTAAATCCTCCGACAACATGGGATGAGTTGTATGAGGTTTCGAAGAAATTAACGGATCCAGCCCAAAATCGCTTCGGCTTCTCGTTCCGCGGCGGTGCAGGCTCCACGGGAACTACGGATGCAATGATTCTCGCCTTCAATGGCGATAAGGTGAATCTGGAAGATTCCATGTTTACGAAAGACGGGGCGACGATCTATTCTACGCCCGAGGCGAAAGCAGCTATGGAGCTCTACCTGAAGCTCTACAAAGAAGGATCACCTCCTGACTCCATCAACTGGGGCTTCCAGGAGCAAGTACAGGCATTCACATCAGGCGTAACGGGTATTCTGCTTCAGGATCCAGACGTTATCCAATCCTTGCAGGAGAAAATGACCGAAGGAACTTGGGCAACTGCACCACTTGTAACCGGTCCGACAGGAAAAGCGCTGTTCGCAGCAGGCGGAGCTGGATGGGGAATCGGAGCCAAATCCGAGTATAAGGAAGAGGCATGGAAGCTGATTGAATTCCTTTCAAGCCCTGAAGCGAACACATCGTTCTCCAAGGACTACGGATTAATTCCGATTCATGCAAGCGCTACAGAAGACGAGTTTTTCAAAACAGGCCCATACAAAACATTAATTGACATGACCAACAAACCAGATACGTTTGTAAACTTCAAGCCGGCATTCCAATATCCGGGCAACGCGCAATGGGGTCAAGTCGCGATGGAGTCTGGACAATCGCTTCTGCTTGGCAACACCAATGTTGACGAAACGCTTAAGAAGTGGGATCAATACTGGGCAGATGAGAAATCAAAGTTAAACAAATAACGGTTTGAAGTCATGATGGGCGGCACAATTGTTGCCGCCCATCAAACTTTATCAACCAAAGGCGGTGCGGAAATGAAAAAACAAAGAGCTTTTATTCTATCTGGGTTGATTCCCGCTTTGCTGCTCGTGCTGGCATTCACCTACTACCCCTTCCTTAAAGGGATCGTTATGGCTTTCCAAGAGTATAAGCTGTTCGACTTGCGAAATGTCCACTTTATCGGGCTAGACAACTTTAAAAATGCTTTTAAGGACCCGAAGTTTTTAATGGCTTTGGAGAATAGCGCCTACTGGGTGTTCTTCTCGCTCATTTTTCAATTTTTATTCGGATTTACGCTTGCGCTTCTGCTGAAGAAACCGTTCAGAGGGCGGGGCATTTACCAAGGCTTCGTATTCTATTCCTGGGCGTTGTCCGGCTTCCTGATTGGGATGATCTGGAAGTGGATGTTCAACTCCCAAATCGGCGTTATCAACGACATCCTTCTCCACTTAGGCATTATCCATGAGAGAATAGGATTTCTGTCGGACCCGAAATGGGCGATGATATCCGTCATTATCGCCAACGTATGGTATGGCATAGCTTTCTTCGCCATCATGCTTTTGGCTGCCTTGCAATCCGTGCCTTCCGAGCTTTATGAAGCGGCGGTTATGGACGGAGCGAACAGCTTCCGCAAGCTGTGGAACGTTACGCTTCCTTATATTTTTCCGACGATCATCGCGACTACGCTGCTAAGGGCGATTTGGATATTCAACGATCCGACGATTATATACGGATTGACGAACGGTGGACCTGCTGGCAGCACGCATATTCTATCTTCCTTGATGCTGGATAAAATCATTTATGCCGGAGATTACGGAGCTGCTTCTGCCATTGGCATCATTATGATCGTTGTTCTGCTGCTCTATACGATCTTTTTCCTATCAGTCACCAAGGCGGAGAAAGCGGGGGATTTCTGATGAAGCTGCGACTACTGGGACTGTCCAAAATCATTTATTTGGCCATCTACTTGCTAATCATGGTTTTTCCGTTGTATTGGATTATCATTACATCGCTTAAGCCGCAAAAGGATATTTTCTCGTTCCCGCTGAAATATTGGCCTGAACGGTTTACGCTGGACAATTACATTCATATTTTCAAAATTTCTAAGTTCCATATTTACATCGGCAACAGCTTGCTAGTGGCAATCACTTCGGCGATTATCGTGATCGTTATCGCTGTCTTAAGCGCCTATGTGCTTGCACGCTTTAAATTTCGGGGACATCGGCAAATTATGCTCGCCTTTTTTGCTACACAAATGCTGCCCGGATTTGTAGCGCTTGCTCCGCTTTACCTCATGATGAGCAACATGGGCTTGATCAATAACCGGATTTCACTCGTACTTATGTATACCGTTGGCCTTATCCCATTCACGACCATCATGCTCCGCGGATTTTTCGAGCGCATCCCGTCAAGCTTGGAAGAAGCGGCGATGATCGATGGATGCTCAAGATGGACGGCACTTGTGAGGATCATCATTCCGGTCATGCTGCCGGGGATCGCTTCGACATTTATTTTTGCCTTCGTTCAAAACTGGAATGAGCTGTTTCTCGCGGTCATGTTCATCGACAACGATGCGCTCAAGACGCTGCCGGTAGCGATGAATTCATTCATACTGAAATTTGACGTGGATTGGGGCGCGATGTCGGCTGGAGCGGTGCTATCGATCATTCCGACTATTTTATTATTTGCTTTCGCCCAAAGATTCATTGTAGAAGGCTTGACGCAAGGAGCGGAAAAAGGATGAGCAAACTAAAGAAACAGTTTACCAAGTCAGCTTATGATCCGCTAGATGACAGACATCATGGTGCGATTCATGTACCGATTTATCAGAACAGTCTGTTTGCCTTTACAAGCTACGATCAGTTCGATGAAGCGATGAAAGCGCAGCTAGACCATCATATTTACTCACGCGGGAACAACCCTACCGTTCAATATTTGGAGATGAAGCTGGCGGATTTGGAAGAAGTCGAGTCCGCCAAATGCTTTGCCTCGGGAATGGCTGCCATTTCCTCAGCCATTATGTCCGTCGTCTCGCAAGGCGACCATATCATCTGTGTTAATCAGGCCTACGGCCCGACACGGGAATTTCTAGGCTCGTATTTGACCCGGTTTGGCGTGGAAACTTCGTTTATCGACGGCAGCTCAATCGAACAATGGCGCAGTGCCGTGCGCCCCAATACGAAGCTGTTGTATTTGGAAAGTCCGACAACGATGTATTTTGAATTGCAAAATTTAAAGCAAGTCGCGGAGCTGGCTCGAAGCATAGGAGCCGTAACTATCATTGACAATACATGGGCGACACCTTGCTTTCAAAACCCGACTACGCTGGGAATTGATCTAGTGGTGCATTCCATAACCAAATATATCGGCGGGCACAGCGATTGTATCGGCGGTGTCGTACTGGGCTCGAAGGAGCTTGTGGGCCGGATCAGGAACAACGAATATATGCTGCTTGGCGGCATTATGACTCCGCAAACGGCGGCACTCGTATCCAAAGGCCTTCGGACGCTTCCGCTGCGCATGCAAAGGCATGAGCAGAGCGGGCTATATGTGGCGCAGCAGCTTGTTAAACAAAGCTTCGTCACCCGCGTCAACCATCCGGGTTTGCCTTCCCATCCGCAGTATGAGCTCGGGCGGCAACAAATGTCGGGTTACGGCAGCTTGTTTTCCTTCCTTTCTCATGAGTCTCCTGAACGAATGAAGGAATGGGCAAGCCTGTTGAAGTATTTCAAGATTGGCGTCAGCTGGGGCGGATTCGAAAGTTTGGTAACCGTCAATCGCCCTGTGAAAGATGAACTTACAGGTGTCGAGCCGGACACTGTCGTTAGACTGTATGTCGGCATGGAAGATCCGGAAGATCTGGTTGAAGACATCGAACAGGCATGGGGGCAGGTAACGAAGTAAGTAACAACCTTAAGTAATAGTGGAACAGGCATACGAAGCGGCGGCTTATCCTCGGTCATGACCTTGGATAAGCCGCTCTTTTTTTCGGGAAAATTAATCATCATGCAGCCGAATGCTTATTCAATCAGGCTTGAATAGAGGGAGCGTTAAGGAGAATATACTGCCTTGTCCGTGCTCGCTGTTCGGCATGACGGTCAGCTGGCCGCCATGGATGTCGGTAATTTCCTTCGCAATCGATAAGCCGAGTCCGCTTCCGGGTATGCCGCTGTTTCTTGATTTATCCACGCGGTAGAACGAGTTGAACACATAGGGCAGCGCATCCTCCGGTATGCCTGCTCCGTTGTCGATGACGCGGAAGGCTGCGCTGTGATCAGCGAGCTCGATAGTAAAGGCAATCGGGCTGCCTGCCTCTGAATACTTCATGGCATTGTCCAGCAAGTTGTCGATAACTCGTCTGATGAGGTGGGGATCAACGCGTAAGCGGCCGCCAGGCGTTAGCTGCCTTGTATGGAAGGGGCGGCGCTCCAGCTTCATATAAGCGGTCCATTTGGTAACCATGTCATTGAAGAAGGCATCTGCTTCGACAACGATAAACTTGGCTTCCAGCTGCCGGGTTTCGAGCAAGCTCAGCTCGTTTAAATTGCGAACGAATTGATTGATCGTCTGGATATCCTCGTATATTCTGCGCAAATAGATGCCCGTATCTTCCCCGCCGATCGTGCCATCGTTAATCGCTTCAATGTAGCCGCGAATCAAGGTGATCGGCGTTTTCAAATCATGCGATATGTTCATGAACAGCTCCTTGCGCCAATGCTCGAGTCGCAGAAGCTCATCCACGCGCGCTTCCAGCTCGTTATTCATATCCCGCAGCTCTTCCGTGCGCAGCTCAACTTTATGCTCTAGCTGCTGATTATGCTCCGACTGCTGCTCCATAAGCTCGCGGATTTTGTGTGACATGCGGTTAAAGGAGCGAAGCAATTGGTTGAATTCGAGTGTCCGTGTGTCGTCGAGAGAAGAGGTGAACTGGCCCTCGCCCATCTCGGCAAAAGCGGTCGCGAGCAGATTGACGGGCCTTGAAACCTTGGAGCGCAAATAGAACGAGAGTATGACGCATAAGCTGACGGCGACTAAGCCAAGCAGGGACAGCTGGACGATGAGCTGGTCGCCTGTCTGGGCTGAGAGCTGATCCGTTGCCAGATGAATCGACTCAAGGAGCTTATGCTCCGGAATGATATAGCCGAGTATCCAATCGGTTGATGGGATGGCTCGGCTGAATACGACTTTCTGCTGGCCGCCAAGCTGCATGCTGCGGAAGCTGTTTACCGTATCTTTGCTGAAGAGGGCGGCCAAATCGAGCTGACCGATCTCACTCGCACCATGCTGCTGGGCAGCGATGAGCTCATGATCGGTGTCCAGCAGCAGCGCAATGCCGTCCTCGTCGCCAAACCTCGTATCCAGCACATTGTTTACGAAGCGCTCGATCGTCACGTCCGCTGCCACGACCCCTTTCAAGACCCGGTTCTCATCGTAGACAGGCGTCGTTGCGGTGAACATCCAGCCTCTTGGCGTAATATCGAGGTAGGGCTTCGTCCACGCGACCTGATTGTGATTTGGCCGGACGTTGAGGGCGTCGGAATAAAATTTGTAGGAGGTCAGCATATGGATAGGCCTCGATGTCTCATCCTCGAGTTGACCCGTATACTCCGGATAATAGAAGGAGCCGGATTTTGGATGGATGTAATACATCGATACGATATTTTGCTTCCGCGACGATTCGGACTTGAACAGCGGAAACAAAGCTTTGCTGCGCGCTAAATCATAAGCCTGTTCGGCCGATGGATAGCGGAGAGGATTATCCGTGCGAATTGAAATAACGCCCATGCCGTCGGCATGCTTCTCGGTAAATCGCTTTTTCTCCGAATCGTATAAGAAGGTGATCGGCTGCACGGCTGTTTGATTTTCGATGGAAAAAATGGATTCGGCAAGCGCCTTGGACAACAGGACCGCATCCTCAACCAAGCGGAGCTCGGTATCGATGGCGCGAACCTGCTCCTCGATGTTGGCCTCGTACATGCTTATGTAATTTTTTTCGATCAATGCGGTATTCAGAGTGCTAAAGCGATGAAGCTGGGAGGTTACCGTCTGTAAGGCGAATGCAGTTAATAGCAATAGCGGGATGAGAGATACGGTCAGCATAGCCGCAAGCATCTGGAAGGCGAAGGTGCGCGGCCGAAGGAGAGCCTTAATGCTCTTTAATCGGTTCATCGAATTTATATCCAATGCCGCGTATCGTAATGATGCGCGATGGCGAAGACGGATTGCGCTCAATTTTTTTGCGCAAATGCCCGATATGCACTTGCAGGGTTTTGGTGTCGAGGCTGCAGTCGTACCCCCAAATATGACTGAGGAGGCGTTCCGCCGGCAGCACTTGCCGCGCGTTTTGCATGAGGTAGGCCAGCAATTGAAATTCCTTGGCGGACAGCTCGATTCGTTTGCCGTCAACGTATGCCTCATGCGCATCGATGCGCAGCTGAACATGTTCGGACGTTATCACCGCAGAGGGGATCGCTTCGGATTGCCGATTGCTGACGATCCGGTTGCGGCGCAGCTGTGCCTTAATGCGGGCGACCAGCTCCACAGGGCTGAAGGGCTTGCTGACGTAATCATCTGCACCGACGCTCAGTCCGACGACCTTGTCGATTTCGGTATCCTTGCAGCTAAGAAACAGGATAGGAACATCCGTCTTTTGCCGCAGCCTTGCGCAAAGCTCATAGCCTTCCATATCGGGAAGCAGAACATCAAGCACGATAAGCGAAGGCTGCTCGTTCTCGGCAAGCTCAATGGCCTGCTTGCCGCTTGTTGCGCTCAAATGGCGAAAGCCATCCTTGGATAAATACATGCCTACGAGCTCGCCGATTCTAACTTCATCATCAACCGTTAATATGAGTTCTCCTGGCAAGTCGATTCACCTCTTCGCATGTGATATAAACGTTACCCTATCGTTTAAATATATACGTGCAGGTGAGTTTTACGCAATGTCTGTGTAAGGTTATATTACACAAAAGCGTTTCCATCAGCACAAAAAAGCAGATCGGCTCAATTGAGCCGATCTGCCGGGTGCTGCCGTCTTCAAGGCAGCGATATTAATTGTTGATATAACGCTCGAAAATGGCGCCAAAATCTTTAATGCGATACTGCTTATGTGTATTTACTAGCCAGTTGAAGGCGGATTTGTTCAGACCGTCGAATTGCTCGACGACATTGAAGTCGCCTTTGTGGAAATGCTGCAGCGTAGTGGATGCGAGATCCATGCTGCGCCTTGCGTATTCTAGCGAGATTTCATTCTCGCGCGTAATTTCGGAAATTTTGATCAGCGCTTTATAAAGGTCCTTCAGCTCTTCGATATGCTTCTTGTTGACGTCGATAGAGAAGGGGACGGAGCCGATCGTGAACTTGATTTCAACGTCCAGATCGACGGTGCCTGCCGTTTCGAGCGCAACTTGAGAGATTTGGTTGGAGCTGTAAGAATAACGCTTTAGCGTGCGCTTCTTGCTTAGTGCGCTTGTACCATCCAAATGAATGAGTGCTAGATTCGTAAAACAATACTCGTCGGTTTTGGATTTGATGAGAAAATATATTTTCTCGTTATCCTCATGCATGACATAATCGTCAGAATCCGCTTTGCTGAAATCTGCAGGCTTAATAATGGCGCCAATGTCGCTTAATCCAAGCGCATCAGCAGCTAATTTACCAAACATCGTACCATTCCCTTCATAATCGCTTTGACTTATTACTTACACATTATATAATAGATTCCGGTGTTTATGACCATTCATTATAGGTTTTTTCCTAAGAGATGGATAAAATTAAAAAAAATTAACAAACTGAGGACATGACATGCGTGATCACGATGGAAGTCGATAAGTAGTGAAGAACGGAGTGTTTTGCATTTGAGCAAGAAACAGGAAGACACGAATACGCTGCGCAGGGGGCTGAAGGCCCGGCATATGACGATGATATCGCTCGGAGGGTCCATCGGTACGGGGCTGTTCCTTGCAAGCGGAGGCGCTATACATTCCGCTGGCCCTGGCGGCGCGGTGCTCGCTTATGCCCTGATTGGCATTATGGTTTATTTTCTAATGACAAGCCTAGGTGAGATGGCTACCCACATGCCGGTATCAGGGACGTTCAGCACCTATGCAACAAGGTTTGTTGATCCTTCGCTTGGCTTTGCGCTAGGGTGGAACTATTGGTACAACTGGGCAATTACGATCGCAGCGGAGCTGTCGGCAGCAACGCTGATTATGAAATTTTGGTTTCCGGACAGTCCATCTATTTTATGGAGCGCCTTGTTTCTGCTGTTGATGCTTGGTCTCAACTTTCTGTCCGTCAAGAGCTACGGGGAGTCGGAGTATTGGTTTGCGATGATCAAAATTGTTACGGTCATCGTGTTCATCGCGATTGGTCTCATGATGGTGATCGGCATTTGGACCGAGCCTGCCGTTGGGTTTAGCAATCTGACGGATAATCCCTTCCCGGCAGGCTTCCTAGCTACGCTAGGCGTGTTTATGGCAGCGGGCTTCTCGTTTCAAGGGACGGAGCTCATTGGCGTGACGGCTGGGGAGAGCGAGAATCCGCGCGAAAATATTCCGCGTGCGATCCGTTCGATTTTTTGGCGCATTCTTTTGTTCTACATTCTCGCGATCCTGCTGATTGGCTTGCTGATCCCTTATTCAAACGAGCAGCTGGCGAGCGGCGAAATTTCGACGAGTCCGTTTACGATTATTTTCGAGAAGGCCGGGCTTGCGGTTGCGGCTTCCATAATGAATGCAGTCATCTTGACCTCGGTATTGTCGGCGGGCAATTCCGGCATGTACGCTTCCACGCGCATGCTTTGGGTGCTCGCGAAGGAGGGCAAGGCGCCTCGTTTCCTAGCTCGCCTTAATGCACGCGGCGTTCCGGTTGCATCACTGCTCGTGACTGGGGCGCTCGGCATGCTCGCCTTTCTTGCATCGTTCTTTGGCGATGGGGTTGTCTATGTGTGGCTGCTCAATGCATCAGGCATGTCGGGGTTCATCGTATGGCTAGGCATTGCCATTAGCCATTACCGATTCCGCAAAGCATATGTAGCGCAGGGACGGGATTTGAAGGATCTCGCCTACCGTGCGAAATGGTTTCCCTTCGGCCCGATCCTGGCGATGCTGCTCTGCTTGGTCGTTATTGGCGGACAGTTTATCGGCGCCATTAATGACGGGGAAATCGATTGGGCTTATATGATTGCTTCCTATGTCGGTATCCCGCTGTTCCTCGCCATCTTTATCGGCCATAAGTGGAAGCATCGCACCCGCATGCTGACGCTGGCGGAATGCAAGCTAGACCCCGAGGAATAAGCGATAATAACATTAAAAGAAGGTCTCTTCAGGCTGCAGCCGAGGAAGACCTTCTTTTTTTTATCCTGCGTATGTTAGGTTTGGCTATCTATTAAAAGGCGTTGAACGGAACAATGAATTCCGGCATGCCCTCTGCATAGGAGGTGTATTCATACTGGCCAAATGTGATGGCGACTCCGTCATGCTTGAGGTAGAAAGAGCGATCCGAATCGATTCCGTTAAATGGATGAATAAGCAGCAGCTTTCTAGCCTTGATCTGCTCGCGAATGGAGGCATTGATAATAGAGGTGTAATGGATAGAATCGTTCGTTACATCCTCAAGCCCCAGCTCCTTGCCAGTCGCAAGATCGAATGTGTACGATGCACGCTCGGTTATGCCATGCGCACCGCCAAGATAAGAATAATAGTCGACGTAGAGGCTTAATGTATTTTGTTCGTTATACGTAATCGTATAAGAGCCGGTAAACGATAGGGGTGGGATATTCGCCTGGATTCCTTTATTGTCCACAGCGGCTTTGGAAAGGGCTTCTTCGCCGGAAGCGGCGTAGGCTTCTGCTTCTTTTTTCAGCAAGTCATTGATTCTGTTCTGGGAGCCTTTGTTCGCATAGCCGGTAATCACTGGATAATGAATAAGCAGCGATTGGTTTTTCGTCGTGTTGCTGATTGTTTCGGTGCCAATGGACAGCTCGTTTTCCTCGATTGTCTCGATGCCGATCGTCCTCGTTTTGCCGTCATACGAAATGCCAAAGCCCATTCGCTCCAATAGGAAGCGAAGCGGCAGATACGTCGTGCCATTATTTATAATGGCTGGATTGCCGTAAACAGGCTGGCCGTTCAGCTTGTAGCTTCCGTCGACGGAAGAAGCGGTAAACGTTCTGTCACGTCCTTCGATGACGGCGGATCTCGTTGTTTCGTCCCAGCTTGTTGCGAGTCCGAGCTTATCGTTAAGCGCACGGAGACTGATATACGTATCGCCTTCTACATTTGCTGTAGGGACGGATGTGCCGATGCCGTCGATGACGAAGGGCTGGGAGACGATTTTAAGCTGCTGGGAGGCTGCCGCCGCTGTACTTCCTCCCGGCAGCCATCCTGTGGCGGGAGCAGATGCAAATAGCAGGGCGGCGATAATAGCTGCTGCCTTTCGGTTTGCGCGTGATTGTTTAGTGCCTGTTTGCTTTATACGCCTCATAATTAGAAACCTCCTCAGTGATGGTGTAGATTAGACGTGAATATAATACCTGATGTTGCGTCCAAAAAGAAGTTGTTTCTGGACATTAACCGTCTTGCAGCTTCTTAAAACAGAAGGCTTTCTTATATTTTTGTAACGATTGAGAAAATGACCGTCTTCGCTGCTGTGTCCACTTGAATATTGGCGTTATCGGTGCCGATCATTTTCATGCTAGAGAACTGTTTTGATGCAGGCCAGTACGAAAAAAAGAGCATGTTGATGAATTGATCAACCTTCACGGGGGCTTGTGGTCGGAAGGTGCCGACTTGATATCCGTTTAAATTCCCAGTTTAATTTAGTAATAAAAATACAGTTGATATTTATAATGGATTAATGTAGTAATTAGATTGTCCATGATTAGATGAAATACTTTCCAAAGAATGCTCTATTTAGTAATAGATTTTGATATAATGAATGAGTTTTGAAAGAACTATTTGTTTAGTGGGAGGTAGAACGGTGTCTTTTTTTACCAAAGTGAAGAATATTCTAAGTGTTTCTATTATGACAACAATGTTGCTATCAACAGTATCGGTAGCGTCTGCTGCAAAATCTAGTGATGCTGACGGGCACTGGGCCCAGGATAATTTGCGAAAATGGGTGGATAGCGGATTGTTACAGGGCTATGACGATGGCTCTATTCAACCTGACCGTCCTGTTACGCGTGCTGAATTGATGACGCTAATCAATCGATCTTTTGAGCTTAAGGAGAAGCAAACGGTATCATTCACAGACTTGCCTAGTTCAGGTTGGGCTGCCGAGCAAGTGGCGATCGCTGTTAAGGCAGGCTATGTGAAAGGTTATGAGGATGGTACGATCCGCTGGAATGAACAAGTAACACGAGAAGAAGCGGCAAGCATGGTTGCTCAATTGCTTGAGATGGATGATAGCGTCTCAACGAGCGCTCAATCTTTCGATGATGCTTCGTCCATTGGCGGCTGGAGCAAAGCGTCGGTAGGAGCATTAGTAGACGCGAAAATTATAAGCGGATACCCGAGTGGTCTTTTTGTGCCTAAGGGGAAATTTACGCGAGCGCAAAGTGTAACTGTTTTGGAGAAAGCGCTCCATTACATAAAATCTGGTGTTGAGTACAGTACGGCTGGCGTGTATGGTCCGGAGAAGGGTGCGGAATCTATCAAAGGAAACCTTATCGTATCGGCACCGGGTGTCGTGCTTCGCAATATGGTTATTGAAGGAGATTTAACACTAACGGCGGCTATTGGCGAAGGCGACGTTCACTTAGATAAAGTGACAGTGAAGGGAAAGACGAATATAGCAGGCGGCGGCTCAAAATCCGTTCATCTGCGCGATTCAGTTCTTGTGCATATAACAGTAAATAAGCAAAGTGGCGCCGTCCGCATTGTTGCGGAGGGCTCAACAGATGTTCAATCGGTTGTCTTGCAGTCTGCATCAATCGTTGAAGAGAAAGGTTTGACGGGAGCAGGATTTACTGCTGTTCAGCTGGCAAAAGAGCTTTCGGCGAATGAGGAGGTAAAGTTCCTTGGATCTTTCACGGACGTAAATGTGTATGCGGCATCCGTTCGCCTTCAGACAGCGAACGGTTCAATTGATAAGCTCACCGTACATGATTCGGCGGCAGAAGCTGTGATACAAATGGATGTCACCTCCAAAATCTTAAACATGGTGCTGGATGCTGCAGCTAAGCTTTCAGGACAAGGCGTGATTGAGAAAGCTGTTATTAACAAAGGCGGTGCCAAAACAGTCTTCGAGAAGCAGCCCGCAAAGGTTGAGGGTGAGGGCGCTGTTCCTGAAGCACCTGTCATTGTTGGTGGTGGCGGCAATGGAGGCGGAGATGGTGTTGTCGTACCAAACACGCAATTAAAATCTATCCGCATAGATGGCTATGCATTGAAGCAGAAGCCAGCAGATCCAGATCAAGAAGCTCGCGAGGGCTTTGATTCTGAGCATAGCAATTATGAGATTATGGTTCCAAATAACGTTGCGCTTAATGATCTGAAGCTCCGGACAGAGACCACGGGTCCAGGCACGAGCGTGACTGTTATGCTGGAAAAAATGAAAGGGTATGATGTCGCAGCTTTGCAGACAGACACAGACGGAAATCTTTATTACCCTATTCCGCTTCAAATAGCAAAGCATCAATATGTGACTATAGAATCGAAGCAGCCATCGGGGCAGGTCAAGCGCTACAGCCTACTGGTTAAGCGCCTTCCTAATGCTCCGGTAGCTGATCGAAATAAGCTGGACGAGACAGATATATTGGTCGAGCATAGAGGCATAGATATCTCTCTCAGCATTCCGCCTATTCCAGCTACAGTAACGGTATCGGTCTATGATTCAGCAGATAGAAAAAACTTACTGATAAAAGAGACCGTTGTGCCTAAGAAAGGTTTCGGCATTTATCATGCATACGTTTTTCTGAATACCCTCCCTCAAATAGGGGCAATATGGATATCTGTTATTAATGATGATACGGGAGAGGATGTTTTTCTTAAAAAGGAATACATGATTCTCGATTCTATACTCCCAATCTATAACGGAGAAATGTCAGGAGACATATTACGGCCTGCAACCGCTGAAGAGGTCGCTAAGCACAATGCGGAAACCATTAATCCCTCATCTACTGGAGCTGCGTTAACCTTGTATAAGGAACAACTTCCTGAGCAAATAAGGAATTTTGCTTATTTAAGGTTTGAGCAGAGGAATTCTATAGTCACGCCATTTTACAGTCAACAAGAACGGGCGTATCATGGTGCGACCTACGATCCGGCAAGCGATGCTTGGACTACGTTAACTTTTTTTGAATTTTCAAGCGAGCAGCCTAAAGGTTACCGTATTATATTTTATGACCGAAACGATGTTCCTCTTGGCGGACTTTTCTTTATAAACAATTTAATAAATCAATAGTTGTTTACGCCTCTTCCGTTTCGCTTATTGAGCGGGAGAGGCTTTTTCTTACTTTAAAGAGCTGGCTTGAAATAAAGCTATAGTACAATAACCAAACAACTCCCAGCCTTACGCATGGAAGCGAAGGGCTGGGAGCTGTTATCAGAACATCTTACTAATAACGGCGTAATGCTTAATCAAGCACAGCAGTAATATGAGCTTTCGTAATGGACCAGTGGGAAGCCGTCCATACTTTTTCTTTTTTCTCGATAAACATAATTTGCGGCGACTCGTGCTTAACGGACGTATCTTCGGCAATTTGGTTGGAAACCGGACGCGACTCGATAACCTTCACTAGCACGTATTCCACGTCTTCTCTTGGCTTTCCGTCAAGATATTGATTGAATTCTTGATGGGCATTCGCGCTGACCGGGCAAGTCGTGCTGTGTTTGAATACAACGAGTGGACGAGTGGCAGAAGCCTCATAAACTTGATTCCATTCTTCAATGGACGTAATTTCTTTGTATGACATAAGGGTTACACTCCTTTTAATCTGCTGTGCAGAAGATAGTTACAACTGTATATGTATTATAGCTCTTTTTGGCGAAGAAAGTCATCTATAGACGAATGGGCTTAAGCGGAATGATGGAGGACGGAGTATTCATTAATTGAAGAAAATAGTTTTTCATTCAGGTATTGCAATCGGAAATGGAGCATGCTATGATTACAAAAGTCGAAATGACCGCTTTAGTTTTTTGGTCAATTGTTCAAAATGATACGATTTTGAATGCACGGAGGTGAAGGGATGGCCATTGATCGGCGACAGCAGATTGTGGATGCTGCGGGGAAGTCGTTCGCGTTATTTGGATATAAGGCAACGACTATGGATCAGGTAGCGAAAATCGCGAATGTGGGCAAAGGGACGATTTATACGTTTTTTACAAATAAAGAAGAGCTGTTCCATGAAATTATGAAGCGGCTTATTATCGAAATGAAGCAGGTGGCGGAGAGAGTCGTGGATCCGAATCGACGCTTCTTCGATAATTTGAACGCTGCGCTCGAGCAGCTGCTTGAATTCCGCGAGGAGCATGAGCTGGCGCTGAAGCTGTCGCATGAGGTGCGCGAAATTGGCACGCCAATGGCGGTAGAGGGCATGCAGCAAATTGAGAAGGCAGTCGTTGGCTACATTCAGCAGCAAATTCAGCTTGCCATCGATAAAGGCGAGATTAAGCCGTGCAATCCGGAAATGACTGCATTCGTCATGCTGAGGTTATATATGGCGCTCACCGTAGAGTGGAAAAAAACGCATGAACCGCTGGATAAGCAGCAAGTGGCGGAACAATTGCGATTCTATATGCAAGTAGGATTGGCTCCGGAATAGACTGGATGCCTTTTTTTACAGATAGAAATGACTAAATGAGAGAAATGGTCAATCAGTAAATGGGAGAGTGGACAATTTGAAGTTCAGAGGTTTAAAGCAGTTTGGTGAGGAATTGTCCGGGATCGCCCGCAACAAAATGTTGTTGATATCGGTAATTGGCGTACTGATGATTCCGGTCATGTATTCTTCGATGTTTCTAGGCGCCTTTTGGGACCCGTACGGGCATTTGGATAAAATGCCGGTGGCTGTCGTGAATGCGGATAAAGGTTATACGTTTAACGATGAGATGATGCATATTGGCGATGATTTTGAGGCAGAGCTAAAGGAAAATGAAAAGTTCGAGTGGCATTTCGTGAGTAAAGCGGAGGCGGAAGCGGGTATCGAAGATCATAGCTATTATTTAGCGATTGAGATTCCAGCCGATTTCTCGGAGAAAACAACCTCCCTGACATCGGCTAATCCAACGCCGGCACAGCTTACCTATTTGGCTAATGAGAGCTATAACTTCTTAGCCTCTCAGATCGGAAGCAAAGCCGTAGACACGATGAAGATGGAGCTTAACAAAGAGGTGACGGCGGCTTATACGCGTACCGTTTTTGAGCAAATGGAAGAGCTTGCGGACGGCATAGGCAAAGCGAGCGATGGTGCTGGCGAGATTGCAGACGGCACGACGAAGGCTAAGGATGGCGTCGTACTCATCGAGCAAAATCTGGCGAAGCTCGTCAGCGGATCGATGACGCTGCAAGAGGGAGTCGGCAAGCTCAGCGATGGCGGCAAGGCGCTTGGCAAGGGCAGTGCCGAGCTGAGCACAGGCACGGCCAGCTTAGCTAGCGGCCTGGCGCAGCTGCAGGCTGCGCAGCAGCAGCTTGGCGCGGGAGCCGCATCGCTGGGCGATGGCGCGGCTTCGCTTGGCGCCGGAGCGGTGAAGCTTAGCGATGGCTTGGCGCAATTGGCCGGAGCGAGCGGACAGCTGGCGGGAGGCGCTACGGACGCGCAGCAGGCTGCGGGGCAGCTGGCGGGCGGTCTTAAGCAATCAGCTGCGGGCGAGGAGCAGCTGAAGGCAGGAGCGGCGCAGCTGGCAAGCGGGCTGGCGCAGTTGGGTCAAGCGAATCCGCAGCTGGCGGAGAGCGAGAGCTTTGCGTCTTTGTTGAAAGCGAGTCAAGAGCTTGCGGCTGGCTTGGAGAAATCTTCGGAGGGCCAGAAGCAGCTGAGCGACGGAGCTGCAAAGCTTAATGACGGCCTTGTCAAAGTATCGGATGGTCTAGGTACCTTCGATAAGAAGGTCGAGGAAGCCGCAGCCGGAGGCAAGCAGCTCGGCGCAGGCGGAGAGCAGTTGGTCGCTGGAGCGGAGAAATTCTCAAGCGGCATGACGCAGTTTGGCACGAAGCTTGCTGAAGCAAGCGAAGGCGGAGCGAAGCTGGCAGCAGGCGCCAAGCAGCTTAACAGTGGTGCTGTGACGCTGACGTCTGGACTATCCCAGCTTTCCTCAAGCGTAACCCCGTTTGTGGATGGCACAGTTAAGCTGGAGGATGGCGCGCAGCAGGTAGCTTCCGGGCTATTGAAGCTTGAGGATGGCACGCAGGAGCTGTCTGGCAAGCTGAATGAAGCGTCAGATAAGACAGCCGATTTGAAGCTGTCTGACACCATGGTGGATATGTTCTCCGATCCCGTGAAGCTGGATGTAGAAAAAGTAACGAAGGTTGACAACTACGGTACGGGGCTTGCTCCTTACTTCCTGTCGCTCGGGTTATACGTTGGAGCTATGCTGCTTACGATCGTATACTCGGTTCGCGAGCCGGCAGTTCGTCCGGTGAACGGCTGGAGCTGGTTCTGGAGCAAGGCGCTCACCCTGGCGCTAATCGGTACGATTCAGGCATTGATCGCCGATGCTGCGCTGATTTATGTGCTGAAGCTAGAGGTTCAAAGCATGGGGCTGTTCTTGTTCTATTCGATTCTAACAAGCATTACCTTTATGATGATTATTCAGTTCTTGGTTGCTTCGATGGGCAATCCGGGCCGGTTTATCGCAGTTATTCTGCTGATCTTCCAGCTCACGAGCTCCGCAGGTACATTCCCAATCGAGCTTGTGCCGGGCTGGCTGCAAAAGGTATCGCCATACCTGCCTATGACTTACTCGGTAGCCGGCTTTAGAGATATTATCTCAAGCGGCGATTACAGCTCGATAGGCGGATACATTGCGGTTATGGCAGGCATTGCGATCCTGTTCGCCGTACTGTCGTACATTTACTTTGCTATATCCCATCGCAAAACGAAGGATGATACGGAACCAGCAGTATTACCATCTGTTTAAAAATGACGAAAGAGGACAGCGATTGCTCGCTGTCCTCTTTTTTTATTTAGTTATTAGGCGGCTGGGCTTTCGCTTCCTATTAATTGGAGGGCCAAAGCAGCTGCGTTCGACTCGCAGACGGATAGAAAGCTGGTCTACGTTGTAGTTTGTACAACGTATGGGCGCAAATAGCAGCAGATCACTTGCTACAATGCAGTTAATGCAGCAGAATCCCAGAATAACTTCAAATTCACCGGTATGCTGCTAATTCTGCTGCATTTCTGCAACGCAGCTTATGATTTCGGGTGATATGTGAGGTTTCTGCTGTATTTTGTGCAACGTAATCGCCGCCAGCGTGGATTGATAAGTAAAGCAAAACGGCTGCCCAAGAAGGAAAGCATCTAGCCTTCTTTCTCGGGCAGCCGTTCTATTACTCATGGATGGCTGTAAGCAGCTGCCCTAGCGCCTCAAGCGCCTGTTCTTCCTGCTCGCCGTCTATCTCAAGCGTAACTTCCTCGTTTGCTGCGATACCTAGTGTAAGCATGCTTAGCGAGCTTTTGCCGTTAACTTTCTTCCCTTTATTGATCACGTTCACCTTACAGGGGAAGGTGCTAGCGGTTTGGACGAAGGTTTTGGTTGGGCGCACGTGAAAGCCCGTCGGATTAAGGATAGTAAACGTTTTGCTAATCATGATGAACCACTCCATTTCTTGTACGTTCTACAAATTGTGTAATTTCCTGCGTGCTCCTCATGGTCAGCGCTTGATTCGCGTATCCGGACCATTCGGCTTGGTCAAGCTGTCCGATCAGTTCTCTTGCTTGCAGGATGGAGCCTGCGCTCATGCTGAACTCATGCAGGCCAAGACCGAGCAGCAAAGGGATAGCGGTCTGATCGCCAGCCATCTCGCCGCACATGCCAACCCATTTGCCTTCCTTCTCCGCCGCTTGAATCACGAAGCGAATGAGGCGCAGCAGGGAGGGATGCCATGGCTGATACAGGTAGGATACCGTTTCGTTCATCCGGTCTGCCGCCATCGTATATTGAATCAAATCGTTTGAGCCGATGCTGAAGAAATCAATCTCCGGCGCAAAGAGGTCAGCGGAAACTGCCGCAGCCGGAATTTCGACCATCATGCCAACCTCGATATGCTCGGCAAGCTGAACGCCCTCAGCGATAAGCTTCTGCTTCTCTTCCTCAAGCAGCTTCTTCGCCTCAAGCAGCTCCTCTAATACGGCGATCATCGGGAACATGATTTTCAAGTTGCCAAAGCGGCTGGCGCGAAGCAGCGCCCGCAGCTGTGTACGGAACAGATCCTGCCTATCCAGGCATAGACGCAAGGCGCGCTGTCCAAGGAAAGGATTGGTTTCCTTCGGAAGCTCCATGTAAGGAAGCTCCTTGTCGCCGCCAATATCAAGCGTCCTTATGACGACGGGCTTCGGATTCATTTTCTCAAGCGCGTATTTATAGCTGGTGAACTGCTCCTCCTCAGTAGGGAGGGAACTGCGTCCCATGTATAGAAATTCGGTGCGAAAAAGTCCGATCCCTTCGGCGCCGTTGTCGATCGCCCGCTGAATGTCCTCTAGCTTGCCGATATTGGCTGCCAGCTCAACCTGCTTGCCATCCTTGGATAGCGTTGCCTTATCCTTCAGCTTGCTTAACTCTACCCTGCGCGAATCATCCTTCTGCTTCTTAGCTTGATAGGAAGCCAGCTCCTCCGCAGTTGGCTCGGTAAGGACCAAACCCTCGTTCGCATCCATGACGATGACGCCATGCGCTGGAATATCGTGAATCGCTGGGCCGATCCCAACGATTGCGGGTATTTCCAAAGATCTCGCCATAATGGCGGAATGGGAGGTGCGGCTGCCAACCTCGGTTACGAAGCCGCGCACGAAGTCGAGATTGAGCTGGGCGGTATCCGACGGCGTCAGGTCACGCGCCACGATAATGCATTCCTCTGCTAGATTGGCGAGGTCGACATGCGGAACCCCGCGCAGATGGCTCATGATGCGGCCGGCGACATCCTCGATATCAACAGCGCGCCCGCGCAGCAATTCATCAGACATCGATTGCAGCAGCTCGATAAAAGATTGCGACACCTCATGCAGAGCAAATTCAGCGTTAATGGCTTCATCGGCAATTTTAAGCTCGATCGCTTCAATGAGATCCGGGTCTTCAAGGATCATTAGATGCCCTTCAAAAATCTCCGCCTTATCGGCTCCAAGCCGCTCCTCAGCCGATGCGCGTATAGCCTCGACCTCACCTTGGGTAATAGCTACGGCCTGGCGAAACCGTTCGACCTCCGATGCGCTGTCTTGAATAGACTGCCGAACCGGTAGGAACCGCTCGGCAGCAAGATGATACGCGCGCGCGATAGCGATGCCCGGCGATGCCGCGATCCCTTTTAAAGAAATGCTCATAAAGATCCTGCTCCTCTCGCTGCGGATTGGAGTACAGACTCCTGCTCACGGTATTGCGCTGCTGCTTGTTTATGAAGCGGATGCTGCTCATCTAGGCCAGTATATTTGGTTAAGGTATAAGCAATGCCATGCTCCTTGATGGAAGCCTGAAGCTCTGCGGCTTCAGGATCATCGGCATTGTTAAAGTGCAGGGCTGCTGCCATAGCGGCTGTCAATTCCGCAACGGGTATGCCATATTGATAGGCTAATAAGGCCGGTCTAACCAGACGGTCATTCGGAGACAGCTTGCGAATCGGCGAGCGGCCAATTCGGGCGACCTCATCTACCAAGTAAGGATTGATGAAGCGCTCCAATATTTGATCGATATAGTGGGCATGCTCACTCTCGTCGAATTGATACGTTTGAACGAGCGCGGCTCCCGATTCCAGAAGCGCGCCTCTCACTTTAGCTACAATTTCCGGATCCTTCATCGCTTCTTGGATCGTCGCATAGCCCTTCAAAAATCCGTGATAGGCGGCCACGCAATGACCCGTATTAACGGTAAACAGCTTGCGTTCAATATATGGCTCTAAATCATCGACATAATGCACGCCTACGATTTCTGCCAGCGAAGCCAGCAATGGGGAGCGCTCCACCGTCCATTCGTAGAACGGTTCGACGGTAACTTGAAGCGGGTCCTCGTGCTGCTGAAGCGGGACGATGCGGTCAACGGCGGCGTCAGGGAAGGCGATATTCAAATCGGCCTCCGCCTTCGCTTCCGCAGATAGATGCTCATAGACGAATTGTTTCAAAATCGTGCTGCCGCCGAGGGCATTCTCGCACGCAACAATAGGAAGAGCGGCGGCTTTGCAGTCCGCTAGCCGCAGCTCAATCCCCTTGGCAATTGCAGCAGCGATATGCTTCAGGACCGATACGCCGACAGCAGTCGTGACGATATCGGCTTCTGCAATCTTCTCAGCGACTAAGGCCATATCCTTGCCATCAATGGCTGTTATATGATCAACAAGATACGTATCGCCTTGCTCGTTCGCAATCCTCACCGCATACTGCTGCTTTGCTTGCAGCTCCGCGACGAGGGCGTCGTTCACATCGACAAAGCAAACCTCGTAGCCCGCGTTATGCAGCAGCAGTCCGATAAAGCCCCGGCCTATGTTGCCAGCTCCGAAGTGAACCGCCTTCATGATTCCATCCCCGATTCAAATATGGAAATCAGCTCTTGCGCCGAGGACGCATTCAAAATGCGCTGCATGTCGTCATCTTCAGATACGAGCATAGCGACGTTGGTCAAAATATCGAGGTGATCGTCGCCGACCGCCGCTAAACCGATAACTAATTGTGCAGGCTCCTCGCCGCCGAAGTCTACGCCCGCAGGGACGATAATGATCGCCATGCCTGTCGTTTGAATGAGCGCCTTTGATTCATTTGTGCCATGAGGCATAGCAAGGCCGCCGCCGATGTAGGTGGAAAGGGCATCCTCGCGTTCAATCATTTTATCGATATACGCCTGCGGCGCGTGTCCCGCGTCAACAAGTATTTGCCCGACCATGCGGATCGCTTCGTATTTGTCCTTTACGCTCACATTTAGCTTAACTTTCTCTGTCGATAGAATGGTCATGATTCATTCTCTCCAATCCAATTTGGTTTTTATATAATGCTCCAGCTTTTTTGAAATAAAGAGCTTGATGCCCGCCGTATGATCATGCGCAAGCACGGCAAGAAGTTCAGGCAGCAGCAGCATCGCGCTTATTTCGCTGAGCAGTTCTAGGCTATACGAATCAAGCTTGAGGGGACCGAGCATCATTAAGAGATGCTTCGCCTCTGCATCCTCGCCAAGCTGCAATGGCCTGTCGTACCGATACAAGGCAAGCAGCGGCTCTTCGATCCATTCGCTGCGCGTATGAAGCAAAGCGAGCTCGGTGTCTGGGATGACAAGACTGCCTTGAAGCTCTCTAGCTAGCAGCTGAGTAGCTATTTTGGCGTTATTCGCTTCAATGTACTTCTTGCCGATCAAGGAAAGCATGTTAGACAGCTGATGCTCCAGTCGCTCTTGACCCTGCATGAGAGTTAGGTCATGAACATGGAAGCCGTCAAGCAGCCGCAGAACGACGCCGGAATACAACTGAAGCTGCAGCAAGCGATCCATTGGCGATTGGCCATCAGTGCCAGCGTCCGCCGCAGTGGCGGGCTTGCGTTTCTTAAGCGTTGTTCCTTCGATATAAGCGCGCAGCTTATTGGTTTCCTCGGGCGATAGCATAGGGCTGAGCTTAATGTAACGGTCCGGCTCCAGCGGCAAATCAACGGTTGAAATGATCAAGTCATAGCGGCTTGGCGCAAGCCTTGTCGCTTCGTACCACGAGTAGTGGCCGATCAAGTCAATTTGCGGCAGCTCCTTGGCGATTTTTACAGCGAGAAGCTTGGATGAGCCGATGCCGCTCGTGCAGACGAGGACAGCTCTGACTTTTCTCGGAAAAGGCTTTAATCGCTCCAAGGAAGCTCCGAAATGCATCACGATATAGCCGATTTCCTCATCAGGCACTTGGATGTGCCCATATATCTTCTGTACACCGCTTCGCACAATGGCAAACAACGGTCCGTATTCCTTTTTGATTGGGGCAAGCATCGGATTGCGTATGGCGATGCCGTCCATAATGCGCTGGAATGCCGGCTTTATATGCTGGATAAGCCCTTCCTCAAGCGAGCGGTCTTCCGTCAGCGACATATGCAGCCGCTCCTCAACAAAGCGGATAAGCTGCTTGACGCCTTCGATAGTCGGCATATCGTCATGATGGATCAGCAGGCTGCTTTCCGGAAAAGCCTCGTTGCTCAGCAACCGAGAAAGATAATGTTTTTCTTCTATAGGAAGCTGGATGTCAAGCAGAGCCATCAGGCTGCTCAGCAAAGCAATGTCTTCGCCGGTATCATATTCGCTCGCTGAAACCAAGCAGTCATGCTCGATGCGTGTTAATGCAACCGACAGCTTAATAAGCAATCTTGTATAGTCGGACTCGGACAAGCTGTTAGGCCAATCGTCATTCAGCTCCCATAGCGCGTGCTCGAGCTTCTTGAAGTTTTCTTTGCCAATCATATCGAGCAGCTGCGCGGTTGTCGGATTCGAGACGGCCTGATCCTTGAATTGCCCGAACAAATCGGAATCGTCGAGATGATTAAACGCAAG
This sequence comes from Paenibacillus sp. PL91, assembly GCF_012935325.2. Classification (GTDB taxonomy): domain Bacteria; phylum Bacillota; class Bacilli; order Paenibacillales; family Paenibacillaceae; genus Pristimantibacillus. The sequence goes on from NZ_JABBYG020000011.1 coordinate 135,422, forward strand.
CAAGCTGATGGAATGACGCTTCGCTTCCTCGGGACCGTTGATTTCGACGCCGTAGCCTCTTTTTCGGACGAGCGTCAGCCCTTGCTTGCTAATCAATTGCTCCAGCTCATCGAGATCATGGCTGACTGTCGGCATTGTCACGCGCAGCTCGTGGGCGAGCGAGAACAGCTTGATGGGCTCATCGTGCTCAAGCAGCCTGCACATAATAACAATCTTGCGTTCCTCAGACGAATATTCGAAGGAATCGGATGGATCGAAAGACTGCTTGAATCGCTCAAGCGTCCCCTTATCTGCTTCGACTCGAATGCCAAGCCCGGCGGTTTTATGAAGGACGATGCCGTTTGCGCCTAGCAGCGGTTCAATGTCAGCAAGCTCGCGATGAATCGTTCTTGTGCTTGCTCCGACGATAGACGCGATATCGGCAGCCGTAATTTCATGCTTCTGGTCGAGCAGCAGCTCGATGATTCGTCGTTGCCTAGTTGAGGCTTTGATAGGCTATCCTCCTTAGCAGAAGAATGGACTAAGGCGCCGACAGAAATCTGTCAGCGCTGAGTCTTGTATCATGAACTTAGTCTTTGTACGAGCAGGTCATACTCTGGACTTTTGAGAAAATTATCGATGGAAATATGCTCGGCGCCAGGCGCTTTTTGCCGTGCGCGGTCGGTCAGCGTTTTGTGGGTGATGACGATGTCGGCATCTCCTGGAATATCGTTGATCGCCGTGTTGATGACGGTAATCGGCAGCTCGGCGGCATTTATTTTTTTGCGCAAAATGGAAGCGCCCATAGCGCTTGAGCCCATGCCGGCATCGCAGGAAAATACGATTTTGTTAACCTGCTCCTTCGCAAGCTGTGTTTGCGAAGCGGATGGCGCTGCGGCATTGCCTTTGGATTCGGCTTTCATTTGCTGCACTTTTTTCGCCGCTTCCTCAAGCTCGTTGTCGGCATCCTCGTTCTGCTTGCTCGTTTTGAGCAGTACGGCAGAGACAAGGAAGGACACGATCGTTGCTACGGCTACACCGGCCAGCATAGCGAGCAGTCCGCCTTTTGGCGTCATGGTGAAGTAGGCGATAATGCTGCCTGGCGATGGTGCGGCGACAAGCCCAGCTCCGAAGATGGAGAAGGTGAATGTGCCGGCTACGCCGCCAGCGATTGCTGCAAGAATCAAACGCGGATTCATGAGAATGTACGGGAAGTAAATTTCATGAATACCGCCGAAGAAATGGATGACCACAGCGCCCGGCGCCGATTGCTTAACCATCCCTTTGCCAAACAGCCAATAAGCAAGCAGGATGCCAAGACCCGGACCTGGGTTGGATTCCAGCATATAAATAATCGATTTGCCCGTTTGCGAGGCCTGATCCAGCGCTAGCGGTCCAAGTATGCCATGGTTAATGGCGTTGTTGAGAAATAATACTTTAGCCGGCTCGATCAAAACGTTCGCGAGCGGAAGCAAGCCTGTGTTGATCAGCCACTCTACGCCGGAAGCGAGTATTTTGCTCAGTGTGGCAACGACCGGGCCAATCCCTTTGAAGGCAATGATGGCAAGCCCGCCGCCGATAATACCGGACGAGAAGTTGTTGATGAGCATTTCAAAGCCGGAAGGAATCTTACCTTCAATAGATTGATCGAATTTCTTCAACACCCATGCGGCGAACGGACCAACGATCATGGCGCCTAGGAACATTGGGATGTCCGCTCCTGCTATAACGCCGAGTGTGACGATTGCGCCGACTACGCCTCCGCGTACGCCATGAATCATTTGGCCGCCGGTATATCCGATGAGTATAGGGAGCAAATAGGTAATCATCGGACCAACAAGCGTTGCTAGACTCTCGTTTGGAATCCAGCCAGTTGGGATAAATAATGCCGTTATGAGTCCCCATGCAATAAAAGCGCCAATATTCGGCATGACCATGCCGCTTAGAAAACGACCAAATCGTTGAACGGAAACTTTAACACCGCCGGAATTCGGTTGCTCGGATGTCAGTTTACTCATGCTTCAACCTCCAATGTATAATAATGTTCACTAACTGAACCTGAATTAATCGTAATGTATAGCGCTTACATATTCAATGAATTGAAAAGCAGGTTGCGTCATGATCGCTGTTGACATCATTTTGCCTTTTGCTATTGCTGATTTTCGGGGATGCTGTATAATCACTATTGTTTCTTCTAAATATGCAAAGGGGAATGCCAGATGCTAGATCAAACAATCATTCGCTTTGAGCATGTGACAAAGCAATATGACCATAATGATGCCGCTGTGCTTCGGGATGTCAGCTTTACGATAGACCGCGGCAAATTTTATACGCTGCTGGGTCCGTCCGGCTGCGGCAAAACGACGATTCTCCGGCTAATCGCAGGCTTTACGGAGCCATCTGAGGGGAAGATTTATTTTAACGGGAAAGTCATTAATCGCGTGCCGGCGAACGAGCGTCAGGTGAACACCGTATTCCAGGATTACGCGCTGTTCCCTCATCTTAACGTGTTCGAAAATGTCGCCTTCGGCCTCCGCATCAAAAAGCTCAAGAACGCCGACGTAACCGCCAAAGTGAAGGAAGCGCTGCGCTTCGTCAACTTGAACGGCTACGAATCGCGGGAAATTACCGAGATGTCCGGCGGCCAGCGGCAGCGCGTTGCGATCGCCCGCGCTATCGTGAACGAGCCGGAAATTATTTTGCTGGACGAGCCGCTCTCCGCGCTTGATCTGAAGCTTCGAACAGAAATGCAGTACGAGCTGAGAGAGCTGCAGCGCCGCCTTGGCATCACGTTTATATTCGTTACGCATGACCAAGAGGAAGCGCTGGCCATGTCCGACGAGATTTTTGTTATTAATGAAGGAAAAATTCAGCAGAGCGGAACGCCTACAGACATATACGATGAGCCGATCAACCGTTTTGTCGCTGATTTTATCGGAGAATCGAACATTGTGCCGGGCCGGATGGCGCGCGACTTCGTGGTGGAGTTCGCTGGCCGCTCGTTCGAATGCGTCGACCAAGGGCTGACGCCAAACGAGGCAGTCGACATCGTGATCAGGCCGGAGGATTTGGAGATTACTTCCTCAGATAACGGGAAGCTTCAGGTGCGCGTTGATTCGCAGCTGTTCCGCGGCGTTCATTACGAAATATGCTGCTACGATGAATCGGGCAATGAATGGCTTGTCCATTCGACGCGCAAAGCGACGGTTGGCGAGCAAATTGGACTGACGTTCGATTCAGAAGCGATTCACGTCATGCGGCTTGGCGAGACGGAAGAAGAGTTCGATAAGCGTCTTGAGGCATACAGCGAGGCCGCCGATGTCAAATAAATCGCGCAGCTTTTATCTCATCCCCTATATGGCTTGGATCGTATTGTTCGTCGTTGCGCCGATCGTCTTAGTGGCGTATTACTCGCTCTTCGATGTGGAGGGCAACTTCACGCTGGGCAATTACGCAAAGTTTTTTACGCCGGTTTATTTGCGTATGACACTAAGCTCGTTCTGGTATGCGTTTCTCATAACCGCCATCTCCTTGCTTACGGCCTATCCGACGGCGTATCTGCTAACAAGAACGAAGCATAAACAGCTTTGGCTTCTGCTTATCATACTGCCAAGCTGGATCAATCTGCTGCTGAAGGCTTACGCATTCATCGGCTTGTTCGGTACATACGGCTTCGTCAATTCGGTGCTGGAAGCGATCGGCATCGGAAATAAGCAAATTTTGTTCACCGACTTCAGCTTTATATTCGTATCGGTCTATATCTTTATCCCGTTCATGATTTTGCCGATCTTCAATGCGCTGGAGGAAATGAATCCATCGCTCGTCTATGCGGCGCGTGATCTTGGCGCATCGGCGTGGACGACGTTCCGCCGCGTTATATTTCCGCTCACGATCAGCGGCGTGAAATCCGGATGCATGGCCGTATTTATCCCGGCGCTATCGCTGTTTATGATTACGCGGCTCATCGCCGGCAACCGCGTCATTACACTCGGAACGGCAATCGAGCAGCATTTTCTCGTGACGCAGGACTGGGGGATGGGCGCGACCATTGCAGTATTCCTGATTTTGGCGATGGCAGCGATGATGCTTATAACCGGCAATCGAAAGCGAGGTGCAGCCGATGCGCGGAAAAAATAAATGGTCCAACCTTTATCTCCTATTCATATTCGTAGTCCTTTATGCGCCGATTTTCTATTTAATGTTCTATTCGTTCAATAGCGGCGGCTCGATGCGCAATTTCGAGAGCTTCACGCTCGATTATTACAAAGAAGTGTTCGCTGACACGCGCTTGCTTATCATTGTGCTGAATACATTCGTCATTGCGCTGCTGTCTGCGGCGATCTCGACGATTTTGGGCGTAGTTGGCGCTATCGCCATCCATCACATACGGAGCAACAGGCCGAAGCAAACACTGCTGACGCTCAACAACGTACTGATTGTCAGCCCGGATGTCATTATCGGCGCATCATTCTTAATCTTGTTTACTATTATCGGCATTAAGCTTGGCTTCGTGTCTGTGCTGCTCTCGCATATCGCATTCAGCGTGCCGATCGTCGTCATCATGGTGCTGCCGAAGCTGCAGGAGATGAGCTCGACGCTGGTCGATGCGGCGCGCGATCTTGGCGCAAGCTCCTGGCAGGTGCTGACGCGGGTGCTGCTGCCATTCATTAAACCGGGCATTTTCGCCGGATTCTTTATGGCATTAACCTATTCGTTGGATGATTTCGCTGTTACGTTCTTCGTGACGGGCAACGGCTTCTCGACGCTCTCGGTCGAAATCTATTCACGGGCGCGCCAGGGCGTATCGCTATCGATCAACGCGTTATCGACGCTTATTTTCCTATTTACGATTGTGCTGGTCGTCGGCTACTACTTTATTAATCAACGGAACATGAAGCCGTCCATGAAGGAGGGCCGCTAATGAATCAGCTTGTGCGCATGTTCGTTGTCGTGTTTGTTGTTTCCTTGGGGCTTATCTACTTGACTGCCTACCTGAATTCAAGCGAGGGCTACAGCGGCGACAATACGTTGACGATTTATAACTGGGGCGATTATGTCGATCCCGAGCTGCTTGAACGCTTTGAGGAGGAGACCGGCATTAAAGTCATCTACCAAACGTTTGATTCGAATGAAGCGATGATGACCAAAATCGAGCAAGGCGGCACCACGTTCGACGTAAGTGTTCCTTCCGAGTATGCGATTAGCAAAATGAAAGAGGAAGGCCTTCTGCTCGAGCTCGACCATTCGAAGCTTCCGAACCTAAAATATATCGATCCGCGATTCATGCATCTGTCGTTTGATCCAGACAATGCATATTCGATTCCTTATTTCTGGGGAACGGTCGGCATTATTTACAATCCTGAGCTGGTGGGCGATCTCGACTTCTCTAGCTGGGACGATCTGTGGGATAAGAGCCTCCGCAATCAAATTTTGCTACTGGACGGCGCGCGCGAGGTTATGGGCATGGGCCTGAACAGCTTGCGCTATTCGCTCAATGATACCAATGAGTCGCACTTGCAGGAGGCGAAGGCGAAGCTGCTTCAAATGACGCCAAACGTGAAGGCCATTGTAGGCGACGAGATCAAAATGCTGCTGGCGAACGAAGAGGCGGCAGTCGGGCTCGTCTGGTCCGGAGATGCTTCGGAGATTATGGGCGAGAATGATAAGCTCGATTATGTCGTGCCGGAGGAAGGCTCGAACCTATGGTTCGATAATATGGTCATTCCAAAAACAGCCCGGAATATCGAGGGCGCGCATCAATTTATTAACTTTATGCTCGATCCCGAGGTAGCGGCGCAAAATGCGGAATATGTCGGCTACTCGACGCCAAACCAAGCGGCGCTCGCCCTGCTGCCAGAGGAGATATCGGGCGATGACCGTTTTTATCCGAATGAGGAGCTGACCGGCAGGCTTGAGGTGTACGATAATCTTGGCAAAAAAATGCTGGCCCATTACAACGAGCTGTTCCTCGAGTTTAAAATGCATAAGAAATGAGCTAAATCTCTTGAATATTTTAACGTGTGCGCATGCTATGATGAATGAGGAATTTGTAGTTTGTGACATATGCGAATAGATGGGGCGAACAGAATGAATAACAAATGGATGAATTACGGCGGACTTGTGCTCATTGCGGTAGTATGGGGAGCGAACTTCGGCATATCGCGTCTGGCGATGGAATCGTTTAACCCGATTGTATTTGCTTTTTTGAGATTTGGATTGGCTCTTCCGTTCTTCTTCCTGATCCTGAAGCTGACCGAGGGAAGCGTGGGCATTCCGTGGCGCATCGTTCCGAAGCTGGCGCTCATTGGATTGGTTGGCATTACGCTGCTCGAAATCACGGTGATGTACTCGATCAAATATACGACTTTGGCGAATGCGTCGCTCCTCAACGTAGCGCCATGGCCAATCTTCGCTGCTTTGTTCGCGCCGCTCTTCGTGAAGGAATCGATCACGCTTCGGCTTATCGTCGGCGGCGCAATCTCGATTGTCGGCGTAAGCTTAGTTATACTAGGCGGTGGAGAGGGCTTCAGTCTTTCCTCTGAAAATATGCTGGGCAACGCGATGGCGTTTGGCGTCAGCATCATTGGACCGTTATTTAATCTCAGCTCGATGTCGCTAATGAAGCAGTACTCGGCACTTCGGGTGAGCACATGGACCATCGCGTTTGGATCATTGTTCATGCTGCCGCTAACGTTTGGAACATGGGGACAGACAGACTGGTCCGCTCTAAATGCTGGCCATTATTTAGCCATTGGCTACAATGTACTTATTTGCACGGTGCTGGCTTTTGTCCTGTGGAACGCCTGCATGTTTAAAGTAGGAGCGACCCGGTCGAACTTCTTCCGTTATGCGGTTCCTGCTGCGGCAGTCATTGCCGGCTACTTCATGTTCGACGAGAAGATCGCCTTCATTCAAATGTGCGGTGCCGGCTGCATGGCTGCTGGCCTGATCTGGATAAGCATAGAACGCAAGCGGCGAGTGGAGCCGATCATTTCTGCTACGAAAACAGGCGGACAGATGCTTTAATGAGAATGGCAAATCTAGCGGTGCAAGCTGCGGGAAGCAGTACGATGTGAGCTTTCATACATAAGGAGTTGTTCTAGGAGCCAGTGGGCTCTAGGACAACTCCTTTTTTTGAGGTGGAGAAGGGAGAGGATGGATGTAAGCGCTTGATAAAAATGGGGCTGAAAATTTTTTTCGCGGAATATCAAAGCGTTTGCAAAAAGTGCCAAAAACCCTACAGCCGCACAGGTTTTCCCCGATTTCGGTAAGAGGGGAGACAACCGCAGAAAGGCAGTTGCAGGCAGCGCCTTCCCTTGACGTAAACTTTTAAAACATGTTACGGTTTTGTTAGTAAATCTAACATTTAAGCTCTTGAGAGGAGACGGATGGATGATTAAAGCGATAATTTTTGATTTTGACGGTACGATAATTGACACGGAGACGGCTTGGTACAACGCATTTCGTGATGCCTATCAAGAACATGGGGTAGAGCTTACATTAGAGCAGTATTCTGGTTGCATCGGCACGAGTCTGCATGCCTTTAATCCTTATGAATATTTAATGACCGATCTTAACCTGCCAATCGACAAGCAAGCCTTTCGCGAGCTGGTGCATCTCCAGCATTCCGAGCTTATGCGAAGCGAGCAGGTCAGATCCGGCATCCTGGATTATTTGAACTTCGCTCAAGAGTCTGGCTTAAAGATCGGCCTCGCTTCAAGCTCAGCCCGTGCTTGGATCGATAAGTATTTGGAGCAGCTCGAAATCGCGCATTACTTCGAATGCATTAGAACGGCAGATGATGTAGCCAAGGTGAAGCCGGACCCTGAGCTGTACAGACAGACGCTTTATGCTCTTGGCGTTGAAGCGAGCGAAGCGGTGGCCATTGAGGATTCCCCTAATGGAGCGCGTGCTGCGTCGGCTGCCGGCATGTCATGTATCGTTGTGCCGAATACGATTACGAAGAGCTTGGCGTTCGACAAATCCGATCGTTATTATCATGCGGAATCATTAGCGCATATTGATTTTCATGAAATGGTTGCCGGTGCGCTATAACGCTCGTTATTAAGGCGGATAATTGGTGATTTTCGAAATAGTTGTTTTGCAAGCAAATAAGTCAGAAAATTCAGACTATATTCCAAAGACGACACCACCCCAGAAAAAGGAGGTTCGGACGATGAGGGCTGTACATTTTGGCGCAGGCAATATTGGTAGAGGTTTTATTGGCCTTCTTCTGTCGAATGCGGGTTATGAGGTCACGTTTGTGGCTCGGAATGAGAGAAAGGTCCAGCTGCTTCAGCAGCAGGGGCAATATTCCGTTACGCTGGCTAACGAGGCGAGAGATACGGAAATCGTAAACAATGTCACGGCGATCAGCGGCAAAAATATTACGGCGGTGACAAAAGCGGTTGCGTCAGCGGATATAGTCACGACAGCGGTGGGAGTAAGCGCGCTTAAGCATATAGCGGAATCTATAGCTAAAGGCATTGAGCTGAGACTTCGAAGCCGCAACTACAAACCGCTGCATATTATTGCTTGCGAGAACGCGATCTCCGGCAGCTCGCTGCTTAAACGGCGCGTTTATGAGCATCTGCCTGCGGATTGGCATGAGGCTGCGGATCGTTGCATCGCTTTTCCGGATACGGCCGTTGACCGGATTGTCCCCGTGCAGGAGCATGATGATCCGCTTAAAGTAACGGTGGAGCCTTATTTTGAGTGGATATTGGACCGTTCGGCGATGATCGAGGGCTATGAGAAGATCGAAGGAATTAAATATGTGGACGCTTTAGAACCTTACATTGAACGTAAGTTATTCACAGTCAACACGGGACATTGCACCGCAGCTTACCATGGTTACCTTGAAGGTTATGCAACGATTCAAGAAGCGATGGGGGATGATAAGATCAAGGAGGAATTATCGCATGTGCTTAGAGAGACGGGCAGTCTTCTTACCTCCAAGTACCATTGGGATAACCAGAAACATGACAAGTATATTAAGAAAATGATGGTAAGGTTCACGAATCCCCGTTTGACGGATAACGTTATTCGCGTCGGGCGCTCTCCCCTTCGCAAGCTCTCATTGAATGATAGGCTTGTCAGGCCCGCCTTGCAGGCCCATAAGCTGGGCATTCCAATCCCTCATTTAACTTCTGCGATTGCCGCCGCGCTCTTATTTGATTACGAGAAGGATGAGGAGGCCGTCATGCTGCAGGCTGCGCTTCGGAACTCGGGCATACACGAGGTTATCACCTCTCATATGGGGATTCCTCAAAAACATGACATGCATCAAAAAATCGTAGATAGCTACGGCGCGCTGAGAGAGAATTATACCGCTGCGAAATGAAAACTTGATCCGTTATAGTTGTCCGCAATGGGCTAAACTTGCAAAGATGCAAAAAAAAGCGATGGAAGCCGGACTTCCATCGCTTTTTTTAGTGCCTTTTAGATCAAACGTTTGAAGAAAAGGTATATTTATTCAGTCTATGTCAGGTGTTATTGTTGCTGTCATCTAATGAAACCTTACATGACAATGGATTTATTGGAAGAATATTTGCACTATTTAGCGAAAAATTTCTTTTAAAATAGAAATGAAAAAGGTAAAATCAAAAAAGCGGCTTTTCAATGGAATGGGAGTCGAATTTTACGGAGAAGGACTGAAGCTAAAATGACAGTGAGTATAGTAGAAGAAACGTTAAATCCGTACCAAATCGCACAGCAGCAAATTGATGCTGCGGCAGCGCATCTGAATCTGCCTGAGCATGTCACGCAAATCTTGAAACGCCCGAAACGCGTGCTGTCGGTTAGTTTCTCCGTTCGTATGGATGATGGCTCGATCCGCGTGTTCGAAGGCTATCGTGCTCAGCATAATGATGCGATTGGACCAACTAAGGGCGGCATTCGCTTTCATCCTGATGTGACGCTTGACGAGGTTAAAGCACTATCTATGTGGATGAGTTTTAAGTGCGGCGTTGTTGGATTGCCATATGGCGGCGGCAAGGGCGGCGTTATTTGCGATCCGCGTCTGCTTAGCAAGGGTGAACTGGAGCGCGTGAGTCGTGCATTCATGGAATCTATCGCTGACTTCGTAGGTCCCGATAAAGATATTCCTGCACCGGATGTATATACGACACCGCAAGTTATGGGCTGGATGATGGATACGTACAGCAGACTGAAAGGTGTAAATTCGCCAGGCGTTATTACAGGCAAACCGCTAATTTTGGGCGGGTCGAAGGGCCGTAATGAAGCGACAGCTCAAGGCTGCGTCTATACGATTTTGGCAGCGCTCCAAGATAAAGGTATTCCTGTGCAAAATGCGACTGCAGCTATTCAAGGTTATGGCAATGCAGGCCGTATTGCGGCTCGTTTGCTTAGCGAAGCAGGCTGTAAAATTGTTGCGGTCAGCGATTCCAAAGGCGGCGTTTATGATCCGAATGGATTAGATATCGAAAGAATTTCCATACTAAAGGATACGTCTTCCATCCGTGAATACGGCGAATCCTTCTCCATTTCAAATGAAGCGCTTCTTGAGCTTGATGTCGACATTTTGGTGCCGGCTGCACTGGAGAACGTTATTACGGCTGCGAATGCAGATCGTATCAAAGCGAAAATTGTTGCAGAAGCTGCTAACGGTCCGACGACACCGGAAGCCGACCGCGTGCTTGCCAGCCATGGCATCACGGTTATTCCGGATGTGCTTGCAAATGCCGGCGGCGTTACGGTGTCGTATTTTGAGTGGGTACAGAATTTGATGAACTACTACTGGAGCGAAGCGGAAGTGCTTGAAAAGCTGGAGACGAACATGATTCTATCTTACGTTGCTGTTCGCGACCTTGCTAAGGAGCATAATACCGATCTTCGTACGGCGGCTTATATGATTTCGATTAAACGGATCGCGGCGGCAATGGAAGCAAGAGGCTGGATCTAAGCACGATATAAAATGAAGAAGAGGTGACGGCATCATGACAGAACAGATTCGCATCGGTATCGTAGGTTACGGCAATTTGGGGCGCGGCGTTGAGCTGGCGATCAAACAAAATCCGGATATGAGATTGGACGCGGTATTTACGCGCAGAGACCCGGCATCCATTCCATCTGCTGCAAAGGCATATGCAATCGAAGATGCTGAACGCTTCGTTGATGAGATCGATGTAATGATTCTTTGCGGCGGTTCAGCGACGGATCTGCCGGAGCAGGGTCCTGCTTTTGCACGGTTGTTCCACACGGTAGACAGCTTCGATACGCATGCGCGCATACCGGAGTATTTTGAGCAGGTTGATGAGGCTGCAAAGGTAAGTCGTAAAGTAAGCGTCATTTCGACAGGCTGGGACCCGGGACTGTTCTCGCTTAACCGACTGCTTGCGGAATCGATTTTGCCAGAAGGCAAGGAGTATACGTTCTGGGGCAAGGGTGTAAGCCAAGGCCACTCCGACGCGATCCGCCGGGTTAAGGGCGTTAAGCATGGCGTGCAATACACAATCCCGAGCGACGAAGCAGTAGAACGTGTGCGCGGCGGGGAGAACCCAGAGCTTGCTACGCGCGATAAGCATATCCGTGATTGTTATATCGTTGCTGAGGAAGGCGCTGACCAGGAGGCGATTGCGGAAGAAATCCGTACGATGCCGAACTACTTCTCCGATTACGATACAACCGTTCATTTCATTGACGAAGCAACGATGAAGGCTGAGCATTCCTCGATGCCGCATGGCGGGATGGTGCTTCGCAGCGGCAAGACGGGCGAGAGCAGCACGCAGATCATTGAGTTTGGATTGAAGCTTGACAGCAATCCGGAGTTCACGGCGAGCGTTCTAGTTGCCTATGCAAGAGCGGCTTATAAGCTTGCCCGCGCGGGACAAGCCGGAGCGAAGACTGTTTTTGACATTCCGTTTGCGTACCTTTCGCCAAAATCAGCTGCTGAATTGCGCAAAGAGCTGCTATAATTACAAATTTTTCTGGACAAGTGCCCGTTTTTACATTTTATTACTATCCGTTTTGGGAAATCTAGGCTATAATGACCAAAGTGTGAAAAAAGAACTGTCGAAATGTATCGAGAAGTGCTGAAAGTTCTATCTTCTTGTGGTAGAATAAGGTCATAACCTGCCTATCAGGAGCTTTTGATCAAAATCTACTAGGACGTGAGATCAGCATGATAGACATTCATACCCACATATTGCCTGGATTGGATGATGGCGCAGCGAGCTTTGATGATACTTTGAATATGGCCCGGGCAGCCGTTTCAGAGGGAATTACAACCATCATTGCAACGCCGCACCACGCCAACGGGACCTATACCAATACAGCAGACGTCGTAGCAGTGCACACTTCCTCCATTAACGATCAGTTACTGGCAGCAGGTGTGCCTGTTACTATTAGGGCTGGCCAAGAGATTCGAGTCCATGATGATCTGCTAGATGCTTGGAATAGGAAAGAGCTGCTATCATTAGCCGGCTCTAGCTTTGTATTAATAGAAATGCCATCCTCCCGCATACCAAAGAGTATGATTGAGCTCGTTCACGAGCTTAATATATTAAACCTCAAACCCATTATCGCCCATCCTGAAAGAAATGCAGAGGTTGTGAAGCATCCTGAACGATTAGCCGAGCTAATAGAAGCGGGAGCATTCGCACAGGTTACGTCTCATTCCTTGCTAGGCGGGTTCGGTAAGCGTATTGAACAATCCTCTTGGTCGTTGCTTAAAGCTGGACTAATCCATATTGTTTCATCCGATGCTCATCATATCGAGCGGCGCGGTTTTAGACTGCGCGAAGCCTATGATGCTATTGAGAGGCGGATGGGAGAACAGTGGGTGAGCTACCTGCAGATGAATGCCCAATCCGTTATTGCGGATGAGCCATTCCATTCTCAACCGGCTGCAGCAGCAACTACGGACGGAGTCGTTCGGCGCATTATTTCCTATTTCTACAAAAGATAGACAGCCCTAGCGTTAATGACAGTTGAAGTAATTACATACTGAACATGACTACCTGTAGATGAATGCCCAATCCGTTATTGCGGATGAGCCGTTTCATTCTCAACCGGCTGCAGCAGCAACTGCGGACGGAGTCGTTCGGCGTATTATTTCCTATTTCTACAAAAGATAGACAGCCCTAGCGTTAATGACAGTTCGAGTAATTACATACTGAATATGATTAGATTGGCTTTATTAGTCATTTGTCTATTAGACGAATGCAACTATTCTACATACAGGAGTGAAATCAGAGTGACATTAAGAAAAAAACTAGCAGTATCTACGATTGCAGCGAGCGTAGCCCTTACGGCTCTCGCTGGAATTCCGCTTAGCAGCAAAGGTTTGGCGGAGAAGCTTGGAGTAAGCGGGGTCGCTTATGCAGCGTCATTAGACGATTCTAAGCTAATTGCTGAAATCAAAAAGCTTCATGACGCACTAGTTGCGACAGAAGGCGAGGGTAAAGTTAAAGCGCTTCAAGATAGCCTTAACGGTTTGGACATTCATGAACAGGGAGATATCGTAGACCCTATCGTTAACAAGTTCAATCCAACTAACGATGAAGAAACACAATTGGAGAAGCTTTTCATTGATGCAGTGAAATTGTCTTACTCACCTTCTGTAGAAGGTCTTGAAGCTCTTCGTACGAATTATGGAACAGTGCTTCAACAGTTTGCTACTGAAGCAGGTGTGAATGATCTAACGGTAGATGACATCGCTACCTATTTCTTGGAAGTTCAAGAGGAGCTCGTTAATCAACTCCAAGGGAAAAAACTATCGGAACTTCTCGATCTTATGACGGACAAGGACAGCTTAAAGAAATTGATGAAAGACGTCATTGCTGCATTGTCGGCAACAGACTACAACGTTCAGAAAGTGTTCGTTCATTACAAAGTGAATACAGATGACGTGCTTGAAGTATTGACACGTTCAAGAGAAAAAGTAGATGTTGAAGTGTTTTCTGCAGCTGCTGTAGCTTTATTCGAAGCCTATCAATCACTTCAGCCTAATCCTGAAGGTCCATCAACATCAGCGCCTGGTGGCACTGGCCCTGTAGTGGTGCCGGTGAAACTACCAGAATCAACAGACAAATTGCTGAATGATTTGAAAGCAGCGCTTGATAAGGCGACTGAAGCTGAGAAAGCGGCTCTAATTACTAAATTCGTTACAGATGCGACAGCAGAAATTGCGAAGCTGGCAACGGTTAATGCTTCTGGGAATGTAACAACCGTAAATGGACAAGCAGTTCTTCAATTGGATGAAAACAGTGTACTATCGGCGATTGCCGGTATTAATGCGATTGCAGCAAAGGTCAAAGAGGTAGCTCCTACATCAACGTTTGCTAAAACTGTTGTAAAAATTGATCTAGGTACTTTGGCGCAGAAAGATGTCGTGCTTAACCTTTCAGATGCAGTTGTAAAAGCAGCAGCAGCCGGCAACGTGTCGGGCGTAGCATTCACAATTGGCAAATTCGAAGTGACGGTTCCAGTTGGAGGTTCATTCTCATCTGCAATCGGCCTTACGATCAAGAAGACCGATGCGACTGCTGAGGTTGTAGGCGCTTTGAAATCGGTTTCGGAAGTTTATGACTTTAGCCTGACTGTTGGCGGCATTGCCAAAACAACTTTTGATCAACCGATCGTTATCAGTATCCCGCTAGGCGATACAACGGGTCTTGATCAAGAGCTTCTATCCGTAGCGAAAATCGTCGATGGCAAGCTTGTATTCCACGGCGGACGCGTGAAGGGCAGCTCCATTGTTGAGTCCCGTGACTCGTTCTCCTCATATGTAGTCGTAGAGAACAAAGTTTCGTTCAGCGATATTGCTTCCGTTGAGAAATGGGCTAGCCGTGAAATTCAAGTCGTTGCTGCTAAGGGTGCTATCGAAGGCAAATCTGCTGGCGTATTTGCACCTAAGGATAAAGTAACACGCGCTGAATTTGCTAAAATGCTTATCCGTGCACTTGATTTGGAGAGCGGTTCTGCGACAGAAAGCTTTGATGATGTGAAAGCTGGCGACTGGCATGCGCCTTACGTGGCTGCAGCCGTACAGCTTAAGATCATCAACGGTCGTTCAGCTACGAAGTTCGTTCCTAACGCAACAATCACACGCGCTGAGATGGCGACTATGATTGCACGCGCCTTGAAAGTATCGCAAGGTGCAGCTGATGTGACTGACACGAATGCAGCTTTGAAAGATTTTGCTGACGCAGGTAAAATCAGTGCTACTTTGAAAGATGGCGTTGCATTTGCAGCTACACACAAAATCGTAATCGGGGACGCTGGCAAATTTTTGCCTAACAATAACGCGACTCGCGCAGAAGCGGCAGTTATTATTTATAGAGCGATAAATTTTAACAAATAATTCAAGTTAAAAGTAAAATCTTCCTCTCATGTAGATGGGAGGAAGATTTTTTTCGAAAATTATAGAATATTGTTAGATTATAGTATATTATGTAGTAGGATGTAGTCCAAAGGAATCACTCGAAATCATACTAAAAGACTATATCTGACGGAGGAGTATGGAGTGTCTAACGAACTAGATTTGCGTCAGTACATGGCGATCATCAAGAAGAGATTAGCCCTTATTATATTGTTTGTCTTCGTTTGTACAGTGGCAGCGGCAGTAGTTAGTTTGTTTTTTAAAGACCCGGTTTATGAGGCCTCTACCAAAATAATTGTAAACCAGACTGCCACACAAATGGCAACTGGCCAGCTTGATCTTAATCAAATTAACTCCAATATAAAGATGATTGATACGTACAAAGAAATCATTAAGACGCCTGCCATATTAGATAAAGTGGCACTTCAGTATCCACAGCTTGGCTTAACGCCCACTGAGCTCTCACGCAAGATTCAGGTCAGCTCCGTCAACAATACCCAAGTTATGACGTTAATCGTACAGGACGTGAACTATGCGCAGGCGGCGCAAGTCGTAAACGCTGTATCTAACGTGTTCCGGGAAGAGATTCAGCATATCTTCAAGGTTGAGAATGTGTCGATTCTGAATGAAGCCGTAGTAAATGCACAGCCAAGTCCAGTAGCGCCTAATGTACCGCTAAATATCGCCATCGCTTTTGTTGTTTCCTTAATGATTGCAGTCGGGATTACATTCTTGCTTGAATACATGGATGACACGATTAAGACCGAAGCAGACGTGCTGCAATATTTGGGACAGCCTACGCTTGCAATGATCTCAAGAATGAATACGGAGGATGCTAATTCAAGCCAAACCAGCAAAACCAATCAAACCTACAAGGCAGGTGAATTAGAGCGTGTCTCGATTGAAAAATAAGCGTCAGATTATTACGCTAACGAATCCTCGTTCCCCCATTTCGGAATCCTATCGGGCGTTGCGGACAAATATTGAGTTTTCTTCCATAGACGAGCAGCTTCAAGTGTTAATGGTTTCATCAGCGGGCCCTGGCGAAGGCAAATCGACTACCATTACGAATCTGGCAGTCACATTCGCACAATCGGAGAAGAAGGTTGTTCTAATCGACGCCGATCTTCGCAAGCCAACCGCCCACCATACTTTTTCTATTTCTAATCGGTTGGGACTATCCACCGTTATTTCACAGCAATGCTCCTTAGAGGAAGTTATACAAGTATCGGATATTCCTAATCTTGATGTCATTACATCGGGAGCTATTCCGCCAAACCCGGCAGAAATGATGAACTCAAAACGGATGACTGCTGTTATTGATCGATTAAGAGAAATGTATGACATCATTTTAATAGATACGCCACCTCTGCTCGCAGTAACCGATGCTCAGATTGTAGCTACAAAGAGTGATGGCGTCATTCTTGTGGTTGATCAGGGCAGAGTGAAACGGGAAATTGCAGGCAAGGCAGTAAAGAACTTAGAGAGTGTGAATGCACGTATTCTTGGTGTCGTGCTGAATAATGTGAAGCGCAAGGCGAATGAAGAGGCTTACTATTATTACTATGGTGTACAAGATAAATAGTGAGATATGTTCGTAGATGGTTATCGCTGTGGGGGGATGAGCTAGGTGAGTAATAAGAATAGAATGCTGATCATACTGGTTGTAGATATTTGTATTATATGGATTGCGATTGGGATATCCTATCTCTTTCGTTTTAATGGAAGCATCCCTCCCATCTACGAAATTCAAATGCTCGAGTTTGCATTGTTAACCACCGTTATATGCGGCAGCAGCCTAGCCTACTTCCGCATGTACAGAAGAATGTGGCAATATGCGAGCATTGGGGAAATCATTGAGCTTGCTAAAGCGATATTAATCGGTCTTATTTTATCTTACGGAGCAACCTATGCACTAAATGGAGAACGGGTTCCTTTATCGATTACTTCAAGAACACTCGAGTTAATGCTGTTACTAATGGGAGGCTCGCGCTTCCTATGGCGCTTAATCCGAGTAAACAGAACAAAAAAGACTGCTTTAACGAACAACGTGATTATTGTAGGTGCTGGGGATTGCGGAGCGCTTATTGCAAAGGAATTTATGACGAGCAATAGCTTTGTGGGAAACCGAATTATAGGTTTTATTGATGACGATCCTCATAAACGTAATATGCAGGTCGTAGGGTTGCCAGTGCTTGGATCTCGTTTGCACATTGAAGAGCTTGTAGCTAAGCATAAAATTCATGATATTATTATTGCCATGCCTTCCGCTAAACGGGTACATATAACGGAAATTATAAATATCTGCAAGCTGACCGGAGCGAAGGTCAAAATTATTCCTTCCATTAATGATTTTATTAGAGGCCGTGTCGCAGTGAAATCGCTGCGAAATGTAGAAGTAGAGGACTTGCTTGGAAGAGAGCCTGTTGTGACAGATTTGGAAGGTATAGCCAATTATGTATCGGATAAAGTCGTTCTCGTAACAGGTGCGGGCGGATCGATTGGTTCTGAGCTCTGCAGACAAATTTCATTCTTCAAGCCTTCAAGGCTATTGCTGCTTGGACATGGCGAGAACAGCATTTATACGATCGAGATGGAGCTCAGAACAAGGTTTCCGAATGTTCATTTGGAAACGGTAATTGCAGATATTCAAGATCGAGGTCGCATAGATGATGTATTCCGCAAGTTCAGACCACAGGTTGTATTCCATGCAGCGGCCCATAAGCATGTGCCACTCATGGAGCGAAACCCATCAGAGGCAGTAAAGAACAATGTGTTCGGGACAAGAAACGTAGCGGATTGTGCAGACAAATATAAAGCGGAACGATTCGTTATGATATCCTCCGACAAGGCCGTTAATCCTTCCAGCATTATGGGAGCGACCAAGAGAATTGCAGAGATGTACATACAGAGTATCAACACCATAAGTGAAACACAGTTTGTAGCGGTCCGATTCGGGAATGTACTAGGAAGTCGCGGCAGTGTTATTCCGAGATTTAAAGAACAAATTGCTGCTGGCGGTCCTGTTACCGTAACCCACCCCGATATGGTTAGGTATTTCATGACCATACCTGAAGCCGTTCAGTTAGTTATCCAAGCGGGTTCATTCGCGAAAGGCGGCGAAATCTTCGTCTTGGATATGGGCAAGCCGGTCCGTATCCTGGATCTAGCGCAGGATCTCATTCGATTGTCAGGCTATGAGCCTAACGTTGATATTGAAATCAACTTTAGCGGCATGCGAGAAGGCGAGAAGCTATTCGAGGAGCTGCTAACAGATGAAGAGGCAGTATCGTCAACACAACATGAGCGCATTTACATAGGTAAACCAACGCAAATTAATCGAGTAGAGCTTGAGCTTCAATTCAAGCGAATAGAGAAAGTAATTGGAGAAAACCAAAATTCGATAAAAGATGTTATTGAGCATCTTGTTCCTTTTTATTCACATGTATCCTAACAGACAGTCTATGAGAGCGGAGGAGATTACATATGCGTAAGAAAAAGTGGAAGAAGATTTTAATTTGGGTGGCATCGATTGTTGTCATACTAGGAGTGGGGGGCTTATTTGCAGCTAATTATGCTGTTGATAAGCTTATTTCTACTCTAGCTGCCGATCTTGAGAGTGATTTATTGAATGAGGAAGTTGTAGCCCCAGAGACAAAGACAGAACAAGAGACGGATCAGACTGAACAAGATGATTCGAAATCATCAGTCGATACGGATGGAGCTGTGACGGGCTCTACAGACAAAGTGGAGAAACCGAGTGAAGATGGATCGAGCACAACTGGCAACGGCTCTAATGATACGAAAAAAGAAGAAAAGCCGAAGGACGGTTATAACGGCGAAGTAACCATAGATAAAGCCAAGGATCTTCAAGAGAAAATTACGGTTTCTGAGAAAGCACAGGTTTCATCCGTGTTACTAAAAGAACTTAGTGTGTCTGATATAAAAGAGCTTCAAGCACTTGCTAGCGGTGGGATGAGCCTTGAGGAGAAGAAACAAGCTCGCAGCATTATCTTAGAAAAGCTGTCGCCTGAGCAATATGATGAGTTGATTCAGGTGGCTAAGAAGTATGGGATGAGTCAGGGGAAAACTTATGACCAAGTAATAGATGAAAAATGAGGGTTTGAGAATGAGGAGCGATATTAATGAAGGTACGTAAGGCGATTATTCCAGCTGCAGGTCTAGGGACAAGATTTTTACCGGCGACTAAGGCAATGCCTAAAGAGATGCTTCCTATCGTAGATAAACCGACTATTCAATATATAGTAGAAGAAGCAATTGAATCAGGTATCGAGGATATTATTATTGTTACGGGTAAGGGGAAAAGGGCAATTGAAGACCATTTTGACCATTCATTTGAACTTGAACAAAGTTTATTGGAAAAAGGGAAGCTCGAACTTTTAGATGCAGTTCAAAAGTCTTCTAAAATGGTTGATATTCATTATATTCGGCAGAAGGAAGCAAAGGGTTTGGGGCATGCCATTTGGTGTGCTCGTAAGTTTATTGGAGATGAACCTTTTGCAGTGTTACTGGGTGATGATATTGTACAGGCGAATAAACCTTGTTTAAGACAAATGATTGAACAATATGATCGTTATAAGTCGTCAATAATTGGTGTTCAACGTGTTTCAGAGGATGACGTATCTAGATATGGTATTGTCGATGGAAAGGAAATTCATGATCGACTTTACAGTGTAAGCCACTTAGTCGAGAAACCAAACAAGAATGAGGCTCCATCTAATATTGCAATTATGGGGCGTTACATTCTTAGTCCAAAGATTTTTGAAATATTAAACAGTCAAACACCAGGAGCTGGTGGTGAAATTCAATTAACGGATGCTATCGCTAAATTAAATTATATCGAAGCTGTATATGCGTATAACTTTGAAGGTGTAAGGTATGATGTTGGCGAAAAACTTGGCTTTATTAAAACTACATTGGAGTTCGCATTACAACGTCAGGATTTAAGACAAGACATACTGAAATACCTTAGGAAATTATTCGAGAATGAGCTGACTAATATTAAATAGTCCTCATTACCTTATTTACTCCAATATATGAATCTTAAGAACACATTTATTTTATGGAAAATCAAACCTAATTACTATCTAATTGCAAATAAATTATTATCATTTTTATGAATCTTATAATTCTACGTCTCAATAATAAATAATTAATTATAATATATTCCTGTTGGTAATTAGCGGTTAATAAATGTTTTGTAATCGCAATTAATGAATTTCATGCTAGATACTATAAAATTGAGGTGAATTTAATGATTGTAAATGTAACAAGAAATATTCCGTTCTCTCCCCCGGATATGTCAGATGCGGAGATCGATGAAGTTATTAAAACGTTGAAATCCGGTTGGATTACAACTGGGCCGAGAACTAAGCTCTTTGAAAAAAAAATATCTGAATATATAGGTGTAAAGAAAGCCGTCTGCTTAAATTCTGCAACTGCTGCAATGGAACTTACACTTCGTATTCTTGGTATTGGTGCTGGTGATGAGATTATAACCACGGCTTATACATATACAGCGTCAGCCTCTGTAATAAACCATGTTGGTGCGAAAATTGTGTTAGTTGATGTGTCACCGGATTCATTTGAGATGGATTATTCGAAGTTAGCTGATTCAATTACTGAGAAGACTAAGGCAATCATCTCAGTAGATATTGCAGGGAAGATGTGTGATTATGATGCGATATATCGAATTGTGGAGAGTAAGCGAGGATTGTTTAAAGCTAATAATGAACTGCAACGGATATTTAACAGAATAATCGTGATGGCTGATGCTGCTCATGCTTTTGGGGCTGAAAGAAAGGGTATAAGGTGTGGGAAAGCCGCTGACTTTACCTGTTTCTCCTTCCACGCTGTGAAGAATTTGACAACGGCTGAAGGTGGAGCTGTTGTCTGGACTAACGATAAAGGAATAGATAATGAATATCTTTACAACCAATTTATGTTGTATTCCCTCCATGGTCAGTCTAAAGATGCATTAGCGAAGACTCAAATAGGCGCTTGGGAATATGACATAATATACCCGGGATTTAAGTGTAATATGACTGATATTTTTGCTGGTATTGGGTTGGTGCAACTTAGTAGATACGATAGGCTCATGAAGAGACGGCGGCAGATAATTGAGATGTACAATAGTGCTTTAATGCCTTTTGGGATTCAGAGTTTGCAACATTATGGTCAAGAATTTGGCTCCTCAGGTCATCTATACTTGACGAGAATTCCAGGAATTGGTGAAGTTGAACGCAATGAAATTATAAAGAAGATGGCGGAGGCGGGGGTATCTTGTAACGTCCACTACAAGCCGTTACCAATGTTCACTGCCTATAAAATGTTGGGATTTGATATAGAAGATTATCCTAATGCTTATAAACAATACGCTAATGAAATCACGCTTCCATTGCATACTTTGTTGAGCGATGAAGATGTTGAGTATGTATGTTTATGTTTGAAAAGAGCGATTAAAGAGATTTTTATAGGTATAAAGGATGTAACACAAGTGGGGTGAGTGAATGTATAGACACTTTTTTAAACGATTATTCGATTTAGTACTAGCATTAATCGCTCTACCATTCTGGTTAATTATATTAATTATAGTTAGCCCAATAATATACTTTCAAGATAATGGCTCAATCTTCTATAATGCGTCACGACTTGGTAAGAACGGAAAGATATTTAAAATGTATAAATTTCGCTCTATGAAGATGAGTGCGCCTGACATAAGGAACGAAGATGGTTCAACCTTTAATTCAGAGGATGATCCTAGGCTGACAAAAATAGGAAAAATCCTACGAAAGACAAGTCTTGATGAAACACCGCAGCTATTGAATATCATAAAAGGTGAAATGAGTATTATTGGACCAAGACCAGATTTGCCAGAGGCAATTAATATTTATCAAGGTGATGAGAGATTAAAAATTAGCGTACGGCCAGGGGTTACTGGATATAGTCAAGCATATTATAGAAACTCAATTTCGGCAAAGGATAAGTTTGCAAATGATATTTATTATGTTAATCACATCTCATTATTACTAGATTTAAAAATTATTATCAAAACGGTGCTGTCGGTATTAAAAAACAGAAATATATATGTTTCTGCGGATTAAAGAAAAAGTGTCTGATTGCTTTAAAACAGAAACTTAGCATTATTATTAAAAAAAGATATTAGCATTTAAATTCATAAATTTAATTAGTAAGTAATATTAAAAAATTAATTATTATAAAATTTATTTAAACATAGATCAATTATTTCAAAGAAAAAATCAAAGAAGTGGTGACATAGGTGATTAATAAGGGAATAGTTATATTTGGTACTGGAGATTTTGGGAGGTTAATGAAATTTTATATCGATCAAGAAGGCAGAGAAGTAGTAGCTTTTTGTGCGCACAGGCAATTCATTGATACAGATACTTTTTGTGAGTTGCCAGTAATAGCATTCGAAGAAATTTGCGATAAATATCCAAGTGATAAATATGAGATTTTATTAGCTATCGGTTATACGAAAATGAATGATATAAGAAAGCTAATATGGCATGAATGTAAGGAAAAAGGTTATAAGATTGCATCAATCATCCATCCTAGCGCAACTATTCTCGCTGAAAATGTAGGAGAAGGTAATATAATTCTTGAAAATGTTGTAATCCAACCGTTTGTTAAAATTGGTTTTGGTAATTTAATATGGCCAAGCGTTACAATTGGACACGATTGTAATATTGGGAATTTTAATACATTTACAGGAAATGTTTCTTTTTCTGGATTTGTTAATGTAGGTAATAATTGTTTTATTGGAAATTCATGTGTGTTTAGAGATCATATAAATATTGGAGACTATACTTTTACAGGGATTAATACTTCAATTATAAAGGACACTAAGCCTTATTCTGTAATAGTACCTCCAAAATCTCAGTTGTTGAAAAAAATAAAAAGTATAGATATGTTTGATTGATGTTTCTCGAATTATATAGTTGTGATAACGAATCATATGTTAGGAAATTTGAAAAATATTAGTAAACTGCAAAGATTGGAGTTGTGATAATGAAAATTGGGATTAAGGCGATTGAATACTATTTGCCGGAGGATATTCTCACAAATGATGAGTTGGCAGCAATATATGATGACTGGACAGCAGAGAAAATTTTGAATAAAACTGGTATTGAACATAGACATATCAGTAAAAGTAATGAAACCGCAGCAGACCTAGCCTTTTACGCAGCAGAAAAATTATTCCACGAGCAAAACATCGATCGTCAAGATATTGATTTTGTTATACTGCTCACACAAAGCCCTGACTATCATTTGCCTACATCAGCCTGTATTTTGCAGCATCGTTTGGGATTATCGCAGAAGTCGGGTGCATTTGATATTAACCTAGGCTGTTCCGCCTATATCTATGGCCTTGCTGTTGCTAAAGGTCTAATCAATTCAGGAATTGCAAAAAACGTTTTATTACTAACAGCAGAAACCTATTCTAAATATATTCATCCCATGGATAAAAGCAATAGAACCATCTTTGGTGACGGCGCTGCTGCTACTTTAATAAGCACAGGAGATGACGTAGCAGAAATTGGTGCTTTTGATTTAGGCACCGATGGAAGTGGAGCGGAATATCTAATGGTACCTGCTGGCGCTGCAAGAATTCCTAAGAGTGTAGAAACTGGTGTAGCTAAATCCGACGAAAATGGATCTGTGCGATCAGAAGAAAATATATATATGTCTGGTGCAGACGTGTTTAATTTCACTATTGAAGTGGTACCTCAAACCATAAAAGAAATTCTGATTAAAGAAAACTTGCAGCAAGAGGATATCGATCTTTTTATATTTCATCAAGCTAATAAATTCATGCTAGATTATCTTCGTAAAAAGATCAAGATTGATAAAGAGAAATTTTATATGAACTTTGCTGACATAGGAAATACTGTATCCGCTACTATCCCAATAGCTTTAAAGAGAGCACAGGAAGATGGAAAACTTAAGTCAGGTGATAAAGTCATGTTGGTTGGCTTTGGAGTTGGTTTATCTTGGGGATCGACAATTTTAAATTGGTGAAATAGGTGATGAGAATAATGGTTAATCCAATGGATCTTACTGGGAAGCGTATCCTAGTAACTGGAGCTTCATCCGGCATCGGTAGAGCAGTGGCAATTCAACTTAGTAAGTTGGGTGCGATTGTGGCTTTAGTTGCTAGAAGTTCGCAACGGTTGCAGGAAACTTTAGAACAGATGGAGGGCACGGGGCATCAGATCTTTCCCTTTGACTTGACTGATATAGACGGAATTGAGGGATGGATTAAAAAAACCGTTTCTGAATTTGGCTCATTCAATGGGTTGGCACATTGTGCAGGTATAGGTCCTATGCGCCCTTTGCAGATGACTAACTTTGCGTTCCTTAATAACGTCATGACGATTAATTTTTATGCCTTTATAGAAATTGTCAGAATGATGTCGAGGAAAAAGTATTATGAGGAAGGTGCATCGTTTGTTGCAATATCATCTATCATGAGTAAACAAGGTGATAAAACAACTACCGCATATTGTGCATCTAAAGGTGCGTTAGATAGCTCAATTAGACCACTTGCAAAAGAGTTAGCTCTAAAAAAAATACGCGTTAATTCGGTAATTCCAGGGTTTATTAGAACAAACATGTATACACAGTACGCTGATACCACTGGAGAATCAGAAGAAAATCAAATAATATCCCGCCAATATCTTGGAATAGGTGAACCTACAGATGTTGCAAATGCTATAGCGTATCTTTTAAGTGATGCATCAAAATTCATTACTGGTACAGGCTTAGCGGTGGATGGCGGATATTTATCTTAAAAACCTCAAAATAAAAGGAGAGAAATAATTATGGAATTAAAAGAAAAAATAGCTTTACTGGAAGAAATGCTGGAAATGGATGAGGGAAGCTTGACACCTGAAGATAAATTAGAAGATATAGATGAGTGGGATTCACTGGCCTTTATATCATTGGTTGCCTTAATTGATGAGAAATTCAATAGAAATGTTACTGGTCAAGTAATTAGAGGATTCAAAACAGTGCAGAACATCTTGGATGAAATGGAATAGAAGAGTTGCTAACTTGAAACGTGGTTTAGTTATTTGAGATAAATTATTTTAAATTGTTTGTATGCTATGTATTTAAGTTCCTATAAAAATAGCCTCTCTACTGAAAAGAAGAAATAGACCATCAAATTTGATTTGAAGGAATCAAAAGGATGAACATAATGAACTTACTTAATAAAAAAATAATGATACTTGGTGCCAGTATATTACAGCTCCCTGCTATATTGAAGGCAAAAGAGATGGGTTTACAGGTAATAGCAGTGGATATGGATAAAAATGCGATAGGTTTCAAGGATGCAGATGTGTGTCTTGAAGTAAGTACAATCGATATACCAAATGTAATTAATTTGGCTAAGGATTATAAAGTTGATGGTATTATGACATTGGCCAGCGACATGCCGATGAAAACAGTTGCTGCCGTAGCGGAAGCACTTAATATTGTTGGTGTGACTACAGATACAGCTCTTAAAGCTACAAATAAGGCCTTGATGCGTGAATGTTTAAAACAGAACGATGTTGCCATTCCGATGTTTTTTGGAGTTATGGGCTATTTAGATTATTTGTCTGCTATTCAGCATTTTAAAGATAAATTCATTGTTAAACCGGCAGACAACTCAGGAAGCCGTGGAGTTTTTTTAGTGAATGACAAAAATGATAAAAGTAGCATTGACTACGCATATGAGTACAGTATGAAATACTCCCGTAACGGTGAACTAGTTGTAGAGGAATTTATGGAGGGTCCTGAAGTAAGTGTTGAAGCCTTAAGTGTCGATGGCCAAGTACATATTATTGCTATCACGGATAAGCTGACGACAGGTGCGCCTAGATTCGTGGAAATGGGGCATTCACAACCTACCTGTCTATCAGATGACTTGAAGAGACAGATTGAAGCGATTACAGTTTCAGCAGTTAAAGCTATAGGCATTGAGAACGGACCATCTCATACAGAAATCATAGTGACAGCTAATGGACCGAAAATTGTCGAATTGGGTGCTAGGCTAGGTGGAGATAATATAACGACGCACTTAGTTCCGTTTTCAACAGGGGTAGATATAGTTAAATGTTGTATTGAAATTGCGCTTGGGTATAGTCCTGACTTGAAAAAAAAGAAAGATTTAGCATCAGCGATACGGTATTTTGATGTATCCCCAGGCAGAATAATAGATATAATCGGGCAAGAAAAAGTATCGCAGTTATCGGATGTTAAGATGGTCTGTATTATGAAGAGAATAGGCGATAATATTGGCAAAATAAATAATAGCACCGATAGAATAGGATTTGTAATCTCGCAAGCCGAGGATGCTCGGGAAGCAATAAAAGTGTGTGAAGATGCGATGAGAATTATTGATATTAAGATTATTTGAGATATGTGTATAGAATAGGACGGGAAATAATAATATGAAAAAATTACTTTTCATATCCAATAGCACAAAGCCAACTTATGAGCAACAAGTGAGTCGTGACGGAATAAAATTAGATAACGTTAGTATTCCTAGTGTAGAAGCTGCACAGTCTATGGGCTATGAAGTTTTTATTGGAGTTAATAGGATTAATGCGAAAGAGTTAGATTGTGATTATAATGTAACATTTTATAATGCGAGTATATATCGTAATATATTTGATTTTAAAAGTAATTATACAGCTTATAAAAATTTAATGACTCTTTTAAAAAAAGAAAAATTTGACGTCATACATTGCAATACTCCTATTGGAGGCGTATTAGGACGGCTATGTGGAAAGAAAGCTAAAGTTCCCAAAGTTATCTATACAGTTCATGGTTTTCATTTTTATGAAGGTGCTTCGATACTTAATCGTACTATTTTTAAATGGGCCGAGATGTTTTTAGCTTATTATACGGATGCAATAATTACCATTAATAAAGAAGACTACCAAGCTGCCCAGAAATTCATGAGTTCTGACAAAGTATACTATGTTCCGGGTGTTGGTGTTGACACTAGTTTATATAGACCTGGGGAATTGGACAAGCGAGCTATAAGAAATTCACTCGGTTTATCAAATGAGGATATTTTGTTAATTGCAATGGGTGATCTAATTCATCGTAAGAACTATGCTGTCTCAATCAGAGCAATCGCTAAAGCTGATAATTCTAAACTTCATTTTCTAATCTGTGGGAAAGGGCCTAAATTGGAGGAGCTTAAAGGACTTGCTAAGGACTTGAATATAGAGAACCAAATTCACTTTTTAGGATTTAGAACCGACACAAAAGAACTTCAGCAAGTAGCGGATATCTTTTTGTTTACAACTCATCAAGAAGGTTTACCTCGATCGATGATGGAAGCCATGGCATCGGGATTACCTTGTGTCGCTTCAAAAATTAGAGGCAACGTGGACTTGATTGAGAACAGTATAGGGGGATATTTATTTCCTCCAGAGGATATTGATGGGTTCGCTAAAGCCATATCTGAGCTTGCAGTAGATGAGGGTTTGAGAAAAACAATGGGACTTAAAAACCTAGAAACTATTAAGCAGTTTGATGTGGCCAATATAAAAATAAAAATGAAGGAAATTTATAAAAAAGAATTGCTCTAGAATTATTCTAAATTAAGAGAAGTTTCATTTCTTAATACTATGTAAAAAATAAGAAAGATTATGTATGAAGAAGTAACAATGACTTTCCTACCAGAGCTTTCCGTGTAGGATTCATAGTTAAATGCAATTGTCCAAAGTATTAATTAATCAATTTCTAATATATTTTATTTCAGGTATGTAATTCTAGTTCTAGATCTCACTTTTTGGGTCGTTATTTTTACTAGTATTTTGACTTGTGTTGCTTAACTACTAAGAAGATACAGGGGATTGATATGATTAATATTGATTTGCAACATTCAAATAATATTAATTCTGATTCTGGTTTAGTGTCAGAAAATGATATGCCATTAGTATCAATTATTATGCCAGTTTACAATTGTGAGAATTTTTTGGATGAAAGTATAAATTCGGTCTTGAATCAGACATATTCGAACTTTGAATTAATCATTATCAATGATGGTTCCAAAGATAATAGTGGGAGTATGTGTGATGTCTACTCATTAAAAGATAAAAGAATTAAAACAATTCATCAAAACAATGGGGGACCAAGTTCTGCGCGAAATAAAGGTTTAGATTATGTGAATGGGATTTATACAATGTTTATTGATTCTGATGATAGCTATGATACTGAAATGATATACAAGATGGTAAATGCAATAAGTAATGAAAAAGTTGATATTGCTATATGTGGAATCAAAACAATTCAACACGAGAAAAACAAAACTATTGAAAATAATATTATTATGCCTTCTGAGTCACTAGATGGAAAGAAAGAGATATTAGCTCGGTTAGAAACTTTGTTTAAAAATAGACTTTTCAATGGTATATACAATAAAATTTATAAAACTAATTTTATTAAAACTAAAAAAATAAGATTTAATGAAACCTCTGAAATGGGAGAAGATTTCTTATTTAATTTAAATTATATAGAATACTGTAGTTGTATCAATATTATTAGTGAGGCTCTATATAATTATAAAGTTGATAATAGTAATTTAACAAAAAAATATAGAGAAAATGAATTTGAACATAGAAAGACAAATATTGAGAGACTTAATATTTTTTATAGACAGAATAATTATAAAGATAAATCAGTTGATTTTTTGTATATAAAATTAGCTTTTGCTTGTTTTATGCAATTATCACACAAGGATAACCAAAGAACATATAAAGAAAATTTAAGTTATATAACAACTATATTAGCTAAAAAAGAAATGATTAAATGTTTGAATGAGATAATTCCTAGGGGATATACTGAGAAATTTTTAGTAGCAGTATTAAATACCAAGTCGCCAAAAGTAATATATTGGACATCAATAGTAATTAATTTTATACGTACTAAACAATTGATAAAGTGGAAAAGAATTAGCTTGTAGCATTCATAAAATTTTAAAAACTAAACTAAGCTATTAAAAAGTCCACTTAAAGGAGCATGGTTGTATACAGCACGATTATTATTTTTATGTTTGTTGACATAAATGAATAACTGTTATTTGGAAAATCTAATTATTTATATTTTTCTACACAATACTCAACTTTAATAAATAGATTTAAGTTAAGAGGAGAATAAATGTATAAATATGAAACAATTGAAAATGTGTATGCTCCAATAAAACGAATGCATAATGATGTATTTTTGAAGATTATATTTTTTTTGAATTGGCTAACCTGT
Source organism: Paenibacillus sp. PL91 (assembly GCF_012935325.2). Taxonomy (GTDB): domain Bacteria; phylum Bacillota; class Bacilli; order Paenibacillales; family Paenibacillaceae; genus Pristimantibacillus. The sequence continues at coordinate 165,048 of NZ_JABBYG020000011.1, forward strand.
ATCGGATTTCTATATGATAAACAAATATTAATATCAATGGGTAACTACACAATTTCAATAATGATACTATTTTCATCTCTTTATTTTTCCTTAAAAAAAACCAATAGAAAATCATTGTTGATAATGTTATGCATCCTCATCTTTTTTTCTGTAAATTTATCATATAAGATAATAAATAATATTTATTTATTTGAATTCAGAAATTTTATGTATATACTACTAATATTTTTTTTGATAATATGCAGCAAATATTTTAAAGTTAAAAAAAGTGATGTTTTATTTATGATTACATTATCTATGTTTTTGACCCTACTATTCATATTAAAACTATCTGATAATACTATGTATGAGTATTATAGTTCGGATTATGCTTTAAATTTGAATTTTTCTAATCCAAATGTATTAGGTTCCGTGTTATTAACAAATTTAATATACATATCTTTGGGATTTATATATGTAAATCAAAAAATAATAAAATTAATATTAATGTGTATTGTACTTGCGAATATTTATCTGATCTATTTGACAGAATCAAGAAGTTCGTTTTTTACTGGAATTCTATTTATGATAATGGTAATAATATTTAAAAATAATTTGAATATTGGAAAAAAAATTTCGAAAATAATTGGGTGGGTTCCATTAGTTTGTGTTGTATTTTCTTCTTTAATTAGTAAGGTAGCTTCACTGAATATATTTAAATCATCAGGAAAAATTGGGTTAAGTAGTAGAGAGGAAATTTGGCAATATGTTATAAATAATAGTTTTATAAGAATTGAAAGTCTTATTTTTGGTGGCAACTACACGTTATCTATCTCGAATCCACATAATATATATTTGTATTTACTATGGGATTACGGGTTATTCATTTCATTATTTTTAATATTATTGATTATATTTCAAATTATCAAAGCAGGTAGAAAAATTAGTAATGTGAAAGAGAACGTTTCTTTTTTTGGTTTTTCAATAATATTACTTAATAATAGTTTTGAAACACATTTATTTATAGGAATAATAGGAATATCATTTTTGTCGTTTTTGCTCTTATCTCAATATCCTCAAAATGAAAACTAACTTCAAGGAGGTACACATGATATTAGTAAGTATTATAGTTCCTGTTTATAATATGGGTTCGAAATTAGAAACTTGTTTAGAATCATTATTAAAGCAGACGTATAGGAACTTAGAAATAATATTAGTGGATGATGGTTCATCGGATGATAGTTTAGCTATTTGTGAAAAAATTGCAACCACGGATAATCGATTGAAAGTAATTCATACGGAGAACCAGGGAGCAGGGAAAGCTCGGAACTCAGGCATAGAAGTATCAACAGGTGACTACGTGTACTTCCCAGATGCGGATGATGAATTATCGATACAAGCTATCGAGGAATTGGTTGAATGTGCCACAGTAAATCAAAGTGATTTAGTTGTTTTTGGTTATAAGTGTATCAATACGCGGGAGAATATTAGTTCATTAAAAGAATATGAAGAGATTACATTACTTGGAGCAGACGCGAGAAATAACTATCAGCTACATTTTAGTATGAATGATAGATTTGCAATTCAAGGGGCGCCATGGAATAAGTTTTTTGATCTAAAAAAAATTAAAGAAAAGAGCATTAGATATCCAGATTTAAGAAGACATCAAGATGAAATATTTATTATGAGGTATATGAATTACGCTGAAAAAGTTGTATTTCTTAATAAAGCATTATATACATACTATATCAATGATATAAATCTAATATGGAATAAATTTCCTGAAAATTACAGCGAAATTATTAATAAAGTAGATAGTTATAGGCGCGATATGATTCTTAATTGGAATATAAATAATAAAAACATAATAAAGAGAATAAATGAATCTTATGTTTTAGGTTCAGTAAAAGCATTAGAATTGGTTTATAATGAAAAGTTTAAGTTCAATCTTCGTATGAGATTTAATTGGTTAATGAAAATTGTTTCAGATCAGAATTTAAAGAGTAATTTTGCAAATGCAGAGATGGATACATATCTTTATCAAAGAACTATTGTCAAATTGGTAAATGGTAAACACTATAAAAGTGTGTTTTTACTTTTAGGGCTTAAAGTTTTTGTTAATAAAAATTTCACTCAACTTTTTGTGCAATTAAAGAAAATAAATAATAAAAAGTAGAATAAATAATAATATTCTATTAAGTTACTATTTAATTAAATTTTGTTATAAAAATAAGTTGAAAGTTCTCGTAAGCTTAATCATAAAGAATAAATCACATAAAAAGAAATCGACTTATTGCATGAATAAATAGTAACAGTTCTGAATAGCATGCCTTATTGCTTGTAGAATAGAAATAACTATCACAAAGTTATTATGAATAAGTATAGATAATTAGCCTGTATGCTTAAAACTGATAGTTAGTTGGAGAAAAATTCGTATTTCGAGGTTTGTCGCATGTTTATCATAGATTTGTTTTTCATTTTTTAAGAAGCCTATTTAAATTATTGATTGCTATAATAGTCAAAAAAAGTGATAGTCAGCACGGAAAGAGATGAGTATCTGAAAATGAGTAAGTTTAACAAAGCAATAATTATAATATCAGGGAAATTTATGAAGAATACCGGATGGCTGTTATTTGAGCAGATATTTCGAATGATATTATCATTGATAGTTACAGCGCTAATGGCAAGGTATCTAGGTATTCATAATTTTGGGTTAATAAGTTATGGTGCAGCTTATGTGGCGATATTTACAGTGATTTGCAAATTAGGTATGGACAGCATTTTGGTAAATGAAATAATAAATAAAAGAGAAGATACTGGGCAGATGCTTGGCACAACAATTATACTTCGTCTAGTCGCATCACTGCTTTCAATTGTAGTAATATTTGTAATTATGGCTTTTTTAAATCCCAATAATAATACGTTGCAGATAGTTGTATTTATACAATCGATTTCTCTATTATTTATTTCATTTGATATTGTTGCATATTGGTTTCAATCAAATTTACAGTCTAAATATGCTGTTATATCAAAGATTGTCGCATATGTACTTATTGCAGTTTGGAGAGTTGTACTTATTTATTTTAAAGCATCTGTAACATATTTTGCTTTTGCTACTATACTTGAAGCTATTGTAGTTAGTGTTTTACTAATTACTTTTTACTATAAATTTAAAGGACAAAAGCTCAGATTTTCTTTTTTAACTGCTAAGATGCTGATATCACGAAGTTATCATTTATTAATAGCTAATTTAATAGCTACTATTTATACTCAAATGGACAAAATTATGCTAGGTCAATTGGCAAGTGAGTCAACTGTTGGGATCTATACAGCGGCTATGACTATTTCTTCATTGTGGATGTTTATACCTAATGCTCTAATTGAATCCGCAAGACCTCTAATATTGACCGCAAAGATAAATGATAATAAAGCTTATATTAAGCGATATAAACAACTTAATTGCTCGATTATATGGATTGGCATATTAGCATCTGTATTTATATACTTGTTTTCTAAGTCTATAATATTTCTTGTATTTGGGGAACAATTTGCAGACGCTGTTGTGGTGTTAGCAGTTTTAATTTGGTCGAGGACATTTTCGTTGCTTGGAAGTGTTAGATCAATTTGGTTAATATCTGAAAATCTCAAACAATATCACATATACTTTATTGGTATTGGTGCAATTCTAAATGTAATACTAAACTTAACATTGATACCTCGTTATGGTGCAATAGGGGCAGCTATAGCTGCTATTATTGCTGAGGTAGTATCTTCTACATTGGCGTTGTTATTGTTCAAGCAAACTAGGCCACTTTTCAAATTAATAGTCGATTCGTTTTTGTTTAAAGGTGTTATCGGTTATTCTGCAAAGAAGGCATAAGGGAATAATGCTAATTTGAATAAGTTGAGTTCCTTTAAAGGCTGTGCGGGATAAGATTCAAGTTATTGACGTTAATATATTATTTCAGTAATAAGTCATTATTTTTCAGTATAAATAATTGAACTAAGCTTTATTAGTTTACTTCCTATTTAATTTGATGCAAATTATTTGGTGAGACAGGATTACAAAACATAATTCTAAAGAAGGGGGAATATTTATGAAGATTGCAATTGTGGGAACTGGTTATGTTGGGATGTCAAATGCTGTATTATTATCCCAAGAAAACGAAGTAATCGCTCTTGACATAATTCAAGAAAAAGTTGATATGATCAATAGAAAAGAATCGCCTATTGTGGATAATGATATTGAAATATTCTTAAAGACAAAGGAATTAAATCTTTTAGCTACAACAGATAAATATAAAGCTTATAAAGACTCAGATTTCGTCATTATCGCTACTCCAACAGACTATGATCCTGAAAAAAACTATTTTAATACACGTACTGTAGAAAGTGTTATTGCAACGGTTAAAGAGATCAACCCAGATGCAGTAATGATAATAAAATCAACTGTTCCAGTGGGTTTTACTGATATGATTAAAGAAAAATTTGAAACCAATAACATAATATTTTCACCAGAGTTCTTAAGAGAAGGAAAAGCGCTATATGATAATTTGTATCCATCAAGAATTATAATTGGAGAAAAGTCGGAGAGAGCAGAAAGATTCGCAACATTGTTAATAGAGGGAGCAATTAAAGAGGATATTCCTGTCCTGTTTACTGATTCAACAGAAGCAGAGGCCGTAAAGTTATTTTCAAATACATATTTAGCCCTTAGAGTAGCTTATTTTAATGAACTAGATACTTATGCAGAAGTGAGGGGGTTAAATACTAAAGCGATCATAGAAGGAGTAGGGCTTGATCCAAGAATAGGTACCCAATATAACAATCCTTCTTTTGGCTATGGTGGATATTGCCTCCCTAAAGATACAAAGCAATTACGAGCAAATTATGCAGATGTACCAAATAACATAATAGGTGCTATCGTTGATGCAAATAGAACAAGAAAAGATCATATTGCTAGCAAAATAATAGAAATGAATCCAATGATTGTAGGGATATATAGATTAACAATGAAAACTGACTCTGATAATTATAGAGCCTCTTCGATACAAGGAATAATGAAGAGAATAAAGGCTAAAGGAATAGAAGTAATAATTTATGAGCCAGTATTAAAAGAACTTTCTTTTTATAACTCCAGGGTTATTAAAGATTTAGATGAATTTAAATATCTATCAGATGTTATTGTAACAAATAGAATTTCAAATGAGCTATTAGATGTTAAAGAGAAAGTTTATACAAGAGACTTATATAATAGAGACTAATTATTTTATATTAGCAAGTTGTTCTTTGGTTAATACTAGGTATGGTTAGTCGGGATACAAGAATCATTTATATTAAATTTAGTGAACAATAATAGAAAGCGATGAATCCCGAACAGTGTAATCAAAGTTCATAGAATGGTACAAATAACTTAATTGCATAATAAGTTAATGTATTCTATACATCCTCCCACATTTTTGTTAACATACCATTAAACAACACACCTACATAAACCGTACGATAAAGGCAAAACCATTGAAAAGTGGCGACGCAAAGCTAAAGGGGCTTATCTGAAACCAGACTGCCAGCCAGCTACCGAATATCGTGCCTCCCGTCGAGGTTTATGTGGAAAAATGGAGGTTATTCATATGATCATACGCGCAAATATTGTACGTGAATGGCATCAGCTTTGTATGTTGTTCCATGAAATGTTGTGGGAAGAGTGCTTGGATGAAGAGAAGCGCATGGAGCTCTATTTAAAAATGGTTTATCATAAGAATAAACTTGCCGCTGTTACTCTCTCATAAACAAGCTCATGGATTACAATTTGTTGGTCTGAAAAAGCGATATCCCAAGCTGGCGCCCTGTCTATATGAAGCGTCAGCTTGTTTTTTTGAAAATATGACAAGGAGAATCATATGGGGTCATTGCTCATACAGCGCCCGTATGAAACCAAAACGATGAAAATAACAAATAAAACGCTTTTTATAATTGCAGGTGCAATCGTCGTTATCGGAATTGTGATTTATGGCGGTATGAGTCTATTTTCGAAGCTGAATCAGGTGGAAGAGTTAAATGAACGTATAGAGGAAACGGCTCAGATGGATGGGGGACAGGTTACTGCTGAGAGCTCAGAGAAGCCTGACGATCAGCCGGAGCAGACGCCGGCAGCTGAGCCAGCTCAGACAGAGGTGGCAGTTCCAACGCCTCAGACAGAGGAAGACCTTCTGCCTAGCCCAACTTCAGCTTTGACACCTGAACCCACGTCTGATAACTTAGATGTAGGCCAGAAGTCAGGGGATGGATCTAGCAATTCGGAAGAAAAGTCCCGAAAGAAGAAAGAGATTGATGCCTCGGTTACAGCCAAGCTCGGGAAGCTGAAGTCTTCGTGCCAAGCAAGCAGTAATAGCCTGGTTCGTCAGATCGCACAAGAGCTTAGCAGTGATGAAGATGCAACGCTTGCGACTATTCAGAGCAAATATCTGAATAAGGTTTTTTCTGCTGAGGCCGACTGTGATGCGAAGTTCAATCTATTAATTAGCAATGCCAAGAGCGAGTATAAGGCGGCAGATCTAGGCGATCAGCCCTTTCCTGATTGGAGCTCGCAATATGAGAGTGCTAAGGCTTCGGCCAGAGCCGATGCGCTTGCCATTATTGCCAACTCGCTCAACAAGTAAGCTCTATCATTCTGAGGAGGCTCTATGAAAAAGTCACGTGCATTATCTATCTTTCTAGTCGTTACGATGCTTTCATCTTTACTTGCTACTGTCGCATCGGGGGCAACGCAGACAATTAAGGCAACGACGCAGCCGATTAAACTGCAATTTGATGGTCAATCGCTTCAACTGCCCGACGGGCAATATTCGTTTGTTTATCAAGGTCGTACATATGTGCCGATTCGTTACATTTCCTATGCGCTGCAAAAAACGGTGAACTGGGATGGGACGAAGGCTGCAATCACCGAGCCAACGGAGAAGGAGCTTGCTGCGCTGAAGAAGCAATTGCAAGCAGGCGCATCAAGCAGCCAAAAGCCGCAAGCAAGCATTGAAATTACGATTAAGCCTGTAAAGGCATCGCTGGTATTCGATGGGAAGACTTCTGCTTTGCCGGCTGGCCAATCGCTCTACGGTTTTAAAGGCTCTATCTACGCGCCTCTTCGCTTCCTATCAGAGTCGGTAGGTACGCAGATCAACTTTGACCCGGTCACTAAGATGGTTAGCGGAGAATCCGCTGCTTATCGGTCTGAGCAGGGAGCCGGTGTTGTTCTTCCAGGGACTGGCGGTGCTGGTGAAACCGGTAATGCTGGAACTGGTGGTGCAGGCACAGGTGCTGGTGGCACTGGTGGAACTGGCGGCGCGGGTGGAGGTGCGGTTAAACCGACATTTGAGCAAATTACAGCAGATACCGAAAAGAGGCTTGCTGCGCTGCAGGAAAGCTGTGAGGCGACTCTATGGGATATTGCTTCGGAGTACCTTTCAGCAAAAGATGAGAACAAAGCTAGTATAAAGGCAAGAGGGCTTCAGGAGCTTGATAATTGCTCTGCAAGCTTTGAGACGATTATGTCGGACACATCGTCTCAGTTGACCGCTAACGGATATAGCACGGCCGTTATTGCTACTTATCGAGAAACCTTTAACAAGGAGCTTGAAGCTGGAAGAAAAATTGCGGATAGCTTGGCATAATCGTTACTCTCATAAATAAAAAAGGGGCAGTAGTGAAGTCGTATTGACTTCTCTACTGCCCCTTTTGCATGTGCTATTGACCGGTATAGATGCGGTAAATAAGTGCTGCTGCCTCTGCTTTGGTCGTGGTTTGCTTCGGCTTGTAAGTGCTGTCCTCGTAGCCTGTAATTAGCTTCTGCTGCTTAAGAAGCGCTACGCCGTCCTTTGCCCAATCGGCAATGGATGAAGCGTCCTTGAAGCCTTTGAGCTGTTCATTGCTTGTGCTTGATAATTTCTTGTTGTTGTAGGCTGTAAGAGCTCTTGAAAGGAGCGCAGCAATTTCCTGACGCGTAATTTCGGCTTTTGGCTCAAAGGTTGTTGCCGATTTGCCTTGAATTAAGCCTTGTGCATAAGCGGCTGCGATCTCATCGTAATACTCGTTGTCCTTCGCTACATCCTTGAACGGCAAGCTGAGGCCTGTGCCGTCTAGCCCGTAAGAGCGGATAAGCCATGCTGCGAATTGCTCGCGCGTCACTTTCTTACTTGGACCAAATTCAGCGGTCTGGTCAAGAACGCCTTTGTTTAGCAGCGTATTGACGGCCGATGCCGCCCAGTGTGCTGCTGGGATATCCTTGAAGGATTGGCTCGCCTTCATGACCGTGTATTTACTGAAATGTCCGCGGTTTACGTTTACGGTTTTTGTAACCGGATCATATAGTCCGCCTACGGGTTCCCAAGTCAACGTTTTTTCGTTCAATAGGTAAACGGTGAGGCCAGCCAAATCTGCCTCGGAGTATTTGGTAGTATCGATATTAGATACATCGAACGATACAGGCATCGGCTTGTTGAATGCTTCTACCTTCTTGCCGCCTACGGATGCATGGAATTCCATAACAGGTATGTTAGCCACTTGAGCTGCCGATGTTGGCGCAGTTACCGTCAGATTATGGACGACCTCCGCTGCGAGAGAGATGGTCTGTCCGCCAGTAACGCTGCCAAATGTATCCGGCTCAACGGTAAAGGAGGTATTACCCATAGTAAGCTTTAAGCCTGCTAGACCGCTATCCTGCACGGCTTGATAGATCTCTGAAGGCAGATCCGCTGCCAGCTTCGTGATATTCTCGCCTTGTTTTGGAATATTGATCGTAATGACTGGTTTAATGCTTGTTGCTTTGTCCGCTCCGACTGCTCCCGTAAGGTCCTTCATCGTGTCATCCAAAGCTTTCTTAGTCGTTTCCAGCTGTTGTCCGATTTGCTTCGTATCAAGCGTTGTCGTCAGAGCATTGCCTTCTACTTTAACATCCTTGCTATCAAGCGTTACGGTAGCTGCTTTCTCTACCGCTTTCTTGCTGAGCTCAACAAGCGAATCCTTGAGTGCTTCAATTTGAGCTGCATCTACGCTGCCTAGATTTTGCAAGACGGAAGCGGTGTCCTTGATGATTGATTTAGCAAGCTCGAGTGCTTTTGGCCCATTCTCGACCTGCTCAAATGCGTATTTGGTGTTAGTAACCATCTGTGTGATGGTATTAGCTACCTTTGCTTTCTCTTCCGCTGTTTGCATAGATTCAAGCAGCTTGGAAGCAGAAGCAAGCGTGGCGGATACGTTCTGTACCGACTTCTCAGCTTCTTTGCCGTCCTTAACGTCTTTCATCGAGTCTAGAAGGCTGTTCATGAGGTCTGACGCTTTATCTGCTTTCTCTTTGTCCGTCTTACCGTTCTCCAGCAGTTCCTGCAAGCCTTTGTCGGCATCGGCAGGCGTTGGAGCCGGTGTTGGGATAACTTCCGGATTAGTACCTGGATAAGTACCCGGTGGAGTTGTAGGCACAGGTGTCGGCGTTGGAGTAGGTGTTGTGCCTGGGTCTGTAACCTTTTCTCCTATTGTGCTTACCGTAATCGTTTTGTCTAGCGTATAGGTCTTGCCTTCAATTGTGATAGATCCGGTTACGGTATACACGCCGTCCTCTTCAACATATACCCATGTAGGTAGGTAAGCAGCATCCGTGCTGTCTTGAACGATTACGCCGCTGCTGTTCTTAACGACAAGCTTTGCAGCATCTGGAAGAATAGATTTCGACCATTTGCTCCAACCATAGTGGAATATTGCTAACTCTGGCGTACTGTACTGCTGAATCTCATCGCCATTCTCATTAACGAGCCCAACCTTTATCCATCTTTGATTGACAGGGAGTTCTATTTTACCTGTATGGTCGAGGCCGAATACGTCAATCCCATTAAGAGCAGATGTTGTAATATTTGTTTGTGTACCGGCTTTCAGTTCATCCTTCGTAAAATGTACGTCATATTGGTATTGCTTCGAACCGTCAAAGCCGTTAATGGATATGGCTACGTTGCCCGGCGTTAGATTAACAAAATTATCATCGTGGTGAACATAGGCTCTCAGCTTGGTCTGCTGATCCGAAATATAATCAACGGAGCTAATCGTAGCATCCCCAAGCACCTTCACACGAGCAAGGGAGCTTGAATCGGATGGAATATCAAGTGTATTCACATCTTGGTTCAGCACAACGCTTTCCAAATAAATCATGTTGCCTTCCAAGGTTCTTGCTACTACGTTATAAGTGCCCTTTGTTGCATAGAAACGGTTCTCTTCTCCCTCGTTATCATCGATGAGATAAGGTAGGTAGTCAGCACCGGTAAGATCCTTGCGTGCAATGGTTACTTCGTCCATTCGTTTAGTTAGCTTGACAGTAGATACCTGCTGAAGTGGCTGCCTCGCATCAAGCACAACATTATAGTCTTTGCCTGGCTCTGTCTTCAAGTTGCCTAGCATATAATAGCCGAATGGCGATCCGTTATTTGAGCTGTTCAAGTTGCCGCTCCGTACGAAATCAACGTTAACTACTGAGGGGGAAGGTACGATCAAATAGCTTACAGTCTCGTCTCCATAAATCGAATCCTGCTGCTTTTGAATCGTGTCGCCAGCCTGAATGGTAGAATACACGTAAGCATTCGTCATCGGGACTCCGCCAGCTACATTAACGTTACTGCTCGATTCAGGCTTATCAAGTCCGGAAACACGAATGATAGCTTGGGTTTCGGGGTCAATCGCCATGAGATCAATCGTTTTGTCCAAATAACCGGCTTTGCTGAATGTGAACTCGTTATGTTCGCCGGCATAAAGTTGAGTTAAGGTTATGAGGCCGTTGGCATCTGATTTGCTTGTGTGTGCTTGGCCGTGCAGGTAGAGAGATACGCCTTCAACAGGAGCGCCTACCTTGCCTGCTACATGTTCACGTACAGTGATTGACAATTTTTCAACTTGTGTACTTGTGAGATACGGCTTATTGACTAGATCAACAAGGATGCCGTTCTGATCACGAATTTCCAAGTCAAACTCATGCTTTGGCGCAACGGTAATGGTCGTGCTGCTTAGTTCATTCCAATTCGATTGATTGTTTCTTTGCATCATTTTAATCGTGTACGTTCCTGTTTCCGTCGGACGGAATTCGTTGCTGTAGGCTTGATTCAATTTACCGTCTTTGATATCGGCATGCCAATTAAGGTAATTATACTCCAGATAGGTCTCATTATTTTTTAGGACGAGTGACTTGATTTCGGACTTGCGGTCAATGGTATGGCCATTGTCGTCTTTTAACAGTGTGTTGAGCTTGAAGGTTTCGCCTAAAATAAGATCAGTGCGCTGATCCATGACGTTTTGCTTGTCGACGCCTGCTGTTACAAGCGCGGTAATGGTTGTACCGGATTTGAAAGAATAGCTATTCGCTGTCGGAGTAAAGTAGGAATCAAGAATGGCTTCGTCTCCATTGCTGTTAATGACAGCGTTCAGCTTGTATATTTGTTTATCCTTCTCTGCATACAGCTGCTTATCGCCAGCAAGATTAAAGAAATGCTCTTGATAGTTGTATCTATCATTCAAATAGGCAATTCGCAAGGAGGCCGCATTATCCGTTGTCTTATAATCCGCGGCAACGCTGAGCGCTGAAAACGCATTTGGAAGAAGGTTGTCCGAGAAGGTATGAGTGTCCTGATTGGTATTGAGAACATTTTTGACGACGGCTTTGTCGCCATTAGGCAGAGGAAGCACGGCGATAAATTGAAAGGCCTGTCCCTTAGCAACGTAGAGCGAATCCACATTTGAAATAGGTTGGTCGTATTGATGGTAAACTTGTTTAAAGCCGCTGTTATTAATGAGGCTAAGCGATTCTACAGCTACAGGCTGATTGTCCCAGCTATAAGCAAAGGATTGCTTGCTGTATTCGGCCGCATTGAGGATAATCGTTTTGCGCTGCTCCCCAAGTGCAGGTGTGAAATCATCATTGTTTAAGCTGTACAAATAAGTATCCGTATTGGATTGCGGTTTAATTATATGCTGGTAATTGCCGATTTTTCCATTTGTTAAGTAGACCGCAACGCTCGGGGTTGAGAATTTCACGGGATTGCTTTCGTTATTGTTAAACGTGCTGCGACTGTTGGTTTGCGTAAATAATTTACTATCTTTGTCCAAAAAGCGGAGCTCGGCTACCTTGTAGTTTGGGTAACGATCGTCAAGGATGTCTTGCATATATACAGTCCCAACTGTATAGGAGTCTGTATTCTGATCCACACGCAAGAAGAGTACGGGATCAAGATTCGTTGCTGGGATACCACCTGGCCCGATCAAGGCAATCTGTCCGTCTGCATCTGTTGTAAGTGTAACGTTGCTGATTTCATGATACCCAACGTTAACTGGCTTATCTGCAACCGGCTTACCATACTCATCAAGCAGCGTTACGATGACTTTATCGTCATCCGAACGGATGGTGTCATTGACAGCAACGGAGGAAGCCGTTTCGCCTTTTGCCGTACGCTCGATCTTAAAGCTATAGCTGGAAGGCAGAATATTCACGCTTTGCTCCCAATTGAGCGGCCTGACCTCACTGTGGAAGGCGGCTTTAAGCGTATAAGCTTTACCCGGCTGAAGACTCGTATATTCAAGTCCAGCAAAGGGGATGGAATAGGTTGATCCGGAAATCGTAACTTCATTTTCCTGAATCTGCTTCGTAATGGCAGGAGCGGCTTTCTTACCCTCAGCGTCCACTAACGTAAATTCAATGGATTTGCCTCCCATCATATAAGCGAAGTCCTCTTTTTCGACATCGATTGTGCTTTTGAGAACGACGTTTTTGGTACCGTCCTGCTGCGTAGACGTCGAGACGACGTCTAAAGACTGGGCTGCCATAACGGTAAAAGAATTGCCTAACGCTAGCAGCAGGGTCATCAACAGCAGAAAGCTGTGCTTGAACTTCTTATTTTGCATCTGTTTTTTGTCTCTCCTTACCTCATATTGTGGTTAATGTAAAAAAAAACTCATTTCTCTAGCAAAAGCACTACCATAGTACTAAATTTTGCATTACACTATCATTACGCACCAACCTAAATTCATACAATAGTGGTAATGTAGGGGGACTATGGACATATTTAAGCTGTTCTACCAAATAGATCGTTGTACTTCCAACCCTCATGCGGAGGCTCTTATACTTTTGCATGGACTAGGTCTAAATACACAAATATGGGATCCGCTCGTCATTTTGCTTTCCGAACGATATCATGTTATTCGATATGATTTGCGCGGGCATGGCCAAAGCTTTCATAATGGCTCTGAATTGACCTGGGAGCTGCTGTGCGCAGATCTTGATAGTCTGTTCAACCTATGCGGCATAGCGGAAGCTCATGTAATTGGGTATGGCTTTGGCGGCAGCCTTGCTGTCAGGTATGGGGCTAGTCGTACGGAACGAATCAAGACGTACACGCTAATGTCGACGATCGGGTTTTATCCCCCAGAGGTCATGGCGCGCTCCATACAGCTGCGGCGGGGCTACGTCAGGAACGGCACAGCAAATGAGCTGGCTGAACAGATGGCTAGCTTAATAACTAGTCTACCACCGGACAGGGAAGAAGTAGGGCGGATTAGAGAGGCATACATGCAATGCGATATAGATGTCTACTTTAAAGGAATAGAGCTCTTTGCAGCGTCCAATCCCTTAGATGAAATGTCAGGAATCAATAAGCCGTGTTTGGTTATGGCAGGAGAAAAAGATACCATTTACCCGTCCTACATGTCAGAGATCACAGCTCAATTTATTCCGAATGCGATCTCTGTTATCGTACCCGACGCGGCTAATATGTTGTTTATGGATAATCCGGTCTATACCGTTCAGAAAATATTTACTTTTCTCACCGATTCAAAAATGGGCAGGGAGACGGTAGTTGCCAGCAACCCTCAGCTCGGGATGACGGGCAGCGACGCGATCAAGATGTTCGGCAAAGCATATCAGAAGGCTTCTAGCCTTGAAGCGTTGCTTCAGGTCAAGCTTATTGGAACATTTCAAGTATCTTTCAAAGGGATAGAAATACACAATGGCTGGCAGCAGCGTAATGCGAAGAGGCTGCTTGTATATTTGTTATTTCACCCGCATGCTGCCCGTGAACAGATTTGCGATGCGTTATGGCCGCTGGTAGATACGAGCAAGGCGAGTAATCTGTTGCGGGTTAGTCTCTCGCATATGAAGGCACTCTTCGAGGCCGCAGGCGTCGTGAGTCCCATTGTTGCAGATCGCACTCATGTCAAGCTGAATGCTGCAGTAGAGTGTGACGTGCTGGAATGGATTCGGATGCTAGGTGAGGCTCGGATGGAAAAACATCCATCAAGAAAAGTGATGCTCGTTAAAGAATTGCTCGCTTACCCAATTGAGGAGCTGCTTGCTGGCTTGTACGATAACTGGGCGCTGCATGAGAGAAGTCGGCTGGAATATATGCTGTTGGAGCTTGTGGAATCGCTTGTGGAAAGCTACAAGAATGATGGTGACCATTTGGCAGCCAACCAAGTCACAAGAAGGCTGAGCAACATGTTTGGCGAGGAAATGTCCGTTGATGTCGATTCTAATCGTTTTAATCAGAGAGAGGTGAGGGTCCATTAATAGAGATACTGTTCTGCAAAAAAAGAAGCTAGAGCAGACGATCGAGCTGCTGCGGCAGGAAATGGTCGATAAGCTATTTGTGAGCCAATCCTACCAATCTGATGAAGTGTTAGGAGCGAGCCAAGCGTTGGATCGTGTTCTTAATTGCTATGATTGCGTCAGATATGAGAAAGAGTGTAAAAATAAGACGAGTTGTGCATCATTAACTTTTAGTATGGAAATGAAATAGCTTTATTTAAATAAACGTTTCCGTTTATTCTGTTTGAATTTGTACCAATATTTCCCGTTTTCATCCTTAAAAATCCTAATACCGATCAGTTTTAGTGGTGTGGATAATTCGGTAAACATTAAATAGCTAGAGATGGTGATCACCCTCGTTTCTCTTCTTTTAAGTCATAATACCAAACTTTAGAAGTATTGACTATACAAAAATAGGACTTTTATCCCTCTTTTATTAAAAGATAGTGGATTATTCTTCTTATTTTTCCAGCTACGTACGGTTTAAAATGTCAGCGGCTGCTTCTTTTGAGCAAGTATGCCGTTCTTTGGCGTGCCTATCCAGCCTGCTCTCTGCATGCTCAAATTTTGTTTGTGCCATTCTTTTCAAGTATGATAGAAGAAGAGAATAGAGAGAAGGTTTCTTTGCAGGAGGTGCTAGAGAAATGACCAAAGCTACGAAATGGATGCCAACCCTCGTATGGGGGGTCCTGTTTGCGGGATGGCTCGCGCTTTTATTTATGTTTTCGTCCCAGACGTATGATCAGCAAAGCATTCAGCCTTTCTTGCGCAGCCATTTTGACTACCATCAGCTTGTAAGATGGCTGCCTGATGTGACGATTACTTATCGAACCAGCGTAATTAATTCACATGAACGGCCATATAGCTTTATTGAATTTCTATTTCGCAAAGGCGCGCATCTATTTGTGTACGCTACATTCGCTGCCATGCTGTACATGTTCCTGCGTGCGCTGAGCCGCGGGCGTTGGTTTATTTCGATTGTGATTACGCTGCTGGTTGCGATTGCTGTTCCAGCCTTGGATGAATGGAATCAGCTTGGCTCTGACGAGCGGACTGGCAACGCGACGGATGTTGTGCTTGATTTTGTCGGGGGCTGTGCGGGCCTATTGGTCTGCTTGAGTATCTTAGGGGTAGTTAAGCTAGTGCGCTCCCTGTCACGGTCGAGAGCAAGAAATAGGATTGAATAGGCATTGCGATAAGAGTGCCGTTCAAGCTGTGAATGTGGCTGAGCGGCAGTTTTTTGCTCATGAGCGATGTATCAACTAATAAATTCGCAAGAAACAAACTGTAATGGATTGGAAAATAGCGAAAAAAACGGACAAACAGGTCAGCTATCCTATATAATCGTCTTTGTTACTATAAAGAATAAGGTGGAGGTATCGCAGCTTGCAGCGCTATGAGGAGTTGGATTCGCTTAGAGGTTTGGCGGCGCTTGCCGTTATGGTTGGCCATTTCTTAATGGTGTTTACGCCAATCGTGCAAAATACATCAGGCTTAAGCTTTCTGGATTATCCGCTTAACCTGCTGAAATATACGCCGCTGCATGCCATATGGGGCGGCCATGAAGCGGTCATTATGTTTTTTCTGCTTAGCGGGTTTGTGCTCTCCTTGCCGTTCTTCAGCAATCGCCAGCAGAATTATACGAAATATGTGATTAAGCGGATCTGCCGCATTTACATCCCTTTTCTAGTCGCTTTAATAATAGCGATTGTGATGAGGGAAGCCGTCTATGTGTCTAAGCTCACGGACTTAACGACCTACTATAACGAGCTATGGGTGGCACCGCCGGATATGAGCTCCATTGTTCATCACCTGCTGTTTGTCGGGAACTACAATTCGACGAGATATGATCCGATATTGTGGACGCTTGTCCATGAGATGCGCATCTCGTTATTATTCCCTTTTATTATGTTTGCTATTGTCAAAGGCGGCTGGAAAATCGGGCTGCCGCTTGCGATCGTCTTATCCTATGGAGCTGCGATTATGCTCGAAAATATAGAAACCCGCTATATGACTAATTTTGTAGTCTCTCTGCATTATGCTTCTTTCTTCATCGTTGGTGCCCTTCTTGCCAAGTATCAGAAGCCGCTGAGGGCTGTTTTCTCGAAGTTGAACGGCTGGTGGGCAGCCTTGCTTCTAATCGTCGCTCTTTGCAGCTACACGTTCAAATGGATCGGTTATGGCGAGGATTTTCATGACAGGTTCATGCCGCATGGCGGCGATTGGATGACGGCGATCGGTGCTTCCATCTTCATTATAGCAGCCCTATCGTCCGTTCGATTATCGCAGCAGCTGCAGCGGAAGCCGTTATTATTTTTGGGCAAAATCTCGTACAGCCTCTACTTGTATCATATGATTGTACTGCTATCGCTCATTCATCTGCTGAATGGCGAGCTGGATACGCCGTTTATCGTCATGCTCGCTTTTGTAGCTTCGTTCGTCGCGGGAGCGCTAAGCTACTATTTCATAGAGCTGCCGTCCATTCGTTTAGGCAGGTGGCTTACAAGCTGGGGCAAGAAGCCGAGTGTGGCTGTAGGAAGCAGTGGAGAAAGAAGCGTATCCTCTTAAGGAGGACGATCGGCTGAATAGAAGAAAGGGACGGCTCTCCTACGGGGAGCCGTTCCTTTTTTTGTTTATCCATGGGAAAAGCGCTGACGATACTTACGTGGAGAGATGCTCTCGTATTTGGCGAAGCAGGAGGTGAAGTAGGCGGCATGGTTGAAGCCGACCTCCTCGCCGATGCGGGCGATGGAGAGGTCGGTTTGGAGCAGCAGCAGCTTTGCCCGTTCGATGCGGAATCGCATTAAGTAATCGAACGGGGCGCATCCAAACTCCTTCTGCATGCACCTGGCAATATAGACCGGATGAAAGTTGATGCTCTCGCCAAGCTCCTGCGCCGTAATAGGGTCACGGTAATGCTCGCGCAAATAGGAGGCGGCTTGCTCTGCACATAAGGCTGACGGTGACGGTCCTTCCGCCTCCATTGAGGCGGACAAATGCTCGATTATTTCCTGAAAGGCCAGCTGCTGCTTCCATTTCACGCTCGGGATATGGTCGTTCATATTGAGCTGCACGAGCTGGCGAAGCAGATTGTCCATCTTGGAGGGCTGGAGCAGCTTAGCGAACTGGGGCAGCTGCTTGGTGAAGGTTTGCGTAGCGTAAATGTTTGAAGTAAGCGCTCTCACTTTGCTGCTGTCCCCCGGCTCCTCTCTCACTGATTGGTCAGACACGCTCCAAGCTCCGGTCGTCTGGAAATGAATCCAGTAATAAGTCGTCTGCTCTTGGCAGGCAAGCGTAGCGTAATGATGGGCGTCCGGCCTCAAAATAAGGGCATGACCGGCGCTGACTTCGTAGTGCTGCTCTTCTTCTCCCATATATAAGCACCCTCGCGTTACGACCAGCAGGTCAAACACGCCGATATTGCGCCGGCTCGGATGTTTGCGGCCTGAAGGAGCAACGGTATATCCTCCGATTATATAGTGGGGAAGCGGCGGAATCGTCATATGAATGATGGTCATGGCATGGGATGCTCCTTGCAAGTTTGAAGTTGGAATCGTTATAGTTTCGGTTGTAAAAGTGATACATCAAGCTCAGTATAGCATCTATAATTTGAAATGACGAATGAGGAACGAACAACGGATGCGGACTCACAAGAGACCGATGCAGGGGGACACAATAATGGCTTTATCAGACAAAAAATTTTCGCTCTGGACGCTGGCTTGGCCCATTTTCATAGAGTTGTTTTTACAGTTTTTGCTCGGTGCGGCAGACACGCTGATGGTCAGCCGAATTTCGGATGACGCGGTAGCGGTAGTAGGCTTCTCTAACCAGCTGTTTCAGGCATTAACGACTTTGTTTATAACGGTTGCGAGCGGCGCGGGCATTCTCATTGCCCAAAAGATCGGCTCCCGCAACAGCGAGGATGCGCGTACGATTGCGATTATGGCGGTCAACGTAAGTGCCGTCATTGGAATCGGGCTAAGCGCCGTCTTGTTTCTACTGCCTGGCCAGATTGCATCGGTGCTTCAGCTTCCGGAGCATCTGCTGCCGCTCGCCGAAACGTATATTTCGATTGTTGGCGGAGGCATGGTGCTTATTGCGCTTATGTCGGCACTCAGCACGTCGATTCGCAATACGGGCAACACGAAGGGGCCCATGTACACCGCGATCGGCATGAACGTCGTGCATGTATTTTTCAATTATGCGTTTATATTCGGGGCGTTTGGTTTTCCAAAATGGGGCTTGATGGGCGTAGCGATCTCGACTGTGCTGTGCCGCTTGCTGGCAAAGATCGTCCTCTTCATAATGTTTCTCAGCTCGTTCGAGCGTACGATTAGCCTTCGGGATCTTCATGTATTTAATCGCAAGCTGTTCGGAGACATTCTCCGCATCGGATGGCCGCTTGGCGTGAATATGTCGTGTTGGGTGTTTACGCAGCTGCTTATTTTCACCTTCATAGCTATTCTCGGCTCAAATGAGCTGGCAGCGCGGACGTATATGAATACGCTGGAATCGTTCTGCTTCATGCTGGGCTATTCGATTGCGCTGGCGGTGCAAATTCAGATTGCGCACCTGTTTGGAGCGGGAAGGGTGAAGGAGGCATACGGGCTTGCCTTTCGGGCAATGTGGATCGGCCTTGGGGTAGTCACGGTCAATGCATTTCTCATCTATCTATTTGGCAGGCAGCTGCTTGGCTTGTTCACGGAAAATAAAGAAATCGTAGCGCTTGGCGTATCGCTGCTGGGAATGAATCTGCTGCTTCAGCCAGGCAAAATGGTCAATATGGCGCTTAATAACGCACTTAATGCGGTAGGCGATACTCGGTTTACGATGTGGATATCGGTGTTCTCGATGTGGCTGATCGCGACGGGTCTTGCTTATTGGGTAGGAATAGGGCTCGGCTGGGGCTTGATCGGCATTTACGCGTGCATGATCTTGGATGAGTATGTTCGCGGGGTGCTGTCGCTCATTCGCTGGCGCGGGAAAAAGTTTCTTCGAAGAGCGGAGCGGGATGAAGCCGAGGCTAGAGGGAGTGCAGCTGGCGCAGCCGCAAGCGGCTCCATTCAAAAACAAACCGCGCTAGACGTTTAATAAAAGCGTATAATAGAAGTAGGAAATGGCAGCGGCTTTGCTAGTAAAGGCTGCTGTTTTCCTTATTCACGGCATGGGAGTGATATGAAATATGGCATCAATGGTCATTATGAATGAAAAAATACGCGCCTCAGAGGTGCGGCTAACGGGCCTTCGGGGCGAGGATTTGGGCATTGTTTCGCGTGATGAAGCGCTGGCGAAGGCGCGCGAGCTGAAGGTAGACCTCGTCTGCACCTCGCTGATGAGCAGCCCGCCGCCTTGCAAGCTTGTTGCCAAGGGACAGGCTAAGCAGCAGGCGGATCAAGAGAAGCGCGGCGCCAAGGTGAAGGAACAGCCCAGCAAGGTGAAGGAGCTCCGATTGACCCCGCATATCGAGGAGCATGATTACGATACGAAGCTGCGGCAAGCGGCGAAGCTACTCGGCTCGGGCAACGGCGTCCAGCTTGTTGTTAAGATTCAAGGCAAGGAAGGCCCGAAAGCGAAGGAGCTGCTGGAGCGGATGCTGAAGGATCTGGCTGAGAGCGGCAAGAAGCAGTCGGGCATTCAAGTGAGCGGGAAGCAAGCGGCTGTGCAAGTATTGCCATTGTGAGCCGTCCGCGTTAAATGTAAGCTTTTAGAAGAGGAAGAATCTCTGAGCGGCGCTTCGAATGACATGGTGTTGAACCATCGTATTCGTTCTGGGGCTGCTCAGCATTCTCGGTGTGAGCTCGGTCATTCATTTATGTATGCGCTTACTTTTATGAAGGGACAGTTAATGAGGCTTATCGTATAGGAGCAGAACCAGTCGGGGCAGCATGAACAGATTTATGGGCTTAATGGTATTCATCCCATTCTATTAACGAGGTGAATGATTAATGAAGAAAACCGTTCATACTGGACCCATCAAGCTGCCTGCGCGGCCTGATCCGAAGCTGTGGGTCAGCAAAGCGCCTTTTGGGCTAGGACGAATTAAGCCGCATCATATTCGCGATACGCTGAAGGTGGCGTGGGACAACCGCGATAATTTGCCTTATGCTTACCGGATTTTGACGCAGGGGGTATGCGACGGCTGCGCGCTGGGCGTATCCGGGCTATATGATCAG
Source organism: Paenibacillus sp. PL91 (assembly GCF_012935325.2). GTDB lineage: Bacteria > Bacillota > Bacilli > Paenibacillales > Paenibacillaceae > Pristimantibacillus. The sequence goes on from NZ_JABBYG020000011.1 coordinate 185,799, forward strand.
ACGCTGAACGGCCCTCATATTTGCACGACCCGGCTGAATGTTCTGCGGCTTAATACGATGCCGGCCATTAAGGGGGCAACGCTGCATTCGGATATCGATGAGCTGCGCAAGCTGGACAGCACGCAGCTGCGCAAGCTGGGGCGCTTGCCGTACCCGATTATTAGGGCCAAAGGGGAGCGCAGCTTCCGCAGGCTGTCATGGGAGGATGCGCTGGACCGGATTGCGGCGAAAGCAAGGTCGATCGATCCGAAGCAGCTGGCCTTTTATTTAACGGCGCGCGGAATAACAAATGAGTCCTATTATGTGGCGGCGAAGGCGGCGCGGCTTATCGGTACAAACAATATTGATAATGCCTCGCGAATTTGCCATTCTCCCTCCAAGACGGCGATGAAGCGCTCGGTTGGAGTAGGGGCTTCAACCTGCAATTACAAGGATTGGATCGGTACGGATGTGCTTGTATTCTGGGGCAGCGTAGCCGCCAATAACCAGCCTGTATCCACTAAGTATATGTATGCTGCGAAGCGGAAGGGAACCAAAATCATCGTCATCAACCCTTACCGCGAGCCAGCGATGGAGGGCTACTGGATTCCGTCTATCCCGGAATCGGCTCTCTTTGGCACGAAGCTGGCTGATGACTTCTATCAGGTTAACATCGGAGGCGACATCGCGTTCATGCATGGCGTGATGAAGTGCTGGTTCGAGATGGAGGAGGAGCAGCCGGGATCGGCGATTGATCATGCATTCGTTCAGGAGCATGCGAATGGATATGAGGAGCTGAGGGCGCATGTCGTGCAGCAGGATTGGGAGCTGCTCGAGCAGTCATCCGGCCTGACAAGGGAGCGCATGAGGGAATTCGCTGTGCAGCTGGCAGGAGCGAATTCCGGCGTATTCGTGTGGAGCATGGGGCTTACGCAGCATCGGTTCGGAACGGACAATATTTCGCAGGTGGCGAACCTTGCGCTGCTGCGAGGCTTCCTCGGACGCGAGCATTGCGGCTTGATGCCGATCCGCGGCCATAGCGGCGTTCAGGGCTCGGGTGAAATGGGAGCCGACCCGTTCAGCCTGCCTGGCGGCGAGTTTAAAAGCGGGGATATCAGCCGAATAGAGCGCCTGTGGGGCTTCAAGCTGCCGGATTGGCAGGGCGATATCGTCGGCGTATCGCTGGAGAACGCTTTGCTGCCGGAGCAGCATGAGCGAAGGCTGAAGCTGTTCTATACGTCCGGCGGCAATTTTGTCGAGACGATGCCGGACCCTGATTTTGTGAAGCGATGCTTGGAAGCGGTTGATCTAAGGGTGCATCAGGATATTGTGCTGAACAGCTCTACGCTGCTGGACGCGCAGGAGGAGGTTATCGTGCTGCCGGCAATGACGCGTTATGAGCAGCCAGGCGGCGGCACGTCGACCTCGACGGAGCGGATGGTTTATTTTTCCCCGATGATTGAAGGGCCTAGGATGGAGGAGGCTCGTTCGGAATGGCAAATCTATGCGGACCTTGCTGCACGCATTCGGCCTGAGCTGAGAGAAGCGATAACCTTTAAAGATGCATACGCGGTCAGGCGGGAGATTGCTTTAGCGGCGCCCAATTATGATGGCATTCAGAAGCTGCGCAATAAAGGCGATGTGTTCCAGTGGGGTGGGGCGTGGCTGTGCGAGGATGGCATCTGCCCAACGGCTGACGGCAAAGGCCGATTAATCCCGATTGAGCTGCCTGAGCTGCGTATACCAGAAGGCCATTTCTATGCGACGACGCGGCGAGGCAAGCAGTTCAATTCCATGATTTATGGTGAAAAGGATGCCTTCAACGATGCCGGTCGCTACGATGTGCTGATGAGTGGAGCGGATTTAGCCAAGCTTGCGATTGCTGAAGGAGATGCGATTGTGGTGTATAACCGGAACGGCACCTACCATGGCCGGGCAAAAAGCGAGGACATCGCGCCTGGGAATATCGAGCTGTACTGGCCGGAGGGCAACAGTCTTTTTCCGAGAGGGGTATATGAGCCGCTTGCGGGCATTCCTGAATACAATACATCGGTAATAGTGGAGCGGGCAGAAACGTATCATGCATTTAAGGATACGAAATATATCGAGAAGCGGATCGTCGAGCTTGAGATGGAGCCGCCGGCATAGGCTGGCAGCTTGGCAGGAGCGAAGCGCGCTTAAGCGTGATGCGAAAGGGGACCATTCGGATGGATTTATCCAACACGACCAAATGGCGGATACTCAAATACGACGGAAGCGCGCGCTGGGAGAAGGATGACGACATCGCTGCGGAATTTCCGCTTACCTTAAAGCTGGATGGCGAGGAGTTCGCAACCTTGGTTTGCTCGCCATCTGACCTGCAGGAGCTTGTCATTGGCTTTCTCGCTTCTGAAGGCGTTATACGGGCGGCTGGGCAGGTGAAGTCCTTGAACATCCATGAGGATACGGGATTTGCCTACATCGAGCTTGAACATAAGCATACGGCGAGCCTTGACCATTACTCCAAACGCTTCATCGGCTCCTGCTGCGGGAAGGGGCGCCAGTTTTATTTGCACAACGATATGCTTACGGCAAAAACGATCATGACCCGTACGAAAATAACGGCTGAGCAGTGCATTCGCTTTATGCGGGAGCTGCAGGAAAGCTCTGCGGATTTCCGCAGCACGGGCGGCGTTCACAACGCAGCTATCGGTAGGCCTGCCGAGCTGCTCGCCGTTCGAACGGACATCGGCCGCCACAACGCGCTCGATAAGCTGTTCGGCTATTGTTTGCTGCATCGGCTGCGCACCTCGGACAAAGTGATCGCATTCAGCGGAAGGCTTTCCTCGGAAGCGGTTTTGAAGGCGGCGAAGATCGGCTGCGGCATTTTGCTCAGCAAGTCAGCGCCTACGGACCTCGCTCTTCGGCTCGCGGACGATCTGGGCATCACCTGCGTAGGTTTTATAAGGGGCGGGGAAATGAACGTCTATACGCATCATGACCGAATTGATTTTGGCAATTGATTGACAGCTTGGTAGTGATTGTATATCATTTTAAATGAAAATGATTATCACTACGGAATGAGAAGGAGTTCAAGATGCTTTTACGATTTTTTGCCTATTATAAGCCTTACAAAAAACTGTTCCTGCTTGATTTCTGCTGTGCGGTTCTGCTCTCGGTGCTGGAGCTATGCTTCCCTCTAGCGGTCAGCTATGTGATTGATACGCTGCTGCCGGACGAGAATTGGGGTCTGATTATAACAGCTTGCGCTATCCTTCTCGTCGTTTATGTTATTAATACCATATTGCAATATGTCGTCACCTACTGGGGGCACATGCTTGGCATTAATATTGAGACGGACATGCGGAAGAAGCTGTTCGATCATATTCAGAAGCTGTCGTTCCGATTTTTCGATAATACGAAAACAGGCCATCTTATTTCGCGCCTTACGAATGATTTGTTCGAGATCGGCGAGGTTGCCCATCACGGTCCGGAGGATATGTTCATAGCAGCAATGACGCTCGTCGGCGCTTTCGGCATCATGGCTTATATTAATTTGGAGCTAGCCATTCTAACGTTCATCATTGTTCCAATTATTATATGGCTCGTTCTGATGTTCAACGGCAAAATGACGAAAGCAGCGAATCGGCTGTTCTCGGATATGGCTGATTTCAACGCGCGCGTAGAGGATACGGTTGGCGGCATACGTGTCGTTCAAGCGTTCTCGAACGAGAAGCATGAAAGAAAGCTGTTCAAGGTCAACAACATGCGCTTCCGTGAAGCCAAGCTAATCTCCTACAAAATTATCGGCTTGAACTCGTCGATTACGTACATGCTGATGAGGCTCGTATCGGTATTTGTACTAATTGCGGGCACATGGTTCGTTATTAAGGGAGAATTGAAATACGGCGAATTCGTTAGCTTTGTTTTGCTAACGAATATCTTCTTTAAGCCGATTGAAAAAATTAATGCCGTTATCGAGAGCTATCCGAAAGGCATCGCCGGCTTTAAGCGCTACGTGCAGCTGCTGGAGACAGCGCCAGACGTTGCGGATAAGCCGGATGCTGTAGAAGTGGATCGTTTAAGCGGAAATATTGTTTATCAAAATGTTACGTTCGGTTATGAGGGCGAAGCGAAGGTGCTTCAAAATATCGATCTGAAAATCCGCGCAGGCGAGACGATTGCTTTCGTTGGACCATCCGGTGCCGGCAAAACGACGCTTTGCAGCCTGCTGCCGCGTTTCTATGAGATCGAGGACGGCAGCATTTCGGTTGACGGCTTCGATATTCGCGATCTGAAGATGGAATCGCTGCGGAAGCAGATCGGTATCGTTCAGCAGGATGTATTCCTGTTCGCGGGCACGATTCGTGAAAATATTGTTTACGGCAAGCTGGGCGCATCCGATGAGGATATTTGGCAGGCAGCTCGCAGAGCGAAGCTCGAGGAATTCATCCATGCGCAGCCGCAGGGACTGGAAACGGTTGTCGGCGAACGCGGCGTGAAGCTGTCCGGCGGACAGAAGCAGCGCCTTGCAATTGCGCGGATGTTCCTCAAAAATCCGCCAATTCTCATTCTCGACGAAGCGACATCGGCGCTCGATACAGAAACAGAAGCGGCGATTCAGCAGTCGCTCGCTGAGCTGTCCGTCGGCCGGACGACGCTCGTGATCGCGCATCGCCTTGCGACGATCAAAAATGCGGACCGCATCGTCGTTGTGACGGAGCAGGGCATAACCGAGCAAGGCCGCCACGAGGAGCTTGTGTCGGCGGGCGGCATTTACAGCCGCTTGCACCACGCGCAGTTCGGCACCAAATAATCGCAGGGCGATGCCTTAGCGAAGGTTGAACCAGGGAGAGTGGAAGGGCTGACTCCAAAGTCATAACCGGATTCACTCCATCCCGATTTTTGACAGGAAGAATTCAAAAAAAACGCCTCCAATCCCGCTTGAACAGTGGTTTTGGAGGCGTTTTTCTTATGATTTGGAACTCGTTTATTTTCGAGCATTCCCTTGAAACAATCTTCTTCTTTATTATCGCAGACTACTCTTCGGCTGCTGTTCCCGCTCTGATCGCCACAGTGCAGAAAATACAGCAGAAACCCGACATGCCACTCCGAATGAAAGGCTGCGCTGTAGAAAATACAACAGAAATAGCCGCCAATGTGAACAATGAGAAGTTATAGGGTGATGCTGTTGTACTAACTACAGCGTAGCTGGAGAGAAGTCGATAAGGAGAAGATTCTGTTGTACTAACTGCAGCGTAGCTGGAGTGAAGCCGTTAAGGAGGGGAATCTACTGTAAAAGATACAATTAGAGAATTAATAAGAGAACCTTTAACATAGTTATGGACAAAAATGAAAAGCGGCTGCCGGCCTATTGCCGGCAGCCGCTTTATTTAATGTGCTTAACGGCTGCTGCGCTGCTCCGCTTTCACTAGCCTCAGCAGATCCCGGATACCGTTTGCCACCTTATCGGGGGATATGTTTTTGGCCATCGCATCCGCACGAATTTGCTCGATCACCTTTACCGCTTTAGCTCCAGTTACGGTTAGTACCTTGACGTCCCCGCCCATGAACGTCTTGATCTGGCTTGCTGCCATCGCCAGATTGTCGTGGCTGCCTTCGTTCGTGACGCTGTTGCCGCCGAGGCCGTCTTCCGGCGAATAGCCTTTGCCAGAAAGCCCTTCGGTATGATCGAGCAGCTTTCTTTGCAGGTTGTCATATTGCGAAGCGGAGGCCGTATGCTTCTCCGCGGCGAGCACGACTGTATCGTCAAAGACGAATACGCGCACGTCCGGGATGCCGATGCCGCTGAGGCGTGATTCCAGATGCGCGGAGAAGCCGCTTGCGTGCAGCCCGGAGCTGCCGATCATGCTGTAGACGGATGTGCCCATGCCATTAGTGGTTTTACCATGCTTATTGGTCGTATGCAGCTTCTGTCCGCCTTCGCTTGGAATGATGGAGGGGTCATGAAGCATATGAGCCTGCTGCTGCTGATCAGATTTTGTTTGTGTGTTTGGCGTTGTTCCATTGGCGCAGCCGGTAAAAGCCAATGCCAAAGCGGCAGATGTCAGAACGAGCAGTTTGCGGGTGGTAGTCATTGAAGAATCATCCTCCATAGGTTGCATTTTGTTTTTAGGATGACCCTTTCTATGAAATGAATATTCATGAGTTCTTGGAAAATAATAAAGGGGAAAGATTGAAGCTTCCAGGAGGTGCAAGCATTGGATCGGATAGACAAAAAGAAAGAGCCAGGCAAACGCGCGGTAGATAGCAGCTCCCGTCGTAAGTTTCTTGTCAATACAGGCTATGCGCTGGGCGGTATTATGGTGGGCGGGGCACTCGGCTCCCTGATCAAAAGAAAGCCGGCCACGGATAATGCGCCTGCAGCGCCGGATGGCGGAAAGACGCCCGAGGCCAAAAACTACAATCGCGCGCTCATGTTTTTTACGCAAGAGCAATTCCGAATCACCGAGAGCGCGACAGAGCGTATTTTTCCCGAGGATGAGAACGGTCCCGGTGCAAAGTCGCTTGGGGTAGCCTTCTTCATCGACCACCAACTGGCCGGGGAATGGGGCTTCAACGGGCGGGATTATATGACGCCGCCGTTTTTCACGGGAGAGAAGGAGCAGGGCTACCAAGGACGGTTGAAGCGGCGGGAAATATTCGAAATCGGACTGCGTGAGATGGAGAACTACAGCATGACCAAATACCAGAAAAGCTTCGTGGAATTAGCCGGCGAGGAGCAGGATGAGGTGCTTAAGAGCTTCGAGTCAGACGCTGTGAAGCTGACGACGATCTCTGCCAGCAGCTTCTTCAAAATGCTGCGAAGCAACACCCTTGAAGGCGCGTACAGCGACCCGCTATATGGGGGCAATATGAACATGAATGGGTGGAAGATGCGCAACTATCCGGGCAATCAGATGAGCTATGTCAGCATCATTGATAAGGAATTTACCAAAATCGAACCGAGCAGCCTGCAAGATCATTTGGTTTCTCATTAGCGAATCGGAGGATAATATGGCCAAAACATTACCGAAAACCGACGTCGTCATCGTAGGCGTCGGATGGTCCGGCGGCATCATCGCCGCGGAGCTGACGAAGAAAGGCTTAAACGTAGTCGGACTAGAGCGAGGCAAAGAGCGGAAGACCGAGGACTATTTTATGATCCATGACGAGCTCCGCTACGCGCTGCGTTACGAAATGATGCAGGACTTGTCCAAGGAAACGATCACGTTCCGCAGCAATGAGAAAATTCGCGCGCTTCCTATGCGGCAATACGGCTCATTTCTAATAGGAGACGGGCTTGGTGGAGCCGGCGTTCATTGGAACGGCCAAACGTATCGTTTCTTGCCGTATGATTTTGAAATCCGCAGCAAAACGATTGAAAAATACGGGAAAAATAAAATTCCGGCTAATATGACGATTCAGGATTGGGGCATCACCTACGACGAGCTGGAGCCGTATTACGAAAAATTCGAAAGTATGGCCGGCATTTCGGGCGAGGAGAATCCGCTTGGCGGCAAACGAAGCAAACCCTATCCGACTCCGCCAATGAAAAAATCGCCCGCGATGCAGCTGTTTGTCGATACAACTACCCGCATGAAGCTGAATCCGTATATGATGCCTTCGGCGAATTTATCGGAAAATTATACGAATCCCGACGGTATTGCCCGCGCGGCTTGCCAGTACTGCGGATATTGCGAGCGCTTCGGCTGTGAATACGGAGCCAAAGCCGATCCTGTGGTGACCGTCATTCCGGTTGCCAATAAGACGGGAAAGTTTGAAATTCGCACCCATTCAAACGTTCGTCGGATTTTACATAAAGGCGGAAAGGCGACAGGCGTCATGTACACGGATGTGACCACGGGAGAGGAAATCATTCAGCCTGCGGATATCGTCGTCGTGACGAGCTATGTGTTCAACAATGTTCGCCTGCTGCTCATGTCTGGGCTTGGGAAGCCTTACGATCCGTCGACAGGTACGGGAGTCATCGGCCGGAACTATGCGTATCAGGTCATCAAAGGCAGCGCTGTAGGCTTTTTCGAAAAACAGCAGTTCAATAGCTTTGCGGGCGCAGGCGCGCTGGGCGTCTCAATCGACGATTTCAATGGCGATAACTTTGACCACTCCGAGCTGAATTTTATCCATGGAGGCGTCATCGCGATCGGTCAAGCCGGCGCTCGTCCGATTCAGAATAATCCCACTCCGTCGGGTACAGCCTCATGGGGTTATGAATTTAAGGAAAAATCAGTCCATTATGCGAATCGTACGCTTAGTATTGGAGCGCAGGGGTCCTCGATGGCGTTCAAGCATCATTTTCTCGATCTGGACACAACTTATAAGGATGTCTATGGCGACCCGCTGCTCCGCATAACGTTCGATTTCGAGGAGCAGGATCGTGAGCTGGCGAAGTTTCTGTCACATCGCTGCTCGCAGATCATGAAGGAGATGGGCGCGGATAAAGTCGATTATTTAAAGGAGCTCGGTCCGTACGAAATCATGACCTATCAGTCCACGCATAATACGGGAGGCGTCATGATGGGAACGACTCCAGACACATCAGCGGTTAATAGGTATAGTCAATTGTGGGATGCGGACAACGTTTTTGTTGTCGGAGCAAGCTCATTTCCGCAGAACGCCGGCTATAATCCGACGAATACGGTTGGAGCGCTGGCTTACCTTGCAGCAGAGGGCATTTTGAAGTACAGGGAAAAGGGCGGTTTGCTCGTCTAATTGGATGAAGCGCCTGTAAACCGCAAAAAAAGGCCGCTCCCGAAGTGATCGGGGCGGCCTTATTGCTGCTGCGGACTAAAGCAGCTTCTTGATGTCATCCTTTTTGTCCGTGGACGGATCGTCTTGCTCCTCGTCGACAATGCCGCGCGTCGAGCTGCGGAATTCACGCAGCGTATCGCCGAATGCCCTGCCGAGCAGCGGCAGCTTAGCAGGCCCAAACACGATGAGCGCGATAAGCAAAATGATTACTAACCCTGACACGCCGATATTGTTAAACATGTGCAAATCTCCTTTTTGGTTCAAGTTGGGGAAGGGACAGCGGCAAGCCGCTTGGCATACCTCCGTGTAACGAGCACGCTGATCTCGAAGAGCAGCAGCAGCGGAACGGTTACGGAGAGGTGTGAGACAAAGTCCGGCGGGGAGATGCATGCCCCGACAACGGCTAGACTGACATAGGCGTATTTGCGCGAGCTGCTCAGTCGCTCCGGAGTCAATAGTCCGAGCCTCGTCAGAAACAAAATAATGAGCGGCATCTCGAACGCAACACCTAGCGGGAACACGACGCTGAACAGAAAGCTGAAATACCGGTCGATGCCGTATGTCTCAACTGCGCCTACGTTATGGTTCATTTCAATCATGAATCCGAGCATCATCGGAAATACGAGAAAGTAGCTGAAGGATACGCCTGTGAGAAACAACAGGAAGGATACGGGCACATAGGCCAGCGTCCCCTTTGCTTCTGTTTCCGTTAAGCCCGGCCGCACGAATGCCCATGTCTGATACAGCAATACGGGCAGCGTGAACAAAATGGCGAACAGGAAGGCGCAGCGCAAATAGATGAACAAACCGTCCGTGAACGAGAAGACGTTCCACTCCACCGATTTGGCGGTTAGCCCTGACTTGATGTATCGCAAAATGGCTGGGGACATGTAGAGCCCTCCGCTCATCGCGACGAAGAAGCAGGCGATCACAATGATCAGCCTCTTCCGCAGCTCGGTCAAGTGGTTGACCAGATCCCCCTGAATATCCACATTTTCACCCCGCATTACAAGCTTTTTACTATTAATCCCCCATGATATTTCCTTAGGATAACCAGTAACCTTACGGTTATTCGCTGCTTTGCCTTTTTTGAAAATCTTTGGGAGCGTTTGTATATGACCTATGCATTTCGGGAAACGTAACAACGATTCTCCCTGAATTAGGAGGCAATACAATGATGAGAAAAAACAAATGGTTTCTATGGATTGCCGGTACTGTACTGGTAATCGGGCTGTCCGCTTGCGGCGGCAATAATACGAATAACGGAGTAAACGAGCAACCGCCTGCCGAGAACAACGGGGGGAACGGGGGAACAACCGTTAATACGGAAGAAGCGGAATCCCTATACGGGAAAAACTGCGTAAGCTGCCATGCCGTTGACCTCTCTGGCGGCGTAGGTCCCAACCTGCAGAAAATAGGCTCCAGAATGACCGTCGATCAGATCAATGCGCAAATCAGCAACGGCGGAAACGGAATGCCTGCTTACAAAGGGCAGCTTAAGGATACTGAGATTGCAGCGCTCTCAGCGTGGCTGGCCGAGCACAAGTAGCGTTGGCAAAATGAATGGTATAGGTTTTGAGAAGGGGCAGCTGCGGCTGCTCCTTTTATTTTGTTGCGATGAAATAGTTATAAATAGTGGGAATGAAGGGAGTTAATGATAAAATAACGTTAACCCCTGATGCGGTCAGGGCCAGTGTCGTTTATCAAAAAGAAGCAGGTGCCACCATGACAGTATTAGAATTGTTGCCGGAGCCGGAATGGTTAAAGAAACAAATGCTTGTACAAGCCGCTTTGAATATCATTTTGTGTGAGGAAGATTGGCTTCGTTATCATAGTTTTGATCCTAATTGGGGCCAGAACATTTCACTCGCGAAAATCGACAACGGAGCGGGAGATCACCTGTTTATTCTCTTTGCATCGGAAGGCACCTTGTTAAAAGGGTTTGATCACGAATCTGAGCTTAGTCCGTATGCAAATGATGAAGAAGAAATAGCGCCGGGGATTTATGAAGCGGTTCCTAGCGCACTCAGTCATTTACTGGAGGATGATGCGCTTGAGCGGGAGGACGTTACTTTTTGTATTTGGCGAGAAAAGAGCGACACGGCGTGGAAAAAAGGAAACGCTGAGGTATCTGAACACGTGGATGGCTCCGGCTTTTTGATCGGTGCGATCTTTCAAACAGCCGAAGATTATGTGGAGTTTGCCGAAGGCTATTTTGAACAACAGTTGCCGTTCGAAGTCGTCTCGAAAATTTATCAAGGAAATCCGATCACGGATGAAATGATCCGAACGCTTAATCCAGAACGCAATGTGGAGGAAACACTGAAAGAGCTGGCGGAGCTTGGATTTTAAGGAGGTATGTGTGACCTTGAAATATGGCATAATCGCTTCTGTTGGATGTGCTTGTGTGGGTATCATAGCCTCCATACCGAGTTTATGGAATCTCTATATTGTCGTGCTCATTTTATATCTCATTTCCGCCGTAAAAATGAAGGCTGTCGATTATTTGGATCGATAGTCTTTTTTTTGATGTGGTTTATACGGGGAGGTTCTACAAAAGTTAGAACTGTTTGCAGCTCATGCGCTTCGTTATGATTAATAAACAACAGCGAAATAAGCTGCAAAGGATGGGGGAGCCAGCATAATGGATCAAGCGGTAAGTCTCATGATACGAAAGTTTTTTACGACCTATATCGTAACCGCTTTAGCTTCATTCTTGATGGCAGTCTCAAGCGTGTTCGGGAATGGGGAGTGGGTGCTTGCCTACAACCGTGGGAATGAGCTGATCGGCTGGACGTTTATCTACATTATGTATATCGGAACAATCATCCTCATTTACGGGAACGCGGTGTCGTTAGGGTTAGAGTGGATAAGGCAAAAAGGAATTATTCCATACTCATGGATTGTGATTGTCATGCACGGTATTTTTGGGATGGTGATCGGTCTCCTATTTCCATATGGGTTGTTAATCGTATGCGGAATGGCGATTGCATTAGGATATGGGGTTATCGACTGGTGGCTGAGAGTAAGGCCATTAAGGCCAGCGGGCATGCTCATCGTTGTTCTTTTTCCCGTACTTCTGTTTGGGGTGTCTTGGGGGACACTGGAATACCTTTCGCCCCCGATGCCGCCTTTTACGATAGAGGAGGCTGTTGCATTTGCTACCGATGGGGAAGGAACGTCTATAAGTGTATTCCCTGATGAAATTGGGCGATGGCAGGGAGTGATCGACGGCTATCAGGTAGTCAGAGAAACAAGCGCGCAAGCCATATCCAAAAACGAATACATCGTTACCTTTAGTGAAAGCTGGACAAAAGAGGCGGAAATGAGCTCGCGGTATCTGTCTTACCATGTAGAACGCTCAGGAATGACCATGTACAAAACAGAAGGAGAAGACCCGCCGTATCTCAGCCGCACGTAGATCAGGGAAGGGAAATAGGGAAGCAGTCTCTAATATAATAGATTAGGGGTGATTTCGATGTTTTCAAAAAAGAGGCATATCAGGATGGATAACGATGATTTCGTTGAAGGTGATGAGAACGCTCAGGTTTGTGTCGTCGTAACTTTTCCTGATTCCTCGCGATGGCTCACGAATGTCTATACTTTAACATGCATCCAGTCGATTCGAGAGGATGCTTTGAGCAGCGGCAATGACGCATATATGTGGTCAACTCGGCCTTTAATTATCGTCGATAAGATAAGCAGGCAGCATATTGAAGAAATGATTGATAAGAGCATTGCCGATAATAGCTTTGAGTACTTCTTTGAATATTTTGGCGGAGTTGAGCCAAGGCAGATTAAACAGTACCCTGAAGGTTTTTTTGACAAGGAATCAACAATCGATCAAGATCTTGTTTTACAGCAAGCGAGCACCCTGCTGCAAATGCTGGGGCATTCGAGCGATGAATGTAAGGGAATGGTCAAGAATACTTATTTGGCGAGCGGGTAGATGGGATCGAGCATTTGAAGCTCCTGCCGATTCTGGAAGCTAAACATATAAGAGCGGAGAAAGCGGATTTTGACGGACAAGACCTCAAGCGCATGTGGGAGCAAGCTTTTGCCGATGGATTAGATGCTCCTGAAAAAGAAGCCATTTATATGGATCAGTTTTTATGGCATCTATTTAGCTATAAGAGAAAGCCGTGCTTAAGCGATGAGGCGGCTGTTGAAGCATTTTGTAACGTTGAAAAGCAAGGCTGTTACGTCTTTTACCAGCATGGATGTTCGGCTATCTATATCGAAAATGCGGCTGATTTGACCTTGGCAGATTTGGAAGGCGAGTCTGACATCTATGTCGTGGATAAGACGTTTCAATGGACCTATGTGCAGACGCATGAGTCGCAGTGCGGGCCATATTTTAGCTGCAAAAGTTAATCAGGGAAGAGGTCCCATTACGTTATGGAACCTCATATTCGCTAATCATAGCTGTTGGTGAGTCGCCATATTTGCTTATTTCATCCAGAGAGTTGATATTGTGTATGCTTTGTCCTCGCTCGTCTACTATAGTGTGCCGAATGCCCCTTGAAGGACGTGGGCTAGAGGTGTAGTAGATGCCGTTCTCTGGAATTCGTATGACCTCATATCCCTTAATCCTCGGAATAGGCGGATAATGAGGCTCGCCATAATGGATAGTGACAGTACCGTGAAAGCTATGCGGAATTTGGTGGATAACCGGCCTGCTCTTCTCGGCTTCGGAGACCAGCGTACTGACGGCGAAATAGATGATGATCAGGGATGCAAGCATAAATAGCTTGTGTCCCCGTTTTTTTGACGCAATGAATGAACCAACCGTAAACACGAGAGACGAGCTGGCAAAGAGGATCATAAACAGGCCTAGCTCAGGAGAGAAGAGATCCTGCAGCCGCCATATGCCAAAGCCCATCAGGAAGGGAACGGATGCTGCCGCGACGACGCTTAATCCAATCAGAAGAATCAGTCGCAGCCAGAGCGCTGCTTTACTCCAGCGGAACATGAGTGTGTAGAAGGGGAGGATGACAAATAGATATGGAGGGAGAGTCCACACAATAAACTTACTCGATTCACTGCCGATTCCTTGGTGATAGACGAGCGACAAATAGCCGAGATAAGCAAGAACTCCTGCAAAATAGCTCGTCACCGCCACCAAAATATAAAAAAGTATTTTTTTCATATGCTGCGCACCTCTTCTTTCTAAAAGCCTCGTTCGGACTCTTAAATCATAGCGCACACATGGAATGCCGCAGTAGTTCTATCTTTTGTAGTACCGGAATGATGATCCAGTTGTAATCAAATTTATATATGTCTTTACGAATTAGAATTTCGTCAGACTTCGTAAAATGAGTATTAGACTGACCCCAATGAAAGAAAATACGACAGCCATGGACGAGATAATAAAGTCCTAGACTGCCGCTATTTTATTGAACTATCGCTTCCCGTTAGTACAATAAGAAAAATTCGAGCTCTCTAATTCAATACAAAGCTAACTTATAATGGATATAAAAAGATTAAATGAATCAATGAAAAGTAGACCGCTTTGTAAGCATCCGTGCTTATTATAAGTGTAATTATGAAGAAAGAATAGCTAATAGATTACGGATAAATATGGCTACCTCCAAAATGTAATCTTATCAGAACCTAATCGAACGGACTCATGCCCAGCTTCTTTGGCTTTTCCTATTGAAATAATCATTACTGGAGCATAGCGTTCTTCATCTAAATCAAATGCTTTTGCTAACTGATCAACTTCAAAGCCTGCCATTGGATTCGTATCATACCCGTGTGCACGAGCCACTAACATTAGCTGCATGGCAAAGAGACTGCTATCGATTTTTGCAACTTCAACTTTCAATTCTTTTGATAGAGTCGGGAACATCGTTAGAATAGTTTTGAGTTGACTATCTCGTACTTCAGCGGGCATTTTTCCTTGTTCCACTGCTGTATTGTAAATTTCTTCAGCATATAAATAGCTTTCGGTATCACCAAAAATTAATAACATGGCTGATGAAGTATCATTTTGTAAAGTATTGAAACGCATAAGAGGTCTTAGTTTTTCTTTTCCTTCTGGAGTATCAACCACAATTACACGCCAAGGCTGCATATTTGCAGAGGATGGCGCCAAACTGGCTTCCGAAATAATCTCGCCTATCTCCTCTTTCGATATTTTAATATTCTCATCATAATTACGCACAGAACGTCGTCCCTTGACTATATTGGCGAAATCGTTATTTTGAATATTGTTAAACATAACATCTCTCCTTTTGACAACATTAGATTTTTTGACATTGTGTATGTCGTTCGTTATCATATTCGTATTATGAACTATAAACTTAGGTTTATAGCAATAACAAAAGAGGTCATATTATGAAAATAAATGATGTTTCAAAATTAACTGGTCTGCCAATATCAACATTGAGATTCTATGAACGTAAAAACCTAATTCCGGACACATTTGTTAAAAGAGATGTAAATAATTATCGTATTTATTCTGAAGAGATTGTTGAATTTCTAGATGATGTGAAGGCACTGTTATCCGTAGACTTTTCTATAGAAGAGTTAAGTTTGCTCGTAAATCAACAACTTAACTTATCTTACGAGGTAAAGAAGAAAATGGTTGAACAAAAAATCAAAGAAATTGAGGATATCCAGAAGAGATTGAGAAAGTCGAAAAAATTCTTGCATGCAAGTTTGGAAGGAAAAGCGAATTTTCGAACAAAGTGTTAAGGACAATTAACATAAACATAGATCTATTAAATTATCGCTAACACCACTATTATTACCTTCGCTCAACCAACAGCAAACTCACAGAACCCTACCGAGTCTATAAGAAAGAAGCGCCAGTCTAAAACATGATTATCATGTTCCAGACTGGCGCTTTCATAAGACAAGCTTATATTTCCTTCCGTTTAAAATAGAGCAGGCCGGCTGCCAGAAATAAAACAAAGCTGCCCGTAATGGTGACCAGTATGTTGGTCAGCGGCAGGCCGAGGCCGCCAAACTCTTGATCGCTATAGCTCAGCATGGTCAGCATAGGCTGTGCCCAAGGATAGAAAGGCGCGAACCTTTCAGAGTTAATAATCAGCATATTAGGTATGGTCAGCATGACGTTAATGACAAGCGGAGCGGCGAAGCTGCTCCAGCCTACGGATACAAGCAGCTGCAGAGCCGCTAGCGGAAGGCAGGCAAGCCAGCCGCCCCCAATGCCCGCAAGCAGCATTCTCCAAGGAAAATCCCCACCCAGTCCTTGATAGGAGGCGGCGATCAAGACTGCGCCAAGGAACAACAATTGCGTTAAGGCAAGCAATAGAGCGACAACGGTGAATTTGGCGAAATAGAGGCCGGTCCTGGTTATCGGAAGCGTGAGCAGCTGCTTCCAGCCTCCGCCAGCATGCTCGTATCTGCATACGAAGGCGGAGAGGATGCCCGTGAGTATGGGCAAAAACAGCATGGCATGGAACGTTGCCATTGCAGAAACGAGCATGGCATATTTCCCGAACTCCCATGATGAATCCACATTGTCGAGGGAAACGAATACTCCGATGGCAATAGACAGGAGCGGGCTTATCGGAAGGAGGAGCCAAATGAATGATTTGGACAGCTTAAGATACTCCGAAGCGACTAGTCGAATAAAGGCATTCATTTCAATCCACATCCTTTTTGTTGAAATGAAGGCTGCCTAAACTCCATATCATCACACCGAACAACAGCCCTGCGCCGACGAAAAGCTCCCGATGCGGTCCCAAATAGCCAAACATAGGCCAATTGAGTGGAAACCATTCGGATAGCTGAAAAGAGAAGACAGAGCTAATGGCGATTATGACGCCAAGCGTTATGGGTATGGCTTGATTTTTGTTCGCCATGCATAGCCACAGAAAGAGAGCTAGCGCTGGAAGCGAGGCGAAGAAAGGCAGGAAGCTAAGCCGCAAAATATCGATGACCGGCATATCGCCAAGCTCAAACCGCAAGGTTAACCCAAGCACAGCAATTCCAACTGCAAGCACAGCGCAAGAGGATATAAGCAAAATGAAGCTTACCGCAAGCTTGGAGCAGAATACAGCGCTTCTTGAAATCGGCAGGGCAAGCAGCTGCTTCCATGCGTTCGTGCTGTGCTCGACGTTGGCGAGCAGCGAAGCAACGAGCGTGATGCCGAGAAACAACGAAATGGGCACGAACATTTGGATGTTCTCGAGCAGTACTTCCCAGAGTCTTCCTGCGTATCTTTGCGTCAAATAATCATAGCGCAGCCCAAAGTTGAGCGCCTGCAAGGCGATCAAGCCAATCGGACCAATAAAGATGAGGAACCAGAGCCCTTTGCCGCGTATTTTCAAAAAGTCGGACGAAAGCGCTTTGACCATCATAGCTGCCCTCCCTCCCCGACAATTTGGAGAAAGAGATCCTCGAGCGACTTTTTCTTCTCTTCAACACGATAAATGGCGTGATCCCGTTCAACGAGGCTTTTTACGATACGCGCGATGGCCTGATCATCCGTCTGCTCAAACAGCAGAGCCGCACCGCTTTGTACGGCCGCCACTCCTTGCTGCCGCAACGCGTTAAGCGCCAGCTCAGGCTCAGAGACGACAAGCGACATGCTGCCCTGGGCCTGTTGGTGTAGATTTTTGATCGTATCCTGAAATACTAGCTCGCCCTGCCGAATGATGCCGACTGTACCAGCCGTCAGCTCTACCTCGCTTAATAAATGGCTGGATATTAGGACGGTTATGCCATGCTGCTTGGGCATTTGCTTGATGAGCTCGCGTATTTCCAAAATGCCGGATGGATCTAACCCATTCGTCGGCTCGTCAAGGATGAGCAGCTCCGGATTGCCGAGCAATGCGCTAGCGATGCCTAACCGCTGCTTCATTCCGAGCGAAAAACCCTTTACCGGTCGCCGCGCGTCCTTGGCAAGCCCTACGATATCCAGCACTTCGGCGATCTTAGCGGCAGGAACACCAAGAATGCGCCTGATCGCTTCGAGATTGTCGACGGCATTTAGATGCCCATAATAAGAGGGATATTCAACTAATGAGCCAATACGCCGCAGTATCGAAAGCCGATCCTTATTCAAGGACTGGCCAAACATATGCACAGATCCGCTCGATGGCTTGATTAACCCGAGCAGCATGCGGATGGTTGTCGTTTTACCAGCGCCGTTCGGTCCAAGAAAGCCGTAAATATCTCCTTTTGCAATTTTCAAGTTAAGATTGGAAACCGCATAACGTCCTTTGTAACGCTTGCTGAGTCCTTTCGTTTCAATAACCCATTCATTCACGCTAATCACCTCAGAACTTACATTAACGGATGAAGGTTAAACAGAGAGCACCCCAAGTTTAAATTTCGTTTAAAAAAGCTGTCCGCTCACCTCAGAAAAATATAGACGCTTGTTCCAGCTGCATGGCTGTCCATGTGCCACTCTAGGTTCATCTCATGAAGGAGATAATCGACAATGGCAAGTCCAATGCCTGCGCCCTTGCTGATTGAATCGTTTTCCAGCCCGCTGCCGTGATCATGAATAACCAGTGCGGTTCGTCCTTGCGGCTTCTCTAGCTTGATTCCAATATATTTGCCGCTTACCGCATGCCTCGTTACATTTTGAAACAAATTATCGAGCACGCGTCTGAACGCATCCTTATCCACATCCTGCAGCATTTGTTCATCAGGGAGCTCCACCTCTGCCGCAATGCCTTCCTGCTCCCATAATGGGAACCAGGACGCCGCGCTCTCTCGGACGATGCGCAGCAAATCCTGCCGCTCCAGCTGGAGAGGGTAGCGCCCACTGGTCATAAGCGTGTAAGAAAGCAGGTTCTCGATAAGGCTGCTTATGCTGGCGATCTTCTGCTCCATTTGCTTGATTGAAGCATGTCCGGTCGTGCTTATCGATTCCTTTTGCAAGGAGTAGAGATGGCTGCTCATAACTGTTAAAGGCGTACGCAAGTCATGAGACAGGCTGGCGATAAGACGTTTGCGCAGCTCCTCCTCCGCACGCTCCCTTTCCGCGCTTTCCCGCAGCTGCTCGACCATATGATTGAAGGCAGCCTCAAGCTGTCCGATTTCATCGGGTTTGTTCAAGGCGATCGGCTGTGGAAGCCCGTTATCGCCATGCAGCGCCATCGCTGCTTGCAGGCCGAGCAGCCGCTTGCGGATATGCCGGAAGAAGAGCAGAGATATGAGGAAGAACAAGGCGAGCATGATAAATAGAAACGCGATATAAAAGGGCGTTCCCGTACCAATAGGCCTATCCAGCTGAATGATTGAGCGCGGCAGCTGCATCACCATGAAGGCAGGCTCTTCGTGTTCAGAGCCGAGAAACGATACGACGGTAAAGGGATCGCTGTCGATGCTCTTCTTCATAAACTGAATCGCATCAGCTGGCATCCACCGGCGCGGAAGCTGCTCTTGCTGCGGCAGCTGAAGCCTTGTCGAGCCAGAAGAATCGACCCAGAAGAAGGAGGCTTCAGCGTATTTTTGCTTCAGCTCATGCAGCCTGCTGTCGATTGCAGCAGCATCGCCCTCGCGCAGCAGCGACGCTTGCGTATGCCACATTGCGATAAGGTCGTTGCCACTTCCGTATTTTAAATAATCCGCATCAGAGGTGTGCGTATTTTCTTGAATAACGACATAAAGAAGGGAGGACAGCGGGAATACAATCGGGATAAATAAAAAGGCGAATAAAATAATAAACATATAGCGGGACAACAAGGTTTGGCGGAATTTCATGCCGCTGGAGCGCTGACTTGGCTTTTTCATGCCCGTACCCGATAGCCAATGCCGCGCACTGTTTCAATGATTTCGGGGGATGCTGGATCACGCTCGATTTTTTCCCGCAAATACCGAATATGAACCATTAACGTTTTGTCCCCCTCGATGAACGATTCTCCCCACACGGCCTCGTAAATTTGCTCCTTCGTCATAATTTGACCCAAATGGCGCAGCAGGTAGCTGAAAATATGAAACTGCTTGCCCGTAAGCGTGATTTCTTCCCCAGTATCGCGGTTTTCGACGCGATTTTGCTGCTCATGCACAAGCAGATGCTTAATAGCGAGCGGCTCCGAGAGACGTGCGCCAGAGCGGCGGAGCAGCACCTCGATGCGAGCCGTCAGCTCGTCGGGATGAAAGGGCTTGGTCAAGTAGTCATCCGCGAATTGCAGACCTTGCAGCTTATCATCGATGGAGGTGCGTGCCGACAGCATGAGGATCGGGATATCTGGTGCAGCCTTCTTCAGCCTTTGCCCGATCGTAAACCCATCAAGCCCCGGAAGCATGACGTCGAGAATGGCAAGCTTGCAGCCCATTGCAGCCTCGGATGCGCCATCACCATTTCTCAGCCATTTGACCTCATACCCTTGCTCCTGCAAATGTTGGTAAACGAAGCTGCCGATTTCCTGATCATCTTCAATATATAAAAGCGAATTACTCATCCTTTTAGTCCGTCCCTTTCATATTTCCAATTATTTTCCTGTTCATTCCTGTTATAGTTTCGATTATAAGACAGAGCTTCGCGGATAGCTATGCCGGGGAGCTTGCCGGTGCGAATAAGCATAGTAAGGCATAGTGGAAAGCAGCATGCGAATCATGGTTGTTCCCATGCATTGTTGGCAAGCTTTCCGGCAAAGTTGGGGGAGACTAATGGGGCACGCAGCAACATGGTTTGGGTACGTTGCAGAAAGTGCAATAGAAACCTGACATAGCTGTCTACTTAAGGAGCTACGTTGCACATTTGCAACCAGAATCGCTCCAAAGGCAGAAAATAGGCTAGTCAGGGTCGATTCTGTTGTAGTAACTGCAACGCAGCGGATAGGATTCGGCTGGGAAGAAGCCGCACCACCAACCAACCGTTGCGCTATAGCCACTAAATAAGGAAGAGGCCTGGATTTAGCATCCAGGCCCCCTTTATATCAACTATTGTCTGCCGGTTCCTTCGCCGGCACAGGCTCTCGGGGCTTTTTCGGTTTTTCCCATCGGAAAATCGAATTTAGCCCTTTGAATACCAGCTTCGACTCCTTCGTTAGAAGAGGTCCTAATATCGCTAGGATGAGCACATACAAGGCAGCGAACGGCTGCAGAAGCTCGAGCAAGCCGCCGGCCTTGCCTAAGTTCGCCATAATGATGGAGAACTCGCCGCGCGATACGATTGTCAGGCCGATGTTTGCGGATGCCTTAGGCGACAAGCCAGCACTTTTTCCCGCCAGCATGCCTGCGACGAAGTTGCCAAACAGCGTAACGGCAACGGCTCCAAGCGACAGCCATACCGCGCCGCCAAGCGCGAACGGGTCGATCGTCAGACCGAAGCTGAAGAAGAATAGCGCTCCGAAGAAATCGCGGAAGGGCAGGATAAGATGCTCGATCCGCTTCATATGGACCGTCTCCGCCAGCACCAAGCCAACGAGCAGCGCGCCGATTGCCTCTGCCACGTGAATCGTTTCGGAGAAGCCTGCTACGAGGAACAGGAAGCCGAATACGAGCAGCAGAAACAGCTCATTCGAGCGAATGTTGAAAATTTTGTTCAGGAGAGGCGCTGCCTTCCTGCCAATAATAAGGAAGAGCAGCATAAAGCCTAATGCGTACGATGCGGACAGCAGCACGCCGCCTAAGGATGACGAGTCGCTTAGCACAAGTCCCGAGAGAACCGAGATGTATACCGCTAGGAAAATATCTTCGAACATAATGATTCCAAGAATCATCTCCGTCTCCGGGTTTGCGGTCCGTTTCAAATCGACGAGTACCTTCGCGACAATCGCGCTCGAAGATATGGTTGTAATACCGGCAATGACCATCGTCTCCTCAACAGGGAAGTCGTTGAGGAAGCCGAACAGCAAGCCAAGTGAAAAGTTGATTAGAATATAGATGGTTCCGCCTATCGCTATAGAGCGACCCGATTTCATTAATCGACCCACAGAAAACTCCAGACCTAAATAGAACAGCAGGAACAGCACGCCGAGCCGCCCCATGAATTCGATTAGTTCTGCACTATGAATAAACCTAAAGTCCAGTATGCCAACGTGAGGCGCATGAGGACCTACGGCCATGCCGATTAAAATATAAAACGGGATGACGGAAAACCGAATTTTTGCAGCTAACAGCCCGACTAAGGCGATGAGTATAACAGCAAGACCGATCTCCAGCACCATGTGATCCATAATTAACGGCTCCCGTTTTGCAGCATTAGCTTAAGAAGCTTCAAATGCTGGCGTTCACCTGCGACGATGAGGGTCGTATCTGCCTTAAAAATATAGTCGGGGCCGGGATTTATATGCTTTGCTTCCTTCTCGACAGCTGCGATGATCGTTGCTCCGGTCGTTTGACGGATATCGGCTTGGCCGATCGTCATGCCGATGCATGCGGCGTTTGGTTCAATTTTGTACCATTCAATCGTCAGATCGTCAAGCGCCACCTCGATGGTCTCGAGCGCCTTCGGCTTGTAGGTCATGCCGCCAATGATGGCAGCGACTTGCCTTGCTTCTTCATCTTCAAGGGAAACCATGGAAATGCTATCATCTGGATCCTCATAATCAAAGTGGTACATCTCGCGGCGTCCGTCATCATGAATGATGATTACAAACTTATCGCCGCTTCTCGTCATAACTTGGTATTTGCGCCCAATGCCGGGCAGATCGGATTCTCTGATATTCATTGTGCGTGCCTCCTCATTTGTGGTTAGTATACGAACCAAATGAGAGGATTAACCAACGAAATGGGATGTGAATTTAATCGGAGTCATAAGCAAATCACGCAATCGCTGCGGAACAGTCGTGCGAAGTGCGGATAGGTTGGCGGATAGCCAGTGCAAATGCAGGAATGCATGCATATAGGCAGCCAGGAGTACGTTCTCGGGAAAAAAAACCTTTGTTGTGGTGTTCTGCTTCCCTACGTTAGATATCGAGTATTTCGCTGACGCCGTCATTCGACTTGCGCCAGCTGTCAGCTCGAACGTATTGCCTGCTTGGTAGGCGAACAGCGCTGCCAGGAGCAGCGGAACAATAATAAGCAAATTCATCAAATGCTTGCGGCTGATGCGACCAAAATCATATACGTTATTGTTCATCTGTCCACCTCCAACAAGTTAGTTAATATAAGTATAACTTATAAATTAAAAATAACAAAGCCGATTCCATATATTAGTTAGGCAAAAAAATGAACATTAACCTTCTATCCCCACCTGTTTAATGAATTGACGATATAAGTTGCTGCGTTATAGAATGAGGGAACGAATCGAATAACAAGATGTACGCAAAAGAGAGAAAGAAGGTTGAGATGGATGGGAGTATCAGTAAAACAACTGTCGCCGCTGGTGGAGTCGCTTGGACTTAAGCAGCATGTGGAAGGCGGATGGTACAAGGAAATTTGGAAGGCTGGATTTGAAATACCGCAGGAGGTGCTCGGTGCTCCTTATTCAGGACCTCGCTTTGCGGCATCATCTATATATTTCCTGCTGCATCCCGACGAGTTTTCGGATTGGCACACCGTTTATTCGGACGAGCTGTGGATGTGGCATGCCGGCAGCCCTTTGATGCTGACGCTTGGCGGAACGAAAGAGTCGCCGGAGACACGGAAAGAAATTATTGTTGGGCCGGATGTGCTGGCGGGCCATCATCCGCAGGCGCTCGTGCCGGCGAATGAATGGCAAATGTCGCGTCCGCTTGGCGACGAGCCGGTGCTCGTTTCCTGCGTCGTGGCGCCAGGCTTCCATTATGATGACTTTAAGCTTATTAAACGGTAATCAGCACTCCTTTTTCATAAGAACGCAGAAAGAGCCATCCGAGAAGGAATATCTCCTTGCCGGATGGCTCTTCTTGCATTCAAGAGGCTTCTTCGTCCGTTCTTTCCTTCCCGCGAAGCGATTCAATGAAGAGCTGCGCGAGCTTAGGATCCCATTGGGTGCCCTTGCCTTCCTCTATAATCGAGATGGCGCGCTCATAGGTCATGCCTCTCCGGTACGGCCTGTCCGAGGTCATCGCGTCGAAGGCATCCGCAATGGCGATCGCGCGGCCAAACAGCGGGATGTCGGTGCCAGCCAGCCCATCGGGATAACCCTTGCCGTCGTAACGCTCATGATGCGAGCGAACGCCTGGCAGCAGGTCGGCCATCGCATCAGCCGGCTCGATCTGCTTCAAAATATCGCGCTCTTTCAGCCCATTTACCATATGATTGAAGCCCGCAACAAGCTTGGAAAACTCATCGGAGTAGATGTCTGCCGCGCTCGAATCGAAATTGCCGGCTTGCACGCTGCTCATGCCTTCTTGAATCGTATGGATGGGATCTTCAATGTTGCGCGATAGGAGTGACGCCCCAAGCAGGGAGTAGAGCACTCCGATGATCAGAATAATACCAGCCCACTGCCAATAAGCGGATGAACCTTCCCCTTGGATGCGGTCAAGCCGGATTTGCGAGGCAAGGCCGAACAGCAATAAAGGAAGCGTTCCGATAAGAAAGGCGCTAAGGCGAAACTTCGTGCGGATGGATACGAGAACTCGGCCGCCTAGCGTAATATCCTGTTTATATAATTGCTTATGCTTATCTCGAATATAGGCAACGACGGGCCGAATCGCTTTGGACGTTAAAAAGAATTCAATCATCGCATGCATGCTGGCGATCATGAAAGCTACTGCGGAAGCAATTCCGATGTATGAGTAGGGGAGCTTTAAATAGCCTGACTTTATGAACACAAATGCCATAATGACGGCTGGCACCAGCAAGCCGAGGAAATGCGGGCCGAAGGTACGCCTAACGGAAAGGGTCGGAAATTGATGCGTTTGAAGATAAGCGGTTTTGAGCTGCTCGGACGTCGGCTGCCCATTTTTGAAGATGGCCTGAATGGGCCGGAGATGGCGATAGAAGACCAAAAGCTCGCAAGCGATCATAATGGGAAGCGAAATCAGCATAATAGCGCCTAACAGTATACGTTCCTTGGACGGAATCGTAAGGGTCGAAAAGAGGACGATGCCGCCTACTCCAAGCACAGCGACACTAGCCGAAGATATAATTACGAAGGAGCTGTGAGAGGAAAGAGGTATAGACGCGGCCTCCGCCTTGTTCGCGCTCGCTTTGTAAATGCATAAAATGTAACCTCTTTTCCCGAAATGTCAATTAGACTAGTACACTGTACCTATAGTATAAATCGGCATTTTAAAAATGTATATTAGATATAATGAATAAAAGCTGCGCGTAAATACAGGGAACATGAGAGGAAAACAAAAGGTGAAGGAAACGCTATGGACCAAACCATTTATATTGCTGATTTTGTCTAATTTATTTTTATTTTTATCGCTAGAGATGCTGCTGCCGACGCTTCCGATGTTTGCGGCGAATAAGGGCGGAACCGATGCACAGATCGGACTTATTATCGGCTTATTCACGTTCTCAGCGGTATTGCTGCGGCCTTTTGTCGGAATGGCATCTGATAGATTCGGCAAAAAGCTGCTTCTGCTTGTCGGTGTAGCGATCTGCTTAATCGGGACAGCCAGCTACTACGCCGCAGTGACCATAACGATGATGCTAATGCTACGAATCGTGCATGGGGTTGGCTTCGGCATTTCGACGACCCTATACGGCACAGTCGCCTCCGATATTATTCCTGCCTCTCGCAGAGGCGAGGGGATGGGCTTCTTCGGCACGGGCAATGCGGTAGCGATCTCGCTTGGGCCTTTTCTTGGGATTTGGCTGATGGAGAAGTTTGGGTTCTCCGTCTTGTTCATTGTCGGCGCGTGCATTTTGCTGGTCGCAGTCGTCTGTACCGCCTTCGTAAAGGAGGATTCGAGAGAGGAACGGGCACAAGCGCAGGTAGCATCAGCCGCTAATACAAGCTTCATGCTTCGGTTCGTAGAGCCGAAGGCGCTGATGCCGTCCTTGCTCGGGACGCTTGTTGGCTTATCCCTTGGGGGAATTATTAGCTTTATTACGTTGTTCGGCAAAGAAGCGGGCGTGGAAAATATCGGCTTCTTCTTCCTTGTGCTTGCGATTAGCGAATTTCTGATTCGGTTTGTGAGCGGAAAAATATTTGATACGAAAGGACGGTTCTGGGTGCTATTCCCAGCGGCTGTTTTTTGCATAGTGGGATGTATCATTCTGTTTTTTACAAAATCAACGGGGTTGCTGCTGCTTGCAGCGGTATTTTACGGAGCGGGCTTTGGGGCGATTTTCCCTGGCTTGCAGGCTTGGGTAATCGATAGAGTGGAGCCGAAGCGCAGAGGCGTGGCGACAGCTACGTTCTATAATGCCTTCGATATTGGAATCGGCAGCGGTGCGATGCTGCTCGGTTTGGTCGCAACATGGTCGAACTATGCAACGATGTATCTGGTGTCCAGTGTGTTCTTCCTTATTTACTTGGCCGTGTACTTCTTGTACGAGAGGCGGTTGAAGCGGGAGCAAAGGATAACAGAAGAGGTGTGATCGTAGCTCTGCAAAAGCAGAGGCTACGATCGCCGTTTATTTATTGAGAAACGTAACGATCTTTCCCTTCGCGCTTCGCCTGATAGAGCGCTTTGTCCGCATGGGTGAACAGCTCGTCCTGCGTAAAGGAGCAATCGGGATTCCAGGTTGCAGAGCCGATGCTGATCGTCACATAAGGCTTGCCGGCTTCCTCGGCATGGGGGATTTGCAGCTGCCGAACCGCTTCGAGCAGCCGCTTCGCGATTGTAGCGGCACGCTCCTTGCTCGTTTGCGGCAAAATAATGCCAAATTCCTCGCCTCCGTAACGGGCGACAATATCCAGCGGGCGCTTCAAGGCGCTGCGCATGGCGGCGGCGATCTGTCTGAGGCAGTCGTCGCCTTTTTGATGCCCGAACGTATCATTATAGGTTTTAAAATTGTCGATATCACCCAGCATCAGCGTAACGGGCATATGGTGGCGCTGCGCATCTTCCCACTCGTTATTCCACGATTCATCGAATGTTCGCCTGTTGGCTATATTCGTCAGCTCATCGATGTGAGAAAGAGCATGCAAAATTTGATACTGCTCCAGCATCTTCAGTTCAATCTCTTTGCGAGGGGTAATATCTCTGGATACGGAAACGAGCGTTTGCGTGCGGTCGCCATCGTGAAAGACGAGGCGGGAGGTGGATTCAAACCACCGGTAGGTGCCATCCTTGCGTCTCATTCGGTAAGTAATGGCACTGGAATCAAAATTTTTGTAAATAAGCTCTTGGTTGTCGAGCATACGCTGCTGGTCGTCAGGATGGTACAGATGAAAGGGAGATTGCCCAACCAGCTCATCGTCCCGATAGCCGAGCAGCGTGTAACAAGCAGGAGAGACGTAAGTGAATAAGCCGTTCCGGTTATGCTTGGAAATCATATCGCTTGAGTTCTCGGCAAGCAGGCGGAAGCTCTTCTCGCTTTCCTGCAGCTGATCGGCTATCCGCTTGCGCTCTGTAATTTGGCGAAAATGAACGGAGAGGCCGAATTCGTAAGGGTATACATTCGCTTCAAACCATTGGTTCAGCTTCGGAACAAACTGCTCGTACAGCCGCTGCTGCTTGTTTTCCATCGAAAGCTTATACTCGTGCTGGCTGATTGAACCGACTAACCACGGGAACACCTCCCAGATGTTTTGGCCGATCAGCTCTTGCTCGCTTCGTCCAAACAACTTCTGTGCGGCTTCATTCGTATAAATAAACCTGTACTGATCATCAAGCGAGAAGAAGGCATCCAAGATGCTCTCCAAAATGTTGGAGATGCGCAGCGTTAGCTGCTCTACTTCTGATATCGCTTTCTTTTTTTCAGATATATCCATCATCTGCGATATAAAGTGGCGAGGATTGCCCTGCTGATCATATACAAGCGATACGGATAGCAGCACAGGCACAATTTCGCCGGATTTTTTGAAATATCTCTTTTGCATTTGATACGTATCTATTTCGCCGTCCAAAAGCTGCTTCACATAGCTGTTATCTTGCTCCAAATCATCTGGATGGGTAATATGAGAATAGTTTACGGTGCAAAGCTCATTTTCCTCGTAGCCAAGCATCGTTTGAGCGGAAGGGTTAATCACCATAATGCTGCCGTCTAAATCAACTAAAGCCATACCGATTGGGGCGTAATGGAATGCGCTGCGGAATAAATCGGCTTCGCGATTCGGTTTTGAGATCAAGGTCAAGCTTCGCACCTCTTCTGCTTTCCATACTGGATAAGAATGTTAGTATATAGTAAAGAATAGAACACAATAATTCGTTTGTCCACAGCACTTAAGCATTAATATTTAAGCCTTTTCGCAAAAAAAAGCCGCCCATAAGCCCGCTGTTTCTAGCCTTTCCAACAAATCATGGAATTAGAAGCATAATGTGCCTTCTGATGTCTTTAGGCATGACTGCGGAAGCAGCCAGCGGCCTGCTGTGATGGGGCGGTTGCCAAAGCAATGAAAGCGTCCTCACAGCAATCATATCGTAGCGTTTGCTAAAAAGTAAACAAATGTAATATTTACCAGTTTATTATTGTTGTTTTTTTGAAAGCCACGTATAATAAAACATAACATGCGTATCTCGTTCTTCTATTTGGAAAGGATAAGCTAGTAACGTTGCGCGTTGGCGGCTCCTTGCCAGAACTTAGATTAGTATGAGACGAATCGGAGGAATATATCATGAGTAATAGCACTAATTACACGCCTGCTGAAGTAGCGGCGATGATCGACCATACAATGCTCAAGGCGGATGCGACGAAGGAAGAAATTTTGCAACTATGTCGCGAGGCTAAGCAATATCAATTTGCAACGGTGTGCGTAAACGCGGGCTGGGTAGCGGCAGCTGCTGAAGAGCTGAAGGGCTCGGGCGTCGGCATTACTACGGTTGTAGGTTTTCCGCTTGGGGCAACCACGACGGCCTCCAAGGCTGCTGAAGCAAAGTTTGCAATTGAAGATGGAGCGACCGAGGTAGACATGGTTCTGAACATCGGGCTGCTGAAATCAGGCGATCTTGAAGGTGTGCAGCGTGACGTGGAAGGCGTAGCTGCTGCCGTTAAAGGACAAGCATTGCTTAAAGTCATTCTTGAGACTGGGCTTCTGACAGATGAAGAGAAGGTTACGGCATGTCATATATGCAAACAAGCGGGAGCTGACTTTGTGAAGACGTCGACAGGCTTCGGCAAGGGCGGGGCTACGGTAGAGGATATCGCGCTTATGCGCCGCACCGTTGGTCCAGACCTCGGCGTGAAGGCATCGGGCGGCGTACGCGACCGTGAAACCGCGCTGCAAATGTTCACGGCTGGCGCAACACGCATTGGCGCAAGCTCCGGCATCGCCATCGTCACAGGCGGCAAGGGAGAAGGCTATTAATATTTAGCAACAGACTAAGCTTTAGAAGCTGGCGAAAAAAAGAAATAAAGGAAACCTTGCTCGCCGTGAGACCATTCTCATGGAGAGCAAGGTTTTCTGTTTTTTTGGAAGAGGAAAGGGTTTAACGCTCGCAGCTTATCGTAAGGTTAGCATGCAGCTCTTCGCCCGCATTCAGCATCACAAGCTCCTCTTGGCGATTCAGCTCCCCGTTCATAGCCATCCACGGCTCAACGCATACGAATGGACGGTCCTTCACCGACCACAGCACCATATATTTGAAGATGTCATCGTAAGTCAGGCGAACACGTGCGCCCTGCAGGGCACGGAAGGAAATTTCACTCTTCTTAGGATCAAGCAAAGTTACGGACTCTACAAGCCCTTCCAAATCAACAACGCCTTCGAATGGCTTCTCGATATTATCGTTGTAGTCGAGGTAACGGGTCGCATCGATGTTGTCGTAGGCGATCTTCTTATCCGAATCAATGGCAAAGTAAGGGTGGAACCCTGCATAGAATGGCATAGCAGCTGCTTTGCTCAAATTGCGGTATTGCTGACGCGTATGTAGTTCGCCGTCCTTTAGTACATAAGTGAACAGCAGCTCGAAGTCAAAAGGGTAGGAGCGAAGCGTCTCTTCGCTGCTTTGCAGACGAATCGTAATCGACGCCTCATCTTCGGCTTTGGTGCTGACAACCTCCCAAACCGCCGTGCGGGCTACCCCATGGTTAGCCATTTTGTACGATTGCCCGTTCCATTCATAAGCTTGTCCTTCAAGCTGGCCGCAGATCGGGAACAAGATGGGGTTGCCGCCGCGAATATTCGCGGTTGGATTCTCGAACGTCGACTTGTCCAGATAAAAGAGTTCTATTCCGTGCAGCTGGCAGCCAATCACGATACCGCCTCGCTCCGGACACACAAGCACGCGCGAATCGGTGTTTTTCTCGGTCAATTCATATAACGTAAACGTATCCTTGTAGCTGCGTACTTCGTAGTTGCTCAATTCAATTCCCTCCAATTAATAGATGAATGAAATATTGTTCCCATCATATCATATTCGCTATTCACGATCTCGTGCAATCTCGCACAGGTTGCGCTTCATTCCAGCCTATCGTGTCATATTTCCTTCCCCGTCATCAGTCGGCTCATCATCCGCAAATACGACGCTGGTTTCAAAATGGTCGAATCTAGTAAATCAATCATCTATTCCTCATTTAAGAGAATCGCATACAATAGATTAACTTCAGAAAGCAGCAGGCTATATCGATCGAGCAGAGCAGGCAGTCATGTGACGACAGCAACAAATGACATCCTTCTGCTTTTACTGAAGCCAAAGCCATCCCTAGCTCCTCCCTCCGGGCGAAGGGTGGCTTTTAATTTAACATTTGCGGCAAATAAAAGGGACAGTGTCCCGCAGGTCATAAAGCTCCTGCGAGGCACTGCCCCTTTGTTCTATTTCGCCTTATTCAGCTTTTGGAGCCTCAGTCGCTGCAGGGTCGGTAGTCGCTTCCGGAGTCAGCGTGTTTGTGATTTTCGCTTTTGTGCGAATTTCACTCATCCAAGCCTCGGAAAGCTCATTAACTTCTGTAGCAACAAGCTGCTTCTTGATTTCTTCCTTCTTCTCTTCGAAGGTTGGTACAACAGCGGCTTTTTCAGCTGTTTTCTTAATAATATGGAAGCCATGCTCGGATTGAACAACTCCGCTTATTTCATTAACCTTTAGTGCGAAAGCAGCCTCTTCGAACTCAGGCACCATAGCGCCTCTGCCAAAGAAGCCAAGGTCGCCGCCTTTATCCTTTGAGCCGTCGATTGATTTCTCCTTCGCAATAGCTGCGAAGTCTCCGCCTTGCTTAAGCTCAGCAAGAATCGCGTCTGCTTCTTCTTTAGTAGCTACCAAAATATGCGATGCTTGAATCTGCTCAGGCGTGCCGAGTTGTTCTTTGTTCGCATCATAGAATTGCTGCATCTCTTCGGCTGTAACGTCCGTTTTTGGTTCCAAAATTTTGCGGATCGTCAGATTGATTTTTGTATCCTTCTTCAAGCTGTCGAGCGTCATGTTGTATTGGGCAAGCGCGGAGTTGAATTCCTCATCCGTACCAAAGCTCTTCTTAATAAGCGCGATTTCGGCGTCAATGTCAGCATCCGTAACCGTAATGCTTGCCGCTTTGGCTTCTTGCTGAATAAGCTCTTGCGTAACGAGGTTCTCAAGGGTAGCAGGTCCGCCTGCTTTAACTAACTCATCGTAAAGCTCGTCTTTACTTATGTTTTCACCGTTGACGGTTGCCACGGTTTCATTTTTCGTTCCAAATGGCGGCTTAATCAATACGACGATGAGCAAAATGGCCAGCACAGCAGAGACGATCATCCATGCTTTTCCGCCTCCGCCTTTTGGCGCTTGATGAGCGCTCGCGCTCTCTGCTCCTAAGGATGCCGTGCGAATATCGTCGTTTGATGCCTCTGGCAGCTCTCCGTCGGAATCTTTAAGAAGCTCCTCTTCGATAGCCGCATCTTGCGTTGAAAGCTTGTCCTGCTGATTTGTTTCGTCGAAAGTATAACGTTCTTCTTTCGCGTCCAATTCTTTTTCTGGCTCTTTGTTGGACTGCGAGTCTTTGTTAGTCATTAAATAAACTCCCTTCATATTTGCCTGTCTTTCAATACTATAACAAAACATGCATGAAAAAACCTTAATCTAACATAAAAATATAGCTTGCTGAAATTTGTCGATACCTATCACAAGTATAAAAAATGATCGCTGCATTCTTTTTAAGCTAACGAATGGCTGGAAATAGAAATTCTCACATTTCAGCATAAACTTCACTGTTTAAAGGAAGCAGGAGGGATGATATGATAGTGACAGATTGATTCCAACATTATCCTACAAATTTCGCGTTTGGATAAGGCTGATAACTATAACATTGCAACTCATATGGCGTAGAAATCATTTAAAGCCTTAGCGGCTTATACATAAGTACATTAATTATGAGATATGTAGGAGGAATAAGCTTGCGCAAAAATGCGGGAGTATTCATACGTTTGTCAATATCAATGCTTATCCCTTTGGTAGGCTATTGGATACTGCGTGGTACTGAGCTGGATAAGAGCATTAATGCGCCTCAGGAGCATTTTTATATCGTCAGTTTCGTATCTGCTCTCTCGCTGGCATTAGCGGTTGCGGTCGGTTTCGTCGCTATTCAGCTTCGCAATATTAAGATTAGTTTTTTGTCGTTATCTTATGTATCTCTTACTACGATGTTTGTTCTGCATGGCCTATCTACGCCAGGATTTTTGCTGCATCATGCCAGTATTGCGAGCAATGCTGCTCAGCTTAGCGTCATGCTGGCTGTTATCTGGCTTTGGATGTCTTCCGTTTCGGTGGATCAGCCTCTGATCAAATGGTTCGCATACTGGCAGAGATTGCTGCTCCCGGTGTGGACGCTGCTGCTGCTCGTTTTTTGCGCAGCGCTTTGGTTGAACCCCGATCTCATATTATATTTTCATCTAAAAGAGCTTCCGATGAAATGGTCTGTCAGTATTTTCATTATCGGCTTAAACAGCTGGACGATATACCGTTATTTGAATACCTATTTATCCTCCCGTTTTCCTATGCAGCTGGCAATCGTCTATAGCTCAGGCTGGATGATTATCGCTCAGATCATCATTGTTAGCGGTACGATCTGGGATTTAAGCTGGTGGCTCTACCATTTCCTGCTGCTTGCCTCCGTTATCGTTATGGTCATAGGCATTATTAATCAATATGTCAGCTCCAAGTCGATAACCTCTTCCGTCAAGCTAATGTTCCGCGCCAATCCGCGCGATTGGATCAATACGTACATGTCAACCAGTGTGCGAGAGCTGGTCATGACTACGGAGGCGCGGGACTCGTATACAGCGGGGCATAATTACCGGGTTGCCTTATATGCTCTAAAGCTTGGAGAGGAGCTTGCGCTTACTTCTGCTGATCTGAGAGCCATTGCCCAAGGCGGCCTAGTTCACGACGTCGGCAAGCTGCGCATTCCGGATACGATTCTGAACAAGCCCGGCAAGCTTACCCCCGAAGAGCGCCTAGTCATCGAGGAGCATCCTGTTTCGGGTTATGACCTGTGCAAACGGTTAGGCTTTATGCCGGAGGAGCTATCCGTCATTCGCTCTCATCATGAGAAATGGGATGGCAGCGGCTACCCGGATCAGCTGACGGGAGAACAGATTCCGCTCCTTGCGAGAGTAACCGCTGTGGCAGACGTTTATGACGCTTTGACCTCTTCGCGTTCCTATCGGAAAGCAATGTCGCATGAGGATGCCATGGCGATTATTTTGAAGGAGAGCGGACATCATTTTGACCCTCTTTGCGTGCATGCATGGGTGCGGCTAGTGAGCGAGCAGCCGGGCTTTTTCGAGGAAACGGTGCGTAACAGTCCACACCTCAAGCTGGACAAAAAAAATACTAGATAGAATGAGTGAGAGAGTTTCCTTTGTTTATATACAGTTGTACAATAGACAGGGGAGCCTCATCATTTTTCCAAATGAGATGAGGTTTACCACTAACTGGTTGGGGGATATCGAACATGACGTATTTAGCGGCTAATAATCGGTATGAGGGAATGAAGTATAACCGCGTCGGACGCAGCGGCTTGAAGCTTCCAGCTATTTCCCTAGGGCTATGGCATAATTTCGGCGGTGTTGACCGCCTTGAGAATGGTCGAGCTATGGTGCACCGCGCATTCGACCTAGGCATTACCCATTTCGACCTTGCTAACAACTATGGACCGCCTCCAGGCTCGGCTGAAGAAAGTTTCGGCCAAGTTTTAAAACAAGATCTTACTGCTTACCGCGATGAGCTTATCATCTCGACCAAAGCAGGCTACCATATGTGGGAAGGGCCTTACGGTGACTGGGGCTCTCGTAAATATTTGATTTCAAGCCTGGATCAGAGCTTGAAGCGGATGAGTCTGGATTACGTCGATATTTTTTATCATCACCGTCCGGACCCGAACACGCCGCTTGAAGAGACGATGGGCGCGCTCGATCATATCGTTCGGCAAGGCAAGGCGCTGTATGTCGGCGTTTCGAATTATAACGCAGAGCAAACAGCTCGTGCGGCTGCTATATTGAAAGACCTTGGCACGCCTTTTCTTATCCACCAGCCATCTTATTCGATGTTTAATCGCTGGATCGAAGATGGCCTGCAGGACGTGCTGGAGCAGGAAGGCATCGGCTCTATCGTATTCTCTCCGCTTGCAGGCGGCATGCTTACTAACCGTTATCTGAACGGCGTCCCTGCCGATTCGCGCGCAGGAGGACCAAGCGTATTCCTGAAGGCTGATCAAATTACGGACAGCAAGCTGAACAAGGTTAAGCTTCTTAATGAGCTTGCTCAGGGGCGCGGACAATCGCTCGCCCAAATGTCACTAGCGTGGGTACTTAGAGGCGGAAAAGTCACCTCGGCTTTGATCGGCGCAAGCCGTGTAGAGCAAATTGATGACAATGTGGCAGCGCTCAGCCGACTGGATTTCAGCGACGACGAGCTTAGCCGCATTGAATCGATACTAGCAGCCGAGTAATAGCTTAAACATAATCACAGCTAGCAAAACGATTAAAAATGAAAAGTTAAAGCTAGAGCAGCAGGCCGCAGCAATGCGGAATGCTGGCCCTAGCTTTTTTTATTCTCCAAGCGCTCGTTAAAGAGTATAATAGTGTCAAAGTTCGACAATTTCGGCAAAGTCAAGGAGGAGCGGGAGGAGAAAGCGGCTTGAAAAAAGTGTCGTTACGCACAAAAGGGTTGATTTTGATTGTTCTCATTTCTTTTATCCCGCTGTTGATTGCCGGGGTAGGCAATTATTCCGCCGTGAAGGAAGCGATGCTTCAATCGGAGATTGAGAAGACAAGCAGCCGGCAAAGCAACCGCGCAAATGTATTGGCGTCTTGGATGGCAATCCGCAAGGCGGAGGTTGTCGTGATGAGCCGCACGGAAGTCGTGCGATTCGGAACGGATGAGGAGCGGCTTCATTATTTTGGGCGTGAGCTTGTGCGCGGCGCTTTCATCTATCATTCGATCGGGTATATAGATGAGAATGGACTTGGCTTGCGCACCGATGGCGGAAGGCTGGATATGAGCGGCGAGTCCTTTTTCAAAGAGGCTATTAAAGGTCAGGTCGTTATCACAGATCCTATAACGCCATCGTTTTCAGACACGAAGCAATCGCTTATCGTTGTCCCTGTTTATGGGATCACAAATGAAATTAAAGGGGTCGTATATGCTTCCTTCGTGTTCTCGACCTTGCGGCCATTCATTGAGTTTGCAGATGAGAATTCGGTTATTCGTTTGTTTAATGATCGGGGAGGCATCCTTTATCTCTCGGATCCCGACGCGCAGATGCGTCTGAGCTTGTTCGATAAACAATCCCCGCTCAATCCGATTGCAAACAAGCTGCTGGATTCGCAAGAGGGGATGACAAAGTTAAGTATAGAAGGCAAGGAATATGCCGTCTTCCACACGAAGGTAAGCGATACGCCGTGGCGCTTCGCCCTGCAAGAGCCGATGTCGAAGCTGCAAGAGAAGATGAAGCCGATCTTTTGGCGCATTTTTACGACAATCGCCGTTTCGGAGATCATTATAGTCATCTTCTTTTATCTCTATTTCGAGCGTATTGTTAAGCGGTTGGAGCGCATTCTGGGTGTTACGGAGCAGGCTGCTGCCGGGAGATTCGAGGCTGAGCATCTTGAGATTGAGCCGCATGATGAGATCGGTCAGCTTGGCCATTCCGTTAACGGCATGATGGAGCATCTGCAAGAAATGTTCGATCGGCTTGAGGCTATTATCAATCAGAACCAATATGCCTTCATCGTTCTTGACGATGAATATAAGATTTCCTATTTGAACAAAACGGCAGAGGAGATGCTGGGCTATAAAACCGAGGAGCTGGCCGGGATCGCTACGCCGCTGCTGTTCATGGATTTGGACGAGATTCGCTTGGATGCCGAGAAGCTGTCATTAGAGCTTGGCAGAGAGGTTAAGCCTGGCATTGAGCTATTTAAGGAGCTTCGCAAACAGAGCTTCTCCTATGAGCGGGAATGGACCTTTATACATAAAGACGGCACTCGCATACCAACGCTGCATAGCTCGAATGGCCTGCGTGACCGCAATGGTCGTTTCTCTGGCGTCGTAGGCATGGTCTTGGATATTTCAGATCGCAAGCAGATGGAGAAAACACGCAATCGCCTGCTCGACATTGTGGAATCAGCGAAGGATTTGATCGCCTCAGTCAACTCCGACGGCAAGGTCGTTTATATCAACCGGGCCGGCAGAGAAATGTTAGGCTTGCAAAATGCTGTGAATGGCGATTATACCGTCAAGCAGCATTCTCAGCCAGATATGTATGCGGAGCTTGTGAATGGAGCCATTTTAGCCAAAGAATTCGGCTACTGGGAAAGCGTCACACAGCTGCTAAAGAGCAGCGGCGAGCCGCTTCATGTGTCGATGGTCGTCGTCGCTCATCAAGATGAAGATACGGGAGATCTGTTTTTCTCATGCATCGCCCGTGACATCTCCGAGCAGAAAATTGTGCAGGAGGAGCTTGTGCGCGCCACGCAGGAGGCGGAGGAGGCGAATCAGGCGAAAAGCCATTTCCTTGCGCTGATGAGCCATGAGATTCGGACCCCGCTCAACGGGATTATTGGCTTAACGCAGTTAATGCGCAAGACAGGGCTCTCTGCGTCGCAGAAGGATTATATGGATAAGATGAATACATCCTCTGAGACGCTTCTGCGCATTATCAATGATATTTTGGACTTCTCCAAAATTGAGGCAGGCAAGGTTGAAATTGAACGATTGCCGTTCCAGCCGGATGAACTTATGCACCGCATAACCGACCAACTAAGCGTCTTTATGGGGGGCAAGGAGCAGTTCGAATTTATTGTAGATATGCCTGAGCATTTGCCCCAAACGATTATTGGGGATGCGATGCGGCTTGAGCAGGTTCTTCTCAACCTATGCATGAATGCCATCAAATTTACGAACCGAGGACGAGTGAAGCTGCAGCTGGAGCTTATGGAGGAGTCTGATAATGGCGTGAGCATACGCTTCTCCATCGTGGATACAGGCATCGGCATGAGCGCAGGGCAGGTGGATAAGCTATTTAAGCCCTTTACGCAGGCGGATGGGTCAACGACCCGGAAGTTTGGAGGCACGGGCCTTGGACTCGTCATTTCAAAAACGTTGGTTGAATTGATGGGAGGCAGGCTGGAGGTTTCAAGCGAGGCTTATGTGGGCAGTCAGTTTTATTTCACGCTTCCCTTCACTGTTATTCACAAATACAGAGAGCAGGCCAGCCTAGTTCGTCAGGAGTTGAAGGAGCAGCTTGTTTGGATTGTAGAGGATGACGACGAGATGCGGGAGCATTGGAGCGAGATAATCGAATCCTATGGCTTAACGCCATTACCGTTCCATTCGTGGAAAATGGCCAGGGATCGCCTTCGCCGCATCGGGGCGGGCGCATTGCCGAAGCTCATCGTGCTGGATATGGAAATGCCCGATATGTACGGCGCGGAAACGTGGCTTGAGTTCCACTGCGATGCGGAGGCGGCAGGCGTCAAGACGATTGCGATGACGACTTCTTACGGACGTGATGAGATGATGCAGCTGCCAGCAGAGCAAAGACCGGTCACGCTGCTTATCAAGCCGATCATGCGAAGAGGCATGCTGCGTGCGATCGAAAACGTCCTTGAGCAAAAGGGCATAGGCGCAAACGAGCAGGAAAGCGCGCCTCCCGTTGTGGAGATGCGGGAGAAAGGTGTGAATACGCGCATTCTGCTTGCGGAGGACAACAAGATCAATCAGCTGGTCGCAATTGAAATATTGAAAGAGCAGGGCTACGAGGTGGGATTGGCGGAGACCGGCGAGGAAGTGCTTCAAAAGCTAGCGGAAGAACGCTGGGATCTAATCTTGATGGATATTCATATGCCGATTATGGATGGTTCGGAAGCGGTTCGCCTGATTCGCACCCAACCGATCTATGATGATCTTCCCATTATCGCAGTGACGGCAAACGTGCTTCGCAACGATCACGAGCGTTATTTAAAGCTCGGCATGAATGATGTGGTGACAAAGCCGATCTCATCCGAGCGTCTGCATACGGTCATCACCTATTGGCTGAAGCAGGGCAGCGAGCAAATGGCGAATTCAGAGGCCAAGCAAGAGCTGAATGCATTGGCGAATCGCTCTGATGAATCAGACGGTGCAGCGGGCAGCGCTTTGCCGGACATTGCCGGAATGGATGTGGCAGGCGCTCTGGCGAGAGTAAATGGGAAGCTGCCGATATTGCTGCATATGATGGAGCAGTTTATGCTCGATTACGATTCCTTTGCCGATAATCTGCGTATCGCAGTCCAGCAATCGGAGCTAACCGTAGTCAAACGTATGGCGCACACCCTAAAGGGAGCAGCCGGATATTTGTCTGCTTATGAATTGTTGGAAGCGGTATGCGAGGTGGAGCGAATCGTTAAGCAGCCGCAGCTTGAGACGGAGAGCCTTCACACCGCTATTGACCATTTGGGATTGAAGCTGAAGCAGCTTTTGGAAGGGCTTCGGATTGCGAAAGAAGTATTCGACAATAAATCCTAACAAATTTCTAACAAGTTATTGTTCCTTTAATTCTCGTATTGTATAGTAGAGATACGTTAAATATTCGACAGAAATCTTCAATCCTCCAAAAGGGTGACGACAATGTATAAAGTTCTAGTTATTGAAGATGACGTCATGATGAGTGATATGCTGTCTATGTATTTATCAGAAGAAGGCTATTCCGTCATGCAAGCCTACAGAGCGGACGAAGGATTGAAGCTCACGTCAGAGTTTGTTCCTGACTTGGTGCTTCTTGATTTAATCCTGCCCGATTTGGACGGTATGGAGGTTTGTACACTCATTAGAAAGCGCTCTAACGTACCGATTATGATTCTATCTATGAAGAGTGAAGTGTCTGAGCGGGTACAGGCTTTGAAGGCTGGAGCGGATGACTACATGTGCAAGCCATTTAGCATGCATGAGATGACAGCTCGGGTAGAAGCATTAATTCGACGTTCGAATACGATGCAGGCAGAAACGACGCAGCAGGCTGCAGCAGCAGTAGAAGTGATTGATGATCGTGAGCCGATCCAGCTTGATTTTGAAAGACGCCTATTGCTTGTTCGTGGTCAACTGGTTGAAACGACCTTCTCGGAGTACGAGCTGATGAAGCTATTTTTAGCTTACCCAGGCAAGGTGTTCAGCAGGGAAGAACTCATAAATACGATTCGCGGCTTTGACTCCTTCGTGACAGACCGTGCCATCGACGTACATATTGTCAATCTCCGCAAAAAAATCGAAACAAACCCGAAGGAGCCAAGGTTGATCCGGACGGTTTGGGGGTTTGGCTACAAGTATACGGCCGAGCATACAAACAGCGTGAGCCAAAGCTAAACGCACCTAATTTTTCAGTTTATATTTCATCTAAAAACCATTTCGCTGATGCGGAGTGGTTTTTTTCTCGCCAAGATTAAGGATGTTAAGGCAGTTATTAAATTATCTAACATTCTCCTAAATAAATCCCCTAAATTTTCCTAATGGTTATATGGCAAGATGGATATAATTTAGTATTGGGACGGTGGTGTGAAAAAATGGATGCCTTGACCGGTTTGCCTGGTCGCAACGAAGCTTTTGCACAGCTTGAATTGGCCGTCAATGTCGTACGTGCGGCGGGTAAGCGTATGGTAGTGGCGTTGGTCGATTTGGATCGGTTTTATCGCGTAAATGAAACACGGGGAACGGAGTTCGGCAATGATGTGCTTTGCATAATGGGGAAGCGATTGGCTGAAGCAAGAATGGTATCTACTAGCGTGAGCAGGGTTGGCGGAAATCGGTTTATGGTAGCCATGCCAATTGAGCAGGATGATGGGCAAAGCTTGCAAGCGGTGGAAGAGATCAAAAACGCAGTCGAGCGTCCCATAGATGTCGATGGAACAGAGCTGTATCTGACCTCTAGCATCGGAGCAACGTTGTTTCCACAGGATGGCCGGACAAGCGAGCAGCTGATATGCAGGGCGGAGTCGGCTTTATACCAATCCAAGGAGCAAGGCGGCAACCAAGCGCGGTTTTATAATACGGAGGACACCATCCATCTGAATCGCCGCATTGATATCGAAGCGGGACTGAGACCGGCTTTATGTTTGCAGCAATTTCATCTCTGTTTCCAGCCTATCTATCGCCTGACCGATGGCAGGCTAAGAGGACTCGAAGCGCTGATTAAGTGGCAGCACCCGGAGCTGGGCGATATTTCGCCAACGGAATTTATTCCTATAGCCGAGCATAGCGGCTTGATCGTGCCTGTCGGAGAATGGATGCTGCGAGAAGCGTGCAGAATGCTCGCAAGTATGAGTAAATATGGCGTGAATCGCATGATCATGTCCATGAATGTCTCGCCACTGCAGCT
This sequence comes from Paenibacillus sp. PL91, assembly GCF_012935325.2. Classification (GTDB taxonomy): domain Bacteria; phylum Bacillota; class Bacilli; order Paenibacillales; family Paenibacillaceae; genus Pristimantibacillus. The sequence goes on from NZ_JABBYG020000011.1 coordinate 226,212, forward strand.
GCAGAATGCAGCATTTTCTCAGACGGTCCTACATGCATTAAAAGATTATGGACTTGACCCGGCTTGCTTTGAGCTCGAAATTACCGAAAATACGATGATTAACTCCTCGGCTACAGCCCTGTCCAACCTAAGCTGGCTTCGCGCCGCGGGCGTGCGCATTGTGCTTGATGATTTTGGCGTCGGCTCTTCTTCTCTCGCGAACTTAAAGCTGCTGCCGATACAGGCTTTAAAGATCGATAAGTCATTCATTAAACAGATTGATCGTCATAGTGCGGAACGGATTATCGTCGAAGGCATCATTAAGCTTGCTCAAAAACTGGGGCTCGAGGTTATTGCCGAGGGCGTCGAATACAAGGAGCAATACGAGCTGCTGAGTAAATGGGGCTGCAACTACGTTCAGGGATTTCTTCTCGGCAAGCCGCAGGAGCCTGATGTGCTTGACCTTTCCATGATTCGCCGTGCCGGCTACACCTTTGAAAATTAGGCAGGCTCACGGTTTATTTCGGAGCACGTCTTAAAAAATATAAAAGACCTGACAGGGCATCTTAAAGGATGCGCCTTCAGGTCTTTTTATCTATCAATAATCAGCATACTTCAAGATAAAGCTTAGTGCCGTCGTTATACTGGAAAATAGCGACGTCGCGCACCATTTCAACGGATTTAATTCTTCTCCATTTTTTGCGGAAATCAAAATCTAATTCCAATTCGTACAATTTATGATGAAGCAGATCTATGGATGCGGATTGTTCGTTAGGATAGTAGACAGGGACAGAACGACTTTTGAAGGTAACGATTTTCATCATTTCCTATAACACCTCCGATCAATTTCCCCTATTCTAACGTAAACCTTTTAGCCTCTTATGAAACTGTCGTCAGGATTTTGTTTATTTTGTTGACACTTTTCTAACATATTCGACATTTCCTGCATTCTAGCTGGAATAGCTGCTGTACTTCTTCTTATAGTAACCGTGCCCGCGATGCGGACGATTGTAAGGGCGATGCCCGTTATGGTAATCACTGCTGCTGTAATGCCGATGGCTGTGGCGCTTGCGTCCCATAAGTGAATATAACAGACGTTTGAGAAGATGTTTTAACATATTTTTAACCTCCTTAATACTTAATGAAATAAATAAGCTATGAAAGCAAAATGCTCTCGATTCGTGAAACATTTCCGGTATCGAAAGCGTACGCTCTCTTATGGCAAGAGTACGAATATTTATAGTCAAAGTTTCTGCAAGGCCGATAAATGAGCAGCAACAAGTGCTGCTGGGGGTGAAATAGTGATGTGGACTAGGATAGCTGGCAAATGCAAGGCTATGATCAACCATTGGCGGGACTATCCGCTTCCAAGTGGGAGGATTTGGATGGGACGATACCGCATAGAGCATTTCATCGGCAGGGGCAGCTATGGTCAAGCTTATGCATGCACCGATATAGTGAAGGGACATCAGGTTTTACTCAAGCGCAGCATGCCTAGCAAGAAGGAAATAGGCAGATTGCTGCTGGAGCGGGAAAGCATGATTTTGCAGCAATTAAACCATCCTCAAATTCCAAAGTGGCTCTCATACGAGAAGCAAGGCCGTCATGAGGCGCTTGTCATGGAGTTTGTAGATGGCGAAAATTTGGAGCATAAGCTGATGGAACAGGGCCAAATCTACTCGCTCAAGCAGTCGCTAATCGTTATGATGGAGCTTTTGCGGCCGCTTGATTATTTGCACCAAGCTGGATACGTGCATCGTGACGTACGCATACCGAATGTGCTGGACAAAGGCGGACGTTTGTATTTGATTGATTATGGGCTCTCCTGCCGGATCGGTGAGCAGCTGCCAGAAGAGCTGCGTACAGCTCTAAATGAGACGGAGCTTTTCGAAAAGAATAGGTCTGACAGCAGCTGGTCCGGGGCGAAGCGCCGAATGAGACGGCCTGAACCTGCGAGCGACTTGTACGGGCTTGGGCATTTGTTTCTGTTCATGATGTATGCAGGCTACGAATACGACGAAGGGCAGACGGAGCTCAGCTGGGAAGAGGAGCTGGAGCTTCCGCCGATCGTGAAGCAATTCGTTCGTAGACTGCTCCAGCAAAGCGAGCCGGGCTGGCAGTCAGCCGAGCATTGCATGCAAGAGCTGGAGCAGCTTATCGCTGCTCTGCCGGAATAATCAATTGAACGAAAGCGTGCGCATAATTTCTTTAAAGCTCTGATTGCTTCCGACATAGTAGATGATGGCAATAAGGGTCAAATGAACCGGATAGAAGCTTCGCCATACCAAACGAGGTATCTTCACCTTGTCAGCGCTGCGCATGAAATCGGGCAAGAAAACGATCAGAACGGTGGCAAAGATGCTGAAGGCTTGAATGAACCAGTCCTTTATCAGAAAGCTTACCACATTTAGCGAGAAGTGAAACAAGACAAACCAGTGAACCTGGGCATATCGATAGATGAGTACAAGAAGCACGACATAAGCGCCATAGCTAAAGGGCAGAAATTCTAGCAATCCAGCGCAAGCAGCGGCCATAAGACATTGCAGGAGAGGTCGGCCGCTCCATTTATCAAGAACATATAAAAGCAGCAGGCATAGAAATAATGAGCCCACAGTATTGACTTCAAGCCGGTGGAAAGCAAATTGATAGGGCAGCTGCGAGAGGAGCGCGATCCAAGCGACTCTCTTCAGGTAGAGATGAATGTTCTTCGTTCGATAATAGCCAAGCACAATCGCGAAGGCATAGAAGGGGAGCGCCAGCCGTCCAATGATCCTCCATACCATATGCTCAGGGAACCATACGAGACCGATATGATCAATAAGCATCGTTAGCATTGCCAAAAATTGAATCGAAACCACCCTCATTCTCTCATTTTGCACCCAGTATAGCACAAAGAATGCGAGAGAATATGAACAAGGAAGACCTCCAAGCCGCTTTGCGCGAATAAGGAGGTCTTCATTGGTTCGTATTGAGCTGACTAAAGGCCTGCGTTCTTCTGAAGCCGCCTTGCAATTTCAATAAAGTCCTCCTGTGAGATGCCAGGCGCAAACTCCTCCGGCACTTCGCTTAAATCGGGCATAGGCGCACCTTGCGGAGCGCCTTGAATGACCTCAAGCGGAGCGCCGGTAAGCGGATTTTGGCCGTTCCAAATGAGGACGATATCCTTGTAGTCATTCGGACTGAACGTATACAGCTTATTGCCAAGCCCCATAGCTTCATATTTCCGCGCCGTCTCAAAGCTATTGTTGCTTAGATCCGGTATGGGAATGAGCCTCTTCACGTCAACGCCTGTCGCGATTTCCAATGCTTTGGCGTAAGCCAGCACATGTACGCCGCCTCGAACAAGCAAGTATCCTATCATCGCACGTGCTGTCGGATGGTCGGTCATCTCATAGACGCGCATCTTATGCGTTCGCGCCCCGCACTCCAAGAAGAAATTGTGGAGCAGGTCAAGCACGAGGTTCCCGCTGCTGAACACATTATCACCCGTCCAAGCACGGCCCATGGAATCGCCGGGCAAGGAGGTTTGCGCGGTTTGAATAAAAAAGTAGCTATTGCGCTTGTTGACTCCCTCCCTCAGAGGAGTCGAATTAGGGTCGCCTGTGGTTGTGGTCCCTGTAAGTACCATGTTAATTGCAGTGGAGACAAGCTCCACATGGCCAAACTCCTCCGCCGTGATGCTTGATACAAGATCATAGAAGGGCTTAAGCTTCTTTTTCTCGCGAAAATTAAAGGATTGATACATGTAGTTGTTTAAGGTTGACATCTCGCCAAACTTACCCCCAAGCAGCTCCTGTACCGCAGCCGCGGCATTCGCATCCGCATAAGGGGAAGGCGGTAGCTCCACCTGAAGCCTATTTATTCGTTCAATCATAAGCATGCTCACCTCTTTTCATCGACAATTCCAGTTATTGATATCTATGACAGCTTTCGCGGCCATAGACCGTCGATGTCAAAGGGACAGCCTATTGTCGAATGGACAGACTTGCAGGGTTAGGCTAGAGCAGCGTAATGACGAGCAGCTCGTAGAGAATGAGCGGCAGCACGGCGCTATAGGGATTCATAAATGCGCGTGAATCACGCATCGTACATTGCAAATACAAGACACAGTGATCGATGTGCATAATCGTTCCTTCGTAGACATGGCCATCTACCATTTGGACACAAACGTATTTGTGCATGTGGCCGCCGCACTTGCCCATAACGCGATCGCGAATCTCCATTACCATGGCCGTATGCTTCGGATCAGCTTCATAGAGTACCGGTGCAGTATTCTCCATAGCCATTTGCCCCATCGGCATATTGCTGGCGTTTGCCATACCGCCCATTTGCCCCATATTCGGCATATTGCCCATGCTGCCGGGGGCTGCCATGCCGCCCATTTGCCCCATGTTCGGCATATTGCCCATGCTGCCGGGGGCTGCCATACCGCCCATTTGCCCCATGTTCGG
>NZ_JABBYG020000012.1 GCF_012935325.2 Paenibacillus sp. PL91
CTGATAGCTCAGTTGGTAGAGCACTCGACTGTTAATCGAGTTGTCACAGGTTCGAGTCCTGTTCGGGGAGCCATTATGCTCTCATAGCTCAGTAGGTAGAGTGCATCCATGGTAAGGATGAGGTCACCGGTTCGATCCCGGTTGAGAGCTCCAGAACACTTTCAACTGTTAGGACAAGCTTTAATTTATGTACGGCCCGTTGGTCAAGTGGTTAAGACACCTCCCTTTCACGGAGGTAACAGGGGTTCGAGTCCCCTACGGGTCACCAATTTCCTTTTTGACAAAAAAGGCGCCTTTACACTTGGACGCTTAGCTCAGCTGGGAGAGCATCTGCCTTACAAGCAGAGGGTCGGCGGTTCGATCCCGTCAGCGTCCACCATATCGCTGCTGGGGATTAGCCAAGCGGTAAGGCAACGGACTTTGACTCCGTCATTCTCAGGTTCGATCCCTGAATCCCCAGCCACTTATACTATGAGTCATTAGCTCAGTTGGTAGAGCACCTGACTTTTAATCAGGGTGTCGTAGGTTCGAATCCTACATGACTCACCATTTTTTTCTCACATGCGCGTATGGCGGAATTGGCAGACGCACCAGACTTAGGATCTGGCGGGCGACCGTGGGGGTTCAAGTCCCTCTACGCGCACCATCTTTAAAACCCTTCATCGGGAAACGCTCTGTATGTCAACAGAGAATCGTAGGTGGAAGTCCTACACATAAGCTTTACCTTATATGCGCGTATGGCGGAATTGGCAGACGCACCAGACTTAGGATCTGGCGGGCGACCGTGGGGGTTCAAGTCCCTCTACGCGCACCATACTTACAACATAGCTTCTAGGATTTTTATCCTGGAGGCTTTTTTTTATTTTGCATATCGGTACAATAAAAATAAATGGAATGGGCTCGCTAGATCAATTTTGATCTAGTGAGTTTTTTTGTATCCAGTTAATTCGTGGTTGGATATGTAGTCTGGCCGGATTACTGAATTGAATTGATATGTAATCGAAAGGAGCGCTGTTGGGCTGCTTCTGTCGTGGAATAGTTTACGGCTTTTGTGAAAGGTGATGCAGCCTCTTGGCAAGTGTGGCGATTAATTGTTTATCCTCTGAAGACAGAGCATGAATAAGCTCTGTTAAAGAAGGTGAGTTTTGCTGAATAACGGGTGAGCTCCAGGATATCGTCATGTCGATCCGAATGGTGCCGCTTGTCACTACCTTTCATAAGATGCGCCGAGTGGTCAGAGACATGTGCCAGAAGCTGAGCAAGGATGTGGACATTGAAATAGTCGGAGAAGATACGGGGCTTGATAAAAATATCATTGATCAAATTTCTGATCCATTGATGTTATCTCTGTAGTGAGCAAGGAGCTTGAGGGGACGAGCATTACGCTGATAATTCCTTTAATGTTAGTAATAATTGATGGCATGAATGTAAGGGTTGGAGATGCCAACTATACGGTGCCGACAACCTCATTTAAAGAATCCTTCAAACCGAAGCTATCTGATGTCATAACGGATCCTGATGGCAATGAAATGATTATGGTACGCGGCCATTGTTACCCTATACTGCGTTTGCATGAGAGGTTTCATACGAGAGATAGCTATACTGATTTTACGGAAGGAATATTCGTTATGATCGAGCAGATGGCAAAAGCATATGCTTGTTCTTAGACGAGCTTTTAGGCCAGCAGCAGGTAGTCGTTAAGGGTGCAAGCTGCTGGGGGATGGGAGCATTAGCCTGATTCTTGATATAGCTGATCTGATGGGTATGCATCGAAATTGAAACATGCCGGCATTTGCCCATAACAGGTGGTGTCTACAGGTGCAAGACAAGTATCGGAATCAAGCATTGTATTGTCGCAAGGGGCTTCTGAGCAAGCAAGCTCTGTGGAACAGCTGACTGCCTCGCTTGAAGAGATAGCAGCGCAGACAAGATTAAATGCGGAGAACGCAGTCCAGGCAAATGCGCTCGCTGATCAAGCGAGAATAAATGCACAGCAGGGCAATGATCGGATGAAAGAAATGCTGAATGCAATGGAGGAGATTAATACGTCTTCTGGCAGCATTTCAAAAATTATTAAGGTTATTGATGAAATCGCGTTTCAGACGAATATATTGGCGTTGAATGCGGCTGTCGAGGCCGCTAGAGCTGGACAGCATGTCAGAGGCTTCGCCGTTGTTGCAGAGGAAGTGCGCAATCTGGCGGCGCGCTCAGCTTATGCGGCAAAGGAAACGAAGGATATGATTGGCAATCACTTTTAATATTTACCGAACTCGCGATCGCTTAGCAGGATTTAAGGGCAGGCGCCGTAGATTTTGTAGCGAAGCCTGATATAGCAACTCCTTAGCGCGTTGAGATGTTTCTGTTAGAGCTGATTCGCATCATCAAAGGAGCTTCTAAGGCGAAGATCATACAGAAAGAACGATCTGAGAAGATTAGTGAAACAAGGCTGCAGCCGTCTATAAAAAAAAGAAATCACATTATTGTGGTTGGCGCTTCCACCGGAGGCACGGAGACCATGCATACCTTGCTGAAGGGATTGCCGGCAAATGCGCCAGGAATTGTGGTCGTGCAGCACATTCCGCCCATTTTCTCGCGTATGTTCGCGGAACGCTTAAACGCATCCTGCGCAATGCGGGTGAAGGAAGCTGAAGATAGCGATTTTGTACAAGAGGGTACCGTTCTAATTGCATTGGGCGACAAGCATATCTCACTCGTAAAGGCAGGATATCGCTTTAAGCTGGAATGCCGAAGCGGGGAGAAGGTAAACGGGCATTGCCCATCAGTTGATGTATTGTTTGAGTCAGCATCCAAGGCGGCGGGTGACCGCGCTATAGGCATTATTTTGACAGGAATGGGGAAGGATGGCGCACGTGGCTTGCTTTCCATGCGAAGCAAAAGCTCCCGAACAATCGGACAGGACGAAAAACCCCCATCGTATACGGCATGCCTAAAGCTGTCTATGAGCTAGGCGCAGTGGAAATCCAGGCATCTTGGCCGGATATATCGCGTGCTTCTTGCTTTATTGTCATAGCTTGAAGAGGGCCAACCTGCTTGCAGGTTGGCCCTCTTATTGTTGAAGGGTAGGATCGAGATTATGATTGACTTTTCGCGTGAGAAACATTATCATTAAAACGTCAATGATAATCGTTATCAATTTTCGTTATTGAACGAAAAACAACATACATTATAGAAAGTGTCTGCCTCGGCAGCGGAAGGAGCGTGTTTGTCCAATGATTCGTCTAACAACTTCTGGCCTTAATATTGCTTATGATGACCGTCTTATCGTCCAAAACTTAAACATTGCGATACCTCAAGGGAAAATTACGGCGCTAGTAGGAGCGAATGGCTCCGGCAAGTCCACTATTTTGAAAACAATGGCTCGTATTATGAACCCATCTGAGGGCAGTGTTCTTCTGGACGGCAAATCCATTCACAAGCAATCGACGAAGGAAGTAGCGAAGCAGCTGGCTATTTTGCCGCAAAATCCGACCGCGCCTGATGGACTAACGGTTGCCGAGCTTGTATCATACGGACGTTTCCCTTACCAGAAGGGCTTCGGGTCGATGAGCAAGGAAGACCGCAGTATCGTGCAATGGGCGATCGAAGCGACAGGCATGACTGATTTTGGCGATCGTCCGGTCGATCATTTGTCCGGTGGACAGCGTCAGCGCGCATGGATCGCAATGGCGCTCGCGCAGGAGACCGACATTCTGTTTCTTGATGAGCCAACTACTTTCCTCGATATGGCGCATCAGCTGGAAGTTCTTCATCTGCTCCAAAAGCTGAACGCTGCCAGTAACCGTACAGTTGTTATGGTGGTCCATGATTTGAATCATGCTACGCGCTATGCTCATCATATGATCGCAATTAAAACAGGTGTCGTAGTTGGCGAAGGTACGCCTGCTGAAGTTATGACCCCTGGTATTATGCGTGAAGTATTTAATATTGAGGCAGACATCGTCCCTGATCCGCGTACTGGCGTTCCTCTATGCTTGCCTTATGCGCTTGCTGGCCAGCCGGCTGCTGATAAAGTAGCTATAAACAGCCGTATTATGCAAGAGAAGACGTTAACGGCTGCTGGTGCATAGAACGTTATTCTTGTAGTGCATAAACCGCATTCCTTAGGGACTGCGGTTTTTTATAAGAAATAACTAACGGGTGTTGATGTAAGCCGAAGTTCAATACGAATTTTTAAAAAGCCGACTTTATGGATGAACTGCTGCATAGTATTAATAATGCGAAATAACCGCGTCAAATCAACGTTTTTTGGTAATCAAAGAGCGGGAAATTTGAGTGTGGAAAAATAATTTAAAACTTTTTTATAAAAACAGTTGCATTTTGTTTTCAGAGGTGATATATTATTACTTGTCGCCGCGATGATAAACATCACGAACGGCTGACAAAAATAACGTGCGGAAGTGGCTCAGCGGTAGAGCATCGCCTTGCCAAGGCGAGGGTCGCGGGTTCGATTCCCGTCTTCCGCTCCATAGTGTGTGCCCTTAGCTCAGCTGGATAGAGCGTTTGACTACGAATCAAAAGGCCAGGAGTTCGAATCTCTTAGGGCACGCCATTAACACTTCATTAGATGCACTTTATTTACACTTCGGGACGTAGCTCAGCTTGGTAGAGCACCTGGTTTGGGACCAGGGGGTCGCATGTTCAAATCGTGTCGTCCCGACCATCTTTCATTATTTATTTGCGGGTGTAGTTCAATGGTAGAACTTTAGCCTTCCAAGCTAATAGCGTGGGTTCGATTCCCATCACCCGCTCCAACTATTTAAACCCGAAAGCCTTGCGCAGCAAGGCTTTTTTTGTTGTCTTTTTTAGCAGGGAAATGTGAATTAGCAATCGGAATCCGTAGTGTTGTATGGAGCGATGTTATTTCGGATTTGATCAATTGGATTTTTTTATGTCGATCGGAGTGGGAGTTATTTTTCGAGCGGGCTACTTATGAATAGGTGCTTCTGTTGGCCGGAAATAGTTACTGCCCATATTAGTAAGCAGATCGTTTGTGAATATTGAAAAACAATTGAAGCTAGCGAGGAGGATAAGCTGAGGTAAACACTGTAAAGCTGAATTAGCGGGAAAAGCTCCAGTTATATTAAGCTTAATTGGGCGGAAATGAGGAATAGAAGGATTTTCTCCCGTTAAAAATTTGTTTCGACCCTAAATGGGATGAATGTGCTACGACTAACGGGAGATTTTCCAGTTAAGTGGTCATAATCCCCTTTCCTGAGTGAATTAGATGGAGGTTTTCCTTTTAGTTACATCCAACTGATATTTTGACGATGAAGGCGTGGAGCCAGGGATGAATTAATAATTTAATTACATTCGAAAAGGCTGTGAAATAAGCATTTTAATAGGAAGAGATGTTTATAAGTTCGTATTGGGTAGGCGCAGTTCATTTACCAAAGCTTAATGGAAAATTAATCATCACAAAATATTCATCCTCTACTATAAGCTTTAACTTCAACCATATAGGAGAGTGAGCTTGTCTTGAGGATTTATAGTAAACGATTGTTTTCGCTATTGTTGGCAGCGGAAATTACAGCGAGCATGATGCTGTCCGCCGGACCTGTTATGGCAGCTGACTTGCCGCTATCAGGAACGCCTTATACAGTAGACAACACCTATGATGTTACCGTCCCCCATGTCATTATTAATCAAGTTTATGGCGGGGGCTTGACCACGGATCCTTCGATTCTTCTCTCCCACGGCTTTATTGAGCTTTATAATCCCACGAATAATGATATTGATCTTTCAGGGTGGTCGCTGCAATACGCGGATCGGGGCTCCAACGCTAAGACAGGTCCAACCCTTCCATGGGAAAAGCTTGATCTCACAGGTACAATTAAAGCGCATTCTTCTTTTCTAATTAAAGGTGCCTCAACAGGGGCGACAAGCCCGAAGGTGAATCTTTCTGCAAACGGCGACCAGTCATGGGAGCGTCCCGTTAATAACAAAGGGTTGAAAGTTGCTTTGATGAGCAATCAGACACTTCTGACTGATGTGAATCCTTTTGTGACAAAGCCGGTTGGCTACGTCGATATGGTTGGAACAGGAAGCAATGATGACGGAAGCGATATTGACGGTTTTGAAACTGCTTATCCATCAGGCTCGGCAGAAGGAACATCAAAGAAAAAGGCCATTCGCCGAAGCAATTTTACGGATACCGATATGAACAAATCAGATTTTAAACAAGTTGACTATGAGGTGGCTACTGGAGATGCCTTGCTTGCAGCAGCACCACGCAGCGGGTCTGACGGTGCTTGGGGACCAGGCGAAGTCCAGCCACTAACAATAACTACGGAGAGTCTCCCCGCAGGATATATCGACTCTGCCTATAACATTGCATTTGAGGCTTCTGGCGGAACAGCGCCGTACTCCTTCACAGCATCCGGCTTACCTGACGGGCTTAGCCTAGCGTCAAATGGAGTGCTTACGGGTACGCCAACTACAGCTGTATCAGGTGCGGCTGTTACCATTACGGTAACGGACAGCACAGCAGGAACGCCTGTTAAAGCGGACAAGTCCTTCAATCTTACGATCCAAGCTGCTGAAAATGATACGCTCAATATTTCGAAAATCGGAGAATATTCGATTGGCCTGTCCAATAAGGACGGCGGAGTTGCCGAGATCGTCAAATTCAACAAAGACAATGGCAAATTTTATTTGGTTAACGGCTCTGGCAATCCGCCAAGCCTCGATATCGTAAGCTTGGGAAGCGGAAGCGGGACACTGAGCAAGGAGAAGACCGTACTCGTTAAACCACTGGCAGAGACGGAAGGCTTTGTGTATGGTGACTTGACGAGCGTAGATATCAATACGACGACAAAGCATGTATCCGTATCGGTACAAGAAGCGGATGCCATGAAGCCGGGTAAAATACTCGTGCTCGATTATGATGGCAATTTGGTTGCTTCATATGCAGCAGGCGTACAGCCGGATATGATTAAGTCGACACCTGACGGCAAATATATTCTTACCGCCGATGAGGCGGAGCCGCGCTCTGGCGCAGCAGATCCAAAGGGCAGCGTAACGATCGTCAACACGGCGGACAAAACCGTTAAGCAAGTTCTATTCGATGACCCGTCCGTCATTGAGGATGGTGTGCACATCCGGGGACAGGCCGATCCTGTAGATGGCAAAATCAAATCCAGCGGCACGAAAGCCGATGCTGTATTGGATCTAGAGCCTGAGTATATCAGCCTTTCCGAGGACAACAAGACGGCTTATGTGTCCTTGCAGGAAAATAACGCGATTGCGGTCATTGACATCGCGACGAGTAAAGTGACTGCCGTTAAGGCGCTGGGTCTCAAAGATTACAACGCAGCCCGCAATGCCCTCGACCTTCAAAAGGACGGTGCGATTAAGCAGGAGAATGTGCCGTTTAAAGGGATGTATATGCCTGACGGTATCGCAACACACACCATTAACGGGCAGACGTACCTGTTTACCGCTAATGAAGGCGATGTAACGGAGTGGCCTAACCGTACAAACGGAAGCACGATTGGCGCCTTAAAAGGAAAGCTTGATCCGAATTCGGAGGCAGCGAAATTTTTGGATGGCAAGACCGCCTATGATGGCATAGAAGTAGCCAGCGATATGGGCAATGACAGCATCTATATGTATGGCGGCCGTTCCTTCTCCATCTGGAACGCGAGCTCGATGCAGCAGGTTTATGACAGCGGCAATGAATTCGAAAAGATTACAGCGGCGAGACTGCCAGCCTATTTCAACACTAGCAACAGCAAGACGGCATTAGATGATCGCAGCGGCAAGAAAGGCCCTGAGCCGGAAGATATTAAAACCGGAAAAGTGGGCAACAAAGTATTTGCGTTCGTTGGACTTGAGCGGATTGGCGGCTTCATGACCTACGATGTGACTGATCCTGCCCATGCAACGTTTGCGAACTATACGAATACACGCGTATTCAAGGACGATCAAGGGAAGGACAACCTGAATACGGATACCGGTCCAGAAGGCTTGGAATTCATTCCGGCTAATATTAGCCCGACAGGAAAGCCGTTGCTGCTCGTAGCCTACGAGGTTGGCGGCAAGGTGGGCGTGTATCAACTGGATGTAACGAAAGTAACCATGGATAAAAGTTCCCTTTCCTTGAAGGTTGGAGATGCGGCATCCAAGCTGAACGCAACCGCCGAGCCTGCTGGCGGAAGTGCTGCAACAATCTTTTGGTCATCCTCCAATAATAAGGTAGCGACAGTGGATGATAACGGCAACGTGAAAGCAGTAGCGGAAGGCACAGCGGTCATTACTGCGCTGAGTGCAGACGGCTACGGTTCGGCAGAAACGGTAGTAACGGTTGCTGCTGCTGGAAATGGAGAGGAAGGCGGATCAAGTACGCCTACACCGACGCCTTCTCCGACACCTAAGCCAACGCCTGAGACCCCAGGAACATCAGTAAATGGCGATACTGGGAAAGCGGTAACCGTACTTACACCCGTTACGGATAGTGGAGGCAAGACTACCGCTACTGTCACCTCAAGCCAATTGGCTGCGACACTAGCCGCGCTTGATAAAGCGGCAAACGGCAAACCAGGAACGATTGAATTTAAGGTAGCTCCGAATAATTTGGAGTCCGCGACGATTCTCTTCGAGAAGGAGACCATTGCACAGCTGCAATCAACAGTCTTCAGTCTTTGGACTTGAATGTCGGGCTTGGGGTTATATCCTTTGATAAGAAGTCCATTGGGACGTTGACATCGGCAGCTGGGAATACGGAGCTTACCGTATCGGTCAATAAAACCGATAAGACAAAGCTATCCGAAAGCAATCAGGCGGCTGTCGGCAGCCGTCCGGTGTATGATATTAATGTAGTGGCAGGCAAAACAGCGATTCACGACTTGAACGGCGGAAATGCCCGTATTAGCATTCCTTATGTGCCGCAAGCGAGTGAAGACAGCCATGCCGTTGTCATTTACTATATTGCAAACGATGGAGAGCTAATTGTTGTGCCTAACAGCGTGTACGATGCGCAAACAGGCCAATTGTATTTCACGGTCAGCCATTTCTCCACTTACGCGGTTGGCTACAGTCAAGTGAACTTCAATGATACAGCGGCAAGCTTCGCGAAGGATTCCATCGTGTACTTGTCTGCTAGAAAGATTATCGATGGCTTGGGCGGGAACAAATTCGCGCCGAAGGCCACTATGACGCGGGCGGATTTCACGCTTATCTTGGCCCGGATTGCAGGCGTTCAGCTTGACAGCTATAAGTCGACGAGCTTTAAGGACGTGAAGGCATCCGATTACTATGCAGCATCAGCAGAATGGGCTTCTGAGAAAGGCATTGCCGGAGGAATTGGCGGCGGGAAGTTTGAACCTAAGGCTAACATCAGCCGTGAGCAGATGGTTGCTATGATCGCAAGATTTGCAGCCTTCATGAATTACAGCTTGCCTGCGAATGCAAATGCCCTCACGTTTGCAGACGATTCATCCATCAGCGGCTATGCGAAGGAAGCGGCAGCTGCCGTGCAGCAAGCAGGAATTATTAATGGCAAAACTTTTGCGAGCAAGGAAGGCAGCTATTTTGCGCCAAAAGATTTCGCGACCCGTGAGGAAGCAGCAAAAATGCTAGCTAAGCTCATTCAATTGATGGCGTAATAAGGCAGCGCAAAGACCGCAACGTTTCTCAGAGAGAGGCGATTGCGGTCTTTTTTTCAAAAGCTGTTTCATCAAAAGCAGATAGGGATAATTTACCGTATGAACCGGTTTTTAAAATAAGCGTGCTCCCCGTAAGGATGGTGCCGCTCCGATTTTGTGAGGATTGGCTTTAGGGCTTCATCCCTGTAGGATTTTGTAGTATGATGGTAGAAGTCAAAAAAACGTTCATGTTGTACTTGCAAGCTTCCGAAGCGATTTTCGCTTCGCAAAACAAGTAAATGCTTACGGAGCGATCTTTGCTTCGCAAAAATTTAGGAGGAACAGTATGTCGGATCAATCTGCATCTACTTTGACGACAAACCGGCAGCAGGCAAACAATTTGCTGCGACGCGATGTCCGCTTTCTAGGCAACATTCTCGGCGAGGTTCTCGTTCATCAAGGCGGCCGCGAGCTGCTTGATATCGTGGAACGGATTCGGGAGCAAAGTAAAGCGCTCCGCGCTGAATTTGTACCGGAGTTATTCGATCAATTCAAAGAAAACGTATCTTCTCTAAACCCTGAAATTCGTCATCAAGTGATCAGGGCGTTTGCAATTTACTTTCAGCTCGTTAATATTGCCGAGCAAAATCACCGGATTAGACGGAAACGCGACTATGAGGTTTCTGCCGGCGAAACGGTGCAACGCGGCTCCATCGAGAGCGCTGTACAGGACTTGAAGGAACGCGACATCGCGATCGAGGATGTTCAAGATATTTTGAGCAATATTTCGCTTGAGCTCGTCATGACTGCACACCCGACTGAGGCGACTCGTCGCGCGGTGCTTGATATTCATAAACGGATCGCCGTTGATGTGATGGAGCTTGATAACCCGACATTGACGTATCGCGAGCGCGAGAAGCTGCGTGAGAAGCTCATGAATGAGGTTCTTATTTTGTGGCAGACCGATGAGCTGCGCGACCGCAAGCCAACCGTTATCGATGAAGTGCGTAACGGCCTATACTATTTTGATGAAACGTTGTTCGAGGTGCTCCCTAACGTCTATGAAGAGCTGGAGCGGTGCCTGAGCAAATATTACCCGGATGAGAACTGGCATGTGCCGGATTACTTGCGCTTCGGCTCATGGATCGGCGGAGACCGCGACGGTAATCCATCCGTAACGGCAAAGGTAACTTGGGAGACGCTGACGCTGCACCGCCAGCTGGCTATTCGCAAGTATGAAGAGAAGCTTAGCGAGCTTATGGATTTGCTCAGCTTCAGCACAAACCTGGTTGAGGTATCAGACGAGCTAGTGGAATCGCTTCGTTCGGATCGCGAGCATGTGGAGCTGAAATGCGTCGATTTGTGGAGAAATACGAAGGAGCCTTACCGCATCAAGCTTGGCTTTATGCTGGAGAAGCTGGCAAATACGCGCGATGAGTCGCTAAAAGGCTCGCAAATGCGTTATAACCATCCCGAGGAGCTCCGTGAGGACTTGCTAGTTATCGACCGCAGCTTGCGCCATCATTATGCAGATTATGTAGCCGATACGGCACTGGCTAAGCTCATTCGTCAGGTAGAGCTGTTTGGCTTCCACCTGATGGCGCTTGACGTTCGTCAGCATAGCCAAGAGCATGAGAATGCAATGTCCGAAATTTTGGCGAAAATGAATGTCGTTGCAGACTATGCATCGCTTTCGGAAGAAGAGAAGACTGACCTGCTTCACCGCCTCCTGAACGATCCAAGGCCGCTTACTTCGGGCCATCTGGATTACACGGAATCTACGCGTGAATGCTTGAACGTCTATCATACGATTTACCGTGCGCAGCAAGAATTTGGCGTTAATTGTATTTCTAGCTACCTGATCAGTATGACTGAAGCGGCGAGCGACATGCTTGAGGTTATGGTGTTCGCGAAGGAAGTTGGCCTATTCCGCAAGGAAGCCGATGGTTCGATCCGCTGTACGCTGCAATCGGTACCGCTATTTGAAACAATCGACGATCTACATGCAGCGCCTGAAATTATGAAGCAGCTGTTTGAAATGCCGATTTACCGTCAAGCGGTAGAAGCTCGCGGCAATATGCACGAAATTATGCTCGGCTACTCCGACAGCAATAAAGACGGCGGTGTGGTTACAGCGAACTGGGAGCTTCGTGTTGCGCTTAATGACATTACCGCTGCCGGCAAAGAATATGATGTGAAATTGAAATTTTTCCATGGTCGCGGCGGAGCGCTTGGCCGCGGCGGAATGCCACTTAACCGCAGTATTCTTGCACAGCCGCCACATACAGTAGGCGGCGGCATTAAGATTACCGAGCAAGGCGAGGTTCTTTCCTCGCGTTATTCGATGCAAGGTATCGCTTACCGCAGCTTGGAGCAAGCGACTTGGGCATTGATTACGGCGGCTCGTCTGGCGAAATATCCAGAGCAGGCTCCGCAAGCAGAAGCCGAGTGGGATGAAATTGCACGTTCGATTTCCGAAACTGCGCTTAAGAAGTATCAGGATCTTATTTTCCGCGATCCGGATTTCTTGACGTATTTCAAAGAGTCGACACCGCTGCCTGAGGTTGGCGAGCTGAACATTGGTTCCCGTCCGTCTAAGCGCAAAAACAGCGATCGCTTTGAGGATTTGCGTGCGATTCCTTGGGTGTTCGCATGGACGCAAAGCCGGTACTTGCTGCCAGCTTGGTATGCTGCGGGTACCGCGTTTAAGGAGTATATTGATAAGAACGAGAGCAATCTCGAAACGCTTCGTACGATGTACGAGAAGTTCCCATTCTTCCGTTCGCTTATCGATAACCTGCAAATGGCTTTAGCTAAAGCAGATCTAGTCATCGCGAAGGAATATGCGGATATGATTAACGACAAGACGATCCGCGATCGTATTTTCGAGCAAATCGAGCAAGAATACAAGCTGACGTCTGAACTGATTCTAAGCATTACTGGCCAAACGGAAATTTTGGATAACGTTCCTGTCATCCAAGAGTCGATCCGTCTGCGCAATCCATACGTTGATCCGCTCAGCTACATGCAAGTGCAGCTCCTAACCGAGCTTCGCGCACTTCGTGATAATGAAGAGGATGATCCGGAGCTGCTCCGCGAGGTGCTTCTCACGATCAACGGAATTGCTGCCGGCCTTCGGAATACGGGCTAACAAACAAGCTTGCCGCTTGGAGAGCATGTCCTATCGCAAAAGCCAGTCATGGTGTACACCGTGGCTGGCTTTTTTTTGCGTTTGGAGAAGCTGTCCTGTCGCCGTTTTTGAACAACCATCATATGCTGAAAGTAAACGCGTTTAATTCCATGCATTTGGTAGGGATTAAACTTTGAAGGGATGTGCGAGGCGATGGGGAGAGAGTTTATCGATCTATTTGACCACTGGGCAGATCATTATGAGCTTACGGTGCAGGGGCAGGATGAGGAATACACGGAAGCCTTTCATGGCTATGATGCCATTCTCGAAGCTGTAGCGGAGCGTTCCAAGGGCATGGTCCTTGAGTTTGGAGCTGGAACAGGCAATTTGACGGAGAAGCTTCTTAAGCGGGGCGCCAGCGTGTACGCTGTAGAGCCATCGGCTGGGATGAGGGGGATATTTGAGAAGAGAGGCTTAGATGCGGTGCTTCTAGACGGTGACTTCCTTCAGTTTCCGTCCATTCCGGTTAAGCTGGATACCATCGTGAGCTCATATGCCTTCCATCATTTGACCGATGCGGAGAAGGAGCAGGCTATCGCATACTACAGTACGCTGCTTGAAGCGGGGGGACAAATTATTTTCGCGGATACTGTCTTTCAGGACGAAGATGCCCGTAAGCAGTTTGAATCCGATGCGGAGCAAGCAGGGTATTTGAAGCTACTTCACGATTTGCAGAGCGAATACTATACGACACTGGACGTTCTCGAAAAGATATGCAAAGTCTATGGCCTCGCGGTTTCTTTTCAACAGCTTAACCGTTATGTCTGGCTGATGCATGCGAGAAAGGAACCCACCTAACGCCTGTATGCTGGCAGCTAGAGGACTCGGTACATGAGCGCCGCTGAAGTAAAGTTGCGTTACGCTGTAAAGGACCATTTTGACGAAAATAGTAAAGCTCTTCATGCAGCTAATTAAAATAGAGCCGATTCTGATAGGCTAAGCAACGTTTTTTGTTGCACAAGTTGCAATAAAGACGATTGGCATGAGCTTTTCAACCTTCGCTCTATTTTCTTATGTTCATTTATAATCCGCTTAAGTTTCGTTTAAGGTACATCCTGCATGATAGGTACATAGGAAAGACACCCACCTACATTAGAGAGGATGATAGCAATGAACGAGGAAAACAAACGCGCGGATGCGAACAACGATACTTATACAGCGACAAATCATTCCCATACATCGAACCAGTCAAATCAGCATAATCCAGCTTCCGTTACTACTTATGTCTATGAATCTAGCAAATCAACAAATGAACTTAGAGCCTCTTACGAGAAGGAGCTTGGGCTCCAAATGGATAGGCGCATACCGGCCGAAGAGGGCGGAAAGCGAAGAAAACGTTCGGCAGGAGGCTCGGCCAAAACGTTGATCGCATCGTTTCTGATCGGTGCGGTCGTCATCGGCGGGTTCTCATATATGGCGGATAAAAATAATTTGTTCAGCGGAAGCGGGCAGGCGGAGCAAAGCACCGGCTCAAGCGTAGTAAGCAACTCTTCCCAGAAGGATGCCGGTTTATCTACCGTATCGCTAAGCACAAGCGATGATATCGCTTCGGTCTATGAAGCAGCAAGCCCAGCCGTTGTGAAAATTGAAAATTACGCGGAGCCGGCCCGCTCATCCTCCATGTTCGATGATCCGCGCTTCCGCCAGTTTTTTGGCGATGATCAATCCGGTGTTGACGGGCAGCAGCAGGAGGAAAACAGCTCGCAGCTGCAGCTGACAGGCTCTGGAACCGGATTCTTCTTTGAACAGGACGGTTTTATTTTGACTAACGAGCATGTCATTGCAGATGCGAAGGAAGTTAAAGTAACCGTTCAAGGGTACGACGAGCCGCTTACAGCAAAGGTGCTAGGCTCAAGCTACGAGCTGGACTTGGCGGTGCTGAAGGTGGATAACCCAGACGGCAAAGACTTCCCATCCCTCAAGCTTGGAAGCTCTGATGAAACCCAAATCGGCGACTGGGTTATTGCGATCGGCAATCCATATGGCTTCGACCAAACGCTGACGATGGGCGTGCTGAGTTCGAAGGAACGTCCGATTACCATTGCAGATGAGCAAGGCGAGCATGAATATAAGCATTTGCTGCAAACGGACGCGTCTATCAATCCGGGGAATTCCGGCGGACCGCTCCTTAACGAGAATGGCGAGGTCATTGGCATCAACACCGCGGTTAATGCCGAGGCGCAGGGCATCGGCTTCGCGATCCCGACAACGACCATCAATCAGGTGCTGGACAAATTGAAAACAAATACTTTGTAATTGTTGAACGGAATATTACGAAAGGTCTGGGAGCGCTTGTCTCCTAGACCTTTTTTGCATGAAAAAAGAGGATACTAGCCGGAAGTCGAAGCGTCAACTAGCCTAAAGTCGATTGTTGTCACTGCGTGAAACGTTTATAATGGGCAGAATAAATAGTACGAACGGGAGGTCGGCAGCAATAATTCGACTTCAATTTATAGGTAAAGGATCATTCGCGCAGCAGTAGGCATAATTGGATTATGTCTAATAAACGTATTTTATTAATTAATTTTGAAAAAACTGGTACCTTTATTTTCAATTGTCTTGCTTTTTCAGTTCATGTGGATTACGATTTTTTAGAGTGCTTAACACTTAAAGCATGGGCCTTTACGCCAACATAATTTTACGATTTCTGTCGTTGCCGCCGGTACGCTGCTTGCTGACGGTTTGTTCGATTGGAATCGTTTTGAAGAGATTGATATCGCAGGAAGCCTTATAAAGTCTGGCACCGCGGATACATACAGTTTGTTTTGGATTATTACAGGCAGTTTGAAGGCGGATTAGGATTCCGCCATGAAATCTGCGATGATGATGACGTTCGGCTTTATCGCTAACGCACTATTGCAAGGCTGCAGGCACGATGATTGCAGAGCATTACGGCAAGGCGATCAGCCGAACGAACGGAAGGTTTGGAGGAGTTAAAGTGAATGTATTGGAAGCACGCCTGGCGAGACTCGCGCTCAAAGGCGATCAGCAGGCATTTGCTGAGCTTGTAGACCTCTATCAAGATAAGCTCTTTCATATGGCATATCGGATGTTAAACAGCCGCCAGGAGGCAGAGGATGTCGTTCAGGACACCTTTCTTCGCGTGTACAAAAATCTGGATAGATATGATGATTCGTTAAAATTTTCGACATGGATCTACAGAATCGCTACCAATCTGTGCATCGATCGGCTGCGTAAGCGCAAGCCGACCTACTCGCTTGACGCCGAGTCATCCGAGCATGAAGGACTGGATGGCTATTCGATGATTCCCAGCGATAATCGGACTCCTGAATCGGAGCTGCTGCTATCGGATACGCAGCAAATTATTCATGCAGCGATCGCATCGCTCCCCCCGAAATACAAAAGCGTAATGACGCTTCGCTATATGCAGGATCTTTCATTGCAGGAGATTGGCGACGTGCTGGACATGCCCGTGACGACGATTAAGACACGCGTTCACCGGGGCAGGGAGTTTCTTCGGAAGAAGCTTGAGCACAAATTGTAGGATGAGCTGATACCTAACTTTTTTGATTTCGAAAAAAAGTGAAACATCCCCTCTTTAGCTACGTATCCTAATAACGAGAAAAGAACTAAATGCGCGAGCAACTGAAAGAAAGGACTGGCTGCTATGAATTGCAACGTCGCCATCGTATGGATGCATGACTATTTGGACGGCGAGCTGCCCGTAGAAGATATCCTTACGTTAAAATCTCATTTGCTTTCCTGTCCGGCTTGTCGCAGTCGGTTTGAACAGCTCCAGAAGACGGACGCCGCGGTGTTCCATACTGTAGAAGCGATTAAGCCTGCCGCGGAGTATGACAAGAAGGCATCGGAGCTATTAACGCAGCGGATTATGCAGCAGCTGCCGAAGAAACAGAGCAAGCAGCGGAACCGGATCGTACGCTTTATTTATCGTTATCCGGGAGTGACCGCTGCAGCTGTATTTGTACTCGTTATGCTGGGAAGCTTCTTTACTATGTGGGAAGAGGACACCAAGCTTATTGTAGCAGGCGAGGATCTTCAGCAGGTCATTATAGAAGGAAACACAGTAATCGTGCCGGAGGGAGCTCATTTAACGGGCAACTTGACGGTAGAAAACGGAATTGCTAATGTAAAGGGCGAGGTAGACGGCAATGTAACCGTCATCGACGGCACTTTGAATTTGGCTTCCACTGGTCATATTGCGGGGCAAAGCAGAACCATTGACCAAGCACTCGACTGGTTCTGGTATAAGGTGACGCAAACTTTTGGCGGAAACGCCCGTTAATGGATGCCGCCTCCCTCTTGTGGGGAGGCTTTTTTTATTTTTTTTTGAAAAAAAGGATTTCCAATCCCACATCTAGAAAATAATAAAGTTGAAAACAAATATAGACAATAATAAGGGGATCGGCTGTTGGGGGTTGGCAAATGAGTTATTTCACGGATTCGACTTGGCATGACTGGTTAAAGGACATCATCGATGTTGGCATAGTCAGTTTTATTATTTATAAAATGATTTTGCTAGTACGCGGAACCCGCGCGGTTCAGCTGTTGAAAGGGATATTCATACTCGTTGCAGTATGGGCTCTGAGCACATGGTTTAATTTGTACACGTTAAAATGGCTCATGAACCAGATGTTCACATTCGGTATCGTTAGTGTGCTCATTATTTTTCAGCCTGAGCTCAGACGTGTGCTTGAGCAGCTTGGGCGCGGAAAGTTTTTTGCGCGAGCCTACTCGCTTGACAAGGATGTCGTTAATGAGCAAATTGACGGTGTCATTAAAGCTATCCGTTTTATGGCAGAGCGCAAGATCGGAGCGCTGATCGTATTCGAACGCAGTACGGGACTCAGTGAATTGATTGAATCGGGCATCCGGATGGAATCGAAAATTACGTCGGAGCTGCTTATTAATATTTTCACGCCGAATACACCACTTCACGATGGTGCGGTCATTATTCGCTCTACGCAAATTATGGCAGCTGGCTGTTACTTGCCGTTGTCCGAGAACCCTTTTATAAGCAAAGAGCTGGGTACACGCCACCGTGCCGCTATCGGGGTAAGCGAGGTAACGGATGCTATATCGGTAACCGTATCGGAAGAAACGGGACAAGTATCGTTATCGCTTGGAGGCATGATCGTTCGGGATATTAACGAGGAGTCTCTAATTTCCAAGCTATTCGATGAGCTGACACCAAAAACGAACGGTCGCACGAAGGAACGCGTGTCGGTGTCGTCTCTTTGGAAGCGGAAAGGAGGCCGTGATGGATAAATGGCTAAGTCATCCCACCGCGCTCAAAATCATTTCCGTAATAGTAGGCCTGCTGCTCTGGGCGGTTGTACATATTGATCCCGATACGTCGCCACAGACAGTAACCACAACGAATTTTGATACAAAGACGATAGAGGCATCCGTTATTACCCCAGAGGGCTTGGATGCTGACAAGTATGTGCTTACTGCCATGGAACCAACTGTTGTAAGGCTTAACGTGCAGGGCCGGCTATCCGATCTGCTCAAAAATTCCTCACTGGATGATTATGTTGTGAAGGTTGACTTGAAAGGGACGAAAGCAGGCATACAGGAGCTGCCCTTGACCGTGAGCTTGCCTAAAGGGATTCAGCTCGTCGATATGTCGCCGCGTACCGTTACCGTGCAAATCGAGGAGATATTGACGAACCCATTCGAGCTTCAGGTCGTTACCGAGGGTAACCCTGCTGATGGATATGTAGAGGGAGCATCTACGATTGTAGGGCCAACGCAAGCCGTTCAGGTTACGCTGCCTAAAGATGATATGAGCAGAGTTGGGCTGGTAACGACGGAGGTTAATATCGAGGGCGCTGATAAAACAGTTGTGAACAAAAAAGCTAAAGTTCTCGTATATGATACAGACGGCATAGAAATGACGAATGCAATCATTTCTCCAGAAACGGTGCATGTCGAGGTGAAGGTGACGCCGCCTTTCAAAAAACTGCCTTTACAAGTACGCTATACCGGCACATTGCCTGAGGGGCTAAGTCTAGTTTCCGTTAAGCCGGCGATTGATCAGGTGACTGTGTTCGGGGAACAGAAGGCGTTAGATGAGCTGAAGGTTTATGATGGCGTCGTGCTCGACCTATCGAAGGTGAAGCAATCAGGCAGCTTACAGGTGAAGACGGAGCCAGTCGATGGCATTAAATCCATTGACCCAGGCGAAGTAACGCTTGAAGTTGTTGTAGCGCCAAATATTACGCGAACCTTTACAGGATTGCCTGTCAAGATTGAGGGGCTGGCAAGCGGTACATCTGCCATCATTCGTACGCCGGCGGACGGCAAATTTGATTTGACCGTCAACGGAGCAGAATCGGTGCTGTCCTCGCTTAAGGCAGAGGCCATTACGATTATTGCAAATACGGAGGGGCTGACGCCAGGCTTGCATGTCGTAACGCTTCAGGTCGATGTGCCAGCCTATGTATCGACGGTTCTTGCTGAAGGGCAGACACTGACCGTGTCCATCGAAATTATCGACGATGAAGCTACAGGGTCAGAGCAAGACAACTCTGAGGAAGTTGGAGGCACTCCAACAGAGGAGCCTCCAGCCTCTACGCCTCCGCCGCCAGATACCGGTGAGGAGAACGGCAATGGCAGCGGAAACGCAGGAGACAGCACAAATACGAATCCTTAGACAATCAAGCATAATGAGCAAATGATAAAGAACGCAGTATATGACAAAGGAGCATTTTAACTATGGGGAAATATTTCGGTACTGATGGTGTGCGGGGCGTAGCCAATCGCGAGCTTACACCAGAACTGGCTTACAAGATCGGTCGCTGTGGCGGCTATGTTTTGACACGGAAGGCTAAGAAGCCTAAGGTCGTAATCGGCTTGGATACACGCATCTCCGGCCCGATGCTGGAATCTGCGCTAATAGCGGGATTATTGTCGATTGGTGCAAGCGTTGTGCGTCTTGGCGTCGTTTCTACGCCTGCAGTTGCTTACATTACACGTGAATTAAACGCGGACGCGGGCGTTATGATTTCCGCATCGCATAATCCTGTAGAGGATAATGGCATTAAATTTTTCGCTGGCGACGGCTTTAAGTTATCGGATGATACCGAGCTCGAAATCGAACAATTGATTGATGCACTTACAGATGAGTTGCCACGCCCTGAGGGTGGCGATATCGGAGCGGTATCAAGCGATAAAGGTGCTAAGCAGCGTTATTTGGATTATTTGAAAACAACGATCAACGGCGATTTCAGCGGCATGAAAATCGTACTCGACTGCGCGAACGGCTCCGCATATGAGCTGGCTCCTTCCGTATTCCGCGAGCTTGGTGCGGAAATTATTACGGTAGGCGCAGAGCCGGATGGACTGAATATTAACGCAGGCGTCGGTTCGACGCATCCAGAATATTTGCGCGAGCAGGTACTCCAGCATGGTGCGGATATTGGGCTTTCTTTTGACGGGGATGCCGATCGTTTGATCGCGATTGACGAGAAAGGCGAAGAGGTAGACGGCGACTTTATTTTGTGCATTATTGGCGATGCGATGAAGCGGGCCGGCAAGCTAAAGGAAGATACAATCGTAACGACTGTTATGGCTAATATTGGATTCTTTAAAGGCGCGGAGCGTATCGGTCTGAAAACCGCACAGACGGCAGTAGGCGACCGCTACGTGATGGAAGAAATGCGCCGCGGCGGCTTCAACCTAGGCGGAGAGCAATCCGGCCACGTTATTTTCCTTGATCATATTACGACGGGCGACGGTATTCTGACTGCGCTGCAGCTTGTTGATACACTAGCAGCTTCTGGCAAAAAAATAAGCGAGCTTAAAGGACTTATGCGCAAATATCCGCAAAAGCTCGTTAACGTTCGTGTCGCGGATAAAAGCTTATACCAAGGCAATGCCGCTATCGAAGAAGCGGTTAAGCGCGTGGAGCTTGAGCTGGGCGATAACGGCCGCGTGCTTGTTCGTCCATCGGGTACAGAATCCTTGATCCGCGTGATGGCGGAAGGGCCAGAGAAGGATCAGGTCGAGGCTTACGTTGCGCAAATTGCTGATGTCGTTAAAAGTGAACTAGGTTAATTATACGAAAATGGTGTCGAAAGCTTGTCGGATCTTGTTGCTGACAGGCTTTCGCTGCACTTTTTTGGAAAAAAGGTATCGTTATTTTCATGGAATGGTTGCACGACCGCCAGAAAATGAATATGATAGGTAGTATGATTCTAGAAGGAAAGCGAGGATAGAGGTTATTTAAGCAAGTTAAGCGCCAGAGCTTGCGTGATGAATGATCTGTTGTAAGGCTGGGAAGATGAGCTTGAAGCGGGTGTTCATACGGGAAGCTGACGAGGTGAAGGTGTTCGAAACATTCGGCGGGGACCTTCCGGTATTTGCAAGCCAACCGAAAGCTGTTACGTAAAACGGCCGGGCGACCGGTCATACAATCGTGCAGCAGGCTGCTTGTTTTTTCATGCAATTATCGATTACTCCCGTATGTCCAAGATGCCACCAGTGGGGTGGGCACGGGCAGAGGGGTTACATTTTCCGCAATATTGGGACTAATCTGTGACAACTTCATATTGCCTGTGCCACGCATTGGCAGGCATCCGACAAGGACGGGAAAATAACCTTATCGGAGGCCTATTAAATTATGTGTGGAATTGTAGGATATATTGGTAAACGCGACTCTCAGGACATTTTGCTCGAAGGATTGAAGAAGCTGGAGTACCGGGGTTATGATTCCGCCGGTATCGCTGTCTTCACGAAAAACGGGTTAGAAATTACGAAGTCCAAAGGTCGTTTGGCGAATCTTGAAGGCTTGCTGCGCGAGGAGCCGCTTGAAGGCTCTGTCGGAATTGGCCATACTCGCTGGGCAACTCACGGTAAACCATCTGATGTGAACTCGCATCCGCATACGGACAACACGGCGAAATTTTCCGTTGTTCATAACGGTATCATTGAGAACTATTTGAATTTGAAGGAAGAATTAATGCAAAAGGGTCATGTTTTCGTATCGGAAACGGATACGGAAGTCATTTCCCATCTGGTTGCTGATGAATATAACGGCAATATCGTGGAAGCCGTTCAACGCGCGGTTAAGCGTATGCGTGGTGCGTTCGCGCTTGGCGTATTGACGGAGTTCGAACCAGAACGCCTTGTAGCTGTTCGCTTTGCAAGCCCGCTCGTAATCGGCGTAGGTGAAGGCGAAAACTTCATTGGCTCGGATATTCCGGCAATTTTGGAGCATACTCGCAACGTATACATTTTGAACGACGGCGAAATGGCGATTCTGACACGCGATGCTGTCGAAGTGATGACGACTGAAGGCGAAACTATTTCCAAGGAAATATTTCATGTCGATTGGGATCTAGTAACGGCGGAGAAAGCCGGATTTGATCACTTCATGCTGAAGGAAATTCATGAGCAGCCAAAAGCGTATCGCGATACGATGATGAGCCGTATTTCCGAAGACGGCAAATCTGTTGAACTTAAAGAGCTGGGAATGTCAGCTGAATATATTAAATCGATTCGCAAAGTACAGATCGTGGCATGTGGAACAGCTTACCATGCAGGTCTTGTCGGCAAATCGGTCATTGAGTCGCTTGCACGCATCCCGGTAGAGACGGATGTTGCATCCGAATACCGTTACCGCTCGCCAATCGTGACGCCGGATACGCTAGTCATCGTTGTAAGCCAATCAGGTGAAACGGCTGATACGCTGGCAGCTCTACGTGAAGCACAGCGCAACGGCGCTCGCGTGCTTGCCATCACGAACGTAGTCGGCAGCTCGGTAGCTCGTGAAGCGGATCATGTGCTTATTACATGGGCAGGTCTTGAAATTGCGGTTGCTTCGACAAAAGCATACACTTCGCAGCTAATCGCATTTTATCTATTTGGCTTGCACCTGGCTGGCACGCTTGAGACGAAAGAGGCTTCTTATATTGCCGAAGTCATCGATGCTATGCATGAGCTGCCTGCACAGGTTGAGAGTATTCTAGAGCAAGCGATCGTGCTTAAGCAGGTTGCTGAATCGATCTCGCACCATAAGCACCTGTTCTTCATCGGCCGCGGCGTAGACTACGCTGTCGCACAAGAAGGCTCGCTGAAGCTGAAGGAAATTTCGTATATTCACTCCGAGGCTTATGCGGCTGGAGAGCTGAAGCACGGTACATTGGCGCTTATCGAGGAGGGCATTCCCGTTATCGCTCTTGTAACGCAGGAGGAGCTATACGAGAAGACGCTTAGCAACATCAAGGAAGTTAAAGCGCGCGGCGCACATGTCCTTGGTATCGCAAACGTAGGCACAGAAGACGAAGTCATGAAATCCGTCGACGAGCTATTCGCTATTCCGAAGACGCTGCCGCTCTTGTCACCAGCATTGTCGGTTATACCGCTGCAGCTGATCTCCTATTATGCTTCGCTTGCTTTGGAGCATGATGTGGATAAACCGCGGAATTTGGCTAAGAGTGTTACGGTGGAGTAGGGAGTTAGGGTTAAGAGTCAAGGTGTGTTCGATGACAATAAAGTTGTTAACCGGACATTATAGTTGTTAACTGAATAACTAAAGAAGTCTCGATGTTCTGTGAACATCGGGACTTTATTATTATCTGGGGGTTATGAAGACAATATTAGAGCGTGTAAAAAGAATTAGAAAGATCAATGAACTTAACCAAGTTAATAATTATAGGTGTGTATCAGGGAACTTTGAGTGGAATTGAGCAGGATAAATATTATCCCTCAACAGAAACTATCATGGCTATATACACTAATTTTCGTGCTGATATACATTGGATTTTGTTCAATGCCTTGAAAAATGATGAAGTTAACTTACTGAGTATATATAGAAATTTAAAACAACAAGACCAAAAAGAAATTATTGATTATATAGATTTTAAACTGAAGAAGAGTTGAGTCATTAATCGCGAGTTGGCTAATCATCACTAGAGTGGTGTCTGTTTGAAGTGATTTGGTGAAAAAAATGAGAAAATGGGGGTAACTTACTGGCTCATCTGAGGATTGCGTGGAGTTGTCGGAATGGGTTATTTAAACACTTCTACAACATTACTATGACAACCTAAATTCGTCTGACACATACACGTTCCTTTATCAAGCAGCTTATAAAAATGTATAAGTAAAAGCAGCTCTACTTTGTATAAGGAACGAGCTGCCTTTTAAGTTATCTCGTGTCAGAAGAAAATAAAGTTCTAGACTGAAAAATAAAGCGTTAGACTAGGCAAATAAAGTTTTAGACTGACGATGCTTCATTAAGCTAACGGGCAGTTTAGCGTGGAAATGACCAAATCGAAAACATGAAAAGATGACATCAAAAGTTACACTTTTTGGATAAAAGTAAATGAAATATAATGTCCTAGGAACCTCCTAAGAGAAGCATTTGCCTGAAGAAAGGATATCGCCTGCTTTAACCGAGTGCTTAGAAATTGAGAGTGGTTATTTGAAGTAATCTACTACTGGGGGAACCATTTATATATATGGTCAGGCACGAAGATTCGCCTAAAATGGAAGGAAGCGAAAGAACACGAGACTAATTGTTTTTGAGGAACTAAAAGAAACCGTGTTTATTGGTGATGATAAAGTAATGTCTGTTAAGGATGTGTATCCATTAGTAAAGAAGATGTTTTCAGACCCAGACTTTTCGTTGCCTGGAGCCTGGCAGGATAATATTGGAACAAACGAAAATAGAAATTTTTTAAAAGGGGAATCGAGATGAGGCTGTTTGAACTTTTGCTTTTTTTGTCAAACATCGGCTTGTTTGCATTAACAGTCCTATTAAAAATAGGACTGCGTAGAATTCCAGTATTCGTTGCAAGCGGGATCGCCACACTTTTACTGGTCATTCATTGGACGGTGGAAGGATACAGAGTTCAGCTATTTTTCCCATATTGCATAACGATCATTTTTTTAGCCATTTCAGGTTATAGCTATTTTAAAAAAAACGGCCCAAAAAAAATCCCGCGATTCATGTTGGGTTCAGCTAATACCGCTATAGCGATAATGCTGGTCGTAACAGCGGGTCTCCTGTATGCTTTTCCTGTATTTAAACTACCTGAACCGACAGGCGAATTTAAGGTGGGAACGCAAACTTTTCATTTCGTGGATACAAAAAGGGAAGAGATTTTCGACGAAGCCAGAGATGGCAAGAGAGAATTGATGGTTCAAGTATGGTACCCGGTTCAAGCTGGCACCGGCAAGCACGCTCCCGTTATTCCCGATACCCGGATTTTACGTTATATGGCCGCGGACTATGGCCTTCCCGGGTTTACTTTTCAACACCTGAAGTACGTATCCAGTCATGCTTATTCGGGGGCCGAAGTCTCTTCGGCACAGACTTCATACCCGCTGATCCTTGCGAATCCCGGCAACGGCTCTTCCAGGTTCCTCCACACGTCGCAAGCCGAAAATCTCGCGAGTCACGGATATATCGTGGCAGTGATCGACCACACCTACAATACATTTGCAACCGAGTTTCCGGACGGTCGAATCACGACCAGCACAACTAACGATTTATTCTCGCCCGACCATGATTACCGGACGAGTAGAGGAAATCGCGACAAGTTAGGAAAAGTTTTAACCGGCGATGTGGCGTTTGCCCTGGACCAATTCGAGCTCATCCAATCGGGGCAGATTCCAAGTCATCTAAAAGGGAGGATTGATCTCGGTCATGTCGGGGTGTTCGGTCATTCCATTGGCGGAGCGACGGCCTATGACGCTTCTTACGATCCGCGAATCGCGGTTGGAATAGACTTAGATGGAGGGCTTTATCGACTGCATGACAGAGAGGGTCTGCGAAAGCCGTTTTTGTTCATCAACTCGGAAAGCTATTTCGAAAAATTAAAAATGGTGATGGATAACCGGGTCTACACGGATGCAGAGCTTAACCGTATGGGATCAACAAGAGAGTGGGAGGATCAAGTAACGGAAGATAAAAAGTTGGAGCTTGAACGGATGCGCGAAACGGTCGACGAAGGGGGACAAGTCCTCTATATCGAAAATACGGAGCATTTGAATTTTGCCGACGTACAGTTCATTTCTCCAATTTTCAAAATGCTGGGCATTACAGGAAAGATTGCGCCCGAAAGAGCGAACTCCGTTATCAATGCCCATATGCTGGATTTCTTCGATATGTATTTAAAAAATCAAGGCGGAATCTTAATGAAAGGACCGGATAGCCGCTTTCCGGAGGTGAAGTTCGTAACCTCGCTATTATAAATTACGGAACAGGCTACCGATTTTGATATGCTATCACCTACAACTAGCACCATCTCCGTCTAAGACCAAAAGTTTTGCGATGCCTATCCCATAACGCGACAAGTAATCGGAAGCATAGATGACCATTGCAAATAAGGCTCGAGCGCCTCTGGATTTTGTGAATCCGCAAGCTGCGGGAGCTGCTCGAACAGGTGCTTTAAGCAAGAGAAGATAACGTTTTTTCAATTCTTTGAAGATACGGCGGCACTAGAAGAAGCTTTTGATTTAAGAAATCGTTGATATGTCTATGCACGACACAGCACTATGACGGAAGAATACATTGCACTATCGGGGAACGATAGTTCACTGATAAGGAAGGAAACTGATGAATTTTAAAGGACGGGACTGGACTGAATTAGCAACCTCTTGGTGTATTTTACTCGACCATAGAAAAGATGAAGAAATACTTCAGGATATAGATCAAAAATTAAAGGAGTCAGTTAATCTGACAGGGATTCAAAATAATGATGTCATTCGAGATGCGAAAGAGTTCTTAAGTTTCTTTGTAAAGAACTTCAATAAAAACACGGAAGCAGCCGCCCATAATGATCGGCTGCTTCATTACACTAACGGGCCGTTTAGCGTAAAGATGTTGCAGGTTAAAACGTTGTTTCAAGTGAGTGTTGAAAGAAAATAAAGTATACTGAAAATAAAGTTGATACTGGAGAATAAAGGCTTAGATTATGTTATGGAGGTATGCCTTAATTGTATTTCAATATGACTAAAACATTTTCGTATTTAATGATTGTCGCAGGGATTTTGTTGATTGGTCTTGGGTTATGGCAATACTTTCCCAAATCATTTTCATCTGATACTCCAGATAGCGTGTTTATGTCGATTACTACGAAAAGAGTTATATTTCCGATATTAGGTCTCATACTAAGTATAATTGGTTACACCTTAATAAGGTTTGTTCGTGAGGTTAAAGATGAAGTACAATCGCTTAGAAATGAGATAAGTCTTTTAGCCAATAAGGTAGAAAAGAACACCGAGAAGAGTCGAAATTAACACTTATTTTTTTGTTAAACTAACGGGATACGATAGTTCAAAACAGCAACCGTATAGGCATTATTTTCTCACCTATGGCTATCGATTGTATGAGGGGGATGGGGATATTAATATTAATTTTGTATCGATTTGGTATACAATCGCTGCATTCTTAGTTTTCGGGATAGTTGTTTGGCTTATGATTAAAAATAGAAAATATAAAAAATAATATGTGAACGGCTTGTACGGTATTTTCCGTTTCAAGTTTTCGTTTTTTTAGAATTTGCAGGACTTAGATAGTAAAACTAACGGGACACGATAGTGGGATGGTGTGCCGCGGAAGCTGCTCCACTTTTTGACGGGAACAAAAAGCTAGCCAAACAGCTTCTTCAGTAAGAGAAAGGGTGACGTATGAGTATTCAAAGGATTGATCAGCGTTATGAAGCTCACATGCCACATCTACTCGAAATATGTTGGCCTCAGCCTCTCTCCTTCAATGGAGATGGGTTATTTGGGGGTTTTTGAAACAATTTGCATACCATGTTCGTTTCTATTATAGTTGAAAGGGAAATTCTGTAATTATCGTCTATATAAGAGAAAGGTGTGTAAATTCTGTTTAAACTTAATCATGTATCCCGCCCTATTCGCAGCACTTTATTCGTTATTATCATTCTCGTTTTTTTGATTAGCACCGCATCTGTTTTGTTGTATGGCGATCACTTTCTGCTTGGGTCTTATGAGAAGTTGAATAATGACGACGTCAAGTATGTAAATAGCGCCAAGATTTTATTGAATAAGTATACGATTGCTTATAACAGCGGCGAGGATCCGTCAACTTTCATCATGCCGGGAATGCCGGTCGTGCTGGCTGGTCTCATGCTCATCTTCGGACAAGGAGATGAAGCGGTTGTGGCATTCCGAGTTCTGCAGGCAGCCCTGCAAGCCTTCTCAATCTATTTGATTTTTATAGCGGCAAATCAGCTATTTAATAGTAGAGCAGCTATTATTGCCAGTATCGCAACCGCGCTTTATTTGCCCGATTATTTTTCTTCCGGCGCCATTTTATCGGAAACGATGTTCCGCACCCTTTTCATATTGCTTATTTGCTTCAGCCTTCTCGCCTTAAAGAGCCAGCAAACGAAGTATTACGTTATTGGGGCTGTTATTGTTGGACTAGCTTGTTATTTCAAGCCGCATACGGTGCTTTTCCCCGCTGTCTGGTTCTTTTTATGGCTTGTGCAGAGGGTATCCTGGAAAACGATAGTGAAGCATACGGCAGTTATTTCGCTAACGATGATCCTTCTTCTATCTCCATGGTGGGTTCGGAATTTCATCATGTTTGATAAATTCATTCCATTCACACAGTCAGCAGGCAATCCAATGCTATTAGGTGCGATTATCCATTACGAGGCGCCTTCAAAGGCCTTCTTCGACGCCCATCCGGAGTATGAGGGCAGCAGTGATAATTTATTTGTAGGCTCAGATACTGCTTTGGCCGAAACGGCCCAAAAAATTGTAATCTTCGGCTTCAAGAATGAGCCATTGAAATACTTGAAATGGTATACGGTCGATAAAGTATTGGGATTATACGCGCTTCCTTACTATTGGAAAACGGTATTTGGTGTAAATATATGGATCACGGGCATCTATCATGTCGTATTTATGCTTCTTGGAGCAGCAGGTTTGCTGATTATGCTTATGCGAGCCTTCCGGAAAAAGATGATTCCTTATTTATTTTTGCTGCTTTCATTGGCCTATTTTACAGTAATCTATGTTCCATTCGTCGCCTTCAACAGGTATGGCTACCCGAGTGTGTTTCTTATCTTTCTGGCTGCAGGCTTCTTTATTGACTTGGCTGTTGCAAGGTATCAGAGTAGGAGAGTAAAAACTTCTGTCACTGCCAATCTTTAAATTCTACCCAAGCGAGCATCGGGTTCAACGGTATGCCCATCGGCAAAACCGAGAAGATCTTCAGTGATTATACATCGATAAATACTTAAAGGCCGGGCAGTCGAGGATGGTGTGATATTTGTCGAAAGGTTTGACGGAGAGCAATGAAAGGCATGGTTAAAAAGTTGAAGCGATGACGAAAACGGCTACCTACGGAGAAGAGTCCGTAGGTAGCCGCTTTTTCTTTTATTTAAAGGTTTCGTCAGCAATAATGTACCAATACCCGATATTGCCGGAGTTATTGAATATCTGAACGTCGTAAAGTTCTGGATGTGTGTAGATCGTCGGACGAGAAAATAAAATCCTAGACTGTCGCTATTTTATTGAACGAATGTTCTCCATTTGCTTATCGCCAGAGGCCACGGAGGAGGGGCTGGATAACCAGCCCTTTACTCTAAGGAGGAAGGAGAATTCGATAACTGGGGTTCCGACTTTAATGACTTCCTTGGAATCATGACTATAATAATCTAGTTGATGCATTATTTGATTTATATCCTCTGATGTTAAAGATATTGGAGGAACTTAAGCTATTAATAGAAAATGGCGTAGAACCTAAACTAGAAACCGTTTCCTTCGAATTACCTTTGAACAAAGTTAAATTTTCTCTTTCAGAAATTATGTTTATAGAGGGCACAATTTGTTATACGAATGTTATCAATGCGGAAAAACCATATATCATCTTTTCTTACTATAAAAACAATGGAAGAATCGTTATGCTTGATAAATTGAAAGAACAATTCGAGTTGAAACGATCAAATAAAAGAGCAAGACTTAAGTGCTTATGGCCTTTCATTAAAGAAGAATTTCTAATTAATGCACAAAATATATACTTTAATAAGAAAGCATTTGATAAATTTACAGATGAAACAAAAGTATATTTATACCTAGTGCATAGAGAAGGTACATCAAATATCCCCGATACAACACAGCGCGAGTTGGTGAAGTACAAAGAGTACACAGCAATTGCATATAAGAACGATACAGAGGTAGGTTTCTACTTGGACCAATCAGGTAGTGGAACGTTTTCGAAACATCGGGGAGACTAACGGGCTGGATTGTGTAGATACTTCGCGAAAAATCCAAGATTGGAGAGTGTAATAATGAGTGACTTGAATACAAAAGTTCAATCAGTTGCTCGGTTTGTTCTACCAGAACGTGTATGCGCATCGAGCTAACAGGGGATCATACACCGTGGAGGTGTGCATATATGCCAAACATCAATTCCAATAACAATTCAAACTTTGAGGGAATCTACAACCAATACCGCCAAGAGGGTCAGCAAAGAGCTGCTCAAGAGATTAAAGCGGAACCCGGTAAAGAACAAATTGTAGCCGTTCGAAAGAATGAGGACGGGGACATCATTGCGTTTAAGACGGCATCCGGTAGAGAACTCGATTATGTAACTGCTTTAGACGAAGCGAAAAGTGGAAAATTGGCGCATGTAGATGTGTTCCACAAATATGGACGCGATATCATTCGCAGTGAACCGGACGGGTTTGACGGGAACAATTTAGATAACCTTCCCACTTTTTAATTTTAATTTATTGGAAAATAAGAAAATCCCGCCGAGTAACCGACGGGATTCGTTTTAGAATATATCCTCAGGTGAATTTCTCCAGCAACGAGTCTTAGTCAACGTTGATGCAGACGGGCTTGAATTACTTTTTCACTATTAGCATCGACGGTGACCTCAATGACGTTCAGCGCATCGCCAAGTTATGAAACATAACTGCACAATCAACAATGGGAATGCGGGAATAAATCAACCGTTTTTTTATCCACGTCCGAGCTGCCTGCAACGACAATCCGCACGGTGGCCTGCCGGACAGCTTACAACACATTTTCCGTCACGCTCACCGCCTGGATGCGCCGCATCGCAATAACCCTTCGTTTCTTCTCCAAGAGCCCTCGCTCGATCGTCAGCGTATCTTCTTCCAGTTATAGAATGCGTTCCTTGGCGTTCCATACTTTTTGGCGAGTCGGCAATTTGTCTGCGAACGCGATCGGCTCCTTCCTCTGATAAATCGGGAATAGGGTGACTGCCGGCCGCCGTGGAAAACGTCAGCGTCGATAGTCCGTATTCCTCAGAATGGTTAAGCGGAAAGCGCTATGCCTTGAAACGGCCCCGGTAGACAGCTGCGGCAGCCCTTCAAGGCATTTTCATATCCCCCCGTTTCGAAAGCCTTTACAAATCCCTAAGAACGCGATGACACCAGCTTTACAAAAAACGATTACACTAAGGCAAGAAATTGCAAAATGATATCGATTTTTGCAGAGATTTGCGAAAAATTGCAAGATGCGGACAGGTGTTGAAGGGAAATGAAAGTGACGTTGAAAGAGATCGCTGACCGCGCGAACGTGTCGGTCTCGTCCGTGTCCCGGGCGCTGAATGGAGGCTGGGGCGGCGCCCTTGTTCACGGTCAGACGCGCGAACGAATCCTCCGGATTGCGAAAGAAATGGGCTATCATAGGCTCCACTCCTCGCAGCAGCCGGATCGTTCCCCGAAATTCAGGATTGGGCTTGTCCTGCACGACGTGAAGTACAAGTACCATGATCCGTACTTTTCGGAGTTGATGTACGGCATCGAGAGCGAACTGGCGGAGCAAGGCTTAGGCCTTGATTTCACGTTGGAAGTGCAGGAAATCTTCCAATCGAGATTTTTCGCGGGTGTGGAGAAATGCGATCTGGCTGTACTCTGCGTCGGACCGCTGAAATCGGAATTCCTGCAGGAGCTGAAGAGGCATGTCCCGCTGGTGTTTTCTGTTGGAGGCCTGAAAACCCCCGGGGTCGATTGTGTATCGGTCGACTTTCGCGGAGCGGCCAGAGAGGCGGTTCAATATTTGATTGGGCTGGGCCATCGACGGATCGCCTTCCTCGGCGGAAGCTCGGTTGTGGGAGCGTCACTTGAGGAGGAGGAACGGTTCATCGCGTACAAAGAAGTGCTGGCTTCGCACGGGATTTCGCTGAATCAAACATGGATTTGCAACGGCGGCTTCGATCCGGCGAAAGCTTACGAGGTCATGACGGAGCTGATTCGATCGGACAAGCGTCCTACGGCCGTCTTCGCCGCCAGCGATAGGATGGCGTACGGAGCGTACAAGGCGATCCAGGAAAACGGATTTACCGTTCCCGAGGATGTATCGGTCTTATCCTTCGACGACATCGAGATGTCGGAGTTCGTGAGTCCGGGCTTGACGACGGTGCGAGTCCATAAAGAAGCGATGGGGCGAATCGCGGTGAAGCTGCTCGTTCAGCGGATGGAAGGG
This sequence comes from Paenibacillus sp. PL91, assembly GCF_012935325.2. Taxonomy (GTDB): domain Bacteria; phylum Bacillota; class Bacilli; order Paenibacillales; family Paenibacillaceae; genus Pristimantibacillus. Next base: position 32,221 of record NZ_JABBYG020000012.1, read on the forward strand.
AAGCTTCCCTTGCCCTTGACCAGTTATTTGCCGACAGAGCTCGTCGTTCGCGGCAGCTGCAACAAGTATGACGGTTTTTCCAAGGAGGGAGCGCATGGATCGGACGTGGGGGACAGGAAAGCTTAGGCTTGCCCTGAAGCGCCATTGGCAGTTGTATTTGCTCATTACGCCGGTACTGATTTATTTTCTCGTCTTTCATTACTTGCCGATGTACGGCTTGCAGATTGCTTTCAAAGACTTTATTGGCACAAAAGGAATTTGGGGCAGTCCTTGGGTCGGGTTGAAACACTTCGATCGGTTTTTCGAAAGCTTCTTTTTCTGGAGGCTGTTGGAAAACACGATCGGCATCAGTCTGTTCGAGCTCGCGGTCGGCTTCCCGATTCCGATTCTACTAGCGCTGATGGTCAACGAGGTACGCAGCAGCGGATTCAAGCGGTTGGTGCAGACGGTCACCTACGCGCCGCACTTCTTGTCCACTGTCGTACTGGTCGGGATGGTCGTTATCTTCCTATCGCCGACCACAGGGGTCGTGAACCAAGCCATTCAAGCGTTAGGAGGCCAACCGATTTATTTCATGACGGAGCCGGAATGGTTTAAGAGCATCTACGTGTTTTCAGGCGTCTGGCAGCAGATGGGGTGGAGCTCCATTATTTATCTCGCGGCGCTAACGGGGATCGATCCGCATCTGCATGAAGCGGCTCGCGTGGACGGGGCGTCCCGGCTGCGGCGAATCTGGCACGTCAATTTGCCGGGCATCCGGCCGACGATCATCATTCTTCTCATCCTGAACGTCGGTTCGGTGATGGGCGTCGGATTCGAGAAGGTGTTTCTTATGCAAAATTCGTTGAATCTGGAAGCATCCGACGTCATTTCAACTTATGTGTATCGAAGCGGGATTCTCGGCTCACAATACAGCTTCGCTGCGGCCGTCGGCCTGTTTAATTCGGTCGTTAACTTCATCTTGCTCGTCATCGTGAATCGGATCGCACGGAATATGAATCAAACGAGTTTGTGGTAGGAGGTGAGGGCATGTCGATTCGCAAGCTGAAATGGTTTGATATTGCGAACGGGTTGCTGCTGGCTCTCGTCAGCGCGGTTACGGCGTATCCGCTGCTCTTCGTGCTGAGCGCTTCCATCAGTGATCCGGCGGCCGTCCTGTCGGGCCGCATGTGGATATGGCCCGTTGATATTAGCTTTACCGGGTTCGAGAAGGTGTTCGCCAACTCGGATCTGCTCACCGGGTATTCGAATACACTCCTTTATACGATCGTAGGTACGGCGATCAACGTCATCATGACGGTTATGGCGGCGTATCCGTTGTCGCAGCCCAGGTTTTACGGAAAGAATGTGATCATGGCGCTGATAGCTTTTACGATGTTTTTCAGCGGCGGCTTGATTCCGACGTACATGATCGTTCGCGATCTCGGCATGACGAATACGATGTGGGCGCTGATCGTTCCGAATGCCGTGTCGGTGTACAACATCTTGATTATGAGAACGTATTTTCAAGCCAGTATTCCGGGCGAAATTCTCGAAGCGGCCTCCATCGATGGCAGCTCCGATCTTCGGACGCTCCTTCGAATCGTATTGCCGCTTTCCTTGCCGATCTTGGCGGTCATGGTGTTGTTTTACGCGGTTGGGCATTGGAACGCCTACTTCAGCGCATTGATTTATTTGACCGATCGGGAGCTGTATCCGCTCCAGCTGTTTATGCGGGAAATCTTGATTCAAGGACAAATGGAAGAGATGGTGAACGCGGCGGACCGTTCTCATGTCCAGACGATCATGGACGAAGAAGCGGTGAAGTACGCCATTATCATCGTGGCCAATTTACCGATTTTCCTGCTTTATCCGTTTTTACAAAGGTACTTCGTGAAGGGCGTTATGATCGGGGCTTTAAAGGGATGACCCTTGGAGCATATATAAAGGACGAATATGGAGGAGAAAACATGAGGTTGAGGAAAAAGTGGATGGGGCTGGTGTGTTCATTACTGGTAACGGCGAGTTTGACGGCCGGCTGCGTCGGCGGCGCGGCGGAAACGACGGACAACGCTGCAACGACCGGTTCTTCCGGAGAAGGCGCTTCCAGCGCGGCTCCTAAGTTTAACGAAGCGGGTATGCCTATCGTAAACGAGCCGATCGAGCTGACCTTCTTTACGGGATTGGCCGAAACCAACGGGAACGTTCCGTTCGAAGAGCGTCTAGTCTATCGAGAGATGGAACAGATTTCTAAAATGAAAATCAATTTCCAGCTCATTCCGTTCTCTGCTCTGACCGAGAAACGCAACCTGGCGCTCGCCAACGGAGACTATCCGGATGCGTTCTTTACCGCGCGTGTACCTGCCGCGGACTTGATGAGATACGGCAGCCAGGGCGTCTTCGTGCAATTGGACGAGCTGCTCGAGCAATACGCACCGAACCTTACGGCTTTAATGGAGAAGTACCCGGCCTTGCGGAAGGCGCTCACGATGCCTGACGGCCATATTTATTCGATGCCTACTTTTTACGATCCCGAATTTCTCCCGATGCTGATCGGCACGCCGCTGTGGATTAAGCAGGATTGGCTTACGACATTGGGTCTCGAAGAGCCGAAGACGATCGAGGAGTATTACAATTTCTTGAAGGCGGTCAAGCAAACGGATATAAACGGCAATGGGCAGCCGGACGAAATTCCGTACAGCGGTGTCGGCGTCGGCCCATTGATCGATCAATTGAAGGGCGCATGGGGCGTAGGTAACCGCGGGCTCGGCCATAAGTTCGTGGACGTGGACCCGGAGACAAACGAATTGAGATTTTTCCGTACGTCGCAAAATTACAAGGAAGTGCTCGAATTCGTAGAAAAGCTTTATGACGAAGGCTTGATCGATAAGGACATTTTCACGCAGGATAGCAAGACGATGTTCGCCAAGGGCGCGCAGGAGCTGCTCGCAACGACGATTAATCCGAATCCTTCCACGCAATTCAACGGTGAAAACTATATCGGTCTAGGCGCTCTGAAAGGACCGCACGGCGATCAGCTGTATTCGCATATTAAAGTACCCATGGTATGGCCGGGAGCGTTCGCCATTACTGATAAGAACGAGCATCCGGAAGCGACCGTACGTTGGATGGATCACTTCTACAGCGAGGAAGGGGCGACGTTGTTCTTTATGGGCAAGGAAGGCGAAAGCTATACGAAAAGCGCGGACGGTACGCTCGAGTTCGCGGATGGAATCAAAAACCATCCGGACGGCTTGACGCTGGATCAGGCGCTTACCGATTACGTCAGCTGGATGGGCGGAAGTTATCCGGGATACGTCAAAGTGAACTGGTTCAAGGGCTCCGAATCGCTCCCGGAAGCCATCGAAGCCGGGAACAAAGCCGCTCCGCATCAAGTGGGGGAGCTGTGGTATAATTTCAACTACACCGAAACGGAAACGGAGTTCATGAGTACGGTCGGATCGGATATCCACACGTACATCGACGAGATGGAAGCGAAGTTCATTAATGGATCGGTTCCGTTTTCCGAGTGGGATAAATATGTAAACACCATACAAGGGATGGGCGTCGACGAGTACTTGAACGTTTACAAAGCTGCATTGGATCGATATAACGGCAACCAATAAGGCATTTCGCGTAAGCCGCCGGCAGGGTTGATACCTATCGGTGGCTTATTCCGGCTAGACGAATGGCAGGTGGGACGAACATTTTTTAGGAGGAGAAAACAAGATGAAAACACCGAAATACGTCGCGCATCGTGGTTTGAGCATGCATGCGCCCGAAAACACGATCCCGTCATTCAAGCTGGCCGGCGAATCCGGATTCTGGGGAATCGAATGTGATACCTACTGCACGACCGACGGCCGTTGGATCGTACACCATGACCGGACGGTCGATCGGATGACCGACAGGACTGGAAACGCGAAGGATTTCACATTCGAGGAGATCCGCAAGCTGAACATTACCGCAGGAAACCGCATCGAAGAATATCCCGGCCTGAAAGTACCTGCGCTGGAGGAAGTGCTCGCCGTCTGCAAATCATATGGGATGCACGCTTTTATCGAAATCGAACTATTTCACAACGACTCTGATCTCGAAGAGCTCGTCAAGCTCGTCGAACGGAGCGGTATTATCGAACAATGCTGCTTCATTTGTTTCAATGCCGACCATCTGAAGAAAGTGCGGGAAATAAACCGGGAGATACCGCTCGGCTTTTTATCCAACAAGGTGCCGTCTGCAGCTGATTTGGAACTGGTTGACCTGCTCAAACCGGCGTTTCTGGATTACGATTACAGGACAACGTCGCCAAACGACATCAAGAGGTGCGCAGCTGCGGGGATCGACGTATCGCTTTGGACGGTCAATACGCGCGAGGAAGCCCGTCCGTTTATCGAAGCCGGAGCTGCCTATGTGACGACAGATACAATTTTAACGGAAAACTTGGGGACTCAGGTTAAATGAGTTATCGGATTAAAATCAATCCAATGGATCAGAATTGGAAGTTATTTTTATACTGTTAGGAGCAGCCGATTACGCCTATTTTTCTGTTGCTCAACAGAAACCATTCGCTCTCATCCGTGCCCGATCCTTTTCTTTTAATCGCGGGCATGTGTAACAGTATCCAAATTCGCTATCCAAGCAATATGCGAGGCAACAAGCTGTTTTCACTAACATTTTATGATCAGGGTTATTGGGGTGCTGAATGAAGCTCAGTTTAATATCAAACGGGTTTTTGCGGAGTCCGAACGCGCTGGAATGAACACCATGAGTAAGCGTTTTAAAATGATCAATGATCCTTGTTCTGCTTTTTGCATCCTGCGCTTCGGCTAAATCGTCTTCCATTTGAGCGTATAACGCATTAACGATCTGTCCCCACAGTGGTATGGCGTTCATTTGAGCAAGCTGAGACAACATTTGGATCAATGGCGTTATGTGCTCCCTATAAAAGGAGTCGAGTGATTTCTTGCACCAATCATCACGGTCCCTTATTGGAATGTCGCTAAACCGCGCTTCGTTGATTTTAAATGAAAAGAGGGGATAGTGTTCACCTGCATATAGTTGCACGGATAAATTAGATAATGATAAATCCAGTAGCAACCCATCGCTGCGAAAAAGCATATGCTGCATCGCACCGCATACTGCCGCATACCAGCTGATAAAAAAAACTGCCGCTGTAGACCTTTCTCGTGCATTGATAAGCGGTCCGTATGTATCTATTAATAGTCTCATATTTTCTTCTATTAATAGATGGGAAGCAGGGATGGTAAGAACGGTGTTTTCGAGCTCATGCAAAGTAAAAAAAAATTTCTCCTCCAATTGCCGAAAATCAACCGTGCCCACTGTATACCCTCCCATTATTTTTGTTTATTTTCAAAAGCATGAACGACGTCGTCAATTGCATGAATGTCAGCCAGAGGAGACATGCCCAGACTAAACCATTCCTTGCCTCCCATCATGTAAATCTGATTTTTCTTGACGGCCGTCATGTTTTTCCACAAAGAGCTATTAATCATTTCGTCGTATCTGCTCTTCACTTCTTCACTGGACTCATCGTCTAGCTGCAAAATAATATGATCAGGATTGTATTCTGGTATTTTTTCGAGTGAAATCGAAAGGCTTAACTCGCTCTGCGGAAATTCTTTAATCGGCGTTAGACCTAACTTCTTATGAATAAAGCTGCCCCGATCGATATTTTCTCCGTAAATTACGATTTCCTTCGCCATAATCATCATATACATGACTGTCTCGTCGCCAACAAGGGAGTCGAGCTTCTCCTCGGCTTCGCTTTCTTTTGTTTGCAAATCTATAATGATCGTCTCAGCCATATCTACCTTGCCAAGAACATCGCCTATATCTCGCAGCTCATCACGCCAATTGTCTCGCTGCGGCAAAAGCACGGTGGGTGCGATTTTGGAAAGCTGATTATAATCCTTATCTGACCACCACGTAGGGGCAATAATTAAATCAGGCTCAGCGGCCAGAATCGCTTCAAAATTAGGCGTTTGGGCAATTCCCATCTTCACCGTATCTTTAAACGGTTCCTTGAGATAGGTCGGGAAATCCTGATGATAGTTTTGTACGGCAATCGGCGTAACGCCAAGCGCATACAAAAACTCCGGGTAGACGACGGAAAGTCCAATGACCCTTTTAGGGTCAGTGGGGATACTGATGTCTCCTTTTAAAGTTTTAATCACACGGTGTTTATCGGTCGCTTCTGTACTTGTTTGACCAGAGTTGTCAGCTGTAGTTCTGGCCTTATTCTGCTCGGCATTATTAGCTCCACAGGCAGTGCTTATCATGACTAATAATACGATAACAAATCCTGCAATCAAACGTCCTTGCTGCTTCATTCTTCGTTGACCCTCCTGAAAATCTAATTTTATAAATGACAATCTTCCATTAAAATTGATTATCATTATCACATATCAGGAGTATAGATGAATTAAAGGTTTTGGAATATTGACGATAACGACAAATTTTTATGTACGATCCCGCCAAATCTTCAGTGCTTCATCAAGCATCAGCTCATGGATGAAAGCCGTATATTCTACCCAAGGATAGGAAGGGAGGAAATCCACACGGCTGTTCCGAACGGCTTTCAGCCCGCGCCATTGATCAGCGTTCATGAGTGTTCGCCAGCTCGCTTGCGATAGGGCATCGTCATCCACGATGAGCAACAAACGATCCGCATCAAAATCCGCTAGTTGATCTGGCGTTACCTGCTGATCCGGTTTCAATCGATCGACGCCGCGTGCGGGAACAACCTGCAGATCGTCATAAAACACGGTGCCCAAGCTTCTGCTGCCCAAAACATGAAGCTGGTCTCTAGTGATTCTCAGAATGAGGAGACTGTTATCCTTGAAGGTGATTTTCATCTGTTCTCTTACAAAGAGGGCCTTTCGATCATAATTTTCAAGCCAAGCTTCGACAGCTGCTGTCTTATCAAGAAACTGTGCAACTAGGCGCAAATGGATACGCCAATCGTTCTTCATCCATGGCACAAAATACGCAGGTGCGATTTCCCTGAGCATGGCCTGTTCCTCGGCAGGGACGAGTAAATCGACGCCAATAATGAAATCGGGATCGGCAAGCCTAATCTCTTCTCTCTTTATTAACTCATTCGAACTTAGCGGCAGCACCGCGTTCATGTGATACTTTCGATTGTAATAATCGGTCCAGGGGTGATCGGCTGGTGCGGCGGAAGGATTTATTTGAAGCGCAATCAGTTGTCCGATGTTGGAGGCATTGTAAGCCACTATTTTTTGCCTGGTGTTCTTCATAAATGCAGCTGGAGGCATACCCGATATTTGTTTGAATTTGCGTCGGAAATATATATCGTCATGGTAGCCTACATGCCGTGCAATATCACGGAGACGATTTTGCCCACCTATTCGCATAAGCTGCTGCGCCTGCTTAATTCGGAAGGCTGCCAAATAGTCGATCGCTCCGCAGCCATACCTCTTTTTAAATAACCGCATAAAATGACGAGTGCTAATCCCCGCCACCTTGGCCAAATGATTGATCGTCAGCTCTTGCTGATAATGCTGCTCGATATAGACCCGCACGTATTCCAGCACCGTTTCTGAATCGTTTCCTTGTACATGAAGTGCATCCTGCAGAATGGTATGCAGCATCTCGTGAAAGTGAATTTGGCCGCGAAATCGATTTAAACGATCCTCGTCCTGCAAGCAGTGGCAAATGGTATCGCACAAAGCATTAACAGAAACCGGAGACGTAACGATAACTTCCCCATTTACCGGGAACGGACTAGACCGTTTGATGATCTGCATCGAATGGACAGATGATCCGTCATCCTCCATAACATCAAATCGCATATGATAAATCCCACGCTCATCAAAGGAATGAGCAGCTGCTGCAACGAGTTGACCGGGCAAACAAACGTACACGATGCCTTGTCGCAGCTCGGTGAATTGCCCGTCAATGGTCAGCCAGCCTTTTCCACTTGCCACAACAAGAATCATGTGGGACTCGATAAACTGAAGCCGTAACTCCCATTCATTCATCTGGTTCGGGATATGTTCAATTTCACGAAGCTTGAAGCTCATGCTTTCGAGTGAAGTATATTCGGTATTTTTAATGTTCTTCTCTATATCAAACAAGCAAGCTCACCATCCCTATGACTAGCTAAGTAACATTTTAGCCCACAATGATACTCATCGCAATTGAACTCAATTTTTGCTTATTTGTTAATTGCTCGGATACCGGGACAATGAGTGATTGCAAGGAATATATGCTTACTGCCAGATTTGAGAAAGGTAACCTTTCCAATGTAGAGATAATGGATTGTATTATTGAGGGTTTGAGCATTGATGGAATCTTGTTAACGGACTTATTGGAGCATTACAAGAGAAAGATTGAATAAAGTCATTGAATAATTAGCAGACACGATAAGAAAACAATAAGAGGAAATGCTGAACGAACCGGACGATTGAGCTAACGGGGAACGTTAGTTTAATAAAACAGCGTTAGTCTAAGACTATATTTTCTCGTCTAAGGCTGCCGCTGTCTTTTTTGTTGGAGCCAGTCTAATACTCTATTTTCTTCTGACATCAATTTTGTTTGGTGATAAAAAAGTTGTAAACCAGTAAAAAAGTGTGCAACCAAAATACAGACATTATGAGCCGTCCTGAGTATACAGGACGGACGGCTCATTTTTTTTTGAATGGGGTAAAACAGATGGTGACCATCTGCGATAAGGGGAAAGCCAATTATAAAACGAAAGTAAAGTCTTAGACTGACGAAGGGCATTAAACAAGCAGGATAGTTAAGACTAACCAAGGAAAAACCCACCAGTGGCCATCCCCTTGTAACCGAATGAGAGAGCAACATTTCAATAGTTGTCCTGTGATATAACTATATTTGAATTCGGACAAGGAGATGAAAGCATGAGTAAGCTGGAAGGTAAAATCGCTTTAATAACCGGAGCGAGCCGAGGAATTGGCCGCAGCATCGCATTGCGTCTGGCACAAGAGGGCGCATTTGTCGTCGTGCACTATGGAAAAAGACGAAATGAAGCGGAGGCAGTCGTTCACCAGATTGAGCAAAGCGGAGGTAACGCGTGCGCGATTGGCGCTGACCTGGGCACTCTCGATGGCATTCATCATTTATTTGCGGTACTGGATGATCACATTCGGGAACGTACGGGCCGTAGCGGATTCGATATTCTTGTCAACAATGCTGGAATCGGTCAAATAGTTACCCTAGAAGAGACAACTGAAGAATCTTTTGAAGAGGTGATGAAGGTTAACGTCAAAGCACAGCTTTTTGTTACCCAGCAAGCTTTACCGCGTCTAAAAGACGGAGGGCGCATTATTAGTATTTCATCCTTTGTAACGCGCGTAGCCTCTCCAAGTGTATTCGCCTACAGCATGTCGAAAGGGGCCATCGACACATTTACGCATCTTCTGGCTAAACAGCTGGGTAGCCGCAATATTACGGTAAACGCCATCCAGCCCGGCATTATTAACACAGAGATGAATGCCGGGACGCTGCAAGATCCCAATGGACAAAAATATGCGGCCGGTCTTTCAACCTTTAACAGATGGGGAGAGCCCGAGGATGTAGCGGATATTGTTGCCTTTCTCGCTTCGTCGGACAGCCGTTGGGTAACCGGTCAATTGCTCGATGCAAGCGGTGGATCTCACTTATAAAGGGCTGGATTTCGTTGCTCATGCGCAAAAAGTAAAGAAGAAAACAGCATTTTCCGATGTACCTAATGACAGTCCATAATAAATATACCTTGCACCAAGCTTATCAAATAAACGGAAAAGCCGAATGGATTCAGGTATTCACTGATCACTCGGCTTTTTTGTTTCTATGATTTCAAAAGTGTAGGACTGCTGAAGTCAGTCCCGATGAGGCCTTACTGAATTATACTTGAGACAGGGAGCGGCTGAGCCAATCCTCGAAATGCGTCGACGTGATGCGCGGATTGTCCCCTGGGACGAGAGAGTGATCATTCAGCTCTGCGCCGAAGTAGAGTGCGTTGTCGTCTGTGACAACCTGGCGTGTGTCTTGTTGAACGCTTAAGAATCGACGGACAAGTTCGTCGAGACGCAGACGATCTGGACCAGCCAACTCGACAGTGCCATTCGCAGGTGCATCAAGAGTGAAGTCGACCAACGCGGCTGCAACGTCATCCGAAACGATGGGCTGTACATAAGCAGATGATAAACGAACGGTTTGCCCTTCGGTCGCTACATAGGCGATACTATTGATGAATTCAAAGAATTGCGTCGCGCGAACGATTGTATAGGGAACACTTGACGACTTGATCAGATCTTCTTGGGCCATCTTCGCGCGGAAATAACCACTTTGGAGAAGGCGGTCTGTGCCAACGACAGATAGCGCAACGTGATGTTTCACTCCAGCCGCCGCTTCAGCAGCAAGGAGGTTTCGAGTGGACGTTTCGAAGAACTCCAATACTGCCTTGTCCTCGAACGAAGGAGAGTTCGCCACGTCTACGACAACTTGAGCGCCACTAAGGGCATCAGCCAGCCCCTCGCCAGTAACAGCATTTACGCCAGCAGAAGGCGATGCCGCCACTACCTCATGGTCAAGCTGACGAAGGTTGTCCACAAGTTTTGTTCCAATAAGTCCAGTGCCACCAATAACTACAATCTTCATGTTAATCCTCCTCGTTTTTTAGCCTCAAATAGGTTTGAAAGGCCTTGGACTGATATTCCTGTGACGTTGTCATAGATTGAACCGCCAAGACCTTGTTTACCAAACCAAGGATCGCCGTTTGATCCTGATTGTAACTTCGCAAATTGTACTTTGTTATTAACAAATGTTAGCTGAGACCTGCTTTAGTCAATCCAAATGCTGCGTCGGAAGAACCGGGTACAGTCTTGAAGGCGACGTTTATTCGGTTCCAAGCATTGATAGCCATGACCGAGAAAGTCAGGTCCGAGATTTCTTTTTCAGACAACTGCCCGCGAACGCGGTCATATAGTTCGTCAGGTACGCCATGCTCAGGCAGCTTGGTCAGGATTTCAGTCCATGCCAGCGCAGCCCGTTCGCGTGGAGCAAATAGAGTCGATTCTCTCCAAATCGAGATGTGATAGAGGCGCAGCTCGCTCTCGCCATGAATCTTCGCTTGCTTGATGTGCATATCCAGACAGAATCCGCATCCATTCATTTGTGAAGCCCTGATATGAACCAAATCGAGAATCTTCTCTTCAATAGTGCTTTCCTTCTCGGCGTTGCTGAAATCCATTAGCTTTTTGAAAAATTCTGGTGATTGTTTCATATAATTTACACGTTGTGTCATAAGTGTTACCTCTCTTTTCTGATTTAGTATAGCGGCAATGACTCCTAAGCTGATCCGCGCTATGAACATATAACGAAGCTGCTATCTATTTCGTGACAAGCAATCGAATATCAAGAAATGGAAAAGATATTGCTTAACGGTACGGCAGTGGAGTCATCAGTCCTGATTGGTTTCTGCAGCATCTAAATAATCAAAGCAAGGTATACATATAAAAAACGAATTAAGAAATGATATTTAAACAAGCGATCGCTGGCATCTGTCACAAAATATATCGATATCTCGTCTAATATATAGCCATTATTTTAAGGTGATGAGTTTATAAGGATAGGAATGAAGGTGGAATGATGCAAGAATTGTACGATAAGTATAAAAGTCTGTTGTTTAAGCTCGCCTATCAGTTGACCGGATCAGTCTCTGATGCGGAGGATGTTGTACAGGACGTGTTTCTAAAGATATATGACGTACCCTCTGAGAAGTTGGCTGAGCCAAAGGCTTATCTTTGCAAAATGGTTACGAATCGCTGTCGGGATTTACACAAGTCTGCCCGCAAGAAACGGGAACAATATTATGGCGAATGGCTGCCAGAACCCTTTCTTAGTTCTGAGGTTGATTCAATGGAATCGGTCGTTCAAGACGATCTCTTGTCTTATGCGATGCTAGTGCTGCTAGAAAGGCTATCACCAACTGAACGGGTCGTATTTGTCCTTCATGAGGCGCTTAGCTTTGAGTATCGTGAGATAGCTGAGCTCATTGAAAAAAACGAAGTAAACTGCCGCAAACTGCTCAGCCGCGCAAGAACAAAGATGGGAATTGCGTCCGATGAGCTCGTTCATCCTGAAGCAGCCAACCACGAGTGGGTCCACGGATTCATGGCGGCGCTCAAGCAAGGAAACTTGAATCAAATCTTATCTATGCTCGATCAGGATGTTGTCCTTGTCTCCGATGGAGGAGGCAAAGTGTCTGCCGCTGTCGATCCGATCGAAACGCGAGAACTCGTTGCGCAGTTTTTGCTTGGTCCGGTGCGCCAGGCTTCTATGAAAGAAGGAATCGCGTTTATTGAAATTGGCCAAATTAATGGACAACCCGGTCTTATTCTTCGTTCAAGCGAAGGTATTCATACGGTGGCTATGCTCCATATGGAGGGGGATAAGATTCAAAACTTATATTTTGTCCGAAACCCGGATAAGCTGAAGCATGTAGGTTAGCGGCTATTACGTAGGAAGAAGCTCGTAGCGGACACCATATTGTTGGCGTTTCGCACTTCGGATATATAACGACTCTGTAATTCATTCTGTGACAAGCGAGTTTTAAAGAATGGGAACGAAACTGCTGTAGAGTTTACGGCAAGGTTGCTGTTTTCTGAATATATCTACACAGGGAGGGCATGCATAATTGTACATGACTCCTATGGCAGCTGGGATGAAGTAAACGTGTTTGATGAAGAGGCGAATCGTCCCATAGCGAATTAGAAACGGCGCTGCCCTCCAGATGAGAGCAGCGCCGTATTTATCATGCCTATAATTATGAGGTGGGATTGACGCGGAAGTACCAAAGCATAGGTTCACCTATGTCTATATTATCGTCCAACTGAACAAGCTGTACAGTCAAATGGTAGTCGCCTACTAACGCCAATGTGCTCGTTAACGAAATATCTATCCCTCTGCCCGCAAGATCAAGCTCGCCAACCGTCCCCGAACCCGTTTGAGATACCCTTAGAAGCGTGGAGCCTTGATTATTTGTTTCAATTACGATTCCTTCGCCTTCCTGGGGCTCTTCTCCAAAATCATGGGGACTAACTAATATCCGTATTACTTGGCCTGCAACCGGATGATCGTCAGGTCCTAACAAAGTGATGCGATAGCCTATTTCAGCATCATCTGCAAGACCGTAGACATTCGATTTGAATTTCCATAATCCTTCTACTTCTTGATAGAAATCAACTTCATTAATATTGAAAGAGAATACCGCGTTCGGAGTGACAACGAGCATGCGAGTGTAGCCACCCAGCACGACCGTACCTTGCTCAGCTACCTGAAGCAGCTCCGTCTTCTCCTTATAAATGCCGGATTCCTTCAAATTCGAGTCGTAGCTAATCCATTCGTTTTGTGGATCTTGCAGCTCGTCGAGTGTATAGTTCTCGTCATGTGCTTTGCGCAAAATAAAGCTTCCCTCGGCATTGGATTCGACGATCGATCCATTAAAATGTACAGGTAGTCCGGTGAGCGCTTGACCATCCTTCTCCAGCGTTACCTTAACTTGCACCTCGGTATCTAGATCAATGTTCTCTGTTCCAAAATAAAGCGACTGAAAATAATTGCTATCGATGCCTGCTTTGATTTCCGTAGCAGCATCGTCACTATAAAAAATCTCTACCTTTGGCGTCGGCGACGCAGTTGGCTCCGGCGACGTAGTCGGCGTCGGTGACGCAGTTGGCTCCGGCGACGCAGTCGGCGCCGGTGACGCAGTTGGCTCTGGCGACGCAGTCGGCGCCGGTGACGCGGTTAGCTCCGGTGTTGCAGCAGGTGGCGCCACTGTCGGGGCTGGATTTGATCCATTTTTCACCAAGCTGCCAGCCTGCTGCCGTTTTTTCTCCAGCTCCGCTTGCTTTTGAGCTTTCAAAAATATCTCTTTCTCTGCTGCGGAAAGCTGCTTCAACAAAGCTTCCTCTGCTCGCTTCCTCGCTTCCTCTGCCGCCTTCTTGTTCGCTTCTTCCTGTTTTTTCTTCAGTTCTCCCATTTGATTCAGCATAGAACCAAACTGAGCTTGCATTTGCTCAAGCAACTTCTTCTGCTGATCTAGCTTTGCTTTCTTTTCCTCCTCAAAGCGCTTAAGCGCTTGCTGCCGTTTTTCCTCCATCGTGGCTTCCAAGCCCGCTTTCTTATCCAGCGGTTCTACCTTGTCCAGGTCAAGCTTTTTGCCGACACCGTCAATCTTTTTATTCGCTTCCTCAATCATTTTCTGCAGCTCTTCTTTAGAAATCTTATTCTTATCTAACGCTTCCTTTGCAATATTACCAATCAGCTGATCCATATTTTTACCAAACTTCCCCAAGTCCTCCAGCGTCTTTAAGTCAGGAGTCTTTGGATCGCCTGAGGTGGAGCCTCCGGCGAACTTCTTTTTAAGCTCTTCCAAAAATGCTTCGTTTTCTTTATCAATTTCAGCCTTGTTCTTGATGATTCCCATAATGATATCTGGCGATGCTTCATTTATCAGATCCTCCAGATCAATAATGTCAACGGTCTGATCAAGAGGCTCTTCAGAGTTCTCGCCAAGCGTGATCTGCTGCGAAGGATAGACGTACGATTGCGAGCCGCCCGAACCCCCTGTCGAAGAAGGCTGTACCGTATTACTCGTGGTTGCTGAAACCTTGCCGCTAGCGACAACTAATTTAACCTGGCCTGTTAATGGATCGACGGAGGTGAAAATTTGCGTGCCACGTACGGCATTGGTCAACTGACCGGTTTGGACCTCGAAGCGATCTGCAGAATGAGTCAGGTCCGCCACGTGCGAGAAAATATGTCCGGCAACTACATTCAGGCGTGTCGTCAAAATACCGCTTGCCCCGCGCAATTCGGTCGCAACCAATATGGTGTTGGAACCTACTGAAATTTCGTCGCCCTTGTCTTGCGTCCGCAGCTGCGCTGCCGCGTTTGCTCCCGTAGTCAGTTCAGCGCCTTCTCCAAGCTTCATGCCAATATAGGCATCCACGGTCAGCATGCCGCCAAAGCTCACCTTCGAATCGCCCCGAAGAGACGTAATCTCCATATACCGTGCGGATTTAGAGCTGGCTTGCGTACCGCTTGAAGCAACCGAACCAGAAGTCGAAGAATGCTTAAGCTCGCGAATAATGACCAGCTTATCGCTACCTGCCCACTGCACATCCTTGCCAATGATTTCAGCCACAAGGCGAAGCGGCGCAATGACACGGCCATTCAAAATGTAAGGTGCAATATCCGCCGTCAGATTACGCTTTTCGCTTCCCGCAGCTTCTATTACCACGTTCCGGTCACCGGGAGACAGCGTAATTTTTTGGCTGCCCTTCGTTAGTTGTATTTCCTTCTTGCCCTGAGTTAGCTTGTAGCCAAAAAGCTCACCAATCGCACGAACCGGAAGCATGACTCGCCCTTGCTTTACCTGGGGTGCAACATCCGAGGCAAGCAGCTTATCGCCGTAAGCTATGGTTATCGCTTGCCCCTTCTTCCACTCAGCAGGAGGTGTATAGCCTGTCCATTCCCGTATAGCAGCATTGTAGGTATCTGCAATCAGCAGCTTCTTGCCTTGCGCAATTGCCACATCCGATGGCGTATGAAAGCGAGACTCGCTCTCCGTTCCGTCAGCGAAGCTGCCTTCACCGCTCTGCGAGCCCACAATCGTCGTTACTTTTCCATCCTTCAGCTTGCGAACTACGTGATTGAGCGCATCGGCAATAACCAATCCCTGTTCCTTCGACCACGCAAGTCCGCGGGGCGAATGAAAGCGCGCCTGAGCAGCCGCACCATCTGCAAAGCCATGGTCTGCATAAAGAGCTCCCGCCTGATAAGTAGAAGCTGAAGGCTTTGCACCAGCTGCTGTTGTCACACTTCCTTTAGCAAAATCAATATAACGAATCGCCTGATTTCCCGAGTCGCTCACATATAAGTTGCCCTGCGCATCCAGTGCCAGCCCTGCCGGTTCATTGAACTGTGCCTCTGCCAGCGTGCCGTTCCTATAGTTTCCCGCAGGTGCAGCCACGCCTGAGCGCAGCTCAACGACTCGCATTGAGGCAGCGCCGATCGTTGTGACTTCGCCTTGCGGAGAAATACGGCGAATAACATGATTTAACGTGTCCGCCGCATAAAGCATTCCATCCGATGCAGCTACGACATCCTGCGGGTGATTGAAGGAGGCGGCTTCGCCTTTGCCATCCTTGAAGCCCTGCACCCCGGAACCCGCTATTGTCGTAACTTTGCCTGCGGCGTCTATTTTTCGAATCGCATGGTTGCCTGCATCTGCTACAAAGACATCTCCCGCCGCATTAACTGCAAGCCCTGCAGGCTGATTGAAGAAAGCAAGCTTCGATTGTCCATCAAGCCAAGCGCCAGCAGGCAACCCGCTGTCTGCACGCGTATTGGACAATGACGCGCCGGCGTAGATACTGCTTTGGCCGTCTGCGATACGTCTAATGACATGATTAGCTGTGTCCGCTACAACAATGGAACCATCCTTAAGCTGCACGATCCCTCCCGGCAGACGATAAGCCTCGTCCAATTCCCCCAGCGCTGCTCGATCAGGACCGCCAGCAAGCGTCACCGCCATGCCTAGCGGCAGTCCGTTAAAAGCTGCCCGATCATCCGCCGACACTTTTTCAGCAAAGCCAGTTCCTCCTAAAACGCTTCCAATTAATATAACAATTAAAGCGATGATTCCAAGCTGTTTCCCTTTACGCAAGCATATCCCCCCTGTAAAAACTATAAAACTACTTTACCATAATTGCTCATTTTTCTGATTGGTTTTCAAATAATTGTTTTTAAAAAATAATAGCTAAATTGGATTGGTGTGATATATTCTCCTGTTCATATTCCAAGATTTCAGAGTGGCGTGGTTGCGACAGATAGAGGACTCTGGCGAAGCTAGTAAAAGAATATGGCTTAACCTGACACAGTCTAGTTAGTCGTTGAAGCATTGATTCTTCCCATGCTATATAAAAATTCCATATTAAAATAATTTACAATAAATTACATAAAAATAGCGTTGAAGTATTATTTCGCTGAAGCGTCGTTCGACTGTAGTTGTCATTTTCATAAGTTTGTTTTCGATGTAATGATTAGGCTGTTCAAGAGGGCAATCTGAAAGAAATCAATGCATGATTTATTTGTTATGATTGAAGAAGGAGTTGATTACCAAACTCACTTATAGCACAGTTTTTGAGGAAACTGCCGCTGTATTCGATAAGGTGAAAACATATGCCGTCCCAGGTGCCGAACAGACCATGGATCGTCTTGAGGAGCATCTGGCAAGTATGTCTTGACGCTAAACGGGTAACGATTGCTCAATAAAAATAAGAAACGGCGGCCGACATAATGGCTGCCGTTTTTTCAACTAACGAGCAGGTTACGGTAATAGATTATTTCGAATTATCGGCGTATACCGCCATCGCTTCGCGCATGAATGCTGCCAGACCGTCACCAAACTGGTCGATGTTTTTAGTGAACCGTCCATCATCCACATACAGTTGCCCTAATCCTTTGAAGGCTTCGAGCGAGTAGTAGTGGCCCTTGCTATTCAAAAATGGATACCATTCACCAATTGCCGCTTGAGCTTCTTCTAGTTCAGGGGCGCAGTTCCGAACGGCCGCAATTTTTACGAAAATCGCAACCATTTCTTCAGTCATTCCTGCTTGTTCTTCCTTAGACAGGCTTCCAATTGAAGCGTTAGCCTTGTCGACGGCCTCATCCCCCCAACGTTCCCGTGCTTCCTGTTCGTACGGGTTATGGCTAAAATCAAAGCATTCAAATTTCTCTTTGTTTGACATTTGAATCTCTCCTTTCGTGTACCGTATTGTCTTATCAATCGTCGCTATCATTTTATCGAGGCGGGCACGTTTATCGAGCAGCATCTTTTGATGCATTTCCAACGCTTCCAGTCGATCGAATGACGGATCGTTGATAATCTCACTAATTCTTTTTAGCGGGAGGCCAAAGAACAGAATTTGTTGCAGCATCACGAGATTGGTGTCGGAGCGTGAGAGTCAACGCCAAGATTTCATCCAATCAGAAGAAGCCACGAAAATGTTGGGACTCTAGAGGATGAGAAGCTTTATTTGGTGCCGTGCAAGGAAGAGGAGCGTTTCGGAGATTTAAAGAGAACATGGTAACGCAAACGTTGGTACAAGTACAAAGAGAACACTTTATTTATTTTAGAGCACCAACATGCCGCTATTGATTAAGAGAACAAAAAGTTTTTCATTTTAACACACCGTAAAGTATACAACAAGAAAGAAAATATTCATTCGGAAAAACCAACTCGCCCTAAAAAGAATAAAAACTGCAATACTGCTGGTTTTTTCTAGCCTTTAACGCATAGGAGACGTTTACATACCAATTTTTGCAGGTTTAATGCTCTTATAAAAGATATTTATAATACACATGAGACTAACAACGGGGAGAGATAATAGATTATGAAAAAAGGATTTAAAACAAAAATCGCAATCTTGATGTTAGCCGTCAGTTTGCCTGCTACCTCATTATTAGCGAGTGTCGATGCTGCTTCATCTGTAGAAGCCAAAAGAAATAAGGTTGTCCAAACAGCGCTATCTTTGAAAAATAAGGTCGATTATGTGAACTGGAAAAATAGACAAGAAACCCGTGCACCATATAAAACAGACTGTTCAGGCTTCACATACCTTGCATACAGACTTGCAAATGTCGGCGTAAAACTTGTTAATAAAGATGATGACGATCAAGCAAAAGTTGGTCAGAAGATTTCATGGGGGAACTTAAAAAAAGGTGACCTGGTTTTCTTTTGGCTCAACAGTAGGGACAAGAAGGATGTCGGTCATGTTGGAATCTACATTGGCGACGGAAAAATGATTCATAACATTACCGCCAAGAGAGATGTTATTATTACAAATATTTATAAGAACAGCTATTACAAAGATAGATTTATTGTAGCAAGACGGGTAATTAAGTAGGAGCGCGTATTCTCTAAGATCTGAAAATAAAAAAGATCACTCAACCCTCAAGTGGGAATAGGAGTGATCTTTTTCGTTTTTATTTTCCTGAATTGAAGGAATAGAAGGGGGGGAACGTGGTAGTCCGCAGATGAATGAACAAGGGAAGCCCAGCGATACACCTGATTTTTCAAGCGGGAAGCCGGTGGTTAGCCTTAAGACCGTTGATTTAGTAGAAGATTTTTTGGAGGGACATGCTCAGATTTTACCTATCAATCATGTGCAGCATGAGCTGTACATAATCAATGTACATCATGTATTAGATGCAATCGACTATCAATATGCTGTAGTCGATCGTTATGATGACGGTACTTTCCGGAAATTTCGCGAATACGCTTTTTTAGAAGACAAACTGATTGATCAGCACATATTCAAGATTCCGGAACAACCTTTAATCAAGGTGTTTGTATCCGATTTATTTCGGGAAAGATGCCTATCAGCGAACTTAAAAGGCTTTACTTTTATAGAAGTATGGGATTCCGAAAAAGAAAGCACTACAAAGAACTCTGATCTAGTCGTTTATGGAATCACGGACATCCCAGCGATTTCCGTGGGTTACGCGGATGCAGCGCAACTTCTCTTGAACGGGAAAGCAATAGCAAGCGGCAAGTGGAAGCTGCAAAAGGACGAAATAGGAAACATATTGCTAGGGGAGTTGTTGGACGATGGTGAATACCATTGGATCGATCCGGTTTACTACCTGCCAATATTTCATGAATTAAAATGGCAGGAAGTTGAACATTCTGATATTCCATAGTTAAACTCTTTGAATTGCCAAGTATGTGCATGCCTATTGATTAAGCAAACGGGACACGATAATTCAATGACTACAAAAAAAACGGCAGCCGACATATGGGTTGCCGTCTTCTCAACGAACCGGCAGGATAGTTATAAACAAAAAAACACCGGTGGTCGGTGTTTTTAGCTTCGGCTATATCAAATTGTTTATATCTTTAGGTATTCGGCTAATTGATCGAAGGTTCCGGTAAATCCGTCCTGAACGATCTCACGTGAAGAAAAGAAGGTTTTGTTCTCTTCCTCAGTCGGGGATACGGGAACAATAATCGTTGTAAGAGTTGTTTTTCCTTTGTCCTCGATGAACGTCATGGTATTCAAGGTTTCCAGTGGCCAATTTGCGTCAAAGGGTGCACGTATAACGTTACCTTCCTCATCAGAAAAGAAACTGGTGTAAACGATTTTCTCCGATGCAACAAGTTCACTGTATACAAATTTAACCCACATTATGTCGCCGTCAGCAGGTTTCTGGCTGTAGTGAAAGACACCGCCCGGCCGGAAATCTGCTTTCGCAACATGAAACGCCCACCCTTTTGGCCCCCACCAGTTCCGCAGATGTTGTGATTCGGTGAATGCCTTAAACACAAGTTCTCGTGGAGCATTGAAAGTATAAGTGATTTCGATTTGAGTTGACATTGCGATTCCTCCAATAATCTTTTTTGTATTCCTCTCTTTTGCAGATCCTTCCCAATTACCGTCTCCGGCATTCAATGAGCCTCCGCAATGATGTAGGATGCAGTTGTGCATTACGCCATTTCCGCTGTTACTTTTCTTGCAACTCACGTAAATAATCGTCCAAGCGCTCCAATCTACCCTCCCAAATGGTTCGAAACGAATGAATCCAATCGTTCAGTTCCAAGAAGGGCTGCTGCCGGCTATCTCGCCTACAGTAAGGGGACCGTCACGCAAAAGCTCGACAATGTATAATCGGTTGGGCTCGGCAAGTGCACTCAATGTTGTTAAGTTCTCGCTCATATAAACGTATCTCCACGCTAGAAACAACATACCAATAATGGAATATTCCTGTCAAGGAATATTTTAAATATAATCACTCGAAGGTATGTGCTTCTAGTTGAATAGCTGGAAGCGAGAGCTGAGCGGGAAGGATATTGCAATAAATTGTGGAATTCATAACTATTAGAAAGTCGAATTCCCAGGGAGGATACATGAAAACGACAATCTATATGGTAAGGCATGCAGAATCTGCATATGAATTTGGACAAGAGAGAACGCGAGGACTCTCGACGGAAGGCTTTGCGGCAGCGAAGCGAGTTGCCGATTTTTTCGCGGATGTGGACGTTCATTATATGGCATCTAGCCCGTACACAAGGGCAGTACAGACCATTCAATACATAGCGGAGCAAAAAGGTTTAGATATCGTAGAATACGAGGAGCTTATTGAACGCCCGATTAAGGGTCTCGATTATAAAGCTCCGTGGGATGTATTGTATGAAGCAATCCGAGCATCATTTGTTGATAAGGATTACGCGCTAGCAGATGGAGAATCGACACGGAAAGCGCAGCAAAGGGCCATACCGATCATTGAGAAGCTGTTAGAGGAACATCATGGGGAGAACATCGTCATTGGTACACATGGAAATATTATGACGATCATCATGAATTATTATGACGAAAAATATGGATTTGAATTTTGGGATACGACGTCGAAGCCAGACATCTATAAGATGACATTTCGTTCGAAGCAATTGGAGCAAGTGGAGAGGGTCTGGAGCTAATTAAATTTATTAGTAGCGAGGAGAAGGGAATATGGTAGTTAACAGCAGCAATTTGAAGCCTGAAGTATTAGCTTACCTTGAACGGATTGGATATAGCGGGCCCATTGACACTACCTTAGCAACGCTTACTAAGCTTCAAGAGTGTCATGTTCATACCGTTCCCTATGAAAATTTCGATATTTTAAACCGGGTGCCTTTATCTTTGGAGGTTCCTGACTTATTAGATAAAATAGTTAACCGTCGCCGCGGGGGCTACTGCTTTGAGTTGAATGCGCTATTCGGTTGGTTATTAATGGAGTTAGGCTTTAAGGTAACTAATTATTTCGCCAGGTTTTGGCGCGACGAGACGGATACACCGCCTAAACGCAGACATCATATTTTGCAGGTTGAAGCGGAAGGTGAGCTTTACCTGTGTGATGTTGGAGTTGGTGGCATTGCGCCCCGGAGCCCTATTCATATGACCGAAAATGTCGTTCATGAGCAACTGGACGAAGCTTACATGCTGGAGCGGGACGCTGATTTCGGATGGATCTTAAGTGAGAGAAAGAAGGGGCAGTGGAGCCGCCTTTACTCTTTTACCGAAGAACCTCAGCTGCCTAAAGATTTTTTGATGACTTCTTATTGGTGTGAAAATGCGCCTGATTCAATTTTTATAAAAGATGCGATGGCGGCCATCCGGACAAGCGCGGGGAGAAATACGATAGCAGGCGAGGAGTTTCGTATATTCACGGCAGAGGGCGTTCAGGCATTCACGCCAAAGACGAAAGATGAATATGCCGAGGCTTTGAGGACTCATTTTGGGATTAACATCAATAATTAAATTCATCTTTTGAAAATAGGGCTGCCGCGAGGCAGCCTTTTTGCTTTACCTGTCAGAGTTGTTTCTACCTTTAACCAGAGAGATAAGCCCATCTATTAAAATACCAGCAAATATCCAAGAAAATAAATGCAGTCCGTAGGGAAGAAGCTGCTCAATAAGTTCATTCTCTATCGTGTTACGAGTCAACCAAGGATTAAGCCATAATATCAAAGGGCTTGTATAACCTAGCAGTAAGTTCTTATCATCGTATCCTAATAAATTGAATAAACAAATCATCAAAGATACGATCAGAAACCAAAAGCTGATTTTCTGGATGAGTCTCACCGAACAGGCCTCCTTTTCCGCATATGAAAACTTATACCCATGCATACACATTAGCATCATGCTCCTATTAGCAGTAGTACCAAATAAAAGTAGTACCTCCTAGGCCGAAACAAATTAGTAAATATTAACGTTTGGGTATAAGGGGTGAAGGACATTACGGTTTCTCACGGCGAACCTATCATTCGTTTTTCTTTTTCGGGCAGCAATGAAAGTCGTGCTTATACGGACATCGGTCTAACCAGGTCAGAGATTGAGGATGAGTTTATTGTATCGAAAAAAGGAAAACAGGAGCTTTTTATAAAGCTCGAGAAAATAGATGAGTCGCCACTTGACATAGAACCGATTGAAATACAAGTGAATTTGATTAAACCATGGTGGACACTGTACCTAAAAATGTTAAGGAGGAGTTTATCTGCAACTGAAAAAAAAGTTTCTAGCAGTTCTTGTCTTTGCGTTTTGCATGCTATCTATTGGCATTAGCGCATTATCAGTAAACGCAGAGCAAGGCGAGGAAAATTTGGTGCGTTCGGTACTCAACCAGTATGAGAATGCAGCAAAGAAACATGACGTGGATAGCATGGTTCAATTATCATTTGATCTTAGCTGGCCCAATCAAGAACAATTCAAAGCAAATGTGATGAAACTTGATGAGAAAGTTATTAAATTTGAAACGATCGCCCTTGAGATGATTGAGAAGGATCTTTACAAAGCGACTGTGCTCGCTGAGACCGAATCCTTGCAAGAAACACAAATGGAGGTACCTGTATTACATATAAATGGGCAATGGAAAGTAATCGTTGGGCAGGATCTTGGCGAAAATCAAGCAGAAGCAGGTGCGACCAGTACAACTATTAAATCTGCGGATTTTTATAAAAATTACTTTACTAACGGTGGCTGGGATGAAAGAACCGACGGGTAGCCTTTCCATTCCCATCAACCCGCGTTTTGTTGACGGTACCTCTACTATGAATCAAGGAGGCATGTTCCTACGCGATGTACAAGATTGTGTTTTTTGATGTTGACGGCACTCTTCTAAGTGAGAAGGATAGAAGCTTGCCACCAAGCACGAAAGAATCCATTGAGAGGTTGATTGAAAAAGGAATAAAAGTCGTGGTCGCGACAGGAAGACCGTTCAATTTATGTGAAGAGTTTAAGGCGATGGGCATTGACACGTTTATTTCCGCAAACGGCGCACTTATAACCTGCCAGGATAAAGTCATTTATAAATCAGTGCTTTCGCAAGAGATGATACAAGAAGTCTCAGCTTACGCCGAATTGAGCGGTCACGGCATTTCTTATTTCACCGAGCTATTCGCCATGAACGGCATCGGCTCCGATGACGAACGTATGTTGAAGGCATTAAAAGAGACTTTGAGTCTTACGCAATATCCGAATAAAATGGGTTCTCTGTCAGAGGAGATTTACTGCATATGCTTGTATGCGGATGAAAGCGAAACACAGAAATATGCAGACAGATTTCCGAGGCTCAGATTCGAACGTTTTCACGGCTATGTCTCGAATGTGCTGGAAGAAACGGAAGTTTCCAAATCGGCTGCAATAGCAAAAGTATTGGACTATTTCGACATCTGCAAATCAGAAGCCATCGCTTTTGGCGACGGCGGAAACGACATCGACATGCTGGAGCTTGTAGGCCTCGGAATTGCGATGGGAAATGGCGAGGAACGGCTAAAGCAAAAAGCGGACTTCGTCACCAAAAAGGCAAGCGAAGGCGGGATTTTTTACGCGTTAAAACAATTCGGCATTATTTAAGAGTGGGTAATTATTCCCTTTTGCCTGAAGAAGATTTTCGGTATTCTAATAGAAACCTTTCAAAGGGGGAGATGACTTTATGAACAAACGGATTGGAATAATCGGCAGCGGTACAGCGGGACTGCAGCTTGCATATTCCTTGAAAAATGATTTTGACGTCACCTTGCATCATTACGAGGAGCCGAATGAGATTCGACGTGGAAGAATTCAATCGACCCAGGTTCATTTTCGCCCGACGCTGGACCGGGAGCAGCGCTTTCATATGCCGGGAGCAGATGCAGCTCCTTCCATCCAAACGATTCACTTCAGCATGGGCCAGCAGAAGCTATTTGTTGGGAAGCTGACGGGCGAGGCTGCGTCTGTCGATCAGCGCATGGCCTTCTCCAAAGCGATGGAAGATTTGACGCAGCAAGGAGTAAGCCTTCGCAAGGGCCGCGTAGCCCGGAACGAGATGGAGACCCTGGCTGAATCCTATGAGCTCTTAATTGATGCCACCGGAAAATCGGGCCCGTTGTTCCCGTTCCCAGTTGAAGATGAGCTCACGCCCTTTCATACTCCGCAGCGCAAATGCATCGTCGGATATTTTACGGGGGTATCCCCGGTTGAACCCAAGGGGATTTCAATTACGGTTTATCCCGGAGCTGGCGAAATGTTCGAGATTCCTGCTTTAACCGAACAGGGAGCGGTTACCATTTTATTCATAGAGGCGCTGCCTGACGGGATGTTGGATGCTTTTAAAGGCGTAAGGACCGCTCCAGATTTTGAGCAGCGGATGAAGAGCTTGCTGCAGGAGCATTTTCCGGAGATCTACGGGCGCGTTGATCTTGCTCGTTTCTCACTGGTGGACGAGGAAGCTTATCTCCAAACAGCGATTACCCCCGTTATTCGCCGGCCGTATCTAATGCAAAACGGAACTTTGGTGCTGGGATGCGGAGACAGTGTCTTTCTTGCAGATCCGATTACCGGTCAAGGCTGCAATACGGCATCCTATTGTGCTGAGCGACTGTTTGATACCCTTATGGCACACAAGGAATCCCCATGGGATGAAAAAGTTGGAGTCGACTATTGGAGCAGCGTCCATCCCTATGTGAAGGCAGTGACAGAATGGACCAATGCCATGACTGGACCGCTGCCCGAACATGTCGTACAAATGCTTATGCTTGCAGCGGCAGACCAACAAATGGCCGACCGAATCGCTCATTGGTTTGAGAAGCCGCAGAACGCTCACAACGCATTCTTCCATTCATAAGATTAAACAACTATAGCCATATTATCCCTTTCCATCACATTTTAGATTGCCTAAAATGAGATGATACGGAACTTCAAAGGGGTGAGCCAATTATGGAGCAAAAAATTCCTTTATTTATTGTCACAGGTGCGAGTGGCGTAGGCAAAACAACCGTTATGAGTGAGCTTCGAGCTCAAATGCCTGAATTTGTTGTTCTCAGTACAGATAATGATCTGTTTGGTGAAGCGGCGAATCTCTTAGATTATCAAAATAGATTCTACCTATTGCTTCGTTTTGCTTACTTTGTTGCTCAATCTGGAAGAGGCACTATCATATGCGGCACGTTTATGCCATGGGATGCCGAAAAATGCGATGCTTACGATAAATTCAGCGAACTCTGCTTTATTAATCTGCATTGCGATGACGCAACTCGAAATACGCGGCTTCGCAACCGGGAGGATAGCGCGAATTGGACGGATGAAATGCTTAAATCTCATGAACAATTTGCGCAGTGGCTGCTCGATAATGCGGATACCGCATATGACCCGCCTATGCCTACGATCGATACCGCGACCACTCCGCCTAATGAAGTGGCAGAGCAAATTAAAAGCTACGTTTTGCTGAGGTGGAACGGGCGAATTGTTCAAAATGGTTAAAATGAAAGGCTGCCATGTGGCAGCCTTTCTTCGATTAAAGAGTATGATGCAACCATTCCCACCAATTGAAGTCTAATCTTTAAGGAAAGAAATCGTTATTACCATCAAAGGAAAAAATGGAGGGGATCTCATGTACATACCAGCGCACTTCGAAATAGAAGAGGAAGAAATCATTTTTGATACGATGCAAAAAAATAGTTTCGCAACATTAATCTCTGGGTATAACGGAATTCCATTCGCAACGCATTTACCTTTGATCATAGATAAGGCTAACAGATGCTTGTATGGCCATTTTGCGCGACCTAATCCTCAGTGGAGGGACATACAGCAGCAAGAGGCTCTAGCGATATTTCAAGGGCCGCACTGCTATATTTCACCCTCTTGGTACGAGACGACAAAGGCCGTGCCCACATGGAATTATGTAGCTGTTCATGTATATGGCCAGATCGAACTTGTAGACGATGAGCAACAATTAATGGGCTCCTTACGCGATATGGTATTGAAATATGAAGAAGCTAACAGCTCCTATCAATTAGACCAAGTAGACGCAGGTTTTATAGCAGGCATGAGCAAAGGGATTCAAGGCTTTAAATTAAAAATAAACAAAATGGAAGGCAAGGCGAAGCTCAGTCAAAATCACCCTGCACAACGGCAGGAGCTTGTCATTCAACGGCTGGAACAAAGTGCAAATGAGAATGAACGTAAAATAGCATCGGCCATGAAAGCAAACCTTTCTGGAGGCTCAATATGAATCATATATGGTCGGGCAATAAAATTAGATTGCGTGCCATTGTCGCCAGCGATTGGGAAAAGTTCCATCAGAATGATTATGACTCTGAATGTGCTAGAGCAAGCGATGTGGTCCATTTTCCACGATCCGAGGAGGGGACAAAAGCTTGGGCTGAACATCAGGCGTCCAAAGCGCCGGATGGCGATAGCGTCATGCTCGCAATTGAAACGTTGGATGGTGTGCTCGTTGGCAGCATAAGCACGCATAGCTGTGATCCGCGGCATGGCACGTTTAAGTATGGCGCAGCTATTTTCAGAGAGCATTGGCGTAAAGGCTACGCTTCAGAAGCAATCATGATATTGCTGCGGTATTATTTTGAGGAATTGCGTTATCACAAGGTTACCGCACATATTTATGCTTTTAACGAGAGTTCAATTGCACTGCACAAGCATCTAGGTTTTGTTAAGGAAGGAAGGCTGAGGAATATGTTTTTTACTAACGGACAACACTTCGATGAACATATTTTTGGCTTAACGAGTCAGGAATACAAGAAGCTAAGGAGTTGAATAGCGACTCTTGGACGCTTACGCACAATCTGGGCTTGTCATCGCGTTATTGCTAGGTGTGGGATGGTCAGCCGCAACGAACGTTTTGCGAAGAAAATAGGGTGATCTCTCCCGGGTTGATTATCGAAAAGCGATCACCGTCTAATCGGTCATCCCAATAGGCTTATCGCTTTGGGGAGGGCCTTTTTGCTGAAACCAGAATCCTACATTGAGTTGTTGGTGCCATAACGTTTATAATATAACGAGAATATTCCAAAAGAAAAGGTGTCATTCATGAGCATATTAAACGTAGAACGACTAAGTCACGGCTTTGGAGACCGTGCGATTTTCAATGACGTATCCTTCCGCCTGCTTAAAGGCGAGCACATCGGGTTGATCGGCGCCAACGGCGAGGGCAAGTCCACTTTCATGAACATCATTACAGGCAAGCTTCAGCCGGATGACGGCAAGGTTGAATGGTCCAAACGGATGCGTGTTGGCTATCTCGACCAGCATGCGGTGCTGAGCAAAGGGTCCACGATCCGCGACGTGCTGAAGGGAGCCTTTCAGTATCTGTTCGATATGGAACAGGAAATGAACGATAAGTATGGCATAATGGGGGATGTCACACCGGAAGAGCTCGAACAGCTGCTTGAGGATGTTGGAACGATACAGGATACACTGACAAATCAAGATTTTTACTTGATCGATGCAAAGATCGAAGAGACAGCCCGCGGACTCGGGCTTACCGATATTGGGTTGGACAAGGATGTTAACGATCTAAGCGGCGGACAGCGGACGAAGGTGCTGCTGGCAAAGCTTTTGCTTGAAAAGCCGGACATTTTGCTTCTCGATGAGCCTACGAACTATTTGGATGAGCAGCATATCGAATGGTTGAAGCGTTACCTGCAGGAATATGAGAATGCCTTTATTCTTATTTCACATGACATTCCTTTCCTTAACAGCGTCATTAACCTGATTTATCATATGGAAAATCAAGAGCTGAACCGCTATGTTGGCGATTATGAATATTTCCAACAGGTTCACGAGATGAAGAAGCAGCAGCTAGAATCTGCTTTTAAGCGCCAACAGCAGGAAATTGCTGACCTTAAAGATTTCGTAGCCCGGAACAAAGCGAGCGTAGCGACGAGAAATATGGCGATGTCCCGGCAGAAGAAGCTCGACAAAATGGATGTCATCGAGATTGCGAAGGAAAAGCCGAAGCCGCAGTTTAACTTCAAGGATGGAAGAACCTCCGGCAAGCTTATTTTCGAGACAAAGGAGCTTGTTATCGGCTATGACAGCCCGCTATCGAGGCCGCTCGACCTTCGTATGGAGCGCGGGCAGAAGATTGCGCTTGTCGGTGCGAACGGAATCGGGAAAACGACGCTTCTGCGCAGCATTTTAGGCGAGATTCAGGCGTTATCCGGCACGGTACAGCGCGGAGAGCACCAGCAGGTCGGCTATTTTCAACAGGAAATTAAGGATGCAAATTACAATACATGCATCGAAGAGGTATGGAAGGAATTCCCTTCCTTCTCGCAGTTCGAAGTGCGTGCGGCACTGGCGAAGTGCGGGCTCACGACTAAGCATATTGAGAGCAAAATCGCGGTGCTTAGCGGTGGCGAGAAGGCTAAGGTGCGCCTCTGCAAGCTGATCAACAGCGAGACGAATCTGCTTGTGCTCGATGAGCCGACCAACCACTTGGATGTGGACGCGAAGGACGAGCTGAAGCGCGCCCTCAAGGCGTACAAAGGCAGCATCCTGCTCATTTCCCACGAACCGGAATTTTATCGCGATGTTGTGACAGATACTTGGAACTGTGAGTCATGGACGACGAAAGTATTTTAATCCGTCCTGCAATGTCAAAAAGCCTATCCAACCGTCATGGTCAGATAGGCTTTTTTGGTTTGTGCGTCACGCTTGCTGCTCGGGATCTTTTTTTGTGGACCGCGCCATTTGTATGATTTTTTCCAATCCCTCAATGTATTGCTGGAACATGTCTAGCCCCAGCTGGGTGGGGGAGCAAATCGTTTTGGGCCGCCTGCCGGCGAACGTCTTTTCCACCTGAATATAGGCGGCCTCCTCCAGCACGCGGATATGATTGCCCAGATTTCCTTCGGTCAGGCTCAGCTCACCGCGCAGGAAGCTGAAGTCGCATTCGCCGTGTACCATGAGCAGGCTCATAATGCCGAGGCGCGCTTTGGCATGTATCGTATCATCGATGGCATCCAGCAGATTGTCACTCATGACGCCCTCTCCGACGCTGAAGCAGTACCCCTGCTACGACAAGACTCCCGCCGCCTAGCAGTCCTAGAACCATAAACTGATAGTCGAGGAAAAAGAGCCTTGTCGCAGCGGCTAGCACAATAAACCAAATGCCGATCATCACAGGTCCTTTTCCCATGAGCGCCCCCATGGACACATATAGAATCCCTACGAGCATGAACCAGAATAAGGGGATGTATTCGGCCTTCACCATTCCCGTTGCCATCATAAAGAAACCAGCGAGCATCATCACAAGGAAAGGCAGCCCGAACATCCATCCATTTGAGCCGCCCGCCTTTTTTGGCAAATGACGGGATTGCCGGATGCCGGTAACGGCGGAAAGCACGCTGCCGAGGACCGTGCCAATCGGCCAGTACCACATCGGCCACGTAGCGATGTCGAACTGCATGCCGATCATCCCGACCATCAGGTACGTGCCCCAAATGAACAAGTAGGGCGGGGATTGATCCATTTTCTTCTCGTTTCTCGTAATGATTTGCTTAATAAAATCGATATCGCGCAAAGCTTGCACAGACTCTGTGGCATGCGCCAAGTCTTGTTCTTTATTCAACCTAACCACTCCTTACCTAAACCCATTCTATCCTTATTTTTCCCATCTGAAAAGGAAGAACGCAAGCCCCCAGCAAACAACGGCAAATCCAGCCATGATCGCAATTGCAAGTCCAAACGAGGCGATCGACTCTCCCAGCCATACCCCGCGGGCAAGCTCAACGAAATAAGACATGGGCAGCCACTCGCTTACTCTCTGCATGAACGTTGGCAAAATATGGACTGGCATAGCAATTCCGGATAGGAAGAGTGCAGGGAAGAATACAACCATGGCCAGGCCGCTGGCAGCTCCTGGCGTATTGGTAAGTCCCGACAAGGCAAACCCAAGGGGAAAGAAGCTGAGACTACCAAATAACAGACAAGCAAAGAGCATGAGCAGCGAAGTTACGGAGAACTGAATATCCCAAACTAAGTTGGCAATAACGATAATTTCGACTGCGCCTGCAAGTACGAGAATGATGCCCTGAATGGAATTCGACAGCAGCACCGCACCTGAGCGGATAGGGCTAACCCGGTATCTTCGCAAAATGCCGCTCTCCCGTTGTGTAATCATATTAATATTTAACGTGAATACGGAAACGGAGATAACATTCATCGCGCATAATGCGGGAATATAAGAATCAATGAAAGTAGCGCCTTCCAGCGCACCCGGCTGGTTGCCGAATACGGAACCAAAAATGAGCAGCATCAGGATCGGATACACGAGCATCCAAAATATCGTCAGCCAATCACGCAGATACAAGCGGAAATCAAAAGCAACAAGCCGTATAAGAGCATTCATCGCGCAGCCACCTTGCCTTGTAGAGTCATTTCGGTAAAGACATCGTTCATTGAAGCATCCTCAAGCCGGAGCCCGCTAACCATCCAATCTTCCTGGGCAGCCAAGTGGAAAAGCTGCTTCAGCGTTTCATCGATATCGCTTGAATGCAGCTTAATCATTTCGGCCTCGTACTCGACGTGAGTGACATGCGCGAGCCCAGCGAAGCGGGCCTTGCTTGATTTTCCGGCGTTTTTGAAGCTGATACGCTTCGTGCCGCCCAGCATGGAGATGAGTTTCTGTGGCGTATCGAGAGCGACCAGCCGCCCCCGGCTGATTACCGCGATCCGGTCGCACAAATATTCAGCTTCCTCCATGTAGTGGGTCGTTACGACAATCGTTCGTCCCTGCTTCTTAAGCCGATGAATCATTTCCCACATCTCGCTGCGGGCATTTGGGTCCAAGCCCATGCTGGGCTCGTCGAGAAAAATAATTTCCGGATCATTGATTAACGCGAGCGCCAGCGATACGCGCTGCTTCCAGCCGCCGGACAGCGATTTAATATAGGCGTTTTGCTTATCCTCAAGCCCGAGAAAAGCCGCAATCTCGCTTGGATCGGCTGTTTTCTTGTAAAGCGAGCCGAACATGTGCAGCACTTCTTTTACCTTGGCCTTTTCCGGAATAGCGGTGGATTGCAGCAGCACGCCTATTCGCTGCTTGATCTCCTGGGCATGCTTGCTGATGTCCTTGCCTAATACCGTGGCAGCACCGCTGTCCGCATGCCGCAAGCCCTCAAGAATCTCGATTAATGTTGTTTTTCCAGCACCATTGGGACCTACGATGCCAAAGATTTCTCCCTTTTTCACTTGCATCGTTATATGATCAACAGCAACTGTA
Organism: Paenibacillus sp. PL91; assembly: GCF_012935325.2. Taxonomy (GTDB): domain Bacteria; phylum Bacillota; class Bacilli; order Paenibacillales; family Paenibacillaceae; genus Pristimantibacillus. Next base: position 64,297 of record NZ_JABBYG020000012.1, read on the forward strand.
GTACCATACTGCTTGCATACTTGATCCAGCTGAATTACGGTTTGCATAGCTCCATTCCTTTCAAAAACATATTCATTCAGATAACTCTGTAATTCAGAGTAATCTGAAATGAGTTGTTTGTCAATATCTGTATTTGCAATTAGGCGATGGCAAATAAGATAAGATAAGCTAGGCAATAAATGATGTGTATAGACAACGCTGCATACAGATGCTAGGTTTAAATCTGGTGGATTAGACCCAGCATACTTGATAGGGCAGCAATTAAATCCTCTTATTACATAGAGCAAAGTAGGTTTATAAGAATGAATAATAGCGATCAGCCGATTTACCGTTTTAGTGAAGCGCCTATTTGGGAGCTGCAGCGCGCTTATTTTGAAGAGCAGGGCATCGAGGCGTGGCAGAACGAGGAAGTGCCGCAATACATCACGAATAATCCAGTCATTGCAACGGCTTACGCAGAGATCCTATTTGGATTTCTTCAGGATAGAGCAAGGCTGGGCCATCTAGCGGAACCGGTTACGATTCTTGAGCTTGGAGCGGGCTCGGGCCGGTTAGCCTTCCAAGTGCTGAAGGAGTTAGGTGAGCTGATCGATTATGCAGGCATTGCGCTTCCGCCATACCGGTATGTCATGAGTGATTTGCCAGTCAAAAATATGGCCTATTGGCAGCAGCATCCCAGCCTGAAGCCCTTCGTTCAGCAAGGAATACTGGATTTCGCTAAGTTTGATGCGGTGCATGATGCGGAGCTGCATTTGACGCAATCGGGCGACACGATAAAGAAAGCTAGCTTGAAGCAGCCATTGCTGATTATCGCCAATTACTTTTTTGACAGCATCCCGCAGGAATTGATTTATGTGGATGAAGGCAACATTTTTGAATGCAGAGTTTCCTTGACGTTGCCTGATGAGGGGGAAGCGCCTGCTGCGCTGGATATGCTGGAGAGAATGGTGCCCGAATATCATTACCGCAGAGCCGCTGAATATGAGCAGAAATCGTATCCTTATCTGGATGTGATCGAGCTGTATAAGCAAAAGCTTGAGGATTCGCACATTCTCTTCCCGGAGACTGGGCTGGACTGTCTGGAGCGGCTTGGCCAGTTATCGCAGGAGGGCTTTGCCTTGCTTACGGCGGATAAGGGAGACCATCGCTTGGACAATTGGGCGTTTGCCGAGCCGCCCAAGCTCATTCATCATGGAAGCTTCTCCTTGACGGCTAATTATCATGCGATCCAGCAGGCTTTTGAGCGAAAGGGAGCATGGTCCCATTTTACCGAGCATCATTATAAAAACTTGAATGTAGGCTGTATTCTTATGCTTCAAAGCCCGACAAGCTATGCGAATACGCGCTTAGCCTACCGCCGATTTGTCGATCGGTTTGGGCCGGATGATTTCTTTAGCATGAAGCTGTGGTTCGATGAGCATTTGGACCAGCTGGGGCTGGCTCAAATGCTCGCTTTTTGGCGATTAGGCCGCTACGATGCGCAGCTATTTCTTCAAAGCGCGAAGCGTATGCTGCTTCTCGTTCCGGATACCGGAGAGGAGGAGATGGAGGATCTTCGCCAAGGCATACACCTCATGTGGGCAGGCTATTATCCGATGAATGAGAAGCATGATCTTGCCTTGGACTGCGCCGTTCTGCTCTATCAACTGGAATTGTATGAGGATGCGCGGGTCTTTTTTGAGCGGTCGCTAAGCGAAAATGAAGGGACTGCCGAGACACTGTACAGCATGGCGATTTGCTGCTATGAGCTGGAGAGGGAAACAGAGGAGTTGGCGTATGCGCAGCGTGTTTTAACGCTTGATCCGCAGCATGAGGGAGCTAGGGCGCTGCTGCGCTTTTAGGATGAATAGCTAGTGATAAGGAAATGGCGTGTTAGGGGGAATTCCTGGCATGCCGTTTTTTATGCAGCAACCGTTTGGGGAGCTGCTAAAACCGTGAATGGCTGGCGTAAAAAGGATTGACAGCGATTTCAGGTATTAGGTATGATGAGTTTATAAACACGTGTTTACAATCTACGATGGCGTGGTCAGATGAAGGTTGGATACGGCGCGTTTTAATTAACTCGGTTGGTTATTAGAAAATGCATCCATCCTAATCCTACAGGTCACGCTTTTAAGCCAAAGCTATCATTTTTTTTGTTTCGTTATAAACACGCGTTTACTAAGACGATTTAAAGGTAAAGAACGATTAGTTCAAATACGGGTGTCCAAAGGACGGTAGATAACGATGAAGACCTTACAGGAGCATCTCAAGCATGCAGACCGCGGCGTTAAAAGCTTTCTTGAATCGGTGGATGTCACTACCGGCGAACGTCAGGTGCTGGCCGAGTTCGATTATTTGATCGAGGCTCCGAACTGGACGAAAGACGGCAAGCGTCTCATCTATAACAGCGGAGGCCTGCTTTGTTCCTTTGATCTCTCTTCAAGGGAGAGCACAGTAATCCATTCGGGCTTCGCTAACCGCTGCAACAATGACCATGTGCTGTCGCCTGACGATACTCAAATCGCTGTCAGCCATCATTCGCAGGAGGACGGTCAGTCGCGCATCTATATTCTCCCGCTTGCAGGCGGTGATCAGCCGACTCTAATTACGGAGCATGCGCCAAGCTATCTTCACGGCTGGTCGCCGGATGGCAGCACCTTGTCCTATTGCGCTGAACGAAATGGACAATACGATATTTATACGATTCCAGCTGCTGGCGGAGCCGAGACGCAGCTGACTGATACGCCGGGGTTAGACGACGGGCCGGAATATTCGCCGGATAACCGGCATATTTGGTTCAATTCGACGAGATCAGGCTTGATGCAAGTATGGCGGATGAATGCTGACGGGAGCGAGCAGACTCAAATGACCTATGATGAGAGCAACAGCTGGTTCCCGCATGTGTCCCCGGATGGCGAATCCGTCGCTTATATCACTTATCGCAAGGGAGACGTTGCCCCGGGCGACCATCCTGCCAACAAAAACGTTGAAATTCGTCTGATGGCGAGCGGCGGCGGGCAATACCGGACCTTGGCCGAGCTGTTCGGGGGCCAGGGCACTATTAACGTTAATTCATGGTCGCCGGATAGCAAGCAGTTGGCTTTTGTCAGCTATCAGTTGAAAAGCTATGCAGTCGGCAGCTAAACGGTATTTCATATAACGTCGTCTAACGAAAAGTAGTTTGTTGAGAATTCTCAACAGACTATTTTTTTATTTTGCTAACAGCTTAGCGTGTTTAAAAGATTAGTAGAAATAATTGATCATATGGCATTATTTGTAATAGAATAGACATGCCGTTACCATGAGATGAGGTGTGCGATATGCTGGACCAAGTTATGCTCGTTGTCATTTTCACTTTTATTATTCATCTCTCGGAGACGCTTACGTATGCGCTCCGCTCAGCAGGCGTTCGTTTAGGGAAGCTGGCAGTTGCCTTGTCCTTATCCGGCATTATCCTCCTTATTTCAAGAACAGCTAATATGGTTCAAGCCCCGTTAACCGGAAAACTGATAGATTTCGCCAAAGAAAACAGTGATTTTAATCTAGTCGACCAGATGCGGATTATTATCGGCGCTTCCAGTGTAGGCACATTTATCGCTTTATTGCTTTTTCCGTCCGCAGTCATCATTTCTAAAAGAGTGATATCCCATTTCGAAGTGGCGGGCTCCATCCCTCAAATGGTCCGCACCTCGGTTTCCATTCAAAAGCTGCATAATGTGCGCTATCATTTGCGTATTCCCAAATTATCGATGCTGTCCCGATTGCGGATCGGAGGCATTCCCAAAAGGCTGGTCATTCTGAACAGCTTAGTGACCGCTATTTATACGATTGGCGTCCTGTCGGCTCTGCTGGCATCGACACTCACAACTGCAAACTCCTTCGCCGCTTCGCAGGCATCAGGACTTATTAACGGAGTGGCGACTATATTGCTCACTATACTTATCGACCCTCAAATTGGTTTAATTACCGACAAAGTGCTTAGGGGAGAAAAAGACATCACGGCACTTAATAAAATTTTTGGATTATTAATGGTGTCGCGGCTACTAGGAACGCTGCTTGCTCAGGTGCTGCTAGTGCCAGCCGCTTATTGGATCAAATGGTTGGTATCCGTCATTTAGATTGGAGCAGGCGTGAACGAAGAGCCGGATAAGGAGAGTATCGCTTTGCTAAAAATAGCAACCGAGCATTTTAAACCACTCAATGATTATGTGTACAGCACTCAAGTCGATATTGGTGCCACAGCAGCAGCTGCATACATCATTAAAAATAATGCTGTCGTCAATGAGTGGTATTCAGGTACACATGAGGGTTCCCAGCAGTCGCGGGCTGTGGATGAGCATACCCAGTTTAATGTGGCCTCTATCCGTAAAACCTACCTTGCGCTAGCCATAAGCCTGCTAATTGAGAGAGGCTTGATTGCTAGCATCGATGATGAAATCGGAGCTTACTTGCGTGAATACAAAGATATGGCTAAAGGAGTCACGCTTAGGCATCTGCTCACGCATACGCACGGTTTAAAGGCGGAAGGCGGCGGGCTCAGCAGAGCTTTTGCGACAGGAGAGAATTGGGCTTACAGAAACGAAGGCATCGCAATGCTTATTCAATTGGTCACCTATTTATCGGGGAAAGCCTTGGGTGTTTTTATGAAGGAGCATGTGCTTGAGCGTTGTAAGCTTCATGAAACGGGATGGAGAACGGAGAACCATGAGCATCTCATTTACAACTATTACGAGGATCAAGAAACGTGGGTTGGGCCAAATAACAGTGCTGCAGGAGACCAAAGCAATTTGTTCGTTAGTGCAAGAGATTTGGCGATGTGGGGCTATATTCATCTTGCCAAGGGTTGTCTAAGTGGAGAGCAATTGCTGCCTCAACCTGTTTTTGAGCGTGTAACGACGCTTCAAACGCCAAGCAGCGTGCCAACTCATCTGCCTCGCAACGGTTTTATATGGTGGCTGCAAAGCGACACGCTACTCAATCAAATAGGGGAAAGACTGCCAAACGGCTCTTATCAAATATTAGGCATTACGGGCTGTGCTTGCCTTGTTGTGCCGAAGTATGATGCTGTCGTTGTCAGGATGTATAATCAGTTAAGCCATGTTAACGGATACGATTATTTAAAAGATATCAGGCAGTTCGGAAATTTAGCTAACGACCTTTTGTTGAGCTATTCCTAGACAAGTTACCATTTGTAAATGCGAAAATAATAGGATGAGATCGTGCAAAACCTTTAAAAAGCCAAGAGAGATACAGGTCGTTAACCTGCATCCCCTTGGCTTTTTCCATGATCAAATCTACAGGGAGTTTGTGTGCATACATGCAAGTTTCGCCGTCCTGCCCACGCCGAAACAGCTCCATAAGCACCTATGTGAGCTTACGTCGCAAACTATTTTCTCGACTGAGGCTGCAGGCGATAATGCTTAGGGCTCACGCCGTAAAAGGAGCCGAAATGCCGAGAGAAGGGATGGATTGAGGGATATCCAAGCCTTTCGGCGATGGCCGTTACGCTGAGTTCACTCTCTAGCAGAAGGTGGGAGGCTCGTCTCATCAGCAATTTATGATGGTAAGCTTTTGGGGTGAGGCCGGTCTCACGTAAAAACAAGGCGTGAAAGTACGTTCGTTTCAAGCCGCAAAGCTTCCACCAAGTCTCAACCGGCTCGCGCTGCTCAGGCTGAGCATTTAAATGGGCGAGCAAGCGGACAATCCGATAATCCGTTGGCTGATGCGTATGAATGGTGTTGTACCAGTTCAGGATCCAAGCATACAGGAGGCTGTTGACCATCTCTGTGCGATAATGCTGCGTATCGTTGAAAAGCTTAGCGAGCATCAAGAACGCTTCATATAGTTCGGGATAGGGCTGCAAGGAAAAGACGCTCGGCAGGCTATCCAGCTCCTCACAAGGAAAAGACGAAGCGACCGTACCTTGCTCGAATGGTTCCGGAGCGTAGATAAACGTCCGATTGACGGAGACGGGCTTGTTCCGATCCCATAGATCGCAATAGACATTATGCGATGCCAGCGGATGATCGGAGGAAATGTGGAAGGCGTGAGGCTCATCGGGCCTAAGGAAGATGAGCGTCCGATTTTCGATGGGATACATTCTGCCTTTAATCTCCATCTGCCCCGGCCCATCCGTAAATAGATGAAAGGCATAGACGCTGCAGACGCGCAGCTTTTCATTAGAGCTGCCGTCATATAAGTAGTTCATTGAATCTCCGACATGGGGCGTAAGCTCATTAAGTCTCCTCACGTATTATCCCTCTTCTGTTCAATTATAGGTTGAAAATTAGCGGATGAATCGTCAACTTTATGGATGCCTGATCAAATACACATTCCTATATAGATGATACAATAACTGAAATATAAGGAGAAGAACAAGAAATATAAATACGGACTAATTAACAACATAAATCATTGCATAGCCAGGTTAACGATCGCCCGAAAAGGAGGAATGCCCTTGAGCTTTAAAGATAAGGTCGTGCTTATAACGGGCGGCGGCTCTGGTATCGGCAGGGTAAGCGCGCAATTGTTCGCTGCCGAAGGCGCGCATGTAGTTATTGCGGATTGGAACGAGGCAGAGGGGCAGCGTGCAGCAGGTGAGCTAAATGAACAATACGCAATCGTGAAAGGGCTTTCAACCAAGGCGGCGCAAGCGAGAGCGATAGCGATTCAAACGGATGTATCAAAAGAGAATGCGGTTAAGGAGCTGATGGATAAAACGCGCCAAGCGTTCGGCCAGCTCGATGTGCTGTTCAATAATGCGGCCGTCATTTTGCCCAAGCCGCTTGAGGAAATCGATGAGCAGTCATTTGATCATGTGCTTGCGGTGAATGTGAAGGGCGCCTATTTGACGATTAAGCACGCGATTCCGCTATTGCGCCAATCTAAAGGCTCGATTGTCAACATGGCTTCGCTTAACGGGCTTGTAGGCCAGCGGCAAAATCCGATTTATGCCGCGTCCAAAGGGGCCGTTATTGCTATGACCAAATCGCTGGCGCTAGACTTTGCCGCAGATGGCGTAAGAGTCAACTGCGTATGTCCGGCGGGGGTGCTGACGCCCTTATTGGAAGCGTGGACAAGGCAGCAGCCAGATCCTGCTGCAGCGATGCAGGCGCTGAATGCGATGCACCCGCTTGGCCGTCCGGCAACCTCGGAGGAGGTTGCGCAGGCGGTATTGTTTTTGGCTTCGCAGCAAGCGGCCTTTATTACCGGAGTAGCGCTGCCTGTAGAAGGCGGCGCTTCGCTAGGCTATTAATCGAAATCAAGGGAGAGCTAATGGTGAAAATTACAAAAGTGGAAACGTTTGTGCTTCACGTACCGATTGATCCGCCGATTACGGATGCTATTAATGTAGCGACGCATTGGGGGCTTTCAGGCGTTCGGATTTTTACGGATGAAGGTTTTGTCGGATATGGCTACACGGGAACCTGCGCGCATGGCGACGATATGATCGTGGATACGATCGACCGTTATTATGCGCCAGAGCTGATCGGCAAGGACCCTTTTATGGTAAAGGAAATTTGGGATACGCTGCGGTACGGCAAGATGCACTGGATCGGCCGGGCAGGCATTACGCATATGGCGCTGGCTGCCGTTGATATTGCGCTTTGGGACATTATGGCGAAGGCGTCCAATAAGCCGTTATGGCAGTATCTCGGCGGACATAAATCTAAAGGCATCAAAGCCTATAACACGAACGGCGGCTGGCTGAACTGGTCGAAGGAGCGCTTGCTGAAGGATGTAACGGACATCGTCGAGCAGGGCTTTACGGGCGTGAAAATCAAGGTCGGCAAGTCTGATCCGCATGAGGATTACGACCGGGTGAAGGCGGTTCGCAAAGCGATTGGCGATCAAGTCATTTTTATGATCGACGTCAATCAGCAGTGGAATATCAATACGGCGATGACGTGGGGCAAGAAGCTGGAGGAGTTTGATTTATTTTGGCTGGAGGAGCCGCTTAATCCCGATGATATCCTTGGGCACAAAAAGCTGGCGGACGCGCTTAACGTTCCGATTGCGCTCGGCGAGCATGTCTATTCCAAATACGCGTTCCGCGATTACATTCATCAAGGAGCGATCGAATACTGTCAGGTCGACGTGACTCGGGTGGCGGGCATTACGGAATGGCTGCAGGTGGCGGGACTGGCGGCAGCCTATGACATACCGGTTTGCCCGCATGTCGGCGACATGGGACAAATCCATCAGCATCTGGTAGCTGCTACGCCGGGGGCTATTATGCTGGAGTATATCCCTTGGATTAGAACGATCTTTTCCGAGCCGGCAACCGTTAAGAATGGGCATTATGTACTGCCGGAGCTGCCGGGCGCCTCCACTGAAATCATTCCTAAATACTTTAATGAGTTCCGTATCCGATAGTGAAAGGGAGGAGCTTGCCGATGAGACTTCAGGGCAAGGTTGCGCTCCTAACGGGAGCTGGTTCGGGAATTGGAAAAACGACAGCCGAGCTATTCGCAAAAGAGGGAGCGACGGTCATCGTTAATGATATTGATCAGTCAAAAGGCAAAGAGACGGCAAAAGGCATTCAAGCAGGCGGCGGCAGCGCCTTGTTCCTCCACGCCGATGTTACGGATTCGGATTCGGTCCAAACGATGGTTAAGGAAGCGATCAAAGCCTACGCTAAGATCGATATTTTGTTCAATAACGCGGGCATTAGCGGAGTAGGGGCGCTGCATGAGATCGAGCCGGAGGCTTGGGACCGCGTTGTTCAGGTCAATCTGCGGGGCGTATTCCTGCCCTCCAAGCATGTGCTTCCGCACATGATGGAGCGCAAGGCCGGCAATATCATCAACATGTCGTCTTGCATCGCGGAGATCGGCCTCGCGCGCCGCGCCTCCTACTCGGCTACGAAAGGTGCCGTGCTGGCGCTAACCAAGTCGATGCAGGTGGATTATGCCAAATATAATATCCGCGTGAATGCGATTTTGCCGGGAACGATTATGACGCCGTTCGTTGAGCAATATCTAAAGAACGCCTACGAAGATCCTGAAGCGGCAATTGCGGCCATTAAGACAAGGCAGCTCAGCGGTGAGCTGGGAAGACCCGAGGATGTGGCGAACGGCGTACTGTTTCTGGCTTCCGATGAATCCTCCTTTATGATGGGCTCGCCTTTATACATGGATGGCGGTGTCGTGTTCGGCAAGGATGCTTAATTCACAATACGAAAGGATGGCATGACATTATGAAGCTGGTAACCATTGAGCAAGACGGACAATTTAGACTCGGAGTAAAGCTGGATGGCCGAATCCTCGATATGAAATCGGCGCTGGAGCGACTGCCGGATGCGGATGTTCCAACGGACATCATGGCTGTCATTGAAGGCGGAGAGAAAAGCGTTCGAGCGATAACGGCTTATACGGAGCGCTTGCTTGAATCCGCCGAGCATGCCGAAGCGGTGCTCCTCCATGAGGAGGCGGTTCAATTTGGTCCCTGCGTGACCAGGCCTAACAAAATCATCTGCGTAGGACTCAATTATAGGCAGCATGCGATCGAGACAAATGCGCCCATTCCGAAGTATCCGATTTTGTTCAACAAGTTCAACAATACGCTTACGGGGCATCAGAAGGATATTGCGCTGCCTGAGCGCGTAACGTCCCAGGTCGATTATGAGGCGGAGCTCGTCATCGTCATCGGAAAGACGGCCAAATACGTGAGCAAGGAAGAAGCGCTGCAGCATGTATTCGGTTATTGCAACGTAAACGACCTATCGGCTCGGGATCTTCAGATGAGAACCCAGCAATGGCTGCTCGGCAAAAGCTGCGACGATTTCAGCCCGCTCGGCCCTTATCTGGTGACGGCGGACGAGATCGCTGATCCGAATGATTTGGAGATCAAATGCACCGTGAACGGGGAAACTCGCCAGCACTCCAATACATCCGACATGATTTTTCCATGCGACGAGGTGGTTAGCTACATCTCGCAGCATATGACGCTTGTGCCGGGCGATATTATTTTGACGGGAACGCCTGAGGGCGTCGTGCTTGGCTATCCGGAGGAGAAGCGGGTTTACTTGAAGGACGGCGACGTGGTGACGATTGAGATCGAGAAGCTTGGGCGTCTAACCAATCGATTGGTAAGCGAAGCTTACTCTAATCTATAGCTAAGGGATGGGTATGGTATGAATCATTCGAAGCTTTGGTATAAAGGGGAAGCGGCGGATTGGAAGCAAGGGCTGCCGATCGGAAACGGAAGAATAGGCGCCGTCATCCATGGTGGAATTAATAATGAAATATGGAGCATGACAGAAATTACGTATTGGTCGGGCAAAACGGAGCGTATTCCGGGCAGCGGCAGCGCGAAAGCCGATCTGGAGCGGATGAGAGAGCAATTTTTTAGAGGAGATTACAACGAGGGTGACCGGCTCGCCAAGCAGGCGCTGCAGCCTAAGAAGCAGAACTTCGGCACGAACCTGTCGGTTTGCGATGTGACCCTGCGGTTCGGGCAGCAAGGAGAGAATTTAATACGCGAGCTGAGCTTGGAACATGCAATCGCGCAGCTTTCCTATACGCAGTCGGGCAATAAGATCACCCGCGAAACGTTCGCCACGCATGCCGACGGCATCGTAGTATCACGGGTCAAGGGTGAGCAAGCCGGAGCAGTTTCCTTCTCGCTGGGCGTTAAAGGCCGCACGGGTAATTTTGCGACGGTGGTCACGGACGAGGACACGATCTTCTTTCATGGCCAAGCGACGGAAGACATGCATAGCGACGGAAAATGCGGCGTATTTTGCGAGGGCAAGGTTAAGGTTGTTGCCGTGGGCGGCACCGTTCAAAGCGGGGATAACGAAATCGTAGTATCGCATGCGGATGAGGCGATTATTTATTTTGCGCTTCATACGGATTATAGAAAAGAAGATGACAAGTGGACGCTGGAAGGCGATAAGCAGATCGCGGCGGCAATCGCCAAAGGCTATGAGCGCCTTAAGGAGGAGCATATTGCCGACTATAGGAAGCTGTACGCAAGGGTGGCAATCGACTTAGGCGACACGGAGAGCGGCAAGCTGCCGACAGACGAGAGAATGAAGCGATTCCGTAACGGGCAGCAGGATGATGCGGATTTGATCGCTTTGTTTTTCCAATATGGCCGCTACTTGACGATTGCCGGTACACGTGAGGATTCGCCGCTGCCGCTGCATTTGCAAGGGATATGGAATGACGGGGAAGCGAATCGCATGGCTTGGAGCTGCGACTACCATCTGGACGTCAATACACAAATGAACTACTACCCGACGGAAATCAGCAACTTGGCTGAATGCCATGTGCCATTGATGAACTACATCGAGCGGCTGTCTATCGCGGGCAGGCAAGCAGCAAAGGATTTCTACGGAAGCGAGGGCTGGGTTGCGCATGTATTCTCGAATGCATGGGGCTTCTCGGCGCCGGGCTGGGAAACGGGCTGGGGACTTAACGTAACGGGCGGGCTATGGATCGCCACTCATCTGAAGGAGCATTATGAATATGGGCTAGACCATGCATTTCTTACGAAGCAGGCGTATCCGGTCATGAAGGAAGCCGCAGCTTTTTTCCTCGACTATATGACGGTGCATCCGGGCAATGGCTGGCTCGTAACGGGTCCGTCGAATTCGCCCGAGAACAGCTTCTATACGAGCAACCGCGAGGAGGGGGCGCAGCAGCTGTCGATGGGCTCGACGATGGATCAAGTGCTGGTGCGTGATTTGTTCACCTTCTGCTTAGAGACAGCTGAGCTGCTGCAAGCTGATCCGGAGCTTCAGGCAAAGCTGAAGCAAGCGATACCGCTGCTGCCGCCGCTCCAGATCGGGAAGCGGGGACAGCTGCAGGAATGGCTGGAGGATTATGAAGAGGCGCAGCCGGAGCATCGCCACCTTGCCCATCTCTTCGCCTTATATCCGGGCAACCAAATTACGCCAAGGAAAACGCCGGAGCTGAGTGCAGCCGCCAGGGAAACACTGATTGGCCGAATGCAGACCGATGAGCTCGAAGACATTGAATTTACGGCTGTATTGTTCGCAACCGGCTTCTCCAGACTGTTTGACGGAGATCGTGCGCTGAGGCATATAACCCATCTGATCGGGGAGCTGTGCTTCGATAATATGCTGACGTACTCCAAGGCGGGCGTTGCCGGAGCAGAGACGAACATTTTCGTCATTGACGGCAATTACGGAGGAACCGCGGCGGTGGCGGACTTGCTGCTGCAAAGCAATGCCGGCGAAATTCATTTGCTTCCGGCGCTTCCGGCCGTTTGGGCGAAGGGCTCCTATAAGGGGCTGCGGGCAAAGGGAAATGCGGAGGTCGATGTAGCATGGGAAAATGGCAAGCTGACGGAAGCGACGATTCGAGCCTTTTCCGCAGGGGAGGCTATCGTACGATTTGGTGAGCAAGCCCTGTCGATTACGCTTGTTCCCGGCCATGTATATAGGCTTGATCCCAACCTGCAAGTTACTGAACAGCAGGCGGCACACATCTAATTAACCTCATAAACGAATGAGACAACTACCTATTTCTTAATAGTAGTTGTCTTTTCGCATCATTAGGTTATTATGAATGAGCGGAGCTTTTTTTAAAGCAGGACGTATATATTTTCTTTACTATGTAAGCGCTTTTATAAGAGGGGGGAGGTGATTAGCCGTGCCAAAGTACTCAACCATATTTCGCAAATTTCTTATTTCCTATCTTATTATTTTGATTATTCCAAGCATAGCGGGCTTTGTGTCCTATCGAACTTCAATTGAAGTGACAGAGTCTATTTCCATCGAAAATAGCATCACACAGCTTGAGCGAAGCGAGGAAATATTGGAGAGGAGAATGGTTGAGGTCGAGGGCTTCACGAGGCAGCTAGCCTTGAATCCGGATTTAAACAAGTTAATGAATGAGAAAAAAAATGGCGAGGCGGTAAACGTCTACGGCATTTGGAGCCTGTTGAAGCAGGTTACGCCCTTTAGCCAGACGAATGATTTTTTGCAAAACTATTTTATCTACTTAAGCAATTATGACGTTATATTTACGCAGGGCTCAGCCTATTTCAGGCCGGAGCATTATTACGAGAACTATCGCTATACCGACCTTACGCTTGAGGAATGGAAGAAAACGGTGCTGGATCAAACGCATCGCAGCGAAATTAAGCCGCTCAGCTCTTTTCTAAATAATGCCAAGCAGACTTCGGTCATTACGTATATGCAGTCGCTTCCACTGGACAGCTTTAGCGGCTCATCGCCTGCTACGGTTGTCGTTATTATCGATGAGGAAAATATTTCGAATCTGCTCGCTGGACTTGAGGACCGATACGGCGGATGGGCTCATATTAGCGATGCGCAGGGGAATACGATCGGTTTGAGGGGCATAAGCGAGGCCGATGCGAAGCAGCTATCGTCAGATGCGAAGCTTGACCAGGATAAGCTCAGCCAGTTCTACAATGACGACCTCGTCATTACGATCCATTCCGACAAGAACGGCTGGATCTACCGGGCAGGAATCCCGAAGCAGGTGCTGATGGCAAACGCGAATCAAATCAAGCATATTACTTGGATGGTGACCGGTGCGGCGCTGCTGCTCGGGCTTCTTGCCGGCCTTGTATTGTCCTATCGCAACAGCGCTCCGATCAACAGGCTGCTTAGCGTCATGAAAGAGCAATTTGGCAAAGACGGAATAACGGGACGGAACGAATACGACTTTTTGCAGGGCAATATTTCAAATATCATTACGAGCAACCGGCAGCTGGAAAATGAACTAAATCGCCAGCTCCCTCTCGTACGGGACGGCTTCTTAAAACGGCTCATCGCGGGCGAGTTCCAGACGACGGATGAAATTATAGCAGCCGCGGCGCAGTCGGACACGCGGTTCGCTACGAATGCCGGGTACGTCGGTGTGCTGCAAATCAACGGATATTCGGGCATGGATAGCGTCGAAATATTGAATGAGCTTTACGCAGCAAGACTCATTCTGAAGCAGACCCTATCTACGCTGGACGGCCATCTCCACATGACGGACCTTGGATCGGACAAAGTGGTGATGATTTTTACTGCGCAAGAAGGTGACGCTTGCTGCGAGGCGGCAAGAGAGAGAATCGATGATACGCTCGGCAAGCTAGCCGATATCGCGTATGGCGAATACAAAATTTCGTTCAACGCAGCTATTGGGGATTCCTTCTCGGCGATGATCGACGTGAGCCATTCCTATGAGCAAGCGAAGCAAATGATGGAGTACACCGAGTATGCGAGCAAGAAGAGCATCATCTGGTTTGCCGATTCCAGGCTGGAGACGGCGACGTATTACTACCCGATGGATATCGAGCAGCGTCTGATTAGTACGATCCGCGCGGGCGAGCCTGATGAAGCGAAGCGCATGGTCCTATCCGTTATGGAGAAAAACACAGAAAACCAGCAGCTCTCGATCGAAATGAAGCAGCAGCTGGTTGGCGAGCTGAAGGGTACGCTGCTGAAGCTGCTTGATCAGAAAGCATTTATGGAATCGGAGCTGCTGCATACGCTGAAAAATCAAATCATCAGCATCCAAGCCTCGAATGCGATTGGCGTTATTCAGGATGAAATCGTCGAAATCGTCGATGCGTTATGCCGGGTAATCAACAGCAAAAAGAATCATGCGCATATTCAAACCGTCGAGGAAATAAAACAATTCATAGCCGAAGCCTACGGTGATTCCGAGCTGACCTTATACCGGATTGCGGAGAAGGTAGAGCGTCCCGAGAAATATATTTCTCAACTGTTCAAGGAGGTCACGGATATCAATGTATCCGACTACTTGGAAATGATCAGAATCGAGCAGGCGTCCGCCCTGCTAAGGACGAATGCATGCACGGTCGACGAGATCGCTGTTCGCGTTGGCTATAACAGCTCGCATTCGTTCCGCAGAGCCTTCAAGCGAGTGATGGGCATTGCGCCGAGCGCATATCGGCAATCGATACAAATATAAGCCTTCGGGGCCGATGGTGACGGTGTGTACAAGGAGAGGATCGGATTGAGAAAGAGCTTCGCGGGTTTATTGGCGCTCCTAACGGCGATCGGCATGCTACTTGGAGCGTGTACACAAACCAATGATACGAATAAAGCGGAAGTAGCGGCAACGGTGGGCAATTCAGATTCCGCTGCGTCAGCGCCGGTCGAGATCAGCGTGTTCGCCCAGCAGGAAACGGGCATCGATCTGAGAACCAATGACTTCACCAAGCTGCTGGAGCAAAAGTTCCATGCCAAATTCAACTGGGAAATCATTTCGATGGACGGCGCCAAGGAAAAAAGGCAAATCTCGCTTGCCAGCGGCGATTATCCCGAGGCTTATATTCTAACGGCCTATGTGGACCAATTTACGCAATCGGATGTATTGAAGTATGGGAAGCAAGGCGTGTTTGTTCCGTTAAACGAGCTGATTGATCAATACGCGCCGAACATTAAGGCAGCTATGGAGGAGGACCCTGCCTTAAAGGCATTTAACACCGCACCAGACGGCAAGATTTACGGTCTCGTCGCGTACAGCGAGTGCTTTCACTGCTCATACCCGAACAAAATGTGGGTCAATACGAAGTGGCTGGAGCAATTGAAGCTGGAAATGCCGAAAACGACCGCTGAGTTCAAGCAAATGCTGCAGGCGTTCAAAAAGAATGATCCGAACGGCAATGGTCTGCCCGATGAGATGCCGCTCAGCGGCTCGACGGAGGACTTTGGCGTTCATGTAATCCCATACCTCATGAATGGCTTTATTTATGACGATGACCGCAATTATTTGTTTATGAAGGACGGCAAGGTGGATACGGTGGCGAATAAGCCGCAGTGGAAGGAGGGCATCGCTTATATTAAGTCGCTATATGACGAGGGCTTAATTGATCCAGGGGCATTCATTCAAAATGCGGAAGCGCTCAAAAGAGCGGGCGAAAATGCGGAGGTGGAAATTCTCGGCGCCGCTGCTGCCATGCATCCGGCTATTTTCGTAAGCGAGCGCACGAAGGATTACGCGCCGCTGCCGCCGCTCACGGGACCGTATGCCTCCTATGCGACCTTCGATGGCGGAGGAATACCGCCGGGCGCGAAATTTGTGATAACGAATAAGGCGAGCAAGGAAGCGCAAATCGCACTAATCCAAATGGTGGATTATATGTATACGCCAGAAGGGCAAACGAATGCGCAGTCCGGGCTTGAAGGCGTGGGCTGGAGGAAGGCGAAAGCGGGCGAAGAAGCGATGAGCGAGGGGATAGAGCCCAAGTTCGCGAACATCTCGCCTATCGAGAAGCCGCTGGCCAAAAACTCTGGATGGAGCGGGATGGCGCATTTTTATATGCCGAAGGAATATCGCGACAGCTGGGTTGCCAGCAAAGACATTTACTCGCAGGACGGCTATGAGCGCAGGCTCTCTGAAGCGACGCTGTTGTATGAAGGCCATGAGCCCTCTGAGCTGTTCCCGGACTGGTCGATTTGGATCGATCCAGCCGAGGCGGACGAGGCGGGAATTTTGCATACCAACCTTGTGCACTATATCGATCAATGCACGCTTCAATTCATAACCGGCGACTTGGATTTAAATAAGGATTGGGACAGCTACGTAAGCGGACTCGCAAATATGCAGGTCGATCGGTATGTGTTATTGATGCAAAAAGCGTATGATCGATCGACCGCCAAACCCTAACAACTGATAAATGAAAACCCGGCTGCCTGCGCAGCCGGGTTTTTTTGCGCTGCGCTGCGGAATTGTACGCATGTACGGCGATTTGCCCCCCGTAATTACGGATTTTTGTACGCTAAACGACGCAAATGTACCTGTTTGGAGAAGGCGGATTTCTACTATGATCGTCGTATAGAAAGCGCTATCAAACAGCAGTAGCTAGCTACCTAGGGGGGATTGTTCTGGAAAAAGAAATGGTACTGAATAACAGGTTGTTGAAGCAAAAGGGCAAGCGGAGTCTTGCGAATGAAGCGAGCAAAAGCTTCAAGAAGCATTGGCAGCTCTACCTTATCGTTATACCGCCCGTGTTGTTTTTTCTTATCTTTAAATACTATCCGATGCTGAACGCGGTGCTTGCCTTTAAGGATTACAACGTCATTAAGGGCATCTGGGGAAGCGAATGGGTCGGACTCAAAAACTTTAGGCTCTTCTTTGAAAATCCGATGTTCTGGTCGCTGGTCAAGAACACGATTTATGTCAGCGGCTATTTGCTGCTTGCGGGTTTTCCCATTCCGATCATTCTCGCGTTAATGCTTAATGAAGTGCGTAACGGCCGCTTTAAACGCCTCGTGCAGCTGGTGACGTTTGCGCCTTATTTTATATCGACGGTCGTCATGGTATCCATCATCATGCTGTTCCTTGCGCCGAGACTCGGTTTCGCGAATTTAGCCTTAAATTATTTTGGAATGGACTCGATCAATTTCCTCGGTGAAGCCAGCATGTTCCGATCGATCTACGTGTGGTCGGATATTTGGCAGACGGCAGGCTACTCCGCGGTCATTTATTTGGCGGCGCTGGCGGGCATCGATCCAACTCTATATGAAGCAGCAAAGGTGGACGGGGCCTCTCGCTTTCAGAAAATCATCCATGTCGATTTGCCGGGCATTTTGCCGACGATCACGATCATTCTCATCTTGAATGTGGGCAGCGTGATGGCGATTGGCTTCGAAAAAATTTACCTGCTGCAAAACCCGCTTAACCTTGTCAATTCCGAAATTATTGCCACTTACGTGTATCGTATTGGACTTTTAAACGCCAACTACAGCTTCGCAACGGCTGTCGGCCTGTTTAATTCACTTATTAATCTTGCGTTATTGATTACCGTTAACGGCTTGGCAAAACGATTTACGAAATCGAGCATTTGGTAAAAGGGGAGTGCGCCTATGGCATCAGCAAAAATAGCATCACAGGCACCGGTCAGACAAACGATTAAGGATTCGGCAGGCGATAAAATTTTTATGTTTATCGTGTATACCGTACTGGCGATTGTTCTGATCGCGGTCATTTATCCGCTCATTTATATCGTCAGCAGCTCCATCAGCAGCCCGGCTGCCGTAACGTCCGGCAGCGTCTGGCTGTGGCCCGTCGACATTTCCTTCAAGGGCTTTAAGGTATTGTTCTCTACGCCGCAAATTATGCAGGGCTACGGCAACTCACTGTTCTACACGTCGGTAGGAACTCTGATCAGCGTTGGACTGACGGTCATGATTGCTTACCCGATGTCTCGCAAATCGTTTTTTGGCCGCAGCGTCATCATGATGCTCATTACGTTTACGATGCTATTCAGCGGCGGCTTAATTCCAACGTACATGGTCGTGAGAGAGTTTGGCATGATCGACTCGCGGTGGGCGCTGCTCATTCCGAATGCCGTATGGGTATGGCAGGTCATTATTGCGCGCTCCTTCTTCCAGTCATCCATTCCGGATGAGCTGTTTGAAGCGAGTGAAATTGACGGCTGCAGCGATATCCGGTTTATGCGAAGCGTCGTTATTCCTTTATCGAAGCCCATTCTTGCCGTGCTTTTCCTCATGTATGGCGTAGGTCAGTGGAACGCCTACTTTGACGCTTTGATTTACCTCAAGTCCGCGAATTTGTTTCCGCTTCAGCTCGTCTTGAGGAGCATCATCATTATGAATAACAGCGCTAGCGTAACGGATGCCCTGAAGCAGGTCGAAAGGCAGCAGCTGTCCGAGCTGCTCAAATATTCGCTTATCGTAGTAGCGACTTTGCCGGTTCTGATCATCTACCCGTTCGTTCAGCGGTACTTCGTGCAGGGGATGCTGGTCGGTTCTGTAAAAGGATAAACATGTAATAGCACATGTACGGCAGCAACGCGTGCAAAGGAGGTGGTGCGTATGTAGCAAGCAGGCACGAGAAAACGAAGGCAAACACTTCATCATTCGAAAAGGGAGCGATAACAATTGAAAAAGAGACTCGTAAGTTTGTTGGCAACGATCCTGATGGCCAGCATGACGCTTGCTGCATGCTCAAGCAATAATGCGCCTGCCAATACTGCCTCAAACGCGCCAACAGCACAATCGGAAGAGACGGGAGCAACCGCACCGGTTGAGGTTTCCATTTTTGCCGTACAGGAACCGAACATTGATTTGGCAACGAATAAATTCACCAAGTTCGTAGAAGAGAAATTCAACATCAAGCTTAAATTCGAAACGACTCCACCCGATGGCGCGCAGGAAAAACGCCAAATTTCACTAGCTAGCGGAGACTATCCGGATGCTTATATGCTGCCGGGCTATATCGATCAATTCACGCAAGCCGATGTCGTGAAGTACGGCAAGCAAGGGGTGCTGGTGCCTCTGAATGATCTGATTGAGAAGCATGCCCCTAATATTAAAGCAGCGATGGAAAGCAACTCAGATTTGAGAGCGTTTAACACGGCGCCGGACGGCAATATTTACGGACTTGTCGCATACAGCCAGTGCTTCCATTGCTCGTACCCGAACAAAATGTGGATCAATACGGATTGGCTGGAAAAATTGCAGCTGGAAATGCCGAAAACGCCTGAGGAATTTAAGGCTGTACTGACAGCGTTCAAAACAAAAGATCCAAACGGCAACGGCATTGCCGATGAAGTGCCGCTCAGCGGATCGAAGGAGGACTTTGGCGTACGCGTCATTCCATTCCTCATGAACGGCTTCGTCTATGACGACGACCGCAATTACTTGAACCTGACGAATGGAAAGGTAGAGTCGGCAGCGCTTAAGCCGGAATGGAAAGAAGGCTTAACGTACATCAAATCCTTGTATGACGAAGGCTTGATCGATCCAGGCGCGTTCGCGCAAAACGCGGAAGCGTTCAAAAAAATCGGCGAAAATGGCGACGCTCAAATTCTGGGCGCTGGCGCCGGCATGCATCCAGCAATTTTCGTAAACATCGATGTAGGCAACAAAAACTCAGCCTCCTATAATCCAGTACCTCCGCTTACGGGACCGCATGGCTCGTTTGCGACGCATGATGGCGGCGGCGTGGCACCGGGAGCGAAATTTGCGATTACGAACAAGGCATCCGAGGAGCAGCAAATTGCCCTTATTAAATTGGTCGATTACATGTTCACAGAAGAAGGACAAACGAACGGCGCTTCAGGTATGGAGGGCATCGACTGGAGAAAGCCGAAGGAAGGCGAAGTTGCGCTTGGAGAAGGCGTAGAACCGAAGGTTGCGACGATTCCTGCGGTTGAAGGCGAAGCGCCTCGCAATGCGGGTTGGAGCGGTACCGCACACTTCTTCATGCCGAGGGAATACCGAGACAGCTGGGTTCAAGGTACGGATATTTATGATTCTGCAAACTATGAGCGGAGATTGTACCAAGCGACGCTGCTGTATCAAGGCCACGAGCCGAAGGAGCTGTTCCCGCTTTGGGCGATTTGGGTCGATTCGGCGGAAGTGGACGAGGCGAGCATTTTGCAAACGAACATCAAGTCGTATATCGAGCAAAGCGCGCTTCAATTCGTTACCGGCAATAAAAGTCTGGAGAAGGATTGGGACGCTTACGTAAAAGGGCTTAAGGATCTGAAAATCGATCGTTACCTGGAAATTTTGCAAAAAGCGTACGACGCATCGTTTAAATCATAAAAAACTTCTCAGGATCAGGTTCTTTATTGCGAAATAAAAGCCTGATCCTATTTCATAAAAAAAGGAGATTAATAATGACGCAGATGATGAGAAAATCGCGCTTGTGGCTGCTAATCGTCGTGATGATCACGACGCAGCTAGGAATAATGGCACCGAAGGCAAATGTCGCGGAGGCGGCTAACAACGGGTTGGCCGCTAAACCTTACATGGGCTGGAGCAGCTACAGCTTGCAGGTTTATACAGGCAACGGGCAGTGGATTACCGAGGACAATATTAAGGCGCAGTCGGATGCGATGCATGAGAAGCTTCAGCCATACGGCTACGAGTATATTAATATCGACGCGGCTTGGAACGGCGGAATGGACGAGTATGGACGGCCTATTCCGAGCACGACGCTATATCCAGGCGGTTTTCAGAAGGTCATCGATTACGTCCATGCGAATGGACAAAAGATCGGTCTATATGGCATTCCGGGCTTATCGCCGCAAGCGTATGACCAGGATTTGCCGATCTATGGCGCTCCCGGCTGCTCGATGCAGGACATTGCAGCTCAGCCGATCCAGGAATCGGACTATTGGGGCATTGGCTACAAAATCGATTTCTCGAAGCCATGTGCGCAAAGCTATATCAATTCGATCGCCGATCTGTATGGCGAATGGGGAATCGACTTTTTGAAGTTTGACAGCGTGACGCCGGGCTCGGGCATTTCCGATCTCTCCCTTGATGCGCGCGATGACGTAAAGGCCTGGGCGCAGGCGCTTGCTCCACACAATATTTGGCTGGAGCTTTCATGGGCGCTTGACATCAAGTACATCGATTATTGGAAGCAGTATGCCAACGGATGGCGCATAGACTGGGATATCGAGTGCTACTGCGGCGACGGCGGCTTAACGACATGGCCGAGCATCGCTAGGCTTTTCCCGAAAGCGGAACAGTTCTGGCGCCATGCAGGCCCGGGCGGCTGGAATGACTTTGACTCGCTGAATATCGGAAATGGAGCGATGGACGGCATAACGAAGGACGAGCGTCAAACGGCAATGTCCTTCTGGGCGATTTCTTCCGCGCAGCTGTACATTGGCAATGACATGACCAAGCTGGACGATTACGGCATTGAGCTGTTAACGAATGAAGAGGTTATCGCCGTCAATCAGGCTGGCCGTCCAGGGCATCCGGTATCGACGGCTACCGAGCAGCAGGTATGGTATGCCAATAATGGCGATGGCAGCTACACGGTTGGACTTTTTAACCTTGGCAGCTCTGCTGCGACCGTTAACGTCAATTGGAGTGATATCGGACTTACTGGGCCTGCGACTGTTCGCGATCTTTGGAGCCATGAGGATTTGGGCACCTTTGACACTGGCTTCAGCTCCATTGATCTCGCTTCGCATGCATCGCGCTTGTTTAAAGTCGTTGCGCAGGATGGAACGGTAACGGCGAATGATGACGATACCGGCATGAAGTATACGGGCGCATGGGTTAGAAACGGCGGGCAAGAGCTAGTTGGCGACAAACAAAATTTGGTTATTGATGTAAGCGATGCGGCGGCGCAGAACAGCGGCATTACCCCTGCCGCTGCGAGCTTCGATAAGAACACGACGGCGCAAGCTGATGTTACGACGGTGATGACGTTAAACGGAAATACGCTGAACAGCATTTCGAGTAATGGAGCAACGCTTGTTGCTGGTACAGATTACACCGTATCGGATGATGAGGTGACCATTAAGAAGGAATATTTGGCGACAAAATCAATTGGCACCACCAATTTAACGTTTACCTTCAGCGGCGGGGCTGCGCAGACGCTTGCTGTCACCATAAGCGATACAACGATAAGGGATAGCCGCGTGACTCCTGGAACGGTTAGCTTCGATAAGAAGCCATCGGCACAGAATGACGTCTCGCTGACGCTTGCGCTAAACGGAAATGATTTGCTTGGCGTAGGGCATGCTGGAAACGCTTTGGCGGCGGGTACAGACTATACCGTATCAGGCAGCCAGCTTACGATCAAAAAGTCATACTTAGCCGCGCTTCCAACGGGTACGACGGCCATGGCCTTCTCTTTTAGCGGAGGTTCGGAGCAGAACGTTTCTCTAGTCGTAAGGGATACATCCATTGGCGGCTCGATCTCAATCAATGATGACCATGCTTCCATCGTGTATACAGGAGGCTGGAACCGCAGCTATAACCGCGGACTTGGCGATTACATGGATGATGTTCATTATGCGGAGAAAGACAACAACGATTTCTTGGAATACGCTTTTACGGGAACGGGAATCGAATTCATTACAGAGCTTGATCCGTCTCAGGGCGAAATGGACATTTACGTCGACGACCAGTTCCAGCAAACGATCAGCACCTACAATATAGGCAGACTAGCGCAGCAGCCTGTGTTCAACATAACAGGACTTGCTGATGGCCCTCATACGCTAAAAGCGGTTAAAAAATCCGGATATTTTATGCTGCTGGATCAATTGCGGGTCAGCGTACCGGATTTGATTAGCGCGAGTACCGCCGCCTTTGATAAGGCTAACGGTCAGCAGGCGGATATTGCGATAACGACAACGGGCGATGGCAGCAGCTTGAGCAGCATCACGAGCGGCGCAGCAGCGTTGTTATTGGATACGGATTACACAGTGGCGGGCAATGTGGTAACGATCAAGAAGGAATATGCTGCCGCTCAACCGCTTGGAACGACGAGCTTGACCTTCGCTTTTAACGGGGGAGCGGCTCAAACGCTTTCGATTGCGGTTAGTGATTCAGCGGCAACGAACAGTACGATAAATCCAGCAGCAGGCAGCTTCGATAAAAAAGCCGACCTGCAAGCAGATGTCACGACAACGATGACGCTTAATGGAAATGCTCTGGTAAGCATTGCGAATGGCGGAGCAGCCTTGGTGTCAGGCAGCGATTACACGCTAGCGAATGACGAAGTTACGATTTCAAAAGCGTATCTGGCAAACTTGCCGGTGGGAACTGCTAACCTGAGCTTTATTTTCGACCAAGGAATGGCACAGACCTTATCGATTGCGATAAGCGATACGACAGGCCAGAACAGTACGATCAGCCCAAGTGCGATAAGCTTTGACAAAAAAGCAGCTGCGCAGGCCGATGTTACGACTAATGTCACCTTCAACGGAAACAGCTTGAGCGGCATTGCTGATGGCGCGACGACTCTGCAAGCTGGCGTTGACTACCTGGTATCGGGCAGCCAGCTTACGATAAAGAAGGAATACCTTTCGGCTAAGCCGAACGGCATGACGAATCTGACCTTGTCCTTTAGCGGCGGAGCTGACCAGAGCCTAGCTATTGCGATAAGTGACACAGCGAGGGGCCGCTATGTATCGATCAACAATGACGACAGCGGAATTTCCTATAAGGGCGCATGGCAGCACAGCAGAAATAGGGGATTTGGAAATTACAAGGATGATGTGCATTTTACGGAAGCGAACAACGATTATTTTGAGTATACGTTCGAGGGATCAGGCATTGAATTGATAACGGAGAAGGATACCTCGCAGGGAGATATCGACATCTATATAGATGGCGTATTTAAGCAGACGATCAGCGCGTACCATGCAAGCAGACAAGTTAAGCAAACGCTGTTCAGCATTGAAGGGCTTTCTGAGGGAGCCCATACGATTAAGGCCGTTAAGAAATCAGGCTATTACATGCTGCTGGATCAGTTGAAATTCAAAATAGCGGATATGATCAGCCCGGATTCGGCAAGCTTTGACAAGACCGCGCAGGCTGATGTGACGACAACGCTTAGCATTGACGGTAGCAACCTGCTCAGCGTTATGAATGGCGAGACACCTCTTGCAGCGGACGAAGATTACACGATTTTGGGCAATGTGATCACGATTAAGAAAGAGTACCTAGCTGCACAGCCGGACGGATCGGTCAGCCTGGCAATCTCCTATAAAGGCGATTACCAAAATGACATCCATGCCGCAGAGGCGAATGGTGATTATATGGAATACGCATTCAAAGGAACAGGCATTTCATTGCTTACCCCAAAATCAGCTTCACAGGGCGACATCGATATTTACGTAGACAATGTATTTAAGGAAACGGTAAGCGCGTATAACGCAAGCAGGCTTAAACAGCAAGCGGTATACAGCATTTCTGGATTGGCAAATGGATCTCATACGCTCAAGGCTGTGAAAAAATCGGGCGATTATATGCTGGTCGATGGCGTGAGCTTCAACGTGAATGCCGCAACGCTGCCTTCGGCAACGCCACCGGCGGAAACAGCAACACCTACACCAACGCCGGCATCAACACCGGTATCAACACCGGTCACAACACCAGTCACAACACCGGTATCGACACCAGTAGCATCGCCGACCACAACACCAACTGCTTCTCCAACGGCAACGCCGACAGCAAAGCCAGGCATTGTGAATGTGGCTTTCATGAACGGCTATGAAGACGGTACCTTCAGGCCGGATGCCAAAATGACGCGCGCTGAGATAGCCGCAATACTATCGAGAATCGTCACGCGCGAAGCAGCAGCTGCCGAAATGGCTTACAGCGACGTTCAATCAACCGGTTGGGCGAAGGACGCGATTTCGAAAGTGACGCAAATGGGCTTGATGAATGGATACGAAGACGGCACATTTGGCCCAGGGAAATCGATCACACGCGCTGAGATGGCTAAGCTTATTGCATCGCTAATTGGCGACACTCAGAAAACAGGAGCAGGCTTTAAGGATATTGCCAATCATTGGGCGAATGCTGATATATTGAAGGCTCAGGTTGCTGGAATCATTAATGGTTATAAGGACGGAACGTTTAAGCCGGATCATGCGCTGACTCGGGCCGAAGCGGCTAGTATGATCAACAAGGTGCTTGGCAGAGATAAGCCGGACGGCTCAGCGGAATCTCCATGGAAGGACGTTCCAAGCACGCATTGGGCTTTTGCAGACATTTTAGCAGCATCAGTTAAATAGTATTGCGAGCCCTCCTAATTCATTAGGAGGGCTCTATTTAGGAGGATTAACTATGAGAAAGCTAGATCAATCAGGCAGCAATTATATGAAACTACGTAGTGGATTGCCAAACCTCGGCAAAAAGCTTTATCATAACGAACCAATAGTCGTCGCTTTTTTTGGAGGCTCCATAACCGAGGGCTATGGAGCGTCTGATCCGGATAAGACGAGCTGGCGTGCATGGACGGAAAGCTATTTGATGGAACGATTTTCAGCGGAGAAGGTGACTTGTATAAATGCGGGGGTTGGGGGGACTAATTCCACCTTCGGCGCCCATCGTTTGAAAGAGCATGCTCTGCAAAGCGGAGAAATGGATTTATTGTTCGTTGAGTTCAGCGTCAATGACGGGGAGGATCGCGAAGAATCCATTCGAGGTATGGAAGGAATCGTACGGCAGTGCAGGCGCCTTTCGCCAAAGGCGGATATATGTTTTATCTACACGGCGGCAGAAAAAAATTTGTCAGCTAGGGTGCCGTTTAATATAGCCGTTCATGAGGAAGTTGCGGCTTATTATCAACTTCCATCGGTTAACTTTGCAGCGAGCATCTATGATCGGATAGAGGCAGGGCAGACGCGCTGGGAGGAGCTTGCCCCTGATCTTGTCCATCCAAATGATGCGGGTTATGCGCTGTATGCACAGTATGTGCGGCACTTTTTAGAAGAAGCGCTTGCCAGTTATGCCGAGAGAGGGTTTGCGCCGAGAAAAATAGCTTTGCCAGTTCCTTTAGACGATAGAAACTTTGAGCGTGCAGCTATGCTAGATTTAAATCAAGTGAGCCAGCAAGAAGGCTTTTCGCTGATGAATATACAGCCAGAGCCGCTTATTAATTGGCGTTATCCTGCCGAGCATCTTTTTACGGATAGGGAGGGTGCTTCCCTTTCTTTTGCCGTTAATGGGCGTAGTGCTGGAATTTTGCTATTATGCGGCCCCGATACCGGCATATTTGAATATTCGTTAAATGGGTTAACCTTTAATCAGGTTCAATTGTTTGACGATTGGTGCTTGGGCGCATATCGGCCCGTTATTGCGATGTTTCCTCTACCAGAAGAAGAGCAAATCATGCAGATCACAGTCCGAAATACAAGCTTGAAGGATGGTCGAAGCACGGGGACTTGCCTGCGGATTTTGAGAATTTTCAGCAATGAATAAGAGGTTGAATTAGTATTTTAACCCTACGGAGGGATTGGATAATGTTGTGATCAGGACGCTTTTTAGATTGGATTAGTCATGAATATGGTGAAGAGTATTCTGTTTTATTGGAGAAGCTTCTGAAAAAACTGGATTAAACTTAATCAGTTATTGGATAAATGGTTTAAGAAATGGTGGAGCCGGGCAAGTTCTGACTCCACCATTTTTCCGTTCGGCTGCTCTAAGCGCAAATAACCCCGTTAAGGTTCATTAGACGTGGTTTGTAAGGGTTTTCCTTGTTTTTGCTCCTTATTGCGGTTTTTGAACAAACGGTAAAGGAGGCGTATAGTGGGTATTAGTGTAAATGCATCGGACATAAACGAACTAGGCACTGGGGGTTACCGAGTATGGAATCATGGAAGCGTACAATGTGGATCTTATGGTTCGGCGTTTTGTTTTGCAGCTCAAGCTATACGATGTCGGTTCCCTTCCTGCCGTTGTTCCTCTTCGATTTGGGAGTGCCGGAAAGCTCTGTGAATCTATGGGCGGGAATCGTGCATTCCTCGGCGTTTCTTGTTGGGGCTGTCATGGCTCCCTTATGGGGCTTGCTTGCAGACAAATACGGGAAGCGGAAAATGGTTATCCGAGCAGGGCTCAGTTTAGCCATTATCTATGCTTTAATCGCTTTTGTGCAGACGCCTTTGCAGCTTGTGGGAGTCCGTATGCTGCATGGCTTTGTCGGCGGATTCGTCCCGGCATCCATGTCGATTGTGGCATCGGTCGCGCCTAAGGAGAAACTGGGCTGGAGCCTTGGTGTGATGCAGGCTGGGACGATGACGGGGGGCATTCTCGGCCCTCTGTTCGGGGGGCTGCTGGCAGAAGCATTTGGCCTGCGCAGGTCGTTCGTTGCATCGGCTATCATCATACTGGCTGCGACAGTTGCGGTAATTGTATGGGTTAGAGAAGGAAAAGCGGAAGCGCCAATAGCAGCTTCCGAGAAAAAGCAGGCGAAGCCAGTTACTTACCGCATGGCGTTTCGCAACCGCGGGCTGATGAGCATGCTGCTCTTGCTCGTGCTCTTCCAGCTTTCGGTCAATATGATTCAGCCGCTGCTTACGCTGCATATTGCTAAATTGCAAGGCGGGCTGCAAGGAGCTGTGCTGTCAGCTGGTTTCGTTCTCTCACTTATTGGAATCGCCGGCATTCTCGCATCTCCGGTCTGGGGGAGGCTCGGCGAGAGGAAAGGGTACTACCGCATTTTGGTTATATGCTTGATTACTGCCGGTATGGTCATTAGCATGCAGTACTTCGTTCAAGATTTGTGGCTGTTCGCCGTCGTACAATTCATCTTCGGCTTGTTCATGGCGGGTATCGGCCCGATTGTAAATACACTAGTCGTCCAAAGTACGGATGAGCAGTTTAGAGGCAGATCCTTTGGGCTTACGACGAGCGCGAATCAGTTTGGCTCCATGCTAGGGCCGCTCATCGGCGGCTTGCTCGGACTAGCTGTCGGCATCCATTGGATTTTTGTCGCTACCGGCATGATGATGGCTGCCGCTGGTGTGAGCGTATGGATAAAGCGGAGGAGCGAGCTGGGGCAAGCGCGTATTCCATCAAGCCGTTAAAGCGAGCTATCAGCATCTTTAAATAGGTTTGCACAAAAAAAAGGCTGATCTCTCCTGCAAGGGAAAGATCAGCCTTTTTTTAGAGAGGCAATAATATTAAAGGACGTTAGGACCAATAACCTCTCCACTGAAATGGATCTCGGTGATTATCGGGTTGTTAAAATTAGTAATGAGGCTAGGCGCGCCATCCGTAATAACACTAAAACCTGAAGCTGTACCTGCTGCTCCCGTATCGGTGCATTCAAAGGTTGTCGTAAAGGTTCCGTTAATCAGCATTGTACTGCCGGCCGCCAGATTGATTTGAGTTATACTTCCTGCATCAACTACTGTACCTACCCGTACACCGACAATTGGCGCATCGCGGAAAATGCTGAAGCGCATAATCTGGCTGGCGAGCGCGAGCTCAGGGGGAGCAGCGCTAACGAAGCTAAAGCTCCATACGATAGTCGCTCTTAACACTACACGGCTGCTAGCATTGACGCTGCCAAGCGCAACGAATTGATTGCTAATTTGTGACTCAGGGCCAATTGTAGCGGGTGCAATAGGCTGAGTGAGCGTGGTGATCGCCGCTCCTCCAGCGACCATGGGATCAGGAATTTCGATGAAATTATAGGATGTCAGCAGCCCAACTCCAGATGGACCTGGCAAGCCTTGCGGGCCAGTTGGGCCTTGCGGGCCTTCCGGTCCGGGTGGGCCGACTCTTCCTCGCCGGGCAATCACGCTAATTTTGGGGATAAGGCGAGGCTTCTTTCTGGAAAGTTTCCTCTTCTGTCTTGGAGAAGCGCATTTCATTTTAGACACCTGCCTTTCAATTTACTAGACGGTATTTGGAAGGATAACCTTTCCACCGAAATGGACTTCATGAATAGTGGGGTTCGAAAAGCTGGTAATAATCGTTGGACCTGAGTCGTTAGGAGCGCTAAAGCCAGTTGCGGCTCCAGCTGCAGCCGTCAGAAAATAGTTGGCTGCGGCTGCTGGCACTCCCGTATCGGTGCACTCAAAAGTGGTAGTGAACGTTCCGGAAACGAGCATCGCCTCTGTAGCCTCTCTATTAATTTCCGTTATTCTTCCAGCGTCAACAACTGTGCCTACCCGTACACCAGATAATGGAGCATCGCGAAAAATACTAAACTGCATCATTTGGTTTCCTACAGCGACCTGAGGTAATCCATCTGTGATAAAGGAAAAGCTCCACACAATGGTTGCTGTCAAGGCGATCCTACTATTAATGTCAATGCCGCTAAGGGAAATGAATTGATTGCTAACTTGCAGCTCTGGGCCAGTTGTAGCTGGTGCAATAGGTAGCGTAAGCGCAGTTATTGCGGGGCCACCGGGAAGCATGGGATCTGGAATTTCGATAAAATTATAGAAAGTAAGCAAACCGATTCCGGGGGCTCCGGTCGGTCCTTGCGTCCCTGGAAGACCTACAGGTCCGGGAGGTCCTGCAGCACCCCGTATTCCCCTAGGAGCGATTACATTAATTTTTGGCTTTCGGCGGACTCTAGTAACGGCACATTTTTTATTGCAGCTTTTTAAGCATTTTCTTTTGATTTTTTTGTGGTGATCTGGAGTGGGACAATCCAATCATTACACCTCCTGTTTATGCTGACTTATCATATGTTTTTTATAAAAGTGTGTGATAGACAGATAACTAGTTTGATAGACAGGAACCTAGAAGAAGGCATTCTTTTTAATAAAAAAAAGGCACCTTCATAGAAGGTACCCAGAATATAGTGGTTATTATTTTGACTTTGCTACTTCAAGCGCACCTGAAGCCAGCGTCCCTTTATGCAAAACGGCCCTGCGCTCCGGCAGGCGGGCAACCGTCTCTGCCGAGCAGCTTGCCGGAACGAGTACGGCAGTTGCCGCGTCGCCGACCTTTGGCCAAATTTGCTTGCCCGATTCATCGAGCGGCATAATGCCGCCGGTAGCTAGTGCGAGCGCGCGGGACAGATTGTATTCGCTCGACCAGCCGTATAGCTGAGCAGCAAGATGTGCCTTTTGCAGCGTGTCCCCGATGCCAAATGGCGACCAGTGATCCGTAATGCTGTCGTTTCCAAGCATTACGTTCACCTTTTGCTTCTGAAGCAGCGGAATCGGCATAACGCCTTTGCCAATTGGAACGGACGAAGCAATCGAGATGCCGAGAGAGGCAAGTCGGTCAGCCATTTCGACGTCGGCGCCTGTCGTTAACGAGGCAAGCGAGAAGGCGTGACTGACGGTAACTTTCCCTTGCAAGCCTGCTTCCTCTGTAAGATCAGCCAATCGGCGAATAGCCTTAATGCCCGTTTCGCCGCCTTCGTGAAGGTGAATGTCGATGCCGGCCTTGTAATCAACCGCAATTTGCACCATCGTATTCAGCGATTTTTCCATATCGGCGTCTACGAGCGTAGGATCTAATCCGCCAACATGCGTCACGCCAAGCTGCATTGCTTCGCGAATCAGCCCCTCCACATTGGATCGAAGCAGGCCGTGCTGCGGAAAAGCAACGATCTCATGAGATATTTTGTCCGAGTAGTTAGCCAGCGCCAGCTTCAGCTTCTCCAGATTTTTGAGGCCTATGGTCTGATCGATATTGCAATGGCTTCGCACATAGGTAGAGCCGTAGCTTAGTATAAGCCCAATAAGCTTCTCTGCTCTTTCTTGAGCGGTTGGCAGCAGCTGCGGAAGCAGCGTTTGTTCCTCAACAATACGGTCGAAAATACCGTTTTTGGTCGGTCTAACTGCTCGCCATGGACCTCCGTAAAAGGTTTTGTCCAAATGAATATGCATATCCCGGAACGACGGCAGGAGCAGCATGCCCTTTGCGTCATAGCAATCGATGCCCTTTGGGTATGCCGTTTTCGGATCGAGTATTTTCGTAATGGTGCCTTTATCGATTTGAAGATTGCGGAGGACGGTTTCGGTTGCAACGACCTGCCCGTTCTCGTACTGATATCCGCTTTCCAGTCGAACGTTGAGCAGCATATAAGAGCTGTTTTTTCCTGGCTTTTTGGTTTTGTCGTCATCCTTCTTTGCGCTATCGGCGTTTGCTTGCCCAGGCGTAAAAAGACCTATTGAGCCCATGACGCCAAGTACCGCTGAAGCGCCGCCTATTTTGCTCACATTGCCTATAAACTCCCTGCGGGATAAGCCGTTTTTTTGTTGATCCATTCGAAACTCCTCCTCTAATCCTTTATTTTACTCGCCCATTTTACGATGGGAAAGCTTGCTTCATACAAGATGACCAAAGGTACCAATACAATGAATGCAGATATGAAATCAGGGGGTGTTAGTATGGTGGATAGGGTGACCAAAATGACATAGGCGAGCCTTCTGCTTTTTCTCAGCCGCTCGGGTGTGACAAGACCGATTTTTGCGAGAAAAATAAGCACGATCGGATACTCAAATACAAGGGACAGCGGCAGTACAATGCGCATCAGAAACTGGATGTATTGTGCTGCGCCATATGTTTCCACCAGCCCCATGGACTGTGTGACGGAGGATGCGAATTGCACGGCCATCGGAAAGACCACAAACCAGCTGAAGGCAAGCCCGATTAGAAATAGCAACAGCGCAAAAGGAATAAGCCAAGGGATTGATTTGCGCTCCTGCTGAGTCAAAGCTGGCTTGACGAACAGCCATACCTGCAGCAGAGCGAAAGGCACCGTTGCGCCAATGCCGATTGCAGCTCCAGTTTGTACGTATAATTGCAGCGCGTCAAATGGGGAAAAAGCGTTCCACAAAATCGGCTGGGCGGGTGAATAGGATTGCTGCAAATAGGCTAACACGGGGCGAACTAGCGCAATTCCGCCGCATAAGGCTATCGCGAATAGGATGAGCACATAAATGATTCTTTTGCGCAGCTCCGTCAAATGATCGATTAATGTTGGTTGTGCGAGCATCAGATCGACCTCCTAACCATGTGCTGCGGATTCAGTTCCACGCTTCATCGCGCGATGCCTAATTTCCGCCGTCATCCAGCCGACCTCCATTTGCTTGCCGATTTCGACCAGCTTCTCAATATCGCGGAAGGAGTATTTGCGAGTGCCTCCCACGGTTCGTTTTGGAGTAATCAGCTTGCGGTTTTCATAATAGCGAATCCGTCTTTCCGACAATCCGGTAAGCTCGCTTACCGTTCCGATATTCATAACCTGCTTATCCATAAACGACATGATGACAGCTCCTTTTACCCCTTTTTTGACGTTGCCAAAGCCACTCCTTTCACCAATATGTAATATTAAATCACGCAATCTGGCTGTGTACCTAAATCATAATGACGGAGGCATGTGCTGTCATTGGATGATGATCCTAACATTTTGAAAAAGGATTAGACGGATCGTACAACAGAGGACCGACGCCAATAAAGGGAATAGGGCTATCGAAAAACCATGTCAAATTATATGACATACTTCGAGACAGCCGCATGTGCATCTGCTATTGTGGAAGCATCGCAGGTCGATTTGCAAAAATGAGAATGAGGTGATGGTTCATGTTGCAAAGCATTGGAATACCGGGATTGATCATGATTTTAGTCGTCATTCTAATCGTGTTCGGCCCCTCCAAGCTTCCAGAGCTCGGAAGAGCGGTCGGACGCACGCTGCATGAGTTCAAGAGCTCCGCTCGCGAGCTGGTAGCCGAGAGTAAGGATGAGCAGGAAACAAAGGGAAGCGCGTAAGATTTAGGGAATCGCGTAAGCTATAGGAAAGCACATAAGCCAAAGGGAAGTGCAAAAGCCATTTGATCGATGTCTGATGAGCGGCACCAGCCGTGTGTGATTGATCGATGGAGGGGGTCGCCTCGAAAGGTCTGGAAGGACATTTCGAGCGATCCTCTTCCGTTTAGATCTTAAAAGTAGATCTATTTTCGCCAAATTAGCCAATTTCGAAAAAATAAGTCTAGAAAATAGACCTAAGCCAGCTCATCCCCCGCCAAATGGCGTTCTAAACGTCATCCCAGCAAGATTAGATCTAAAAAGTAGATCTATTTTCACCAAATTAGCCAATTTCGAAAAAATAAGTCTAGAAAATAGACTTAAGCCAGCTCATCCCCCGCCAAATGGCGTTCTAAACGTCATCCCAGCAAGATTAGATCTAAAAAGTAGATGTATTTTTACCAAATTAGCCAATTTCGAAAAAATAAGTCTAGAAAATAGACCTAAGCCAGCTCATCCCCCGCCAAATCACCGTCTAAACGTCATCCCAGCAAGATTAGATCTAAAAAGTAGATCTATCTTCACCGAACTAGCCAATTTTGAAAAATAAGTCTAGAAAATAGACCTAAGCCAGCTCATCTCCCGCCAAATGGCGTTCTAAACGTCATCCCAGCAAGATTAGATCTAAAAAGTAGATGTATTTTTACCAAATTAGCCAATTTCGAAAAAATAAGTCTAGAAAATAGACCTAAGCCAGCTCATCCCCCGCCAAATCACCGTCTAAACGTCATCCCAGCAAGATTAGATCTAAAAAGTAGATCTATCTTCACCGAACTAGCCAATTTTGAAAAATAAGTCTAGAAAATAGACCTAAGCCAGCTCATCTCCCGCTAAATTGCTAAGCCAGCTCATCCCCTCATCCCCAGCCCCTGTGAAAAATTAGCCTTCTTTTTTGCTATATATGCTCGTATTGATGCTGCCGAATCCGCAGCAAGTACGGCGTACAATTGAAAAATTTGGAATATACTCGTTTCTATTTGTCCAAAAGTCTGTTATTCTACTGAGGAATCGAATTTTGGACTGAGGAGTGAGCAGCTATTAAGCCGGTTACTGTATATGATATTGCGAGGGAAGCCAACGTCTCAGTAGCCACTGTGTCGCGCGTAATCAACAACACGGCTCCAGTAAAAAAGTCGACGAGAGACCGCATCATGGAGCTGATTACGAAGCATCAATTTCAACCGAACGCGCTTGCCAGAAGCTTGTTCAAGAAAGAGACAGGCATGATTGGCGTCATCTTGCCTGACATTACCAATCCTTTTTTTCCTGAGGTGCTAGCAGGTCTTGATCAGGAGGCACGGAGCAAAGGATATACGTTTTTTCTGTGCGATACCGTTTCGACTAATGGCGATTCAGCGGAGCAATATGTGCGTGAGTCGCAATATTTGAGCATCCTGATGGAGAAACAGGTAGACGGCATCGTCATGATCGGAGGCCGCATTAATCTGGCCAAGCTAAGCAAGGAGCTGGCTTACGAGGTCGTTGAAGCGAGCAAGCGCGTGCCGCTGCTGCTTATTAATGGCAATATTCCGGGCGAAGGGCTGACCCGCGTATATGCCGATGAGCGGGAGGGCGCGGAGCTGGCGACGCAGCATTTGATTGATTTGGGCCATCGCGATATTGCTTTTGTAGGCGGGTACAAGCATATGTCCAATACGATGCAGCGCATACAAGGCTTTGTGAAAACGATGGAGAAAAACGGTTTGTCCACACGCAAGGAATGGGTACGAAACGGGGGCTTTTCTGTGGACAGCGGCAAAGCGTTCATGAACGAGCTGCTTAAGCTGCCGGAATTGCCGACGGCTATTTTTTGCGCGAACGATTTGGTTGCCATCGGCGTCATGAAGGCTGCTCATAAAGCGGGACTAAGTGTGCCGCAGGATCTGTCTCTGATAGGGTTTGACGATATTCCTTATGCCTCCAACAGCATCCCGGAATTGACCTCAATTTCCTTGAAATGCTATGACGTTGGACGGAGCGCAGCAGAGCTGCTCCATCAGATGATTACGAAAAACAAAGTAAACAAAAGCACCAAGCTTAGACCTGAGCTCATTGTCAGAGAGTCGACAGCCCCGCCTCGCAATAAAAAATAATGACTAAAAATCAGTTTTAAAAAAAATATTGACAACGCTTACATTGTTGAATAAAATCAAGATGTCAAAAGATTGCAGCGTGTCACCATAATAAATGTAACCCGTTACATAACATTTGCAGCTCTTATTCAAACGAGTCATCACACTAATACACGTCAGCGTACCGTACAGAAAATTAGTTCTGTTTTATTCCGGTCATGGGTGTATTTATTTTTTTCTAAAAATGTAACGGGTTTCATGAAACGGGTTACATAATTAGAGCTTTTAGCCTATTTTGTTGGAGGTTATGACATGGTCATGAAAGTTGGAGCTAGAGCGGCTGTGCAGTTTGATGCGGATGCCGTAAGGATTCAAGAAACCCCACATATTTTGCTATGCGCTTCGCTGTTTTATTTCCGCATTCCTAGGGCGCATTGGAAGGAGCGCATGGAGCAGCTCCTAGCCTTCGGATACAACAGCATCGATGTTTATTTTCCTTGGAACTACCATGAAACAGCCGAAGGAGAATGGGACTTCAGCGGTGAGCGTGATGCGGAGGCATTCCTGAAAGCGGCGGCAGAGGTCGGCTTGTATGTCGTTGCAAGGCCAGGCCCTTACATTTGCTCGGAGTGGGATGGCGGCGCGCTTCCGGCCTATCTGCTTACGAAGGGGCTGAAGCTTCGAGACAATGATGCTGAATTCCTGGGCTATGTTTCGAAATGGTTTGATCGGATTTTGCCATTGCTGAAGGCTTATCAAGCAGGAGAGGGCGGAACGGTGATCGGCGTTCAGCTTGATAACGAGCTCGATTTCTATGACTGTCATGATCCAAAAGGATATATAACGGCGCTGCGCGATATGGCGCTTCATCACGGTATTTCGGTTCCGCTGTTCGCATGCGCTGGCCAAGGCGGCTTGCTGCAAGCATCGGGACTAACAGAGGAGGTCGTTCCGACCTGCAACTTCTATCCGGATAATCGGGAGGCTGAATTTGAGCAGAAGGTGCTTCATTACAGCAATACCTTAGCTGAACTAGGGTATCCGCTGCTCGTTACGGAGACGAATCGAGCGCATTATCTGCTGCGGAGATTGCTCTCATGCGGAGCTAAGCTGCTTGGTCCTTATCTTCAAGTGTCGGGTACCGACTTCGGCTTTACGAACGCGACGAACAACTGGGGCAAGCCGCTTGCGTTCATGACCTCGGATTATGACTTTGGCGGAATGATCTCTCCCGA
Source organism: Paenibacillus sp. PL91 (assembly GCF_012935325.2). Classification (GTDB taxonomy): domain Bacteria; phylum Bacillota; class Bacilli; order Paenibacillales; family Paenibacillaceae; genus Pristimantibacillus. The sequence goes on from NZ_JABBYG020000012.1 coordinate 100,554, forward strand.
AGGGCATATCCGCGAGGAAGCGTATGAGGGCAGGCTGCTGAGCCGGTTGATAGCCGCTTACGGCGCTCCGCTTGCGCAAGCAACCCCGCTAGGAAACGAATCATCTGATACGTGGACGATTGCCGGAGACAACGAGCGGGTTGTCGGTCCATATGCTCTGCAGCTGGAAGGCGGCGGAAGCCTTCTGTTCATCACGAATTTGGATGACCGGGATAAAGAAATAGCAATCGAAGCTTCCGGCGATCCGAACGCGGCGGAAAATCATAGCTTTACGATTAAAGCAGGCCGGTCACTGGTTCTTCCCTTTGATATTCCGCTTGGCCTCTGGGGCATGAAAGGGCTGCTTGCAAGCTCAACCGCAGAGCTGTACATGGCAGAAGCATCCGACAGCGAAGCCACTCTAGCCTTCCATACGGAAGGAAAAGGCGAGATCAACCTGCTGCTTCAAGCGCCGCAGGATGTAGAGACGGAGAAGGCGACTGCCGAATTGTCGGAAGAACGCCTTACGATAACCTTTGATGGAAAAGAAGATAGCTTCTGCTTGATCACCACCGCTGATGGACGAAAGCTGAAGCTTTTTATAACCGACAGAAAGAAAGCGCTTTATTTCGAAAAGGCAGACGATAGCGGAGCCATTCAGTACGGGGAGCCGCTCCGTTACACGGAAAGTATCGAGGAAGCGGCGACCGATTGGCGTCTGAGCGTCTTCGATGCAGCAGCGCCATTGTCAGTGGAGGGTAATAGCGGCCCTAAAAACATTGAAAAAGCTGATTACTTAGAGCAGCTCGGCATTTACCGCGGATATGCATGGTACGAAGCGGCAGTTCAGCTCCCGGAAGGAAAGGCGGCGCAAGGGGTGCTGATCCGGCAGGGCAGCGACGTTGTATCGCTGTACGCAGGTGGCGAGTATGCCGGTACGGTTGCGCCAGGCGGCGCCAGCTCCTACCTCCCTTTAAGCAGTAATCTGCAGGATGGCAGGCTGCTTGCCAGGGTGGAAATTTGGGGGCATTCGAACTTTGACGATGCTCGGCTTCCCGGCCTTCGGCTGCATGCGATGAAGGGGCTCAAGGGGCTTGCTGCCATAACGGAAACGCGTGACCTTAGCCGCAATTGGAGCGTCTATCGCGCGGCGGCTAGTTCCTTGCGTACGGAGCTGATTGCCTCTCCCGATTGCAGCCTGTGGCCAATCGTCAATTTTGGCGGCTGGCTGTCGCCCGATCATCCGGCATTCGAATATTACCGGAAAACGTTCCATGCCTCCGCGGATGCCACCTCTTGGACGCTGCATTTCCGCGGCATTCAGTCATTGGCGCGGCTGTTCGTGGGCGGCAAGGATTTAGGACCGATTCATCCGTTTGACCCATTTATCGATATCTCGGAACACGTTACGGCTGGAGAAGCGGTGGAGCTGACAGTTTACGTCGAGCGAGTGCTTGGCTTGCCGTCCGGACAGGTGCATTTGTATGAAGGTGCTGCGGCCGCGGATTGGTCGGTTAGCGCAGCGGAGGAAGCAGAGCTGCACGCACATGCAGAGGGCGCAAGGGTTCAAGAGGCGGCTCAGCAGTTTCCAGTCTCGTTGCAGCCTGGCGAGACGGCTTGGCTATATGCTACCACGATCAATTCAGCAGCGGGATCCGGCTGGCGGGGGAGGGTCGCAGGGTCGGGCCTTAAGCTGACCGTCTTTCTAGAAGGAAGGATCGTTGGACGGCTTTGGCTGCCAAGCGAAGACGAGAACCGGCCGGTCTTCTCGGGCGGGAGCCCGGATTCCTTCTATTTGCCGGGAGCCTGGTTTGAAGGGGATAAGGGAAGGCTGGCGATTTTGCTGGAGGCGGTTGACCGAAGCAAACCTGGATGCTTGGAATCGGTTCAGTTCATATCCGTCTAGCATAGGACTACGAGGGGGAATTAAGGATGGAAACGACCACGACTACGGCCGAGAGGATGCCCCAGAGAAAGCTGCAGCGGATGAGCGGCGGCAAGCTTCGGCGATTTTGGAACAACAAGACGCTTCTGCTCATGTGCTTGCCGGCCATCGCTTTTTTTATCATTTTTGCCTATCTGCCGATGCCCGGCCTGTATTTAGCTTTTATTAACTACAACTACTCGGATGGTATTTTCAAAAGCCCGTTTGTCGCATTCGATAACTTTCGCTTTCTCGTCATCAACGGTGACCTGTGGCGGCTATCGTTCAACACGGTTGCCTACAATCTGGTATTTATCGTGTTAGGAAACGTGCTGCAAATTTTTGTAGCGATCCTGCTGAACGAGATCCGCCGAAAATGGTTCAAAAAAGTGACGCAAACGCTAATGTTTCTGCCTCACTTTATATCCGCCGTGCTTATCGGCCTGATCGCCTATAACGTGCTTAGCTACGATTACGGGCTGTTGAACAGTATTTTGGAGTCGCTGGGCATGGAGCCCGTCAAAACGTATTCCGATCCGAAAATATGGCCGTTCATCATCGTGCTCACTTTTCTTTGGCAGTCGACCGGATACGGCTCCATCATTTATTTTGCAGCCATCATGGGGCTTGACAACGAAATTATCGAAGCTTCGGAAATCGACGGCGCCAATGCCTTCCAACGCATTATTTATATCGTGCTGCCATGGCTGAAACCAACCTTCATCATTCTGATGCTGTTCTCGCTCGGCGGCATTCTCAAAGGGAACTTCGGGCTGTTCTTCAACCTAGTGGGAGCCAACAATACCGCCTTGTATCCGACGACGGATATTATCGAGACGTATGTGTTCCGCTCCCTCATGACGAACTTCAACTTCTCGATCGGCAGCGCCGTAAGTCTCTATCAATCGGTATTCGGCTTTGTCGTCGTCTTGACCGCGAACTGGCTCGTGAAGAAGGCTTCGCCCGAAAACTCGTTATTTTAGGAGGTGTCGACTATGGAAAATACAGAAGAATCACGCAGTATTCGTACGGACGTTAGCGGAATGGTCGTTAAAGCGTTTGGCTATCTATTTATCTCAGCTTTTGCGCTTTGCTGTCTATTGCCCTTCTTGCTCGTCCTCGGCACCTCGCTGACGGCGGAGGGGACGATCAAGAAGTATGGGTTCAATTTTTGGCCCCGCGACTTCAGCACCTTTGCCTACAAAATCGTATTTGAAAACCCGGACCTCATTATCGGCTCCTATCTCGTTACGATGGGAATTACGATTGTGGGGACCGTATGCGGCCTCTTCTTGGTCGCGATGACCGGCTATGCGCTGCAGCGTCCTGATTTCGGCTACCGCAACGGCATCTCGTTTTTCATCTATTTTACGACGCTGTTCTCTGGCGGGCTTGTTCCGTTCTACCTCTTAATGACGCAGTATTTGTCTCTGAAGGACAATTACTTGGCTGTTCTGCTTCCGGGGCTGCTTAGTCCTTTTCTCATCATCATGATGAAAAGCTTCGTTCGCTCCATCCCGCATGCCATTACCGAATCTGCAAAGATTGACGGAGCCGGCGACTTTAAAATATTTATGAAGCTGATTTTACCGATGACGACGCCCGCTTTAGCGACAATCGGCCTGTTCATCGCGCTGGGCTACTGGAACGAGTGGTATAACTCGATGCTGTTCCTCTCGCCGGATATGAAGTATCGTCCGCTGCAGCTGTTCTTGTACAACGTCGTCACTAGCGCCGATTTTATCCGCAATTCGTCCGCGGCGTCCAATGTGCAGCTTCGGGATATGCCGCTGGAATCGATGAAGATGGCTACCGCCGTTGTGGCAACCGGCCCTGTTATTTTGTTCTACCCGTTTGTACAACGGTATTTCATCAAAGGGATTACAGTTGGCGCTGTAAAAGGCTGATGTGCCGCGGGCCTGCAAATGGCCTCTTCACATAACGGGCAATGCCCGATATTCATGAAATCAAAGGGGAGAAGTGCTTATGTCCAGCTTAAAGAAGGTTTCTGCTCTGCTGATCGCCATTATAATGATCATTAGCCTTGCAGCCTGTTCCGGCAGTAACGGAAATAAAAGCGAAGCTACCAACAACGAGGGCAAGGGCAACGAGGGCAGCACGAATACAGCGGACGGCAATAAGGCAGGGGATACGTCCAAATTCGTCAAAGTCAGTTATGTCGTCCTTGGCGATAAGCCTAAGAACGGACAGTTTGAGAAGGTGCTTGCTGAGGTTAACAAGCTGATGAAGGAAAAAATCAATGCCGAGCTGGAGTGGAAATGGGTCGAGTGGGCAGATTGGCAAACCAAATACAATCTGCTGCTGGCTTCCGGCGAAGCGATTGATTTGATTACGATCGGTACGGACTGGCTCGATACATGGGGCAACGCGCAGCGCGGCGCCTTTATGAATCTGGATGATTTGCTGCCGCAATATGCGCCGCAAACCTGGAGCTCCATTCCGGAAGAGGACTGGGCAGAGAGCAAATACAACGGGAAAATCGTGCTGATCCCGGAGAACGATTATACGCAGTGGGTTAACCACGGCTTCTTCTACCGCGGCGATTGGGCGAAGGAAGCGGGCATGACTGATCCGATTAAAGATTGGGAAGGCATCGGCAAATATTTGCAATTCGTGAAGGATAACAAAGAGGGCGTCGTTCCGTGGGATGCTGTTGCATCAACAAGCACGTGGGGCGGTTATGTGCAGTCTTACACCGACAATTTAGAGCTTCCGATTTCGACGGGTTATTTGCCGGTATTTACGACCAAATCGTTTGACGAGAAGTTTTCGGTAGCAAGTCCCGTATTCGAGGATACGTTCCTTAATTTTGCGACGCTTATGAAGGATTGGGCAGATAAAGGCTACTGGCGCGAGGATGTATTGAACAATAAAAACGATAACCGCTCCGCATTGCGGGCTGGATTGTCGGGGCTTGACCAGCATCATACGCAAACCTTTGGCGGGCTGCGCGTGACGATGGATAAGGATCAGCCGGGCTCCGAGCTGCAAATGTTCCCATTTGCGCGTACTGGAGGCAATAACCTGACTGAGCTTTCGATTACGCACGGCGGAACCTCGGTTGGCGCACATAGCAAAAACCCTGAGCGCGCGCTCATGGCTTACGACTTGATTCGCAATGACGAGCAAATTTACCACCTGATCAATTATGGTCTGGAAGGCGTGCAATATGAAGTGAAGGATGGCAAGCGCGTACAGCCTGAGGGCTATGACGAGGCCAAGGATGCCTTCTATGCCGATTTCTGGGGCGGACGCGTCGATAAATTCGAAATTCCGAGCATCACGACGTGGGATCAGCTTGAAGAGACGCTTTATGCGGAGTACGACAAAATCAAAAAACCTTATCCGTACGGTCAATTCGTATTCGATAAGACGCCGGTTGAAGCCGAGCTTACGGCGATCACGCAGGTTACGGGCGAGATGGGCCCTGCCATTACTTACGGTAAAGCAGGTGAACCGGCGCAAGCGGTCGAGCAATTCCGCAGCAAGCTGAAAACGGCAGGCTACGACAAAGTGCTTGCCGAGCTTCAGCGCCAAATGGATGCTTATAAGAAGATGATCGAAGGCTAATGAGTTAGGACGTTACAGCGCAAGAGGAGATGCTAGGCACGATGGTGCGCGTCTCCTCTTGCGCTGTTTTACATGGGTCCATATAGACAATTTGGTCAATTATAATCAATTGGCGGCCCATGGTTCGTTAACCTCAGTAAAGTAGCGCTTTCATGCAAAGTGCTACAATTAAGCTAGGCAATGAGTTAACCGATCACATTATGATAAGAAGGCGGCGAATATATGAATTTATCTACAATAGCAGCGCAGCTTTATACGTTGCGGGACTACTGCAAGACGGAAGCTGATTTGGAGCAGACGCTGCGCAAGGTGAAGGAAATCGGCTATGAAGCGGTTCAGGTTTCCGGCATCGGCCCTATTGCACCGGAGAAGGTAAAGGAATTAGCCGATGCGGCTGGACTGCGGATTTGCGCTACTCATGTCAGCTATGAATCTCTAGTGGACGACTTTGACAATACGGTTCAAAAGCATAAGCTGTGGAATTGCTCCTATGTTGGATTAGGCTCGATCCCGGAAGAATACCGCACTAGCGCGGAAGGATATGCTGCCTTTGCCCAGAAAGCTTCTGAGATCGGGAGAAAGCTGAAGGAGCATAATCTGCAATTTATTTATCATAATCATCAGTTTGAATATCAAAAGTACGACGGCAGAACGGGAATGGATATATTGCGAGAAGAAAGTGATCCGTCTGCATTTGGCTTCGAGCTGGATACTTATTGGGTGCATGTAGGCGGCGTGAATCCGGTTGAGGCGATTCATCAGGTGAAGGGCCGCATGGGAGTCGTTCATCTTAAGGATTTGGAAATTATCGACCGTCAGCAGGTGTTTGCGGAAATTGGAGAGGGCAACTTGAATTTCAAGGCGATTATTGAAGCATGCCGAGAAACGGGAGTCGAGTGGTTCGTTGTCGAGCAGGACGTATGCAGACGTGATCCGTTTGAGAGCTTGGCAATCAGCCTGCAAAATTTAAAGCAATTGATTTAGTTTGAATGGAAGAGAAGCTCCGCTTTCGAGAAATCAGATGCAGTGATGCATCTGGTTTTTTTTGAAAAACCATTGACAAAAATAATAAAAAAATATATCTTTAATTTAAGATAATTCAATTTGAGATTTATTTTGGAGAGGAGCCTCATACCGATGCATGAAAAAAAGGTCACGTGGCTGGAGTTGTTTTATGATTTATTGTTTGTAGCGGCTATCTCAAAAGCTACCCATGTTTTATTGCATGTCGAGCACGGGATTATCTCGCTTGAGCATCTCATTAAATTCGTTCTAATATTTGTTCCGATCTGGTGGGCTTGGGTCGGGCAAACGGTGTTCAACAATCGATTTGGCCGTGACGTTACAACGCATCGCATTTTTATGATCCTGCAATTGTTTTTTGTTTTAATTATGACGGCTAGTCTAAACGTGGATTTTGACGCTTATTATGTGCCTTTTTTTGTGGGCTATATCGGCTCAAGAATATTGACTGCCATTCAATATGTAATCACGCAAAAGACGGAGACTGCCGGCAAGCAGGAAACAGCGCGTTTTTTTGGAACCTATTTCTGGCTTGGCATCGTGGTATCTAGTTTTTCTCTCTTCTTTGACTCATGGATTCGGTATGCCATCTTGTATGCAGGCATTGCGATTGATATTCTCGTTCCGTTAATTGGCCGCAAGCAATTAGTCAAAACACCTATACATACCGCCCATCTATTGGAACGATTTGCTCTTTTTACATTGATTCTGCTCGGAGAATCCGTCATAAGCATGCTTTCTGTGCTGCAAGCTGATGAATTAACGGGCTCTTCTATCCTCTATGCCGCATTAGCGTTTGTATTAGTGATAGGCATATGGTGGCAGTACTTCGAGAATGTGGAAAAGAGAGTCGATAAAACGAAGCAGACAGCGGGGCAGACCATTATTTACGGGCATTTGTTCATCTATTTTTCGCTTAGCATGATTGCGGCCTCCATCCAGCTCCTATTCCTTGACCAATTAAACTATTTATTTATATTAGGTTTTACTTTTGGCTCTGTACTTTTATATTTCTGGTCAGTCATGATTGTCCTGTATCGTTATCGTTTCAAGCATCTTAAACCAACCTTTAAAGTGATGCTTTTGTTGACAAGCCTGCTCTTGGTTATGTTCACCTTGAATTTATTTATGACGGCAGCGCCACATATCATCTTAGGTGAAATCATGATCTTCTTTATCATTTTCGCCAAAACGACAGCTTAAGCTTGAAGGGTTAGCTAACATAATGGTTATTGTCTTATTTTTAATAGGCTATGCGCTGTTGAAACGTTATAATTCTAGTAAGGCATTTAATAGAGACAAGGAGATGGGAAAATGAAGGTTGGCGTCATTTGCAATGACTGCTGGCATCCAGGGAAAACGATAGTGGCAGGCTTGGAGCCGCTAAGCAAGCAAGGCATCGAGTTCGATTATATCCAGCATGCATCAGAGTGGTCTTCTAAGTGGATGGAGCAGCAGGATGTTATTGTTTTGGCAAAAGCAAACCATACCTCGGCGTCCGATAAGACGCCATGGCTGACGGATGACATTCAGCAGCAGTTCCAGAGCTATGTCGAGCACGGAAAAGGTCTTCTTGTTCTTCATGCAGGCACGGTTGGATACCGTAATGAGCCCGTCTTCTTCGAGCTTGTAGGCGGGGTGTTCCAGCATCATCCGGAAGCGGGTCCAGTTACTATGGCCTATACGAACAACACGCTTTGGGGCAGCGCGAATACGGATGTTTTTGCCGTACACGATGAGCATTATCATATGGAGGTCAATGAGGAGCGCATCCAAATCTTTATGACTTCGAAATCGGAGCATAGCACGCAGCCTGCTGGATGGTTAAGAGAACAAGGGACAGGTCGCGTGTGCGTGCTTACGCCGGGACATTTTCTACAAGTGTTTCAGCAGCCTGAATATCAGACGATAATTACGCAAGCGCTGCAATGGTGTGCCGGAGGCAAGCAGTAAGAACGGATGCAATCATTCTAATTAGAGGAGTGAACGGATACATGTCATTACAAACGATTAAATGGGGGATTTTTGGCCCAGGCTGGATTTCTTCTAAGTTCGTCAAGGACTTGGCTTATGCAGAAGGCGCAGAGCTGGTCGCGGTAGGAGGAAGAAATTTAGAGAAGGCGGAGAGCTTCGCGAAGGAATATAACATTCCTCGCGCGTATGGCAGTGTACAAGAGCTAGCGCAAGACGCTGAGGTCGATATTGTTTATGTAGGCACTTTGCATCCGGTACATAAGGAGAATGTGCTTGCGCTCCTGCGCGGGGGAAAAGCGGTCATTTGCGAGAAGCCCTTCACGATGAATGCGGCTGAAGCGAAGGAAATGATTGAGCTGGCCAGGGAGAAACGGGTATTCCTCATGGAAGCGATGTGGACGCGGTTCTTGCCGCCCATTCGTAAAGTTATGGAATGGCTGGCTGACGATAAAATTGGCGAGGTGCGTCTCTTGAAAGCGGACTTTGGCTTTGATATCGGCTGGGCGCCGGAGAGCCGCCTGCTTGATCCTGCGCTTGGAGGCGGAGCTCTTCTGGATGCCGGTATTTATCCGGTTTCCTTCGCTTCCTTCATTTACGGGTCAGAACCGGCTAAAATAATGAGCAGTGCCCGAATTGGCGAAACAGGCGTAGATGAGCAGTTTTCATTGTTGTTCGAATATGAAGGCGGACGTACCGCTGTGCTAAACGGAGCGGTTCAGCTGGGCATGGTTAATGATGCCTATATTTATGGCACAAAAGGGTACATTCATGTACCAAACTTCTTATTTGGCGGATCAGCCACTCTTCATGCGAAGGGAGCAGAGCCTGAGTCCTTCGTCGATGACCGCCTAGCCGAGGGCTACAAATTTGAAGCGGAGGAAGCGATGAATGCACTGCGCGAAGGCAGACTGGAGAGCGCTGTCATTCCTTTGGATGAGACGCTGGCCATTATGACGACCTTGGATACGATTAGGAAGCAGTGGGGTCTTCGTTATCCGGCTGACGAATAGAAGTCAGAACGAACTTAAGAAGAGGAGCAGGATGCCAAGGCGTCCCGCTCCCCTTTCCATTTACGCTTTAACAGCTTGCAGCCATGCGTTTGCGATAAGCGCAGCGCCTGCTGGAGATGGATGAACGCCATCGGGAGCCCAATAGGCAGCGCCTGTCTGTGCAGCAGCTTGGGCAAATAAGCCATCAAGCGGAACGTACAGTGCTTTGAATTCTCCCGCCAGCTCGCGAACGGCTTGTATTTTCGGGTCTAGATCCTCGCGCCACTGCTTTTGGCTCTCATTCACAGGCAGCACAAAGGGCTCAACTAGAATAAGTTTGGCGTTAAGCTGCTCCTTTGCTCTACTTAGCAATCTCCGGTAAGTCGTATAATACTCCTCTGTGCTTAGCGGAGTATCGCGGTCATAACGGCGCCATGTATCATTTATGCCGACATAGACGGACAGCCAAGTCGGCTTCAAAGCGAGGCAATCCTCTTCCCATCTCCGCTCCAGATCAACGACACGGTCGCCTGATATGCCTCTGTTCAGAAACGCAGCTTGCTTCTCAGGGTACTTGTTCGTAAACAAAGACGTAACAAGGTTAGCATACCCGGAACCGAGATTAGCCCCGTCAGTCCGCTGACGCCCGGCATCGGTAATGCTGTCCCCTTGAAATAATACAACTGCGTTTTGTTCGATTAATGTCATCTTTAAGCCTCCAATAATTATCTAGTGATGGTCTTCTTAAGATAAGCGTTCATATCTGTCCTGAAGCGGGATGTCTGCGAGATTCAACACTTCGTCAGCATCATGATACATAGGAAATAACTCCCTGGTCAATATGAATGAATGGGAGTTTATTGATATGATTCTGGAATCGGTTATTTTTGGCGGCAAAATGGCGCTAATGAATTAAAATAGGAAATATTAATGCGTGAAATTTCTATTTTATTTTTCTGCTTTTTCCTATTTAATAGAAGATAGAGGAATGTTCGGAAGAAGGGGTGGGATAGAGGAGTTTGAGGCTTCGTTTTTCAATCGCCACCGCCGCCATCACCACCTCAGCTTGAATCGCTATCTCCTGAGCTGAAGTCCCCAGATGATGAGTAAGAGTGATGACCGCTGCTCTTGCGATAGTGAGGCGACCTGTTTGCATTGGCAATCGATAGGATGATGAAAAGGATGATAATAAAAACGATGATGAGTTCCATGGGGTTCTCCTCCTTGGATAGGTTGTCCTTATCATATCAGTCTATTGTTAATTCTGTGTTAATCATAGTAGGAATATTCTGAAAATTTAAATAATATATTATAATAGAAAAAAAGGAATTACTAGAATGACTTAGCTTGTCTTCATATTATTCTCATAAACGCTTAATGTTCTTGATCTATAATCGAAATAAGGGAGTGATGGACATGACCTCTTCTTACTTCAATGAATGGCTGGATGAATATAATGACTATATGAGACTATACATGCTTTTTGGCGATGAACAATATCGGGCGCAGGCTGATGAAGCGCTAAATGCCTTGAAAGACTTCGTCATGAGAGCTGAGCGTCATAAAAGCATCGTTAGGAAAATCAGGAGTGAAACGATGCATGCGTATTGAGCGGCGAGCCGCGTTTCGTGATCACATCGGATTCTAAGGGCATTAAAACTAATGATCGTTTAGTTTTCATGCCCTTTAGAATCCTTTTTTTGCGTCTTGCTGCCCGCATTGAAATTTTCTATATGGATATAGAATAGTATGATAATCGGAATAGTGTGAAAAGTGTTGTCGGGCGGTTTCGCGCTATGCTACTATAGCTTCATTAATAAGCTGAACATGCTGCCGAATATTTCATTTTTGGCTGCTGAAGCGATCGAAGGAGGAGACGGCCGGGTGAAGTTCGCTTTGTTCAGTCTAGTGATGAATATCCCAAATGCAGTGACTGGGGAAGCACTGACGCCTCATCAAAAGTTTCAAAATATATTAAAGCAGGCGATATTGGCGGAAGAGCTTGGCTTTGATGCTTATGGAATAGGCGAGAGGCATGGCGCTCCGTTTCTCTCTTCCTCGCCGCCGGTGCTGTTGACTGCCATTGCTGCCAGAACAACGCGGATTCGACTGCTGACTACCGTAACCGTTCTGAGCGTGCTTGATCCCGTGCGTGTGGCTGAAGATTATGCGACGCTGGACCATTTGTCCGAAGGACGGCTCGAGCTTATTATCGGCAAAGGAAATGATCCGCGTCATTATCCGCTGTTCGGCATAACCGAGGAAGAGCAATGGGAGTCGCTGGCGGAGCGGTATGCGCTCCTTAAGCGGCTGTGGAGCGAGGAAGACGTAACGTGGGAAGGCCGTTATCGTCCGGCACTCGTTAATGTTACGACGCAGCCCAGACCGTATCAGGCTTCGATTCCGATTTGGCATGGGAGCGCTTCGAGCACACTTTCGACAGAGCTGGCAGCTAAGCACGGCGAACCGATCTTCTCCTCCAACAGCTTCCATCCTCAGGCCAAGTACAAGGAGCTCATTGATCACTACCGTGAACGACTCGCCTATCATGGACATGATCCGAAGCAAGCGATTGTCGGCTCGGGGGCAGGCAGCTTATATTTGGCGAATACTGCAGAGGAGGCCATTAAACGATACCGCCCTTATTATGACGCGTTCCAAGCGACAAGCGCAGCACAGCATAACCAATCGCCGTTTAAAAATCTCGAGGATGCGATTAAACATGGCCCTTCGCTCGTTGGCAGCGTGGAGCAGGTCATTGAAAAAATAGTAAACTACCATCAAGCATTCGGAAATCAAGTGCTCAGCATAAGTGTCGACGGCTTGACCGAGACGGAGCAGCGTGAGCAGATCGAGCGGTTTGCCACGGAAGTAGCGCCGGTGCTGCGAAGGGAAATGCCAAGCACCGTGTGGGATCGCGGCAAGTTAACCGTGTGATTGCTGTATAAATCGGATGCTTTATTAACGAAATAGCATTTTTAGCCGAAAGAGCGGGAGACATAATTGCCCAGCGATTTCGGTTTTTTTGTTATGCAGTGCGTTATAATGCCCATATGGATCATACCTATATTTTCAAATATAGCAAAACGTCCATCCCTCTTAAACTGCATTGGCATAAAATATAGAACGAGAAACGACCGCCTGTTAATAGGAATGAATAGAGACAGTAAAGGAGCTTTTAAATGGAGGGAAATGCAAAAAACATCAGCTTTCACCCGTTTGAAATTACGAAGCATCAGCGATTTCAAATGAATAAGCATCGCAGCTTTGTGTTGTGGGTTACAGGCTTATCCGCCTCTGGAAAATCTTCTATCGCCAATGAAGTGGAAAAACAGCTGTATGAACGCAATATCCGCACGATTATTTTGGACGGGGATAATCTTCGCTGCGGCTTAAATCGCGATCTAGGCTTCAGCATGGAGGATAGAAGCGAGAACGTCAGGCGTACCTCTGAGGCTGCAAAGCTGCTTGTCGATGCAGGAACGGTTACGATTGTAACGTTAGTTTCTCCATTGCGAATCGATCGGGAGAAGGCGAGAGCCATATTTGAAGAGGGCGAGTTTGTTGAGGTGTTCATCAGCTGCCCCTTGGATGTATGCGAGGAAAGAGATCCGAAAGGCTTATATAAAAAAGCAAGAGAAGGGAAAATATCCGAATTTACGGGCATTACCGCCCCGTATGAGCAACCGCAAAATCCTGAAATATACGTATCATCATACAGACAATCGATCCGTGAATCTGCTAAGCAGATCATAGCCTATTTGGATGACCATCATCATTTTTCAATCAAGCTGTAACGATTCCAGCAAGCTTTGCACGGCATCGCCCCGATGTTCCCACGTGTGCTCAAGCGCATATTTTGTTCTGGCGGCAGCATCGCCGGGGTGCTTAAGACGATGTTTAACGATTTCTATAAAAGCATCGCGAGAGGCTGCGACATCTACAAGCGGAGCCATTTGCTCGCATTCGGGCAGCGCGGTGGACACGACTGGCTTGCCCGCTGCCAGATACTCATATACTTTAACCGGATTTACGGATAGGGTGAGCGGAGTGATTCGAAACGGCAGGATGCACACACCGAAGCTATGAATGAATGGCGCTAACTCGTCGTGCCTCTTAAGTCCCAAAAAACGCAGATTGCTGCTGTCTATGAGAACCGGAAACTTTTTGCCGAATTCGGGGCCTACGATGACAGTTTCGGTTCCGCGGATAAGCGAGAGCTTTCGGATTAAGGTATCGTCTATCCACGGCGCCCATGCCCCTACGTAACCGACTTGATTTTCATTTATTTTGCGAGCGTCAGCTCTTAGAGCATGAGGCAAATGAAGCTGCATCTGCGGATCATAAGCGTTCCTGATCAGCTCGACCTGCTTCTTGGGGAACCATCTTCGGATTCGCATATACAGCCGTTCCGACGAGCAAACGACTGCCGCAGCAGATGTAATCATTGCATCTTCATAGGAATGCCATTCGCCGAAATCGTCCACACAGTCATAAATGATCCAATCCGGATCATAATTGTGCCGAATAGCAGCAGACAAATGGGGAAGCGTGCACCATACCCCTACCGGACCCTGCCGATGCTTGTACAACGAAGGCCATTCATTTTGCAGCCAATGTTCGTGGTTGTGGACAAGAAATAAATGCGGCTCGATCTCCTCTACGAAAGGGGCGGCTGTTGTTTTATTGCAATAAAATACGTGATGGCCCCGTTTGGCCAATTGGCTCATTAAGTGCTGTGGTCGCTGCTTCATCCAATTCCAATCTGAAATGGGCGGATAAATGATTATGCTCATCTCATCCCTTCCTTTCGAATAACGTGATAACCATTCATGGGTACTCGACATATCCTATATCATTCGCAAGGCGTGTGTTTCAACGTAAAGGAGGCCGTTTCGCCGCCATGCTTGTATTCATTTTGGACTCCAAAAACGTCGCTGCAGCCAAAATGACAGAACGCAGTGTGCAAGCGGCAGTACCTGATTGCTCATGCATTCTTATCGCTTCCGATTTTGCCATTCATATGAACCGTATCCTTTCGGAATACGACAAGCCTTTTTTTCTTACGCTTTTTGCTGGAGAACAGCTGGCGACGGGCTTTCAAAACCAATTCGAGACCTGGCTCCTCGATTTGTCCGAGCGAGCTGGCGGAATGGCAATCGATCCCTTGCTGCATCAACAAGACGATGAATGCGCTCAGTTGAGAGGACCCGTCCTATGGCGGACGATGGCCGTGACCTCTGGAGCGTTTCCGGGCTTTCAGACCACGCAGATCCTCCCATTTGAGAGCTATGTCCTCTTAGAGAGACAATTAGCGCTAGAGGAAAGCTGGCCATTCAAATGTGTAAAATCAAATCAATGGCTTCCGAGGCCTCCGCATTCTGAGGGCTGGAGGAAGCGTGATATAGAATCTAGCGTCATCCTGCCTATTCTTCGCATGAAGCAACCCGGCGAACAATGGGATGAAGCTCCTATTATAACGGTCGTCATTTGCACGTTCAATAATGCGGATTATTTGCTCTGGGCGATACGCAGCGTCTGTATGCAGTCTTATCCAGCATGGGAACTCCTAATTGTAGATGACGGATCGACGGATGGAACACAAGCCATATGGGAGTCGAGCCCTTACGCGATGCATCCCCGAATACGGTTTATTAGAAATGGAACGAATAGAGGAAAAGCTGCCTGTTTGAATCAGGCTCTGATTGCGGCTAAGGGAGAATGGCTGCTAGAGCTTGATGCAGATGATTGGCTGGATACGACATGCATGCATACGCTTATTAACCATATTGCGATATCGCCGGATGGCGGAATGGTCTATGCCGACCATATGGATTGGTATGAGCGGAGTGACAAAAGCTTAGTGCTAAACATGACGCAGCATGAACAAGGCGATATGACGGTGGACAAATTGCTAAAAAACGCCATTCCTCTCGCACCGAGAATGTACAGCATCCAAACCGTAACCGATCTGGGCGGCTGGAGCGCTGCCGATCCATTCCATGGGCGCCTCTACGAAGACTTTCAAATGCTGGCCCGCATTATGCTTGAGCGGCCTGCAGCCTACATTCAGAAAGCACTATATCACCGAAGAATTCGGTCTTCGAGCATTACTCATCAGCATCCTGATAGCTACAGCGTTTGGACTAACTGGTTGCTCGAATTCATTTGTTCAAATAAGCGCATGGACACTTAGGCGGCAAGAACGCGGACATACTCTACATTTTGCATTAGCACAGTGGACTGTGTAACGGGAGTGCTGTAACTTGGGCTTGCGACCTGTAAAGTGAAAAAGCCATCTCCAACGCTTACTAAAGTGCCCTGCACGAATTGATTCGTTAAAAAAACTTCAATACGCCGTCCCGTATAGCCTCTTAACATTTCCGTGAAATTCATAAAGCTTCAACCTCCATTTCGTTATGCGATCGTTGTAATACTGCTAATCGGAATAATGACAATATCGCCAGCGGGCTCCAAAATTTGCACAAAATCGATCCCAACCGCGAGCGTTGTTCCGGAAATGCTGCCGGCATTCGTTTCAATCGTAACGGTAGTTCCGATTCTCGCTTGCAATAACGCCCGTGTACCTTGATTCGGGCCAGTAATGGCATTCACTTCCGCAGCAAGCACGCTTACCTGTTGATTTAACTGGGTTACTTGATTTTGTGTTTGATCCGAGTCAGTGGCTACCTTTCTTACACTGGCCGCTAATCTATTGATCCGCCAAGTAATTAATCGTGAAAACTTTAATAAACTGCTGCGCAAAGCTAGTATTTTTTTTAGAAGAGAAGGCTTCTTCGAATGGGAAGGCTTCTTTTTTTTGTTAGTCGTTTTTCTGCGGCCCGCATGGGACGGAACGCATCGTAATCTTCTTTTGATCAAATACATGCCAGCAACACTCTCCTTGGTGAGTTATGTAGTACGGTATGGTTTTATCTAATTTCTGGAAACTTGTCTGTCCTAAATTAAGCAAACAACCTATATCAAATCGACGCAAAGGTACAAGTATGACGGGAAAAGGGTATTTCGCCATGGCCAATCATCCATTCGATGAGAAGGGCGTTTACATAATATGAGAAATGCATTGGGATTTTCAAAAAAATGTTTATTCTTTTTCCTTTGAAGGAGGTCCACTTCTTTGACTGCTGGAACCATTCATTTCCGGTCTCATTATTTAAGTCGTCAGCACATCTACAATGAGTTTGTCCATGGCCCATTCGTGCCACAGTCTCTGGAATTAATGAACCTGTTGGGGGAAAAGACGTATAACGCAATCGTGGTTTATCCGGAGGCTGTGTACTGGGAGCCGAATCAGCGCCCTCATCAAATGCTGAGGGAATTGGCGAAACGAGGCTATCTTTGTTTTTTTTGCGAATCAACCCCTGGTCCTTTCGGGTTGCGCGAAGTGGAGCCCAATCTCTTTATCGTTAATGGCGATAAATATCTGTTATCCGTTCTCCGAAGCCAATCGGTCATCGTGCTGTGCAGCTGGTTGGTTCAAATGGCTTGGGCGGATTTCTTGCCCCATAAAACGCTTTGGTACGATGTACTGGATCAGCTGGAGTTTTTTTCGTTATACGATGATCAAATGTTACAAAAACATAATGAAATCGTGGAACAAGCGGATATCGTCACGTATTCGGCACAAGCTCTTCACGCTTACGTTGCCTCAAGAAGCGATGCTGTTCTATTGCCAAACGCAACAAGAAGCGAGGATTTTCTAGCCTCCTCCGCTTCGGTGCCCGAGGATCTCGCGCCTATCATCGCCAAGGGATCGCCGGTCATCGGTTATTTCGGAGCCATCGAAGAATGGTTCGACGCGGATCTATTGGAAGCATTAGCAGCCAAAAGGCCGGATTGGCAGTTCGTGCTCATCGGCAAATTCGGAATGGATAATCAGCGGCTGCAGGCTCCTAATATCCATTTGCTTGGCATGAAGCCGTACCGGCAGCTCGCTCAGTATGGGCAGCACTTCGATGTCGCGATCATTCCGTTCCTAGTCAATGATTTAACCAATAGTGTCTCACCTGTTAAATTTTTTGAATATGCGTCCCTTGGCTTAACGGTCGTTTCTACTCCAATAGCGGAGATCAAGCCACTCCAATCCGATTGGGTTTTTATCGCGGAGGGAATGGACGGCTTTGAGAGAGCGATTATAGAAGGGTTAAAGCCTGATGCCGCTCGCAGGGCGAAGGAGGCTGGCCGGATTTTTGCCAATCAGAATCAATGGGCTGCCAGGGCCGAGCAATTGGAACGATGCTTGATGAATAAGCCAGCGGCTTGGCAGGCATACGCCAATTACGATGCAACCGGGAAAATTGCGGTTATGGCAACGACGTTTTTGGATTTTGATGGTGAAAAATTTTACTCTGGGGGCGCGGAAAGATACCTTATGGATCTGTTTCAATTATTTAAACAGAAGGGGTATCAGCTTGCGATTTATCAATACGGGAATTCCCCTTGGATACGCAGGTTTCGGGGAGTGGATGTCGTCTCCTTATCCAGAGGAGGACAGCATGCGAAGGAATTAAGCATCAGCGCGGTGAAAATCTATAATCGTTTGTTTCAAGAACAAACGGCTGAACGTTCTATTCTGAATGTATACTCCGCGTTTTTCAACGCGTGGCCTTATGAGAACGGAAAAGCAAGCATTGGCATTATACATGGGGTTGCGTGGGATAACCCAGCTAGCCATTATGTGGATGGTCATTCCTTTTGGGAAACGAACAGGCGATTTATCGAAGGGGCGAGGCTGTGCGAAAGCCTAGTTTCGGTAGATAACAATTCGGCAAACTGGTTTCAGACGGTAGACTACTCCCTTCGCCAAAGGATCAAGGTAATCGCAAATTACGTAGACCCGGTCGAATTTTCCTCCAGCAAGGATGACAAGCAGGACGATCGGATCGTCATTTTATACCCGCGCAGACTATACCATGCGAGAGGTCTTCATCTCGTTTTGCAAATTATTGACGAAATTCTGATCAGGTACCCGCATGTTGATTTTCATTTTGTCGGTCAGGGCGAAGATGAAGATATTCGTATGGTGATGATGAAAATGAACCGATGGCCTGGTAGGATCAAAACCTACTCGCTCCCCTTCGATAGAATGCCACAAGCGTACAAACAAGCGGATATTTCTGTAATTCCGACGCTGTACAGCGAAGGAACAAGCCTGTCCTGCCTGGAGGCCATGTCCTGCGGAAATGCCGTTATCGCTACTAGAGTCGGGGGATTGTCGGATCTCGTCATTCATGAATATAACGGTTTATTAATCGAGCCCCATGCTCATGCGCTAAAAGAGGCTATTACGGACTTGATCGAAAACCCGAGTAAGCTGGCCTTATTTAAACAAAGAGCAGAAGCGGTGTCGCTAAGCTTTTCCAAACAAAGCTGGGTACAGCAGTGGTCCAAATTAATCGATGCGGTGCTGCAAAAAAAGCAAAACCTTTCTATTGCAAGGGATAAAAGTCTATTGATTGACGTTTATTTATCATCGTATCCGCAAAATGACGGCATCGGAAAGACAATCATCCGGCTTTTAAACCAAGGGAATTTGGTTTATGTGAAGCTAAAAAGCTTGCCGGCAGGTCACATGCCCAGCTTTGGGCGCTTGCAGTGGTTGAATTGGAATGCGGTCTCTCATTCCAATCCTGATCTAGTCATTGCCGATGAGGCTGCTCAGGCGGAGTTAAATTTAACGGCTCACGCGCGATTCAATGAGGGTGGGGATTTGGAATGGATGTCATCATATCCGCTTTGACGCAGCGGACGGGATCAACGCTGGTGCAGCGAATATTCAACTGCCGAAAAAACACGTTGATATGGGGAGAGCATGGCGGGATTGTATCTGAGTTTATACGGATCCAGGATCTCGCCTCCCACTTCTCTACGCACAGCGAGGACGAGAAGCTTGCTTTCTTTCAAAATGGCAGCGATCCTAACCAATGGACAGCCAATATGACGCCTGATGTACCCTATATTGAGGATGCCGTTGAGCAGGCTGTTAAAGCGCTGTTTAATCAAATGTATATCCAATACCGGGATACGCATGACCGTATCGGATTTAAGGAAGTCCGGTACGGGAGACGCGAGCTTATGCTGCTGCAGAAATGTTATCCGAATGCCGTCATCATTCTGCTTGTCCGAAATCCGATTGATATATGGAGAAGCGAGACCGCGTATTGGGAGGGCGACGTCGAACAATTCGGACAGATCTGGAACGAGCGTGCCAAACAATATCGGGAGCTTGTGGATGAGCTGCCGCATGCACACTTGATTCGTTACGAGGACATAGTCGGCCGCAATGAAACGACGCTTCAATTATTATCGAAGCTTGCCCGTGTTTCCTTAGACGAGATTCAGCAGGTGTTGTCCATTCGGCTTAATAGTACACGAAGCTCTCGCCCGCAGGCGGAAATGGATCAAATCAACCATTTATGCAAAGAGGGAATGGACCTTTTCAATATGAGCAGCAAGGGAACAAAAGCGATAAGATTTTATAAGCGGAATTAATGGTATAATGATTAGGAATGATAACGAGGATCAAGGTTCTGATAGATGCTGTGGCTGCATTTTATGAAATTTAACTCGGCATAGAAGATATAATGGAGTGATGTTATGAGCAGCGCAAAGGGCAAGGGCGGAACCGGCAGAGGCACGGACAAGAAGGGCTGGAATCGTTGGCAAGCAGGGGAAAAGAAGAAATTAGCCAAAAAGGTGTTCGGCAGAAACCAAGGCGCTAAAGGAGCCGAGGGCGAAAAAGGCGCAGCAGGTGCAGGCAGCACAGCCAATGCGAAAAGCGCTAATATGCCAAAGGGCAGCACCGCTTTTAAAGGCGGCAGCGCGGCTAAAGGCAAAAAATAAGGATATGCTTTGAAAAAATGCGATGCAGCTCGCAAATAGAGCCGCATTGTTTTTTTTTGCAATTTAATAGGTACCGAGAGCTTATTTTCGTTCTTTTTTATTGATCATAATTGTAGAAGGATGCCAATTGATAATGCGCACCAATTGTTCCTGCATATAGGCCGGTGAATAGTTGAAACCGCCTTCAATCCAGTGGAATACGAGGCCAAGTACGGCGTGGATCGAATAAATGACATGAAACTCGCGGTTCAAGCCGTTAGCGGAGGCGGAGTCATCCAGATCCTCGATTAGAATCTGTTTTAAGGCAAGGAACATCTTCTCTCTAATATCCGATAATACTTCTGAGTTCATTAGAACAGTATATATAGAGGCATTTTGAAAGATATGGTCAAATATCATGACGGCATTAGCCGGCAGCTCATCGATACGGAACAATTCCGAGGCTTCGTAAGGAGCGCGAAAAGATTTTACAAGCTCAGAAATCAGCTCATTTAATATATCGTCGAGCAGCCCTTCCTTATTTTCGTAATGGGAATAAAAAGTGCCGCGATTATAATTGGCAAGCTCCACGATTTCGGTAATGGAAATAGACGCGAAGGGCTTTTGGGACATAAGCGTCAGCAAAGCCTGCTTTAATGCAGCCTTGCTGCGTACAATACGCCGATCTGATTTGATGATATCTGCTGCCATTGTAATCATCCCTTATATTTTAATCAACAACTTGCTTGCCGTTGTGCGTTATTGTACAAACAGAAAGTTTTTACTGATTGTTGGCTTTGTAATAAATTATTATACTTTAAATAACAACTCGTTGTATATTCAACAAGTGTTCGATGACTTTCATTTCAGTAGCCATTTATACGAGTAAACACTACAGGAGGAATGTACATGAAACTCTCTGGAAAAGTAGCAATCGTTACAGGCGGAGCATCAGGAATGGGTAAGGCGATTGCTGAGCTTTACGCTGCCGAAGGCGCTAAAGTCATCGTGTCTGATATTAATGCAGATGCTGCAAAGGCAGTTGCTGCCGATATTGAGTCGAAGGGCGGCTCTGCAATAGCAGTTGCAGCTAATGTGGCGAAGGAAGAAGATGTCGTGCAATTGATTGATACTGCCGTATCGACTTACGGAACTTTAGATATACTAGTAAACAATGCGGGCATTATGGACAACTTTGTTCCCGCGGGAGATATGACCGATGAGCTTTGGGATCGCGTTTTTGCGATTAATACGACAGGTCCCATGAGAACGACACGAAAAGCTCTGCCGATCTTCATCGAGAAGAAAAGCGGAGTTATTGTGAATATTGCTTCTGCTGGAGGCTTGTACGGATCTAGAGCCGGAGCGGCCTATACAGCATCCAAGCATGCGGTTGTCGGATTTACGAAGAATGTAGGGTTTCAATATGCTAATTTGGGCGTTCGCTGCAACGCGATTGCGCCAGGCGGGGTAGCTACAAATATCGCTACCTCCATCAACACGCCTAATGAATTTGGAATGGGGCGGGCGATGGCGGGCATGCATTTGAATCCGCGTACGGGCGAGCCGCTAGACATTGCAAAAGTAGCGTTGTTTTTGGCTTCGGATGATTCCAGCTTTGTGAACGGTACGGTAATTACGGCGGACGCAGGCTGGACAGCTTATTAATCTTTGGCGCTAGGCAGCAGTATAGAATTAGGATGATTCGAAGCCGCATAACTGCGGCTTCTTTTTGTTTGGTATAAACCATTGAGATAGTCGGAATATGGATTGTCCTGCCGAGCGTAAAGCTCTATAATAGGAATAGAGGTTTGGATAAATATGTGAAAATATGATTATATATTCGATACTGCCAAAGTGCAGCAGGCAAAATAGTAGACTTGATGAAGCGTCGCAAATCCCATTTTATTCATACTAAGCGAGGAGGCATCAAGCGATGAGCGAGTACCAATCTGTCCTGCTTCTGTTTTTATTCATGCTGCCTGTCATCTTCATGGTCGATACTTCCTTGGTCATGATAAGACGGGCCCCCCTCCATATTGAGAATCGTCTAGCTGCCATCACGACCAGCCTGCTCGCACTCATGATCTTTTTACGGTATATCCAGCAGCTACTTCCAGCTGATCAGACGCTGACCATAGCGGCATATGGGGTATATCCGCTCGGCATCGCTTCTTCTAGCATGAGTGTTTTGCTGCATATGACAACGACGTCTAAATATCTTCGTTTTTCTCGCCTGAGCAGCATCGGCGCTGCTTTCGCCCCGCTTATTCTTTACTACCTGCTGCTATTTATAAAAGGGAAGCACTTTTTATTTACAGGTGTTAGGACAGAGGCGTTCTGGAAGCAGGCTCTCTTTGCACCAGCCATGCATGTCGTATTGGGAACTATTTTTTTATTCTCCATATTCAATTTGACGGTCAGCTTGATCGCGAGAGCTAAAGCGATAAATATCGTAGAGAGCAAACGCTACACGGTGCTTTTTAAGGCGAATCTGTTTTATCAGCTGGCAGCCCTCTTGGCAACTTTGCTCTTTTTTGGCTTTTCCCCACAGATTTATATTCCGGATACGTTCATTTTTTTGGCTATCATTATTTGGTGCATATCGCTTCGTATATTTATGAGATATGATTTTTTACCTTCTGCAGAAAAAAAGTATGAGCTTCTTTATCATTTGTCTCCAGCTGCGATTGTGATGCTTGACAAGAAAATGATCATGAAGGAGGCAAATCCCGGCGCGCTCCGTTTGCTGGGCGTCTCCAAAGAGGAGGAGCTTAAAGGCCTTTCTCTGTCTGCGTTTATTAACGAGTCCGAACGTAAAGGCGTGGAAGAAGACTATGCGGCATCCTTTCCAAGGGAAGCTTGGAGAAATCGCGAGCTGACAATCAGGGACCGGCAGGGACAGAAGCGGACGATACTGGTAGACACGGAAACGATGTCCGAGAGCGAGGAAGGGTTTGTTCTCGTGGTCATTCGCGACATTACGCAGCAGAAGGAAGAGGCGCGTCTCGTACATTTTTTGGCACATCACGATGCGTTGACTAAGCTTCCAAACCGCTATCATTTCAATAGAGAGCTCGAAGCATCGCTAGATGCGGTCAAATCGTCCAAAGCGCTGCTTGGCGTTATGCTGATCGATCTGGATCGGTTTAAGCTGATTAACGACACGCTCGGGCATCATTATGGCGATGAAGCTTTAAATGAAATTGCCAAGCGGCTGCTGAACAATATCAATGATGATCATCTGCTCGCCCGGCTTGGCGGCGATGAGTTTATTATTTTGATTAGAGATGCTAACGAATATGACGAGATCGTATCGTTTGCCGAAAAGATCCATCAAGCTTTTCAGCATCCCATTACGCTTCAAGGGCAAGATTTTTACTTAGGCGGAAGCATCGGCATCAGCGTCCATCCATTCGATGACAACAGCTCTGCCGGATTGATCAAGAGAGCTGATATTGCCATGTATAATGCCAAGAACAGCGGCGGCAATCAGTACCGTCTATATACGAGCGATATGATTGTGCTTGTCCAGCGTGACGTCAAGCTGGAGAAGCATCTGCGCAAGGCTCTTGCGCGAAATGAATTTGTACTTCATTACCAGCCGCAGATCGATTTGCTAAGCGGACGATTAATCGGTGCCGAAGCGCTTATTCGCTGGCAATCGACGGAGCTCGGAATGGTCCACCCGGGGGAATTTATTACGCTTGCGGAGCAGACCGGATTAATCAATGAAATTGGGCAGTGGGTCATTGCGGAGGCATGCCAGCAGGGAAGGCATTGGCAAGAGCTGGGCTGGGATGATTTTATACTGTCGGTCAATGTCTCTTCGAGGCAATTCATGCAGCCCGATTTTGTGGACAAGGTACAGGAGATTTTACGCTCCAGCAGCTTGGAGCCCGCAAGGCTGTGCTTGGAAATAACGGAGAGCATGGTGGTCAACAATTTGAATGTAGCGCGGAAAATGCTCGATGAGCTCGTAGCGCTAGGCATTCATATCGCGATTGACGATTTTGGAACGGGCTATTCCTCATTGAGCGTGCTGAGACAGCTGCCAATCGCTATCATTAAAATTGACCGCTCCTTTATTACAGACATGGACGCCTATCAAGGCGGGATCTCCATTGTAAAAACGATCGTGTCCATGGGCCATGACCTGCAAAAGCAGGTCGTAGCCGAGGGCGTAGAAACGCTAGACCAATTGAAGCAGCTAAAGCTGCTAGGCTGTGACAAAGCGCAGGGCTATTATTACCATAAGCCGCTTCCGCTCGTTGAATTTAATAAGCTGCTAATCAACAAGTGCGGTGCTTAAACGAAGCGAATAAGAACGAGACCGCCAGCTTATAGCAGCTGACTGCCTCGATACTCCTTCGGAGAGACGCCGGTATATTTCTTAAATTGTTTATAGAAATACCCGGGCTCCAAATAGCCGATATTTTTGGAAATATCGCTTGTTTTCATCGCGGTTGTTTTCAGCAGCTTCTGCGCTCTGCTGATCCGGTACGTATTTACATAGTCGGAGAAGCTTTCGCCCGTTTCCTTCTGGAACAGCTGTCCAAGGTAGAACGGGTGGATGTTCAACGTCTGGCTTAACGTTTTGAGCGACAGCTCCTCCGAATAGCGCGTCTGAATTTGATGAATGACCTGCTTGATAACTGGACTGAAATCATCATCCTCGACCGATAAATAGTCCATCGCGGAACCGGCAATAAATTTGACATGCTCCGTCAGCTGCGTGATCGTTTGAGCCTTGAATAAAGCGGCAAACAGCTGCTTGTAATCGCTTGTCGCAAGCTCATGATTGAGCTTATTTTCCTTCACCGCTTGCTTCGTAAGAAGAATAAGCTCTATGGCGTAGTTATGAATATGGGCAGGCGAGAGTGTCTCCTGCGCTTGCAGCAGCGCAAATTGTTCATCAATAAAAGCATTTAGCGCCGCCTTGTTGTGGCCAAGCAGAAGCCTTTCGAATTCCAGCATGTCTACCGTAACCGACTTCGTCGAAGGGCGGTCTGCCGCAATCATTTTCTCATATCGGATAATCTCATCCTCTGAATTAGTCAGGAAATACTCCTGAAGGCGCTTCGAATGGTCATAGCTTTGCGACACGCCAGAATAATCGGCTTCCACGCTGCCAAGCGTAATAAGAGCTTGTACGCCAAGACGCTGCTTCAGCTCTTTGCGAATGGCTGTAAGCAAGGAGAGGGCTTTCTCCTGCACTTGCTCGGAGCTCATTCCTGTAAAGATCATGACGATATCGCCGTCCCGGTCGCTGATGCATATCGCATGCCCCGCCCAGTCCGCTTGGCTTCTACAAATGCTGTAAACCTCGTTGTCCCAGTGCCCAGGCAGCCAAAAGTCGCCGCCCGTATAAATCGGCATATCCCGTACCGTCTTGATGGAAGCTGCCGCATAGCAGCTGTTCTCCGTCGGAATGTCCAGCAGCTGCAGCCTGTTTTTGAGCTCCGTTTGATCGATCTTCCCGCTCACCCAGCGGTTAACGACATTGTCGCGCAAAATATCAAGCTGATAGGAGCTCGTTAATGCGGAACCCGCAGCCGTATGTATTTTTGCGACCGTGCTCGCAACCGTCTCCTTTAATTCCCCGATATTAATCGGCTTCAGCAAATAATTTTCGATGCCAAGCCGCATGCCCTCCCGGACATAATCAAACTCATGATAGCCGCTAAGAACAATAAACTTCATCTCCGGATGGATCGGTTTGAGCTGTCTTATCAATTCAAGGCCGTTCATATGGGGCATCATAATATCGGTGACAAGAATATCGGCGGCAGACATGCGAAGCGCCTTAAGCGCTTCCTCGCCATTGGAGGCTTGACCGGCTAACGTAAGACCGTATTCCTCCCAATCGATAATAGAAGCTAATCCTTCCAAAATAAAAGGCTCGTCGTCCACAATAAACACCTTACGCAAATTGTTGTCCCCCTTGGCCTGCCGGAATTTTTACAGAAATAACAGTGCCTTGCCCAGGCTCGCTGTTAATATGCAGCCCGTAGCCGCTGCCAAAGCATATTTTTAACCGCTCATTTACGTTGATAAGCCCAATGGAATCCGATGTCTGCGGCGGATGCTGCTCCAAGCTGCTTCGCAGCTGCTTTAGCCTCAAAGGCTCAATGCCGTTGCCGTTGTCGCTGATCAGCAATTGCAGATCACGGCCATCCCATTCGGCGGAAATCGAGAGATGGTTGTCGCTTTGCGACATTTTCAGTCCATGGATGATGTAATTTTCAATAATAGGCTGGATCGAGAGCTTTAGAATCGGAATGCTCATCCACTCTGGCTCGATGTTGATCTCATAGGTGAATTTCTGCAAAAGGCGAATCCGGAATAGATCCAGATACAAGCGGCAGTATTCGATTTCATCGGAGATCTTCACGATCGTTTCGCTCTTGACGGAGTACCTGAATAACGTTGCCAAAATGTATATCATCTCGCCGACGTCATCCGCTTTTTTGGACAATGCCCGCATTCGGATCGCCTCAAGCGTATTGTATAGAAAATGGGGCTTTATTTGCGCCTGAAAGGCTACGAGCTCGGCATGCTTCTCTCGAATCTCCGATTTGTATACCCGATCGATATATTGCGTCAAATCCTCGCACATTTGATTAAAGCGGCTTGAGATTTGAAACAATTCATCCTCCTTCTCGCGCGGAATTCTGACGGACAGGTCGCCATCCTGTACTTTTTTCATCGCTTGAACGATGACCTTCGTCCGTCTAGAGAAGTTGACGATCGTGAAATAGGTGAGGGTCATCGCCGCTGCAATGCAAATCACCGTCACTAAAATAAGCGTGTTTTTGAGTCCCTTCATATTGCCGTTAATCGTGGATTTCGGAATAATGCCAACGATCCAAAAGCCAAACTTATTCGTCGTTTGCAGGTTCATATACGATTCCTCCTCAAATCGCTGAATAGAAGAGGGGTTGTTTAGAAGCGGTGCAAAGGGATATTTCTGCCCATAATAACGGTTCGAGGAATCGAAAATGACATTCCCCTCAGGCGTCAGCACGACGACATAACCTTTCATTTCATCCGTTTTATCTTGAAACGTTCGGTATATTCCCGTTGAATCGTAGTCGATGATCAGGTTGCCCACGCTCTCCTGCGTGGTCATGTTATTAATGTTGCTAATCGTCGTATAGCTTCGATCGGTAGAGATGTATTTGCTAATAACGGTTTGCAGATCGGCATCATCGAAATAATAGTTTTGCGTATCCTTCGTCAGCGTAAATATAAATTTTTTGTCCTTGCTGTAAAGCGCGACCGCACGTATATCCGGATTGTTAACTAGCAGCAGGCGCAGAAAAGAGTTGATGTCCGGCGTTCGGACACCAGTTGCGCTGTATTGCAGCAAGCGTTTGTTCAAATAATCGGAGAAATTGTTTTGCAAGAAAGAGAGGACATCGCTCAGCAAAGCCGAGGATCCATCCCGGTAGATTTGTTGAATAATTTGCTGCGAGGTCGCATGCTTGATATCCAAATGGCTGCCTATGTCCGCTAGTATCTGCTTGTTCAAATCCAATTCCTTCTGTACCTGTGCAGTATTTAAATAGGTGTAGACAAAGGCAGAGAGCGTCGCCAGCGACACGATCGTTATGATCGCGTACATCGTTAATATTTTGTTGAACAGCTTTTGCTTATAGTGCTTTCTATAGAAATCAACGAATCTCTTCATGAAACGGGGCACCCCCTGCCGCTGTCATTAACGTTATTAAGTATACGCTTTCAATTTGAAATTGCACGGATTTTCTCTAGAAACTAGAGTACCACAATTTCCTAAAAATAGGGGAGCCTCCAAATTTGTTTCTTTGTTTTATCCACTTTTTTATTGATTTGTTCACTTTGGCAAACGCTTTCATTATGCTAAATTTAGGTCAACAATGACAAGGATTTGGGAGGGACAACATGTCGAGTCTAATGCGCGAGCTGCGAATGATAGGCCGAAACAAAGCTTTATTGCTGATGGTGCTTCCTGGAGCCATCTGGTTTTTTCTCTTTTGTTATCTTCCGATGCCGGGAGCTATCATCGCTTTTAAAAATTATAAATTTAGCCGGGACGGCTTTCTCGCAAGCCTGCTCAACAGTGAATGGTCGGGCTTTAAAAACTTCGAGTTTCTGTTTACGACGCAGGATGCCTTTATCATTTTTCGGAACACCATTCTCTATAATGCCGTTTTCATCGTGCTCGGAACGACTTTATCGGTATTTGTAGCAATCGTCATTCACGAGATTACGAACAAGAAGATGGCGAAAATTTATCAAACCGGCATGTTTTTGCCGCATTTTCTATCTTGGGTAATCGTGAGCTATTTTGTGTTTAGCTTCTTAAGCGTTGATCGGGGCGCACTGAACCAAATGCTTGATTTCTTAGGAATGAAGCCGATTTATTGGTATTCGGAGAAGGCATATTGGCCTTATATCCTAGTGTTCGTCAATTTGTGGAAGGGCGTCGGGTTTGGAAGCGTCATCTACTTGGCGGCGATTGTCGGCATCGACAAATCCTATTTCGAGGCAGCGATGATCGACGGGGCGAGCAAGTGGCAGCAGATTAGAAAAATTACGATACCGATGATTACGCCGATTATCGTTATTCTATTTATTCTCGCAATCGGCGGCATATTCAGAGCGGACTTCGGCCTCTTCTATCAGGTGCCTCGAGATACCGGAGCGTTGTATCCCGTAACGAATGTGATTGATACCTTTGTTTATCGGGGGCTGAAAGTAACGGGGAACATCGGAATGAGTACCGCAGCAGGCTTATATCAAGCTGTCATAGGCTTTGTGCTCGTTATCGTAACCAATATGATCGTTAGAAAAATAAACAAAGAGCAAGCTTTGTTTTAAAGGAAAGGGGAGCTTCAACTTGGCTGAAAACATAATCGTCAAACAGCAGAGCAAACCGGTACGAACAAAGAAGACAAGAGATATTCATAAGCTGCCTCCGTTTTGGAACGGGCTGGCACATCTGGCTATGGGCTTATTCTCCTTCATGTGCGTTTATCCGTTCCTGTTCATTATCGTCATTTCCTTTACGGATGAGCAATCGCTCGCGGTGAACGGCTACAGCATTTTTCCGGAAAAATGGTCCACATCGGCTTACGTATACATGTTCAAGACGGGTGACCAGCTGCTGCGTTCCTATGGGGTTACGCTATTTGTCACCATCGTGGGGACATTGCTGACGATTGCGATCGTCTCCCTTTATTCTTACGCAATCTCACGCAGCTATTTTAGATATCGCGGCATTTTTTCCTTTATCGCCTTCTTCACGATGCTGTTCGGCGGGGGATTAGTTCCCTCTTATATCGTAATGACGCAGGTTCTTCATTTGAAGGATACGGTGTGGGCGTTGATTCTTCCGATGTGCGTAAGCGCATTCTCGATACTGATTATGAGAACTTTTTTTAAGACGATGGTTCCCGATGCCATTATTGAATCGGGGAAAATCGACGGTGCGAGCGAGTTTCGCGTGTTTTTTTATCTGGTGCTGCCTATCTCGCTTCCGGGCCTAGCTACGATCGGTTTGTTCGCAGCCTTAGGCTATTGGAATGATTGGTTTAATGCGCTTCTCTATATTGATAACGCGAGCCTGGTGCCTTTGCAGTCGCTGCTCATGAAGGTTGAGAACAATATCCAATTTATTATTCAGAACTCGACAAGCGTAGCCGGTACAGAGCGCTCGGAGCTCATCAGGACGCTGCCGATGGAAACGACGAGAATGGCAATGGTTGTACTTGCAACGGTGCCGATCGTGTTTGCTTATCCTTTCTTCCAAAAGTATTTTGTGCAAGGCTTGACCATCGGAGCTGTCAAAGAATAGCTCCATAAGCACGGTTCACGGGTGTTATTAAGGCGCACGAGCCGGCAATCGGCATCGACGTATTAATATATATTTTCACAATTTAAGGGAGGAACAAAGAATGGTAGCAAAGAGCAGAAAAAGTATGCTTACTGTACTTGTTTTCATTATGATTGCTGTTGCAGCGCTCGCGGGCTGTTCTAGCGGAAAAGAGAATAGCGGCAGCAACGAGAAGTCGGAGCCTACCACCAATGCAGGAGAGAAGCCGGCAGCAGAGAAAAACGAAAAGCCTGTTAACTTGATTTGGTACACCATTGGCGGCGTACAGGCTGATCAAGATAAAGTAATTGCTGAAGTGAATAAGTACCTCACAGAGAAAATAAACGCCACGATTGAAATGAAGGTGCTCGACTGGGGCGATTACACGCAAAAAATGCAAGTGATTGCAGCGTCTGGCGAGCCTTTCGATATCGCGTTTACTTCTTCCTGGGCCTTCAACTATGTAGAAAGCGCAAGAAAAGGCTATTTCTACGAGATGGATGCGCTGCTTGATGAGTATGGCAAGGGGATCAAAGAAGTGCTCGATCCTGCTTTCCTAGAGGGCTCCAAAGTAAGCGGCCATAACTATGCGATCCCCACGAACAAGGAGCTGCCCGCACAAGCGGTATGGCGCTTCAACAAAGATCTAGCAGATAAATACAACCTGGATATTACGAAGGCGACTACGCTTGAAAGCCTTGAGCCGATGCTGAAGGCAGTTAAAGCAGGCGAGCCGGATACATATCCAATCCCGAGCAATATTGATCCGTTCCTGCCGTTCGATTATGCGCTTGAAGGGCTGCCAATTGGCGTGCCGCTGAATACGACCGATTTTAAAGTAGTAAATGTATGGGATACTCCTGAAGCGAAGCAAATGTTCGGCACGATGCACAAGTATTACAAAGCAGGCTATTTGCCTCCTGACGTTGCAGTCAAGCAAGGAAATGAGCATGAGAAAACAGGCAAATGGCTTGTAGATAAACAGCATACGGTACCTTTTGCAGATATTCTTTGGACGGACAGCATGCAATACCCGATTGCGTCCACGCCAATCCACGAGCCAATGGTATTTAACTGGTCGGTTACCGGCTCGCTGCAAGCGATCTCCGCGCAAACCAAATACCCAGAAAAAGCAATGGAATTTCTAAATCTGCTTAACACGGATGCTTACCTTCGCAACCTGTTGAATAACGGAATTGAAGGCGTGCATTACAAAAAGCTTACGGAGGACACGTTCGAGCCGATTCCAGATTCGGGTTACTCGATGCCGGCATTTACGCTCGGAAATATGTTCCTTCTCGATAAGCTCGCTAACGATCCGGCAGACAAGTGGGAGCAGTACAAAACGTTTAACAGCTCCGCAACAAATGCGCCGCTGCTTGGATTCCAATTCGATCCAACGAACGTCATGTCGGAAATTGCAAACGTAAAAAATGCGGTTGACGAGTATGGCAATGCTCTAAAAACAGGCTCTGTTAACCCGGATGAAATTCAGCCGAAAGCGGTTGAGAAGCTGAAAGCGCAAGGGATTGACAAGATTATGGCTGAAGTGCAGAAGCAACTGGACGAATGGCGCGCAAGTAAATAGAGAAATACGGAATCAGTTACAGATAGGGGAGAAGGGAAACAGAAAAGGGGAATTGAAATGATCACGAAGTTAAACGGGTATAAGTTTATAGCGGGTTTGTTTTTAGCTTGTTCGATCTGTATGGCATGGAGCGGTACGGCCAGCGCGAAGCAGCCGACCGCATCCGCATGGTTCGTTGATGATCTTCTGCAATGGTCGCCGGAGACAGACCCGGATGCCGCATTCAATCGAGCTTCAATCCCGCTTGCTAGCCGGACTAATGGAGGGTATCAAGTCAATCCGAATGCGTCGACAGCACCAAAGTTGGCAGCTCTTTCCGCTATGTATCAATCAACCAGCAAGGTGCCTTCCCAAGGCTCGGAGCAATTCGACGTTTACGCGTTTCAATACTGGCAGTATGTTGATCTGCTGGTGCACTGGGCAGGCTCCTCAAGCGAGGGCATTATCGTTCCGCCAAGCGCCGATGCAATTGACGCGGCTCACAAAAACGGCGTGCCGATTCTAGGCAATATCTTCTATCCGCCAACGGCATACGGAGGGAAGTTCTCTTGGGTAACAGACTCGCTGCAAAAGAATCCCGACGGCTCCTTCCCGTTTGCCGACAAATTGATCGAAGTGGCTGATTACTACGGCTTCGACGGTTGGTTTATCAATCAGGAAACCGCGGGAGGAAATGCCGCTACCGCAACTCTGATGCAAGAGTTTCTGAAATATTTGCAAGCGCACAAAAAGCCGGGCATGCAAATGCAGTGGTATGATGCGATGAACAGTACAGGCGCGGTCGGGTGGCAGCGCCAGCTGAACAACAATAATGCCATGTTTGTCGAGGACAACGGCAGAGTAACCGATAGCATGTTCATCGACTTCTCATGGAATCCGACCGGCCTTAACAACTCCAGAGCCAAAGCGGAAAGTCTGGGCAGAAGCCCTTACGACATCTACGCCGGCATTGATGTTGAGGCAAATGGAACGGGCTCGAATCCGAACTGGGGAGCGATCTTCCCGAATGGCCAGCCGGCAACGCTCTCGCTCGGCATTTACCGCCCGGACTGGGCGTTCAAGGTGCATAAGAGCAGAGAAGATTTGTATGCGAAGGAAAACCTGTTTTGGGTTGGTCAAAATGGTGACCCTAGCCGTACAACTACATCAGCGAGCTGGAAGGGCATAGCTAATTATTTTGTGGAAAAAACGCCGGTTACGAAGCTCCCTTTCCTTACTAACTTCAATACCGGCAATGGCGATTTCTTTGCGGTGGATGGCGAGGTGCTGCGCACGAAGCCTTGGAACAACCGAAGCTTGCAGGACGTTATGCCGACTTGGCGCTGGATTGCGACCAGCCAAGGAACCGCATTGAAGCCAAGCATCGATTTCTCGTCGGCTTATTACGGCGGAAGCTCGCTGAAGGTAGCGGGAAATCTATTGAATGCCAAAAATGCTACGCAGGTTAAGCTCTACAAAACAGAGCTTCCGGTAGCGTCAGACACAAGCCTGTCTCTGACGTTCAAAACGAATACGCCGGGAATGACGGACTCCAATATGCAGGTGGGGCTCGCGTTTGCCGATGCTCCCGAGCAATTTGTATTTCTCGATGTTGGGGAAGCAACGCCTAGCGAATGGCGTACGAAGAGTATCCCTCTCGAGGCTTACCAAGGAAAGACGATTGCTGCGATTTCCTTGAACTTCACAAGCCAGAAGGCCGTACTTGATTATTCGGTCAACATTGGGCGATTGTCGGTGACCGGCTCCGCAGCGCAAGGGGCTGGAGCGGGAGCGGTTGGAGAGCTAACGGTTCAGAATGAATTCACGACGGATATTTCTGCCGACGCCCGGATTAAATGGAGCAAGTCGGACTCGAATGCGGCTTATTACGAGATTTATTTGATTAAGCAAGACGGCAGCAGAGAGTTCCAAGGCGCGACGCCAAATACAGCTTATTATGTGCCTTCCATTAAGCGTATCGGCAAGGAACTGACAAGCGTCATTGAGGTTGTTCCTGTTGATGAGTACTACAGGCAGGGCACGGGAACGCAGGCTATTATCGAGTGGCCGGATTATCCGAAGCCGGAAGCGAAGTTTACGGCTGATGCTTGGTATGCCGCGCCGGGTGATGCCATTACCTTCTATGATCAATCGTTTGAGACGAAGGAGCGGGTCGTTTGGGAATTTCCGGGCGGCACGGTCGATTACAGCTCAGGAAATCCGAAGGTGACCTATGCGCAGGAAGGCATTTATACGGTTAAACTAACCGCCATCAATAGTGCTGGGGAGGATACGGCAACCGCGCAGGTTACCGTAACGAGCGACATTATTGGCGGAAAGCTGAATATGGCGTTAGGCAAGCCGGATAGCGCCTTTACCGCCGATTCGCAATGCGCGGCAGGCGAGGCCGCCAAATTTGCTTTTGACGGCAATGCCAAAACCAAATGGTGCGCCAACTCAGGGACTAACCCACACTTTGTGAAGGTTGATTTGGGACAAAAAGCGTTAATCAGCGAGTTTAAAATCGGTCATGCCGCATATGGCGGAGAAGCCGATGCGATGAATACGGATAGCTATAAGATTCAAGTCAGCAGCGATAACGCGACTTGGACAGATGTAGTAACAGTTGAAGGAAATACGAAGAGCGTAACCGAGCATAACATACCGTTAACGGAAGTCAGATATGTAAGGCTGCAGTTGGACAAAGCGACACCTACGGATAATACCGGCCGAATTTACGAATTTGAAGTATATGGCTTCAAAAGCCGGTTTGTCGAAATGATGAGCAGCGTCCAAAGCGCCGCCGATATGCAGGCCGCGCTGGAGTCGCCGGGGCTTAATCTGAATTTGAGCTTGTACAACAAGCTGGACGACTATACGAAGCGAGTCGTTTCCTATGAGGTATGGGAGAACAAGCCAGCTGATGGATTCATGGATAAAGCATCGCTGCAAGCGGCTGTGGACGCGGTTGTTCAAGGGTACGTCGAAGAAATGATAAGGGCTGCTGTTGAAGCGGTTAACGGCGCGCAGGATGCAGCTTCTATGAAGACAGCTCTGGAGGCTTCTGGGCTCGGATTGACATTGGAGCTGTACAGCCTGTTGGAGGATAGCCAGAAGTCCTATGTCGCTTCGGAGCTATTAACCAATCGTCCTGCTGAAGGATATGCGGATCAAGAGAGCATACGAGCAGCATTTGAAGCTCGGGTGTTTGGCGGCATAAGAGGCCACTGGGCGGAAAGCGAGCTTTTAGACTGGATCAAGAAAGGCATCCTTAAAGCGGATGACAAAGCGGAGATAGATCCGAACCGGACGCTGAAGCGATCTGAGCTGATAAGTCTGTTGAATAAAGGGCTGATTAAGGAGCTTACATTCGAGAGCGTTATGGCGCAAATTGCGGCGGATTACAGCATGGATGCTGAACTGCTTATAAACCGCGAGGAGCTTTTGGCGATTATTTCGAAAACGTTAGCGCTCGATACGGCTGTTGATGCCGATGCACTAAGCAAGTTTACAGATGCGGATTTAGTGAAGCTGCCATTTAAGCCATTTATTAACGCGCTGCTTGCAAATGGGCTTGCACCGCTATTTGCGGCAGGCGAGACGCTCTCTCCGCAAAATGAGGTTACGCTAGCGGAAGCCGTCATCTTGCTGCGGACTGCTCTAACCTATGACGGCGGCGAATCGCCGGGGGATGGGGACGGTGATGGAGATGGAGATGGAGACGGTGGCAATCCGCCGGTTGATGGCGGCGGCTACACGCCTCCAGTTACTCCTCCTGCTCCTGCAACGAAAGCAGACCAGACCATTACGGCAAACGGCTCGGGTATCGCCAAGCTAAATGATGAAATATCGGTGGCTGTAGCTGCTGGAACATCGGCTCAAGAGCTTCGCATCAGCATCGAGAAGCTGGCGAATGCCTCACAATGGATAAGTAATTCCGATATGGTGCTCAGCCCCGTTTATGAGCTGTTGAAGAACATAACTGGTAGTTTTGATAAGCCTGTAAGCTTGTCGATTACCTTCGATTCATCGAAAGTAGGAGCAAACCGTGTGCCGGCGATTTTCTACTACGATGAAGCCAGCAAGAAATGGATTAAAATAGGAGGAAAAGCTGCAGGCGGCATCATTACGGCTGAGGTCGATCATTTCACCAAATTCGCAGTCTTTAGTATCGACGCGAAGGACGCCGAGGAGACTAAGCCTCCTGTATCGTTTACCGATATTTCCGGACACTGGGCGGAGAATAGCATTAAGGATGCTGCCGCAAAAGGGATTGCCAGCGGTTATCCCGACAGCAGCTTTAAACCGAATGCGCAGGTTACACGTGCGGAGTTTACGGTGATGCTGGTCCATGCTCTACAGTTGAAAGGGGAAGCGAAGCCGCTAACCTTCAAGGACAGCGATGAGGTGCAAGTCTGGGCGAAGGAAGCAATAGCATTAGCTGCAGAGGCCGGCATCATCAGCGGTTATGAGGATGGAACGTTCCGTGCCGATGCAGTCATTACCCGCGCTCAAATGGTGACGATGATTGTTAAGGCAGCAGCCTTGCCGATAAGCGAAGTCGACAGCACCACTTTCGCTGACGATGCGGCGATTGCTCCTTGGGCGAAAGGCTATGTGATGACGGCTATACAAAGCGGCATTGTTCAAGGACGGGGCGGCAACCGCTTTGCTCCAAATGATTCGGCAACAAGAGCAGAGTCGGTTACCGTTTTGCTGAAAATGCTGGAGCTTATCAAGAAGTAAGCGAAGGCTGCGCCATTCTTTAGCCATACGCGATAGAGGGAGGGCACTGAAAAAGTAAAATTTTTCAGTGCCCTTTCGTATGCCGGGAGAGTGTTTTTTTGCAGCCGAGCCATCTTGAAAGGCTTCACTCGGTTTAGTGACCGATTGCTCCTTTTGAAAAAGTTTCCTTATTTACTCAATCGAAACTGTTTGGGAATGCTGGTTATACGACTCTCCGTAATAAACGGCCAAACCTTATTTCACCGCTGCGCTGGCGAGTGATGCTGAGATTGAAGAATGAGCTTCGGCTGGGAGAAAATAACGCTGAGGAAGCACATTATAAGATTGATTGAACAAATCCTGCCCAATGTGGATATGATCGTTCGAGGAAGTACCGAGCATTTCCGCACGCAAGTGCAGCCTCTCGAGCCATGATTAACGGGAAAAACTCCCGTTAATTCATACGATTTTGGGCGAAAATCAGGTTTAGATGGATTTTCTCCCGTTAATTCCTTGCTTCCGGCCCTATTTCGGTGAAAGTGCTCCGATTAACGGGAGTTTTTCCAGCTAATTGGACGATTTACCCTCCCACTAGGAAAATAGATGGAGATTTTCCAGTTATTTCTACTCAACTGAAATGGTTTGAGGATGCTGGTTATACGACCCACATCCGCTAATAAAAATCAGCTTAAACATAATTACGCCGCTTCGCAGGCGAGTGATGCAGAGGTTAAGGCTGTAACCTCTCGAGCTAGAATTAACGGGAAATACTCCCGTTATTTCATACGATTTTGGGCGAAAATCAGGTTTAGATGGATTTTCTCCCGTTAATTTCTAGCTTCTAGCCCAATTTCGGTGAAAGTGCTCCGATTAACGGGAGTTTTTCCAGCTAATTGGACGATTTACCCTCCCACCAGGAAAATAGATGGAGCTTTTCCAATTATTTCTGCTTAGTCGAAATGGATTGCGGATGCTGATTATATTTCTAACTTATCGCTTAGAATCAGGAGTGCTGGAATAAGCGGAAAAAGCCGATACGGATAGCAAGGTTAAGGAGCAAATGGCGGCGGCATTCCATAAGCTGGTTAGAAGATTTTATGGTTAGAAGCAGCAAACAGCCCCCAAGCATAAAGCTTGGGGGCTGTTTGAGCGATGTTATACGAGCAGCTCCATCCATTGTTCCTTCGTGACGGGGCCAAAATAGAACGGCAAATCGATGCCGTCGATGAGCTCTTTCAGCGCGGATGCTTCATAACGCGTGCCGATGAGCTGCTCTGCCACTTCATTGCGATCGCCGCGGCCGAAGAAATCGCCGAAAATAGCAGCGCCAACGATCACGCCTTCCTCCACCTGAAGGCGAACATCAAACGTTCCGGCTCCTTCAATCCGTTTCTTCTGCTGCACATTGAAGGCAGGAGAGCGGCCGTAGTTCCATTCCCAGCTGCGGTATCTCTCATCCGCAAGCTTATGAACGTTTTCCCAGTCCTGCTCCGTTAGCTCGTAGAACGGAATTTCTTCCGAGTCCTCGAAGATCGATTGGAGCAAGCTTTGCCTGAACTGCTCTACGGTCAGCGGCTCCTTCAAAAATTCCGAAATATTTGCGACACGGCTGCGGATCGATTTGGTTGATTTAGATACGTATTTCTCGGCATTGACCTTCAGCGCAGAAACGACATTTTCGATTTCGGAATCAAATAGCAGCGTTCCGTGACTGAACATTTTGCCCCTTGTCGAGAACTGCGCGTTGCCGGATATTTTTCGCTCGCCGACCTGAAGATCATTCCGGCCCGTCATTTCCGCCTCCACGCCGAGCTTATGCAGCGCGCGCACAACGGGCTCGGTGAACTTCTTGAAGTTGTGGAAGGATTGGCCGTCATCCTTCATAATGAAGCTGAAATTTAAATTGCCGAGATCATGATAGACGGCTCCGCCCCCGGAGAGTCTGCGGACGACGTGAATGCCGTTCTTCTCTACATACTCCGCGTTGATTTCCTCAACCGTATTCTGATTTTTGCCGATGATGATCGAAGGCTCGTTGATATAGAAAAGCAGGTAGTCGTCATTGTCAGGCAATGAACGCAATATATATTCCTCTAACGCCAAATTCAGCGATGGATCGTTAATGCCGTTATTGCTTACAAAGCGCATCGTTATTTCCTCCTATGTAGTAGCTCCTAAGGGCAATTATACCTGCACGAAGAGCTAGTTATCAAACCGGTCAAAAAAAAGCATTCCAGAGAACGGAGTCCCGCGGAATGCTTCTGTGCTTTGCTAATCAAGCGGATGTCGCCTTTGCAGCGGTTGCCGCAGCTGCTTCTGCGTTTGTCTCCTTAACAGGCATCTTGCTTGTTCCCTGGAATATGCCGCCAGCTTCGATCAGCAGATTCTCAGCCGATAGATTGCCGATTAGCGAGCCAGTCGCACGAATCGTAAGTGTCCCTTTCACCTCAACGTTGCCGAATAATTTGCCTGCAAGGATGAGGTCGCGAGCGCTAATCGTTGAGCGGGCGCTTCCGTTTTCACCAATGGTGACAAGGCCTGCGGACTCAATGTCGCCAATGACATGGCCATCTACGCGAATGCTTGCCTCGGATTTGATCTTCCCCTCGAAGGTTGAGCCTTCTCCGACTAGCGTATCGGTGGTGTCTGGATTTAGTTTGGCGCTTTTATTTTTAAACATGCTAGGGCTCCTTTCTGTCTGCTTTAATGTAAGGAACTGGATCTACGTTTTTGCCGTTGATGGACACCTCGTAGTGCAAGTGAGGTCCGGTGCTTCGGCCCGTGCTGCCTAGTTCTCCGATGACTTGGCCTTTCTTTACCTTGTCGCCAACTTCTGCGATATTCTTATGTAAGTGAAGGTAACGGGTGCTGATGCCTCTGCCATGATCAATCATGACATTAATGCCAAGGACACGGTCTCTCTCTGACAAAGTTAC
Organism: Paenibacillus sp. PL91; assembly: GCF_012935325.2. Classification (GTDB taxonomy): domain Bacteria; phylum Bacillota; class Bacilli; order Paenibacillales; family Paenibacillaceae; genus Pristimantibacillus. The sequence goes on from NZ_JABBYG020000012.1 coordinate 139,960, forward strand.
TATACCGTCTGCTGCGGCATATATTGGATCGCCGGTATTGCCGCCGATATCGAAGCCGGAATGATAGGTAGCTCGTCCCGTAAAGGGGTCTGTACGTATGCCGAACAAGGATGTCACCTTGCGTGAATCCGTAGGCCAGATCGTAGGCGTGATTTGTAAAATTTCCTGATAGCTCACTACCGCCTTTTTGGTATGCTGAAGCTGAGGTATTATCGCATCCATCTGCTGCAAAACATCCGCATACTGCTTGCTCGTCTCTAGGATGAGATCAGTCCCTGCCTCTTCCGGCAGCGGCAGCTCCTCGCCGCCTTGTCCGCCTTCCACCGTACTGAGGCTCGAAATGGAGACGGGAGCTTTGGTATCGATGCCGGCGAGCTGCTTCAGCTGCGATTCGAGCTCGCTGATCTCTACCATTTTGTTTTCCATCGCATGCGCTTGCTCCGAAAACAGAACGAGGTTCGTTTGCAGCTCGGATATATGGCTTTCATTCTCGGACAGCTGCTGCTCATATTGGAGAGCGGATGCCGCGAGCTGATTTTTCAGCGTATCAGTTACTGAAGCGTGCCGTGACAACAATAGAAAAAATAAAATGGCGCATGCAGCAAGAAGCGCGATAGTAATCGGCAATAAAATGATAATAAGACCGGATAGCCGGAATCGCTGAACGGATTGATTCGCATCCGGTATGATGACAAAGGTGAATTTTTTTGAAAGCCAATTCATGACGTTCCTCCTAAATTTCCCATAGCTTACCGACATGAGACATTCGACACTCTCCTACTAAAGTCCTTTATTTTCGAGTGAAATTTTGGTAATTTTTATTATTTCATCCCATTAGAGTGTCGGTATATGTCGAATTATTTCGTTAAAGGGTGGAGCGAGAAGCGCAGCAGCAAGCTTGTGGCTGGGCGAGGCAGACTATGCAGCGTCACAAATAATTCGTATAATCTGATGAGATCGAAGCTTATTACAGAGGTGATACAGGTGGAGGCAAAGTTTTGCATGGCATGCGGTCATGAGCTGGAGACTCGCGATGTTGACGGTACGATGAGAAGGGCATGCACGAGCTGCAGCTTTGTTCATTGGGGCAATTACAGCATTGGCGTAGGAGCGCTTGTCGTCAAGGATGATAAAATTCTGCTCGTTCGCAGAGCGCAGGAGCCGGGAAAAGGGAAATGGACGAATCCAGGCGGATACATTGAGCAGCTGGAAGCGATTCAAGATACCATTAGGCGAGAGGTGGAAGAGGAGTGCGGCGTGCAAGCCATCGTCAAAAACGTCTTGGCGCTGCGCGACCAGCCAAGAAGCATACATAATCTCTACGTCGCGTTTGAGATGGAATATGTGAGCGGAGAGCCAACACCGGATGATGTGGAAGTTGATGCGGCTGGCTTCTTCACCAAGCAGGAGCTGGAATCGATGGACGTTGCCAGCTTTACGCAGTGGCTTGTTGACGTCGCATTCAATGCCCGTTCAGAGGGTTTAAAAGTGGATACGGAGCCCGTCGTTCCGCTGAACGGCTACGGATTGTTTCGGGCATAAGACTCTCCAAATGATAGACCTCCACGAAGGATAAAAGCCAATAAAATAACCTCCGAGCATGCTTCGCTCGGAGGTTATTCGTCTATTTTCCTTGCTTGCTTAAAATATTGAGTGGGCGAGAGCCCGATATGTTTTTTGAAGACTTTGCTGAAATGATAGGGGTCATTGATGCCGATTAAATAACCGATCTCGCCAATGCTAAGCGGGGTTGTCTCAAGCAGCTCCTTCGCTTGATTGATGCGCACGGCATTGATATAACGGATTATCGATTGGCCGGTTACCTGCTTGAACGCGCGATTGAGATAATCGTAGTTGCTCTCGAACGCATGCTCAATGTCGCTGCCGGTTATTTTGGTTTGGTAGTTTTGATGGATGTAGTCAAGCAGAGCATTGATCTTCACAATCGACTTGGAAGGAATGAGCTCGCTCTGTTTCAGCTCATCCATAAAGTTCTCGCGCGATAGCTCGATGAGCAGCTGCATAAACCTTAATGCCGTTAAGCTTCGATTGTAATGCTTCCGCTTATAGAGCTGCTGCATTTCATTTAACGCATGCAGGGCGAGGCTAAACCTCTTTTTGTCCGCGATGGAATGGTACTTGGGGAAATAGCATCCATACGGATTGATATCGCGAATAGAAGGCTGATGCTGGGCAAACGGGGACTGCTCATGCTCGACGATAAAATAGTTGGCAAGAGCGTGCCTATCCTCGATCTTGATCGATTGGATATCCGAATGCTCGAAATGGATATAGTAGTAGTCGCACACATGCTTGGCCGTGCCCTCATGGGTCATATTGGGCTCAAGAATAAGGATGTCGCCTTTGCGCAGCACATAATGGTTGTCCTCTTCTTTCAGATGGAGCTCGCCGCTGCGGATGAAATAGAGCACATACTCGTCCACTTTTCGCTTGAAATGAATCCATGGGCTCTTGTAGGCGATAAAGCCCATCAGCTTGACGCGAGGAACGATATCGACGTTGATGGCCAGCAATTCCAATTCCCCCTTTGCAGAATAAAAAGTCGCTTTTGTACAAAAAGAGTCTCGATCCGACATTCCCGTTCATTCTAACACAAACTATACTGGGTTTGTAATTGAAGCGACTTTAAGGATAGGGTGATGCGGATGAAAAAGCTGAAAATCGGGGTTATCGGGCTTGGCGGCATTGCAAACTTTCATATTGAAGGCATATTGGCAAGCGAGAGCGCGGAGGTTTGGTCGATCTGCGACTGTAATGAAGAAGCGCTTTTGGCCAAAGGCGAGGAGCTGGGCGTGCCGCCGGAGCGCCGCTACGTAAACCATTTGGATCTGTTGAAGGATTCGGAGCTGGACGCCGTTACGATTGGCACGCCGAACAGCAATCATTTTACAATCGCGTATGACGCCATTAAGCACCGCAAGCCGTTTGCGCTGGAGAAGCCGATCGCGCTTGATGCGAAGGAAGCGATTATTCTACGGCAGGCACTAGCGGATGATCCACTCCCGCATATGGTGTGCTTCACCTACCGCTATAAGTCCGCGGTACGTTATGCCAAGCAGCTGCTGGAGCAAGGCACACTCGGCAAAATCAACCACGTGTACAGCCAGTATTTGCAAAGCTGGGGCATCAACGAGGATATTCCGCTCGTATGGCGATTCCGCAAGGAGCTGTCCGGTTCGGGCGCGCTTGGAGATTTAGGCTCTCATATTTTGGATCTAAAACGTTTTCTTATAGGAGAGACGGTTAAGGTCATCGCAGATGCAGGCACGATTGTGAAAGAACGCGCTCTCCTGGGCAGCGAAGGCAGGGGGGATGTGGACGTGGATGATTTCTGCCATGTGCTGGCACGATTCGCAAGCGGGGCATCCTCCTCGATGAGCATATCCCGTTTCGCCTTTGGCCGCGGCAATTATCAGCAGATCGAAATATACGGCACGCAAGGAGCGCTTGTCTATAACCTTGAGGAGGAGGACAGCCTTCATATTAAGCTTGGCGAGGAGCAGCAATTCCGTAAGGTTGATATCCCGGATTCATACAAAGCAAATCAAATGCAGTCGTTCTTCGATTTGCTAATCGGCAAGGGAGATGGCATGGACGCGACGATCGAGGATGGCTGCATCAATCAATGGACACTCGATGCCATCGTTCAATCCTTCACAGAAGAGAAATGGATTGCGATTGAACAGGAGGCTGCTAATTAATGGCGAACATAAAGGTGACCGTATGGAATGAATACCGGCATGAGAAAGTAAATGAGCATGTGGCAAGCATCTATCCGGATGGGATTCATAATGCGATTGGCGGATATTTGAAAACGGTGGACGGATTTGCTGTTGGAACGGCAGTCCTTGACGAACCGGAGCATGGCCTGACGGACGATGTGCTGACCAATACGGATGTGCTTATATGGTGGGGACATCTCGCACACGCTGAGGTGCAGGATCACATTGTTGAGAAAGTACGCGCCCGTGTTATGGAGGGGATGGGGCTCATCGTTTTGCATTCCGGGCATGGCTCGAAAATATTCGAGCGGCTGCTCGGCACGAAAACCGGCGATCTCAAGTGGCGCGACGATGGCGAGAAGGAGCGGGTTTGGGTCATTGAGCATGGTCATCCGATTGCTGACGGCCTAAATGATTATATTGAAATTCCGAAGGAAGAAATGTACGGCGAGCGCTTTGACATACCGGCTCCCGATGAGCTGGTATTCATCTCATGGTTCGAGGGCGGGGAAGTATTCCGAAGCGGCTGCTGCTACCGGAGAGGGAAGGGGAAGCTGTTTTATTTCCGCCCTGGGCATGAGACGTTCCCGATTTACCATCATCCCGATATTTTGCGAGTCATTGCCAATGGCGTACGCTGGGCGGCTCCCGTGCAAGGGGCAAGCATAACGTCAGGGAGGGTAGCGCCTCTCGAGCCGATTGGCAAATAATTGAATGCAAACAAAAGGTGTCTTATTTTTCTGCATGTATAGAAAAATAAGACACCTTTTTTGTTTTCCAAAAGATTTACAACTTGAACGCAGTAAAATGAGACACCATTTTCGCAATGAAAACGGTTTCTTGAGTGATCCCTTCATTTCATAATAAAGGAGCGACACAAATAAAAGGAGGGTCATTTACATGAAGTGGTACAAAACAATTTCCTATGGGGTTCTAGCGGCGGTTATGGCTTTTACAGTTACAGCATGCTCAGGCGGCAATAACGCACCTGCAAATAACGGAGGTAATGCTCCGGCAAATGAAAGCGGTAACGCGCCGGCTGCGGACGGCAAGAAGGTTACGATCGAGTATTGGCATACCTATAGCGATCAAGAAGAAAAGGTGCTGGCGGAAGAAATTAAGCCGCTCTTCGAGAAAGAAAATCCCGGCATTGAGCTGAAGCTGACCAGAATGCCTTATGAGGGCTTGAAAGAGCAGGTTATTGCCGGCGTGGCAGGCGATGCAGCACCTGATCTTATGCGGATGGACATCATCTGGGTTCCGGAATTCGCCAAAATGGGAGCGCTTCAGGATATCAGCAAAAACGATGGCTTCGATGAATTGAAAGCGAATACGTTCGAAGCGCCTATGGAAACGAATGCTTATAACGGCGGCTACTACGGCGTACCGGTTAACACGAATACAAAAATCGCGATTTACAACAAAGCGGTGCTTGATGAGATAGGGGTAAAAGAAGCTCCTGCGACGATGGATGAGTTCGTAGCGGCAGCGAAGCTTGCGGTTGCCAAAGGCAAGCCAGGCGGAATCGGCATCGGCGGAGCGAACGTATGGGCAGCATCTCCTTACTTCTGGAGCCTTGGCGGCTTGCTTACGAATGAGGATTATACGAAGGTTGAAGGTTTTCTGAACAGCCCGGAGAGCGTGAAGGCGCTTGAAACAATCGTGCAATGGAACAAGGACGGACTCGTAACACCTACCATCCTTGGCGGCGAGCCAGGCGCGTGGGACGGCATGAAAAACAACGAATACATGATGATCGATGACGGCCCTTGGTTTTACAGCATTCTCATGAACGAAGCGGAATCCGCATTCAAGCCGCTTGAGCAAACGGTACGCGGCTTGATTCCAGCAGGTGCAGGCGGCAGCCGCTCTGTTGTAGGCGGCGAAGATCTTGTAATCTTTGCTAACTCGAAGCATCCGCAAGAGGCTTGGACATTCTCGAAATGGATGCTTGGCGACGAGCCGCAGAAAATCATGAGCAAGCTTGGCCTTATTCCTACGAACAAAACAGCGGCAAACGATCCGGCATTCCTTGAGCAGCCATTCGTTACCGAGTACGTGAAGCAGCTTGAGACTGCATTGCCGCGTACGCCGATTCCGCAATATGGCGAAATGGAAGGGATCGTTAACCTTGCCTTTGAGAAAGCGATCCGCGGAGAGCTTGAGCCAAAAGAGGCGCTCGACGAGGCAGCAAAAAACATCGAAGCCATCTTGACGAAGTAAGCGCAAAGACAGAGCCTTCGTCTATCGCGGCAACGGGTAGGCGAAGGCTCAATTTAGATGAAGGATAGGAAGGAGCATCAATATGTCTATACCAGTGGCGGGACAGCCGAAGCAAGAGCCTCGAATTCCGGCAGGCGTAAAGTTGAAAAAAGGTTTGTTGCAATGGGCGAAGGTTCTGCCTTATATCTTTCTTGGTGTCTTGGGTACGGCCGTATTCGTCATCTACCCGATGATCAAAAACATTATTATCAGCTTTCAGGAATACAGCATTATGCCGAGCGCAGAAAACCCATTCGTAGGCTTTGCCAACTACGTATCCGCATTTACCGACCCGAACAATAAAGTGCTGATGGCGATCCGAAATACATTTCTGAACGTCGCCGTAACGGTGCCGATCAACTGGTTTCTTGCAATCGTGTTTGCAGTGCTTATCAATATTCACTTCGTAAAGCATAAAATCGTGTTTCGTACCATTTATTATTTACCCATCATTACGTCATGGATCGTAGTAGCCTTCTTGTTCCGCTTCTTGTTCGCGGGCGGCGAGTACGGCTTGATCAACTTTATCTTTTATAAGCAGCTTGGCTTATTTCATGAACCGGTTAATTTTCTATCGAACTATTGGTCAGCGATGGTCGTCATTTGGTTATTCCATATTTGGAAGACGGTTGGTTGGGGCGTTGTCATCTATTTAGCGGCCTTGCAGGGGATATCGAAGGAATATTATGAAGCGGCGCAAATCGATGGCGCGAACGGAACTAAGCAGTTTTGGGCAATTACGGTTCCCATGCTTGGCCCTGTAACGGCATTCGTTATTATAAACCTCGTTAACGGCGCATTTAACTTTTTCCCGCAGGTTTACTTTATTACGCGGGGCGGTCCGATGGATCAAACCCAGACGCTGCCGAGCCTTATGTACTTGCAAGCCTTTAAGAACTTTAACTTTGGTTATGCATCCGCAGTAGCCGTCATGATGGGGATCGCCGTGTTCTTGCTCACGTATTCCCAGATGAAAAAATTCGGCAATCAGCGGTTTTTGTAGGAGGGGGAAACGATGAAAACGAAATGGCATATTCAGCTCCTGGTTTACAGTATTATCGTGCTTGGAGCTCTGGCGTTCCTATTCCCCTTCGTATATATGATTATGACGAGCTTTATCAAAGGGGCCTATTCGCTCCCGCGGCCTAAGGAAGTATTTTCGGTCGTTCCAAACCTGTATAACTACCAGCTCGTATGGAGCAAAAATAACTTTGCGCGGTATTTCCTGAATAGCTCGCTCGTGACGATCGTGTCGATGCTCGGGAGCTTGTTCCTGGGCTGCCTAACGGCATACGGGTTCGCTAGATTTACGTTTCCAGGCAAAGAGTTTCTGTTCCGTATGTTCCTGCTGACGATGATGATTCCCGGCGTTATCAACATCATCCCGCAGTTTCTTATTGTCAAATCTTTTGGCTTGGTTAACACGTACTGGGGGCTATGGCTCATTTATATCGGAGGAGGCGTAGTCGGAAGCACGTTCTTCTTAAGGGGCTTCTTCCAAAGCATTCCGAAAGAGTATGAGGAATCCGTATTAATCGACGGCGGAGGCAGCTGGCGCATTTTCTGGAACATCTATCTCCCGCAATCGATGCCGGCAATCGCCACGCTTGCGGTTCTGTCCTTCCAAGGCACATGGGAAGAATATTTCACGGCACTCGTCATCATTAAGGATGAGGCGCTGCGGACGCTGCCTGTCGCGCTGCTGATGTTCAACGACAAATATGCGACCAACTATTCCTGGGTTTTTGCGGCGTCTATTATTGCGCTCGTGCCGACCGTGCTGCTCTATATTATTTTCCAGAAGAGATTCGTACAGGGCGGCTTTAATGAAGGTGGTGTGAAAGGTTAACGAGACCATGAGGGAAGGAACGATGAATGTGACCCGCAAAACAGTAAAGTCGGCTGCTTTAGTCGCGATGAGCTGCTTGTTTATTTTGGCAGCGGGCTGCAGCAAGCAGACGGAGATCAGGGCGGAGACGGTAGTCAGCCAAGGGATCATGAGCGGATTAACCACGGATAAAGCGGCTTACCGTCCCGGCGAAAAGGTTAGCTTCAAGCTGGATTTGAGCAAGCCGGAGCCTAAGGCGAAGGTGATCGTTCACTATCGTCATCTTGGCGAGAAGATCGGTGAGCAGGAGGTAAAGGCAGAGGAGGAGCAGATTACCTGGGACTGGACGCCTCCGAAGGAAAACGGCAAGGGCTATATGGCAGAGGTATTTATATCAGCTAAGGGCGAAGTGAAGGATCACCTGAACATTGCGGTCGATGTATCGGAGAATTGGAGCCAATTTCCCCGCTACGGATATTTGGCCGACTTCCACAGCATGACTAAGGAAGAGCAGACGGCTGTAATGGAGCGCTTGAATCGTTTCCATATCAATGGCATCCAGTTTTATGATTGGCAATATAAGCATCATGATCCTCTGAAAATGGACGGAGGCAAGCCGGCCTCCGAGTGGCCGGATATCGCGAATCGCCCGGTCTCATACGAGACGATCAAGGGCTATATTGACCTCGCGCATAGCAAAAATATGAAGGCGATGAATTACAATTTGCTATTCGGCGCGTATGAGGGCGCGGAAGCGGATGGCGTTAAAAAAGAATGGGCGCTGTACAAGGACCCTTCGCAAACGAATCAGGATAAGCATCCATTGCCGGATAACTGGGCCAGCGACATTATGCTGTATGACCCAAGCAATCCCGAGTGGCAGAACTATTTGATTGAGAAGGAAATCGAAGTGTTTGAGCAGCTGCCTTTTGACGGCTGGCATGTCGACCAGTTGGGTGATCGCGGCTCACTTTGGAACGCCAAGGGAGAAAGCGCGAAGCTGACGCAAGGGTATGTGTCTTTCCTTAAAGCGGCTAAGGAGAAGCTTGATGTCGATTATGTCATGAATGCGGTTAGCCAATATGGCCAGGCGTTCATGGCCCCGCAGGCTCCTCTTGCGTTTCTGTACACGGAAGTATGGGACGGGCATCCGAAATACAGCAGCCTGAAGGATATCATCGACCAAAATAGCAAGTATAGCAAAAATAAGCTGAACACCGTGCTTGCTGCTTACATGAACTATGATTTGGCCGATTCCAGCGGCGCGTTTAATACGCCGGGCGTCCTGCTAACAGATGCCGTTATTTTCGCAGCAGGCGGCTCGCATCTGGAGCTTGGGGAAAACATGCTTGCCAAAGAATATTTTCCGAATAAAAATTTAACGATTCCAGCCGAGCTGGAGGAGCAGTTGATTGGCTATTATGACTTCCTTGTCGCCTATCAAAACATCCTTCGGGATAGACTTGCGGAAACGGAAGTCGTCGTATCGAGCACGGGCAGCACGGCTATCTCCGCTGCTCCAGAGCAAGGGAAAATATGGTCCTTCGCGAAGCAGAAGGATGGCAGCGATATCGTTCATTTCATTAACTTCTCGGATGCCACGACGATGAATTGGAACGACAGCAAAGGAGAGCAGGCGGCGCCTGCGGAGCTCGGGAATGTAGGCATCTCCATTCAGACAAAGCGGAAGGTAGCGAGCATCATGTTCGCTTCGCCGGATTATTATAACGGATCGCCTGTTAAGCTAGACTTCGAGCAGCAGGGCGATGAGGTTGCGATTAAGCTCCCGAGTCTTAAATACTGGGATTTGCTTACGATTCATTACAAATAGAACATCATGAGAGCAGCAGCAGACCAGAGCGACACGAAAGAGCGTTTTTCGTTCGCTTTGGTTTTTATTACATTCTATTTATATCGTAATGAATTAGGTAAACTAGGAGTATCTTCTTACGCAGGGTGGACAGTCTATGGCGCGTTTCGAGAAAATATCCAACCGATTTGCATCAAAAATGATTTTGGCCTTCTTATTGATTATTCTCATTCCGACCACTTTATCGGGGTTCTCCTTCTATTTGGAATCTTCCGCGCTTGTGAAACGAAATGTCAGAGCATCTGCCGTTCAGGTGACGAAACAAACCGCGGATGCTTTGTCTTCGATTTTCAACGCGGGAAGCGATACATCCGATTTAATATACAGTGATTTGCAGGTGCAGCAAGCAGCGATGAATTATAGCGCAAGCCCGCTGAACGTACAGCTTGAAATGTCGCACTCCTTAGATACGCGGCTTAATAATATCGTATATTCTAGCTCGTTTGTAAGAATCGTTTATATTTTAAAAAGCGGCGGATTCGGCTGGGGAAGCGGGACATTCTCTACGCATAAGCTGCGAAAGATTGATCTTAACCAGCAAGAGTGGGTGTCGGAGTCCAAGCGGCAGGATGGCGGGCTCGTATGGCGGGCGATGCACAAGGACCCTTTTAGCGGCGGCGGTGAAAATACCGATCTTGTGCTGCCGATCAGCCGTACGCTAAAAGACTTTGATTCGCTTAAGCAAATCGGCTTGCTCGTCGTTAATTTAAACGGCAAAGCTATTTTGAATACGATTAACCAGGTTAAGCTTGGCGAAACAGGGCGTTATATGGTCGTCAATCCCGAGGGCCGAATTATGATCGATGCCGATCTGTCGCGCATTGGCGAGACCGTTCGGGACGAAAATCTACATGAGCTTATCGTGAACAATGATGAGGTTGAATTCGAATACTTTAATAAGGGCGTCCATTATTATGGCGTGAAGCAATTGCTTAGCAACGGCTGGCTGCTGGTAGGTACGGTGCCTACAGTTGAAATAACCGGCGCGCTGGATAAGCTGCATACCCGCATTTTATTGACCTCGGCCTGCTTTGCTTTATTAGCGGTTCTCATAGGCCTTTTAATCGCTAACCGGGTTACAAAACCGATTAAGCAATTGACGAAAGAGATGAAGCGCGTTCAGCAAGGCGATTTAACGGTGCGAACAGCATTAACCTCAACGGATGAGATCGGGCTTATGAGCAGGCATTTTAATAAAATGCTGGATGAAATCGAGCAGCTTATGGTACGAGTGGAGCAGGAGCAAAACGAGAAGCTGGAGGCAGAGGTGCGTGCGGTTACTTACCGGATTCACCCGCATTTTCTCTATAACACGTTAAGTACGCTAAGGTGGCTTATTCGGGCGGGCGAGACGGAACGGGCGGATCAAGGCTTGGCGGCTCTGACCAGATTGCTCCAAGCGAATATGGGCAAGAACGGCCAATTGATCACGCTTGAGGAAGAGCTTGAAATCGTCCAGAAATATATCGTTATTTTAGAAATGCGGTACGAGCAGAAGTATGCTTTGTCTGTTGATGTGCAGCCTGGGGCGGAGCAGGTGAAAATACCGAGAATGCTGCTTCAGCCGCTCGTTGAGAATGCGGTCTTTCACGGCTTCGTGCCGCTTAACCGCGGAGGCGATATTACGATAAAGGTATCGGAGCAGCATGGCGAGCTTCATATTCTGCTCTATGATAATGGATCGGGCATAGCGGCGGAGAAGCTAAAGCAGTTGAATGCCAAGGAAGGCATAACGAAGCCGGGAATAGGGCTTCAGCATGTCCACGATTCCTTGAGACTTTATTTTGGAGCAGGCTCAGGCATGTCGGTCGCTAGCGAGATAGGGAGCGGCACGCAAATTCATATCGTCATACGTCTTCAAGGCTAGCGCTTCCGAGACTAATCCTGCAGTTACAACTAGAGGGGGGAATTACGTGTACGATAACGTGTTGATTGTGGACGACGAGCCGATCATACGAAACGGACTTAAAAGCTTTATCGATTGGGCGGAGCAGGGGCTTGCCTTGGCGGGCGATTGCGCGAACGGGCTTGAAGCCTTAGAGCTGCTTCGGTCCCGTCCGATTGATATTTTAATAACCGATATTAAAATGCCGGTCATGGATGGCTTGGAGCTTACGCGGCATGCGCTCGAGATTAATCCTCTCATGAAGGTTGTGCTTATTAGCAGCTACAATGAGTTCGAGTACGTTCGCGAGGGGATGAAGCATGGCGCGGTAGATTATTTGCTTAAACCGACGCTGGAAGCGGGCGAGCTCATTGCCGTACTCGGCCGATGCAAAGAAATGCTGCAAAAAAACCGCAGGCAAGCGGTTCAGAAACAGCAATTTGACGAGCAATTGACCTTGCTGGAGCGAAGGCGCTCCGAGCAGGAGATTATACGATTGCTCGCATCCAGCCAATCGGAGGCTAGCTTATTCGATATTTTTGGCAAGCAGAAAGAAAGCTACTTGTGTGCTTTTGTCGTATCGGACGGACTAAACGAGTGGCAGGAGCGGTACGGGAATTTGCATATCAGCATGATGTACGAGGATATGCAGGCGATCTTTTACGAGCAGTTCCAGCATGGGAGCGCGCCGATTTTAACAGGAGAAGGCATCTTTATGATCTATCCTTATGAGAAGGATGCCGAAGCTGCGCTTGAGAGCTTCAAGGCGCGTGTGGCGGCTGAACTATCCACTTCTATTTCAATAGGCTACTGCATCGTGAAGGAAACCGATTGGGTTGAGATTGGATTGAGGAGAAGCCGATCAGCGGAAAAACGGCGTTTTTTTGAAGGCACAGGCAAGCTATTTGCATGGGAGCAGCCTCTGAATGAGCATGAGGACGAGCAGGAAGCAGAGGAAATGAATATGCATGCGATGGTTGAATGGATACGTGCCGAGAGCAGCATAAAAACAATCATCGACCGCTTCGTAGCGAAATGGGCGAAGGGCGACCTGGCACCAGAGCTCGTAAGAAGAGAGGCGTACGAACTGTTATCTGCTTATGCGTATTTAAATGGAAATTCCAAGGCGCTATCGGATTTCCGTGAACATATTTGGCGATGCGAGACGGTTGTCCAGCTTGAGGCCGCCCTTCGTCATTTGTTCGTGGAGATGGAGCATCCGAGCCGGCTGCGCTTGAACGATAAAGGCCACGGCGGACAATTAATAACGAAAGCGATTGAATACATTAAACTTCATTACCGCGATGAGCTAACCCTTCAAGAGGTAGCCGATACGATTCATGTCAGCAAAAGCTATTTTTCAAATTTGTTCAAAAAACAGTCGGGTCAAAACTTCATCGATTATTTGATCGATTTGAGGCTGCATGAGGCCAAGCGGATGCTGGTTCAAAATGAATACAAGATTTATGAGGTAGCGGAAAAATCGGGCTTTAACGATGTGAAATATTTTAGCAAGCTATTCAAAAAAATGACGCAGATGACGCCTGTCGAATACCGCGAAAAGCATCAACAGTAGTTGGTGGAGGAGATTTACATGCAAGTAAAAAGGTTGATTATGATCGTATGGATGCTCATTGTTGCTTCGGGCTGCAGCCAGCAGTCCATCATCTCCAAGGATAGCCCTGTGGAGAAGGTGAACCATAAAAAGGACTATGAGGTTGAGTTCTGGCATACGTACAGCGATGAGGAGACGCGGATTTTGGAGGATGTGCTCATTCCTTCGTTTGAGGAAGCATACCCGCATATTCACGTCGTCCCTGTGAGGCAATCGAACAATGCGGAGCTGAAGTATACGCTCATCTCCAAGGCCTCCGCGAATAGAGCGCCTGATGTTGTCCGTATGGATATCGCTTGGGTGCCCGAGTTTTCTCAGAGCGGGCTTTTGCAGCCGCTTAGCAGCTACGATGATTTTGAAGACGTCACGCAAACGCTGCAGAGCAACACAGGCTCCGCAGGCTATTATGAGGGCGCCCACTATTCGTTACCCGTAAATATGAATACGAAGGTCGCGATATTTAATCGCGCGCTGCTTACGAAAGCAGGGTTGTCGGAGCCGCCAGCTACCTTTCAGGAGGTCATCGAGCTTGCTAGAAAAGAACGCTACTTGATTGGCTTAGGCGGGCTGGAGTCCTGGAGCAGCTTGCCGTACATTTATGCGCTAGGCGGGCGCATGACGGATGATTCTTATACGAGGGCAACTGGCTATCTCGATGGGGATGCGACAGTAAAAGCAGTGGAACAGCTCTTATTGCTGTATAAGGAGCATTTGATCGAACGGACGGTCATTAACGGCGGCGCCGATAATTGGGAGGGCGTGAAGTCCGGGAAGGTACTGGTCACGGATGATGGGCCGTGGTTTTACAGCGTCTTTCAAGGCAAGGAGCTTGCGAGAACAATCAACGCCACGATAGCGGTTCCTTTTCCCCCGGTATTCGGCCCAGCTTCCATACTCGGTGGAGAAGATCTCGTCATTATGAAGGGCTCTAAAAGTTCGGAGCAGGCGTGGATCTTTATGAAGTGGATGATTAATAAGCAATCGCAAATCGCAATGTCGCAGACCGGCTTGATCCCGACCAATCTGGAGGCCAAGGAGATTAAGGTGCAGGGCGAATCCTTCATCCATCCGTTTGCGGAAGCGCTCAATCATACGTTTTTGCGTCCGCCAGTGAAAAACTACAGCCGTATCGACGCCATATATATCGCGTATATGACTAAAATTTTTCAAGAGGAGCTTACGGTTAAACAAGGCTTGACGGAGGCTGCGGTCCAAATTGACCGGCTGTTGAAGCAGTAAGGCAGCGTATTGGAAAAAGAGATAAGCGGGCTGCTTGAATAGCCCGCTTGTCTCGTTTGCTTATTGTTGACCTGATCAGAAAGTTATGCAGACTTTCCCAAAATGCGTACCCTTCGCCAAGTATCGGAGCGCATCGACGGATTGCTCAAACGGAAATACACGGTCAATAACTGGACGAAGTTTGTTTTGTTCAATCGCTCGGTTCATAGACTCGAACATGTCCCGGCTGCCGACATTAATGGCTTGAAGGCGTGCCGTCTTGATAATCGCCGCGATAATATCAAAGCTCTCCACGCTAGCCCCGGATAGAATGCCAATCAAGCTAATTTGCCCGCCTACCCGAAGCGCTCTTAGCGATTGATTAAGCGTAGCGGCGCCGCCAACGTCGACAACATGATCAACGCCTCGGCCATGTGTCAGCTCAAGCGCTGCTTTCTCCCACTCCGGCGTGCTTCTATAGTTGATGCCGAAATCGGCCCCAAGCGATTTGGCGCGCTCCAGCTTATCGTCGCTGCTCGATGTTACGATGACGGTTGCGCCGTGAAGCTTCGCAAATTGGAGCGCGAAGAGGGAGACGCCGCCCGTTCCTTGAATGAGCACCGTATCGCCGGATTTGACCTTGCCTTCCTCAGCGATGGCATGCCACGCGGTCACGCCGGCGCAAGCAAGCGAAGCCGCTTCCTCATCGCTTAAATGCTCAGGCACGCGAACGAGTCCCTGCTCGTTCAGAACAACGTATTCAGCGAGCAGCCCATCCAGCGGATTGCCAAGCGTGCTGACCCAGCCTTCCTGCGTCGGTTCCCCGGAAATCCAGCTTTGCGTAAAAATACCGCTAACCCTATCGCCTAGCTTGAAGCGGCTTGTCTGTTCCCCGAGGCCGACCACCTCGCCGACTCCGTCAGAAACGGGGATGAGGGGCAGCTGCAGGTTAGGATTGTAAAATCCTTCGATGACGCCAAGGTCACGGTAATTGAGCGAAACGGCGCTCATCTTGATAAGCACCTCGCCGGTACCGGGAACAGGAACGGGGCGCACTGTCTTCCTTACGTGATCAAGTCCAAAGCCATCTTGTATTTCAAATACGTTCATGGATAATCTCTCCTTAATAGTTGGTGTAGACATACATTAATACATATACTAATATTTAGTAAGTAGGCACTTTATCGTTCGCTACGAACCTTCAGGTGCGCAAGGAGGAGAGTTATGGCAAATACGGTTCAAGCGAAACAAGCGGATATTTCGATAACGTCATGCAGCTACAGCAGAGTGCTTGAAATCATTTCAAATAAGTGGTCGGGTCTAGTCCTTTATGCTTTAGCAGACGGCACCCTGCGTTACGGAGAAGTAAGAAGACGAATCGAAGGCATCTCGCAAAAAATGCTCACCCAAACGCTGCGGCAGCTGGAGAGGGACGGACTGGTCGGGCGCGACGTAACGCCGTCTGTGCCGCCCATTGTTGATTACTCATTGACTCCGCTCGGCGATACGTTAATAAATACGATGACACATTTGAAGCTGTGGACGGCTGAATATTATCCGCATGTCGAGAAGGCAAGAGAGAAATATGACCGGGATAACGGCGAGAGCGGGCTATAAGAAGCACAAAAAAACGGAGGGATCGATGCGATTCCTCCGTTTTTTATTTGCGCCCTAGACTCGTCTTATTCAAGCATCAGAATCTCTCGAATTTCCTGCTCCGATAGGGAGGACAAAGCCTCCTGCCCTGGCTGAATAACCTCGTCGATCAGATTTTTTTTCTTCTGCTGCAGCTCATACATCTTGTCCTCGACCGTTCCTTGCGTGACGAGGCGGACCACCTGCACGACGTTTTTCTGCCCGATGCGGTGTGCGCGGTCGGCAGCCTGCTGCTCGACGGCGGGATTCCACCATAGGTCGTACAAAATCACGGTGTCTGCTCCCGTGAGGTTTAGCCCAGTGCCGCCGGCTTTGAGCGAAAGCAGGAAGACATCGCGCTCGCCGTCATTGAATCGGTTGCATAGCTCGACGCGCTCGGAGGCCTTAGTTTGTCCGTCCAAATAGAAGTATGGCACGCCTTGGTAGCCAAGCTCTCTCCCGATTAGGCCTAGCATTTCGGTAAATTGCGAGAATATAAGAACCCGTTTCCCGGCACTTTGGCACTCCTCGATAATTTCAAGAAGCTGCTCGAACTTGGCAGAGCTGCCCTGATAGCCCTCGACGAACAGTGCAGGGTGGCAGCAAAGCTGGCGAAGCCTCGTAATGCCGGCCAAAATCCGTATCCGATTTTTTTGAAAGCCCTCCTCGTTCAAATGCTTCACCGTCTCCTGCTGCAGCTTGGCGAGGAAGCCTACGTACAGCTGCTTCTGCTCCGGCAGCAGCTCGGATGCCTGAATCGATTCGATCTTCTCAGGCAGCTCCTGCAGCACATCGCTCTTCAGCCGGCGCAGCAGGAAAGGGCGAACCCGCTTCGCAACCGCTTCGCGAGAGAGCTCATTAAACGCCTGCTTGCTTGGGAATAGCTCAGGGAATACGGCGCCAAAGATCGACCATAGCTCCTCCAGCGTGTTTTCCACCGGCGTTCCGGTCAACGCGAAGCGGTAGGTTGCCTCAATGGCTTTAACCGCTTGCGCGGTTTGAGTCGTGTGGTTCTTGAAGTACTGCGCCTCGTCCATAATGAGCGTATGGAAGCTTTGGCTCGTATACTGCACAATGTCCCTGCGAAGCAAAGGGTACGAGGTGATGATCACATCCGCCTCCGCATTGCCCTTCAATACGCCGCTGCGTTCCGCTTTACTGCCGTCTGCGATGGTCGCGCGAATCTCGGGAGCGAATTTTTTGAGCTCATTGAGCCAATTGTAAACGAGCGAAGCGGGGGAGACGATTAAGACGGGCTGCTCCCGCTCGCGAATGTCGGGCAGGACGGAGAGGATAAAAGCGATTGCCTGCACCGTTTTGCCAAGACCCATATCATCCGCTAGAATGCCGCCAAAGTGATAGTGTGCCAGCGTCTTCATCCATTGATAGCCATACTTCTGATAATCCCGCAGCACGGGCGCAAGGCTCTCCGGTACGGAGAAATCCAAATTGTCGGGATTCCGCATGTTCTCCTGCAGCCGGCGGAATGATTTGCCGAGCTTTACGGCGCTCCCCTTCTCTAGCGAGTCGATAAGATGCAAGCCTCTTACCGCAGGAATGCGGAATTCAGCCCCCTCAATATCCCCTTTGCGCAAGCCGACTTCGTTTAAGAAACGAATAATTTCCAGAAACTCTGCGCCTTCAAGCGGCAACAGCGAGCCATCCGGCAGACGGTGATATTTGCGCTTCACCTCAAGCGATTTAAGCAGGCTGCGTATTTCCGACTCAGGAATGCCGTCCATCGTAAACTTGAATTCAAGCCAGTCGGTGCGCTCATCTACGTTAACGGTCACTTTAGGCGGCGCATGCTTGGTTACGATACGCACCTTCACAGCGGAGGTAGCATACACGGCAAGCAGCTGCTCGAGCTGCGGGATGACGTTGTGCAGAAATTCGTATTCGGCATCCTCGTCCTCCATGAAATATCCGCCTTCGGTTTTGGCGAACGGAACCAAATCCATAAGCTCCAATATGCGCCGCTCCTGTTCCCCATCACGCATGAGGATACGGTCGGTGCCGCGTTTATTATCGCTGATTTCTAACGGATTAATGACGATATCGCCGTATTGGAACTCTAGCCCAGCGACTAGCCGATCTCTAACCCGGTCTAAATACAGCTTCGCTTTAAGCTGCGTTTGCAGGATGCGGTCGGAGATCGTCTCTGCGATTCCGACACTGCCGAGCTTCATCAGGCTCGGAACAACCCTCTCCATAAAAGGCTCCATTTGCTCAGGGGCAATATGGATTTTAGGCTTGCGCGAGGTATCGAGCAGATGCTTAAGCTCTGCAAGTCGCTTGCAGGGGTCCGGCTGTAGCTTAAGCAGCTTGCCCTCGGAAATGACAAGCTCGTACTCTTCCATGATGACGATTTGGTCTAAGCCTTGAATATCGAGCTGGTAGCCGTCGCTGGTCGCTTGATCGAATGCAAAATGCAGCGGTATCGCCTCGTCGCTCAGCGAAATGCCGGCAAACGTCCGATTGCCGTAAACGAGCTGTACGTTAGGAGCAGCTATGAGAAGCGGGAGCAGCGCTCCCCAAGAGAAAGGGGGCACAAGCAGCATTCGGTCATCGCTGACTGGGGCTTCTCTACTGAATGAACGAGCTGTCGTTTCGCGGATAAAGGTTTCATTCCGATAGATTTGATAGAGCTGCCTGAGCACCGCATCGTTCTCCGGTTGGATGCTGTGGACGGCTGGGTCATACGTAAAATGCTTTGAGAAAACGAATGCCTCCCGGCGCTCCACCTTCTCAACAAATTCTCGTATGCGCTGCACGATATAAAGCCGCTTCGGCCCAACCTTCAGCTCGATGCCGAACATATGCTTTCGGTAGCCATAGGGGTAGAGCTTACAAGTGAGCTCGACCTCGAGTGAAGTCCTCGTATCTAAAAGTGCCCGGCTGCGGCTTGCGCGAAGGGGCCGTCCGCCGAACAAGCCGAGCAGGCCGCTAGCAATCCTTGTGTCTGCAGCTTCCATTCCTGCGTGTCCAGCATACCGAGGGTGAAGGTGGGCATCCTCTTCTTCCTCCTCATCGTCGTACGGCCTATCCTCCGGATGAAGGAGGGAGGGGAATTTGCGTGCTGGTTTGTCCTCTTGATTCTGGAGCTCAAGGATTTGCAGAAGCGCTGCTGCCACATGCTTGCAATACTTGTCGTAGGAGCTGAATGCGAGACATGTGCAGGACGCATCGACGTCTCCATCCCGGTCGATATCGACCGCAACCTCGCAGCGCCCTTCTCCGAGTACGACCGCATCGTAGCTGGACGCCTGCGGATTAGAGCCCGTGATCGTTACTTTTCCATCTCTATAGTAAGCTTCGCCGCGCTCATAGAACGTGTCGCCGCAAAGCTGCTTAATGATACGTGTGGTCAATAGAACGCTCATTGTCTAGTTCCTTTCCGTAAACGGAAACGTTTGTTCCGATTTGCTAATTCTTATCATATCAGAATTTAAGAGCAAGGTCATAATCGGAGAAGCGGCTGCTGTAGTTTTTACAACAGAGACCTCATATGAAGCATAAAATAGAAGACTACGCTGCAAAAATGCAATAGAATAGCTGCTCATCAACAATTCGGGGGCTGCGGGGGCGATTCTGCTGCACAAAGTGCAGCGTAGGAACAGGAGAGTTAGAGTAGAGTTAGAGTTATTTCGGATTGCTGCTATTAAACGACTGAATCTGTCCTATTTTTCAGCAATTGGAAAAAAGACCTATGCTTCCGTATTAGGGATGCACAGGTCTTCCTTTTAATCTATTTTATAATTTAAGCTAGCTAACGTCATTATTATCGCAGGTCGTTATGCAACCTTGAATTTCGCCGCTGCCTCCGCAAGATTTTTGGTAAGGTTGTCGATGGTGTCAACCATAGCAGCTAGTTGTTGCACCGTTGCAGATTGCTCCACCATCGTAGCGGTAACCTCCTGTACGGATGCCGATACTTCTTCTCCTGAAGCAGAAAGGCTCTGCGCTGACTGCTGGACCTCGTCTTTATCCATTTCCATGCGAGCAACATCGCTGGTCATTGCATGAATTTGATCTGAAATTTCCATAATTTTATCCAAAATGGTTTTGAACGCTGCTTGCGTTTGTCCTACAAACTCATCCTGCTTCACGGCAATATTACGAATTTCCACGACGCTATCATTATTCTCGATGACGAACGATAGGTTTTGCTGGATAATCGCATTGATCTCAGAAGATTGCTTGGAGCTTTGATCAGCAAGCTTACGAATTTCAGAAGCAACAACGGCAAAGCCCAGGCCATGCTCGCCAGCTCTTGCTGCTTCAATGGATGCGTTCAGAGCGAGTAAGTTCGTTTGGCCCGCAATTTCACTAATCGCACCTGTGATTTTGCTAATTTCGTTAGAGCTCTCCTGCAGCTTTAACGTGATCGCAGATATTTTTTGAACTTCTTCTTCATTTTGATTATTGATTCGGATTAAGTTATGTACAACTTCATTGCTTGTGTAAAATACTTCGACGATTTCCTCCGCTCTTTCTTTAACCGCTTGAGCTTTGTCGCTCATTGAAGCAAACTTCTCTCCGAATCCGTAGAACTTATCAACGATTTGCTCGGTATCATGCGACTGCGATTCCATCGCTTTGGCAATTTCCATGGATGTCACCGAGGTTTCGCTAATGGATTGTGCCGTCTGCTTAGAAGATTCCTCCAGCTCGCTCGTGCTTTTATTGAGCACCGAAATCGATGTATTCATATTGGTAATCAATTGTTTGTTTTGCGTGACCATGCTGTTGAAGCTGTCAGCCAAATCCTTGAACTCACTATCATATTTCCCGTTTGCCGCTACCGTCAGATCTCCGGATGCTAGCTGTTTAAAGAGCATCGTTAATTGAGCAATCGGATTTGTAATGTATCTTGAAAGAATGAGCCCGAAGCCAACTGCGACAATAAGAGCTATAGCTGTAATGTACAGCATTTTTTGAAACATATCTTGGATCGGACGTTTGATGTCCTCATAGGAATCAACAACAGAAACGATAAGGTCGGAATTAGGGATTTTATTAATTCTAAGGTAGTCGTTGCCAAGCTCAGTGGTCAGTAATTTAATTTCCAAGGCAGCCTTGTCCGCTAAAAAAGCTTTCGTTTCTGGACTATCGCCGATGCTTTCTCCATGCTTGGAAGGGTCTATCGAATTATAAAGAATAATACCGCCGCGGCTCAGTATTTCAATTTTCCCTTGGCCGTTAATTTTGATGGCGCCTAGCTTGTCCACAAAAAACTTACTGTCTACAGTGGTTGCAAAGACGCCGATGGTTTGTCCATTTTCGTCTTTAATGGGATGCGAGAAAGCAAGTAATATTTTTCCGCTGCTCTTGGATAGGATGGCATCCGATATAAAGCTTTTGCCTTTCATCGCTTCAGTAAAGTACTCGCGGTCAGCGCGTGATTGGCCGATGTTTTCCGTATTCGTTCCCGATACGATAATGCCTTTATGATCGAGAAGCAGGAACGACTCATTTCCGTGTGTGCCCTCAAAGCTATGCAAAATAGTTGAGTTTGCTTTTGCAAATAGCTCATTCGACGAAGCGAAAAACGCTGCATCAGACAAAGTGCCTGCTTTACGAAGGATCAATAGATCACGATAGGTATTATGATCAGATGCTAGAAAGGATGACTGCTCTTGCAGTTGCATGGCCGTCATCAATCCTTCGGCAATACGGTCTGCATTCGCGTTAATTTCATCCTTGCTTTTTCTAAGCAGCAAATCCGACGAGAACATGTACATAGCTATAGCCGTTGCGAATAAGACGATTACGACTAACAGACTTATTAATACAGGAAGCTTAACCCTCAAAGAAATGTTTCTCACCTTATTGAACAGCCCTTTTTGCATGATCATGATGTTCGAAATCCCCTATTCCATATTCTTATTGGTCAACTACGGTCAACTACATATATCGGTTAAATTTTCAATTAAATGAAAGGGATAAATATTCCAGTAGTTGAACTGAGGTTATAATAGGGAGAGAAGTAAGCTTGTATAAGAAAAATAAGGAGCTGATCAACATGCAATACAGGCGTCTGGGCCATAGCGGCCTTCACGTTTCCATTCTCGGATTGGGGACAAACGCATTCGGCAAGCGGGCTGATTATGAGACATCCAAGCAGATCATTCATCATGCATTGGATAACGGAATCAATTTCATAGATACGGCAAACATATATGCGGGCACCGAGTCCGAGAAAATAATCGGGAAGGTGCTGGAGGGAAGCCGCCACAATGTCGTGCTGGCGACCAAAGCCGGGCTAGTCCGCGGAGCGGGCATCAATGAGCGAGGCTCGTCCAGGTATCATTTGATGGCGGAGCTGGAGAGCAGCCTGAAGCGTCTGAAAACAGACTATGTCGATCTCTATCAGATTCATACCTTTGATCCCGCAACACCGCTTGAAGAAACGCTGCGGGCGCTTGAGGATATGGTTCGCTCAGGTAAGGTTCGCTATATCGGCGCGTCCAACTATTTCGCGTGGGAGCTCATGAAAGCGATAGGGATCAGCGAACGGCTTGGGCTGAACCGGTTCGTATCGACACAAGTAAGCTATTCGCTCGCTGACCGAACGCCAGAGACGGAGCTTGTCCCGATGTGTCTGGATCAAGGGGTGGGCATCATTCCTTACTTTCCGCTGGCAGGCGGTATTTTGTCGGGCAAGTACAGCGCCTCAAATAGAGCGCCAGAAGGCTCAAGGGCGCAGACCGATCCGAATTTCGGCAGGTTTCTGAACGACAAGACCCTAGCACTCGGCGAAGAGGTCAGCAAGCTCAGTAATGAACTAGGCTGTACTTCAAGCGTGCTGTCGCTGGCTTGGCTGATGCAGCAGCCTGTCATTTCTACGGTTATCGTAGGGGCTGCGCGAGTAGAGCAGCTTGTAGAAAACGTAAAGAGCGTTGCTCTTCAGCTGGATACGGAGACTCAAATGAAGCTGGATACACTCAGTAGTCCGTTCCGCCATGGCGAGCCTTTTGCCCTATACCGATTGCCCTAAGCGGGAAAGGCTTATCCAATGCTAAAAGCTCTGCCCCGCCAAGATAGGCGCCTTACTGCAAAGGCGACCATCTTGGCTTGCGCAATTGGGCTTTTTTTGCGTGGACAGCTATTCTTTGAGGCTGGAAGAGTAATGAGCATATTGCACAAACTTTTTCACGGACGGCCTAATTTTATTTTCGGTGGACAGCGGAGCAGTATCGTCCTTCGACGGTTTGGAGTTGACCTCGATCAGCCATACTTGGCCTCTCGAATCAAGCGCCAAATCAATGCCTAGCTCGGCAAAATGCCCCGCCATTCGGTTTTCGATGCCTTTGGCTATATGAAGTGCGGCCCGCCGAAGCTTCGATAAACCGCCAACTGCTGCGGAGGCATTTGAACGTGCAAGAGCGGCCCTGACGGTCGTTATTGTTCCGCCGCGGGCTAGATTGGACACGAATTGCTCATTGCCGGCTATTCTTGCGACGATAGAGGTGATGCTCCATTGGCCGGTTTCACCGCGCTGTACCAGTGCCCGGAAGTCGACTGGCCTGCCGGCTACCGTTAAAAGCCTGAGCCCTCGCTGAATCTGATAGCGGCTTTTTCTCACTTTGCTCGAGATGGCATGAAACAATTTCTCTATGCTCATGTACGTTTGCGTTCGAACGCCGCTCAAATGGTTGAAATGGCAGGTGTACGTCTGATTAGCATTTCGGTGGATACGAATGATGCCAATGCCCAAGCTTCCGGTTGTCGGTTTTAGAAAGACGACGTCATACTTATTGCACATCGTTTTTAGAGCCTGGAAATTGCGGAGCAGATGGGATTCCGGAAGATAAACATGCAGCTCGGGCTCTTTTTTAAGCGCATGGAAGACTTCTATTTTGTTTAAGTATTTTTCATTGAAAAATACTACGTTATGGCGAGCTTTAGCGTATTTGACAAACTGCTGGAAGCTTGCCCTGCGCTCCAGCTTGCGGGAAGTAATGCGGTTATAGATCACCTTGGGAATGGGAAAGCGTCTTGAAACCCATTTATTCGTATAGACCCAGCCCTTGATGCTATCGGTCTGCTTCTGCACATCCTCCTGCGTGAAAAAAAAGACGACAGAGCTTTCAAGCTTGCATGCATCGCTTAGCTCTCGGCAAAAAGACGTATTGACGCCGAACGGCTTATAAGGCGCTTTTCTATTGATACGGCTAACGATTACGCCGATAAGCGGCCCGATCTGAATCGTTTCCGAAACGGGTTCATATTGAAGGCGCAGCTCGTCGTCATGAGCGAGTCCCCATTTAGAAGCAAGCGCCGCACTTACGAGCAATACGCTGTCCTGTGACGATGGTTCGACCGTTACCTGATGGCTGGCTGATCCGAAGCATAGATTCAAAGGCTCGTGAAAGGGGATCGTCCAATTTTTTCCGATTTCTTCGCTGAGCATGAGGGTCGATTCATCTGACGAGTTGCTGGAATTTTGTATTTGCAGCGTTACCTTTGTTAGATTCATGCGAACTCCTTCCCAGCACTGACTTGTCGCACTAACGGTTAGGGCTTGTAGGAAGCGGGACCGAGCAAGCGGCCATTCGCCGAGCTGATCGTCTCCTCTGCATCCCGCCCTTATTTAAACAGAGTTATTTCTGATCGTGCGAACAGAAGAGGCGATTTGCGCAAACAAGCGCGGGTCTGAGTGATATCTGAAAAGTTGAAATTGAGGTCTCGTGTTCGCTTCGAGGAGCCAAATTTGTTCATTCGTATCGATGGCGATATCTAAGCCCAGCTCTGTTATTTTCGGAAAATGCCGCTTCATGGCATGGGCGATTAAGCCAGACATTATTTTGATCCGCTCATCCCATTCTGCCCCTTCTTCTTTCGTCACTTGAAGAGCTTGATACAGCCGTATCGCCCGTCCGCCGCTGCTGTGATTCGTCACAAAACGGTTCGGAGCCGCTATCTTCCCCATAATGCCGAAGAACCTCCATTTTCCGCTTGGCCTAAGATGCAATAAAGCTCGGAAATCGATCGGTTTGCCGTCGATTCTAATTAAATCGATCCCTTGCTGTACGAGATATCTCTCTTCACCGATCATTTGCTTCAGCTTTAAAGAAGCTTTCTTTACGCTGCGGTATGCCATCTTTTGCGATGCCGTTCGGATGACATAGTTTTCTCC
Organism: Paenibacillus sp. PL91; assembly: GCF_012935325.2. Taxonomy (GTDB): domain Bacteria; phylum Bacillota; class Bacilli; order Paenibacillales; family Paenibacillaceae; genus Pristimantibacillus. Next base: position 165,158 of record NZ_JABBYG020000012.1, read on the forward strand.
CTCACGGGCAACTTTCATAATGCCTTGTCCCTGCATGCCCACATCAGGTTTGATAAAAAGGACGGCATGTTTTTCAATCATTTGAATAAAAGCTTCCGGGGTAAAAAGCTCTGTTTCGGGCAAATATTTACGGAGTTCCGGCTCGCCCCAGAGTGATTCGTGCTTCAGCCATTTCCTCCCAGGATATTTAATCAATCTAGCTTTCACTTTGGAATCTCCTCCGCTTGTTAACAGCTGTTCACGTCATGAAATAAGCTGCGATCGACGTTATTCATGTTATTCCGGTATTAATCAAAGAGTACCTGCCCGCAATATTATTCATAATTTAGGCGATTATCCAAGGCGGGACGAATGTCTTTGCGCATAGGATATTAAACGGTTCCAAGCTTGCGAGAGCCTTGCAGACGAAAAAGATCGGAGAAAACAAATATGAATAATATTTTAGGCATTATGACACACCGAATTATGCGCCCGGAAAACTTTACCCGCCATGCACGGTCGGCGATTGCCGAGAAATTTGAGGGAGTCATAATTTACACCCCAAAGGATGTGAATCTGCAGAAGAGGCAGATCCACGGCTGCGTGTATCAAAGCGGAGGCTGGACCCGAAAAACGGTTCCTTATCCTAAAATCAATATGGACATCGGTTTTTATCCTCCAGCGCTGGAGGGAAGAGCGAGTCTTGTAAAGAAGAGCAAGCAGCTGCGCTTTACCGGCTACGGCTTAGGCAACAAATGCAAAATTCAAAGCCATTTGGTCGGCTCCTCGGTTCTTAAGCCGCACTTATTGCCAACCGAAAAAATAAATAGCTCGCAGCAATTCATTCAATTTTTGAAAAAGCATGAAATCATAATGGTGAAGCCGATCAACGGATGGGGCGGACGCGGGATTATAAAGGTAACGCTGGAGAAGGAACGTTTTGTGGTCCAAAGAGATGGCGCAGGCAAGCAGAGCTTGCCAATCGACAGACTGGATTCCTACATTAGAGGCGTTTTGAAAAGCGGCAGGCATTTGATGCAAAAGTGGATTGATATTAGAAACAAAAACGGGAAAGTGTACGACATACGCGCGCTCATGCAGAAGAAGGATGACGGAGAATGGGTAATGACAGGCATGGCCGTCCGAGAAGGCATGAAGAACAAAATCACCTCAAACATTAAGAGTGGAGGCGACGCCTATAAAGTAGCTGAATATCTGGAGGGCGAGCAGGGCAGCGAGGAGGGGGAAGCGCTCACGAAATCGATTGTTGAGGTAGCGGAATATATTCCGGATTTTGTGGAAAAATCATACAACTCTCGCTTGTCTGAGCTTGGGATCGATCTCGCTGTAGATCGTAGCGGAAAGCTTTGGCTAATCGAGATCAATATTAAACCGGGGAAAATGATAATTAAGCGATTATATGGGAAAAAAGCTTGGGAACAATGCCTTCATATTCCCTTTCATTATGCCCGAAATTTGCTTGAAAAAAAATGAACTTGAGCCCCCTTCAGCCGCACTTGTGCAGGCTGGAGGGGGCTTTATTTATGGTAAAAGATTGAAGCTTACCCATGCTTGGATATATGTACCAGCGAAATTGATTAGTAAAACTTGCTATTATAGGAATACATCACATATAAGGAGTTGGTAGATCTATGAAGAAAAAGATTATTGGCTTGACCTTAGCATTGTCTTTAAGCACGACTGGAATGGCTTTCGCTGCTACTAATTTTTCTACATCCGAAGCTGTGGCTAAATATAATAAGTATATTAAAGCTGATAGCTATGTAAAAGACGAATTGTATAATGTAGCAGACTTCCGCAGCAAGTATGCAAGCCAAAAAGGTACGCTTGCTTATCAAGTTGTGGAGCGCGCGATATGGTATATGGAGAACGGTTACTTTATTTATGGACATGGCTCGAAAGCCTACGGGAAGTATGGTTACGAGGATTGCTCGGGGTTTACTAGCCTTGTTTATGGCGACTTCGGCTATAATATTACAGAAACATCGAGAAATTATGACTCCGTTGGAACGAAGGTTGCTGGCGTTGGCAAGAAAAAGGTAAATGGCAAATGGCAGCTGACAGGCATCCAAAACCTTCGAATTGGGGATATTCTGACTTGGCAGCAGAGCGATCACATCTCTCACGTCGCCATCTATATGGGAACTAACCGAGAAGGCCAGCCCGTCGTCATCGGAACAAGAGGTGATGGCAACCCTACGGCACTTGGAACGGTTGACAGCTGGTCTTATTGGTGGGGCGAGAAATTCCATTCCGCGAGACGGGTATTGCCTAGTGCAGCCTTAAGTGGAATGGCGGGTAAAACGGCAAAAGCGCCAGTCATACCGCAGTCCTATGTGCTTCCGCCGCAGAAGAAGATTGCTGCCTGGCCAAATGGAAGTACATCTACACCGCAGCCAACACCGCAACCGACGCCGAAGCCGCCGGCAACTTCAAAGCCGGATGATCAACAATCACAGAAAAAGTATGTGGTAACGAAAAATGGCTGGGTATCTCTGAAAGCGGCAGCCAAACAAAGCTCAAGCACGGTAGGTAGGCTGGAGCTCGGACAGAAAGCGGAGCTCGTTAAGGAAGTTAATAGTTATTGGTATCAAGTGAAAGTAGATGGCAAAAACGTATACATAACGACAAACAGTACTTACACGAAAGTAGTTACTGGGTAGTCGGCCATTTTAAACTTATAGGTGTGAGCGTTATGTTAAGAGCAGACTGTGATTTTTCAGCAGTAGGCCTCGCAACAGACGCTCATGCCTTTTTTCTATTTCATAATTGAAATGGCAATATAGGCGAATATCCAATGCGGGACTAGTGCCCGGATCATATGATATGGTGTGGCTCCGCGCTAGTTCGAGAGTTCATTAAAGATTTAGAGAACGGAGATGAATCATGAGTACGGACATTACGATCGCCGCGGTCGGAGACTTCCTCATCAAAACGAGGATTATTAACTCCGTCAAGGTTTCCGGTGAAAGAGGCTACGATTTTGATAAGCTATTTGAACAAGTCGCCCCTCACTTGCGCAATGCAGATTTTACGATTGGCAATCTTGAAACGAACTTTGGCGGAAAAACGAGTGATAACGTATACTCCGTTGTGAAAAGGCATCCTAAAACCAATTGGCCCATGTTCAATTGCCCAGACCAGTTCGCCGGCACGTTAAAAAACCTTGGCTTTGACGTGCTTTCCACTGCAAACAATCATTGTATGGATTGCGGAATTAACGGTCTCAAACGGACATTAAAGGTGCTGGATTCCCATGGCCTTGCTCATACAGGAACGTTTCGATCACATAGTGATTCGCAGCAATTTTTAATTAAAGATGTGAAAGGAATTAAGATCGGCGTCTTGGCCTATACGAAAACGACGAATCAAATTCCAGTGCCCGAAGGCCAATCCTGGGCTGTCAATTTGATTTCACCAAATAAAATTGTTGCGGATATTAAGAAGCTGAAATCGCGAGCGGTAGATCTTGTTATTGTATGTATGCATTTCGGAAGAGAATACGGCATGTTCCCAAATGATCAGCAAAAGAACCTCGTCCCATTATTATTCAAAAACGGAGCGGATATTATTCTAGGGGCGCATTCCCATGTCATCCAGCCCGCTTTATTTTATAAGGTTAAGGACCATACAGGCGAGAATAAGCAAAGGTTTGCCATTTATTCCTTGGGTAATTTTATATCCACACGGTTATATAGAAATGATCACACACTAACGGGTCTCATTACAAGACTCAAAATTAGGAAACATGATGACGGCACGACCCAAATCATGAGTGCAGATTTTATTCCTACCTGGGTGAGGATCACCAAATCAGGAGACAGGAGTGTATTTCGGGTACTGAATTTGAAGGAAGAATTGAAAAAACAAGCAAATGGAAATAGTAATGAGCTGACTAGAATGAGAAAAATGTATGAGCATGTCAAGCACCATATTAAGCGAAGCTCAGATGCTCCTGAGTTAAAAGTGTTGTAGCCATTTCATGTTAGCCAGATAGAAAAAGATCACCCTTCCATCCCGCGCTGCGGGTTAGTAGGGTGATCGTTTAATGTTAAATTCCGAGTCATAGGAATTGGTTTGTCCACATTCATGATAGCGCTTACTTTCGGCAATGTGCCGCTACTTGATTACACGTCTTGCTACGATAAATCTATCTTTGTAATAGCTGCTTTTATAGATGTTGGATACGATAACATCGTTTTTGGCACTGGCATTATGAATCATTTTGCCATTGCCGATGTAGATTCCGACGTGGCCGACATCTTTCTTGTTCTTGGAGCCACCGTTCCAAGTGAATATCAAATCGCCTTTTTCAAACTTGCCCCATGATACCTTTTGACCAACTTTTGCTTGAGCGTCATCATCTCTGTTGACAAGTTTCACACCAACATTTGCAAGTCTATAAGCAAGATATGTGAAGCCTGAGCAATCCGTTTTGTATGGTGCCCTTGTTTCTTGTCTCTTTGTCCAATGTACATAATCTACCTTGTTGGTTAAGCCAATTGCGGTTTGAACAAGCTTATTTCTTTTTGCGGATACGGATGCGGCATCGACGTCCTGTACTTGTAATAACGATGTTGCTGGCAAGCTGACGGCTAACATCAAGATTGCGATTTTTCTTTTGATTCCTGTATTCATATGATCTCTCCTCTGTGTTAGTCTCATCCGTATTATAAGTTTACTTTACAGAGGAAAAAACCTGAAAAAATTGGAACGTAATCGCTTCCAGCATACTAAAAGGCTGGAATAAGCTAGCTGCAATGCGGCTTTTATTCCTATTTTGCGAAGCGGCCCCAAAACGTATGAATAATTTTTTTCTTGTTGTAGCGTGCCCAGTATGTTAAAATGGCCGGCTATTGTTGAGAATAGCTGATTTCCCACAATATTTCCTGTCATATTTACTAGCCGAGAGCGTATTAGCGGATTCAATTCCGCTTCTTTACGGCTCTTTTTTATTTAACGGCATTGGAGTGAGAGACGATTTTAGGGGAATAATGTAAATAAATACGGATATATTGAGGGTTCCGTTGATTGGCTTCGAATCATTGCTTTCATCATCGCTATTGCGATTTCCGTTTATGATAAGCGCGGCTATTTTTCGGCGGCTTCATCATCAGAATTCCGCTAAAAACGCTGCTTCGTTTCTCAATAAACCATCATAAGCATAAAACGGCCAAGTAACGGTTAGCAAAGCAATATGCGGAAAGAATGAGGAATGAGAAATGATAAAAAAAGGGATGCTTCTTCTCATCCTGACGGCGGTATTTCTAATCCTCCCCGGATGTTGGAGCAAATACGAGCTGACGGAACGCGGTTTCGTAATGGGAGTCGCGCTGGATCAAGGGAAAAACGGAGATATCGAGATGCTTACGCAAATCTACCGTCCGACTTCAGCGCAAAGCGTATCATCCGCGACAACCGGTCCTTCCAGCATACATATTAAGACAACTGACCAGTCCGTCATGGAGGCGATAAGGGATATTCCCATTCATTTAGGAAGAAAAGCGCAATGGAGCCATTTGCGTGTCATTATTGTTGGAGAAAAGCTGGCGAGGAAGGTCAACGTTGGCAACCTGCTGGACCTTTTTTACCGCGATCATGAGCCAAGAAGCAGCGTTTCCCTAATGATCGCTAAGGGCTCGGCCAGCAAGCTGCTAATGAAGCAGCCGTTGATCGAGCAGACCTCTGCACAGCAGTTTTTGCGAGCGAGTGAATCCGCCTATAACACCGCATCCAAAACGATGGATATTTCGCTGCTTCATTTGCTGCTGCAGCTTAAAAGCGCCAATTCCGATGCCGTCGTGTCTTATGTATATGAGGATAAACAATCTAACGATATGTTTGCCGCAGCTGGCCTTGCTCTCCTCAAAGACGGGAAGATGAAAGTCATTTTGCCTTCGAAAAGAGTGGAGGGACTGCTCGTCCTTCGCAATGCTTATAAATCCGGCGTGATCGAAATTTCATGCCCCGGCAGGAAGGGAGAGAATGAAACGTCCGAGATTCTTGCCATGCAGGTCCGGGTAAAGCCGGTATTCAAGGGAGACAAGTTGACTATAAAAAGCAAAATCGAAGGAGACATAGCGATCGGTGAGCTTTCGTGCAGCACGATCAGCAGCCTGAAGGATGAAGAAGCATTTATTAAGCGTGTCGAAGAAAAATTGAAGGAACAAGTGCGGCTTACGATAAAGTTCCTTCAGGCAAACCAAATAGACGTCATTGATGTGGGCAATCACGTGTACAGAACGAATCCCCGGAAGTGGGAACGTATGAAAGGGGATTGGGGTAAGCAATTTGCTGAAGCTTCTTTTGACGTTCAAGCAAAATTGAGACTCGTCACAAACGGGACCATTTCCAGCAAACCTGCTAACTAAGCAAGGAGATGAGGGTTCGATATGGCTGAGCGAATAGTTGTCCTAATGGTTATTTTCGGCGGCATGCTGCTCCACTATTGGTTTGTTTTTCGAAACAAAATCAAAAAGCGTGAAAAGGCTGTATATTTTTTATTGCTCCTGATTGGTTTGTATTTAGGCATGGATTACGCTTTAAATAAAAACTGGTTAGACTTTAATGATATGATAAAGCCTGTTTTCGGAGGGGTATCCAAAGAGATCGACGATTTCTTAAATGTAAACAAATGATAATTTCGAAAGGGTAAGGAGGGAGCAGCATAGAAAAGCAAACCGTTAATCCTTTTCAAATGGGCGTGCTGTTTTTCGTTTTTATGACCGGCTCCTCCATCATCAATGTCCCAGGACCGCTCATTGGCAAAGCCGATAACGGAGCATGGATCTCCCTATTGTTGTCCGGCGGGATGGGCTTTCTGCTCTTAAGCTGCATCTTATTCCTGCATCGCCGTTATCCTGACCTGACTTTCGTAGAATACAGCCGCAAGTTAATCGGAACGACGCTTACAACCATCTTCTCCGTATTGACCATATCTTTTTTACTCCAGATGCAATCGGCGATGGTGATCGATGTCGGTTTATTTATGGTGAGTTCCATGCTAAGGGAAACGCCGATGTACGTGTTTACGCTGCTTATATTCATTGTATCGGCCGCAACCGCCTTTGCCGGTCTTGAAGTCATGGCGAGAATGTTCACGTTGACCATGATTTTGACCGCCTTATGCGTGCTGGTCGTTTTAGTGATCGCGCTCCCCGATTATAATCCTTCGTTCCTGCTGCCCGTTTTGCCGAAAGGAATCAAGCCGGTGCTGCATGGGGCATATTTTACGTTTGGTTTTCCTTTTGCTGAGGTCTTTTTGTTCTCGATGCTGCTGCCGTTCGTCAAGAAGACCTCGTTAGGCAAAATGCCCAGAACGTTGTTTATTACGCTAGGTATTAATATTCTAATCCTGTGCGCATCTACGGTAAGCGCCATTATGATTTTCGGGCCGTTTGCCGGGGAGAAGCCTTACGTTTTGTTTTCTTTGGCGCGCGTAGTCGAGTTTCAGGAAATTATACAAAGAGTGGAATCGATTATAGGTATGTCGCTTATTTTAGGCTCCTATATGAAAACGTCCATAACCTTGTACGTAATGAGCTTATATATAAGCAAGCTGGTTGGTTTGCAAGACAGCCGAACGATCGTCATGCCTTTGGCTTTAATCGGCTTTCTGATGGGACTCAACAGCTTTGACGGAGCAGCAGAATGGAGCCAAATTGTCTCAACTGTCCATCCCGTATGGGCGTTTGCTGCGTTTGTCGTTCCTTTGCTGCTGCTGACGGTCATCACATTGTTCAAAAAAGATGACAGCAAGAAGACATAAGCGATGTGATGTTGCCGTTTCTAATGCTCGGCTAACGGATATTCGCCGATGATCTCATACATCGGTGCTGCGTGCATATGGGTACGCATAAGGACGAAACGGTCGGCTTTCCATTCAAGCGAAGAGGGAGCGGAGGCTGTCGACTCATTTGACATTTCCGTGCCTCCCGCAAATCCCCTGGCCAAGGTGATATGCGGCGAGTAGGGACGATCCTCCGGCACGAACCCGACCGTTCGCGTTGCCTTGATTACCTCCACGTGAAGGTTGTTTAATCCTTCAAGGTGTCCTGCAATTGCTGCCCAAAGCACCCGTGGCGATTTGGCCGGGCCAAAGGTGCCTGCTCCATTCAATACTAAAGTGAGGGGCTTTGCCTTTACATCACGCAGAGCGGCTTGCAGCGCATCGCGCTGGGCAGCTGTTGTGTCGCCTAGAAATTGAAGCGTAATATGGTAATCGCGCGGATGGGTCCATTTTCGGAAGGAAAGCCTTTCTTTATGGACAAGTGTCCAGTTTTCCAGCTTCTTTGAGATAGGCTCCGGTACAGGTATGGCAATAAATAAGCGCTGCGTATGATCCTTCGCATTTTCTTGTCCCATTTCGATAACCTCGCTTTATTCTAATATCCGTCTACGTAAACCAAATATCTCGAAACCGTACCCAACCGAGCGATTCGAGCGATATTCCCCGTACCGATGGATGGAATGCGGTTTTTAGATGCTTACAGTAGAGGAACAGCAGGCTGTGCCTCTCTTTAAGCTCTGCTTCAATGTCTAAAAATATCCCCTCTCGAAGCGAGCGGTCAGGCTCGCCCAGAAGCCTTCGGATGCTGCGCTCCAGTCTATCATGAACATCCGGCAGCGCATGCTGCTGCATGCTTTTGTACAAATCAATAAGCCTGAGCTCGCGATGCTCGTCCAGCATGATCGCAAAGAGCAGCAAATCGGCTGACATGCGCGCTGTCCCTTTAAATTGCTCGGCAGGGATCAGATTAATGCGCAGTGAAATGCCAGACCTCGCACAAACCTGCCGAATGATCTCCGCATCCGCCGCATATTGCGGAATAGTGGCAAGTACTAGCGTCTCGCCGTTATAGCCTGAGCTTGCAAGAGCTTGCTTGATGAAGCTCCAGTCACAGTCAGCGTCCTCCGGCAGTTTCTGCGCTTTATCCGGCCAAAAGCTGTTCACGCCTTCTATTACATCTCCAGATAGCAGCTTTAGAAGCTCGGTACGCTGTGTAGCGAGATCAATTGCCGCTCGAATAGCCGGGTTAGCCAGCAAGCCGTCCTTCTGCTCATTTACAGTTATGAACTTGCAGGTCATTCCCGATTGCCTAACCTGCTGCCACCGTTCGGCTGCATGCTCCGATAATCTCGCGTTGTGCATAACCTGAAACGATTGCTGCTCAGCGTGCTTCTCACGCGCCTCCTCCTCGGCAATCGTCCATACCTCAACCCGATCGAGAAAGGCCCTTCCTTGAAAATAAGGAGCAAAAGCCTCTAGTATCCAAACACCCTGCTCATTTCCCATAAATCGAAAAGGACCTGTGCCAACGGGCTTCTCGCCGAATTGCTCTCCTGCCGCCATGCATGCATCCTGAGGGACGATCGATGCGCGATTGGTCGTGAGGAAAGCGAGAAAGGCTTCGTTGCGCTCGGATAATTGAATGCGAATCGTGGTGTCATCCGGCGTATCCATTGCAACGATATCGGAGTAGACCCAGCTGTAGAGACCAAGCGGTGCCAGCCGTTTAAGCCGCTCCAGCGAATATTTGACATCGGATGAATCCAGCTCGCGGCCATGATGAAACAGAACGCCTTTGCGCAAATAGAACGTCCACCTCGTTCGCGTTTCATCAACCTCCCAAGCATGCGCCAGCTGCGGCAAAATATGCTCGCCCTTCGGATCGATGCGAACAAGCCCATCAAAGATCTGGTTGACGAGATGGGACTCGCCCGTGTAATGGATGTATGCCGGGTCGAGTGAATAAATCGTTTGCTGCAGCGGAAAGCGCAAAATATCGGTCCGCCGCTTGCCCTGCACTTCGGAATGAAAGCCGAATTGGTCGGACAGCCAATCTTGAAATTGATCGCGCAGCAGAGGTGAATCCTCAACCTGCTTCAGAAGCCCGAGCGCGGCATGCAGATCTTGTTTTTGCATCATTTCCTGCGCTTCCAGCAGCGCGATTTGCTCCTTGCTGATAAGGAAAGTTAGCGTCGAACGGTTGCCCCGCCCTCTTTTTGGCTCCCAAGTCAGCCACTCCTCCTGCTGCATTCGCTTTAATAAAAGAACCATATTTCGATGTGTGCAATCGAGCAAATTTGCAAGCTCCTGCGTAGTGGCTTCAAAGGAGAAATTCTCTTGTATATTCGGATAGGAACGCCTTAGCGCCAAGTAATGTCGACGTATTTTCATGCAAAATACTCCTATTCTAAAATATGAAATTTTCCAATTATAACTTACACTTTTTGTTCTTGTTTTCTAGGTTACAATAAAAGGAGGAAATTAACAAATGGAGTGTGAAGTTGGAATGAATGACATGAGAGATCCGGCGCCATGGCAAAAAAGGTATGAAAAAATGCTTGTTTTTGCCCTCTTATTCGGCTTGGTTAGTCAATATTTATTTGTTGGAGCGCCTGCCGGCATATCTGTTATGGTGTTTATCCTTGGATTTTATGGTCTTTTCTTTTATTCCATCAAAGGAAGATTGGGCGGCTTCGAGAAATGGCAGGGGCAAGCAAGATCTGGCTGGCTGCTGTTCATTCCGATTTTTCTGCTTGCGTTAACCTATGCCCTTTATGCAAACAACTTATTTCGGCAGCTGAATATGTTTGCTTTATATGCGTTAATAGTGTCGCAGACGGTGCTCATGACGAGAAGCAGCACGAAGCCTTGGTACCGAGGCGTGTTTTATGTAGAGCTTTTATTTCTAGCTCTTGTGAAGCCATTGGCATTTATAAGCGTACCGTTCACCCTGTTAAATGATCGAATAAGAGGGAAGGAGAGCATCGCGTTTAAGAAGAGCAAGTTTGGCAAAATAGCGATTGGCTTGCTCCTCTCTGCGCCTATTCTGATCGTTGTTGTCTCCTTGCTGGCTTCGGCTGATGAAATATTTTTATCGTGGCTGATTGAAATTCCGGACGTATTCAGCCGCTTCTCTATAGGAGACGGCATTTGGCGAATCATTGTAGCCGCCTTTTTTGCTTTTTATGCTTTTTGTTACATTTGGGGTCTGCTATTCAGCAAATTATCGGAAAAGGCGAGCGGGCCTGCAGCAGATCCGCAAGCAGCCGCTCTTAAGCAAAACGAACGTATCGAGCTAGATCCGATAACGGCGTGCACGCTGCTCATCAGCATCAATCTTGTATATGTGCTGTTTGTCGCCATTCAGTTCTCGTATTTGTTCGGTGCTGCTGGTGGCATGCTGCCAGATGGAGCAGCATACGCCGAGTATGCGCGCAGAGGCTTCGCGGAATTAATTTTGGTCGCACTGATCAACGTGGTGCTGCTTTTGTGCGGACTCCATATCATTCGGCGCACAAGCGCTGCTGCGGAATGGGTTCGCAAGCTTGCGCTGACCGTTTTAATCGGCTGTACGATCGTTATGCTTGTATCGGCTTATAGCCGCTTGTCGTTATATGAGGAGGCGTACGGCTTCACGGAAACGAGATTATTGGTACATGGCTTTATGCTGTATTTGGGCGTGCTGTTCGCGATTGCCTTGCTTCGCATTTGGAAGGAGCATTTCTCGATGGGCAAAGCTTATATTTGCGTGTCTATCATCGCTTTTGTCATAATGAATTATCTCAATTTGGATGCGCGCATCGCTGCCCAAAATATCGATCGCTTCGAGAGGAGCGGGAATATCGACATCGCTTATCTCGGCACGTTGTCAACGGACGCTGCGCCCGAGCTGCTTAAGCTGCAAGCGAAGCATCCGAAGCTAGCGGGGCTGAGCGAGGCCATAGATACGCTTCAGCGCCAAGCCCAGCAAAGCAGCAAGTGGCAATCATGGAACTTATCGAAGCAAAGGGCGAAGTAAAAGAAAGGTAAGGAGATTGCTGTTATGCGAATGACAAAAAAACGTTTGTTCACCATCATTCCTTTGGCTATTATCGCTGTGATCGTTTTCCTCTATTTTGAGAACAATGCCATCGGTATTACGAAGTACCAGCTGAGCTCTGCTAAGCTGCCTGACGGATTTGACTCCTATCGCATCGTTCATCTGACGGACCTGCACAGCAAATCCTTCGGCAAGGACCAGAGCACGATTACCCGCAAAGTAAAAAAGCTGAAGCCCGATCTCATTGTAATGACAGGCGATTTGGTGGATAGCAGACGCTACAACGAGGAAATCAGTCTAATGCTGATGCGCAAAATGACCGAAATAGCCCCCGTGTATTATGTAACCGGCAATCATGAATGGGGATCTAGATTCCCCTTATTGGCAAAGGGGCTAAGGGAGCTGGGCGTTCATGTCATGCGCAACGCAAGCGAGCTCGTTAAGCTCGGCGACGGTGCGATTCGGATTGCCGGCGTAGATGATCCGACCTTTAATCATGAAGCGGATGGCGATGTCGATAAGATGAACGCGCATTTGGGGGCTGCATTTAAAGACGTAGATCGATCCAAGGACGCCTATACGATTTTGCTGTCACACCGGCCGGAATTATTCTCTGTCTATGTACAAAACCAAATCGATATAACCTTCTCCGGCCATGCCCATGGCGGACAGGTTCGATTGCCTTTCATAGGCGGACTGGTTGCGCCAGGGCAAGGCTTCCTGCCCAAATACGACGGAGGCAAATATACGGAGGGCGGCTCAACGATGATTGTTAGTCGTGGGCTCGGCAACAGCATTATTCCCCAGCGGCTGTTTAATCGGCCGGAGGTTGTGCTTGTGGAGCTGAAGAAAGCAAATGAATAGCGCTTGTAAAAATGTCGAGATCAAAGCCCTGACCGTACGCGGTCGGGGTTTTATTTTGCTTTGAGGGATTGAATTTCAAATCTCAAAATCAGGAGGTTAAACCAGAAAAGCAGGGAAAATGAATCTCCTAGTTATTAGTAGAATCATACTAAATGCCAGCTGAGATTGTAGAAAAGAGCGCTTACATCGTAGATTAGCAGCGTTTCGAAACGCTTTCAAAGCAAGTATGATTTTCATAGAGGTACGTCTGTACTCTGAAAAAACAAAAGGAGGGTTCAATTTGTCAAGATCGAGAAAAAGGATTGTAAGTATGCTATTGTTGTTCTTCATGTTGACGACATCGCTATTTCCAGCAGCCATTTGGCCTGCCGCAACAGTTCATGCACAATCTGAAGAACCAGGTTCTGAAACCGTTGCCGCATCCGTTTATGAGTCCGTTTATGATGGGCTAGTCACGTTGAAATCATCTAATACGCTGCTAGAGGATAATTTTAAATGGGCAACTGGCCAGGCACTTGAGTTTGTCCAAACGGGCAAGACTGGACCGGTTAACGTAAATAAAACCGGAGGTCAACCAGGTCCGTTTACATATATCCCATCGTATTGGGCGGGATATAAGCATCGTACTGCGTTTTATAGCAGAGACTTCGTCCATCAAGCGCCAGGGGCGAGCATACTTGGACTTCACAATGAGAACTTCAGCATGTTCCAAACCTTTGCCAAAGGGATGACGGAAGCTAGAAAATGGTACACCCTTTGGGCGTATAACTTTGACGCATCTAATTACACGATCGACTGGCGGAGCGACACCAACTTTGTCCGTGAGGTGCCTGCACAGTTTGAACTGGTCGAGAAGGCGTATAAGCAATATCTTTGGACTGGAAACGACGACTATATTAATGATCCGTACTTATGGGATTTCTACACCAAAACGGTAACCGATTTCATCACGCTGCATGATACGAACGGCAATGGTGTCGCGGAGGGCACGGGCGGCGGTATTTTCTCAGGCGCAGTAAGCTACAATGAAAGAAGCGACGAGAAGATCATTGAAGCTGGCGATGCGATCGGTTCGCAGTATCAAGCGTTCCTTGCATATGCCCATATGCTAGAGGCGAAAGGCAGCAGCGCAGAAGCAGCAAATTACTTCGCCAAAGCCCAGCAGCTGAAAGATTACTTTAATAATGAGTGGAGCATCAAGGACGGCGACAAAGCAGGCAGCTATGCGAGAGCGCTCGGAATTGACGGTCAAACGAAATATGCCGGTTTCGGCAAAGAGAACAGCTGGTTTATGCCGATGAAGCTCATCACCGAGCCAGGCCAAAGAAACAGCAACTATCTGGACTATATTTCGGGCGAAATCGGTAATGGATTGCTTTATGACAGTCCGACCACGAAAGCGAGACTAGACAAACCGAATTCTCCTTCAAACGTTGAGGCATATACGTATTTGCCAGATACGTTCTATCCGTATAACCGTGTGAACGAAGGCTGGAAATGGCTTGAATTCCTCATGGAAACAAGACCGAACAAACATGAGCAGTTTAACGCTGGCACATTGACGAACGGCGAATATCCGGAAATTTCATACACCATCATCGGCAACGTCATTGAAGGGCTAATGGGCATTGAGCCGAACGCTCCTAAGCATGCGGTAGCAACGGCGCCTAGGCTTTCAAGCGAAGTGCCTGATGTGAAGGTTGATTTTCTGAAAATCGGAGCAAATGAACTCAGCGTTTCTCATACAGGCAACACCAAAACAGAGCTTGCGAATAAAGAAGGAACTCAACCGCTTACATGGGAAGCACGTTTTTACGGCAATTTCCCAACGATTACGCTTAACGGAACCGACATGCCCGCACTTCATAAAACAGTTAATGGCGTGAAAGTAAGCTACATTACAACATCGGTTGATGTAGGCGCGACAGCGCAAGCTGAGGCAAGCACAGCTGGAACAGCGGATAAAGCGGAAGTTCCTTCCAGCGATCGGGCGGCAGGCACCTATGATACAACGATTGCTGCAACATTATCGACTCCAACAGCCAATGCCAAAATCTATTACACCTTGGACGGTACAACGCCAACAAGAGATTCCAATCTTTATACGGGTCCGTTCATCATTCAAAAATCGGCTACGTTAAAGCTGATTACGGCGAGTGACACCATTTTGGACAGTGATGTTGCTTCCTATGATTATACGATTAATGCTCCAATTGTTGAGAAGCCCATGTCTTCGAAAGAGGCAGCAACGTACAGTGCACCTTTTTCGATGACTTTGAGCACGGCCACAGCAGGAGCAGACATCTATTACACGACAGACGGCAAAACGCCAACAAAAAGCACCACGAAGTATGTCAATCCGATCGCAATTGCGCAAACAACGACAGTAAAAGCAATTGCCTATAAAAACGATTGGGTAGATAGTGATGTAGTCGTGTATGACTATGCAATCGTTTTGCCCGTAACAAGCACGCCAACAGCGAGTAAGGCGGCAGGACGTTACGATGAAGCGTTCCAAGTAACGCTTGCAACAGAAACAGTAGGCGCTTCCGTCTACTATACAACAAACGGAGATACGCCAACGATTAACAGTACACGCTATACAGGTGCAATTGACATTACCCAATCAACTACGGTAAAAGCTATTGCTATGAAAGACCTGTACACGAACAGCGGCGTTGCATCCTATTCCTATCGGATCGTCAGCGGTCCGCTTGCTGATCCGGCAAGTGCAACGGTTTACTTATCCGATTTGGACTGGGTTAGCGCAACAACCGGTTGGGCGGGGCATCCCCCGCTAAAGGATCATGCGATTAAAGATGCAAATACGCCGATTAAAATTAACGGCAAAACTTACGCGAAAGGGATCGGCGCCAACGCCACTTCTATTATTAAATATAATATTGGCGGCGGATACGGTACGTTTAAAGCCGTAATCGGCATTGACGACGTACAGAACAAGAAGGGCACGGCGACTACCCTTTGGTTTGAAGTGCTGGGGGATGGTTTTTCAATTTATAAAAGCCCGACATTTAACACGGTTAACGGTCCAGCAACGGGCATTCCAATTGAATTGGATATTGTTGGTGTAAACGAACTTACGCTTGTTTTGAATGATGCAGGCACGCCGGCAAGCAATCCTTCGAACAGCGATCACGGTGACTGGGCTGACGCGAAAATTATACCGCGTGGTGCAGTTGCAAGCGTTGCTCTTAACAAACCGACAGTGGCATTGTCTGTTTACGGTACAGAGCAGCTGATATCAACCGTTTCTCCGTCAGATGCGACTAATCAAACGGTAACCTGGACTTCAAGCGAGCCGTTAATTGCGACAGTAGATGAAACAGGAATAGTTACGGCTGTATCGCCGGGCATGGCGACTATAACGGTTACCGCACAAGATGGCGGTGTTACGGCAACTTCGACTGTTACGGTTTCGCAAGCGGTAACGGGCGTGACATTAAGCGAAACGTCATTAAACCTCGTTAAGGGAGAGCAATCAACGCTGTTAGCTACAATTGCACCAGCGGATGCGACGAATAAGGGCGTTGAGTGGAGCACAAGCGATCCAGCGATTGCGACAGTAAGCAGCACAGGCGAGGTAACCGCAGTAGCGCTTGGGAAGGCGACGATAACGGCGACAACGAAAGATGGCGGATTTAAAGCTGCGACGACTGTTACTGTTACGGGACCGCAAGTGAGGCTTAAATCCTCAAATGCCTTGTTGCAAGAAAATTTCCAATGGGCAATCGGTCAGGCGCTTTCATTTGTCCAAACGGGCAAGTCTGGACCGGTTAACGTAAGCAAAGGCGGAGGTCAGCCAGGTCCGTTTGAATATATTCCATCTTATTGGGCGGGATATAAGCATCGCACTGCGTTTTATAGCAGAGACTTCGTCCATCAGGCTCCAGGGGCGAGCATACTCAGACTTCATAATGAAAACTACAGCATGTTCCAAACCTTTGCCAAAGGGATGACGGAAGCTAGAAAATGGTACACCCTTTGGGCGTATAACTTTGATGCTTCCAATTATACGATCGACTGGAAGAGCGACACCAACTTTGTCCGCGAGGTGCCTGCACAGTTTGAGCTAGTCGAGAAGGCGTATAAGCAATATCTTTGGACAGGAAACGAAGACTACCTGAATGATCCATTCTTATGGGAGTTCTATACGAAGGTCGTTACCGATTTCATCACGCTGCATGATACGAACGGCAATGGTGTCGCGGAGGGCACGGGCGGCGGTATTTTCTCAGGCGCAGTAAGCTACAATGAAAGAAGCGACGAGAAGATCATTGAAGCTGGCGATGCGATCGGTTCGCAGTATCAAGCGTTCCTTGCATATGCCCATATGCTAGAGGCGAAAGGCAGCAGCGCAGAAGCAGCAAATTACTTCGCCAAAGCCCAGCAGCTGAAAGATTACTTTAATAATGAGTGGAGCATCAAGGACGGCGACAAAGCAGGCAGCTATGCGAGAGCGCTCGGAATTGACGGTCAAACGAAATATGCCGGTTTCGGCAAAGAGAACAGCTGGTTTATGCCGATGAAGCTCATCACCGAGCCAGGCCAAAGAAACAGCAACTACCTGGATTATATTTCGGGCCAAATCGGAAATGGTTTGCTTTATGATAGCCCGACCACGAAAGCGAGACTAGACAAACCGAATTCTCCTTCGAACATCGAGGCATATTCATACTTACCTGATACGTTCTATCCGTATAACCGTGTGAACGAAGGCTGGAAATGGCTTAAATTCCTCATGGAAACAAGACCGAACAAACATGAGCAGTTTAACGCCGGTACGTTGACAAACGGCGAATATCCGGAAATTTCGTACACTATCATCGGCAACGTGGTTGAAGGGTTGATGGGCATTGATCCGAACGCTCCTAAGCATGCGGTAGCAACGGCGCCTAGGCTTTCAAGCGAAGTTCCCGACGTTAAGGTTGATTACCTGAGAATCGGCGAAAATGAAACAAGCGTTGCCCATACCGGCAACACCAAAACCGTTTTCGAAAATAAAACCGGCACAGGGCCGATTACGTGGGAAGCGCGTTTTTACGGAAATTTCCCAACGATCAAACTTAACGGTACAGACACGCCGGCACTTTATAAAACCGTAAATGGCGTGAAAGTAAGCTATATTACGACATCGGTTGCGGTAGGTACTAGTATTGAAGCAGAGGCAGTCGCAACGGGGACAGCGGATAAAGCAGCAGCTCCATCCAGCGATAAGGCTTCTGGCACATATGTTACAACGATTTCTGTCGCATTAGCATCGCAAACGGCCGATACGAAAGTATACTACACGTTGGATGGCACAACGCCGACAAGAGACTCCAAGCTTTACACGGGGCCATTCATCATTCAAAAATCGGCTACGTTAAAGGCGATTGCAGCCAGCGAAACGATTTTGGACAGCGATATCGCTTCTTACGATTACACGATTAACGCGCCAATTGTAGCGATGCCGATTGCGAATGTAGAGGCGGGACTGCATGATAAGTTTTTAACTGTTGCATTAAGCACGGCTTCAGCGGATGCTGAAATTCATTACACGATTGACGGCAAAACACCAACAAAGAACAGCACAAAGTACGTCAATCCGATCCAAATTACGAAAACAACTACAGTAAAAGCCATTGCGTTTAAAGAGCGATGGACGGATAGCGACTTAGCGACCTATGCTTATGAGATCGTGCTGCCTAAGGCCGCTGACCCGACAGCCAGCATGCCAGTAGGGCGTTACGATGAACCGTTTCAAATTACGCTTGAAACAGCAACAGCAGGCACAGCCATCTATTACACAACAAACGGCGATAAGCCAACGAAGGATAGCACGCTTTACACAGGTGCGATCGACATTACCAAATCGACATGGCTGAAGGCGGTTGCTATTAAGGATGAGCATTACGATAGCAATATTACATCGTTTGTTTATCACATCAATGGCACGCTGCCAGTACCAGCAAGCAAAGAAGCCTATCTTTCTGACTTGGATTGGGTAAGCGCAGAGAGCGGATGGAAGGGACATCCGCCGTTAAGGGATCATACCATTAGCAACGCTGCCACACCGATTAAGATCAATGGAAAAACTTATGCTAAAGGTATCGGAACCCATGCGACTTCAACGATTGTTATAAATATTGGCGGAGGTTACAGTAAATTCAAATCCGTCGTTGGTATAGACGACGTGAAAAACACGCCGACCTCAGCTAGCAGCGTATGGTTTGAGGTACTAGGGGATGGCGTATCCCTTTATAAGAGCCCGACTTTGGAGGTTGCAAACGGCGTACCCGCACAAGGCATTCCTATTGAAGTAGACGTAACGGGAGTATACGAGCTTACGCTTTATGTAAGCGATGCAGGCTCGCCTGCGTCTAATCCAACGAACAGCGATCATGCTGATTGGGCTGACGCGCTGCTCATTCCGCGTGTTGATGTTGTACGTGCAACTGGCGTGACCGTAAGCAAAACCTCACTTGACCTAACGACCGGAGCGAAGTCAACGCTGGCAGCGACGATCGTGCCTGAGAATGCGACGAATCCAGAAGTAGAGTGGAGCACGAGCAACGCGGCTGTTGCAACAGTAAGCAGTACAGGCGAGGTTACTGCAGTAGCACCGGGTACGGCGACGATTACGGTGACTACGAAGGATGGCGAATTTAAGGCTACAACAAAAGTAACGGTAAGCGCGCCAAGTACATCAGGACCTGGTCCAAGTGGGCCGAGTGAACCTACGAAGCCAGTAGAACCGCCTGTTGTTAACCCGCAAGGCAGCATCAAGCTGGAGCCTAAGACAGATGCAAATGGCAAAGCCAATGTCGTGCTAAGTGAAAAAGATATTCTTTCTGCAGGTCATTCTTCAAACAAAACCGTTAGCATTGAGGTTAAAACAGAAGCAGGCACCAAGGATATCGCGGTCTCTGTTCCTGTAGCGAAGCTGCAATCGGGAACGACTTTAGCCATCGATACCGGCTTTGCGAATGTCTCCATTGCCCCAGAATTGCTGGTGCATGAAGATGGAAGGGCTGCAGCAGCGCTGGATCTGTCCGTATCGCTGATTGACAAAGCTACGCTTCCAGCTTCCGTACAAACCATTATTGGTCAAAATGAAGTATTTGATTTCAATCTGACGATCGATGGCAAAAAACAAAGTGATTTTGGATCTAATCGCATTGATATTGCGCTGCCTTACCAACTAAAAGACGGTGAAAACGCCAACCATATTGTCGTTTACTACATCAACGACAAAGGCGAGCTGGAAATCGTCAAAAATGGCCGCTTTAATCCGGAAACGGGCAGCGTTGAGTTTTCTGCCAAGCACTTTAGTAAATACGCCATTGCAACGGTTAATGTATCATTCAGCGATACTAGCAGCGTTGCATGGGCAAAGGATGCTATCGAAGCGCTTGCTGCAAGACAGGCGATTAACGGTATTGGCGAAGGTAAGTTTAATCCGAATGGCCGAGTGACTCGCGCTGAATTTATTGCGATGCTGGTCCGGACGTTCGATCTTCAGTCTGACAATCCGACTACTAGCCTGAAGGATGTTGCTCCAGGAGCTTGGTATTATGAAGCAGTAGCTTCCGCACAGCAGCTTGGCATCGTGAAGGGCAAAGCGGATGGAAGCTTCGGTATTAACGACCAAATCACCCGTCAGGAAATGGCAGTCATGGTGTATAGGGCAGCTAGTCTCGTAGGCGAGCCTTTAACTCCAGATTCGGCATCCGAAGGCTTCAGCGATCAGAAGGAAATTTCAGCTTTTGCCTTGGAAGCAGTGTCTGCAATGCAGAAGGAAGGTTTGATCAAAGGATTAGATAACAACAAATATGCGCCTTTGTCTCATTCCACTCGTGCCCAAGCTGCAACCATTATTCACCGTTTGTATATGCTGGTGAAATAATACTAAACAAGCTATAGCAGCTTAGACCCTTGCAAAAATGTTGATCCCCTTCATGTAGAGGCATGCAGAGTAATCTGTATGTTTCGCATGAGGGGGATTTTTTTGAAAGCTTTCCCCCTTAGAAAGCAAAAAGAGACCCACAGCATTCGGTGCTGTGGGTCTAACTATATATATATTACAAAAGGGGGTTGTTTATAGTATAGGTTGTTTTCATTAAAACGAGATGAATATTAGATTTCAAGTTTATTACAAATGAATGGGAAAGACTGTAATTTTTGCGAACATATTAGGGAGACGCACGGAATAGACTGGTTTAAAGCAGAAAACTTGTCCGTTTAGGTTTATCCAGAGAGGATGGGATTTATTAATATGACGCAAATGAATTCGAATATTGCTATTTTGGGCATCGGAACGGCTGTGCCGCCTCATTTGGTGGATCAAGCCGATACGGCCCGGAGATTAGTAGATGCGTTAAGAGACAGGCCCGACTCCGCCCGCTGGGGGAGAAGGATCTTCAAGCAATGCGGCGTGGAAAGCCGTTATACGTGCGAGCCGAATCTGCTTGCGGAAGCGGCTGAATGCCGCTACTTGCCAAGCGCCTCGCCGGAGCATGCGCCTTCGACGTCCGAGCGGATGGGCATCTATAAGCGGGAATCGGTTCCGCTTGGACTACTCGCGGCAAGACAAGCCTTAGCCGATGGAGACGTCGAGCCTGCTGCCATCACGCATCTAATCACCGTCAGCTGTACCGGCCAATTTCTGCCGGGCATGGATGCCGCTATCGTGCAGCAATTAGGACTTGCTCCTACGATAACCCGCATTCCGCTTAATTTTCTAGGCTGCGCCGCCGGCCTCAAGGCCATTGGACTGTCGCGTCAAATCGTATCGAGCGATAACGCCGCCCACGTATTAGTTGTATGCGTGGAGCTTTGCACGCTGCATATTCAGCCATCAGGCGACCGGGAATCGTTATTCGCCGCTTCCTTCTTCGGTGATGGGGCGTCCGCCTGCGTTATTGGCTCGGCCAAGACGCATGACAAGCCGGTATTCCAGCTCGGTCAGGAGCGTTCCGTCCTGCTTCCGGATTGCGCCGGAGAAATGGTATGGGAGGTAGGCAATCACGGCTTTGACCTCTACCTGTCTCCGCATATTCCTAAGCTGATCGGCGACTTCATCCCCGCAGAGGTAGAACAGCTATGCGGCGAGGAACCACTGGAATTATGGGCGATTCATCCGGGCGGCAAGGGCATCATCGATATATTGCAAAGCAAGTTTGGCCTTACCGATGAGCAAACGGCTCATAGCCTTGGTGTTCTGAGGGAATATGGCAACGTATCCTCCGCTACGATCCTCTTCGTGCTTCACGCGATGAGAATGCATTTGCTCGAAATAGGCTCGGATACAGTTAGCGGCATCGCGTTGGCATTTGGGCCTGGCCTTACAGCCGAAATGATCAAGATCGCTTATGTTCCGGCAGCGATCGCGAAGGAGCAGGATCAGCAGGCGGACGGAGCTTATGTCTAAGGGCCTGCGATTTCGGGCGTCAGCGGCGGAAATGATGGATGATTTCTCCATTGGTGGCAGTGAGCTGCGCGAAGCGCTAAGGCAGCTTCGCCTCCTGAATCGCATCTTTGTCGCAGCAGCCCCGACGCTGCATGGGGTCAAGCAGCTCTGGGAGAAGGCGGATAGGCCGAGAAGCTTGTCTATTCTGGATATCGGAGCGGGCTCCGGCGACGTGAATCGGGAGCTGCTGAGCTGGGCGGACGAGCAAGGGATTCAGCTTGCAATTCGGCTGGTGGATTTAACGGAGGAGGCATGCGAGGAAGCAAGGCTTTTCTTTCAAAATGAGCCGAGGGTGCAGGTAAGGC
This sequence comes from Paenibacillus sp. PL91, assembly GCF_012935325.2. Lineage (GTDB taxonomy): Bacteria > Bacillota > Bacilli > Paenibacillales > Paenibacillaceae > Pristimantibacillus. Next base: position 187,624 of record NZ_JABBYG020000012.1, read on the forward strand.
AGGGTAATTTATTTGCGCTGCCTGAAGGAAGCGCGGACATTGTGACGGGCACGCAGTTTCTGCATCATTTTGACGAGGAGGAGCTGCCAGTTGCAGTTGCGAGCATGCTGAAGGCATCCAGGCTCGGGATCGTCATCAATGACATCCATCGCCACTGGATCGCTTGGGCAGCGGTATGGCTGACGACCCGGATGATTTCGTCCAATCGGTATATTTTGAACGATGGTCCGCTGTCGGTGGCTAAGGGATTTCGTGCGGATGATTGGAACCGTCTCGGGCAGCGGCTTGGAATTCCCGCACTTTATTACAAGTGGAGGCCCCTGTTCCGATACGTCGTTGTCATTGATAAGAGGCAAATAAATAATAACCCAATCGACGGAGTGAGATAGAATGACACGTATTCTTGATGCGGCTGTTCTGGGCGCTGGCCTCGCCGGGAGCAGTCTTGCCAAAGCGCTTGCGGATAAGGGGTGGGAGACGCTGCTGCTCGATCGCCAATCCTTCCCAAGGCATAAGGTATGCGGGGAGTTTCTCTCGCCGGAATCGCAGAGCACACTTCATGCACTCGGAATCAACGAATCTATAGCGGGGCTTGGACATCGTGAAATAGAGCGGATTCGGATTATTTTTGAAAATGGGGCCGAGATAGAGCTTTCGCTTCCCGGCAAAGCTTGGGGGCTCAGCCGATATGCGCTTGATTCCGCTCTTCATATAGCCGCAATGCAAGCAGGCGCAAGACTTCAAACGGGAGCAACGGTGACGGCTGTTCATAAGGCGGATAATGGCTATATTATCCACGCGAAGCAAGGCGGGAAGGCTTTCACCTTTGAAGCGCGAGCTGTTATTTCGGCGATGGGAGCGAGCCAGCGTTCGGGGCTGCCAGGCAATCGAAGCTCAGCCTCTATTAAGAGCTCATACATAGGGGTGAAATCCCATTTTCGCGGCATTGCTATGGAGCCGGTCATCGAGCTTTATTTTTTTCGCGGCGGCTATTTGGGGTTATGTCCCATTGAAGGCGGACTCGTGAATGCGTCGGCACTGCTTGAGCATGAGACTGCCGTACATGAGGGGAAAACGATACTCGCCATCCTAAACGGGGTCGCGAAGCGAAATCCGAAGCTGAGTGAGAAGCTGATGCACGCTGTGCCCGTTATAGGCTCGCAGGCGGCTGTTGCGCCTGTCTATCTTAATCGCAAGCCGCTGGCCTGGGATCAGCTGCCGCTCCTTGGCGACGCGATGACGATGATTCCGCCTCTTTGCGGAGACGGCATGTCGATGGCGCTGCGTTCGGCGGCTATCTGCGCGCCGCTTGCAGACAGCTATCTGCGCGGGAGCCTTTCGCAAGCAGACTGGCAGCATACATACTCGAAGGAGATCAACCTTGAGTTTAAGCGGCCGCTGCGATGGGGAAGCCTTCTGCAATGGCTGTTTGAGACGCCTGCCTTGTCCCGCTGGCTGCCGGATGCTGCAAGACTGGCGCCAAACGTAGCGCAGGGGCTCGTACATGCGACAAGATTAAAGCCGTTCCGCCAGTAACAAGCCTATTCGGAGCCGGGAGGAGAATGTACATGAAGATGCAGAGTCTAGCACTGCTATCCTTCCGGTTTCCGCGAGCAATGATTCTATTATGGCTTATCGTGCTGCTCTTCGCTTGTTCCCATGCGTTCAGACTGGATTCCGTTCTCCAGGATCACGGCTTGTACCCGCGGGATGGCCAATATGAGCAGGTGCGTCAAATGCTTGCTGCCGATTTTAAATGGCCGGATGCGCCAGTTATGCTGCTTTTCGAGAAGGCGGATGACCTATCGAATTCACGATTTCGCTCATTTATCGAGCAGACGCTGCTTCAGGCAAGAGAGCTTGACGGTTTGACCGGGCTAGTCTCTCCGCTTGAGCGGCAGGGAATGCTGAAGGGCAATCATGCCTATGCGCTTCTATCATTCAGCCATCCGCCTTATCGGATGCAATCGACGCTTGATCAGATGGATCATCTATTGCCCTTACATAACGGCATATCGATCAAAGTGACTGGCAAAGCGGTCGTACAAGCCGATGTGAATGAAGCGAGCCATTCTGATTTGGCCAAGGCTGAGCTGATTGGCATACCGCTTGCCTTCATCATATTATGGCTAGCATTTCGAAGCTTCGCTGCTGCGTTGATCCCTATTGTGATCGGAGCCACTGGCGTGACGATTGCAATGGGAATCATGTATGGGCTCGGTACGAGGCTGGAGCTTTCTAATTTTGTGTTGAATGTCATTCCGATGGTGGGGCTCGCTCTTAGCATCGATTTTGCGCTTATGGTCATCAGCCGGTTCCGGGAGGAGCTCAGAGAAGGCGTGACGCCTGCCGAGGCGCTGTCTCAGACGATGAGGACAGCGGGCAGAGCAGTATTCGTATCGGCGGCTAGCGTCTTCTTGGGTTTGCTAAGCTTCGTCTGGATTCCACTTCCGATGTTCTCTTCCATTGCGCTTGGAGCGATGACGGTAGCAGCCGTCTCCCTGCTGTTGTCGTTCACGCTTCTGCCCGCACTTCTTGCGCTTTGTTTGCCTGCTATGCGTGCGGATAAAATGCGTGCGAGGGCAGCCAGCAGCCCAGCTGCATGGGGGAGAGTCGCTCGCTTCGTGATGCGTCGACCAGCTGCTATAGTCCTGCTCGCAGGCGGCGTGCTAGTTGCCTGCTTGCTGCCGCTAAATGGCATGAAGGTTGCTATTCCAGATGAAACTTCCTTGCCGCATAGCTACGATTCCCGAATGGCGGCTGAAGCTTATCGCACTAATTTCGAGCTGCCTTCTGCATCTAAGGTTTGGGTCATAGCAGAGGGTCATGCACAGTTTAAATCGCAAGCGGACTGGACCGAGGCCTATGCGCTCGCGAAACGTCTTGAGAACGATCCAAGCGTCATGAAGGTGAATTCCGTATTCTCAGAGCTCCGCCTGCCGCCCGAGCGATTGCTGGCAATCTCTTTGAAGCCGCTGCAAAAAAAGAAATACGAAGCGGCGCTGCAGCCTTTTTTGAAGGATAACCGAATGCTGCTGCAGGTGACGATAGCAGGCGAACCTTCCTCAAGCGCAGCGAGGAATTGGTTAAAGGAATGGGAGAAGCGTGGGGAAATGTCACCTTTGACCTTCTCGCTCGGAGGTGAAGCAAAGTATGAGCAGGAAGTGTTCGATCGTATCTTTGGCAGCCTCCGCTATGTGCTCCTCTTTCTGTTTATATCGAATTTCATCGTGCTTTTTTTCGCCTTCCGCTCCGTTCTCATTGCGATAAAGACGATTCTATTAAATCTTCTAAGCATAGGAGCTTCCTTTGGCATCTTGGCGTGGATCTTCGAGGAAGGCCGGCTTGGGATGGAGCCGAGCAGCATCGCCGTCATGATCCCCGTCTTTATTTGCGGTCTCGTATTCGGCATCAGCATGGACTATGGCGTATTTCTCGTATCGCGCATCTATGAGGAATATCGCAGAACAGGCAGCAATGAACAGGCTGTAATGAAGGGTCTGGCCTCGGTCAGCAAAATCATTACATCGGCAGCAGCCATCATGATTGCGGTCACTGCTCCGTTCGCACTTGGCGAGGTAGCCGGGGTGAAGCAGCTCGGCATCGGTATTGCGACAGCTATATTCATTGACGCAACGATTATTAGAATGCTGCTGGTGCCTTCTTTAATGAGCCTTCTCGGAAAATGGAACTGGTGGGCGCCAAGCTGGCTGAAGCCGCATTGAAAAAAGGCTGCTTCCCTGTCGCGTTGACTTGGGGAGCAGCCTTTCTAGATGTATTATTCCGCTGTAGAAGCAGCCTTTGAGCTCGCGCGCTCACGAACCATTTTCCATTCAGCTAAATGCTTCTCCAATTGGTCGATCAGCGATTCAACGCCTTGGATGAACCGGGCTTGCTCACCCGCTTGGATCGTTTCAACGGATTGAAGCATTTCTGTGGACAATGGCCTGTGGGCGGGAAGAGAGCTTGCCAGCTGCTGGAGAACAAGCTCAATGGAAGCGGCTGGGGAAGCTTGTTGATTCCCCTTATGCGCTTCTATAGCATCCTGCTTCTCCGGCTGCTCTTGCACAGCCTGCTTCTCCGCTTTTGGTGCGCTCGCTTTAGGCTCTGGGGCTGGCTTGGCGCGCTCCGCTTTGTTCTGCTCATGGGTCGACCAGGTCTCGATCAGACCGCTGCCGGTCTTAAAGAGCAGCTTATCCTTGGTGCTGTCCGAAATCGTTTTATCTTTGAATAGCTTCGCGATTTTTTTCACGTCGCTCACGGGAAGCTCGTCTCTAGCAACGATAAGCGCCAGCGGGTCACGATGCTCGATAGGCAAGTCCTTGAGTGGCAGCAGCTGATCCTCGGTCAATTTGTCCTTCTTGATCTCCGTACCGCTGACGATCAGCTTCTTCACGGCATTGCCGAACTTCAGCAGCTCGCATTTGTTTTTGATGTAGGATTCAGGCTTGCCCAGCTTGCCGGACAAAAACTTGGTCGAGCTTCTGAACTTCGGATCGTTCAGCAGCTTATTGAACGCTTCTGCCTCTTCGATGGGAGAGAAGCCCTCGCGCGTCAAATTTTCCGCGATTTGCTCCAAATAAATTTCCATCTCGTCCGTAACGGTGGAAACGATGCATGGAATCGTAGGCCGCCCGAGCATTTTGCTCGCCTTGTACCGGCGGTTGCCATAAATGATTTTATAACGCCCGTTGCCTGTCGTTCTCACTTTAATCGGCGAGAGCAGGCCAATCTCATCGATGCTTTTCATTAATTCCTGCAGCGCTTCCTCGTCGAACTGATACCTAGGCTGATCGGTATCCTCATCAATTAAATCCGTAACAATTTCAATGATATCCATTTGAGATCTCCTTAAAAGTTTTGTGTAGCAAAACTTGCTTCGAAAGCATACGCTTTAGTTTTGAGAAGCAAAACTTGCTTTATATATGCTAAGTCCTTTGAAAGTCCGAAGTCCGATGTAGACCTAGTCTATTATATATCAAGGGCGGAAATGAGGAAACGATAGGGAAGCGTTGCGAAATGCTTGGCATTTATGGAAGGGATTGAAACATATCATTAGCGGCGAACGTCAACAGTGGATAGGGGGTGGCGAGTTGTGAAACGTATAGCCGGAATCATGATCTATTTGCTGGTAGGCCTAGCATTAACTAGCTGCAGCTCCAAGCCGTATGGCGAATACAAGGACGATCAAATGATAGGTTTTATAAGTGGTATAAATGAGCAGGACAAAATTATCGATTTTGACATTTCGGAGTGGATGAAGCGCGATGAGCCGGGACCGGCTATCGCTGATTGGGGTGCATCCTATGAAGCTCACATTCTTCCGGGCACTTCTATCAGCAATGAAGTAGGCGAACGGTTGGGATGGAGCGATTTGAAGCAGGGGCAGAAGGTGCAAATTAATCCGTCGCAGGCTGAGAAGGTAACGGATACGCCGGATAAGCTCATTATTTTGACGATGTCGAATGAAGAACTATTGAAGCGAGCAGGCTATCTGGCCGGCCAAAAAGGAAGCTACCGAACGATTGTTGTATACGAAAGTGGTCAAGCTGTACCTTTAGAGACGGATCTGCTCGAGAAGGATGCAAGTGTCATATTTCAAGGCGGATACACCATCGCGGAGTACAACCCAAACTACGTGCTGGATATTAAGCGAGCCTTCGGAATTAAGGCATTTCCTGTCTTTCTCGTATTCGATACAGAGAAGCTCGTACTGCAGACGGATCAGCCCGAGGCCGTTGTGTCTTTTATAGAAGCTCAGAGATGAGTCGCTCATCATACGGGTAGAGTATCACAGGAGAATGTCACAGGAGTATGATCAATCACGCTGCTGCACTTTCTGCAATGTACGCTGGAAATAGCTTTTATCGCAGCCCTCCAATGCAAGTTTAGTCATATTAATAGAATAAAGATTGGTTGTGATACATATGGAAGAAATAAAAGGGGATTTATGGACGGTAGAAACCTTGAAATCGGATTTCACGAAGCTTGGCGTCACGCCAGAGATGACGGTGATGATGCACTCCTCGATGAAGGCGCTGGGCGGCTTTGTGGTTGGCGGGCCGGTTGGCGTTATTTTGGCGATAGAGGAATGCCTCGGCAGCAGCGGCACGTTAGTCATGCCGACACACACGGGTGACCTTTCCGATCCAACTAACTGGCGATTCCCTCCCGTTAGAGAATCATGGTGGGAGCCGATAAAGGAATCGATGCCCGCATTTGCGGCGGATCTTACTCCTTGCAGAGGCATGGGAGCCATTAACGAATGCTTCAGAAAACAAAACGGAGTTGTGCGGAGCAGCCATCCACAAGTTTCATTTGCCGCTTGGGGCTCAAGGAAAGAGTTCATCACGGCCAATCATAGCTTGGCATACAGCCTGGGTGAGCAGTCTCCCTTGGCAAAACTTTATGAGGCGAAGGGTTGGGTGCTGCTGCTAGGCGTTGGCCATAATCGCAACACCTCTTTGCATCTGGCTGAGTATCGTGCGGACTACGAGGGCAAAGCGGAAATCATCAACAAAGCGCCAATACTCGTCGAGGGCGAGAAGCGGTGGGTTGATTTTCAAGACATCGATTTTGAATCGGATGATTTTGATCGGCTTGGCGAAGCCTTTGAACGGGAAACGGGCTTGGTTCGGAGAGGGAAGGTAGGCGATGCAGACGCCATGCTCATGCCCGTGACGGAGCTTGTCGATTTCGGCGTAAAATGGATGGAAGAGAATCGAGGCTGTTAGCCGCAAGAGGCTGATGTCCTCTCAGTGCTCCATCAGATGGAATCATTCTATTACACTCATGTAACGTGTACAAAGAACTATATATACAGGGTATAAAGTTTGAAGTTTTCATCCCTAATGTCGAAAAATGGTGGTATGATGAAAAATATAGCAAATTATATCATCAGCCCTAATTTACTAGAGCGACATGTGAATGGCAAGGGCGCAGAGGGGAAGCCAGGGAATGGTAACAATATTGAGAAAGCATCTAATTGTCCGTATTTTGTGTGCGATGGTCGGAGTGATGATATTGATTGCAGGAGGCTACATCGGCACTCAAGTTGCACAAACCAAATCGGCAGTTGAAGAGGCGATTAACAGCTATAATATGCGGATTGGGGAGAGCTATGCTGCTACGCTCAAGACCGATCAATTTGCTGAATTTCTCAAGCAGCCGCAGGAAACGGAGCTGTACTGGTCGCTTCGCCAGGAGCTTAGCCAATTCCGTACGAAGATAGGTGCCCGTTACGTCTATTTTGTTCGTTTCGATGAAAATAGAGTACCGCGAATTATGATAGACGGACTTCCAAAGGATGATAGCTCAGCATCACCCATTGATGAAGTTACAGATATGCCGCCAGCGGCGGCTGAGCAAGTTTTTGCCGGAAAAAACGCAAGCTCTCCGCTTATTGAAAACCCGTTATACGGCTCTTATTTATCTGCTTATGTACCGCTGAAGGATGCTAGCGGCGCTGTTGTTGGTGCGCTTGGCATCGATACGGATGCGGCTGTATTTCAGCAGCTTGCTTCGGACGTGATTTGGGATAGCTTGCCTCTCTACATCATGATGCTCGTTGTCACCATCGTATTGATTGGAGCGATCGTATGGTTTGTTAGGCGTTCACTGCTGCCGCTGAAGACCGTAACAGTCAGCGCGGAGAAGATGGCTGTCGGAGATTTGGCAGAGGCGAATATGATTTTGCAGGCAAAGCCAGTCAAGTCCATCGATGAAATCGGTACCGTGTACAAGGCGATGCTCACCATGTCCGAGCATTTAAAGGAACGGGTACGCGGGGTAGTCGTCAATGTCGAGAAAACCTCGGAGCAGCTTGTCATGTCCTCGCAAACCTTTGCGAGCCACGCCGACCAGATGCTGCAAATGGGCGAGACCATGAATGGCTCTGTTCAGCAAATTTACGAGGGAGCGCATGTCCAGAAGAAAAGCGCGGACGATAGCGCGTTTGCGATGGAAGAAATCGCACAGGGCATTGTAAGAATCGCGGAATCGTCATCGACCGTCTCCGGCGCAGCTGTAAAGTCACTGGGAATCGCACAATCGGGCGAATTCGCAATGAAGCAGCTAAATAACCAGATCAGAAGCATATCGGAATCTGCCAATCAGACACTGGATGTAGCTAGGCAGCTAAATGGCTATACAGGTGAAATTGGACTTGTAATTGGTTCGGTTCGCGAATTTGCAGATCAGACGAAGCTTCTGGCATTAAACGCATCCATTGAAGCGGCAAGGGCAGGGGAGCATGGATCAGGCTTTATGGTTGTAGCAAACGAGGTGCGCAAGCTGGCAGATGCATCCGCCTCCTCCGTACAGCAGATTACAGAGCTGTTAGGCCACATTGAAGCATTTTCAGAGAAAATTAGCGATGAGATGGAGAAAGCCTCGAGGGAAATCGGCGAGGGTGTTACTTTATCTGGAGAAGCCGCGGAATCGTTCGAACATACGGTGGAATCGTTCCGCCTTGTAAGCGAGCAAATTATAGAGGTGTCCGCAACAACGGAGCAATTGACTGCCGGCTCCGAAGAGGTCGCTGCCACAGTAAGCAGCATCGCCCATATCGCAAGCGGAGTATCCGAGATGACGGAGCAAATTCAAGAGCTAACCGCTAGGCAGCTGGGCATGATGAAGCAAGTGCATGATGCATCAGCCGTACTCAGCGCAAACACGAAGGATATGAGACAGGCTATCGCTCAGGTTAATGTATAACGCGTGGAGAGGAGAAGTGAAGATGGGCCATTTAGTATTCGAAGAGGTTCAGGAAGAGCATCTGCCCTGGATCAGAACGATTTATAATTACTACGTCCAAAATTCGACCATTTCCTTTCATACGGAGCCGCTCGCTTTGGACGAGATTCGGGCAAACGTGATGCATCCTAATCCAAGGTACAAATCCTACGTCATTTTAGAGGAGAGTGAGCTTAAGGGCTACATTTTAATCACTCAGCACAAAAACAAGCAAGCCTACGATGTGACGGCCGAAGTTACGATTTACCTCGACCCCGCTCAACTGGGACAAGGAACAGGGAGCAAGGCTATTGCCTTTCTGGAAGAGCAAGGACGGGCGAGCGGCTTCCACGTGCTGATCGCAACCATCTGCACTGAAAATGAAAGAAGCATTCGCTTGTTCGAGAGACATGGCTATATGAAGTGCGCTCACTTCAAAGAGATAGGCTGCAAGTTCGGACGGAAACTGGATATTGCCAGCTATCAGAAAATAATAAAATGAAATCAAAAAGGGAGATGCTTATTAGTCTAGGCTAATAAGCATCTCCCTATATTTTTCGGCTATTCGTCCAGACGCAGCTTCTTATTCAAATATTTTAATGCCTTCTCCGTGCAAACCTCGCTCAGCTCCGCTTTGACGAATGCTCTTACTTTTGCTAGATCGTCTGTCGCAGGCAGCTCTTTGCCAAGCGTTACGCGCAGCCAGTGGTCGGAGCTCTCAAAGCACATGCTGCTCCATCCGCCCTCGAAGTCGCTTTCCTGTGCTCCGGTGATGACAATATCCGCGAAGTTCTGAAGCTCGACCAGCGCTCGATCGTAATCCTTTTTTTGCTCCTTGGCTGTAAGCTGGCTTTCTTTGCGCAATAGACGCGAATCGATATTGCCGGCTTCCTTAATGATATGATAAATATTTTTTGCGTGCTGTGACATGAGACCGCTGCTATATCGCTCATCCACACCTTTTCCCAGCGTCAGCAGCGGCTGAATGTAAGGGAACAGGTCAATATGAATAAAGGATAATTTGCTGCCAAAAAACTTGCCGTATGCCGCATGCTCATCCTTTACGATTTTGACGCGCCAAAGCCATGGATCCAGCTCTGTATCTGTATGCCAGTTGTCACTGGGGACGACCGACGTGAGGGAAGGATGCTCGGGAATCAAATCGGAAAAAGGAAAAATCTTATATTGGCCAACAAGCTTTACGAACTCCGGATACGTAGAAATACTCATGCGATCACTCCTAAATATGGACTACTGAATCTATTCTAGTATTATCCATAATTATCCTTCCTCACACCATAAGCAGTGTGATCACCAAGATCGCAATTTGTTTAATGGCATACATCGTTTATGGTCTGAAACCTTTAATAATCCTTAATTTGGGATGAAAGAAACTTTTTGCTGATTGAAACCGTCTTAAGCGATATCTGACAAAAGGGAAAGGCGACTCGAATGAAATAATCAAGGGCGTTTTTGGAGCAAATGCTCCTGTGCAAAATTATTTTGCATGGGAAGGAGAGGCCGTTATCCCTTTCTTGAAGATCGACACTGGCCATGCTAAGGAAGTGGATCTAGATGGGGATGGAACGATCGAAATCGTAGCTACGCATGGAGCCCCGATGGCCTCATCTATTTACAAGCGGGAGAATAACGGGTTTTTTGCCAGCAGCGTGAATGAAGCGCTTGATGTGGAATCGGCATGGCTGCTAGCGGATAATCGGTTCGAAGTGCAAGAGAAGGTAGGCGCCGCTGCGGAATGGTATCGGTACCGATCAGGTGAATGGATTGCAGAAAAATAACTAAGGGAGGCAATTGATATGAAAAAGTGGAAAAAAGCGGCAGCAGCTGCAGTGATCGTAGCAGGAGTGCTGTCAGCAGGCACCTCAAGCATGGCAGCGCCAGCTAAGCCGTCGAAAATGTTCATTAACGGATTGTATCAGCAGGATGTATTGGTTGTTAACGACAGAACGATGGTTCAACTCCGAGCCTTTAACGACCCTAAATCCTTTATTTATTCCTATGAGACAGCAACAAAAACAATTATCATCGAAAATCCAGTTAAGAAGATGACGGTACATTTGAAGAACGGATCAAAAACAGCGGAAGTAAACGGAAAAAATGTGAAGCTTGATGCCCCTGTCACCGTGAAGGCAGGACGGACATACATCCCTGTTCGTTTTGTTACCGAGACGCTCGGCGGTACGGTTGATTATGACAACAGCGCAAAATATATCATTGTCCGGACTCCGACCGGTGAAGAGCAGTTTAAAACACTGAAAAACGGTGACCTGGAGAAAGCGCGCGAGCTTGCGATCCGTATTACTCGAGTCAATAACGGCACTGAGATAGAGCCATATGGCGAAGGCTTCTCAACTACCTACACATTCCCTAAGGGCGAAGCGCTTCGCTATTTTATTTCGTATAAAGGGTTAACTACTTATGTGGAAATTAACGCTAAAGGTATTGCTGAGATTAAGTGGCAAAAGGACACCTTAGGCAAAAATGGCGAAGCAGGCAAGGAGCCGAAGCCGTTTGGCGAATCAGTCATTTTCTCGGATAACTTTATGGCAGATATGGTGACTTATGGTACAGTGGACAGCGCAGGTAAATATACGGAGCTGGGTGTCATTAATCGCTATGAAAATAAAGAATATGCGAATGTCATCATTATGCCGATCGAAGGCGAAGTGCGGACAGACGCAAAATAAGTTTTGCGGAATTAGCGGAGCAGGAAAGATAGATTCCTGTTCTGCTTTTTTTTGATCGTTTAAGCCTTTCTTGTTAGACTAGACTTGTACGCCATCTAGGGGGAGTTTTATTATGATTATTGATCGATTGGATCATCTTGTCCTCACGGTCCAGAACGTAGCGGCATCATGTGATTTTTATAGCAGGGTGTTAGGAATGGATATTATTGCTTTTGGTGAAGGCAGAAAAGCGCTGCAATTCGGACGTCAAAAAATAAACCTTCATCAATTAGGGGAAGAGTTTGAGCCGAAAGCAGCAAAGCCGGCTGCGGGATCAGCGGACCTATGCTTTATTACAGAGCTGCCTCTGCCTGAAGTGATTCGGCACTTGGACGAATGCGGCGTGTCTGTTGAGGAAGGCCCTGTTTCTAGAACAGGAGCGGTCGGCAAAATCGAATCGGTTTATTTTCGCGATCCTGATTTAAATCTGCTGGAAGTGTCCAATTACGTGGAATAGTTGAAGAATCGAATATTGGAGGAACAGCCTTGATTAAAAAAATGGATATTACAAATCCTGTTTTAGCTGAGAGCCTATTAAGCATTCAAATCCCATCTTATGAGGTGGAGGCTGCATTAATTGATTTTTATGAAATACCGCCCCTAAAGGATACAGTGGACTCTCTTCTCCTATGCGAAGAAACCTTCTATGGTTATTACATAAACGATGAGTTGTGCGGGGCTATCGCTATAAAGGCAGAGGGCAGCGAGATCGATATCCATCGAATGATGGTTCATCCTAATCATTTTAGAAAGGGTATCGCCAAAAAACTGCTTCATTTCGTTGAAAATCTTGATGGAGAATATAGCAGCATCATCGTATCGACGGGCTCCAAAAATACGCCAGCTATCCATTTATACACACAAAGCGGCTTTTTGGAAACAGGTGTGATAGACATCGAAGAACGGCTGTCGATCACGAGCTTTAAGAAGATTCTTCGGCAAGGATAACGTAGGAGCATACGTAGATAGGTACATCATAAATAAATTTGAATGACAGGAAATGCATTGCCTAAATGGGCTGAAGGAGATCGATTGCTTGCATCGCTTGGCTAAGGAATTTAGTATGTCTCAAGAGATTTCAGTTTATGACGCTAATCATTTATATGGGGAGATTGGAAAATACCGTTTTTTGCAGTTTTCAGACGATGCGGTGCAAGGAGCAATAGATTTGAAGGATACGAAGCGAATCGTGCTCGAATATCCGAGAGCCATTATCCATTTGATGGAGTATAACGACCCGTCGTTCGAAAGATTGTTTATGATCGGTCATGGCATCGGAACGATTGCCGGCCATTACTCTGACAAACAAGTTACAGTAGCGGAAATTGATGAAAAAGTAGTGGAGCTTAGCAGGCAGTTTTTTGATTATCGCCGCGATAATGTTGTGATCGGAGATGGACGTCTGATTCTGAGCAGGGAAGAGCCCGATTCTTTTGATTATATTGTTTTGGACGCCTTCACCAAAGAGGGTACTCCTTTTCATTTAACGACGATGGAGTTTTTCAAGATGGCGCATGAAAAGCTCAATGCCAGGGGATCCATCATTATGAATTTAATGGGAAAAGCCAAAAACGATAAATTAATGAATGCTATTTATACGACGCTAAAAGAAACGTTTGCATACGCCAAAGCTTTTTCGCTGCCTGGCAAGGATGTGTCAGATATTCGAAATATCATTGTTGTCGGAAGCAACAAAGCAATTGATTTCCAGATGCGAGCGATGGCAGGCTTTATTGAGATTGAGCTTGACCCCGGACATGTGATGAAGGACAGGCAGGTTTTTTAGCATAAGCTATGAACGTAAAATACGGCTCTCTCGCATTTTTAGCGAGCAGAGCCGTTTTTTTTAGTACAAATCGAACATGTTGACTTCGTAGCCTTGTGTTTTCAAATACGTGAACAACTGCGCACGGTGATGCTGCGCATGGGTTGTAATTTCAATCAGCCATTTCGCTTGGACCGAGCCATGCTCCAAATAAAACGGTTTTGTTTTTTTATGAAGAAACTCCTCTTCGGGCAGCTCTTCCATATATTTTCTGACTTGATCCATGCCAGAAACCATCCATGCGATCAAAGCTTCTTTGTCGTTATCAGCAGCAATATCCGCTTCGAGCTTGCGAATGACTGGTTCACTGCTTTCCTGAAGAATCAGCAAATCAGATGAAGGAACAGATACGAGATGCTGGGCCAGCTCAAGGAGCGACCTCATATTTTGCCGAGGTCTGTAATCCCAGTGCTCGGGCGAGATTTTGCGGATTAAGTTAGAAGATGTCTTAATGATATGCTCCAATTCCTCGAGTAATAATGCTTTGATTTCGTTTACGGCTTGCATGTGCTTCACTCCTCATTTTTTTGGATTAACGCAGTAATTCAACTAGGCTCGTTTTTTATTGTAGCGTATAATAGTGACAAGGATTGTCATAAATATGAAAATAACGGAGTACGATAATGTCCAAATCGAAACGATTGATGGAATTGATGATGACCGTTAACAGAAAACGCAAGTTTACGGTGAAAGAGCTTGCGAATGAGTTTGACGTGTCAACCCGAACGATATTAAGAGACTTGCAGGAGCTGAGCGAGCTGGGCGTGCCCTTGTATTCGGAGGTAGGACCACACGGCGGCTATCAGGTGCTTAAGGAAAGGATTTTACCTCCCATCGCATTTACGGAGGAAGAGGCGGTCGCTATATTTTTTGCGAGTCATGCTTTGCGCCACTATACGTATCTTCCTTTTGAGAATGAGGCTTTATCAGCATTGAACAAATTTTACTTTTATATGCCTGGCGATGTGCGGGATCGTATCGATCAGTTAAAGAACCGATTTGATTTTTTTACACCTGAGAGGCAGGTGAAGTCTCCTTATTTGTCTATTTTGCTCGAAGGAGCTATAGAGCAAAAAATTGTTCTCATCGAATACGATTCAAGGGAAGGACATTCGAGCCGTCAAATACAGCCGATCGGCGTATATGCAAGCAATGGTTTATGGTACTGCTCTGCCTATTGTTTTCTGCGTGCTGAATTCCGCTTGTTCCGATGCGACAGAATTCATTCGGCTGTGTATGATGCTTCTGGCTTGCAGCCACTGGATCTTCGCCATGTTCACCTTGGCAATCAAGATGAGTTTTACCAGAAGGAACAAGAGTATATTCCACTTTATGTTGAGCTTAGCAAGGAAGGCGTTCAGCGCTGCGAGTCTGAGTTATGGCCGTCGCCCAAGCTTTATACGCATATGGATGGTACGGGCCGCCTGGAAGGCCACGTAAGGAAGATAGATCTTCCGTTTTTTGCGAAGTTCTTTGTTGGCTTGGGGAACGAGGCCACAGTAAAAGAACCAGTAGAACTAGTGGACCGTATGAAGCGTCTTCTTTCCGAGATCATGGCGAAATATGTTTAAGAGTTATAACGGATAATGGTATAGGAGCAGGTACGGTCTTGTAAGATGTTTTTAGTAAGCAATTAATGCATTTGAATGTGTTTCTTCTAATAAAGGCTTTAGTTGGCGGAAGAACTGATTCTCTGGTGTAGGTGGGTGGAGCAAAAGAATATTAAATTAATTTTAAAAAACACTTGCAATACTGGGCGAGTACATGGTATATTCTTATTCCGGCCAAGAAATACACCGGAACGAAAGAAAA
>NZ_JABBYG020000013.1 GCF_012935325.2 Paenibacillus sp. PL91
CCTCATGAGGCTGGAATCGTAAGGTTCTTGGCAAATCAGGGTGGTACCACGAAAATCTTCCCCTTTCGTCCCTTCAGTTACGACAGCTGTTTTCTGTCGACTGAGGATGAGAGGGGTTATTTATTTTAAAAATATAAAAGCGATGAAGAGAATAAAATACGGAGGCTCTTATGTCCAGAGAGCAAAGGAAACGCTGAAACCTTTGCCATAATCCCTTTGTATGATGTCGTCTCGGAGCTTTTGATCGAAAGTTGAATCGAGATTTGGTTCGATGAGTAGGCTCAAACGGAATGGCACACGTTATCGTGCTGTAGGTAAGGGAAACCTTACCTCATGAGGCTGGAATCGTAAGGTTCTTGGCAAATCAGGGTGGTACCACGAAAATCTTCCCCTTTCGTCCCTTCAGGCACGACAGCTGTTTTCTGTCGACTGAGGATGAGAGGGGTTATTTATATTTAAGGAGGAAATCAAATGGAAGAAGTATCTACGTTCACGAACAAGACAGATCAAACTTCTCAGGATTTGTTAACGGGATCGGAGGTCCTTTTACGCTGCTTGCTAATGGAAGGTACAGAATGTGTATTTGGGTACCCAGGAGGAAATGTCCTTTACATCTATGATGCAATGGTAAGTAATCCGGATTTCAAACACATTTTGACTCGTCACGAACAAGGTGCTATCCACGCGGCGGACGGATACGCTCGATCAACAGGAAAGACAGGAGTATGCATCGCCACATCCGGACCAGGAGCGACCAACTTAGTTACTGGAATTGCGACTGCCTATATGGATTCTGTACCGCTTGTGGTTATTACTGGTAACGTTCCAACAACAGTCATTGGTACGGATGCATTTCAGGAAGCTGATATTATTAGTATTACAATGCCAATAACCAAACACAGCTACTCAGTACGTGACGTTCATGACCTGCCGCGCATTATCCATGAAGCATTTTATATTGCAAGTACTGGAAGGAAAGGTCCGGTATTGATCGACATTCCTAAAGACGTGTCAAATCATAAAATGTATTATCATCCATCAAACAAACTAAATTTACGGGGTTACAGTGCAACTCCAAGTCTTGATCCAACGGAGATAGATAAGTTGATTCGGGCTATTTCAGAGTCAGAAAAGCCGGTCATTATAGCTGGTGGTGGGGTGGTTTATTCTAATGCATCAAATGAGCTGCTGAAATTCGTGAATAAAACAAAAATTCCGGTGACAACAACATTGCTCGGTTTGGGCGGTTTTCCAAGTGCCCACGATTTGTGGTTAGGAATGTTAGGTCATCATGGTACGTATACGGCGAATATGGCAATCCAAAACGCTGATCTTATCATTTCAATTGGTTCACGATTTGATGACCGGGTCACAATGAAAGTTGATGGCTTTGCTCCAAATGCCAAATGGATTGCCCACATCGATATTGATCCGGCTGAAATTGGCAAGATCATCAAAACAGATATTGCATGTGTCGGAGATATAAAAGCTGTACTAGGATATGCAAATACAAAAGCTAAGCCCTCTAAATCAAGTAGTTGGATCAGTTATATTCAAGAAAACAAGTCCCAGTATCCATTACGGTATAAAGATTCCGAAACGGAGCTTAAACCGCAATTTGTTCTTGAAATGATCAATTCGACAACACGAGGGAATGCGATTATAACCACTGACGTAGGTCAGCACCAAATGTGGGTTGCACAATTTTATAAATTTAATCATTCACGTTCATTGGTAACTTCCGGGGGTTCTGGAACAATGGGATTCGGTTTCCCCTCTGCTATAGGTGCTCAGGTAGGAAATCCAAACCGTCTCGTTATTTCTATAAACGGTGACGGGGGTATACAGATGTGCGCACAAGAGATGGCGATTTGTTCCATTAATAATATTCCTGTCAAAATTGTCGTAATTAACAATCAAGTGTTAGGCATGGTCAGACAACAGCAGGAAATCATTTACGAAAGTCGTTATAGTCAAATTGATCTTGCTGGTAGTCCCGATTTCGTAAAACTAGCTGAAGCTTACGGAGTTAAGGGATTAAGAGCAAGCACTAAAGCAGAGGCATACCATATTTGGCAAGAGGCTCTGGAGACACCTGGACCTGTGCTTGTTGAGTTTATTGTGCCAAGAGAAGAAAATGTATATCCAATGGTTCTCGGTGGGACGACATTAGATCAGTTGATAATGGGGGATTTCGAATGATTAAGAAACATACAATTTCTGTCCTGGTTAATGATCAGCCTGGTGTTCTACAGCGAGTATCAAGTTTGTTCGGTCGCCGTGGTTTTAATATCGATAGTATCACGGTTGGGGGCAGTCAAGTGAATGGATTATCACGGATGATTATTGTGACTTCTTGTAACGAACGAACGATTGAACAAGTAGAAAAACAACTTAACAAACTAATCGATGTTACTCTGGTGTCCCATTTAAGTTCTAATCCGTTAGTAGTGAGAGAACTCGCCTTTATCAAAGTGAAGGCGGAGCCATCCATACGTCCAGAAATCTTTGGAGTTGTTGACACTTTCCGTGCTTCGGTGATTGATATAGGACCAAATAACCTAATCATTCAAATCGTTGGGGAAATAAGGAAAATTGAAGCTATGGTTGAACTCTTAGAACCATACGGAATATTGGAATTATCTCGAACGGGTACAACTGCAATGATACGCGGAGATAACTATCAATAAACACGAATCAAATCAAAAAGACTTAGCTCGTTACGCTAACTTGCAGGATAGTAGCAAATATGGATCTTCATAATAATGAAAAAGGAAGGGATTCCTGGAACTTCTGGAATAGTATCATATGGACATCAGATCAAACCTTGCAAAATCGGGTTACAGCGAAAGTCCAAGCTGGAGAGATGATTGTTCTAAGATGATACTATAAAATTAATATTTTCTTATATAAGGGGTAAGGGAGGAACTGTGATCCACAAGAAGGACACTTTAAAAAAGTGACCCTCTTGTGGGTCATTTGTGTTTTTATCAGAGAGAAGAGAACATGAACGACATTGTGAACGACTGTAGCGGCAAGCGTTAAACATTGAATGACGTAAGAAGTTAACCGACCCTTGCTCCTTCAAAACGGGTTTCTATTCCGGCAGCAAGACTGCCTGTGATAAGGGAAGAAAAGAAAACTTGAACATCATCGCCCGCATTTAAACGAACGATGCCGGATGCATCAATAGATCCACTGCCAACAATAGGTGAAGTCTCGGTATCAGTAATTCTATTTCTGCCATTTACACGAATAAATAAACCCAAAAAGTTAGACACGTTCTCATTAGCAACGAACGTTGCACTCGCGAATAAAGTATAAATGCCGCTTTTCTTTGGGCGGAATATCGACGTTGCCGGATTATATTCCCTGTTCGAGTCGAATTCTTCCAAGCTATATTGAACCTGAGTTACAATTGCAGTAATTGGCTGATCTGTACCGGCGGCCGCCCCAAACGCAGATCTACAACCGCATTTGTTGGTTTTGCAAGAGCAAAACTTTTTCACAGAGCGTCTAAAGCATCTCTTTTTCCGCTTTTTGGACCCGCAAATGAGTGCGTTTTTTATTTTAGTCGAACTCTTGATAACTGCTCGTTTCTTAGGCGCACTTTTGAGTACCCGTTTGTTGGAAATAGAAGCCTTTACTCTTTTTTTTAGGTCAAACTTCTTCGGGCGTTTCTTTAACCCCATTTTGCCACCATCCTCTATTAATCTAGCATTCCTTGTGATAGATTATTCTTCTGGCGTTCAGAGTGATTGGACAAGAGACGAATCATTTGAAATTAATCAGAGGCATCTTGGACGTTTATTCGTTTCATCAGCATTTTAATGCTTTATTAGCCTCTTGCTGCGAGAGCTATTATAACGAGGTAGTACCAGCTTCGCTGGTATTACCTCGTTAAGGACTAATTTGGCTGAGCGGCTGGGCTTTTTTTCTGCTCTAAGAAAATGAAAAAAAGGACCGATCGCAAACGATGCGAACACGGTCCTTTTTTTACGATTGTTCCACGGAAGGGAAATCAGCGCTCACGGCCTAATTTGGGGAAATATCAAGCTTGAAAAAATGCTAAATAGCCGCTCTACTACTAGATCGTTAAGCTAACGGGCAGGTTTGCATGGTATTTGAAAGATTTGGCAATATATTTGAAATATTCTTATTGATTAAATCAAAAGTTAACAGTACGATATAGGGAATTTAACCATATTGGGGGAGCGACCATGTCTGAACAACCGTTAGTGGATAGGTTGGAATCGTTAGGGATTATTTTACCAAATGCTAGTGAGCCAGCGGCGAAATACGCAAACTACGTTAAGGTAAATGGACTTTTGTTTGTTTCAGGGAAGGGCCCTGCTGGAAACCCGAAAGGTAAACTTGGAAAGGATTTTACAACCGAAGAAGGGTATCAGTTCGCTAGACAGGTTGGGATTGAGATCTTGGCAGTACTAAAATCGGCTTTAGGTTCTTTGAATAATGTTAAAAGAGTAGTTAAGATTCAAGGTTTCGTTAATGCAGACTCTAATTTCGAAGAACACCACAAGGTGTTAAATGGGTGTTCCGATCTAATGCTAGATGTTTTCGGCGAAAAGGGTGTTCATGCTCGTTCAGTCTTTGGAGCCGTTTCAGTAAGAGATAATCTTCCGATTATTGTTGATTCCATTTTTGAAGTCGAGGATTAAACTAAACAGGTAACGACAGCTGAACAAATATGGAGCAGTTTGCTGCGGCAGCTGCTCCTTTCTTCGTTAAGCTAACGGGCAGTTATAGAGGAGAATACCCCATTTCATTAGCCTCGTTTAATCTTCGCAACCGATTTTGGGTCCGAAAACGAATTAATTTTATTTGGTTGACCGGATTGCAAACATCCTGTAAAATTTTGTTAAGTGCATATTTTAGGGTAATGAGCTTACTTAAAGGTAAGGGGATGATTTATCAATGATTCATCAGCTTGAATGTCCAGTGGAGACAATCATTCATGTTCTAGGCGGCAAATGGAAACCAATGATTTTATGGCATTTGATACAATCCAATAGGCGATTCAACGATCTGGAAAAGCTTATACCTGATGTTTCTCAAAAAATGCTTTCACAACATCTACGGGACTTGGAACGAGAGGGCATAATCGATAGAACGGTCTACCCCACCGTCCCTCCAAAAGTAGAATATTCCCTTAGTGAATATGGTAAAACATTGATTCCTGTAGCAGAAGTCATGTGTGCTTGGGGAGAAAACCATAATAAGCGGAAATATGAAGAATCTGCTTCTTAAAGCTGGTTCAATTCATTTGCACACTAATTCAAGGACTCATAACAAAAGCTGCCACGGGATTTTCCCTGGCAGCTTTTGCTATTTACAGTCAATCTTCCTTTAAGATTTTCGCCGTGGACCAACATGGATAACCCGTTCTGCTTATTGCTTACTTTTAAGTAAGGACCCTACATTAAAGTGGGTTCTTATCAAGATTTTTAAACGATGCTAAGCTTGAGTCAATCCAGAGATGAAATATCGGGAGTCAATTATAAAAGGAGGAAAAAACGATGAAAATTATTGTTTTCGGAGCAACGGGAAATACGGGGAGAAGAGCGCTGGAGCAAGGGTGTAAAATGGGACATGAAATGACCGCATTCGTGCGAAACTCCGAGAAGTTTTATGGACAGCAAGGAGAGCGTTCCGCCGAACATGTGAAGGTGATCGTGGACGATATCATAAACCCAGTAAGCGTCGGCGAGGCGCTCTCGCATCAAGACGCCGCTATTATTGCTGCCGGCCATGCAGGCCAAGGAGATGAGTTCGTTCGTCTCGTTGATAACATTATAAGCCAATGTGAAATCCACCCTAGTTTTTCCGGGAGGGTATGGGTAATGGGAGGTGCCGGCCTGCTGGATATTCCATATACTGATCTCATTGGCAACAATCTGCCCGGATTCCCGCCTGCGTATAAAAATCACAACCGGAATTTTGAACGACTGCTGCAGTCTGAGCTTGATTGGTCAATTATGTGTCCGGGAACTATGATTGATTCGATAGAACCTCCGGCGCCGGTTCATCTGCATGTAACAACGGAAACCTTGCCCATATCAATTCCGAAGACGATCAAGGAATTATCCGAGACCGATATAGCCGGTTACTTGTTCAGTCGGCTTCAAGAGCTGGATGTTGCTTATGATGATGTCGTGAAATGCATGCTGGACCATATCGAGCTCGGAGGGTCTTTTAAGAGGAAAAGGGTCGGTCTCGCCTATCAAAGAGAGATTCCGGTGTGCTAAGGAGCAAAAAGGGAGATGGTGAGTTTGTTTGGATGGATTCTCGTTTTGCACATATTGGCTTCTATCGCGGTAATCGGTCCCGCTTTAGTGGTACCCGTCATTCGAAGGTCCGCTAGAACCGTCGGCCAGTTGCGCTTTGCTTTTGATGTAACGAACAAGCTTGCCATCCTGCCTAAAATTGGCGGAGCCGTACTTATTATTACCGGGGTTTGGCTTATGATCATAACGAAGATGGGGTTGTCCCAAATGTGGCTAAATATATCGATCCTTTTATCGCTGCTCATGGTCGCCACGATCGAGGGATTGATCGGGCCGCGCATGAAAAAGATCATGGAGATTGTATCTATAAGTCAAAGCAAAGGGGATGAAGTACCCTCCGAGCTCGGTCGATTGATGAAAAAGATCGTACCAATCGAGACGGCGTCACAGCTGCTTATGATTGCCATAACCGTACTTATGATCCTTAAACCATTCTAAAGAAGCCGTCAACCCTTTAACAATCGTCCCTGGGTAGCCTTAGGAAGGGAAGAAACAATATCGAAAAGGTGGCCGTGCGCAGCCCTTTGTTCCACTAATGAGGAATGATGTTCAATAACGAAAGGGCTGCCGCGTGGCAGCCTTTTGTTCCGTATATAAACTTCCGCATCAATGCCGTAGCGAATGTATTAGCAACAAATCGAAGTTCCCATGTTCTATTATTAAAACGTAGCGGTCAAAATGAAGGGTGGTTTTTATGAATGAATGATTCATTAAGCGACAACAGCACTAAGGCAACGGAAATATTAAATCGAATGTTTGAAGCTGAAATGGAATTTATGCGTTCGGATGGAAGTGACTTTAGCGGTATTAAATCTGCCTTCCACCCCGGCATCGTGGTTCATGAACCTGCATCGCTTCCTTATCCTGGCGATTGGTGCGGTTATGAAGAGCTCGGAAGACTCTTTAAAACTATGCATAACACATGGAGTTCCATGAATATTGAGAACATGCTTGCTACTCTTGATGGGGACACCCTTTTTATGGGGTGTACTCTAGTGGCTACGGCAAGACTATCTGAAAAGGAAGTCCGATTACCTTTCGCCCAAATCTTAAAAATGAAGGACAATTTAGTTATAGAAGCATTTCCATATTATTTCGATACTGCATTGATTAAAGCGGTACTTGGTTATTCAGAACATGGTAAAAAAGACATAGCTTTGAGCTAACGGGGAACGATAGCTCAATAAAAGACAAAAAGGCAGCCGGCATTGCGATCGGCTGCTTTATTACGCTATTCTAGCTAATAGCTTGTCAATATTTAAATCTTAATGCATAAAGCTCATGATGTTATACTGAAAAAAGAGCATGTCAAATAACCATCCATAGGTGGATGCCTAAGCAGGATGGTTTTTCCTGCTAGGTCGGACGAAATGTTTCTTTATGGGTAAGAATCGCGAAAATCCAATGAATGAGCTTATTTACACAGGCAATAACAGCCGCTTTAAACGGCTTGCCCTCGGCACGCTTTTAGGCTCGGAGTTTTTGGTTGCGTGAGCTGCGCAGACCGCATCGCACGGCCAGATATAAGGTTGGAGTTCTGGGCCAAAGTCTACAACCTTCCGCAGGACCTCGACGCGATCGACCGTCTATGCACCGATGACTTCATCCTCTCGAACCCAGATGGTGACGTCGTGGGTCGCGCTGCCTTCAAGGAGTGGGCAAGCACCTTCACCTCGAAGATCCGCGACATGAGGCTGAAGAGCCTCGACATGTTCAGCGGCGCCGACGGCACGCGCGTCGTGTCGCGCTGGGTAGTCACGGGGTACAACCAAGGTGTACTCGGTTCCCCGCCCGACGATCGCCCGATTCAGCTCTCCGGCATCGCGGTATGGGAGGTCCGTGATGGTAAGCTCGCCCACAACTGGGTAGAGCGAAGCGCATATGAGCTCTCGCAGCAGCTCGCTAAGCCCGTGAAGTAGCAAGGCTGCGGACGCGGCCATATTGTAGGTTGTCCTACTCACATTTGATAAATTAGCCGATGATATTGCGGAGGAATGGGTACAACGGTTCCGCAGCGAGCGGCATAAAAGCTCGTTGAGTAATAATTGTAGTACCATTCGTGGTTGGTATTCTTTTTGTTCCCGTGCTCAACTAACTGGGCACGATAGTGGAGGAGCTTGCTTCGGGCAGCTCTTCTTTCGTTTTCGTTTCCCCATAGAGAAAGGATTCTTATTTCGGGAAGACCTCGACTTACTTCATCTGGTTGGATGCTCCTCATGTCAAAAGAAAAACACCATTTATCATTGTTTCTCCCTTTGAACTAGACGGCATTGAATTTCCCCAATTATTTAATCAGTATTAGACTGGTGATCGGTCATTGAAATAAATTTCGTATTGCCATTCTGCCAACAACTTTTCGAGCTGCCCACCCATTCTCACCTAATTGATAAATGGTGACCTTTTGTAAGGATTCGGAAAGTGACGCCGGTCGCAGCATGGCCAGTTGTTCACGGTGCGGAAGCTGTGGCTAAAACCCGACATGATTGCCGATAAAGCGCGCGTTCGCCAGCTCGACTTAGCAGAAATGAAGGATTGTTGGGTCAGCTTCAAAGAGCAGTTATAATTCGGTTTTCAAACGCATCTCGGCACGCCATCGGCTGTACAGCGTGGCGCTCATGTTGGATCCTTATTGACCGGCAGAGACGATTCGGAGCAAGTCCTGAATCAGATGGCGAAGCTCGTCCGAGCTCTTGGCAACAGTTTTAAAGCCACGCAATGCACCTGTTACCAGTTGTGCCAATCTCATTGGAGGGATGCCTTCTGCCGCGATAGGGTATATTTCCAGTAAGGATGCCAGCAAGGTTTCCAATTTTCCGTAGCTCGTGTCGAGCGCCACCCGCGCAAACTGGTATGAGCTGTCCGTTATTTCTTTATATTCCGGCGAGTGTAGCGAATCGTCGAAATTACGTATCGCCCATACTTCGAGGGCATAAAAAATTTTATCTTCCGTTGTTTTATGGTACAGCAGCCCTTTTTTAATCTCCTCTATGAGGATGTCGCCGTAGTGAATAATCGCGGCGTTAAAAATTTCCTCCTTACTCTTAAAGTACAAATAGAGACCTGCGCGCGAAATCCCTGCAGCCTCTGCAATTTCGTTCATCGATACCCTCTTGTAACCGTACTTGAAAAACACCTCTAACGCCGTCGCAACAATATCCAGTTTCTTTTTATTGTCCATATCTCCATTTTATACACTTTACAAACTTTGTCCACTTGTATAGAGTGGTCATATAGACACTTTATGTTTTTTTGTCTAACTTCATTTCAAAGGAGCCAACATCATATGACGACTGAACAAAAACCGCTGCAGTCGGGATTCGGACCCGAAACGACCGCTAAAGAGGTGCTAGCTGGACAAGATCTCAGTGGAAAGGTGGCAATCGTCACAGGCGGACATGGAGGCATCGGGCTGGAAACAACGCGGGCGCTTGCCGGAGCAGGCGCAACCGTAATTGTCGGCGCACGTGATGTCAATAAAGCGCAAGAAGTACTCGCTCCGCTGAAAAATATTGAGGTGATTCGGCTCGATCTTGCGGATTCCTCCTCGATCGACGAGTTCGCCGCCGTCTTCCTGAGTTCCAATCGTGCGCTCGACTTTTTGATTTTGAACGCTGGTGTTAGCTTCCCTCCGACGATTAAAGACGAGCGGGGATTCGATACCCATTTCGCGACGAATTACCTTGGGCATTTTCAACTGACAGTAGGCTTATGGAAAGCGCTGAAGCGATCGGGGAACGCTCGGGTCGTCGCTCTTTCGTCGATCGGCCATATGACGGGACCGATCGATTTTGATGATCTGCATTTCAGCAGGAGGCCGTACGATAAGGTTGTCTCCTATGGCGAGTCGAAGACCGCGTGCTCGTTGTTTGCCGTTGAGCTCGATAAACGAGGACGAGAGAACGGAGTGCGCGCTTTTGCAGTTCATCCCGGCGCCATTCTCTCGGGTTTGGCCCGACACTTGAGCGATGAGGAACTGGCTGGTTGGGGCGTAAGACGGAACGAAGACGGCACCTATACGTCTTCCGGAGGCTTCAAAACCGCTGAGCAAGGCGCCGCGACATCCGTATGGTGCGCAGTCAGTCCGATGCTGAACGGCAAAGGAGGCGTCTATTGCGAAGACGGCGACATCGCGGAGGCCGTACCGGCTGACAGCCCGCTGCAGCGTGGAGTCCGTTCGTGGGCCATCGATCCGGTGTTGGCCGAAAAGCTTTGGACGATCAGTGAAGATCTTCTGCACATTCCTCATGGAACAATCAATTCCTTGGAGTCGTGATTGACTCCCGTTGTTGCAAAATGATCTATTAATTTTAAGAAATGTATGGAGACTAAAAATGAAAACAGTAGAATTGGGAACACTAAAGTGAGTATAGAAGGTTTGGGCTGCATGGGCATGAGTACAACCTATGGCCCGAGTAACGACGAGGAGAGCTTGGCTACGCTTCGTCGAGCCATGGAGCTCGGTATCACTTCGACACAGCAGATGTCTCGGACAGACCGATGTGGCCAATCTACCGTCCCTGACCAGTTTGCTCATCGCCGTAATTGTGTGCTTGGTGTCGGCAGTCTGATCAGCCAACCGGCAGGATAGCTGAAGGAACGGTGTTTTGTGAATATTCTTTATAGTATATTTAACGAATTGATCACAGCAGTTAGGGGGATCTAAATGTATAAAAGGATTCATTGGCATGCGTTTCGATATTTCTCATGCCGTTTTCTCAACCCTAGTAATTGCTCACAAATTACCTGTAACTTTTGTTTTAGTGGTTAGATCGAATGGGTTCAATTTAGGATAGAAACCGAACCATTATTAAAATAACGGGAAACGATAGTTGAACAAAAAAGGAGCCAGTTTGCCGGCGGCAGCTGCTCCTTTTTGTCATATTGAATTTGTATTAAAAGTTATTTTTTATTGAGGCTGTAGACCGAGCTATGATCAGGCTCGGGATGGTTTTGGAATACACCCTTCCCAAGTAAACTGGAGTTATAATCAGATGGAAGGGAATGTTACTATGATTAAGAAGAGGATTCCGCAGGAAGTAAAAAAGTCTTATTGGTTTTGGCTTGTTGCAGTTGCAGCGGGAGTGTTTGAAATGATTATCGCTGTTACTCAAATGCTATCTAAAGACTCTGAAGCCGGAAGCAGTATTCTTATCGCGGTTGGGCTCAGAACCATCATATTTGCCGCCCTTGTCTTCGTGATTATAAGAATGTACCGCGGAAAAAACTGGGCCCGTTTAGCTCTAACAATACTTCTCGGTGGGATTGGAACTTTTTCCTTGCTAATTGATCCAATCAATTGGTTGTTAGAAGGAAATTCGCTTGATAAAGCGTTTACCGGTATGACATTATACTCCAGTTTGTTTGGGTTAAGTCGAATTGTTCATTTGTCTTCAGTAATTACTGCATTAATTCTAATGTATCGGCCCGCTGCAAATACATACTTTCGAGCAGTTGCATAAGAGATAGATCGCTAAGCTAACGTTGTTGTGATATTACTCATCTAACTCTCATGGAATGGGATATTTCGGAATTTTTGATATTCTCATTATGATAACGGAGGTCGATTTATTATATGAAAATAGCTGCGCTTTACGATATCCATGGAAATTTGCCTGCGCTCAATGCGGTGAGGCCTTTTCCACGCTACTCGGGTAGGTTAACGCAGCGAATCATACTTCTTCGCTGAAAGGGAATTAATTGTTAAATGCGAATTTAATCACTTGTTAGCGGTATTCGAAACCAGGGGGGATGGTGGATATGAGCAACAAACCGGCTGTGTTGGTGCTTGGTGTTTTTCATTTTCGTTATGTAGAAGACATCCTTGAGCCATATCGTCAAAAAGAAATTCAAGATTTGGTTAAGCGGATCAAGGAGTTTCGCCCTACGAAGGTGTGCGTGGAGGAAGTTGCAGATCGGAACGATGAGCTAAATGCAGAATATCAAAAATTTCTTTCGGGGGCGTTAGAGCTATCGGCAAACGAATGTCAACAACTGGGATTTCGTATTGCCTGTGCTATAGGACACGAGAAAATTTATGCGACTGATTGGATGCATCTGGACCAAACAGATATAGACTTGTTGGAACTTGGCTTTGAAGAAGCAGAAAAAAAACAACCTGAGCTAGTCAAAGAGTCAAAAGAATGGTCGGAACGACTACATAAGATGTTCAAACCCGGAACTGTGCTAGAAATGATTCGAACGAATAACAATGAAGAGCTAAATGCCTTAGAGCATCAATACTATATTCGATACAGAGCACGCTTGGGTGAGTATCCGGATTATATCGGACCTTTCTGGTTGCGTTGGTGGTACCGGAGAAACTTAATCATTTATTCTAACATTGCTAGATTGGCTGCGGGAGATGATCGGATTCTAGTCATTTATGGAAGCGGTCATAATTATTTACTTAAGCAATTCATCCGTGAGAGTGGGTTGTTTGAGTTGGAACACATTGATACATATCTGAAATGAATTTTAAAAATCGCAAAGTCTGAGAATGAGCGAGAGTTTCAAGGAGGCCTTTCAGTTGATGATGCTTGGCAAATGTATAGGTATGGGCTCAAGTTGCGAGGTATACGAATGGGGTGGCGACGACAAAGTCGTCAAACTGTTTCATTCAAACACACCGCCGGAAGCCGTTCAGCTCGAATATCGGAACTGCTCCGCTGCTTGGGAAAGCGGACTTCCATCCGCCCGCCCGTTTGAACAAGTGATATGGGAAGGACGCCACGGAATTATTTACGGGAAGATAGTCGGGGAAACGTTCTTGAAACGAATATTTGAACAATTGTACTCTTTTCGAGAGATAGACTTTAGCGAAGCAGACAGCGATCTACGAAAATTCGCGAGAGTGCTGAATGACATTCATAAGGGAAAAGTCTTAGGCATTATTACCGAGCAAATAGAGCATTTAAAAGCGATTATCGGTCGACCTGCAGAGTTTACCGATGACGAAATATCCTCCATCCATGCGTATATGGACCATTTGCCTGTTAAACGACAGCTGTGCCACGGCGATACCAATCCAGGCAATCTGTTATTGAGAAACGGTACACCGGTCATGGTAGACTGGATGCATGCTTCTCTTGGAAACCCAGCTGCGGACGTCGCGGAAGTTTGTGTGATGATTGAATATGCCGTCTTGTCGCCTCAAACTCCATCTGACGTAATAGAGTTTTTTGAAGCTTGGCGAAAAGTTGCCTACAACATTTTTGTCGACGAGTACTGTAAGCTATCTGGGGTAACTGAGGAAGAGATACGGGCTTGGTACATTCCGGCCGCTGCACGTTCAATCGCATCGGGCGCATTATCGGGCGAACAAATTGCAAAACTAGTTTCTATGATTCGAGATCATCTATGCAATGCCCAAAACTAAAGATTACTGAGAAGCATCATCGTCTCACTAAGCTCCTTCGGAAATTCTGTTTTGATGGAGCCATCCAATATGCCTTGTTCAATGATAGGCTGGATATAAGATGGGCACAGCATCCTCAATGATATTTTGCATTCAGTTATCATGCCCGTCGTAACTTCAATAATCAAGAGCAGTAAGCGTTCAGAATATACTTCATTTTCCTAGAGCAGCTATCTTCAATTCGACACAACTATTTTGACGATTATACGCTCAAAAATGGTACGCTAAAGCCATCTATTACTCGGGAGTGCAACTATGGTCAAAAAATTGGTTTTAGCTATGTTGTATGTTGGTATTGCGCTTCTTATTTATCGATATGGGGATGCTATTTTGAAATGGTTCCAGCAATCCGCTAATGTTCCGCTTGTCGTCGTTATGGCAACGCTAATGGCATTATTTCCGATCATTCCTTACCCCGTTATAGGTGGCTTGATTGGCGCTGCCCTCGGTCCTGTGTTAGGCGCAGCTGTAACATGGACAGGCTCAGCGTCGGCTTCGATTCTTATGTTTCTGCTTATCCGGTATGGCTATCAGGAGTGGGGCATGAAGGTTCTGCACCGCTATCAAAGTATCGGGAAGCTAACTCTGCTGTTTGAGAGGAATGCTTTTCTAACGATTATGTTCGCTAGACTTGTTCCGTTTATTCCCTCGATTGTTGTCAATCTGTATTCGGCTTTGAGCCGTGTGTCCTTTGCCACGTACGCGGTCGCCTCGTCTATTGGTAAAATTCCGGCGATGCTGCTGTTCGCAACGATTGGCGATTCGCTAATGACGGAACCTAAGAACCTAATGGTCACGGTCGGTGTATATGGCATATTTATGATTATGTCGCTTTATGCCTATCGAAGCTGGAAGCGCAATTAGATAGTCAATCCTATGAGGCCTCTTCGCAACTGATGCGAGCAGAGGTCTTTTTTTGTGCTTGTATCTAGTGGAATGGTGGGACAGAGCGTAGGTGGTTTGTTTAAAATGTTCTTTTTATGTTCGTAAATGTGTGATATTATAAAAACGAACAATAACAAACCAAAGTGCTGGCTTGCGAAGCAAGCCTTGCGCAATAAACCTTTAGGAGGCTTTTATCCAATGGAAATACGCCATACTACTAATCCTACTGATGTGAAGCAATATGATACAGAACGTCTGCGCAGCGAGTTTTTGATCGAGAGCCTGTTCGAGCAGGATCAGCTTAAAATGACCTATACGCATTATGACCGGATGATTGTAGGCGGGGCGCTGCCGGTGAACGAAGCGCTTGAGCTGGAGGATGCGGCTACGCTGAAAACCGAATATTTCTTGGAGCGCCGCGAGATTGGCTTCTTAAATATTGGAGGGCCGGCTTCAATCTCCGTCGATGGAGAAGTATACGAGCTGAACAAGCTTGATGTTCTTTATGTAGGCAAGGGGAAACGCCAAGTGCTGCTCTCAAGCGTCGACAAAACGAACCCAGCGAAGCTTTACTTCTGTTCTGCGCTCGCGCATGCAGAAATTGCGACCCGCAAGATGACGATGGAGGAAGCGAATCCGACTCATCTTGGCTCGCAAGAGACTTCTAATGAACGGATTCTCTACAAATACATCCATGCAGACGGCATTCAAAGCTGCCAGCTTATGCTTGGCGTAACTAGCCTCAAAACAGGAAGCGTCTGGAACACAATGCCTTCGCATGTTCATGACCGCCGCATGGAAGCCTACTTGTATTTTGATATGAACGCCGATGCTCGCGTGTTTCATATGATGGGCGAGCCTTCGCAGACGAGACATCTTGTCGTTGCAAGCGAGCAAGCGATTATCTCGCCGCCTTGGTCGATCCACTCCGGCGTTGGCACGAGCAACTATACGTTCTGCTGGTCGATGGCTGGCGAGAACTATACATTTACAGACATGGACGCCGTACCTGCAAGCGAGCTAAAATAGAAACATTCGCTACAGGGGGTGCACTATGCTGGCAGCTGAACGGCATCGTAAAATTATAGAAAAATTAGAGCAGCTTGGCGCGGTTAAGGTTTCCGAGCTAAGCGAGCAGTTCGGCGTTACAGAAAAGACGGTTCGCGAGGACCTGGAGAAGCTGGAGGAGAAGGGGCTTCTCA
Source organism: Paenibacillus sp. PL91 (assembly GCF_012935325.2). Lineage (GTDB taxonomy): Bacteria > Bacillota > Bacilli > Paenibacillales > Paenibacillaceae > Pristimantibacillus. The sequence goes on from NZ_JABBYG020000013.1 coordinate 15,807, forward strand.
AGCGAACGCACGGCGGAGCTGTGCTGGAGCAGGAGGGCGAAGATAGCCTTTATCCCTTGCAGTTCCCGAACAGCAAGCATCAACAGGAGAAGTCAGCCATTGCCGCGCTTGCGCTCTCCTGCATTGAGCCTAACGATATTATTGCGCTTGATGCGGGCAGCACGACGCTAGAGATGGCGAAGCGGCTCCCGAATATGCCTGTAACCGTCCTTACAAATGATCTGCTTATTATTCGAGAGCTGACGCTGAAGGATCAGGTAAGGCTCGTCATTCCGGGCGGGTACCGCCACAACAATTTGCTCATTGGCGCGGAATCGCAGGAGTGGATTAAGCGGCTGAATGTCCATAAGCTGTTTCTATCTACGACGGGCATTCATATGGATTACGGGCTTACGATCTTTACAGAGGAATTGTCGAAGCTGAAGAGGCTCTATATAGAAAATGCCAAGACCGTCTATTGTCTGGCTGACCACAATAAGTTCGACAAAGGCGCCTTAATTACTTTTGCTGAGCTGAGCGAGATTGACTATATCATTACCGATGATGGCATTCCGCCCGATGTTGCTGCGAAGTACGAGGCGCTTCACATACAAATGATGAAGGCAGAGCTTCCAGAGAGCGGGAAGCGTACGAGAGGGAGGACGTAAACCGATGGGTTTGTTTGATTTAACGGGAAAGACAGCGATCGTAACAGGTGCAGGCCGTGGACTTGGGGCAGCGATAGCACTAGGATTAGCTGAAGCGGGCGCTGATGTGGCGCTTGTCACGAACAGCACGCCTGCTGAAAAAGCAGCGGATGCTGTACGTTCGCTGGGTCGCAAGGCGATTACGATTCAAGCCGATATCTCGGATCGCACCAAGCTTGCGGGCATTATCGAACGTACGGTTTCTGAGCTTGGACGCATCGATATCTTGGTCAATAACGCTGGCATTATTCGCCGGACTCCTGCTGCGGAGCATAGCTATGAGGATTGGCAGGATGTGCTCGACGTTAACTTGAATTCGGTATTTGTCCTCTCCCAGCTTGCGGGCAAGCATATGATCGAGCAAGGCTCCGGCAAAATTATTAATATCGCGTCGATGCTCTCCTTCCAAGGAGGCATTAACGTTCCCGGCTATACTTCCAGCAAGCATGCGGTTGCCGGTCTTACGAAAGCGCTGGCTAGCGAGTGGGCCGGCAAAGGCCTGCAGGTGAATGCCATTGCACCTGGATATATGAGCACGGACAACACGGAAGCGCTTCGCGAAGATCCCATTCGCAGCGCCCAAATCCTGCAGCGCATCCCAGCGGGACGGTGGGGAACATCTGAGGATTTGATCGGACCGGCGGTGTTTTTGGCATCCGCTGCCTCTGATTATATGAATGGTCATATATTGGCCGTCGATGGCGGTTGGTTAGTTAGATAGAGCGAGCGATATCAATAGGACTTTCCCGACGCAGTGCAGTCTGCTAGTGGGAAGGTCCTTTTTTATTGCTTCTATTTAAAACCTTGGGGTAGATTTGCAGGCAGTTGCTATGTATAATACAGTTTAAACATGCGTATAGTGCGAATTATCGAAAAATGTGAATTCCATTATATGATTATTAGTTCGAGTGTATAGTTATTCGTATTGTAGCTGATAGCAATCAATAACTGAAATAAGTGGAAATAGGTGCTCATGCGTAAGAGGCTTGAGCTTAAAAGGGAAGTCCGGTGCAATGCCGGCGCGGTCCCGCCACTGTAACAGAGGAGTCTAAGCGTTTATGCCACTGATCCTAACCGGTTGGGAAGGCAAGCTGAAGATGATGATCCTGGAGCCAGGAGACCTGCCTATTTGAACGACACTGCTTTTACCTACGGGAGATAGGGAGGTGTTAACACAGGACCGCTGTTTAATTAAACGACGGGCGTCTTTACCTTTGTTTCTTTTAAGGTAACGACGCCCTTTTTGCGTTCTTATTTTAATTTTATTACATTTATTAGGAGGGAATATGAGCATGAGTCAACTAAAAAGCAGTGTGCTTGGATATCCGCGTATTGGAGAAAATCGGGAATGGAAAAAAGCGCTCGAAGCGTTCTGGAAGGGCGATTTGGAGGAAGGCGAATTTCTTAAGACGCTTGAAGGCATTCGCTTGAACAATCTGAAGCTGCAGAAGGAGAGAGGCATTTCGATTATTCCGGTCAATGACTTCACGTTATATGATCAAATGCTCGATACTTCGGCGATGTTCGGCCTTGTACCAGAGCGGTTCGGCTATGAAGGCGGGCCGGTTCCCGTTAAAACATATTATGCAATGGCAAGAGGCACGCAGCAGGCGCAGGCATGCGAAATGACCAAATGGTTCAACACCAACTACCACTATATCGTCCCTGAGCTTGCCGGCGCTAACCCGGTATTAACAGAAAACCGTCCATTGCTGGCATACCGCGAAGCGAAGCAAAAGCTGGGTATTGAGGGCAAGCCGGCTATTATTGGCCCTTACACATTCCTGAAGCTCTCCAAAGGTTATGAAGCAAATCGGCTTCCCCAATTGGTTGAGCAGTTTGTACCGCTTTATGCGCAATTGCTTAAGGAGCTTGAGCGTGAAGGCGTACAATGGGTTCAAATCGACGAGCCGATCCTTGTCACTTCGGTATCGGTGGAAGAAATTAATCTCGTTCAATCCATTTATGCGCAGCTGAATGCGGCGGCGCCGGCGCTTAACCTTTTGCTGCAGACGTATTTCGAAGCAGTTGAGCATTATGAAGAGGTGGTTGCACTTCCAGTGCAAGCGATCGGCTTGGATTTTGTCCATGGCCTAGAGAAAAACCTGCAATCGCTTGAGAAGTTCGGCTTCCCGCAGGACAAGCTGGCAGGGGTCGGCGTTGTGGACGGACGCAACATTTGGCGCTCGGATTACAAGCAAAAGCTTGCGCTGCTTGAGAAAATTTCGGCCGTTATTCCAGCAGAACGCATGATCATTCAATCGTCGAGCAGCCTGCTGCATGTGCCTGTAACGGCAAAGAACGAAACGAAGCTGCCATCCGAATTGCGCGAGGCGCTCGCTTTTGCAGAAGAGAAGCTCGACGAAATCGTTTGGCTAAGCGAAGCTGCGTTTGCTGTTGATGTTGAAACCGCAGGCCTTCGTGCCGAAGAGATCAAGCGCAACGGAGAGCGGATTCACAACCTTACTGTATCGCCTGCACGCAATCGTCAAGCAGCAGATGCGGCAGCCGTTGCCGCACATCCGTCCGCTAGACAAAAGCCATTTGCGGAGAGACAGAAGCTGCAGCAGCAAAAATGGAATTTGCCGCTCCTGCCGACGACAACAATCGGAAGCTTCCCGCAAACGCTGGATGTGCGTCAAGCTAGGCAGAAATGGAGAAAGAACGAGCTTAGCTCGCAAGACTACGCTTCCTTCATTAATGAAAAAATTAAAAATTGGATCGAAATCCAAGAAGAGCTTAACCTTGATGTGCTCGTTCACGGTGAATTCGAGCGTACGGACATGGTTGAATTTTTCGGTGAGAAATTGGAGGGGTTCGCCTTTACGCAGAGCGGCTGGGTCCAATCGTATGGCTCCCGCTGCGTGAAGCCGCCGGTTATTTATGGAGATGTCGTATTTACCGAGCCAATGACCGTAACGGAAAGCGTATATGCGCAATCGCTGACGAATCGTCCGGTGAAGGGGATGCTGACTGGCCCAATCACGATTCTGAACTGGTCCTTTGCCCGCAACGATATTACGCGTGAGCAAGTGGCTTATCAAATTGCGCTTGCTTTGTCTGAGGAAGTAAAAGCGCTGGAGACAGCTGGCATCGAAATGATCCAAGTAGACGAGCCGGCACTGCGCGAAGGCTTGCCGCTTAAGCGCAGCGACTGGGATGCTTATTTGAAATGGGGCGTGCATGCATTCCGGCTCTCCACATCAGATGTTCGCGATACGACGCAAATTCATACCCATATGTGCTATTGCGAGTTCCACGACATTATCGATTCGATCCTTGCGCTTGATGCTGACGTTATATCGATCGAAACGTCACGCAGCCACGGCGAGCTGATTCATAGCTTCGAGGAGAATACGTACGATCAAGGCATCGGCCTTGGCGTATACGACATCCATAGTCCGCGTGTACCGTCCGTTGAGGAAATGGTCAGCATGATCGAGCGTGCGATTAAAGTGCTTGATCCTACTCTCTTCTGGATCAACCCTGACTGCGGCTTGAAGACGCGCGGCATGGAAGAGACCGTAGCTTCGCTGCGCAACATGATGCTGGCGACTTACCAGGTTAGAGAGCAGCGCGCTGCATTAGCGTCGGTCTAAGCTTATGTCGGTTGCAAGAAGCCCGCGCCTCCTCCAGGAGTGAGCGGGCTTCTTGCAGGTAAGAGGACAATCGATCCAGCTTGTATTAAAATAGAAGTAAATTCGATAAGTTGGAGAGGGTTGTCATGCGCTCTACGATTGCAATCGGCATTGCTGGCGGGTCTGGCAGCGGGAAGACTACTTTAAGCAAATTTCTTGCCCACGGCCTTAGCCATTATAAAGTAAAAGTCATACATATGGACAAATATTATAAGAAGGAAAGACCGATAACGGTTGCTGCTTTTTCTGGCAAAGCGTACGAAGATTTTAACGATCCGGCTGCTGTTGATCTGGATAAGGTAGTAGAGGATTTCAATCAATCTTTATCCGATAAGGATGATGTAATCATTATCGAAGGTTTTTTGCTGTTCCATTTTTCGCAGCTAAGAGAATGTCTTGATTATAAGGTGTTTGTGGACTGCCAATCTGATGAAAGGCTCGCAAGGCGGTTAGGGAAATTTTCGAATGAGCGCTACTCAATGGAAGAAGCGATAAGCGAATATTTGGATTTGGTGAGACATACCCATGATCGTTATGTAGAGCCGACGCGTTGGCATGCGGATTTTATCGTAAATGGTTCGCTTAGATCGGAGAAGGGAAGTCAGATGCTGCTTGATTGGATATTGCAGAGGCTAAAGGAATCCCGGGAATAGTGGGCAAAAAATAGACAGTCCAGAACCTAATTGCGTGTTCTGGACTGTCTATTTTCGTTCAAGAAATCATTTAATCCAAAGAAATATAGGAGACAGAACGTTGACGCAAAACAGATTCTTCAAGATCGCTGTTGTACGGAGACGAATCGGCGGATTGTGCCAGAACATGATTGACAGCAGAGGCGAATAGGTCGAGAATACGTCCGTCCTCATCCGTTTTGTCGTATTGAAAATGATGAAGAGGCGGAAGAGGGACGCTGCCTATAAAGCTTTGAAGCAGGTCGCTCCATCGTTCCAAGTCAATCGAATCTTCGGTATCGCTCGCAAATAGCTCGCTCCAGCCGAATCCTTGATTGCTTGTTAAACGGAGACAAATGCGGTGGCCTGCAGAATCGACTGCGAGAGCAGGAATGACGAATAGCTCGATTCGTGTGACGGATAAAGAAGGGGTCTGTTCCGTGAAAAGGTGCAGATGGTTTGCACAATTAGTCAACATAAATAAATCTCTCCTTTGCTCGCTTACGAGGTTAGCTGTCGGATTCGGGCTAGAGAGAATGCCCTACCAGGGTTACAAATCCCTGGATTCACCCCTTGCAAACGTTAGAAAACGTCCGCGATGGTTCCCCCGTTTTTTCATTCGAAAAATTCAGCGTTAATATTGTACTCTTTATTATAATCCCTAATTGCTTACCTGTAAATCTTTTGAATTAAAACAATGATATGTACGAGGTTGCTTGTTTGAATAAAACTGCCTCATTCCAGTCATATTTGCTGGTTAGACAAGATGAACGAGTATCCGTCAAGCTCAAGGTGGCGGCTGCAAATAAATAAAAAACGCGCACGTCTTTAATCATCGAAACGGGCTTGAATAGTACGGGAGTTCCCACATAGAAGGTGCCGATGAAACGAAGCAGCACACTGCTCCACATAATCCAGTCTCTCGGTTTCTCGGATTTGTCTATAAATAGCTCGCTCCAGCCGATTCCTTGATCGGTTGTCAGCCTTAGACAAAGCCTGTAGTCGGAAGGCTCGTGCAATGCGGATGGAAGAACAAACAATTCGATTCTATTGACTGTAATAAAGTCTGCTGGCTGCTCTACTGGATCCACTAAAATGGCTTCTGATTGCATGGTCATTCGTAATCTCTCCCCATGTTCACTTACGAGGTTAGCTGCCGGAATTCAGGCTTGCCGTCTATAGTAAACCCGAATGCGAGTATTGTAAAACAGTGGTATTTCGAGATATGGCATCCTTTAGCCATTTTACAAGAAATACGATCATTATCTCAACAAAAAAAGCTTAATTCGCCGGAAAACTCGTTCATGCTCTTCTATTCTCCTCTTTAGAGAAATCTGATTATTTGCGCGGAACAATGGGGAATGGGTGAACATCATTATTTTCGTAAAGGGTAGTAAAACAGAGAAATAGTGAGATATATCGAGTTTGGAATCTATGTAAGCGCTGCGAAACGTTCTGTGGGGCTGAAATTAGCTAAATTCGCCAGCGGCCTCTCTTTACAGTGCAGATAGCGAGGAGTAAGATTCGATACAGGATTTACGAATAAGTATCGATTTGCTGATCGCTGAGTTTCCGCGAATGCGGAAAACGGGGGAACCAATAAATAAGCTTTGCGCATGCTCGATGTGAGAGTCGAACGGCCGCAAGGCAGGGGTGAATCTTTGAACGGTGCCATGGATACCGGTCAAGGTAGGGCGACTCTCACCGCCCGAATCCGACAGCTAACCTCGTAAGCGTGGATAGGAGAGGAATGATGAAGCTTGTGATCGATTAATGTCGACCACAGAGTGTCATAGGCCTCTGTGGTTTTTTGCTGCCCAAAAACGGAGCGGCTGCTAGAAAATGGAATTAACTTGCTGAATCCTGCACAAGCAGGAACGGGGGAACCAACGAAGCGAAAAGGCGTGCAAGCACGCCAAGCTTCATGGGGTGAATCACTTGGCAGCAGCCAGGCGTAGGGCAACTCTCAAGGCCCGAATCCGACAGCTAACCTCGTAAGTGTACTCGAGAGAGGCAACAGCCAACGCGCTTCCCGCGGCTTTTTTTAGCTGCGGGCATAAGAAGCCGCGGGATTGGTTCCTCTTATCCCAAGGCTTCTTTTTTGTTGCCGTTTTTACCAAATGGAGGATAAGTGTATTGATAGACGAGCATATTATCGTTGCGGGATTTAATGAATTTGGCAAATCATTTATTAAGAGCGTAGTGTTTCATCAAATGAAGTTTATCGTACTGACAAATAGCAAGCAGGAGGAGAAGCAGCTCCGCAAGCAGGGGATCATAAATGTTCATTATATCCATACCAATGATCGCCAAAGCTGGCACCCTCCGCTTTATCCGATTCGCAAGGTATTCATATTCGAAAGCAGCTTCGCGCTTAGCTGCCGCTACGTCCATTGCTGCAGGACTTGGACGACCAAGCCGATCTACGTGATCACGCAGCAGTGGAATCCGCGAGCCGTTTACAAAGGTCTCGGCGCAGACCATATCGTATACTCGCAAACCGGCGAAGTCGGATTTCTTTTAAGCCATAAATAATGCAGGAGGGAATTCCACATGATGGATGTTTATATGATCGTCGCTTTGCTGGCCTGCTTCAGTTTATTTTACGGATTTTTGAATTGGTGCGGCAGCGTTATCGACCAAACGGGAGGCGAGCGCGAATGATTATCGTGATGGTAATGGCCTTATTTATTTTCGTTTACCTTATTTATGCCTTAATTCATCCGGAAAAGTTTTAGTGGAGGAGGTTTGCCTACGATGGATATTTTACAATTGCTGATCGTCATTGCGATATTGTTGCTGCTGGTTAAGCCTTTAGGCACTTATGTCTATCATGTCTTTTCAAATGAACATAATCGGTTAGACAAGGTGTTCGGGGGCTCTGAGCGGCTTATTTATAAAATGATTGGTTTGAAGCGGAGAGAGGGCATGAGCTGGAAAATATACGCCCTTAGCTTTATCGCAACCAATATCATATTGGTAGCTTTCAGTTATTTGATTCTGCGTTTGCAAAACGCGCTTCCGTTTAATCCGAATGGGATGGGCAGCATGGAGCCGACGCTTACGTTTAATACGGTCATCAGCTTTATGACGAATACGAACCTGCAGCATTACAGCGGGGAAAGCGCCTTATCCTATTTCTCGCAAATGGCGGTCATTATGATGATGATGTTTACGTCAGCGGCAACGGGTTTCTCGGTTGCGATCGCATTCGTCCGCGGCATTACGAGCAAAGGGCAAACGATCGGCAATTTCTTCGAGGATTTCGTCAAAGCGCATACGCGGATCTTTCTTCCGATTGCCTTCATTATTACGCTTGTGCTCGTTGCGCTTCAAGTGCCTCAGACACTTGATCCTACGCTGACAGTCAAAACGCTAGAGGGAGCGGTGCAGCAAATTGCGATCGGTCCTGTCGCTTCATTGGAGTCGATTAAGCATTTGGGGACGAACGGCGGCGGATTTTTTGGCGTCAACTCGGCGCATCCCTTTGAGAATCCGAATCCGCTGACGAACGTCATTCAAATTTTATCGATGTGGGCGCTGTCGGCTGCACTGCCTTACACATTCGGATTATTCGCCAAAAACAAAAAGCAAGGCTGGGTTGTTTTCACAGCAATGATGTGTCTGTTCCTCGTGTTCCTGAGCCTCGCGTACACGTCGGAGAAAACAGGCAATCCAGCGATGAGCGCGCTTGGCATCGATGCTTCGCAAGGCAGCATGGAAGGCAAGGAAGTGCGGTTCGGCATCGCGCAGTCCGCATTGTTCACAACGGTGACAGCGGCAGCGACGACGGGTACCGTTAACAATATGCATGATACGCTTACGCCGCTGGGTGGCTTGGTGCCGCTTGGCGAAATGATGCTGAATGTCGTCTTTGGCGGCAAAGGCGTCGGTCTCATCAACATGCTGATGTATGCAATACTTGCCGTGTTCATTTGCGGGCTGATGGTCGGACGAACGCCGGAATTTTTGGGACGCAAAATAGAGCCGCGAGAAATGAAGCTTATTGCGGTCGCTATTCTCACGCATCCTTTCATAATATTAGTGCCAACAGCAATCGCCTTTATGACGGATTTGGGCAAAGGAGCCATCACAAATCCGGGCTTTCATGGCATAAGCCAAGTGCTGTATGAATTTACATCCTCAGCAGCGAACAATGGCTCCGGGTTTGAGGGACTAGGCGACAACACGCCATTTTGGAACATTAGTACAGGGCTTGTCATGCTGATGGGCCGCTATATTTCGATGATCGCGATGCTCGCAGTTGCGGGTTCGCTCGTACGCAAGCAGCCTGTGCCGGAGACGATTGGTACGTTCCGCACGGATAATGGACTATTTACCGGATTATTAATCGGCACTGTGCTTTTAATCGGTGCGCTAACCTTTTTGCCGGTCATCGTGCTTGGGCCGGTCGCAGAATATTTGACACTCCGCTAACGGATGAGGTGAATGATAATGAATAGTAATCAGAAGAAGAAGCTGCTGTCCGCAGATGCGGTAAAACGCGCTGTGCTTGATAGCTTTATCAAATTAAATCCAGCACTTATGATGAAAAACCCGGTTATGTTTGTCGTTGAGGCCGGTACGTTTATCGTGCTGCTTATGGCGTTGTTCCCCGCTTACTTTGATTCGCAGGAGCGAATCGGCTTTAATGTAACAGTATTTTTCATTTTGCTGTTCACGCTGCTGTTCGCCAATTTCGCTGAAGCAATTGCGGAGGGCAGGGGCAAGGCTCAAGCGAATTCACTTAAAAAATCCAAGCAGGAGATGAGCGCGAACAAGGTGATCGGCGACTCAGTAAAGGTCATATCCTCAACGGAGCTGCGCAAGGGTGATATCGTCATCGTCTCCCAAGGCGAGATGATTCCCGGCGACGGTGAAGTCATTGAAGGCTTGGCTTCGGTAGATGAATCCGCCATTACGGGGGAATCGGCTCCTGTTATTAAAGAAGCGGGTGGCGATTTCAGCTCTGTAACGGGTGGAACACGGGTAGTCAGCGACCGGATTAAGGTACGGATGACGAGCGATCCCGGCGAGTCATTTATCGATCGGATGATCGCGCTAGTTGAAGGCGCTAAGCGGCAAAAGACGCCTAACGAAATCGCGCTAAATACGCTGCTGACTAGCTTGACGATCATCTTTTTAATCGTCGTCGTGACCTTGCAGCCAATCGCTAAATATTTGGATATTCAATTAGAAATACCCGTATTAATCGCGCTGCTTGTATGTCTCATTCCGACGACGATTGGCGGTCTGTTATCGGCGATTGGGATTGCGGGTATGGACCGGGTTACCCAGTTCAACGTGCTGGCGATGTCAGGAAAAGCCGTTGAAGCCGCTGGCGATATTAATACGATGATTTTGGATAAGACAGGTACGATTACATTCGGGAACCGGATGGCAAGCGAGCTTGTTCCCGTCGCAGGCAGCAATATTCAGACGCTTTCGGAATGGGCAGCGATCAGCTCGCTTAAGGATGAAACGCCTGAAGGCAGATCCGTCCTCGAATGGATGAAGAAACAGGGCATGAGCTATGACGCATCCCTTGGAGAAGGCGGTGAATTTGTAGAGTTTAAGGCGGAAACACGGATGAGCGGCATCGATTTGACGGATGGCAGGCATGTCCGAAAAGGGTCAGTTGACGCCGTTCGCAAGTGGGTGTTGGCACAAGGGGGCAGCATTCCGTCCGATCTGGAGCAAATTTCGAATACGATCGCAACTTTAGGCGGAACGCCGCTCGCTGTAGCGGTTGACAGTCAAATATTTGGCGTTATTTATTTGAAGGACACCGTGAAGCCGGGGATGAAGGAAAGATTCGAGCAGCTCCGCGAGATGGGCATCAAAACGATTATGTGTACGGGCGACAATCCGCTAACGGCAGCTACAATTGCCCGAGAAGCGGGAGTTGATGATTTTATTGCCGAGAGCAAGCCGGAGGACAAAATTGCCGTCATTAAGCGCGAGCAAGCGGACGGCAAGATGGTTGCGATGACGGGCGACGGCACGAACGATGCGCCTGCGCTGGCGCAAGCGGACGTTGGCCTAGCGATGAACAGCGGAACGATTGCCGCGAAGGAAGCAGCCAATATGGTGGATCTGGATTCCGACCCATCCAAAATCATCGAGGTTGTTGCCATCGGCAAGCAATTGCTAATGACGAGAGGCGCTCTTACAACCTTTAGTATCGCGAATGACGTTGCCAAATATTTTGCAATCATTCCTGCGATGTTTATGCTGGCGATTCCGGAGATGGGCGTGCTTAATATTATGAAGCTGGGCTCTCCGCTCTCTGCGATCCTATCGGCGCTTATTTTTAACGCCATTATTATTCCGCTGCTTATCCCTCTTGCTATTAGAGGTGTAGCCTATAAACCGATGAGCGGTGCTAGACTGCTTAGCCGCAACGTATTCATTTATGGACTAGGCGGCGTCATCGTTCCCTTCATAGGGATTAAGCTTATCGATTTTGCTGTACATTTATGGATTTAATAAGTCGAGATGAAAGAAGGCATGAGACGATGAACGAAAAAACAAAAAGTTATCCGCGCTTTCAGCTGTCCGCTCTTTTGATACCCTTACGAATTAGTGTATTGTTTATGATCCTTTGCGGTATTATTTATCCGCTAGTCAGCACGGGGGCAGCTCAGCTGCTGTTCCCGAAGCAAGCAAACGGCAGCCTTATTGAGGACGGCTCCGGGCAAGTGGTAGGCTCTGAGCTGATCGGTCAAAATTTCACTGATCCAAAGTGGTTCCAAGGACGGGTATCGAGCATTGACCATAATGCGGCGAGCTCCGGCTCGAACAACTTTGGTCCATCCAATCCAGCTTTGCTGGAGAGAACGAAAGCCTCAATCGAGGCTTGGAAGGCGCAAAATCCCGATGTGCCGGTTAGTCAGCTGCCGATTGCGCTCGTTACAAACTCAGGCTCCGGGCTTGATCCGCACATCACGCCGCAATCCGCTGCTGTACAGATCGCCAGAATCAGCAAGCTAACAGGTGTGTCCATTTCCGAGCTTGAGCAGCTGGTCAAAGCGAATACGGATGGACGCGACTTAGGCGTGTTCGGTGATGAAAGGGTAAATGTGCTGAAGCTGAATTTAGCATTGTCTGCATTGCTGGGAGGATAGCCGTATGGCTCCGCTAAAGAGGAAGACGCCTGAGGAGCTGCTGCTCTCCATAGCGAAGCTGCATCAGGGAAGATTGAAAATATTAATAGGCGCAGTGAGCGGCTCAGGAAAAACGTACCATATGCTGCGTGAAGGATACCAGCTGAAGCAGGACGGGATCGACGTGGTTCTCTGCGCAGTGACTACTCTCCTGCACGCGGAAACGCTAGAGCAGGCAGAGTCGTTCGAGCGGGTGCCCAGCATCCGCTGGTCCAAGGATGGAGCCGAGCAGGAGGATTTGGATCTGGATGCGCTTCTAATGCGCAATGCCGAGGTCGTGCTTGTTGACGGGCTCGCTCACCGCAACCGCGAAGGCGCGCCGTTCAAGACGAGGCTGGAGGATGTGCTGCATCTTCTTAGCAAAGGAATAAGCGTCATTACGACGATCAACGTGTACGAGCTGGAGGGTGTCGATGAGATTGCGCTCAAATGGACCGGCATTCGCACGCCATGTACCGTGCCTGCCCACACGCTTGAGCTGGCTGACGAGGTCAGGCTGATCGACGTCTCGCCCGAAACGATGCTTAGACGTTTTGAGGAGGGGGAGCTGGGCTTACAGCCTGATCCGGCCATTGCCCTGCGTGGAAATTTGGCTGTGCTGCGGGAGCTGGCGCTTCGCCTTGTGGCAGAGGGAGTAAACGAATCGCTGGAGAAGCATCGCGAGGAGCTGGGACTTACGGGTCCCTCAGGCGCATCTGAGCGCATTCTGGTTACGGCGCAGTATCATTGGAACGGCTCTTTATATGTACGCAGAGGACAGCAAATTGCAAGAAGGCTCAACGGGGATATCCTTGTAGTCTCCTTTATCCATCCGCATAAGAAGTGGTCCAAGGAGGAGCGGGCTTTTAGAGCATCTATAAAGAAGCTGACAGCTCAGGTAGGCGGCAGCTTCGAGGAGCAGCCGCTGCATAGCAGGCGGCGCCTGCCGCTTGCTCTTGTCAGGTATGCGGAGAAGCATCAGGTTACGCGCATCGTAATGGGACATTCCAAGCAGAGCAGATGGCAGCAGCTCTGGCAGGGCTCGATTGTGGACAGCATGCTGCGCAGGCTTAAGCAGATCGATTTGTTTCTAATGGCTGACCGCGCAGAGCATGAAGGCGAGCGGATATTGCCGGTCAAGCAAAGGAGCGATTCGCGGAAAGCATTATTCCATAGGTTCAGTCCGCAAGAGCGCGAGGAACAAATGGAATCGCTGCGCAGGGGACATTTTACCCTTTACATCGGGGCTGCGCCAGGCGTTGGGAAAACCTATCGCATGCTGGCTGAGGCGAACATTTTGCTGCGCAAAGGAGTGGATGTCGTCGTCGGCATCGTGGAGACGCATGGACGCGAGGAGACAGCCGTGCAGATTGCCGAGCTGCCGGTTATCGAGCGCCAAACGATTCATTACCGCGAGACAACGCTAGAGGAGATGGACGTAGAGGCGATCATTCGCAGAAATCCGGATGTCGTCTTAGTTGATGAGCTAGCCCATACGAATGTGCCGGGCAGCTTGCGAAAGAAGCGTTATGAGGATGTTATTCATTTGCTTGAGAAGGGCATATCCGTCGTATCGACGATGAATGTGCAGCATATTGAAAGCTTGAACGATGCGATTGAGCAGGTGACGGGCGTCAGGGTTAGAGAGACGGTGCCGGACGCAATTATTCGGCTGGCTGATCAGGTCGAGCTGATTGACGTAACGCCGCAGATGCTGCAGCAGCGCATGAGAGAGGGCAAAATCTATGCGAAGGAAAAAGTCGAGCAAGCGCTTGGCGCCTTTTTTACGACGGGCAATTTGATCGCGCTGCGTGAGCTTGCGCTGCGCGAGCTTGCTGATGATGTCGACGAGCGGCTTGAGGCTTGGGACCGCTATCAGACGCTGCGCGGCACATTGCGCAGAAGAGAGGTTATATTCGTTGGCGTCGATATTCATGCTGATGCGGAGCGGCTTATCCGCCGCGGATTTCGCATCGCATATCGCTTGAAAGCGCAGTGGCATGTTCATTATGTGGAAGACGGAGCTCCTTGGACGAGCGAGGCCATAAACAAACGCGATGCCTTAATGAAGCTGACAGAGCGGCTGGGCGGCGTGTTCGAAATGTCCAAGGCAGTGAGCAGGAAGCATATTGCTGGCACGCTGCTCACTGCTGCGAGCCGTGCGAAGGCGACGCAGCTTATCGTCGGTCAGTCAGGGCGCAGGGCATGGTATTCGATGCTTAGTGGGAATATCGTCCGAGAGCTGCTGCAAGCAGGACGCCATATGGATGTGCTTATCGTAGCGAATCGGATGGCGGATAAGGGGCATAAGAAGCACAGATAAACAAAGGGAATATTCCGTAAGCAGCATTGGCAGCTTGCGGGATATTCCCTTTGTTCGAGCGGAACCGATCAGGCTTCTGTAATAGGTTCTATCCAGTCCTGTGACCACACTTGTATCTCGCGGATAATGGGCTCGAGTGCACGGCCCTTCTCCGTTAATGAATATTCTATGCGAACAGGAATTTCAGGATAGACTTGCCTGTCGACAATTCCTTCATTCTCTAAATCCTTGAATCGTTCCGAAAGCAGCCTTCCGCTGATCGGCAGAGCGGACTGTACGCCGCAGAAACGCTGCGGGCCTGACAAAAGCTGAAATATGATTAGGCCGGTCCAACGTTTGCTAATGATGTCCATTCCCTTCTGGAAACGGGGACAAAGGCTAGATTGCTCCATGCGTATCACCTCTTTTTACTTCCATTAAGTATAACCTCAATATCTTATTTATACAAGCACACCTGAATAATGTTAATTACTTGACTATCTTTAGTTATAAAATTATAATTAGTTACAAATAGTAAGTGCACATCTCAAGGAGGCACAACAAAACATGAATCCGTTATTTCTCGCACATGGATCACCGATGCTCGCTGTCGAGCAAAATGAATATAGTCAGTTTCTAAAACAAACCGGAGCAGGCCTTGCGCCGGATGCCATCGTTATTTTCACGGCTCATTGGGAGACCGAGGCGGTTACGATATCATCGAAGGATGACGAATACGAGACGATTTACGACTTTTACGGCTTTCCGGATGAGCTGTACCAGGTTAAATATCCAGCTAAAGGCTCTACTAAGGTAGCTGCCCTTGTTGGCCAATTGCTTAGCGAAAGCGGCATTCCCGTTGCATATGATACAGAGCGCGGACTAGATCATGGCTCGTGGACGATGCTGAAGCATATGTTTCCGAAGGCGGACATTCCAATCGTTCAAGTTTCCGTCAATCCCTATCGCTCCGCGGAGGAGCAATACCGAATTGGCGAAGCGCTGCGCAGCTTAAATGTCCAAAATATTTTGCTGATTGGCAGCGGTGTAACCGTTCATAATTTGAGGGCGGTAAAATGGGGACAGAAGGAGCCCGAGAGCTGGGCTGTTGAATTTGACGAGTGGCTTATAGAAAAAATGAATAAGCATGATATAAATTCCCTATTCCAGTATGAACAGCTTGCCCCGCATGCTAAAATGGCAGTACCGCGCGCAGAGCATTTTGTTCCATTATATATAGCGCTTGGAAGCGGCAATGCGGAGGAAGCGCCAAAAGTCATTTATCGAAGCTATGAGTTCGGCACACTGAGCTACTTATCGATGCAGTTTTAATCGTATATACTTTATGAGAAGGTGAACAAATATGATCAAACCCAATATTGCAGCCATTATTAAAGATAAATTAAAACGAACACAAAGCGGAAACGACGACATTTATGTTATTGGACCGGTTAAGCTGCCGCTTGAGCTGGATGGAGAAACGAAGATGTTCCATTGGTATAGCTGGCTGAGCAAGGAAGCTGGCGAGGAAAAGTCTCCCGAGCAGCTTGTCGAGGATTTGAATCGCTTCTCCTATGCGGATCTTCAGCAGTCGAGCGTTCTCGTATACGGCGATTTTGAAAATAACGAGGATGCGCTCATTCGGATGCACAGCATCTGCCATACGGGCGATATTTTCGGAAGCGCAAGATGTGATTGCGGCTTCCAACTGAAGCAATCGATGCGCATGATAACCGAGCATGGGACGGGAGCTTTATTTTACTTAGCGAATCATGAGGGCCGTGGGATCGGCTTGTTCAGCAAAGCGATCGCTTATTTGCTGCAGGAGGATGGTCTCGATACGGTTGACGCCAATTTAGAGCTGGGCTTTGCCGACGATTCACGTGATTACACCGATGCGATCGCCGTGCTGAAGCTGCTGCGGTTATTGCCGGTGTCGATCATTACGAATAATCCGCGCAAAGTGGATGCGCTGCGCAAAGCAGGCATGAACGTGGCGGGCAGAGTGCCGCTATGGGGCAATTCCTCCGTCTATAACGAGAAATATATTCAAACGAAGAAGAGTCGATCGGGTCATTTTGAACAAGAAGCACGAACGCTTGCTAAATAATCAATGACGATCATAGATAAAGAGAAGCCGTTTCTTGCGCTAGTGCGTTTGAGCGGCTTTTTTTGTTGGGGAACATTTGAAGCTTACGTTTCGTCTAATACATAACCGATCATAATTCATAAGTGTGGAAGGGACGGATGAGTGATGCAAATGAATGGCCATACTAAACGAAACGGTTGGAAAATAAAGCTGGCATTACTGGCGGCTGCAGCACTATTAGGAGCGACAGGCTGCAGTGTCTCAAAGGATTCAGATACAGTTAAGCCTGATATTCAAGTGGTGGACGACGGCTCTCGTAATGAAGAGAAGGTCGACCAGAAAGAGCTCCTTCAGGAATTCCAGTCCATTGTGACGAGTGCTGAGGACGCGACCGGTATCGTTTCTTTTTTAGATGCGAATATAGAGAAAGCGGATCAGGCAACGGCTGATTCGATGCTGCGGAGTCTGCATGACTACTATGATGTCCATTTGGAAGCGGCTCAGAACGCTTTTTTTACATCGAATGTGCAAGAGGTCCTGCTGAAGGAAGCTTGGCCTTTAACGGAGGAAACTGCTTTAGCGATTAAAGATGAGACGGTGCGTACGCTCGTGCAGAACGCATACAAAGGCGGTTATAAGCTTGAAGCGGTAGAGGGGTCTATTTATCCCGTCGTTGATTACAGCGTACAGTCTCATTATGGGAAATACGTGTCGGAGCAGATGAATGCGTACATCGGGTTGATGGCAGCGGAATCGGATAAAGCTGCGGCCAAGGATGGCGGACTGGTAATCTCATGGGATGAGCTGGCCGCAAGGGCGCTGCTCGCTGAAGCATTCGTAGCGAAGTACAAGGACTCGCCAGAGCGGGAAGCCGTCGAAAATGAATATGTGAACAAATATATGTCCATGTATATAAACGGTCTGGTCAATACGCCGATTTATGATACTGACAGCTTTAAACTGCTTGATGAAGTGAAGGCGAGCTATAAAAAAACGATAGCGGAAGCTCCGGATTCCGTGACGGGCCGCCTAGTTGCGCAGTTCTTGGATGTGCTCGCTGAATCAGGCGATCAAGTCATCGAGGTGAAGGACGGAGAACAGGCGGAATTACAGCCAATAAAACAGTTCCGCGAGGGCCTGCGGGCAGAAGCGGAAAAGCTTTTAAAACAGCCATAAAACGACAAAATTATTTTGCGTTCCGGTTCCTTTTCAAGTATGATGAGAAAAAATGAACTCATGTTCACATTAAAGGAGTATCAAAGCATGCAATCTAAAACGAGCCACTGTAAAATTGTTGACTGCACGATCCGCGATGGCGGACTCGTAAATAATTGGGATTTTAGTGTCGAGTTCGTTCAGCATTTGTACGAAAGCCTGAATGAAGCCGGCGTCGATTATATGGAAATCGGCTACAAAAACTCGCCAAAGCTGCTTAAAGGCGCAGAGAGCGCAGGCCCTTGGCGCTTCCTGAACGATGATTTCTTGAAAAAAGTGATTCCGAACAAAGGAAATACGAAGCTTTCTGCACTTGTTGATATCGGCCGCGTTGATGAAAACGACATTTTGCCGCGCAGCGAGAGCATGCTCGATCTGATTCGCGTAGCTTGCTACATCCAGGATGTAGACAAAGCGCTGGAACTTGTTCAAGTATTCCATGATCGCGGCTACGAAACGACGCTGAACATTATGGCTCTCTCGAACGTGATGGAAAACCAGCTCGTTGAAGCATTTGAGCTAATCAACGCAAGCGTTGTTGATGTCGTATACGTGGTTGACTCCTACGGCAGCTTAAAGCCGAACGATATGAGCTACCTCGTCGACAAGTTCCGTCAGTATCTGCCTAACAAGCGTCTTGGCGTTCATGCGCATAACAACCTGCAGCTTGCATTCGCAAATACATTGCTTGCAGCAGAAAGAGGCGTTGAGCTTCTTGATGCTTCCGTTTACGGCATGGGCCGCGCAGCAGGCAACTGCAACACAGAGCTGCTTGTAGCAGAGCTTCAAAATACGAAATACAACATCCGTCCTGTACTCGACATGATCGAGAAATATATGGTTCCGCTTCGCGAGAAAGAAGAATGGGGCTACATCATCCCTTACATGATCACAGGCATCCTAGATGAGCACCCACGCTCCGCGATGGCGCTTCGTGATTCCGAAGACAAAGACAAAGGCGTTGAGTTCTACGACCGCCTTACAACGCCTGAGATCGCTCACGGCAAATAATTACAAAAACAAGAAGCACCGTTAAGTCTCGATTGAGACCTAACGGTGCTTTTTTTGCTTGCCGCAAGCTATCGCTCAAGCAGCTCGCCATCGCCGCGGACGGCTGCCGCTTGATGCGGCTCGTTTGGGTGGAAATAGCCTTTACCTTGAAAGGTTTGGCCACTGCTTGCGACAGCCGTAAGCTCGATGCCAATATCCTCGCTTCTGCCAAACCTCGCGAGCAGCTCCCGGTCGCCTACGCCGTTAATATCTACGTACCACAGACGATCGCCATATTCGGTAACCCGGACAAGCTCGGCGGAAGTGAAGGATAACTGTATCGTCTCCTGCTGATAGGTGAATTCAAATGCGATCAGTTCAAATGTTTCCAAAGTTGATGACCTCCTGTATGAAGCTTAATGCAGTCGATTCTCGTGCTCGAAGCATGTCTGTTAACGATTGTAATGTTACTGGCCTATTTGTGCAACATTCCAAAACCAAAATTCGTCAGATTAGGAAATACAAACATAAGGGGCTGAACGAATGAAAGTGGGTCATTTTATCAAAAAGCCAAATAGACATAGAAGGAGCTTTAACTGGATCGTCGCGGTCATGCTTGCGATGCTGCTCATGCTCAGCGCTTGCTCATCCTCTTCGAACGATGCAACGAACAGCGGCAACAGAGATACATCGGACCGTGGAGAATCCTCCAGCGACGAGTCGCCGAAATCAGAAGCGAGCTCCAACACTGAAAATCGATCAATAAGCGAGGAGCCGGTAAAAGAGAAGGAAGGAGGCAAGCGGATTTATCAAAATCCGGACAAAGACGTGCAGGCGGGGCAATTGACAGCTGGCGAATGGGATGATCTTGCGGCGTGGGAGCGGTTCGGCAATTTGCTTAATGCTGAGGAAGGGGACAGCAGCAAGCGAGCGTGGCAGTTCTGGAATTTTGATCGGCTGGAGGTTGTCGTAACGGCAAATGGCAAGGCGGTATCGGATGCGAGCGTGGAGCTGCTTGCCGGCAAAAAGACGATATGGAAGGCGCGCACGAATACGGAGGGCAGAGCCTTCGTCTATGCGGGGCTTTTTGAGCGGGACACAGCTAATTTAGGCAGTTATACAGTAAAAGTGCAATCTGGCCAGGAAAGCAAAACGACGCAGCAGCTGGAAATTCCAGAACAGGGCAGCATTAAAGTCGATTTGGGCAAGGCTGATCAGCTATCGGATCAGGTAGACATCATGTTCGTGGTTGACACGACCGGTTCCATGGAGGATGAGCTGAACTATTTGGAGGCAGAGCTTAAGGATGTTGTGAGACGCGTAGCCGACGAGCATGCGAATCAGCTCGGCATTCGCATCAGTGCGAACTTTTATAAAGATAAGCATGATGATTATATCGTAAAGCCGTATCCTTTTACGACGGACATTGATAAAGTGACCGATCAGTTCAGCAAGCAAAAGGCAGAGGGTGGCGGTGACTTCCCCGAGGCAGTTGATCAGGCTCTGCGGGATGCCATTCATGAGCATGAGTGGAGCGAAGAGGCGCGGGCGCGCTTGCTGTTCCTCGTACTGGATGCGCCGCCGCATGATGATGGGCAAATTATTGACGAGATACAGAAGCTAACGGAGGATGCGGCGGAGCAAGGGGTGCGGATTATTCCGGTCGCTTCGAGCGGCGTAAACGTGGAAACCGAATATTTGATGCGCTTCATGGCTTCAGCGACAGGCGGCACCTATTTATTTTTGACTGATGACAGCGGCATCGGAGGGGATCATCTAGAGCCGGCTGCCGGCGAATTTGAAGTAAAGCTGCTCAATGATTTGCTCGTTGAGGTCATTAATCGTTACGTGCAGGAGTAGGGTGGATATAGGAAAGAGCAAGGGCAATCCTTCAAGCAGCTTCGCGGCTGCCCGGGGGATTGCCCTTTTTTGACCGTATTAATAGAGCTTGCCTTGGCGATACAGCATGGTGGATAGCTTCATAACGGCGTGATTGTAGCAATTTTGTCGAAGCGGGAGCGGGTCGCCAAAATAGGCTGGCAGAATGCTGTTTAACGTTTTTTGCATTTTATCATAGAGCATCTTATAGACTTGATCCTCGCTGAAAAACTGCGTTTCCCGGCCCTGCAGCCATTCAAAATAGGAGACGATCACACCGCCGGCGTTAGCCAATATATCGGGGATAATTATCGTTCCTTTAGCAGTGAGCACCACGTCCGCTTCACCGGTAACCGGTGCATTCGCGCCTTCGACAATGATAGGCGCCTTAACCCGCTCGACATTGTCTTTATGAATTTGCTCCTCCAGCGCAGCAAGAATGAGCACATCAACGTCCAGATAGAGCACTTCCTCGCGGCCAAGAATTTGGGCCTTTATGTCAAGCGCGACTAATGCAGCCTCAGTTGCTGGCAAATCTCCCTGATGCAGTGCGGCATACTCAAGCAAGGCTGGAACCGATAGTCCATCCGGGTTGTATAGCGTTACGTTCCGATCGCTTACAGCGACTACTTTATTATGCAAATACGTGCATTTGTAGGCTTCCAGCGCAGCGACTGAGCCTACGTTGCCGAAGCCCTGCACCGCGATCGAGAGCGGCCTGTCCGCATGGGCAAGCGCGGTTTGCACGAACGGGTTCGTGCTTCCGGCAAGCCAGCTTCTTTGCTCCTTCAGGAAATCATGCAGCATATAGCGGAAGGCGAAATAGACGCCCTTGCCGGTCGCTTCTCTTCGGCCAAGGGAGCCGCCGTTGATGACGCTTTTGCCGGTAAAGCTGCCGAGGTAAGGCTGACCGGGATGAATACTCTTGTATTCAGCCATCATCCAGTCCATCTCGCGCTCGCCGGTGCCCATGTCAGGAGCTGGTATATCCTTGTCAGGACCAAGCACGTCGCTGAAATATTGTACATATTTTTTGCAAATGAGATAGAGCTCTTTCGCAGAATAGGTACGGGGGTTAATGACGACGCCACCCTTGCCGCCGCCGAATGGAACCTCATGCAGGGCGTTTTTGAGCGTCATTAGCGCTGCCAGATTCGTTACTTCGTCTTCACTTACCGATTCGTGAAATCGGATACCGCCCTTATAGGGGCCAAGTGTATCGTTATGCTGAATGCGATAGGCCGGGATACGTACGACGTTGCCGTTATCGATCGTTATACGCAAAAAGGCTTTATGTACTTTGTTAGGTGTAGATAGAATGGCGGCAAGTGAAAGAAAGGCTTGCTCGCGTGCCTGCTCCTGCAAATTCGGTAAAAAAGTGCTGTCTCCCATTAAAGCATTTAAGGATTGCTGTACGATGGCTCCTGTTTGGCTTGCCATAACTAAACGACCTCCTCTGTGTTCTGGAATGAGATGCTCTCCAAGCGGGACGACCTTCTGCCGTTAAACATTAGACGGACGCTTGCGCTTGAACACTAACTGTAACATATTGGAACGTGTAAACCAAAACATGGTGGGGGATGAGCGGTTGTGGGGGTTACGTGTAAACGCGAAAACTGCTGAAGTAGCTATTTCTCCTCCATCGTTGGGAAGAATCAGTTCAAAAGTTGCTACATAAAAGAGATTGTCTTTACCTAACAAACGTGCTATCCCTAATATAAAAAAAGCCATGAAGTAAATACTCATCTAGAAGTGTTGTCCAGACCATTCCAGAGGAGAGTATTTATACATGGCTCAATATCAGGTTACACTAGATCGCTTATTAAACCAGTCGTTTATCGGAGAATCTCGTGACGCAGGTGCAGCTGCCTTGCTCGAGACGGTCTTGAATCAAGTGTTGAAGGCGCAAGCGACTGAACAATTACCAGCTTCGGAGTATGAGCGTACGCCTGACAGACAAGGACAACGAAATGGAAGCTACTCCCGAAACCTAACGACGCGTGTGGGCAGGATTACTTTGCAAATCCCACGTGTACTAGTGATACAACCGACGCCATGCTTGTTGAAAAAAGCACCCCAGCCTGCCTTTGATCCTGTATCGCCTACCGCATGCGTTCGGTGCTTCAAAGATGGAGCGAACCATACCTTTGATACTTGCTTGAAGGGATTAAAAGATCCGATGGCTCCAGCCGTTAAGCTTGGCGAATGCCTCCACGAAGTAGTAGTCTCCGTATATAAGAGATACGTTGATGTTGGCGTTCTCAGGCTTATGTCCGGTGCCTTGGAGAAGAATCGCTTCATGGTCCGGATTGTCCCAGGTCGCATAATTCTCGCTAAGTGAATACAGGATTCTCTCGGCAGCCGCGTTATACATCCGGCGTTCCGCGGATGGAACCAGCTCAGCAAGTTCGAGCAGACCGGATGCTGCGATGGCGGCAGCAGAAGTATCGCGCGGCTCGTTTTCTATGTTTTCTACGCGGAAATCCCAATACGGCACATAGTCTTCCGGCAGGGCGGCGACAAAGTAATGCGCTACCTGCTTCGCCGCGTGCAAATAACGCTCAAGTCCGGTGCATCGGTAAGCAATCGCGAGGCCATGAAGCGCCCAGGCATTGCCTCGGCTCCACGCCGAGGAGCCGGAAAAGCCTTGACCGCCCAGCGGTTCTATAAACGCGCCCGTCTCCGGATCAAAAGATAAAATATGACATACCGAGCCGTCCTCGCGAATGGCGTAACGGAGGAAGGTGTCCGCGTGACGTATCGCGATATGCTTGTAACGCGGGTCGCCGGTCGTGCGGCTTGCCCAGAACAACAGGGGGATATTCATCATGCAATCAACAATGGCCCAGCCGAGCGCCCCATGCCCGTTCCATGCACGAATAAACTCGCCATTCACGTTGAAGCGGCCCGCGAGAAAGTTTGCCGCCTCCAAGCCGATTCGCAGACCTTCCTGATCGCCCGTTAATTCGTATTTGATGACAGCAGTCGGCAGAAACTGAAAGCCGACATCGTGATGCAATTGTACGGGATGCTCGCAGAAGCAGCGCTCCAGCTTGGCGTCCCATTCCCAGGCGGCTGCCCGGAAGGACTCTTCCCCTGTTGCATCATGCATAACCCAGAGCAGGCCTGGCCAGAAGCCGGACGTCCACCAGTTATCGTCTGTGCTGTCATAGATGCCGTTGGCTTTTGCCACATGGGGCGTTTTATCTCCAATTTGGTTTATCATGCGCTCTACCTTTTCGGTTAATTGCGCCAATATTTTTTCTTTGTATGCCTGATTCATTTTGTAGTAAGCCTCCTCGTTGACCCATGATTGTGGTTAAGCTGCTTGCTATCATTATAGTCTCTGACAAATGGGCAAAGTTACGCTACAATGGTTAAAAATGTTGTTCTGTTGACTTGTTGAAATGAAGGGGTGCAGTCAGTGAAGGGGACGCTGTTTCAGGAAATGGACTACGGGGGACTGTCTTTTCTTTGGTCATACCGCAATTGGTCGCAGCAAGATTTCGAGGGGTATTACCATTGGCATCGGGGCTTCGAGGTGCTGGCTGTGCATCAGGGACACGGCTCGGTTACCGTCAATCAGAAGACGTATGAGCTTAAGCCAGGCATGCTGTTTTATTTCCAACCCTATCAGCTGCATAATGTTTATGCGGAAGTGGATGAAAGCCGGCCGTATGAACGCAGCGTCTTTCATTTCGACCCTGTATTTATGAAGGGCTACTTAAGGACGTTTCCGGCTCTTTATGACGTCTATAAACGAATGCTTCAAGGGCTTATCGCTTTGCAGGGCATAGATATGATCGACTGCAACGAAGAATTGAATGCCGCTTGCTCCGCATTCCAGAATAGCCTGCTCGCTTCCTCCGCCAGCAGCAAGGACGAGCAGAGCGCGCTTTATTTGTTAAAGGTGTTGTCGTTAATTAAGCGAAAGGTTATTCCGGGGCCCGAGCAGGAGGAGCATACGAAGCCGATTCGCCAATCGGAACGTGTTATGGCATGGATTGAAAATCATTACGGGGAGCCCTTTCAGCTGGAGCTGCTTGCGGACGAGCTCCATATGTCAAAATCTTATTTGTCCCGGCTGTTCCGGCAAGAGACGGGTAGCAGCATTACGGGCTATTTGACAGCCCGCAGAATGCAGCAGGCTTGCAGTCTGCTTCAAACGACGAACAAATCCGTAGAAGTGATCGGCGAGCAGGTAGGGTTTACGAGTACCTCTTATTTTATTAGCCTGTTCAAACGGATTATGGGCGTGTCTCCGCATCAATACCGCCTGAGGCTGTAGCGGGGAGCAGCGGTAATATAATAGATGCTTCGTTCTAATTAAGGATTCTCTACCTTGCGAAGCTGGTTCCGAACGCGGTATTTGCTGGGACTGGCGTGAAAATGAGCCCGGAAGGCGCGGCTGAAATAAGGATAGCTGCGGAACCCGGAGGCTTCGGCGATATCTTCCAGTTTCATGTCACTGTACAGAATTCTCTCCGAGGCAATGGACAGCCTGATCTCGATGACATAACGCATTGGAGATTGCCCGAACGCTTGCTTGAACAAGTGGGAGGCTGTCGATACGCTGATGCCATAACGTTCGGCGATATGGGTCAGCGTCAGCGGCTCGGTAGCATGCTTCTCCAAATACTGCTTCATTTTGTAAGGAATGTTGAGCTCCGGCCTGGAGGCCGCCGCCGTCTGCTTCCGTACATACCTCTCGATAGTTAGACATAAAACTTTGATCAAAGCGTCCATCATTTCCGCATTATCCCCATGAATATTCCGCTTCTCATAGATCAGTTTTCTCCATAATGCCAAGAAGTCTTCCGCCGTATCCAGATGAACCTTGCTTGGAAAATCGTTCCGGCTGCACCATTGCTGCGCCCATGCTCCGCTGCAGGATAAGTAGTAATCGGCGCTCTCAATTGGCTGAGAGGCGTCAGCGTCTTTATCGGCATCAACCACTAACCGGTAGTATTCCCCTGGCTTGCGGATGATCAGATCACCGGGCTGTACAACATGTGTCTCATCGTTAATCTCGACACGGCATGTCCCTTTTACCTGGAAGCGCAGGAGCAAGCGATTGTCGGCTGTGCCCTTTTGCAAGGAGCCGGTGAATGGAGAAGTATGATGAGAATAACCGATCAATAGGCAATCGATCCACGATGTATCCAACATTTGCTGCCACCTCCAAGTGAGTAAACTATTTCTACTATCATAATTGTTGCAAAATAAGTCAACAAGCAGAGAATCGGATATTCACTTCTAAATCAGTTGTCACTATACTGGGGATTAATGAAGTGAAGGGAGATGGTAGTTTGTTGAAGGATAAGATTGCGGTTCAATTGTATACGCTTCGCGAGGAATGCCATGCAGATTTCCCGGGAGTTCTTCGTCAAATAAGTCAAATTGGCTATGGCGGCGTACAGTTTGCGGGCTTTCAAGGCTATGACCCGCAGGAACTCAAAGCGGTTTTGGACGAAGTTGGATTGAAGACCGCGGGGATGCATGTTGGTTTCCATGACATTGTCGAAAACACAGGTAAAGTGGTCGCGGACGCCAGGCTGTTCGGCACACGGGATATTATTTGCCCGAGTATTCCCGCTGAGCTGCGAAATGAAGGCGGATACAAACAACTGAAGAAAGAGTTGAACGGTATTGCGAAGCATCTGAAGGGTGAAGGCTTCCGAATCAGCTATCACAATCATGCTTTTGAATTTGAAACGGTGATAGAGGGGCAGGATGCGCTTTCGTACTTGCTTGAGCCTGCTGTAGACAATGAAATCCTCGCAGAGCTGGATGTATACTGGCTTCAGAAGGGCGGTTTTGAGCCCGCATCATTCTTCAAGACCTATGCGGGCAGGATGCCGATTGTCCATATGAAGGATATGACCGCAGACGGTGAGCAGGCATTTGCGGAAATCGGTACAGGATCGATTGAATTCGAACCGATTATTCGCTGGGGAGAGGAGAACGGAGTCGAGTGGTACGTAGTAGAACAGGATGTTTGCAGAACAGCACCGATGGGCTGCGTGCAAACTAGCTTTACCAATCTATATCATTTAATGTCAAATCTGCAACCGAATCTGTTCGGTGAAGCCTGAGAACGCGATTGCCGAAAAGGCGGACCTCAGTGAGCTGCGAATCGAACAACCGGAATAGCTTTGCTGGCTTTTTTGTAGAGAGAGGACAACTCGTCCGAACATCAAACCATCCGGCGCTTCTTAGCTGAAGCGCCGGATGGTTTGCCCGTTATGGAAAGGGCCTGCAATACGGATATGTTCGCATGGCTCGCCCTGGTTGGCGAGGCGCCACAGCATTTTGTCAGCCGCTTTATATCCGGTCTCCCTGATCAGAAGCTGGGGGCGGCTTAAATGCGGCAGCGCCGCCACCGGTCCGTTGGCCAAGCCGATTAGGGAGATGTCCTCCGGGATGCGATACCCGAGGGAGGTAAGGCTGTCGTACAGCCTTACGATATCTTCATCGATGCCGGCAATGATTGCTGTTGGTTGGCTGCTGCGCAGCTTGTCGATCAGCGTGCACTCGTCCCAAACGTCCGTTATTTGCAGTTCTGCGTCATGATCCAACTGAAGCTCACCCATCATTTCCTCAAACGCCTGCCATCTTCTTGTATATCCCCGCTGGCTGTGAATATCTCCTACGTACATAATACGGGTATGGCCAAGCTGCGCGAGCCGGTCCACGGCCATGCAGACGGCTTCGAACACATCCCAGATTACGCTATCGATTCGGGATAGCGGTCTCGGATAATTAATCAGCACCTTGGGTAAAGGCAGCTCGAACAGCTTGCGCTCCGTGGAGTCCGAGAGCAGCCGGGGCGCGATGAACAGACCGTCCGCCGTCGGCAAATTGCGCTGCTCCATCCAGTCCGAAAATGCGTGATCCGGCACATCTTCATCCAGCACATAGCTTTCCAGTCGATGCTCTAATTGATCGAGCCTCTCTCTTAACCCCTCTGTCAACAATACGTTGTAATTCATAGATTGCCGGGATTGTATCAATACAAATCGAAATTGGAAGGTAGGATAGGGCGCGATGCCGCGGCTGACCATCTCACGTGCCTGAGATACGGTCAAATAGCCGCGTACGAAGGCTGTTCGGATAATGCGGCTCCGCGTTTCCTCGGACATGCCGGCTCGTCCGCTCAGCGCCTTGGATATGGTCTGAATCGAAAGACCAAGTTCTTTGGAAAGATCGTGCAAAGTAATCGATTTACGAGTTCCCAATTTCAATACCGCCTTCCTCTTTTTTCCGTGTGGTTAGGGGATGCGAACATAAAGCTATCGTCCACGCTAACGCTTGACAGCTCTATTTTAAACTAAAGTTAAACTACTTTAGAAGTCCCCCGGCTCCTATAATGAAAGTACTTTCAGAGGAGGGGTTAAGCATGAGAAAAATAGAGACGGATATTGTGGTATGCGGCGGAGGGCCGGCGGGGATCAATGCGGCGCTGGCAGCTGGAAGGAGCGGGGCGCGAACGCTGCTGATTGAACGATACGGTTTTCTTGGCGGCATGTCGACTGCAGCTCTGGTCTATCCATGGATGACCTTTCACACGATGGATGGGAAGCAGGTCATTGCCGGAACGGCCCAGGAAATTGTAGACCGCTTGATGGCCGAGGGAGCTTCGCCCGGTCACGTTCGCGATACGGTAGGCTTTGTAAAGACGATCACCCCTTATGATCCTGAAGTGTATAAGGTGTTAATTATCGATATGCTGCGCGAGGCGGGCGTGAAGGTGCTTCTGCACAGCTTCATGGACGAAGTGCAGACCAGGGACGGCCTCATTGAAACGGTACGATTGGCTACCAAGTCCGGGAAGTACGAAATTTCGGCGAAGCAGTTCATCGATGCGACAGGGGACGCCGATCTGGCCTATCTGTCAGGCGCGCCGTGCTTGCAGGGACGCGACAGCGACAATTTGACGCAGCCGATGACGATGAAGTTCCGAATGAGAGGCGTTGATCTGGCGAAGGTGAAACGGTATATGATCGAGCATCCGGACGAGTTTTACAAGAAGACGCCTTTCGATGAGCTCGAGGAGCTGCCCTTGTCCGGCGTATTGGGTTTCTTCAAGCATTGGAAGGAGGCTGACTTGCCCATTAACAGAGACCAGGTCCTGTTCTTCACAGGTCCGGGACCGGACGAGGTGCTTGTCAATACGACTCGTGTTCAAGGGCTGGACGGAACTGAACTGGAGGATTTGACGGAAGGAGAGGTGCAGGGCAGGAAGCAGGTGCGCATGGTCGCGGATTTCATGACCCGCTGCTTGCCAGGCTTCGAGAACGCTTCCATCTCTTCGGTCGGAGCGCAAATCGGCATACGCGAGAGCCGCAGAATAGACGGCTGCTATTCACTCCAGGTACAGGATGTTGTGGATGGACGCGCGTTCGACGATTGCATTGCACGAAGCGGCTATCCCATCGACATTCACGATCCATCCGGCAAGGGCGTGCAGGCCGCATGGGTCCAGGGAGACGGGGCATACGATATTCCTTACCGCTGTTTGCTGCCGAAGCGGATTGACAATCTGCTCGTGGCAGGCCGCTGCATCTCGACGACGCATGAGGCGCTGGCAACGACGCGTCTGACACCTAGCTGCATGGCGACGGGACAGGCTGCGGGTACGGCGGCAGCAATGGCATGGGAGCAGGGTATATCACCGGGAAAAATCGACATTGGACAGCTGCAGGAGCGGCTAATTGATAACGGCGCGCTGCTGCGCAGCGGGCAGACTGTATAGCGCGTATCCGCCAGCGAGATATCGGTCAAATTCAATTGAAGAAATAATTGGAACATGGTAGACTTTTTCATAAGGTCGCCTCGTATCGGAAGTTTGTTGGAAAACAAACATTCTACCGGATGAGCGGCCTTTTTAATGTCTGCGTTTACAATCTGTCAGGAGGAATCGGTGAAATGAAGCGGTATATTTCGATACGAGCCAAATTTATAACCATGTTCGTTCTGCTTATCACCATTCCATTCCTGATAAGCGGAATCAGCACTTACAATAAATTTGCGGAGGAAACCGAAAAAAACTCCAGGGCGTACTCCATGCAAATTGTGAATCAAGTGAAAATTAATTTGGAAAATACGATAAAAGACGCGGACAGAATAACTGTGGCTCCCTTGTATAACGAGGACGTGCTGCGGATTTTGGAGAAGCACAGTTATGAAGAACCAGGCGAAGAGAAGCTTATTCCGTCGGCGGAAATTACCAAAATGGCAAGAGTAGCGGCTTCGCTCACATTGGATCAGCCCGGAATTGAACGAATGATCTTTTTCACCCGCGACGGCATTATGTACAGCGTCCAAGAAAAACTGACGCAGCGTTATTGGAACGTGAAAGGGAATAGCTGGATGCAGGAGGTGCTGGATGCGGAAGGAAGGCTTGTCATTATCGAACCTCACGAGACGACTTATTACAAACGATCGGAACGGGTTATTTCCGCTGCCAGAGCATTGATTCACCCTGCAACGGGCCAAAGCATCGGGGTCGTCAAAATTGATTTTAACATGAAAGAGCTCGAAGCGTTATTGTCAGAAGTATGGCTCAGCGACAACAGCCAGTTTTACTTGACAAAGGATAACGGCGAGCTTTTATTTCCCGATGAACCGGTTAATTTCCCGGATACCGGTCCGGGAGACGGAACGATAGATTGGAACGGCCAGACTTATCTGTACACAACCATGCACTCCAAATCAACGAAAGTGAATATTCACGGACTTATCCCGATGGCCGATTTGCAACGGGGCGGCAAGGAAATCGTCGGATTTACGATCCTCATTTCAGTCATATCGCTTATCATTGCCTATTTGCTTGCGATCTTTACGTCAGAGCGGCTGGTTAGGCCGATCCGTTATCTTCAGTCGCGCATGCGGCGGATAATGGACGGGGCTTTCAGCGAACGGGCAGATTTGAGCTTGATGAATCGCGATGAAATCGGGCAATTGGCCCAAAGTTTCAATCTGATGGTGACGGAAGTGGAGCGGCTGGTCAAGGAGGTATATGAAACGAAACTGCGCGAACGCGAAGCCGAGCTGTCGGCTCTACAAAGCCAGATTAATCCGCATTTTCTGTACAACACGTTGGAATTGGTAAGCATGCAGGCGCTGAAGGTGAGAAATCTCGAAATCAGCGACATTGTTGCCAGCTTGGGAAAAATGCTGAGATACACGGTTGACAAGCAGGAACGACCGGTGCAATTGAAGGAGGAGATACGGTTCGTTAACGCTTATTTGCAAATTCAGTTATCCAG
Source organism: Paenibacillus sp. PL91 (assembly GCF_012935325.2). Lineage (GTDB taxonomy): Bacteria > Bacillota > Bacilli > Paenibacillales > Paenibacillaceae > Pristimantibacillus. Next base: position 46,692 of record NZ_JABBYG020000013.1, read on the forward strand.
GCATGGCGAGAAGCTGAGTTCGGAAATGTATGTGGATCCGTCCCTCGAATCTTGTCTTGTACCAAAGCTGCTGCTTCAGCCGCTGGTTGAGAATGCATTGGAGCACGGAATGGGGAATAGCGGATTAACAATAACGATCAGGGCATCCGTGCTGGATCAGGATTTGCTCCTGACTGTACAGGATAATGGGGTGGGGATGCCGCTGCAACGTCTATTGGTGGTTCGAGAGCAGATGTTGTGCAAGCCGGAGCGGGACGGCAGCCGTCCAAAGTTTGGAGATACGCTTAAAGGCTACGCCATCAAAAATATTCACCATCGCATTCAACTGCTTTATGGCGTGGAATACGGCTTAAGCGTGGAGAGCGATGAGGCTTCCGGAACACTATGGAGAATCCGGCTGCCATTACGATGGGGGGAATTGGAATGTACAACGTGATGCTGGTAGAAGACGAGAAGAAAATTCAGGAAGGGTTAAAGATCATGATCGAGGAAGTGATCGGCAGTTACAGGGTAACCGCGGAAGCGGAGCACGGTGTCGCTGCGCTGGAGCTTCTCAGAATGCAATCAGTAGATTTGCTGATTACGGATATCCGTATGCCCCAGATGAACGGAATCGAGTTATTGCGGCATGTCCGGGGGCTGTATCCCGACCTTCCCGTATTAATCATCAGCGGGCATGAAGATTTCACTTATGCCAAGGCGGCGATGCGTCACAATGCGTCGGATTACATCCTGAAGCCGGTGGACCGGATTGAGCTTTCCCATTTTCTATTGAATTTGAAAGCGCGGCTGGACCGCGAGCGGGCGGTAGAGACGCCTAACGCCGAAGCGGCCCATGAAGATCTGACGATTCGAAGAGTGAAGGAACTGGTCGTCTCTTGTCTGGATCAGGATGTTTCACTTCCATTCATCGCGGAGCAGGTGCATTTGAACCATCAATATTTATCCACGTTGTTTAAAGTGAAGACCGGACAAAATTATTCTGATTATGTGACGGGATGCCGGATGAGTAAAGCCAGGGAGCTGTTGACCCATACACATCTGAAAATATACGAGATCGCCAACCTTTGCGGCTATGCCAGCGCCAATCACTTTATGGCCGTGTTCCGGCAGCATTGCGGAGTGAAGCCTACCGAATATAGAAATAGGCGCTGAGTTAAGGCCGGTCAGATCATTGAGCACAAAACAAAACAGATGCTATGAATATCGTAGTTTTTCTCGAAAATGCATTGTTTTTCACTGACAGGCCGACTTGTATACTTATTGTTAAGCGCTTTCAATTTATGCAGCGACTTCATGTATTGCGACAGAATGATTACATTCGGATGTTCGGGAGGTGTAAGTGAAAGCTTGGGTTAGGTTAGGTTGTGTTGGTAGCGCTTACAAATAAACGGCAAGTGAAGAGCAAATGAAATGACATGAAAGAAAGGATGTGATGGATAATGACTAGACTCACACAAAGATCTACAGCGTTATTATTAATCCTGAGTATGCTGTTCACGGGTTTGATGGGCTCGAGCCGCGTGCAGGCCGAAGCCGATGCGGAGTTTGCCAATCGAATCGTATTCGGGGATTTCGAGAACGGCGCTCCGGACGATTACAGTGTTGCGCCGGAACCGCCATTCGTTGTTCAGGTCATGGAGACGACGAGCACAACTGTCAAGCTGCAGTGGAATCCGTTGCCAAGCTCGGATGTGAGCCAATATGTGATCTATAACGGCGACAGCCCTGCGGTTTCCGTAAGTTCTTCCACTTATGATGCGAATGGCGGTCTATATAGCTCGCTTGTGTTCAATCTGGAGCCAAGCACCGAATATGACTTTACCATAAGAGCGCATACGACGACTGAGCTTGCCTCTGTGCTGAGCAATGAGGTGACCGTATCCACACCGGCACTTAGCGGAGATTCAGCAACCCCGCTGACGATCGCGGGTTATCGGGCCAGCGGCAGCGATTCCAATATTCCGGCATATGTCATTGACGGTGATATTCAGACAAGGTGGTCGGCGTATGATGACGGGCAATGGGTCGAACTGGATCTGGGCTCGGAATTGCTGGTTTCTTATCTGGGAGTCGCTTTCTACCGGGGAGACAATCGCAGCAAGACCATTGATATCGAGGTTTCGAACGACCAGACCAACTGGACCCGCGTATTCAGCGGCGATAGCAGCGGCACTACGATCCAGGTTGAAGCCTTTGGTTTTGAAGCCGTCACCGCCCGTTATGTACGGGTTGTCGGGCGCGGAGCAAGCGAATGGACAAGCATTTCAGAAATTCAGGTTTACCCTCCCCATGTGGACGGGTTTATATTAAGGGATGTGGAGATTCCGCCAACGGGACCGGATCCGGATTCCCCAATTCCGACAAAAGCTGGTCTCTATTATGCGGATGGCACACCGCATGTGCCGCATGAGGCTCAGACAGTGACCGGCTCTACGTATAATGTCCTGGACTTCGGCGCCGATCCTGCCGACAACGGAATAGATGACGCTCAAGCTATCCGGGCTGCACTGGCTGCAGCGGCGCTTGGGGACGAAGTGTATCTTCCGAACGGACACTATCAATTAACGAGCACAGATATGGACGGAGTTACCCATTTCATTATGAAATCCGGCGTGCAGATGCGCGGCGAGAGCCAGGATGGCGTTCTGCTGGTCTCCGACCATGCTAATGAACAGGAAGAATATGCCACGGTTGAAGGCATCGTATTCCGCATGGCCGGACAAAACAATATTAAGATCAGCAACATGACAATTACGTCCAGCTGGGACTTGAGTTATTCAACGAATACGTCGGTTGCGAATCCGGATCGGGGCGGACCTAAGCAGGTGATCATGATTACCGCCGCTTCCGGCAAACCGTCCTATAACATTACGCTGGACGGACTGACGATCGAGAAGTTTCAACGGATCGGCGTTGTCATTACGAACAGTCATGATGTTATTGTGGAAAATTCGCTTTTTCGCAACGCGACGAACTTAGCCGAGGGCGGAAACGGATATGGCGTTTCCATCGAAGGCAAGTCCAAGGAAAGCCGGCTCGGCAGAGAGGACGACTCTCGTTTCAATGTCGTTCGCAACAACGAGTTTATCGGTCCCTATCTGCGCCACGGAACGATGGCGCATTCTTACACGCATAACAATCTCATTGAAAACAACTACTACTTGAACTCGGCATTAGACGCTATCGATTTCCACGGAGAAGACGAGTATATGAATGAAGTAAGCTACAATCATATCGTTGGCGGCGGCGAAGCTGCTGTCGGCGTCGGCAATCCGGGCGCTACGCATGATGCCGCTGGACCAGGCAATTACATTCATAACAATTTAATCGAGAATGTGAAACGGTATGGGGTACAGGTGTATTTGGGATCTCCCGATACGATTATCGAGAATAATACCATTACCGGATTTACGAACGCGGGGAGCCAGGGAATACGTCTGAAAAATGCGCCCGGAACGATTGTGAAGGGCAATCAGATCGTGAACAATACGGCTTCCGACTTTTGGGGTATAATTGCCATGAAAGACGACGGAGATCCGACCAACGCCGGGAACGGCGCAGGCATACCCGAGAATATTATCATTCAGGACAATCATGTTACGGGGAATACGAATGGCGTTATGATCTCACACGGCACGAATATTCGTCTCTTCGGCAATGAGATCAGTGGAAATACCGGGACGGATTATGAGAATCAAGTGGCGGTTTCCGAACTGATACCGGCAACCAGGGCGGCAAGCGTACAGCAAAATGCTCAGAACGCCCCGGTTGCGAATCTCTTACAGATTAAAGGCGGAAAAGATGGCGAATCGGTGAGAAGCTATCAGCAATTCGATCTGAATTCCATTGAGGGCAAGCTGGCTACCGCATGGCTCTACGTGTATGGACAAGCGCTGGAGAGTCCTGCTGGAGAGACGGGAGCTGCAACTTCTCTCTATGCAGTGGATAGCAATGACTGGGACAGCGATTCAATGCAATGGAATACGTACCAGTCTCCGCCAGAGCTTGGTCAGAAGCTCTCGACTGTGCAGCTGAATAATAACGGCGAGTACGCCTGGTATGTATTCGATGCGACTGTGCTCGTGCAAGAACGTCTGGATGGCGATCGGACGATATCGCTTGCTTATGCCCAGAATGCCAATCAAACCGGTTACTTGACGCATTTATACAATGGATCCGACTCCAGCTATAGGCCTTACCTGCGGGTTGAAACTTACCCACCCGTCGAACTTGCGGCCGTAGCGGTAACGGCGGATCGTTCGCAGCTGGTGCCGGGCATGACTACCCAACTGCATGTGACCGGCACATACAATACAGGATCGGACGTTTCGTTGGAAAATGCGGACATATCTTTCATAAGTCTGACGCCGGATCTAGTGACTGTTGATCATACGGGCGTGGTTACCGCGCTTCAAGCTGGAGAAGCAACATTGCAGGCAACTGTCGTCTTGGATGGCGTTGCTCGCACTGGAGAGTTCGTTCTTAATGTAACCAATAATCTGGCGATTACTGCGCAGTTGTCGGTCGACTCCACGCTGGGTACAAATACAAAAGATAGAGTACTTGACGGAAGCTTGGAAACCCGGTGGATATCAAACGGCTCCCAAACGCCTTATCTGATGCTGGGCTGGACAACGGAGCAAACGATCAACCAAGTGAAGCTGTGGAGCGGACATGTGCCGGTTATAGGCTCGGCCAACTGGCATGTCAGAGATTTTGATCTGCAGATCTTGGAAGACGGAGAGTGGAAGACGATAGCCGAAGTCCGAGATAATGATCAGGACGCTTTTTTGGGTCAGTATACGACGTTGAATTTGGATAGCCCCGTCGTGACGACTGCATTGCGCTTCCATTTTGTCCGTCCGTCATGGGGCAACGGCAATTTGAACGATATGATGGCCAGAATCAATGAGGTGTTTGTCGGCTTCGTCAACGATTAGGAACCATCTCGGCCTAAGTCCTTGTTACGTGGGCTTAGGCCGAAGTTCTGTTATTCCGCTGGTTCTATTAAAGTACTCGAATTTACATAGTTTTTCTCGATTTCGTGTTATTTTTTCTGGAAGCCATCAGATTTATACTAGTGATAGAAAGCGATTACAAACGTAGAGAGGGGCATAAAAATGAAGAAATACGGGTTTGTCTTGCTGTCTGTTGTATTGCTGCTCGGATTGCTGAGCGCATGCGGAGGAAAAGGAAATAACAATAATGGTGCCGCAATGGCAAACAAGGAAAAAGCGAACAATGCGCCGAGTGCGGAAGTGGCTGCTGAGTCAAAAGATCCTATAGAGCTTGAGATGTCCGTTTGGGGCAGCGATGCCCAGGTGGCGTTGTATGACGAGCTTGCTGAGGAATACAAGAAGCTCCATCCGAATGTGACAGTCAAAACTTCCGTGATTCCGTGGGCGGACTACCAGCAGAAACTGGCGATCATGGCAGCGACCAAAACCTCGCCTGATATCGTATGGATCTCAGAGCGTATGATTCCGCAATTTATGAATGGGGGCCAGCTGCTGGATATTTCGTCCGTGAAAGAGGACGCGGCTTATGCGTTCGATGATATTATACCATCCACGCTCACTGCATTTGAAAAGGACGGCAAACTCTACGGCATTCCATTCTCTACGCCGCCTCAGGTTGTTTTCTACAATAAAAAACTGTTTGAAGCGAATGGATTGAAGTCGCCAATGCAGCTTTATGAAGAGGGCAACTGGACTTACGATGAGATGGTCAAAGCGTCCGAAGCGATCTCCAAACCGCAAGAAGGGGTATACGGCGTGAAGTTCATACAAAGTTCCTCCAACTGGTCCGACAACCTGATTCCATTGATTTGGGCGATGGGCGGCGAAATCTTCAACGAAGACACAACGCAATTCGCTATGAACACGCCGGAGACGGCCAAAGCGATCAATCTCTTTAAAGGGCTGCTCGATAAGAAAGCGCATCCAAGCATCGGCGAGCAGTTAACTTTCGATACAGGTAAGCTTGGTATGGCGTTTGAGAACGTTACCCGTACAAGCGCTTACCGTGACAAAGTCGATTTCGAATGGGATATTGCTCCGCTTCCGAAAGGCGACCATGGCGTCACGGTGCCTATCGGCTTTGGAGGCTATTCGATTTTCAAAGACGCAGAGTATCCGGAAGAAGCATTGGAATATTTAAAATTTATTAGTAATAAGGAAAATGCAGCTAAAGTAGCCCAGTTTTTTGTACCGCAGAGAGAGTCTGTCCTGTACTCCGATGAGTATCTGAATAAGTTCCCGTTCCCGACTGTTGAAACGATGAAAGTGGCTGCGTACGATCGGTTGGCCGAAGGTGTAATCCGGCCTTCCCATCCGAACTGGGTCAAGATTGACGAGCAGGTGACATTAAACATGGACGCAATTTTGCTCGGTTCCACGACAACCGAGCAAGCGTTGAAAATTATGGAAGAAAGCATTAATCCTCTATTGAAATAACCCTCCAGAACGATGGAGCATTGCGAGATCGCCATATGAACTATAGGGCGATCTCGTAAATTATAGGGAGGGTTGCGTCATATTGACAACAGGAGGTAGGCGCGAATGGCCGGAGGTAAGTCAGCAGGTTTAGCAACTATGAAATCAAAAGAAATGTGGATGGGATATTTGTTTATACTGCCTATTGTGGCGGGATATATAATCTTTCTGTTTGGCCCGATCGTTTACGCTTTCGTGATGAGCTTTACGAATTGGTCGTTATTTGGAAATACAGCGTATATTGGTTTGGATAACTATATTTACGCCATGCGCGATGATCCCGTCTTCTGGGATACGGTCGTGAATACCGTGTATTTTTCTGCGGGCTTGGTCCCGCTGAACATTGTTTTATCGCTTTTGCTGGCCATGCTGTTGAAACGGAAAATATGGGGCATCGGCTTGTTTCGGACCGCGATCTTTACGCCGGTAGTCGTTTCCCTCGTGGTTTGGGGGATCGTATGGAAGTTTATTTTCTCTACGGACGGCGGATTAGTCAATCTGCTGATCCGAACGTTTGGCGGAACGGAGATTGCCTGGCTTTTCTCGGAAACTTGGACGATGCCTACCGTTATAGTGGTCAGTGCGCTAAAAGGCGTGGGCATGAACATGGTCATCTTCCTGGCCGCTCTGCACGATGTGCCGAAGGATTATTACGAGGCTTCCAAAATTGACGGCGCTTCGCGCTGGGAAACCTTTAAATCCATTACACTGCCAATGATTACGCCAGCCGTATTCATGATAACGATAATAACCGTTATCGGTTCTCTTAAAGTGTTCGGACAAATCTATGTGATGACAGGCGGAGGGCCGGGAACAAGCACGTACGTGATGGTCTTCTACATTTTCAAACAAGCGTTCCGCTCCTACGAATTCGGTTATGCATCGGCACTGGCATTTATTTTGTTCAGCATTATCCTGGTTCTGACTTTGATACAGTGGAAACTGAGAAAGAGATGGGTACATCATGAACAATAAAAAGATAACATCGAGCCTTGCATCCTACCTGGTTCTAACAATCGTTTCCTTCATCGTGTTGTTCCCTTTTTTTTGGATGGTCAGCACATCATTGAAGACGGAATCCGAGGTGTTTCTATTTCCGCCCCAGTGGATACCCGAAGCTTGGGAATGGATCAATTATATTCGCGTGTTTACGGATATGCCATTCCATCTCTACTTTTTTAATAGTATGTATATCGCGGTGCTCGTCACGGCAGGCACTTGTTTCTTGTCCGCATTGGCAGGCTATGCGTTTGCCAGATTGCACTTTCCATTCAAAAACGCGATCTTTCTGTTCCTGCTCAGCGGGATGATGATTCCTACGGAAGTTACGGCCATTCCTTTATTCAGCTGGATGTCAAAGCTCGGATTCATCGATACGCATATTCCTCTGATTTTTCCGCCAATGCTTGGAGCGGGAGGGATGTTCGGCGTATTTCTCGTACGTCAGTTTCTAATTACAGTTCCTATTGAACTGGATGAAGCAGCCAAAGTGGACGGGTGTTCACCGTGGCGCACGTTCAGGTCGATTATGCTCCCGATCGCCACGCCCGCATTGGCAACCGTAAGCATCTTTACATTCATGAATAGCTGGAACGAGTTTTTTGAACCGCTTATTTATTTAAATACGAAGGAATTGTTCACGCTGCCGATCGGCTTATCGCTGCTGACTACGGATGCCGGCGTGGACTGGCCGCTGCTGCTTGCCGCTTCGACCATAGCAACAGTCCCGATTCTGGTCGTTTTCTTCCTGGCTCAAAACAAGTTTATTGAAGGCATTGCCAATACGGGCTTGAAATAATGCGTTTTCTCCAAAAAGGACTGCCAAGGGTCAGGACAAGATCAATGGATCTTTAGGGAAAGCGAGGAATAACGCTTAAAAAGTTTGGATCAATAGGAAATTGGCTCGCTGTAAGAAAAAGAAATGATAACTAATATAAATGCAGTAATTTTCACATGCAAACGTCAGCCCAATAATGGACTGACGTTTGTATTTTGCAGCTACTTCGAAACGAAAAAAAGGCATATGTTAACAGTCTGTAGGTTAAAGAGGCTTTTGCTCCGTTAAGATTGAAATTAGATTTAAAAAAATTCCAGTTAAATCAATCTTTGAATAATCTCACTTATTCAGTTTACTTAACACTTCTTTAGCGACTTGAATCGCAGATGCATCGCGTGGCCAACCTACATAAAAAGCAAGATGGGTTATAACCTCGACCAGTTCATCTTCGGTCAGGCCTTTCTCCCTTGCAAGGTTTAGATGATACTGGAGCTTTTTGGTATGTTCACCCGCAATAAGAGCGGAAACCGTAATTAGACTCCTCTCCCGTAGCAATAACTCTTCTCTTCTCCATACATCGCCGAAAAGAACATCTTCTGATGTACAGGATATAACCGGCGAAGTTTGTTCTTAATAGGCTATAGTTGCTGAGCTGCTGTTAGTTTGTCGTATTGACTGGAAAACCTCCAGCTCATTTCGCCGATTTAAGCCCATCCGTCTATATAGCTGGAAAATCTCCTGTTAATTTTTCGTTTTACGCCCAAATCGAGATTAAGACGAGGAATTAGCAGGAGGAATTCCATATAAATGCTGAAAATGCCTATTCACAGAGCTATTTAGCGGGAGGAATTCCCGTTAAATGTTACGTCTCAAGCGTCCACGCAGCCCCTCTCCCCTACACGTATGTGCTGCTCCGCGAGAGCAAGCAACATAAAACAACCAGCTCCAGCACGATGGTCAAATCGTACTAGAGCTGGTTGTTTTCTTCTTATGATTAAACATTAACTCGGCAGTTAATGCTCGCTCAGCCTATAGGGTTAGTTTAAGCAGCATAGAGCTATGGGGAGGCAGCGAGAAGGACAGCTCATTCATAGCTCCCAAATTCTCGCGTGCCCAAAGGCTGCGAACTTGCGGAGCCTCGGTTAAGTCCAGCTGTGAAAGTGTGACGGTAATGGTATCGTCTTGCTCCCCGGCATTAAACAAGGCTACATACAGCGCGCCTTCTTCGTCCCGGGACGTCCATGCAATACGCTCCTGTTCTCGAAAAAGCTGGCTGGCGCCGCGTCCGTTGCGATGCAGAGCGAGCACTTCTTCGTTAGTCAGCAGCGACAATGTCCACTCGTCGTTATCCCGCATTTCGCCGCCAAACATAAGCGGTGAGCGGAAAATCGCCCACAGCGACATCATCGTCACCTGCTCATCCCGCGTAAATCTTGTCCAGCGATCGCTTCCTCCGCCATCGACGGAGCGAATGCCAAGATGACCGAGCGGAAGCATATCGCAATCCGGCCATGCGCCTTCTGCAACATGCGGAGCCCACTTCTCGCAGCGCTCGAACATCTCGTGCAGCAAATGCCAAAGATCCCAGTAATCGTCGGTCATCCGCCACATATTCGCATGTGCCGCGAGCGCCTCGGCATGCTCAAGAGGAGCCGGTCCGGGCGAGAGGCTGAGCACCATCGGCCTGCCGCAATGCTCGATGGCGTTATGGATCAATTTGATCTCATCCAAATGTATGCCGTAAATTCTTGAAGCGGCGATATCATCCACTTTGACAAAATCAACGCCCCAAGAAGCGTACAGCTCGAACAAGGAATTGTAATATTGCTGTGCGCCATCCTTGGATGCATCAACCCCGTACATGTCCGTATTCCAAGGGCAGATCGAGTTCGGATGCGCAATTGAGCGGGCTGTCGCCTTCGTTCCGAGTACCTTGGTGTCAGCATGTACCGCTTGGCGCGGTATGCCCCGCATAATATGGATGCCGAATTTTAGCCCCAGCGAATGCACATAATCCGCAAGCGGCTTAAAGCCATGTCCGCCGGCAGCGGATGGGAAACGATTGGCCGCGGGCTGCAAGCGAGAATACTCATCCATTTCGAGCGGTACAAAGGGGCGGTATTGCGATGAGTTTGCGCCAGGCTCATACCACTGGATGTCTACCACGACATAATCCCAGCCAAAAGCTTTCAAATGCTCGGCCATATATGCCGCGTTGCCGCGCACCTCGTCCTCTCTAACGCTTGCGCCGTAGCAATCCCAGCTATTCCAGCCCATTGGCGGGGTTACGGCATATGGATGGTGTTTGTAAGCTTTGTAAGCATTAGTCATATTATTTCGTCCTCTCATATCGTAATATTGCTTTATACGATAATCGTAAAACGAAACGCTAGTCAGTGAATAGCACAATTTATTGCGTATATATGTAAAATATTGCTCTCTAATCAAATTGCAAGCGATCGATCGATGGAAGCTCCTTCGCTAAGCGGAAATCAGCTGGCGGAAACCCGACGCGGCTGCGAAACACCTTGCTAAAGTAGCTGCCGCTGGCATAGCCAACAGCAAATGCGATCTCTTCCACGGAGAGCGAGCTGCTTCTAAGCAGCTCTACAGCCTTTTCAATTCTAAGCTTGGTTACATAATCCATTGGCGAGATGCCGGTCGTTTGAGTGAACATTCTCGTAAAATAGTACTTGGATAGCTCTGCTGCCCGAGCGACATCATCCAAGCTCTGCAGCCGATGAAACTCGGCTTCCATAAAAGCGGCAGCCTGCTTGATTGGCTGCGGCCAATTGGCCTTCTCCTGCTGCTGCGCCGTGCTCGATTGGAGAAGCTCCATCATGAAGCGATAAATTAGCGACGAAGCTTGATAGCTGCTTTTTATCCGATTGCTGCGAGCCTCCGCATACAAGCTCTGAAGCGTGTGAACGACTGCGCTAGATGGCTCAAATGACGGAGTGGCGCCAACGGTTTGCAGGAGCTCTTTCCAAAGGTTCTGCAAATGCTGCTGGCGAAACAATACAAAATAAAAGGACCAATGGTCGCTTAAGCGAGGCAAGCAATAATGGTGATCACCCGGAATTTCAGCAAGAAAGGCGGTTCCGGCATGAATTTCATGCGTTTGATCGCCGAGTCTGAAGTGCCCGAAGCCGGAAACGGTATACTGGAACAAATAGAGCGGACCGTCAATCCGTTTCATTCCATCCCAATAGTAATCAGGCTCAGTCACTTCCTGATAGCCGGTAGCAAACAGCTGATAAATCGGAAGATGGGGCGGGTCTTGAAAACGGTAGCCGTACACGCCGTAAGGCTTCTGCAATGCCATGCGAAATAAGCACCTCCATGAGAGCGGATATATAGTGGGAAATCAAGAAAGGGTGAGAGTATGACAGAGCTGATATCTGTGTTTATATATGGCTCTTTACTTCCCGGCCATAGCAATCACCATGTCGTTTCAGCCTTTATACAATCGTATAGAGCCGGTCAAATTGCCGGAAGGATGGTTGATTGCGGCGCCTATCCAGCAGCCGTTCGGGATTCAATTGCAAAGCAGCGCAATAGTATTATACGCGGTCAGTGGATTACCGTCGATAGAAAGGGAATGGCATCGATGGATGAGCTTGAGGACTTTTTCGGAATCGAGGAGCAAAATGATTATGAACGAATTTGGGTAACGGATGTCAAAAATCGTGATGTTTCGGGCTGGGCTTACGTATGGGATACGAGCAGGGGCTGCCCATCGATAGAAGAAGAGTATTGGCCGGACTTTTTCGCTCGCAAAATTTCAAAAGCATAATCATTAAAGGCATGCTCCCTTCTCCTTTTTAATCTACACACCGAGAGCATGCCTTTTCCTTCAAATCATTCTATTCTTTGTCTTCTTCATTGTCTGCGGCATAAGCGATAAGCGCGACATCTGAGCCGTATGATTCAGTCAATTGCTGCTCCAGCTTGCGAATAGCATCGAGCGCATCATTTTGACTATTCAGCTCGGCGATCCGATAATCTTTGTCCTTCATTTGTATTCACATCCTTCTTGCAACGTTTTAATAGTAGAATGGGCTTTCGTGCTTTTTGTTATACGCATCAGCTCAATTGACCATGCTGTATTTGCTCGCTTTAAGGTAATTGTTCTTTTCGCAGCGGTCGAGTACACTAGAGCAGAATGACTTAGAGGGATGTGACATCATTGAGTAATATTGTGCTTCAAACTAACGCCAATCTATCTTCGTCGCTCAAGCGGACGAGCCATATAGCAGTCAGCATACTGGTTCTAATCCTCACTGCATTCGTTTCCATATTGTTTCCTCCGGAGCTTGCATTTGCACAGCCGGCTGCCAATCTGGAAGCGGCATCCTTTGACCCGCATGAGCAGGTTGGTCACAATCATTCGGAAGCATCAAGCGCTGAAGAAGGCATCACGGTTCAGCAGGTGTTATTTTTTGCGGTAAGAGCCATTTATTATTTCGCGTTTATGCTGGCGGCCGGCTTTATGCTTTGGTCCGTCTCCTTTGCGGAGGATGCAAGCGACATCTCGCGCAAGCTGGTGAATAAATGGGGAATTTACATATTAAGGGGGCTGCTGCTTGCTGTCCTTGTATTTGTATTCGTCCATGTCAGCTATTTGCTGAAGGGGTATGAAGGAAGCAGTTCAAGCGAGTGGGTTCGATTGCTTACGGAAACGTCGACGGGTCGATCATGGCTTGCGATAATCGCACTTTCTCTTCTGGGATTTGTCGTTTTAAAATTATCTGATCCATTCAAAATCATATGGGCGCTGCTTCTCGCTGCCGCAGAAAGCTATAACGGACATGTTAATGCGCTCACGAACAATACGCTCGCAATCGTGCTCGACTTTGTACATACGGCAAGCTCCGCCCTTTGGGCGGGGGGCTTGATGCTGCTCCTGCTATTTTGGCGGGCAGACCGCAAGGAAGCGGGAAGGTTCGCGGAGCGCTTTACGAAGGCAGCGTGGCTGAGTGTATTGCTGCTGGCGGTGAGCGGAGCGCTGATGACTGTTCTTCTGCTGCCATCTTGGCGTTATTTGTATTATACGAGCTGGGGCCTCATGCTGCTTGCCAAAACAGCCTTGGTTCTGTTCATCGCTTGCACTGGTTTCCTGCTTCATAGGCGCGCCAAGCAGGGGAAGCTGCCAAACGGCAAGCTGCTGAAACTTGATGGGCTATTAATGAGCATAGTGCTTATAATTGCAAGTATTTTCACCTATATTAGTCCCGTACCCGACACGGAACCGCTGACCTATCATCGAATGGGCGAGAACCTGCATTACACCATTAATATTACGCCAAATGGTCCCGGACCGAACCGCGTAGAGGTGAAAATTTGGCTGCCTGAGCAGCTTGGCGCACCAACATCCGTACGAATGCTGCTTTGGGCCGTGGATCATCCGCAGCGCCCAGCCATCGAGGTGCCTCTATTAGGCGACAGCGGCGAGGATTTTTTATCCTTCCCAGGCTTTATTGAAACGGACTACGAATCGGACAAAATCGTGCTGCCTACGCGCGGCGCATGGACGGCGGAGCTATTTATTACGGATCAGACCGGTACGGAAACGAAGCAGATCATCCCATTTCACAACGATTAGAGCAGCGGAAGGAGAAGCGGACATGTCCTATAAATGGTTAAAATGGCTCATCCTTTGGATTCCAACCGTAGCCATTGGTCTATGGGAGTATTTGCGCCATACGCTTCTGCTTCCGTTCATTTCGATGGAGCTCGGCAATGTTCTTGCGCCGATATTCGTGTTCCTTATCACACTGACGCTGCTTCGGTCTCTGTTCACGAGACTGGAGCTCATGCAGGAGACGCTGCAGCGGGAGCGAATCGTAAAAGCTGCCTTCGAGGAGCGGGAGCAGCTTGCTCGCGAGCTTCATGACGGCATCTCGCAATCGTTGTTTATGCTCTCGGTTAAGCTGGATAAGCTGGAGCGGGTGCAAACCGATACGGACGCGAAGCAAACGACGGATCAGATTAGAAGAACCGTTCGCCATGTCTATGACGATGTGAGGCAGTCTATTGCCAGTTTGCAGCATTCCCCCTTGCCGATGGATATGTCCTGGATGCAGAGCATTCATCATTTAACGGAAGAAATGGAGCAAACCGGAGGCATTCAGACGGCCGTAAAATGGCAAGTGCAGGAAGGACTGCTGACCCATAAGCAAAAGGTCGAGCTGCTTGCTATCATGCGCGAAGCGCTAATGAATGTACAGAAGCATGCGAATGCGAGGCATATCGTGATACGAGGCGAAGGCAAGATCAGTACGGATGGAAAGAGAAGCGACTTTCGCTGCTCGATTCATGATGACGGCATAGGAGCAGCGGAGGAGAAGCTTTATGGGAAAGGGAAATACGGCGTCAGAATGATGCTGGATCGAGCGGAGGCCATGGGCTGGAGCGTGACGGTGCAGCAGACGAAGCCGCAAGGCACGCTAGTAGAAATCATCGGAGGGAGCGAATCGAAATGACGGAGCAAACAGCGCAGGTACGCGTTTTTTTGGTAGACGATCATCCCCACGGACGGGAAGGCATGCGCGATATCGTCATGAGCGACTGCTCCTTTGGCGTTGTTGGGGAGGCGGATAGCGGCGAGTCGGCGATAGCCGCCATTCAGCAATTGAAGCCGGATTTGGTGCTGATGGATATCAATATGCCGGGCATGGGCGGTCTTGAAGCGACTCAGCGGCTCAAGCTTCTGATGCCGTCCTTGAAAATTGTCATGGTAACGGTATCCGATGACATTACGAATTTGTTTGAGGCGATCAAGCGAGGGGCGCAGGGCTATCTGCTCAAAAATCTAGCTCCATCCTCATGGATAGAATATCTGCGCGCGATTTCGCTGGATGAGGCGCCGATGTCGAAGGAGCTTGCCTTCCGCTTGCTACAAGAGTTCTCGGCAAGCAAGCCGCAGGCGGCTAAGCGGACGCCAAGTAGATTGCAATCGCTTGACAAGGATGCTGATGTGATAACGACTCCGCTGACGGAACGGGAGAAAGAGGTGCTCGAGCGGGTTGCAACGGGGGCTTCCAACCGCGAGATTGCAGGCGAGCTAGGCTTGTCTGAGCATACGGTCAAAAATCACCTCAAAAACATTTTGCAAAAGCTTCATCTCGACAATCGGGTGCAGCTGACGCGATACGCCTTTGAGCAAGGCATAGTCGAAACGTAGCGGAAGCTGTAGATGCCGCATTTGAATGTATTCGACAGGAGGAGAAGATCCGTAAAAATTCATGTCGATTATAAGCTGTTCAGAAGATCGAAAAAAAACGATGATCTTGCTGGGCAGCTATTTTTTATTCCAAAATGGATTTGAAATAGAGCAGGGCTATATCGTCTTATTGACTTTCGATTTATCGAATACTGACTGTGGGCAGCCATTTATTAGCGTGGCTATTTAGACTTTAAAGGGCTGCCAGACGCGATGAATCGATATGGGGTTCGAATAATAACTGGGAGGGCACTAGTATGAAGCCGTTGTACGGGAAGGATTCAGCTATTCCGAGTAACAAAAAAATCGTTTTTCTCGGGGACAGCATAACGGATGAGGGGACATTCATTGCCTTTATGGATGCCTATTTCCTACAGCATTTGCAGGGACATCACTTAACGCTCGTTAATCTAGGCGTAAGCAGTGAGACGGCATCCGGACTAAGCGAGCCGGAGCATCCCTTTCCGCGCCCCTGCGTGCATGAGAGAATCGACAGGGCTCTATCGGAGTGCAAACCGGATTGGGTCGTTCTTTGCTACGGGATGAATGACGGCATCTATTATCCTTTCTCCGAAGATAGATTTGAAGCGTATCAGAAGGGAATTTTAAGCGCCATCGCTAAGATTAAGCAAGCGGGAGCCAAGGCGATTCTCATGACGCCGCCTCCATTTGATGCGAAATCGTTCGAAGCAGGAAGCTTGATGCCTATTGGACAATCGTCGTACAGCTACGCATCTCCCTTCGCCCAGTATGAGGATGTATTGAAGCGGTATGCGGACTGGGTGCTGACATTGGAAGGGTCTGCAGATGCGATTGTCCCCATTCATGATCAGATGCTCCGCCTTTGGGAGAAGAAGCGCGAGACGGACCCTCACTATGCTACGGGGGATGGCATTCACCCAAATGCTGAGGGACACTGGCTTATCGCATCCTCCCTGCTTCGCGTACTGTTCAATATTACGCTTGAGCAAATCCCCGAATACGTGCTTCAGCCAAGCAGCTCAGCTCTATTTAGAGCGGTTCAGCAGCGCCATCGCTTGCTTAGCTCCGCTTGGAAGGAGCATGTGGGCCATACGAATCCTAGTAAAGCTGAAGCGCTGCCGATTGAGCTGGCTTTGCAAAAAGGCGCCATCATGGCAAGTGAGATACGGGAACGAGCAGCAGTGCCTGGGAACAAGAATAAAATCAAAACCTCGGTTTGGAAGGGGTATGAGCGAGTCGATTTTATGCTGGATGGAAGAGAAGGGCTTCTCATTTTTCCTAAGCAGTTTGCGAGCGGCAAGCCATGGGTTTGGCGCGCTGAGTTTTTTGATGCCTTCGCATATGCGGATATGGCATTGCTGGAGCAAGGGTGGGTGATAGCCTATTATAGACTAAGCAATATGTATGGCTGCCCTGGTGCGGTGGATCGAATGCATTCGTTTCAAAGCTATGTGACAAATGCCTTTGGGCTCGCGCCAAAAACCGTTCTCTTCGGCTTTAGCCGCGGCGGGCTATATGCCTTTAACTATGCCGCTAAATACCCGGAGCATGTAAAGCTGCTGTATTTGGATGCCCCTGTTTTGAATATGCTAAGCTGGCCAGGCGGAAAAGGGGAAGGCACGGGAGCGGCGATAGAGTGGGAGGAATGCCTATCCGTTTACGGAATGACAGAGGAGTCGTTCAACCTAGCGGGCTGTTCCCCTCTTGATCGAGTAGACGAGCTTGCGGCTGCGAGCATCCCCGTGCTGATCGTTGCAGGAGATGCGGACGTTCCAGTGCCAATAGCTGAAAATGCCATTCCGTTCGAGCAGCGCTATCGTCAGTTGGGCGGGACCATTAAGCTGATCGTGAAGCCGGGAGTCGGCCATCATCCGCATAGCTTGGAGCAGCCCGAGCCGATATTAGCTTTTATACATGCGCATGCTCAGCACTAAGTTGCGATTTTTATGTAATAGTAAAAAAATGCAGCTTAAGGAGATGTTAAGCCAGTATCCGCGCGAACTAATTGGGATTGTCATCGGAGTAGATTAACTGGAGTTTGGAACAAGCTCGAGTTTTCCAATTCATCTTTGATGGATTAGACCATTTATTGATTTTTGTCTTATCGTCAGGATACAGTCCTGCTTCGTCGTTGGTATCGGTATAAGTTATGTTGTATGACATTGTTTGTTGCTGAAAATATAGTTGTTTAAGGGCAAGTGAAGATTGAGACTTCTGCAGGTTGCTCAAATTACCTAACACTGAGGGATATCATTTAAAGCAGAGAAATATAAAGTAAAAGTAATTATCTTTAAATATAAAGAGAAAGCTGGTATAATTCCAGAAGAAAACGCAACTAGGAGAATTTATGAAAAACAAGACTTTAGTCAGTTTCTTACTTATTTTTTTCACAGCATCGCTATCAATATTTTACTATTTTACTTCGTGGAATGTGCCAATAAACTCTGATAGCGCAACTGCTGTTCTTCAAGCCTATTCGATGATAAAGTCTAATGCGCTTCTTGAAGGCTGGTTCATGTCCACTGGAACGTACTACACGACTGATCTTATTTTTTACGCAATTGCAGCATTAGTAATTGGACTTTCATCAAAAATTATCTACGTCATAACAGCAATACAATTCGCAGTGCTGGTTGTAATCGCTTCTATAATCGCTAGTAAGAACAAAGAGCAAGGATATTCTAAATTTAAATTCGTGCTTACTTTTTTTATACTAGTTATTCCCTCATACATGATGGCAATGATGGTGTTTAGCGGACCCATGCATATTGGTGGTATGATATACGCATTAATTGCACTTTATGGGCTCGTCTATATAAGAAACAATAATTACAAATGGGCTGTTTATACATCATTACTTACCATAGCCTTAATAGGTGACCAGTTTATTTTATGGATATTTGTTTTGCCGGTTGTTATGGTAAGTATTGTACGTATTCTCATTAATAAAAACCGGAAAAAGGAATCACTGATAATTGGCTTTTCAGTTTTTTCTTATATAATTCAATTTCTTATTCAGAAAATTTTTAGATTTAATGAAGTAAATGCTGGAAACATGTTGTTTACAACATATGAGCAATTGCAGAAAAATGTAAGGCTAACTATTGAAGGGCTCTTGGAAATTTATGGCGCTAATTTTTTTGGTAAACCATTTACAACATTAGATAGTCTGGTGATTCTCATTCACCTAGCAATCCTGTTTGTCATAATCTACGTAATCTATATAAACATTAAGACAGATCTTATAAAAAAAGATCGAATGGCACAGATACTAGTGGCTGGAATAGTCTTGAACATCTTAGAATATTTGTTTAGTAATATGGCAATTGATATCAACACAACACGATATTTAATCCCGATGTTTGTTTACTCAGCGATTTTGTTTGCGAAAACTGTTGGAGAAATTAATTGGCCTTATCGCAATAAAATTATTGCTGTTTCAGCTCTAGCTGTTATATTACTCCTTTCTATTCCGACGCTGAAATTCGATAGAGTCGAAACAAATCATGATCGTTTGATCATGTTTCTAGAAAGTAAAGAGTTAACACACGGATACGGTTCATATTGGAATGCATCTATCGTTACGCTTAAATCCAAAGAGGAAATTAGTATTAGACCAGTTGTTTCTAATGGGGTTAGCATTTCAAGGTTTGATTGGCTGAGCCACGTTGATTGGTATAATGAGTACACGAATTTTCTAGTTTTTGATAACTCAAATTGGGGCAACATTAATCTTGAAAATGCGAAAGTTGCTTTCGGTGAGCCTATTGCGAATTATATATTTGAAGATCTTCAGATATTAGTATGGGATAAAGATTTGTCGAAAATAATAGTGAAATAATTTCCTTTTTTAAGAGATAAAAGAGCATCCTTAGGGTGTTCTTTTTTATATTTCGAAGAAGGTAAAATTATGATAGGTCAATATGATTTGGCTGCTCTCCACATATCATTACATTCTAGTTTTTTGTATGGTTCTGTCGCTAAATAACACCGTCGTTTTGATTAATGTCAATTTATGTGCCAATATTTTCTCTTATTGGTAGTAAGTCATCGCTAGTATATCTGTGTTGCATTAACACTCGTTGAAACAACATTTTAAAGTTGAAGCAAGCATCGATTCATAACAAAAAGCAGGTTTTGCAGTTGCATCGCTTCTTCTGATTGCATATAATAAAGATTAATGTTTCATATCCGAAGTAAAGCAATGATGGAGAAAAGTAAGCAGTGCATTCGCACAGGGAGAAGACGCCGTAGATTGAGAGCGTCTTTGTGAAATCAGGCTGCCGAAGTTCACTCCGGAGCAGACACCTGAAACGTCAAGGCGGCATGCCGCACGGCGCGAGTAGGGAAGGTCCGGTTCCCGCCGTTATGGGGCTAAGGGATTGCAATCCGCTGTTTATAAGCAAGCGACAACCATATTTGGTTATTGCGTACAGGCTGGAGAGTAATCCGAATTAGGGTGGTACCACGGTTCTTTCGTCCCTTTAGGGAGAGAGGGCCTTTTTTTGTGTCATGATTTAGGGATGATGATATGGAGGCGAAGAGGAATGAAGGAAAGATTGGAAGGACTGCGCGGCGAAGCGCTGCAGGAGCTGCAGCATGTTGATACCCCTCAGCAGTTAAATGATTTGCGCGTCAAATATCTTGGCAAAAAAGGCGCTTTGACCGAAATTTTGCGTGGAATGGGCGGACTAAGCGCTGAAGAGCGCCCGGTAATCGGCCAGGTTGCGAACGATGTTCGCGCCGCAATTGAGTCGGTTATTGACGAGAAGCAGGAAGCATTCCAGCAAGCCGAGACGAATAACCGTCTTTTGGCGGAGACGCTTGACGTCACGCTTCCAGGTAAGCAGCTTCCGACTGGCTCCGTGCATCCTTTGAACAAGGTCGCTCAGGAAATCGAGGACGTATTTATCGGCCTTGGCTATACGATTGCCGAGGGGCCAGAGGTGGAAACGGATTATTACAACTTCGAGGCGCTAAATCTGCCCAAAAACCACCCCGCGCGCGATATGCAGGATTCGTTCTACGTAACGGATGATATTCTCATGCGTACACATACGTCGCCTGTACAAGTGCGGACGATGAAGGCGATGAACGGCCAAACGCCGGTTAAAGTTATTTGCCCGGGCAAGGTATATCGCCGCGATGATGACGATGCGACGCATTCGTTCCAGTTCAATCAGATCGAAGGCCTTGTCATCGGCAAAAACATTCGAATGAGCGATTTGAAAGGCACGCTGCTGCAATTCGTGCAGCAAATGTTCGGCGCGCAAGCGCAAATCAGACTCCGCCCGAGCTTCTTTCCTTTCACGGAGCCAAGCGCAGAGGTTGACGTAACCTGCGTGCAATGCGGCGGCAAAGGCTGCCGGATGTGCAAGCACACGGGCTGGCTCGAAATATTGGGCTGCGGCATGGTGCACCCGCGCGTTCTCGAAATGGGCGGCTATGACCCTGAAGAGGTTGGCGGCTTTGCTTTCGGCATGGGCGTTGAACGTATCGCGTTGTTGAAATACGGCATTGACGATATTCGTCATTTCTATACGAACGATCTGCGTTTCTTAAGCCAATTCGCAAGAATGTAGCAATGAGAGAAGGGAAGAAGAGAGATGAATGTATCCTATAAATGGTTAAATGAATATATCGACCTATCCGGATTCAGCGGGGAAGAGCTTGCGGAGAAAATGACGCGCGGCGGCATAGAAATCGACGTTGTGGAATCTCGCAACAAGGGCGTAACCGGTGTCGTGGTCGGTTATGTGAAGTCGAAGGAAAAGCATCCGGATGCGGATAAGCTGAACGTGTGCAAGGTGGACGTGGGCACGGGCGAAGAGCTTCAAATCGTATGCGGCGCGAAAAACGTCGATGCGGGCCAGCTTGTTCCGGTTGCCGTAATTGGCGCCTTGCTCCCCGGCGATTTCAAAATTAAGCGCGCGAAGCTGCGCGGCGTAGAATCCCAAGGGATGATCTGCTCCGCGAAGGAGCTTGGCCTGAACGAAAAGCTGCTTCCGAAGGAGCAGCAGGAGGGCATTCTTGTCCTTCCGGCCGCAACGAAAATTGGCGCGTCAATTAATGATGTGCTTGCTATTGACGATGAAGTGCTTGAGC
This sequence comes from Paenibacillus sp. PL91, assembly GCF_012935325.2. Taxonomy (GTDB): domain Bacteria; phylum Bacillota; class Bacilli; order Paenibacillales; family Paenibacillaceae; genus Pristimantibacillus. Next base: position 68,278 of record NZ_JABBYG020000013.1, read on the forward strand.
TGGATCTGACGCCGAACCGTTCGGATTGCCTTAGCATGCTCGGCGTAGCGTATGAAATCGGAGCTTTGACTGGCCGCGAGGTGCGTTTGCCAAGCGCCAACATCAATCATACAACGGAGCGCACGGACGCTCTTGTAAAAGTCAGCATCAGCGCGCCAGAGCAATGCTCGCATTATTCGGCACGTTATATTAAAGGCTTAAAAGTCGGCGCATCCCCATTGTGGCTGCAAAACCGGCTGATTGCTGCCGGCGTTCGCCCCATCAACAACGTCGTTGACGTTACCAACTTCGTTATGCTTGAGTACGGCCAGCCGCTGCATGCCTTTGATGCAGACCGCCTTCCGGGCGGTCGCATCGATGTGCGTCTAGCGAAAGCTGGCGAAACGCTTGTAACCTTGGATGACCAAGAGCGCAAGCTTGAGCCGCATATGCTAGTTATTACCGATGGCAAGGAGCCAATTGCGCTTGCTGGCGTTATGGGCGGTGCGAGCACCGAGGTAACGGGCGAGACGGTTAACATATTGCTTGAATCGGCAAAATTCGATGGCGGCACCGTAAGAAAAACGTCGCGTCAGCTTGGGCTTCGTTCGGAATCGAGCATACGCTTCGAGAAAGAGGTTGATCCGGCGAGAGTAATCCCTGCGCTGGACCGCGCTGCATCCCTTATCGCAGAGCTTGCAGAAGGTTTGGTCGCGGAAGGTATCGTAGAGGTAACTGCAGGAGAGGCGAAGCCAGCCAAAGTGGCGGTTTCCTTGGACAAAATTAACGGGTATCTCGGCACAGAGCTTTCAAGACTAGAGGTTCAGACGATTTTTGGCCGATTGCATTTTGAATATGAGCTGTCGGACAGCAATGTGTTTACCGTAAATGTACCAACACGCCGCGGCGACATTACGCGCGCTGTTGATCTGATTGAGGAAGTTGCACGCCTTCACGGCTACGATGAAATTCCTACCACGCTTATCCATGGCGATGTCGTGCCAGGCTCCTTGACGAAGCCGCAGGCCATTCGCCGAGAGCTGCGCAAGCGTCTGTCGGATGCGGGTCTGCATGAGGTGGTAAGCTATTCCTTCACGGGACCTGAGCGCACAAAGCTGTTCCCGTCGCTTGCAGAGCATACGAATCCGGTTCGCCTTGCAATGCCGATGAGCGAAGACCGCAGCGTTTTGCGCACGACGCTTGTCGCCCAGCTGCTGGAAACTGCGGCTTATAACCGCAATCGTAAAAATGAATCTGCGGCGCTGTTTGAAATCGGCAGCGTATTCCACACCGACGAAGAACAGCTGACGCGTTTGCCTCATGAGAAGCATCGCTTTGCTGCGCTACTAACCGGCAATCGCACAGAGTCACAGTGGAATGCGAAGGCATCACAAGTCGACTTCTACGATGCAAAGGGCATTTTGGAAACGATATTCGCAGTGCTTGGCTTAACCGCAAGCGTTACGTATGAAGCGGCTCAGCCTGAGCATTTCCACCCTGGCAGAACGGCTGCAGTTCGCCTTCACACGCCAAAAGGCGATGAAGTGATCGGCTATGTCGGACAGCTGCACCCTGCGCTGCAGATTGAAGCGGATCTTGCTGATACGTATGTGCTCGAGATCGGTCTTGATTTGATCTATGAGCTGGCTGATTCGGAGATCGAATACAAGGTGCTTCCTCGTTACCCGGCTATGCAGCGCGACATCGCCGTAGTCGTTGACCAAGAGGTTGCGGCCGCTAAGCTAACCGGCGTTGCATGGGAAATTGCAGGAGAACTGCTCGAGTCCGTTCGCGTCTTTGACGTATACACCGGAGAGAAGCTTGGAGCAGGCAAAAAGAGCGTTGCGCTGTCGCTAGTTTACCGCCACGGCGAGCGTACTTTGACTGATGAAGAGGTAACGGAACTGCATGGGAAGGTTGTTTTACAATTAGAACAATCTTTTGCAGCGGAATTACGCAAGTAGGCAGGAAACTTTCAAAGCCGCATCGAAATAGTTCCTAGTGAGCTATTGATGCGGCTTTTTCCTTGTAAATACAAGGCATAATTGTTATTTCAACGATTATTATGCGGTATTTCAAAGCGAAACAAGCTTTTGAAGCCAAATGCTGCGTACAGCCGTTTACGCTTGCTCGACTTGGACAATAGGAGGATTCGCCTTAATGGATGCTGAACAAACAGTTGTTACGGTTGATATATATGGAGTTCAATATAAATTAAAAGGTCATTCCAACGTGGAATATATGAAGAGGGTTGCTGCTGCAATCGACGAAAGCATGAAAAAGCTGGCCAAGGGCTACCCGCGTCTTGATATGCCAAAGCTTGCGGTGCTCTCGGCCGTTCAAATAACGGAGGAAGTTTTCCGGCTGCGGCGCGATAATACAAGGCTTCTGGAGGAGGAAGCGAAGCTTAACCTCATGATTCAGGAGCTGGAGAAAATAAGCGAGCAGGCAGTTTCGCTGCAAGCTGAACTAGCTGAGACCAAACGAATGGCGGGCGAGCAGCTGCAAAAGGCGAAGGAGGCTGCCGAAGCGGAGCTAGCCGAGCTGCTTGCGCTTGCGGCAGAGCAGTCAAACGCCCAGCAAGCGGCCGCGGCAGAGGCGATCAAGCTGCAGGAGGAAACGATTCTGCGGCTTACACAAGAAAATGTGGAGCGGATCGCAGCGCTTAGGACGAAGAAGGATGAACAGCTAGCGCGTATTCAAGCGGAGAAGCAAGCTGAGCTGGACGAGCTGAAACGCGTTAAGGAAACCGAGCTGACTGAGCTCCGGAATAGATTGGATACAGAGCTTGCAGAGCTTCAGAACAGAATGGATAGCGAGCTGTCAGCGCTGCAAATTCAGAAGGAATTGGAGCAGCGGGAGCTGAACGAGGAAAAAGATGTACAGCTGTTGGAGCTTGCACGCGCGAAGGAAAATGAGCTGACTGAGCTTCGAAGCAGAATGGAATCGGAGCTGTCAGAGCTGCTCCAAGCGAAAGAAAGCCAGCTGATGGAGCTGGAGCTGGATAAGGAAATACAAATCAATGAGCTCGAAAGAGTGAGAGCGGAAGCGTTAGAGGCGCTAAGAAACGAGAAGGATGAGCAGCTAGCCGCTTTAATCTCAGAGCATGAAGCATCGCTGCTGGAGGCAGCGGAGGAGAAAGAGACGCTGTTGAACCAGCTTGAAGAGAGCTGGCAGGGCAAATGGGATGAGCGCGAGCTGAGCTGGCTGGCACATGCCGAATCCTCGCAGCTTGCCCTTGCCCGCCAGAGCGAGGAGCGTGAGCAGGCATGGAAGGCGGAAGCCGCACAGGCCGAGCAAGCGTTCCGCGCAGATCTGGAGCGCCGCAGAAACGGCTGGCTGGAGGAGCGAAGCAGGCTGCAAGCACAGGTGGCCGAGCTTCAGCAAGGCTGGAAGGCTGATAAGGAGGCGCTGGAGCAGCGCATATCGGCCGCGGATGATCAGCTCGTGCAAGCGATGGAGCAGGAGGAAACATTCCGAACGTCCTATGCGCAGCTGGAGCAGGATGTTCGCGATCGCGAGAGCGAATTGCAGCTTATCCAAAGCGAACTGAATGATACGCGCAGCCAGCTTGAAGAGCTGCAAGAGCACAATAGCCAAGCGAGCGCTCAGGTGCAAGAGCTGGAGCAGAAGCTAACGCATGAACGGAGCCACGTCTCTGCTGCTGATAAGCGCGCAACAGATTTGCAGCTGCGCCTGAAAGAGGCGCAGGAGCGAGAGCAGCAGCAAGGCACGCAGCAGCTTCAACTCGAGGAGCAGCTGCTTAAGCTGCAGCTAGAGCAGGAAGAGAATGAGCTGATTCACCAAGCCCATATCGAGGAGCAGCAACATATGCTGCGCGCTGAGCTTGAAAAGCAGCGGGATTTGCTGAATGAAGAGCATGAGCAGCAGCTGCGGACGCTTGAGGAAGAGAAGCGCGAGCTTGTAAGCTCGCTGCGCCAAGAGCAGGAGGATCGGCTCCGGGTCGTGGAAGCTGAAAATGACGAGCTGTTTAAACAGCTTGCCGCAGAGAGCAATGAACGGTATGAGCGCCTCGCAGCCGAGCGGGATGCACGGGAGAAAGAGCTTGCCGCGATGCATGAGGAGCAGATTCAGAAGCTGATTAATCAATATGAAGAGTCGCTGCAAGGTCAAGCTGTTCAATTCGATGAGCAAAGCAATCAGCTCGCTCATGAATTTGAGGAGAAATCCAAGCAGCTTGCTCAAGAATACGAGGAGCGTGCCAAGCAGCAGGCAGCCGAGCGTGAAGCGCAGGTTAAGAAGCTTGTTGATCAATATGAGGAGCAGCTGCTTGATCAAGCCATTCAGCATGAGGAAAGCAACAAGAAGCTTTCTCGAGAATACGATGAACGGGCAAGGCAGCAGGCAGCCGAGCAGGATGAGCGATATAAACAGCTTGCTCGCGAGTATGATGAGCTAGCAAAGCAGAAGGATGCAGAGCTTGATGAGCAATCCAAGCAGCTCACGGATCAATATGAAGAACAGCTGCTTGAGCAGGCCATTCAATTTGAAAGTCAAAATAAGCAGCTGGCTAGCGATTTTGAAGAGCAATCGAAGGCGATCGCCGCTAAGGAAGCAGCACGTTCCGAACAGCTGGTGGATGAATATGAGGAGCGCTACAATGAGCTTGCCGCGAAGCAGGAAGAGGAGCGCAAGCAGCTGGCAGACGAGCGTGAGGAACGGTTGCAGCAAATGGCCGCTTCCTATGACGAGCAGATAAAGCAGCTTACAGCAAACCAAGAGGAGCTGCTGCTGCAGCAGCAGCATGATTATGAGAACACGATTCAAAAGCTGCAGGCACAGCTCGATAGAATCGAGAAAATAGCCGCTTCCGCAGCGGACGGCGAGCAAACCTACAAGGCCGAGCTTGAGAAGCTGGAGGCGAGGGAGCAGGAGCTGACCGAGCAGCTTGAATTTACGGCAGCGCGCGAGCGTATTGCATCGCAGCAGCTGGAGGCAGCAGCAGCGCGCGAGCGGGAGCTGAGCGATCGCCTGCAAGCACAGCAGCAATATGCGGAGCAGACAGCAGCCGAGGCGAAGCGGCTTGAGCTTGAGAAGCAATCGCGTGAGGCGGGGGAAGAGGCACTTCGCGAACAGCTGGAGAAAGCGAGGCAGGAAGCTGCTTCAGCATCCGAGCTGAAGGAAGAGCTGAGCGAGCATACGTCCAAGCTTTCGCAAGAGCGTGACGAGGCTGCGCGCAAAGCCGAGAAGCTGGCCTACGAGCGTGATGAGGCAGCGAGCGCATTAGAGTCGCTCTCGTATGAGCGCGATGAAGCGACGCGCTCCGCGGAGAAGCTTGCCGAAGATCATGCCGATTTGCTCGAGCAGCATCATAAGCTGAAAAATGAATACTCGAAGCTGCAAACCGAATATAACGAGTGGATTGAGCTTATCGAGCACAGCTAGTCCTTATAAACACAAAAACCGCAGCAACAAGCTTTGGCAATGGCCGGCGCGAGTTGCTGCGGTTTTTTTATTTGAAGAGCAGATTAACCATACGAGACGATCGTTCCGGTAGGGCCGAGCGCGGATAAGCTGGCTAGCCGTATCAGATCGGGGGTCACAATAGCGGGATCTTTGCCTGTTGCGTGCATTTCGGTACGGAGCGTGCCTGGATTGTATAGGTTAACGAGAATACCGTGCTCATGCTCTTCATCAGCCAGCGTACGCGTTAACGATTCCAGACCTGCTTTAGCAGCGCTGTATGCGGCATAGCCGCCTGCTCCGTTCCAAGAAAGGCCGGATGTTATATTGATAATTCGACCGTATTTTGCTTCGCGCATAGCCGGCAGTACAGCCTTGGTCAGCAGAAACGGTCCCGTTAGGTTGATAGCGATTTGATTTTGCCACTCACTGGACGACAATTCATGTACGGTTCCTTGCTCTAAAACGGCTGCATTGTTCAAAATAATATCGATGCGGCCAAAGTGCAAGAGGGCGGCAGAAATCGATTCCCGCACCTGCTGCTCATCGGACACGTCTGTTTGCAGCACAAGCGCTGCTTTGCCCGTCTTCTCTTTCACAGCCAATGCGGTTTCTTCCAATTTAGGAAGGCGTCTTCCCAGCAGGACGACTTCCGCGCCCTCCGCTGCAAAAGAAATGGCTGCTGCGCGGCCTAAACCCGTTCCAGCTCCGCTAATAATGGCGACTCGATTTTGCAGTGCTCCCATCACCATTCCTCCATTCGCTGTTCGTATTGTGAATATCTTATCAGAGGGAGAGCGGGAGGGGAAGAGGGGAAGTTATTAGACTTTTTTTGATGATTGTTAAATAAAGATTATATATACGTATAAGAAATTTGTCCTGAATGCGAATAAAAATAGACCATCAAATTAAAAAAAACTTCTCCAAAGGTTGTCTAAACCATTGGAGAAGCCTTGAATTGTTTATTCAACGACTAGCGTCGTTTTCATTTCCCTGTGGCCAGCGCCGCAAGGAATATTGCACACCATTTCATAAGTACCCGGCTCGCTGATGTTTACAGCAACGGTTTTGCCTTGTTTAATTTCATAATCGGTTTTTTTGATTAGCGCGCTGTGCATGCCATCAACGGAATCGAGCTTGAGATTAACGGTTTCTCCAGCTTTGATTTTATATTCCGTTTGGTCAAACTTCCAGTTGGATGCAGTTATAACAAGGTCAGACGATGCTGCGCCGCTGTCTGCAACAGTTGTATTTGCTTCCTTATTCTCTTCATTGGAGCTGTTCGCGCCGCATGCTGCGATAACGAATACAAGACACATTGCGCTTGCAAATAGTAACCATTTTTTCATTTGTTTGCTACCCCTTTCGATTGTACAGCTTTGTTATTTCGCTTGATCATATCTATTGTACTTCAATTTTTGCCAAAATGCAGTGACAGCGATATGACAAACTAATGAAGAACATGTGAAAAGCGAGCAAAAAAAAGATGCTGTACAAGCGCACAAGCCCTTGACCGCCGTTGCCGGGCAATCAAGGGCTTGTGCGCTTGTGCTGCTAAATTAAGAAAGCTGAGCTAGTCGTGATTCCGTCTGCCAGCTTCATAAGGGGTGCTGACTGGGATGAACAGATCGATAATCCCAATAACCAGCGCAGCGAGAATGGCGCCGAGCAGCGTAACGGTAACGCCTCCGACGATAAATTGGGCAATCCATATTACGGCCGCGCTTGCGATAAAGCCGACAATTCCGCGTCCGAAGGGCGTAACCCTTTTGCCAAAAATGCCTTCAATGATCCAGCCGAGGGCAGCGATGACAAGAGCAAGGAATAATGCGCTCCAAAACCCGCCCACGCTAAATTGAGGAACAATAAACCCGACAAGCATAAGTACCAGCGCGGCTACGATAAACCGAACAACATGGCCCAAAAATGTCATAGTATAAACCCTCCTAAAGTTTTACGAATCGAAACCGCCCGATCATGCAGCTTCTTTTCTTTTTTGCGGCAGCAAGCCGCTTCAAAGCTAATCTGAAGCACTTACCTTGGTGGTACAATGCAAAAGTTACATCGTAAAACAGCACTTTCGTTAATATTGTGACCAATTGAGCATCATTTATGTATGAAACGATTGTTCAGCCGTGCATGAAGGACGCGGTTCGGCTATAATAGGAAGGCGAGAGGAGTGTTATTTGTTGGACACTAAAATTTTGAATACACTTGAATATCCTAAAATCATACATAGATTATCACAGCATGCGGCAACATCGCTTGGCAAATCGGCCGCGGAATCGTTACAGCCTGTTTCCGATTTGGAAGCGGTTAAGCGAATTTTGCAGGCGACGGATGAAGCCTATACAGCTGACCGTCTGAAGGGCAGCGCCCCATTTGGCGGCGTTGTGGATATATCGGCTCCCCTTCACCGTGCGCGGATCGGCGGTACGCTGAATCCGGCCGAGCTGCTGGACATTGCGGCTACCGCACGCGGCGGCCGCCGTGTGAAGAAGCATATCAGCCTGCTGCATGAAGATAATCCGATCCCGATGCTGCATGCGATTGCGGATCAAATCAGCGAGCATAAGCCGCTTGAGGATGCGATTTTTGAATGCATCGACGATCAGGCGGAGGTCATGGACAGCGCCAGCACAGAGTTAGCATCGATTAGACGGGAGCTCCGGAACGGGGAATCACGCGTCCGCGAGAAGATGGATCAAATGATCCGCTCCTCTTCGGTCCAGAAGATGCTTCAGGATTCGATCGTCACGCTGCGCAATGATCGGTACGTCATTCCTGTTAAGCAGGAATACCGTTCGCACTTTGGCGGAATCGTGCATGACCAATCGGGATCTGGCGCTACGCTGTTCATCGAACCGGAAGCTATTGTCGCCATGAACAATAAGCTTCGGGAGCTGAAGGCAGGCGAGCTGCGGGAAATCGAGAAAATATTGCAGAAGCTCACTGCGCTGACATCGGATTATGTTGAGGATCTTATTTTCAACCTGGATTTGCTTGGACAAATCGACTTTGCATATGCCAAGGCGCGACTTGCCCATGGCATGAAGGCGACGCTGCCGCGAATGAATGACAGAGGGTTTTTGAAGCTGAAGCGTGGCCGTCATCCGCTAATTGCGGCGGAGCAGGTAGTGCCTATTGATGTGGAGCTGGGCAACCAGTATACGGCAATCATTGTAACGGGACCGAATACGGGCGGCAAGACCGTCTCCTTAAAAACAATCGGGCTGCTGAGCCTAATGGCGATGTCTGGCTTATTTGTGCCTGCCGAGGACGGCAGCCAGCTTTGCGTATTCGATGCGATCTATGCCGATATCGGCGATGAGCAAAGCATTGAGCAAAGTTTAAGTACATTTTCCAGCCATCTCAAAAACATCATTCGCATTTTAAGCTCCATGACCTCAAAGAGCTTAGTGCTGCTCGATGAGCTGGGCGCTGGAACCGATCCGGCTGAAGGATCTGCGCTTGCCATTGCAATATTGGAGCATGTCCATGCGATGGACAGCCGGATTGTAGCGACGACACATTACAGCGAGCTTAAAGCTTATGCTTATAATCGCAAGGGTGTCATTAATGCGAGCATGGAGTTCGACGTTGCCACTTTAAGTCCAACCTATCGATTGCTAGTTGGCGTTCCGGGGCGAAGTAACGCCTTCGCCATCGCTGAAAGGTTAGGCCTTGCACGTTCCATTATCGATCATGCAAGAGGCGAAGTCAGCGAAGAGGACCAACGGGTTGAAAATATGATTGCCTCGCTCGAGGAAAATCGTCTGGGCGCGGAAACCGAGCGTCAGACAGCAGAATCGCTCCGCCGTGAGATGGAGACGCTTCGAGCGCGCCATGAAGCAGAGCGTCAGCGATTTGAGGAGCAGAAGGATAAGCTGCTGCTTAAAGCGCAGGAGGAAGCGCGCGAGGCTGTTGCGAAGGCAAAGCGCGAAGCGGAACAAATCATCGCCGACTTGCGCAAGCTCGCGATGGAGGAAGGTGCCTCGGTTAAGGAGCATAAGCTTATCGAAGCCCGCCGCAAGCTGGATGAAGCAGCCCCCGAGCAGCAAAAATCGAAGCGGGGAGCAGCTAAATCCGCTGCAAAGCCGGCCAAGATCGAAGCAGGCGACGAAGTGACGGTGTACAGCTTGAATCAGAAGGGCACAGTCGTAGAGGTTCATGGCTCCGATGCCACCGTACAGCTTGGCATCATGAAAATGAAGGTAGCGCTGGATGATTTGGAGCTGCTGAAATCGAATGCGAGTGCAAAGGTGCAGCAGCCCAAGCTTGCTGCAAGCTTGAAGCGCTCGAAAGATGATAATTTCAAGATGGAGCTTGACCTGCGCGGCGAAAATTTGGAAGAGGCGATTCTAGAGGTTGACCGTTTCCTTGACGAGGCATTTCTATCTGGCCTTGCTCAAGTGGCGATCATTCACGGCAAAGGTACCGGTGTGCTGCGGACAGGAATACAGCAATATTTGCGCAGGCATAGCCATGTGAAGAGCTATCGGCTTGGCAATTACGGCGAAGGCGGCGTTGGCGTAACCGTAGCTGAGCTGAAATAGAGCGCAGCGAAGGACTCATGGGGGAGGGAGCTTTGAATGAATAATGAAGTTGATAACCTGCTAAGCAATCCTTACGCGGCTTCGCTTGTTTATGTATCGGTTACGGTACTGTCTCTCATTGTGTTCTTGTCCTGCTTTGAGCTTGTGACCAGATACAAATGCTGGAGCGAGATCAAGAAGGGAAACTTAGCCGTGGCTATGGCAACCAGCGGCAAAATTTTCGGCATATGCAATATTTTTCGCTTCTCGATCGAGTCGAATGACTCGGTTTACCAGAGTCTCATTTGGGGAGCCTTCGGGTTTGTCATATTGATGGCCGCATACTTTTTGTTCGAGTTTCTAACGCCTGTATTCCGGATAGATGATGAAATCGCCCGCGATAACCGTGCGGTAGGGCTTATCGCGATGATCATTTCGGTGTCGCTCTCTTACGTCATCGGAGCAACGGTCATTATATAACGGAGGGACCCATTTTGAAATATTTGTGGAGAGTTTTAATCATTGTCGCTATTTTATTTTTTGCGTTTGGCATCGTTTATATCATGAATCATTAGAGGGGAAGACAAACAATGGAAGAGCATTTGATCTGTCCGTGGTGTTTAACGGAAATTGTATGGGACGAAGAGATTGGGCCGGAAACGCATTGTCCGCATTGCGATAATGAACTGAGCGCTTATCGGACGATTGAGCTTGGCTACGATGAAGATGAAGTCGAGGCTGACGAGCATGAACGATCTGTTCAAGCGCTCAAAATCAACGATGCCCGCAGAGCCGCCTCGCAAAATGGCGAACTTGAACAGGATGAATGGTCGGAGGATGAAGCTTCAGAGGTAGAGGAAGACGACTATTCGGATGACCCGAACCATAAGCGGTGGCTGGAGCAGGGCGATGGATATCGCAAGGCAGACAGCGCGCGGTTTGCGGTTGAGGAAACCATTCAGCGCGTGCTTGACGATCAAGACGAAGTGCCGGAATGTCCGGTATGCCGCTCTTACATGATAGAAGCGGGCATTCAGACGTTAGGGGATCAGCAATTTGAAGCGAGGATTGCGCCGTCCCTTGGAGGGCCTGTATTAACGACTCCTTTCAAGCTCAGCCTCTATGTTTGTCCGGCCTGCTACCACACTTCATCCTTGCTGAGCTTAGGCGATCGCGAGCAAATGATTAAGCGGTTAACTCCGGACGAGTAATTAATCTGCTTGGAATAAAGGGCGCATGGACAGCTGCCAAAGAGGGAACCTTACAAAACGAAATTCTGATTTGTGATCGGCTAAGTCATAGGAAGCTATGGTTTGCCCTCAGGCAGGAGGAATCGTTTTGGCTAAAGCTTTGGCAAAAAACTTGAACGGACAAGCAGCTCTTTTACTCATTGTTCAGGCGCTTTACGGGGTGGCAAATGCGCTATCCGGAACATTTGTGCCCGTATACCTATGGAAAGCAAGCCAATCGTATGCGCTGATCGGGTGGTTCACTTTAGGCCAATATGTCATGAGCGGCTTAACGTTTTGGATCGCTGGCAAATGGGTGAAAGAGCATAACAAAATGAACAGCTTGCGTGTCGGAATTGTTCTGTCCGGCGTCTTTTATTGCACAGTACTGCTGCTGGGGCAGCAAGCAAAAGCGTATTACATACCGCTCGGCATTTTGAACGGGATGGCAATGGGCTTTTTTTGGATCGCATATAATGTTGTTTATTTCGAAGTGACGGACCCGGATAACCGCGACCGTTTTAATGGGTGGGCAGGTCTGCTCGGATCAGCGGCTGGCATTGTGGCGCCGTGGGTATCGGGTTTGCTTATTACGTCGATGCAAGGGGAAAAGGGCTATAGGCTTATTTTTACCATATCGCTTGTCATATTTTCGGTTGGCGTCGTACTCAGCTTTTGGCTTAAGAAGCGGAAGGTTCAGGGCACCTATAATTGGAAGCATGGATTGCAGCAGCTTAAGCAAAAAGGGAATCCGTGGCGTCGGATGCTTCCGGCGATAGCAGCACAGGGAGTGCGTGAGGGCGTGTTTATGTTTCTCGTCGGTCTTACCGTATATGTAGCAACACAAAACGAGAGCAAGCTGGGTACCTATTCGCTCATAACGTCCCTTGTCGCTCTAATCAGCTTTTGGATCGTTGGCAAAAGGCTTAAAAAAAGCAATCGGAAGCTTTCGATGCTCATTGGCGCTATTATGATTGCTGTCGTTATTTTGCCATTATTTTGGAAGATTTCGTACATGACCCTGCTGATGTTTGGCATTGGCACATCTCTATTTATGCCGCTTTACATTATACCGATGACCTCGAGAGTTTTTGACCTTATTGGCCAATCCGAGGAAAGCGCACGGGAGCGGGAGGAGTTTATCGTCCTTCGCGAGGCGGGACTCGTCTTTGGCAGAGTTATCGGCTTAACGTCGTATTTAATTGTACTGCCGCACAACCATTCGGCTATTGCAATCACATGGCTGTTATTCGCGGTTGGCGTAGTACCGATAGCAGGCTGGTGGTTTATGAAGCCTTTCTTGGAGGAGCAGCAGCATGCATAAGCAGAAAAGATAGGAGAGAACGACAGATGCCGAGAATCGTTTCGGATATAACGCAGTTAATTGGAAATACTCCGGTCGTTCGCCTAAATCGTCTACCGGGGGAGGACAGCGCGGAGGTATGCGTCAAGCTGGAGCGCTTTAATCCAAGCGGAAGCGTAAAGGATCGGGCTGCTTTCTCGCTTATTAATGATGCGGAGAAGCGTGGTTTGATCAAGCCGGGAGACACGATTATTGAGCCGACGAGCGGCAACACGGGTATTGGGCTAGCGATGAACGCAGCAGCAAGAGGATATAAGATGATTTTGGTTATGCCCGACAACATGACGTCAGAGAGGATAAAGCTGCTCCAGGCGTATGGAGCCGAGGTCGTACTGACGCCTGCTGCGGAGAGAATGCCTGGAGCGATCCGCAAGGCAGAGGAGCTTCAATTGCAGCATCCAGGCAGCTTTATTCCTAATCAGTTTGAGAATCAAGCCAATCCGCTTATACACAGAATGACGACAGCCTTAGAAATTATGGAGCAAACCGGCGGCAGGCTGGACGCATTCGTGGCCACAGCTGGCACCGGCGGGACGATAACCGGAACAGGCGAGAAGCTGAAGGAGCTGCTGCCGGATTTATATGTTGCCGTAGTAGAACCACAAGGCTCTCCCGTGCTGTCTGGCGGCAAGCCAGGCCCGCATAAGCTGGTCGGTACAAGTCCGGGTTTTGTTCCCGCTATTCTTAACACTTCCATTTACGATGAAATCATTCAAGCATCGGATGAGAACGCATTGACTACGATGAGAGCGCTGGCGACCAAAGAAGGCCTGCTGCTCGGTCCGTCATCCGGCGCATCCGTATGGGCAGCCATGCAAATTGCGAAGCGGCTTGGCGCTGGCAAGCGCGTGCTTTGTATTGCGCCGGACTCCGGTGAGCGCTATTTGAGCATGGATATTTTTTAAAGCGTCGCTCGGGAGCGGCTTGCTCATTCCCACTCCCGCAGCGAAAGCTGCAGTATTTCTCTTCTTTCTTGAATGTAATTATGAATGAAGGAAGGCTCCGACAAAAAGGTGTCGTAGCTGGCTTTTCTCGTGTAGTCGCTGCGAATGGCAGGCGAAAGATGGCCATGCATCTGTGAGATAACAGGGCCCAGCTTCTCGACCGTGAAGGCGTTCTTGAGCAGCTTCCTGACAATAGAACGGTATTTGCGGCGACATGCCGGAAAAGTAAATAGCTTCTCAGTCAGCTTGTTGTAGCCCTGCAAACGAACGAGATCGCTGCCGCATGGCTTCCCATAGCAATTTCTCCCCCAAGTCCCCTCATAGTCCCATGGAATAATTCGATATTTGCCGCTCGTACGATGCTCATACAGCGCATAGTTCTGATCAAACCCATCATAATTTCCTGTTAGCACGGCACCGGCCAGCCACATTAAATATTGAGTCACGTCAAGCCGCCTCGCGGTGTGGACGCCGAGATTTTTCCCTGACATCCGATTCAAATTCCGTACAAAGGATACGAGCCTGCTCTTCGTCCCCGTCTTTCCCTTCATCAATTCATAACCGTCGAACAGCGATGGCTTCTTATCTTTAGAGATGGGGTCGGTTAAGCTAAAATCGGCGCTGTCGTTGACTGCATACAGAAGCGATCGGTAGCCGATGCGTCTTTTCTCAAAAAAAAGCTGATCGACTGCTTCGATTTCTAAATAAACGCCTTCCGGAACACCATTTATAATGAGCCAGAAGTGATTGGTTTCAGGCGAGGGAACGCCGATTTCATTGAAAAAGTAAAACGAGAGCGCGTTGCGCATCATGGATGGATCGTCATATTCGGCGTTCCAATGCAGCGTTCTGCCGTCTTCGAGCCGCACTTCGTATGATTTTTTAGAGTAATTGCGCGTATGGCCGCCCCGCAAGCCGAATTCCGCTTTATAGGTTTGTCCGTCCATTTCCAGCTCTGCCGGCTTGAAGGCGCGGCCCCATGCGTTGCTCTTTATTTCTTGAAGATCTGAAGCATTAATGCGTATGGTGCGTGCAGGCAAGGATTCAGTAGCCATCTAACCATCTCCCGAGGCAAAAGATAAAGCCTACCGTTAGACGATAGGCTTTTAATCTTATTTACCGTATTCAGCTGCTGCCTAGATGGTCACATTTATTTATTAAATATTGATTTCCCAAACGAAGCTCGGCGTTAGCTCGCTTCCTTCAAATTGCAGGAGCGGGAAGCCTCGATAGCTGCGGTTCCCCTCCGTAAGATTGCCGCTTGACCGGCTGCCTTCGGTAAGATTGCTGCTTGACCGGTTGCCTCCGGTAAGATTGCCCCCTGTTTGACTGCCGCCCGAGCGGTTACCGCCTGTCAGATTTCCTTCGCTGCGATTGCCTCGAGTACGAACTCCCGCCGTGCGATTGCCGTCGGTCAGCCCGCCTATCATTTGGCTGGCAGCTGTTGATTCAGCTACCCTGTAGCTTGTTTTCTTGTTTTGCTTGCTGTTCTTATTTTTGGCCAAATCAAATTCCTCCTATTAATGAAGATTCTATAATCTATGGCTGGAGTCTATTATTCGTAACGGTTATGCGCTCATTCTTTAATAAATAGATAGTAATCTAGTACCACTTCCATACGGTATACATATAAATATATTACATAACGTATCTCATGATAGATGCTATGAAAGAAAGCTAGGAGGGATGAGCAGCAATACAAATATGATGCTGGTGACAAGGTCAACACGTCGTTTTTGAAGTAATGCTTGAAACTACTAATAATGAAATTATCGGAGGGATTTTTTTATGAGTTATTGCTGTAACTATCAATACGTTGCTGGTCAATCTTTAGCGGGAAACAACAACAATCGCCACAGAAGCAACAAAAGCGGTCATAATTTTCTTCAAAGCTTGGTAGGTAAAAACGTAAAAATTAACCGTGGCGGCCCGGATTCGCTTCAAGGCAAGCTTTTAGCGGTAAAAAGCGACTATCTCGTATTAAGCACGGATCAAGGCGTCGTCTATATTGCATCCAGCCATGTTAAGAGCATTACTGAAATGGGAGGCAACAAAAGCGGAAACAAAAGCGGAAACAAAAGCGGCAATGCTAGCGGAGGCAACAAAAGCGGCCGTCGTGATCCGGAAATTATCAACGCTAACGACTTCAACGGAGTCATTAGAGCGTTCAATCAACAATTCGTGCAAATCAACTGGGGCGGACCAGAGAAGGTAGAAGGTTTTATCGCTCAAGCAGGAAGAGATTCCATTTTGTTGGTATCCGGTAAAGAAGCTATGCAAATTCAAAACGATCATATTAAAACGATCAAAGCAGCTGGCAATAAGTCTGGCGGCAACAAAAACGACAACAAAAACGACAACAAAAACGACAACAAAAACGACAACAAAAACAATAATAAAAGTGGCAACAACAATAACAATAGAACTCAAGGCAACCGCAGCGGCGGTAGAAACCAAGGCAACCGCACCGGCGGCAAAAACCGTGCAAATGCAGCTTCCGTAAAAACAGCTCGTCGTTCCGTTTAATAAGTCTGCTGATTTGCCAGGCAAAGGTCTAGACCTTTGCCTGGTTCCACTATCTACCGGATGAAAGGAGGTTGATCGCATGAAAAACCGTCATCCGCTGCTGGATCGGCAGGTCGAATTAGAGATTTCAGGAAAAGTGGCACCCATACGAGGGAAGTTGATCGAGTTTGGTCAAGACATTTTAGTGCTGCACAACGGAACTCAATTTTTGTATATACCGCTTATCCACCTACAGCAGCTTCGCGTCTCTACGCGGGAAGAAGAAGAAGCTATTGAAATACCTGAACTGCCATTTGAGCCTTATAATGAGGCGATTTCTTATCGAAAAATACTAATGAATGCCAAGGGCATGTTCTCTGAGATTTATATTACGGGAAATCAGTCTATTCACGGCTATTTGACTACCATTATGAATGACTTTTTTGTCTTCTATTCACCTGTCTATCATACCGTCATCGTATCTCTCCACCATATGAAGTATTTGATTCCCTACAATCCGAACGTAACGCCATATACCTTAACGCCAGAGCAATTCCCCCTTAGACCCTCCCCGATTACATTGGCAAGAACCCTCGATCAACAGCTGCGTAAACTAGTCGGTGAATTCGTCGTGCTTGATTTAGGCGAAAATTCAAACAAAATCGGTGTACTAAAAAGCGTCGATCAAAGCATGATCGAGCTTGCGAATGCAAGCGGCAACGCTGTTTTTTTACACTTTGACCATGTGAAAACCGTTCATATCCCCTAGTTCGCTCAAACTGTGCTCTCAGCCCATAGATGGCTTGAGCATAGTTTTTTTTTGCAATTTTTGTCGAAAAAGAGATTCTTCCATGCATTTTGATAAACAGTTCTGGAAATATTAAATTGCAAGGAAGTGATTGGTAAATGAAAGTGAAGCCTTTTGGTATATTGGCATCCATTATGATGATTGTTTTGTCAGTCGGACTTGTAAATCATGTCCTTATTGTCCCCATGCTGTTTTCCGCGGCAGAACGCGATGCATGGATTTGTGTGCTTATCGGGCTTGTAATTGTGCTGCCTTGGGCATTAATCCCGCTATTTGGAATATTAAAGCGATTGAATGGCATGCCCCTTGATAAGTGGCTGATGGAGCGATTGCCACGATTTTTGTCATGGTTTCTCATGGGCGTTTTTTTGCTTATGCAGTTAGCCCTTGCTTTTGAAACGCTGATTATGACGGCCTCTTGGACGGCAACGACCTATTTGCCAAACACCCCTTCGTTTGTGGTTTGTTTCGTCTTTCTTGGATTATGTTTGTTCGCATCCATATCTGGCCTCCGAACGATAGCCTACGTGAGCTGCATCCTGCTGCCGATTGTTGTGCTGTTAGGGGACTTCGTCATGTCTGCGAACATGCCGCATAAAGACTATCATTATTTATTGCCGATGCTCGAGAATGGGCCGACCCCATTGATTAAAGGTGTGCTATATACGCTGACTTCTTCTTCAGAGTTGTTCGTATTTATGCTTATTCAGCATCATATAAGCGGAAAATTTAAACGATGGCCTCTTTTCTGGCTTGTATTGTTTTTGTCACTTCTGACACTAGGGCCGGTTTTGGGATCGATAGCAGAATTCGGGCCTGCTGAAGCAGAGAAGATGCGATATCCGGCATTTTCGCAATGGCGACTTGTTTCGATCGGAAAATATTTCGAGCATGTTGACTTTTTTGCGATTTACCAATGGATGTCTGGGGCGCTTATCCGACTTGCGCTTTGCATACACGTTTTATCTGAATTTGGACCGTTGCGGCAATTGAAAAGAAAATGGATCTCACCGGCTATGATTAGCGTGATCATTTTCGTTGTTTCTTACATTGGCATCAACCATATGCTTGAATTTAGAGTTATTCTGGAAATGTTTTTTCGATATACAGGAATAATCATAATGGCTCTCACCAGCGTGATTTGGATCGTGACTCTTTTCCCGAGAAAGCAAGGAAATAAAAATAGATCGGCAATTATCGGCTCCGAGGAGGCAGAGCAGTTATGACTCACCACGATCGTAATGAACAGAATGAAAGGGACGAGATGACATTAGAGCAGTTCAGGCACAATTTGCAGGAGTGTCATGACGTTATTGAATACAAGCTTACCCTTGATGTTCATGGACCATTGGAAGTTATTATGTTCTATTGCGAAGGGCTGATTGACAATCAACAAATGCAGATCGGCTTGCTGCCGCAGCTCGAGAAATGGGCGGAGCAGCTTCGCTCATTTTCAAGTGCTAAGGTAGGTGACATACATAAGCCAAGCATGTTATTCAGCAGAGTGAAGTCCGGACATAATGGGAGCAATTTGTATGCTAGACTGTTTGCGGGCAGCGTGATTTTATCGTTTGAAAACCTCGAAGGCTTATTTGAATTCGATATTTCCAGCCAGCCGGGAAGGACTCCGGAGGAGTCGACGATGGAGGTTTCGATCAGAGGTCCGCGTGACGGATTTGTCGAGCAGCTTTCAACCAATGTGGCATTAGTTCGCAAGCGGCTCAGAACGCCTGATATGCATGTGGAATATTTAAGGCTTGGCAGAGAATCGTTGACGGAAATCGCTCTTATATATATGGAAGGCATAGCAAAGAGCGAGCTCGTAATCGAAGCAAGAAGACGTCTTCATAGTATTGATGTTCCTTCTATCATCGGAGGAAGCCAATTGGAGGAGCTCTTATCCGACCGTCACTTTTCTTTGTTTCCGCTTGTTGAATATGTCGGGCGGCCTGATTATGTCGTTCAATCGCTGATGCAAGGAAAGGTTGCGATATTGCTTGATGATTCTCCGTCAGCTATTGTGGCTCCAGGCAATTTATTGCTGCTGATCAAGTCGCCGGAGGATGCTCATTTACCCTATTATTATGTATCGCTGGAACGTTTGTTAAGGCTGATCGGACTCGTTATGTCTATGAGCCTGCCAGGATTTTGGATTGCGTTGTCGGCCTTCAATACGGATCAAATTCCGTTTACGCTGCTCGCAACGGTAACTATTTCTCGAATCGGCTTGCCGCTGTCGGCTACGATGGAGATGTTTATTATGCTGACGATGTTCGAGCTCTTCCGCGAAGCGGGCGTAAGGCTCCCAAGGGCAGTAGGCCAAACCGTATCGGTAGTAGGCGGATTAATCGTAGGGGATGCTGCTATTCGTGCAGGCTTAACATCTCCGACTATGCTCGTCGTTGCTGCGGTTACAGCGGTGTCCACCTTTACTCTGGTCAATCAGTCATTAAGCGGCTCGGTTAGCGTCATACGCTACCTGATTCTTATTTTATCATCGATTCTAGGCATCTTCGGTTTCTTTGTCGGATCGTTTGCCGTAATCATCTACATGTGTACATTAGAATCATTCGGACGCCCTTATTTAGAGCCGCTGGCCCCGCTGCGCTTCAAGCAGCTGGTACCAGCGCTTATGCAAAAGCCATGGAAGATTAAAAGCAACAGGGGGAACAAATGAGATATAAAGCTGTACAATCTCGAATAGTTAGCTTTTGGAAAAAATGGGCTGCACTGATTAGTATTCTATTCGGGTCAATGCTGCTTCAAGGCTGCTGGGATGAAGTCAATTTACAGGATACGAGCTACGTATCCGCGCTCGGTATCGACTATAAAGAAGGAAAATATGAAATCTATGCGCAAACGATGAAATTTGGGCTCATTGCGAAAACAGAAGCGGTTCAGCCTGATCCAAATCCAGTATGGATCGGTAGAGGCAAGGGTGATTCCATTTTGCTGGCGATGAATAATCTCGCGAAATCCGGCCAATCGATTTTAAGCTTGGAGCACTTAAAAACGGTTGTTGTCCAGGACAGAGCGTTGGACAGGATGGAAGACATCATGGATGGTCTGAATCGTCAGCGGGCATCGCGGTATACGTCGTTGATTTACGGGACAAAAGCACCGATCGAAAAGATTTTTACGACGGATACCTTTTATGACCAATCTCCTCTAAATAGCGTCATGTATATGCCGCAGCCACTTGAGAGCCAAAGGAGCTTCATTCGCCCGTCCTCCCTACAGCTGGCCGTGCAGTCATTGAAGGAGCCTGCAATGGTGACTACGATCGCGGCATTAACAGCCAACGACCATTTTTGGACGCGGAAGAAAATCAAGCTGGAAATTCAGATGATTGAGGGATTATTCGCATTCAAGGAGCTAAAATATGCCGGCTATCTCTCGGAAAACGAAGCTGCCGGCTTGCGATGGATCAATCCCGAATTCGAGCATTACATGATGAAAGCCGAAGGTAAACAGGGGAGTGCGGCGCTTTTCATTAGCTCCGCAAAAAGCAAACTATATACCAGCTTTAATGGCGGCACGCCAAGCTTTGTTTTAAAGGTGCGGTTGTCAGGGGCTGTGGCAGAAATAGTAAAACGTATGAATGAGGAGGAAATTATTGCATCTGTTGAAGCAAACGTCAAGATTGAGCTTGAGAATACGTATCGTAATGGACTGATGAAGGGGATGGATCTATTTCGGCTTGAGCACGAATTGTATCGATACCATAACGCGTATTGGAAGGAAGCCTGCAAGGATAAAGAATGGCTGCCGAAGCCCGGGCAGTTGAAGGTGGAAGTGAAATTTAATGTCATTCATTCCGGAAATTTTGACTTGAATGAGACACATAAATAAAGGAAATTTAGCTCATAATACGTTTGGCACGGAAAAAATGGAATGGAAAGTGCTCGAGAACCTAGTTTAGAGGAGGAAGACCTATGATGCAGCCCATTACGGCGAAAGAGCTTGAGTACATCGCTGACTCAATGTCTAACGAGGATCTATTGATTAAGCAGTGCGCGGCAGTAATTGCTACAGGCACTACACCGGGGATTATTAACCTATGCACGCAAATGCTGCATACCCACCAACAGCATTACGATTCTTTATTGCATGCCATTTCACACCATCAGCAAATAGCTCCAACTCAACCGCAGCAATAAAAAGCAAAAAAGTAGAAAAAATGTATAGGAGGTAAGTCGCTATGTATCAGCAACAGCAACAGCAATCGATTTTGACAGAGGAAGATTTGGCAGGTACGATTCTAAGCGATTTAAAGAGAGTCGTGCGCGAGTATGCGACAGCGGCAACGGAGTCAACCTGTCCGGACATCCGCCAATTGTTTACGAAATTAACGGATAGCACTTTGGCTCTTCAAGGGCAGCTGTTCCAAGCGATGAAGCAAGCGAATATGTACAATACATCGTCGCCAGCGCTTCGCCAGGAGCTTGATAAGCAAATGAAGCAGTATCAGCAAACGAAGCAAAAGACGGCTCAGTTTTTGCAGCAAACGCTCGGCCAGCAGCAATCCCAATCGATGTATACGCCGAATGCGCATCAGCAATCCGGCCAACATCAGCAAAGCAATCAACAATATTACATGTAAGACCCTTCGGGGTCTTTTTTTTATAGGAAATTGGAGGATTTGCCTTTTAGGCTTTGATTGCACGGGATTCAAAAAAGTTGTAAAATATTCTTTATAATCGCAGTCGTACTGGAAGGAGTTATACAATGACCGAATTACAGTTGAAAGTGCTGGAGCTGCTGAAGGAAGACGCGCGAAGGGATGCGGAGCTGATCGCTACCATGCTTGCCGCACCAATTGAGGATGTAAAGCAAGCGATAACCAGGCTTGAAAGTGACCACATTATCGTAAAGTATGCGACAGTCGTGAACTCGAGCAAGCTTGACGAGGAGAAGGTTACGGCACTTATAGAGGTACAAATTACACCAGAGCGCGGTCGCGGATTCGAAGGAATCGCCGAGCGCATTTATTTATATCCAGAAGTAAAATCCGTCTACTTAATGTCCGGAGCATATGATCTCTTAGTCGAGGTTGAAGGCAAAAACTTAAAAGAGGTTGCCTCTTTTGTATCGAACACCTTATCGCCGATCGACAAGGTATTATCGACCAAAACCAATTTTATTTTGAAAAAATACAAACAAGACGGCATTATCTTCGAGGAGCATGAAGGTGATCATCGGTTGATGGTTTCGCCGTGAAAAAAGGGTGACGGCAATGATTAAAGACGAACATAAACAACCCTCCACAGCTGTGAAGCATCAATCGATGGCTGATTATTTGTCCCCGCTCGTGCGAGGCATTAAACCGTCGGGAATCCGTCGGTTTTTTGATTTGGTCAGCACGCGCAAGGATGTGATTACGCTTGGCGTAGGCGAGCCCGACTTCGTTACGCCATGGCATGTTCGGGAAGCAGCGGTACACGCGATAGAGATGGGGAAGACGCAGTATACATCCAATGCCGGCATGCCGGAGCTGCGCGAGGCAATTGGCCAATATTTGAATGACCAATTTGCTGTGCAGTATGATCCCGCGAATGAAATTTTGGTAACGGTCGGCGGAAGCGAGGCGATCGACCTTGCGCTTCGCGCATTGATTGCGCCAGGGGATGAAATATTGATTCCGGAGCCTTGTTATATTTCATATTCTCCGATTACAGCACTTACTGGCGGCAAGCCGGTTGGCGTCGAAACCTATGCGAAGGATGCTTTCAAGCTGAAAGCAGAGTCGCTACAAGCCGTCCTCACGCCGAGGTCTAAAGTACTTATTCTATGTTATCCAAGCAATCCGACTGGCGGTACGATGAGCTATGAGGATTGGCTGCCTATTACGAAGCTTGTGGAAGAAAATGACCTCATCGTCATTTCTGATGAAATTTATGCAGAGCTTTCTTACGGCGAGAAGCATGTCAGCTTTGCGGCAATGCCCGGCATGAAGGATCGAACGATACTCGTTAGCGGCTTCTCGAAGGCATTCGCAATGACCGGATGGCGGATGGGATATGCCTGCGGTCATCCTGATCTTATGGCAGCGATGCTGAAAATTCATCAATATACAGTCATGTGCGCGCCGATTATGGCGCAGTATGCGGCTCTCGAAGCGCTTCAGCACGGATTGGAAGAGAAAGACCGTATGGTTGAGGCATACAATCAGCGGCGCCGCTTGGTCGTGAAGGGCTTCCGGGACATCGGTCTCGATTGCCATGAGCCGCAGGGTGCATTCTATGCTTTCCCATCAATCGTATCGACAGGCCTTTCGAGCGAGCAATTCGCGCAACGGCTGCTGGATGAAGCGAATGTTGCGGCAGTGCCAGGCGATGTATTTGGTCTTGGAGGCGAAGGACATCTTCGCTGCTCTTATGCGACCTCCGTTACGAACCTAACCGAAGCGTTAGATCGAATCGGAAATTTTGTCCACCGTTTGAAGCAAGGGTAAGTTCGTTCACTTTAATGATCAGCAGGTCAGGAGCATATCCGGCCTGCTGTTTGCATGAATAAGAGCATGAGATGAAAGAGGAGGCTTAGGAAGATGAAGCTATATACGAGAACAGGTGATAGCGGCCAGACGTCCTTGAT
Organism: Paenibacillus sp. PL91; assembly: GCF_012935325.2. GTDB lineage: Bacteria > Bacillota > Bacilli > Paenibacillales > Paenibacillaceae > Pristimantibacillus. The sequence goes on from NZ_JABBYG020000013.1 coordinate 91,659, forward strand.
AGGCGGACGCGTGCGGAAGGATGACGTTCGGGTTGAAGCGTATGGGACGATTGATGAATTAAACTGCTTTGTTGGGCAAGCGGCGGCAGAGGCGGACAAACAGGAGGAGCTGGCGGAAATGGCCGGTTGGCTGATCGACATCCAGCAGGAGCTGTTTGATTGCGGCTCAGATTTAGCCTATGCCGTAGAGGGGGCGCCGCTCAAAATAGGAGCGGAGCCTGCTGTCAGGCTGGAAGGCTGGATCGATCGATATACGGCGGAGGCTCCGGAAATCACGAGATTTATTTTGCCGGGGGGCAGCTCCGTATCCGCGCTTTTGCATGTATGCAGAACGGTATGCCGCCGTGCGGAACGCCGCGTCGTCACACTGGCTGCCGAGCATGCCATTAATGCCGAAGTACAAACCTATTTAAACCGCCTTTCAGACTTCTTCTTCGCTGCTGCTAGAGTGGCAAATGCGAAACTTGGTGTGCCGGATACCGAATATGTACGAAGCGCGGAAGTGTTTCGAAAGCCCAAAAAATGATGGAAACGCTAGATACGCTCTATTACCCGCCATTAGTAGCAATCGTTAGTGAAGCGGAGCAAGGAAAGCAGGTACGAACGGTACTCGAGCGGCAGCTCGGCGTATCACGCAAGCTGCTGTCGCAAGTAAAGCTGACGGAGCACGGGCTTACCGTTAACGGGATCCGTGCGTATACGACCGCACCGGTCGCGGCAGGCGATATTATACGCGTACGGATGGAGCGGGAAATATCCGAGGACATTTTGCCGCAGCCTATCCCGATACAAATCGTATTTGAGGATGATGATCTGCTAATTATCAACAAACCGGCAGGGATGATCGTCCATCCGACGCATGGCCATTATACGGGTACGCTTGCCAATGGCGTCGTTTATCACTGGCAGCAGAAGGGAGAACGTGTGCGCTTTCGGCCCGTTCACCGCCTGGATGAAGAAACATCGGGCTTAGTCGCCATTGCCAAAACGTCTTACGTTCATCAACAGCTGTCCGAGCAAATGCAGGCGAACGGCTTCCTAAAGCTATATCGCGCTTATGTATACGGGAGCCCGGCACCAGCCAAAGGAACGGTTGACGCGCCGATTGACCGAAATCCGGAACAGCCCCATATCCGAATCGTAACGCCGGAGGGGTATCCGTCCGTTACGCATTATGAGACGATATCGAGCTTCAGTTCGGATGAGGGCAGCATACTTGCAGCTGCCGTGCGCCTGAAGCTGGAAACGGGAAGGACGCATCAAATTCGCGTTCATATGAAGCATATCGGCTGCCCTTTAATCGGGGATAAAATGTATGGGCAAGGGCATGGCGCCGTGGAGGATTGGGAGAACGCGGCTGGCCGTCAAGCACTGCATGCCGAAATACTTGGCTTTACTCACCCGATCACGAAGCAGTGGATGGAATGGCAGGCAGCTTTGCCTCCTGAGCTTTTGCTCTTAGAGCAGTCGCTCCCGAATAAACAAGAAATGGCATAAGCATAATGGAGGATTTCGTGGTATGGTGAAACAAAACGAATTAACGATTATTCAATATCCCAAATGCAGCACCTGCAAAGCAGCGGTTAAATCGTTGAAAAGCAAAGGGAATGACGTTCAAACCCGTGATATTGTTGAGCAAACGCCTACAGCTGAGGAGCTGAAGGTGCTTGTTGCGAACAGCGGCCTAGAGCTGAAGAAGTTTTTTAACACATCAGGCGATGTATATAGAGAGCTTGGCCTGAAGGACAAGCTGGCGGGCATGACTGAGGATGAGAAATATGCGCTGCTAGCTTCGAACGGAATGCTGATCAAGCGTCCGATCGTAACGGATGGCAAGAAGGTAACGGTAGGCTATAAGGAAGAGCAGTACGCAGATTCGTGGAACAACTAAAAAAGGGTGAATGGACTTATGTCGCAAACCAAATGGAGATCAGATAGGCTTTCGCAGCTTGGCTCTTCCATCTTCGCTGAAGTGGCGGCATGGAAACTGGCCGCGGTGGAAAGCGGTCTCGATATTATTGATCTTGGCATCGGCAGTCCGGATCAGCCGCCGACGCCTGCCGTACGCCTTGCGCTTAGCGATGCAGCGCTTCGCTCCGATATGTATGCTTATCCAGCAACGAGAAGCGGACTGCCGTTTCGTCAGCATGCCGCGGCTTGGATGAAGCATCGCTTTAACGTGGAGCTGGATGCGGCGAGCGAGATCGTGACGCTGCTAGGGTCACAGGATGGGCTCGCTCATCTTGCAATGGCGCTTTGTGATCCAGGCGACATGGCCTTGCTGCCTAATCCCGGGTATCCGATATATGCCGCATCATTAGCGCTTGCGGGCGTGGAATGTAAGCTTATGCCGCTACGTGAAGAAAATGGATATATGCCTGACCTCGATGCTATACCGGATGAGGATTGGGATAAAGCAACGTTTATTTTACTGAATTATCCTAATAATCCGATTTCAACCGTTGCTGATCTAGCATTTTTCGAGCGGCTGCTGGATAAGGCGCGCCAACACGGCGTATTGGTCGTACATGATTTGGCGTATTCCGAAATGGGCTTTGACGGCTGCGAGCCGCCAAGCATTTTGGAGGTGCCGGGCGCAATCGAGCAAGCCGTTGAATTCCACTCCTTATCCAAAAGCTTTAATATGGCTGGCTGCAGAATCGGCTTTTTGGCCGGGAATAAGGCGGCGGTTGGCGCTCTCCGCGAGCTGAAGGCTAACATCGACTATGGCGTATTTGATCCTATTCAAGAGGCGGGCATAGTAGCGCTGCAAGAGGCGATTTCTAATACGGAGCTGCCTAAAGCAGGCAAGCTTTATGAGCAGCGTAGGAACATATTTTTAGACGCGCTGCGGACAGAGGGCTGGGACGTAGCAGCTCCGAAGGCGACTATGTTCGTATGGGCGCAGCTACCTCCCATGCAGTGGACGATGGACGTGCCTTGGACTTCAAGGCGAATTTCCCAGGAAATGCTTAAAGCGACCGGTGTGGTCGTCGTTCCGGGTGAAGCGTTCGGTTCCGAGGGAGAGGGTTATGTGCGAATCGCTCTTGTGGAAAGCGAAGAGCGATTGCAGGAAGCGGCACAGCGTATTGGAAGGTTCATTCGCGGGCAATAACTAGAAATGAGATTAATAGTTTAGAGAGGGGTATCATTGATGAGTGAACAACGCTTGCTATTGGTAGACGGTATGGCGATATTGTTTCGGGCTTATTTTGCTACTTCGTTCGGAGGCAGCGTACGGAAAACGAGTGCTGGCGTACCCGTAAATGCCGTGCATGGCTTTGTACGCTATTTTATGGATGCGATCAATACGTTTAATCCGACGCATGTTGCCTGCTGCTGGGATATGGGCAGCACGACTTTTCGCACGGAGCAGTATGATGGCTACAAATCGAATCGTCCTTCCGCGCCGGAGGATTTGATTCCGCAGTTCGATCTGGTGAAGGAGGTTGTCGCCAGCTTCGATGTGCCGAATATTGGCATCGCGGGCTACGAGGCGGACGACTGCATCGGAACGCTTGCTGCTGCGCTTAAGGATCAAGCGCAAATTTTTGTCGTGACGGGCGATCATGACATGCTCCAGCTGGTGGACGACCGGGTTTCGGTTGCCATCATGAAGAAGGGGATCGGGAACTATATGGTGTATACGCCAGAGACATTGATGGAGGAGCGCCAGCTTACTCCCGTTCAAATTATTGACATCAAAGGTCTGATGGGCGATACAGCGGACAATTACCCAGGCGTTAAAGGAATAGGCGAGAAAACGGCTCACAAGCTCATTTTGGAGCATGGCTCCATCGATGGCTTGCTTGCTAATTTAGAAGCGGTGTCCAAAACGATAAGGGTCAAAATCGAAGCGGATCTTGATATGCTTCATCTCTCCCGCGATTTGGCGACTATTCGCTGCGATGTGCCGGTATCGGCTGAGCTAGATGGCTGCTGCTGGGCGTATAAGCGCGAAAGCGTATTGCTGAAGTTTGAAGAGCTGGAATTTAAAAGCTTGATATCGCTTATTGGATAAGCGGGAGAGTTCTCCTTATACGGTAAAATACCGGTATGGGGAGATCTTTTATTGATTACAATGAATATCATATGAGCGTATAGCTCACGGTCATTTGTGTTTTCGTTTACAATAATTGGTTTTGAAGTAGGTTTTGGAAATGAAGGAAACGGTATTTAGTGCACTTGCCGAGCCAAACCGGCTGCATATTGTCGAGCTTTTGCGCAGCGGCCCTCTCACTGTAGGGGAAATTGCCGAGCGGCTTAGGCTTAATCAGCCGCAAACGTCCAAGCATCTTCGCGTCCTGCATGATTCTGGGCTCGTCGAGGTGCAGCCGGACGCCAATCGGCGTTTTTACAAGCTGCGGCACCAGCCGCTCATTGAAATGGATGACTGGCTCGAATCGTTCCGCCGTATTTGGAACGAGCGATTCGATAATCTGGACGATTATTTGCGAAAGCTGCAAGGTCAGGATAAGGAGCAGGACGATAAAAAGAATGACGCAGAGTAACAACCTTGTGAATTTGAAGCAGCTGGTTGATAGCTTGGCGCAGGTGCAGTTTAATTAATATGTGTTAAAAAGTACCCTCAAGAAAACACCGATTATCGGTGTTTTTTGTTTTTTTCTGCAGGAGACTTTTAAGGAAAATAAAAGGAAATGTATTGACCTGTTCTTTTTAAAGAACTACAATAGCTATATTGTCTGTTATAACGTCTTACATTTTGGTTGAAAGTTCTAAGCTTATCGTTAGGATCTAAACTGGCCGAAGGAGAATCTTATGATTGGGGAACGGATTAAAAGTCTACGGGAAAAAAAGGGCTACTCGATAACGAAGCTTGCCGACCTAGCAGGCGTATCCAAGTCCTACTTAAGCTACATTGAACGCAATATGCAGAATAACCCATCTCTTCAGGTAATGGCAAAAATAGCAGCTCCTTTGGATTCTAACATTGAATATTTGCTTGGAGAAGAGCATTTACCAAAAATTCATGAGGATGAATTGCTGGATGAGGAATGGCGTTCCATTATTAAAGACGCGGTTGATGAGGGCATGAGCAAAGGTGATTTCCAAGCTTTGAAGGATTTGATCCGATCGAACATGTGGAAGGAAAGCATTGCGGAAACGAGCGTATACTCGAGCGAGAAAAAGAAAACATCAAATATTATCATTCTTCATATCGATAACTGAAGGCTACCCGAAAAAAAGAAAAACGTGTATTGACATGTTCTATATAAAGAACTAATATTGTGTTATCGTTCTTTATAACAAACATATTAAGCAGGTGTGCGAATGGATGGAAAACGGTTAGAGGATCAACCAGCTTTGCGTAACGAGAATGACAGAGTAAAGGTCAAAGAGATCAATCTCAAAGCTTTATACTCTACGGTTAGAAAGCGTTTATGGATGGTTGTACTGATCACGGTGATCGTTACCGTACTCGCAGCGCTTTATAACTCTAGACCAGAAACGCCCATGTATGCTGCATCCGCAAGAGTTATTGTTTCTGCTTCGTCAGAAATGATGGGTACGGCAAAGGTGATGTTTCGCGAGCCTATCGTCCTGAACAAGGTCATAGAGAAGCTGGAGCTTAATCGTTCTGTCTCGCAATTAAGAAGTCAAATCAGAGTGGATAGTGTGGAAGGCTCGCTTTTAACGCTTATAACGGTTATGGACAGCGACTCAAAGCTTGCGGCTGAAATTGCCAATACTAGCGTTGAAGCTTACCGGCAAGTAGCAGCAGGTACGCTGGGCATATCGAGCATTCAGCTACTAACGATGGCGGAAGAAAATCCTAACTCTATTAATGTGAAGAGCAACACGATGCTGATTGCAGGATTTATGCTAGGTCTTATATTCAGCATCGGTTTAGTCTTTCTGCTTGATTCGCTTGACGATTCTATCAAGTCGGAACGAGAGATCGAAGAGCTGCTCGGCTTAACGATGCTAGGTCAAGTAACCAAAATGAAGCGAAAAGATTATGCCAGACATTTGAAGAAACAAAAAAGCATTATAGCGCGAGGTGAGACGATTGGTTCGTGAACGGCAAAAGGCGTCAAAGACCTATGTAAATAGAAGCTTACTTGCTTATATTAATCCTCATGGCTCTATTTCAGAGCAGTACCGAACCATTCGGAACAATATTCACTATGCTTCAAACGGGAGCAAGATTCAATCGCTGCTTGTCACCTCCCCCTCGGAGGGCGAAGGCAAATCGACTACGACCGTAAACCTCGCCGTATGTATGGCGCAGCGCGGCGACCGCGTACTCATTATCGACGCAAATTTCAGAAATCCGATCATCAACAAAATTTTTCAAGTACAAACTTCTCCAGGCCTGTCGAATGTCTTAGGCCAGCAGCTCGAAATTCGCGAGGCCATCTATAATACCGAGGTCGAAGGATTGGATATTTTGCCGAGCGGCCAGCGCCTTTATAATTCGACAGAGCTGCTGGATTCTCAGCTTATGATTGATGTGATGCAGTACGCATCCGAGCAATACGATATGGTGCTGCTCGATTGTCCGCCTGTCCTCGGTGTACCGGATACGAACGCGCTTGTAGGCAAATGCGATGGGGTGCTCTTGCTGCTTCAAAGCGGTAAAACACAGCAAGAGCAAGCCATTGAAGCAAAACGTGCTTTGATGTTCGCAAAAGCGAATATTCTAGGCGTCATACTTAACCAAAAGAGCGTTTGATGATCGTAAATCGGATAGCGCTTTTTTTACGGGGCGACTGTTCTTTATAAAGCACAACGTTGTTTTCATAAAGACAGTCACGCTCGGTAATGTCTCCTCACCGTTATCAATGGAGGCACTCGGCCATGCTGTGGGTTACGAAAACCTTAGACGCGAGTCGTCAAGAGTGTGGTGTGAGGCGGGGTTGAATGCCCTGGATTCTGCATTAGAGTATTCAACTAAATGGTTTTGTATAAAGCCTTTTAGTTAAACACTCTAAAGGGGTGTCACATCAAACCTTCTCGAATAATGGCGAAGGCTACCGCTTCTTTAGCAACCACTTTATTTGATGTATGACTGGAAAGGGTGAAATGGCTTTGACGTATCGACAAAGATTGTCATTATTGATTTTAATCGACTCCATGATCGTATTTACCGCTATCTTTTTTAGCCGATTTTTACTTAGCGCTTCGCTTGATGTGGTAACGGCACCGATTGTGATCAGCTCGATTACGCTCTTATTGAGCCATCATTTCTTCTCCTTCTATTACAAGCTGTATAAGAAGGCGTGGGAATATGCAAGCGTCGGGGAGTTGCTGATTATTTCGAAGTCAGTCTCCTTCTCCATTCTTGCCGCGGCTGTCATTCAGCAGCTGGTGATGGGGGATGTGTTTATGCGTCTGCTCGCTGTCACTTGGATGATTCATATGATGCTGATCGGAGGCTCGAGGCTTTGCTGGCGAATTTTCCGAGGCAGCTACAATAAGCATGCCGGCCTGCGCAAGCGCACATTGATCGTTGGAGCCGGCTCTGCGGGTACGATGCTTGCTCGGCAGCTGCTAAGCAACAGCGACACGGAGCTTATCCCGATGGGTTTCATAGACGACGATGTCAACAAGCATAATCTCGATATTATGGGATTGCCTGTGCTAGGCGGCGTTGCGAGCATCGCCAAGGTTGCGACCTTGCATGACATCAACAATATTGTAATCGCGATTCCGTCATTGAGCAAAAAACAGCTCAACACGATCTTTAGCGAATGCGCGAAAACGAAAGCAAAGACGCAGATTATACCGATGCTTGAGGATTTGGCTACGGGGAGAATCTCGGTCAGCCAATTTCGTGATGTGCAGGTTGAGGATTTATTAGGCCGTGAGCCTGTAGAGCTGGATATCGAGAGCATCTCAGGTTATGTCACCCAGAAGGTCGTGATGGTAACGGGAGCGGGCGGCTCGATTGGCTCGGAGGTATGCAGGCAGGTTTCTAGGTTTTTACCGGAGAAGCTTATTTTGCTTGGACACGGGGAGAACAGCATCTACTCCATTGAGATGGAGCTGAGGGAGCTCTATGGGCATACCAACATCGAATTTGTGACCGAAATCGCAGACCTGCAGGATGCGAATAAAATGATGGCGGTTATGCAGGCTCATCGTCCTCAAGTCGTTTATCATGCGGCTGCGCATAAGCATGTGCCGTTAATGGAGAGAAATCCAGAGGAAGCGTTCAAAAACAACGTGATGGGCACATTGAACGCGGCAAGAGCGGCCAGCCAGGCCCGCGTCGATACCTTTGTCATGATTTCAACCGATAAGGCGGTCAACCCGACAAGCGTTATGGGAGCAACGAAAAGAATTGCGGAAATGGTCATACAGCATATGGATCGGTTCAGCACGACCAAATTTGTAGCGGTTCGATTCGGCAACGTTTTGGGCAGTCGAGGCAGCGTTATTCCGCTGTTCAAGAAGCAAATTGAAAAGGGCGGACCCGTAACGGTCACGCATCCTGACATGGTTCGCTATTTTATGACGATACCGGAGGCATCCCGACTGGTTATCCAAGCTGGGGCGCTGGCTAGGGGCGGCGAAATATTCGTTCTCGACATGGGAGATCCGGTCAAAATAACCGATCTTGCGCAAAATGTCATTCGAATGTCAGGCTACACGGTCGAGGAGATCGGCATTCAGTACACGGGCATTAGGCCTGGAGAGAAGCTCTTTGAGGAAATGCTCAAGGACAATGAAATGAACGAGAAGCAGGTATATCCGAAAATTTATATAGGCAAATCGTTTGAGATTTATTTTGAGCAAATTGAAGAAATGATTGCCATCCATGACAGCATGAGCAAAGCGGAACTACGGATTAGACTGCTGGATCTTGCGAACAACATCGTGGAGCTTCCGGAATTTGCATCAGTAACAGGCTAAAATGACGAAGGAGTTGCTAAACGCTATGAAAGTTAGAAAAGCCATTATTCCAGCTGCGGGACTTGGAACCAGGTTTCTTCCCGCAACAAAAGCAATGCCAAAGGAAATGCTGCCGATTGTCGATAAGCCTACCATTCAGTACATTGTCGAGGAAGCGATCGAATCGGGCATTGAAGATATTATTATCGTGACGGGCAAAGGAAAACGCGCGATTGAGGACCATTTTGACAATTCGATTGAGCTTGAGCAAATTTTAGAGGCTAAGCATAAATACGATTTGCTAAGCGAGGTTCGCAAGTCGGCTGATATGGTGGATATTCACTATATCCGTCAGAAGGAGCCAAAGGGTCTAGGGCATGCCATCTGGTGCGCTCGCAAGTTCATCGGAGATGAGCCGTTTGCCGTGCTGCTGGGCGATGATATCATCTCCGCGGAGAAGCCTTGCATCAAGCAGATGATTGAGAAATATGAGCAATATCACACCTCGATCATCGGCGTTCAGCGCGTAGCGGATGAGGCGGTTTCCCGTTACGGCATCGTTGATGGAGCAAAGATGGAGGAGTCCTTCCACCGGGTTAGGCATCTGGTAGAGAAGCCTGCCAGAGAAGCGGCGCCATCGAATATGGCCATAATGGGGCGATACATTTTAAACCCTGCGATTTTTGACATTTTGGGCAATCAAACCCCTGGCGCTGGCGGCGAAATACAGCTGACTGATGCAATTGCGGCTTTGAATTTGTCCGAAGCGGTTTATGCGTACGAATTCGAAGGCAAGCGTTATGATGTTGGCGAGAAAATGGGCTTTATCCAGACGACGATTGAATTCGCGCTTCAGCGTGAGGATCTGCGCTACGAGCTGTTAAACTATCTGTCACTAATGGTTGAAAAGGAAGCTGCTAGAAAATAATTCTAGTATAGGATGGTAAACTTATGCCGGATAAAATATTATTTTGCGCTACAGTTGATTATCATTTCAAGGCTTTTCATCTGCCTATTATGGAATGGTTCAAGCAGCAGGGCTGGGAGGTTCACGTCGCCGCGAAAGGCGAGCTGAACCTCCCTTTTGTTGACAAGAAGTTTAATTTGGCGATTGAACGATCTCCCTTGCGATTGAACAATATCAAGGCTCATCAAGAGCTGAAGGCCATTATTAAAGAGCAGAATTATAAAATCATTCATTGCCATACGCCGATGGGCGGCGTGCTTGCAAGGCTTGCAGCGTCGAGTGTTAGAAAACAAGGCACAAAGGTCATTTATACGGCGCATGGCTTCCATTTCTGCAAAGGCGCCTCGCTCCTGAACTGGATGCTCTATTATCCGATTGAGAAGAGTCTGTCGCGCTTAACCGACTGTCTCATTACGATTAATGAAGAGGATTACGCGCTTGCCGTCTCCAAAGGCTTCAAAGCGAAGCAAATCGCGCAGGTTCATGGCGTCGGCGTAAATATGTTGCGTTATAAGCCTATTCAAAAAATCGATAAATGGCGGCTAAGGCAGGAGCTTGATTTTCGGACGGATGATTTTCTCCTCTTCTACGCGGCTGAATTCAACAAAAATAAAAACCATCAGCTGTTGATCCATGCGCTTGCTGCGATCAAAGAGCAGGCACCTCATACGAGGCTGCTGCTTGCAGGAACCGGACCGCTGCTTGAAGCGTGCAAAGAGCTGGCGCATCAGCTCGGCGTTGGCTCCATGGTACATTTTCTTGGCTATCGGAGCGATATCGACAGTCTGCTGCCGATGTGCGATGCCGCTGTTGCATCCAGCCTGCGCGAAGGGCTGCCAGTCAATATCATGGAGGCGATGGCTTGCGGGCTGCCCATTGTCGCGACGGTGAATAGAGGCCATTCAGAACTTGTTCACGACGAAGTGAACGGGTATGTCGTTGCGCCTCAAGACACGGAGCTATTTGCAAAAAGGTTGAAGCAGCTAAGCGAGTCGATTGAGCTAAGGCAGTTAATGGGCATGCAGAGCATGCATCTCGTGCAGAAATACAGCTTAATACAGGTCAAGCAGGAGCTAAGCGAAATTTACAAGTCGTTTATGGTGGGGGAACAAAATGAATCCCAAAGTCAGTATCGTCGTGCCTATATATAATATGGAAGACTATTTGGACCGCTGCCTTCAAAGCTTGCTCGGACAAAGTCTGAGAGAGATCGAGATTATAGCGGTTAATGACGGTTCTCGCGATTTCAGCTTGGAGCTATTGCAGAAATACGCCCGTCAAGATTCGCGAATTACGATCATTGATAAAGCGAACGGCGGTGTATCCGCTGCCAGAAACGACGGTGTTTTGGCGGCAAGAGGACAATACATCGGCTTTGTTGATCCTGACGATTGGGTTCATGAGAGCATGTATGAGCAGTTGTACCATGCGGCTGCCGAGGAAGACAGCGATATCGCGATGTGCACATATGTCCGTGAGTTTGAGACGCATTCGAAGGAAAAACGATTCGATATGCCAGACAAACAAACGTATCGTGCTGATGAGTTACAAGCGAAGATGCTCAGGCGTCTAGTTGGTCCACTGAAAGAAGAATTAGCTAAGCCGGAAAACTTGGATGCATGGGGGACGGTCTGGTCCAAGCTTTACCGGGCCGAACTGATTAAGGATCATGGACTGAAGTTTATGGATCTTGCTGTCATCGGCAGCAATGAGGATACGTTGTTTAACATTCATGCCTTTTATTATGCCAAATCGTTTGTTTTCCTTAATCGGCCGCTCTACCATTATTGGCGTTCGAATACAGAGTCGATTACATCGACCTACAATCCTGCGCTGCAATATAAATTTGACCGGCTCTATGCCGCTATTCAATCCTTCATTTCAGAGAAGCAGTTGAACGATGAGTATAGAACGGCATTCAATAATCGGATTTCCATGAATGTGTTAGGGCTCGGCCTTAATATTATGAGCGAGGGCAGGGCGGCTTCCTTTGGGAAGAAGCTGAAGGCGCTGCATAAGCTGCTGCATGGCGACAAGGTCAAGCAGTCTTTTAAACAGTTCGATACAAGCTACAGCCCTCTCATATGGAAGGCTTTTTTTGTATGCGCAAAAATAAAATTTTCGCTCGCCATATACGTCATGCTGATTGGTATCAATTGGATGCGAAAAAGGAATACGGGGAGGATTGCAGTTGAAACCGGTTCGAATCTTGCAAGTGGCAACGGTCATGAATCGCGGCGGATTAGAAACCATGCTGATGAATTACTATCGTCAAATGGATCGAAGCAAAATTCAGTTTGATTTCATCGTTCATCGCGATGAGGAAGGCCATTATGATCAAGAAATTATTGCGTTAGGCGGAAAAATTTATCGCATGCCGCAAATCAAGCCAGGGAATTACTCGCCCTATTTTAAACGATTGGACTTATTTTTTAAGGAGCATCCTTATTATCAGGTTGTGCATGCCCATATTAACGAGAATAGCAGCTTTATCCTAAAGGCTGCCAAGAAAGCAGGCGTTCCTTGCCGAATTATGCATAGCCATTTAAGTGATCTGGGGCTCGACATCAAGCTGCCTTTCCGCATGTATGCAAGGCTGGCGATAAAGGATAATCCGAGCAGCTACTTTGCATGTTCGAAAAGCGCAGGAAAATGGCTGTTCGGCAAACGGCTAGCAGATTCCGGCAAAGTGGTTGTGCTAAATAATGCGGTTGATGTAAAGCAGTTCTCTTTTAATTCGAGCACTCGCGATGCCATAAGAGCCGAGCTTGCTGCGGGAGATCGCTTGGTCATCGGCCACATTGGACGATTTAATGAGCAGAAAAACCATGATTTTTTGATCGACATATTTAAAGCCGTTCATGACAAGGAGCCGAACTCTATGCTAGTCCTTGCAGGCGAGGGACATCTTCGGCCAATGATCGAGAAGAAAATAGAAAGACTAGGGTTATCTGAGCATGTAAAGCTGCTGGGCGTTCGAGCCGATGTATCGGATCTGCTGCAAGGAATCGATATTTTTCTGTTTCCTTCCTTATTTGAAGGGCTGCCGGTTGTGCTTATTGAAGCTCAAGCGGCTGGCTTAAGCTGCGTCATTTCCGATACGATTACGGCGGAGACCGACGTTACTGGCAGGCTTCAGTTCATTGGCTTAAAGCAACCTGCTGAGTATTGGGCCGAGCAAATGTTGAGTGCGTCCCGCGAGCATGCCGATACAGCGGAATTATTAAGAAAGAACGGATATGATACGTCTACTATGGCGAAATGGCTGTCTGACTATTATATGGATCACGTGTCCGAATCCGCTTTCGGGTAAAGGGGGGAATAAGATTGAAGCCGATGTTGACTGTGTTTACGCCTACCTATAACCGTGCGTATACGCTTCACCTTTGCTACGAGAGCCTAAAACGCCAAAGCAACAAAAGCTTTGTATGGCTCATCATTGATGATGGCTCTACGGATCAAACGAGGGAGCTTGTAGCAGGCTGGATAGCGGAGAATCTCATAGCGATCCGCTATCATTATCAAGAGAATCAGGGGATGCATGGCGCGCATAATGCAGCTTATGAACGAATTGAAACGGAGCTTAATGTTTGCATTGATTCGGATGATTATATGGCAGATGACGCCGTAGAGAAAATAACGAAGTTTTGGCTAGCGGCAGGAAATGATCGCTTTGCAGGCATTGTCGGGCTGGATGTGAACCAAAATTATGAGGTTATCGGCACCAGAATGCCTGAGCAATTGGAGTCTTCAACGCTGACGGATCTATACGCCCTTCATCATGTGAAAGGCGACAAAAAGCTCGTTTACCGTTCAGAAATAACGAGGAAATATCCGCCATACCCGATATTTTCCGGTGAGAAGTACTGTCCGTTATCCTACAAATACATCCTTATCGATCAGGATTATCCGCTGCTTATTATGAATGAGGTGCTGTGCGTCGTTGAATATCGGCAGGATGGATCAAGCTTGAATATGATTAATCAGTACAAAAAAAATCCGCGCGGCTTCTCCTTCTTTCGCAAAGCGGCGATGGCTTACGCGCCGTCATGGAAAGGCAGAATCCGCGAGGCCATTCATTATGTGTCCAGCAGCTTGATCATTCGCAATAAACGCTTTTTGAGGGAATCGCCTCGCAAATGGGTTACGCTGCTGGCCATTCCGTTTGGCGTTATGCTTTACTTTTACATCCAAAATACGAATAAAGCGACAGTCGTGAAGCAAAATCATTGAAACAGCAGGTCAAATTGATCTTATTAGGAAGGGACGAATAAAATGTCGATACTGTGGTTTACGCTGGCTTTCGTATTCTCAGTCTCTCTAGCGGCCAGATACTTTTCAGTACCAGCAGGGATCGCCCCTTCGCCGATCATACCGAACAGATTTCTCGCTATAGTAGCTGCACTGGCACTCGCTTTAGTATCCGGCCTGCGATCGAATATTGGAGATACCTATCTGTATATGCACAGCTATACACTAGAAGATTTCTCATGGGAGTCTATCAAGGGCAGCAACGATATCGGTTTTAATATTTTGCAGATGCTGTTGAAGCAGATTTCGAATGATCCGCAAATTCTCATATTGACGACTGGAATTGTGACCAATCTGCTTATCGTTATGGTGCTGTTTAAGTATACGAGATTGTTCGAGCTTAGCGTCTTCTTATACATAACAACGGGTACGTACACCATTTCAATGAACGGCATGAGACAGTTTCTGGCCGCCGCAATCGTAATGACTGCGACAAAGTTTCTATTAGAGGGCAAATGGAAACCATACATACTCATCGTTGTACTCGCTTCCTTCATTCATCAAAGCTCGTTGATTATGATTCCTATTTACTTTATCGTGCGCAGAAAAGCATGGACGAGATCGACCGCTATGCTCCTTGGGCTTGCCGTTCTCATTGTCGTTGGCTTCAATGAATTTTCTGAGCTGCTATTCACAGCGATTAAAGACACCCAGTACAGCAATTATGCATCGTTTGATGAAGGCGGAGCGAACATCCTTAGAGCAATCGTCTGGATTATACCGATTGTGATTGCCTATTTTGGCAGAGAAAAATTGAGAAGCCTATTTCCGAAGTCCGATATTATCGTGAATGTCTCGCTGGTAGGCGTCGTGTTAATGATTATCGCTACGCAAAATTGGATTTTTGCAAGAATGGCTATTTATTTCAATTTGTATCAGCTTATTTTAATCGCTTGGTTAATCAAGGTGTTTCGCGAGAAGGATCAGAAGCTTATCTATATCGTGATTTTAGTGTTTTATTTCTTATTTTATTTCTATGAAAGCGTCATTGCACTGGGATTGGATTACAAAAGTGATTACATAAAATGGCCGTTTTAGGAGTGGTGTAAATGAATGCTTCAAGCAAAATACCTCGTATCGTTCATTACTGCTGGTTCGGACGGGGCGAGAAGCCAAGGAAGATTGAAAAGTGCATGCGCAGCTGGCAAAAGCATTTAGGCGATTACGAACTGATGGAGTGGAACGAGGACAGCTTCGATATTTCGTCCAACCGCTACGTAAAGGAAGCTTATGAGGCGCGGAAATACGCATTCGTCAGCGATTATGTTCGTCTATATGCGCTTTACAAGCATGGCGGCATTTATTTGGATACGGATGTTGAGGTTATTAAGCCTTTGAATCCGCTCCATCAGCATGAAGCGTTCTCCGGCTTTGAGGATCAGACCTTTCTGCAATCCGGAACGATGGGAGCGGAGAAGGGGCATCCATGGATTAAAGAGCTGCTTGATCATTACGGCAGCCGCAGCTTCCTGCTTCCGGACGGCTCGCTTGATATGACGACCAACACGGCCGTCATTACCGAAATTTGCAGCCGGCATGGCCTCAAGCTGAACGGCGAATATCAAGTGCTGCGTAATGGCGTGACCTTCTATCCGCGAACGTATTTCAGCCCTTATGACTATATTAACGGAGGAAATTACATCACGAATGACAGCTATACGATTCATCATTTTGCCCAGTCATGGCTTCCTGCCCATGTTCGCCTTAGAGGAGACGTGAAGCGAGTTGTAAGCCGGGTTGTCGGCCCCAAGATGATTTCAAGGATGAGACAGCTGCTCTCATCGAACGAATAAGCTCATAGTTTGCATTTTAGGAGTCCATACTGATGATAAAGCGATTGTTTGATCTTATTGTTTCTAGTATTTTGCTGCTGGCGCTGTCTCCTGTCATTGCTGTGACCGCGATATTGGTTCGGATTAAGCTTGGCTCGCCCATCGTATTTAAGCAGCAGCGTCCTGGCAAGCACGGCGTTCCCTTCTATGTCTATAAATTTCGAACGATGACCTCGGAGAAGGATAGCCTCGGTCAGCTCCTGCCGGATCACTTAAGGCTTACTGCCTTCGGAAGCCTCATGCGCAAATTCAGCTTGGATGAGCTTCTTCAGCTCATTAACGTCGTCAAAGGCGAGCTTAGCCTTATTGGACCACGACCGCTGCTTATGGAATATTTGCCGCTTTACAATGAAGAGCAAGCGAAGCGGCATCTGGTCAAGCCAGGCATAACGGGCTGGGCACAGATTCACGGCAGAAACGATGTCTCGTGGGAAGAACGATTTGAGCGCGACGTATGGTATGTGGAGAATCAAAGCTTGGCGCTGGATTTAAAGATCTTGCTGCTGACGGTGAAGAAGGTCATTCGGTCCGAGGGCGTATCGAATGCGAATCATGTGACGATGCCGATGTTTCAAGGAACGACAAGCCATAGTGAAGGATAAAGCCATTTCTCAAGCAGCGGTTCAGCTTGGGGGATGGCTTTTTAATGTGAAAAATATGAAAAAGGATGTGTAGTTAAGTGTCGGCAAATGAAATGAAAAAAATATATTTATCCCCTCCTCATATGAGCGGGAAGGAGAGAAATTATATCGATGAAGCGTTTGAAACCAACTGGATAGCGCCGCTTGGTCCGAATATAGACGCCTTCGAGAAGCAGCTCGCTGCTTACGCAGGCACTGCGGATGCGGTTGCGGTCAGCTCGGGTACGGCAGCTATCCATCTATCGCTGCAGCTGCTTGGCGCAGGTGCAGGGGACACGGTATTTTGCTCAAGCTTTACGTTTGTGGCGAGCGCCAATCCGATCCGTTATTGCGGGGCTGAGCCCGTCTTCATAGATTCTGAGCCGGATACGTGGAATATGTCGCCAGAGGCGCTGCAGCAAGCTTTTGAGGATGCGGATCGTCAAGGAAAGCTGCCGAAGGCGGTTATCGTCGTTCATCTGTACGGGCAAGTATCGAAAATGGATGAAATTATGAGGCTATGCGAGCAATATGAGGTACCCGTCATCGAGGATGCTGCGGAATCGCTCGGCTCCACTTATAAAGGCAAGCAAAGCGGCTCCTTTGGCAAATTTGGCATCTACTCGTTTAACGGGAATAAAATCATTACGACCTCGGGCGGCGGGATGCTCGTATCAGAGGATGTAGAGCTGCTGCAAAGAGCACGTTTTCTTGCGACGCAAGCGAGGGATGCAGCCGCCCATTATCAGCACAGCAGCATGGGCTTCAATTATCGAATGAGCAATCTGTTAGCTGGTGTTGGCAGAGCGCAATTAGAGGTTTTGGATGAACGAGTAGCTGCAAGAAGAGCGGTATATGAGAACTATGTAGAAGCGTTCGCGAATCGCGCGGGCATCAGCTTTATGCCTGAGTTAACCGGTACAAACTCCAATCGATGGTTGACTGCGATCGTCATTGATGAGCAGGAGATGAATACGACGATCGGGGAGCTGCTGGATGCCTTGACGGCTGCCAACATTGAGGCGCGTCCGCTGTGGAAGCCTCTGCATTTGCAGCCGCTCTTTGAAGGCTGCCAGTTCTACGCGCACGAAGGCGGCGAGTCCGTCTGCGAGCGGTTATTCCAAAGCGGAATTTGTTTGCCGTCCGGTTCTAGCATGAGCAGCGTGGATCAGGTAAGAGTCGTCGATTGCATGAATAGCGTCTTCGATCGAACAGTAGTTAAAACCGTACAATCGGCATAGTCGCTCTAGTCTATAGGTAACGTTCACCCTTCTCACGTGCTCGAATGACTTTCGCCGGCGTGCCGTAAGCGACCTTATAAGATGGAATATCGGTTAAGACCGTAGAGCCTGCGCCAATAACGGTATGTTCGCCGATCGTTTTGCCGTGAATGATATTCGCGCCAATCGAAACAACGGAATAGTCGCCAATACTGACGCTGCCGCCTGTGGCTGCCTTTGGAGCGAGCGTAACGAAGCTGCCGAGCGAGGAATCGTGATCGACCGATGTTTGGGAATAGAGTACGCAGTGCTCGCCAATCGTTGTATCGCTATTGACGACGCTGCCTGCCATAATGACGGACCCCGCTCCGATCTGAGCGCCTCTTGCAATAGAAGCTGCCGGGTGGATGGCCGTAATAAAGGAAAAGCGCGGAAGGATGTCAGTGATTTTTGCTGCTACTTTTGAACGTAACCAGGTGTCTCCGATTGCAACGATGCCGCCGCTGATGGAATCGAGGTTAGCTGCAAGCCAGCTTTTATCGCCTAAAACCTCATAGCCATAAATGGTAGTGCCAGACGGTTTATTGTCGTCCAGCAAGCCCGCGATTCGATACAAGCCCGTTTTCTCTATCGTATCAATGACGGCCTTCGCATGACCGCTAGCACCATATACAATAATGTTTTGCATCAGCTTCATCCTCCTAATTCATTTAATCATGCCTATGGACTCTTCCATTCTAGCAGAAACAAGCCCTTTTTTGTAAAAGAATAGTGAACATAAGCAATGATGATTGACAGAAATTAGGTAAGGTGATAATCTGTACTTGTGTTCGTTTTATAGAACAAAATAAACATTTTGTTCGTTATTGGCTAATTAGTATGAAGGAGATATTCATGAATAACAACGTCACTCTCCATAAGGAAGATCTCTCTGGCGAATTGCGATTAATGCTTGCCTTTCTCTCGTCAGACGATGAGGCCGATCAGTCCTTTGATTATCAGGAGCTGCTGCAAAACGCAGATTGGGACCGATTTATCGAGCTGGCAAGGCATCATCGGGTATTCCCTACTGTCAATCGCAAGCTTCAGGAGCTGAAATCAGCGGAGGTCCCGATATTTGTCACCCAAATGTTTCAACGTGACTATTATCGCAATACGCTGCTGATGCTTACGCTCAGCGGCGAGATGGAGCAGCTTGCCAAGGAATTTTCCGAGCGTGGGCTGCGTTCGCTGTTTTTGAAGGGGCCGGTCATTGCTGCCGATTTATATGGAGATGTATCGCTGCGCACCTCTTGTGACCTCGATCTCCTTATTCCGCTCAAGGAGCTGGACCATGCAGAAGCGCTTCTAGTATCCCTTGGGTACGAGAAGGATGAATATATTGTTTCGGTGCTGAATGATTGGAAGTGGAGACATCATCATACGACCTTTGTGCATCCGAAAAAGGGAATTAAGGTCGAGCTTCATTGGCGTTTAAATCCTGCTCCGTCTAAGGAGCCAAGTTTTAATGATCTTTGGAGCCGCAAGCGCAAAAGCGCATTGATCAACCGTCCGATTTATTATCTCGGAAGAGAAGATTTGTTTATGTTCCTTGTATCGCACGGAGCTCGGCACGGCTGGTCAAGGCTTCGATGGCTGCTGGACATCAAGCAGCTCGTGAATCAGAAGATGGATTGGCCAAAGCTTACGAAGCTGCTGAGGAAGCATAACTATTCCCATATTGGCGGGCAGGCACTGCTTCTGGCGGCACGCCTGCTGTCGCTGCCGCTCCGCAATGAGATGAAGCCGCTGCTTGCGGGAAGGAAAGCGCATTGGCTCGCGGAGGATGCGATGTTCTATATTTATCGGCTGGTCAATTTGCATTCCCCGCCGATAGCGGAAGAAATAAGACGCTACCATAAACGGTATCTTTTTACCCTGCTGACGATACCGCAAAAAATACAGTTTATTGCAAGCTTTATGTTTCCTTATGCGGAGGATGCGGAAACTCTTCCTCTCCCTAAGGCGCTGCATTTCTTGTATTTTCCGCTCCGTCCGTTTTTGTGGGGATGGAGGAAAATGAAAACCAATGCTGCAGCCTCCAAAGATTGATTTTTTAAGTAAGGAGAAAACAATGAAAAAATGGCTTATTGCTTCCTATGATATGGAGGTCGGGGGTGTCGAGCGAAGCCTCGCGGGCATGCTGGATGAGTTTCAATATGATTCCTTTCATGTCGAATTAATGCTGTATCGGCATAAAGGAGATTTCATGACCCTCCTAAATGATAAAGCGAAGCTTCTTGATGAGATTCCGCAATATGCTACTTTCAGAAAGGGCATTGGGAGCCTATTGCTATCGAAGCAGCTGCATTTAGGCATTGCTCGCCTTTTATCTAAATTTCATGCCCGGCTCATTGGCCGAATGAAGGAAGTACCCGAATCGGGTTATATTCAGCAGCAGCTCATGTGGAAGTATGCCCTGCCTTTCCTTCCTAAGCTATCGGCTGAATATGATGTAGCGATCAGCTACTTGTGGCCGCACTATTTTGTAGCGGACAAAGTTAAAGCAAATAAGAAATGTGCGTGGATACATACTGACTTTTCTACCGTCCATACCCTTCGCGAGATGGATTTGAAGATGTGGAATAAATTCGACCATATTATCGCGGTTTCCGATGCATGCAGAGAATCATTTTTAGACAAGTACCCTACTTTGAGAAATAAGACGATTGTGATCGAGAACATGATGTCGCCCGAGTTCATTAGGAGCATGGCGTCCGAGAAGCTGGCTGTTAATCCGATGGTGTCGGATAAGCGGTTCAAGCTGCTCACAGTAGGCAGATTGTCCCATGCGAAAGGAATCGATAATGCCGTTAAAGCACTCAAGCTGCTTGCCGATCAAGGCTATGATGATATCGTCTGGTACGTTGTTGGCTACGGTGGCGACGAACCGATGATTCAAAGCCTGATTGCGGAATATAACCTGCAGGACCGTTTTATTCTGCTTGGCAAGCAAATTAATCCGTATCCCTATATTGAAGCTTGCGATGTATACGTGCAGCCATCCAGATACGAAGGGAAAGCAGTGACGGTTACGGAAGCGAAAATATTAGGAAAGCCCATTGTCATAACGAATTACTCGACTGCCAGCAGCCAGGTCAGCAATGAGATTGACGGCGTTATTTCCGAATTATCCGTCGAGGGGATCGCGGATGGGATAGCAAGGCTCTATCAGGATCCGGAGCTAAGGGAGCGGCTTTCCAAAAATTGCGCAGACGTCGATTATGGTAATCGCCATGAGCTCGATAAGCTTTATAGCCTGTTTCAACCCTTTGAGAGGAGCATTGCGAAGTGAGTATGAAGCTAAGTGTGATTATTCCGGTCTACAACGCTGAGCCTTATATTAAACGTTGCATAGACTCTCTCTTGAAGCAGACTATAGAAGATTACGAGCTTATTTTTGTAAACGACGGCTCTACTGACAATAGCAAGGAAATCATTGAACATTATCAGAAAAATAACGCTCAGATCCTATTAATTAACCAAGGCAACAAGGGAGTCAGCCTGGCGAGGAATGCTGGCTTGGCTGCCGCTTCGGGAGAATATGTCGGCTTCGTTGACGCAGACGATGACATTGAGCCGGATATGTATGAAAAGCTCTACGCTGCTGCTAAATCAGGAGATTGCGATGTTGTGGTCTCAAACTTCGAAAGTGAGCTTAATGGGCATTATCTGATTACGAGATATCCATTCCCCGTTGATGTCGTTCTAAGCGCTGCTGATATCCAAAAACAAATATTGCCCTTCTTCTTAAAGAGCGAGCAATTAAATACAGCTTGCAACAAAATATACCGGAACGCACTCATTCAAGAGCATGAGATTGTATTTCCTGCAAAGGTAGCGCTTGGCGAGGATGGGATATTTAATATTTATTTCTTTAGCCATGCAAGGAAGCTTAAATATGTGGATTACACCGGTTACCATTACCGCGAGACGGCCGAGAGCGCGACTAGAAATGTCGCCGTGAAAGATTATTTTGGGCGTGCCGTCGAGGTGTATGCAGCAGAGCTTCCTTCATGCTATTTGAACGCCATGAGCGGAGCAAGCATCCAGCAATTGAAAGCCGTCAAGCTGATTCACAGCGTAATGGCCTACATTCATATTTATCTGGAGCCTTCATCAAATATGCGATTCGCAGACAAGATTCATTATGTGAAACGAATGATCCTGCATCCGGATGTAAGGAAGGCTTTGCCTGTCTACGTTAACGAAATGAATGGGGAAT
The DNA here is from genome assembly GCF_012935325.2 of Paenibacillus sp. PL91. GTDB lineage: Bacteria > Bacillota > Bacilli > Paenibacillales > Paenibacillaceae > Pristimantibacillus. The sequence goes on from NZ_JABBYG020000013.1 coordinate 113,732, forward strand.
TAGGCCATTATCAAAAAGCACTATTGTATCTGATTAATCAAAAATCATTGCTTGGCATTTATTTCATAACAGCATACAGCAGATTCAGAAATAGAAAAGCGCGGGGGATAATCATATGAAAATAATGATGTTTGCTCATAATGGCAGTTTGAATAGAGGCTGTGAAGCGATCGTTCGCTCTTCCACAGCGATTTTGAAGGAGCGGATAAAGGACGCCAAAGTGTATTTAGCCTCAGATCAACCGGAAACCGATCAAATAATAGCTAAGCTGGACGGCATTTACGATGGCTCTAAATTAGAAATAAAAAAATATTCCTATGACTGGTTCCTTTCTTCATTAAAGGTAAAGCTGTACCAGGATGAATCCTATGCGCTTGGGAAGATTCATCATAATATTATAAAAAATATTAAAGATATGGATGTTTGCTTATCGATCGGCGGAGACAACTATTGCTATGGCGAGCAGCCAGGCTGGTATGAAATTGATAGGCGGGTAAAGGAGCAAGGCAAAAAGCTAGTACTGTGGGGCTGCTCCATCGGGGAAGAAGACATGTCGGAGAGAAAGCTGGAGGATTTAAAGCTCTTTGATCTTATTTTATCCCGTGAATCACTGACCTACAATATGCTTGTAGGCAAGGGGTTAAAGAACGTAAAGCTATGTGCCGACCCTGCATTCACGATGGAGAAAGAAGAGCTGGCTCTGCCAACGGGCTGGCAGGAAGGAAATACAGTGGGCCTAAACTTCAGCCCGCTTGTATGGAAACGAAATAAACAATCACAGGCTGCGATTGATGAATTGATTCGGCATATTTTGGAGAAAACCGATATGACGATTGCTTTAACTCCTCACGTTATTATTGATGGAAACAATGATTATGAGGTATTGAAAAGCTATTACGAGACTTACAAGCATACGGGAAGAGTCATCCTCTTGCCGGATCATTTAACAGCGATTCAGTATAAAGGCTATATCGCGAGGATGAGGTTCTTTATTGGCGCGCGTACGCACGCTACTATTGCCGCATACTCGAACTACGTGCCGACTATGGTACTAGGGTACAGCGTGAAGTCCAAAGGAATAGCAAAAGATATTTTTGGAGAAGAAAAGCTGGTGCTTGGTATCGAGCAAATATCGAACAGCGTCCTCTTGATCCAGAAATTCGACGAAATGGTTCGAGAAGAGGAAGCGCTCATAAAGAAGCTCAAGCAGGAAATTCCAGGCATTCAGAAGATGTCTTATAAAGCGGTCGATTATTTATCCGGTCTGGCATGAGGTGAGCATGAAAAAAAACTTATTGTTTGTTATTCCAAGCCTTTCAGCTGGCGGTGCCGAGCGAAGCTTGATCAATCTGATTACTCAAATTGACTTTAATCACTACAATGTTGATTTGTTCATGTTTAGCCACAAAGGCATATTTATGGACTTGGTGCCTGATCATGTTCAGATTTTGCCGCTGCCCGATAGCTATCATCGTTTTATTAAGCCTCTTTTGCCGTCGGTATCACAGTTTCTGCGCAGGCGAAATACAAGATTGGCTTATAGCCGAATCATGTTCAGCTACAAAAGCAGGTTGTCAAAAAGCGTCAGCGTCAATGAGCAAGAAGGATGGAAGTATATTGCCCGTTCCATTGACGCCATTGATAAGAAATACGACGTAGCTATCGGTTTTTTGGAAAAAACATCGATTTACTTTTGCGCGGAGAAGGTCAATGCCGTCAAAAAAATAGGATGGGTACATAACGATTATGACAAGCTGGGCATGAATCCTTATTTCGATCAGGCGTATTTCGCGAAGATGGACCATATCGTAACGGTCTCTGAGGAATGCGGTCAAATTTTAAAACAAAGATTCCCCGAGCAGCAAACTAAAGTAGAAGTTATCCATAATATTGTTTCGCCAAAGCTAATCAACCAGCTCGCAGATTTGGTTCAAGAGGATGTTTATGACCGCAAGAGCGGTGAAATCGTTATATTGTCTATTGGGCGTTTGCATACTCAGAAAGGATTTGAGCTGTCGATAAAAGCGTGCAGAATTTTGCTGGATAGAGGCTTCCGCTTTCAGTGGAATATTATTGGCGAAGGGGAAGAAAGGGAGAAGCTGACACAGCTGATTGCAATGGAGGGTCTGGAGCAAAATATTAAGCTGCTTGGGTTGAAGTCAAATCCGTACCCTTATCTTAAACAGGCGGACATCTATGTGCAAACCTCATGGTTTGAAGGAAAAGCGATTGCGATTGATGAGGCCAAAATTTTATCTAAGCCTATTGTCATTACCAATTTCAGCACTGCTAAAGACCAGATTAAGGACGGAGTCGAGGGTCTTATCGTTGATTTGAATGTCGATGCGATTGCAGAAGGCATCTCTAAGCTGATAGAGAACGAGGAAGCTCGTACAAATTTGACGCAGTATTTATCCAGTCTTCATTTAGGAACGGAAGAAGAAATTCATAAAGTGTATAAAATTTTTGGATAGGTGGAAATGCCTTGAAAATGAAACTGCTGTTTGTCATGAATAATTTAAACTGCGGCGGTGCCGAGAAGTCGCTGCTCTCGCTACTGCAAACGATCGATTACGCTAGGTTTGATGTGGATCTCTATTTGTTCAAGCACGAAGGAATTTTTTTGAGTAAAATACCGAGGGCTGTAAACTTGTTGGAAGAGCCCGTTCATTACCGCTATTTCGATATGTCTATGAAGTTGGCGATTATGGATTGCTTGAAAAAGGGCAGAATCGATTTAGCGTTTGCTAGGCTGAGAGCGGGATACATCTTTTTTACAGAAAAGAATCCAGCCAGATGCGAGCAAAGAGTGTGGAAATATTTATCTAAAACCTTGCCTGCGCTTCATAAAAGATATGATGCGGCAATTGGGTTTCTGGAGAAGAATCCGGTCTATTTCAGCATCGAGAAGGCAAACGCAGCTAAAAAAATCGGGTTTATCCACAATGATTACGACAAGCTGCGGATGGATCCGTTCCTGGATGCACCTTACTTTGCGCAGCTGGACCATCTCGTCACAGTCTCGGATGGATGCGGAGAAGTGCTCATTCAGCGCTTTCCACAGCATAGCCAAAAGGTTAAAGTCATCCACAACATTGTTTCGCCTTCCATGATTCATGAAATGTCAGAAGAGGAAACGGGATTTGCCCCGAATAATGGGATTAAGATTGTTTCTATCGGGCGTTTGAATTATCAGAAAGGCTTTGAGATGGCAATAGAAGCGTGTAAGGTTTTGGTGGATAAAGGCTATAACGTGAAATGGTATGTAATCGGCGAAGGGGAAGACCGGAGCAAGCTGGAGCAGCTCATTTTACAGCATCAGCTCGATCGTCATTTTCATTTGTTAGGACTCAAGGAAAATCCATACCCCTATATGAAAGAGGCGGATATTTATGTCCAATCCTCGCGCTTTGAGGGGAAATCCATCGCTATAGATGAAGCGAAAATTTTGAATAAACCGATTATCGTTACGAATTTCAGTACGGCTAAGGATCAAATCGTACATAACCAAAATGGATTAATCGTTGACATGAACGCGGAAGCACTGGCTGACGGAATAAAGCTGTTGATCGATGACGAGAAGCTGAGAGATTCTTTGGTAGGACAGCTCTCCAAGGAACACTATGGAACCGAGATGGAAATTGAGAAGCTGTATGCGTTGATCTAAAGGTTTATGAAGGAGTGAATACGTTGTTAGAGATTGTAGCTGCTATTTTTTTGGCGATAACCGTTATTATTATTTGTATTGATATTATGCCGATCAGCAGAGATTGGGTGAGTAGAATTCACATCGGCAGATACAGAAACAAACAAGAATGGAATCAATCCATTACGCAAATCGGCGCTAATTGGCTTAATCATACACCCAAAGTTAAAGTAACGGATAATGTGAGATTGGTAGCAATCGATATGCTGAAAGGCAATTATTCGAAAAGCGTTATTCAGCATTGGCAGGAAGCTTCCCTTTTACTCGGACTGAGCGAATGTTTGAAGAACGGCACGGATAAAGGAATGAAAAGCAAGATTGAACAGTTCCTCCATACAAAATTTGATGCAAATGGTCAATGGAGGGAGCAGCCTGCTTATATTGATTCCGGCATACTCGCCTACGGCGTTATGAAGCTGGAAGGGATAGACACCGAGAAATATAAACCGGCCCTCGACAGCACATGGGCGCTCATTCAGGCGCATATTGGAGAGGATGGAACGGTTCAGTATCGCAAATTCATGAAAAATTACCGCTATGTCGATACGATTGGCTTTATATGTCCATTCCTCGTTGCTTATGGATTAAAGTATAACAAGCCGGAATGCGTGCAGTTAGCCGTCAAGCAGCTGGAGCAATATGAGAAGCACGGCATGCTCGATGAGCATTGCATACCAAGCCATGCTTATCACATGGAAAATACATTGCCGTTAGGCTTATTCGGCTGGGGGCGCGGGCTGGGCTGGCTGGCAATCGGGCTTAGCGATGCTTGGCGCGAGCTGCCCGATTCTCATGAATCGAAGCCAAAGCTGGAGCGATTTGTGAAAAAGTTCGCACGAGCGATTCTGCACTTTCAAAGGCCGGAAGGCAATTGGAACTGGACGGTAACTCGAAATGAGACTAGAGCGGATTCTTCTACTACAGCTACGTTAGGCTGGTTTTTGCTGCAAGCCTCCCAGATCGAGGAGCTGGCTGAAGAATGCTCCCAAGGGGCGGACCTTGCCGTCCAATATCTCATGAAGGTGACAAGAAGAAACGGTGCAGTCGATTTCTCGCAAGGGGATACCAAGGATATAGGCGTATATTCCATGTTATTTAATATTCTGCCTTTTACGCAAGGCTTCTGTATTCGTATTGCCAATCATTCGAAGGTAGTAGGAAGGTAATAGGATGTTCAAAGATTTGTTTGGAACAATGGGATTTGTCAGATAGGGGATTCGCATGAGGGTAAAAAGTTCACTATTGAATATTACTGTCGGACTAGGGAATCAGCTCGTTATTACCATTTTAAGCTTCATATCCAGAACCGTATTTATAAATAGCTTAGGTATGGAATATCTAGGTATTAATGGGCTGTTCACTAGCATTCTTGCGATGCTTACGTTAGCAGAGGCCGGAATTGGCTCTAGCATCATATATAACCTCTATAAGCCTGTCGCTGATAATGATCGGCCAAAAATATTAGCTTTAATGGAGCTGTACAAAAAAGCTTATCTGGTCATAGCAGGAGTCGTGCTTCTTCTCGGCTTGGGACTTATGCCTTTCTTGCATTTCTTCATTAAGGAAACGAGTATTGAAAACCTGAATTTGATATACATGCTTTTTCTTATCAACACAGCAGCTCCTTATTTGTTTGTGTATAAGCATTCCTTTTTGAATGTAAACCAGAAAAATTACATCGTAACCGCCGTATTTTCCATATCTGCCGTTGTCTCTACCTGCATGAAAATAGCGATTTTATATTACACGGAAAATTATATTTTATATCTTACGGTAGAGAGCGCGCTCTCCATCCTAACCTCCGTCATTTTAGTCTTAATTGTAGATAAGCTGTATCCGTACTTAAAGCAGAAGGTTAAAACCAAGCTGGACCCCGAAACCAAAGCCAATTTTATTAAAAATATGAAAGCGATCATTCTTCAAAATGTCGGTAATTACTTTATTTTTGGTGTGGACAGCATTCTTATCTCTTCATTTGTAAGCATCACGGCCGTAGGCCTCTATTCGAATTACAAAATGCTAATCGATATATGCCGAACGCTACTGAACCAGGTGTTTACGAATATGTATCACAGCTTAGGGAATTTGGTGGCCAAGGAAAGCTCTGATGCCGTTTATCGTATATTCAAAGTGACGTACCTAATGAACTTTTGGTTATATTCACTCCTCTCTATTGGCCTTTATTTATTGATCGAGCCGCTCATAACGATTTGGATTGGCCCAGAGTTTATGATGACCAATGCCGTGCTGCTGGTGCTAGTTCTTTGCTTCTATGAAAGAGGAATGCGGAATTCATTAAGCGCGGTGAAAACGACTGCCGGGATCTTTCACGAGGATCGTTATGCTCCTTTATTCCAAGCTGTCGTCAATATCGGAATATCACTGATCCTTGTCCACTATATGGGTATAGCCGGTATATTCATTGGCACATTCGTTAGCGCCTTAGCGGTTCCTTTCTGGTATACGCCACTGCTTGTTTATCGTAAAGTGTTTCATCAGCCTTTATGGCATTATTATTCGGCTTACCTATTCTATACCGCTCTTGCCATAGCCGCTTGCAGTATTGTGGCCGCTGTTAACCATTTCCTGCCTTCATCCCATTTAGTATGGCTTTTGCTTAAAGGCATCATTTGTCTCGTACTTGTAAATGGGATCTATATTTTGGTTTTCCATAGAACGGAGCAATTCAAATATTTGCTAGGCATTGTCCTGAATCTATTAAATAAATTGCCTAGCGCGGGTTCAATTCTCAAGAAGACTATTAAACGCCGCCATAGCCTGGAGGCCGGCCGCAACGAGTAACCTTTTACTGACAAGCTACATACGATGGTGTAAAAGGAAGGTGAAGGCTATGAATCAGCATGGGTCTTACCGAATAGAACTAGATCGTTTTAATATTAGCAGCACGGGCATGAATCCAGCAGAGACGACTAAAGGAATTAATGATGCTATCCTATGGGCAAAATCCGAAGGCTTTATCCATGTCATTCTACCAGCGGGAAGCTATACGGTCGGACTCGATCCCAGTTCTCTCGTAGCTATCAACATGAAGAGCGGCATTCATTTTGAGCTGGAGCAGGGCTGCACAATAAAGCTGGAGGGCAATTCCTCCCCGAATTACACCATTATTGAGATGAGAGGGATCAATAATGCAAAAATATCAGGAGGCAAGCTAGTAGGCGACAAGAAGGAGCATATATACGAGATTGCGGTGAAGTTCGTCAGAGGCGGCGTAAATGCTGATGGTACGCTTAATAATGACCCGAACTGGATACGCAGCGAGGCCATTGACCGTTATGCAAACCCTGGCCTTCTTGCTAGCTTCAGACTGTGGAGCATACCGGGTGTGGCCGCAACAGGCTATCAATTCTATCAATATAAAGATACCATTTCGAAAAACACGCTTGTTGGATCTCGGACGAACGGTGTTTTTGCACCTGCCAGCTCAGGAGGAAGAGGATGGTTCCTTAATGAAAATAAAGATTTGAGCAAAAACAATAAAATGATATTTGCTATACCGCTTACATCGCCCTTAACCGATAGTCAAATTGCTGATATTCGGGCCAAGGTCGATAATTCATTTTATACGCATGAAAGCGGTTATGGAATTGGCTCTTTTGGTTCCAATCATATCGAAATCGGACATATGGAAATTTCGGATTGTACAGGAGATGGAATCTTAACCGGTTATGAGCAGTATCAGCTTGATCCCGCTTTATATACACAGGAGCAAATGGGTCAGGATGTTCTTATTCATGACTGTCATATCCATCATTGCAGAAGACAAGGAATTTCCATCTGCGCGTCAAACGATACTCATATTTTCAGAAATAAGATTCATCATATCGGATTTGCCGACGACGGAGTAACGACAAATTTTAGAAACGGTACGCCACCTATGTTCGGCATCGATCTCGAATCCATGTATAGCGAGACCAATATTCCTTACAAAAGAGCTGATCGTCCTAACGGGCTGGAGCTGAACTACCGCATTCATATCGAAGATAATTATATTTATAATAACGTGCGCGGCCATTTTGTTAATGCAGACGGCACCAATGTCTTATTGGACGGAAATACCTTTGAAGGCGCTAATGTTGGCGGAGTGAGCTCGAATCCGAATTTTCCGAATGTCAAATATGTCAATAATTCATTTAATGGGTGCGAGCTATGGGTACAAGGCGATAACTTCGTGAACGGGGCCGTTATTCAAAATGGGAATTTAAAGCTGCTGGATGTAAGGGGAGCAGTCGTTCGGGATTGTCAGGTCAAGGATGGCTCGGTGTATGGCTCAAGCTTATATGGCTATTTTGGATCGCCAACCGTAAATGCTGCTGCAGGCACCTTCACGTTTAAAACGGCGCATGGCGTGGGCAATGGAGCACAAGTATCGTTTGAGCAATGGATCGGTAAGGTTCCGACTGGAATCAGCGTCGATAAGATGTATTACACCGTTAACGTTACTTCACTCGGCTTTCAGGTTTCCGAGTCGCTGGGAGGCGCGCCGGTCGTCCTTACGGATGCAGGGACACCAGGATTTAATGTCAGCCGATATAATTACGGAAGATGCTATTTAGCCGATATAACGGTGGAGCGGGATTGGCGCCCGAATAACACGCTTGCACCGAACTTTAATCTGCTTGCTGCGGGTGCTGTACTCGAGAATATAACCGTAAAAAACTACGATCTGTCGATATTGGTTCCACAAGATTATGCGGGTCGCCCGAACATCGTAAATGGACTGACGCTCATTGAAGGCTCCGCTAGGTTTGAAGGCAGTCATGTAAGCAATAGTGAGTTTATTCGGGCTAAGACTCCGCTTTTAGGCAATACCGATATTCAGCTTGGCTCAAATGATGCGAAGTATACGAGGCAGGTTACTCTCCGCAACGGGCTGTTTCAAAATCTAGGAATCGTAATGGACGGAAATTCGCTTGTGACGGGATCTACTTTTGTAAATGCCTCTGTTGGAAAAGCTGACAATGCGAAAAAGGCAATTATCTCGAGCTCCTACTTTGATAATACCAAACTCAACTTCAACTGGCTGCGTCAAAATCAGTCGGCAATCGTCGCGAAGTCTGTATTTAAAGGGGTAACCGTAACCGGCACAGCACCATATGTCCGTTTAGAGGATAATACGGATCTAGGCAGCGCCTAACTTTAGAAGCGGATTCAGAAAATACTTCCCTGCAGCTTGTAAGTCATGCAGGGAATTTATTTGATAGCATGTTCTTAATTAAGAATTATTATGTTTCTTATAATGAATATTTGAGAGGGGATAATGAAATGGCGATTTTAATTACTGGCGGTGCAGGTTATATCGGAAGTCATACATGCGTGGAGCTTCTTGAAGCGGGATATGAGGTCGTTATCGTCGATAATTTGTCCAACAGCAGCCATATCTCATTAAACAGAGTCGCAGAAATTACGAACAAAACCTTTACGTTTTACAAAATGGACCTCATGGATCGCGGCGGGCTTGAGGGCGTATTTGCTAGGCATTCGATTGATGCGGTCATTCACTTTGCAGGCCTTAAGGCAGTTGGCGAATCGGTTCAAATGCCATTGTCCTATTACCATACAAATATTACGAGCACCTTAATCCTATGTGAGGTCATGAAAAAATTTGGCGTGCATAAACTAGTGTTTAGCTCCTCTGCTACGGTGTACGGCTTGTCGGAGCAGGTTCCTATTGCAGAAGGCTCGCCGCTAGGCGCGACGAATCCTTACGGCAGGACGAAGCTTATGCTGGAGCAAATTTTGCAAGATTTAGCCGTATCGAATGAGGAATGGGGCATTTCGATCCTGCGGTACTTTAATCCGGTAGGCGCCCACATTAGCGGAAGGATTGGTGAGAATCCGAATGGCACTCCAAACAATTTAATGCCTTACATCACGCAGGTAGCAGTTGGAAAGCTTGCTCAGGTGAACGTTTTTGGCAGTGACTACCCTACGGTAGATGGCACTGGCGTAAGGGATTATATCCATGTCGTCGATTTGGCGCTGGGACATGTGCAGGCGTTGAAGAAGATCATGACTAAATCGGGCGTAGATACTTACAATCTTGGTACTGGCCGCGGCTATAGCGTGCTGGAGATGATCGCTGCATTCGAGAAGGTATCCGGGCGCAGCATTCCGTATGCAATTGTTGACCGCAGGCCGGGCGATATTGCGATTTGCTATGCGGATACGCATAAGGCGAATGAAGAGCTGAATTGGGCTGCTGTCCGAGGCATTGAAGAGATGTGCAGAGACTCGTGGCGGTGGCAATATGCGAATCCGAACGGCTTTGAAGAAGAGCCTTATTTGATGGCTGAGCTGGCGGCGGCGGCTTACATAGAAGCGGCGCAGTAGGGGGAATGCCATATTCAAAGCTAGCTGATCAGACCTAACGAAGTATAGTACATAAATTCTATTTCCTTTAACAATGCTTGAAAGCATTCGACAAAAAATGTATTTATCTATCATTTTTGTAAGACATGAAGCGACAGCATGCGCAATATTGGTGATTTATAATACAGCTATAAGTGAATGACAAGCATAGGGAGACGTTGAAATGCGTTTAGTATCTGGGCACCTTAAACGCATGGAGTCAGTGGTGCAACCGTCCCAAAATGAATGGGGGACATGGGCAAATGGTACTTATAAATTCAAATGACAATCAGGACTTGGATATGGAGTGGGTAGCATTAATCATGAATGCACGTTCTTTGGGGTTTAGTAAGGAAGATGTGCGGAAGGTACTGCTATGCCTAGAGGAAAGCAAGAAGGATGATATCCAGGAAACTGCTGTATAAAAGCGGAAAAAGCGCTATTCGCGCTTAATTTTCCATTTATTAAATTCTAAAAACTCTTTAAACTGATCCTTGCTTACGCCAGAGGCCATTGCCTCTCTAACTAAGTCAGCCCATTCATTGTCAAGGTGATCGGGGGTGCGATCAGTTTTTTCGTCATTATTGAGAAATTCTTCAACGGTTACGTTTAAAACCGCGCCTACCTTTTCGAGAAATTGAATCGAAGGATTTTGCTGGAGCCCTCGTTCAATGGAGCTTAAGTAAGATTTTGCGACGCCTGCCCGCTGAGATAACTCGGTTAGGGAAAGGCCTTTTCTCTTGCGCAGCATCTGAATACGTTCTCCGATCATAAGAAACTCCTCCGTTATCACATCGTTGTAGACAACTACTATTATAACGAAAAATTGTTAATTGCGAAAGCTAGTAAACTTTATCATCATTTATTTTTTATTTCCTCTAATAGTATCCACTTATTATCGTGAATAAGTGGATATTTTTGGTTGAAAATCAGCTTGATTTTGTTCTATGGCAAGTCGGTTTTGGAGCAAAAGGATAGGGGAGTGAGAAATCGACAAGTTGTTTTTAATAAAGAACAAAAGCTTGCGATTATTTGCAATATATCGTTGAAAAATTGATTGACAAAGGTAAATATCAGGTGTAATATGCAAATATGTTCTTTATAAAGAACTACAAATTCATTAATTGATTTTCGAAAACTGTTCTTCATATCGAACAATTTCGATGTCCAGCCGGAGGAATCGATGAGCGCCATTGCAGCCGTTTTTCTAACCGATCAAGGAAGTCATGCATGGAAGCAAGGCGGCTCCTTAATGGAGGCATTATCTCAGTATCCTTGTGATGCGGCTCAGGCCTGGCATGAGGATCATATTTTTCTAGGCTGCCATAATCAGTGGATTACTCCTGAATCAGTAGGCGAGCGCAATCCCTATGTGGATACAGAAAGAGGGCTGGTCATAACCGCGGATGCGATCATTGACAATCGTGAAGAGCTGTTTGGCCTGCTGCAGGTGGAACAGCATCGGCGGAGAGGGATGCCGGATAATGAGCTGGTTTTGCTTGCATACGAGAAATGGGGCGAACAAGCGCCTGCATATTTGGTTGGCGACTTTGCATTTATAATCTGGGATCGCCGAAATCGCAAGCTGTTTGGCGCTAGGGATTTCTCGGGCGGCCGCACGTTGTATTATCACCGGAATGCGGAACGGTTTGCCTTTTGCACAACGATTGAGCCGCTGCTCGCGCTGCCTGGAACGGGGCGCATGCTGAATGAGCAATGGCTTGCCGAGTTTCTAGCAATCGCTGGCATGGTGGACGTAGCGGATGCCTCGACAACGGTCTACCGCAATATCGAGCAGCTGCCGCCTTCTCATAGTATTACGATCAAGGATGATCGGATAGTCGTAGCAAGATATTATCAGTTTAGATCGGGTGAACGCGTTCGATTCAAAACGGATGGTCAATATGTAGAGGCGTTCCAAGAGGTGTTCGACCAAGCCGTTTCTTCCAGGCTGCGGACACATCGCCACGTTGGAGCACAGCTCAGCGGAGGATTGGATTCCGGTTCGATCGTAAGTTTCGCCTCAAGGGCGCTGCGCCAGCAAAATAAAAGGCTGCATACGTTCAGCTATGTACCGACATCCGACTTTATCGACTACACAGCGAAATATATGATGCCGAATGAAAGACCGCTTATTGAATCGACTGTCGAGCATATCGGGGGGATAGAGGATCATTATCTCGATTTTCAAGGGAGAGACTCCTACTCCGAAATCGACGGATTTCTAAATATTATGGAAATGCCTTATAAGTTTTTTGAGAATTCCTTCTGGATGAGAGGCATGTTCGAGAAGGCGGAGGAGCAGGGAGTTGGCGTGCTTCTTAATGGAGGTAGAGGCAATCTATCGATCTCTTGGGGAGCTGCCATTCCTTACTACGCAACGCTGCTCAAAAAAATGAAATGGGTTAGGCTGCTTCGGGAAATGCGTCAGTACAGCCTTAATATCGGCTCTGGCCGAGCGCATGTGTTCTCTAACGTCAGCCGGGCAGCATTTCCGCTTATTGATCAGCTTAGGCCTTCCCACGATTCATACCATTATCCGATGATTATCCATCCCGAATTCGCGAGGAAGACCGATGTGTTTAATCGGCTCGGCGAGCATGGCATCGATGAATCAGGATGGTTTGCGGCAAAGAATGTGTACGAGGAAAGAAAAAGCCATTTCGATGAAGTATTTCACTGGAACGCAGGCAATACGCTCTCGACGAAGCTGTCGCTTAGACATGGTCTTTGGAAGCGCGACCCGACTAATGATGCAAGAGTCATTCGGTTTTGCTTGTCGCTGCCGGAGAGCCAATACGTCCAGAATGGGATGGATCGCGCTCTAATCAGGCGTGCTACCGATAAGCTGCTGCCCGATCAGGTGAGGCTTAATCAGCGCACGCATGGAGTACAAGGAGCAGATTGGGTTCATCGCATGCTTCCCAGATGGCAAGCATTTAAGGATGAGCTGCGGCAAATGAGTGAAGATCGCTTATTTATGGAGTTTGTTGATGGCAAGGTAATCCGATCGGCGTTGTCGAGGCTAGAGGAAGGCGCTCAGCCGAGGCATGCGGTTGATCCGAATTATAGATTGTTAATGCGCAGCCTTATCGTATTTCGCTTTCTGAAAAAATTCAATTGAAGGGAGGTGACAAGATATGCAAACGAAAAAACAATGGATTAAACCTGAGCTAGAGGTCCTTCATGTACATATGACTGCGGCTTCCACGACAAACGGTCCGTTCACAGATGAGGCTTATGTACCTGGCCAAAATTCTGATAAGCCACGTTTTACTAGCTAAGGCATTATGGATTCGATTGGTGAAGGAAGCCCTTATACATAAGGTGTATAAGGGCTTTCTAGCTTTTATCAAGAGATTGATGGAGTGAGGACATTGACGGCAACGAAGACGAAGATGGCGTACAGCGCATTTGGACTTGCGATTGAAAGCGAGCTGCCATTGCCTGAGCTAGCCCCTATCGATACCATCGGTGAGCGATTCGATTTGGAGATCATTATCGATCGCGATTTGAAAGATACCGTTTTGCTGGAGCCTTATGACTTTGTTGTGGAGGATCGCAACGTTACGGTAAATATGCCGGAAGCAGCGTTATTTCGAATCGAAGACGGCAATCGGATCACCATTTCTCCTGCTGAGGGAGCCGATGAGGATCTGATCCGGTTATACGTGCTTGGCACCTGTATCGGTGCTGTGCTTCTGCAGCGCGGCATTTATCCTCTGCACGGGAGTGCGATCGCGATTAATGGCAAAGCCTATGCGTTTGTAGGTCATTCAGGCGCGGGCAAATCAACGTTAGCGTCGGCGCTCATGAACCAAGGCTACCCGCTGCTCAGCGATGATGTCATTGCGGTGTCACCATTCTCAGCGGAGCAAGCGCCGCTCGTAATACCGGCATACCCGCAGCAGAAGCTCTGGCAGCAAAGCCTGGATGCCTTCGGCGTAAATAATGAGGAGCTTCGTGCGATTTACGGCAGGGAAAATAAATATTGCATCCCGGTCGAGGCCAACTTCTGCAACAGCGCAATGCCGCTCGGAGCCGTGTTCGAGCTTGTGAAATCGGAATCAGATACAGCCGAAGCTCTCATTCATCCGATTCAGAAGCTAGAGCGTCTGGATATTTTGTTCCAGCATACCTATCGGCAGTTTTTGGTGCAAAAGATGGATCTCACGCGGTGGCATTTTACACTCTCAGCCTCGCTCGCATCTCAGCTGCCAGTCTATCGTTTGGTAAGACCGGCTGATGGCTTTACGGCACCACAGCTCGTAGAACTCATATTAAATACGATATCCGCGGAGGAATAACCTATGACAAAAAGCCAAGCCATTACGATTCAAGCATTATTGATGGAGCAGCTCATCGTGCAAGACCAGAACAATATTGTAAGCGATATGGGGGGCGAGAAGGTCATCTTGAGCATTGAGAATGGAAAATATTACAATCTTGGCGTTATGGGAAGCCAAATTTGGGATTTGATTAAGCAGCCTGTTACGATATCGCAAGTGGTAGAGGGTCTGCTGCAGCAATTTGATGTGGCAAAAGAAATGTGCGAGGAGCAGGTGCTGTCCTTTCTTACCCACCTGTTAGAAGAGCGACTTATTCATATTAAAGAATAGATAGGCGGTGAGCCTATGGGAAAAATGATGAGATTGCGAGCTTTGCTTTCTTTGGATTTCAAGACCGTCCTCCTGCTAATTGAAGCAACCCTGCTCCTCGGCTGGGCCAGAATTCGGATTATCTACCAGCCATTCTCGAAGATTGCGCCAACGCTGGGTCAATATATGAAAGAAACGGAGAGCGAGACATCGGCTGATCACAGACAATCGCTTGTCCATATACGCCACGCCATTCAGATTGCAAGCAGCCATACGCCCTGGGACAGCAAATGCTTGGCTCGTGCGCTAGCCGGCATGAAGATGCTGGAGAGACGAGGCATCAGCAGCACGTTATATCTCGGAACGGCGAAGGACGAGGCGGGGAAGCTGATTGCGCACGCCTGGCTGCGAAGCGGCTCCCTGTACGTTACAGGCGCGGAAGAGATGGATCGCTTTGCTGTGACTGGCATTTTTGCCAAGGTAGTCCATTATTAAATACGGAAAGTGATGAAGCGATGAATCATCTATTATATTTCTTCAGAAAGCTGCATGCCTACGGCGGCAAGGTGCTCTACATAAATCTCTTCGGGATGATGCTCGTTGGTCTTCTGGACGGCGCAGGCATTCTATTGTTAGCTCCGCTGCTTAGTGTGATTGGCATTGTAGATATTCCACTGGCTTCAATCCCCGGTCTTCATTTGTTAACAACGCTGCAAGAGCTTCCTAAAGAAAGAGCGCTATTCATTATTTTAGCCCTATTCATACTGCTTGTTGCCGCGCAAGGCATAATTGGACGCAATTTAAGCTTAAGGGAAATTAGAATCCATACGGGCTTTGTGAATCAAATACGATTAGAAATTTATAAGGCGCTGCTGCAAGTGAATTGGGGCTTCTTTATGAAGAGAAGGAAGACGGATCTCATTAATTCGTTAACCGGCGAGCTTGCTCGCGTCACGAACGGAGCCTTTCTTTTTTTACAGATGATCGCCTCCGTTGCCTTTACGATTATTCAAATCGGATTAGCTTTATTTTTATCGGTCAAAATGACCTTGTTCGTTTTATGCTGCGGACTCGCTGTAGCGTTTCTCTCAAGAAGATTTATTAAGCAATCCAGAGTAATAGGCGCCGTCACGACAGAGCTGGCGCAAAACTATTTATCTGGCATTTCCGATCACTTTAACGGCATGAAGGATATAAAAAGCAATCTGCTTGAATCGTCCCGCTATCGCTGGCTGCTGGATTGGTCCGAGAAGATCGCGCATGAACGGTATGAAAATTCGAAGGTGCGAAGTAATTCGCAGCTCCTTTACAAGCTGTTTTCAGCTATAATGATTGCTGCTTTTGTTTTTGGATCAGTACTGCTCTTTCAGAACCAAGGCGGCTATTTGCTGCTTATTATGGTAATATTCTCGCGGCTCTGGCCTCGTTTTACAGGAATACAAGCGAATATGGAGCAAATTGCATCATCGTTGCCTGCCTTCAAAGCGTTAATGGAGCTCCAGGAGGATTGCAACGCGGCTAAGGAATTGATGGATGTGGATGAGCTAGGCGGAGAGCATATTTTACCGCTTAAGCTTGAGCAGCAGCTGGAATGTCGGCAGGTATATTTCCGTTATGATCAGCAGCAGCACGGTTTCACACTCGAAGCGATAAATTTGCGGATTGCTGCGGGTAGCATGACCGCAATCGTAGGCCAATCAGGCGCAGGCAAAAGCACGCTAATCGATCTGATGATGGGACTAATGAAGCCGGAGCTCGGCCAAGTACTCTTTGACGGCAAGGCGCTGTCGGGTGCGGAGCTATTGTCGCTTAGAAGATCAATCAGCTATGTTCCGCAGGAGCCGTTTCTCTTTCATGGAACGATTAGAGATAATTTGCTGATGATCGATCCGCTTGCAAGCGAAGAGCAAATGTGGGAAGCGATGGAGTTCTCCTCTGCCGCTGAATTTACGCGCAAGCTCCCGCAAGGCTTAAACACGGTCATCGGTGATCGTGGCATACGATTATCCGGCGGTGAGCGGCAGCGGCTCGTTTTGGCTAGAGCGATATTAAGAAAGCCGTCTATTCTTATTCTCGATGAAGCGACCAGCGCGCTGGACAGCTTAAACGAGACCAAGATACAAGAAGCGATTGAGCGGCTGAAGGGAAGAATGACGGTCATTGTCATTGCCCACCGGCTGACGACTATTCGGAATGCGGATCAGGTTATCGTTCTGGACAATGGGAAAATCGTGCAGGCAGGCCATTTCCTCATGCTCGCCGAGGATAAGAAGGGGCTGTTCAGCAGCTTGCTGGGCAATCAGCTGCAAGTAGCTTTATAGCTGCATCTTTTATATACTTAGAATTGCAGCGCAAAACAACGACTAAAGTAGAATGACCGATTAGGAGGGCGTATTTGGCTATTATACTAACACTGGCAGCATTAGTGCTTCTCGTATACCTGCTCTTTATTTTCCCAACCCAGTGGCTCAAAATCGAAAAGATCAGCCATTCCATCGGCATCAACAAACGCATATTGCAAATTAGCGATTTGCATGTAGACCGGCTGCGCATAAGCGCGAAGCGCATTCGGGAGGAGATCGAGGCGGCTAAGCCGGACTATATTTTTCTCACTGGCGATTACACCTACAAGGAACGTTACCTCCCGCGCGTGGGCTATTATCTTAAGGTGATTGCGGGTTGCGGCATTCCCGTGTTTGCGGTGCTAGGCAATCATGATTACGAGCTCCCGCGCCTGAAGCGACTGCTTGATCTGTTTGAGGCGCATGGCATTCCATTACTCCGGAATGAAAACATTGTGCTTGATGATTTTCAGCTTGTCGGCATTGATGATGATTGCACGCATCACAGCCGCATCCGTCCTTCCTTTAAGGGGATCGACAGCAGCAAGCCAACGATAGTCATCACTCATGACCCGAATGTGCTTCTTATTATTAAGCGCCCGTACGATTATTTGATGGCCGGTCATCTGCATGGCAAGCAGCTGAACGTGCCGTTCTTTTTTGCGTTTAAGCCCAAAGGCCCGCTTTCCGCTAAAGGGATCTACAAAGGGCTGCATACCGATCAGAACGGAGCCTTTTATATTTCAAAAGGTATCGGTCAAGCAGGCGTTAATGCCCGCTTTATGGTTCGAAGCGAAATTACGATTCATGATCTGTGAGCGGTCAATACTAGCTATTCATGGCGGCTGCTTCGGCGGCTTGCCACCCGGAAGGCGGCCGGAGGAATGCCCTTGGCTTCGGCAAACGTTCTAGAGAAATAATGAACCGACGAGAAGCCGCATTGCTCTGCAATTGTCTTGATCGGAATAGCCGTTTGCGAAAGCAGCTGCTCAGCCGCGCGTATTCGTTCATGCCTAACGAGCATGGAGAACGATTCATGCACGCTTTGGGAGAACAGCCTAGACAAATGCCGCTCCGACACGTTGATATAGCGGGCAACCTCGGAGAGGGTAATAGCGCCTCCTAGATTATCGCGTATATACAGCTTGGCTCTGCTTATGAGAATAGCCGCATTGGAAGCGGGTAAAATGGTTTCCGAGCTTCGGTTCTTTCCGCCTACGATAGTAGGAAACGTCAAAATTAATGCGTGCGCGAGCTGCTGCAGCACCGCAATCGGCACGGCGAAGCATTCGTCGCTTGGAATGAGCAAGGAGCGCCAAATTTCTGCTGTCGGGGAATGCTGCTGGTTCTCCATCCATATGGGCCCGGTGTTTAAGGCGTGATTATAAAAGTCGAATTCATCCGGCTTCGATAGCTTCTCATCGAGCTCAAAAGCCGCATACAATAAATCCAATTGGTCGACATTCCGAATTTGATGGCGTATATTAGGACGCGAGCAAAAAAGAACACCCTCATGCAATGGATAAGCGACTCCCCCCTCCTCATAAAATCCCGTTCCGCCAGCTACGTAACAAACCTCAAAAAAGGAATGCTTATGTACAGCATTTGTGGCAAGATTCTGCACCGTCCCCCAGTAATAGACATGAATGGTTAAGCTCTCGCCTTGCAGTAAGCGAGCGTATCGATTTAGTCGTTCTTCGCTTTTAGGCCAATTGTACATATAAACGATCAGCTCCCATGGCGTAATTGTGCAAAAAGTTGTCCTCGGCAGGCAAATACGAAATCACTATATCCTATCTATAATTAAACCATATTCAAACTAATTATATGATAAGGAGAATGAACATGATCGTCAACGAGGACGTGCAATTTTACAAAGAAAATGGTTACCTGCTGGTAAGAGGCGTATTTAACGAGCAGGAGGTGCTGGAAATGAGAGCCGCGGTCGAGCGTATCATCCAGCGAGCGGCAGCAGCCCAGGGCGAACAAAACCATGCGTGGCAAGGTGATTTCCTGCCGCCTGATCAGCTCAAGAAGCTTGTGCTGAAAGGATTCCATGATGTGCATTACCATGATGCTGCCTTCACACGCGCCGTCATACATCCGAATATGGTAGCAGCGCTAAATGGAATCATCGGCCCCAATGTACAGCTTCACCATTCCAAAATGCTTGTAAAACCGCCAGCGAACGGTGCAGCATTCCCGATGCATCAGGATTACCCTTACTTTCCGCATCGCGATCACTCTATGCTGGCCGCCAGCGTTCATCTTGATGATGCCGATGAGGAGAATGGGTGTTTAGCTGTCATCCCGGGATCGCATCTGCAGGGTCCGCTCCCGCATGTGGGCAAGCATTACCTTAATCATAAGGAGCATCCGATCTCTTCCGGAACACCATGTCCGGCTAAGGCGGGGGATGTGTTGTTCTTCAACTACTTGACCATTCATGGCTCGGATGTGAACCGCAGCGAAAGAACGCGCAGAAATATTCTATTCCAATATCGTGATGCTGCGGATGTTCCAACGGAGAATACCCATTTCGATTGGGGCATGGGCTTGATGGTAAGCGGGGAGAACAAAGATTTCAACAACGTAAAACCGAATTATAAAATTGTGGAAGCCTAATGGTAACCTGAATTAGCAGCTATAAAGCCTTATAAGATATGAAGTTGTTACTAGAAAGTTAAAATGGAAGAGAGACGCATATCAACCGGCTATCGCCGGGATGGTAGGGCGTCTTTTTTTTGATGTGCTGGCTAAAGTTACGAATAGATCAACGTTGTCGGAGTATATTATAGAATCTCGAAAGAACTCAAGTAGAACAAATATTCCAAAGATTGGAATGAAAAAATCATATTGACACCCATTAATTAACGATGATATATTGTTTCAAGTAAAGCGTAGTAATTCTATCGGAATTATGATTTTATTAATTTCAAAGTTCATATGTGCTATACAATTATATGGATTATACAGAGAGGATGGTAGTTTTATTATGGAAAATAATTTATTAACAGCGTTTGAAACAAACTGGATTACATTGCTTGTTTCGGCCGTGCTGCTTGGCGGACTTTACTTCTTGGCGAAGAAACGGGTAGGGTTCGGAACAAGGGTGCTAATCGCGCTTGGGCTTGGCCTTGTAGCTGGTATGATTTTTAACAATTTCAAGCTGGATACTGAAGGCGTAGGCACAATCGGTTCCATTTATATCAATCTTATTCGCATGATCGTCATACCACTCGTTTTTGTTCTCGTTATCAACAGCATTATCTCGATTACGAACATTGAGTTTTTGCGCAAGCTCAGTGTAAAGACGATCGGCTGGTTTTTAGCGACAACCGGGGTAGCGGCCATTATCGGACTTCTTGTGGCATCCGTTATTAACCCAGGTGCAGGATTTGAATTAACGAAGCCTGAAAATTTCGAGGCTCGCGAGGTTCCTAGCTTCTTCAAAGTTATTTTAGATCAAGTGCCTTCCAATCCAATTAGCGATGCTGCGGACGGGAAAGTAGTGCCAATCCTTATTTTCGCCCTATTTATTGCTATTGCCATCGTTAAGGTTGGAGCAAAAAATCCGGATTCGGTGCAGCCGTTTAAAGCATTCATTCAATCGGCGACAGTCATTATGCACCAAGTTGTTAAATTTGTTCTTCGCTTCACGCCATATGGCGTATACGCGTTGATTGCGGTTATGGCAGCAAGATACGGCTGGGAAACGCTTGAGCCGCTTGCGATGCTGATTGCAGTAAGCTATATTGCGCTAATCATTCATTTTGTATTCGTATTCGGCGGTCTGGTGTCGTTCGTTGCGAAGGTAAATCCATTGAAATTTTTTAGAAAGGCTTATCCAACCGTAGCGGTAGCCTTTACGACGCGAAGCAGCTTTGCTACGCTTCCAATCAATCTCGAGGTTATTACGAAACGACTTCGCGTATCGCCAAAAATCGCCAGCTTCGTAGCACCGTTAGGCGCGACGATGAACTTTAACGGCTGCGGCGGTGTGTGGCCGGCTGTCGTATCGGTATTTGTATCTCAAGTTTATGGCATTTCTCTCTCTGCAACGGATTATGTCCTAATCGTTCTTGTAAGTGTAATTTCTTCGATCGGTGTCGCAGGCGTGCCTGGTCCGGCGTCGATCTCGACGACAGTTGTTCTGACGGCGGTAGGACTTCCGCTTGAAGGTATTGCGCTGGTTGTAGCTGTGGAATCCTTGATCGACATGGGCCGTACAGCAGTCAACGCAACGGGCACTACGGTAACGGCGCTGCTTGTAGCGAACTCCGAAGGTGAATTCGATCGTGAAGCGTTTAATCGCGACGAAGAGGATGACCTGGAGCTTAACCCAGCATAATGAATGAATGATACATGGGATGGAGAGCAGTGTGCGATAATCGCTTATCCGGATCAAGCTTTGCAATGAAAAAAAGAGCCCTTGGCTTTGCTTGCATCCTGCGTGCAAAGCCAAGGGCTTAACTTGTCGTTTATGGTTCGTCAAGTACCTCCGGAAAAGTATGGCCGTACTCGTCCTCTCCAGGATACTCGCGCGGCAAATCCGCATGAAGGGATCGATTCTCGTAGTCGAAGCGGTTCGGCGACCGCTGGTCAATACGCCATGGGGTGCTCTTGCCTAAAGATTCCATCCGCAGGTCAGAGCCATAAGGACCATCCGGGAACTCCTCCGGTATTAGATCGTTACGCTGCGATTCTACTGTCGATACATCTGTATACGGCTGGCGATTCTCATGAATAAACCGATCCATCAGTAAACTCCTCCTGAAATGGTATTGTATTACCATTTCAGTGTACCCTGATTAATCGGTAAAATGCACAGTTCCGACAACAAAGTATAAGAATTGAGCGAGCTCGGCGGCTTCTTCCTCCGTCAGCTTAAACGTATATTCAAGGTAGCCCTCTTCTTCCAAGTCATCGGGGCCGATAATGGCTGTTTTGCCGAATTGCAAATCGGTTATCAGCTTCTTGCCATAAAAACGGCTGGTAGACGTGATGGCAAGGTCAAAGCGCTTCAAGCTTGGGCCGATAAATGTTACATATCTTGTAGATGTTTCTTCGGTTGAATCGGACATAAAATCAAAATCTGGCAACAGCATATTGTATAGCCTCCACTCCATTATTACAATCATTATACAACAACAAAATACTTGTAATAAAGAAATCATTATGATAGCATGAAAGCAATCGAATCATTGAACGTGAGAGGAAAGCACCTCCTATGCCCTAGGCATAGGAGGTGCTTTTTTTGTTTTCTGGCACTCCTCAGCCGTTCAATACATTCGCAATTATATCTACTTATTGGAGGATTGAGGCAAACATGCAAATCGTTTTTATGAACACGTTCGAGAAGCCTGGCGATGATCATCATATCGTGAGTGCGCAGCTTTCTATATGCGAGCGTCAGGGCATATGGGCAGTTCTATGGGTAGAGGGAGAAGAGGCCAGCGGCAACCCGCAAACCTGGTTTGAAGGCACATCGTGGGAGGAAATGATCATAGCCTTTCGGCATGGCATAGCAAGGGTGATGGGTGAAGGCTATACACCGCTTATAGACGGCATGCTGGATGATCGCCGCACTTCGTCAGGAAGCTTCGGAATGATGCTGCAATGCTATGGAGAGCTGCATGCCAATCAAGAGCTCTTTCAAGCGCTTCGCGAATGGCGCCGTTCCAAAGCGGTGGCAGAGAAACGTTCGGCTTATCTTATCGCAACCAATCGCATTTTGTGGATGATCAGCGCTTTTGTACCGAAGACGGCAGAAGAGCTCGCACAAATACCTGGCTGGGGAAGCTCCAAGCATGCCTCCTATGGGCTTGAAGTGCTTGAGATCACGAATGAGGCAAACCGCGAAACGGACTTCCCGCTGCAATGGGTGGAAGAGAAGCTGGATTACTCGGCGTACACCCAGTGGCTGTACAAACAGAAGGAAACCAAATATAAAGCACAGATGGACCGACAGCAAGCCAAAAAACATATACTGACAACGGCGCAGGATGGCGGGACGCTTGAGCAGATAGGTGCGGAGTTAGAGCTGTCAAGGCGCGAGCTGATGGACCGGATCGAGCAGCTCGAGCTGGAGGGCTATAATCTCGACTCGCTAATTACGAGGGCGCTTATTGAGGTTCCGGAAGATGAGCAGCAGCTTGTTTGGGAGGCGCTTACGCAAGTAGGCGATAAGTATTTGAAGCCAGTATTGCAGCAGGTATACGGTTCATCGGAAGCTTCTCAGCTCAATAGGCCTGTCGATGTTTTGTATGAGCGACTGCGGTTGATCAGGCTTCGCTATCGAAGAAGCCTGACAATTAAAGCAGTTTAGTCCCGCTTCATTCATATAGATAAGGGAAGGAGGCTCCTTAAACCAACTAAGGAGCCTTCGTAATGCCGGGCTGATCAGCCCAAACCGTATCCGCAAAGCCAATCGCGGCACCTGAATCGCAATCAAGGCCAGTCTCGTAGGAGCGGTTGCCGATTAAAGCGATGGCTTCCTCACGCAGCTGCCGGACATGGATGCGATCCTCCTTCGTATGCTGAGGCCTCTCATGAGCCCTTAACCATATAAGGACTGCGCTTATCACTTCAAGAGCGTCGGACATGGCATTATCCCATAGCGACCATACGCTCATATGGTGATAGGTGCTGCCATCTACCGGATCAAGCCAAGGCTGCTCCGCTTCGTTCAATACATCAAAGGGCTGCGCGCCTCTTTTGTACACGAATGGCTCAATTTGACCGAAGGTCAATTTTTGTCGAATGCCTGTCGGATCATGGAACAAGCGCTGCGCCGCCGTGAAATCGCGGTTGGCTTGGTTCCAATCCTCGCGGCGAATTTGCAGGGCCAGCTCCGCATAATAGGCTGCAGCTACAGATTCGAAAGCGTCTACTATCGGAGGGGGAAAAGCCCCCTTCGTATCGATATGCTTCCATACTGCATTTTTCCACGTATCGATGCCCCACAGCTTCTTAGCGATTACAGTATCCATCATAATTTCAAACCGTTGATGATCCCATTTGCGAAAGCCTGATTTGCTGAAGACGTATGGATGCAGGTTCCGGTCAAGAATGTGATGCAAGGTAAAGCCGAGCATATATAGAATGGAGGAATCAGGGCGTTTAGGGCAGGCTGTTCGGCCATTGACACAATCCAGCATTTCGACGAGCACAGGACCGCAATTTCGATTATGCATTTCTGTGCCGAGGCGATTAAGAGCTAAGCTGCGCTGCCACGGAAAAAAACGATGGTAAAATAAAAAATCAGGACCTTGGCAGCCCATATTAAATATGTTTTTTTGCTCATCGGTTTGCAGAAGCTCACTTTCGCCAAGCTTTTCTAGTACTTGCTGTCCAAATATAAAATGAGCCCATACGTTAGGCATAGAAGAGCCACCTCCATTCCTATCATCATTCTACAATTTTCAATAAAAAAATATAGTTCTTTAGATGTATATTATTTATTTATAGTATACTTGTCCTAGTGAATTAAGTATAATAAAAATTAAACAAGACAAATCGCGAATTTTGTCGAAAAGGAGCGTATCTTCATTATGAAGGCAGAATACATTAACCCGTTTCTTGAATCCGCAAAAATCGTGATTGAGCAAGTCGTTCAAATACGTCCTGCGACTGGAGAACTAGGTCTTAAGGATATCAAGTTTGTAGAGAACTATATTTGGATTCAAATTGGACTCAATGGACAAATGAACGGTGACATTGTATTCGGGCTTAGCGAGGAAGTAGCTATGAAAATGGTTTCTGCAATGATGGGAGGATACGTTATCTCTGAAATCGACGAAATCGTAAAGAGTGCTATTTCTGAGCTTGGCAACATGATCAGCGGAAATGCAAGCACGATGCTGTTTAATCAAGGGGTAAGAGTAGATATTACGCCGCCGAAGGTAATTCAGTCTGCTCAATCAGCAGGCTTTGCCGCACAGAAGGCGCTAACGATTCCGCTCATTATGGAAGGTATCGGAGAGCTTGACATCCAAGTTTTAATCGCATCTTAGCACAGGAATGGCTCCTTAGGGAGCTTTTTTTGCGTCTGTAGTACCAATCAAGTAAACTTGTAAATGGGTGATGTTGGATGTTAAAAGACAAAGTTATATTTATTTCCGGCGCATCAAGCGGAATCGGAGCGCTAACGGCAATAAGGCTGGCTGAGCGAGGGGCGATCCCGGTGCTGACGGGACGCAACGCCCGGAAGCTTGAAGAGATTTCCGGCGCAATAAAAGGCAAGCATTCATACTATCAGATGGATGTGACCGATAACGAGCAGGTCAAGCAGACGGTAGAAGCCGTTATTGCGAAATACGGAAAAATAGATGTATTGCTGAACAACGCAGGCTATGGCCAATTCGAGTATTTTATGAGCATGAATGTGGAAAGCTTTGAGCAAATGATGGATACGAACTATATGGGAATCGTTCGCTGTACGAAGGCGGTCATCCCGCATATGGTGAAGCAAGGCAGCGGACAAATTGTGAACATCGCTTCCTTGGCTGGAAAGATAGGCACCGCAAAGTCGACCAGCTATACCGCTACGAAGCATGCCGTGCTTGGCTTTACGAACTCGCTGCGAATGGAGCTCCGCGAGCATGGGATACAAGTGTCTGCGGTTAATCCAGGGCCGATCGATACCCCTTTTTTCTCGCTGGCTGATCCTTCTGGCTCTTACGTGAAAAATGTGAATTGGTTTATGATGAAGCCAGAATATGTCGTCAAACGAATTGTTCGTTTGATTGAACGAAGGAAGGCTGAGCTGGACCTGCCGGGCACAGCAGCAATCGGAATAAAGCTTTATCAATTGCTGCCGCGAACGATCGACATGTTATTCGGCGGTTTGATCAATCGAAAATAAAGGCTTGAATGAGAGAGGATTAAAGAATGAGCAAGTATACTTGGAATGAGATAGGCATTAATGAGCTGCTGGCGAATAAGCTTGCGGCAAACGGAATAGTTGAGCCAACTGATGTGCAGGCGGAGACGATACCGATTCTGCTTGGAGGCAGCAATGTGTCTGCAAGATCGCAGACGGGCACCGGCAAGACGCTTGCTTATTTGCTGCCGCTGCTTCAAAAGCTGAATTCGCATTCGAATGCGATACAAGCAATTATTTTGGCGCCAACGCAAGAGCTGGCCATGCAAATCGTCCGCGTTGCGGAAGCGTATGCTGAGCCAATCAACATTCGTGTTCAGCAGTTGATTGGGGGGGCGGCGCTGAAGCGTCAAGTGGAGAAGCTGAAGCTTCGTCCGCAGCTTGTTATCGGAACGCCGGGGCGCATTCATGAGCTGCTTAAGCTGCGCAAGCTTCGACTGAATGACGTCAATAACGTCGTGATTGATGAAGCGGATCAGGTATTCCAGCTCGGCTCGACGAAAGAGGTAGAAATTATTTTGCACAGCGTGGGCCGAGATCGGCAAATTGCATTTTTCTCCGCGACGTACCCGGAGCAGATGGCACGCTTTGAAGGGCGCTGGATGAAAAACCCGGAGCGCATCCAAATTACGCCGGAGCACCGCGTTTCGCAGACGATCGACAATTATTATATCGTCAGCGATAAACGGGACAAGACTGATACGGCTAGGCGACTCATACGTTTGCTGAACCCGGCATCCGCACTTCTATTTCTCAACGATACTGACAACATTTCGAACTGGGAATCGAAGCTTAGCTACGAAGGCTTCACCGTTGAAGCGTTGTATGGCGATGCCGATAAGCAGCGCCGAGCAGCAACGTTGGCACGCTTTCGGGATGGTCGCTGTCAGCTTCTGCTTGCGACGGATGTTGCGGCCCGCGGCCTTGATATTGAAGGGCTGACGCTCGTTATTCATCTAGATCCAGCGGCAGATGCAGACCATTATGTGCACCGAGCGGGACGTACCGGACGGATGGGTCGAGCGGGTACGGTTGTGTCAATCGTGACGCCGCAGGAGCTGTTTATTATGGAGAAATTCCGGAAGCAGCTCGGCATTGATCTGTCGGAACGGACGATGTTTAGAGGCAAGCTGCTGACAGAGGAAGAACTGAGAGAGGCTACGCGCCCATTTGCGGCTCGTCATGAAGCGAAGCTTGCCGAGCGTTCGGATGTACAGCAGGCGAAACGATCGATTGAGCGCAAGGAGGCTCCTTCTGCAGTGAAGGAAGCAAAGCCAGAGGCAGCAATCAAAGGCATCGCTGCCGCCCCAAAGCCAAAGCCAGCGGCTAAGCCCGCTCCGAAGAAGGTGGAGCGCAAGCGCGAAGGCAAAAACAAAGGCGCGCCAAAATGGTTGAAAGCAAAACGCGAAGCAGAGAAGGAACAATAAATTATTTTTTGACAGCCACCCTCTTAAATCGATCAGCCTCACCCGAACCATATGGGCGAAGGTAAAAATGCGGCAAAACCCGCAATCGAAAAAGGAGTGTGGCTTTCTTGATGAAACAAACAATGTGGAAAAAGACAGCAATTTCCTCGCTTGCGCTGCTAATGCTTGCAGGCGGAGCAACGTCAGCTTTTGCAGATGGTGGCAACGGTAAGGGGAATGGCGGAGATCGTGATGATGATAAAGGCCGTCAAGAGGACAAGCAGGATAAGAATGATAACAAAGATAAAGATGATGATATTAAAGTAACATGGAAATTCGAAGATGAAGATGACCTGAAATGGGCAATGGAATACATTATGCGACTAGCGTCGAAGGGTGTATTCACAGGATACCAGGATGGCACGTTTAAACCGAATCAAAAAATTAGCCGCATTGAAACATTGACTGCAGCTGTCAGATTGATGGGTCTTCGTGCACAAGCCGAATCGGCAGAGGAAATGAATACGGATCTGCAATTCAAAGACGCTGACAAAATTGAAAAAAAATATCCTTGGGCAGTCGGTTACGTAGCTGTCGCTTTGGAGAACGACTTGTTCTCGGAGACGGAAACGGAAGTTAAACCGGAGGTTAATGCAACAAGATTGTGGTCGACAATCCTTCTAGTTAAAGCGCTTAAATTGGAGGATGAGGCAAAGGCTCTCAATAATACGAAGCTGGACTTTAAGGATGCGAAAGAAATTCCTGCCGGTTCCGTCGGTTATGTAGCCCTCGCTCTTAAGAAAGGGATCATTACTGGCTATGAAGATAAGCATGGCAAAACATTCCGTCCAAACCAGCCGGTAACTCGCGCAGAGCTGGCAGCACTACTGGATCGTACGGATACGGAAATGCCGGATCATGACGCGAAGGCGATTACGGGCAAGCTGAAAGCAGATCCTGCAAATGGCAGCCTGACAATCGTGAAAGCGGATAATACCGAAACGGCTCTTGCAATTGATTCCAATGTATTCATTTTCCGCGATGACAAGAAGGCGCCTTTGAGCGCATTGCGCGCAGGCGATGAAGTGCTGGTACGCACGTACCTTAATAAAGTGGTCTTCATCGAGGTTACGAAATCGGCTCCTGTCGTTACGTCCTTCTCGGAGCTTGGCCATATTAATACACTTACGTTCAACTCGCAAGCGAAGCTTTCGACGATCTCGATCTCCCGTGTCGAAAATTCACAAACCGTTGTCTTCATTTATAATGTTGATCCAAACGTTGCGATTTCCGGTGATGCATCGCTGCTAAAAGCTGGTCAGTATGTACAGGTGAAGGGCGATAATAACACGGCTAAGTCGATTGAAATTAAATAATCAATAGATAAAGGAGGCATCACCACTTATGGTGATGTCTTTTTTTTGATATTAAGCGGATTATTCGGTATGCTGTTTACTAGCAAAAACTAAATTGTAATGTTGAAGGTGATAGGATGGAACCTATTTTACAGGTAAATGGTTTAACCGGCGGCTATAGCCCCAAAAGACCTGTGCTGCACGATATCTCCTTTGAGGTGAAGGCTGGAGAAATGGTAGGTCTTATCGGTTTGAACGGCGCAGGCAAGAGTACTACGATCAAGCATATCCTTGGCTTAATGAAGCCGCAGATTGGCGAGGTAAAGGTCGATGGCGTTACGTTGGAGGAAGAAACGGACCGCTATCGCGGCGCATTTGCTTACGTGCCGGAGACGCCGGTGCTGTTCGATGAATTGACGGTAGAGGAGCATCTGCGCTTAACCGGCATGGCATACAGTGTACAGGACAATCAGTTTGAAGCACGGGAAGACGAGCTGCTGAAGCAGTTTCAAATGATGCCCAAGCGCAAAGCATTTGCTTCGCACT
This sequence comes from Paenibacillus sp. PL91, assembly GCF_012935325.2. GTDB lineage: Bacteria > Bacillota > Bacilli > Paenibacillales > Paenibacillaceae > Pristimantibacillus. The sequence continues at coordinate 142,941 of NZ_JABBYG020000013.1, forward strand.
TATCCAAAGGCATGAAGCAGAAGGTTATGATTATGAATGCTTTGCTGGCAGAGCCGCCTTTGTACATCATTGATGAGCCGTTTCTGGGGCTTGATCCGCTTGGCATTCGCTCCCTTCTTGAGCGGCTCGTCGAGGTAAAGCGAAAGGGCGCTGCCATTCTTATGAGCTCGCATATTTTGTCCACAGTCGAAACCTATTGCGATCGGTTCATCGTCATGCATCACGGTAAAATAGTTGCTTTAGGCACGCTCGAGGACGTCAGGCAAGCTGCTGGGATGGATCTGCGCGGCGGTTCCTTGGAGGATGCCTTCTACAAGCTTGTTACTGGAGGCCAAGCCTAATGACCTCAGATCCTAAGCTTGAGAAGATGTGGCATCAAAGGGCAAAAGCGTTCCGCGAGGAAACGCTGCCTTATTTTCGCTATATGGGGCAGAGCGGCTTTCCGGCTTTTATGTCCTTGATCATCATCTCATCTGCTATCGGCTACATAAACTTGATTCGCCATATGCCGGCGAACTTTCCTTTTGCCGCTGTCGGCGTTATTGCCTTAACGCTTGTATTATGCTGGAGTCCGCTTCGCACATGGCTTGCACTAGGCGATACCGTATTTCTGATGCCGCGAGAAGCGAAGATGTCAGGCTATTTGCGCCTCTCCTTCCGCTATACGACGAGAGCATGCTTCATTTTGGCTGCACTGGTGTTTCTGCTCTACATGCCGATTTATAATCAAGGTCCAGCCATAAGCGGAGGCTGGCTGCTTGCCGTTATTGCAGCAGCGCTTAAGTCAGGCAATGTGTGGGGGGCATGGAAAGAACGGCAAATGACTTGGCCAAGCATGAGACGGCTTATGCGTGCGTTGCGCTGGATTGCGACAGCCATACTGCTTACGGCGTGGCTCACTTGTCCCGTATGGCAAGCCGCGATATTTTCTTTGCTCGTAGTTGCCCTGTACAGCTTGCTTTATCGTCTTCCCAGCAAACATCGTTTTCCTTGGGAGAGGCTGATCGATGAGGAAGCAAGGACGCGCAAGCGCTATTATGTTTTTTTTGGACTATTCATTGACGTACCGACTCTTCCTTCGAGCATTTCAAAAAGATCCTATTTGACATGGGTACTTCGCCTAATTCGTTATTCGAACCGAAATACGTTTGTTTATCTCTATGCGGCATCCATGTTTCGAACGGAGATGGGCGGCATCATCCTGCGTCTGCTTTTTCTCGGCTGCTTGATCACGTATTGGTTTGCCGATGCTGTGTCGCTTTCCGGTTACGGCAGCGTCATTACTTTTATTATTTTTATGGGCTTGATTGCCGTTCAACTAGGCGGCCTGCGCCACATCCATCGTCATACGGTTTGGAAGCATGTATATCCACTGCCGGAGACGCAGCGAACCCAGCAATATTTGAAGGTTGACCGGACGGCTATGCTGTTTTGTACGGCGCTGCTTTGGCTATTTGTTGCTTTGCCGCTACTCTTCTCGGGAGTGTACGTACCAGCTTTGGTTGCGGCGGGTTTGGCGCTCGTGTACTTGGCCATTCGACCTTCCCGCCTTCGCAAGAAGCTCAGCATGGATGAAGATGAGGATTAAAGATAGAAAAAACCCCCTAAGGAAGCATCGTCTGAGAGACATGCTGCTTTAGGGGGGTTTGCGTTTGGGACAAGCCTGAAATGGCAGCCGTAGAACGGCGCCAGCCTGTTATACCTTTTGAGCGATTACTTCATTAACGGCTTTGAAAATCGTATCGAACAGCTCTTCGAGGTTTTCTTCCTCGATGCAGGAGAAAGCAACGCGCAGGTCGGTTTCTCCTAATGCGATCGTACCGATGCCATATTGGTTCAGCAAATGAACGCGTACCGACTCAGCCGTTACAACGCTCAGCTTCAGGCACATAAAGTAGCCGGAATTGAACGGATAGTAGCCCCATACATCGCCATAACGGCCGCTGTCGAGCAATGATTTGACGCGGTTAGCGCGACGCTTCATAATATCGTATTTCTCTGCTTTTTGAGCTTCGAACTCAGGCGATGTCAACGCGCGCAATACGAATGTTTGCGACGGATGAGGACCGCTGGAAATGGTCGCGCGAATAATGCCGGTCGTTTTTTGCTCAAGCGCGGTCAAAACGGATGCCGATGCTGAAGCGTATGTGATAAAGCCAACGCGGAAGCCCCATACGTACTCTTCCTTCGTAGCGCCGTCCACCTTTATGGCAAGAACGCGCGGGTGAAGGTCGGCAAGCTTGGAGAACAAAGATTCCTGCAAGGAATCCTCGAAGAACAAGCCAAAGTAAGCGTCGTCGGTTACAACAACCACATTGATTCCTGCTTCAGCCGCATCGCGGATCGCTGCGATAATCTCTTCGCCCTCTTGCGGTCCTGGCGTATAGCCTGTTGGGTTGTTCGGGAAGTTCAGTACGACGATTGCTTTCCCTTTCTCCTTCTGAGCGAGCAACGCTTCGCGCAAGCCGGCGCTGTTGAAGCGGGTTTGATCATTATAGAGCGGGTATTCTACAATTTCGGCTCCGCGGCGGATACCGAATGTAAGCTCGTAGTTTTCCCAGTTTTTATTTGGAATAATAACCGCATCGCCAGCATCTGCGAACAAATCGGCTACGATGCTAAGGCCGTGCGTCAATGCGTTAGTAACAACGGGATTGCCGAAGCCCTTGGAAGCAAGGGAAGGGTTATCCTTAATCATCTTCGTACGCCAAGCGGCACGAAGCTCGGGCTTTCCGCCAGGCGGAGCATATTCATATATATCTTTCGGATTGTAGGCAGAGAGCGTGTCCTGGATGACCTTAAGGTGCATCGGCTGTCCGCCTTCTGTTGCAATACCGATAGTAGCGTTAAATTTGGTTGCTTTTGTTTTCGCTTCGGCGGACTGACTGAGTATGCCCTCTTTTGGGAAATAAATCGCTTTGCCTAAGGCTGACAACATCGCATAGACGTTCGGACTCTCCGATTTCAACGTCTCGTTTAACTGCTGAGCAAGTGGGTTCATGGACTTTATTCCATCCTTCCGAAATCATTCATTTGAAATGAGTATAATCAGGCGTTAGCCGTTTACGCTTGTCGGGTGCTATTATAACATTTTTTTAAAGCTGCAAACCATTCTCAAAGCAAATTTTTTCGTAATTTTAGGGCAGCTTGTACAAAAGTTTGGTGCTGTTGTATGATAACGGCATAGATTCGCACAGGAGGTTGCCCTATGCTGCACATTTCGCCTGATTCGTTCATCCTGTTACCTGCGTTTGCCAAAATCGTATGCGAGCCGGGCTGGAGATGGGCGAGACGAGAGAAGCCGATGGCCAATTTTGATTTATTTTACGTATGGAGCGGTGAGGGGGAGGTTGAGGTCAATGGCACCCCTTATCAGGTTGGACCGGGAAGCTGCTTCCTGTTCCGTCCAAACGATTACACAAGCGCTACACATAACCCGCAGAAGCCGCTCGTATTATCCTATATTCATTTTGCCATCAACGAAGCGATCGATGCGGTACCGAATCGGTATAGACAATTGAGCGATACGGTCGATTTTGAATATATGCTATCGCGCTATGTGAGGCTGTTTCTTGTACAGACTTATGCGGCGGAGGAGGAAGCGCAGCTTGTTCTTAAGCAGCTGATGATTCATCTTCTGAGAGAGGATAAGCAGCTGCCGGTGGAGAAGAAGGCAAGCAATCAGCTGACCGAGGCCATTCACGAGGTAGCCAACTTTGTACGGCAAAACCCAAGTATTGCGCATCGGGTAGAGGATTTGGCAATGCGAGCACAGCTCTCGCCCCGTTATTTTTCGATGAAGTTCAAGGAGCTGATCGGGATGTCGGTGCAGACGTACATGATTCGTACGAGAATTGAGCGAGCGCAGCATTTGCTCATGCATGCAGGCATGAACGTAACGGAAGTAGCTGACGCACTCGGCTATCGCGATATTTTTTTCTTCAGCCGGCAATTCAAGCAGTATACGGGCCGCAGCCCGTCAGAGATTCGATAGGCAATGGCGTTGCAGGAGAATGCACCTGTAACGCCATTTTTTTGATTGAAGATAAGTCTACTTTCTAGATCTATTTCTGTGGAAGGAGCTATTTTAGCGGGAATAGGTCTAGATTTTAGATCTATTTTCGGCGGCACCGTGTGCAAGCGAGCATTTTCGGGGGGATGCGTCTGCAATAAGTCTACTTTCTAGATCTATTTCAGTGAAAGGAGCTATTTTGGCGGGAATAGGTCTAGATTGTAGATCTATTTCCGGCGGCAGCGTGTGCAAGTGAGCAATTTAGGGGAAAGCGTCTGCAATAAGTCTACTTTCTAGATCTATTTCTGTGGATGGAGCTATTTTGGCGGGAATAGGTCTAGATTTTAGATCTATTTTCGGCGGCAGCGTGTGCAAGCGAGCATTTTCGGGGGGATGCGTCTGCAATAAGTCTACTTTCTAGATCTATTTCTGTGGAAGGAGCTATTTTGGCGGGAATAGGTCTAGATTTTAGATCTATTTTCGGCGGCACCGTGTGCAAGCGAGCATTTTCGGGGGGATGCGTCTGCAATAAGTCTACTTTCTAGATCTATTTCAGTGAAAGGAGCTATTTTGGCGGGAATAGGTCTAGATTTTAGATCTATTTTCGGCGGCGTAGCGGTTATGCGTAAAAAAGAAGCTGTCTTACAAGATCAATGATCTTATGAGACAGCTTCTTATTTTGCTCAGATCAAATCAGGATCCATGCTTGCTGATTTGATCTAATCGCCTTGAAGGGAGCCAAGACGCTCACCCATTCGAACCTTCATGCCAAGCAGGCCATTTTCGCGCGGAGTAAACGTGCCATCCTCCAGCAGCAGCACGACGGTCGAGCCAAATTCAAAGTAAGCGAGCTCCTCGCCTTTTGCCATTTCGGGCTTTATCGGCTGTACGTATTGAATGCTGCTCACATTCATCGCACCGACTTTAACGACAGCTGTTTCCCCGGCGGAATGCTGCATATAAGTAATCAGCCGCTCGTTGCGGCTAAGCACTCTGCGCATATGGCGCAGGCCAAAATCGTTTACGGGATAAACTCTGCCTGGAACATGCTCGCGTTCCACAATCCGACCGCCGATTGGCGTATGTATGCGATGATAGTCCGTTGGGCTTAAATATAGGACGATGTAATAACCGTTCATATAATTAGCCGTTCGCGGAGAACGGTTGAGCAGCTCGTCAATCGTGTAGTCCTGTCCCTTTACGTTGACGATCGTGCCGCTGCTTATTGGTCCAGCACCGGTTATGAGCGCATCTACGGGACTTATGAGAGAATCTGTGCCAGCGTGAACCTCCCGAAGCCCGGGCTTCAGCCGACGTGTGAAAAATTCATTTAATGTCATATATTGGGAAAGAGGCAGCTCTGCTTCCTCGATCTTAATGCCATATGTTTTGGCGAAACGGGAAATAAAAGGGCGGCTGGCAGCCGATTGCGCGAATTTTCCGGTTATGCTGGATATCCATTTGCGCGAGCTTAATTCTGTCATCGAACGAAGCAGCCATTTTGTCATACGTGAACCGTCACGTCCTTTCCTGCAAGGGGCAATTAGTCCTGATACCCACCACACAGTGTGACATATTCGGTTCTAATTTTCAATATGCAGCTTTATTCCTTTTGTATGCTTGTATCCAAATGACGACGGCAGCCACTGCCAAAATGGCAGCGCCGGTCAGTGCAGCGAGCGCAACCTCAGATTGCTGTCCCTGCTTTACGGCAATCGCAATAAACGACCATATAAATACGAGGATGATCGCAGCATCTCGATACTTAAAGCCGATAGCGAGGGCAAGCAAGCTAGCAACCGCCAGCAAGACAATAGTCCAAACGATGTCGGAAAACGAGAAGCTGCTCCAATTAATGGCAAATAAGGCAACGGAAATATTCACAAGAGTTGCCGTGCAGATCCAGCCAAGGTATATGCTGAACGGAAGCCGGACAAGAAAGCGCTCGCCGCAAGTTGGTATCTGTGTTCCTGCTTAGTTCTCCTAACTGCGGTATATATGGCAATCAGCGATAGGAGCAGGCCAAGCATGACGAACACGCTTGCCGTCAGCTTCTCATAGTGCCAGACGAGAATCCAAGCGACATTAAGAAGACAGCTGATTGGAAACCATGGACCTATACTTTGCAATGCTTTGCTGTTAGCTGCCTGCGGCCTGAGCTGATAGGCGACGAAACCGATGAGGAGCAAATAAATAATCGACCAAATAGAAAACGCATAAGGCGCAGGCGTGATCAGCAAGGGGTACTTAGCTGATAGCTCTCCGGTCGTTTTGCCGTTAATAGGGAGCCACTGTGCAAGTCCGTTTACTGCAAGCACGGCGGCGAGACCGATGACGTTCAACCATCGCAAGCTATTTTTCATGGCAAACCTCTCCATTCTTTCATTTAATTGATGCCAATTTTCTATTCATATGTAAACAAGCTTCTCGCTATTTATTCACATCTGCTGTATTTCTATGCCACGTTTAGGTTTAAGCCGCCTGAAAATGACCGAACCTGACACTAGAGGTGAAGGTGTATGATGTTGATGATTGGAGCAGCGCTAGCGATAGGAGCAGCCCTAATCGCAGGGGTCAGCCGATTGAGCGGTGCAGCCAGCCGGATTTTTGATGGTATAGCGGTCGTCGCCGCTTTTTTATTTTTTGTTATTGCAGCAGATGCCGTGATGGAGACGCTTGCGCGTAACACCGTATTTATGACAGAGGTGCACCGCGTGCTTGAGAATCCAGCATTTCTGGCAAGCGGCGCGTATCTCGGTCCTTATGCGATCGGGAGGATTGCAATGCTGCCAGCTTATCTATTCAGCCGGAAATAAGCCATGGACTTACGCCTGTAAGAAAAAAGGCTTGCAGCCGCAAGCCTTGAAAGTTAGTTTTTCCATTCACGCAAACGCTGCAGCAGCAAGCCATCGGAGCTGGCATTCGTACCTCGGACGAGTGGCTTCATGAAATAAGAGATATAGTCGCCATATGCTTTAATTCCTTTTTCCGAAAGCTCATCTACCCAGTTGGCGCCTTTTGGCACATCTCCGAGCAGCAAGGAACAAATGCCGCCATAGAGTCCGCACGCAACTTGAAAATACGTAGCGTTCGTTCCATATGCCTCGAAAATCTCTTTATTTTCCATAACATTAAATAAATAGCGCTCATGATCGTCGTAAACAAGAAGCACGCCGACCAAGTCGGAGCCTTCAAGCTCCGCGTCCCTTGGATCAAGCAGCTGATGCTTCCAATTCCATAGCTCATCCGCGTCATTCAAGTGACTATGCAAAATGTCGGTCGTCACTTCATTGACCTTGTAAATGAATCCAAGCTCGAACGGGAAGCGCTCGCCAAGCGACAGCACCTCCTCATGCGGCATAAGGCAGCCCTCAAAGGACGTGAGACCGAGTTTGACTAGGAATGTTTGCTCGTAGACGTGCCTGTACAGAAATAAAGGCATGTGGTTACTGACATACATCGGATAGTTTAAAATCGCTTCATCCAAATAACATTCGGGAGACCAGGTGCTGTATACCGTATTAGGCTGATGCATCGTCCGATCGGCATAAAAGCTGCTGTCTGTTTCTACGATGTAGCAAGCGAGCGGGAGCTTGTCTGGCTGCTCCTGCATGAGCGAGAGCGCAAACCACTGAACGACCCCCGGATTCATGCCTGACCCGATGATCGCCTTGAGGCCGGTGAAGCTGCTTTTGCATTCTTTGAACCTGGCATAACGCTCGATGAGCGTAAATCCCTCCAGCTCATTGCGATTATCCACCTCTGTGCTCTCGAGTGCGGTGTTTACGTATGAAACAGCAAGCTCATTGCAGCATTCGAGCATCGCTAACGTATCCGCCCAAGAAGCGTCAATGACGAGCACAGAAGCTGTATCCGTCAAATGCTGTTTGAATCTTGCCGTATCCTGCAAATCAAATTGATGAAGCACGAGATGACTGGCTAGCTGGGGACAGTAGGTGGCGTAATCGGCTTCCAGTTGCTGAGGCTTTACGTCGATACAATGGATCGTGCAGCTCGCTAGAGCAGCATGAAGCGGAGCCTTCGTATCTTGAAGCACCTGCTCTAAAAGAGCCAGTACTGCTTTGCCAACCCCTCCGCCGCTTCCGAGCAGAGTCATAACCAAACGCTCATCTGTCATTTATCGATCAACTCCTTTCCGTTGCTGTCAGCATACGCAGAGCAGAGCTTGTTTGCTTGTAGCATTTATTCCGTGCGAAACGTCCAAGCTTAATGCCACGCCGCAGGGAAAGCAGTCTATAAGCGAATGTCTAGAGAGATGCGCATAGAGGCAGATTGCCAGTCTTCAAGCTTGCGATGTTTTCCCTTATTCCAGTATGATAAGAGCAGACTTTGAAGGGGGATTGCAATGATGAGCAAGCTAAAGCTTCAAGTGCCTGAGGCTGTAATATTTGATATGGATGGAACGTTGTTTGAAACGGATACGCTGCTTGTACCCGTTCACAACCGCGTGTTTGAGACGCTACGGGAGGAACGGCTTTATGAGAATGAGACGCCGCCCGTCGAGCGCTTGCTAAGCTGCCTAGGCATGCTGCTGGAGGACATTTGGCGCCAGGTTATGCCAGATAGCACGGAGGCTGCGCGGAAGCGTGCTGATGAACTGCTGCTTCAATACGAGCTTGAAGGCTTGGAGCGTGGAGAAGGCGAGCTTTACCCATACGTCGAGCAGACGCTGCGCGAGCTGAAGGGTCGCGGGGTGAAGCTGTTCGTGGCGAGCAATGGACTTGAGGATTATGTGAAGGGTGTTGCGCGTTACAGAGGTATTGCCGAGCTGTTTGACGGTTTGTACAGCGCGGGAGAATTTGCAACGGCAAGCAAGGTTGATCTAGTAGCGCGTCTGCTGAAGGATCACAGCGTTAAAACGGCTTGGATGGTCGGCGACCGCTCATCGGATGTCGAGGCTGGAAAGGGCAACGGGCTGCAAACGATCGGCTGCGCATATGCGACATACGGGCGCAAGGCAGAGCTTGACGGAGCTGACGTGCTGATTACCGATTTCCGTGAGCTCACTCGCTTGCTGGATCAATAGAGGAAGGGGCTTCCGTATTCACAGCAATCTGATTGAGCCAGAAAAATCGGGATTTGCTGTATAGATACGGAAGACAAAGGAGAATTATTCGTGAATCAAACATTGTGGAAAACCGATCTTATTGTATCTGCCGACCAATTGCAGGCGCTAGTGGGAGAGCCTCACGAAGCGGTTGTCAAAAAATCCGTTTCACAAATGGAGGAGCATGTCCGTCACTTCTTGTCCTTATCCCCCTTGTTTTTCTTATCCTCGTCGAATGCCGCTGGTCGCTGTGATACGTCGCCGCGAGGCGACGATGCCGGATTTGTGAAGCCGCTTGACGATTTTCGACTTGTTTATCCAGAGCGGCCGGGCAATCGGAGAATCGACTCCTTGCTGAATTTGCTGTAAAATCCGCAAGTTGGCATGCTCTTTGTCATTCCCGGCATGCAGGAGGTGCTGCGCATCAATGGGCGCGCAGCGCTTACGACAAATGCAGAGCTTATCGAGCAGATGGATTGGAGCGGCAAAACGCCTGCACTCGCGGTCGTTGTAGAAGTACAGGAATGCTTCATCCATTGTCCGCGGGCTCTCAAGCAGTCTGGCGTATGGGACACCGAAAAATGGCCCAAACCGGAAGAGCTGCCTTCAACAAGCGACATGTTCAAGGCTCATTTACGGATGAATGGCTATGAAGCAAAGTAACGGGCCTTAAGCCGCTTGCAACTGGAATGTATAGCTATGACAGAAAGACAAAAAAACACCTGCAAGGCTAGGCGGCGCGAGTGCGCTGCTCCTTTGCATGTGAAGGCAAGCTTATCTTTGTTTTTCCTTAGCTCCATCTTGCTTTGCTGTAATTGCAAGGAATGGACGAGATGCGGCAGATGTATCCTGCGCGTTATTTCTCTCGAATCGGAGCGTCGGTTTTCCTGTAGGTCCTCTGTGCATAGATACCGCAGTCATGCCAAGGCGGAAGCAGAGCGCCATGCTGGCTGTATTGTCAGTTGCTACGTTGCAGGTGAGCTTGCCTAGGCGCGCAATCATCGCTTGTACGATAGCGCTGCCGATTCCAAGGCTCCTTGCTTCGGGATGAACGACGACCATGCAGGCTCCCTCGCCGCCGTTTTCTGCAAAGCCAAAGCCGGCGATGCGGCTGCTGTGCTTAGCGATCACAGCAACTGCACCGAATGTCCCATCGTGAGCTTCTTTAAGCAGGGAACTGTCCAGCTTGCGAAGCGCATGAATAGTAGAGACAGCTAGCCGCTTATCCCCGAAACGGATGGCAAAGCCGATAAGTCGTTTTTGCTCCAATAACCAAACGTCTGGTGTAAGCAGCTCCAGCTCCAATTTACGCGCCTCCCGCTTTTTCCGCTTTCATTTTAGCCAAATAAGCTCCGTAATGAAAAATGCGCTCCAACGATTTTTGACGAATATGAGGCTCATCAAATTTCATTGGTTTTGAATTCGCTTCAAAAAACCACATATTTCCTACGCTGTCTATGCCCAAATCCATCGACATCTCACCCAAGAGCTGCCCCGAGGCGCGCTCAATTTGTTTGGCAATGAGAACTGCCGTGTTTTTTGCTTTTATTAACAGCTTACGCGCCTGCTCCTCATTAAATGAATTGACGAGCAGCTTCTCCGGATCCTCGATCATGCCGCCCCTTGGCACATGGGTTGTTATGCTCGAAGCGCCGGCTATCCGTGCGCCAATTCCTGTAATGTCCCACTGTCCACGCTGGTTTTTTTGCACGAGCGCGCGAAGGTCAAATCTGCGTTCGTTGAAGGAAGCCAAATCAATGCCCTGCTGGGCAATGTAGGCCTCCCCTCCGCTTTGCTTTTGGATGCGGCTCCACAGCTTATTGATCGATGAGCATTGATAGGTGGCGCTTTTTTTATTTTCTTGTATTTTTAAATGATAGGGCTGCTGGGTTTCGGTTTCAACCTTAATCGTCATGATGCCCTTGCCGGCTTTTCCGCTTTCAGGCTTTAAATAAAGGTAAGAATGCTTGCGCATCATTCGTCCAAGACCCGTTACCGTGATCAGCTTGCGGGTCGTCGGAATATAGGGTTTGGTTGATTTAGAGAGACGCAGCCATTCGAAGAGATCCCATTTGTTGAAGAAAAACGGATTAAAGAGCTTCACATGCGGATGCTTATGGCATGCTTCGATCTTTTGCTTAACAGCAGGCAGCTCTTCATCCTCCCTCTGCGGGATTCGATTATAAATAATGTCGGGGAAAGGAAGAAGGCGCTGCTGCCAGCTGTCGTTCTCTGCATTGTATACGAAGCCTTTTAAGCTGTTCCGTGTCAGCAGCAGGTTTTTTACCGTCACTACATAGACAATAAACCCCATGGATTGACCGGTTCGTATCAAATCGGCGAAGTTGCTGCGGTTTCCTCGGAAGAGCTGAACATCATCATCTATCGTTAAAATAGCCAATACTGTCCTGCCAGCTCGCATTCCTCTTATTTCATAATCTTCTGAATGCTTGCTGTCCATCAGCTATTACCTCCTTGGCCTTGAAAACGGCTAAGGTACATACAGTGCTCAAAAATGTAAGATATCGACGCCCGACCCTCCGAACGAAGCGCAGGATGCTTGAAAATCGAACGGCCTGGCTTAGCATTGGCTTCAAACATCCATATTTCCCCATCTTTATCGATGCCAATATCCAAGCCCAGCTCGCCTAATCGATGCGGATAATTCCGTTCGATGGCCTCCGCTAGCTTGATGGCTGTTTTTTTCGCTTTTTCAAGCACGATACTCGACTGATCGCCGAATGTTTTCTCAAGCGCCTGCTCCGGCGTCATTAGCGATCCGCCGTTTTTCACATGCGTCGTTACACTGCCGCGACCTGCTTTCTTTGCTCCGATGCCGGCAGGTACCCATTCGTTTTTGCCGTTCTTATGCATATGAAAGCGGAAGTCGAGCGGACAGCCATCGATTTCCACAAGCCGGATCCCCTGTTGGACGACGTATTGGCTTAAATTATGGCCATGCTTCGTTTGCAGCATCCGCATCATGCTGTTGAAGTTTGAGAAACGAAGCAGCACGTTTTGGCGGCCTTTGCGGTAACGTGCAAAATAACCGCGCTTTGGATGATAGGTCAGTCTATATATCCCTATACCAAGGCTGCCTGCGGTTGGCTTGAAATAAAGAAAATGATGTTTTTCAAGCATTTCCTTTATTTGTTCCATAGTTGGACCGGAAGCGGAATCGGGCAGATGAACCAACGCTTCAGGATCTTTATCCAGAAGCTTGTAAACGTCGGCCTTATTGAAGAAGCTCCAGTTGAAAAAAGGAATTTTCCGGCGAACGAAGCGCTCGCGGAGCGCATTAATAGATGCGGATGTCTCCGTCTTGCGGTTCGGAAGCCGGTTGTATACGACGTCCGGAAGCGGCACGATCTTCCGATACCAGCTGCCCTGCGTATCAAGAAAATAGCCGTTGACGGTTTCCTGCTGCCAATTGATATCATGCGGAGTGAAGCCGAATAGGTAAGCCTTGTGCTCCCCTGTGCGAATAATCTGCTTAATGAAATTGGTTCGCCCGCCAAACGGGTTGCTCTCCGAGCGTACGCCATTATCGCTTAGTATGCCGACAAGCGGTCCAAGTTGCACCTCATTATCGCCGTTGTTAAGCACATATACGTTTCCGGATTTCGGCACCTTAATCGATTGCCGTATTCCTGTCGACAAGTACAAATGATTGCCTGGCCGGTTCAACTGCTTGATTTCAGCTGTAATTACTTCTTTGCCCAGCTTGAGGTGAACCGACTTTTTGCCTGAGAGCTTCAGATGCTTTAGCAGAGGGCTGGACAAATATACGATATTATTAGACTGCTGTGAGAAATGTACGTTACAAGTTGTCAAACTCATCGATGAACCTCCTGAACGTTGAAAGGCCGTATTTGGTTGTCTGATCTTTTTAACCGGTGACGGCCGTTTGTTGATTCATTGGCTGCAAAGTACGGAGACAAGCGCCTAGACAGCAAGCGTGCATATAAAAGCGGTCTTTCGATGGATAGCCGCGCGGCCTCTAGGTCATTGGCGATTCGAAAGGAAGATCGGCCTGGCTTCGAGTTTGCTTCAATCAGCCAAATGCGGCCGCTTGGCTCAATGCCGTAATCTAATCCAAGCTCGGCAAATCTGCCAAATTTGCTTTCAAGACGTTCTGCTGTTTGCTTGCTTATTGTATGGATCTGCTCTAGCAAACGTTCGGCATTTTGCTGGCCAAATTTGGCAGCAAGCATTGGAGCAGCCGGGAGGGCGTCGCCGCCGCCGTGCAGGTTGGATGTCAGAGATCCCGCTTGCCCGGTACGAACGACGACTCCGGTCAGCGACCATTTTCCTGCGTGATCCTTCTGCATGAGTGTTCTTACGTCAAAAGGCTTGCCGTCCTCACCGCTAAGCGCAAGATAAGGCTGGATTAAATAGGGTGAGCGGTTAATAAAGCTGGTTATCCATTGCTCTAATTCGTTATCGTTTGTAAAAGTCATTGAAAAAGATCCGTTTTGGCGGGTTCTCCCTTTTACCTTCGTTGCTTGCCTGTATGGGCTGCGCCTAATATGCAATATACCTCTGCCCTGCATGCCAGCCGATGGCTTTAGCACAATGCCGCCTAGATGGCGATCCGTCATCTTTTTAACCTGCTCCGCGGATCGATAGGGGGTAGTTGCAGGCAAGTGCTTCGCCAGCAAAGGATCATCTCTAAGCGCGTCATGGACGTCAAGCTTTGCCGGGAGGTTCCCGTTAAGCAACAGATAGGGCTTCTTCTCTGATAAGAAATGCAACATTCTTTGGCAGCGGGTTCGCTGGTTAGCTTCGGTGAAGAAGCATCGATCATAGATGATGTCCGGTAATGGTACCAGCTGCCTCACCCACCGATTTTGCTCATAGCCATAGCCATAAAGCAGCTTCGATTCCGGCTGCAGGCCTTCTTCCGAGAACACATAGACATAAATGCCATGCGGCTTGCCGGCAATGCTGAGCGCTCGGTAGAAGCGGGGCTCCGGCAGTACCGGCTCCGATTCTTCATCCAAGGGTTGACGGGTTATCGATGCGACGACGATTCCGAGTGTAACCATTCGAGCCTGCATAGGCGCCTCCGTTAAAAGCCCGACAAAAATCGGGAATATTGGATCATCATACGGACGGATGGACGGATTTTGTTTTCATGGAGTGGCGTGTTGTCGTTTTTGGACGGCTTTGAATTCACCTCTAGAAGCCATACGCGGCCGCTCGTATCAAGCGCCAAATCAATGCCAAGCTCGCCGAAATGCGCAGGAATTTGTGCATCTACACCTCGCGCGATATTAAGCGCCGCCTGCTGCAGCCGGTGCACGGCTTCATTTCTGCTCATGCCGGATTGTAAATTCGATTTTGTAACGGCCTCCAGCGCCGTGCTGAGCGTTCCGCCGCGCGCAAGGTTGGAAACAAAATGATCGCTGCCGGCTGTACGGGCGACAATGGATGTAAGGGTCCATTTGCCGCTTGCATTTTTTTGGACGAGGGCGCGAAAGTCAACGGGCCGCTTCTGGATTTCAATAAGCTGCAGCCCCTGCTGCACTTGGTATTTAATGGTTTTCATTTTTGCGGAAATGCTCGAGAAGAGCTTAACCAAGCTCGTGTGCTGCTGCCTGCGCGTACCGCCTGCGGTTGCGAACATCGCTTGATAATTGTTCGAGTCGAGGCGGGTTATGCGGATGATCCCTTTGCCCAAGCTGCCGCGCACCGGTTTTAGAAAAACGTTGCTGTAGCGTGAGCACATGGACTTCAGCATCGTATAGTTGCGCAGCAAATGCGATTCGGGCAAATACCGCGCGAGCGATTCATCATTTTTCAGCGCATCAAAAACCTCGACCTTATCCAAAAACTTTTCGTTGAAGACAGTCGTATCGTGCTGCAGTTTTACTTCTTTCATAAAATGTTGTACGCTGGGTCTGTTCTCCAGCTTTCTAGACGTCAAGCGGTTATTGACGACGTCGGGGATGGGCATTTTGACCCGCTGCCAGCCATCTGAATAGACCCAGCCGTCAACGGTATCAAGACTTGTGCCGATCTGGCTAGGGGTGAAGAAATAAACGAATACGCCTTGCGCCGTACTGGCTTCAACGAGCTCCTTGCAAAACATGGTAATGGACCCAAAGGGCTTATCGGGTGTATGCGGATAATCGCGGCTGACAAGCACACCGATCAACGGCCCGAGCACAAGCGTGGAGGTGCCGACCTTGTATTGCAGCCTGATGGGCGTCCCATTTGCAAATCCCATTTGTCTTGCTAAGCTTTGGCTGATCCTCATGCCATCGTATTTTGCGACAGGAATAACCTTCACATGACGCCGGAAGGCACCGAATTTTAATAGGATGTGCTGGCCTTGTGGAATTTTCCATTGCTTTACATAGGCTTCGCCAAGCATGAGCGTATCTTCCGGAAGCATGCCGGAGCTGATCACCTGTACGGCTACTTTTGATTTGAGCATCATAAATCTCCTTCCAAGCAGGAGGATGACCGTAAAAGGTCGGCAACTAGGATTTTTACACGAATTACTTCATCATATGAGGACATATATCCCTTTGTGAATCAGAAAATGATATGTGACTTGTGTAGTTTTCATGAGCTTTTCCATTAGGGGCTTGGCTCACGCATTAATTAAGCGTTATGATTAGTCAAAACCTACACCATCACAATTAATGAATGGAGAGAGATTGATGAATATTTATGACAAGGCATATGAATTAGCGAAGGCGCTGAAGGAAAGTGAGGAAGCGAAGCTGCTGAAGGCTGCGAAGGAGGTCGCAGAAGCGGATCCTGCCGCGAAAGAGATGCTTGATGATTTTCGCGAGCGTCAAAACTTTTTGCAGCAAAAAATGATGGCTGGCGAAGAACCGTCCGCTGAGGATATGGAGAAAATGAACAAGCTCTACGAGGTGATCACGCTAAACCCGTTTATTGGCAAGCTGCTAGATGCGGAGCGCCGCTTTGCGGTTGTGTTCGAGGATGTCAATCGGATCATGTCCGATGTGCTGAAGTCTATCGTAGATTAATAAGAGACATATCCCCTGTCCACTTCTCATAGAATGGTAATGCGGACAAGATAGCGAGCCGCTTACGACCCTATGGAGGAGCTGAAGGAAATGTTTTCCGGAAAAGGCCGTCATGTGTTGTATTTGCTTATAGCGCTTGCAATGCTCGTATATGCGCTTCCGCGTCTTGAGCTGAGCGCGCCGTGGAGCTTGATGAGTGTATTTGGTCTCGTATGGATTTTGTTTGCGTTAGTCATCGTAACGGCGCATGTCAATGCGCTGGTGATGAATGACGAGAAACGCAGGGAGCTTGCCCGCATTAAAAAGGCGAAGGCGCTGCTGTGGGAGCAGAAGCTGCTGCAGAAGGCAACAAGAAAAGCGCGAGGTTAGCTTTTGGGCAGTCAATAGCCCAGCTCTCTAGATAAAGAAGATCCGCCGATATGGATATCGGCGGATCTTCTTTGTGTATTTAAATAATCGCTAATTAAAGCTCCTTAAATTGTACAAGCTGCTTGACGAACTTATATACAGCTTCCTGCTCCTTTAAGGTGAGGCCGTTTATTTGATGGACAATTTTGGTCGCGTAGCCTTCATCAGCAGGCTCTTCCGCGGCATCTGGAATAGAAATGACATTCACAATTTTCTCAAGCGGCGTTTGCAGCGCAAGCGCGATTTTGCTGAGCACGTCAATTGTCGGATTTTTTTCCCCGCGTTCAACTTGTCCCATATAGGAAGCATTAATATCAGCGCGGAAAGCAAGCTGCTCTTGGCTTAGCCCTCTTTTTTTGCGCAGCAGACGAATATTTTCTCCTACTAGCCCTGCAATCTTACTCATACCGTCACCTCAGCCTAACGATAAAACTTTACTTGCCTATCAACAACTCTCTATAGAGCATATTAAAAATAGTGACTATAATCATTGACGAATAGATGGGCTCTTTACTATAATTGTGTAAAAAAGTATCATTCTATTGACATGATTACCTATTAAGGATCGATTTACCAATTACGTCGAAAGTGATAGGATATAAATGGGGAGAAACGTTATGCGAGGAGGTTTGCAAGTGGTTGATGAATTCGAGTTTTTCAGAAAAGTTCGCGCTTATTATAATAACGTTCCCTTCCTAGTTCGATTCACTTATCGCTTGTCTCAACGCGTAAATAAGGCAATAACTGCCCGCGGATCATTCAGCTGTCGCGTAAATCCGCATACCCAGATCGTTGAATATGTGCTTGAGCTAAAATCAGATTCAATTTCTAGACCATACAGCGAGCATAGCTCGTTTTTGTTTTCTAGTATTTATGAAGAGATTCCAGCGCAAGTTATTGAGCTCAATCAATTCCTCATTTTGGCGCTGCGCTATCCGATTCCGATTGATTATGATTGGCAGGCTTTCATTATGTCTGGCGCCGAGGATGCCATCAACTTGCAGACGATACAGCAGCTATTCAAGAAGTGGAAGCTGAAGGGCAAGATGGGACAGTTCATAGACGCCAAGCTGAAGGTAGAGCAGGTGCTGCTGCAATGGCAGCTATGAGGGCGAAGTGAATCGGGACGGACATGACTTGTCCTTCACTTTCTCCTATAATAGGGAGAAAGGATTGCAAGTTGGACGGAGGTTGCAAAGTGGCTCCAATCGGACCGGGTAATGAAACAAGCACGAAGCATGAACAGATTCTGAGTTATATTCAGAGCCTTAAGATTGGAACGAAAATTTCAGTACGCGCTATTGCGAAGTCGCTTGGCGTCAGCGAAGGTACGGCCTACAAAGCATTTAAGGAAGCGGAAAGCTCTGGGCTTGTCAGCACGAAGGAGCGGATCGGAACGGTTCGGATTGACCGCAAGCGCAGGGAGGCGCTTGATCAGCTCACCTTCGGCGAGGTTGCCGAAATCGTCGAGGGAAAGCTGTTCGGAGGGGCGGCAGGTCTTGACAAATCGCTGCATAAGTTCGTCATTGGCGCGATGGAGCTCGATGCGATGCTTCGTTATATCGACGAGGGAAGCCTGTTGATCGTAGGCAACCGAATCGACGCGCATCGCTGTGCGCTTGAGGAGGGAGCCGGCGTTCTTATTACCGGCGGCTTCGAGCCGGGCGCGGAAGTGATCAGGCTCGCTGATGAGCGTGTTCTTCCGATTATTACATCCAGGCATGATACGTTTACGGTAGCCTCGATGATCAACCGTGCCATGTACGATCGGCTGATTAAGCGGAAAATTATGCTGATCGAAGATATCGTCACATTCAGTCGTCCGGCCGATGTGCTTCGAATCGGCCATACCATTTCTGATTTCCTTAAGCTGTCTCTCGAAACCGGCTATTCACGCTTTCCCGTTGTGGATGAGAGAAGCAAGGTTGTCGGCATGATGACGGCGAAGGATGCGGTCGGAACGCCAGAGGATAGCGCAGTCGATAAAGTAATGACTAAGCAGCCGATTACGGCGGCTCCGAACATAACGGTCACCTCTGCTGCACATACGATGGCTGCGGAAGGCATTGATTTGCTGCCTATCGTGGATAGGCACCGCAAGCTGCTTGGTGTCGTCACGAGACAGGAAGTGCTTGATGCGATGCGATTTGCAGGCAAGCAGCCGGAATCGGGAGAAACGTTTGAGGACTTGATGTGGACGGGCTTTATGGCCACGGCAACCGTAAATGCGGCTGGCTTTGATGAGCTGGGCATAGCTTACAAGGGGACGATAACGCCGCAAATGTCGGGTGCGCTCGGGATGGTATCTGAGGGACTTCTTGCCACGCTAATGACACAAGCAGCACGAAAAATGATTCGAGAGACAGCTAAGCGCGATTACTTGCTGGAGAGCATGACGACTTATTATGTTCGGCCCGTTCAAATCGATAGCGAGATTACGATCATACCGAAGGCGCTTGAGATGAGCCGGAAGTTTACGAAGCTGGAAATCGAGGTTAAGGATACGAAAGGATTGGCCGCCAAGGCGATGCTGACGGCCCAGATGATTGACCCGTATTAACGGTTGAATTAGCTTCTTGGCGAGTTGTAGATGCTGAGATTGCGAAGGCCGGCGAATAGATTAAAGACGCCAAGCACTAGGAATATGGCGCCAATGACGATGCGAAGCGTGGATTCGCCGGATAAAAACAGCTGAACCAAAGCGATGAACAGCAGCATAATGCCCATGCTAATATTCATTCTAGCAGAGAAGATAGCTCGTGTTCTCGCATCGGAGGATCGGCGAGATTTAAAGCTGAACACTACCGAGAACACAAGTGATATAAGGATGCCCGGCATGAGCAGCCATTGCAGAAGTTGATCCATAAGCATGTAGCTCCTTTAAGTTATGTAGTTGCAGCATCGATTTCGCAAATAGACAGGCTCTATTGTACCACGAAATGAGGCAACGTGCTTAGGAAGGAGGCTTCGTGTAGTTGCGAACCTTAATCCATACCTGCAGGACATTGTCGACTACGAGGATCGTCTTGACCTCAATGGTGTAGTCTTTGTTGTAAACATCCATATACACTTTTTTCTCAAGGAGCTTGCGAGCGAATTTGGCATCGGAATCAATTGTATAAATGCTTTGGCCGAGGAAGCTTTGGAGATCCTCTTTTATGCGCTTAATCAGCTCGGCTTCCGTCACATGGTCGAAATCAGGCCTGCCGGAGTTTTGGCCGGCTTCTTTTTCGATTCGAGGCAGAATGCTTTTAATGACGGTATGTTGATTTTTGAATTGCTTTAAACTTTGAATATCCTGCTCATACTGCTCCAGCTTCACCTCAAGCTCGCTCTTCAAGATAATTAAAGCCTGAAACTCTGCCAAATAAAAAGAATTATAGACGATAGCTCCGATAATCATCCCGAGAATTAACACCCCAACCATTTGCATGCCTCTCACAAAACGCCCAAACGGCGGTACGCGCATCGCTTATACGGCTCCCTTGCATATGAGACGGACCAGCTCCGTACCTATGTGGGCGCCAAGAAAAGCAATGATGATAAAGCTGATTTGCTGCGCCGCCGGATTCAAGTAACCTTCCATAATGTTGCTTTCTATGACGCGAACGGGATCGATCGATCCGCCGACAGCGGCTACGATTGCCCATATTTTCAGCCTTGCGGCCGTATCAAGCATCGTCGTCGCCGGTGGCAGAAGCATAAATACCGATCCGACCCCCGCGAGCGTCGAGCCTCCAAGGACGACGCCAAATGCGATGAAGAAATCAAGTCCCGCTTTGGACAAATAATAGCTCATAGGTTTACCTCCTAAAAAGATAGTGAAGCGAACCAGCACCTGGAGAAGGAAATAAAGGTTAACGGGTGCAGGGCTGGTTATGCACGCTTGTACGCTCTGCTACCATTCTATGGGCGTGTCCTGCGCTATTATGATAAAATAGACATAACTTATTTGGTCTACGCGGAAAGGAACGGTTGCGATGAGCGGACATAACGAACAATCTTTCGTGCATTTGCACGTCCACAGCGAATATAGCCTGCTTGACGGCGCCGCTAGAATCCGTGACCTTACGGCAAGAGCCTCCGAGCTAGGCATGAAGGCGCTCGCGCTGACCGATCATGGCGTCATGTACGGAGCTATCCCTTTTTACCGGGCATGCAAGGCCCAAGGCATTAAGCCGATTATCGGCTGCGAGCTTTATATGACGAGCGGATCTCGATTTGAGAAAGGTACGCGCAAGGAAAACCCGATTTATCATTTGATTGTGCTCGCCAAAAACGAGACCGGATATCGAAATCTGATGAAGCTTAGCTCCATCGCCCACTTGGAAGGCTTTCATTACAAGCCGCGGGTTGATATGGAGGTGCTGAGCGAGCATTCTGAAGGTTTAATCTGCTTGAGCGCTTGCCTTGGAGGCGAAGTGTCTCAGCATTTGCTTCACGATAGATTCGATAATGCGGAGGCTAGCGCTTTGCGCTACAAAGCCATTTTCGGAGACGACTTTTATTTGGAGCTGCAGGACCACGGTTTGCTAGACCAGAAGAAGGTAGCAGCCGAAATGATAAAGCTCGCCGGCAAGACGGGCATAAAGCTGGCGGCAACAAATGACGTCCATTACCTTCACGCGGAGGATGCCGCCGTTCAGGACGTGCTGCTTTGCATCGGAACGGGCAAAACGACTGAGGATACCGATCGGCTGCGCATGCTGACGGATCAGATGTACATGAAGAGCGCAGACGAGATGGCGCTTTTGTATAGGCATGTACCCGAAGCGCTGGCGAATACGGTTGAAATTGCTGACAAATGCGACCTGGAGCTGACGCTTGGCCGCGCCGCACTGCCCGTTTTCAGGCCGGTACCGGCTGAAATGAGCTCTTCTGATTATTTAATGACGCTGTGCCGTGACGGCCTGACTGCAAGATACGCCGGACTTCCCGAATGGGCTACCGATGCCGAATACAAGCAGAAGGCAGAGCAGCGGCTGGAGTATGAGCTTTCCGTTATCGATAAAATGGGCTTCAGCGATTACTTTCTGATCGTTTGGGATTTTGTACGCTTTGCCCATGAGCGTGGCATACGTACAGGTCCCGGTAGGGGCTCGTCCGCAGGAAGCTTGGTTGCGTACACGCTTCGAATAACGGATGTTGATCCGCTTAAATATAAGCTTTTGTTCGAGCGCTTCCTTAACCCGGAGAGGATATCGATGCCCGATATCGATATTGACTTTAATGACGAGCGCCGCGATGAGGTTATCGCTTACGTTGCCGCCAAATACGGCGATGAGCATGTCGCGCAAATTATTACGTTCGGGACGATGGCAGCTAAAGCGGCTGTACGGGATGTCGGGCGGGCGATGAACGTTCCGTTTCAAGAGGTAGACCGGGCGGCGAAGTTCATTCCGAATCAGCTGGGCATTACGCTTGAGGAAGCGCTTCGCATCAGCAGCGAGCTGCGCGAGGCAAGCGATCGCCAGCCGAAGACGGCGGAAATGCTGAAGATGGCATTGAAGGTAGAAGGAATGCCGCGGCATGCTTCTACGCATGCTGCAGGTGTCGTGATCTCGCAAGAGCCGCTGACGCACTATACGCCTATACAGGTCGGCAGCGAACGAATTCCGCTCACGCAATATTCCATGGAGCATTTAGAAGCGATCGGGCTGCTCAAAATGGATTTTCTCGGCCTGCGGACGCTTTCGATATTAGAGAGGGCGCTTAAGGCTGTGAAGGAGCAGCATGGCAAAACGATCGACTTTCATACGATTAGCGACGATGACCCGGCCACCTACGCGATGCTCAGCCGGGGCGATACGACAGGCATATTCCAGCTGGAATCCGCCGGCGTGCGGCGCGTGCTGAAGGATATGAAGCCAACGGAGTTCGAGGATATCATCTCGGTGTTGGCCTTATATCGTCCAGGCCCGATGGAATTTATTCCCAAATATATTCAAGGCAAGCATGGGCTCGTGACCGTCGATTACCCGCATCCCTCGCTGGAGCCTATATTGTCGGATACGTACGGCATAATCGTTTATCAGGAGCAAATTATGCAAATCGCTTCGCTTATGGCGGGCTTCTCGCTTGGCGAAGCGGATCTGCTGCGGCGCGCCGTCTCGAAGAAGAAGCGCGAGGTGCTTGATGAGGAGCGGGCGCATTTTGTGAAGGGGAGCCTTGCGCAGGGTTATTCCGATACAGATGCGAATCATGTATATGATATGATCGTTCGGTTTGCCGATTATGGCTTCCCGCGGGCGCATGCGGCTGCCTATGGGGTGCTTGCGTTCCAGACGGCATGGCTGAAAGCAAACTATCCGGTAGAGTTTATGGCTTCGATGCTCGCATCTGTGACCGGCAACCAGCGGAAGACGGCTGAATATGTGGATGAATGCCGCCGCATGGGCATTGCGGTGCTGCCGCCTGACGTGAATGAAAGCAGCGTGTCCTTCACGCCGGTTGGAAATGCCGTTCGCTTCGGGCTTGCGGCGATCAAAAACGTCGGCACGCAGGCCATTGAAGCGATCCAGAAGGAGCGCGGGGAGCAGCCGTTTGAGAGTCTGCTCGATCTATGCAGGCGCGTAGATTTGCGAGTCGTGAACAAGCGGGTTTTGGAGTCGCTTATACAAGCGGGAGCTTTGGACTCCTTGCCCGGTCATCGCGCTCAGCTGCTTGGCGCCCTTGAGGAAACCGTTGAGGCTGCTGTCAAATGGCGCAAGGAGCGCGAGGAGCTGCAAATCGAAATGTTTGGCCTCGACGAGGTGCAAAACTGGGATGTCGAGCTTCCGGATATTCGTCCCTACACGACGAGTCAATTGCTGGATTTTGAACGTGATCTGCTGGGACTTTATTTATCTGGACATCCGCTCGATGCAGTTGACCAGCAGCTTGAAACGCTCGGGCTGGACCGCTTGGTTGAGCTGAGCGATGCAAAGGATGGGACGATCGCTATAGTAGGCGTCATGATCGTGTCGCTTAAGCCTTTCACGAATAAGAAGGGGCTATCGATGGGTTTCTTGGAGCTTGAGGATCGTATTATGCGCGTGGAAGCCGTAGTGTTTCCGACGATATGGAAGCGAATCGGGAGCAAGCTTGAGAAGGGCGGCTTAGCGATCATACAGGCGACCGTTCAACAGCAGGATGATGATTATAAGCTGCTTGTCGAGGACTTCGTGCCGATAGGAGATGCGGACATGGATCTCGCGGAGCAGGTAAAGCGGCTGCAAAAACAAGCGCAAGCTCGCGCAGCGCGAACGAATGGCGGCAGCGCGGCTGCAGGCGGGGGAGCTGCCCAAAATCGCACTCAGATAGGCCAAGGAGATAAGACCCAGCGGCCGACTGCGGCTGCAAGCCGGCAAGCCTATCAGAATGCGCCTTCAGAAAAAATCGCGGTAAGCACGGATGGACCTCGCGGAAATGACGAGGCTCGTTCGGTGCCAGCCGACCGCAAGCCGCAGCGCGTTTATATCAAAATCGTATCAGAAAATGAAGAGCCTGCTGTGCTTGAACAGCTCAAAGGGCTGCTTGCGGGGCATTCCGGTCAGCTCGCAACCGTCCTGTTCTATGTGCAAGGCCAGAAATCAATCGCGCTGAGCGACAGCTATCGCGTAAAGCCTTCGCCACAGCTCATAGCATCTGTCGAGCAGCTGCTCGGGGAAGGCGCGATCGTGGTGAAATAGCGAATAATGGATTCAGAAAAATAGACGGCTGCTCTATGCTTGCAAACATGCAACAGATGAAAGCCATATGAGCGTTTTTGATAGGGATCATAAAGATTGATGCAGTGAGATTGTGCAAAATTTTTATAGAAAATATGCTGTTTCTTGCTCTTAATAAAACAGCTTCATAACTTGGCGCTCCTCTCCTCCCGTAAAATCTCGCAAACAAATGTATTTCGTATGCACGTCAAGGCTTGTACGCGCATATGTTTAGAGATACAAGTGACGATGGCAAAGAAGCTCGCGGTTTAGCGGGTTTTGCCCTGGGACAATGTCATCTGCTCACGCTAATGTTTCCAAGATTAACGTACAAGCAGTTACGGGAGGGATGGGTCCTATGACAGGAATTGAGAATTGGCTCTTGAAACGCGGGGTATCGATCGACGACGTAACCGAAATCGTATATACGCTGCAGCGTCCCTATAACGGTGATTTGACGATGGAAGAATGCGAGGAAAGCGTAAGAGCGGTGCTCGCTAAACGCGAGGTGCAGTATGTCATGTATACAGGCATTGCCCTTGATGAATTAGCCGAGCGCAGATTGCTTCCGGAACCGCTGCAATCGATCATGGAAACCGATGAGTCGCTCTACGGCGTGGACGAGACGCTGGCG
The DNA here is from genome assembly GCF_012935325.2 of Paenibacillus sp. PL91. Lineage (GTDB taxonomy): Bacteria > Bacillota > Bacilli > Paenibacillales > Paenibacillaceae > Pristimantibacillus. The sequence goes on from NZ_JABBYG020000013.1 coordinate 167,758, forward strand.
CTCGGCATAACGAATGTTTACGGCATGATTGGATTGACGAGCTTCGGATATTTAGATAAAGTAAAACCCGGCATTATTCGTCAATTGAATTTAAAAGGCGAACGCATTCATGTGTTTCTGGATGACTTGGTAGCTGGTTTGGCCGCCGCAGCATCGGCACGAATTGCGCATCAGGACCCGAAAGCGATCCGATATGATTTGCCGGATTCCCCATGACTATGGTATCATTGTGACATCATATGGCCTGTTACCGGGATAGCTATGCTTAGTAAGTGAACTTTGCGGTAGCAAAGTTTTCAGGAGGTACCATGATGTGGACGGTCATTTATATCGCACCAACAGCAAAAATTGCAGATAACATCAAGAAGCGGCTAACGGAGGAAGGATTTTTGGTGAAGATCCGCTCTGTCAATCTGTCCAAACAGCAATACGAGATACTAGTTCCGTCTGGCGAGTTGGAGGAAGTTCAAGAAGTATTCAACTCCATTATGCGGCCATTATGATGGACTGCTCTATACTATTGCGCCTTGAGAGGTGTCACACGTGCAAATAAAGGACTTATTTACGAAGAAGAAATATGCGACGATACCTTCGGAACCCCGCAAGCGGGAAGTTCCGGAGGGCTTGATGAATAAGTGCTCAAAATGCGGCACAATTCAGTACAGCAAAGAGCTCGAAAAGAATTTGAAAGTATGCTCTTCCTGCGGCCATCATCATCGGCTAAGCGCATGGGAGCGTATAGCATTGACGCTAGACGAAGGACATTTGTTAGAATACGATGCGAATATGGAATCCGTCGATCCGCTAACCTTCCCTGGTTATGCCAGCAAGCTTGAGCAGCAGAGGAGCAAGTCGAACCTTCGCGAAGCTGTTGTAACGGGAGAAGGAACGATCGGCGGTTTTCCGGTTGTCGTTGCGGTGATGAGCTTTGATTTCTTCACCGGCAGTATGGGATCCGTTGTTGGAGAGAAGATTACTAGAGCGATCGAAGCGGCTCATGCGAAGCAGCTACCGCTTCTTATTTTCTCTACTTCTGGCGGCGCCCGGATGCAGGAAAGTATTTTGAGCTTGATGCAAATGGCCAAAACGAGCGCTGCGCTTTCGAAATTTCAAGGCGCGGGCGGTTTGTTTATTTCGATTTTTACCGATCCTACTACAGGCGGGGTTTCGGCAAGCTTTGCGAGCTTAGGCGATTACAATTTGGCCGAGCCTGGCGCTTTGATCGGCTTTGCTGGCCGGATTGTCATCGAACAAACGATTCGCCAGAAGCTGCCGGATGACTTCCAGACTGCCGAGTTTAATTTGCAGCACGGCCAATTGGATAAAGTCGTACACCGCAAAGATATGAAGCCTACGTTAGCAAAGCTGCTCGATATGCATTGCGTAAGGGAGGAAACATCCTATGGCGGGTGAGCTGCCTTTTGAAAAACCGCTGAACGATTTGCGGCAGAAGGTTACCGAGCTGAAGACCTTGAGCGTGGAGAAGGGAATTGACTTCTCCGAGGAGATTTTGGGCCTGGAGCAAAAATGCAAGCAGCTTGAAGAAGAGCTGTACAGCGAGCTGTCTCCGGCTCAAAAAATGCATATGGCGCGCCACCATCAGCGTCCGACTTCGCTTGACTACATTCAAACCGTATTTACAGATTATATGGAGCTTCACGGGGATCGTCTGTTTGCGGACGATCTCGCCATTGTTGGCGGACTTGCCAAGCTTAACGGCGTTCCGGTTACTGTAATCGGGCATCAACGGGGCAAGGATACGCGCGAGAACATCGCCCGCTTCTTTGGAAGCCCTCACCCCGAGGGCTTCCGCAAAGCTTTGCGGCTTATGGAGCAAGCAAATAAGTTCAAGCGGCCAATTATTACCTTTATTGATACGAAGGGTGCTTATCCGGGCAAAACTGCTGAGGAGCGTGGACAATCGGAAGCGATTGCGCGCAACCTGCGGGAAATGGCCGGCTTCGGCGTGCCTATCATTTGTATCGTTATCGGTGAAGGCGGAAGCGGCGGCGCATTGGCATTAGGCGTCGGCAACCGTGTACTTATGTTGGAAAATGCGATTTACAGCGCCATTTCGCCAAACGGAGCAGCATCGATATTGTGGAAGGATGCCTCTAGGGCGGATCAAGCTGCTGAAGCCATGAAAATTACGGCCAAAGATTTGCTGGAATTTGGCGTAATCGAGGACATCGTTGCGGAACCGCAAGGGGGCGCCCATAAGGATTTGGCGTTCCAAGCGGAGCAAATTAAGGAAAAACTATGGCTGCATCTACAAGAGCTTATGCAAATGAGCGCCGAGCAGCTGATTGAGGATCGCTATAAAAAATTCCGTAAGGTCGGCCAGTTCAAAATGGTTGAGGAGCCGCTCGCAGCGCCTAGCGCGCCAGCAGACTCCAATCTTGGAGAAGCAGCCGATGCGGCGGATCAATCCCGCGAGCAAACGCCGGAAGCGACTTCGACGATTCAGTAAATAATATGTAAAATTGATTATTTCACTGTACAAGCAGTGGGATGTCATGTCAGTATAGTAAAGAATTCAGGCAATATACGGAGGAAACTTAACATGCGTAAAACTAAAATCGTTTGTACTATCGGTCCATCCAGCGAATCGTTGGAAAACACAAAGAAACTAATTAAAGCAGGCATGAACGTTGCCCGTCTTAACTTCTCCCACGGAGATTTCGAAGAGCATGGCAATCGTATCAAAAATATCCGCATTGCGAATGCCGAGCTCGGCACTTCGGTAGCGGTTCTGCTTGATACGAAAGGTCCTGAGATTCGTCTTGGCAAGCTAAAGGAAGAGCCTATTGAATTGAACCAAGGCGAAACCGTTACGCTTACAACGGAAGAAATTTTGGGTGATCGCAACCGTGTTCCAATTACGTACAACAACCTTCCAAACGATGTAACAATCGGTTCGACTATTTTGATCGATGATGGCTTGATCGGATTGACGGTAGAAGAGGTTCATGGAACTGAAATCGTATGCCGTATCGTAAATAGCGGTCCAATTAAAAGCAAAAAAGGCGTTAACGTACCGGGCGTAAAAATTTCGCTACCTGGTATTACTGAGAAGGATGCGAATGATATCGTATTCGGTATCGAGATGGGCGTAGATTTCATTGCAGCTTCTTTCGTGCGTAAAGCGAGCGACGTGCTTGAAATCCGCGAGCTTCTTGAGCGCCACAATGCGGGTCATATCCAAATCATCTCTAAAATTGAAAACCAAGAGGGCGTAGACAATCTCGATGAAATTCTTGAGGTTTCTGACGGCCTAATGGTAGCGCGTGGCGATCTCGGCGTTGAAATTCCAGCTGAAGAGGTTCCGCTCGTACAAAAAAACATGATCAAAAAAGGTAACCGCGTCGGTAAGCCAGTTATCACGGCCACACAAATGTTGGATTCCATGCAGCGCAACCCGCGTCCGACTCGCGCAGAAGCGAGTGACGTTGCAAATGCGATTTTCGACGGTACAGATGCAATCATGCTATCCGGCGAAACAGCTGCAGGAAGATACCCAACAGAATCCGTACAAACGATGGCACGTATCGCAGAGCGCGCGGAAGCGGCTTTGGAATACCGTGAAATTTTCACGAAGCAAGCCAACGCTCAGCAAACTTCCGTAACCGAAGCGATCAGCCAAGCTGTTGCTAACTCGGCTCTTGATCTTGGCGCGAAAGCGATCATTACTTCCACGCAAAGCGGCTTCACAGCTCGCATGGTTTCGAAGTACAAGCCTAAGGCTCCGATCATCGCGGTAACGACAGATGAGAAGGTATTGCGTCGTCTATCTCTTATTTGGGGCGTATTCGCAGTGCTTGGTCCTGATGCGGACACAACGGATGAAATGTTCGAAAATGCGGTTAAAGGCGGCATGAGCACAGGCTTCCTAAGCCTTGGCGATACAGTTGTCATTACAGCAGGCGTTCCTGTTGGCCGCGCCGGCACTACAAACTTGATCAAAATTCACCATATCGGTGAGCTTTTGGCACAAGGACAAGGCATCGGCAGCCAAACAGCTATCGGCAAAATCGTTGTTGCTCGCACACCAGAGGAAGCCATCGCAAAAACGACTAAAGGCTCTATCTTGGTTACGATCTCGACCGACAAAGAATATATGCCAGCATTTGAGAAGGCTGCTGCCGTTATTACGGAGCAGGGCGGCATTACCAGCCATGCTGCAGTAGTAGGCCTTAACCTTGGGATTCCAGTTATTCTCGGCATTACAAATGCAACAGATCTCCTTAAAGATGGCATGGAAGTAACCATCTATGGCGAAACTGGCGTTATCTATCACGGCCAATCGAAAGTACTGTAATTAGGGCAGCTGCTTTCTCAATAACTATAGGGTACGAAAGCTGAAGCGAGGGTGTTTGCACCCTCGCTTTTTGCTAATTACATATGTTTTATGTAAGCTTATTGTAAATAGGCTAGGGAGGTTCACTTATGCTTTCAGCTTCCGGTTGGTTTATGCATCCCATTCGCGTTCGCTATCAGGAAACCGATCAAATGGGTGTCGTTTTTCACGGGAATTATGTAACTTGGTTTGAAATTGGACGTACGGAATGGATAAGAAATGCTGGCTACAGCTACAAAGCGATAGAAGAAAGAGGTCTGCTGCTGCCTGTTGTAGATTTGCAATGCCGCTATGTGCTGCCAGCTCGTTACGATGATATGGTTCTCGTTTGTACACGAGTGGCTGACTACTCGCCTGTACGCCTTTCCTTTGAGTCGCAAATTAGAAGGGTAGCGGCTTCAGACTTTCATGCCTTTGAATATGAAGCAGGCAAGCCGTTGCCTGGAGAGTTATTAGTCGAAGGCGGCACCAAGCATGTATGGGTCAATGCCCAGTGGCAGCCGGCACGCGTAAACAAGGTGATGCCAGAGCTCTACGAGCTGCTGATTACGAAATAAGTTTGCTTCGCAAACTTTTGAGGAGGTCAAAATCATGTATAAATGGCTATTGGCTGTCTTTATCATCGTACCGATCGTTGAGCTTCTTGGCATTTTTCAAGTAGGCAGCTGGATTGGCGGTTGGAATACCTTTTTTATTCTCGTTCTTATGGGACTGGCAGGCGCTTATTTAGCTCGCGCGGAAGGCCGCAAAGTATGGGGAGAGGCTCAGCGCCAAATGCAGGCGGGGCAAATTCCCGGCCAGTCTCTCCTTGACGGTTTGTGTGTGCTGGCAGGGGGACTATTGCTCCTAATGCCAGGATTTGTTTCTGATATCATAGGCATTACGCTGCTCATTCCGACAACACGCTCCTTTTACAGGCAAATTATGCTGCACTGGATTGAAAAAAGATTAAGAAACGGCAATTTTAAGATCGGAAAATTCTAATATTTACGTTACCTTTACAAAAGTCTAACATGGCAATAATAGTCATGCTTCATAATTAAATAGATAATTGTCGTTTCTTGTCACTTTTTTTATTGCGATCAGCATGCCTCTTATTAGACACAAAGCAGAATTGATCAGCAAACAGAAGCGTACACATTAGAAGCATGATTATTTCGCATAATTACTCAGGAGGCGTGAGAAATGACCAAGCTTTTGTCCAACTATGTAAACCGTGACTTAAGTTGGATCGAATTCAACCGAAGAGTTCTTCAAGAGGCCCAGGATCTCAACAATCCATTGCTTGAGAGGGCTAAATTCTTAGCAATTGTTTCCAGCAATCTGGATGAATTCATGAGTGTACGGGTTGCGGGCATACAAATGCAGATGAGAGCCGGCTTATCGAAAACCGATTTTACCGGATATACGCCATCCGGATTGTGGAAAAGGCTGATAAAGCGAGCAACGCAAATGGTTCATGATCAGTACCGTACCTACAGGGAGGTCTTTCGCTCCTTAAGCCGTGAAGGAATCTTTATTCGTTCGATCGATGAGCTGAATGCTACACAGACCAAGGCAGTCTCGGACTATTTTCATGAAATTGTATTTCCTGTACTTACGCCTATGGCAGTCGATCAGAGCAGACCATTCCCGCTCGTGCACACGAAAGAACTGTATTTGGCCGTGCTGCTCAGAAAAGAAGAGGATCCTTCTGAGGAGGAGCCCTTTTTTGCAATCGTGCAGGTGCCGTCCATATTGCCAAGATTTGTTCCCGTTCCTGGGAGAATTAACAGCAAGAAGACGGAGTTCGTCCTCCTAGAGGATTTGATTGAACAATTCATTGATACATTATTTAATGGTTATATCCCTTTCTCTGTAAATCCGTTCCGGTTGACACGCGATGCCGATATAACGCTAAACGAGGAGGATGCAGAGGATCTGCTCGAGGAAATCGAGAAGGAGCTGCGCCGCCGTCGATGGGGCATTCCCGTTCGTCTTGAGGTAGCAAAGGGCATGCATCCTTATGCGCTCGAAATGCTAACCGAAGAGCTGGAGATTGAAGATAATTTATTCGAAATTGACGGTCCGCTTGACCTGAGCTTTCTAATGAAATTTGCAGGTGCCGTACCTGGCAATGACAATTTGCGATATGAAAAGCTAGAGCCTATTTACCCGAGAGAATTCGATGAAACAGATGATATGTTCGAGGTAATCCGTCAACGCGATGTGTTGATGTACCATCCATACGAATCGTTTGATGCCGTAAATGATTTTGTTTTGCAGGCGGCATACGATCCAGACGTTCTAGCAATCAAAATGACGCTATACCGCGTCAGCGGCCAATCTGCGCTCGTTCAAGCTCTTGCTAAGGCAGGAGAAGCGGGCAAGCAGGTGACGGTCGTTGTGGAGCTTAAGGCACGGTTTGATGAGGAGAGGAATATCGCTTGGGCGCGCCAGCTGGAGAAGGCGGGCTGCCATGTCGTTTACGGCTTAGTCGGTTTGAAGACGCATGCGAAAATTTTGCTTGTCGTTCGTCGAGAGCAAGGCACGCTTCGCCGCTACGTACATGTCGGTACGGGCAACTACAACGACAGTACAGCCACTTTGTATACGGATATTGGACTATTCACATCACATCCTATTATCGGTGGGGATGCTTCGGCACTGTTCAACGAAGTAACAGGGTATTCAACACCTTATGAGTGGAAGGCCTTTGGCGTTGCTCCATCGGATTTGAAGGAGAAGCTGTATAGGCTGATTGACCGGGAGAGAGAGAATGCGTTAGCAGGAAAGCCGGCGCGCATTATCGCCAAAATGAATTCCTTATCGAATCAGGAAATGATCGATAAGCTTTACGATGCATCTCAAGCTGGCGTGAAGATTGTGCTTATCGTCCGCGGCGTATGCTGCTTGCGTCCAGGCGTTCCGGGAAGAAGTGAAAATATTCAGGTCATCAGCATCGTCGACCGCTTCCTCGAGCATGCGAGAATCATGTATTTTTATAACGGAGGGGAAGAGGAGGTTTACTTGTCTAGTGCTGACTGGATGACTCGCAACTTAACGCGGCGGATCGAGCTGATATGTCCTGTATTTGATGAGACGCTCAGACAAATTCTTATTAAGATGCTCGAGCTTAATATCAATGATAATGTAAAGGCCCGCGAACTGCAGCCGAACGGTACTTATGAACACATTTCCAGTGAAAATAAGCAGCCGTTCCGCAGTCAATTTGAGGCAAAAGTTATATCGTTGTGGAAGGGGCATGCATAGCTGTATAGTCAAGTACCGGGGTTGCATTCCACAGCTTCTTGAATTCAGAGCTCAGCTCCTCGACCTCGCGGCGCTCGACAACTAGCGTACCGCGAGGTTGAATAGGCCGCAGCAACAGCTGATTGCCGGATAATTGGACATTCAGCTGCGCGATGGCTTGCGTCTCCGTTCGATCGAGCGCTGCAGAAAGCTGAAGCAGAGAGCCAAGCTTATATATAACATCGAGGTCGGTCTCGTTAAGCAGCTCTCTATATTCGGATACGTGCTGGCGAGCCCGGCCCTTGCTTTTGTAAGAAGCGATAGCTGCTGTCATAATCATCTCCCGGTGGCTAAGTCCATTCAGCTGGGAGTTGATGATGAGGTAGAAGGAATGCCTCGCATATTCGTAATAATCGATGGAGGCACCGATACGAAACAGCTGCGACGCCGTATCAAGCAGCACCCTCGTTTGCGGCGGCAAAGGATGTACATAGTTCAGCACATCGAAGAGCTCAAGCGCAATCCGGTTGACCTGCAGCACATGCTGCTTCGGTGCTGCCGGATGCAGAGCACTCAAATTTTTAAGGCTAAAATGAAGCACATCGTCTTGCTTTGGATGATTCGGGAAACGTGTCGCATGGAATAGGCCATCACGCAGACCTGCTCCGCAAATTCGGTAATATGCCGCCTTGGTTGCCCGAAACAGAACGCGCAAAATAGCAACGCCAGGTACTACGACATCAGCGCGGTCTTTGGACAAGCCAGGCAGCTTGCGCCTCTTCTCGAGCGGCAGCTTGCGCATTTGATGAAACAGCTCATCGACCTGTTCGCTTGTTGCGGGATAGTTATGCGTTTGCGGGAACGGGTATTTATAAGCGGCTTGATGCATTTTGCCGAGTGCGCGCACGGTGCCGCCTACTCCGACGAGAGGCAGTCCGGGCGATTCGAAGGTCCATGGCTCGTTCCGAACGGCTTCCAATACAAGCTGTTCAAGCGCCTTCAATTCATCATCCTGAAGCAGGCCCTTAGTGCCAAATCGCTTGTTAAGGCTTACGCAGCCAAAAGGAAAGGAAATGGAACGAACGAGCGCGCGATTGCGAAACAAAGAAAGCTCCGTGCTTCCGCCGCCGATATCGATTAAAAAGCCATCCCGAATATTGATCGAGTTGATCATGCCGAGAAAGCCATAGGAAGCCTCGTCCTCGCCGGTGAGCAATTCGATGGTTAAGCCCGTTTCTTTTTTTATGCGATCAAGTATTACTGTGCGGTTTTTGGCGTTTCGAATAGCAGCTGTTGCGACCGCACGAATATGGCTTGTATGATTATGTGTGCAAATCATGGTAAAATGATTAAGTGTGTCGATTAGCTCCTCGATTGCTGTCCCCGGCAGCTCGCCGTTTTCATCAATTCGTTCGCTTAGCCTAGCAGGCCGTTTACTGCTATCAGCAACTCGATGAGCACCATTTGCAGTCCTCTCGTATACGACGAGCCGGACGGAGTTGGAGCCTATGTCAATAATTCCGATGCGTTGTTCAGTCATGTAGCGCCTCCAATGCGGCAAATTTTGCTCAAAAAGTTCTCTTTGTGACATTTTACCACTATATTCGATTCTGTAAAAATAGTTTATGCTGCGGCTAAAAATAGAGCGAATAGGGAAAAATGCAGCTGGAGCATACGATACGATGCGGTGAGAGACTAATCGAAAAAAATATTAATGATGTCGATAAAGCATTTTTATGTCTCTATTTGTTCACTTCACTGCCGAAATCATTTATGATTAAAGGCGATGGTACAAATAACGAACCCTTTTTATTGTTAACACACGATATCCAAGTTAAAGGAGAGAGAACGATGACAGCAACTAAAGGTCTGGAAGGAATTGTTGCAGCGGCGTCGTCCATCAGCTCAATCATTGATGGCGTACTGACATACCGTGGTATCGATATTGACGATCTCGCAGAAAACGCTACTTTTGAAGAGGTCGCATATCTGCTATGGTACGGTAAATTACCTAATCGTTCCGAGCTTGATGGACTGCAAAAGCAATTGGATCAATATGCAGCAGTTCCACAAGGCGTGCTTGATCAAATTAAACTATATCCAAAAGACACAAACTCGATGGCTGCGCTGCGCACAGCTGTTTCAAGCTTGGCATTGTACGACAGCTCCGCTAACGATATGACTCCTGAAGCGAATCAACTGAAAGCAATTAAATTACAGGCTCAGTTGCCTACGATTATTGCTGCTTTTGCTCGCATTCGTCAAGGGAAAGAACCGGTAGCACCAAAGCAAGGCGTATCAATTGCTTATAATTTCCTATATATGCTAACAGGCAACGAGCCGGCTGAAGTGGCTGTTAAGGCACTTGATCAAGCGCTCGTTCTTCATGCTGACCACGAATTGAACGCATCGACATTTGCAGCTCGCGTTACGGTAGCGACATTGTCGGATATTTATTCGGGTGTAACTTCCGCGATCGGGGCTTTGAAAGGTCCTCTTCACGGCGGCGCTAATGAAGCGGTTATGGTCATGCTTGAAGAAATCGGTACAGCGGCAAACGTTGAGAGCTTTATCAACAACGCGCTTGCGAACAAAGTTAAAATTATGGGCTTTGGTCACCGCGTTTACAAAAACGGCGATCCACGCGCGAAGCATTTGCAAAAAATGTCCCGCGAGCTTGGCAAGCTGACAGGCAATATGGAGCTTTATGAAATGTCTGTCAAAATCGAAGAATTGGTAACGGGACAAAAGGGCTTGAAGCCAAACGTTGACTTCTACTCTGCATCCGTATACACAACGCTTGAAATTCCACGCGACCTGTTTACGCCTATCTTTGCGATCAGCCGTGTATCCGGTTGGAGCGCGCATATCCTTGAGCAATACCAAGATAACCGCTTGATTCGCCCGCGTGCTGATTATGTAGGTCCAGTTAACGCGAAATACATTCCAATTGAACAGCGTTAATCGTTAAAATAAGTTACAATGGAAGGAGAGGGCAGACGCGAACGGGCTGTTCGCTCTTCTCCTTCATTGTGAAATAAAACTAATACATACCTGCACATCGGTAGGTACCATTCTAAGGAGGATTTTATTCATGGCTCAGTTCGAAAAATTCGCGCTTCCAACAGAAGGCGAGAAAATCACAATAGACAACGGTGTACTTAACGTACCTAACAACCCTATCATTCCTTTCATCGAAGGCGACGGCACAGGCCGCGACATCTGGAAAGCTTCGAAGCGCGCACTTGATGCAGCGGTAGAAAAAGCTTACAACGGCGAGAAAAAAATTGCTTGGTATGAAGTATTTGCCGGCGAAAAAGCATTCAACGAATACGGCGAGTGGCTGCCTGCTGATACACTTACAGCAATTCGTGAATATATCGTTGCGATTAAAGGTCCCTTGACGACGCCTATCGGCGGCGGTATCCGTTCTTTGAACGTTGCTCTTCGTCAAGAGCTTGATCTATACACATGCCTTCGTCCAGTACGTTACTTCACTGGCGTTCCATCCCCAGTAAAACGTCCTGAGCTTGTTGACATGGTTATTTTCCGTGAAAACACTGAGGATATCTATGCGGGTATCGAGTACCAAGAAGGTTCCCCAGAAGTGAAAAAAGTGATCGAGTTCCTTCAAAAAGAAATGGGAGCAAACAAAATCCGCTTCCCTGAAACTTCCGGTATCGGCATCAAGCCAGTATCCAAAGAAGGCTCGCAACGTCTTGTTCGCGCAGCGATTGAGTATGCAATTAAGCACGGCAAGAAATCCGTTACGCTTGTACACAAAGGCAATATCATGAAATATACAGAAGGCGCGTTCAAAAACTGGGGCTACGAAGTGGCTGAGCATGAGTTCGCTAACGAGACTTTCACATGGGGCGAATACGACCGCATTAAAGAAGCTCAAGGCACTGAAGCTGCTAACCAAGCACAAAAAGATGCAGAAGCTGCTGGCAAGCTGATCGTTAAAGACGCAATTGCTGACATCGCTTTGCAACAAGTACTAACTCGTCCAACTGATTTCGATGTTATCGCAACATTGAATTTGAACGGTGACTACCTGTCCGATGCACTAGCTGCACAAGTTGGCGGTATCGGTATCGCTCCAGGCGCGAACATCAACTACTTGACTGGACATGCGATCTTCGAAGCAACACACGGTACAGCTCCTAAATACGCCGACCTTGACGTTGTAAACCCAGGTTCCGTAATCCTTTCCGGCGTAATGCTTCTTGAGCACCTAGGCTGGCAAGAAGCGGCTGACCTTATCTATAAAGGTATGGAAGCTTCTATCAACAACAAAACCGTAACTTATGACTTCGCACGCTTGATGGAAGGCGCAACAGAAGTAAAATGTTCCGCTTTCGCAGACGAAATCATCAAAAACATGTAGTCTGATCTTCCATTGAATAAGGGAACCGTTTGATCCCCATAATCTTAATAGGGTATGCATATGGTTTGTGAATAGGTTTAGGTAGAATCACGTCCCGCGGGACAAATTCCTGTCCGCGCACAAACGGAAAGCGTGTCCCAAAGGGACGTAAGCGATCCATGCTCCAAAGTCGCACAGAAAACCTGTTGTCCTCCTATGTTAGTCCAATTAGCGGGTATCCAGAGGGCGCAGCGCCTTGGGGTCCTCCCTTGGAAGGGAGGATTTAGGCGGGTTCGAAAACGCACTTAGAGGGATTAATGCAGCAAATAAGACGGGGGTCAAAGGGGTCTCCCCTTAAAAAATGTTACAGGAGGGTTATACAAGATGGCTATTAAACGCAAAAAAATTACAGTCGTTGGAGCGGGTTTCACAGGGGCTACTACAGCGCTTATGCTTGCTCAGAAAGAACTAGGCGATATTGTTCTTGTTGATATCGCACCGCTTGAAAACCCAACTAAAGGTAAAGCGCTAGATATGCTTGAAGCAACTCCTGTACTTGGAGTGGACGCTAACATTAGCGGAACTTCCAACTATGAAGATACAAAAGATTCCGATGTTGTCATCATCACAGCTGGTATCGCTCGTAAGCCGGGCATGAGCCGTGACGATCTTGTCAGCACAAACGCTGGCATCGTAAAATCCGTTTGTGAAAACATTAAAGCGACTAGCCCTAACGCTTATGTCATCATCTTAAGCAACCCGGTCGATGCTATGACTTATGCGGCATTCCAGACGCTTGGTTTTCCTAAAAACCGCGTAATCGGCCAATCCGGCGTCCTTGATACAGCTCGCTACTGCACATTTATTGCGCAAGAGCTTAACGTATCCGTTGAAGACGTTCGCGGCTTCGTGCTTGGCGGACATGGCGACGATATGGTTCCGCTCGTTCGCTACTCGAACGTTGGCGGCATTCCAATCGAAAAGCTTATCTCTGCAGAACGCATTGAAGCAATCGTACAACGCGCTCGCGTTGGCGGCGGCGAAATCGTTAACCTGCTTGGCAATGGCAGCGCGTATTATGCGCCTGCAGCTTCGCTCGTGCAAATGACGGAAGCGATTCTTAAAGACAAAAAACGGATTATTCCGGTTATCGCATTGCTTGAGGGCGAATACGGCTATGACAACCTGTTCATGGGCGTTCCAACGATCATTGGCGGCGACGGCATCGAGAAGGTGCTTGAGCTTGATTTGACTGCTGAAGAGAAAGCAGCTCTTGATAAATCCGCCCAATCCGTACGGAACGTCATACAAGTAGTAACAGGCTAATTAGCGGATATACTCGCTGTTTATAAAAGAATGCGTTTGGGAGGACCCTGACAGAATGCTGCCAGGGTCCTCCCTGTTTATTTTTACAAAGGAGGGATGAAGGTTGATCGAACAAGCTAGACAAGCTTTGAAACGGGTATACGGCTATGACTCTTTCCGCAAGGGACAGGAAGATATTATAGCAGGCATATTGGACGGACGAGATACGCTGGCTATTTTGCCGACCGGTGGAGGGAAGTCGATCTGTTATCAAATTCCATCGATGCTGCTGCCGGGCACATCGCTTGTAATATCGCCGCTCATATCGCTCATGAAGGATCAGGTTGATGCGCTTAGGCGGGTAGGGGTGTCAGCTGCGTTTCTGAACAGCTCGCTTGGTGCCGCCGAATACCGCGAGGTGATGCGGAGCGCGATGCAGGGAGAATACAAGCTGCTCTACGTTGCGCCTGAGCGACTTGATGCACCGATGTTCCAATCGCTTTCCGAGCAGCTGTCAATTCCGCTGATCGCTATAGACGAAGCGCACTGCGTATCCCAATGGGGGCATGATTTCAGGCCAAGCTATCGCCAGCTTGCCGGCTGGATAGCAAGAATGAAGGATCGGCCGCTTGTTGCAGCCTTTACGGCTACGGCAACGAACGAGGTAGCGCTCGACATTTCAGAAATGCTCAAGCTTCGAGATCCTAGCGTTTTTGTAACAGGCTTTGCACGGCCAAATCTATCGCTTTCCGTCGTTACCGGCGTGGATAAGAAAAAGTTTCTTGAGAGCTATGTGGCAGAGCGCAAGGAGCAATCGGGCATTATATATGCAGCTACCAGAAAAGAAGTTGAGAACGTATATGAGCAGCTTACGCGCAGAGGCATTTTGGCTGGTAAATATCATGGCGGGCTCTCCGATGCGGAGCGAGCTGATACGCAAGAGAAGTTTAGATTTGATGAGATTCGCGTCATGGTCGCGACGAACGCTTTTGGCATGGGCATCGATAAGCCAAACGTTCGCTTCGTCCTGCACTGGCAAATGACGAGCGATATTGAATCGTATTACCAAGAGGCAGGGCGTGCGGGAAGGGATGGGGAGGAAAGTGAATGCATCCTCTTGTTCGAGCCAGCTGACATGCAGGTTCAGCGCTTCCTGATTGAGCAGGGCACTGGCAATACGGACCGCAAATCGATTCAGCTGTCCAAGCTGCATACAATGATGAATTATAGCCGAACGCAGCGCTGCTTGCAGCAGTTTATCGTCGATTATTTCGGAGAAACCGGCGTAGAGGCCTGCGGCAAATGCAGCAGTTGTCTCGATAAGAGTGAGCCGGTTAACCGGACGGAGGAAGCGAAGATGGCGCTCTCCTGCGTCGGCCGAATGAAAGGCCGCTTCGGCGTAACGATGGCAGCCAAGGTGCTGAAAGGCTCGCGCGACAAGCGCTTGCTTGAATTTGGACTGGACCGCTTGTCGACATACGGACTTATGCGCCATTTACCCGAGAAGGAAATTGCGGATTGGCTTTATTGGCTCGTATCGGAAGGCTATTTGAAGCTTAGCGAGGGGCAATATCCAGTCGTTTCTTTAACGGCGAGCGCGCTGCCTGTTCTGGAAGGCCGCGAATCGATTATGCAAAGAGTTCGAGCGACTGTCCGGCAAACGGCGTCAGCCGATTACGCGAATGCTTCTCCGCTGTTCGATGCGCTTAAACAATGGCGCAAAGAGAAAGCAGCCGTGGAAGGCGTGCCGCCGTTCATGCTATTTTTTGATGCGACGCTTCGGGAAATTGCGAATGTACAGCCGCAGACGGTGGATCAGCTGCTAGGCGTGAAGGGGATAGGATCTGCGAAGGCTGAGAAATACGGAGAGGGATTGCTCTCCATTATACAATCGTTTGGAGGCGAGGGTGTCTCGTCAGAAACGGGCACTGCAGCTCCTAAAGCTTCTCTTAAAGTAAACACTTCTTCTAATAAAAGAGCTGCGGGTGACGAGGAGCCGAGCTATTTAACTACGCTTGCGCGGTTTCAAGCCGGCATTGAGCCGGATGATATTGCGAAAGAGCGCGGATTAAGCAGAGTAACGGTTGAGGGGCATTTAATTCGCTGCGCTGACGAAGGCGAGGAGATCGATTGGAGCCGCATCATACCGGCTGAATACGAGCAATTGATTGTTGAAGCGATCGGAGAGCTTGGGAATGAGAAGCTTCGGCCGATCAAAGAGGCTTTGCCTGAGGAAGTCACTTATTTTGCGATTCATGGCGTTATGAGCAAGTATGGTTTTAAAGCATAAAGCGGCTTGCTATTGAGGAATAAGCAATGGATAACGCAAAGTGTGAAAACTTATGTAACGATTCTTAATTAATTCGGCAAAAAAGGCTATAAACCAACGTATTGGTAGCGTAGTCATTTGAAAAAAATCTCGTTTCTGATAAACTATTTGTTAGATACGATTTTGGCAATAGCGGATCGTTGATTACGCTTTACCAAAACAGGAGGAGTTAATAATGTTTAAAGTAATGTTGTTTTTGCATGTGCTAGGGGCAGTAGGGATGGGATTCTATATCGTGCTCCCAATCATGGTTGGAAGAGCATCCAAACTTGCTGGAGTTGGACAAGGCGGTCTAGCGGACGGTTTGCTCTCAGCTAATCGCATTGCCCAGTACTTCCTGGTGCTGCAGCTGCTGACAGGCGGTTACTTGATGTCTCAGGCGGATTACACTGTAGCATGGATGGTTATTATTATCTTGCTATTCCTTGGCATTGCCGCGCTCGGCGGAATCATTTCCAAACCGCTTAAGCTCGTCGTTGCTTCCATTAATGACGGCAAAAGCGCTACAGCGCATATTAACAAAGCACGCGTTTTGAGCATCATCGTGTTGGTGCTTTATATCGTTATCATTTACTTCATGAAATTTCCGATGCTTCAAGGCCAATAATAAAAATCGTAGATTATATAACGCTGTAGGGGGATTGCAACGTGCATGAATCATCGCCGCAAATTGTAACGTTTGGCGAATCAATGGCTCTGTTTATGCCGCAGGAGCATAAGTCCATCGAACGCGCTGCGACACTTGAGCAGAGCTTCGGCGGAGCAGAAAGCAATGTCGCAATCGGACTTGCGCGTCTCGGTTCCTCTGTAGGCTGGTTTGGAGCACTCGGTGACGATCCGTTCGGCAAAATAATTTTGAAAACGCTGCGCGGCGAAGGCGTGGACGTATCCCGAGCTCAGATTAGCGCAGATGCGCCAACGGGCATGATGTTCCGCGAGCACGTAGCAGGCAGACTAGCCGTCCATTACTTCAGAAAGCATTCGGCTGCCAGCCGCATGCGTCCCGAGGAGCTTGACGAAAATTATATTCGCGGAGCAAAGCTGCTTCATGTCACTGGCATTACCGCAGCGCTCAGCGAGGATTGCCGCAAGACGCTTCGCCGTGCGGTCGACATCGCAAAAGAGGCCGGCGTGCTGGTCAGCTTTGACCCGAATTTGCGCCTTAAGCTGTGGTCCATCGAGGAAGCACGCGAGACGCTATTGCCGCTTGCCGCGGATGCGGATTATTTTTTGCCGGGCTGGGACGAGCTTAAGCTATTGTACGATACAGATGACTATGAGCAGGTCAAAGGCGAGCTGTCGAAATTGAAGGCAATCTCCATTATTAAAGGCAGAGGCGATACGACAGTTGTATTGAACAACGGCCAAGAGGAAAGCTTGCCCTTCTATCCAGCTGAGCAGGTTGTAGATACGGTAGGTGCGGGAGACGGTTTCTGTGCGGGCTTCTTGGCCGGCATCATGAAAGGCTTGTCTCCCGTTGAAGCAGTGCGTCTTGCCAGCATCAACGGATCGTTGGTTGTACAAATGCGCGGCGACTGGGAAGCATTGCCGGAGTGGGAAGTCGTCCAGCAGCGGATGTCCGCTAAGGCTTGGGTGGAGCGCTGATAATGGCTGATGTGAACGGGTCCAAAGGGCAGCGCCGCCGAGAGGCTGTACTGCAGCTGCTGAAGCAGCAGGGACGAGTAACGATAGCGGAGATGGTCGAGCGCTTTGGCTGCTCTGAAGCGACTGCGCGTCGCGATTTGGAGCAAATGGAGGCCGATTATCCGGTAATCCGCACCATTGGCGGAGCGATGTACGATGGGATGAATTCCGTTCGAGACCTGCCTTTTGCCGAAAAGGAAGGGCTGTCGATTTTGGAGAAAGAGCGAATCGCCGAGCTAGCTGCTTCATTAATCTACGAAGGCGATGTCATCGCGCTCTCCGGTGGTACAACCAACTTCTTAATTGCGAAGATTTTAAAATCCCGCAAAGGCATAACGGTCGTAACCAATGCGGTTAACATTGCGATGGAGCTGGCGGGAAGCGACATTCAGGTTGTCGTAACCGGAGGCATAATGCGCCATAATAGCTTCGAGCTATGCGGACCGTTAGGCGAGGGCATGGTTGCCCATTTGCATATTGGGAAAATGTTCATCGGCGTTGACGGCATCTCTGCCTCAGGCGGCATTACAACCTACTCGGAGCAAGAAGCGCAAATCGCCAAAGCACTCATAAAGCGTTCGCAGGCGGCGTATGCCGTATTCGATCATACGAAAACCGGGCGTACCTCGCTCTTCTCTATCGCTTCCTTAACGGAGCTTCGCGGCGTCATTACCGATGTTCCGCTTACGGATGAGCTTGAGGCTGCGGTGGAGCTGCATGGCATTTCCGTTCATGTGACGGGGTAGCGTAAAATTAATAGAAAGCAATACTTCATAAAAGCTACGTTTTATGGCGAGTCCTGAATAACGTGCGAAAAAGCCTCCAAAGCCACTACATAAGTGGGGATGGAGGCTTTTTTTTGTAGGATGATTCATGCTTTCATGGTATACGTTAGTTTACTATATTACTGCGCTACATAAACGGAGCGGCCCTGCACCCAAGTCTGCTGGACGTTCAAATTTGAATCGGTCCATACAAGGTCGGCTTGCTTGCCGTTTGCAATGGAGCCGGTACGGTCGCTTATGCCGAGCTGCTTCGCTGCATTGCCGCTAGCAAGTCGGCTGACCTCATCGATCGTTAAGCTGGAATTTTCAAGAATAAAGCGAATGGCGCCGATCATCGTCAAGCAGCTCCCTGCGAGGGCGTTGCCTTCAAGCAAACGCGCTTCGCCGTCCTTCACGATAACGGCTAAGCCGCCCAGACTGTATTCGCCGTCCGGCATGCCGGCTGCAGCCATCGCATCGGTGATGAGGATGACCTTGTCTTGTGGTTTCGCTGCAAGCACGAGCCGGATCGCCGCCGGATGCACATGAATGCCGTCAGCGATGAGCTCGGCTGCAATCCGGTCATCGGTAAGTACCGCGCCAAGCGTTCCAGGCTCGCGATGATGAAGGCCGCGCATCGCATTAAACGTATGAACCGCCTGCGACAGACCTGCATTCGCTGCGGCAATTACTTCATCATAGACGGCATCGGTATGACCGCATGCTATATTGATGCCTTGCTCAGCAAGCCAAGCTATCGTCTCGATAGCGCCGTTTTTTTCTGGAGCTAGCGTAAGCTGACGGATGAGCTCGGGCCATTTTGCATGCCACTGCTTCATCCATTCAAGCTGAGGGTCTTTAATGAAAATTGGATTTTGCGCACCAGGCCATTTTTCACTAATGAAGGGGCCTTCCAAATGAACGCCGTACAAGGCTGCATAAGGCATTTCGCTGCTGCGGTAGTCCGCTACCGCTTGCAATACATCTTCTATTGCATCCTTTGCTGCGGTCATCGTGGTAGCCAGCATGCCCGTCGTTCCTTGCGAGGCATGAAATTTAGTAATCGCATCAAAGCTTTCGCGGCTCGCGTCCATAAAATCAGCGCCGAAACCGCCATGTACGTGAACGTCAATAAAGCCTGGCAGCAGAAAGCCGCCTTGACCATCTATTGTAGGAAGCTCTTTCGTCACTGCTCCTGCCGATTCCTTGTCGTCCTCCGAAATGACCTGAGCGATTTTACCATCTTGAACGACGACACTTCCGGTAACAACTCGGTTCTCCAGTACGATATTTACATTGCGAATGAGCCAGTTAGCAGGGTTTGCTGTCATTTTAATCCAACATCCTTCCTGCCTCGCGATCGAGCAATACGATTACGCGTGCATGTGTTTGCAGCAATGAGGCTGGCACGTTTGTAGTGATCGGTCCAGTCAATGCTTCTTTAACAATACTGGCTTTGTCCGCCCCGCGAACGACCAATACGATTGTGTTTGCTTTCAAGATCGAGCCTACGCCCATTGTAATTGCATATTTAGGCACTTCGTCCATAGAGGCGAAGAAACGCGCATTTGCTTCGAGAGTTTCCTGCTTCAGCTTTACAGCGTGAGTGCCGCCCGATAGATTGGCATCAGGCTCGTTAAAGCCGATATGACCGTTATGGCCTAGACCAAGCAATTGGATATCAACCGGCTGTGCGTCAAGCATAGCATCGTACCGAGTGGATTCCTCATGGATGTTCTCTGCCATGCCGTTAGGCAAATGGGTTTGATCCGAAGGGATATCGATATGAGCAAATAAATGCTTATTCATATAGTAAGCGTAGCTTTGATCGTTATCAGCCGTTAGGCCGACATACTCGTCCAGATTGAACGTCGTTACATCCTTGAAGCTAACCTTTTTTTGATTGTAGGACTCTACTATTTTGTCATAAATTCCGATAGGTGTCGATCCTGTTGCTAGTCCAAGCACCGCGTTTGGTTTCTCGTTTACGAGGTTGATGAACAGAGCTGCTGCATAAGCGTCCAATTCCTGCTGCGTATCAAACTTAATAATTTCCATTTGTGTGCCTCCTTGATGGATTCGTTACTTTTATTTTATATGAGTTTCGAGCGATTAACAATATAAAATGATTGTAAAAATCAAATTTATGATTGCAAAAATCATTAATTTGATGGATGGTGTATGGTTGCGTCGCCAAAAGATCAGTAGAAAAAAATTCACCTTCCTTATGATGCCACACTTGCAAGAGGGACTATTCTTTCCGATGTCTATGAGAAGCCATGCTGCGTTAAGGAGGCAGCGAAAGCTATTCTAGGCGTATATTTATGCACGTTATGTGTCAAAGTCGTGGAGCAAGGAGCATGAAGCAGAAAAATATGCTATGCTAGTAGGTAGTCGTTTTGCCGGATTTGGTATGGATCGCATGGAACGAGCAGACATATTCATTGCGTATTCGCCGGAGGAGCTGAAGCGGAAAATATCATCTCAATCCGGAGCCATATAAGGCATATTATTGCACGGAGCTAAAGCACATAATAACTGAAGAAGATAGAGAAGCGGAACGTGAGCTGCGCTGCCATAAAAGGCGCTAGCCGTTTGCGCTTGGGAGGAACAAGCATGACAGTAGATCAGCAAGCCGCAACCGCGAAGCGCAAAGGGGAGCATATTCGCATTTGCTTGCAGGAGCAAGTAAACAGCGTCGGCATCGAAACGGGCTTGGAGCATTATCGCTTTAAGCATAATGCGCTGCCTGAGGTTTCCTTCCGCGAGGTGAGGCTGGATACAGAATGGTTTGGCAAAAAACTCGGTGCTCCGCTGCTCGTCAGCTCAATGACGGGGGGAACGGATGAAGCGGGCGCTATCAATCGAAGGTTGGCTGTGGTAGCAGAGGCACGGGGCTGGGCGATCGGTCTTGGCTCGATGCGCGCCGCCATTGAAAATGAACAGCTTGCTGCTTCTTTCTCCATTCGCAAGGATGCTCCTACCGTGCCTGTCATCGCCAATATTGGCGCTGTTCAGCTTAATTATGGGTTCGGCGTGGACTCCTGCCGCAAAGCGGTAGAGATTGCGGAAGCAGACGCCCTCGTCCTGCATCTTAACAGCATGCAGGAGGTATTCCAGCCAGAGGGAGATACCGATTTTCGCAATCTGCTTCAAGCGATTGAGCAGGTTTGCAAGTCTTTGCAAGTGCCGGTTGGCGTAAAAGAGGTCGGCTGGGGGATCGATGCCGATACGGCAGAAGCGCTTGCCCAGGCCGGGGTTGCGTTCATTGATGCAGCTGGAGCCGGGGGCACCTCCTGGAGTCAGGTCGAGAAGTTTCGCTCGAAAGACGAGCTGAGAAGGCAAGCGGCTGAGGCATTTGCAGATTGGGGCATACCGACAGCCGAGAGTGTCAAGGAGATACGTGCGCGGCTGCCGCAAGCGAACATTATTGCTAGCGGAGGCCTTCGGACCGGTGTTGACGCTGCAAAGGCGATTGCGCTTGGCGCCGATCTGGCGGGATTTGGACGAGTGCTTCTGCCGCAAGCGGCAAACGGCACGAATCAGGTGTCGCAGGAGCAGCTGCTTCAGCAATTCGAGCGGATCGAATTTGAACTCCGGACGGCGATGTTCGGCATTGGTGCAGGCTCGATCAGCGAGCTGCGCCAAACAAATCGGCTGCTTCTCAAATAAAAGCAAAAAAGGGGTATCTTCGAAGTCCTTTGGGACCGCGAAGATACCCCTTTGTTATTTGCCAGCCTTCCACGAAGCTTTATTTGATAAGCCCGGTGCCTTCTATTTTGATATTCGCGCGGACGACAAATTTAACGTTCGGATAAATCGATTTCCATTCCTTCCAGGCACCCCTTCCGGGATGGGTGGCGCGGTAATGGAGTCCAAAACCCATTGGATCAACGCCAGCCTTTTGGATTTTTCGCAAGAGGGTTACGCAGGTTTTGGCATATTCCTGACTTAATTTCTTTTCGATTGGCGCCCATTGTTCTTCATAGAGTCCTTTGGGTGCTTCCTCGAAAACAACCTTCATTTTGACATCCATCGTAATGGTGTCTTCGCCATCGTGGTTGCCAATATGAAACTTAGAATGAATTTCAGTGAGGGCAACAACAAGATCCATTCCTTCAAACATGCCATGCATGGAGGATTTGGTGAAATTGCTGGCGAGCTGATTGTAAAGCTGGGACTCCCTGGGTGACAGTATTAGCTTAACCTTTTTCTTATTAAGAAGAGCCGTTCGATTGATAACAAAGTTTTCTCTGTTATCTTTGGCGATAACAGGCATCAGCGGGTCAAGACCTTCCTCTGAGGCACGTCTAGAGAAGTCCGATAATGATTCAACATATGTGTAGGATGATTCTGTTCCGTCGGCGCCGAAGCTAAGAAATAACGTATTTCCGGGATAGCGCTCTGAGAGCGGCTCCACATTAAGCATGCTCTCAGCATCCGGCTTGCCGATGGCGACATCGGCAACACTTTGTATATCTCTCCTTCTCGTCATCCACTCCAGCAGGTTTTGATAGTCTTTGCGTGCCAGCTTCTCGCCGATTAGAAACACTTTGCAGTGCCCGAAATCAAGCTCCTTGTCGACATAGGCTTTCAGCATCCGCACGCCTTCTGCAATACTTTCAGTATTAATCGTTTCGATTTGCGTTTTGGATGCGCCAGGCTCGATTTTTGGAGAGGGAACAGCCAACTGAAGCGTAAGGCGATAAGGCTTTTTTTCATTGTCGGACAGGTCGATGCCGAGCGCGACGACAAAGAATCGTTTGTCGATGTCCTTGAAGCCGCAGCCGCTGAAGAGCATGCCAAATATAACAATCATCAGGAAGGTTCGTAGCGATCTGTTCATGCTGCTTTAGACCTCCTCCTGCTTAGCACGAATATCCATAGAACAACCAGGATTTCAGCAATCATGCGGATCACGAGCCAATAGGTGGTAAAGAGCAGATTCATTTTTTCGTTCGTCAAAACAAGATAGAGGATAGAGAGCATCGCGAAAATGCTCACAATAACATAGTTGGATGTTGGTGTTTTGGGACTGTCGATTTCAGGCTTGTAGTTTTTGAAGCAGCATTTAATAAATTCCATCGCTTGATGCCAGCCGCTCATCGTATATACGAGCGACAAATTCAAAAAAACAATAAGAAACAGAAACAATACGCGCTCGATAAACCCATACTGCATGAGCATGGAATCAGCCGTAACGCTCCAGATATAAATATATTGGTTTACGGCTTCCGTACCATGAAAGCCGATCGGGACAAAAAAAGTAATAAGCAAAATCAAAGTACCGAAGAGCGGATACACCCAGCGGAATTTAAAGCGGAAATTTGGCGGAAAGAGCCTATTAAATAAGGAAAGATTGATATATCCGGTGAAAATAAAAGTTGCTGCCGCAACGGACATCAAAGTGGGCATTTCGGTTACATAATTGGCCACGACCCGAATCGAATCCCAGTTTAATTGAGGGCTCCTCACCGCTTTGAACAAAATAAATATAATAATCGGCGCATTGACGATTAAAGCGATCTCTAGCACAAATATGACGGAGAGCGTCGATCGGGTAGCCGCATAGCCGCATGCTATAATCAGCATTACCAATATGACAATCGTGTTCGCATCCGGGTTGAAAAAACGATTGATAAGGATAGCGTATTCGACGATAACAATAGTCGTCCCTATCCACCACATCATCGCAAAAAAAACCATGGAGATGACGACTAGCCAATGCGGACAATGCAGCTTTAATATTTCGGACAAGCCTAGGCCAGGATATCTTGCCAAGGCGCTCGTGTACATATAGACCAACACCGTCCCAATGACGATACCTACAAGAATAGATGATACGGCACCGTTATAACGGGCCTTAATTAAAATATGCGGAACGAACAGCATCAAGTTGATGAAGCTGACGAGAATGAAGTTGTAAAAGACGTACCGATTCACTTTAGCTTCACCTGCCCGACATCGCCTTCTAACGGCCTTAATTTTCCGAATATACGCATATACGGCTTTCCGAAGCTTCTAAGATTGCAAAGATAAGTGAGATAAACAAACATACCGACAGCAACGCCTGAAATGCCAAAAAAAATGGAGACGAGAATAAGCGGATATTTCAGGAAACGGACGGCAAACGAAAGCGAGTTAACCGGAATGACGAAATTGGATATCGCAACTACCGAGGTTACGATGATCATGATGCTGCTTACAAGTCCGGCTTGCTGCGCAGCTTGGCCGAGAATAAGCCCTCCAACGGTCGTAGCCGTAGACCCGATGTAACGCGGCAAGCGGATGCTGGCTTCAATGAGCGTCTCGATCATGAAGAGCATAATAAACACTTCAACAAACGAGGGGTATGGGACGGCAGAGCGGCTGCCCGCAATCGAGAAGGCAAGCTGCACGCGAAACAGCTCCGGATTGTAGGATACGACGGAAATATAGAGAGCGGGCAGCGTGATCGTAAGTACAATGGACGCGTACCTTAGAAATATAAGAAAACGAGTCATCCAATAAGCATCGTAATCATCCTCCATCGCATGCATGAAATCGAAGAAGGTAGCGGGCAAAATGATCGCAAACATATTTCCTTTTAGGAGAATAACGATTTTGCCTTTGGATAACGCTTTTGTTATACGGTCAGGCCGTTCTGTGATTAGAAGAGTCGGAAATAAATGCTTGCGTTTGCCGACGAGCAGCTTCTCCAAATCCCCGGCAGCTTGAAGCATTTCTACATTAATGGTCGTTAATTTCGAACGGACGTTTTCAAGCACGGAAGGATCGACCCGGCGCTGATCATAGAGGGCGAACACGGGCGTTTTGGACAATGAGCCGATCGTATGCTCCTCCACCGACAGTTCCGGAGAAGGATACATGCTGCGCACAAGGTTTAGAGATATATTTATATTTTCGCTGAGCGCGAGCTGCGGTCCTTGAATGGCGCTCTCTACCTGTGTTTGCGGGTTTTCAATGCTGATGATGCGGGTGACTTCTAATGAGTAAATGGCTCGATTTGCCTCGATCAAAACGTTGCCGCGCAGCAGAAGATCCTGCCATTTGGCGACATCCTCGACACGCACATAATCGGGGTTCGTGTCCAGCTGTTTCTGGAAGGGGTATGCCTCTCTCGTAAAAGGAACGATTATAAAATCGCTAATTTTCTTTTCTTCGCATAAAGGGGCAATATAAGCGATTTCGATGGTCATTTCGCTATTGTGCAACGTTTCCAACTTCATATCGACGGCTTCGGCAAACAATAAGCGAATACGTTCAAGCATGCTGATTCCCCCTTCGTTAAACTGATAATAAATAGACCGAGCAGCTGGATGATCTTCCATAGTTTGTGCTAAAACCCAAAAACTATGCTTGGTTGAAACTGTTTTGCGGGCAGGATGGAATTCAAGTACAATTAAGCCATCATAAGCATGGGATAGGCGCGTGCTCATTACGAAGGAGAGCAGGACATGAAACCATGGTACGAACAGAGCTTTGGCTCTGATTATATGCTCGTTTATAAACATCGAAACTACGAAAATGCGAATCAAGAGGTTCGTAAAATGATCGCATGGCTGAAGCTGCCAGCGGGTGCTCACGTGCTGGATATTGGCTGTGGAATGGGCCGGCATGCACTAGCTCTAGCAGACTTCGGTTATACGGTAACAGGCATGGATCTATCTCCTACTTTGCTGGAAGAGGCCGGTCGCCATGATGAAAATGGCATGGTCAAGTGGGTGCAGGGAGATATGCGCAAGCTGCCTTTCAAGGAGAGCTGCTTTGATGCCACGGTCAATTTATTTACTTCCTTCGGTTATTTCAGTGCTGAAGAAGACAATATCAATGTTCTTAGGCATATTCGGAGAGTGCTGCGACAGGATGGCTCGTTTCTAATTGACTTTCTCAATCCTACTTATGTGGAGCAAACGTTAGTGCCCCGATCAGAACGGATAGATGAGGAGTGCGGGTTGCTCATTGAGGAGCTTCGATCCATTCGCGATGGGTGGGTGCAGAAAGAAATATCGGTATCCAAGCCGCAATCAAAGGAGGAGCCGCGTCAGTATTTGGAGAGAGTAAGGCTGTACGATCTCAGTTGGTTCGATCAGCATCTTGCGGCTAGCGGCCTTGCGCTTGAACAGCTTTACGGGAATTACAATGGCTCGACCTACGATCAGGCGACCTCACCGCGCATGATTATGGCAGGAAGGGCGAGATGACGATGACAGAGCAAAATAGGAAGATAAGCGTGACGGATCTATCCGTACATTCGGCAACAATGTGGCAGAGCGGCTGGCTGCAGGTTAAGGTGCCAGTCCCTTTTTCGCTGAAATGGGTGAATAGCTATCTGATTCCTGAAGAACAAGGCTACACGCTTGTTGACCCTGGCCTGCGAACGGATGAAGCCATCGAGGTGTGGACGGACGTCATGGAGCAGTATGGCTTGCAGTGGCAAAATATTACGCGTATCGTGCTGACGCATCAGCATCCCGATCATTACGGGTTGGCTGGTTATGTGCAAGAAAGAAGCGGGGCGCCCGTATTCATGACGCGCGAGGCACATCGCTATGCGAAAAGGCTGTGGGGAGAAAATAGCGATTTTTCCGAGCAACTGCTTACGTTATACGAGGAGCACGGAATGCCAATTGAGCTAAGGGAGGCAATTGCAGAAAATCTTGCTACGTTTGTAGGCATGGTATCTCCGCAGCCAAAGGTTACTTATTTCGAGGCTGGAAGCCAGATGATGATCGGCGGCCTGAGCTGGCTGTTAATTGATGCGCCTGGACATGCGAGGGGGCAGGTCTGCTTCTATCAGAAGGAACGGCAATGGATGCTGTGCGGCGATCAGGTGCTGCCGCATATTACGCCGAATGTTAGCGTTGTGCCCGGAGAGGAAGGGGATCCGTTAGCTGAATTTTTGGGCAGCCTGCAAGAGCTGGGGACATATGGGGTAAAACTCGCTTTTCCCGGGCATCGTGATCCTTTTACAGATTTTGAAGGTAGAATTGCGGAATTGCAGCAGCATCACATACGCAGGCTGGACAAGATGGCGGCAATGCTGGAAGAAGAGCCCCGCACCGCCTATGGGATGTGCGAGGCTCTATTCGGCAGCCGTCTCAGCGGCAATGCTCATCAACTGCGGTTCGCGATGTCGGAGACGCTTGCTCATTTGGTTTATTTGGAGCGAAAGGATAGAATCGCTTCAACAATCACCGATGGCGTCTATCGCTATTCTGCGCTCACGACGGAATGATTGCGGAATTATGGGGGCGAAGTCGAGATTTATGAATAGCGGAATCCTTCTCTAATGTTTGATAAATATTGCTAAGAAGAGCGTACCCTTACAGGACAAACCTGTGAAGGTGCGCTCTTTTCTTGCTCTATTAAGTACATTGGGTAAACATAATGGTATATGTCATCACATTAATGATGATTTAATGAAGATGGTGAAATATATATTGCGACATATATAAATATATGTTACATATTAAATAACGGAAATGACTTGAACAGGTATGCTAATGAACTATTCCGTCATATGAGACCAAAGGGAGACTGGATAATGGAGAGAGAATTGGCATTAGAGCTTGTGAGGGTAACGGAATTGGCGGCACTGGCCTCTGCACCGTGGATGGGGAGAGGCGACAAAAACAGCGCTGATGGAGCTGCAACTTCGGCGATGCGCTATATGTTTGATTCTGTATCCATTCGGGGCACGGTCGTCATTGGCGAAGGCGAAATGGATGAAGCGCCAATGCTCTACATCGGAGAAGAGGTAGGCAGCTTGAACGGTCCGGAGGTTGACGTTGCGGTTGATCCGCTTGAGGGAACAGAAATTGTAGCAAAAGGATTAAACAATGCGATGTCTGTACTCGCGGTCGCTGGGAAAGGACAACTGCTGCATGCCCCGGATATGTACATGGAGAAGCTGGCATTTGGTCCTGCATTAGTTGGCAAGCTGTCGATTACGGATCCTATGGATGTGACGCTTCGCAAGGCAGCTGATGCCTTAAACAAGAAGGTGTCGGATTTAACCGTTATGATTTTGGATCGAACACGCCATGAGACTATCGTGAAGGTGCTGCGCAAGGTGGGCGTTCGTATCAAGTTTTTGTCGGATGGAGACGTTGCGGGCGCGATGGCGCCAGCTTTTCCCGAAGCGGGCATCGATCTATACGTAGGCTCGGGCGGTGCGCCGGAGGGCGTGATAGCTGCGGCTGCATTAAAATGTCTAGGCGGAGAGCTGCAGGCACGGTTGATGCCGGCAGACGGCAACGAATACAATCGCTGTGTCCAAATGGGAATAGACGATCCGTACCGCGTGCTGACGATGGAGGATATGATCGGAACCGGCGATGTTTATTTTGCGGCAACAGGCGTAACGCCAGGCGAGTTTTTGGGCGGGGTGCAGTATTTTCCGGATCAAAGGGCCGAGACGCATTCCATCGTCATGCGGGCAAAAACCAAAACCATACGCTTCGTCCGCGCACTGCATTATTTGCCGAACAAGACGTTTCTGAATACTACAAAATAAAGGGAGAGCTGCTCCATGAGGTCGAAACGATCAATATGGAGCAGCCTCCTATGTTTATATGCTCAACATGATGATTGCTAGCTCCTGATGTCATTTGCAAGTGCGAGTATTGCCTGGGGATAACAGGAATTTCTCCCGCTAATTTCTTTAAAATGGTGCTAATTTGCTATTTAACAGGAAAATTGGACCTCCGTCAAGAAAGTGGACACAAATTATCCTGCTTTTCTCTTATTGAATTGTGCAGCAAAGCGGACCGGTG
>NZ_JABBYG020000014.1 GCF_012935325.2 Paenibacillus sp. PL91
TTAGGCACGCCGCCAGCGTTCGTCCTGAGCCAGGATCAAACTCTCCAAATTGGTGTTTGAAATGCTCATTACTTTTTATCGCTTTTTCTCACGATTCGTTAGAATCGTAAGGGCAGTTATTACTCGTTGTTCAGTTTTCAAAGAGCAATTTTTTCTTTCGTGTCGACCGTGTGTCTCGTTGGCGACTTAGATAATATATCATAAGCGCCTATACCAATGCAAGTGTTATTTTCAATTTTAACAGAAAAGTTTTTTGTTTTATTATTTTAGCTAAACTGCGACTATATTTACCTTCAATTTCAGATATTACGATTCAGTTATTGAAGCATCAGATCAGCTTTTCCAAAACTAAGAGGAATCACCTTCAATAAAAAAACAGCAAGTACGTGCACACTGCTAGAGATTAAACCTGCCTCTGTGCAGTGATTCCGTACTTGCTGTCCATTTCACAAGAAGCGATCTTATCTGAGCACTTCTTTTATATGTAGATGTCGTTCAACGATAAGATTTACAATCATGCCGTCCAATGATACCCACGGCCTGGTTGGGTAATTGCGATCCGAAAATACAATTTCACCAATCCGCTCATCGCTAAGCCTTACGATTGTGCCATTATGGAACTGAGTGGCCTTCTCTACAAAGGTTCGAACATAAGCCGGGTCCAGCTTGCCGAATGCATCGCTTTGAATTTGTTCCAAAACAAGATAAGGTGATGCCGCCTTCCTATATGCCTTGTTTAAAGTCATTGCATGAAATATATCAGCAATTGCTACAATTTTGGCGTAAGGATGGATTTTTGTCGCATCGATGCCAAGCGGATAACCCGTTCCATCTACCTTCTCATGATGCTGCAGCGCAGCCATTTTCACGCCTTCATTAAGAGCAGGAACATTTTTAAGTAATTGATAGCCAAGAACCGTATGACGCATCATTTCTTCTTTTTCTTCTGGCGATAACGGATTTGGCTTAGTCAGAATCGATCTGTCGATTTTGACGTTTCCGATATCATGGAATAAACCTGCGAATGCAATTTGCATCCAATCCTTTTGAGGAAAGCCCGTCCATTGTGCAATCAGATAGGAAGTCAGTGCAGAAGTAATGCTGTTATGAAGCAAATAATCTTTCTCCATAAAGTGACGCGGAGTAAACGTCAGCAAGTTATAGCTCTTGATATTCTCCAGCAGCTTTTCAAGCTGCTTTCTGATATCCATAACAGGCAAGACTTGACCCGCTATAAAAGAGTTATATACTTGGCGCAGCACATTGAGCAATTTGTCATACTCTTCATGAAGAAGAGTTCCGACGAATATCGGCGTTGGCTCCTGATATGTATCCTCATCATCTTCACGTGTTTTGCTTGCTGCTTGGTTTGATTCGATTTCAACACTCATGATAAGGAAAGCTTGCAGTATTTCTATTTCTTTGGCCGTAACGATCTTTCCCTTATGAAATAGAGTACCGCCAAGCGGGGTGAGGACATCTTCAATGATTTTGTCGCCTAGCTTAAGATGTGATAACGTTACCGCTGCCACGAGAGTCCTCTCCCTCTTTGCTTGAATAGTATGGCTGTACCTTTTATTAAAAAGTGAAAAGCAAGCTGAGCCGCAATGCAACGGCCTCAGCTGCCTTCAACCTCATTATTCGATCGGCTCTTCGCCGCCCTCTATCTCTTCGTTCTCATCAGGCACTTCATTTTCTTCGCTGCGGGCAACACGGGTAACAGTCGCTACCGTATCATCCTCACGCGTATTAATGAGTTTTACACCTTGCGTATTCCGGCCCATCGTCGATATGCCTTCCATGCTGGTGCGGATCATCGTTCCGGATGCCGTCATAATCATAAGGTCCTCATCGTTCTCAACGACCTTAAGAGATACGATTGGTCCGTTTTTATCCGTTACGTTAAGCGTCTTGATCCCTTTACCGCCACGGTTCTGAATACGGTAATCAGCCACTGGTGTCCGTTTGCCGTAACCTTTGGAGGTAACGATAAGAATATCCTTATCCGGTACGATGACGTCCATATCAATTACGGTATCGTCATCATCAAGCGCGATTCCTTTTACCCCGGTAGCGGAACGTCCCATCGAACGAACATCCTGCTCCGAGTAACGGATGGACATCCCTTGCGCTGTTCCCATGATGATCTCCTGGTTGCCGTCAGTCAGCTTCACGCCGATTAAATCATCGTCCTCACGAAGCGAGATCGCGATTAATCCAACTTTACGGATGTTGACGTAGTCATCAAGAGGAGTCTTCTTCACAACCCCTTGCCTTGTAGCAAAGAACAAGAAGTGCTCCGAATCAAACTCTTGAACCGGGATTACCGCATTGATCGTCTCGCCTTGTTCAATTTGAATCAAGTTGATGATCGGCGTTCCGCGAGCAGTCCGGTTAAGATCAGGAATCTCGTAGGCTTTGAGCTTGTACACCTTACCTTTGTTCGTGAAGAACAATAAGTAGTGGTGCGTATTGGATACAAATAGATGCTCGACAAAGTCATCATCCTTTGTGCCCATGCCGACTACGCCTTTACCGCCGCGCTTCTGGCTGCGATAAGTACCGACCGGCAAACGCTTGATGTAGCCCGTATGCGTAATGGAGATGATAACATCCTCCCGAGGAATAAGATCCTCATCGAGAATTTCTTCATCGCTTGCCATTAGCTCAGTACGACGCTCATCGCCAAAACGCTCTTTCAATTCATTAAGCTCCGTGCTGATAATATCAAGCACAAGCTGCTCATCGGCAAGAATCGCCTTATATTCAGCAATTTTACGCATAAGCTCTGCGTATTCCGCTTCGATTTTGTCTCTTTCCAGACCAGTCAAACGCTGCAAACGCATATCCAAAATCGCTTGCGCTTGCTCATGGCTGAGCGAGAATCTTGTAATCAACCCTTCACGTGCTTGATCAGCCGTTTGGGAGCCGCGAATTAAGGCGATGACCTCATCCAAATGGTCAAGCGCAATTCGCAAGCCTTCGAGAATATGCGCGCGAGCTTCAGCCTTCTTCAGCTCAAACTCAGTACGGCGACGAATTACCTCGATTTGATGCTGCAAATAATGATAGAGCATATCACGAATGTTAAGCGTCTTAGGTTCACCATTTACGAGCGCAAGCATATTGATACCGAAGTTAGACTGCAGCTGTGTATGCTTGTATAAATTATTCAGCACGATGCTTGGATTCACATCACGGCGAAGCTCTATGACAACACGCATACCATTGCGGTCTGATTCATCTCGCAAATCGGTGATGCCTTCGATTTTTTTCTCGCGAACAAGCTCAGCTATTTTTTCAACTAAACGGGCTTTAATGACTTGATAAGGCAATTCATGCACGATAATGCGCGCTTTGCCGTTGTTCTCCTCAATAGTCGCCCTTGCCCGCATCGTTACCGACCCGCGGCCTGTCAAATAGGCTTGGCGAATTCCCTGGCGGCCCATTACAAAACCGGCTGTCGGGAAATCGGGACCTTTAATATAATCCATTAGCTCGACTGGCGTAATATCAGGGTTGACAATTAAAGCCTGCACCCCGTCAATAACCTCGTTCAAGTTATGAGGAGGAATATTCGTGGCCATACCAACGGCAATCCCCGTAACCCCGTTTACGAGCAGGTTAGGATATCTAGCTGGCAATACAACTGGCTCTGACTCTTCTCCGTCATAGTTGGGCGCGAAATCAATCGTGTCCTTGTTGATATCACGAAGCAGTTCCATCGCGATCTTCGAAAGCCGGGCTTCCGTATAACGCATGGCTGCTGCAAAGTCACCATCGATTGAACCAAAGTTTCCATGTCCATCAACGAGCATATAACGCATGGAGAAATCCTGTGCCATCCGTACCATCGATTCATATACTGCCGAATCACCATGCGGATGGTACTTACCGATTACTTCTCCCACGATTCTCGCGGACTTCTTATGCGGCTTGTCCGGTGACATGCCTAGTTCAGACATCGCAAACAAAATGCGTCGATGCACAGGCTTTAGACCATCCCTAACATCGGGAAGAGCACGGCTAACAATGATACTCATTGCGTAATCCATAAAGGAATCACGCATTTCCGTACCAATATCCCGATCTCTTATAGATATACGTTGTTCTTCCGCCATGATTTACCTCCCTGACGCTATCTATCTATAGCTACTCTTAAATCAACATAACCTTATATTACTTTCTCAAAAAGCGAGCATATAAACCTTTTTTGCTCAAGCTTTTGGAATTCCCGCAAAACTAGTTTCATTTGTCGTTAAAAATAGGTGTATTGCCGCTCTCCATACACGTAAAACCGCCATAAAATAAACAGACCCAACTTTCATTATACCACTCAATTCTACGTCTGTCTCCTGCATCATTTGAAATCCATTACAAGTAAAGAAGCATTACGAGAGGAGAAAAATCGTTGAGCATTCAACGCGTTACGAGCAAGTGGGCTAAAGCAAATATCATGCTCAAATCGGATTATTTACGCCAATATATGCCTCCAACGAAGCTATTCAGCCGCGGCAGCCTTCATTCGATGCTAAGTGAATATGGCATGGTCTACGTTAAGCCGATTAATGGTACAGCTGGCAATGGTGTCATTCGTGTTGAACGAACGAATACTCCTGCTCTTGGCTATCGCTACCAGCTAGATACAAAGGCCATGTTCTCCCCCAGCTTCGAGCATCTTTATCAGAGGCTTGTTAAGAAAAAGAAAAAACGGAAATACCTTGTTCAAAAAGGGATCCATCTGCTCAAACATCAGAAGCGCCGCTTCGATATTCGCGTCATGGTTCAAAAAAACTTGCGCCATGAATGGGAAGTGACCGGAATTATCGGCCGACTGGCCCATCCAGCAAAAATCGTGACGAATTACCACAGCGGCGGTACGCCAATGGGTCTTGATCGACTTATGGTGGATCATGCAACGCATACTGAGCTTGAAGCATTTAACAACCGGCTAAGAAAGCTGAGCATCACAATTGCGAATAATCTCCAAGTAGCCTATCCGAAACTGAAAGAGCTGGGCGTCGATATCGCAATCGATACGAAGCTGCATCCTTGGATTTTGGAAGTGAATACGCGTCCTGACCTCTATATCTTTCGGAAGCTGCCCGATCAAAGTGTATTTCAAAAAGTATACCGCTACGCCGCAGCATACGGCCGCCTAAAAAAAAGAAGCAGACGTCCGTAACGGGCGGCTGCTTCTTGCAGTTCATGTCATTAAAAGTCTAGATTTGTTACATATCTAGCGTATTTTTGAATGAAATCACGACGAGGCTCAACGTTATCTCCCATGAGCGTATCGAATACGACATCGGCTTCGATCGCATCCTCGATCGTTACCTGCAGCATCGTACGGCTTTCCGGATCCATCGTTGTTTCCCATAGCTGAGTAGCGTTCATCTCGCCAAGTCCTTTATAGCGCTGAACGTTTACTTTAACGCCTTCGCCGAACTCCGCAATGATTCTATCGCGTTCCTTCTCGGTCTGCGCATAACGGATCACTTTATTGCGCTCAATTTTGAAAAGCGGCGGCTGTGCGATATAAATATAGCCTGCATCTATAATTTGGCGCATGTAGCGATAGAAGAACGTCAGCATAAGCGTGCGAATATGTGCACCGTCGACGTCCGCATCGGTCATAATTATAATTTTGTGGTAACGCGCTTTAGATAGGTCAAAATCATCGCTAATGCCTGTGCCGAGCGCCGTAATAATAGCCCGAATCTCCGCATTGCCAAGAATCCGATCGAGACGCGCTTTCTCTACGTTCAAAATTTTACCTCGAAGCGGCAAAATCGCTTGGAAATGACGATCGCGACCTTGCTTGGCGGAACCGCCGGCGGAGTCACCTTCTACGATGTAGAGCTCACTGATCGATGCGTCCTTGGAGGAGCAATCGGCAAGCTTACCTGGCAGAGAGCCGACTTCAAGCGCGCTTTTGCGACGAGTAAGCTCACGCGCTTTGCGCGCTGCTTCGCGGGCACGTGCAGCCTGCAAGCCTTTTTCCACGATTTTGCGCGATACCGATGGGTTTTCCTCAAGGAACTCCTGCAGCTTCTCGGCAAAAAAGGATTCTACGATCCCGCGGACTTCACTGTTACCAAGCTTCGTCTTCGTTTGTCCCTCGAATTGCGGCTCAGGAATTTTAACGGATATAATCGCCGTTAGCCCTTCACGCACATCGTCACCAGAGAAGTTGGAATCATTGTCTCTGATCAAGTTTGATTTGCGGGCATAGTCGTTAATGATCCGCGTCAGTGCGCTCTTAAATCCGGACTCATGCGTTCCGCCCTCATGGGTATTGATATTATTCGCAAACGAATAAATGTTCTCGGTATAGCTGTCGTTATATTGCAAAGCGACCTCGACATGAATATGGTCCTTCGATCCTTCAACATAGATCGGCAGCTCATGAAGCGGCTCGCGAGTACGGTTCAAGTATTTAACGAACTCGATAATGCCGCCCTCGTACATAAACGTATTCGATACGCCTGTACGCTCATCGGAAAGCACAATCTCAATCCCTTTATTCAAAAACGCCAGCTCGCGAATACGCGATTGCAGCGTCTCATAGTCGAATACGGTAGTCTCCGTAAAAATTTCGTTATCCGGCGTAAACGTGACCTGTGTGCCCGTCTCCGTCGTTTCGCCAATGATTTTGATATCATATTGCGGAGCACCCTTACGGTACTCTTGCTGATAGATGTTGCCATCGCGTTTTACTTGAACAATGACGAGCTCGGACAATGCGTTTACGACCGATACGCCGACCCCGTGCAAGCCGCCGGAAACTTTATAGCCTTCTCCGCCGAACTTACCACCCGCATGCAAAACAGTCATAACGACTTCTAGCGTCGATTTTTTCAGTTTTGCATTCTCGCCTACGGGAATACCGCGTCCATTATCAATAACGGTCACGCTGTTATTTTCATGCACGATAACTTCGATTCTCGAGCAATAACCGGCCAAAGCCTCGTCAATACTGTTATCGACAACCTCCCATACGAGATGGTGAAGACCTTTTCCACTAGTGGAGCCAATATACATCCCCGGACGTTTGCGTACTGCCTCTAATCCTTCCAG
The DNA here is from genome assembly GCF_012935325.2 of Paenibacillus sp. PL91. Lineage (GTDB taxonomy): Bacteria > Bacillota > Bacilli > Paenibacillales > Paenibacillaceae > Pristimantibacillus. Next base: position 7,081 of record NZ_JABBYG020000014.1, read on the forward strand.
GACCTGTATCTGACTCTCGTCATACGTATGCTGCTCCAAAGACATGCAACTTCACTGCTCCTCTCAACTGCTCTTCCTGATCGCCTTCGCTCTAGCCGTTTGCCGCAAAATGATGGGCTCGCTTCTTCAGCGTAGAGGATGATATCGGCGAATAATATATTTTCTGCTTCGTTACAACGATCGATTTCGGCTCTTCCTCGCCTATCGTCTCAACGTCCTTGCGCTTGCGTGCTCCCGCAACGAATTGCTTGGATAGTTTAGAGGACTGCTCGATAGAAATATCAAAAATGGCCACCAGCTCTGCAGCCCGAATAATTTTCTCGCCGCCCAAATGGATATACATGCCCTCTTTCACACCTCTCCTATTCGCAATTTAACGTGTCACTCGGCCGTCATGCACATGGTAGATGCCGGCATCTTGAAGCCTGCTCACATTCACGCTTTCAAGGCCGGTCGTTGTAATAAAGGTTTGCACTTTGCTTTGAAATGTCTCAATAAGCTGCGTCTGACGATTCTGATCAAGCTCCGACAGCACATCGTCAAGCAGCAAAATCGGGTATTCACCGATTTCCTCGTTAATGAGCTCTATTTCTGCTAATTTTAAAGATAGGGCCGTCGTTCGCTGTTGCCCTTGGGAGCCGAATATTTGCGCTTCTTTGCCGTTAATAAAAAACGCCAAGTCATCGCGATGCGGACCCACAAGCGTAACCCCTCTGCGAATCTCCTGATCTCTCACCTGTGTTAACTTTATCATAAATTGATCAAATAAAACAGTTTCATCTTGCTGGGCATCCGCGTCAAATGAAGGACGGTACTCAATAGTGAGCTGCTCAGCACCGTTCGTTATGCCCGAATGAATTTGTTCTGCAAACGTTTGTAATTTATGTATAAAGTGTTTCCTTTTTTTCATGATTTTAACACCATGCTCTGCTAGCTGCATATTCCATACATCCAGCATCGTCTGATTCGCCCCGCCAGGATAGGCAGCTTTCAAGAAATTGTTGCGCTGCTGAAGCACTTTTCCATACTGCTGCAGCGTATACAAATAGCCGGGCTGCACTTGTCCGATTTCCATATCAAGAAACCGTCTTCGTATACCCGGCGTGCCTTTTACAATTTCCAGATCCTCTGGGGCGAACATGACGACATTGACTGAACCGATGAAGTCGCTGAGCTTACGCTGCTCAAGTCCGTTTATTTTCGCTTTCTTTCCCTGTGCGGAAAATAGCAGATCAAGCTTCATCGATCCGTATTTCTTATCTACCTCGCCTGATATGCGAGCGGAATCGGCCTGCCAGCCAATAAGCTCCTTGTCCTTCGACGTGCGATGCGACTTGGTTAGCGCAAGCACGAATATCGCTTCGAGCAGATTTGTTTTTCCCTGGGCATTTGGACCAAGAAACACATTCACCTTATTAGGCGTTTGCAGGTCGAGCTCGCTATAGTTCCGATAATTTTGCAGCTGTATGCTCGTTAAAAACAATGTTTTTGACCTCCCGGTCCGTTGGTGCGTTACGCTTTACCTACCGTAAAGACGCCGCAGCCTTCAACCTCAACTTTATCCCCAGCATACAATTTTCTGCCTCGGCGGTTATCTGCTTCCCCGTTAATCATGACGGTATTCTCCTGAAGGAAAAATTTCGCATGACCGCCGGTCGATATGCAATCCGATAGCTTCAAAAACTGGCCGAGCGTTATATATTCCGTCTTAATGCCGATTTCCTTCATCGAAATGGGTCATTCCTTTCTTCGCATAAGCGCTTGGTTAGCCCGTAGTTCTGTAAGGCAAGATGACATACATGCTGTACGCGTGATCCATTGGTCGAATGATAATCGGGCTCATTGCGCCCGTAAAGCCAATGAACAGCTGCTCGCTATCAATAACCTTGAGCACATCGAGCATATATTTGGAGTTAAACGCGATTCTTAGCGGTTCTCCGTTAAATTCCTTTGCTTCGAGCTGCTCGGTTACGCGGCCAAGCTCGGTCGAGCTGGATGATATTTCAATGGACCCGTCTTCAAGCGTCATAAGGCGAACGATATTCGTTTTTTCCTCACGAGACATCAGGTAAGCGCGGTCTATCGCATCCATTACATTTTTTGTATCAAGAACAAGTTCTGTTTTGAACGTTTGCGGAATAATCTTAGAAGTATCGGGATAGGTTCCGTCAAGAATACGCGTATAGAACAACACGTTTCCAAGCTTAAATAGAACTTGATTGTCTGCTACAACGATATCGACAAGCGCATTTTGCTCAGGAACTAGCTTTGACAGCTCGATAAGCGTTTTTGCCGAAATAACGACATTGCTGAATTTGAATTGCGACTCCGTGTCGACTTGTGCGGTGCGGCTTGCCAAACGATGGCGGTCGGTTGCGACAAATTTCAGCTCGCCTTCAAGCAAGTTCCATAATACGCCCGTCAAAATAGGTGTTTGTTCGCTAGCCGAAGCTGCAAGAACGGTCTGACGAATCATCGCTTTTAATAAATCGCCAGGCATTTGAAGCACTTCATTTTGTTCAATAGACGGAAGCACTGGGAATTCCTCCGGATCGAGTCCGACCATTTGGATCTCCGTTGAACCGGAGCGAATGATCGTCTGATACGTATTGCTCACTTCGATTACGACTTGCTCGGAAGGAAGCTTTTTTACGATTTCGACAAAAAATTTAGCCGGTAAAACGACGCTTCCGGGTTTATCCACATGTGCAATAACGAATTGATCTCTCTCCACAGGGATAAAGCTTTGAATCGAAATATCGGTATCGCTTGCGGTAAGTGTTACCCCAAGGTGAGTGACTTCGATTTTGATACCTCCGAGAATCGGTATAGCAGGGCGAGAGGATGCAGCCTTCGCAACTTGCTGAATCGCGTCGTTTAATTCATTTTTTGAGATTGTTAATTTCATGGTTTCACTCCTAGCGTTCTTATAAATTCATCTAATTATGAGTTCGCACGAACCAATTTATATTTCTGCGTGAAACGCGCTTTTGCCTTTCAGAAAAGGCGACAGCCGTTTACGCTTTTTTGATGATGTTTTTTTAAAGATTTTTAGTAGTCGTAGTAGTAGGGGCACTGAATATGTGGATAACCCCGTGGAAGACCGATAAAGCAAGCCTATCCACATGTGCATAGCGTGTGCATAGGCTTGCTTAGTTGTTCACATATGATTTTTGATTTTTTCGGTCAGGTTTTGAATGATTTTGTACAGGTCCTGATCGATCTTGAGCTGCTGCGTAATTTTCTCATGGGCATGGATGACGGTCGTGTGGTCACGCCCTCCGAATGCCTCACCGATCTTAGGCAGCGAGAAGTCTGTCAGCTCCCGGGATAAATACATCGCGATTTGTCTCGGGTAGGCCACGGCCTTAGTCCGTTTCCGCGCTTTGAACTCCTCAAGCCGCAGTCCGTAGAACTCTCCGACTTTTGTCTGAATATCATGCATCGTTATCATTCTAGGCCGGCTGGAAGGAATTATATCCTTGAGCGCTTCGGCCGCCAAATGCGACGTAATGTCAGCGTTTATTAAGGAGGAATAGGCGACAACCCTAATCAGGGCGCCTTCCAATTCACGAATGTTCGTATCGATTTGATTGGCGATATAGATCATCGCTTCGTTCGGAATATCTAAATTTTCGGCCCGTGCTTTCTTGCGCAAAATGGCGATCCGCGTCTCCAGATCCGGCGGCTGAATGTCGGTAATAAGTCCCCACTCAAAGCGGGAACGAAGCCTCTCTTCCAGCGTCGGAATTTCCTTAGGCGGGCGGTCACTTGAGATGACGATTTGCTTTCGTTCCTCGTGCAGTGCATTAAAGGTGTGGAAAAACTCCTCCTGCGTCTGCTCTTTTCCGGCTAGAAATTGAATATCGTCAATAAGCAGAACGTCGATATTGCGATATTTCGTACGGAAGCTCTCACCGCGATTGTCACGGATGGCGTTGATGAATTCGTTCGTAAATTTCTCGGACGAAATATATAGAACCTTGGTATTCGGGTTGTGATCCATGATGTAGTGGCCGATTGCGTGCATCAAGTGGGTTTTTCCCAGACCAACGCCGCCATACAAAAATAATGGATTGTAAGCTTTGGCCGGCGCTTCGGCAACAGCAAGCGATGCAGCATGCGCAAAACGGTTGTTCGCTCCGATTACGAATGTATCAAACGTATATTTCGGGTTAAGCATATGAGTAGGCGTTGCTTCTTCGTTCATGACAGGGGAATGCACCGTCCTCGGCGGAAACATATAAGCCGGCTCCGCACCCTTCGGTTCTTCTATAGAGAAGCGAACATCTACCTGTCTGCCCAAAAACTCGAACAGTGTCGTTCGAATTAACTTCGTATAACGGCCCTCCAGCCATTCGGCCGCAAATGTTGTCGGCGCTGTTACTTCAAGCATGGAATCATCGACAAAAGAAGCCTTCGTCGCTTTGAACCAGGTGTCAAAGCTCGGCTTGCTTAATTTAGTCTGGATGATCGACAACACTTGCTGCCATAAATCATAGGTATGGCTGTCCACAGACTGTCACTCCTTATCCAATCGCCACGAATGGCGCAGTTACAAGAAAAAATGTCGAAAATCAGGGTATTATAACGAAAGCATCCACATTATACAGAAGAAATTGCGAATGAGTTATAAATAGGGGATGAGTTTGTTCACAATGTTATCCACAGGCTGTTGATAAAACTGAGGCAATATTGATCTAATCCACAGTGAAAACATAATTATCATAGCAAAAGATGCCTTATATTTCAACGAATTCGCATATTTTATCCACATTCTCAACTGCTTGTGCATAAAAGTTATCTACACCACTACATATTGTTTATATCTTGTTAAGATTTCGACAAAGTTCGTTTCGGGCGCCTGTGGATTGTGCACATGTTATTAGTTTTTGATAAATGGAGGCATTTCATGCGTTTATCCACAGACCGTAATCCTGAATTTTTTATCAACAGGAAGGAGATCGAGCGGGTCATTGACTTTTGACTGCCAACGTGGTTTAATAAAAAAAGCGTTTTTTTAAATATAAGGCCTTGTAAGTCGTATACTTATGAAGCTGCTTATATTTCACCGCGAAACGATGCTGCTCCGTCAAATTAGACGGCGAGAGCCGTTACGCTTGATTGGAAACACGCAGTATAGGAGGTGCAGAACGATGAGACCTACATTTAGACCTAATGTAAGCAAACGCGCGAAAGTGCATGGATTCCGCAAACGGATGAGCACGAAGAACGGACGTAAAGTTTTGGCAGCGCGTCGTCAAAGAGGAAGAAAAGTACTGAGCGCATAAGCAGAAGACCACGTCCGGTGGTCTTTTTTTTTTGCTTGTGAGGATGAGGAGTGGGTAGCAGGCTGCTTAGCCTGCTCACTTACTGGCGATACTTAGAAGATCAACGAGAGAACGGTGGCCATCAGTCGTGCATAGAAAATTGCGTCTTCGCAATCGTGAAGACTTTAGCCGAATTTATCGAGGCGGCAAATCGTTTGCGAATGGGCAGTTTGTCGTCTATTGGTCAAAGCAGCCATCGGCGGAGCCTTTTCGCTTAGGTGTGTCTGCCAGCAAAAAGATTGGCAATGCGGTTGTGCGCAATCGCATGCGCCGAATGATCAAGGAAATCGTGCGTCATCAAGCAAATCGGATCGTCCCCAAAACCGACTTCATACTAATAGTAAGAAAGCCAGCTACGATGATGAAGATGAAGGAAATGGAGAAGAGCGTGCTTCATGTATTGAAGAAGGCCGGGTTGCTTAAGAGCACAAACCATACGAAGGCTAAGCAGGCAGATTAGCGTTATTCTGCAGGCTTGCTTTGCGTACCGAAAATACGCTATTCGCCACGATTGAAGAAAGCGGATGCATGTGTAGTCTCGTTGTTTCTTTGTCCCATAAATTATGGTATAGTCTAGAATGAAAATATACGCTTGTACTAGTTGTACATTGCCTATATTTCGTCATGAACAAATGCTTTGCCGCAAGGGTACGGCCATAGCCGTTATCGCTTGATGTAATGGCTCTCAGAGAGGAGTTTTAATGTTGTTGTTTTGGACTAAAAACAAAAAATGGATTTTAGTGCTTGGCCTTGTTCTGCTAATGGGTGTGCTGGCGGGATGCGGCGCTCCAACAAACCAGACGACGGAAACCGCTGATTTATTGAAGGGGAACTTCTGGGAGAAAAATGTCGTCTACTATTTTGCCTTGACGCTTGATACGTTCGCAGGCTGGTTTGGCGAATCCTACGGACTTGCTATATTGCTCCTGACGATTATTGTAAGAACGTTGATTTTACCTTTAACGCTGAAACAGTACCGCAGCTCGAAAGCGATGCAGGCTTTGCAGCCTCAAATGGCTGAAATCAAGAAGAAGTACAAGGATAACCCGCAGAAGCAGCAAGAAGAGACAATGAAGCTGTTCCAGACGCATAAGGTTAATCCGATGGCGGGCTGCTTGCCGCTGATTGTTCAAATGCCGATTTTTATCGCGTTGTACAATTCCATCTACAAAAATCCGGATATTCGCGAGCATACCTTCTTATGGCTTGAGCTCGGGGAGAAGGATCCTTATTACATTCTTCCGATACTTGCAGCAGCAACGACTTTCATTCAGTCGAAGATGATGCAGAAGCAACAAACACAAACGATGCCGGGTATGGGCATGATGCTGGCGATTTTCCCTGTGCTTATTTTTGTAATGGCACTTTCATTCCCAGCAGCTCTTCCTCTTTATTGGGTTTACAGCAACATTTACACCATTGTTCAGAACTACTTCCTGTACGTTCGTTCATCTGACAAGGGTAAGGAGGCCCCTGCGAAATGAAGAAAATCGTTGCATCAGGAAAAACGGTAGAAGATGCTGTACGTAACGGTTTGTCACAATTGCAAGTAACTGAAGACCGCGTTAAACAGGTTGTGCTTGAGCAGCCCACTAAAGGTTTTTTTGGACTGTTCGGCGCAAAGGAAGCGAAAGTTGAGCTTGAGCTAATTCCCGATCCTATGCTGGAAGCGGAGCAATTTCTCCGTGAAGTAGCAGGTACGATGGGGCTGCAAGTAAACATCGATCGAAAGCAAACAAGAGAAGGTACCCACTTTGCCGTATCGGGCAGCGGAGACCTTGGTATGCTGATTGGACGTCGCGGACAAACGTTGGATGCATTACAGTACTTGGTTAATATTGTGGCTAATCGTTACTCAGACAGTCATTTGCGTATCGTGCTTGATGCAGAGGATTTTCGGGAGCGCCGCCGCAAGACGTTAGCGGATTTATCCGATCGTTTGGCGGGACGAGTCATTCGCACGAGGAAGGAAGTTGTCCTGGAGCCAATGTCGCCGCATGAGCGCAAAGTTATTCATTCGCAGCTGCAGAATCACCCTAAGGTGAAGACGTTTAGTAAAGGCGACGAGCCGAATCGGCGAGTTGTCATAGCACTCAGGCAGTAATCATTCAAACAATTGTATAAGAAACTATACGCTATCCACAGCAATGGCTCATAATGGTCATTGCTGTTTTTCCATTTGAGAGGTGCTGACAGCAATGGTACACGATACGATAGCAGCCATTTCGACAGCAGTCGGAGAAGGTGGCATCGCCATTATTAGAGTAAGCGGACCAGAGGCAATTGCCGGGATCGCGACCGTATTTCGTTCGAAAATAAGCTTGAAGGATGCACAATCGCATACGCTGCACTATGGTCATATTGTTGACCCCGCGACAGGCGAAGAGGTAGAAGAGGTGCTGGTTACGCTCATGCGGGGGCCGCGTTCCTTTACTGCGGAGGATGTCGTTGAGATTAATGCACATGGCGGCGTCATTGCCGTTAAGAAGGTGCTTGATGTTGTATTACAGCTGGAGGGGTACCGTACAGCGGAGCCTGGTGAGTTTACGAAGCGCGCTTTCCTGAATGGTCGAATCGACCTGATGCAGGCAGAGGCTGTAATCGATTTGATTCGATCCAAATCGGATCGAGCTTTTTCGGTTGCAAGGAAGCAGGCTGAAGGTGTTCTATCCAAAAGGATCAAAGCTTTAAGGCAGACGGTTATTGAGCTGCTTGCCCATATCGAAGTGAACATTGATTATCCTGAGCATGACGTAGAGGAAATGACGAGCTCGTTCATTCGTGACCAATGCGATTCTGCTATTGATGAAATAGATCGTCTGTTAAAAACGGCGAATGAAGGCAAAATATTAAGAGAAGGCATTGTGACGGCTATCGTAGGACGGCCAAATGTCGGCAAGTCCTCGCTTATGAATGTGCTGACCCAGGAGAATAAGGCGATCGTTACTGATATCCCTGGAACGACTCGCGATGTCATCGAACAGTTTGTAGCATTGAATGGCATTCCGCTTAGGCTGCTGGATACTGCGGGCATTCGTGAAACGACCGATGTGGTCGAGCGAATAGGAGTAGAGCGTTCGCGCAATGCGCTGGAAGAAGCGGATCTCATCTTGTTCGTGCTTAATTATAATGAGCCGCTGCAATTAGAGGATATCGAGCTTTTGCGTCAAATGAAGGATCGTCCCGTCATTGCGATCATTAATAAGACTGACTTGCCGCGTCAATTAGAAATTGAGGTGGTGGAGGAGTCGATTTCTGCTGATTCCATCGTAAGAATGTCGGTTCTTGAGGAAGATGGGCTCGATCGGTTAGAGAAGACGATAAGCGAGATGTTTTTTGAAGGTCAGCTTGAGTCTGGCGATCTGACATATGTCAGCAACGTTCGACATATTGCTTTATTGAAGCGGGCAAAACAATCGTTGGTCGATGCAATAGAAGCGTCGGATGCCGGTATCCCCATTGACCTTATTCAGATCGATGCACGTTCAGCATGGGAATCGCTTGGCGAAATACTCGGTGATGAAGCCGGCGACTCATTGATTGACCAAATTTTCTCGCAGTTTTGCTTAGGGAAATAGATGGAAGTAGGCTATTTCGGCAAAACTGAATTATGCTTATAGTATAAGGTTAGACGTTTGATGCGTTAACAGTGTTGTAATATTTAATCGCAGAGGAAGCTTAGCTTGTGAATTGTGTAGGTTTTCTTTCAAATATCAAGGTTGTTGTTATAGGCTTAGGAAGTAGATTTTCTACGAAAACCTAAGATGATGCTTACGAAGTAGGATTTCTTCGAAACCTAGGATAATGCTTATGAAGTAGGTTTTCATACGAAAGCCTTTAGGAGGGTAAAAAAATGCGATATTTAGCTGGTGAATATGACGTAATCGTCATTGGAGCGGGGCATGCGGGCTGCGAGGCTGCGCTTGCTGCGGCGCGAATGGGCTGCGAGACGCTTCTGCTTACGATAAATCTAGACATGGTTGCTTTTATGCCATGTAATCCATCAATCGGCGGTCCTGCAAAAGGGCATGTTGTGCGTGAAATTGATGCGCTGGGCGGTGAGATGGGACGCAATATTGATAAAACCTTTATCCAAATGAGAATGCTCAATACAGGTAAAGGGCCGGCGGTTCATGCACTTCGTGCGCAAGCCGACAAATTTGATTATCAGCATGTCATGAAAAAAACGATTGAAGAAACGCCGCATTTGACGCTTCGCCAAGGGATGGCGGAGGAGCTTATTGTTGAAGACGGGAAATGCTTAGGAATCGTAACCAAAACAGGTGCGGAATATCGCGCGCGTACAACGGTTGTTACAACAGGTACGTATTTGCGCGGCAAAATTATTATGGGCGAGCTGATGTATGAGAGCGGTCCGAACAATCAACAGCCATCAGTCCGACTATCCGCAAGCTTGAAAGAAAATGGTTTGGAGCTCGTACGCTTCAAGACGGGTACGCCTCCGCGCGTGCATAAGGATACGATTGATTTCTCCAAAACCGAAATTCAGCCAGGGGATGATAATCCTAAGTTTTTCTCCCATGAAACAGAGTCATCAACGAATGAACAGCTTCCTTGCTGGCTGACGTATACATCAGAGGCGACGCACAAAATAATTAATGACAACTTGCATCGCGCTCCGATGTTCTCAGGCGCAATTGAAGGAACAGGTCCACGTTACTGCCCATCAATTGAGGATAAAATTGTCCGTTTCGCAGATAAGCCTAAACATCAAATCTTCCTGGAGCCTGAAGGTAAAAATACATCAGAGTACTATGTGCAGGGCCTATCTACAAGTATGCCTGAGGACGTACAGCTCGGTATTTTACGATCAATACCAGGTTTGGAAAAAGTTGAGATGATGCGTAACGGCTATGCGATTGAATACGATGCAGTTGTGCCTACGCAGCTATGGCCGTCTTTGGAGACAAAGGTAATCGATAGCTTATTCACAGCTGGACAAATTAACGGAACATCTGGCTATGAAGAAGCAGCAGGGCAAGGGGTAATGGCAGGCATTAATGCTGCACGCAAAGTGCAAGGAAAAGATCCAATTATCATTGGCCGTTCTGAAGGGTATATTGGGGTCATGATCGACGATCTCGTTACGAAAGGTACAAATGATCCATACCGTTTGCTTACTTCAAGAGCGGAATATCGTTTGCTGCTTCGTCATGACAATGCGGATTTGCGTTTGACGCCAACTGGCTATGAGATCGGTCTTATTTCCGAAGAGCGTTATAATAAATTTTTGCGCAAAAAAGAATTGGTGGAAATCGACATTGAACGTTTGCGCGGAACAAAGGTAAAGCCGGACCAAGTTAATGATATGCTGACAGCTGCGGGTACTGCACCGATGGAGCATGGAACGGATGCCTTATCGCTGCTTCGCCGTCCTGAGGTTACCTATGCGATGCTTGAGACGGTTGTTCCTTCCGTTCCGGAAATGTCGGAGGAAATGAAAGAACAAGTCGAAATTCAAATTAAGTATGCTGGTTATATTGAGAAGCAGCTCGTGCAGGTTGCGCGACTCAACAAAATGGAGAAAAAGCGGATACCGGATGATATCGATTATGCTGATGTTCGCAGTCTGGCTTCGGAAGCGAAGCAGAAGCTTAGCCTTATTCGCCCGCTTTCGATTGGGCAAGCGTCCCGCATTGCCGGCGTAACCCCAGCGGACATTTCCATTCTCCTCGTTTACTTGGAGCATTATAACCGTGTAACGGCAGCGAGAGGTTCATAATATGGATGAAACATTGCAATGGTTTACAAAAAGAATGGAGGAGAGCGGGATTCCGCTTTCTCCCGTTCAGCTTGATCAGTTCGAGCTTTATTATCGGCTGCTTGTCGATTGGAACGAAAAGATGAATTTGACGGGGATAACGGAAAGAGATGCCGTTTACGAGAAGCATTTTTATGATTCCGTCTCGCTTTCCTTCTATACAAATATGAGCAGTGTGCGTAAGCTTGCTGATATAGGGTCAGGAGCCGGTTTTCCGAGTATCCCTTTAAAGATATGCTTCCCTCACCTGCAGGTGATGATTGTTGACTCATTAAACAAAAGAATTCAGTTTTTAACGCATCTAAAGGATCAGCTTGGCTTGGATCAAGTACTATGCTTACATGGTCGAGCTGAAGATATTGCACAACTGCCAGAGCATCGCGATAGTTATGACGTTGTAACTGCAAGAGCAGTTGCACGGTTGAATGTGCTGAATGAATTTTGCTTGCCTTTCGTGAGGAAGGGTGGCTTGTTCGCCGCAATGAAGGGTTCTCAGTCTGATGAAGAGGTAAGAGAAGCGTCCTTTAGCTTGAGAGAGCTAAAAGCCAAAATTAAATCACAACATCAGCTTTCTCTTCCAAACGAACAGTCCGAGCGTCATATTATATTAATCGAGAAGCTGGAAGGCACTCCGCGTAAATACCCTAGAAAAGCAGGGACACCACTTAAGCAGCCGTTAATTTAGTAGCGTAGATATGTTCCACGTGAAACATTTTAGAAGAAAACAATTTACAGTATATTTGTCGCCATATTTATACAACATTTATTTGTTCATAAGAAGTGTCAAGCAGGAGATCGTCCAGCTGTAGTCGAATTATTAAGTAGATGAAGAGACAGGACGATCCGTTAGTAACGAGTATGATTACGGTTGCCATAAGGCAGCTCTTACTTCGTAATGCGGGTGAATATAAGCATCGTATTAGGGTTTAACGCTATACCTGATTATATTTAAAATGATGCCTCTCCTATCATTACCGAATGAATATTGTTATGGATGTTCGCCGTGCAGTTGACGATTATTACCTGAGAGAGGTTCTAGCAACCGATAATAATCCAATTGGCAATGAACCAATCTTACTGCTGAAGCGTATTTATTGCAAAAACCTTGTAATTGCTTTTTAATAGAATAATAGTATGTTCTGGACATGGAATTGAATATACTGATATTTTATATGAAACTCATCGTTTCCGAGCAAATTGGAAAAAATGGTTTCATTTGAAGTGATTAAAAACAAGGTTTATCTCATGATCGGGTGGTAATTATCGATATGAAAGAACAATTTTCTCGATTGTTCGGCCTGTCCGAGCAGCGCACACCGCAAGAAGAAGTTCGGCAAATACCGATTCAGGAAATTGATGCGAGTCCTTTTCAACCGCGTACGATTTTTGATGACGACCGAATTGAAGAGTTATGCCAGACGATTAAAACGCATGGCGTTATTCAGCCTATCGTTGTACGTATGCGTAACGGAAGATATGAGATTATTGCGGGAGAGCGTCGTTGGCGTGCCGTTACTAAGCTTGGGTATGATACGATTCCCGGCATTGTTCGTGAATTCAACGATTCACAGACGGCATCTATTGCATTAATAGAAAACCTTCAACGTGAAAACCTGTCGGCAATTGAAGAAGCGATCGCGTATCAGAAGCTGATCGAGCTTCATCAGTTAACGCAAGAGAGCTTGGCTCAACGCCTCGGCAAGAGTCAATCTACTATTGCGAACAAATTGCGATTGTTAATGCTAAATGATACGATTAAGATGGCGTTAATGGAGCGCAAAATTACCGAGCGTCATGCAAGAGCGTTATTGTCGTTGGATACCGAGGAGTTACAGCTTAAGGTATTAGAAGAGATTATTGCAAAAGATCTAAACGTGAAGCAAACGGAAGTCAGAATTGCTTTCTTAAAGGAATCGACGAAACTGAAAAAAGCGAAACGCATATCCTTTACGAAGGATGTACGGTTGGCTCTTAATACCATTAGACAATCCATTGAAATGGTTTCAGGATCCGGATTGCAAATAAAGACAAATGAAAAGGATCATGATGACCATTATGAAATTGTCATTCAGATCCCTAAACGATAGTCATAGAATGCTATAATAGCAATAATAATATACTTATTTTGTGCCGTCCTCACTGAGGGCGGCGATGCCATTTCTAGCTAAAGTTTCATTTTCTTTCAGTCAGCAAGAAAACAGCACATAAAAGTTGTACACATAGAGGTGAGCCGGTTTTGTCGAAAATTATTGCTATAGCCAATCAGAAGGGCGGTGTCGGAAAAACGACAACGTCTGTCAATTTAGCTGCTTGTTTAGCATCGCTTGGTAAAAAAGTGCTGCTAGTTGATATTGATCCACAAGGGAATACAACGAGTGGATTAGGTATCAACAAGGGCGATGTAACGAATTGTATTTATGATGTACTTATTAATGATGTCCATCCAAAGGATGCGATGTTCGAAACTAGAGTTCCAGGCTTGAAAATCATACCTGCTACAATTCAATTGGCCGGAGCGGAGATCGAGCTAGTCCCGACGATATCTCGAGAGCTGCGTCTAAAAAAATCGTTGCATTTGGTTAAAGATGATTTCGATTATGTTCTTATCGATTGCCCTCCCTCACTCGGTATATTGACGATAAACTCATTGACCGCAGCGGATTCGGTACTTATTCCTATTCAATGTGAATATTATGCGCTTGAAGGATTGAGTCAGCTATTAAATACAGTGAGACTCGTTCAAAAGCATTTGAATACATCCCTTCAAATCGAAGGCGTTCTTCTCACGATGCTGGATGCTAGAACGAATCTTGGTATTCAAGTTATCGAAGAGGTTAAAAAGTATTTTCAACAGAAGGTTTATCAAACGATTATCCCGCGCAATGTCCGTTTAAGTGAGGCGCCATCTCATGGTCAAGCTATTATCACATATGATCCACGATCTAAAGGTGCGGAAGTTTATCTTGAACTCGCAAAGGAAGTGATTATGTATGAGCAAGCGGCTAGGTAGAGGGCTGGATGCGCTTATCCCATCGCTTTCTGTGAATGACGATGACAAAGTGATTGAAATTTCATTATCTCAATTAAGACCCAATCCGTATCAGCCAAGAAAAACCTTCGACGAGGATTCCATTAAGGAGTTAGCGGAATCCATTAAGCAGCATGGCATTATTCAACCTATTATTGTGCGTACCGTATTGAAGGGTTACGAGATAATTGCAGGGGAGAGACGTTTCCGGGCTTCTCAATTTTGCGGTAATGCAACGATTCCTGCTGTTGTAAGATCTTTTACCGATCAACAGGTAATGGAGATTGCCTTAATCGAAAACCTTCAGCGTGAGGATTTGAACGCGATTGAGGTTGCAATTGCTTATCAAGCACTCATTGACAAGTTCAAGCTTACACAAGAGGAATTGTCCATGAAGGTTGGAAAATCCCGCTCTCACATCGCAAATTTTGTTCGCTTGCTTTCATTGCCATCAGAGATCAAGGATAATGTTTCACGTGGAACAATTTCCATGGGTCATGCACGAGCCTTGGTTGGCATTAAGGATGATAAGGTTCAGAAGGAATTAGCTGATCTTACCGTTTCCTTAGAGTGGAGCGTGCGCGAGCTGGAAGAGGCGATTCAGAAGCTGGATACGAAGCAGCCTGAGGATAAAACAAAGCCGAATCAGAAAAAACGCGATCCTTACATCGACCATTTAGAGGAGTCGCTGCGGGAGCGATTCAAGACGACGGTGAAGATCAAACAGCAAAAAGATAAAGGTAAAATAGAGCTTCAATATTATAGCAAACAGGATCTAGAAAGATTGCTAGAGCTGCTTCAGTATATGGCATAAGCTATACCAAACAATGGCATACCTAAGTTGTAATCTTGCTTTTGAAAGATTAAACTAAGGTATGCCATTGTTGTGACTAGTTAGCTTGGAAAGGCGTGAATATCGTGATTAATAATGAACAAACGGTTATTTATTTGGATCATGCTGCAACCTCTTGGCCAAAACCGCCTGCTGTAACGGAAGCAGTCGTAAATGCAATGCTGAACGACGCTGCTAACCCTGGGAGAGGCAGCCATGCTATGGCTGTGCGAGCAAGCCGTGTATTGTTTGAAACGCGCAAGCAGCTAGCTAAGCTGTTTAATATAAAAAATCCAAATGATATTGCATTTGCATCCAATACGACGATGGCGCTCAATATGGCGATTAAAGGCTGGCTTAAACCAGGTGATCACGTCATTGCCACTTCAGTTGAACATAATTCGGTCAGAAGGCCGTTATATTATTTGGAGCAAACAATTGGCATTGAAGTAACCTATGTAGAATCCGATGAACGTGGAAACCTAAATATAGATGACGTTGCCCAAGCGATACGTCCCCATACCACGCTGGTTGTCGTAAATCATAGTTCAAACTTGTTGGGAACGATTATGCCGGTAGCTGATATTGCGGAGCTCACAAGAAAACATGGCATTAAGCTGCTTGTAGATGCGGCCCAAAGCGCAGGAATAATACCGGTTGATGTGAAGGCGATGGGCATTCATATGTTAGCGTTCCCTGGGCATAAAGGGCTGCTTGGCCCACAGGGCACAGGAGGGCTGTACATCGATCCGGAGCTGGAATTGGTTCCATTGCTGCATGGAGGGACAGGAAGCCAATCAGAGGCGCTTGAGCAGCCTCAGGTCAGGCCGGACAGGTACGAGGCGGGTACGCAAAACACGCCCGGGTTGGCAGGGCTTAAAGCGGGTGTCCAGTATGTGCTGAATGAGACTGTTCAGCACATCCATACTAAGGAATGGGCTCTGACGCAAAGGCTTATTCATGGTTTGATGCCGGTGAAGGGCGTCAAGCTGCTTGGGCCGGAATTAGGCGAGAACCGAACAGGGATTGTAGCTTTTAATTTGCAAAACGTCGACCCCTCGGAGCTGTCGTTTATATTGGATCAGCATTACCAAATTGCCGTGCGAGCAGGCTTTCATTGTACGCCGCTCGCACATGCTAGCGCAGGAACAACAGCAACTGGTGCGATACGCGCAAGTGTGGGTGTTTTTACAACGGATATGGAGATTGACGCTTTAACGGATGCTATTAAGGAAATAGCACAACAGTATGGGGTTTAAGCAATGAATTGGGGGCGGAACAACAACGATGGAAGACTGGACATCAAATCCGATGAATGCTGTAACGGTAGTATTAGCTTTATTAGTCATCATTTTATTTATTTGGATAGCGATTGTTGGCGGGCGGCTGAAAAAGCTTAGAAAGCAATATACAGCGGTCATGGGGAATACAGGTTTAACGAATATGGAAGATGTCATCGTTGAGTTGAAGGAAGGGCTGGCCGAGCAGAAGCAAGCGAACCAACAATTGAAGGAACAGCTAGCAGTTGTACAAACGTCTCTCCCCAATCAGAAAGGCAAAGTGGGCGTCATTCGTTATAATGCTTTTTCCGAGCAGGGTAGCGATCTTAGCTTCTCCATCGCTATCGTTAATGAAGAGAAGGATGGTGCTGTTTTTACAGGAATCCACAGCCGGGATAATACGTATGTGTATGCGAAGCCGATTGAAAAAGGAGAATCCGCATATCCGCTTACGCCAGAAGAGCGTAAAGCTATTTTGGAAGCAAAATAAATAGTAAAAAGGCCATAGTTAAAGGTTATCTGCCGCGGCCGTTTGTTCAAGAACGCTGGTGGAGAGATGGGCATGGTTTGCAATAGCTGTAAATAAGCTGAGTGCAATAATTTCGGACATCTTCATAACGAGATGAAGGCGAGTGTTCTGCAGGACGAAATACTCCATAAAACCGCCTACATTTACAATGCCAGTAAGATGAATGTCGCCGACCGGAGGGAGATCCTTATTGACGCCCGCACCAGGGCGCACAGGCCCGATGCCAAGTTGAATGCTGCCTACACTGGATACTTGCCCAAGGCAAGCATCGATTCCGATAACGAACGGCTTATGGAAACGGCGATTGATTTCTATAAGAGTATCATCCAGATTCATGGCATGGACGGGATTCTCTAAGGTGCCGAATAATGAAAAATGCGGGCTGCGGTACTTAGCTAGGGACGTTCCGATTAAAGGTCCTAAGGAGTCGCCGGTGGAGCGATCCGTTCCAACACATACGACAACAATAGGGCGGCTTTCCGCCATCTCATCAAGCAAGGTGGTAAGGCGATTGACCAGAATGCCAATGACGTTAGGGGTCGTGTAAGGTACCTTTAATGGCGTCTCTTTAATAAATGGAAGCTTCATAGAATCCCTCCGATAATACCGATATGTTACTAGTATATGGATGGGACAACCATTTTATACGTCAGATAGTTTTGATATTTAAGGTTAAGCCGATGAAGGACGTTTGCCGATGCAAACGCAATGGGGGTCTTGCTCGTGTTAATTGCATTTGATTCCACTCAGCAGGCATTGCGGGCAGAGATGCTGCTCGAGTACGCTGAAATAGAAATCGATATTTGTCCCACACCGAAGGAAATAACGGCAGGCTGCGCGTTGTCGATACATTTTCCAGAAGAGGATTTATCAATGGTGAAGGAAGTTATTGAGCAGGAAAATGTAGAAATTAGAGGCATATTCAAGCCATTGCAATCCGGTTATGAGCAACTAGAGCTTTAGGCGCGCAAAGTGCGGATGAGGAGGAATGATGATGTCAATCACAGAACGATACGACAAAACAGTAAATTGGTTGACAGACAATGATGTGTGGCAGGCTTTCGGAAGCTCAGCGCTGCGCGTAGCACTATTTTTAATCGTGGGACGTTTTGCTGTATGGATCATACATAAAACCATTAATCGGGTAGTGCTTGAACGTGAAAGCAAGCGCCCTCCGAACCATACAAGGCGTATGACAACAGTAGGCAAGCTCATGAAAAATGTAGTTTCTTATGTTGTATATTTCATTACGGTCATGCTAATCTTGTCTGAGTTCGGTATCAATTTGGGACCTCTGCTTGCGGGTGCAGGCGTACTGGGGCTTGCCATCGGTTTTGGCGCCCAAAGTTTGGTGAAGGATATTATAACAGGTTTTTTCATTGTGCTGGAGGATCAATTCGCTGTTGGAGATGTGATCCAAACGGGGCAATTTAAAGGAACGGTAGAGGTAATCGGGCTTCGAACGACGCGAATTCAGAGCTGGACAGGTGAGGTTCATATTGTTCCCAATGGCATGATTAATGAGGTTACGAATTTCTCGATTAATAATTCCATTGCAGTCGTAGATATCTCGGTTGCGTATGAAGAAGAGGTTGATCGGGCACTTGAAGTTATTCGCTATACGATGATTACGATGATGGATGATAATCTGATCAATGCGCCCGAGGTGCTGGGCATACAAGCGATTGCTCCTACAGGCGTAACCTTGCGCGTAATTGCGGAATGCCGACCGAATACGCATCCAATCGTAGCTCGAAAGCTGAATATGGAAATTAAGAAGGCGCTGGACGCCAGCGGAATTGAAATTCCATATCCTCGAATGGTAACGTATCATCGCAATGAAAAGGGAGGCGTAAAAGATGGAGCGAAAACAGTTTGAGCTTGGCGATGTCGTTCAAATGAAAAAACAGCATCCATGCGGCTCTAATGAAATGGAGATCATTCGAATGGGGATGGACATCCGCATTAAGTGCGTAGGCTGCAAGCATAGTGTCCTTATACCAAGAGCTAAGTTTGAGAAGAACATGAAGAAGGTGCTCCGTTCAAAAGGGTCGGATGAAGGCATAACCGGTTCATAACCGAGCTTGAACCGAATGCATGAATTATTTTGGACAAGTACTTGCGCAAGGACATACCGTATGATACAATAATTTTTACATGCGGAGAGGTACCCAAGAGGCCCAAGGGGGCTGACTCGAAATCAGCTAGGCGGGTCAAACCGTGCGTGGGTTCGAATCCCACCTTCTCCGCCATTATATAACAACTGACAAACGATTCGATCGACGAATCGTTTTTTTTATATTCATCTTAAAAAGGGAGGGTTACTCATTGAGTACGCCAAAGCTGCCATTAACGGATGATGAACGCAAACGGTTACGACAAGCAAAAATTAAGCTTATAGATGTGACAGGTTTCACGACAGATGAACTTAGTGCAACTTTAAACGTGCCTAAAGACAGGGCGAATCATTTGCTTGCGCTTGCTAAGTTCCAGGCGGTGCCTTCTATTGGCCCGAGCCTCGCTAATAATCTAGTGGAGCTAGGCTTTTATTCCCTGGAGCAAATTAAAAGCGGTGGAGAAAGCGGAGCGCAGCTTGTTGAGCGTCTGGAGAGGCTGCACGGCGTTTGGATGGACCCATGCGTCGAAGATGTGATGCGGCTTGCGGTACATCATGCGAACGATCCAGGAAGCGATAAGCAGTGGTGGGATTTTACGGCGGATAGGAAAGCATACAGAAAACAGTATGGTTATCCCGCTGATCGGCCAAGCGTGCCTTGGCACCAAGAGTAAGCACCAATAGAAATCAGTGATTATGTAAGCTCCATTAGATGGCATCAAATAAAAAACTTAAAGAGGAGGGCTCTCACGAGCCCTCCTCTTGACGGTGGTTGATGGTTGAGTCGATCAATTCTCACTGCAAGCATTTGAAACCTTGGAGCCTTCATTCGTCAATCGGAGAAAGTCAGCAGTAGCTTCATTAAATCCTTTTGAGCACAATCATACGTTATCCGCTTGAACGGTTTAGCGTATCGATGCTCGAATGCGCGTGTGTTACAGACAAGTGTCTTTGGCACAACCCTCCGCTTCTACCTTGAGTGGACGAAATCCTCTTAAGGCTTATCTCAATATAAGAACGTTTAGGTTTTACCCTAATCCGCTGCTTATATTCAATGCGCAACGAAAGCTGATCCGTCTGAAGACGGGTACAGTCGTTTACGCTTGCCAAAATGGTTCAACGGAACCACACCTCTCTTACACCGTCGCTAATTAGAATGTCCCAAGCTTTGCACTAATATTCGTGAAGCAATTGACCTTAATGATCCATCCGTCTCCATATTCGTTCATGATTCGTTGTTTGTGGAAACCGGTCCCCTTTGTTGAGACGTACCTTTTTTGGATTTTGAATGCCCATATGAAACGAATTCACTCCGTCTTCTATATACGTGCCGTCATTTGGAGCTTTATCCCCTGGCGTAAACATTGTACCTTCACCCATTATACTCACCCTCCAGCGTATAGTTAGAGCGGAAGCTTAGCAACAGTCCGCTGCCGTAGTATTTGCCGCGATGCTGATTTGCATAAGTAGAAGATTACGGCTGTAAGTTCAATTTCAATTTGCATATCTATGCATAAATATATGCTTCTGTTATTTGCGCTTGTCATAGGCGATTAGATTTGATATAGTATAGAGATGCGAGCAGAAGCTCGTTCCTTGCTCCATTTATGGGGCCGTTAGTCCAAGAGGAGGTGAAACAATATGCGCAAATATGAAGTAATGTACATCGTTCGTCCAGACGTTGAGCAAGAAGCCTTGCAAGCGATCGTTGACAAATTCCATGGCATTATCTCCAACGGCGGAGAGGTCACAAAGCAAGATGTGAGCGGAAAACGTCGTCTTGCGTATGAGATCAATAAGCTTCGTGATGGTTACTTTGTACTGGTACATTTCAACGCAACGACTGAAGTTGTGAATGAACTTGACCGCATCATGAAGATTACGGATGAAGTTATCCGTTCGTTGATCGTCAGAGACGTCGCTTAATCCACGCTGGATTGTTCGATTGGGAGGTCAGAAACGATGTTGAACCGTGTTATTTTAATTGGTAGATTGACGAGAGACCCAGAGCTTCGATATACGCCTGCAGGCGTTGCCGTTACACAATTTACGCTAGCGGTAGATCGTCCGTTTACGAGCGGCGGTCAAAGTGAGCGTGAAGCGGATTTTATTCCGGTTGTAACGTGGCGTCAACTGGCCGAGACCTGCGCCAACTACTTGCGCAAAGGCCGCTTAACAGCGGTTGAAGGTCGCATTCAAGTGCGGAATTATGAGAACAACGAAGGCAAACGCGTCTACGTGACGGAAGTTATCGCTGATAACGTTCGGTTCTTGGAATCCAATCGAGAAGGCGGAGGAGGCTCGCGAGAAGAAGGCGGAAGCAGCTACAGCGGCGGTGCAAGCAGCGGCGGCGGATCTTTCGGCGGCGGCAACAACGCTTCCCAAAGCGGTGGTAACCGTCCATCTGGTAATAACTCACGTAACGACAGCCGTGATCCGTTTCAGGATGACGGACGCCCGATTGATATATCAGAGGATGATTTGCCATTTTGATATCGGAGTAGTTTCTACTTCGTGTATCAATGGAACGGTTGCACAGCCTTTATTGCGAGATAAAGCTGTTGTGTAATTGTAAAATTTTCAACGATAAGGAGGATATCCATCATGGCTTTCAAGCAAAGAGATAACGGTGGCGACGAGCGTCCAGAACGTAAGTTCAGCGGACGTAAAGGCGGACGCAACAAACGCCGTAAAGTGTGTTTCTTCACTGTAAACAAAATTTCTAAAATTGACTATAAAGATGTTGATTTGCTGAAAAAGTTTATCAGCGAGCGCGGCAAAATCTTGCCACGTCGTGTGACTGGAACAAGCGCGAAATACCAACGCTTGCTTACAATCGCAGTTAAACGTTCACGTCAAATCGCATTGCTTCCTTACACGACTGAATAGGTCGATAAGTGAATATGTACGAAAGCGGAGGAGCCTGTCACCAAGGGCTCCTTTTGTTTTGTTTGCTGGAGCCCGTATGCATACGGGCTCTTTTTTGTTGCATGCTAATTCAATGGGGAAGAAAGGAGTGTGTGCGAATGCAGTTCGTATTTTATTTAGCACTCATTATCATATCCACAAAGGTCGCCGGACATTTGTCAGTACGGTTAGGACAGCCGGCAGTACTCGGCAAGCTGCTTGCGGGAATCATCATCGGGCCTGCGCTGCTAGGGTGGGTTCAGCCTGATGATTTCATCGGCCATTTTGCAGAGATCGGCGTGCTTTTGCTTATGTTTATTGCAGGATTGGAAACGGACTTGGAGCAGCTCCGACAAAATTGGAAAGCTTCCTTTGCTGTAGCGCTAGGCGGCATCGTTTTGCCATTTATCGGAGGCTATTCCATAGCTGCGGTACTCGGTCTATCGAACTCTGAGGCGCTATTCCTAGGTTTATTGCTGTGTGCGACTTCGGTCAGCATTTCGGTTCAAACGCTGAAGGAGATGAATCAGCTTAATTCTAAAGAAGGCACAACGATACTTGGTGCCGCAGTTGTGGATGATGTTGTCGTCGTCGTGCTGCTGGCCGTTATGATGAGCTTGCTTGGAACTACGGATCATGTGTCCATTCCGTTACTGATTGGAAAAAAGGTACTGTTCTTTATTATAATAATCGCGGCTAGCATTTGGGTTATTCCACACTTTATGAAGCTGTTCGCTCGCTTTAAAATAACGGAAGCAGCGATGAGCGCCGCGTTAATCACCTGCTTTGCCTTTTCTTATTTTGCCGAAAAAATGGGCGTTGCCGGCATTATTGGAGCTTTTGCAGCAGGTATCGCGATCTCGCAGACTTCGTTCAAGCATGATGTGGAATCGAAAGTGGAGCCGATAGCCTATACGTTATTTGTTCCGGTCTTTTTCGTCAGCATCGGTCTAAACATTACCTTCGACGGCGTAGGCAGCCAGATCGTCTTTATTATTCTTTTATCGCTCGTTGCTATCGTTACGAAGCTGCTCGGCGGAGGATTAGGCGCCAGGATGACTGGATTCAACAATCATTCATCACTTGCGATAGGTGCAGGTATGATTTCCAGGGGAGAGGTGGCGCTCATTATCGCAGCGACTGGCCTGGAGTCAGGGCTGCTGCTGCCACAATATTTTACGTCGGTCGTTATGGTCGTTATCGTGACGACGCTTGTTACTCCGCCTATGCTAAAGCTCGTTTTTCCACAAAAGCAGCAGGTTCAAAGCGAAAAGGAAGTTGCGAATTAGACGGAAAGCCCTTTTGCAGCAATGCACAAAGAAAGGGGCTTTCTCTAAAATAGCAAGTCAGCTTGATGGAGAAACAGCTCACTCTAAACAGAAATGGCGATGCAGGGATTCCTGTATCGCCATTGTTCTTTGTTGATTTAATGATATCTGCGCTATAGTGCCCTCATACGATTGTTCCTTGGGTTGTGTTCCACTTCCGCCAGTTATTGCGAAGCATTTATTAAGTTGACACTTAATTAAGTGTATGCTAAATTAATAGCATGATCGATAAAGCCATCCAAGCCATAACGGAACCTAGGCGCAGAGATATTTTACATCTCGTCCGTGATGAGGAACTGACCTCCAGCGCTATTGCGTCTCATTTTGACATTTCAGCACCAGCTATATCGCAGCATCTTAAAGTTTTAGAAGAAGCCGGACTCGTCATCGTGAGGCGAGCAGGCACCAAACGATTTTATAGCATTAGGAGGGAAGGGTTCGCCGAATTGATGCACTATATCGAGAGCTTCTGGGATGACAGCTTGATGCTGCTCAAAGCAGCGGCGGAAGAGGAGGAAAGGAGAAAACATGACATCAATCAGCAGCAATAACACGATCAAGAAAGAGATATTTATCGAATGCCGCCCGGAGACGCTGTTCACATTTTTTACCGACCCTAAGAAATTAGTACGTTGGATGGGGCGTCACGTATTACTCGACCCAAGTATCGGCGGCAAATACCGCATTGACGTTAACGGAAGCGACATTGCAATGGGTGAATATAAGGAAATGATTCCGAACGAGAAAATCGTCATGACATGGGGCTGGGAAAAATCCAAGGCGGTGCCTCCTGGTTCCAGCACGGTTGAGTTCAAACTAATCCCCAAAGATAATGGCACGCTCTTAGTCTTGACACACTACGATCTGCCGGCAACAGAAGTTGCCTCACATGAACAAGGCTGGATGCATTACATGCCTCGTCTGCAATCGATAGCACAAGGCAAAGACCCAGGCGTCGATCCATGGTCTGAGCAGGCCATGCATTAATGCAAAAATCATTAATAATAAACGTATTTAAAGGAGTCTATCCATCAATGAATACATTATCATGCAACTGTCGGGCGTGTTGCTAATTGGAAGGAAGGCGTTTACTCCGTGGCCAAATTCGAGCTCAAGAAGCAAGGCAGCGGAACAGTGCTAGTATTTGACCATTCCGGTTTCCCGGAAGGACAAGGCGAGCATTTGGGATCCGGATGGCACACCAATTATTGGGAGCCTATAGCGAAGCAGTTAGCTTAATTTAGATGAAAGGCGCGCGAAGCTTATGCGCGCTTTTCATTTTTCTGAGGAGGTGCCAGACAGAAATGGTAGATGTGTTTACCGAAATCAAAATCAAATGTCCTCGTGATACCGTTTCGGAATATGCGGCTAACCCCGATAATGCGCCTGAATGGTATGTCAATATTCATTCGGCAGAATGGCAAACGCCAAAGCCGCTCGAGGTTGGTTCTAAAGTTGCGTTTAAAGCGGCTTTCCTCGGAAAAGAGCTCTCCTATGTGTATCTAATTGCCGAATATATCCCGGGAAAAAAGCTAGTAATGAGAACGGCCGACGGTCCCTTTCCCATGGAAACGACATATACCTGGGAATCTGAGGGCGAACAATCAACCCGAATGACTTTGCGAAATAAAGGGAATCCGACCGGGTTCTCGATGTTATTTTCTCCCTTAATGTCGTTGATGATGAAGAGAGACAACAATAAGGACCTGAAAAAAATTAAACGTTTACTTGAAAAACGTTCTGGATAGCCTAGCCTCTCCGGCAAATATAAAGAAAAGAGCAGTATCCTCTCATTAGGATACTGCTCTTGTTATATGGCTTAGCGACGCCGGGTTATTCGGCTTTTGCCAGCCTTCACCGAAGGCTTTGAGGTTCGCGGCTTCGTAAATACTTTGCTTGAGCTGCTTTTTTGTTTGGTGTCTTTCACGATTTTTCCTTTGGAAGGGGTCTTACTCGTGATCGTGCTTTTCTTCTTATTATCAGTGGTACTCGTTTGTGAACCATTATTCGTCGTTGGCGCCGTTGATGAAGTCGATGCATTGGCATCCTTCGAGCGTTTGAACACCGATCCAGTACGATTGACTGTTGCAGGAGGAGCAATCTTCTTTTCCTCAGCTGTCGGCGTTCTGTACGTCGTTTTAGGCTTGTATTTATCCTTTTGGGAGTAACCGCGGTAATTTCCTTTGCCGTACTTGCCCTTATCGAATATATCGTCGAGCACGCTAGCGATTAAGTAGCCTTGGAGAAAGCCCGAGCTATAATTTTGACGTACATATTCGGTTGAGTCGATTTCGATAAGCGTATCTTCCGGCACGTCTGGAGCTTGCTGCAAATGGATGATTTCATTGGAATAGACGAGAAACATCCGCTCCGTGCTTACTTCGCTCTGCTGCTCTGGCGTGCGCTGATCGACAAAATCAGCAGCGACATCAGGAACGGAACGATTCTCGGCACGATACACATAAGAGGTTTGATTGCCTGAGCCATTGACCGATTCTAACGGATATTGCTCTTTAACCGTATCCGATACGGTGCATGCCGTGAGAAGAGGGACGATAAAGCTCAGGAGAAGCAGATACTTAATCGATTGATGCCACCATTTGTTCATCGTTTTCCTCCTATCCGCCGCGCAGCACGCGTACATCGGCAGGCAGAACGCTTTCTCCTTCATAAAGCATGAAGCGTCCGTTTTGCCATTCAATACGAAGAAGCTTCATATCGTCAGATTGATATTGCCAGACGTGCTGTTCGCCTCCCTGCATGTAAGGCGTCTTGCCGCTTGCTATTATGAATCCGGAGAATTGCTCCTCCATATGATAAGTGCGGTCATCAAGCTCCAAAATGGTAGGCACCTCGTCAATGGAATCAAGCCGTCCATCAATCGAGTCGTACAGTGCGTATACAGTTCTTTCCCGTTCCTCTATCGTCAAATACCGAATGGATATGCCATCTTGAAGCGTGAGAACAATGGCATTGCGGGCACGGTTATGCGTTCTGCCCGTTATGTTATAGGTAACTAAGGAGACCTCGCAAGCATCGCCAGGCGATAGCGTCATGATGCTTTTCTCTGCGATTGGAGGCTCCACTGGAGTAAGTAGATTTTTGATTCTTTTGAACAAGCTCATCTTATATGCTCCTTCTAAAAAGTTAAATAGATCCGATGATCAAAGCACCAGCTATATGGAGTGAGCCTGCGAACAAAGCGTATCCGACCTTGCCTTCATGAATGCCTTGCTCCAGCTTCATGCCGCTGATGGCAATGACGACTTTCTCGACAATCCACTCCAGCACGAGCAAGAGGACAAAAGAGACGAGCGAGATGACGAGTGCCTCCCACATTTCGCTTGATTTGCTAATCGACTGCGACAAGATATATGCTTGCGCAAATAGCTTCATCACGAAGCGTGTAGTCACAGCGGTATTTCCGTTTTTAATTTCCTGCAAATCGTTGTACTTCGTGAAGCGCGAATCCAAAAACATAATAATAACTAATAAAATAGCTCCTGCACCTGTCCAAACCGGAATTCGAATAAGATCAATCCAAGACATCGTTAGTTCCTCCAAAGTTTCAAGTTTAGAAAAAATGACCGCCTTTCGTTAAAACCGGTAGTCCGATTTATAACACTAGCGGTCATACTATACATTATTTGTTAGATAAATGGAAGAACTATTGTTTCTCGTACTGCTTCATAAGAGCGGCCAGCTCATCTTCAACCGCTTTGTCTTTGCCTAGCTTCTCAAATTCATCATCAAGCGACTTGCCCTTGCTGTTGATCTCGTTGCTCGCCTCGGCCTGCGCTTCCATTTGCAGCATTTTCTCTTCCATGCGCTTCATGCCAGCAGCGGCTGAATCGGTTCCGAAGCCCGACATCGCTTTATTGATTTCAGTCTGAGCTTTGGCTGCGTTATAACGAGCCACGAGCGTTTCACGCTTGTTCTTAAGCTCCGTAAGCTGCTTGCGCATCTCATCAAGCTTGCCCCGAAGATTATCAGCGAGCAGCTTATTCTGGTCAAAATTCGCCTTGTATTCAGAAGCCTTCTGCTCGGCTGACTTCTTCTCTTCCAGGGCGCGCCTTGCAAGATCAATGTTTTGGGATTGTGCGGCAAGATGCGCTTGCTCGCCGCGCTTCTCCACAAGCTGTGCTTGCTCTTCGTATAGCTGCTTAAATTTCTTCTCGATCGCAATTTGTGCAGCTACGGCTTTCTCTGCATCGGATAGATCCTCTTGCATATCGCGGATATATTGGTCAGTGAGCTTAATCGGATCCTCTGCTTTCTCAATAAGTGAGTAAACATTTGATAAAGTAAGGTCACGCAATCTTTTAAATATAGACAATGAAATCCCTCCTAGGATTGTAGTACACATAAGTAATGATACGCGAAGTGGATGGAAATAGTTGCAAGCAAATTGCGGAAATGACGCCATTCGCATTTATATTTACCGTAATGCTACAATTAATGAAAATAAACACCTGCATATGAAGAAAGAGGGTACAACTTATGGAAAATGCCAGAACAGGCACCGAGCGGTTCAAAAAGTTTATTTTAAACAATAAGTTCGTATTGTTTCTGCTTGTATTGCTGCTCGTAGGGCTCAATATTATGGTTTTTACGAAGATTTCCTACATTTTCACACCATTTACCGTTCTCCTCAAAACGTTGCTGCTGCCAGTCATATTGGCGGGAATTGCTTACTATTTGTTAAATCCGGCTGTCGATTATTTGGAGCGAAAGGGGATCAAGCGGGTATTTTCCATTATTGCTCTCTTTTTGCTTGGTGCAGGGCTGATTACGATACTATTGGTTATTGTTATTCCGATCCTAAATGAACAAGCCGTAAGCTTCGTACATAACTTTCCTAAATATGGGGATCAGCTGCGGCTAAATTTCGAACAATTTATGGCCAGCACCAGCTTTATTCAAATACAGGAATGGTTCAATTTAAATCCGTCAAAGCTGACAGGGAATATTACGGAGCAAGCTTCATCGCTGCTAAATCGAACTTTTTCGAGCCTAGGCTCTATTGTGGGGGCACTGAAGGAGGTCATTCTTGCGATTGTGACGCTGCCGTTTATTTTATTTTATTTATTAAAGGACGGAAAGCAGCTGCCGCAAACGATCGTTGGATTCCTGCCTAACAAGCTGCAGCCGCAGACGAAACGCATTATGGCGGAGATGAACGATCAAATCAGCAGCTACATTAGGGGGCAAATTATTGTCAGCTTCTGTATAGGGCTGTTATTGTACGTGGGTTATTTGGTCATTGGTCTTGAATACTCGCTTGTGCTTGCCTTGGTCGCAGCTTGTACCAGCGTCATTCCTTATTTAGGCCCGGCAATCGCAATTACGCCAGCCTTGGTTGTCGCGCTCGTTACTTCTCCCGTCATGCTGCTGAAGATGATCGTCATATGGACGATTGTTCAGCTTATTGAGGGCAAATTTATCTCGCCGCAAATTATGGGCAAAAGCTTGCAAATCCATCCGATCACCATTATATTTGTCATTTTGACGGCAGGCAATTTGTTTGGACTTGCTGGAATCGTGCTGGCTGTGCCGGGATATGCGGTATTAAAGGTTGTCGTTCTCCATTTGTTCGCATGGTTCAAGAACCGCTCATCGCTCTATCAGGAGGAGGAGAGCGTCGAGAAAACGTTATAATACACGGAATTTCTCAAGGAGCCTAAAGTATAGGTATGCGCAGCTAAAGGCAAGTAAATAGGACAGAATGGTATAACCTATATTCCAGCCATTCCCGTACGATACTTTGCCAATCAGCAGTCCCATATACTCAAGCAGCGTCGTAAACAGCACGAATAATAACAAAACGAGCACTGTTTTTTTTCGATGCAAGAAGATGATCCGTATCATGAAGCATGCCAATAATGGGTATAGGCCAAGATCGAGCGGCATCGCAGATACAGATTGATCGTCCGGTATGAGGGGGGTGAAGTCCCAAAACTTCATTTGAAAGCCGAGCGAATTGATAATCATCGATACTAGAGCGCCAACGGGGAAGATCAGCAGCAGTATTTTTGGACTTTTTCGAACGAGGTATATAGCTGCGAGCCAAGGAATAATGAATCCGAAAATGATATTAACCAGCATCTCATAAACTTGCATCAGAAATTCCTCTCCTCTAAATTTTTTATTAGAGTTCCCTTAACCGTTTTCAGCATACGCCTTTCCTAAATAAAACAAAGACGGTGTCATTAGACACCGTCTTTGTTCTCGTTATACAACCTCCGTTTTAAGCAACTTGTCATGCGGAGCGATCGTAAGTTCCACCTTATTGATGCGATGCTTGCTAACCTCGCGTACCGTGAAGGTTAAGTTAAGGAAGCTGAATTGCTTGCCGGGCTTGGCATCCTCCATCTCACTGTACAGCCAGCCGCCAACCGTATCGACCTTCTCATGCTCAAGCTCAGTGCCAATTAAACCGCCTAGCTCAGTGAGAGATACCTTTCCATCCAGTAGGTAGGACGTATCCGAGAGCACCTCAATGTCCTTGCGTTCATCCGCATCAAATTCGTCCCGAATGTCACCGACGATTTCTTCTAATATATCCTCAATCGTTACGAGACCTGATGTACCGCCATATTCATCAACGACGATTGCAAAGTGGACGCGCTCTTGCTGCATTCTGGTTAGAAGCGTCTTCACCGGCAGTGCTTCGGAGACAGACATAACAGGCTGGATAAGCGTTTGAAAATCAATTTCTTTGTTTACTTGATACTGTAGAAACAGCTGCTTCGTGTTGATCATCCCGATAATATTGTCTTTGCTGTCACCGGCAACTGGGAAACGCGTATATTGTTCCTTGCGGATAATTGCCATATTTTCTTGGAGCGTGTTGTTCTTGTATAAAACGGACATGTCCGTACGCGGAACCATAATTTCTTTGGCTAAAATTTCATCAAAAGCAAAGATCCGGTTGACGTAGCCATATTCCGTATTGTTAATTTTACCGCTTTCTAGACTATCGCTTAAAATGATTTGAATTTCTTCCTCGGAGTGTGCTTCTTCATGCTCCGTTGCAGGCTTTAGGCCAAACAAACGTACGAGCGCATTGGCAGAGCCATTCAAAACCCAGATAAAAGGGTACATGACTTTGTAGAAGAAGATGATGGGTTTAACGACCGCAAAGCTAACAAGCTCCGCTTTTTGAATCGCTAGGCTCTTAGGAGCGAGCTCGCCAATGACCACATGGATAAAGGTAACAACGACGAATGCGATTAGAAACGATAAAATATGACTTAGCTCATTGTTTATTTGCCATTGACTAAATAGAGGAAATAATATCTTCTCTACTGTAGGCTCACCTAGCCAACCAAGACCGAGTGCTGTAATGGTAATACCGAGTTGACAGGCGGACAAGTAACCATCCAAGTTATTTATTACTCGTTGAACGGCAAGTGCGTTCTTCTTTCCTTCAACGACCAATTGGTCAACGCGGCTGGAACGTAGTCTAATGATAGCAAATTCTGTAGCTACGAAAAAAGCGGTTAACACAACTAGTAAAGCAACCAAACTTAGATTAAGTCCTATACCCATAATAAATGTTCACAATCCTTTTTTATTCAAATTTTTTAGTAGTCATTTAATAGTACGAACTTTCAGCCAATTCATCAAACCGCTGAATAACGGATAAAAGGCTTCAATGGGCCAATAAAACCGATTTTAAGGCAGCAATAGATCAATATTAGCCAATCGCTCGTTTTTGCGAGATCACATATACGGTTTAATGAGTGGTTCATATGAACTTTTAGGTAAAACAAAAAAAGAACGGCAGCAGGCCGTCCCATTTTTGAACGAAAAAAAAGGTTAAAATTTGTTGGCTTGCTGCTCCGACCATTCGCCAATAACGGGAAGCTTGCCCAGTCTGCCTTGTAGGGTAAGCAGCATAAGTGCGATCCACAGGACGAAGCCAACAATCGTCAGCAGAAAGCCCACAATTGCGCCGAGGATTGGAATAAATCCAAGCAAAATGTTTAGAACGACAAGGGAAACGGAAACGACGATGGATTGAACGGCGTGCAGCCTGACAAAGCGGCTTTGCTTCTCGAGGATAAGAAATATAATACCGGTAATAAAGCCCCCCAAATAACAAAGCAAGCCTACTACTTTAGGGTCAAGACCAGTTGATGATTTGTCCGGTTGAATGGATGGAGGTAAGTTCACGATTGTCACCCTTTCTATTCACATATACTTGTACTTGTCATGATTGTATTCGTCATTGAAAGTCAATAGACCTTTTTGTTTTATAAAATAATATCCAAATATGGCATTAATCCGTTGTAAAAGTTTTGTAACCTGTTTCGACATTTTATCGTCTAAACTGAGAAAGGCATTTATAAAAGAATAGTATAGATAGGAGAAGTTATCATTTATGAATAAACGAAAATGGTTATACACGGCGTCTGCCGCAGTCGTTATTCTTCTTGTTGCCGTCTTTTTTAACAGAGGGACTTTGGCAGCATTCGGATTTGATTGGTTGTTGCAAGGGCAAGTAGAAAAACAATTAGAACAAACTTATAAACCGATCGATGGACGGGAACCCGTTCCGGTTAGTACAATAGATAAGAAGCAGGACCCGTTCTCTGTATTGCTGCTCGGCGTTGACCAGCGCGGCAAAGAGATTGGACGTTCGGATACGATGATCTATACGATTGTTCGTCCGAATGACGGTGATCTGCTCATGGTCTCGATACCGCGGGATATGTATGTTGATATCATCGGGAAGGACAAGAAGGATAAAATTACGCACGCTTACGCTTTCGGCGGAGCGGGAATGGCTATGGATACAGTAGAGAACTTCTTAGATGCGCCTATTAATTATTATGCTTCTATTAATTTTGAAGGCTTTCGGCAAGTAATCGATACGCTTGGCGGTATCGCGCTTCCCATTGAAGAGGATATGGTCAATGACGATCCGGATCACGAGAAATTTGTCATTAAAGCAGGTCAGGAAAGCTATAATGGCAAGGATACGCTTAATTATGTCCGTTACCGGGAGGATGCCGGCGGCGATATGAACCGTACGGAGCGGCATCAGATTTTTTTAAGTCTTCTAATGGATAAAGCGAAGCAATTGAATCAATGGTCTAAAGTTCCGCAGCTTATGGATATTATGGGCGACAACTTTAGCACGGATATGCGTCCGCAGCAGCTTGTCGACTTTAGTCAAAGCATGCTGCAGGCGAAGGAGCGGAATATCTACAGCCACTCGCTGCTTGGCAGCGGCCATCGCTTGAGAAGCGGCGGAGCATGGTATTATTTTGCCGATGATGAGGATTTGGCGAAGGTACAGGCGATGATCAAGAGCTGGTTAAACGCAGATACGCCTGCGTCCAGCCTTATTTTGCCGGATAAGTATACAGTGAACAAGCCGAAAGAGGTAGGAACGCTATCGAGCAGCGAGACGACGACAAAGCAGCCGTAAAGCTGCTTGCTCCGGTCCGTCTGCTGCCTATGGCAAAAAAAAGTATGGGATTGAGCAAACGGAACGGAGTGGTTGGGGAATGAATATTGCGTTTTTTTTATTGCCGAAGCAGGATGTTGTATGCTTAACGCAGGATACAACATTAAGGCAAACGCTTGAGCGAATGGAATATCACCGTTATACGGCGGTACCTATTATTAATGATGATGGCGGATATGCAGGCACGGTTACGGAGGGCGACTTGCTATGGTACATTAAGGACCATGCAGACCTGACGCTTGAGCAGACCAATAAAGTGCGGCTTATGGATGTGCCGCTTCGAATGAATAATAAGACGGTGCGAATCGATGCTAATATGGATGATCTGATCTCGCTGGCCAAGCTGCAAAATTTTGTGCCGGTTGTCGACGACATGAATCGCTTTATTGGAATTGTCCGCAGAAGTGAAATTATCGATTATTGCCAAAAAATTATTATGGAGCAGCATAAAGTGCTGCAGGATAACAACTAACCGGTAGCGAAGAAGGCTCGTTATCAGGTACTATTTTCTAAGCGCATGGGGCATTATAGGAAGAAGTCAAGGCGGAATGGGATTGCTGTTCCGTCTTTTTGTTTTTGTATGAGCGGCGAAGCGGGTGTTTATCCTAAGAGCGAGTAAGTGGGATTGTACGTGATATGTTGAGCTTTTATGCTATAATGAGTTGTAAAAGTTTCGTAAGAAACCAGATTATATAAGCAAGAGGTGAACGGTTTGAAAACCGGCTTGAAACCAGTGCTGTGGAGCTGTGCGGCACTCTTATTATTGTTGTCTCTTCTCGTACCGCTCTTTAACGTCATTACTATGCTGCTGCTTATGGTGCCGTATGTCGTGCTGTACACGACCTTGTCGCCAAAGTCGTTTGCGTTGCATCTGGTTCCCGTATGGGTGCTGGCGTTCTTCATCGGTGGACCGGCTACACTTATTATCGGTTTGTTCTTTCTCATACCGTCTATTGTGATGGGCCACTTGTTCATGAAGCAAGCGCCTGCCTCAAGAGTTGTTCGGACGGTCGGCGTCGTGATTCTCGCTCAATTGATGCTGGAGCTGCTTATATTTGAGGTGTTCCTCGATATTTCACTCCTTAAAGAATTAAGCACATTTATTCGGTCAACGGTAGAGGAGCTAATGGCGCAGCGCTATCTGCCTACGGAATGGGATTCAGGGCTGACGGATATCGTGATTCACACGATGATCAATTCGATTCCGGTTACCTTTATTATGATCGCATTCGGGCTTACCGTTATTTCGCAGTTCGTCTCTCGCAGAGCCGTCAAGTGGAGCGGTGGACCAGAGGTGCCACGGTTTACGCGTGCCAAGGATTGGCGTCTGCCTCGCTTGCTCGTTGTATTGTACCTGCTGACTTATGTGATGGAATTGTTTGCATCAAGGACGAGCGATTCTTTTTTTGCAGTGGCTTTAATGAATTTGGTTCCTCTGCTTAGTTTTGTTTTTGCGTTTCAGGCTGTCGGATTTTTCTTTTTCCTTGCAAACCAGCGAGGATGGAATAAAGCGGTGCCGATCCTTATTGCGATTCCGGTGCTTTTAATCCCGCCGCTAAGCTTAATTGGCGTCCTGGATACCGCTTTCCCAATCCGCAAGTCGTTTACGAAACCATAGCACAGGAGCGGATTGGAAATGCCTAAGTTTTTGGTAACACGTTGGCACGGAATGCATCAGATATGGGCTTTCGTCTTAATGGTGCTCATGTCGGTCGCGCTTGCCTGGTTCGAGTGGCTGCTAGGACTGCTCGGGCTGCTGCTGACTGGCGGAGTATTGTTTTATACCGTGATGGCGGAGCGGGCGTTCCGCAAAGATCTCAAGTCGTATTTAGGCACGTTGTCCTATCGCGTGAAGAAGGCGGGCAACGATGTCGTGAGCGAGCTTCCTTTCGGCATTATTTTATATAACGAAGATCGAATTGTAGAATGGCATAATCCTTATATTGCAGGAATCGCGGAGCGGGAAAACGTAATCGGCGTGCCGCTTGCGGAGCTTTTTCCGACTTTGCAGCAGGTGAAGGAGCGGGAGGGCACCATCGAAGCGACGATTGGTTCTTCGGTGTATCAGCTCATCTTTAAGCCTAAGGAACGGATTTTGTACGTCCAAAATATTACGGAGCGCTGGCAGCTTGGGCGTAAATACGATGATGAGAAGCTTGTTCTAGGGGTCGTCATGATCGATAACCTTGAGGAAGTGACGCAAGGCCTCGACGATCATCAGCGCAGCTCAATGCTCTCAAAGGTCACGACAGAGATTACGGAATGGGCGCAAAAGTTTCATGTTTATTTGAAAAGACTAACGTCCGACCGTTTTCTGCTTGTAACTGACCAGAAGACGCTAAAGCAGCTGGAGCAATCCAGATTCATTATTTTGGATGAAGTGAGGGAGATTACCGGCGATCATAAAATCCCGGTTACGCTCAGCATTGGCTTCGCAGCAGGCGCCGAGCACATCATTGAGCTTGGCCAATGGGCGCATATGAGCCTTGATATTGCGCTCGGAAGAGGCGGCGATCAAGCGGCCGTTAAAGTGGGAAGCCGACAGTCCTTCTACGGCGGCAAATCCAATGCGGTAGAGAAGCGTACGCGCGTACGCGCGCGGGTTGTCGCTCATGCGCTGCGCGATCTCATAAAAGAAAGCCATAACGTTGTTATCATGGGCCATAAAATGCCCGATATGGACGCTATCGGTGCAGCGATCGGCGTCATGAAGGCGGCGCAGCTGTTCGGCAAAGAAGCTTATATCGTGCTTGAAGGCGTCAATCCGGCGATTCAGAAAATGATGGAGCTTATCAAGGAAGACGAGAAGCTGTCGAAGCGGTTTGTATCGCCAGAGCAAGCTTCCGCGCTTATTACGCCGCAATCGCTTGCGGTGGTCGTCGATACGCATAAGGTATCGATGGTGAAGGAGCCGAAGCTGCTCACGCAAACGGAGCGCATCGTAGTAGTGGATCATCATCGCCGCAGCGAGGAGTTCATCGCGAATGCGATACTCGTGTATATGGAGCCTTACGCTTCGTCGACGTGCGAGCTCGTAACCGAGCTGCTGCAATACATTCATGACCGCGTTGTGCTGGATGTAAGGGAATCAACGGCGCTGCTTGCCGGTATTACGGTAGATACGAAGAGCTTCTCGCTTCGTACGGGAGCTCGGACGTTCGAGGCCGCTTCCTTCCTCCGCCGCAACGGGGCGGATTCGATGATGATTCAGCGAATGTTGAAGGAAGACCTTGAAGAGTATGTGCGCAAGGCGGAAATTATTAAGCATGCCGAGGTGCTCTACGAGCATGTGGCTATTGCAGTAACGGAAAGCGGTCGTAAATATTCGCAGCTGCTTATCGCGCAATCGGCGGATACGCTGCTGAATATGACGGATATACTTGCTTCCTTCGTTATCGGGGAGCGGCCTGACGGTCTTATCGGTATTAGCGCGCGATCGCTGGGCCATATGAATGTGCAGGTTGTTATGGAGAGAATGGGCGGAGGCGGGCATTTAACGAATGCTGCCGCTCAGCTTGAAGGATCAGTGGCTGAAGTAGCCGAGCGTCTGAAACGGGTTTTGGACGAAATTGAAACGGAAGAGGGGTTATTTGAATGAAAGTGATCTTTTTGAAGGATGTTAAGGGACAAGGGAAAAAAGGGGAAGTAAAGGATCTATCCGAAGGGTATGTGCGCAATTTTCTATTGCCGCAAGGACTGGCGAAGCTGGCTTCGGACGGCAATCTGAAGACGCTTGAGGTACAGCATGCTTCTGAGCAAAAGCGCAAGGAGAAGGAAAAGGAAGATGCCGAGGCGCTTGGCAAGAAGATGGAAGAGATGACGGTTGTCATTAAGACGAAAGCTGGCGAGGGCGGAAGATTGTTCGGCGCCATCACAAGCAAGCAAATCGGCGAAGCGCTCGCAGCGCAAGGCATCAAAATCGATAAACGTAAAATCGAGCTGGAAGATCCGATTCGCACGCTAGGCGTTACTCAGGTTGTGGTTAAGCTTCACCCTGAAGTAAAAGCTAAGGTAAGCGTTCAGGTTTCTGAGGAATAGAAGGCATAGAGAAGGTTTGCTTCGCAAACCTTCTCTTATGCTTACGAAGTAGATTTGCTTCGCAAACCTTAGCTTATGCTTACGAAGTAGGTTTGCTTCGCAAACCTTTAAGGAGGGACCCATGAGTACAGAGCTGATGTTTGACCGTGTTCCACCGCAAAACTTAGAAGCTGAACAGGCTGTCATCGGAGCGATATTGCTGCAAGCGGAAGCGCTTATTACAGCGATGGAGCGGGTGCGCAGCGAAGACTTCTATAGCGGTCCTCACAGACAAATTTATGAGGCGATGGTCGAGATTGCCGAGAACAACCAGCCGGTTGACCTCGTAACCTTGACCGCGCATTTGCAGGATCAGCATTTGCTTGAAGAAATAGGCGGCGTCAGCTATTTGGCGAAGCTGGCCAATTCGGTGCCGACAGCGGCAAATGTTGACTATTACGCACAAATCGTTGAAGAGAAATCGATGCTGCGGCGGCTTATCCGCACAGCGACCAACATCGTATCCGATGGCTATGCAAATTCGGAGGATGTTGGCGTACTGCTCGGCGATGCGGAGAAGAAGATTCTCGAAATCTCGAATCGCCGCTCAGGCAGCGGATTTATTTCCATCCGCGATGTGCTGATGGAAGTATTCGAGAAGGTCGAGCAGTTGTACGCCGATAAAGGAGGCACGACGGGCATACCGTCAGGCTTCACGGATCTAGACCGTATGACAGCGGGCTTCCAGCGGAGTGACCTTATTATCGTTGCTGCGCGTCCATCGGTAGGTAAAACGGCATTTGCGCTTAACATCGCCCAAAACGTAGGCGTCCGCGCTCGCGAGACGGTCGCGATCTTCAGTCTCGAGATGTCAGCGGCACAGCTGGTTCAGCGTATGATTTGCGCGGAAGCGAATGTGGATGCGCAGCGCATGCGGACAGGCCATCTTGAGGGTGACGACTGGGAGAAGCTGACGATGGCGATAGGCTCGCTATCCGAGGCGCAAATCTTTATTGATGATACGCCGGGGATTACAGTCGCCGAGATTCGCGCCAAATGCCGCCGTTTGAAGAAGGAAAAAGGGCTTGGCATGATCCTTATTGACTACTTGCAGCTTATTTCCGGCCGCGGCAAAGCGGGCGAGAATAGGCAGCAAGAGGTATCTGAAATATCGCGTACGTTGAAGCAAATAGCGCGTGAGCTTGAAGTACCGGTTATCGCGCTCTCGCAGCTCAGCCGGGGCGTTGAGCAGCGGCAGGACAAGCGTCCGATGATGTCTGACCTCCGGGAGTCAGGATCGATCGAGCAAGATGCCGATATCGTATCATTCCTGTACCGGGATGATTACTACGATAAGGAATCCGAGAAAAAAGATATTATCGAAATTATTATCGCCAAGCAGCGGAATGGGCCGGTAGGCACGGTAGAGCTGGTCTTTCTGAAAAAATACAATAAATTCGTAAGTATTGATCGCGCGCATCAGGATCCGATGCAAGCATCATGAATATCCGAACAATTGCAGGGGTAGCTATGCAATTGTTCGTTTTTAGTTTGACTTCTCGATGATGGACTGCTACACTATTAATGCTGTCTTTTGCCTGATAACACGAAGCCTTCAATAAGAAGGGAATTTCGTGCTACAGCATTTTGACGGTAATTTTCGGTGTTTATAAACACCGGACGGGGGTATAATTATGTCTACGGTTGTTGTTGTTGGTACACAGTGGGGAGACGAAGGTAAAGGCAAAATCACTGATTACTTGGCAGAGGGAGCCGACGTCGTCGCTCGTTACCAAGGAGGAAACAATGCCGGACACACGATCCTTATTGATAACAAAAAATATAAATTGACGATGATTCCATCGGGCATTTTCAATCATAATAAAACTTGCGTCATCGGCAACGGAATGGTTATTAACCCAGAAGCGCTTATCGACGAAATAAACTATATCCATGATAATGGATTCTCAACCGACAATTTGAAAATTAGCGATCGCGCGCATGTGATCATGCCTTACCACCTTGTGCTTGACGGCCTTGAGGAAGACCGCAAAGGCGATAACAAAATCGGTACGACACGCAAAGGAATCGGCCCTTGCTACATGGACAAAGCGGCACGCAACGGTATCCGTATCGCTGATTTGATGGATGCAGAGGAATTCGAAGCAAGAGTTCGCAGCATTATCGTTGAGAAAAACCAACTGATCGAGCAAGTATACGGCGGAGAGCCGCTTGATGCTGACTCCATCGTACGTGACTATCTCGGCTATGCAGAAGTACTGCGTCCATATGTAACAGACACTTCGGTTGTTCTGAACGATGCAATCGATGCTGGCCAAAAGGTACTATTCGAAGGCGCACAAGGCGTTATGCTTGATATCGACCAAGGAACTTATCCGTACGTAACATCCTCCAACCCATCGGCAGGCGGCGTTTGTATCGGTTCAGGCGTTGGTCCGTCCAAGATCCAGCAAGTTATCGGCGTTGCCAAAGCGTATACGACTCGCGTAGGCGATGGCCCGTTCCCGACGGAGCAGGATAACGAGATCGGTCAATTGATTCGTGATAAAGGCCATGAATACGGTACGGTAACAGGCCGTCCTCGCCGCGTTGGCTGGTTCGATACGGTTGTAGTTCGCCATGCGCGCCGCGTTAGCGGTATTACGGGTCTGTCCCTGAACTCGCTTGACGTTTTGACAGGTCTTGAAACGGTTAAGATTTGCACAGGCTACAAATTGCGCGGTGAGGTTATCGAAACTTATCCAGCAAGCCTGAAAATGGTATCCGAGTGCGAAGCGATCTATGAGGAGCACCCAGGCTGGTCTGAGGATATCTCCGGCGCAAAAACGCTCGAGGATCTTCCGGTAAATACGCGTAACTACTTGAACCGCGTATCCGAGCTTACAGGCATTCCGATCGCGATCTTCTCGGTAGGCCGCAATCGCGAGCAGACGAACCCTGTTCGTCCGATCTACGAATAGAATATGAGCTTGATGAAGGATGGCCCCTGGGGTCATCCTTTTTTTGTTTGTCTTTGGAATATAGCATGCCAAGGGGGAATGTCTCTCTCTAAACTTGACCATAATAGTATGTAACAGATTATGGGAAATAGCAGCTGATAGAAAAGGTAACCTTCGGCTGCTGATCGAGAGGATTGGTGCGAGCGTGTTAAAGAGAATCGGATGGCTCGGAAAGCTAGTTGCGGCGGGGCTTATTTTAAGCTTTTTGTCGATATGGACGACGGGCTATATTGTTACAAGTTATGTAGAGACGCTGCTAAAACAGTTTAATTTGCCGCTTGAGGTGCCGCCAATGGCGATGACAGGCGTTTGGGGGAAGCTCTGGGGCGCAGATCCGCTCGTAACGACGGATATCGCTGGCAAAGAAGAGACTCCGCCCATTATTGAGGATAAAACAGACCCCAAAGAGGAAACGCCGGACTCTCAAGCGGGTACGAATGAGCAGGGCGATCCTCCGGCATCGGTAGATGCGTTCGGCGAGGTGACCGAGCCACCGCTAACGGATATTGGTATCGGGGGCGGTACACAGGCAGGTGGAGGCGCTCCGGTAGATGGCGGAGAGGTGCAGGAGGGAACGGCAGGCACGGATGACACTGAAACGGCGATGACGACAGATGATTTAACCGAGGTAAAGGAACAAATGAGCGATGAGGACAAAGAGGAGCTGTTCGGCCTATTGATGACCAAGCTGCCTCAAGATTCATGGCAAACCATCTCTCAATATGTTGAAAATGGGCTGACGGAGCAAGAGTTGACGGCGATTCAACAAATTATGGCACAGCATCTCGACAAGACCGAATACGGGCAAATGATGGACATTCTGAAAAAATATTAATTTTTAAAGATAGGGTAAAGGTTGCTCCAATTGTTGGGCATATGTTAAAGTATTAGGCGAGTGATCCGACAGGATAATTCGTCTTTTTTTGTATTTTTTGATGTCGGAAACCGGAATAAAAGTTGCATTAGCGCGAAAAGGAGACAATCATGACCGTTTTTAAGGACCAAGGTCGGATTCAGAAGGTATGGAATCAAGCGATACAGTACTTTCGGCATGACCGATCGCAACACTTGAATGGCAAGACTCAGCAACAATCCGCAAGCGGCAAGGCAAACACGTCATTTTGGCGCAAGAAGCCGGTACAGCTAGCGGGCGGGGTGCTCGTACTCCTCACTGTAGCCGGATTTAGTGGAATCCAATATGTACAAGCAAACACAGTCGATTTTTATAACGTATATATGAATGGAACAGCTGTTGGGACCGTGAGTGATCCTGATAAAGTAGAGCAGCTAGTTTTGTTAAAGACAGAGGAAGTTCAGCAAGCTAATCCTGGTATTAATATGGTACTTGATACGGGTACGATTACATATGAGGCCGAGAGCGCATTCAAAGGAACGCCTGAAACGGATGTTACGTTGGACAAGCTTAAAGGAATGTTCACTGCTCACGCAGTTGGCGTTGAGGTGAAGGTTGACGGTAAAGTAATCGGTATCGTGAAAGACCAGCAAACGGCAGATGCGGTGCTGCTTCGTGTACAAAGCAAGTTTGCGCCTAAGCTGGCCGCTGCTAAGAAGGATTCAAAGGAAGTTAGGTCGCTCTCCTTCGATGCAAGCGAAGCGGCTGTACCGGAGAAAGAAACAAAAACGGCATCCAAGGTGCCTGGCCGCGAGGTGACGGAGGTCGAGTTTATCGAGGCCGTCATGACGGAGTCGATCGATACCGATCCACAGCAGATCATGGAAGCGGAAGCGATTTACAAGATGCTCGTTCAGGGCAGCATTCAGCCAACGAAATATACGGTGCAAGAAGGCGACTGCGTAGGCTGTATCGCGCAGAAGTTCGATATTTCGCCTGAGGTTATTTATAAGAACAATGCTTGGATTAAGGACGACAAAATTACAATCGGAGATGTTCTCGATTTGACGGTGCTCCAGCCGGAGCTAACGGTCAAGACGGTTGAAAATTTAGTTGAGGTCGAAACGATCGAGCCGCCAGTGGAAGTGAAGAAAAATGCGAGTATGCGCGTTGGCGAGTCGAAGACACTCTCACTAGGATCAGCAGGCTCTAAGCGCATGACTTATCGCATCGTGAAGCAAAACGGTTACGTCGTTTCCGAAGAGCTGCTTACGAAGGAAGTCATTAAGGCAGCTAAGCCAAAAATCGTTGAGCGAGGCACTAAGGTTATTTTGGGCGAAGGATCAGGAAACTTCGCGATGCCGGTTTCGGGCTCACGATTAACCAGTAAGTTCGGACAGCGCTGGGGACGCATGCATAACGGCATCGATCTCACAGGAAACAAGAACATTCATGCATCTGACACAGGCGTAGTTGAGTTCGTCGGCACGAAGCCGGGTCTTGGCAAAACGATTATCGTGGACCATAAGAACGGCTATACCACCGTTTATGGTCACTTAAGCTCTTACAAAACGAGCGTAGGCGACATAGTCGAAAAAGGCGATACAATCGGCATTATGGGCAGCACGGGCAACTCGACTGGCGTTCATTTGCATTTTGAAGTGCATAAGGACGGCGTATTGCAAAATCCGTTAAAGTACTTATAATTTTATACCCCATTTCAACCAAAGAGAATCACTTCCGCGTACTGCGAAGCGATTCTCTTTTTTTATTGCGGCGGCTCAAAGCGATAAAGGAAAATCCTTGCTAACATGAAGGAAGTTTCATTGTGAACTAATGGATAACGTGTGCTAAAATAGAAGGTAATCAAAAAAGGACAAGCGACGGGCGGGTGTAGCGATGCACGGAAAAATATTAGTGGTCGATGACGAACAGCCGATAGCAGATATTATAAAGTTTAACTTGGAAAAGGAAGGGCATCAGGTGATCTGCGCCTTTGATGGCGGAGAAGCGGTGAGGCTTGCATTCGAGGAGCTGCCGGATCTGATTTTGCTAGATTTGATGCTGCCTGTGAAGGATGGCATGGATGTATGCCGCGAGGTGCGAACCAAGCTGCAGATGCCGATCATTATGCTCACGGCCAAAGATACGGAAATTGATAAGGTGCTAGGGCTAGAGCTAGGCGCGGATGATTATGTGACAAAGCCGTTTAGCACAAGGGAGCTGCTGGCACGGGTGAAGGCTCATTTGCGCAGGCAGCAGAAGCCGGCAGGCTCCGGCGAAGGCAATGCCGGCGCAGCCGAAGCGCCAGCCGAGCAAGAACAGCAGGGCTTTAAGCTGTTTAACTTATTTATTGATACGGATATGTATGTGGTTTATAAGGATGGAGAGC
Source organism: Paenibacillus sp. PL91 (assembly GCF_012935325.2). Taxonomy (GTDB): domain Bacteria; phylum Bacillota; class Bacilli; order Paenibacillales; family Paenibacillaceae; genus Pristimantibacillus. Next base: position 49,973 of record NZ_JABBYG020000014.1, read on the forward strand.
CGCTTGATCTGACTCATCGCGAATATGAGCTCGTTTACTATATGGCACGCAATAGCGGCAAGGTGATGACGCGCGAGCATTTGCTGCAGGCTGTATGGGGGTTCGAGTATTTCGGGGACGTGCGAACAGTCGACGTGACGATTCGCAGGCTGCGCGAGAAAATCGAGGATGACCCGAGTCGTCCCGAGTACATTATGACCCGGCGGGGTCTAGGCTACATGATGCGCAACTCCAAGTCTGGAGGCCTCGGTTAAGGATGAAGGGAAAGAGCTTCTTCCGTACGATTCAGGTTAAGCTGGTCATTATTTATTTGCTGCTCATCCTGGTGGCGATGCAGCTAATCGGCGTATATTTTATAAGCACCGTCAAAAATTCGTTAATTGATAGCTTCACCGGCAATTTGAAGGAACAGGCTGATATTTTGTCCAAATTTGCGGCTCCCAGCTTAGCGGCAAAGCCTGATACCGAAGGCGATTCTGCGGAGAGCACGACGGAGGACCTCAGCCTTGTCGTTCAAAACCTGTTCAGTATTAGCGGTGCCGAGGTGCAGGTGCTGGATTCGAACGCCAAGGTGGTAGCGACTTCCGTACAAGGCAATCAGTCGTATATCGGGAAGAAGAACAAATCGCTTGCCGTAAGCCGGGCGCTTCAGAATATTACCGATAATGAGCAAGAAATTATAGATGAAGATAATACGCGAATGAAGATGATTGCGCAGCCGGTAACGATAAACGACAACAAGGTCGTCGGCGTGGTGTATGTCGTAGCATCCATGAATGAGCTTTACAAGACGGTGAACCGGGTCAACCAAATCTTTTTCTCGGGGACGTTAATTGCGCTTGGCCTTACTGGGGTGCTTGGCGTATTGCTTGCCCACACCATCACAAGCCCGATTCAAGGACTGACAAAGCAAGCTGAGGCGGTCGCACAAGGGAAGTTTGATCTTCAGGTGCCTGTTCTTGGCGATGATGAGATTGGCAGCTTGAGCAAAGCGTTCAACGACATGACGATTCGGCTCAAGGAAGCGTTATCGGTAAATGAGGAGGAGAATGAGAAGCTTGCTTCGATCCTCTCCAACATGAGCGATGGCGTGGTTGCAGCGGATGAGAACGGCAAGGTGATCGTATGGAACCGGCGGGCGCTTGAGCTGCTGGACGTTCGCACCTGCGAGGGCTGTGCATTGTCCGAGCTATTTGATTTGTCTGAGGAGAGATTGTCCGAGCTGCAGCAAGGGCGCGGCCAAACGATGCTGATTGAGCGCGATTTCGATGAGCAGGAGCTTGGCGAGGGCAACGAAGGGCTGCTGCGTGCAACCTTTACGCCGATTCATCGCCGTGACAAAGGAACAACGGGTACGATTGCGGTACTGCAGGATGTAACGGAGCAGGAGAAGCTGGAGCAATCGCGCCGCCAGTTCGTGGCGAACGTCTCGCATGAGCTGCGGACACCGCTTACGACGATCAAGAGCTATGCAGAGGCGCTTAACGATGGAGCGCTTGAAGAGCGTGAGCTGTCGGAGCGCTTCGTTGGGGTTATCCGCAATGAGACCGAGCGGATGATTAGGCTCGTAACCGATTTGCTGCATTTGTCTCGTCTCGATTCCAACCAAGCGCCGCTTCGGCGCCGGCAGACGAACGTGCACGATATGCTTGACGAGGTGGCTGACCGATTTTCCTTCCAGCTTCGACAGAAGTCGATTAAAGCGGAGGTTCGGGTTGACCAAGGACTGGAGTCCGCATGGCTTGACCGTGACCAAATCGATCAGGTGCTTGATAATTTATTTTCCAACGCAATCAAATATACGCTGGACGGTGGAACGATTGAGTTAACGGCGAAAAGGCCGACCGATTCGGCACTGCTGGCGATCAGCGTGAAGGATACCGGGATCGGTATTCCGAAAAAGGATCTTACTCGTATTTTTGACCGCTTCTATCGGGTGGACAAGGCTCGCTCGCGCAATATGGGCGGTACGGGGCTCGGACTTTCGATTGCCCGGGAAATTGTGAAGGCGCATGGCGGTACGATTTCCCTCTCTTCCGAGCTCAATGAAGGAACTGCGGTTACATTCACCCTCCCGCTGCTGCAGGAAGGGGGTGAGCTTTGATGAAGGAAAAAATAAAAACGACGACGCTGATCGTGCTAGTGGCGCTTAGCCTTCTGCAAAGCTATCTGCTTGCCTACAGCATGCCAGGCCTTGGCGCTACGGTAAGAAGCGACCAGGATTATGTCAATGCAGAGCCGATGGGACCGCAGACGAGCGTGGAGAGCGTTATTTTTCCAGAGGAGCTCGTCATTCATCTGGGCGGCAACAAGCACACCGTGATTTATCCGGGTACACAGTTCTATGACATGATTCTTAATCAGCGCATTCAGGGTAGAGAATTTAAGGGCTTCCAGCGGAGTCCGTTAAATGTGCTGAACTGGGAGGAGATCCGGAAGAATGATATCGGGATCGAGCTTCGGTTCGATAACGGCATTCCGGTCGAGCTGCTGCAAAAGCTGCTAAAGCTTGAGGGAGACCTGCTGTTCTTGAATGAGACGATTGATCGGATTTGGATTTTTAAGACGACAGGCTCAGAGGAGGTTCGGACCTTCTTCTTCAGTGCAGGCGGTCAAATGGTCTATGAGTCGGTTCGCGCGGATCTGACGGTACGCGACGTGCAGGATTACGTAGGCTTCGGACAGTTCCAGCCTAAGTATACGATGACGGCAGACGGTCTCTACCTTCCGGCTGCACCGATTCAATCTAAGGAAATGGTATTTCCGTACGAGACTTATTCGCCTGATTTGATGCAGAGAAGCTTGTTCGATCCAAGCACGACAAGGGCAATCGAGGATCGAAGCGGCTCGCAAATCTACACCGATGGCAAACGGGGCTTGCAGGTGGAGCAAAACGGCAAGTGGATCAGCTATACCGATCCGAGCGCGCCGCAAATTACGGAGAATCTGCTCAGCGACAACGTGTATGCTTCGGTTGATTTTGTGAACCAGCATGGCGGCTGGGACGGTGTTCATCGGTTCGTGAATGCGATGCCGGGAGAGGAAGGCAAGTATATCCGATTTAAACAGTACGTGGAGCAGTATCCAGTCATTGAGACGCCGCCGTTCCGCTATGGATATATGAAGCTGACGCTCCAGCAAGGCGTCGTAACGGAATATGCAAGATCGCTTATTACGCTAGGCCTGCAATCGGAATCACGTAGTGTTCGGTGGCTGCCTGGCGGCGAGGAGCTGCAAAGCAGTCTCGAAAATTACAGAAAACGTGGCGACGTAATTGCTTTATTCCCAGCGCTGCAAGCAGCGCCTGTGGATGATAAACGGCTGCGGTTTATACCGGTGTGGGCTGTTCGTCTCAACGATGACACGGAAGAAGTACTGGTAGAGGCATATCCGGTCGGATATGAGCCTTCTAAGCAGGTCGATGCGACAGAGCAAGGAGCGGATGGCAGCACGAAGGCGGATTCGGATGCAACAGCAGCAGGCGGCGCGGGTGCTGCCAGCTGGGCTGCTGGAGGAGCGATTCAGATGCTCACTGGTCATGCTGGCGATATGCGATAGGATAAGACGGCAGGGGGTGAAGGCGAGTGGATTGGGGTCGGGCGAAAAATGTGCTTATTATTTCGTTTTTACTGCTCAATATTTTGTTAGGGTACCAGCTGTGGCTGGATATCCGGGAGCAGCTGAACATTAACGTAAATTCGGCAGAGCTGCCGCAGGATAAGGTGCTGCTTATGCAGCAGAAGCGAATTTCGCTAGAAGCCAATCTGCCGCTGGAAACGCCGGAGCTAGGGGACTTAACGTACTTGCTTCACTCCGACAGCCGCAAAAATGCGGAGCCTGTTATACTAGACAAGCCTGTTGATAGTACGATTATTTATTCGAAGACACAGTTAGTAAAGACACTAGGGAGCAAAATTCCCGAGCTTGATCAATATGCATTCGATCTGCTGAACAGCAGCGTGGACAAATTCGTCTTATATCGGGTAGTCGAAGGCCGTCCTATGTTCGACGTGAAGCTTACGCTGTATATTAGCAATCAAAAAATAACCTCCTTTTTGCAGGACCGAGTGGAGCTGCTCGGAACGGGCGAAGCAAAGCAGGTGCTGCCAGCTGCGAAGGTAATGGCGAGCTTAATTGAAACCTATTTGCCGGATGGGGCAGTCATCTCTGATATTCAGCTTGGCTACAAAGGCCAAATCTTCGATTCGGAGAAGCAAGTATCGGTGCCGTCTTGGCGGGTCATGCTTGAAAATGGTCATTTGCTTTATGTGCACGCGATAAGCGGCGAGGTTGCAACGGATGAAGAGCAAGGGGAAGCTGCAGCGAACGGTTTACGTTAACGGGAGCGGGAGAAGGGACAGGAAAGAGCGATTATGGGACTTCGATTTACAGTACTAGGAAGCGGCTCGACCGGCAATGCGACAATTGTACAGGGGAACGAGAAGACGGTCATTGTCGATGCGGGAATGAGCGCGAAGAAGCTGGATGAGCTAATGCGTGAGCGAGGAATATCGGGACATCAATTGGACGCGTTGTTTGTTACGCATGAGCATTCTGATCATATAAAAGGCTTGGGCGCTTTCGCAAGGAAGTATAGCTTGCCCATTTATGCGAATGAGGCAACATGGGCCGCAATGGAAAGACATGTCGGTACCATTGCCGCAGAGAATCGTGTCATAATGGAGACATGCGAAGAGATCGCCTGCGGGTCGATGATGGTGCAATCCTATCCGATCTCGCATGATGCGGCGGAGCCGGTAGGCTACAGCTTCGTAGAGGATGGCGAGAAGCTTAGCCTTGCAACCGATCTTGGGTATGTAAGCGAAAAGGTCAAGCGTCAGATCATCGATTCGGATGTACTCGTGCTGGAAGCGAACCACGATACCGAGATGCTTCGGATGGGGCGTTACCCATGGAATACGAAGCGTCGTATTTTAAGCGATGTAGGTCACTTATCGAATGCGGCGGCAGGCGAAGCCTTGCTTGAGCTCATGACGGACCGAACGAAACGTGTCTATTTGGCTCACTTGAGCCTTGATCATAACTTAATGGATTTAGCGATGCTGACCGTGAATTCTATATTGGAGGATAATGGAATATTTTATAAGAAGGAAGAGCATCCGCTGCGTGCAACGTACCATGACAGGCCTACGCCATGGGATGAAGTGAAGAGGAAATAAGCGATTCCAGCTGCGCATCAAGCGCATCGGCTTTAGAGCTGAGCTCTTCTCTCGTAATAATGCCCTTCTCTATGAATATCTCTAGCATTGCGCTTAAGGTAAGAACGGTACGGTAGTGGTCATCCTTCAAATCTGCCAGCTTTGCAGCAAGCTGTACATGTTCCCAAGCTGCGGGGGTTTTCGTTTTCATATGAGCAACTCTCCTTTGGCGGGACGGTTCTACAAAATGTTTTTAAGATATCGTGTACGCGTCGTCCGAATCTATTATTATTTTAGTCATTTCTTTCGAAAACATTCCTATATTGAAAAAAAATAGTCTTGATGTCCGAGAGACATCGAGAGGAGCGACCGTAATGAGCTTATTCGACGACGATTTTTATTCAACCAAAGTTTCCAAACGCGCTGCTCGGGAGAGTAAGAAAGAAAGCTTTGCTTTTCCATATAGAAGCGGCGGGCGCAAATGGTCCAATGTCCGTATCGCCTTCGTATCCTCCATAACGAGCGCGATTGCCGCAACGCTGTTGTTTGGTGTTGTTTTTGGCGGTGGCGGCGGTATTGGCGGGGGAGGAGCATCTATCGCGACTGCAGACGGTGTTCAGGCAGTTGACCCGCTGGAGCGTCCGATACAGGCATCTGCGAAGGTAAGGCCAGCCGTCGTAAGCATCATTAATTTGCAGAAATTTTCACTCGGCATGGGCAACGGTGAAGCGCTGCCGGAGGATTCGAAGGATAAAGGTACGCTGCGTGAAGCGGGTGTTGGCTCTGGCGTCATTATAAGCAAGAATGATGGCAAAGCAATCATCATTACGAATTATCATGTAATCGATCAAGCGCAAGAGGTGAAGGTTGTACTGATGAGCGGCGAGGCCCGCGATGCTCGCATTGTCGGCAAGGATCAAATTACGGACCTTGCCGTGCTTGAGATCGATGCAAAGGGAATCGATGTTGTCGCGGAAATCGGCGATTCATCGGCGCTTCGGCCTGCTGAATATATTATTGCGATCGGCAATCCGCTAGGGCTAGGGGAGTCCGTTACGACGGGCAGCGTGAGCAAAACGAAACAAATCGTGCCGGTATCGCTTAATCAGGACGGCGTGTATGACTGGGAGCAAGAGGTTATTCAAATCGATGCTTCGATTAACCAGGGCAACAGCGGCGGGCCGTTGATTGATTTGAACGGGCGCGTAGTTGGGATCAACAGCATGAAAATTGCGGATCTCGGCGTTGAAGGCATCGGATTTGCGATTCCGATTAATCTGGCTATGCCCATCGTGGAGAGCTTGATTAAGCTTGGACATGTGCCTCGTCCTTATCTTGGCGTCTATACGATGGACTTGGAGCAGTATTGGGAGCAGCAGAGCTTTCAGGATTCGCAAGACCATGCCGATAAGGAAGGCGTCCTGCCTGAGGCGGACGGCTCTGGAGATGGAGCCACTGGCGATGAAGACGTGCTAGAGGGCGGCGGAGCGCCTCTGAAGCTGCCGGATGAGGTCTATGACGGCGTGATCGTGCTTGAAGCGGTTGGTCCCGCTAAGGATGCGGGCCTGCTGTTCAATGATGTCATCGTTAAGCTGGATCGCCAATCGATCGGCAGCACGATGGAACTGCGTAAATATTTGTACAGCCAGAAGAAAATTGGCGATGAGATTGAGATTAGTTACTACCGGGACGGGGAACTAAAGCAGACTCATTTTAAGCTGGGTGAAAAGGAAGACGAGGAGTAGGGTGTAAGGCGTTTTGAGTAGTAAGTAAGAGCGAAGAGTAAAGAGTAAGAGAAAAGCGAAGTAGAAACCGCGATGTCGAAATGGGGAACCATTTTGGTGTTGCGGTTTTTTTGTTGGAATTTGGGGAGAAGAAGGAACAGTATGTAGGGATTAGTGCGTAGGGATTAGTACAGTGAAGGTAGTGCGAAGAGCAAAGTGCTGGCTGTGCAGAATTTGTCGTCTTCACATGGAAAGGCGTTTTCTGTTATGCTGTGTATAGATATTTTGGACAGACTGTTAAGAGAAGAAGCAGGAAAGACGATCGGGAATTCAATCAACTAGGATAGGAAGCGTGCAGATATGTATTGTGTGTGTAAAGAGCATATGGAGACGGCATTAGACCGATTTGTAGATGAGTATGAGGATGCACCGGATGTAGTGGATTTGAAGGAGACGCAGTTTGCCGATTGGGATCCTCCGCGCAAATGCGATTTCTGTGATGAGCCGGCTACTTTTTTGGTGGTTTAAAAGATGCATATACAGATAGCAGCCGTAGGCAAGCTGAAGGAAAAATATTTGGTGCTTGGCATAGCGGAATATGCCAAGCGGTTAGGGCCTTACGTGAAGCTTACGCTCACGGAAGTGCCCGATGAGAAGGCGCCGGAGACGATGAGTCCGGCGGAGGAAGCGATTGTGCGCGAGCGAGAGGGCGAGAGGCTTCTGGCGCAGCTGAAGCCTGAAGCGCATGTTGTCGCGCTCGCGCTGGAAGGCGAGCTCTGGTCAAGCGAGGATCTCGCTGGCCAGCTCGACAAATTAGCCACGTATGGGCGGAGCCACGTGGCTTTTGTTATTGGCGGGAGCAATGGCCTTGCTCCCGCTGTGCTTAAGCGCGCCCAGCAGAAGCTGAGCTTTGGGCGCATGACTTTGCCGCACCAGCTTATGCGCCTGGTGCTGGTGGAGCAGATTTATCGGGCTGTGAAGATAAATCGGGGGGAACCGTATCATAAGTAGGGCGAAAATTTTCATTAGCTAATTACGAGGAACGGAAAACCGCTTTGTGAAGAACAGGCAGGGATGTGGGCCATCTTAATAGAGTGGAAATGAATCAATAGGGAGAGGTGGGCAAACCCCTCCCCTTTTTCACATAGTATAATTACTGTATTAATCTAAGACTCAATATCTATCAAATCAGTTGATTTTATTTATCATAATATATTAGATCAAAGTATTCACAAAACACAGCGCAAAGAAGATGATGCACTTTAGTAAGTTCGCCTACATCAGCACCATTTGCTGCCTTTCTGTCAATTTCTTTTTTTATTGCGTTTCTTTTAACCCTTACCTTTTCTAAATTATAAAGGATATAGTGACGCTTTAGATATAATTTCAATTCAAAATAAATGTATTCACCGATTGGAGATATGTATTTAATATTACCGTTTTCATCCCTCTCCAAATGGGTGTAGTACTCATCAGTACAAGGATCTATAAAACCTTTATCGCCAACAATAGCTTCACTGGCATCACCGCCAACCCATTTATCAGATTTAGCAATATTGCAATATGGGCAGCTGTACAATAAATTATCATATGTAAATTCTAAATCTCTAAACTTTTCTTTTGGAGCAAAGTGTTCAACGTGATATGAATTATAACCCCCGCTATATATATCTTTGTCATCACAATATGCACATTTATGATCAAAATCAACAGCGAGTCGAGATTTATTAGAGGTGTTAGTACGCCACATTATTCCTGTATGGCTTCTTGTTGGCATTTTGTCCTTTATTGCACCCAATTCAATTACTCCTTATCTAACAATTTATCTATCATTTCCAGTAGTTCATTTAACTTATTGGATGATAAGTCTTTTCTTGCTTTATCGGTTAAAGCATGCCCACCATCCATCGATCTTTCAAGTTTCGAATCCAATTCTAATATTCGGGAATCTATATCATCCGAAGTCCCTGCTAATGGAAGAAGCTTTCTTAATTGTCGTTCCCATTCTTCTTTTTGTTTTTGCGTTTTTAATATCTGCTCAATCATTTTAAAGTGTAATTCTACGCGTTCTTGATCCTCATTTAAGTATCTATAAAAATCAAAAACCTGATAGGCATTAAAAATCTCATTTGAAAATAGATCATCATCATATGAAGTTAGAATGAACAAAGGGAACTCAAACAAAACCTTATCAACAGCTTTAGCAAGGTCGGTACCAGTATAATCAACATTTTCATAAGAGGATAATTTATAATCGATCAAAAGACAGTCCAATTCCAGTTCCAAAATATGCTTAATCATCTCTTCTAAATTATCTTTTATATTTACTTCAATTGGAACAAATTGATACTGCGAATACCTAGCTCTTTTTTCGGGAGTAGCACCATCAATCCCCTGAATCAATCTTGTAATAATTTGTGTTACTTTTATTTCATCATCGTCAACAACACCAATTTTAAGTATTTCCTCCATTTAATACACCTCACACAGGAAATTTCAAATCCAAAGCAAATCCATTTTTATACTCAACAATTGTATATCGCGCATTATATTCTCTTGCTGTAGATGCAACAATATACATCCCTAGCCCTGTTCCAACGACTGCTCCATCCTTGTCATATTTATTTGTTACTCCGAATTTAAAAATATCGTACGGATTTTTGTAGAAATCACCCAAACCACTACCATTATCTCTATAATGTAATATAAATTCCTGATCAGTTTCCATTTCAATAGTAATTTTTCTTTCAGCAACCCTAGATTTTTCAAAAGCTTCAATCGAATTAATAATTAAATTGTAGAGAATACTTTCAAAGTCAGAAACAAAGATGCTTTTAAATACTTCTTTTTCATCTCCCTTTACTTCTATAATTATCTTCTTTTGTTCTAATATGGGGGACATAACTTCAATAATTTCTTCAATGGTCTGATAAACTTCCTTTTTTAGTCTCTTCCTCTTATCTTTCTTAATTTGATTTGTTATTACAGTTATCCATGAATTTAAAAATATATCACTTTTCCTCAAAGAACTTAAATTTCTATCAATCAACTGTTCATTCTGTCGTTTTATTGCAAAATCAAACGCATCCACGCGGTTTATCAAAACAGCATGAATTCCCTTTAGATCGTGAACGATAGATGTTGTGATTAATCCATTCGTTGCTAGGGATCGTAGCAACTTTATTTCAGTTATTAATTCTTCTCTTTCTTCTTCATAAAAAAGAACGGCTTTTGCTAATTTTTCAACTTTTTCTTTTGAAGTAACTTCTTCATTTTCCTTGCCTTTTGCTACGTTATCTGTGGATTCTTTTCCTTTGCTTTGCTCATCTAAAATTTCACCTGCAATGTCCTTACTCGCTTTCATGGTTGCTTCTCTATCATTGACGATATCACTGTACTCTTTCATGACACGACCGATAGTAGCTCTATCTCTCTCGAAAACAGAGATGATATTTTTGATTAGATTCTTAAAGATGGAGAAATAATCATTTTCAATAATTCCTTCTCGACTGGATTTATCAATAATGTAATCATTGCTAATTCTTGAAATTGAAATTGTTCCCTGACCTTGTCTATTCCTGACATGCCAATTTCCTGAAGGATGTGATATTGCTGCAGGATTCTTAGCTCTTCTGGCATCCAGTCCCAACCAATCAAATGATTCTGATGAAGGATCTCCATATGGTCTAACCAAAAAATTATCTCTGTATATCTTAATTCCACCATGAGTATCTAACCACAAGTTCCTTTTTCTACTTATTTCTTTATAAAAGAATGTTTCCTTAGAGTCTTCAGATAAGGAGAGTTTCATAAATGTGTAATTAAATTCAAAACTTCCAACTTTTTTAACACTGTCAACAAGATCGGTATCATTTGAATTCATTATTTCAGATATTGAGTATGTAAATTTAAAGACACCTTTTTCAAAATCATTATATCTATATGGATACTTTTTGAATTCCTCCATCTCAAACACTTCGTTTGGGATTTTATTAAGATCGAATTCATTTCTAAAAAGAGTGACAGTGAACTGTTCACCATCAAAATTAGAAAACAGTTTATAGTCGTACTCATCAGAAAGTTCGTTTGAAATAATTGTATACGTGCTTTCTAATGATGCCTTAGTACAAATAATATAATCTTTTTGTTCTGCTGGTGGGATTAGAAATCCCATCGAGTTTATTATTTTTGATATATCTTTAGAACTCCATCTATCTCGTAGTCCACTTATTCTTAGTAAAGTCCCCGTATCCAATAATATTTTTTCATCTTCCATTAGATTTTTATTTATTTCCTCGATAGCATCTAATATTTCTGTTGGAATAATATCAATAAACTTACCATTCAAGTATTCAAAATCTGCTTCTACCTCATCTATAGTTTTTCCGGGTTCTTCAAAATTGCTCCAATCAGTTTTCCAGAGAATTACTTTGGGACTCTTTTGATTCTTTGTGTACATCTCACATTTACTTCCTAATCGATCTAGCGCAAATCGACCAATTCCTTTTTCACCCGATTTGATACGATTTTTTTCTGATTTATACTCTGATCTTTTATTATCTGTACCAATTAGCATCCAATAATTTTCAATAGTTTCTTGAGTCATACCAATTCCATTATCTAATATGTAAATGAAACCATGTTCAATATCAAAACATAAAAAGCACAAATTTGCATCGGCATCATAAGTATTTTTAACAACTTCGATAATTGCTCCATCTACTTTAGCAACGCTTTCTCTTCCCAAAAGTATTGTTGCTCTTGAAGAGATTTTATATTTCATTTTACTCATTATTTAGATACCTCCCTTTTGTAAAAATATAGTTGTTTATATCCTTTACAGTGATTCTTAAAGAAGTGCCATTAGCATTAGTGCCGATACTTTTTACATATTCATGAAAATCTTTACTTTCCAGTATCCCCTTAGCATAATCTAAACTAAGATCTGTTTTTTTTGTTATGTAAATACCGGAATAAGGAATGCAATCTTTAGAAAGTGTGTAAACTTTAATTTGCTTGGTTACTACGGTGGATAATAACAGTTTTTCTTGGTTAAGGTGAGCAAGTGCTTGAGTCCTTCCATATTCAAACCAATTTACACTTTTATCTGAATCGCGTTCATTTAATTTAACAAGAAATGATTTCAAATATTCCTTTGTTCTTGGAAAAATCCTCTCGAAATCATCTTCACTATACCTGTGTAAACATCCATTAACATAATAATAGGGAAAAATAATCATTTCTCTTTTGTTGAAATGCAATGATCTGGGGCTGGCAGCCACTTTTAAAATATCTTTTTCTATTAAAGAGGACTTAACCTGAATATATTCTTCATCCTCAAGTTCTTGATAACGATCTAAAACAAATGCCTTATTATATAGGGTTGCAATTGTAATAGAGGCATTGAAATAATCACCGAATCTAGCAGCAGTCATTTCCGTTTTCATTATTCTTGGTTTAAATTCCCACTTACCGAATAAATCCGCTTTATTGATAACGAGTGAAGTTCCTTTATCCTCATAATGATAATCTATTGTGTTATTTAATACTTCTCCGGTTCCACAAACTACAATTGCTGAGGAAGTCAGTGCATCAAACAATTTAATCGACTGATAATCATAAATTTGATTTATAAAAGGCATCAAGAAATTCCTCAAGTTTTGAGCGAATACATTTTTGAAGATACTACTAGGTATCAAATAAGACATTTTTCCATTCTCATTCAATGACTTTAAGCTTGATTCGAGGAAAGCATAGCAATAATCAAACTTTCCACTCTGACATACTGAAAAATTTTCTCTAACAAATTGTCGTGTTTGAGTATCTAATTCTTTATATGAAATGTATGGAGGATTTCCAACAATAAAGTCAAATTTAATTTGTAAATTTTCTTTTAGAATATCGACATTAAGGATTTTCCATCTTACATTGAATAAACCATGTTTCCCTGCCACTTGATTCAGATTAGTTATACATTTTAAATATTGTTCTTCGTCAATTTCTGCTCCGTACACATCTTCCTCCAATCCAAGTTTAATTTTATCGTTAGCAATTCCTTGACTCTTACAATCAGTGATATAACGATCCACAATAACCTTCAGAATGTTTCCATCACCACATGCATTTTCGATGATCTTTTTACCATATAAGTTATCTGTATAATTGACAATATCTAAAAGTTTTATGACAATATCATTTGGTGTAAATACCTGGCACTTCTTATTCATTCAATCAATCCTCTTATTTTACTTATAATGTATATTATTCAGTATTAGTTTTCTTTGATCGTTCTAATTCGTATTCCTCAAATCTTTCAAATGTCATCAATACAAATTTAGGCTGGCTATTTTTCATTATTGTAAGCAAACCAAGCTCATCAGTAAGTCTTGCTGCCATCGAAAAATTTTGGTTCACTTTTGAAATTGTTATCATTTTATCTAAATCTATCTTCATTAAAATTCCTCAATTCTTGACCAATCTTTATTAAGTTAAGTCTTATCAACTAGATGGCACTTTTTTATCAATTATATCTCTAGGTTAGCTAAAATCCAACCTAATTTAATTTAACACTATTTATTCTATGTCTTTATCAATTCGCCCTATAGATGTTACGGAGAGCCTTATCATAAGTGAGGTGAAATTTTTGCTAGGATCAAGGGATGTTCTAGATGCTTCATGAAAGGTGTTGTACATTCAACTATACGTGTAGGCACTAAGATATGATACAATTAAAGGTAAATATATCAAGGGGTGATTAATTTTGAATATTACGCCAAGAGGCATGAGTGTTATGAATTTATACCAGCTTTATCGGAATAGTAGCTTGCTTGTAAATAGAAAATATCAGCGGAAGCTAGTCTGGACAAAAGAGGAGAAAGAAGCATTAATCGATAGTGTACTTTCTCAGTATCCTATTCCGCTCATTCTTTTGGCAGAGAAGGGGGTTAATGATAACGGCGAAACTACATATGAGATTATAGATGGAATGCAGAGATTAAATGCGCTTTTTGGTTTTATTGAAAATCAATTTGCAGTAAATGAATCGTATTTCGATGTATCACAGCATCCAACAGCAAATACTTTAGCAAAAGAAGGAATATTTTCACCAATTCATGGAGATCATATTAAACGTCTTAATCAAAAGAAATGCGCTTCTTTTCTAGAGTATCAACTTCCTATTTCAACATTCCAAGGATCAGAAAGAGAAGTCATCGAAGTTTTTGGTAGAATCAATTCCAATGGCAAACACTTATCTCCACAGGAAGTTAGACAAGCAGGAACAACAACTGTGTTTTCGGAGCTAGTAAGAGAGTTAAGTTCTGAAATTCGAGGTGATGTTTCTAGAGGTATTCTTCCATTAACTGAAATGCCGGAAATTAGCATTGATTCGAAAAATATTGCTTTAGGATACGGCGTAGCTGCTGAAGATACTTTTTGGTGTAACCAAGGTATTTTACGTGTATCCCAATTACGTGATAGTGAAGATGAGCAATTAATAGCAGACATTATTTTGTCAGTAGCTTTGAAAGAGCCCTTCCAGGCGAGCAAGGATAATTTTGATGATTATTATTTAAACGACAAAAAGAAACTTGAAATTGAGACCGCCATCGCAACTTACAATAAGGACAATTTAAAGAACGATATAAAACTTGTATTTGATACAATTCAAAATATGGCACTTTCAAAATCAAGGGAAAAGAATTATTTGAAGAACATCCTTAATCCAACAGCAGGGAGTAACGCAGTAAAAGAGCCGTATTACAATTTATTTATGGCAGTTTACCAATTAATTGTATTTAGTGAAAATGAACCATTTAATATTGACTCGATCTTTTCCGCATTAAATAATTTAGCGGCGAGACTTGCGTCTGCGAAAAGTATTGTAACAGCAAACAGAATTTCAAATATAAATCTTACGGTAGGTTTAATACAACCTTACTTTAAGAAAGCGTCACATACATTACGTAGTGCGGGTGTATTAGCAATCGATTTTGAGAACTATCTACGGTTATCCAAAATTGAGCCACCGCATTATGATTTTAAACAAGGTTTTTATACTCTTGATACAAAAGACAGATCGTTTGACGAAGAAAGCTTCGAGAAAATCCTTCACAACATTTGTGCAATGGCCAATCTTGGAAAGGGTAGGACGGGTTACATTTTCATGGGTGTATCTGATCGAGAGGCACATACTCTAAGGGTAGAGCAATTAGACAATATTACGGCACCAAGAGTGGGCGACTTTGGAGTGGTGGGGCTGGAACGAGAATCAAAATTGAAAGGTGTGAGTCTGGATCAGTATTTCTCCTTTTTAACTACTAAAATCACAAACTCCTCTTTACCCGATAATCTGAAATCCAACATTACTTCAAGATTGAACCCACTTAATTACAGAGGTAGTATGGTTATTATGATCGAAGTTGTTGGTGGTGAAGAGCCGAGTTGGTACAATGATGAATTGTATGTAAGAGATGGAGCACAGTGTAAAAGAGTTCAAGGAGCAGACGTTGCATCAGTGTTTTCTAGATTTAGATGAATGAACGGCACCCAAGGGTACCCTGTCGGGTGCCCTTTTATTTCGCTCTACTGATGATACGCCGAGCCTTATCATAAATAAGGCGAAATTTTATTTATGTTACTCTAAACAATAATTCAGTAAAATTTTCAATTATTATCGTATGGCTATTGAAAATAAATCTGTATATATCATTAATATAAAGGAGCGCCTAAACGGGTGCTCCTCAATTTTGTTCTACAGATATTTCGCTGAATACAGCTTCTCAAGCGGAGCTCTGGAACAACATCTTATTGTTTTCGCTTCAAATCTGCCATTCGGCACGGGGGTTATTTTGAGAGTCTCTCTGCATAGGGAAGGATTGCTGCATCTTATTGCGATGCTGCTTCCGCCTGCTCGTCAAGACGGCTGCCGTTTGTTTCCTCATCATATGCACTTCAAACGAATCGATTAAAACGGGACATGTTGTTTCCTTATGAAGCTGTTTGATATGGACTCGTTTGATTCCCATTATAAGATTCCAGAAAAAGAACAAAATGGTTTTCATTTTTTCCATTCCTCTCAATTGTAAATTGGTTAACAAAGGCACACCACTAGCAATTCCAGTCTATATCGTATTATGCAGCTATTAGAGAGATCTAACTTTACGTTAACGCTAAGCGGAGCTCTGGAACAACATTTTATTATTCTCGCACCAAATCTGCCATTCGGTACGCGGGTTGCGTTGCGGGCTTTTCTGTATGGGGATGAATGGCTGCAGTGGATCATTATTCTTTTGCCTATCCGGCAAGACGAATATGGATTGCTTCTCAATCAAGTACGCTTCAAACGAATAGATTATGCCAAGACAGGCTGGTTTACCCTTATCGGTCTGATTTGCATTTTCCCGTTTGATTACCATCATTAGATTCCAGATGAACAATAAAATAGCTTCCATTCTTCTATTCCCCCCAACCTAGTATTAAGAGTTAACTAGATTATATCAAGCTTGCAATAGAACTTCTGTCGAGTTGTAAACCAGATACATAAAAATATTTAGACAAAAATCTTTGCCCGAATGTCAACCCTGGAGCAAGGTTGATTCCTTTCAAAAGGAAACAAATAATATGAGGAAAAGGCTTGATAGTGTTGACTTTATAATGTTTCACGAACGATTAATGATGACGCGCTGGAAGTAAATAGCTTGGAATGGTTTGAAGCATTTAAAACAAAAATCGAGATCTTCATGTAGTAATGTGTTGTAACTTTATGTTGGAAAAAGAGTGTTGGTATTTCTATGATCGTTTGAAAATAAATGAATCGTTACTACTTTGAGTGTGCTTCAATATGTATGTTAGGTTAAATCGCCATGTTATATTTGGAGGGGCTTAGCTGTCATGAGACAGCTAAGCCCCCTGCTAGGAAAGTAAGGCCGCGCCTTTATTCTATAAGCTACTAGGGCCGAGCAGTTCATTTAATTGTGACTGTAATTGCAATCGGAGTTCCTCTACGATCGAAAAATCCGTTGCCGCTACATAGAAGGCCTTAATTTGGGAATCAATGGCCTCGGCTAACGCCAAATAGGAGGTGGCCTCCTTCATTTTCGCTGAATAGCGTTCTTTAATAGCGGCTAATTCGGCTGCATATGCTTCATCGATGCCGGGGGTCATGGTAAGCGCATACATATCCAAAATTTCATCCCCGTCACGATCAGGAAAATATTCATGTGGAGCGGTGCTGTCGAAGATAGCTATGCTGAGCCTTGGGAAAATTAACATATCAAGGCTGTTTGGATCAAAGCCGCAATGATACACTTGAACTTCGATTCCATTGTTTTCGGCAGCGGCAGCAAGTTTTTTTAGCAGCGTCGACTTTCCGGACCCTGGTCTTCCTTTGATGAAAATCCGCCTATCCAATTCAGCGGTCAAGCTTTGAATAAAATCGAATGCCCCCTTCGGAGTGGCAGCTCCGAAAAATAGGTGACGTCCAGTTATAGGTGTATCGTTTTCATGACCAGCGTAAAATTGTTGAATCAATTCCTGCGCAATCTGGTCTGCCTTCGTGAAGTCCATGCTCTCGATATAATATTTTTCCCATTCGTCATGAATCCGCAATGCGCTTAAGAACGTTTCATATGCTTTTGTATAGGCATCAACAAGCTTAGCTTTAAGTTCTTCGATAGTTCCCAGATGCTCCGGGGAAATCCGGCCGTTGTCAATTGCCTCCCCGAAATGGATATAAACGATTTTACTCGGCTCATTTTCCGGGATCCCCTCGCAGACACGCTCATCGACAACGCCAACCTTCAATTCTGTTGAAATGATGCCATCCAGTTCGTCGGGGCGAAGAGGGGAGTGGAAGCATTGCACGTGCTGGCCATTTTCCAGCAGGCTATCCGCCAAGCTGCGAATGACTGTTGATTTCCCCGTACCAGGGGGACCCTTAAGGACGAATATTTTATTCAGCCCTTGAAAGGTAGAATTGTACAAGAAATGCGCTCCGTGCGCGGTGTTGCCGCGGGCAAAGTAGTGGGATGATTTTTCGCTCAACCTGAAACACTCCTTTGTGCTTATTCTTAGTTCGCTAAATTTACAGGTTCCGCGAAGCTGGTCAGAATAAGCATACGTGGGATAAATGCCTATGCTTCTGTATATTCTGGGTAATGTGTAGAGGTGTTTCTTTGCTCAACATTTTTAAAAATGCTTCCTCCAACAATTATTGATAGATATGGGCACAACATATGACAGTCCGCGGTTAACACATGAGGATTTGAATCCTGGGAATATTATAATTCGGCAACAAGGGGGCTGTTGGGAGTTAGCCAATTCCATATCTATTTAATCATTCTCGGTTAGCTTTTGTTGGATTTGATGCTCGTATTCAGCGAACGCTTCCGACATCACCCATCCGCGAGCGGACATCAGTGATTGATAGCGAAGCTTCTTAGCCGATAACTGACTTTGAAGCTTTTTACGCTCGGTATCGTTTCGGCAGGCGCTGAGTAGATCGCCAAGCGTGACCATTTCCTTGCGAAGCTGCATCTCCTCGGGGATCATCCCGGCATTTTTGAGCAGCTTAAAGCCGACCCGAAGCTCCTCTGGGACATTCTCTATACCATCAGGGGGAAGCGGCTTGCCAGCGCCTGGCAGATTGTCTAATTCCCCGCGGCGGATGGCCTCCAGAATTCTCTCCTCAGCGATCGTACGCATAAATTCCATCGGTTTATCAACTCCTTGATATATTTTAAAATTATTTCATGCGTGCAGCCAGCCTCCATGTCCCGTATTAACTCTCGCTGAAGCAGAGGAGGGATGAAATGCTGCTCATCCGGGCATGTTAGGGAAAACATCGAGGGGAGTGCTTTATGATGGCTAGAAGAAGAAGAAAATATGCGGTGCCAGGAGTCGAGCAAGGGATGCAAGCTTTCAAAGCAGATGTAATGAAACGCGAAGGATATGCCGTTAATCCGAATCAACCGGACGACGTAAAATACGAAGTGGCGAAGGAGCTTGGCGTACCTTTGCAACAAGGAAACAACGGGCATCTAACTACGGAATCAGTAGGCCATGTCGGTGGCAAAATTGGCGGTACCATGGTTCGGGAAATGATTCGTCTCGCTCAAGAGCAAATAGCAAACAGGGAGCAAAATTGAAAGAATTGTGAGACCGTGATATCAGCTAAATCTTTCGAGACTTTCTCAAGACAACCTGAATGGGCTGTCCCAAAAGGTTATCTAACCTTTTGAGACAGCTTTTTTAAATGCGTGCCCTCGCCAAATGGGCATCTTGGCGCTCGGGCTGCTCGCATGCGCGCAGCCTAAGAACTGAGCTCCTGGCTGCTCAGCCAGCGGAAATAGATCTAGAAACTAGATCTATTCTTGTCAACTAACCAGATTCAGCGGAATAGGTCTAGAAACTAGACCTATCGTATGCGAGTACCTGCGAACGGAGCTTGTGAGCGCTCCGCTAGCAGAAATAGGTCTAGGAACTAGATCTATTCTCATCAAACTAACCAGATTTACAGAAATAGGTCTAGAAACTAGACCTATCGCTCGCGAGTAACCAGTGAACGGATGGAAGGCTATGCGCTGTCGGTTAGACGAATGATTGAACCTGAAAGTGTATTCGGGCAGATAAAGAATAACCGGGGATTTCGGCGGTTCCTGCTTCGAGGCTTGCCAAAAGTAAGCCTAGAAGTCGGGTGGCTTTCGCTTGCCCATAATCTACTTAAGCAAGCAGCCATAGACCAGAATAGAAAAATAGCGGTACAGGAATAGCCCCCTGTACCGCTATTTTTTCGCTTTTTCCAATATTTCTATTCAAAGTGAGCTATCTCTGCAACGAGCTTACTACTTTTGGGAAAGCCCCTTTATTTAACTTCAGGGGAATATCGGGGAACCCATGTCCCTTTGCGCCGAATTGCATTTCTAAGGTTTTTCTTTTTATTTCAAGTAACGTCCTATTTCTTATCAAATCCTTAATAGTGGAATTTCAAAGGAAACGGCTGTTCCCTCGGCGGGCTTACTTTGAATGATCAAGCCTTTACCGTATTTTTTCTTCAATCTGCGATTGGTATTGTACAGACCGACACCCTGCCTGCCCTTATCAGACCGGGTCAACAACTGATCAACCGTTTCTTGATTCATGCCTATTCCGTCGTCCTTCACTTCGATTAATGCCGAATGGCCTTGGCGAACAACGCGTATGAGAACCGTGCCGCCTTGCGATCGGCTAAGGATGCCATGTTTCACTGCATTTTCAACCAACGGCTGGATCGTTAGAGGAGGGAGCTGAAGCTGGAAATGAGGTTCAACCTCCCACTTAATCATTAACCTGTCTTCGAACCGCTCCTTCTCGATATAAAGATAAGCTTTAACCAGCTCTAATTCGTGCGATAGCTCGACAAAATGCTGCGTATTTAAGAAATCAAAGCTTATTCTCAAAAAGTCAGTGAAAGCTTCGGCTAGCTTGTGCATCTTCTCAATATCAACCACGCTTAATGATAGAATGGAATTTAAAGCGTTGAACAAAAAATGGGGGTGGATTTGCGCTTGTAAATAAGCAGCTTCCATCCGCAAGCTTTCATGTAAGGATTGTTTGAGCCCGGTTAATGCGCTAATCCTATACTTTAGTTCAAGAGCATCCACGGGTTTGGTCACGTAATCGTTGGCCCCCGACAAGAAACCGGTATAAATATCAGCGGTCTGTGTACGTGCCGTCAACAATAATATCGGAAGCTCTGATAAGGAATAATATTCCCGTACTTTCCGCGCTAACTCATAACCGGACATATGCGGCATCATGACATCTATAATCATTAAATCCCATTGCTGCTCGTCAAGAATCCGTAGCGCTTCTTCACCGGAATTCACTGTCGTAATCGTATACAATTCCGTGGAAAGGATCGAGACCAGCACATTTAAATTGACGGGGTCGTCGTCAACCGCAAGAATTTTAACATTATCGCTGTCAGACAGGCTTGGATTAGATTCAATGGCAGCCGCCGGCAAGCCGCTTACGCTTCCAATGTTAGCCCAATCGGCCGCTGCAAGCTCCATCGTTTCTATCTCCGGACGTACATAGCGCAGTTGCGGTATCGATAGAGAAGAGGCCGACCAATCGGCGAGCGGCAGATTAAAGCTAAACACCGACCCTTTGCCTGGTTCCGATTGAACCGTTAAGGAACCATTATGCAGTTCGATCAATTGTTTGCAAATGCTCAATCCAAGCCCGATTCCGCTTCCTTCGTTGATGCCATGAGGCCCTTGCTCATAGGGAATAAAAGCCTTGGCTATCGTCTCCTCGTCCATGCCAACACCCGTGTCGATTATGTGGATTAAGGCGTGTCCGGCCGTCCATTCAGCGGAAATAGTAACAGTACCCCGTTCCGTATATTTGATGGCATTATGCAATAAGTTATATAAAATTTGAACCAATCTTTTTTCATCGGCCATTACGGCAGGAAATGATAGCTTTACGTCAACTATGAATTGAACCGGCTTGCTCTCATTCATGGAACGAAGCATGCTGACTACGCCCGGCAGGATCGACTGAATGAGCAAAGGCTCCTTCTGCAACGCAATGCGATGTTCCCGTAGCTGCGCAACATCAAGAAGATCGTTCAGCATATGGGACATGCGGCGGCTTATCGTGACGAGCAACTCCATGTCCTTAAGACCTTTCTGATGCAGCCTTTCTTTTTCATGGGACAGCACGGTTTCCGCGATATTAATGATGCCATGCAGCGGAGTTCTTAGTTCGTGTGACGTATTGGCAAGAAATTGGTCTTTTAGCCTGTCTGTTTCCTGTAACTGATGATTCAGACGGACAATTTCATGAGACTTGCGGAAATATTTTTTGAACCAGTATGTCGAGAAGCCTACTATCGCCGCAATGATATCTATAGGATAATAAACGACAGGAAATGGGATGTAAGAGCTTAAGGCCCCCCAGATCGCACTGGACAATACGGCTGCGGCAGAGAGCTGCAGGAATACGGCATCCTCATCGGGTTTTGTTGTAAAGTATATCTTTCCGATCAAATAGATTAACCATGCAAAAGGAAACAAATAAAGGACACTAAAAACCCTAAAATGATACGTTTCATGGACGAGCGAAGCCGGTGCCGCAAACAAAAAAATGGAATAGGAAGCAAGCGCGGCCAAAAAAAGGAGAAACCGTTTGCCGCCCCGCTTATTCAAAGTAAACCATCTAAAGAAATAAAGAATAAAAAAGGCCAGCCATAAATACGAAAGCAATCTGATTTTTATAGACCAAGCGTAATTGATAGGCAGCCATAACAAAAGTAAATTATCGTGATCGGACACAACCGATATTCCTGCAATAAACGCAAGTGAGCAGAATATAAGCAAAGACTTCTCTTGGCGGTTAAAGAGATATAAGATGAATGCGTAAAAACCATGGAGCAGCAGGACAACAAAGGTAATCAATTGGATAGCAATAGAGGACCAGCGCTCATTGTTGAGTGATTCCTGGGAGCCAAAGCGAATGGAGTACATGATTCCCCCATTGTAAGGGTCTTCATAGTTTGCTACCTGAATGAGCACGACGAGTTCTTCCACGCCTTGTACAGTGTAAGTACTCGTATAGGAGATTTTATTAGGGATATAATCCCTTTTATTTGCGGCAGGCTTGCCGGCTGCGCCTTCGCTGAAACCGTTTATTTCCACGAAAGAAGCCGATTGAATTTTTTTCATCCAAAGCGATACGGGTTGCTCCAGCGGGTCGACTAGGATGCGCAGCCGGTAGGTACCGTACCCGAACGAAGTGTCATGCTCTTTGGGAAAAGCGTCTTGCCAATCTCCCGGAACCTGAACGAAAGTAAAAACGTCATCCTCCATCTTAGATGAGTCGGTATAAGAAACTAGCCTTGAAGGAAAGAACTCCCACTCACCATCCAATGAGATAGGTGAGGAATGCTCAAAATCCCAGCCCCGCATGTCAAGTACGCCATCGACCGGATGTGGCTGTTCGATTGTGGGAAAAATGGTGGTCCAAGTCCACCTTAAGCCAAGAAGCATGCAAAGAAATAGGATCATGATGGTAAAATTTTTAAGTGTAGATGAGGTTGTCTTCATTCGCATAATGCCAGATTATTCGACATGTACCGGTGGTATTCCTTTACAGAAGGCAAATAAATTTCAGCTTAAACGAACGGGTTTTCATATGACACTGTCATATCCAGAAGCTGACTGCTGTGAATATCGCCTGTTTCTGTTCAGCGCTAAAATATAGTTACCGAACAGAAGGAAAGGGACGATGGTCGTTATGAATGAGAATGGCAGCAGATTACGTTTGTTGGATATTTTAAGAGGATTTGCTATTTTGGGAACACTTGGGACGAATATTTGGATTATTGCTCATATGGGAGACTTGAATTATGTATTCACCTTTAACCATATGGAGTGGTGGGCATCCTTCCAAGAGTTTGTAAGAGTCTTTGTCCTGTTCTTGGTCAATGGAAAGCTGCTTGGCTTGCTCACCATTATGTTCGGGATCGGACTTGAGATGAAGTACCGACAGGCATTAAGAAGAGGGAGCGCATGGCCTGGGGTGTATATATGGACGTCTATTATTCTTATAACAGAAGGATTAATCCATTTCACTCTAGTGATGGAATATGATATTTTGATGAGCTACGGCATCACGGCAATCATGACTGCTTTTATTATAAAAGGCGGAGACCGCGCCATTCGCAGAGCGATGATGATCATTGGCGGCGTGCATGGAGCTATTATGCTGCTTATTTTGTGTTTCGGTATCTATCTCGGCGCGATAGGCGCCAATATGTCCTTAGGCGA
The DNA here is from genome assembly GCF_012935325.2 of Paenibacillus sp. PL91. Lineage (GTDB taxonomy): Bacteria > Bacillota > Bacilli > Paenibacillales > Paenibacillaceae > Pristimantibacillus. Next base: position 73,670 of record NZ_JABBYG020000014.1, read on the forward strand.
TATGAAAGAAACGGTGTTATTATATAAGGACGGCAGTTGGCTTCAGCAGGTGGTTTTCCGGCTTACTTCTTTTTTAACGCTGCGGTTAGAGGCCTTTTTTGTAATCCCCATGAACATTTTTCTATTCCTTTTAGGCATACGTATGATGAGATCTGGTTTTTTTGCTCTTGATGAGAATGGCAAGAAGAAACGGAGTAAACTGCTTCACATCGGATTAGGCTTAGGCATTCCGCTCAATTTGCTTATTTTTGTGCCCGGCGGCTACTTTGATTTGCCAGTACGCTATTTATTTGCGCCCATCCTATCTCTTGGATATATCGGGTTAATCGCTAAACTGGTAGAAGCAAACGAGAAGCTATGGCTGTGGAACAAGCTTGAACAGGTAGGCAAAATGTCGCTCAGCTGCTATGTGATGCAAAATGTTATTTCAACAGTCATTTTTTATGGATGGGGCTTCGGCTTAGGCGGCAAGGTGAATTCGGTAACCATTGTATGGATCTGGATGTTGATTTGTTGCTTCCAAATCATCTTTGCTTCCATATGGCTGAAGCGATTCAAGTACGGTCCTATGGAATCAGCGAGAAGATTCACTTCAGGCCTCCTAGGAAAAGCATAGACTGATTGATGAACGGATAAGGTGTGTATGAACGATGCTGAAAAAATGGTATCCCGCGGATCAGATCGAAAAATATCTTATTATTGATGCTTTCGCAGTTTCCTTTTTAATTTATCAAGTTTTCATCGTAAATGGGTCCGTCAATCTAGCCTTGAAGATGATCCTTTTCCTATTGTTGCTCGTATCCCATTATGCAGGATTGTGGTATCGGGACTGGCGTCTGCTCATGGCCAGTCTCGCGGGAAGCTCACTGCTTGTGGCGCTTGCTGTTAACGTCGACAGTTGGATTCTGATGTACGGATTTGTGTTTGCTGATTTGCTGGGAAGAGCCAATCGGAAGGCGATTATGATCACTGGCATGGCTGGAATCGCAGCTATGTTTGTGCTATACGGTTGGATAAATGAGGGCAGTCCATTTGCCTTTTTTTCAACGATGTATTTCCCCATTATGATTGCTCAGTTGGTGGCACCGATCGTTGTTAATGCGAGAGAAAAAGCGAATATCTTGAAAGAAAAGCTGGCTATCGCCAATGCTCAGCTTGAACGCTATATTCAAGAGGAGGAACGAAACCGGATTGCCAGGGATCTTCATGACACGCTCGGCCAGACGTTGACCATGATTAAACTGAAAAGTGAGCTAACGATGCGATTGGTGGAAAATAACCCAGAAAAGGCGAAGCATGAGCTGCAGGATATTTTGAACACCTCAAGGTATGCGCTAAAGCAGGTGAGGGAGCTAGTTACCGACATGAAATTTGTTTCCCTTAAGAAGGAAATGGAGCTGTCCAAGGATATTTTACAAAAGGCTGGCATTGCATTCGTTATGAATGACGATGAATCCCTGCCCCACCTATCCAACGTTGCCGAAACGATGGCGGCACTTTCCGTTAGAGAAGCGATTACCAATATTATTAAACATAGCGAAGCCAATCAATGTACGATAACACCATACATAGAGTCTGAATACTACTGCCTCCAAGTGAGCGATAACGGGAATGGCAGCTTGAAGCAGGGAGAAGGGAACGGTTTGCAGTCGATGAAGGAAAGAATGGCTATGCTGCAGGGAGATATTCAAATAACGTCGAGCCAAGGCAAAGGAACGGTCATTACGTTTAAGGTTCCGCTGACGAGTAGTGGAAGGGGGTAGCAAGGTGATACGTGTAGTCATTGCAGAAGACCAAAAATTGCTTCGTGGGACGCTATCGGCTTTGTTATCCATGGAGGAGGACATCGAGGTTGTGGCGGAGGCCGAGAATGGGCAAACCGCATGGGAGGCTATTGCGCATTATGAGCCGGACGTGTGCTTGCTCGACATCGAGATTCCTTTCCTTTCAGGACTTGAAATTGCAGAGAAGCTCAGGCAGGAAGGACGTTCCTCGAAAATCATCATCGTAACTACATTTGCACGCCCCGGTTTTTTGCAAAAAGCGATGGAATTGAAGGTAGAGGGCTACTTATTAAAAGATGAACCGATTGAGTTTTTAATCGATTCCATACGCAAGGTAATGGCTGGTGATCGAGTGATCAGCACGGATTTGGCAGCGGTTCTGTTCCTGAAGGAAGAAAATCCGCTGACCGAGCGGGAAACGGCTGTATTGCGATTGTCCAAACAGGGATTATCGACCAAGGAAATGGCTAAGCAATTATTTCTGACAGATGGAACAGTACGGAACTATTTGTCGATTGCCATTCAAAAGCTGGGGGTAGAGACCCGGCAGCAGGCGACTGAAAAAGCGCATGAACGTGGATGGATATCATAAGCGGAGTGAGAAAAAAGAAGCTCCGGTGATTGAGGCTACCCTAAAGGAAGTATTGGATTCGGGCAGCCTCTTATGCATCCTTTTCTTTTTACTTGGTCAATGAACGGTATCTGATTCAGATGGTTTCTGTTCCTTGGAAAGGAACCAGCCGCCAACTGCGATAGCGATCATGACGCCCCAGAATATCGTTTTCCAGAGCACGCTCTTAGGGAAATATTCAGACAGCAAGCCGACGTCGGGATGAGAGAGCGTATAGACGGCCAGCTTCACGCCTACCCAGCCTACAATCAAAAACGCGGCCGTTTCTAGACCCGGCTTCTTCGTAAGTAAGCTGCCGAAATAGGATGCGGCAAAACGCATGATGACCAGGCCTATTATGCCTCCTGCGAGAATGAGGAGGAATTGTCCTCCATCAAGTCCGCCGATCTGAGGCAAGCCGGTTGGCGGCAATGCGACGGCCAAAGCCACGGCAGCCAATATGGCATCAATTGCGAATGCCAAGTCAGCCAGCTCCACCTTCAAGACCGTTACCCAGAAATTTTCCGGCTTCTTCTCCGCTCTTTTCTTATGCTCCTTTTGCTTGACGAACAAACGCTTGGCCATATGATTCAGCGAAATAAATATGAGGTAAGCTGCGCCGATGGCCTGCACGTACCATACATCCGCCAGAAATGAAATAATGAATAAGGATCCGAACCGAAACAAAAAAGCACCCGCGAGACCGTAAAATAGCGCTTTTTTCCTCTCTATTGGAGGTAGGTGCTTGACCATAATCGAAATGACCAAAGCATTATCGGCTGCGAGGATTCCTTCAAGTGCAATCAACACTAATAATACCCAGCCATACTCCAACCATAAACCTGCATCCATACATCCATCCCCTTTCCATGCAAAATATTCCTATTAAGGTAATATTCCATGATTGGAAGTAAAAATACACCTATCACGTTTCGAATACTAAAATCAGTTATGGCAGCTATTTTCCTAGTAAAGGGGTTGCAGGCATCATGAGTCATGATCAATATTATTCCATAGGCCAAACGGCGAGAATCTGCCATATATCCGTTCAGACCTTGCGTTACTACGATAAAATCGGATTGGTGCTGCCGAGCCATACAGACAAACACTCCGGTTACCGTTATTACTCTAATCGGGATCTCCTGTATATCAAAATCGTTCAGGATATGAAAATGCTGCAGTTCTCTTTAGATGACATTGGGGAGATGTTGAAGAACGACAGCTTGGATAACTTATTTATCAAGCTTGAATCCAAACAAAAAGAAATGGTAGAAGAGATTAAAAAATTGGAGCAGACTGTCAAATCGATTGAACAGCGGACAGCTCAAATCGTGATGCTTCAGGAATTAGGAAATGGTCTGAAGGATCTTGATGCTTTAGTGGAGCTGAAGCGGATACCGGCTCGGCTCGTGGTATCGGACCGTGGGCGGTACGCCTGCGGAATGGAACCCTCGATCGTAAGATTCACAGAGCTATTTGGCAAGGTTGATGCCAGTGGCCTCGCGCCGAGCCAAAATCGAATCATGACCGTATATCACGAGAACATCATGACCTTTGACCGCGAGGAATCTGACCTGGAATACTGTATCATTCTTGATAATGGGGCGCAGGAAAACGTTCAAACGCGAATCATACCTGAAGGTGATTATATTACTGCACTCTATTGCGGAATTCCTAACGATAAATCCTGCAAGCGGATCTACAGTAAGCTTCTACAGTGGACCCGGAACAATGGGTACGTCGAGAACGGCGCATCGATCGAGCAGTACATCGTCGATATGGCTCAGATGATGAAGCCAGAGGAATTTATCGTCGAGCTGCAAGTTCCTGTTAGAAAAGCATTGACCCTATAGCTGCTATAGGGTTTATTTTGTTATTATCCAGCGTTTATAAGAGGAGGATAATAATGAATTTAATTTTAGGAACGGGACCGTTAGGAATGTCAGTGATGAGGGAGCTAATCGCACGGGAAGAGCCGGTGAGCATGGTTAGCTTTGGTGGAAAAGCGTCTGTCCCGCAGGGGGTTAGGATAAGAAGAGCCGATCTTATGGATAAAGAGCAAGCAAGGGAAATCATGAAAGGCTCCAAGACCGTCTTTCAATGTGCACAACCCCCGTATCATAAGTGGACGGAACGATTTATTCCTTTTCAGGATCATATTATTTCAGGAGTAATTGCTGCAGGGGCAAGGCTTATTGTAGCTGAAAATTTGTATATGTATGGGCAGGTAAAAGGAGGCATGCATGAGAATCTCCCTTATTCCGCTGTCACGAAGAAGGGTCAGGTCCGCGCTGCAATGTCTCGAACGCTGAGTAAATTATATCAAGATGGCACTCTGCAGGTGACTATGGGAAGAGGGTCTGACTTTTTTGGTCCAAACGTTCATCATTCCTCTGTAGGATCAAGGCTGTTTATCCCAATCGCGAAGGGTAAAGCCTGTACAGTAATGGGTAATCCGGATAAAAAGCACACGTTTACCTTCATCGACGATTTTGGAAAGGCACTGGTTGTACTTAGCAGGCATGAAGACGCATTTGGCCAAGTGTGGCATGTACCGAACCCAGAAACGGTTACGACAAGGGAATTTGTAGAAATGGCGTACCGAATCGGGGGATTTCCCGCTGCCATTCGAACAATGGGAAAAGGTATGCTACGATTAGGGGGATTATTTATACCCGAAGCAAGAGAGAGCATAGAAATGCTGTACCAATTTGAAGAAGATTTTGTCGTAGAAAGCACCAAATTTACGAAAAGGTTTGGTATGGCTGCGACGCCTTTAGAAGATGCTTTAGAAAAAACACTGCATTGGGCGAGTCAGCACAATAACAAATAAGGGGTCGTTATATTGAAGCAATGGTCAAGAGAAATCGAGATAAACGCTCCGATTGAACATGTGTGGTCGTATTTAGATGGTTCGTTAGAACAGATGCAAAAGATTATGCCTCAAGTGGTAGAGAATAAACCAGTCCACGTGACTAATGAGGTTGTCGGCAGCATCTACCGTCAAAAGTATAAAGAAGGCAAACGCATCGAGGAATATGATGTCCATACTTTAGAATATTCAAATCTTCTGAACGATAAAAAAATAAAGATTGGATTCACGTTGGCAAACTGCTTTGAGATCACGGCTTTATATGAATTGCAACGAGTAAGTGATCAGAAAACAAAGCTTAGATACACCGCAACCAATAAAGCATTAAAGTGGTATGCGAAGTTGTTTATGATATTTGCAAATGAGAAGGTCGTTGTTAAATTTTTGGAGGATGTAAAAAGAGTCGCTGAATCAGAATTTCAATAAGACCCGATATATTGACCGCCTCGATAGAGGTTTTCTGCCTATTGTCTTTGTATGGAAACTGAAACTACGTGAAGGGAATATTTTATGAAAAAGATACTGTTGTTAGCTACGGGCGGGACTATCGCTTCTGTGCATGGAGAGGATGGATTGGCCCCGGGGATGACCGCCGATGATTTGATCAGCTATTTGCCCGAACAAAATCACATGTATCAGGTGGACAATAAAGTGCTGATGGATATAGACAGCACCAATATGCAGCCTGAATGTTGGGTCACCATCGCGGAGGCCGTGTATAGCCATTATAACGACTATGATGGATTTGTAATTACGCACGGAACGGACACGATGAGTTATACATCGGCTGCGCTTTCCTATATGCTGCAGGATTTGAGCAAGCCAGTAGTTATTACAGGCTCGCAGGTTCCTATCCATAATGCTCATACCGATGCCATCGATAATATGCGTAACGCGGCCCAGTTTGCGTGTGAGGACATTGGTGGCGTGTTTGTTGTTTTTGATGGCAAGGCAATTAACGGGACAAGAGCGGTGAAAGTGAAAACGCGAAGCTACGATGCCTTCGAAAGTATTAATCATCCGTACGTTGCTTACTTTGAGGGCGATGAAATTAAATACGATGTACCTGTTTTACCTGTGCCCAAGCAAGAGATAAAGCTAGACACATCGCTATGTCCGGATGTTTTTTTGCTGAAGCTGCATCCGGGCACGAAGCCCGAGCTCTTCGACTATCTGAAGCAGCACTACAAAGGCGTCATTGTCGAAGGCTTTGGTTTAGGCGGGGTTCCTACCGAAGGGCGGAGTCTGCTTCCAAAAATCATTGAGCTTGTAGAAGCGGGAGTCGCCGTGGTCATTACGACACAATGTCTGAAGGAGGGCGGCGATCTGACGCTTTACGAAGTTGGGCGAAAAGTAGCCAAAGAACAGATTATTTCGTCGAAGGATATGAACAAAGAAGCGATTGTACCGAAGCTGATGTGGGCATTAGGCAAGACCCATGATCTCAATGAGGTAAAAGAAATAATGGAAACGCCGATCGCCAATGATATCACGCATTAAGAAGCGGGCCTGAAATCCAATTTCAGGCCATTGATTGTTGAGGCTGCCCTTACGACTGATTTATAGCAAGGGCAGCCTTTTTCTGTTAGAAGTACACCAGATCCCCCTGCCATTGCCTTGGCAGGGGGATTTTACGTGGAGGACAACGCAGCGAATAAAAATCTGAAGATCATGGAAATTACTTGTTGCGCTATAGCGTATTTTTTTATATTATAACATACATACACTATCGTGTACTTTTGTACACTATGATGACAACGGCATCGTTTACACTTAAACCTATTTGATACGAGGTGGCATACGAATGAGAAACCAACGATTATCTTCAGTTTTACGTCGGGAACTTGACGAGCTTCAGCACGGGGGATTGTATCCGACGATCGACACGCTGGAAGGTCCGAACGGTCCCGTTATTCGGTTGAAAGGCAAGGAGCTTGTGAATCTCTCGTCCAACAATTATTTGGGATTGGCGACGGACGAGAGATTGGTGGACGCTGCGGTCAAGGCCACGCTACAGTACGGGGTCGGAAGCGGAGCCGTACGGACGATAAACGGGACGTTATCGCTGCACGTCGAGTTGGAGGAGAAGCTGGCCGCGTTTAAAGGAACCGAAGCGGCAGTCGCTTATCAGTCCGGCTTCAACTGTAACATGGCAGCGGTTTCAGCGATCATGGGAGCAGGGGACGCCATTCTGTCAGATGAGCTCAACCACGCTTCCATTATCGACGGCTGCCGGTTAACGAAAGCAAAGGTAATCCGGTATGGCCATTCCGACATGAACGATTTGCGGAGCAAGGCTCAGGAAGCAAGGGAGTCGGGTGCATTTGATAAAATCATGGTCATTACGGATGGCGTATTCTCGATGGATGGCGATATTGCGAATCTCCCCGAAATTGTACGGATTGCGGAAGCTTACGATTTGATCACCTATGTGGACGACGCGCACGGTACGGGAGTGCTCGGCGGAGGAGCGGGTACGGTGAAGCATTTCGGTCTTTCCGACCATATCGATTTTCAAATCGGCACCCTGTCGAAAGCAGTTGGAGTGGTAGGTGGATACGTGGCGGGAACGCAGGAAGTCGTCGATTGGCTTAAAGCGCGCAGCCGTCCATTCCTCTTCTCAACGTCGCAGCCGCCGGGAACGATTGCGGCATGTATTGCGGCGATCGGTATCATCCAAGACAGCAAAGAGCTGCAGGAGAAGCTGTGGAGCAACGCGGTATATTTGCAAAATGGCTTGAAGCGGCTTGGTTACACGGTTGGCTCTACGGTGACGCCAATCACGCCTTGCATGATCGGCGACGAGCAGCTCACCCAGCGCTTCAGCGCGAAGTTGTATGAAGAAGGCGTATACGCCAAAGCAGTCGTATTCCCGACCGTACCAAAGGGAGCGGGACGCATTCGCAACATGCCTACTGCCGGCCATACGACAGAAATGTTGGACCGTGCGTTGTCTGTATATGAGACGGTGGGACGCGAGCTTGGCATCATCCTTTAGGAGGAATCGACATGAGGCGTATTCTTATTACCGGAGCGTTTGGACAGATTGGCAGCGAATTAGCGGTTCGGCTACGGCAGATCTATGGCCAGGATGCGGTTATGACAACGGATATCCGGCACAGTTCCAGTGAAACGGCGCAGTCCGGGCCGTTCCGTACGTTGGACGTAACCGATGGCAAGGCCTTTTATCATGCGGTGAAATCGCATCAGGCCGATACGATTATCCATCTTGCGGCGTTGCTGTCCGCAACGGCAGAAGCATTGCCAATGCAAGCGTGGCAGTTGAATATGGGAGGGCTGCTGAACGCGCTGGAGGCGGCAAGAGAGCTTGATTGCCGGCTGTTCACGCCGAGCTCGATCGCGGCCTTTGGCATGGAGACGCCGAGATTCGGTACGCCGCAAGACACGATGCAGCGCCCTGCGACGATGTACGGCATCAATAAAGTGGCGGGTGAGCTGCTGTGCGATTACTATTTTCACAAATACAGGGTGGATACGAGGGGGCTTCGTTTTCCCGGATTGATCTCCCACGCCGCTCCTCCGGGAGGCGGGACGACCGATTATGCCGTCGACATGTACGTAAGCGCCGTGAAGACCGGCCGCTTCACATCGTATATTGATAAAGGGACTTTTCTGGACCTGATGTATATGCCTGATGCAATCCATGCGGTGATTAAGCTGATGGAGGCGGACGCATCCCGGCTTAAGCATCGAAACGCCTTTAACGTGACGGCAATGAGCGTGGACCCTGAGGGGATTGCCGCCAGCATCCGCAGACATATGCCAAGCTTCGAGCTCGACTACGGCATTGACCCTCTGCGGCAGTCTATCGCGGACGGTTGGCCGGATGCGATAGATGCGTCGGCGGCGCGCGAAGAATGGGATTTCCATGCAGATTACGATTTAGACCGGATGACAGACGATATGCTCTCTAATCTCAAAGAAAAGTCGACTTATAGCGAGACAAGTGCGAATCTGTTATAATACGCTTAACTTTGGCTGTATGACGGTTTAGAGAGAGGCTGCGAGAGATGGATCAGATACACAAAAAGGTCGGAAAAAATCTGCTGGCCATTCGAAAATCACGCGGTTTAAGCCTGGATAACATGGCCGAAATGACCGGTGTAAGCAAGGCAATGATCGGTCAGATCGAACGCGGGGATTCGAATCCGACGATCTCGGTGCTGTGGCGCATCGTCAATGGGCTTGGAATCTCCTTTACTACGCTTATCGAAGACGTGGATTCGGAGGTAACCGTAGCGACACCCGGCAATCTGGAGCTGTTCTCGGAAGAAGACGGTGCTTACCGCGCTTATCCGATGTTTCCTTACAGCTTGCGAACGAAACTCGAGTCCTACATGGTCACGATTGAACCTGGCTGCGTGCACGGCTCAGAGCCGCATAACGACGGGGTAGAGGAATATATTTTCGTGCATCAGGGTGTATTGGAGCTTAAGCATGACGAGGAATCCTACGAGGTGCCGGCGGGCAGCGCTGTTCATTTCCATGCGAACAGGCCGCATTGGTATCGCAATTCCGGTACCGAACCCATACATTTCTTTACGGTTATTTTCTATGCCGACGCCGCGGCACGAGGATAACGAAGGGCATGTTACTATCCATGCTTAGAATGACAACAACCATAAAATGAACGATCTGTTTCTAGTTACGAAGGCACCTGCGGAGGTGCCTTTTTCTACGTTAACTTTCGGATGAAGCCTGTTTATAGGAAGTAGAAATAGTTTAAGGGTTATTTGTATGATTTGTTCGAATTCCAGAGAAAAAAGAATAGATATCTTGCTCCGAATGGAATAGCAAATAATGCGGAGGCCATAATATGGTTATGAATATGATATAATCAAACAAGTGACATAAAGTAATCAGCCCGCTATAGGTGTCTTATAATGAAATTTGTGATAAAATGTAGACTTATAAGAGGAACGTGAACGAGGCAAAACCCATTCCGTTCGTGCCAGTACAACTGCAGCTTATGAACGCAATTTTAAACTGCTGATGAATTGGGTATGATTGAAAGGTCTAATCATTAACTTGCAATTATTTTGAAGGAGGATTTAAAATGGCATTGGTTTCGATGAAAGACATGTTGAACAAAGGTTTAAAAGAAGGTTACGCTGTTGGTCAATTCAACATCAACAACCTAGAGTGGACACAAGCAATCTTGGGCGCAGCTCAAGAAGAGCAATCACCAGTTATTCTTGGTGTTTCTGAAGGTGCAGCTCGTTACATGGGAGGCTTCACAGTTGTAACTGCAATCGTGAAATCTCTTATCGAAGAAATGAAAATCACGGTTCCGGTTGCTATTCACCTTGACCATGGTTCAAGCTTTGAAAAATGTAAAGCAGCCATTGATGCAGGATTTACTTCTGTTATGATAGATGCTTCCCACTCCCCATTCGAAGAAAACGTAAAAACGACGCAACAAGTCGTTGCATACGCGCATGAGCGCGGCGTTTCCGTTGAAGCTGAGCTTGGAACAGTTGGCGGACAGGAAGATGACGTAATCGCTGATGGCGTTATCTATGCAGATCCACAAGAGTGCAAACAGCTAGTTGAGCTTACAGGTATTGATTGCCTTGCTCCAGCACTTGGTTCTGTTCACGGTCCTTACAAAGGCGAACCAAACCTAGGCTTCAAAGAAATGGAAGAAATTTGCCAAACAATCAAGCTTCCATTGGTATTGCACGGTGGTACAGGCATTCCTACTGCTGATATTAAGAAATCAATCTCGCTGGGAACTGCAAAAATCAACGTAAACACAGAAAACCAAATCGCATTTACAAAAATTGCTCGTGAAATCTTGACTTCTGATTCAGAAGTATATGATCCACGTAAATTTTTGGCACCAGGCCGTGACGCAATCAAATCAACAGTTGCGGGCAAAATGCGCGAGTTTGGTTCTTCCAATAAAGCGTAATAAGTAAAAAAGAGAAAATGGTTGGGCCGAATGCAATTTGCATCCGGTCCAACCATTTTTTTTATTTTTGGCTTAACAATAAGTTGCATAAATCGGCATACATTCCTTGATTTCTTAAAGCTAATAGCAGATAAGCTGGATTTACCCCTTTAGGTGCAATAATCTCAGTGTGCGCGAATAACTCCTTATGTAGGGGGGAACGCCAGAACTTATTCAAAATGGGTATTAAACATAAGTGATTCCTATTATAAAGGTATCGATTTTTAGTTCCCTCTTGGTCTAGAATAATAGAATAGGATTTCTCAAGAGGAGGTTGCGGCCGAGTGAACAAAACAGACCGTATGTTGGCCATCGTGCTTGAGCTGCAGCGCACTGAGGTTTTACGGGCTGAGGATTTGGCGGATATATTTGAAACGAGCGTGCGGACCATCTATCGGGATATACAGGCACTAAGCGAAGCGGGCGTACCCGTGGTAGGTGCTCCGGGACTGGGCTATTCATTAATGGACGGATACTTTCTGCCGCCAGTCAGTTTCACAGCGGAAGAAGCCGTTGCGCTGCTCATTGGGACGGACTTTATTGAACAAAGATTCGATGCCGACTATGGCAGCAAGGCTCAGTCCTCTCGTGGAAAAATTGAAGCCATCCTGCCGGAGCAAGTACGAAGTGAAGCATCTCGGGTGCGTAAGACGATGAAGCTGCTCACTTCTAGAGAGGATGTCACGCGCAAGCAAGAGAAAGAGCATATTCATATGATCCGGCGAGCGATTCTGGATGAGCGGAAGATTAGATTTGGCTATTCGAAAAAAATAGCCGAATGGAATGGGAATCGTCAAAGTATACGTGTCGCGGCTCCCTATGGTCTTGTTTTTACTCACGGGTCTTGGATATTGATTGCCTATTGCGAGATGCGGCTGGACATTCGCCATTTTCGGTTGTCGAGAATGACGGAGCTTACTGTGCTAGAGGACAGATTCGAGGTTGCGTCTGGTTTTAATTTGGCGGATTACAAGCCCGAGGATGACCGCCACATCCATGTGCGTATTTTGGTCAATCGTGACATTGCGGATAAAGTGAAGGAATCGAACAATTACTACATGGAAGCAGCAGAGGAACAGGCAGATGGCTTGCATATCAGCTTCCGTGTCCGCCACCCCGAGGAGTTATTGCAGTGGGTGCTCGGCTGGGGTGCAGACGTCGTTGTGCTGGAGCCGGAATCTTTCCGAAGCCGCGTTCGAGCAGAAGCTGAAAAAATGTTAAAACGCTACTGACATACTGTTGTCAGTAGCGTTTTTGTATAGTCATAGCAGATGATCATAAAGGAGCTGTTGGAAGAAGATGAACGCAACCGAAGCATTATTGCGATTTGAACAAAGTGTACATGGTTATTTGCACGAATTAGAGGGTTTCAGCATGGAGCAGCTGAAGCATCAGCCAAGTGAGAGCGATTGGTCGCTTGGACAAATGTATCAGCATCTGATTAATTCGGCACTGTATATGCAGCTTCCAAACATTGAACGCTGCATGACGGAAATCGATGATTCCATCCCATCAACAGGAGTAAAAACAAAGGAGGGCGAGGCGATTTTTGAACAAGGTAGCTTCCCGCCCATCCGTATCCAAGTCCCGCCCTCCCCGCAATATACACCGAAGCAGCCGGAGAGCAAGGAGGAGCTGATCCAAGGCTTGCACGCTGTGATCCACCGGATGAAACAAGTTGCGCCTACGCTTGATATGGCAAATAAACAAAACACGGTTGCCCATCCGCGGTTTGGTATGTTAAATGCGAATGAATGGTTTTTGCTTATTGAAATGCACTATCGCCATCATCTTTTGCAAATGGATCGTTTGAAAGAATCGTTCAACGTTACCCGGGTTCGCGAAGACACTCCATTTTTAAATAAGCAGCAAAGCTCTTAATATTCATCCGAATATGCCGATTGCTTCCTTCAAGCTTGCTCATCATGATGCCGCCCTCCATGATGGATAGGGAGAAAGTAGCTAGCGCATCAATATCGAGGTCTGCTTTGAATTCGCCGCTTTGTACGCCTTCGGATATAATTTTTTTTTTGACTTCGAGCGTACGCTTTAGAGCGAGCTGGGCTTTCTCGCGTAAGCCGGGATGAGAATCATCGCTTTCAACTGCCGTATTGAGGAGCGGGCATCCCCCGGTGAATGGCGGCGCTTCTACTACGTTCTCGTACACATGTAAATAGGCTAACAGCTTGCCAGAGGCCGTTTCTTGCTGACCTATGGCTTGAGCAAGCTTAGCCCCGACTATACTGCCCGCATAACTAAAGGCTTCATAAGCAATCTCATCTTTACTGGAAAAGTGACGGTAGATGCCGCCTTTCTTTATGCCTGTTAACTCTGTTATATCGGACAAGGATGAGCCGGAATATCCCTTCTGGTTAAAAAGTTCAGCGGCTTTAGCTATGATGTCTTTGCGGGTCTTCTCGCCTTTTTCCATCATCATCCTCCTTATTTCCTTGTATTTGTACACGTAGTATATCAAATGAATTTACGCTCTTGCAAAAAAACGTATCCATGTTATCATAAAAGATACCAATTGGTATCTTTTATGAGCGACAGGGGTGGATAGAATAATGGACACGACATGGTTCAAGGAATCCAAATATGCTTGGATTGGACTCGGATCACTCTGGATGATTGGATTTATTGGTGCGTTGACTCGGTTTAGCATGGCCTTTTTTCAAGTGCAAATATCAGATGATTTAGGGATTAGCCGGGGGTTCATTTCGATGGCATGGTCAACCAATTTATTGATTGCAGCGCTATGTGCGCCTTTGGGGGGCTGGCTCGTGGATCGTTATGGCCCAAAGAAGGTGATGCTGCTTGCAGCGGTCATGGGTACGCTTGGTACTGGCCTTGTCGTGATAGGGCATCATCCCCTCGTGTTCTTTATCGGATACGGTGTTATCTCTGGTTTGGCTGGAATTGGGTCGAGTACAAATTATATGTTGATGTTTGAATGGTTCCGTCATCATCGCGCTAAAGCGATGGCATTGCTGGCGAGCGCCTCCTCGGTAGGATTAGCCGTTATTACCCCCCTCTTCGTATCGGAAAGCTGGCTCACTTGGAAGGATGCGTTTACGGCTTCTTTTGCCCTAGGCATTCTTGTGACATTCCCTGTCATTTGGCTCGGGATTAAAAGCTCGCAGCGGAACAATATGAAGAAAGCTCAGACGGGCGTGTCAAAAAACGATGCTGAGACTCAAGCTCAAAATAAGCCAGAAGGTACTGCCCTATCGCCTAAACGATTTGCTTATGCTCCGATCTTCGTTGTGGTCGCGTTTGCGCTGTTCACCTGTGGCCTCAATATGGGAACCGTCGAAATGAATTTGGTAGCCATCCACCAATTAGCAGAAGTAAAACCGAGCATGATCGCCCTATCGATGAGTCTGCTCGGCATTATGGAAATTACAGGCTCGCTCATTTTTGGCTATTTTATGGATCGATATAATAAATTAATTATGATGACCATTTTGTATGGCATACGCATTATGGGCTTTGCGTTTCTTTTTATGCACCTAGGCAGCTCACCTATTATCTTTGCAATAACGTTCGGCATTACTTATTTAAGTGCGGTTCCGGGTGGTCTCTTGATTATCAATGAAATGGCAAATGGCAAAGGGAAGCAAACAGGTTTCCTTCTTCTCTTCCATCAGGGAGGCGGCATATTGGGAGCGTTAATTGGAGGTCTTTCCTTCGACTATTTTCAAAATTATCAGAACCTGATCGCTGTCGATGTCATGATCTGTATTCTTGCGGCGCTGGGTTATTTCGCAATATTCATATCGCAGAGAAGGAATCTTCGCATTCAAAATAAGAATGCTGCTGTGAGCGAGCTCATTATGGGCGGGAGCCGGCAGGCATAGCCAAAATAAAAGCAACCTCGGTCAATGACGACCTAAGGTTGCTTTAGTTGTTTCCAAGAGGTCAAACACCACTTATGGAAGTATGTTGCCTGCCGCGCGATAGATCGCATACCATTCTTCGCGTGTCAGATGAATGTCGCTTGCTTTAATGCAATCTTTTAGACGGTCGATGTTCATCGTACCGATGACAGGCTGCATGTTCGCAGGATGGCGCAAGAGCCATGCGATGGCAATCGTTGTGTTGCTAACTTCGTATTTGGTTGCCACTTCATCGATTTGTTGATTTAATTCCGGAAACTTGTCGTTTCCGAGGAATACGCCCTCAAAAAATCCGTATTGGAAAGGCGACCATGGCTGAATCGTGATGTCGTTCAGTCTGCAATAATCTAGAATGTTGCCATCGCGGTTAATAGCCGAATCATTTTCCATGTTTACGTTGAAGCCGTTAGAAATCATGTTGGCATTGGTGATGCTAAGCTGCAGCTGGTTTGCAACAATCGGCTGCTTCACAAATTTCTTCAGCAGCTGGATCTGCATCGGAGTTTGATTGGAAACGCCAAAATGGCGTACTTTTCCCGAGCTCTCAAGAATATCGAACGCTTCTGCTACCTCTTCCGGTTCGACCAACGTATCCGGACGGTGCAAAAGCAGAATATCCAAATAGTCGGTTCTAAGCCGCTTCAAAATGTTGTCTACGGAATCTAAAATATGTTCTTTGGAGAAGTCGAACATGCCCTGTCTAATGCCGCATTTGGATTGCAGGATGATTTGCTCACGAATGCTCTCATTCATATGGATGGCATCCGCAAATATTTCCTCGCATGCTCCGCCGCCGTATATATCCGCATGATCGAAGAAGTTTGCCCCTTCGTCTAGCGCGGTTTGGACAAATTGCTCAGCCTCGGTCTTGTCCAGCGAATTAATTCGCATACAGCCGACTGCTACAACAGGCACCTCTAATGTACTGGTTCCTAGTTTAATTGTTCTCATGATTGGTTGTAATCCTCCTTAGTGATTGGTTAACCTGGCTTGAAGGTTTTGTCGCATATAGGGATGTGGTTCGCCTTATCTCACTCAGTTCATTGCATACACCGCAGCAATAGTCCGCATTATCAGCAATATTGAGGCTCAATGAAAAGGTATTCAAGTGAAAGTATAGCTGAAAATATAGTCTTCCGTAAGAGCTGAAATATTATATAGTAAGTGAAAGAAAAGTTACTACGAGATGATATGATCTTACGACCACTAAATGATATACTTGGGACTGCATTTAAAATGAACAATTATGAATGGAGGACATGAGAACATGTCTAGCTTACCCAATTGCCCGGAATGTGGCTCCGAATATACGTACGAGGACGGAAGTCTTTTTATATGCCCGGAATGCAGCCATGAGTGGAGCTTACAAACAGAAAACGAAAATAACGAAGACAAAAAGGTCGTCAAAGACGCCAATGGAAATGTATTGAACGATGGTGACTCTGTAACCGTCATTAAAGACCTTAAAGTAAAGGGCAGCTCATTGGTGATTAAAATAGGCACGAAAGTAAAAAATATCCGGTTGATCGATGGCGATCATGATATTGATTGCAAAATCGATACCTTTGGAGCTATGAAATTAAAATCCGAATTTGTTAAAAAAATATAAACTCTCTCGGTGCAAATGAAGATGACACGTAGAAAGTAAAGCTCGAATGGCGCTTACAACTTAGGCCGTTACGGGCTTTTTTTATATTTTATCGTGAGAAGATGTGCAAACCCTCCAAACCCTCGCCCCTCTATTTCATAAAAAAGAGGGTTGAAATATGAAATCGTTTGCATTATCATTATAAAGTAGTTTGTTTTATTGTCGAACAAACAAACTGGCAATTGGAAAGGAATGAAATATGGATAAGAATACAACTTCCCAACTAACAATGAGCTCTAATTTTTTGCAAGTCGTGCAGTTAATTCGTGCCGAGCAGCCCATCAGCAGAGCTGACATTTCGAAAAAATTAGGCATTGCCCGCTCTACCGTATCAGCGATCGTCGATGATCTATTAAATAAAGAAGTCGTGATTGAAAAAGGCTTCGGCAGCTCTACAAAAGAGGGTGGGCGCCGAGGCATTCAACTCGGTTTTAACCCAAAATCGGCTTACGGCGTTGGAGTGGATATTGGGGGAACCAAGATTTTTATCGTCATTACGGATTTGGATGGAGAAATCGTATTTAAAGAGAAAATGAAGACGATAGCGGATATTGATGAAATTATAGCGACCATTAATCAGGCAATTTTAAAATCAGGAGTAAATCAGCAATTAATCATTGCAATGGGCGTCGGCGTCCCGGGAATGACGAACACGGCTACGGGTGAAGTGATCGATGCCCCAGCTTTAGGATGGCAGAACGTACCGCTGAAGGACATCATGCAAAAGCAATTCAGCTTCCCCGTATTTATCAATAACGATGTTCGGTGCGCAGCACTTGGGGAACGGTGGCTAGGGTCAGGGGTCATGTCTCCAAATATGTACTTTATCGCCTTTGGAACGGGGGTTGGCTCGGCCATTATTTATAATGGGCAGCTGATCGAAGGGCATAACTTCTCCTCGGGAGAGATCGGATATTTTATCGACAATGACGATGTAGAGAACGGATTGACCAACCAGCCTGGGCAGTTCGGAACATTCGAGAATAAGAATTCCGGCACTGGTCTCTCGAGGCATGGGATCGCTCCTGAGGAGCTGTTTAAGCAGTACGCAAAGCATGATCCTAAAGCAGTAGCTATTATTGAAAAATTTATCCGACAAGTATCTATTGCCCTCGCCAATGTATGCAGCTTAATCAATCCCGAGAAAATCATTATTGGCGGTGGAGTTTCGGATTCCATGCCTGTCGTGATGGCCGAGATTAAAAAGAACGTATTAAACTTTACGCCTAATCATGCAGATATCGAGCTAGCGGTGCTTGGAACGGATGCTGGCGGGCTCGGCGCAGTCGCCTATGCTTTTCAAAAGCTGCAAGAAGTGAATTAATCACATTTTGCTTCATTTTAGTGCGAATAAGGAGCGGATGAATCATGAATATTGTAGTGTCCAAAGATTACGAGGAAATGTCTCAGCAGGCTGCCGAACAGATCGTCCAAGCCGTCCATGCTAAGCCGGATTCCCTTCTCTGCTTCCCCGGCGGCGATACGCCAAGAGAAATATTTCGATTGCTTGTGCAGGCTGCAAAGGACAAACGAGTAGATTTTAGCAAAGCCACCTTCGTCGGGCTTGATGAATGGGCAGGGCTTGGTCGTGAGGATGAAGGCAGCTGTATTCATTTCCTCTACAATCAATTTTATAGCCCGGCAGGCATTCCAGATTCGCAGGTGCATGCGTTCAATGCCAAAGAAGATGATCTTCAAGCCGAATGCGACAAAATCGATGCGGTAATTAACGAGCATGGGGGCCTCGACCTCATATTGCTGGGAATAGGAGTGAACGGGCATCTTGGATTTAATGAGCCAGGCGTATCCTTTGAGTCACACTCCCATGTATCGGAGCTCGACGCGGTGACCAGCACGGTGGGGCAAAAATATTTTAAGGAGCAGCGTGTGTTATCGAAAGGGATCACGCTAGGGATCAAGCATATTTTAAATGCGAATAGCGCGATATTGATCGCGAACGGGCCGAAGAAGGCGGATGCTGTGTTTGAAGCCGTCAAAGGCCCAGTCGTAAATACGCTGCCTGCGAGCGTGCTTCAGCTTCATTCGAACGCACATCTGTTTGTTGATCGCGAGGCTTATGCCAAGGTTGAGAAGTCTCATTAGAAAAAAGAACTCCAAGCCCTACGCGGACTTGGAGCTTGTTTGTTTTAGCGGGAGCGCAGTTGCTATAAAGGCAGGTCGCGTTTTTGAAATAGCAGGATAGCTAGACCGAACGAAACCAATCCGATAACGGTGAGAATGATGGAGGAAGCAGCTAAACCTGCATTTCCGTTTACGATTTCGCCGGGCTGATACAAGGAGAAGATCGAAATATTACGCATCCATTCGATCTTCTCGCTGAATTTGCCGAGCAGATCCAGACTGAAGAATCCGAACGTAATCAATCCGGAAATAGAAAGTGCCTTCTTCTCGTCATTGGAGAGAGAGGAAACCAAGAAGGAAATGCCGCCGACCGCAAAGAACAGCAGAAACGCCGCGATATTCATCTGAATGAATTTGATCGTATCAAATGCATAAGCACTTCCCAGGAACCATGCGCTCCCGACAAGGCCCGCAATGGTCGTAATGGCTATAATGAGAAACAGTCCGGTCGTCAAAACGGCTGCCTGCGTGCAAGCGACCTTCCCTCTTGTCGTCGGAGTGGACAATATATAGGCCATAGAGCCTTGATCCACCAACTTCGCCATTAGCTGTGTCGATAATTGGACGCATACGATAGCGAGGATGAGCACCAAAATTAATCCGTAGTATTCCCCCGAGATGAAGGCTTCAGCGCTTCCAAAGCCATTTAGCCCAAAGGCGCGCCCTACACCCTCCGGCATCGAATTGACCAGCTCATCGATCGCTTTCGTGTTTTTGGCAAGGCCGGGATATAACCAAAGCATAAGAAGGATATAAAACGCAGAGCCGAAGGAATAGTTCATAAAGCTCTTCATGTTCACTTTCATCATCTGTTTATATAAGGTGACATTCATTTCATCGTCTCCTTGCGATCATAGTAGTTCATGAATATATCCTCTAGATTTTGAGTAAATATATCGATATTGCGCACCTTGTACTTTGCCGTCTCTTCCATAAATGTATCGTAATTGCCTTGAACGGCAACCTTCACCCGATTCCCGTCATGCGATTCGATAAGCAAACCGGAGCGTAGGAAGGAATTCGCATCTTCATCGCTCTCGAAGGTGATCTCGAACAGCTTCCGCTGCATGGACTGCAGCTCATGGATATCCTTCACGGCAACGATGACGCCGTCCTTGATGATTGCTGCCCGGTCGCAGGTTCTCTCGATTTCAGCAAAGCTATGCGACGACATCAGGAAGGTTTTCCCTTGCGCCTTCTCCTCCAGCACAATATCAATAAATACCTTCTGCATAAGTGGATCAAGGCCCGAAGTCGGTTCATCCAGAATGATCACTACAGGGTTATGCATGAATGCGGCAACGATGCCAACCTTTTGCTTCATGCCCTTGGACATTTTTCGAATAGGCGTATTGACGTCGAACTGCAGACGGTCGATTAAGCGAGAGCGCTTGGCGAAGTCTTTTAACCCCTGCATGTTAGCCATGAAATCCAGAAACGTCTTGCCGGTCATCCCTTCAAAAAAAGATATCTCGCCAGGCAGATAGCCGACGCAAGCTTGAAATTTTCCCTGTTCCCGCCAAGTGTCCAGCCCGTTCACCTGCACATATCCTTTGTCTGGCTTCATAAAGCCCATCATATGCCGGATCGTTGTCGATTTCCCCGCGCCGTTTGGTCCCAGAAACCCGAAAACCTCACCCTTTTTCACCGAAAATGAAACATCAAAAATGCCTTTCCCGTTTGAAAATGTTTTCGTCAAATGCTGAACGGTCAACATGTTGGCACCTCCAGAAGTAAAGAAATGAAATATTAATAACATCAAATTTCATATTTATAATATACCCGGCCATCCGCGTCGTCAATTGTTTTATGAAATATATATGTGGTATTATTTCATAAACTACATAATAACCGATGGAATTAGGGTGAACAGTGATGAATGGTTTTGAGAGAAGAGCTAACCAAATCAAAGAGAAGATTAAGAAAACGACCTTGGGCATGCTGCAGGCCTCAGACCCGAAGCGGATTCGGATTGCCGATATTTCCAAGCTGGCTAACGTCTCGCAGGTCACGATCTATAATTATTTTGGCAGCAAGGAAGCATTGCTTCGGGAAGTGATCAAAGATTATTTGGATAAGGGAACCGCTGATTTTGAGGCATATATGAAGGCGGGCCACTCCTTAAAGGAAAAGATCGCGTATATCATCTTTCTGGAGAAAGAGGCCTATAGAGAGCTGCCGCTTGGCGTTATCAAGGAGCTTATAAGCGAGGATCATGAGCTAACCGCATATATTGAAGAGCAATACAAAAATAAAGCGATCCCTTTGACGATTCAGATGATTAAGGAAGGGAAAGAAAGCGGCGAAATATCGGAGGACGTTTCGATTGAAAATGTTCTGGTCTTTATACAGCTGTATATGAATCAGTATGAAACCTTGCTCGATATGGCGCAAAAGAGCGGAGATTTGGATAAATTTCTCGAAGGCATGGTTCATATGTTCTTTTACGGCGTTTGCGGGAAAGGGTAATTTTCACACGGAATAGGGCACAAAAATGGTCATCTGTCACGCATCATCATCCATTGCATACCATAAAGGGATATTGATTAAGATGGAATTGGAGTTGTTACCTTTGACTAACCCTTTTGTGGAGTATACGAGACCAGGTGTTCAGTATTTTTTTGATATCAATAAGAACCGTTTAATGACTAGAAACAATGAAAACTTTATTAACCGTTTGGGCCGTGATAACCTAAATACGCTGGGCAACGTTTCTTTGCTTGATATTTATTTGAGTAAAGGACGTGTCGTTGAGCCGCATTATCATCAAAATGCAGCAGAGCTCGTTTATTGTATTTCGGGAAAAGCGACGGTTTCCTTAATCAATCCTTTTAACAACCAACTCTCCAATATTACGATCACGCCAGGACAAGTGGCCAATATTCCGGAGGGCTGGTGGCATTGGGAAGTAGCGCTAATCGATGATACTCACTTGCTCGCTATTTTTGATGCTCCATATCCAGAGTATATTTTCGGTTCAGATATACTTACGAAAACGCCAATAGAAGTTCTTGCCCATACGTATTGCTTGGATCCTGAATTATTAAGGGAAACGCTTAAGCCACTAAATAATCAAACGATCATTATTGGGCCTACAGATGAATGTGTGGCAGGAGCACAGGTAGAAGCAGCACATAAGCAGCAGAGCCATATGCCGCTACCTAACATGCCACTTCCCAACATGGTACATCCCAACATGGCTAACCAACCGAATGTCATGCCTCAGCACCAACAACAATACTATCCACAAAACCAGTATCATTATGGTAAACGATAAAATAAAGCCCCAGCTTCTAAGCGAAGCTGGGGCTGTTTGTATGCTATAGGATTACACCGCAGTGTGCTTGCGTTCTGAAATGTAGCATGTCAGCCCCAAAGCAAGAGCGACTCCAACGAGCAAGGCGCCGACCCATGGGAGAGCGGTTATCGCCAAATGGGTAATGACCCATCCGCCGATGAAAGCGCCGGCCGCATTTCCTAGATTGCCGGCTGAATGGCTGGAGGTAGAGGCAAGTGCAGGTGCTGCTTTTGCCAGGCTCATAACGCGTATCTGAAGTCCTGGGAATACAGCGAAGGAAGCAGCGCCCCAAAGGAAAATAGTTAACACGGCAGCGATGGGATGATGAATGGTGAAGGTGAAAATGGTAAGGAGTACACATATCGCAAAGTAAAGTCCCAAGATTGAGGGCATTAGCTTCCAGTCCGCAAGCTTCCCGCCGACGATATTGCCGATGGTTACTCCAATGCCGAAAAGAACTAAGATCCAAGTTACGCTATGCTCGGCAAAGCCGGCGACTTGAACAAGCAGTGGCGTAATGTAAGTAAATACGGCGAAAAGGCCGGCGTTGCCCAGCGCTCCGATTAACAGGTACAGCATGAGCTTAGGCTTGATTAGAGCGGAAATCTGCTGAACGATGCTCGCAGGTTTTTCTTGCCGGAGCTTCGGAATAAAGATCAGTATGCCGATGAGGGCTAAAACTCCCATAATGGCAATCGCACCAAACGAGGAGCGCCACCCCATATGTTGGCCGATAAACGTACCCAGAGGAACGCCGATTATATTTGCGATAGTTAGACCCGCCATCATAATGGATACGGCCCCGGCTCGTTTATCCGGGCGTACAAGGTTGGAGGCGATAACAGCCCCAACTCCGAAGAAGGTTCCGTGCGTCAATGCGGTAATAATGCGGGCTCCCATTAGTACGGCGTAGCTTGGAGCGATAACAGAAATGCCGTTGCCGATTATAAACAACACCATAAGCAGACATAACAGCTTCTTCTGCGGGATTCGGTGGGTGAGGACGGTCAGTATCGGAGCGCCAATCGCTACCCCGAGGGCATACATCGTAATGAGCTGTCCTGCGGCGGAGATGCTGACATGCAAATCCTCGGCGACATTAGGCAACAGACCCATGATGACAAATTCAGTCATTCCAATCGCAAAGGCGCCAACGGTAAGGGATAGGATCGAGATGGGGAATGGTTCCTTAACGGCTTGCTTTCTGGTAATACGTTGAGATAACTCCATGATGTAAAAGTCAACCTTTCTGCTGTATATGAATAAGCACCAATCGTAAGCTATGATGCAAGGCAGGTCAATTAGACCTGTTTCATATTATTTAGCTTCCTGGTCGTATAATCAAGACATTTATTTTAAAGATTGAGTGAAAAGCTGTCGGTCTCTATATTTATCTGAGCATGAGAAAAGAAGAAGACGAGATCACGAACAGGTGATGTAATCTTCTTCTTCTTTGCTTTTTCCTAGATGGACCGATCAAAATCAACCTCTTGCAAAAACTCGATTACTTCACCATTCGGACTATAAACGACAGCGTTCTTTACGAGCAGCGGAGGCTCGCCAAGCGAGAGCTCACCTGGCTCTATAAAGGGCTTCGCCCCATGAGCTAGTGCTTTCTGGTACATTTCATCTACATGATCGACATAAAAGGCGAGATGCAATAATGCTCCATGCGCAATATCTTGTTCTGACGCAGCTTTTTTTCCTTGAGCAGGGATGACCGCTTCGTTATCAAAAATTTCAATGCAGGTCCTTTGATCAGGCGAAATAAGCATCGAGGCTTCTTTGATCTGAAAGGATGGAAGGCTCCAATGATGCCCATTTTAAACCCTAACGCTTGCGTATAAAATGCCACGGTTGCTTGATAATTCTGGGCTTGGATCGCCACATGAGCTAGGCCTTTTACGCTCATTCTCGAATCACCCCTCCTATTTAAGCTGCCTTTATTATAAAGACAATAAATGACAGGTTACATAGTATTAATGAGGAATTAGTAGTAAAGTAATTATAGAATATAAGTTAATTCGGGGTAAAAAACTTACTTTATGTATTCCGATCAGGAGGCTCACGCTATGGATCATCAAATCGACGATATAGATAAAAAAATTATGCAATTGCTTCAGCATAATGCGCGAATATCGATTGCTCAAATCAGCAAAGAAATCGCCATGTCCCAGCCTTCGGTTAAAGAAAGAATGTTAAAGCTGGAGGATAAAAAAATTATCTCCGAGTATGCGGCACAATTTAATTTACGAAATTTGAATCGGGGCACCACCACGTTTATTCTGATCAAGACAGAGCATTGCCAAGAGTTAGTCGATTTTTGCGAGGCAGCCAGAGAGGTAACGGACTTATTTCGCATTAGCGGCGAGTTTAATTATCTCATCAAAATACAAACGTCAACGGTAGAGGAAATCGCCGTTTTTCAAGATTCGCTTGCCCAGATCGGCCCTTCAAAGTCCCATATATGCATGAAAAATATATTAGAGAACAGGGTGCTGCTCTAACGCACTAGGCACGCGATAATGCCGATTCCTTGTATACGATCTGCACCTATAACGAGAAGGCGGAGTGAAGTGCAATGGCAAATAAGGCCGCCGCAATAGAATGCGGCAGCCTGAGTTATGAAATATCGGCATGCAAGATGCCTTATTTTCTTCTAAGCCTTTTGCTCATATAGCTTGACGATTTCGATGATGGTCTTAACAGCCAGTTCCATATTATCAACCGAAACGTATTCAAAGCGGCCATGATAATTTTCTCCGCCTGTAAATATATTCGGTGTCGGCAATCCCATATAGGATAACTGGGAGCCATCTGTACCACCGCGAATCGGTTGAATAATCGGGTTGATGTCGAGATTTTTCATCGCTTGCTCGGCAATGTCGACGACTTCTTTTACAGGCTCAATTTTCTCGCCCATATTGAAGTATTGGTCTTTGATGACGAGCTCCAAACGCTCTTCCCCGTATTTCGCCTTCAGCTCATCGACGATGCGAGTCAGTTCTTGCTTTCTCTCGTCAAACTTGTTGCGATCATGATCACGAATCAAATAACGCAGCTGCGTCTGCTCGACGTCGCCCTGAATGGAGCTCAGGTGGTAGAAGCCTTCGTAGCCTTCTGTATGTTCAGGCGCCTCATTCGCAGGCAGCTTCGCATGAAGCTCCATAGCAATCTTGGCAGAGTTGACCATTTTGCTCTTGGCTGTACCAGGGTGAACGTTTTTGCCTTTGCACGTAATGGTGGCGCCTGCCGCGTTAAAGCTCTCGTATTGAAGCTCGCCAAGCGGCCCTCCGTCCATCGTGTAAGCATAGACAGCGTCAAAGGCGGCGACATCAAACTTATGAGGTCCTCTGCCGATCTCTTCATCCGGAGTGAAGGCAACTCTAATTCTGCCGTGCTTCAGCTCGGGGTGGCTAATAAGATAGGCCATCGCTGTCATGATCTCGGCAATGCCGGCTTTATCGTCGGCGCCAAGCAGGGTCGTGCCGTCCGTTGTAATCAGCGTATGGCCTTTATAGCCGGTCAGCTCCGGAAAATCGCTAGGCGACATCACGATATGCTGCGCTTCGTTCAAGATGATGTCCTGCCCGTCGTATTGCTCAATAATTTGGGGCTTTACGCCAGCTCCGGTGAAATCGGTAGCGGTATCGACATGGGCGAGAAAGCCAATCGTTGGGATATCCTTATCCGTATTGGCCGGGAGAGTTGCCATGACATAGCCATTCGCATCTATCGTAACATCCTGCATGCCGATTGCTTTCAATTCTTCTACCAGCATATGGCCTAGCTCCAGCTGTCCTGGCGTGGAGGGGCAAGTATCGACGCTCTCATCGGACTGCGTTTCAACCTGTGCGTAAGTGATAAATCGGGATATAATCTCCGTTTTCATGGTTATTCTCAGCTCCAGTACAATTAGTTATATGACAAAGTATAATACAAAAAGAGGCAGCATCCAAAATGAGGATATACAACGCTCTTATTCATGATTTTAAAAGCGGGGGTATTATACATATGTCCATTACCTATAACGAATCGGAACGGATGCAAAGCTGAAAATCATTTCTATTCATAGCGCTGAACGGCTCGCCATGTCGCATGAAAGAAGAGATGATTGCCTCGATTTGCGATATAATAAGGTTATTCATGCAAGAATGAGCGACAACTATACGATCAAAAGGGGAAGATGCAATGACACATGCCAATGCAAGAGCTCCCAGCTAAGCCTTAGCAGCAAATCGATCACGTGCACCTCCATTTAATGGTTGAGAAACATGCCATTCTAATGAGAGGAGCAGCAGCGCCATGGGCTATATGCCAAATATTTGGAAGCTTTACGCGATCCGATTCTTTTACAATTTGATCCCTGCTTATGTCATCGAGAGATTGTTTTGGGAAGAGAGAGGCATGACCATCCAGATGGTCGTCCTCACGGAAATTATTTTTGCAGTTACGATTGTGCTGCTCGAGATTCCGACTGGAATTATGGCCGATAAGTGGGGCCGAAAGCACATGATCGTATTGTCAGCCCTATTAGGCTGCTTTGAATTTCTAATCTTGGTGTATGCAACGGAGTTTTGGCATTTCGCGCTTGTTGTTTTTTTGGCGGCGATTGGCAGCTCTGCAAGCAGCGGTGCGGAGAGTGCGCTGCTCTACGATTCTTTGGCGTCCGAGGGGAAAGCGCAATCGTTCGAAAAATATGTGGGCCGCATGAATGCGCTCGATATTTCCTCGATCATGATTGCTGCTTTGTGCGGGAGCTTATTGGCAGGCCGCTTTGGGTACTCGTTCAATTATTGGATATCCTTCGTCAGCATGCTTGTTTCCTTGTGCTTCACACTAATGCTAGTGGAGCCTGCCGGAGGCAAGCAGGAGGAAGAGGATGAGCAGATTCCGGTAAAGGTGTATATGACAGCATCCTTGCGCCTCTTTAGAGATAACAAAGGCGTGCTTCTCGTTGTGCTCTCGGGAATGGTAACAGGCGCGGCTATCAATTTCATCGATGAGTTCTGGCAGACGTATTTGGATAGATTGGACATTCCGGTTATCTATTTCGGACTGTTCTCGGCAGCGCTGTTTGTAGTCAGGCTTCCGGGCAGTATGATGGCCTATAAGCTTAAGAACAGATTTAACTACCGGTTTTTGTTGGCCGGAGTAACCGCGGTTTTAGCTTTATGCTTCATCTATTTGTCGGTAATAAAAGACTTCAGCGGATTGGCAGCGATGTTCATCATCTGCTTGCTTGCCGGCATGATCGAGCCGCTGGCAGCCGGCTATTTGCATCACCGGATCGCTTCCTCCATGAGGGCGACGATGGGTTCCTTTCAATCCTTAGGGGAAAATGCGTTTCTCATCTTTACAGGATTGGGCTTCGGATATTTCTCGTCCAAATATGATGTATTTGGCGGATATGGCTTCATTGGGGTCGTTTGCGGTGTGTTTTTTATTTATTTCACATTCGCATCCAAAAGGATCGTCGAATAGGTTTAACATTGGGGCTGTTTTCGAATCCTTTTTTGGATTTCGGGGACAGCCCTGTTTTTGTAGTCATCAAAACCGCTGCGGCGGATACGATTGCCATAGCTGTCTCTAGAATCCCTTTGCGCTAAAACATCGTAATGCCGTACTCCTCGATTTTACGATATAAAGTCGTTCTTCCGATCTTTAATTGTCCAGCTGCCTTGCTTAGATTCCACTCCGAGGCCTTTAGCGCCTGCTTAATAGCCGCGATTTCTGCCTCTCTTAGCGTGAGCGGATGATCTTTGCTTGCTTCGGCCAGCGAAGCTGAGTCCTGCTCTTCGAACGCCAAATGCTCAGCGTCAATCGCCTGTCCGTCCGCTAGAAAGACCGCTTGCATAAGAATACCGTTAAGCTCTCTGATGTTGCCTGGCCAGCTGTAGGCAATAAGCTTACGCTGTGCTGCTTCCGATAGGAAGGGGCATGGCGAAGCATGCTTTTGGAGCAAATGTACAGCCAATGTCAAAATATCGCTTCTTTCCCGCAATGCCGGCAGCGTAATGTGTATCCCTTTCAGCCGATAATAGAGATCGGCGCGGAACCTGCCCGCCTTTACCTCCGCGGCCAAGTCCTTATTCGTCGCTGCGATGACTCTAATGTCAACCCTTTTGCTCTTCGTGCTGCCTACCGGCGTAATGATGCTCTCCTGAAGCACTCTAAGCAAAGCAGCCTGTGCGCGAATCGGCATGTCCCCAATCTCATCTAGAAAAATAGTGCCTTTATGCGCCGCCTCGAATTTCCCGGCGCTGCCATCCTTGTTCGCGCCGGTGAAAGCGCCGCGAGCATAACCGAATAATTCGCTCTCAACGAGGCTGTCCGGGATCGCGCTGCAATTCAGTGCAATGAACGGCTCCGATGACCGATTGCTTGCGGTATGAATGGACTGCGCGAACAATTCTTTCCCAACGCCGCTTTCGCCGAGCAATAGGACAGGAAAATCGGTTGCTGCCGCCTTCTGGGCGAGCTCCTTCTTCTGTATGATCGCTGGACATGTGCCGACAATATCTCGAAATGCATACAAACGATGCTCGCTTGCTTCCTGCTTCCGAATAGAGACGGATTGCCACAGCCTTTGATGCTCATTATGAACGGTTTCCACCGAGAAGCCGTCCAGCTTCGTTAGCTCTTGGCCGATTGCGCCGCTTCCGACGATGCGAAGGGCCGCTTGATTAGCCCGCAGGATACGGTTATCCCGGCTGAGGGAGAGCAGCGGCAAAGGATGATTTTGTGAGGAGTAGTCTAGCTCTCTTAGTGTGATGAGATGCTCCTTCTTCGACTCCTCCAGCAATATTTTGTTTTGGATGGAGAGGGCAGCCATGCTGGCAAGCGAGAATGTATAGGCGTGGTAATGCTCCTGCTTGCCGCTAATATTGATGACACCAATCAGCTCGCCGATTGCATTGAAGATGGGAGCAGAAGCACAGGTCAAGAAGTGATTGGAGCTGAAATAATGCTCCTCGGCATGTACGCGCACGGGCTTCTTCTCCGCGATGGCGACGCCGATTGCATTAGTACCTTTTCTTTTCTCCGCCCAATTGGCCCCTACCTGCAGCTGAACGGCTACCGCCCGGCGCGCGAAATCCGCATCTCCGACGGTGTGAATGATCGTTCCCTGCGGATCGATAAGCAGTGCCATTTGGCCGGATTGCTTGATGGCTGCGTGCATATGCTCGAATACTTGCTCCGTGTATTGAATCGTTTGCTCGTTTTGCCTGAGTAGAGGCTGAATGCGGCTTCCGGTTAAGATGTCATCGTCAATGGGGTCGGTAGGCTTTAAACCTAATTCGTGACAGCGCTTCCAAGAAAGCGCCGCCGCTTCGGATAAAAAGTTATTTTCCACTGATAGCAAAATATACACCTCCAGGCGCAATCGGTATCCTAACCCGATCATACCATAGTTGCTTTTATTAATGGAGAGCAAGAAGACAGAATGTTCCGAAATGAAACACTTCTCATGTATCAAAGCGGTACAACAATTATGAAGCGCTTACACAAAAGGCTGGTTTGCCGCCAATCCATAAGTTGGCACGATTCTTGCTTATATAATTATCGTAATCCATTTTAAGGAGGCTGAGCTATATGATTTATGCACAACCTGGACAAAACGGATCAAAGCTTGCGTTTAAAAAACGGTATGAAAACTTTATCGGCGGACAATGGACGGCGCCTGTTAAAGGCCAGTACTTTGACAACCCGTCGCCTGTAAATAACCGCGTTTTTTGTGAAGTGCCGCGCTCGACTTCAGAGGATATCGAGCTGGCATTAGATGCAGCGCATGCTGCCAAGGATGCATGGGGCCGCACGTCAGTTGCGGAGCGTGCCGTCATTTTGAATAAAATTGCCGACCGGATGGAAGTAAGCTTAGAGATGCTGGCGGTTGCCGAGACTTGGGATAACGGCAAGCCGGTTCGGGAGACGCTAGCAGCGGATCTGCCGCTTGCTATCGATCATTTCCGCTATTTTGCGGGGAGCATTCGCGCGCAGGAAGGTTCACTGAGCCAATTAGATGACAATATGGTCGCTTATCATTTCAACGAGCCGCTAGGCGTCGTCGGTCAAATTATACCGTGGAACTTTCCGCTGCTCATGGCGACTTGGAAGCTCGCTCCGGCACTTGCGGCAGGCAATGCGGTCGTCCTGAAGCCCGCTGAGCAGACGCCGGCATCCATCTTGGTGCTGATGGAGCTTATCCAAGATTTGCTGCCGCCGGGCGTTCTGAACATCGTGAACGGCTTCGGGCTTGAAGCCGGCAAGCCGCTGGCCTCGAGCAGCCGCATTTCCAAAATCGCCTTTACCGGCGAGACGACGACGGGCCGTTTAATTATGCAGTACGCCTCGCAGAATCTGATCCCGGTTACTTTGGAGCTAGGCGGCAAGTCGCCGAACATTTTCTTTGAGGACGTGGTCGCGCGTGATGACGCCTTCTTCAACAAAGCGCTCGAAGGGTTTACGATGTTCGCGCTCAATCAAGGAGAGGTCTGTACGAGTCCATCCCGCGCACTCATACAGGAATCGATTTATGACCTGTTTATGGAAAGAGCATTGAAGCGGGTTGCGTCTATTAAGCAAGGCAATCCACTTGATACGGATACGATGATCGGAGCGCAGGCCTCTACTGAGCAGGTAGAGAAAATTATGAGCTATATTCATATCGGCGCGCAGGAAGGGGCTGAATGCCTCATTGGCGGAAATCGCGCAGCGCTCGAGGGCGATATTTCCGAAGGCTACTATATTCAGCCAACCGTGCTGAAGGGCCATAACCAAATGAGAATCTTCCAAGAGGAGATTTTTGGACCGGTTCTATCTGTCACGACATTCAAGGATCAGGAGGAGGCGCTCGCAATCGCCAATGACACGCTTTATGGGCTTGGCTCCGGCGTATGGACGCGCGACATGAATACTGCCTACCGGATGGGACGCGGCATTCAAGCAGGGCGCGTATGGACGAACTGCTATCATGCTTATCCAGCGCATGCGGCGTTCGGCGGCTATAAGACGTCAGGCATCGGACGCGAGAATCACAAAATGATGCTTTCGCATTATCAGCAGACCAAAAACCTGCTCGTCAGCTACAGCCCCGACGCTCTGGGCTTCTTCTAAGCGAGTGCTGCGATGACGATAGAAGTGAGCAAGGTTGTCGCTACCGATGCCGCACTGGAGCTCATTGAGTTGGTAAAGGCAAAGCATGGCCCGGTCATGTTCCATCAATCAGGCGGCTGCTGCGACGGCAGCTCTCCGATGTGCTACGCGCAGGGAGAGTTTCTGATCGGCGACAGCGATGTATGGCTTGGGGACATAGGCGATGCCCCATTCTATATGAGCAAGGCTCAATACGATTATTGGAAGAACACGCAGCTTATTATTGATGTAGTACCCGGCAGAGGAGGGATGTTCTCGCTGGAAGGGCCGGAAGGACGGCGTTTTCTGACTCGCTCGAGGATGTTCACCGAAGAGGAGCGGGGCGTGCTGGGTCTTTAAGATAGGCACTTATTCACTATAATGAAAACCCTGCTTTCTTGTAGAAGAGAGCAGGGTTTATTTTATGATGGAAATAGAGATAAAAAAGCGAATATAATAATTAGTAAGCGTTTACAAAAAATGAGGAGGAATGTGCGTGGACATCTCATTGGCTGCTCAACAGCAGCAGAAGCTGCAGCTTACGCCGCAAATGCGGCAGTCTATGGAAATCCTTCAGATGTCCTCCTTGGAATTAAATGAATTCATGAAGCAGCAAGCGACGGATAATCCCTTTATCGAGCTGCAGCCGTCGAAGGAAGTTTCCATGAATCGCCATGTAGGCAGCACTAATCCAGACTGGTGGCTGAATGTCGAGCATGCAAGCGAGACGACCTTGGAATCGGTGTTGCTTGAGCAGCTCGCATACATGAAGCTTGATCGCGCTGTACTTTCCCTATGCAGATGGATGATCGGAAATTTGGATGACAAGGGCTATCTCCTGCATTCCAAAGAGGAGATTGCCGCGTTGAAGGGAGCTTCCTATAAGCAGGTAAGCGACGCTGTCGGCATCATTCAGAGCTTTGAGCCGCATGGTGTGGGCGCATCGACGTTAGCAGAGTGCCTGATTCTCCAATTGCGGCAGCAGCAGGAGAGTGATTCTTTGGTGATTAACCTTATTCAGCATGATTTGCTCACCATCGCGCAAGGAAAGCTGCGCCAGCTTGCCGAGAATTACGGAACAGAGCTTTCGGACATTCAGGCAGCCATCGAGAAAATTAGTTCGCTTCATCCAAGGCCAGGGGCATTATACGGCAGGGAGAAGCCGCAATATATTATTCCCGATCTTCAGCTTAGGCAGGTGGATGGGAAATTTGAAGTATTTCTTGACCCATCCACACTTCCGCACATCACCATCAATCCATCCTATTTAAGCATAATGGAGCAGAATGTCTCAAAGGATGTCCACCGCTATTTGAAAAAAAACTGGCAAGCGGCGAGAGAATTAATGGGCAGCATCGAGCGCCGAAAGGTTACGCTGCTGAAAGCTGCCGCCGTTATTTTTGAGCTGCAGGCGGCGTTTTGCAGGAAAGGCGTCTCCCATATTCGCCCCATGACCATGAAGCAAGTTGCCGATGATCTGCACATGCATGAATCAACGGTCAGCCGAGCGATCAATCATAAGTATATTCGAACGCCGTGGGGGCTGTATGCGCTCAAATATTTTTTCGTATCCTCAATCAAGCATGCTGACGGGACAATGGTCTCGGCTATTTATATGAAGGAGCGAATTCGTGAATATATAGCGGCTGAGAAGCCGGATTCACCCTTATCGGATCAACAAATTGCCTCGCTTCTTACAAGCGAGGGGCTGCTGATCTCACGTAGAACAGTGACCAAGTATAGAGAGCAAATGAATGTGCGATCCTCTACTGTGAGGAAGCAATCACTTATGAGGCACAACGGGAAGAAATAAGGCGGAAAGGGCGCACGCTCTTGTCATGGATCATCGACAGGAGCTGCGCCCTTTCCTATATTATTTATCGAATTGAGGCAAAAATTCACGGTTCTCTGCAAGAATATCGTCAAGCATAGGCTTCGCAAGATCTGCTGATCCAACCAAAGGATGAATAGTCAGTGCTTGCAAAGCCGCATTATAGTCGCCTTTAACAGCTGCCTCGATGGCAAGCTCTTCATATGCCTTAACGATTTGCAAAAGGCCGCGTATTTTTGGATTCATCGGTGTTGTGAGCGGAATAGGTTTTGCGCCTTCCGAGCCAATCACGCAATTGACCTCAATAGAAGCATCGTCAGGCAAGCAAGGGATGGTTCCGTTATTTTTTACATTTACAATCTGGCAGTCTTTCTTGTTGTTGTATATGGAAGATATCAAATTAAGAGCGGCTTCCGAATAATAAGCGCCGCCGCGCAGCTCCAATTGCTTTGGCTTCACGGCAAGGCTTGGGTCCTTGTATAGCTCGAACAGCTCGTTTTCCACTTGCTTCACGATCTCAGCCCGAGTTCCTTTCGTTTTTACTTCCTCCAGCTGCTTCTGAAGCATTTGTTCTTTCATATAGAAGTAGCGATGGTAGCCGCAAGGAAGAGCGCCTAGTGATTGGATAAACTCGGGGCTCCAAGAGAAGCCGGGAATATTTTGCATCGTAAATTTGGAATCGCCGGAAGCTTGGAACAAAATATCGTCGGTTCTGTCAACGCCATCGACTAAAATTTTAGTCGTCCAGTTCAGATGGTTAATGCCGACCATTTCAATATCAATGCTGGATACATCTACACCTATCAAGCTTGCGATTTGCATTTTGGTTTCGATCGGCAGATTGCACAGTCCCATTGTACGCACATTGGAGTGCTTCAGCACAGCTTCTGTCACCATGCCCGCTGGATTCGTGAAGTTGACGAGGAGCGCATTAGGCGCAAGCTCCTCGATATCCTTGCAAATATCCAGAATGACCGGAATGGTGCGCAAGCCTTTAGCGAATCCGCCGGCGCCAGTCGTTTCCTGGCCAATACAATTGTATTTAAGCGGAATCCGCTCATCGCGACCGCGTGCCTCAAGCAGACCTACACGCATTTGAGTCGTTACGAAGTCGGCATCACGAATGGCTTCGCGGCGGTCAAACGTGAGGTGAAGGTTAATCGGTACATTCGCTTTTTCGAGCATCCGCTTCGCTAGGCTGCCAACGATTTCGAGCTTCTCCCGGCCTGCCTCAATATCTACCAAATACAAATCTTTAACAGGCAGTTCTTCGTAGCGCTTAATAAAGCCTTCAATTAATTCCGGGGTATACGAAGACCCCCCTCCAATGACCGCTATTTTTAAATGTGGTTCTCTCATCATTCATATCCTCCGTTTGCATTAAACTTGTTCATCGTTTCAGCCGTTGCTGGAATCTGTAAATGATCCATAGCCAGTAATATCGAGCCATATACCGGTGCGATCTCTGGAATAATCAATTCAACGCTTGGATTATCCAGCTCCAGGACTCTGCGTAATTCATTAAGAAGATAAGGGCTGCGGCCCTTCTGAAGGACACTTCCAACGAGAACGATAGGAATCGTTTTCCCTTTAAAGCCGCCGAGCTTGCGAATAACGGTATTCGCCGTTATCCCCAGTTCATTTCCTGCCTCTTTCAACAGTTGAATAGCAAGCGTATCTCCTTCGCTCGCTGCTTCATGCAAAGATATGGTCAATCTGCCTTCGCGAATGTATTGGATGTCCCGATCCAGGAAGTCATTAATGAGAGCTCCCATCGTAGGGAAGCCGAAGTATTGGAGCAATTTATCCGGCAGAATCGAGGGGATTTCACGGCCCTCCCAGGATCTGACCGCCGCCCGGAACATCGTAGTTGCCATATAATTTGCTCCAAGATTGTCTCCGTACAAATAGCCGATGCCTCCGACCTGCACCGTTTCGCCGGCTTCGTTTCTGCCTGCTGCATTCGATCCGGTACCGCAGATGAGCACAACACCGGTGTTGCTTGTGCTTCCCGTCCGCAAACCTTCAAAAGTGTCGGATACCATATCCCAATTGGCGAAAGGAATTTGGGATAAAGCGGGCCGGACGATGCCGTAATCTTGCTGCCGGTCTAGTCCTGCGAGTCCGTATTGTGCAAAGGCAATATCCGAATGCGACAGACCGGCAGCTTGGAGTGCTTGATCAATCGACTCGTTAATATGGGCGATAGCTTTGTCTATCCCTATACTTTGATGGTTGCTAGCTCCGGATATTCCGCTGCTGATTTTATCGCCATTGCCATTGACGATGACTGCATACGTTTTAGAGCCGCCGCCGTCGACACCAAGAATATAAGCGCTTTGTGTCATTCTTTTACCCCGCCAGCCATTCCTCCGCCGATAATGTATTTGTATAAGAAGAGAGATATGATTACTGGCGGCAGCGAAGCTAGGAAGCCGCCGGCTGTCATGGAGCCCCAATCGATACTGTGCTTGCCGACAAATTCAGCAACCATGATGGGCAGCGTTTTGGATGCGTAGGTCTGAGTGAAGGCATTCGCAAACAGAAATTCATCCCATGCGTTCAAGAAGGCGAAAATCGCCGTAGCCGCGATTCCGGGCATTGATAGTGGCAAAATAATGCGGAACATCGTCCGAATTCGACTGCAGCCATCTACATAGGAGGCCTCCTCGAGCTCCTTCGGAATCGTCTGGAAGTATCCAGCCAGAAGCCAAACCACATAAGGCAAGCTGAACGAGGTATAGGAGAAAATCAGTGCCCATACCGTGTCGAGCAGGGGCGGCGTTTGAAGCAATACGATGCCTGTAAAAGGAATATCGAGTGTGATCCCATCTCTAATAAGGATGTATAACGGTGTAATAATACTGATCGAAGGCATGATTTGCACCGCGAGCACAACAAACAATCCCGTTTTGCGAAATGGAAAATTAATTCGGGAGAACGCATACGCCGCAAATACGCCAACAAATATCGAGATTACGGTAACCAGTACGGATACGACCACGCTGTTTTTTAATGCGCTAAGGAACACGATGGCATTGCTTCCCGTGAGCAAGCCGATATAGTTTTTCAAAGTCGGCGAATGCGGGATCAGATGTCCGTTAATGAGCTCGACTTCCAAAGACAGTGAGGATAAGAATAGGTATATAAAAGGAACTAAAGTGAAAATGGCAAGCAAAATGACGCCTATCCATAAATAAAAGGGCGGAAATAAATCGGTGCTGGCCGCTTTGAACATCTGATTCCACTTATTTTTTTTCGAGTGCATAGGTTCACCTCCGCGAAGTATTATTCTTTTTTGTTAAGCAAACGAACATAGAGGATAGCCAGTAACAGAATGACGATTGCTGTCATCCACGCCATAGCAGATGCCTTCCCGAGAAAGAAATAGCGAAACGCGTTATTAAAGGTTAAATAAGAGACGGAGGTTGTCGCATCACCGGTAAATACCGTTAGAACATCGTAAACTTTGAACGCGCCCATTGTCCGCAAGACGAGAGCCATCATAATAGAAGGCGCAAGCTGCGGAAGGGTAATATGAAATACTTTTTTCCAAAAGTTAGCCCCGTCGAGCATGGAAGCTTCATATAGGTCCGAGGAAATAGCTTGTAAGCCGGCTAGCAGAATGATCGTTATAAAAGGCGTCATCTTCCAAGCGTCCGCAAGCACGACGAAATACACCAGATGGCTTGGGTCTGCCAGCCATACCGGATTTACATCCGGGGCTAGAATGTGCAATTTATGCAATAAAACCGTCAAGCCGCCATAGCCTGGGTTTAAAATCCACTGCCAAGTCAGACCGTTAACGAGAGTGAGCAGCGCCCAAGGGATAATAATGATGGCTCTGAAAAACGATCTGCCCCTAAACGTCTGGTTCAGCAGCAAGGCGCTGACAAAGCCGAAGAAGAGCTCAAGCGAAACGGATAGCACAGTAAAAACAAGGGTGCGGTTCATCGAAATCTGGAAATCGGCGCTTTTTAGAACGTCCAAATAATTTTTAAATCCCACATAATAAGGAGTGGAGCCATCCATTAAATTGTAATGATAGAAGCTCCAGATAATCGTATCGTATACAGGTACAACAAACGTTTTTATTAATAAATAAGCAGTAGGCAAAATGAATAAAAGCGCCAATAGCATATTTTTCCGGTCGTGGTTTAGAAGTCTTTTGTTGCTGCCGATGGTTTTATTCATAGATCCTCCCTCTAAAGAATGTTGCGGGTTAGCTCTCTTAAAGAGCTAACCCGCAAATTCCGTTTATCATTTCGTTGATTCTGCAATGGCTTTCTCGATTTTTTCTGTAGCTGCATTTAAAGCTTCTTCCGGTGTCTTTTGTCCCAAGAGCGCTTGATGAAGCTCAGCGGATAGAAGGTCGGACCAGTGAACGTAACCAGGAGCATTCGGACGGTCATGACCGTAGTTGTACTGCTCGGAAATTTTCTTGATTGTACCTGTTTTATCAGCCGCTAGAAGCTCGGGATCTGAGTACAAGCTTTGCAGAACGGGATATTGGCC
The DNA here is from genome assembly GCF_012935325.2 of Paenibacillus sp. PL91. GTDB lineage: Bacteria > Bacillota > Bacilli > Paenibacillales > Paenibacillaceae > Pristimantibacillus. Next base: position 111,378 of record NZ_JABBYG020000014.1, read on the forward strand.
CTCGATTACATATTCATCCAATTGGTATTCTCTTTCTCCAATCCATTTCAAGAAAGCCAGAGCCGCTTGTTTGTGCTTGCTGCTCTTCATGATAGCCAGGCCCTCGGAGCCTGTTACTGCTGCGGAAACGACATCGCCTTGACCAGGCATTAGACCAACATCTGTTTTGTCCACAACGCTGGATTTTGCTGGATCGTTCAAATCAGGGTAACGGCCTTCCCATGAGCTGATCATAGCGAGCTTGCCGGCTGCGAATGCACGCGTTACATCTTCCTCTGACCATTGCAAGCTTGCTGGATCTACCGTCTTGTCCGTGTTAAGAATTTCAACCATATATTTCAGCGCATCAAGTGCACCGCCTTGATTGAAGGCAGGCTTGCCGCTTTCATTAAAGAATTTTCCGCCAAATGCATAGGTCAAGCTGACATAATCGGTAATGAGTGCTTCGGATTGCTTCCAGGACCAACCGGATGCATAGATGCCGTTACCTGTAAGCTTCTTCGAAACCTCGCGGAACTCATCATATGTTTTTGGAGGTTGAGTAATGCCGGCATTAGCCAAAAGCTCCTTGTTCCAGTAGAAATGCTTTGTTCCTGAATACCAAGGGATCGCAGCTAGCCGTCCATTATAGGTTACGGAGCTTAGGGACGATGGCGTGAACTGGCTTTGTACATCTTGAGGGATCACATCCGTTAAATCTTCAGCCAAGTTCCCTTCTAAAAATTGACCAGCCCAGATGGTATCCATCTCTACAACATCGAGATCTGCTGAGTTCGACAAAGCGGAAACGGTAATTTTGGAGTATAGGGAGTTGTAATCAACGCCGATAATATTGACTTTGATTCCTGTTTTATCTGTAAATTTCTTTACCATGCCGACGCGCGGGCTTTCAGCACCTTTAGATACCGCCCAAAGCACATTGATTTCTTGGCCTTTCAACGAGGGATCGTCTGTCTTGCTCCAATCCAATTCGCTTGCTGCCGCAGTCTCTCCGTTATTGCCTTTGCTGTTGTTTTCCGCTGCAGTTGTTCCCGTTTTAGGTGCACCGCTGCAACCAGCCAGCAGTACCAAGCACAGTGTAGCAACCATCAACGCTTTCCATTTCTTCTTCATTCGTACACCTCCGCAAGTTATGAGTCCCCTAGATAGATAAAAATGAACAAAAAAATATGGCTTAGCTGCAAATATCCCCCCTCTCAATGCAATACGAATTCATTTAATTCATTTTGTTGTAGTAACAAATTTAATGAGAACGAAACCATTTTCCTGTATTTTCCTTGGATCTCCATGGAGGCTATCAAAATGATTTGATATGAATTTCTGTAATTCATGTTGTTATAATGACAAATTTAGATACAACAGTCTGAAAGTTCGGTATTTTGATAAACCGAGTATAGTACGATTCAAAAAATGTGTCAACTATCATAACATTAATAATTTTTAGCAGATAATGAAAACGGTGTCTTTTTTTATTTTCTTTTCAATGTGATGTTTTATAACAACGATTAAGCGTGAGATTGAAATTATGGATTAAAAAAATAGTTTGCATTCCGGATGAATGCGCTTTCTATATGGCTTATATTGTTGTAATGACAAATTTCATGGTATGATGTTAGATGTAATTTTATATTCGGAGGTTAATCGTAATCATGAAAAAGGACGGCATAGCGCTTTATTATATAGTGAAGGAAAAACTGCTTGATATGATTGACGAAGGAAAATATACACCTGGGGAGCAGTTTCCTACAGAATCCGATTTATGCGAGAAGTTCGGCGTAAGCCGCACGACTATCCGGCAGGCATTAAGCCAACTTAAATTAGAAGGTCATATTTATCAAATCCAAGGGAAGGGAACCTTTGTTTCTTTGCCCAAAATAGAGCAGTCCGTTGCCCCCTACCGCAGCTTTAATGAGCATTTAAAGGGACGCGGCCAACAAATCGATACGGAAGTTGTCGATCTTACCGTTGTTTCTGCGGACAAGCGATTAACAAAAAAATTGGAAATTGCTGAAAATGATCCGGTGTTTCGGCTGGAAAGAATACGATATGCAGATGGCCTCCCCTTATTATTCTCCATCACCTATATCCCATGGAAGGTGACGCCGGGACTTACGAAGGAAGAATGCTCTGGTTCTCTGTACGCGCTGATGAGAGAGAAATTTTCTATTCAGCTGTCCCACTGCGTAGAATCGATTGAGCCTATCTTAATCGATGAAGCCATCAGCAAGCATTTGAGCGCTCCCATAGGGGCTCCAAGCCTTCTTCTGAATACGGTCACTTACTCGACAGGCAATATACCAGTCGAATATTCACATGAAATATTTAGAGGCGATCGTGCCAAGTTTACGTTCGAACGCAAATTATAATAGCAACTGATTATAGGGCATCGGCTATCGGATGCCCTAAGATTCCGTTCTTGCACCATCTGAATCGTCATGTATGGAGCCCTTTTCGGAAATACTAAATAACGCCAAGCGTCTGAAAATCGAATGCCAGAATAGTGATCAAACGAGATAACGGAGGGAATGCAGCATGAAGCTTCGGGTCCTAATCGCGGCAGATGAGCATTTGGCAAAGGAAAAGCTCATTGGCTTGTTATCTAAGGAGCTGGATATTGAGCTTTTGCCAACTGCATCCAGCGGGATGGAGACGGTTAAGCACGTTCGGGACTTCAAGCCGGATGCTCTATTCCTGGACATCGAGATGCCGGGCATAGATGGCTTTCAAACGGCACGCCTCCTTCATGACCTCGATTTTCACCCTTTCGTTATTTTTACAACAGCCAGCGAGCAATATGCTCTGGAGGCTTTCGAGATCGGCGCGATTGATTATTTGCTCAAGCCCTATGGGGAAGAGCGGCTTCGTCAGACCATAGATCGACTCCGCGAGCGGAAATCGGGTACGAGAAAGCAAGTGGAGAACGAATTTAATGAAGATGCTGCTGTTCCAGCGAAGGAGGGCTGCCGCTTAACACACAGCAAGCTCCTTGTTGAGGGCTATGATCGAATCATGGTTCTGGATACAGATATGATCGTGTATGCGGTTAAGGAGGAGAAATACACCCGTATCTACATGGCAGACGGTCGTTCATATACATCGAAGCAAACGCTCCATGAGCTGGGACACCGCCTTGGATCGGCATTTTTCAGACCGCATCGCAGTTATTTGTTGAACTTGAATTTCATTCAGGAGATCGAGCCCTGGTTTAACGGCGCATACAACGCTGTTATTAAGCTTCCCGAGCAGACAAAAATTCCCGTATCCCGAAATGAGATTAAAGATATGCTCCTGTTATTACAGGGAAAATAACATCCCAGTTGGAGAAACAGTCCGTTCAGGACTGTTTTTTTGTATTTAGGGCATGAAATTCGACATTTCACGCCAAAATAATGTGCTAATTCAAGAGTCGAGATATAATTAAAGTGCTTACAAAAACATAATTTCCTTAATCAGGGAGGGATTCTTTTGCAGAAGGGCAAACTCACTTACAGCGATATCGCCCGATCTCAGCTGTTCGTCAAGCTGATGGCTAAGAAGAAAAGGTTCATCGTACCAATCACCGTTTTTTTTCTCGCATTCTATTTTACCCTTCCCATTTTAACGTCTTATTTTAAAGTATTGAATAATGCTGCTATTGGTTCGATTTCTTGGGCCTGGGTATTTGCATTTGCCCAGTTTATAATGACTTGGGTCTTATGTTCTCTCTATAGCAGGAAGTCAGTCGAGTTTGACAACATGTGTGACCAGATCAAGAGCGAAGTTCATCATACGGGGAAAGAAGGCGGCTGATCTATGAATACAGCATTCCTGTTGTTTTTGGTCATCGTGCTTGGTACGCTAGTCATCACCTATTATGCTTCCAAAAAAACAAAAACAGCGAGTGAGTTTTACACAGCTGGAGGTGGATTGACCGGCTGGCAGAATGGACTAGCTATTGCAGGCGATTACATGTCCGCCGCTTCCTTCCTTGGCATTGCCGGGATGGTCGCGTTATATGGATTTGACGGATTTTTCTATAGCATCGGGTTTCTCGTCGCCTATTTGGTCGTCCTATATCTCGTAGCCGAGCCGCTGCGGAATTTGGGAAAGTATACAATGGCAGACATGATCGCGGAGCGATTCAATAACAAGAAGATTCGCGGAGTCGCGGCACTAAATTCGATTGTGATATCCATTTTCTATATGATTGCCCAACTGGTCGGAGCGGGTGCCCTCATCAAGCTTCTAATCCCAGGCCTTAGCTACACATCGGCGGTGCTAATAGTAGGCGTGCTGATGACGGTCTACGTCGTTTTTGGCGGTATGACCGCAACAAGCTGGGTACAAATTATAAAATGCGTGCTGCTGGTAGGTGGTACGTTTATCATTTCCATGATTGTTTTCTCCAAATTCGACTTCAATATCGGCCATATGTTTAATGAGATGCGTACTGCAACGCCGCTCAAGGAAGCTTTCTTGAATCCAGGCAATAAATTCAAAAACAGCTTGGATACGATTTCACTAAATATAGCGCTTGTATTGGGTACTGCGGGATTGCCTCATATCTTAATTCGATTCTTTACCGTAAAAGACGCGCCAACGGCAAGAAAATCGGTTGTCGTGGCGACTTGGATTATCGGCTTGTTCTACGTGATGACGCTGTTTCTCGGTTTTGGCGCCGCGGCATTCGTCGGTGAGGCTGCGATTGTAGAAGTAAATGCTGCTGGCAACATGGCCGCTCCTCTCCTAGCTAAGGCACTAGGCGGCGAATTCCTGTTTGCGTTTATTTCAGCGGTTGCTTTCGCAACTATTCTGGCTGTCGTTGCCGGCTTGGTGCTCTCTGCGGCATCTGCGTTTGCGCATGACTTTTACAGCCACATTATTAAAAAAGGTGATGTGAAGGAGAAAGAACAGGTGCGCATGGCTAGACTGGCATCCGTTGGCGTTGCGGTCCTATCCATTATTCTCGCATTGTTTGCTCAGAAAATGAACGTGGCTTTCCTTGTGGCATTAGCGTTTGCGGTTGCAGCGAGCGCGAACCTGCCGGTCCTTATCTTCACCGTCTTCTGGAGAAGATTCAACACAGCGGGTGCGGTTACCGGCATGCTGACAGGACTGCTAAGTGCGATTATTTTGGTGGCGATCAGCCCTAACGTATGGAACCCTGTAGCTGGGAAAGCGATTTTGGTCGGCGAACCGATTTTCGATCTAACCAATCCAGGCATTATCTCGATTCCCTTAGGTTTCTTAGGCGCGATAGTTGGAACGCTATTATCCTCTAAGCGGGATGATGCGAAATACGACGAGATTTTAGTGAAAGCGAATACAGGCATCCGAGACCTGCCATAACCGCTTCGGTTTTAATGTAGAGCGGCGCTGCTCTCCTTCTGGAGAGCAGCGCCGCTATTTTTTTTTATTAGAAGCCACTTACTCGTTAACCTGCACATAAAGATGATGCTTCTTGAATGCTTCAACCATGGCGTGTTTTGCTTCCGTCTCATCCGGGCCGTGAATTTCTAATTTATATTCATGGTTTTGGTAAAGGGTGAAGCTTAGGCCAAGAATGCTTTTGACATCGATGTATTTGTTGTCGCTGATGCGGAGTACGATGCTTGATTTATATTCGGCGGCTGTTTGATTAATATCGACGATTGCTCGAATGTTAGAGCTCATGCTATAACCTCCGTTCAACATGTAGGATTGGCGAATTATCTATACTCACGCGGTATTCTTCGTGCGACGCCTGTCTTAATAGCTGCTTGAATGACGAGATCGCGGATCGCTTTCACGACATTCTGATTAAAGACGCTTGGAATAATGTAATGGCGGCTTCTTTCTTCATCGGAGATGGCAGAGGCGATGGCCTCAGCAGCGGCTAGCTTCATCTCTTCATTAATAGTCGTTGCTCTGCAATCCAAGGCGGCACGGAATATACCAGGGAAACAGAGGACATTATTTATCTGGTTTGGATAATCGGAGCGGCCGGTCGCAATCACTGCGACAATATCTTCAACCTGCTCGGGCTTGATCTCGGGCACGGGGTTTGCCATTGCAAAAACAATGGGGTTGTCCGCCATCGTCATCACATCCTCCCGGCTTAGCAATCCTCCTGAGGAAAGTCCGATGAATACGTCCGCACCTCGAAGCACTTCATGCAAAGAGCCTTGCACGCGATTCGGGTTCGTATTCTCCGCATACCATTGCCACATCTTGTTGTCATAGTCGATTCCTGCAGCCAAAGCGCCTTGCCGGTCCACCCCAATAATGTCTTTAACGCCTGCCGATAATAAAATTTTGCTGCAGGCGATTCCGGCTGCCCCGATCCCGCACACCACCACCTTAATCTCATGAATGGATTTGTTCACGATTTTCAAGGCATTGATGAGAGCGGCATACAGCACGACGGCAGTGCCGTGCTGATCATCATGAAAGACGGGAATGTCCAGCTCCTCGCGAAGCCTTTGCTCGATTTCAAAGCATCTGGGCGATGAAATATCCTCCAGATTAATGCCGCCGAAGCCGGGAGCGATAGCTTTGATAATGGCTATAATTTGTTCGGTATCCTGTGTATCCAAGCAGATGGGAAAGGAATCGACGTCTGCGAGCTGCTTGAACAGCATCGATTTCCCTTCCATGACGGGCATGGCGGCATAGGGGCCGATATTGCCAAGCCCTAGCACAGCGCTCCCATCCGATATAACGGCAACGGTGTTTCTTTTTATGGTAAGCGTAAATGCTTTCCTAGGCTCATCGTGAATGGCCATGCAGACGCGGGCTACATCAGGCGTATATACCCGGGACAGGTCATCGCGGTTCTGGATCGGTGATTTCAGCTTCGTTTCGATTTTGCCGCCAAGATGGAGCAGAAAGGTTCGATCAGATAGGTTGATCAGCCGCACGCCGCTCATATCCTTAATGCGGTCTGTAATAATATCGATATCGATCGAATCGGTTACGGCTATCGTAATATCGCGGACCGAAACCGTTTGACTAGTCTGAATGACGTCGATGGCCACGATATCTCCGCCAGCTTCGAATATGGACGATGCAACTCGGCCGAAATGTACCTCATTCGTGTTCATTTCGAGCCTGACAATAATGCTTTTCCCGCCGTGCCTATTGTTTTCCATGGCTACCTCCATCTGAAGTGTGTTTATGGCAATCTAGCGTTAGCCTTCCTCGTTGAGGACAACTTCTTTTCCTTTTTTCTTCAATAGAATGGGAATCAAAATCCAAAGCGCCGCGATGATTAAGAATACGAGCGAAAGCGGTTTCTGTACAAAAATCATAAAATCGCCGTTAGAGGTCGTCAGCGCTCTGCGCATATTGTTCTCAATCATCGGCCCTAGAACAAGGCCAAGCACAAGTGGTGCGAGCGGATAATCATTCCGAGCAAGAAAGAAGCCGGCAACACCGCAGCCAAGCAGCAGCATCAGATCAAATACCTGGGCTTGAACGGCATATACGCCAAAGATCGAAATCGCAATAATGATCGGAATAAGATATTTGGCCGGTGTTTGAATGATTTTGGCGAACACCTTCACAAGCGGCATGTTCAATACCAGCAGAAGCAGGTTTCCGACGAGCATGCTGGCAATCAGTCCCCAAGCGACCTGCGGATGCTCCTCAAATAACAAAGGGCCTGGCTGAATGTTATACATAATCAAAGCACCCATCAATATAGCGGTTGTACCTGATCCAGGGATGCCAAGCGTGAGCAAAGGGATCATGGCACCGCCGGATGCGGCGTTATTCGCTGATTCTGGAGCTGCTACGCCAGCGATGTTGCCTTTGCCGAAGCTCTCGGGGTTTTTGCTTAGCTTTTTCTCCATAATGTAGCTGAAGAATGAAGCCAAGGTAGCGCCTGCGCCAGGCAGAATACCAATAAAGAAACCCAAAATCGAGCCGCGGGCAATCGGCCCGGCGCTGTCCTTCAAATCCTTCCTCGTCGGGAAAATACGTCCAATCTTTGTCGTTGCTCCAGCGGTATAGTCACTCTCGAGGATGGTCTTGAACACCTCGCCCAAAGCAAACAGTCCGACCGCAATCGTTAGAAATTCAAGTCCGGAATAGAGCAGCGGCATGCCAAACGTAAACCTGGCAACGCCAGATACCGTATCCATCCCGATCGTTGCGAGCAGCAAGCCCAGCACCGTCATAATTAACGCTTTCGTAATCGACTTGCCCGCCAAGCCGCTGACGGCGCATAGCCCAAGCAGCATTAAGGAGAAATAATCGGATGGGCCGAATTTAATCGCAACATTCGATAAAGGCTCTGCCAGCACGATAAGCGCGATGACAGCAAATACGCCAGCTACAAAAGAACCGATCGCGGAGATCGATAAGGCAGCACCGGCACGGCCTTGCTTCGCCATCTGATAGCCATCCAAGGTGGTCACAACCGAAGAGGATTCACCCGGCGTATTGAGCAGAATGGATGTCGTTGAGCCGCCGTACATCGCTCCGTAATAAACGCCGGCAAGGAGAATAATGGAGCTGGTTGCCGCCGCTTCCGGCGGCAGTCCGCCGGTCATGGATGCGGTTATCGGAATAAGCAAGGCAACGCCGCTCATCGGGCCTATGCCGGGAAGCACCCCGACAGCGGTGCCAATTAAGACGCCTACGAAGGCGAACAATAGATTATGCCATTGAAAGGCGGTAGCAAAGCCATCCGCTAGTAATTGTAATGTTTCCATTCATCCACCTCCGAATTCACGATAGCCAAGACGGGAAGCCCGGCATGGAGCCTTCCAGTATGACGACAAAGATGATATATACACCTGCGGAAAAAAGTCCGGAGATCAAAATCGATTTGATCCACTTTCCTCGTTCGAGCACTTGAAAGCTGATTAGCAGGAAGAGGAATGTTCCAATGAGATAGCCGATCGTTTCTAAGAAAAAGGCATACAGGAATGCTGCAGCAAAGATGATTAGAAATCGTTTGTAGTCGAGCTTCCCCTCCCGTCTGCCCGAGTCTTTAGCCTTCAATACTTCATAAAATAAGCGCAGGCTTAAAATGACGAGCAGTGCTCCAAGGGCAAAGGGGAAAATATTCGGGCCTACCGTGCTGCCGTAGGCTGCTGCGCTAATTTCCGTGCTTTTCCACATAAACCCGATACCTAGCAGCAGAAAAAGGATGCTGGCATAGCGATCGAACACTTTATTCATGATGCGCACCTCCTGTAATGAAGTTAAGGAAACGGAAAGGGAGGAAGACCAGCCTCCTCCCTTGTTGATTCGATTATTTTTGCATGCCGAGCGCCGTCAGCAGCTCTTGTACATCGCCTTCTTGCTCATCGAGAAAGGCTTTGAAGTCAGCGGCATTTTTGTAGTCGCTTGCCCAATCGTTTGCCGTGAGCTCTTTCTGCCACGTTTCATTCTCAGAAAGCTCCTTCAGCTTGCTGTCCCAAAATGCTGCCTGCTCCTTAGTCATGTTTTTCGGGCCAAATACGCCGCGCCATATCGTAAATTCCGCATCAAGCCCTTGCTCTTTTAGCGTAGGAATATCTTTAAAGTCGCCGCCCAATCGCTCGTTGGAGGTAACCGCAAGAATTTTGATCTTGCCGGCCTTCAAGTAGCTGCCGAGCGAGGAAATGTCGGTGCCGATCGCATCGGCATTGTTGCCGAGCAAAGCGGCAATGGCTTCGCCGCCTCCGTCATAGGACAAGTATTTCACCGTTTTCGGATCAACGCCTGATTTGAAGGCTGGCAGCACGCTGATCAAATGGTCCATGGAGCCCGGAGCCGATCCGCCTGCAAGCGTAACCTTTGTAGGATCTGCCTTGATATCGGCAATCAGCGCCGCTAGATCATTGTATTTGGAAGTAGCGTTTACCGCGATTGCGCCAAAGTCCTTCGTGATTTGCGCTAAAGGAGTAACATCCTTGTATCCGTAAGGACTGTTTCCTTCTTTTTTGAGATTGTTGATGAGAAGCGGAGGCGAGCTTACAAACAGCTTGTAAGGGTCGTCGCTGTCTTTCGCCACGTATTCTCCGAGAAATACGGTGCCGCCGCCGCCGGGCTTGTTCTCAACCGTTATTGTCTGTTCGATCAGCTTCGTTTCGCCCAGCACCTTGGCTAGAGACCTTGCCGTTTTGTCCCATCCGCCGCCGGCTCCTGAAGGGGCTGTTATAATAAATGGCTTTTTCGGATAATCAGCTGAGCTCCCGCCCCCGCCATTTGATGCGCAAGCTGTAAGGCTAACCGCGACTAATGCGGACGCTACTATCGTTTTCCAATGAGCAGATTTCAGTCTCATTTCTATTCCTCCTTTGGAGTCAAACAGGTAACGCCAGATTTATGAAAGCGCTTACCTGATCTATGCATTCATATTAGCATCGCGTATTTGGCTTGAGAAGAATAACGATATAAGTTGAAAAACAATTATATTGTTAATTTTGTTCATATAAATTATGGGCACAAGGGACACTAAGGTCTATATTCCGGCAAGCATGTAGCTTACAATAGAGAAACTGAATCCTCGATCAGATAAATGTTTTGCCAAGGAGGAAAATGTATGCGATTACAAACAAGGCTTATTTTGCTGATAGGCAGTCTGTTATTCATCATTATTATCGCATTGACCTTCAGCTTTGAAAGAATGCTCGTGAATAACTTGGAGAAGAGTGTAGGCTCCTCCGCCTTAAAAATAGCGAAGACGGTAGCGTTAATGGATGTCATTGTGGATGCGTTTGAGGATGAGAACCCATCAGCGACCATCCAACCGATTGTAGAAAAAATACGGATGGAGACCGATGCCGAGTACATCGTAATCGGGAATAAGGAGGGCATCCGTTATGCGCACCCTATACCGGATCGAATCGGCAAGGAAATGGTTGGCGGGGACAATGGGCCTGTGCTGCAGGGCCAATCGATTATTTCCAAAGCAGTAGGGTCCATGGGGCCCTCCTTGCGAGGGAAGACGCCGATCTATAACGATCAAAATCAAATTATAGGAATCGTATCGGTGGGAATTCTAGTCAAAGACATAGAAGCTTCGGCACAAGCCTATCGCAACGCGATGATCTTATTTGCGGCTATCGCGCTGATGGTTGGCTGCGGCGGCGCGATCGCGATTGCCAATAGCGTGAAACGATCCATTCATGGGCTTGAGCCCAAGGAGATCGGCATGCTGTATCAGGAGAAAAGAGCTATTCTTGAAACCATTCACGAGGGCATTATCGCCGTTAATACGGAAGGAACCGTTACGCTTGTCAATCAAACGGCATTAAAGCTCATCGATCCGGATGAAAGGCTGGAGATTACCGGGCGGCATGTGAAAGACATCATACCGGAGTCGCGGCTGCTCGAGGTGATCAAATCAGGCGAGGCGGAGAGAGATCAAGAGATGGTCATTAATGAAAATATCGTGGTGGTGAATCGACTGCCGATATTTAATCATCAGCAGCAGGTTGTCGGGGCGGTATCAAGCTTCCGCAATAAGTCGGAGCTGCTTCGCTTAACCGAGGAGCTGACCCAAGTGAAGCGCTATACGGAGGCGCTGCGCGCACAGTCGCATGAATATTCCAATAAGCTCTATACGATTTATGGGCTCATCCAGCTGGAATCCTATCAAGAGGCCATGGATCTCATTACCCATGAAACGGATGTGCATCAGAATCTGATTCAATTTCTGCTTCACGAAATTCCAGATCCCATTATTGGGGGCATTCTAATCGGCAAATTCAACCGCGCCAATGAGCTGAAGGTAAATCTAGAAATCGACAGAAGGAGCTCCTTCAGATCGATTCCCAGCGCAGTCAGCCGCAATCAGCTCGTCACGGTTATCGGCAATCTAATCGATAACGCGTTTGATTCCGTGCTTGCTTCCAGCGCTCAAGCGAAGCAGATTACGGTGCTGCTCAGCGATGCAGGCCTTCATTTGACCATTGAAATCTCCGACAATGGCACTGGCATTGCGGAGGAGGATGCAGGTCGCCTCTTCGAGGTTGGATTTTCCACGAAGCGGGAGTCGCATCGCGGCTTTGGCTTATCGAATGTGCAGCAGTCGGTGCAGCAGTTAAGGGGAACGATCGGCTTCCGCAACCGCCCAGAGGGGGGCGCTGCTTTTATCGTCGTAATTCCTAAGATAGGGGGAGATAGCTATGATACGAGTACTCATCATTGAGGATGATCTTCGCATTGCACAAATTAACCGCCGTTTCGTAGAAAAGATCGAGGGCTTCGAGGTGGTGGGCATTGCTACGGATAAGCAGCAGGCGGATGAGCATTTGGACATTTTGGAGCCGGATCTTGTGCTGCTCGATCTTTATTTTCCCGATATGAATGGCCTTGAGCTGCTGCAGCATATTCAGCAGAATAATCCGCTAACCGATGTCATTATTATTACGGCTGCGAAGGAATTCGATACGGTGCGTGAAGCCATTCGCGGAGGCGTGTACGATTTTATGATTAAGCCGGTCGTCTTCGAGCGGTTTCAAGAGAAGCTTAAAACCTATCAGCGATACCATCAGCAGATGCAGCTTCTCGGAGGAGCCAATAAACAAGTGGATCAAGAAGGCATCGATCAGCTGCTATGGGGCACGAACGAGAGAGGCGACAAGGACGCGTATCTTCCTAAAGGCATCGATAAAATAACGAGCGAGAAGATCCTGGCCATCATTCAGAGCTGCCCCGAGGTGCTGACGGCGGAGGAGCTTGGCAAGAGGGCCGGCTTTAGCCGTACGACCGCAAGGCGCTACTTGGAATATTTTGTAGGCAAAGGAGAAATGATCGCAGATATTTCATACGGGACAGTCGGAAGGCCGGAGAGGGTGTATCAGAGAACGAACCCGTCTAAATAGCCGGAGATGTTTAATCGTACAGCAGGCAAATAAAAGGCAGCCAACATCCGCGTGGATGTTGGCTGCCTTTATTTTGTTTGGATTGTATTCGATATAGAAAAATTAATGAAACGGAATGCTGAGCTTAGACTGCTGTCCATTCGCTGTCGATGCATCTACGCGCAGGGAGGAGCCTCCATTGCCGATAGCGTTCCATACTTTAATCGTAATCCTGCCGTTTACCATATTGGCGAATGAACCGGATGTCGTTTTGATTCCTTTCGTCTGCGTGTAAGTCTCCCAGTCGGTTACCGGATTGGTCGCAAAATAGTTGTAGGTCTCGGTGCGAAGCGCTGTCCCGTTGCCGTTGAAGTCAAAAATGATCTGCACTTGTACGCCGTTGCCTACTGTCGTGCCCGCATCTACAAACAAATCGAATGCGGTCGACTTGGAAGAATCGTAAGTTCCGTTGATGCCGCTAATCGTATAAGTTCGCTCGTTTGCCGGCGAGCCATCGTGGTTCGTGCCGCCTGCGCTCGTAATGGCATCATTAGCCGTACCTGTGCCAGCAGTAAAACTAAGAGCTGCGCCTGAACGAATATACAGTACATTAGATGAAATGCCGCCTGAGCCGGTCGTCACTGTGAAAGCAGCAGCATTGCTTGCCGTTCCGTTAACCGTTACCGTGATGTTAGCTGCGCCTGCGGCAAGACCAGCCGGTACAGTCGCGGTAATGGATGTCGCAGACCAAGCTGTTGTTGTCGCTGTTGCTGCGCCGAATTTCACAGTTGACGTCCCTTTAGTCGCGCCAAAGTTTGAGCCAGTTATCGTCACGCTCGTTCCGGCAGCACCCGATGCTGGGCTAAGATTGCTTATGCTTGGCGTTACGACTCCGCCACCACCACCGCCTGTTATCGTATCGCCCGTGAATGGGTTGAAGCGTGCTATGGCAAGGATTAGCCAGCCTGTGCTGGATACGCAGTTTTGCTGGCTCATTTTCCAGTAGTTATTGTTAGATCCTTTAAGCGAATAGGGCAAGCCGCCAAGCAGCGTACCGCTCGTGCCCTGCTTCTTGATCATCTCGTCTAGAATCGAATCCGCTTTCGCTGTATTGCCGTTCATAAAGTGCGCCGTTGACATAAAGGCGGAGCCTTCGAGCCAAATATCCGCGCATTTCTGTCCGTTAGGCGCGCCTGTCTGCGTAGTTGCTGCCGCGCAGTCATATTGCCAGTCGAAATCATAAGCGGTCATTAAGTTGCCTGCATCGTCATAAGTCAGCGTTTGCACGTACTTTGGACTTGAAGTCGTGCCCGTTCCGTTTGCATTGTCAACGTACGCAAGCGATTGCTTGTAATCGCGTGTGCCCGACAGTCCCAAAGCGAGTACGCCCCAAGGGTTTACGTCCATCGGAACGGCAGGATCAATCAGGTTCGTATCGTTTTTCCAGCCGCCATTCCAACGCTTTAGCGTGTCATTCCAAACGACATTGTCCAAAAACGATTTGACCCCAGTCGCTGCATTGTTGTAAGAAGCCGTACGATCCGGGAATATGTTCGCGTAATATTTCAGCAAATTGTATACATCCTGATTGTGCTCAGTGGAGGTCCATACCTCGTTTGTCACCGTGCCTGGCACATCCCATGTCGTCGTGCCTCCGGAAATGCCTCCATTTGCCTTTTGGAAGGTAACGATCCAATCGAGCGCCTTCTTCACATAAGGCCGGTATGTCGTGGAGCCATATTTTTTCTCATGCGCCATAAAGGCCATTGCCATCCAAGCGACGGGTCCGACATGCTTCCGGATTTCCTCGCCTGCGCCGTTCCACCAATAGGAATTAATCCAGGAGCCATCCGCATCTTGGAATTGGGCCATTTTGTTCAAGAGCTTCTCTGCACGCACGCGGTCATTCTTCAGCATGAACGCAATTGCCGCAACGGCTTGGTCGTAAGTATAAACGATCTGAACGCGGTCGTTTGCATTCCACCAATCGTCGAAGCTGTCAACCATGCCGTCAGCAGCAAAGCCCGCGGTCAAATCCTGCTGCGCCTTCAGCCAAGTATAGGCTCGGTCGGAAGCAAGCGCGTAATCAGCAGCGGCTTCGGCGCGGCCGGCGGGAAGCAGAGTCATTTGTACAACCATAATAAGAGCTAATAAAGCGAGGGCATAGCTTTTTTTGAATGAGGTTAACATGTTATCGTCACTCCTTAAGTTGAATGAATGATGGTGATTCGTAAAGAAGCCAGCAGAATACGGAGTTTGTTTCTTTCTTGCTCCATCACGCAATTCTAAAAATAAATCCCCTCCTCTTCGCTTGGTATAGTCTATTACAAAAGAAGGGTTTCCCTCCATTGTAAGCGTATTCATAAATCGGGAAATGGGTTTTCGATTTTTCTCCTAAATCGCTATATTTGTTAATTTCATCCACAGTATAGCAATCGAAAGCGCTTTCGTAAACGTTAAAAAATCAACTTTATCAGGTTGAAAATATACACATCGGCAACTGTAATCAAACAAAAAAAGCGTCAAGGACGCATACCCGGTCCTTGACGCTCCTCTTTATTCGGGGGAAGCTAGAGCAGAGCTTTGCTCCATGCCCATCCTATTTTCCTTGTCTATCGTCCATCCTTAATCGCAAGACAAAGGTTGTGCCCTCATCAGAGCTTTCCTTCAGCTGAATCTCACCGCCAAGGGCATGCGCCAAAATATTGCTGAAGGTCAGCCCGAGTCCTAATCCGCGAGTTTTG
The DNA here is from genome assembly GCF_012935325.2 of Paenibacillus sp. PL91. Lineage (GTDB taxonomy): Bacteria > Bacillota > Bacilli > Paenibacillales > Paenibacillaceae > Pristimantibacillus. Next base: position 126,883 of record NZ_JABBYG020000014.1, read on the forward strand.
AGCTTCTTAAGCTCTCCTCGAAAATAACGCTCGAATACAAAGGGCTGTTCCGTGAGAGGGATGCCCACTCCGTTGTCCTTAACCTCCACTTCAGCCCAAGCTGTTCCATGCGCGCGAAGCGTAACAAGGATGCTCGCATGAAGGCTCGGTTTTTTGGCTTGAAGGCTATTATTGAACAAATTGATCAGAATCTGCTGAATGCGCGAGGTGTCTCCGACTATAAAAACCTCGTTTTCCGGCAAGACAAGCTCGAGCTCGACCTCGTCCTCCATCCGTCCGATCTTCCACTGGAAGGCAATCTCTGTAATCAATTGATTGGCGTTCAAGACGTCGCTGCGCACTTCGATAGAGCCGGTTGCAAATGCGTTGTAATCCAGCAAATCCTCAATCATAATCTGCATCCGTTCGGTTTCATGCAGAGCGATATCAAGAAATTCCTCGGACTCCTTCTTCTCTACGACTTCCTCGCGAACGGCATGGAGCAAGCCTTTAATCGAGGTAACCGGTGTTTTCAGCTCATGGGTTACTCCGGCGAGCAGAAGAGCCTTCCATTCCTCCAACTGCTTGAGCCGAACCGCCATTTCTTTAAACGAAACGATAAGATCGGATATTTCCTTTTCCTTGGCCCGATTATCCAGTTGGATATCATACTGTCCATGGCTGACAAGGCGAGCGGCAGCGGCAACCTCCCGGATCGGGCGCGACAGCTTTCGAGAGAGCAGGTAGATCGTCAGCCACCCAAATGCAGTTAGCCCAATGAGCAGTGCTGCCAGCATCGTATATTCCTTAGCGGAGAAGGACAAAGCCTTCTGGGATTGAAGGATGATGACCTGGCCAATCACTTTTGTGCCATACATGATAGGCGTGACCACCGTAAAGTAGCTCTCTTGCCTAGCCGACAAAAGATCATCGGAGAGCTTCTTCTTGATCTCGTAGGGGCTAAGCTTCGGCTGCGTAAAGCAAACGTCATTTTCGGCATTTATTAGGATGACATTTAACTCATTCAAATTATAGTTCTTCTTGCGGTAATCAATGACATGGTCGATATCCGAGGAAAGCCGCAAATTGCCCTCAGGCCCAACAGCCTGAAGCGCTATTGCTTGTCCGAACAGACGTGTCATCTGAAGGTTGTTCATTTTGGTCGTCTGATGGAGCAGGTAGAAGGAGACCGTAGCGACAAAGAGCAGCCCTAGAAACAGAATGATCAGGTACCGTAAAGTCCAATAGGTAAGAATCGAGGTTTGTTTTATTCGTTTATCCAAAACTGGTACCCCGTTCCTCTTAACGTTCGGATTTCCCCCTCGGACTCCGGCCAATGGGTAAGCGCCTGACGCAATCGTTTGATGGAAAGATCGACGGCCCGATCGCTGCCTTCATAATCCATACCCCAAATATGTTCTATTAATTGCTCTCTGGAAAAGGAACGGTTGGGGTTTTCCGCAAGGAATAGCAGCACCTGCAAGTCTCTTGGCATAAGTGCGATCTCTACGCCTGTTAAGCATACGCGCCTTGCAGCAAAGTCCACATGCAGCGTGCCGAACAGACGGCTGCTCTCTGCGACGAGCCAGCGCGATGGCCTGCGAAGCACGGCCTGCACGCGCGCGATGACTTCCTCGGGCACAAATGGCTTGGACATATAATCGTCAGCCCCTTCATTAAGCCCATTCAGCCTTTCATCGATATGGCCGCGTGCCGTCAGCATTATAATCGGGCAGCTGCTTTGCTCGCGAATGCGCCTCAGCACGCTCCATCCGTCGAGGACCGGAATCATGACATCAAGCAGAACGAGCTGGGGCTGTGCGCTCCCGAATAGATCAAGCGCTTCCTGACCGTCTGTAGCATGGATGACGTCGAAGCCCGCTTTTTTTAAATATGCCGCAAGCACGCGATAGATAGGTGCTTCATCTTCAACGACCAGAATAGACTTCATGATTTCCCTTCCTCTCACCTAGCTACGCCCATTATACAATGGAAATAATGCGGCTTACAGTGAAAAATTCGCCTAATTTTTGGACACGTTATCGACATATTGCTCTGCTATACTGAGCCAGTCGAAAGATAAAAACGAGGAGGAGAGTGGAAGAATTGAAGAAGAAAGGGATTGTCCTTATTGCATCAAGCATTGGGGTAGTTGCGCTTATTGGGGGATTTATAGCGTATGATTATTTTGTCGGCAACCGAGTCGAGATTCAGGAGGTCATACCGGCTAGTGCACCAGCACAAGCTGCAAGCGTAGACGTATCTGCGGATGCATTAAATGGAACCTGGTCCATTGCACAGCCATCTAACGTGTATTTTTCCGTCAAAACCTCTAAGGAAGAAGTCAACTTCTCTATGAATGCCGTGGAAGGCTCTTGGCTGGTCGATCTCGAAAATCCGAGCGTGATGAGTGGGGAGGGGGTCGTTGATCTGGCGTCCGTTACCTCTGACAACCCGACTAGGGATTCACATATAAAGGAAGCAAAGTTTCTTGACGTCGCAAATTACCCGGATGCTTCCTTTAAGGTCAAGTCATTCGAAAATGTAAAGAGCGATTGGAAGGAAGGAGAGACGGTTCCGCTTACGATTGCCGGTACTTTGGAGGTGAAAGGGCAGACTAAGGATGTTACGTTTGCCTCACAGGCTTTGTACAGCGATAATACGCTCAAGCTATCGGGGACAACCACCGTGCAATTTTCTGATTTTGGCATGGAAAATCCGCATACTGTCGTATTGGATACCGAAAACGATCTAACGGTACGGCTCGAGCTGAACTTGGAGAAGCAGAGCCTTTAGAAATACATAGCCTTCAAAGCCGCTCATCGAGGCGGTTTTGAAGGCTTTTTTGCTTGGATAACGCCTAATCATGAGAAAATACTAATTCGTTTGCAGCTCCAGCCTATGGTAGCCTTTTTATATCTGAAAATATAAGATTATATCCATATAAAGTATAAGGTGGTTGGAACATTGAACAGAATCGGCAGGCTTTTTCTCACAGGCGTTATTGTTCTTCTTGCGGTATGCCTAGCCTATACCCCACACGCTCTTATGGAGCCATCGGGAACCGATGTCGTTTTTAAGGATAAGCTATTAGAGGATAGCCTGAAAGGAATCGTAAAGAAAGAAAACGGGGAATCGCTCACCGCCGAGGATCTGCAAAAGCTCACCGTGGTCGATTTGTCGAACAAAGGAATTTCTGATCTAAGCGGGCTGGAGCACGCAAGCAATCTGACTCACTTGAACCTATCGAATAATAAAATATCGGACGTATCGCCCTTGCAGCAAATGACAAGCATGCGCGGTTTGAATCTATCGGGCAACAGCATTGCGAGCATTCAAGGCTTAGCGGCGATGAAGGATATGGTAGAGCTCTTGGTTAGCAGCAATCAAATAACGTCGCTGGACGTTGTGCGGAACTTCCCGAGGCTGCATACGCTTTCGGTTACGGATAACAAAATATCCAATATCGATGCGCTTTCGGCTGCTACAAATATGCTTTTCCTAAAAATAAATGTAAACGCCGTTACTAATATTGATGCTATTGGCAAGCTTGTGAAGATACAGCTTCTGGATCTATCCCATAATCGGATTAGCCAATTGGCGCCGCTTCGCGCACTAACGGGCCTTGGCCATCTCAATATTGAAGGGAATCAAATTCGTGACATTAGCCCAATTAAAAATATAACGAACTTGAGATCGATACAAGCGGCGAATAATCAGATTAAAGATATAACCCCTCTGAAAAAACTGACGAAGCTGTATTCGATTGATTTGAATGAGAACCTCGTCTATAACTTAGAGGCGCTAAGCGGGATGACCGAGCTCAATTATTTGTATTTGTACAGCAACCGGGTGTGGGATCTGTCGCCGATTCAGAATCTTAAGTTCGATTTCCATTTTGATACCGGCGCGCCAAGGCATGGCTTGATTTTGAATGATAACTACTTGGATGATCGCGCCGGAACGGTTACTTCAAAAATAGTCCAAAAACTAAACCCTGATTATTTGGCTCCGCAAAAACCGACGCAGCGGCTTGTCGTAGGGAGCGCTACTGCATTTGTTGGCGAAAAGAGCTACAGACTCACGAATGCGCCGTTTATTTCAGCCAGCCGCACGTATATGCCGATTCGATTTATCGCTACGCAGCTAGGCGCAGCGGTAAGCTGGAACCAGGGCAAGCAGGAAGTGACGATTATCAAAAAGAGCAAAACGATAAAATGGGTCGTAGGCGAGAAAAAAGTGGCAGCCAATGGAAAAACGGTCGCTTACGATGCGCCTATGCGATTGAAGAAGGGAAGCACCTTCCTGCCGATTCGCTTTATATCCGAGCAGCTCGATTCATCGGTGGAATATGAATCGAGCAAAAAGATGGTCATTATTTTTGATGAGTCCAAGTAATAGCCTAAAATCCCATAGAAGGCGGCTGATATACGTTTGTCAGCCGTTTTTTTGGCGTATTGGCTAAATAACTGCCTATCTCCCCTTGTTTTAATGAGGCAATTTTGGGACAATAATAAGCAGATTGTTTGTTTCGGCTAGTAAGGCAGAGCAGCATGGCATATTGAAGTTTTGAAAAGAGGGTAAGACATGAATAAAGCGTCCATATATGGATTAACGTTTGATCAGCTGACGGAATGGCTAATTGGACATGGATATACGAAATTTCGGGCATCGCAGGTATGGGATTGGCTGTACCGGAAGCGGGTAACGGCATTTACAGATATGATCGATGTGAAGGAAGAGTGCATTCAATTGCTGTCCGACCATTTTGTCATTCAAACGCTTAGCGAGCATACTAGGCAGCAATCAGCGGACGGAACGAATAAGTTTTTGTTCAAGCTGAGCGATGGCAATTTAATTGAGACGGTATTGATGAGACATAAATTTGGTTTGTCCGTTTGCGTCACCACCCAGGTTGGCTGCAACATTGGCTGCAGCTTTTGCGCAAGCGGCTTGCTTGCCAAGAGCCGTGATTTAACAGGCGGCGAGATTGTCGAGCAGATTATGAAGGTGCAGATCCATCTGGATCAGGCGCAGCAGGATGAGCATGTCAGTCACGTTGTCGTTATGGGCATCGGCGAGCCGTTCGATAATTTCGAGAACCTGTCCGATTTTATCAGCATTATCAAGAGCCAGAAGGGGCTTGCTATCGCAGCTAGGCATATTACGGTATCAACTAGCGGACTTGCGAAAAAAATCGAAGAGTTCGCCGATTCCGATTTGCAGGTTAACCTTGCGGTTTCCCTTCACGCGCCGAACAATGAGCTGAGAACGCGAATTATGAAAATCAACCGGGCCATTCCAATCGAGAAATTGATGGAATCGATCGATTATTATTTGGAGAAAACCAATCGCAGAATTACGCTCGAATATATATTGCTGAAGGATGTTAACGATCAGCGGGAGCATGCTCTGGAGCTTGCAGAGCTGATTGGCGACCGGCGCAGTCTGGCTAACGTCAACCTAATTCCTTACAATCCGGTTGATGAGCATAGCCAGTACCAAAGAACCGATCGCGAAACGATACGGGCATTTTATGATACGCTGAAGAAGCAAGGCGTCAGCTGCAGCGTACGCCTCGAGCACGGTACGGATATCGACGCAGCCTGCGGGCAGCTGAGAAGCAAGCAAATCAAAAAATCCAAGGAGCTCCAAATCGGATAGGCTTGGATAGCTCTAGCATACAAAGGACATCTCCCAATCGGGATATGTCCTTTTTTGCGTTAACGTGATAGCCTTCTGCTTCTATACATTATCTGATAAGATGGATTTGCTGTAAGTTACATTTATTGTTAAGAAGGGTGTTTGAATATGAAGAAGATATCACTGGATATGCTCATGATTATGGTAGGGGCGTTTATTTTTGCATTATCAATCAATTTATTTGTTATTCCGAACGAGCTTGGCGAAGGCGGGGTTACCGGGATAACGATTATTTTATATTATGTGTTCGGATGGGCGCCGTGGCTGATGAGCTTGATCTTCAACTCGTTCCTGCTTATTGTGGGCTATCGCTTCTTGGATAAGAAAGCGATTATTTATACCGTTGCGGCCGTTATGTTTCATTCCCTGTTCCTTCATTTAACCGTGGACTGGAGCGTTGCATCGGATGAAAGAACGGTAAATGCCGTATTCGGAGGCTTGTTCGGAGGAATTGGGATAGGCATGATTATAAGAGTCGGCGGAACGACTGCTGGCACGACGATTTTGGCTAGAATCGCGAATAAGTTTTTGGACTGGAACATTAGCTATGCGCTTCTGTTTTTTGACTTGATTGTCGCATTCTCCTCTTATTTCATTATCGGGTCGGAGGCGCTTATGCTCACGATCGTCATGCTCTATATTGGAACGAAGACGATGGACTTCATCATTGAAGGCGTGAATCCGAAAAAAGCGGTTACGATTATTTCCGAGGAACAGGCCAAAATCGCTGAGCAGGTTACGGTGGTGATGGATCGTGGGGTTACGGTCATTTACGGGCGCGGGCATTATACGCAAAAGCCGAAGGAGATTCTTTATATTGTCATTAGCAAGCAGGAGCTGAGCCAGCTGAAGAAAATTGTGAAGTCCGTCGATAAAAATGCCTTTATAACGATCCATGATGTGCGGGACGTGTTTGGCGAAGGCTTTATCGATATTTCGAAATAATCCAAAATAGCATAAATGAGCTTCGGCTCCTTGATCCTTCCGCGATCAAGGGGCCTTTTTTATGCGAAAATGACCGGAATTTGCGATTTTGTCTATTGCTTTGGATAAATCGTTACGTCCCGAGCAAGAAATCGCTACGCAATCTCTGATTTTGCTCATATCGGCAGCCTGGCGTTTTCGTTAATCTGTGGAAGAGATGCATCTCACCATAATATTTACGGAGGTTACGAAATGAAGAGAATGCTAACTTCTGCTTTAATCTTTACGATGATAGGCACGTCGTTGATCGCTTGTTCTTCACAAGGGGATAAGGCAGGCGGCAATACGAACGCTGGTACGACTAATAACACAGAAGCAAGCACGGAAGCGACCGTATATCCGATCAAGACCGATAAGAAGCTTTCTTATTGGGGAGAAATTAACGGCAACCTGATTGGAATAAAGCCGACACACGACGAAATTCCTTTTTTCCAGGATTGGCAAAAGAAAACCGGCGTGCCGCTCGAATTTACGGCGCCGCCAACCGGTCAAACGAAAGAAGCGCTTAACGTCATGCTGGCCTCCGGCGATTTGCCGGATATGATTGAGTACAACTATTTGGGCGACTTCCCAGGGGGGCCTGAGAAAGCGATTAAAGACGGCTACATTTTGAAGCTGAATGATTTGATAGACAAGCATGCGCCTAACTTGAAGAAGTTTTTACAAGAAAATCCCGACATCGACAAAATGGTCAAAACCGACAGCGGCAGCTACTATGCGTTCCCGTTCATTAGAGGAGACGAGTATTTGCGCGTATTCCAAGGTCCGATCATTCGTAAGGATTGGCTCGATGAGCTAGGACTGCCGGTACCGGAGACGATTGAGGACTGGACAAAAACGCTTACGGCGTTTAAGGAGAAGAAGGGGGCAGCAGCGCCTTTCGCAGTCGTGAGCAAGCCGCGTTTCTTTAATGAATCCGGCAACGGTGCCTTTATTGGAGCATTTGGCGTTACGCGCGGCTTCTATTTGGAGGACGGAACGGTCAAATTCGGCCCTGCCGAAAGCGGCTTTAAAGATTATTTGAGCTTGTTCAGCCAGTGGTACGGCGACGGCCTGCTGGACAAAAACATCGCTACGGCGGATACCAAATCATTGGATGGCAATATGGCATCAGGAGCGACAGGCGCGTCGGTCGGCAATGCCGGCGGCGGTATCGGCAAGTGGCAGCCGCTCGTTGAGGGCAATGACCCGAAAGCGGTATTGGTAGCTGCGCCTTACCCGGTTTTGAACAAAGGGGAAACGCCTAAATTCGGGCAAAAGCATAAAGCTTACGCATCAGAGGGTACGGTGGCGATTTCTGCAACGGCAAAGGACCCTGTTCTCGCAGTGAAAATGCTGGATTACGGCTATAGCGAGGAAGGCAGAATGTTCTTTAACTTCGGTACGGAGGGCGTCAGCTACAACCTGGAGGACGGATATCCGAAATATACGGATTTGCTTCTGAAAAACCCTGATAAGCTGGCACCGGCACAAGCGATTTCGCTTTACGCTCGCGGCAGCTACAACGGGCCGTTTATTCAAGACAAACGTTACGCCGAGCAGTTCTTTGCTCTGCAAACGCAGCGCGACGCAGTGGGCATTTGGCAGAAGACGGATGCGGACAAATACAGCTTGCCGCCGATTACGCCAACGCCGGAGGAGAGCTCGGAATACGCAACGATCATGAATGATATCAACACGCTCGTTGATGAAATGACTTTAAAAATTATTTTAGGCTCGGAGCCTGTTGATCAGTACGAAAGCTACGTTGAAAAAATGAAATCGCTCAAGCTGGACCGCGCGATTGAAATTCAGCAAGCCGCTTTGGATCGCTACAACAAACGGTAAGGGATAAGAGCTCAGGAGAGAGGGCTTGAATACAAGCCCTCTTTCTCAATTTGGATTGAGGTGAGAACCATATGGCGAATACGCAAAAAATTGCAAACCGATACGTCCGCGATTTCATGTTGAATAAGTACCTCTATATGATGATGCTGCCCGTTATCGCGTATTATCTTATTTTCCACTATGCGCCTATGTATGGGGCATTGATAGCCTTTAAGGAGTATTCCCCGATGAAAGGGATTTTGGGGAGCGATTGGGTAGGCTTAAAGCATTTTTCCGATTTTTTTCAAAGCTATTACTTTTGGCGGATTCTTAAAAATACGATCGTCATCAGCCTCTATTCCTTGATCTTTGAATTTCCCGCACCGATTATATTGGCTCTGCTAATAAATGAGGTTCGCAGCAAATCGTTCAAGCGCGTGGCGCAGACGATTACGTATATGCCGTATTTTATTTCGCTCGTCGTCATTTGCGGAATTATTACCGACTTTACGAATGCTGACGGCGTTATCAATAGATTGCTTATGCTCTTTGGCTATGATGGTCAAGCGATGCTGCAGAAGCCGGAGCTATTCCGTCCGATCTATATTTTATCTGAAATTTGGCAGCGCATCGGCTGGGAGTCCATCATCTATATCGCGGCGTTAATGAGCATTGATGTGGAGCAGTACGAGGCTGCGCGCATGGATGGCGCCAGTCGTATCAAGCAAATGTTCTATATTACGCTGCCGGGCATTATGCCTACGATCGCAATCATGCTCATTCTTCGTATGGGCAATCTGCTCAATGTCGGCTTTGAGAAAATTATATTGCTGTACAATCCGATCACATACGAGACGGCAGACGTCATATCGTCCTTCGTATACCGCAAGGGGCTCCTCGAATTTGGCTGGAGCTACAGCTCGGCAGTAGGCCTGTTTAACTCCGTAATCAATCTGGTTCTGTTGATTACTGCAAATTATATCAGCCGCAAGGTTAACAAAAGCAGCTTATGGTGAGGTGAAGCAAATGAAACAGAAGTCCACGGTATTCGATAAAATTTTCGATGGCGGCATTTATGCGGTTCTCATCTTTCTTGTGGTAGTCACGTTGTATCCCTTGCTCTATGTGCTCTTCGCATCCTTTAGCGACGCGGGGCAGCTCATTGTCCATAAGGGGATTTTGTGGAAGCCGCTTGGCTTTAGCCTCGAGGCTTACAAGAGCGTCATCGCGAACCCCGGCATTATGATCGGTTACCGCAATACGCTGTTTATCGTGATTGCCGGCTTGTCCGTCAACTTGGTCATGACTGCGCTGGGCGCCTATGTGCTGTCCCGCAGAAACGTGCTGCTTAACAATGGCTTTATGGTATTTATTATTTTCACGATGTTCTTCCATGGTGGACTTATTCCTATGTATCTTGTTGTCAAAGGGGTAGGGCTGCTCGATTCGCTCTGGTCGACGATCATTCCGTTCGCGATCAGCACGTTCAACCTGATCATTATGCGTACCGCCTTTATGGGTATACCCGAGAGCTTGGAGGAATCCGCGAAGATCGACGGCGCGAATCATTTCACGATCTTGTTCCGCATTATCATTCCGCTCTCCATGCCGGTTATCGCCGTTATGATCCTTTATTATGCGGTTGATAAATGGAATGGCTGGTTTTATGCCTCGGTGTTTATTAAGAGCAGGGAACTCTACCCGCTGCAGCTTGTGCTTAGAGAGATTCTAATCGCCAATTCGACGGAGAGTATGTCTGCTGGCGCAAGCGCCGGAGATCGCCATCAAATCGGCGAGACGATCAAGTATGCGACGATTATGGTCGCGACGGTACCGATCCTATGCATCTATCCATTCGTTCAGCGCTTCTTCGTGAAGGGCGTAATGGTAGGCTCTTTGAAAGGGTAATTCGATAAGGGGAAGGAGAACGATGATGACTGTATCGCAAAAAAAGCTGGATGTTCCTTTGATCTGGGAGCAAATCGAATGCAAGGTAAACCGAATGATCGCTCTCATAGGCGACAAATCGCCGCATGTGGCTAAGGCTGATGGGATATACGATGATCAGCGCATCGATTGGTGGACCTCCGGCTTCTGGCCGGGCATGCTGTGGCTGCTGCATGACATGACGGGCAAGGCGCATTATAAGGAGGCGGCTTGGAGCTGGGACGAGCGGATGGAGAAGCGGATGCTGGAGCCGAATTCCTTCGACCATGACGTAGGCTTTCAGTTTCTGCCGACCGCCGTCATGAAGCATATGCTGACGCAGGATGGGGATGCGGCACGCCGAGGCTTGTTCGCGGCGAACTTTCTAGCTGGGCGGTTTAACCTGGCGGGCAGGTTCATCCGGGCGTGGAACAGCGATAAGCATGGGTGGTCGATCATCGATACGTCGATGAATTTGTCGCTATTGTTTTGGGCGACCCAGCAGTCTGGCGATCCGCGGTTTGAACAGGTAGCAAGGGCGCATGCGGATACGGTGCTGAAGCATTTTATCCGCGAGGATGGGTCCGTTAATCATATTGTAAACTTCGATCCTAGCACGGGCGAGAAGCTAGAGGTGTTGGGCGGTCAAGGCTACGCGCCGAACTCCGGCTGGAGCAGGGGGGCTGCGTGGGCCTTGTACGGCATGGCGAATACGTATCGCCATACAGGCGAAATCGCATACCTGCATGCCGCACAGCGCGTCGCGCATTTCTTCATCGCGCATTTGCCGGAGGACCATGTGCCTCATTGGGATTTCCGGGCAGGAGCGAGCCTCGCTGACGAGCCGCGCGATACTTCTGCAGGCGCATGCGCGGCATCTGGTCTTCTGGAGCTTGCCGATAGCCTGCCGGATGCCGAAGGGAGAATCTACCGGGAAGCGGCCAAGCGCGTGCTGTTATCCCTTTATGAGCATTACGGAACTTGGGAGAACGAAGCGCATGAGGCGATTTTACTTCATGGGACAGGCCATAAGCCCGCCGGGCAAAATGTAGATGTGTCGTTAATTTACGGCGACTATTTCTTTGTCGAAGCGATTGCGAAGCTTGCAGGCTGGAAGCATCGTATTTTTTAATAAATACTCTCCCCACCCGAATGGACGCTGTCTATTCGGGCTATTTTCGTTGCCTCCATGCGCAATATGATGCTAAATCGCTTTTTTGTCAATCGTTTTGAACTTTTTGAACATTCATCCGCTTGCCATGATGGTTATAATAAGGATACGGTGAAGACAATTCCCTATTCGTTCAAAACATAATCAGATATGAGGGGATCCGTTTGAAGTTCAACTCTTTGTGGCAAAAACGAAAAAGCATTATTTTTACATGGCTTCTCTCCTACAGCGCCGTCTTGTTTGTTCCTATGATTATCAGCTTAATTGTCTACTCGCAATCCAGCGCAGCGCTGAAGAGCGAGATTCATCGTGCCAACGACTCGATGCTGAGGCAGGTTCGATATACGATTGATACGCAAATCGATTTGATGAAGCGTCTTACGATGGAAATTACGTGGAATGCGAAGCTGCAGGATTTGATGTATTCAAGCAAGTCGGCAGGCGATGCCCAGTTCACCGCTTACCAATTAGTGAAGGAATTCCGTATGTATCAGACCTCATACGCTTCTATCGATGAGTTTTACGTGACATGGGATCAGGAGGCTGCCGTGCTCCGTTCTGGCAACGTGCGCGATGTGGAAACCGCTTTCAAGACGATGCATGATACCGGAACGATGAATTATGAGCAATGGACGGACACGATTCACCATACGCCGCATAACCGTTTTTTGCTGCTCCCTCATGTGGATTCGGCTAAGCCCCAGACGTCGATTGCCTATTTGACCCATCTGCCTAAGGATTTGAACGGGAAGGAAACAGGCACGGTCGTGGTCATGGCTGACATGGTCAGATTCCAAAAGGCGATTGAGAGCATTTCCGGCTTTAGCGGCGGGCAGGTGCTTATTCTGAATGAGGACAATCAAGTGCTGCTGTCCAATTTGCCGGTGTCGATCAACCAGGATCTCTTATTGAAGCGGCTGAGAGAAGGCAATCAGGTCATGTACACGCCTACGAGGGACGGCGATTCGGAGCTGTTCTATGTCCAATCCTCCGTATCCGAGTTAAAGTACATGCTCGTCATCCCCAGCAGCATTTATTGGGAGAAGGCGGAGTACGTTCGGAGATTTACCTATATCAGCATTCTAATCAGCCTAGTGGGAGCGGGCGTGCTGACTTGGTTTTTCATGCGCCGCAACTATTCGCCGATCCAGCAGCTCGTGCAGTCGCTCTCCGACAAAAACAGCTACGAGGAGCAGAACGATTGGAATGAGCTGAGCTTTATCCAACGGGCGATATCGAATACGAGAAGCGAAAAAGAAAAAATCGCGCTGCAATTTCAAATCCATCAAAACGTGCTGCGCTCCAATATGCTCAATCGGTTGTTAAAAGGGAAGCTGGATACCGTTATCCCATATGAAGAGGCGTTTAAGTCGTTTAATATGAAGCTGCTTTCGGATCATTTTGCCGTTATTTTATTTGTGGTGGAAAATGATGAGAGCCTTTCCTCCAAATTGCCGGGCATCGACGATAATGAGAGGCGCAAGCTTCTGCAATTTATTATTACGAATGTTGTCGAGGAGCTCGTCAGCCATTATCACCATGCCGGCTATGTGGCCGAGGTCGATGATATGATGGTATGTCTGGTCAACTTTGGCGAGACGGACTCTGCTCGTTTGAAGGAGGAGCTGCATGCGATAGCCACGGAGGCGCAGCGGTTTCTGCTCCGCTTCCAGATGGATTTGACCGTCTCTATCGGAGGCATCCACGCTTCGCTGCCGGGCATTGCCGAGGCTTACCGCGAGGCGGTGGATGCGATGGCATACAAGATGGTGCTCGGCAAGCAGGAAATTATAACGTATGACGAGATTCGCAGAGATTCGGCGGACAATCTTGCGTTTGGCTACTATTATCCGCTGCAGGTGGAGCAGCAGATAATCAATTTAATAAAGGTTGGCGACTATGAACAGGCCTCCAAGTTTATGGAGGATGTCACAGACCGCAACTTCAATAAGCCGATTATGTCGCTGACGCTTGCTAGATGCTTGATCTTTAATTTGGTCGGCACGATGGTCAAGGCGATTAACGAGCTTGGCGACGGCGAAAGCAGCATTTTGGGGGACAACCCTCTTTGGATGGACAAAATCATTGCATGCGATACGATACTGGAGATGAAGCAGGAGCTGCAAACGCTTCTGAAGGAGGTTTGCGCCTTCGCGGCTGCGAAGCTGGAGAGCAACGTCTCGCAAGAGCGCGCAGAATCGCTTCGCGACCTCGTACTCAAGGTTACGAGCCATATCGAGGAGCAGTACCGGGATTCGAATCTGAACGTGAATACGATCGGAGAGCATTTTGACCTGAAGGGCAGTTATTTATCGAAGCTGTTCAAAAATCAGACGGGTGAAGGATTGCTGGACTGCATCAATAAATACCGCATCGAGCAAGCCAAGCGAATGATGAAGTCGAAGCAGGACTCCATCTCCGACATCGCAAGGCAAGTCGGCTATAATGAGGTCGCTACCTTCATCCGTGTATTTAAGAAATACGAGGGGATTACCCCAGGCAAATTCAAAGAAATGAATTAATCGATCAAAGATTGAAGGAGGTCATGGCGATGAGAACGAAGAGCACGCTCGCTTCCGGCTTATGGCTGCTGTTGATCGCAGCGCTTCTATGCTCCGCATGTGCCAAATCAAATACGAATCGCCCGGAAGTGGAAGCGCCTATTAAGCAGCAGCCGGAAGAGTCAAAGGGCAGTCAAGCTGCCAACGGATATCCAATTCAGACAGATCAGACACTGACGTATTGGGCTGAGCTGAACGGCAATGCCGGCAGCATTAAGCCGAGCTTTCAAGAGGTTCCTTTCTTCCAGGAGTGGCAGCGCCGTACAGGCGTGAAGCTTGATTTCATTCAGCCGCCGGCGAACCAGGCTCGAGAAGCGATCAACGTTCTACTCGCGTCTGGCGAGCTGCCGGATATGCTGGAATACGATTGGGCAAGCTTCCCGGGCGGTCCGGAGAAGGCGATTAGCGATGGTTATATTTTGCGCCTGAATGACGCGATTGACCGGTATGCGCCGCATTTGAAAAAATATTTGAGCGAGCATCCCGAGATCGACAAACAAATTAAAACGGATGCCGGCAGCTATTATGTTTTTCCGTTCATACAAGGTGATGATCTGCTGCGCACCTACCAAGGCCCGATTGTCCGCAAGGATTGGCTGGATGAGCTGGGGCTTGAGGTGCCGGTGACGATTGATGATTGGTATACCGTACTTAAGGCATTCAAGGAGAAGAAGGGCATTGAAGCGCCGCTGACCTTTCTTGGCGTGCCTAACCCGTTATTTGGGATTGAAAGCGGGGGCTTCGTCGGTGCCTACGGGATCAAAAAATGGTTTTATCTCGACCAGGGCGAGGTTAAATACGGTCCTCTGGAAGCGGGCTATAAGGCGTTTCTTGCTTTGTTCCGCAAATGGTATGCCGAAGGGCTGATCGATAAAAATATCGCGACAGTCGATACGAAAACGCTGGATTCCAATATGATTTCTGGCAGAAGCGGAGCGAGCATATGGAATGCCGGCGCGGGCATCGGCACATGGCAGCCTGTCGTTAAGGAGAAGGTGCCGCAAGCGCAGTTCGTACCGGCTCCGTATCCGGTCTTGCACAAGGGCGAGAGGCCGAAATTCGGGCAAAGAAGCTATAAGTATATGGGAAGCGGCGGCGTTGCGATTTCGAGCAAGAGCAAGAATGTAGAAGAAGCGGCGCGTATGCTTGATTTTGGCTATAGTCCCGAGGGGCATCTCTTCTTTAACTTCGGCATTGAAGGCGTCAGCTACGACATGGTCGATGGCTATCCCACCTATACCGACTTGATTATGCGCAATCCTGACAAGCTTGCTCCATCACAGGCGCTTGCGATGTATAGCCGTGCCAGCTATTTTGGTTCCTTCGTCCAGGACACCCGTTACATTGAGCAATACTATTTGCTGCAGGAGCAGAAAGATGCGGTCCGAATTTGGTCGAACACCGATGCCGATACCCATATGCTGCCGCAAATTCCGAAGACAGAGCAGGAGAGTACGGAGCTGTCGGCGATTATGCTGGACGTCACGACGCTTGTAGACGAGATGTCTTTGAAAATCATTTTGGGCATCGAGCCAGTGGACAGCTTCGACGATTATGTCGCTCAGATCAAGGCGCTGAAGATTCATCGCGCCATTGAAATTCAGAAGGCTGCGCTTGATCGGTATAATAGCCGATAGCCGATGATGCTGGAAGTGATCGCTTTTCGCTTATTTTTGGAATATAGGGTAAGATTAAAGGAAGAAAGCAAATAGGAGTTGTTTAAATGTCGAAAGACGAAGTGATTTTGACTAAAGAAGGCTTGGCGCAGCTGCAGGCCGAGCTGGACGATCTTAAATATGTAAAGCGCAAGGAGCTTGCCGCACGGATTAAACTGGCGATCAGCTACGGTGATTTAAAGGAAAACAGCGAGTATCATTCCGCCAAAAACGATCAATCGTTTATGGAGACGCGCATTCTTATTTTGGATAAAATGCTTAAGAAGGCTCGCGTTATCGAATCGGCTGCGCTGGATCTATCGAAGGTCAGCATTGGCTTGACGGTTATCCTCAACGACATTGAATTCAAAGAGAAGATTGAGTATAAAATCGTGGGTACGGAAGAGGCTGACGTAGCGGAAAATAAAATCTCCTACGAGAGCCCGCTTGGTAAGGAGCTGCTAGGTAAAGAGGTTGGAAGCATCGTGAGCGTTAACGCGCCGATGGGCGTTATTAAATACGAGCTTCTTGAAATTAAAGCGACGTAATCATTCTTCCACGAATCCGGGCTGCTGCGGCCAAGTCGAAATTGACTAAGCTGCTGCAGTTTTTTTTATGCATCACCGTTAAGCCATCCTCCTGATTTTCTTCCTGAAGCTACCCATTCATTCTATTACCGTTAGAAATTAAATAAATTTATTGTCAGAGAGCCATATGTCGATACATACGTATCCCAATAAAGGCTTTGCGGCACTCGACTGTTACACCTGCGGGTCAAGTCGAGCTTGCTCAGACTCCCAACCACCACCGACCAAGCACCGACCAAGCACCGACCAAGCACCGACCAACCACCAACCACCACCGACCACCGACCAACCACCAACCACCAACCACCAACCACCAACCACCAACCACCAACCACCAACCACCAACCACCAATCTCCGATCACCGATCACCGACCAATCACCAACCATTAATCACCAACTCCGACTAATCACCAATAACCAATCACCAATCACCAACCATCAACCCCAACCCCAACCCCAACCCCAACCCCAACCCCAACCCCAACCCCAACCCCAACCCCAACCCCAACCCATCAAACCTTCCTCAAACCTTCCTCAAACCTTCCTCAAACCAATTCAAAACTTTACAATCGAATAAAACAACAGGAAAAGCTCCTGCTATTTTCTCGAAATGAGACGATTTAGACCGTTTAACTGGAAAATCTCCCGTTAATACTGGCACAATCCCACCAATCCGCTCAAAAAGGAAAAAATAACGGGAGAAAATCCATCTATATCTGATTTCTACCCAAAATGGCTTGAAATAACGGGAGTTTTTCCCGTTAACTCTTGCCACTTGCGTCCATGAGCTCCCATCAGCATCGAACAAGCATCGCATAAGCCTCGAACGCAGCCTCATCCACCTCTGCAATATAACCCCGCATACGTATTGCACATAAAAAACAATTTTTTACGAGTGCCGCCATATTACTTTTGGAACGAATTGACAAAAGGGGAAGGTTGCTTATACATTAATAGCTAACGACAGAAGTGCATAGGATAAAGCATTTGATTTTGGAATAAGAAGGGTGAGGGCATTATGGGAAAACAATTTGATGCGATGCTGCCGCAGCACGAAGCATTTATCCGCCAGCAGCACATTTTTTTCGTAGGATCGGCGCCGTTGTCGGAAGAGGGACATGTCAATATTTCTCCGAAAGGACATGACTCCTTCGCCATTTTATCCCCTAATCGCGTTGCCTATTTAGACCTGACAGGCAGCGGAAATGAAACAAGCGCGCATCTTGATGAGAATGGGAGAGTTACCATCATGTTTTGCGCATTTGAAGGAGCGCCCAACATCTTGAGATTGTACGGTATAGGTACGGTTGTGCTTCCTGGCTCCGCGGAATGGGATGCCTTGTATCCGCTGTTCGCGCCGATTCCGGGCGCTAGGCAAATCATTGACATCGAAGTTCACAAGGTGCAGACCTCCTGCGGCTACTCGATCCCGTTCATGTCCTACGAGGGTGAAAGAGATACGCTGCAGCGCTGGGCGGCTCTAAAAGGCGAAGAAGGCTTAAAGGAATATCGAAAAGAGAAAAATTCGAAAAGTATTGATGGAATGCCTACACCGCTTAGCCAACTTCTATGAATGAAATGAAAGGAATAGCAAACACTATGACAGGCTATTCGTTATTCCATTCATGTCATTAAAGGAGAAGGTATCCATGAAGAGCAGATTGCTTATCGTTGCGCTAGTATGTATGATGATGGCTTTTAGTGCTGCCCCGCTAAGCGCGGAAGCAAACGGCAAACATCACCGAAATGGTCATGAGGGCTATGTGAGCCCTGCTGCCGTAAAGCTGAAGGAAGATATGAGAAAGCTATGGATCGATCATGTCGTATGGACAAAAAGCTACATAGTGAGTGCGATTGCAGGGCTGGAGGATCAGCAGACCGTACTGGATAGACTGCTAAAAAACCAGCAGGATATTGGGGATGCGGTTAAGCCGTTTTATGGCGAGGCAGCAGGCAATAAGCTGGCTGAGCTCTTGAAGGAGCATATTTCGATTGCAGGCCAAGTATTAACGGCGATGAAGAGTGGAAATCAAGCAGACGCAGATAAATACAATAAAGAGTGGCATAGAAATGCCGATGATATCGCGGCTTTTCTTAGCAGCGCCAACCCGAACTGGACGGATAAGCAGCTAAAAGAGATGTTATATGTTCATTTGCAGTTCATTACCGATGCTGTCATGGCAAGGCTTACTAAGGACTGGAAAGCTGATGTTGTTGCCTTCGATAAGGGCCTGGATCATATGATTATGTTTGCGGACATCCTCTCGGATGGGATTATCAAGCAATTTCCGAAAACATTTCAATAGTTGAATAGACATCTCATGAGCTAATCCGTTGACGACGGGTTAGCTTTTTTTTGCTGCTAAAATATATAAATCCGACAGCATCGCCTTCCAACCGCTTCATATGCACATTTTCCGACAAAAAGAGATGAGAAAAGTTTAATGGGGTATGGGACTCTAGCTTGATGTATACTAACACTTTGTATGGCAAAGTAATACCAAGGAATGTTTTACGTTTATACACATATGCCATCAGCTAGTTTGTTTCCTAAAACCTTTTCTAGGAGGAGAGCAATTATGAATTATCATTTCTTTGTAGGCAACGATAACGGAAACAGTGAGCATGATCTTATTATTGACGGTAAACTGATTCAGCAGCCGAATGTGAATTGTACGGTGGACGAGCTTCCATGGAGCGAAGAGCAATCGCCGGAAAGTTTTGTGAAAAACTTACAGGACCAGCTGGTCGTCACGATCGATTCGCCAGCCGCAAGACCGGGCATGTACTATGTTGGGAAGTTTGCTCTTGAGAGCGGAGAAATATTGGACAACCTTCAAATCGGCATCGATCAAAAAAGTGATATGGATTTGCCGATTATTAATACGCTGGCACAAATCGCAGCGATGGCCGTTCAGAAGGCATTTGAGGAAGAGAAGAAAATACCTGAGCAAATCGACGTAGAGGTTGATATGGCAACGGCGCTGCCGGTGACACAGCATACGGATGAGACGTCGGCCAAATTTGAGAAACGGTTTACATCCGGTACGCATCACGTAACCGTACATTTGGGTATCCAGCGCGTAGCCGTAAAAATCGTATTCCCTTTCGCTAAGGTCGTCCCAGAGGCGACGCCGGTTATTTTCACATTGCAGAAGGATTCCGCTGGTGGCTGGAGAGAAGGAGAAATCTTTGATGATTTCCTGCAATCCTATGGGATCGAGAAGAAATTTAACGGCAGTTATTTTAAAGACAAGCGCATTCTTCATATCGATATCGGAGATGGCTCTACGGAGTATCCGATTACCGAGGGCAATAAGTTTTTGCGTCAATTCGTTCACGGCAGCCACCATGGCGCTGGATATGCGATTGAGGAAGCATTGCAGGAGTTCAACCGACTCATTCATTTGCCGGATAGCCCAAGGCAGTTTTTCAGTGATGTTATCAAAAATCCGAAGCATAAATACCATGCAAGGGCATTGAAAACATTAAAAAGGCCGCTTGAAAGCCAAGTTAGACAAATTGTGCAGCATGTCAAAAAACAGCTCACGAAGGCTCGTAATGAGATCGATCTCATCTGTGTATATGGCGGCGGCAGCATTCTAATGCGTTCGGTCCTATATCCGCAGCTTAAGGAACTGTGCACGGAAAGAGAAATGCAGCTGCTGTACATTCCGGCTGATTATGCCGTGCTTCTGAATGCAATGGGGCTCGACGCTTTTGTGCGCGGCAAAATTTACGAGGCGCTCAAAAATAAAGCGGTTCAGCCTGCATAAGCTTTCATCATGCAAGCTTGGGCATAATCTAATGGATTCTGGTAGGTGATTGTTATGAAAAAAACGAAGCTTCCTGGCGACAACATTAGCTTGAAAACCAAAAAAACAGAGGATCCATTGGTGATGCAATGGCTGAATTCGCAGTCCAATCTGATGGATTCTCTACGATATTTGGTCGAGAATGAAATCTCTTTGAATGGTGTTCGCAACCTGCAGGCATTCGTACCAATGGAGAGAAATATGCTGCAGGGCACTTCTGCCGCGCAGCAAGCAGCAAGCGAATATCGGCCTTATGCTGCAGGCATAGAGCAAATGGCGGCAGCTTCGGAAGAAGCGGTAGCAGTCGAAAAAGCTCCTTCGGCGTCTACTCCTGAGCCGGTGGCCGAAGAAGAAATAGATGATGATGATATTGAAGCTTGGAGCTAGTACCGTATAACAGGCTATTTAGGACATACTTAGTAATACCTAGTGACATTCAGTACTATCAAGAAATACCCAATAACACAAAACAATGCCAAGCATGGCTTTACCGTGCTTGGCATTGTTTTGTGTTATGATGAGCATATAACACTACCTATTCACCGTTTACGGACCAATAATTTTCAGTGACAAGGCCTCCATTTCCTTATACGATATACGTATAGATGGATTCGGCAGAGAGGAGCATCCGAGATAAAAGAGCAGAAAGCTTTTTATTATGAAAGCGCTGTAAACTTTATAGTAATCATCATTTGCTGGGTTATGGTCTTAATCCTATCGGCTGGCTTTTTGATCGAATTTGTAAAGGGGACTCGTTCGATAGCATTTGTGGTGTCTATTTTGACGGGAGGAATGGTGTCTGTTATTGCAGGTACGATCTTCTATAAAATAAATCCGCTCACCAGATATGTACGATACACGACCTTTAGCGGCTTCTTCTTGATGTATGTGTTCACCTTATTGTCGGCTACAACATCGGTGACCTTTACCTTCGTGTTCCCGCTTGTGACGTTATTTTGCCTTTACGTCGACCGTTGGTTTATGATCATCGTTTGTACCCTTATTTTATTGCTGAACGGATTATATATTGCGAATAAGCTCATTCATATAGACAGGCTGGAGGCAGGCGAAGCTGCATATAACCAATTTACGACAACGATGCTCATACACACCTTTGTATTGCTGCTGTTTATGTCCAGCTTAATCGCAATCGTATATGTCTTTCATAGACTAAGGCAAGCGATGGATTATAAAATAAAGGAAGCAAATCTTGCCAGAGTAACGGGGCAGAAGTTGTACGCGCAAGCGACAGTTGACGATCTGACAGGCGTATTCAACCGCAGACATTTTGTAGAGAGAGTAAGGGAGCAGCTGAACGAGACAACCCCGGGCTGCTCCTTGCTGCTGCTGGATGTCGATGATTTTAAGAAGGTTAACGATATACATGGACATTTGGCTGGAGACAAGGTATTGATGGCCTTCTCGAGCCTGTTGCTTAAGGCATATGCAGATAGCGGCCTTGTAGGTAGAGTAGGCGGCGAGGAATTTGCGGTGTTCCTAAGGACCAGCAGCGAGAGAGATAGCCAAGAGCGTGCCGAGCGGCTGCGAAAAATGATAGAAAGCAGCGAAACGTGGATAACCGAGGAGAAGTCCATTTCGGTCACGACCAGTGGCGGACTCGTTTACTCGGAAAGAAGCGAAATGACCTTTGAAGAGCTATTTCAGCTTGCGGACAAAGCATTATATGTATCGAAAAATTCAGGCAAGAACAAAATTACGAGTGCCGCATCCATTGATTAAGACGATAACGAGTATGTAAACAGAAAGAAGGAGGGCAGCTTGCCCTCCTTCTTCCTATTTCCGTATATTAGTACGCAAGTGCGAATAGACCGTGGATATGCGAAAGGTAACGAACGTTGCTCGCTTCCTTCATCAGGGATGCAGGCAAGCCCTTCAATTGTGTCGCGTTTCCGCCGATCGTACCTACGCCGTCTTTGCGTCCAAGGCTGCCAAGCGTTCCGGAGAATACCGGTACGAACTTATCCATAACGCCGCCTTTGATTTGAACCGCTAGGTTGTAGCCTACCGTTTCGCCCATTTGCCAAGCAAGCTGTGCTGTTGGCGGGTAAGGACGCTCGCTGCCTTCTGGGAATACAACTGCGCAGTCGCCAGCAAGGAATACATCAGCATGCGATGTTGATTGCAGCGTTGGCGTAACGAGTGAACGGCCGCGGTCTTCTGCAAGGCCGCTGCTGCCGACAACAGGGTTGCCTTTTACGCCGCCAGTCCAGATAATTGTGCTGGACTCGATTGTGCGTCCGTCTTTAAGCGATACGGAGCTTTTTGTAGCTTCTGTAATCGCAACGCTAGTAATGAAGTTAACGCCGCGTTTCTCAAGGCTGGAAACAGCACGATCGATCAATACTTTCGGGAAGATTGGCAGAACGGCTGGACCAGCCTCTACGCAATATAACGAAATATCATTGAAGTCGATTCCTTTGCTGCGGCAAATCTCAGGAAGTCTGTCAGCGAATTCGCCTACAAGCTCAACGCCAGTCAAGCCGCCGCCGCCCACAACGATCGTTGCGTCAGCTTTGTTGCCTGATTTTTTGTAAGCGTCAAGGCGATCCTCAACATGCTTACGGATGCGGTTAGCATCAGCAACAGATTTAAGGACAAGGCTGTTCTCTTCGAGACCAGGGATACCGAAGTAGTTCGTTTCGCTTCCAAGCGCCACAACAAGCGTATCGTACTTCTGTACTTGGCCGCTTGCAAGAACAACTTGCTTCTCGTTTGGTTTAATTTCTTTCACCGAATCAACGATGATATTGACATGTTTGTCGCCTAGAAGCTTGCTAAGTGGAAGAGCAACCGCTTGCTCAGCAATGGTGTCTCCTGCAAGTCTGTGCAGCTCAGTAATGATTTGGTGAGTGGGGAACCGGTTCACGATTGTGATGCTAGCTTCTGCTGCTGACAAGTGTTTGCGTGCTGTTAGAGCAGTAAGCAAACCGCCATAACCGCCACCAAGAATTAAAATTTGCTTCGACATGTTCATCCTCCGTTCGTTCTATGCGTAATCAGTGTATTATGCGTTTTCGTTTTTGCGTTCAGACAACACGCTAAGGAAAGCTTGCGCAAAGCGCAGCGTTTTTTGAACTTCCGGATCCTTCAGCATTTTCAACATAGCGAATAGGCCAACGGTAGAACCGGCAGCTTCTTGGGAGCGCTCGCCAGCTTCAATAGCTGCAGATGCGATACCTTTTGCTTTCTCTTGGACCGGTTTGACGAATTCACCGATACCTTGAGCGAAATCGTTGATCAAAACTTTGTCTGTAGCGATGTTTTGTGCAAAATCATAAGCTTTGGTCATAAGCGTGACCATTTCAGCTAGTTTCGGAAGATTGTCCACGAGCACAGTCAACGACTGTTGAACCTCCGGCTTCATTAACTGATCAAGTACATCTAACGATTGTTTTTCATCGACTAGGCTTGCTGCGATCTCTTGTCCTGCAGATGGTTGTGACATAATAGAATGTCCTCCTTTACGTAAAGTTGAAAGTAAGTTTTAGTCTCAATTGTGTCAGCCGCTAAAGGTAAGGATACACCGTCGAAGATTGTTACACTTTTCACATAGTTTTTCGAAAAAATGCTTGAGTGCACGTAACAGTCTAATCCCCACTTCAAGAAGGGAGATGCAATAGCGAGTAGACGTAATCGGATTTGAACCCTTTGCTTCTATTCTACATCGTTTTCGGCAAAAGTTAAAAAGAAATTTATAACTTTTTTCAAAAAAATATTGCGTTGCGTTATCATGGACGGATAGTACTATATTTTTGTCTAATTTACGCGAATTATCCCTAATGCTTTGCGAGATTACAAATTCCATTAGAGAGTGGGTGATACATATGCAACCCTTTACTCATAGGGTTATTAACATCATTAAAGCCATCCCGGAAGGCACGGTCATGACCTATGGACAAATTGCGGAGCAGGCGGGAAGCCGCAGAGGAGCGCGTCAGGTCGTACGGATCCTTCATTCGCTAAGCGATATTCATCAGCTTCCGTGGCACAGGGTCGTTAATGCAAAGGGCGAAATCGCAATTCGGGATGAGGAAGCACGTGATATGCAGGTGTTCTACTTAAACCAAGAAGGTGTGGAAACAAGCGAGGATGGACATGTCGATTTGGACAAATATCGACACCGCTGCGAGGCAGGAGATGGACATTTTTACCCGTTTGAATGAGATTGCATGTTCACACAATGCACACAACTAAGTAAATATTTTCCATGCATAAATGAAGCTTGTGCAACATTCCAAAAACCTCCTCGTCTAAAATCGAGTAGGCCATTCGATAAACGAACATGAAGCATGATTCAGAATTGGAGGAATGACAAATGAACAAGATGTACAAAGTATTAGCAACAGCGTCTATTTTTGCGTTGGCAGCTATGCCACTGGCAGCAAGCGCACAGGACGTTCCGCCGCAGACGATCCATAACGGGCAAGGCAATATTCAGAATCAGCTTAAGATTGTTCCCGGGACAATGGGTCAAATTACGAATTTCGTGAACGATAAAACAGGTAAATTCATAACCGTTACTGGCCGCGCTCTTGCAGTGGGCGATCAGAGTGAAATCATTCTAGCCATTACCAAGGATACAAAGATTGTTGACGCAAAAGGGAAAAGAGTTCCATTAAAAACGATTATTGATGAGAAAAAGATTGTTAAAGCGTTTTACGGCGGAGCGATTACAAAAAGCATTCCAGCTCAAGGAACTGCATTGACGCTTGTCGTTCAAGACCAAAACTTTACCGCAATTGACGGCACCGTATCGGAAGTGAAAGAAAACGGGATCGTCGTAAAAGGTAAAGATATTTATACTTCGATCGAGGATACTATCGTTTTGCATTTTGCCGACAAAGCTCAGCTTTTGGACCAAAATGGCAAGACGATTGAGGCTAGCGCAATCGAGCCAGGCATGAGCGTCAAAGCATTTTACGGGCCTGCCGTTACGATGAGCATTCCGCCTCAATCAACTACAAAATATGTGGTGGTGGACACTACGGCTGGCGAGAACGAGCAAGATGCAGTGGGCACGGACGGAATTATTACGAGCATTACGGATAATAAATATACGGTAATTGGCAAGCCGATGGCAAAGGGCGGAGTGAATCATGTCATTCTAACCGTGGATGAGAAGACGCAAATTGTCGGTCTTGACGGCAGCCCTTTAACGAAGGATGCATTGAAAAATGATGTTCGCGTTGAAGTGAGCTACGGTGAAGTGATGACGATGATCTACCCGGCTCAAACAAAGGCTGACAAAATTGTTGTGAAAGAAACGGAAACGAGCAAAATTGAAGGCACCGTCGTCACTTCGGACCGTACAACGGAAGGCCAAGTATATGTCAACGTAGGCTCTGACCAATCAACAGACAATGATATCATTTTGAACATCTCCGAGGATACAACCGTGATTCCGCTGCTTGCCGGAGAAACCGTACTTAGAGAAGGAACCAAAATTGTCGCTTATCATTCCAAAATGATGACGAAATCGCTGCCAGCCATTACAAATGCTGAAATTGTGATCGTCACTTCCGAAGATAATGCAGCAGCACCTAAGCAATAGTTGTAAAAAAGGAATCAGCCGACCTCTTATAAGGGATCGGCTGGTTTGTTATGCATAAAGGCAATTAGATATCTCTGCGAAGCGCTTGAAGGACGTCGATCTCCGTTGCGCGGCGCGCCGGCCGCATGCCGGATAGAATAGCGATGCCGACACTGATCGCTGCCGATACCCAGATCAGCGTAAAAGGGATATAGCTGAAAACGAAGTCGAATGCTTCTTCTTTGTTCTCATTTTGATTGCTTAGGATAAGAGGGATGATTTTATTAGCGGCTAGACTCACGAGAAAGGCAACTAACGTGCCGATAAGCGTGCCGACCACGCCAATAAAGCTGCTCTCCATAAGAAAGATGCTGCGAATCGAGGAGGGAGACGCCCCAATGGCCTTCATTATGCCGATGTCCTGGGTACGCTCTGTTACCGCCATCGTCATCGTATTATAAATGCCGATTGCCGCAATCAACACCGCTATTGCTCCTACGAATAACAGCCCAAGCTTCACGAACAAGAAGATGGCGTCCACTTTGTTCAGTTCATTGACGACGGAATAGACATTGTAGCCGGCATTTCTAATTTTGTCTGCAATTCCGCTCACATTTTGCATATCATCGGCGTACACCAAAACGTTCTGGTAGCGGTCGATTAGTAGCTGATCCTCCTCGGATAAGATGGAGGCTGCCCATTTGAGCGCTTGCTCATCCATGACGACGGTGCTGTCCTTCAGCCATTCTTTGGGCGGCTGCTTTAGTACGCCTACAATGGTTGCTTGGATCTCGACCGATTGCTGCTTTGTCTTTCGCTGCGGATCGCTAGGCTGAAGCAGTGTGATGTTAATCTTTTCATTCAGTAAGCTCCCTTTATAGGCTTGCTCAGGCTTTGAAGGCAGATGGAGGGTTTCTGCAAAGTTGTAGCCGACAATGATCTCATTCGCTTTTTCCGGGAATCGGCCTTCAGCCAGCTCAAGCTTTCCATTTTTTTCTGTCTCCATGAAAGTAAAAACAGGCGAGCGATCGGTTTCGGCAACATAATCTCCTATAGCGTACTTAGACGCGAGATTGACCGCGTTTTGCCGGACTACCGCTTTCACATGAGGAAGGCCCTCAAAAAAATGGATCTGATCCATCGAATAGAGCGAAGACGTGTAATCGGTTGTCGCTTCTGTCTGATTTTTTTTACCATAAATCGATATTTCAGTAATTTTGCCAAAGGACGTAATTTGCTCAGTCAAGCTCTTCTGAAAGCCGAAACCGATTGAAGCAAGCACGACGAGGAAGCAGCAGCCCATAGCCGTAGCTAAAATCGTCATGAACAGCCGCGATTTATTTTTTTTCATATTTTGCTTCACAAAACGATACTTATCATTCCACTTCACGCGTATCCCTCGCTCCTATATAACCAATTGTCCGTTATGAATGGTCACCGACCGATGTGCGATCGAAGCCACCTCGGCGTCATGCGTAATCATCAGAAATGTTGTGCCCCACTGCTGATTTAATTGCCGGATAAAGGCCAGCACCGTCTGCTCCGTCTCGCTGTCGAGGCTTCCTGTAGGCTCATCTGCGAGAATGATGGACGGCCGGAGCACCATTGCCCGGGCAATACCTATCCGCTGCTGCTGGCCGCCGGACAGCTCGCTTGGATAATATTGCTCATATTCACTCATGCCGACGAGCTCCATCGTTTCCTTCACCAGCTTTCCGCGCTCCTTCTCATCGATCCCCTTGAGAGTAAGCGGAAGCTCGATGTTCTGGAATGCGGTCATGCCTGGCATCAGCTGAAAGCTTTGAAAAATAAAGCCCATATGGGCTAAACGGAATTTTGCCCATTGCGCCTCTGAATAAGCGGTAACATTGGTTCCGTTGATGCTAATGCTGCCGCTAGTCGGCTTTATATAGCCAGCTGCAAGATTAAGCAGCGTTGATTTGCCTGAGCCGCTTCGGCCTAGAACGGACACGATCTCCCCTTTGGCAACCTCGAGATTGACATGGCTTAAAACGGGAACGATCCTTTCGGTGCCTGACTTTCCGATATGGAACTGATGGGATAAGTTTTGAATGGTTATCAATCGAGCAACATCCTTTCTAGTCTTGTAGAGCATGCGCGCAGCAGCTACTTACAAGGAAGACGGATGTAAAAGGGAAAATGTGGCGAATGGGTGGAATTGGATTTTGAGGAAATTAACTTTTTTTAATAAAGCCTTATTTGAAACCCCGTATCCGAACCTTTATTATGGTATAGACCAATTGGAAGGGAGAGCATCATCATGACAACAGAACTTTCACCAAGCAATGTACGCAATTTTACCGTTTCCACTGAAATTTTTTATAATCAGAGCTTGGACATCTATTCGCAAATGATTTATATCGTGCTTAGCTCAAGCACCGCGGATTCAGCATCACTCACCATAGATGAGGTTGCCAAGAAAGGCCGCATGACAACGAAATATGCCATTAAAGCAATGCAAGCCTTAGTTGATGAGCAGCTAATCCCACATAAATTGTTCCGCAAAATGATCGGTGAGTTCCAGGATGATCGTCTGTCATGGGCAGCGAAAGGGCTGTTAACCTATTGCAAGGAGCATAAGGATATCAGTCTGTCCGAGCTTCTGGCGCTCTCTGACCAATCCGGCGAAGACGAGCAAAGCATTCGGAAGGCATTGATGGAGCTGGAGCGAAACGGTTATCTAGAGGATTTTCCCGAGCTCAGCAAGTTGGCAAATTAATCAAAATAGCAGGATGTATGCAGCTTGGTTAGCGGCATTCATCCTGCTATTTTTTGTTATCAAGAGGCTTACGGTTACTCCTTGCTTAATCGCTCCAGTATCGCATCGCCGCTCTTGCCTACCTTTACGTAAGCAAAGCGAGCATTTTGCTCGGTTTCGGTGCCGGTTCCCTCGGGAACAAAATACGTTTCAATACCGTAATTAATGGTTTGCCAGCCGCTCGAAGTGCCATTGATGACGATCTCCTTGTCCGCAAGCGCTTCTCCGCTCGTATAGAGTCGATCAAATACGTAAACCCCGCTATCACCTGGACGAAGCACGACCTTGATCCGGCTGAGGCTTCGGCGCGATTCGATTTCTTTAGCGACATTAACCGGAGGGGTTGAAATGCTGTAGCCCAGCCTTACGTAATCCCCCTGCAGGATGGACCTCGGATCAATCGGCTCGATCGCCAGCTTAATCGAGGTGCCATTCGAGAGCAACGCCTCGCTAGTAGCTGCATGATAGCCCACATAACCCAGCTGCAGCACTATGACAATGCCAATCAGAATGGGGCTTTTGCGCAGCAATCGGCTGTACGCATCGGTCTCTTCAGGGACAGCAGCCCTTGTACGGTAGGCAAAAACATAGGTGACCGCAATCGCGATTAGTCCAAGCAGAGCAAGCGTGATCGACTTATGCAGCAGCGTCCAGAACAAGTCGTAATATTTGAAAGCGAGAAATACGAACCAGAAGACTAAGCTCACAGCAGCCTCGAGCACGCGGTTGCTTCGGACATACACGAAGGCTAACGCTGTCACGACAATGAAGTTCGCGATATTGAACAGCTCGTATGAATAAGGGAAAATATCTTCCATAAACGTAAGCCAGAACAGAAGCAGCAGCGTAAAGAACAGTCCGCATTCTCTTATATTTTGCCTTAGCGCGCCTTCCCTAATCAGAAGGTGGCTAGCGTAGATGACCGCATTCAGGCTCGCCATGATGAACACGATGAAGGAAGCGGCTTGATAAGCCGACTCGAACAGCTGGAACAGAAGAATGGCGATATTGATATTGATCAATGAATAGATGAAGAAATGCTGTGCGCGTCCTTGCAGGCTGAACCAGCCGGCAATCGTCACGGCCAAGAAAAGCAAGGTTAGGCCCGCTAAATCGATCCAAGCGATAGCAATCATTCCCGCAGCGTATCCGATTGTAAGCACCGTATAGCGAACGACGGCATTTAGGCGGCGCAGCAATAGAACGGGAATAATGAACGCGAAGGCGATAATAAGCAGCACGTTCTCTGGCGGCACCGAATCGGATGCCATAAAGACTAAGCCGATTAAAGAAATGCTGCCGATTAATACGCCAATTATCGTGACGATGGTGGAAACAATTTTGCCAACGAGTGCGCTTTTATGCTCTTCTGCTTCCTTGCCGGCTTCTTGCTCCTCGGTTTTTGCAGCATGCGTGCCCAGCTTGTTCAAGTAACGGAAGAAAAAGACGTTTCCTGTAAGCAATAACGTAACAAAGACCAGTCCAAAAACAAAAAATGTAGTGGACGCATGCTCCGACATCAGCTCCAAAAACTTGAATACGGCGAAAGCGGATGCGGCAAGCGCATTAAGCGTCAGCATGATTTTGTTTAGATGAATGCGGGTAAAATAGTAGAATCCAAGCGCAATGGCAGCTACGCAGGCGATATTCATCCATGGCCCATATAGCTCATACAGGGTGGAGTTCGACAAGACGAGCAAGGCGATATGGAACACAATAAAGCTAGCGTACTTCAGCGGGGCCGATAGGATCAGCTTAGCTTCAACGAGCACGAACAGGAGGAGATTGATTAGGGCAAAAAAGCAGCCGATCATCAGCATCTCCCTGTCAGTATGAACGACATGCAGGGAGGTTGGGAAAAAATATTGCCACAAGGTGAGATGAACCAATGCGTACGCGAGCAAGTAGAACGGATTGAAGCGGGTTATAAAAGCAAGCAGCAGTGCCGGTATCGACCAAACGAGAAAAAGCTCGTAATTGTCGGCATGCGAATTATAGATTTGATTTAATAGCGCCACGGCAGCGCCGAACGAAATGCAGCCACCCACTAGAAAGATAGCGGACAGAAAGGAGTGATGGCCGAGCATGATTTTCATTTTGGAAAAAATGAAGCTTACGCCGTAGAACAGCACCATAATGCCTGCAGAGGCAAGTATTTTATCGGCGCGGCCAAGTCCGCCCCAGTTGGCAGCGAAGAAGTAGATGATGGCAGCAAGCAGCAGGGACACGCCCATTAGAAAGCCGACACGCGTAACGTTTAACCGAAGCATAGCACTCACATGCCTTTCATGTTGGTATGTCTGTATTATAATGACCTATTCTATTGCCCACTAGTACTCACTTTTTGTAGTACCGTTTGTTATCTCTTGTACCCCAAATTCCACTTTGTTAAGCGGATATAAAATAATCGCCGTTTCATCGTTTAACCATGTGCGGAAGCGAAATAATAAGGTTTATAGATCAAAAGGCAAGGTAGTGTGCTATTCTTAAGAGTACGAATAAATGAACGATAAAAACGCAAATGAGGTCTATAGATGAGTGAAACAACATTTTCGGATTATGCCTTAAGCAATGAAATCGTACGGGCACTTGAAAGCCTAGCCTACGAAACGCCAACCGAGGTACAGCGAGAGGTGATCCCCGTGGCGCTTGAGCAGAAGGATCTTGTCGTTAAATCGCAAACCGGCAGCGGCAAGACTGCGGCTTACGGCATTCCGCTGTGCGAGCTGGTTGATTGGAATGAAAATAAGCCGCAGGTGCTCGTGCTCACGCCAACAAGGGAGCTTGCCCTGCAAGTGAATGAGGACATCACGAACATTGGCCGTTTCAAGCGGATCAAATCAATGGCCGTCTATGGAAAGGCGCCGTTTCATATCCAGAAGGCAGAGCTGAAGCAAAGAACGCATATGGTCGTAGGGACGCCGGGACGGGTGCATGACCATATTGAGCGGGGAACGCTTGCTTTGGAGCGCATCAAATATTTGGTGATCGATGAAGCTGATGAAATGCTGAACATGGGCTTTATCGAGCAAGTGCAGGCGATTATTCAGCAGCTTCCGACGGACAGGGTGACGATGCTGTTTTCCGCTACGTTCCCGGAGGACGTGGCTAAGCTGTCGCGGAAATATATGAATGAGCCGGTTCATGTGGAGATCAAGGCTGCAGGATTAACGACGGCAACGATTGAGCATTCGGTTATCGAAGTGAAGGAAGCGGACAAATTCGCTTTGCTTCAGGATGTTATGATTGTCGAAAATCCCGATAGCTGCATTATTTTTTGCAAAACACAGGAAAATGTCGATCAGGTGTTCCGCCAAATGGCTGAGCAGGAATATCCATGCGACCGCATTCACGGCGGGATGGAGCAGGACGAGCGCTTTGAAGTGATGAATGCGTTCCGCAGAGGGCAGTTCCGCTACTTAGTAGCGACGGACGTTGCAGCCAGAGGCATCGATATTACGAATATTACACATGTCATCAACTTCGATATTCCGCTCGAGAAGGAAAGCTATGTCCATCGTACGGGCAGAACTGGACGAGCAGGCAAGACGGGCAAAGCGATCACCTTCGTAGCGCCAAAGGACAGCAGACGGCTTGCTGAAATCGAGAGCTATATCGGATTCGCTATTCAGAAATCGAAGGCTCCATCGGAAGAGGCGGTTGACGCGCGCAGGGAACAATTTGAGCAAAAGATCAATGTTGGTCCCGTTCTCAAAAAAGACAAGCGGGAGCAGCTGAATAAGCAGATCATGAAGCTTAATTTCAACGGCGGCAAGAAGAAGAAGCTTAGAGCCGTCGACTTTGTCGGTACGATCGCGAAGATCGAAGGCGTGTCCGCTGATGATATCGGCATCATTACGATACTCGATAATGTCACGGATGTAGAGATCTTGAACGGCAAAGGGTCGCTTGTGCTTGAAGTGATGAAGAATACGACCGTTAAGGGCAAGCAGCTGAAGGTTCGCAGAGGGAACAAGGCTTAAAGCAGAAGCAAGCTCGTGCAAAAAAGTGAGGGAAGCATTATGGAAAGCCTCATCTATCAGATTATGTTGATGGCGGTTGCCGCATTCGTGCTGGTTGCCGTCCTTTTGATCGTTTATACAAGCTGGCGCAACGGCATCTCGCCGATGCCTTCTCCCGCGTCCGTGCGGCGAACGGTCGTCGCTGCGCTGAGAAAGCTGCCAAGCCGCGGCATCATGGTGGAAGCCGGCTCCGGCTGGGGGACATTGGCGCTGCAGGCAGGAAGAGCCCGCAAGGGATGGCGAATTATTGGCATCGAAAATTCAGTTATCCCCATGTGGATATCTTTTCTCGCAGCAAAGCTTAATAATCAGACGAATGTATCGTTCATTAAGGACGATTTATACACATATTGTTACCGGGATGTGGATACAGTCGTCTGTTATCTGTATCCGGGGGCGATGCGGCGCTTAAGCATTATTTTGCGGAGCCAGCTCACGCCTGGTGCGCACATTATAAGCGTCTGCTTCGCGCTGCAGGATTGGGAGCCTGAGCAGGTCATTACGTGCCGGGATATGTACCGGACAAAGGTTTATATTTATGCAGCCTAATGGCTTCGCGGATAGGGGGAGGCTTGATGATGGAAGATTTGAAGGAGCAGTTTGGCGATATCGATATTTACTTATTTGACCAGCTGTTGAAAGGACGTATCACGAAGGAGATGCGAATCCTTGATGCAGGCTGCGGCTCGGGGCGGAATGTAACCTATATGCTGCGAAGCGGCTATAAGGTGTATGCCATTGACCGTTCAGAGGCTGCCGTTCAGCAGGTGCAGCGTGTAGCAGCAGCAATTGCGCCTGTCTGGTCCAAGGAGCAGGCACGTGTGGAGGCTGTTGAGCAAATGAGCTTCGCAGACGAAAGCTTTGACTTTATTATCAGCAGCGCGGTGCTGCATTTCGCGGAGCATGAGGCGCATTTTGACCAAATGGTTCAAGAGCTTTGGCGCGTGCTGAAGCCGGGCGGGCGCTTGTTCGCTCGCCTTGCGTCCTCGACAGGAATGGAGTCCCTCGTACAGCCGCTTGGGAACGAGCGCTATCTGCTTCCTGACGGAAGCAGTCGTTTTCTCGTAGATGACGAACGGCTCTTGGCCCTTACCGCGAGGCTTCAGGGCCAATTATTCGAGCCGCTCAAAACCGTCATCGTGTCCGGCAAGCGCTGCATGACAACCTGGTGCATTCAAAAAGGGAACTAGCTGCTATGCCTCTTGGAGATGCAGCCACCATATGCCCGCGCATTCGGGAAGATGGGCGAGCTTATCCCGCGCGATCTTGTCAGCCAATTCATCGCTGAAGAAGAAGCGGGCTAGCTGCTCGGCTTGTTCTGCGCTGTCAAACGAATAGTCGGTTCGTATCCATTTGTGCGAGAAGCCGTATTGCCCGGCTAAGGCAGCGTAGTACGGCTTTAAGAAGCTGGGCGGATTAGGCGTCTCATAGCCGGTACCCATCGTCTCGAAGATGATTACGGTCCCGTCAGGGCGTAGAACCCGCTTTATTTCAGCCAAGACCTGCCGAATGTTCTGTTCCCAGTCAGCAAGCTCGTCGCTAGCCAAATAACAAATGCTCCAGCCCGACACGACTAAATCTGCGCTATGATCCGCAAGCGGCAGCTGCCGGTGATCGGCTGCTTGTGTACGCCAATTCGTATGGCCAGCCTGTGTAAGCCGCTCGGCCGCAAGATGCAGCATGGGCTCATTCGCATCCAGCGCGATAATCGATCTGGCGAGCCCAGCCAGCACGGAAGTCAGCCTTCCCGAGCCTGCCCCAAGGTCTACCACATCCAGCCCTTCAATGGGCCGTATTTCTTCAATAACTTCCTTTAAATCCGGCTGCTTCGCAATTAATTGATGGTAACGCTCTGCTTCATTGGCATAAATGGCATCATGATCCGGCATCGTTACTTCCTCCTTATTCAAGTTTTTCATTCACTCAACTAGCATAAAGGTATCCGTAACGGCAAGGTCAAGAGTCTCTGGCCAATGGGGTCCTTTTATTCTCCAAATGAAGCAATGGGGCGAAACCTGTAGGGATAGTTTGCTTGTTCTTTCTGATCAACGCAAGAGCCGGTAATCGGCTTGCAACTTCAAGGCAAGAGGGAGGCAGCACTAATATGAGCGCTGCCTCCCTTATTCGATTTATATATGCGCAGCGCTGGCTTGTTTCTTCGTGGAGCCAAGCCTGCTTGCCCCTACAAACATCGCCGTAACGAGGCCAATGCCGCCGATGCAAATGCTGAGAATAAAACCGTGATTAATGGCTGTACCTAGCGCCTCTTGAAGGAAGCTGCGGATCTGGGGATCTAATTGACCGCCTGCTCGCATGAGCAGCTCTGGGTTCGCTAGCGTGCTGATTTTATCAGAAGGAATCCCAGCCTTATCCGCTCCCTCCGTAATTAATTGATTTAAATTGTTGTTCACAATCGTCGCCATGATGGTAGCGCCCATTATACCGCCAATGTTGCGCCAGAAGCCTACGATGGAGGAGCTAACGCCCATGTATTTGGGATCAACGTTTGCGGCAATCGCGCTCTGCGCTACGCTCATTAAAGGCCCGACCGCGCCTAAGCCAAGCAGAATCATAAGGGCAATCATATACCCGTTAGAAGCATGAGAGCTTACGACAGACAGCAGCGAAGCGGCAACAATGGTCATCAGCATCGTGAACAGCATCAGTGTACGGAAGGCGAATTTAGACTGTAAGTAGCCGAATAGAATTGCACCCGCAATGAGTGAAGCCATCATAGGAGTCAGCACGCCGTTGGAATTGGAATGGCCTAATACGCCTACAGTAAAGCTGGGCAGGTACGTAATCGCCGAGAACATAATGACGCCCTGGCAGAAACAAATAATGCTTGTTCCGAGAACCATTTTATTTTTAAAAATGCTAAGGGGAAGCACAGGCTCGGCAGCACGCAGCTCAACGAAAATAAATAAGGTACCAACGACTAAGGATGTCGCGAATAAGCTAATTTCCTGCCATGAGTTCCAAGCATACGTTTTACCGCCCCATTCAAGCGCAAGCATTAAGGAAACTGTCGTGATAATAAGAAATAACGTTCCCAAATAATCGATTTTCGGCTTGCGGTCTGAACGAGTCTCCTTCAAGGCAAACATTAATACAATCATGGATGCTAGCCCGATGGGCACATTGATATAGAAATTCCATCTCCAGCCGAGATGCTCGGCAATAAAGCTGCCAAGTTGGGGGCCTGCAACGGAGGAGAGGCCAAAGATCGCTCCGAATACGCCTGACATTTTTGCTGCATCCTTCGGATCTTTAAAGATGGTATAGATAATAGTGAAGCTGATTGGCATCAAAGCGCCCGAGCCTATGCCTTGAATGACGCGGAACCAAATGAGCTGGTCGGCGCTTTGCGCAAGCCCGCATAAGGCAGAACCAAGCAGAAACATTCCGATTCCGATCAGATAGAACATTTTTCTGCCGAATAAGTCAGATAGTTTGCCGAAGACGAGCATGGTGCTGGTAGCCGCAAGCATATAGGCGGTAAATACCCAGCTTACTTTATCGAAAACGTTAAAATCCTCGCTTAATTTATTGATGCACGAAGCGACAATCGTATTATCCAGCGATGACATCAGAAGCCCTAGCGCCATCGCAAGAATGACGAGCTTATTATTAGAACGTGATCCAGTCATGCCAAACCTTCTCTCCCGATTATAGTTTCTCAATACGCGTTAATCCTTCTTGAATCGTATCCAACTTGGCTCGATACTCCTTGATCCCAATTTCTATGCAAATCATATGTGCCGGATGCATGTCGTCTTTATAAATGGCGTACTTCTCGCTCAGCTCATCCAATTGCTTCTGTGTCTGCTCCTGCGCCTTATTCAACCAATGAATAACGACGTCAGGCTCTACAAATTGGCCAAAATAAAGCCGCATCAGAAAATCAGACTTGATCGCATCGGGTTCTACAGGGCTATGCAAGTAGTTGCTAAACTGGCTTTTGCCTTTCTCCGTTATCGTAAATACATTCTTGTTAGGCTTGCCTTCTTGAAGCACATTTTCCTTCGTTATCAGCTCCTCCTTTTCCAACCGGTGCAGCATAGGATAAATCGTTCCATAGCTGGAGCTATAGAAATAAGAGAATATATCCTCGAACAACTGTTTTATCTCGTAACCTGATAACGAGCGTTTCATAAGCATGCCTAAAATAACATCTTGACTGTTCATTGAAGCATCCTCCGTGTCGGTTTCCTAAGGATGGGCGTCCTCCGGTATTTTTTTCCAAATTAATAACTCGATTCACAATATATCACTTCGATATATATCAAGTCAATATAATTAAATCGTTTATTAGAAAAATTCGTAATTGGCAGGCATTAAAACAGAAAAAAAGCTGTTGCATCCACCAATACGGTGGATGCAACAGGCTTTTAGGTGTAGAGATCAGAGCTTGGCTAATGTTGACGCTGATGATTGTAAGCATAAAGATTCTCGATAAGAGCATCATCTATGGGAATTTCGATATGTTTTAACGCTAGCAATACAGAGCCGATAACGGGGGGGAATTGCGGTTGCACGACGGAATAACGCTTATTGTTTCCATGCAGAAGTTGCATGCTTAGCTCTTTCGAGAAGTAAGGGCTGTTGGCGACGCTGCCTATGAAGGCGACTTCCACCTCATCGCTAGCGAAGGAGGCAGCAAGCAGCTCGATGCCGACCTTGATTTGATCGATGGCGCGATTGCAAACGCGGATCGCCGCGGAGCTTCCTTGCTCAGCCGCTTCTGTAATGGCAGGGGCAAACTCGCCAAATTGCTTATCGCGTTCTCTGCGATCCTCGGCGAACCCTTTTTTGGCTGCGGCTGCCAGCTCACTGATGGAAGAGACGCCCCAATGCTTCAGCATGGCATGAAGAAGCTTATCATCCGTATCGCCAAAGCTGCCTGCCAGCATTTCATATACGGCATCGTAAGCGATAAACCTTGCTGCGCTGGCTGCATAATGATGAAAATCATAATTGCGTATGAATTGCCCGTCCTCTGTGATCCCCACGATGATTGAACCGGTTCCTGCTATGACAATAATGCCGGTTCTCCCCATCAAAGCGCCGGAGTGTGCAGATACAGCATCATTCACATGCCACTTTGGACATGTGAGCCCTGGCAGCTCGGTTAAGGGAGCGATCCATTCGAGATCGGACGGCTTATCGAACCCGGCTATTCCGGCAACAAGCGCCAGTACGTGCTCGGTCGTTCTGCCTGCCAGGCGCAGTGCTTCTGCTATTGCTCCTTGTACGTTTTGGGAAGCCTGCTCGTCTTTATAAAAGGAGGCAGAGCCTCGTTCCGCGTAGGCAAGCACATGGCCCCAAAGGTCGCAGACCATGACGCGGGTGTGCGTCCCGCCGCCGTCTATTCCAATTACAACATGCTCCGCATTCATGTGAAGCCCTCCCACTGGTGGTATGATGGAACGCAATCAAACAAACCGTTAATCCGTAACTGCTATATTTTACCTCAATTTACCAAATGAAAATAGATGCTTTGTTAGGTGGTATCATTGTTTATTCCCAAGTGATGAAACAAGAGCGGCGTTCATTTCTCCCCATCGTTTAAACTGCGTTTAAAAAGGCAAGGTAAAGTAGAAAACGTGGCGGAGAGAATAGAGAATAGAGAAATAGGAGTGAAAACCGATGAAAGATAAACAAAATAGCAATGTTAAGCGGTTCATTGCACTAATCATGGAGACGAATCCTCCGAAGGTTATGTTAACGATAGCTATTGTCCTTAGCGTCATTACGACGCTCGTAGGACTAACCATCCCCCTATTTACAAAAAATATGGTGAATGGATTCTCGCTTGGTTCGTTAAGCACGGCGCAGATCGTAGGGATGGCGGTTGCTTTTATTGCTCAAGTGGTGTCTGGCGGCGTGTCGGTCTATCTGCTGCACTACAGCGGCAATAAGATCGTATCGTCCATTCGCGAGAGGCTGTGGAGCAAGATGCTGCGCTTGCCGGTTCCGTATTATGACAACAAGGCATCAGGCGATACCATTAGCCGACTGACGAATGACACAGCGCTGCTCAAGGGCCTTATTACCGAGCATGTGACCGGATTTTTTACAGGCATTTTGTCCATTCTTGGCGCATTGTCGATTTTGTTCTACATGAACTGGCAAATGACGCTTATTATGCTTACCGTGTTCCCGGTTGCCGCATTGATTATGGTGCCGATCGGCCGTAAAATGTACGGCATCTCCAAGGAGACGCAGGCGGAGAATGCGCGCTTTACCTCTGTCGTGAATCGTGTTGTATCGGAGATTCGCCTTGTGAAGGCATCCGGCTCCGAGCCTGTCGAATATGAACAAGGCCGTACGGGCATTCAAAATTTGTTTGGCTTTGGCTTGAAGGAAGCCCGCATGCAGGCGCTTATTTCACCGCTCGTATCGTTTATTATTATACTGCTGCTCGTTTGCTTGATCGGCTTTGGCGGCGTGCAGGTATCCTCAGGGGCGATGACGGCGGGTGAATTGGTCGCATTCATCATGTACCTGTTCCAGATCATGCTGCCGATTACGCAAATTGCCCAGTTCTTTACGCAATTTCAGAAGGCGATGGGAGCGACCGACAGCATTATTGGAATATTGGAAGCGAAAGAGGAAGATCAGGATAGCGGCAAAGCGGTTACGGAAATGAATCAGACGCTGCAGGTAGAAAACGTATCGTTCGCCTACAAGCCGGAGGAGCCGATTCTTCGGGATGTGAGTCTCACGATTGAAGCGGGCAAAGTAACGGCGCTCGTAGGCCCGAGCGGAAGCGGCAAAACAACGCTGTTCTCGCTGCTGGAGCGATTCTACGATCCGACCTCAGGCGCGATAAGGCTTGGCAAGACGGACATTAAGGACGCTTCACTCCGCTCGTGGAGAAGCCAGATCGGCTACGTCTCGCAAGAGAGTCCGATTATAGCGGGAACCATCAAAGAAAATCTATGCTACGGGCTGGACCGCGAGGTATCACAGCAGGAGATCGAGCAGGCTGCTCGAATGGCTTATGCAGATGGCTTTATTGAGGATTTGCCGGAAAGCTACGAAACGGAGGTCGGGGAGCGCGGCATTAAGCTCTCTGGCGGTCAGCGGCAGCGGATTGCCATTGCAAGGGCGCTGCTGCGCGACCCGCATATTCTGATGCTTGACGAAGCAACGTCGAACCTAGACAGCAAGTCGGAGGAAGTGGTGCAGGACGCGCTGAAAAACCTGATGGTCGGCCGCACAACGGTCGTGATCGCACACCGCTTGTCGACCGTGGTAGATGCCGATTCGATCGTATTTCTAGAGAAGGGCGTCATCACCGGCGTCGGAACGCATGAGCAGCTGTATGCGAGCCATACGATGTATCGCGAATTCGCCAATGGTCAGCTTCGAATGAATAGAACGGCTTCTTAACCAGGGGAAGAAGGTAGAGAGATGGGCTATGTGCTAGTTGTGGACGATGATCCGCATATACGGGAGCTTGTCTGCGTTATTTTGCAGAAGGAAGGCCTAAGCGTGCAGGAAGCGCCGGACGGTCAAGCGGCGCTTGCCCGGATGGAAGCTTCGCCTGCTGACATGGTTATATTGGACATTATGATGCCGCACATGGACGGCTGGCAGCTGTGCCAGGAGCTTCGCAAGCATTACGATATTCCGCTGCTCATGCTGACAGCCAAGGGCGAGATGGGCGATAAGGTGCGCGGCTTCAATCTGGGAACGGACGACTATTTGGTGAAGCCGTTCGATCCCGCCGAGCTGACCGTTCGGGTTAAGGCGCTGCTGAAACGTTACCGGATCGCGGTGTCCCAGCAGGTATCCGTAGCGGAGCTGATGCTGGATCGCCAGACGTATGAAGTGAAGGTTCATGCGGAATATATGACGCTTCCTCCGAAGGAATTCGAGCTGCTGTTCATGCTCGTTAGCCATCTGGGCCGCACGTTAACGCGGAATCAGTTGATCGAGGCGATCTGGGGCTATGATTTTGACGGCAACGAGAGGACGCTTGATGTTCACATCAACCGCTTGCGTGAGCGGTTTGAGGCATGGCATGTTTCGATTAAGATCAGTACGATACGCGGGCTCGGCTACCGGCTGGAGGCGCTCCTATGAAGCGGCGCTTATCGAAATTCGAGATTGCGCTGCGCTTCGCAGGGTCGGTGTCCATGGTATTTGTAATTAGCGGACTCGCTTTTTCGCTGGCTTATTGGCTCACGAAATGGTTTTATGCAAGGCATGAAGTGAGTTTGCCAGAGTATGCCCTGCAGTTGATCAACTGGGGATTGGGCATTTTTTTATTATTCATGCTGATTGCGGTCATTAATTTGCTGACTCGTCCGAAGCAGAGGGCGGTTTGGACCGAAATGATGGATGCGCTGAAGCGGATGGCTAAAGGCGATTTCAATGTCTCGCTCGACCGCGACAAAAAGTATCATGGCCAAATCGGCGCTTTCATCGAGTCCATAAATGATATGGCTCATGAGCTAAAGCAGGTAGAGCTGCTTCGTCAGGAGTTTATCTCCAACGTATCGCATGAGATTCAATCGCCATTGACATCGATTCGCGGCTTTGCGAGCACCTTGCAGCGCGAGGATCTGAGTCCGGAGGAGCAAAGGCATTATTTGTCGATTATTGAGAAGGAAACGACACGGCTATCCAAAATAAGCGATAACCTGCTCAAGCTGACGACGCTCGAATCCGAGCAGCAGCAGCTTGACCCGAGGCGTTACCGCCTTGATGCGCAGCTGGAGAGCATCGTTCTGGCCTGCGAGCCGCAGTGGCTGGAGAAGGAGCTGGAGCTGGAGCTCGCGCTGGAAGAAACGGAAATCGTGGCCAATGAGGAGATGCTTAGCCAGGTTTGGGTCAATCTCATTCATAATGCGATTAAGTTTACGCCTGCCCGCGGCAGTGTGAAGGTCGTGCTTAAGCGAGCGGAGAATGAAATAAAGGTGCTGATCATGGATACCGGCATCGGCATTGCGCCTGAGGATCAGCTTCGGATGTTCGAGCGCTTCTATAAGGGTGATAAGCAGCGTACGCGGACGGCTGACGGAAGCGGGCTTGGCTTGTCGATTGTGAAAAAAATTGTCGAGCTGCATCATGGCGAAATACGAGTAGAGAGCCGGCTGCAAGAGGGTTCGACTTTCGAGGTGGTTTTGCCGCATTTTATGGCGCAGCCAAGCGACAGCGTTTAAAGAAAACAGTGACCTTTCCCTCCCTTTCCACAAATTACACCTCGCCGCAATGATTCAAAGAGGGCATAAGAGGTTAATTATAGCTATATAACAGTTCAGAGAGGGGAAGATAAATATGAGTTTATTATGGACATTAATCGTTGGCGGTATTATAGGATGGTTAGGCGGATTGATTGCAGGGCGTGACATTCCGGGAGGCATTATCGGGAACATAATCGCCGGCTTCATCGGAGCTTGGCTGGGTACGCTTCTTCTAGGCTCATGGGGTCCGGAAATCGGCGGCTTTGCCGTTATTCAAGCGATTATTGGAGCCGTAGTAGTTGTGCTTCTGCTGAGCGCCATTATGCGTGGAGTAAGAAGGGCATAGCCTAAAGCTTTACGCAAAGTAAACTTGATAAAACCGTTGTTGAAGGTGTATCGTATACTTCAATAGCGGTTTTTCTGCGTTCAAAAGCTGAGATGAAAGAGGTTGAAAGAAATGCTTATAATCATTGGTCTCATCGCTGCTCTCGCCATTTTCATTTTCCTGATGCTGCGCTATTATCCTGCTCTTGGCGCAAGCCAGTCAAAGGAGCGGAGAGAGAAGCTTAGCCGCTCGAGGCAATATGCCAGCAAAAAGTTTATTAACCCTGTTCCGACGACGATGGAGACAACGACAGCCGAGAAGCTGAAAATGCTCGTCCAGTTCGTGAAGGGAAATCCGAAGGCTAGACCGGGCAAGCCCGTTGTAATTGAGCCGCTTAGCGAGGTTTATTTCGGTAAGGAGCCGCAGCCTAAGCTGACTTGGTTCGGCCATTCTGCTTCACTGCTTCAGCTTGAAGGCAAAAACATATTGCTTGATCCGATGTTTGGCAGCGTGCCTTCTCCATTTCCTCTCTTTGGCGGAAAAAGATACAGCGACAAGCTTCCCTTCGAAATCGAGCAGCTGCCGATGATCGATGCCGTGCTCATTTCCCATGACCATTACGATCATCTGGACTACGGTTCAATTGTGAAGCTAAAGGACAAAGTGAAACAGTTTATTGTGCCGCTTGGCGTTGCGCCGCATTTGGTGAAATGGGGTGTCGATCCCTCAAAAATAGATGAGCATGACTGGTGGGAAGAGTTTTCCTACGAGGGGCTTCAGCTGGCTTGTACGCCTGCTAGACATTTCTCGGGAAGAAGCCTTACGGATCGTGACGCTACGCTTTGGTGCTCGTGGGTTATACAGGGGCGCGGGACCAAAATCTTTTTTAGCGGCGACAGCGGTTATGGTTCACACTTCAAGGAAATCGGCGATAAATACGGTCCGTTTGATCTGACCTTAATGGAATGCGGGCAGTACGATGAGCGCTGGGCCGCGATCCATATGATGCCCGAAGAGACGGTTCAGGCTCACTTGGACGTACGGGGAAAGGTTATGATTCCGATTCATTGGGGCGCCTTTACGCTGGCCATGCATGATTGGACCGACCCGGTGGAACGCGCCGTGAAAGCTGCGAAGGAGAGAAATGCGAGCATTTCCACTCCGAAAATAGGCGAGACCGTATTCATTCAAGCTGCCGCGTATCCTTCCTCGCCTTGGTGGCGGTAATCGATATTAGGCAAGAACAGAACAGCCTGCCGGATAAATCCGGCAGGCTGTTGTTATAGTCGAGAGATAGCAGAGCGCTGTCGGTCCCAGCGCCACGGCGGCGTGCTGCCCTCGAGGAGCACGCCGCCGTACCATTCATGAATGCCGTTTAGCTTGATCCAATCGGCTTTATAACCCGCAACCTCAGCGCCTAATTCGGTTAAGCCGACCTTAACGTGCAAGAAGGCATGGGGCGAGTCGTTCAGTGT
This sequence comes from Paenibacillus sp. PL91, assembly GCF_012935325.2. Taxonomy (GTDB): domain Bacteria; phylum Bacillota; class Bacilli; order Paenibacillales; family Paenibacillaceae; genus Pristimantibacillus. The sequence continues at coordinate 170,420 of NZ_JABBYG020000014.1, forward strand.
CGGGATCTTTTCGCTGCCCTCAATCGTAATGAGCGGGTGCGAGCCTTGCGAGAGGCGCCGCAGACAAAGCCAATATTCAATATCGCCCATTCCGAGCACATGAAGCTTGTCGGTTGCCTGAGAGAAGAGCTGCATGGGCGTATCGACGCCGCTCAATAGCAGCTCTAGCGTAGTTTGCTCCACGATGCCTAGGCCGTTCCGAACGGATGGGAAACGCGCTAAATGAAGCTCGAGAGCATCGTGCAGGTACGGAAGGGCGGATGTGTCCTCCTGAAGCAGCCGAGCAATCGGCTCTGGAGTCGGGGACGTATACGCTTCCCATGCTTTTTTGCCTAAAAGGAGCTGCTCCTTGCTTATTTCATGCCATGTACCGACCAAACCGGACAGCTGCTCCGCGGATAGCTGACCGAGGCCATGAAATAATGGAATGCCGGGGTATTGATTGATGCTTAGCAGATGCAGCCTCGTATGGCCCAAGGCTTGTCCCGCGAACCCATGCAGCAAGCAGCAAAGTATCGTTTGATCGAATAGATCATGCTCGAACCATAGCACGATATCATCGTGCTGTTGGAAGCTTGCCAGCATTTTTTCCTGCGCTTCCAATCCTTCGTGCCAAAGCTGCTGCGGAATGCCTAGCGCTTGCTCCAAATATTGCCCTCTGGCAGCTCGATTTGCCGGCAAGCTCGGCTGTTCAAATACGGGTCCGACCGTATAGATTTCCCGCCAAACGAGAATATCCCCTAAAGCGCCGCCCTCCTTGAGCTTTGTGCCAACCGAATCTCCGTTAACGATATGAAGCATGATCTCGCCTCCTTAATAGGTTAATTTTGGCGGAGAATGCGCGCTTTTGCAACCGCCAAACTTATACTACCTTTGATCTCATTGTTTCTAGATCTATTTCAGCTGGCGGAGTGCCCGGAGGCCCATTTGGCGGGCTGCGCGGCTATAATAGGTCTACTTTCTAGACCTATTTCCGTGAATTGGACTAGTTGGTGAGAAATAGATCTAGTTTCTAGATCTATTATCGCTAGCGGGGTATCCAGAAGCCCATTTGGCTGGTTGAGCGCCTATAATAGGTCTACTTTCTAGACTTATTTCCGTGAATTGGGCTAGTTGGTGAAGAATAGATCTAGTTTCTAGATCTATTATCGCTGGCGTAGTGCCCGGAAGCCCAATTGGCGGGTTGAGCGCCTATAATAAGTCTACTTTCTAGACCTATTTCCGTGAATTGGGCTAGTTGGTGAGGAATAGATCTAGTTTCTAGATCTATTATCGCTGGCGGAGTGCCCGGAAGCCCAATTGGCGGGTTGAGCGCCTATAATAAGTCTACTTTCTAGACCTATTTCCGTGAATTGGGCT
>NZ_JABBYG020000015.1 GCF_012935325.2 Paenibacillus sp. PL91
GGGCGATTGGGTGCTCCGACAGCGGAAATAGATCTAGAAACTAGATCTATTGCTCACAAATTGGCTCGATTCACGGAGATAGGTCTAGAAAGTAGACCTATTTTAGACGCGCTGCCCACCAAATGAGCGATTGGACGCTCCGCCAGCGGAAAAAGGCAGCTCAAAATCAGATAAAAACAGAAAAATGGCGGTACAGGAATAGCCAATAGCCACCTGCATCGCCATTTTTTCATGTCACTCCATTCAAAGCGAGCTATTTCCACTTCTCCGCATATCTGCAAGATCGGATTAACCCGCACCAAGCCGTTTCTTGCCTTCGATTAAAATGGTCAAGCTCACCAGCGTAACAAATATAGTAGCTCCCATATCGGAGAGAATAGCGATCCATAAGGTGAGCCATCCGGGAATGGTAAGCAAGAGCGCGATTACTTTCAGCCCAAGCGAGACAATGATGTTGAACCGTATGACACGGTTTACCTTCTTCGCAATCGAAACGGCTTCCGGAAGCCTGCCCAAATGATCCTGCATCAGGACGATGTCCGCTGTCTCGATTGCGCTATCCGTTCCTTTACCCATCGCAATGCCGAGCTGCGCGGAGGCGAGAGCGGGAGCGTCATTAATACCGTCGCCAATCATAGCCACCGTATGTTTGGCAGACATCTCTTTAATCCGCTTCACTTTATCCTCGGGTAGCAGATTTCCGTAAAATTCGGATACGCCTACTGCCGTGGCTACTTTCTCTGCGGTTTTCTGATGGTCGCCTGTCAGCATGACGGTGCTTGTAATGCCTAGCTTGTGCAAAGCTGCGATTACAGATCGGCTTTCTTCCCGGATTTCGTCTGCTATGCCGAACATGCCAAGCACGTGTTGCTCGTCTGCGACGAGTACGAGGGTAAGGCCTTCCTCTTTTAGTTGTTCAATGCGGCTTTGGATCGTATCTGGCATTGCAATGTGCCCGATGCTTTTTTCATTTCCGAGCCAGTACGTTTGACCGTTAACCTTCGCTTTCATTCCTCGACCTGATAGCGTCAGGATCTCATCCGGCTCAGGCACGGAGATTGTTCTGCTGTTTATTTCTTTCATTATGGCTTTCGCCAGCGGGTGGGAAGACGACTTCTCGATGGCACCGGCAACTTGGAAAAACCGTTCTTCGTCATAGCACTCCAGCTGCGCCACATGCGGCTCGCCCTTCGTTAATGTCCCTGTCTTGTCAAAAGCAAGCATATCTACTTTGCCAAGCTGCTCTAGGAACACGCCGCCTTTGACCAGCACGCCGTTCCGCGCGTTTCTCGTAATACCCGAAACAATCGCAATGGGAGAGGAAAGGATGAGAGCGCAAGGGCAGCCAACAATTAACACGGATAAGCCTTGATACAGCCATGTCATCCAATCTCCTTGAAAGAGGAGGGGAGGTATGAGCATAACAAAAGCCGCAGCAACCATAATAAGCGGTGTATAATATTTGGCGAATTTATTGATAAACAGTTCGGTTGGTGTTTTCGTCTCTTGAGCTTCCTGAACGAGATGCAATATTTTTGCCAAGGAGGAATCCTTGTATGCTTTATCGATACGGACAAGCAGAAGCCCTTCATTGTTGATGCTCCCGCCGTAAACGGGTTCACCGGACTCCTTCTCGACCGGAAGTGATTCGCCAGTAATAGCAGCTTCATTCACCGAGCTCTTTCCTTCTGAGACCATGCCGTCCGACGGGATTTTCTCTCCTGGCTTTATTTTCACGACGTCACCGACTTGTAGGGAGGCGATCGGAACGATGAGCTCTTGGCCGTTCTCCACCTTTAAAGCTTCCTTAGGGGCTACTTGGAGCAAAGCTTCCATAGAACGCCGTGCTTTCTCCATCCCATATCCTTCGAGCAGCTCATTAAGTCCGAACAAAATCGCAACGAGCGTAGCTTCCTTCCATTCGCCAATGGCAACGGCACCTACTAACGCAATGGTCATTAAAGTATCGATATTAAATTTTAATTTAAATAGGTTTTTGAGTCCTCGGAAAAAGGTCGTGTAACCGCTAATGATCGTAGCGATCACATATAGGAGAATGACCGCTTGTTTGTCAAGAACGCCATCAAGCAGCAATGCCACGGCATAAATTACGCCGGAAGCGATGAGCAATTTAAGCATTTTCCCATTGCCATCAGCATGGCTATGATCATGTCCAGCATGATCATGCCCATCATGAGCGTGATGGCTGTGACCATCTCCGGCATTCGATTCTGCGCCCGTTTCGATATAGGCATTGTCCGACTTTAATATCTTCTTGACTTCAGTCATGGAAATGTTCGGATTCACCGTTAATTTCGCTGAGTTATAGCTTAGCTTTGCATCGGCGCCATGCTCCAATTGTTTAATCTCTTCTTCCAATCGAAGGGCACAGCCGCCGCAAGAAAGTCCTTTTATTCGATATTCATTCATAAGCGATCCTTCTTTCAAAATCAATATATGAATACTTGCTCATATAATATGCGAATCCCATATTTATGTCAAACTTATTCTTCCCCACTTGAAAATAAAAACAAAAAAACCATCGAGCTGTTTCTAAGAAACAGTCCGATGGTATCCTATTCGCCGCAAATGACATTTGGTTCCTTTACTTAACAGACAAAAGAATACCGAGGAACGGCAGCAGAATGCCGATAATCGCCATGATGACAAATAAGCCGCGTTTATCTTTTTTATATAATGGAATCAGCACTGCCAAAGCGATGAGCCCAAGCGCGATCATCGCAAGCTGCGCAAAGCCCCAGCTCCATTGAAGATCTAAGCTCTGAACATTGCCATGCAGCCATTTAAATAACGGAGAAGGAGAGGGAAGCTCAAACTCGTCTTCATGCGGAGGCTCCTGTACACCCATAAATGCTGTTATGATAAGGACAGCAAGGGCAACAAACGTTTCAAGGCGAAGCCACCAGAGCAGCCTGCGCTTATCTGTCCCATTGTTCGTTAGCTTCGATAGAAAGCCATTCATAAAACCAAGAAGGAGAAGCGGCAAAAAAACGAGATGCTTAAGCAGGAGCGCTTCACCGTAATTGATGCCCCATGAATCGATATATCCTTCAACGATGAGCGACATCATCACTAATCCAGCGGCAATGATAACCATCATGCTAACAATCGATAGAGGCGTAAACCACCGGGTAAAAGCTTTCCAATTCAATTCACCCCTTGTGAACCACGCAGCCAAGATGAGCGTTCCAAGCCAAATGGAAACCGCAGCGACATGAAGGGCTTGGGAGAGAAGTCCCCATACGGCAGAAAAGCCGGTAGGGTGGCTTGCCCAGCCGTGAGCAACAATACTGCATACCCATGCGATGGCAAGCAGCCACTTGGTCCACTTTTGCTGGAAACCGACTAATACGGTGATCATATACATGACGGTACAGATGATAAGGTTCCAGATCCAGGCGTTTCCGTAGTTGTAATCCTTTAATACAATGAGCAAAATTTGAACAAAAGACATATTTTCAGCAAAATCCCTAAGGATAACGGTCGTTCGTATAATGGAGATGAACGAGAATAACGGAATGCCTAGAATGGCATATTGGAATAAGTCCAATGGGTATTTGATGGCTGGTTTCGAGCGGTCAGGAATGAATTGAAGCAATAAATATCCACCGGTAAAGGCAAAGGACAAATAAAGCAGCGTTTCAAAAAAGTAAATATACAAGTGTACCAGCTCCAAATACCATTATGATGGTTAGTTTAAGTGAATCATATCACAGCTTTAAACAAGTGAATGTATGCTCATATGACAAATGGTTGAAAATTGTGGCGCAGCCAAACGCAATAAGCGCTTGGATCGCTTGATCAAGACTGCTTTATACGTAATCTTTCTGATATAATGGGAAGCATGAACATAAAGGCGGTGGCAAAAAGAGATGGATCGAGTTGTGGAGGAACAATGCGACGATACGTGTTTAGGCACCGATATGAATCAAAATGTGTTGAATCAAGCAAAGCTGCAGGAGCAAACGGCGGTTGATTTGGCTGAACTGTTTAAAGCGTTAGGTGATCCTACAAGGGTAAAAATGATACATGCTTTGCTGAATAATGAGCTATGCGTTCATGATCTATGTGTCGTACTTAGCATGGCTCAGTCCGCAGTATCTCATCAGCTTCGCTATTTGCGCAATGTGAGAATCGTGAAGCGACGTAAGGAAGGCAAGACCGTTTACTATTCGATTGATGATGACCATGTCAAAGAGATTTTTGTTCAAACCTTAAAGCATTTGGAACACGCTTAAGCGCAAAGAGTAACTGTATGTAAATACGGATACTCTTTTTTTTGTGCTTTTTGGTCACTTATACAAAAGGAGGGCGCTGCATTTTTCATTTGGCTAAAGCTGCTACGTAAATTTTATGAAAACGCATACATGTAATTCTTGATTCCTCCGTTTTCGCCGCCTCAGAGGGCATGTCTAGCGCTTTCAAAGCGATTGGTATATTTTGCGGATGCAGTAAAATCAATGGTTTTCGGACAAAAATGACACATAATCGATATTGTCAGAATAGTCGAACTAGTCATTTTCGTCCTATTTCCTCATAAGAGTTATGCGCTTTCATGTAGAAATGAAAACGACATATTTACGGGGTTTCCTATTGTAGGCTATCGTTGTGAATGTAAGCGGTAGCATTAACGGAAACCTAATCGACAAGTACAAACAAGAGCAACAATTACGAAACCAGGAAGGAGTGATTCTATGCAAGAGGTTAAACGTTTTGCAACGGGCAGCATGCTGAAAGAGCCGGGTAAGATGAAGAACAGAATGGGAAAAAGGCTGCTTCAAAACTGGGAGCTGTATCTATTCATTGCCCCCGCCTTTTTCTACTTTCTTATATTCTCGTATCTTCCGATGTACGGCATACAAATTGCATTCAAAAACTTTATACCGACAAAAGGGATCTTAGGAAGCCCTTGGGTAGGTTTTGATCATTTTGTCCGATTTTTTGATTCTTATTACTTTTGGGACTTGATATGGAACACTTTGAGCATTAGCCTGTATGAATTGGCTGTCGGGTTCCCGATTCCGATTATTCTGGCTCTGGCCTTCAATGAGATTAGGGGCGGGTTCTTTAAGAAGATGGCTCAGACCGTCACTTATGCGCCGCATTTCATTTCAGTCGTCGTGATGGCGGGCATGATTATTACTTTCCTATCGCCTTCGTCAGGAATTGTCACGCATTTGCTTGAATGGCTTGGGTTTGACGCACCTGATTTTCTGACTGATCCTAGATGGTTCAAAACGATGTATGTGCTATCAGGTGTATGGCAAAGCGCCGGTTGGGGTACCATCATTTATTTAGCTGCGCTTTCAGGAGTAGATCCTGGGCTGCATGAGGCAGCGATTATTGACGGCGCTTCCCGCTTCCAACGCGTACGTCATATCAACATTCCAACGATTGTCCCAACGATGACCATATTATTAATTCTAAATATGGGAAGTCTGCTAGGGGTAGGGTTTGAGAAAATTTTATTGCTGCAAAACTCGCTGAATATGGGAGCGTCTGATGTAATTTCAACTTTCGTGTACCGTTCAGGACTTGTAGATGCCCAGTACAGCTTCTCCACCGCTATCGGCTTGTTCAATTCTGTCATTAATGCGTTTGTGTTAGTTGTTGTGAATCAGATTGTAAGACGTACCAATGAAAACAGCTTGTGGTAAAAGAAGGGGGTGCGACCGATGACTAGCGCCGTTAAAGAGAGCGGACGGGACAAAGTGTTTCTCATTTGCAACTATATCTATGTGTTCTTGGCTTTTATTGTCGTAGCCTATCCTGTCATTTATATGATCAGCGCTTCGATAAGCGATCCGAAGTTAGTCGGTTCAGGCGAGATGTGGCTGTGGCCCAAAGGCATAACGTTCGAAGGCTACCAGAGAGTGTTCCAGAACTCGAGCATATGGACCGGATACGGCAACACCATCCTCTATACGGTGGTAGGCACGACGATCAATTTATTGGTTACGCTGCCAGCGGCCTACGCGCTAAGCCGCAAGGATTTTATGGGACGCAACTTTTTTATGGGCATGTTCATGGTTACGATGTTCTTCGGCGGCGGCCTTGTGCCAACCTATTTGCTCGTCAAGGAGCTCGGAATGGTCGATACGATGTGGGCGATTGTCATACCGTCAGCCGCATCGATCTGGAACATTATCGTAGCCCGTACGTTTTTTCAATCCTCGATTCCGAAAGAGCTGCAAGAGGCTGCACAGATTGACGGCTGCACGAACCTGCGGCTGTTCATGAAAATTATTTTGCCGCTGTCGATGCCGATCATTGCCGTTATGGCTTTGTTCTACGGCGTAGGCAACTGGAACAGCTACTTCTCGGCGCTTATTTATTTGAACGATGCTGCGAAATACCCGCTGCAGCTTGTCCTGCGCCAGATTCTTGTTCTGCAGGAGATGTCGGCCCAAGGCGGGGGCGCACTCGATGCGGCAAGCGCGTCTGCTCTCAACAATAAGGCAGAGATCGCTTCGCTGGTGAAGTACGCCGTTATTATCGTTGCGACAGCGCCGATTATCGCGATTTACCCGTTCCTTCAGCGTTACTTTGTGCAAGGTGTCATGATTGGCTCCGTAAAGGGCTGATCTTGCTCATAAATGATATGAAAAAAGGGAGAGGGTTTTTGGATGAAAAAGCTACAGAAAGCATCTTCGGTATTGCTTAGCCTCACGCTGCTTATCTCCGTACTAACAGCTTGTGGTTCCGCGAATGAGGAGGGGAAAACAAACGGAAACAATGCTGGCACAGAAAAGACACCAACCAATGAAGCGAAAGGTGTCAGCAAAGACGGATTTCCTGTCGTAAGCGAACCGATTACGCTCAAGATGATGTCTCAGGATGTCGGTGTCGCGGATTGGAACAAGATGCCTGTTCTACAAGAGATGGAGAAATTGACAGGCATTAAGCTGGAATTCCAGAACGCCCCGCTTGACAGCTTTGCCACCAAGAAGAACCTTGTATTTGCAAGCGGCGATTTGCCGGATATGTTCTATGCAGCAGATCTTAAACCAGCAGAGCAAGTGACTTACGGCTCGCAGGGCGTTCTTATCCCTCTAGAAAAATATATTGATGAGGGCTATGCGCCTAATATCAAAAAAATCTTCGATGATCATCCCGAAATACGCAAGTCCTTCACAACGCCAGACGGTCATATTTATGCGCTGCCTACGGTCGATTTGGCAGCAGTATGGTACCGCGGCCCGATGTGGTACAACGGTAAATTCCTCAAATCTCTTGGGGCATCAGAGCCTAAGACAACAGAAGAGCTATATGCTTATCTGAAGCGCGTTAAGGACGAAGATGCCAATGGAAATGGGAAAAAGGATGAAATTCCGCTCACTTCCGTTAAACTGAATGATTTGCGTATGTACTTCCTTGGCTTCTGGGGCATTTATGATGAGGTCGTTTACGCAGATAAGGATGGCAAAGTGCATTATACACCGCAAGAAGAAGGCTACAAAGGATATTTGACCTTCCTGAACCGTCTATGGAAAGAGGAGCTGCTCGACCATGAGACATTCTCACAGACGGATGAGCAGAAGAAAGCGAAAGGGAAAAACAATCAAATCGCTGTGTTCAACGACTATTTCCCTTACTTCACGCTAGGCGGCGAGCCAAGCGAGGAAAACCCGCTGATGACGCCTGTGAAAAGCGAAATCGCTGACTCACCGGTTTACGGCAAGCACCCTGGTATATCGGCAAACGGCACCTTTGCGATCACAAGCAGCAATCCAGCTCCAGAGGCAACGATGCGCTGGGTAGATTACCTGTACAGCTATGAAGGCGCTACGTTGTTCGGCCAAGGTCCAGAAAACCTGCTGTGGAAATATAAGGACAAGGAAAAACACGAGAAAGAATGGCTTCCGGTTCCAGGCGGCGGCGACCGTGAAGAATACCGCGGTACGATTACGCCAAACTACGGCATTCTTACGCCGGGCATGAATTCAAGCGAGCTTTCAATTGGGCTTCGGAGCGACTTTGATTTATGGATCGATAAGCAAAATGAAGAAAAGCTGGTGCCAATCGCCAAAGCGCCATTCCCTAACGTTTACTTGACGAATGAAGAGCAAACCGAAGCTTCAACTTTGTTATCCGATCTGAACACTTACGTTCAACAGATGGAAGCTAAGTTCGTAACGGGACAAGAATCGCTGTCCAATTGGGACAAGTATTTAGAGCAAATTAAAAAAATGGGCGGGGACCGTATCGCTGAGCTTTATCAAAGCGCTTACGACAGATAAGGGCAGAGCAAATAACCGTACATGGGCATGAAACAAAAATAACCCGGTCATGCGAAATCATGACCGGGTGTTGTTTTGTTATTCGTCATCCAGCTCGGAAACGGAAGGAGCCTGCCCGTTCTCCCAGAACAGCTTGCGGAATTGTCCGGGCGTATAGCCGGTTTCCTTCTTGAACTTTCGGATAAAGTTAGGCGTATCCAAATAGCCGACTTTCATGATGATGTCTTTAAGCGGGGCAGTGGTTGTCTTCAACTGATGCTTAACCTCTTCCAGCCTTTTTTGCCATATATATTGAATAAAGTTGAGGCCCATCTTTTCCTTGAAGGATCGGCTGACATGAGAAGGTGAAATCGCGAACTCAAAGGCGATCGTCTCCAGACTGAGGGCATTTTCCATATAGTGATCGTCGATATAGGATACAATCCGATCGATTTGCGATTGTTCTTCTTTCTGATTGTCCCGCTCCACTTGCGTGCAAATTCGGGAGGCGAGATTCAGGAAGCCGGCCTCCAGCTCATCCAGCGAATGGCTGTATATCATGTTCGGCGCCATATCCTGAATTAAATTATGAATGCCAAGCTCAGATGCGGTTTTTAGCATCGTATTCAAAATATCGAAGCATATACAGCGTTTCTGTAAAGCGGACATGTCAGATGTTTGCAGGCTCCGGATAGACGGGCTGATCATCTGTTCCGCTACGTCATAGCTGCCCTGCTTCAAGCTTTGGGACAGCTTCATCAGCGAGTTAGCCGGAATCCAGAAGGTGTGGTCCGTCGTGTCCTGCAGCTTCTCGAAATAAGTGACGTTGCCGTGGCCGCTCGATCCCCGCATTTCGAATGCGGAGCAAGCTTCGATAAAGGATTGGTTGAGCTGGTCCGGGCTAGCGTAGCAGGTTCCGACGCCTATGGACGGAGCAGCATCAAACGTTTCCAGCATATTGCTTAAAACCGCTTCGACAATGCGGCGAATGGGAGTGAATGGCTGCTGAGCATCTTCCATATTCAAGCTGATAATAAGCGCGAGCTGCTCGAGCTGAGGGAGCTCCACGCCATAGGCATGCGCTTCGAGTTCGGGGAACTCGATTTGGGCTAGAAGCTCAATGATTTCCTTCCGATCCTGCTTATCCTCGTGCTTATCGCCCGTTTCGCTCCAACTGATCACCATGACAAAGTGGTGGCTGCGGTCGAAATGAACATCGAAGGCTTCTTGAAGCTCCGGTGTAAGGCTTTGTGCATTCCCGTATTTGAGCAGCATGGACAGAAAATGATTGCGGGCGTACGGCTCTTGCAGGTCTACGCGCGAGCTGTACTCCTGCAGCGCTGTCCGAATTCGGTCAAGCTCATTGCCGGTTGCGGCAAGCTCGGCTGTCGGATTCTTCGGCTTGGATTTGGAATTGGCGAACTCCAGCAGCGTAGAGATCGGTTGGTATTGCATTCTGGCGAGCAAGAGCGCAATCGCAGCCCCGACGATAACGACGATGCTGAACAGCATGACGATAAAGCTGCGAACATGCACAACGCTGCTGAAAAATTGCGCGCTAGGCATAACCGTCACATACGTCCAGCCATTGTTCTCCGATTTTACGGATACGATCGAGTGCGGCTTGCCGTCTAAAATTTTGTCGTGAATGCCGGGAGAGAGGCCGAATAGTGACTGTGCCTCCGCATTCGTCAACGCTTCACCCTGCCTGTTGTCTACTAGAATTTGGCCGTTGTTGTCCAAAATATAAGTCAAACCTTGATAGTTGCCTAGAATCGAATCGATTAGGCTCGTGAGCTCAGATTCCTTGATGAGATACATGATCGTTCCATGCGGATTTGGGCTGTAAGGCGTGATGGGAACGAGATAAGCGAGCATCGTATCCTGCAGGGTAGCGTTGCGGATAACGGTATCGGCTGGCCGCATCGTTGGGAATTTAACGCTGTTCAAATCCTGCAGAACCGTTTCTTTGTTCCAGCTGCTGAAGTGGAAGCTGCTTGAGAATACGTCAAGGCTCGACAGCCCTTTCGCAGAGTAAATGTTTTTGTCTTTGTGAAAATACAAGAACAATTCACCAATGATGGAGCTAGTCGCTTTATATTGATCCAATGCTTGAATGGCTTCGCCGCTGTAGTAAGAATCGTGAACACGAAAGGGCGTTAGCCTCTTGTCATAGGAGATGCGGGAAGCGATTTCACCTAATTCCTTCATCCGTCCGTCAATAATTACTTTCGTTTGCGTTAATTGATTGAGTCGGGATTGTTCGATTTCAGAACGTAGATTGGTGACTGCGCTTTGATAGATAAATATTGTCATAAGAATTAATGGGATAAGTAAAATGAACAAGTAGGACCAGATATATTTTAAGAATAGTTTGGATTTAAAGTAGTTCTGTTTCATTTATTCTGCCTCCTGTATTTTACCGACCAATTAATTTTGATTCTAATCATATCAACAAATTTACAATTTGGACATAGAGCGGAAGAATGCTAAAAGCTCACATAACGAAAAACACATGACATGGGAGGCTAATATGAGCGAGATAAAAGCAGCAGATGGGCAAGAGCAAGTGGTTGAACAAGGCGTTCACAACTATAGCAGCGAAGAGCAGTGGGTGAAGCCCGAGGACCCGCTTCTACTGGAGCGCCTTGAATGGTTTAAGGATCAGAAGCTTGGCCTGATGATGCACTGGGGGCCTTATTCTCAGCTAGGCGTTGTGGAATCCTGGGCACTCAGCGACAAGGATGAGGAATGGTCGCGCGACGGCATCGATTGGGATGTTGATGCAGATGAGCTGAAGCGGCAATATTTTGGGCTAAATCAAACGTTTAATCCGCTCCGCTTTCAGCCTGAGCTATGGGCAGACTTAGCTGCGGAGAATGGCTTTAAGTATTTGAATTTTACGACGAAGCATCATGACGGCTTCTGCATGTGGGACACCCATACGACCGACTATCGTATTACGGGCCCGGATTGTCCGTTTCATATGAACAAAAACGCCGATATTTGCAAGCAGCTTTTTGATGCTTTTCGCGCTAGGGGCTTAGCGATCTCCGCCTACTTCTCGAAGGCCGATTGGCATACGCCTTACTACTGGGCACCGGGGATGGAGCGCGGGACGTTCACGGCGCGCGGGCCTTCCTATGATCCGAAGCAGTACCCGTGGCTGTGGGAGAAATTCGTGCAATTTACCCATGAGCAGATTATGGAGCTGATGACGCGCTACGGCCGAATCGATGTGCTGTGGCTCGACGCAGGCTGGGTCAACGACTATCGTGACCAGAACATCCGGCTAGGCGAGGTGGTGGACAAGGCGCGGGAAATTCAGCCTTGGCTGCTGTCGGCTGACCGTACTGTCGGCGGACCATACGAGAATTTGATTACGCCGGAGCAAACGCTGCCGGAGCGTCCGCTGAATGTGCCATGGGAGAGCTGCATTACGATGGGCACCTCGTTCTCCTTCCGTTATGAGGACAAATATAAGTCCGTTCGGCAATTGATTCATTTGCTCGTCGAGATTGTTGCGAAGGGCGGCAACTTGGCTTTGAATGTCGGGCCGCAGCCGGATGGTAGGCTCTCAGAAACGGCTATTTCCAGAATCAAAGGAATGGGCGAATGGCTGAAGATTTATGGCGAGGCGATCTATGGGACGCGCATTTGCGAGCCGTATTCCGTTGACAACTGCCAGTTTACGAGAAAAGGCGATACCGTCTATGCGTTTTATTTGTATAAGGATGAGCAAGAGGAAGTGAACGAGGAGCTGTATCTTCCGATCCAACAAGCCTTCAGCCAAATCGATCTCGTAGGCGGTCAAGAAAATCTTCAATACCGTAGAACGGACAACGGAATTAGCGTGCTTTTACCAGAAAATGAACGGCTAGGACAAGCGCCAATCGCGCATGTATTCCGGATCAAGTAACGAAAGAGGGAATGGGAGATGCAAGAGTGGTTCAAGGAAGCGAAGCTCGGTATTTTTATACACTATGGGATTTATGCGGTAGACGGAGTGGCAGAGTCCTGGTCGTTCTATAACGGGAGAATGTCCTATGAGGATTATATGAAACAGCTGGATGGCTTCACGGCATCGAAGTTCGATGCGGACAAATGGGCCGATTTGATCGAACAATCAGGAGCGAAATACGCGGTGCTTACGACGAAGCACCATGACGGGGTAGCCTTGTGGGACACTAAGTACAGCGATTTAAACGTCGTGAAGAAGACGCCGGCGAAGCGGGATCTCATTCGGGAGTATGCCGAAGCCGTGACGAGCAGAGGCATTCGCCTTGGGATGTATTACTCGCTGATCGATTGGTCGCATCCCGATTATCCGACTGTATTTGAAGGCGGCAAGGTGCCTGATGATTTGAGTAGCGTAAATAGATTTTCGAGCCCTGTCGACGGCATTCAGGATGAAGAGAAATGGAGCAAGTTTCTCCAGTTTAACAATGACCAGCTGCGGGAGATTTTGACGGACTACGGGAAGGTTGATTTGCTCTGGTTCGATGGCGACTGGGAACGAAGCGCGGAGCAGTGGAATTTGCCGGAATTCAAGCAGTACCTTCAATCGTTTAACCCGGATATCATCATCAACTCACGCCTGCAAGGCTATGGCGATTACAAAACGCCGGAGCAAGGCATTCCGATTACGCGGCCGGAGGGCCCATGGGAGTTTTGCACGACAATCAATAGCTCATGGGGTTATGTGCCAACGGATGACAAGTACAAATCATTGAACCAGATCATCCGAATGTTCTGCGATTGCATCACCTTGGGCGGCAATATGCTGCTTGATATCGGTCCAATGGAAGACGGGACGATCGATAAGAGACAAGAAGACATTTTGCTTGGGCTAGGCGATTGGATACGAACGCATGAGGAAGCGGTATTCGGGACAGAAGAAGGCATTATGACCCGTTATTATTTGGGCGGCAGCACCGTGTCGAAGGATAAGAAGACATTGTATCTCTTCGTATACGACGACCCGAAAGAAAATGTGTGCCTGAAAGGGTTGTCTAACAAGATCAAAAAAATTACGGTGCTTCACTCCGGCAAGGAGCTTACGCATGAAATTCACGGCGGCGTGCCGTGGTTCAACATTCCAGGAACGACATGGGTTCATATGACTTCGGAAGACACTCATGAGCAAGTAACCGTGCTTAAGCTTGAATTTGATGAAGAGCTGGATATGTACGGCGGCTCTGGTGCCGTTGTCACCCATAACTAGTTTACTAATCTAGTAGGCTCTCCAAGGAGGAAGTAAACGATGAAAATTGGATTAAGCTCTTATAGTTTATTAACCGCGATAAAAGCTGGAGAATTGACCATCCTTGATGCCATCCGCTGGATTGCGGACAACGGCGGGGAGCATATGGAGATTGTCCCTTATGGCTATACATTGGTGGACAATCCGGAGCTGGCCGACGCCGTTCGGGAGACAGCAAAGGAAGCGGGCATAGCGCTGTCGAACTACTCGATGCCGGCCAATTTTGTACAAGATACGGATGAGCTGTTCGACGAGGAAGTAGCTAGGGTCAAGCAGCATGTTGATCTTGTGTACCGGCTTGGCATGAACCATATGCGGCATGATGTTACCGCCTTTACACTTCCCGCAGACAAGATGACGATCAAGTGGTTCGAGGACCATCTGCATCTCATGGTGAAGGGCAGCCAGCTCATCGCTGACTATGCCGCGCAGTACGGCATTACGACAACGATTGAGAATCACGGCTTTAGCGTGCAATCCAGCGACCGCGTGCAGCGTGTTCTGCTTGCGGTTGATCGGCCGAATTTTAAGACGACGCTTGATGTCGGCAACTTCATGTGCGTGGACGAGAATCCGATAATCGGCGTCAAGAAGAACCTGCCCTTTGCATCGCTCATCCATTTCAAGGACTTCTACTTCCGTCCGTACGATCAGCATCCGGGCGGCGGGGACTGGTTTCTGACATCAAACGGCAATTATTTGCGCGGGGCCATCGTGGGGCATGGGGACATTGAAATTCGCAAAATCGTTAAGCTCATCAAGCAGTCGGGTTATGACGGATATATCACGATCGAATTCGAAGGCATGGAAGAATGCAAATCGGCATCCCGCATCGCAATGGACAATCTGCGCCGCTTTTGGGATGAGTGCTAACGATAGACGAGATTAATAGATTAAGGGCAAACAATCGGAGGGAATCGTATGAATTTGAGCGGAGTGCCAGAGCCTAATATCGAATATGCTCCCAAGCATTATCTATGCAAGCGTGCGACGGAGGCGCTTGTTCTGGACGGCCGCGTCGATAAACCGTTTTGGGCAGCGGCGGACTGGACGGATGATTTTGTAGATATCGAAGGCGATCTAAAGCCTAAGCCAGCGAAGCAGACTCGGGTCAAAATGTTATGGGACGACGACTATTTTTATTTTGCGGCGGAATTGATCGAGGATCAGATTTGGGCTACGCTGACGGAACGGGATTCGGTTATTTTTTATGATAATGATTTTGAAATTTTCATTGATCCTGACGGGGATACCCACCATTATTACGAATTCGAAATCAATGCGCTGAACACCGTTTGGGATTTGCTGCTCGTTAAGCCTTACCGTGACGGGGGCCCTCCGGTTAATGGCTGGGATATTAGCGGACTCCAGACGGCGGTCCACATTGACGGCGAGCTGAACAAGCCTGGCGCAGCGAACCGGAAATGGAGCATAGAGGTGGCGATGCCTTGGAAGAGTCTGCGCGAATGTGCAGCCGAAAGCAGGCAGCCGGTCGCGGGCGAGTTCTGGCGCGTTAACTTCTCACGCGTCGAATGGCAGGCTGAGGTGCAGGATGGTCAATATCGCAAGGTTGTGAATCCAGATACGGGGAAGCCGTATCCGGAGGATAACTGGGTATGGTCGCCGATGGGGCTTATTAATATGCATTACCCGGAGCTATGGGGCTATGTCGTGTTTGCGGATGGAGACGAAGGGGATTCGTTCGAGCTGCCGCGGGATGAGCGCATCAAGTGGGAGCTGCGCAAGCTCTATTACCGTGAGCGCAATTACTTCGCCAGCCACGGGGAGTTTGCGAAAGAAGCGAGCCTGTTAATGATGGGCGATGAGTATTGGAGCATAACGCCGGTGATTGAGACGACCCGCTCCTTATTTCAGATTTCAGCGCCGTCTACGGACGGAAAGTCTATCTACTGCATTAGAGAAGACGGAAAGCTATGGAAGGAGTGAATACGGATGACCATACAGACCGCTGTATTCTCGTTGGATCATGATGCGATGGAGCTTATTGATCGCAAATTCCGTGAGAAGCAGCTGATCGCTCAGGCTAGAGCGCATGAGCTGTTTGATATTTTTCAGCAAGAGCTGACCGTGGAGGAGACATGGGCGCTTAAATATTTATTCGCGTATATGCCGGTGAACGATTTGGCTGATTATGACGGAGACTTATTTTTAAGCCATGTGCGCCAAACGTTGGATATTCGGGGACGGGTACCATGGGGAGAGCGAGTGCCTGATCACCTGTTTCTGCACTTCGTCCTGCCGTACCGCGTAAATACGGAGAATATCGAGGATTCACGGGGCATTCTGTATCGTGAGTTGGCGGATCGGACCGCGCATATGTCGATGGAGGAAGCGATTCTGGAGACGAATTATTGGTGCCAAGAGAAGGCTAACTACATCGGAAGCGATTTGCGTACGATCTCGCCGCTGACGATGATTCGGAATGCGCGGGGGCGCTGCGGCGAGGAGTCGACGCTTGCGGTAGCTGCGCTTCGCAGCATTGGCATTCCAGCAAGGCAAGTATACACGCCGCGCTGGGCGCATTGTGACGACAACCACGCCTGGGTGGAAGCATGGGCCGACGGCAAGTGGCATTACATCGGCGCTTGCGAGCCGGAAGCGAAGCTGAACCAAGGCTGGTTCAGTCCGCCAGCCCGTCGGGCGATGCTGATCAACACGCGGATTTTTGCGAACTATCCGGGACCGGAGGACATTACGCTTGCGGATGAGTGGTTCACTGAAATCAATTTGCTTGAAGGCTATGCGCCTACTAGGACCGTTACCGTCCAAGTGAAGGATGAGCAAGGCGGACCAGTTAGCGGGGCCGACGTCTATTTTGAGCTGTACAATATGGCTGAATTTTATCCGATTGCCGTACTGCCAACGAATGAGCAGGGCGAGGCAGCGTTCAAGACAGGCTTTGGCGATTTGATGATCCGCGCAGTAAAGGATTGCAAATGGGGAGAAGAGAAGGTTACAGTCGCTGACGCCGAGCGGTTCGAGATTCGATTGAATCAGTCGCAGCAGCCGGATGGGAGCTTGGACTTCGACATGGTTCCCCCGCAGGAACGAAGCGGGGAGTCTTCCGATGCTCCATCCGAGGAGGAGCTGCAAAGGCATAACAACCGGATTGAAGAAGGAACAAAGCTGCGTACCAGCTATGAAAATACGTTCCTGAGCGAGGTGGAAGCGACGGAGCTTGCGGTGGCTGCTGGCCTTCCGCAGGAGCGGGTGTGGGAAGTGCTGCGCAAGGCGCGCGGGAATAGCCGCGAGATAGCGGCCTTCCTGGAGGAGTCCTCATTCGAATATGGAGAGTGGCCGCTGCGGCTGCTGGAGAGCATGAGGGAGAAGGATCTTATCGACACGTTCCGGCCGGCGCTTGTAGATCATTTGATCGGCTCGTTGCCGCAGCGCGGAGAGCTGCCGGATGATATCTTCGTCTCGTATGTTCTTTGTCCGCGTGTGCTGGACGAAATGATCGTACCTTATAAGCATTTCTTCCAGGATACGTTTACCGAAGAGGAAACGGCCGCGTTCCGCCAAGATCCTGCCGCGCTTGTGCGTGTATTGGATAGGGAGTGGGAGCTGTGGGAGGACCTTCCGAACTTGAAGGGCAAGGGAAATCCGGTAGGCACCTTCCATATTAAAAAGGGTGACCGAGCTTCCGTCGATATTTTGTTCGTCGCGATTTGCCGCAGCCTAGGCATTCCGGCAAGACTTCATCCAAGCGAGCAAAAGCCGCAATATATGGCGAGTGGCAGCTGGCAGGATGCGCTGCGTCCGCAGGGAACGAAGGAGCAGTTAGAGGAGAGCGAAAGTCGGCAGGATGCGCTGCGTTCGAAGGGAACGAAGGAGCAGTTAGAGGAGAGCGAAAGTCGGCAGGATGCGCTGCGTTCGAAGGGAACGAAGGAGCAATTAGTGGAGAACGGCAATGGCACGCTGCGACTTCTTCGGGATAGCGAAGCTGCGGCAGGCGCTCCCGCTGCGGCATACTCCGACAATTTTACACTTGCACGGCTGGAGAAAGGAATCTATAAAACGCTGTTCTACCAACATGGCAAATCAGATATGTACGATGAACCGTTCGAGGTTGAACAAGGCTCCTATCGACTGACATCAGGCATACGTCTGAAGGATGGCACGGTTCGCGTGCGCTTTACTTACTTCACGGTGCGGGCCGGGGAGCAAACGGACGTTCTGCTCACATTCCGCGAGGCTATGCTTGATCTTCCTGTGCTCGGGACGATGATTCGAAACAATCCGGTCACACTTCTTGACGGAACGAGCAAGACACTGGGAGAGCTGATCGGCATTAACGGAGCGGTTGTCGCTTGGATAGAGCCGGAACGTGAGCCGACCAAGCATTTGATTCGAGAAATAAGCGAGCTTGCCGAGCCGTTCGCGGAGCTTGGAGCTCCTATCGTTCTCGTTGTCGGCAATTCAGAGTGGACCGTTTCGTTTGATCCTTCTAACTATCCGAAGCTTCCGCCTAATACTATATTTACACGGGATTCCACCTATTCTTCGCTGCCGGACTTTATAGCTGTTCCGCCGGCAAGCGAGGCGGGCTTCCCGCATCTCTTCGTGCTGGACAGCGCGGACCAAATTCGCTATACCGCATCCGGATACAAGATCGGAACCGGAAAGGAAGCTTTGCAGCTTCTAACCGGCGTATGGCAGCAACCCATTTAAAGGAGTGAGGCAAGGTGACAAAGCAGAAATATATCGTGGCAGGGTACGCTGTCGATTCCAAGCTTCCTGACATGACGCAGGAAGATTTGATGAAATTAACGCATTTGAATGTGGCGTTCGGCCATGTGCGCAATGATGAGATTACGATAGACCATTTGAAGCATATGGATGCAGTATGGAAGATTAAGCGCGATTTCCCTGAGCTGACAATTTTATTATCCGTTGGAGGCTGGAGTGCTGGCGGGTTCTCCGAAGCAGCGTCTACCGATGAAGGTAGAAACCGCATGGCGGATTCGGCGGTTCGCATCTTGACCGATTATCCGTTCGACGGTATCGATCTCGATTGGGAATACCCATGTTATGGCGAAGCGGGCATCGCATCAAGCCCAGCAGATAAGACGAACTTTACGCTGCTTCTTAAGACGATGCGCGAGGCATTTGATCGTCAAGGCGCAAGCGATGATCGGCATTACCTGCTCACTATAGCTGCAGGAGCGGATCAATATTATGTAGATGGTACGGAGATGGATCAAGTCCAGCAGTACTTGGATTTTGTACAGTTGATGACCTACGATATGCGCGGGGGCTTTCAAATTTTGACAGGTCACCATACGAATTTGCACACACCGACTGGGGATTTGTTCCGCATTAGTACAGAGGCATCCGTTAATCTGTTCGCTCGTGCAGGCGTGCCGAAGGAGAAAATCGTCATCGGCGCGGCATTTTATTCCCGAATGTGGAATCAGGTTCCTGACCGCAATCACGGGCTGAACCAAATGGCGGGAAGCACCGGCGGATATGGACCGGATTTTACTACGCTAGCAGCAGAATATATCGACAAGAACGGTTACGTTCGATACTGGGACAACGAAGCTAAAGCGCCGTACCTCTTTAACGGAAGCAGCTTCATCTCCTATGAGGATGAGCAATCGCTTCAGCACAAATGCGAATATGTGAAGCGCAGTGAGCTGGGCGGCGTGATGTTCTGGGAATACGGCTGCGACGAGACGCATCGGCTGCTTGACGCGATTTATGAAGGGCTTAAGTCTTGAACATGAAAAGACGGGCTTCTTAAAGTGAAGGCAATATTAAACGGTTACGCTTTTTCGGAACAAACATGAACCAAAACGAGCCTGAAGAAGTGAACGATGACTCGCCAGAGGAGCACTTATTTCAAAGTGTCCTTTTGTGGGTCACCGTTCTAATCGCTTCTAAGGCTCGTTTTGCATATGTGGATTCGTGCTCGAATGCTCTGATCGGACCAAAGCTTAAACCGCGATATTGCACAACCGCTGTGATTATGCTAATTGGCGTTATTTTTTCAGATATTGAACAATTTTATTAGAACTTTGCATGCATATGCTGTGAGGTTAGATTGTAACTTTAGATGAAAAAATGGACTTTCCTCGTAAACCAGCATCCTCAAACATTGAAGTCGAGAAAATAACAGGAAAACCTCCAGCTAATAGTCCGATTTGGTGGCAATAAAAACATTTAACATGAAAAACTCCAGCTAAAAGTACAGTAATTACTCATAATGGCTAAAATGCAGGAAATTAGCAGGATAAATTCCTTCTAAAGCTACTTTTCACCTGAAATCCCTAGAAATAACAGGAGTTTTTCCTGTTAAATTTGCTGACAGGCCAAGCCAAACCGTGCTGCCTTGTCAGGCCGAGCCAAAGCCAAGCAAGCAAGCAAGCAAGCCAGCCAAGTCAGGCAAGTCAGGCAAGCCAAGCAAGCAAGCCAGCCAAGTCAGGCAAGTCAGGCAAGCCAAGCAAGCCAAGCCGTTCCTTGTAAGAAACCAAAGCTCCGCCAACACCTTCTACTTCCAGCATCCCCAGCGCCAAATCCGAGCTGTATCGGTACCGAAGCGGACCGGAGTCTGTAAATTATAGCGCGGCTAATCTGCATACATAGCATTGCTGAATACATCAACTCAGCATTTTATGCACACTACTCTCCCTTTAACTGGTCAACCGTACATTCGCTTCTATCCATTTTAACAACAGCTTGAATGCTTGGGTGACGCATTGTCCCCCCGGGGGTAAACTCGAGATATTCGACTTTGACTGTAAGCGCAGGCGTTACCCAGACAGCATCTTTGGACCTTTCCGGCTCATTTATGAAAGGCCTATCGGTTACTTGCTTTTCCTTTATGTCTGCAGTTATGGCTGCCCAATCTTTTTGGGTTAATTTACCGGTACCTGCGTGGCCGATGTAAATCAATTCACGGTCATTCGTATAAATGCCAAGCAATAGAGCGTTTACTATGTGATGTCTAAAAGTGACCCCGCCTACGACGGCGAATAGGTCCTTCATGACCTTCTGTTTTCTCCAACGCCCGTCTTTTCCGTTAATGCGATAAGTACTTTGAAGGTCCTTAAAAATGACACCTTCCATTTGATATTGCTTCATCAGGTCGAATAAGGCTATGCCATCATCAAAGTTTTGTATGATTTGAATGTTATTTTGCGGAATAATGATTTTCTCAAGTAATGCCTGCCGGTACTCTAATGGCCTATCCGTTACCCAATCCCCGTTATAAAATAATATGTCAAAGATCATATAGGTAACGGGAGTTCGAGCTGAAGAATGCTTGATTTTTTGAGATTGTTTTAAGCTGTCCCTTTTCATAACCTCGTAAAAGGAAGGTTTATTCTGATCAAAGGCAATAATTTCTCCATCAAGAATAACAGAATGAGCTTTGCAGAATTCGCTTACGTTAAGAAGTTCGGGATACTGTATAGTCCGTTCATTCATTCTCCGGTTAAACAGTTTTGTTTCGTCACCGTCAAAATAAAGTAATACTCGGACTCCATCCCACTTAATTTGCGTTACCCAGTTATCTCCCTTGGGCGGGATCGACGTACTTATAGGCTCAAATGGATAAATGGGTTTTAGCTCCATACTCAACCTCCCGAAAATTTTATAGCTCAAGTTTGTCCATATATAGGCTGCAGCATAACACTTTTTCTAAATGCTGGTATATTTGATATTCCGTATAGAAAGCATATAGGATGGATATTTGTTGAGAGCATGAAATGGTTTTGGAGTGGGAGGGGAAAAATGAAGCTTGGAAGCCATGTGACAATTAGTAACGGGTATCTAGCCGCAGCCAAGGCGGCAGTAAAGCTTGGGGCAAATGCATTTCAGTATTTTCCTAAAAACCCGCGCAGCCTGTCTTTGAAGGCCTATGACCACAGGGATACAGATGCCTGTGCTCGTTTTTGCCAAGAGCAAGGACTGGTTTCCATAGCCCACACACCGTATACGACTAATTTATCGATCGAAGATCCGGAGATGCAGCAAGTGATGGCAAGCTCCATTTTAAACGATTTGGACATCGCAGAAGCGTGTGGATCGATCGGCGTTGTCGTACATTTTGGCAAATATAAAGGTCCTGACCCTCTACAGGGATATAAATTAATGATCGATATGCTCAATAACGTTCTTATGAACTGGAAAGGTAAAGCTCTTCTGCTTATTGAGAATAATGCTGGGCAAGGGGTGAAAATGGGGCTCACGTTAGAGGAGCTTGTGCAAATCCGTAAACTGACGGATTATCCCGATAAAATCGGATTTTGCTTCGATACATGCCATGCATTCGCAAGTGGGTTATGGACCGGACATAATTGGACGACAATTATGGAAAAGGGGATTGAACTAGGGTACTTCACCAACCTTAAAGCTATCCATCTCAATGATTCCGTATACCCAAGCAGCTCCTTTCGGGACCGACATGCAAATGTAGGGAAGGGATGCATCGGCGAAAATAATATAAAGGAATTTTTGCGCTCCACTGTAATAAAGGATCTGCCTATCATCTTGGAGACACCGAGCTCTAAGGAATATTCTCACCTTGAAGAGATTAAATGCGTACATACACTGGCTGCAAACTAATAAGCAAAACGGAGATAAAAATACGGAAACGAGCAAGCTTCGTATACAACTCGCAGATCTCAACCTAAGGAAAACAAAATTCTAACCATTTTGCACATTTCGCACATAAAAAAGCTCATTCCATGGAATGAGCTTTTTAAATCAATCGTCCAACGATTTCAAGGTATGCACATTGCGCGTTCCAACCCGTAAATCATGCAACACAGCTTCCTTATGAAACGACATCCTTGGCTTTCCGAGTGGTGGTCTTCCGTTTTTTCGGTTTCGGTTCAGCCGGCGGTATTTTCGCTGCCTCAAGTGAAGCTTGAAGCGCGCTCATAAGGTCAATGACGTTCGTGCGGCCAGCAGATGGCGCTGATACTTTATCGACGCTTTCGCCGGCAATTTTATGCGAAATCGCCTCCAGCATCGCTGCACGGTAATCGTCCGTGTACTTCTCTGCTTGAAATGGCTCCGATAGCTGCTCAATGAGCTGCTTTGCCATTTGCAGCTCTTTATCATTCACAACAGCTTGCTCAGGAAGATTAGGCACTTCCGTGAGCGAGCGAATTTCATCCGGATAATGCATCGTCTCCATGCAGAGGCAATTGCCGACCGCTCGAATCGCCGCCAAGCTGCTTTTGCTTCGGATCGAAATTTTAGCGATGCCGATTTTGCCTGTTTGCCTGATTGCCTCAAGCAGCAAACTATATGCACCGGAGCCCGCCATATCAGGGGAGAGGTAATAAGCCTTTTGAAAATACAAAGGATCGATATCCGTAAGATCGACAAAGTCGAGTATCTGGATGACCCGCGCTGACTCGGGCTTCATCGCTTCCAGCTCCTCCTCGTTAAACAAAACAAACTTGCCTTTCTCATACTCAAAGCCTTTGGCGATGTCCTCAGGCTTAACCTCTTCTTCGCAATGAGGGCATGTTTTTACATATGAAATAGGCATGCCGCATGTTTTGTGGATTTGACGGAAGTGCACGTCTTTGTCTTCTGTTGCCGTAAACATTTTCACCGGTACATGAACCAATCCGAAGCTAATTGCACCTTTCCAAACCGTATGCATCCAATCGCCGCCCTGCTTTTTTTCAATAGGATGCTCGTGTTTGGGCAAAGTATACGAGCGGGCAGGGAGACTGGCGATCTCTAAATATGGAAGCCAAAGCAAAGAGACCTCCATAAGCTCATTTGAGCATATGAAAGGTCTCTATAGCTTCTGCTATTTATGATCTTGTTGGGTGCTTTTGGCAGTCTGCTGCCTAAGCTCGGTATTTTTGACTGTGAGCTGCTTAGCTATAGCAGCCTGCGAAGCTTCAATTCGGGCTGCCTCTTCCGTTAATTTCGCGATTTGCGTCATTTTGCTGCTGAGATCAGTCGGGGAGGAGCTCACTTTGATGTTTTTTTGCAGCTGCTTTATTTTGGCGAGAGCTTTCTCTCTTTTTATCTTGTCGTTCGCGCTTTGCTTTTGAAGGTCGGCGATTTCTCTTTTCAACCGGCTAATGATGGACGTTGTAAAGCTAATGGACATAGGGCACCTCATCATCGTATAGTGTTGCATCGCCCCATTTTACTATAAATAGCAGGTTTAAGCGAGAAAAGAAAGGCCCGAAAGCAGGACACCGTCTCTTGGTGTCTTCCTTCGGGCCATCGTTCATCGACAACGGTCAGATCTGGCTGTTGTTTCTGTTATTGATCGAGGTCTTGCTTTTGCTCTGTCTGGCCTGTACTGCCCTTGCGAGACACAGGTCCGATAAATCGTCCTAGAAGCATAAATAATGGCGAGGTTTCGAGTTCGACTAGATTGAGCATCTCCACCCAGTTGAAAATGACGAGAAACGGCAATAATCCAATTGCAAGAACGCCGAATAGAAGCCCGATGGAAATATTGCGAAGCATTTTGAAAAGTGTCATGCGCTCATCTCCAATCCTGCGGATTTCCTCACCTTTACATTATACGCGCCTCCCGCCGCGCCATTCAACCCTTCCCATTTTCCACGGCCTCTTGTGTCTACAAATCATCGTGAAGTATTATTAAGCGTTGTAGCGCATATCGTGTTCTCTTATCTCCGATCAATCCGTGCAAACACGAGGAAGGAGCTTATTTTGAAGGCTAAAAGCTTGTACGACAACTATGTCAAAAATAATCTTTTCATGAAAATGATATTATTGTTCGCGCTTATCACAACCGTTACAATTGTGACCTTTTCCTATTTTATGTTTAATGTCATGTCGGAATCGATCATTCGCAATGAGCTTGAAAACCAGAAAAAAGCGATGGAAAGCGTCAACAGCTATATGACCCGCAAATATGAATCGGTGCAATCGATGATGCTGGATGTGTATAGGAATGAACCGTTATCGCTCCATCTCACTTACTTCTTGCAGCATCCTTTTGTAGATTACATGAAATATCAATTGGACCAGTACGCCGATGAGGCTGATATAGATATGCCGAAGGGACTCGATTATTTCGAAAATAAGCTGGATAGCGATGCCGATATAGAGAATTTGATGCTTTACAGCTCAGAGAGGCAGTTTTTGTTCGCTTACAAGCAGGGGCATGTGAGCAGATTAATTTCAACCAACGCCTCGCGCTCCTATATTCCAGATGCGATGGCGCTGGAGAATACGATGATGTCTGTTCCGAATGCTTGGGTACGCCAAGCGATTGATCAGCATGAGCCTAAGCTTTATGCGATGCGCGTACCGATAACGGACAAAAATTCGTTGAAAAACTTGGGACAGCTGCTCGTTTATTTCAACTCGGAGCGCATTCAGCAGGCACTTGCGAGCTATAAGGAGCAATTAAAAGGCTATATTGTTGTACTCGGGCCAACTGGCGAGGTGTTGTTCGACTCCTCTGACCGCTATTACGGCACCCGTTATCCCTATGCGGATAAAATTGAGTCCCTGTATGATACAGCGATGCTTGAACAGGAATCGTATGTGACGACCCTTACTCAAAATCAAGCTGGCTATCTGGTAGTAGGTGTAGCGCCGAAGGCAGAGGTTGCCGCCGCTTATCAGGGGTTGAAGCAAACCATTATATTGATTAGCGCGATTTGCATTATTGTCGTGCTGCTCTTGCCGGTTTTGGTCGTTACTAATTTTGCGAAGCGAACGAATAAAATTATCCGTTTCATGCGCAAGGTGGAGAGCGGCGATTTGTCGGCGCGCATTCAAGACGACAAGGAAGACGAGCTCGGACAAATTTCCAGAAGCTTTAACGATATGCTAGGCGAGCTGACCCGCCATATCGACCGCGTATATAAAGCGGAAATCAAGCAAAAGCATACGGAGCTGGCCGCTTTGCAGGCAAGGGTGAACCCTCATTTTCTATACAATACGCTGGAAGTGATCCGTATGAGGGCTGTCTCACAAGGAGCGAAGGATGTAGGCGAAATGATATACAGCTTGTCGGTACTGTTCAAAAGCTTCGTTCAGCCGAAGGGCGAAAATACGCTAAAGGACGAGCTTGAGACGTCACGCCTTTATTTGGAGCTGTTTCGCATCCGTTACAAGGACAAGCTGTCCTACGAAATTTTATGCGACGAGAACTTGGCAGGCAAAAAAATTATGCGAATGGTGCTGCAGCCAATTATCGAAAATTACGTCGTACATGGCCTACAGCCTCGCAGATCGGATAATCATATTCGGATAAGCGTCTCGGAGGAAGGGGGCCGAGTGCGCATCCAAGCGGAGGATAATGGCAGCGGAATCGAGCCAATGCGGCTGGAATCGATTCGCCAGTCGCTTGATTCGGTGGAGGAGGTAAGCGATTCCTTTGGCCTGCGCAGCGTGCATGAGCGATTGAAGCTGCTATATGGAACGAATTACGGCCTTGAAATTACAAGCACGCTAGGCGTTGGAACGCTCGTAACGATTGAGTTTCCAAGCGAGGAGGAGGAACAGCATGTATAGAGTTTTCATAGTGGATGACGAGCCGTTCATTATCGAAGGTTTGTACGATATTATCGATTGGTCGGCATATGGCCTAGAGATCGTGGGCTCCGCGGAAAATGGCCAGGATGCGCTAGGAGCGCTTATGGAATCGTCGGCGGACATCCTATTGACGGACATTTCCATGCCGATCATGGATGGTCTTACCTTGATTCGCGAAGCTAGAAAGTTCCGGCCGGATCTGAAGGTTATTATTTTGAGCGGCTACAATGAATTTGATTATATTAAGTCGGGACTTAAGCTTGGCGTCGAAAATTATTTGCTCAAGCCGATCAATATCGACGAGCTGCAGGAGACGCTTGTGGGTACGATCGACAAGCTGAATACGACCAGGCCAGACCGGTTATTCAGCGATTATGATATTCGTATTCTTAGGGATAATATATTATATCGCTGGTTAACCGGGCGCATAGCCCCAAACGAGCTGAGCGAACGGACGGATATGCTGGACATTCATCTTGATGCGCCATATCTGGTGACCGCCGTGCTTCGAACGGAGAGTCAATTTGAACCATCCTATGAAGCAGCGCAGCGGCTTGCCGTTCAAGATTCGTCGATGCTGCCGTTTGTGGACATCGATGGCGATCTGGTCATCGTATTTATGCTGGAGGACAAGGTTGCAGGCAAGGAAAAAGCGATGAGCATACTTGAAAATATGCAGAAACGGCTCGCTCCAAGTCCCGTTCGTATTTCCCTTGGCAGCGTGGAGGCGATGGGGGAAGGCGTTCCCCAAAGCTATGCCCATGCCAAAAAGGCGCAGGAATATTTTTTGCTGCTGGATGAGCCTGCTATTTTGGATTATGAGCTGCTTACGGAGAAGCGCGGCATTGAGAATATCGCGGCCCAGCCGCTGAACTGGTCTTCATACTCAAAGCTGATTAAGGCGAAGGATCTGGAAAGCTTGCATGCGGCGATTGATGCTGATTTTGAGCTTTATCAGACGCTTGAGGGCGTTACGCCCGCCTATATTCAAAGCATGGCGATCGAGATGATGATCCGGTTCAAGATGGAGCTGAAAGAAATCAAGCAGGCCGACCAGCCGGAGCTGTACAAAGCAGGCTTCGTGCAGATTATGCAGGCTGAGACGATTGAAGGCTTAGCCGCTGTCGTCAAGGAAGCAGCTGCGCTAACGGTGGATTCGCTTATGCGCGATGTGAAGAGCCCAATTATCCAGCAGCTGCTCGGTTATGTGCATGAGAACTACGCGCAGCCGCTGTCATTGAAATCGCTCAGCCAGCAGTACAACATCCATCCGGTCTATCTCGGACACCTGTTCCAGAAGGAAACGAGTGAAACGTTTACCGAATATATCAACAAATATCGAATCGGCAAGGCTAAGGAAATGCTGAAGGAAACGCAATTAAAGGTGCAGGAAATCGCCATGAAGGTAGGTTACTGGGAAACTGGATATTTTTACAAGCAATTCAAGAAATATGTTGGCATTTCACCCACCGATTATAAAGGACTGCTCTAAAGCAAGACTGGGCAGTCTTTTTTTCTTTAATTTGTACAGCATACCTTTACTTTGTTCTCTATTTGAAAACCGTTACATCCGTTATTTTTAAGTTAGCCCTTAAGACGCATTGCGGATTAGAGGGGGAGCAATAAAGTAAGCGTATGCTTTTGCAATAGGCGTATGCTTCGCAACATGATACGGGGAGGATTTACGATGAGTAGAAAGAAAAGAAGATTTTTGCCGGCGTTAACGCTGATGCTGGTCATGTCCATTGTGCTTAGCGCTTGCGGAGGAAGCAAAAACGAAAGCGCGGAAGGCACTGCCGAAAAACCGGTGGAGCTGATCTGGTACACGATTGGTACGCCTCAAAAAGATGTGGACAAGGTTATGGCTGAAGTTAGCAAATATACAGCTGAAAAAATTGGCGTTACCGTCAAAATGAACATGATCGATTGGGGCGACTACGCACAGAAGCTTCAGGTTATGACAGCTTCAGGCGAAGCGGTAGACATTATGTTTACAGCATCATGGGCGTTCGACTACGTTCAAAACGCTAGAAAAGGCGCATTCATGCAAATCGATGATCTGCTCAAAGAGCATGGACAAGGCATCATCGACACGCTTGATCCGGCCTTCCTTGAAGGCTCCAAAATCGATGGACATAACTACGGCATTCCAGCGAACAAAGAGCTGCCAGCTCAAGAAGTATGGCGCTTCAACAAGCAGTATGTAGACAAGTACAAGCTGGACACTTCGAAAGTGTATTCTCTTGAAAGCCTTGAGCCGCTGCTCAAAACGATTAAAGAAAACGAGCCGGACGTTTATCCGTTCGCCGTTGATAAGAACCAAATGCCTTACGTACCGTACGACTACGTAATCGAGAAGCTGCCAATGGCTGTATCGCTCGATACGAAGGACTACAAAATCGTCAACGTCCTAGACACGCCGGAAATGAAACAAATTTTGAACACGATGCACAAATACTATAAAGCAGGCTACATCCCTACAGAAGCCGCTACGATGGATTCGATGACAGACGTTCAAACGACAGGCAAATGGTTCGCTGACCGTGCGACATCCCAGCCTTTCGCGGACAACCTATGGTCGGCAAGCTACGGCTATCCAGTCGTATCGACGCCGGCAAGCGATGCGCTAATCTATAACTGGTCTGTAATGGGCTCGATGCAAGCTATTTCGGCTAACTCGAAATACCCAGAGAAAGCAATGGAATTCTTGAACCTGCTTAACACAGATCCTGTACTTCGCAACATGGTGGATTCAGGTATCGAAGGCGTTCACTACAAGAAAGCAAGCGACAATGTAATGGAAAACCTTGATGAATCCAAAAATTACGACATGCCAACGTTCTCGCTTGGCAATGTTATGCTCACGTATTTGAATACGACTGACCCTGCGAATAAGTGGGAGGAGTTCAAGAAGTTTAACGATGCAGGTATCCAGGCTCCGCTTCTTGGCTTCAACTTCGATACGTCGAAGGTAACGACGGAAATCGCGTCCGTGCAAAACGTAAGGGAAGAGTATTGGGCGGCACTTATGACAGGAACGGTAGATCCTGAAACTTACTTGGCGCGTGCGAATGAAAAATTCAAAGCTGCTGGTCTTGATAAAATCATGGCTGAGGCTCAGCGTCAGCTTGACGAGTGGAGAGCCGCGAACAAGTAAAAAAGCGGGAGGTATGAGGCGAATGCTTGGCATTCGATTCATACCTTCTCTCATTAATCTGACTGCAGAGAGGTGATCACGTGGGAGCCATAGGGCGTTTTCTCAAAGATATTAACAAAAATACAGCGATGCTGATCATGGTATTGCCAGCTACGATTTGGTTTTTTTTCTTCTCTTACTTGCCAATGGCAGGTATGGTTATCGCGTTTAAGGAATACCGCTATAGCCGGGACGGGTTTCTGGCGAGCATTATCGAAAGCAAATGGGTCGGCCTTCAAAACTTTAAATTTTTATTCAGTACGAACGATGCTTACATCATAACGCGCAATACGGTGTTATATAACATATTCTTTATCGTGCTTGGGCTGGTTATTGCCGTTGCGATGGCGATTATGCTGGCGGAAATTACGAACAAAAGGTTAGCGAAGGTTTACCAAACGGGCATGTTCCTTCCGTATTTCCTATCATGGGTTATTGTAGGCTACTTCGTATTCAGCTTCCTGAGCCTAGATCGGGGCGTTGTTAACCAAGTTGCCGGCTGGTTCGGTATCGATCCAACGAACTGGTATTCTGATCCAACCTACTGGCCGATCATTATCGTAGTTGTGTTTCTATGGAAATCGGTAGGCTACAACAGCGTGATCTATTTGGCGGCTATTATGGGCATCGACAAATCGCTTTATGAAGCGGCGATGATCGATGGCGCCAACAAATGGCAGCAAATCCGCAACATTACGCTTCCGATGCTAACGCCGCTCATTACGATATTGACGCTGCTTGCGATCGGAAAAATCTTCTATGCGGATTTTGGGCTCTTCTATCAGGTGCCTCGCGACTCGGGAACGCTGTACAGCGTAACGAACGTTATCGACACCTATGTATATCGTGGTCTTAAATCGACGGGTGAAATCGGCATGAGCACGGCGGCAGGCCTGTATCAATCGCTTATCGGGTTCATTCTCGTCATTACTTCTAACGGAATCGTTCGCAAATTCAACAAAGACAATGCTTTGTTCTAGTCTTAAAGGCTATCCAGCCGAATAGGCAAGCATTGCGAAGGGAGGAAAACCGCTGTGTCTGCTCAAACGACGAAAGGCCGCGATTTTCATAGGCTGACGCCCGCTTGGAATATCATGTTCCATGCTGTGGCCGGTATTTTTGCTTTAATATGTGTGTTTCCTTTTTTATTCGTTACCGTTATTTCCTTTACGGATGAGTCTACGCTTGCGCGCAACGGCTACCAGCTGTTTCCGGAAAAATGGAGCGTTGACGCTTACAGCTATTTGTTCAAGGCAGGGGATCAATTGCTCCGCTCTTACGGGGTAACGATTGCGGTTACCGTTATTGGTACGGCTATCGGTGTCGTGTTCACGGCGCTATTCGCTTATGCCATCTCACGCCATAGCTTTAAATATCGCAACTTCTTTGCCTTCTTTGCCTTCTTTACGATGCTGTTTAACGGCGGACTTGTACCGACTTATATTATTGTAACGCAGTTGCTCGGACTGAAGGATTCGATCTGGGCGCTCATATTGCCGCTTGCGGTCAACGCCTTTTATATTATGATCCTGCGTACGTTCTTCTCGACCATGGTGCCGGACGCCATTATCGAATCGGGCAAAATCGACGGCGCTGGAGAGTTTGGCATCTTCTTCAAGCTGGTGCTGCCTTTGTCTCTTCCAGGTCTTGCTACTATTGGTTTGTTCAGCACGCTCGGATATTGGAACGATTGGTTCAACGCGCTGCTGTATATTAACACGCCGAATTTAGTGCCGCTTCAATCGATGCTGATGCGGATTGAAAATAGCATGCAGTTCATTATGCAAAACTCTCAAAACGCGTCGCTCAGCGTTGGCGTGCTGCAGTCGATGCCGCAGGATACGTCGCGTATGGCGATGGTGGTGCTGGCAACCGGCCCGATCGTTTTCGCTTATCCGTTCTTCCAACGCTATTTCATTCAAGGCTTGACGGTTGGTGCCGTTAAAGAATAATAACGAATCTGTTTCCTAAAGGAGCAACTATCATGGAGCAATTTAGATTACCGAAAATTCCAATGCCTGAGCTGACGCTGCCGCAGGCGGTTCAAGACGTGCTGAAGGAAGCAGAGCAGAAGCTGGCGCATCGTCCGAAGCTGCTGCAGCTGTTCAAAAACTGCTTTCCGAATACGCTGGAAACGACGACGAAGCTGATGGATGATGGCACTACCTTTGTCATCACAGGCGATATTCCTGCAATGTGGCTGCGCGATTCGGTCGAGCAAGTCATTCACTACGTTCCGCTTGCGAAGGATGATAAGGACCTGCAGCGCATCATTGGCGGTCTGATCAAGCGCCATATCGCTTATATCCAAATCGATCCGTATGCGAATGCTTTTAACGAGACGGACAATGATTGGCACTGGAATACGACGGATGAGACGGAGATGTCTCCGTGGGTGTGGGAGCGCAAGTTCGAGCTAGATTCGATCTGCTTTTCGATGCGCCTTGCACATGCTTACTGGAAGGAAACCGAGCTGACCGATATTTTTGATTCCGGCTTCAAGGCAGCGATGCGCAGCGTCGTTGAGCTGTGGAAAACGGAGCAGCGCCACTTTGAGCGTTCCCCGTACCGTTTTACCCGTGATAACGGCATTCCGACAGACTCGCTTCGCAATGATGGCCTAGGCATGCCTATCAACTATACCGGCATGATCTGGTCAGGATTCCGCTCAAGCGATGATGCTTGCGATTTCCACTATAACGTGCCTGCCAACATGTTCGCTGTGGTTGCGCTGCGTCAAATGAGAGAGATTGCAGAATGGGTATTCCGGGATATGGATTTCGTGAAGGAGCTGAAAAAGCTCGAGGATGACGTAGATCATGGCATTCAGCTGTATGGCATTTACCAGCACCCGGAATTTGGACCTATCTATGCTTACGAGACGGATGGCTTCGGCAACTATTGCCTAATGGATGATGCAGGCACACCGGGGTTGATGTCTATCCCTTATCTCGGCTATACGACTGCTGATGATCCGATCTACCAGAACACGAGAAAGTTCGCTCTTAGCAAGCATAATCCGTTCTACTACGAAGGTACGGCAGCGAAAGGAATCGGCAGCCCGCATACGCCGCCAGGCTACATTTGGCATATGGCCTTGTCTATGCAAGGGATAACCGCGACAAGCAGCGAAGAGAAGCTGGCTTTGATTGCGATGCTGGAGGCGACCGACGCGGATACGGGCTACATGCACGAGGGCTTCCACGCGGATGATCCGGCACAGTTCACGCGCAAATGGTTCGCGTGGTCGAACAGCTTATTCTCGCAGCTTGTCTACCAGGCGATGAAGGATGATATTCTATGAGCATGAACACGATTATTTTTTATGATTCGTCGTTTCCGCTTAATACGCGGCTAAGCTCCGATTCAGAGGGACAGCTTGTTCAAATAGGCAATGTTGTTCGCGCGAATAGTCTTGGAAAGGCGCTGCGCGAAGCGGACGGAGGATGCTTCGTAAACATGCATGCGCCCTATTTTCCTAAGGAAGCATGGGCTGACATCCTAGCTTTTCTGAAGCGCGGCGGCGGCCTCATTAATATCGGCGGAGCTCCGTTCAAATATCCCGTTTCCAAAAATGAAGCTGGCGCATGGGAGGCGGAATCCGAGCAAACCGCTTATCACCGCGAGCTTCATATTCATGAAGCGCTGCCTGTCGACGCAGCTCCGATTAAGCGTTTGTCTGCGGTGGCTGACATTCCGCTGCTGCAAGGCAAGGAATCGTTGTTTGAGGTTGCGAACACTTGGAATCTAGTGCCGCATGTAACAAAGACCAGCGATTTGCCTCATCAGATGGGCTCGGCAGGTCCAATGGATGCCCAATTGTTCCCGCTTCTAAAAGGCGTCTCTGCTGGAGGCAGAGAGGTTGCCGCACCTGTCGTGCTTTGGGAAAATACGAAGGGCATGTTCGCGGGAGCGCGCTGGCTGTTCGTCAATCAGCCGCTCACGGAGCTATTCTGGCAAGGCGGCGGCGCTGAATCGCTTCGCCTTTGGGCGGAATTTTGCGAAGCAGGGGTAACGGAGCTTTGGATTAAGCCAAACTATGCCTCCTTCGAGCCGGGGGAACGAGCTATGCTAACGCTACAGGCTCAGAACCTTAGCCGTTCTGCCATAAAGAGTGAATCCGCAGTAAGCTGGAGCTTCTCGATTGTGGTTCAGCATGACAGCAAGCCGGAGCAACGCTTTACAACCAGCCTGCAAGAGGATGTTGCAAGCAAGCAGCTCATCGTTCGTATTCCGGTTCCGCTTGAGCTTGCGAGCGGCTACTACAGCGTGGAGTGCAAAGCGGAATCGGCTGCAGGAGAAGTTCGTTTTCTCCGCCAAGGCTTCTGGGGCTTTGATCGCGAGCTGCTTGCAGATGGCAGCCCCGTAACGGCTGAACGCGATTATTTCATGAAGGATGGCCGGCCAATGCCGGTTGTGGGCATGACGTACATGACCTCGGATGTGGCGCGCAAGTTTTTATTTTTGCCGAACGCTTCTGTATGGGAGCGGGATATGGCGCAAATGCGCAAGGCGGGCATCAATTGGATCAGAACCGGCATTTGGACCGCTTATCGCAATGTGATGCAGGTGGACGGACATGCTTCGGAGGAGGCGCTTCGCGCTATTGATGCGTTCCTGCTCACAGCGAAGCGGAATGATCTGCAGGTGACGTTTACGTTCTTCTCCTTTACCCCGGAAACGTGGGAGGGCCAAAATCCATACCTCGATCCAAGAAGCGTAGAGGCTCAAAAAAGGTTTATTAGGGCGATTGTCTCCAGGCACAAGCAGTCGAAGCATGTGGACTGGGATTTAATCAATGAGCCATCGATGTTCGATCCGCCGCGCATTTTCTCCGATGGTCCAAGATCATCGCGCGATCCCTTCGAGCAGGCAGCTTATGCAGCATGGCTGAAGGAGCGTCATGGTTCGATTACGAGGCTGCAAAAACTGTGGAACATGACCCCGGAGCAGCTGCCGAGCTTTGAATCGGTCGTGCCGCCGGAGCCTGAGGAAATCAACTTCGACGTTCAGGATATGCATCAGGGCAAGAAGGGAACGCGGTGGCTCGATTATGTGCTGTTCTCCATGGATATGCATAACCGCTGGGCGAAGCAGCTTTACGATACGATCAAGGAAGAGTGTCCCGATCATATGGTGACGGTTGGGCAGGATGAAGGGCTTGGCGCGCAGCGGCCTTCGCCATTCTTCTATGGCGAGGCTGTTGATTATACGACCGTCCATTCCTGGTGGCTGAACGATCAGCTCGTATGGGACAGCATCTTTGCCAAGACGGCGGACAAGCCAAATCTTGTGCAGGAAACCGGCATCATGTACGTGGAGACGCCAGAAGGCCGCGCGAAGCGTTCGGAGGCGGAGCTGCGGAACATTCTGGAGCGCAAATATGCTTATGCTTTTGCGACGGGCGGAGCTGGCGCGGTTCAATGGATTTGGAACACCAATTTCTATATGGACAACGCCAATGAATCCCATATCGGTGCGCTTCGGGCGGATGGCACGGAGAAGCCGGAGGCAGATGTATCCTATGATTTCGGACGGTTTATGGAAGAGATCAGAGATTTGTTCAAAGGGCGGGAGCTTGAGGATACCGCTGTCGTATTCCCTTATTCAAACGACTTCTCCAACCGCAAGCTGGCGTTTGACGCAACGACGAAAGCAACGAGAGTGCTTGCGTACGAGCTGAATAAACCTTTCCGCGGTGCTTCGGAATACCATTTGGATGAGCTTGAAGCGAATCCTGTTAAACTCGTTATCGTTCCGAGTGCCCATAATATAGACGATAAAGCGCTGGAGCAGCTGCTTGGTTACGTTGAGAGAACGGGTGCGACGCTTCTGCTGACAGGGCCAACAAGCCTAGACGCCTATTGGCGTCCAGTTGATCGCCATTCGGAGCTGTTAGGCGCAAGAGAGCTTGTGAACGTGCTGCGTGAGGAACAAATTCGTATTGGAGATCGCGTGCTGCCTGTCTCTTACGGCAACCGCCGCATCGCACAGGTATGGAAGGAAGCTCCGGTAAGCAATGCTGAGCTTAGCAGCGACCAGCTCATCGAGCTGTCGCACGGCAAAGGGCGTATCATTTGGAGTCCGCTGCCGGTTGAGCTGAATGATCGCATCGAGCCGATCTCGGCATTGTACCAATATGCGCTAGCTTCCGCGGGTTGTTCTGAGGAGCTGGAGTGGATAACAGGCGGACAATTGCCTGGCGTTTACGGCCGCAAGCTGACGTTCCAAGATGGAGCGCTTTACGTGTTCGTGTCAGAGTTCAGCAATCATGCCGCTATTGAAGTGAAGGACCCTGTGACTGGCGTTCGCTACTCCTTTGAACTGGAAAAGGAAAGGTCTGTCCTATTCGCAGTGGATAGCAATGGTCAAATACTATCCGTCTATCGGCCGGAACAAGTTAAAGTGGCAGCAGGATCATAATGATGAACAAGAAGAGGTGTTGAACGATGACCTACAAACGCACAGCCCATATTATCTCGCATACGCATTGGGATCGGGAATGGTATTTGCCCTATGAGAAGCATCATGTCTTGCTTGTGAAATTAATGGATACGCTGCTTCATACGCTTGATACCGACCCGAATTTCAAGAGCTTTTATTTGGATGGGCAAACGATTATATTAGAGGATTACTTGCAAGTACGTCCGGAGAATCGGGAACGCCTTGAACGCTATATTAAGGAAGGCCGTATTCCGATCGGGCCTTGGTATATTTTGCAGGATGCCTTCCTGACGAGCAGCGAAGCGAATCTTCGGAATTTGCAAATCGGCCATCAGGACGCGAGCCGTTACGGCACGATTGCGAAGGTCGGCTATTTCCCGGACACGTTCGGCAATATCGGCCAAGCTCCGCAAATATTGCGACAAGCCGGCATTGACAATGCGGTGTTCGGTAGAGGCGTTAAGCCAACCGGCTTCAATAACACGGTAGCGGATTCCGATTATGAATCGTCCTTCTCCGAGCTGATCTGGGAAGGTCCGGACGGCTCCCGCGTACTGGGCGTGTTATTTGCGAACTGGTACTGCAACGGCATGGAAGTGCCAACCGATGAAGCGGAAGCCAAAGAATATTGGGAGCGCAAGCTTGCGGAGGCGGAGAAATATGCCGCTACCAGCGAGCTGCTGTTCATGAACGGCTGCGACCATCAACCGATCCAGCAGGATTTGTCGGCAGCGCTGGACACGGCAAGACAGCTGTTCCCAGACACGGAGTTTATTCATTCCAATTTCGAAGATTACTTAGCATCTGTGAACGGTTCGCTGAAGCGCGAGCTGTCTGTCGTGAAGGGCGAGCTTCGCAGCCAGCGGACGGATGGATGGTCAACGCTTGTGAATACAGCATCCGCACGCGTTTATTTGAAGCAGATGAATCAGCTCGGCCAAGCGATGCTGGAGAAGGTAGCGGAGCCGCTAGCCTCGCTAGCTTACTCGCTTGGGCATGAATATCCGCATCACTTGTTTACGTATGCGTGGAAAACGCTCATGCAGAACCACCCGCATGACAGCATTTGCGGCTGCAGCGTGGACGAGGTGCATCGCGAGATGGTTACCCGCTTCGATAAGAGCCGCCATGTGGCGGAAGCGATTATTGACGAGAGCAAAGCGGTCATCGCCGATGCGGTCGATACGACGGTATTCGCACAATACGGCGAGGACGCCCTACCGTTTGTCGTATATAATACGACCGGCTGGAAGCGGAGCGGAGTCGTTGAGATCGAGCTGGACGTCGCGCGCATCTATTTCCGTGACGGCTTGTCGCTCGATGAGATGAATCATAAAATGTACGGCATCGATATAACGGGCAGAACGCTAGTTGACCATAAGGGTACAGCAATCGCCCATTCGGCCATCGACCTGGGTCTTCAGTTCGGCTATGATCTGCCGGATGATAAGTTCCGTCAGCCTTACATGAGCCGCAGAGTCCGGCTGACTCTCGAAGCGGAGCAGGTCGCTGCGCTAGGCTTGGCAGCATATGCTTATGTTCGCAACGCTAAAACGGCAGAACAGCCGCTAACAACGCTTGTTGCGGGAGAGCATGCGCTTGAGAATGAATGGCTTCGGATCGACGTGGAAGCCGACGGGTCGTTTAATCTTACCGATAAACGCAGCGGTCAAATTTATCGCGAGCTTGGCGTATACGAGAACACAGGCGATATCGGCAATGAATATATGTACAAGCAGCCGACCGGCGAGCAAGCATTAACGACAAAGGGGCTGCAAGCCAGCATCCGCCTTATCGAGAATACGCCTTACCGAGCAGCGTTGGAAATTGTGCATGAATGGGCAGTACCTGCT
The DNA here is from genome assembly GCF_012935325.2 of Paenibacillus sp. PL91. Classification (GTDB taxonomy): domain Bacteria; phylum Bacillota; class Bacilli; order Paenibacillales; family Paenibacillaceae; genus Pristimantibacillus. The sequence goes on from NZ_JABBYG020000015.1 coordinate 37,519, forward strand.
TCGGCGGAGCCTTATTTCGAGATCGAGAAGCAAGAGGCGGTTTATTTCCCTAATCGGAAGTCACAGCGCACAGAAGCGACCGTTCCGCTTACGATCCGAACTGAGATTGCGATTAGCCGCTCAGGACAAAGCGTGGAATGGAAGTCTTCCTTTAATAACCAAGCGAAGGATCACCGGGTTCGCGTCTTGTTCCCAACTGATCTTGAGACTTCTGTCCATCAAGCGGATTCCATCTTCGAAGTCGCAACGCGCGATATCGAGCCGACAGCCGAGTGGATCAATCCTAGCAACGCGCAGCATCAGCAGGCGTTCGTCGACGTGAGCGGCGAGCATGCTGGTCTTACGGTTGCGAACCTGGGCCTGAACGAGTACGAAGTATTGCGTGATGGACGCAATTCCATTGCGATTACTTTGCTTCGTTCGGTAGCGGAGCTTGGCGACTGGGGCGTGTTCCCTACGCCGGAAGCGCAGTGTCTGGGCGAGCAAAGCTTTAGCCTGACCCTCATTCCGCATAACGGCGATGGCGCTGCATCCGGCGCATTTGCGGCAAGCTATCAGTTCCAAGTGCCGTGGACTGTCAGCCAGACTGGGGTTCATTCCGGCAAGCTCGCTCCAGTTGGCGCTTTATTCGACTGGGAGGGCAGCGGCCTGGCATTCTCCTCGCTGAAGGTGAATGAGCAATCCGGCGATTTCATGCTTAGATGGTTTAACATGAAGGCTGCTGAGACGGAGCTGAAGCTGTCGGAAGCTGCTGCCGTATCACTCGGTCAAGCATACAAAAGCAATGTGCTTGAGCGTGAAGGCGAAGCACTAGCCGATAATGGACAACCTGTACTGCAAGTGCCGGTTGGGCCATGCGAGATTTTGACTGTAGGCATTAAACATTCCTAAATAATGAAGAAGCCCTCTGCTATGGATATCCATTGCAGGGGGCTTCTTGTTGTTTATGGCGCATGCTCAAAACTTAGTTTAGCGTTATTGCAAGGTGGTCATAATGGGAAGAGACAACAGAAGCGGAGACTGCAGATTATGACGAAGCCAATAAAGGAATTTATCGACGATAAAGCTCGGCTCGAGCATGAGGGAGAGCCGTTAGCAGCAAATATTGAGCAGAATTTAAAGATGATTTTGCATGATTTAGGCGGCAGCGACGATGTTGTCATCCGTGAAATCCGCAGCACTGGCAGCGAAGTATCTACCGCTGCCATTGTATATATTGACGGCATGTCCGATGCGACCATTATTAATGCTTATATTTTTGACTATCTAAACCGCTCGCTGCAGCTTGAACTGGATCATAAAGAGCTCGCGCAGCAGCTTTTATCTGGCATTGGCTCCATTCATCCCGTTGCGAAGACGGGCGAGCTCTATCAATCGCTGCTCTCTGGCGAAGCGATCATCTTCCTAATCGGCAGCGATCATGCTTATCGCGCGGATATTCGCCAGTGGAAAGGGCGCGAGGTAACGGAATCGACCAATCAGACGTCGGTTCGAGGACCGAGGGAGAGCTTTACCGAAACCTTACGGGTGAATACCTCGCTCATACGCCGGAAAATCAAAGATCCGAGGCTGTGGCTGGAGACGATTGCGATCGGTCGAATAACGAAAACCGATGTAACGATCATGTATTTGAATGATATCGCAAAACCTTCCGTCGTTTCGGAGGTACGCTCGCGTTTGCATGCAATTGACATAGATGGCGTACTGGAAGGCGGCTATATAGAGGAATTCATTGAGGACGCAAAGTTTTCCTTGTTTCCTACTGTATTTAATACGGAGCTGCCTGATAGCGTAGCTGCGCAGCTGCTGGAAGGCAAAGTAGCGATTCTAGTGGATGGATCGCCGAACGTGCTTGTAGTCCCGACGCAATTTGTCAGTTTTATTCAATCAACGGAGGATTACTATCAGAGGGCCATTTATGCGAGCCTGCTTCGAATATTACGGTTCATAAGCGGATTTATCTCGCTTCTGCTTCCTTCCCTGTATATTGCCATAACGACCTTTCACAGGGACATGCTGCCTACCTCCTTGTTAATCAGCCTAGCTGCACAGAGGGAGGGTGTTCCTTTTCCGGCTTTTATCGAGGCGGTAGCGATGGAGGTTACGTTTGAGATTTTAAGGGAGGCAGGGCTTAGGATGCCCCGGGCGATCGGGCAAGCCGTTTCCGTTGTAGGTACGCTCGTAATAGGCCAAGCAGCGGTCGAAGCTGGAATCGTCTCCGCCGCGATGGTCATTGTTGTATCCGTAACGGCCATTTCGACGTTTACGTTTCCGGCGTACAGTATGTCGATTCCCATCCGTATGCTGCGATTTGTGTTGATGGGACTCGCGGCAAGCTTTGGCTTGTTCGGCATCATTATGGGCATGTTTACGCTGCTGCTGCATTTATGCTCGCTGCGCTCCTTTGGAGAGCCTTATATGTCGCCGCTTAGTCCGTTTATTGCATCGAATCAACAGGATACGATTGTCCGAATGCCTCGTTGGCTCCATTTTAGACGGCCAAGCACAGCGCAGAAAGGCAATCGGATCAGGCAGCGAAAGAGATAGCAGAGAGATGCTGAAAGGAGTATTGCCTGGATGCTGCATAAAACGGTGATCATCATTCTGTGTACGGTACTTTTGACAGGCTGCTGGAGCAGGCGCGAGCTTAATGAGCTGTTAATTGTACTTGGAGTAGCCTTGGACTGGGAAGACGGGGAATATCTCGTTTCCTTCCAGGTTGTAAATCCGAGTGAAATATCCGCCCAGCGAAGAGGCGGAGATCGTCCGCCAGGCACGCTGTATCAAGGCAGAGGGAAAACGATGTTTGAGGCTGCGCGAGCGTTGACAGCGGAAGCGCCGCGAAAAGTATACATGGGACATTTGCAAATCTATGTCATCGGAGAGAAGCTTGCAAGGAGAGGAATAAGCGATTTTCTTGATAGCACGCTGCGGGATAACGAATCGAGGATGGATTTTAATGTGGTTGTCGCGAAGGGGGCGAAAGCGGAGGATATATTGAAAATCTATACCCCGCTTGAGAAGCTGCCGACCCAAAACATGCTCAGATCGCTGGAAACCTCCGCCAAATCATGGGCGCCGACTGTCTCCATTACGTTGGACGATATTTTAAGCACCCTTTCCGTAGAAGGCAAAGAGCTGGCATTAACCGGCATTCAAGTGATAGGAAGCCAAAAAAAGGCAGAGCTGAAGCAGAATGTAGAAACCTTTAAGCCGATAGGGCATTTCCGATATACGGGACTCGCGGTTTTCAAAAAGGATAAGCTGATAGGCTGGTTAAATGAGAAGGAGAGCAAAGGCTACACGGACATTACCAACCATCTGGACAGCACGTCCGTTGAGCTGCGGTGTGATGTGAATAAATATATGGGCATAGAGATTGAATCATCGAAATCCCGCATTAAAATGGAGCTCATAAACGGAAAACCTGAGGCGCGTATTTATTTTCGAACGGAGGCCAACGTCGTGGAAAGACCTTGCCAGTCTATAGACCTTAGCGATCCAGCTACGATTGTCAAGCTGCAGAATCAGGTCGGGAAAGTGATGAAAGGCAATGCGGAAGCTTCGATCAGACGCGCGAAAAGAATGAAATCCGATGTGTTCGGTTTCGGCTTCGCGCTAAATCAGCAGCATCCCTCCCAGTGGAACCGGGTGAAGAAGGATTGGGATGATCAATGGTTCCCTGCTTTGAAGGTTCATTATGACGTCGAAGTATTTATTCGGAAAACAGGAACGACAGGCAACACAAAAATGAAATCATAGACGATTTTGAGCGGGGGTGCTGCTGATGCCGTCTTTCATTGGCGTAGTCATTTTTGCGATACTCGTCGCTTGGTGGGAGATGCCGATGCTGCTGGAGAAAAAGCGTAAGAAGGAGATAGCCGCGTTCCTTACGCTCCTTCTTCTTGGTACAGCTTTGTACGGCGCATTAGCCATGAATGTGAAGCTGCCTAATCCGTTTCTTCTCATTAAGCTTGTCTACGGGTCGCTCGTTTAAGCAAAAAGTGGTTAAGAAGGGGGAGGAGAATCGATGGATAACGGCATGGCAAGCAGCAATGTCCAAATATCGGCAAGGCAATTTATGATTTTGGTTTTTATGTATACGATAGGGGATTCCATGTTCGTTATTCCAACGTTGATCGCGGATACCTCTAAGCAGGACGCGTGGATTTCGATGCTGATCAGCCTCTTCTTCGGACTTGCGGCAGGCGTATTATTCGGATTGCTGGCGAAAATGATGAAAGGCGTCGGGATGATTACGTTCATCCAGCGCTCATTGGGGAATGTGGCGGGCAGCCTCGTCGGCTTATTGCTTCTCACTTATTTCTTTTATATCCATATGACTTTAACGAGCGAAATGAGTCAATTCATGACGACGCAGCTCATGCCGGAGACACCGATTAACGCAATTGTTATGTTATTTATGGCGGTTATTATTATTGCTTACCGACTTGGCGTGGAAGCATTTGCCCGAATGGGAGAGCTGCTTTTTCCCGTATTTCTGGTGTTATTTCTGTTTATGCTCGTCTTCCTCCTGCCGCAAATCGAGCTCTCCAAGATGGAGCCTGTGCTCGCCGAAGGGCTTGCGCCAGTCATGAACGGCGTACTTTCTTCCTTTACGATCCCGTTCTCGGAGGTTTTCGTTATATTAATGCTTGCCCCGCATGTTTCGGGTAAAAAAGGGACGATGAAGCCGCTCTTGCTGGGAATCGCTTTAGGGGGCGCGATACTATTAATAACCGTCCTTCTGTGTGTGTTAGTGCTCGGCTCAAGCTTAATGGAGACTAAATATTATCCGATGTACATACTCGCTCAGAAAATAAGGGTCGGGGGTTTTCTGGAGAGAATAGAAGCCATTCTTGCATTTATCTGGATCGTAACCGTGTTCTTTAAAACGCTTGCTATTTTTTATGCCATTACGCAAGGGATAACCCAATTGCTTCGGTTAAAGGAGAGCAATATGCTGACGATACCTCTTGCTATGATCTTATTGGTAGGCTCTGTAATCAGCATCCCGAATATTGTTGTATATAATGAAATCAATAAAAACGATTGGCCCTTGTTCGACCTGACGGTATGCGTGCTGCTTCCGATTTTATTGCTAGGCTGGTTCTATTTAAGGAGAAATCACGATCATAAGGTCCAATAAGCTGGAGAAGCATAAGGAAAACATTTGGTTACTCTTGTATTACCGCTAACAGAGTCAAACGCCAACATGCTATAATAGATCTATTCGCGTAACTTAAATGGATAGGATTAGGGTCTCCTCGGAGCGGAGGAGATCCTTTTTTATTGAAAATACAGTTGCCATACATAGCAGGAGGGGAAAAAGGATGGCAAAAGGACCGAAGCGGCCAACAAGAGATGAATTTGAGCTTGAGGAGCTGGGCGAGAGATTGGTAGAGGCCAAGCAGGAAGGCACGGAGCTGCTGCTGACGATTTGGGCGGCGGAAGAGAAAGTAAGAGGCGTCATTACAGCGCTCGATTCAAGAACGAAGAAGGTTCATGTCGAGCATATGGGTAGCCTAACAAAGGTTCCTTTCCTCGATATTATGAAGGTTGAAAGCCCTTATTAAGAAGATGAGCTTCTGTGCAAAAAAAGATTTCTATATTCGTCAGGCTGGAGGCCTCCCTCGTTCACGTGCTGAACGATCGGAGGCCTCTTTCTGTATTTAAAAGTACGGCGGGAATTCACAACTTTTCGCCAAATATTACAAATACTTACCAATCGATTATTTGTACAATACTCTTGTCGGGAAGGGGGAACGATGCAAAAAATGGATGAACGAAAAAGCTCGCTTTAATTGCACGTCAAATCAGGAATCAGGGAAGGAAGCTGAAACGAATGAGAAAACGTACCGTTTCACTTATCATGACTGTGATGATGATCCTGCAGGTGTTCGGCGTGTCTACTGCAATGGCGGCAGAGGCTGAGGCGGGCACCAGTGCGGAGAACCGTGGATTAAAGGCAGAATATTACACGACATCGGGAAGAGGGCAATTTGATTTTAAAACGTTAAAGATTACGACAGTAGATGCTAAGATTGATTTTGCAAATATTAAACCTATTCTGAAAGCGTTTACGGGTCAGGATGAGTTTAATGCCGTCCGCTGGACGGGCGAGTTGGAGGCGCCGGATACGGATGATTACAAGTTCTATATCATGGCGGACAACGGCTTCCGACTATGGATCGACGGCAAGCTGGCTATCGATCACTGGGTTAATGATTGGGACAAGGAGCAGACGAGCGCGGCGATTCATTTGGAAGCAGGCAAGAAGGTTAGCTTTAAATTGGAATACTTCCAGGACTTTGGCGGTGCCAACATTCATTTAAAATGGTCCGGCGCAAGCTTGGCGAAGCAGGTTATTCCGGAGAGTGCCTTTCTGCTGCCAGCGGGATATGTGAATCACAGCCCTGATCAGAGTGCCATTCTGCAAGATGGGCTGCAAGCGGAGCTTCGATTTGGCAGCGAGTTGCAGTCCGTTCCGGCTGATGCGGCTAAGCATTTTACGGTTGCAGCCGGACTGCGCAATCATATTCCGACCAGCGCAGTCCTGAAAGCGAACGATCCATCCGTTATTCAGCTAAAGTGGGATATTCCCGTCTATAAGCCGGATAACGCAATTATGCTGACGTATGATGGGCAAGGCGGGATTCTGAGGAAGGACGGACAGCCTTTGTCAACGTTTGTAGCTACAAAGGTGACTAACGGCTCCGAATTTATGATTCAATCGCCTTGGGCAGAGGATGTGGATAAAGACCAAGTATTGCCGGAATATCCGCGCCCGCAGCTAGCTCGCGACAAATGGCTCAATCTAAACGGCGAGTGGGAGTTTGAGAGCGGCAGCAAGCAAACGGACCTGCCTACGGGCAAAAAATTAAGCGAAACGATTCTCGTTCCTTTTGCTGTAGAGTCCCAGCTATCCGGACTGGAGCGCCAGGAAGAGGAAATGTGGTACAAACGGCAATTTACGCTTCCTGCCGATTGGAGCGGTAGCCGAGTGCAGCTTCATTTTGGAGCCGTTGATTTTGAAGCGACAGTCTATGTCAATGGACATGAGGTTGGCAAGCATCGCGGCGGTTATACGGGCTTTAGCTTTGATATAACCGATCAATTGGCAGCGGGGCAAAATGAGTTGATCGTGTATGTGACAGATCCGACGGACGAAGGCGGCTATACCATCGGCAAACAACGGAATGTGCCGGAAGGGATCTGGTATACGTCGGTATCGGGCATTTGGCAGACGGTGTGGCTGGAGCCGGTAGCTGCTGCCTCGATCGAAAAGCTGGACATGACACCGAATCTTGCTAATGATTCGTTGAAATTGAAGGTTACTGGAAGCAGCGGCGTTACCGATGAAACGGTCGAAGCGATTGTGTTAAAGGAAGGACAGGAAGTAGCCCGCATAAACGGAGCAGTAGGCGAGGAATTGTCGATTCAAATTCCGAATCCGCGGCTATGGTGGCCAGATGATCCGTTCTTGTATGACCTAAAGGTTAATCTGGTGAAAGGCCCGACGAGCGTGGATGAAGTAGCCAGCTATTTCGGCATGCGGGACATAAAGCTTGGCAAAGTAGACGGGATTATGCGTCCGCTTATTAACGGCAAATTTATTTTCCAAATGGGACCGCTCGATCAAGGGTATTGGCCGGATGGCTTATACACAGCGCCAACGGACGAAGCCTTGAAGTTTGATATCGAAGCGGCGAAGCGGCTTGGCATGAACATGATACGGAAGCATATGAAGGTAGAGCCTGATCGTTGGTTCTACTGGGCCGATAAGCTCGGCGTCGTGGTGTGGCAGGATCAGGTGAGCAAATTCGGCGATTCAGCCGATAACCGGGCACATCTCGAGAAGGAATTCAAGGAAATGATCGACCAGTTCCGCAATCATCCTTCCATTGTCGTCTGGACGGTGTTTAATGAAGGCTGGGGACAATACGATACGGAACGGTTGACGAATTGGGCGATGAGCTACGATCCGACACGCCTCATTAATAACGCGAGCGGCTGGACGGATAAAAATGTCGGCCATCTCGTCGACATGCATAACTATCCGGCGCCTAATGCGCCGAATGCTACGGATACCCGTGCAGCTGTACTCGGTGAATACGGCGGACTCGGCCTGAAGGTGCCAGGGCATGAGTGGAACTCCAACGTATTTAGCTACGAGGAGCAGGAAAGCGTTGCGAAGCTGACGGATCGTTACGTGAGCTTCATTAATCAGCTGAAGGAATTAAAGAAAACGGGACTTAGCGCTGCGGTGTACACCCAAATAACAGATGTTGAAATGGAGATTAACGGACTGCTCTCCTATGACCGCAAGGTTGAGAAAGCAGATTTTAACCGCCTTGCGCAGGCACATAAGGAGTTAATCGGCAGCTTCCACGTTACGGATTTAACGAATGCGATAGCGAAAGCACAAGCTGCGCTTGATAAGGCGGTTGTCGGCGAAGAGCCTGGCCAATATCCGCAGGCGGCAAAGGATGCTTTAGCGGCAGCGATTGCAGCAGCGCAGATTGTGGCGGATAAGCCGGATGCTGCGGCCGAAGAGATCGAGCAGGCGATCAATGCGTTGAACGCAGCGCTCGTGAAGTTCGAGAAAAGCGTGATGAAAGCAGCGCCGCCGATTCCGACGAAGGCATGGGTCGATTCGTTCGATAAGCCAGCCTTAAAAGAGGAATGGAGCATTCATAATGCGGATGCTAGCGGCTGGACGCTTACGGATAACCCTGGCTCCTTGCGGATTGTGACGCAAAGAGGGGAGTTGTTTGAGTCGTCGAATGACATCAAAAACGTGTTCCTGCGCGACCTTCCGAGCGAAGATTTTGAGGCAACGATAAAGTTAACCGCCCCTGTCCGTAAAAATCACCAGCAAGCCGGCTTAATCGTATGGCAGGATGTTGATAACTACGTGAGATATGGCCATGTGTGGGATACGCTTGGTGCAGCGGGATACAGCTTAGAAACGGCCAAGGAAGTGAATAAGAAATATTCGAAGGCGGCGAATATGGCGAAGCATCCGGGAACGGATGATGTATTCATGAAAATCCAAAAAGTCGGAAATGTGTATACGACTTATTTCTGGAATGGAAGCGTGTGGCAGCAAGCTGCAGATCCGCTAACGGCAGAGCTGGGTCAAGTCAAGATCGGCATCTACGGTTTTTCCGCGCTGGATAGCACATCGATCAATGCGGATGTTGACTATTTCACGGTTCAATCGTTAAACGAGCAAGCGCCGCTAAGCATGACATTGGATGGCGCTAGCAGCGTGAAAGAAGGCTCGACGTTTAAAGTGAAGCTCGGTGCGGCAAACGTGACGGATTCCGTATACGCCTCGGATATTACACTAAGCTATGATGCGAATTTGTTCGAGCTGACGCAGGTAGACTCTGCAGCGGACGGAATTGAAGTCGTGAAGGTCGTTGATGACGGAAAAGGCAGTGCCCGCATCGTGCTGGTGAACATAGGCGACGACCATCAGGTCAAGCAGGAGCTGCTGCTCCTTGATGTAGTCTTTAAGGCAAAAGGAGCCCCTGCTGCCTCTGGAAAAATCTCGGTAATTAAAGCGGTATTGGCGGATGGAGAGGGCAACGAGACAGAAGCGGCGACCGCGGAGCTTACAGTAAGGATTGAAGACAGCGGCAGCGGCTCAGACGGCGATCTGAATGAAGACGGCAGATACTCCGTGGGAGATTTGGCGATCATGGCAAGCCACTATGGCAAGGACAGCAGCAGTCCGGATTGGAACGCTGCCAAAGCGGCCGACTTGAATGGCGACAAAAAGGTCGATATTCTAGACCTTGCGATGATGGCACAGAAGGTTTTGAATCCGTAAAACGGATGGAATGAAGGAATGAAGGAATGAAGGAATGATGGAATGAAGGAATGAAGGAATGATGGAATGGGATCATGGCTTTTATAGCGTGGTTCCATTTTTTAATGAAGATAGTAGACGTATGTGGTGGAATGACTGGTCGTTTCGAAATAGATCTAGAAACTAGATCTATTATTATTAAACTAACTCAATTTACAGAAATAGGTCTAGAAAATAGACTTATTTCAGCACGTACCCCCACCAAATCGCCATCTGGGCACCTTCGCAAGGAAATAGATCTAGAAACTAGATATATTATCATTAAACTAACTCGATTCACGGGAATAGGTCTAGAAAATAGACTTATTTCAGCACGTACTCCCATCAAATCGCCATCTGGGCACCTTCGCAAGGAAATAAGTCTAGAAACTAGATCTATTATCATTAAACTAACTCGATTCACGGGAATAGGTCTAGAAAATAGACTTATTTCAGCACGTACTCCCATCAAATCGCCATCTGGGCACCTTCGCAAGGAAATAAGTCTAGAAACTAGATCTATTATCATTAAACTAACTCGATTCACGGGAATAGGTCTAGAAAATAGACTTATTTCAGCACGTACCCCCACCAAATCGCCATCTGGGCACCTTCGCAAGGAAATAGATCTAGAAACTAGATATATTATCATTAAACTAACTCGATTCACGGGAATAGGTCTAGAAAATAGACTTATTTCAGCACGTACTCCCATCAAATCGCCATCTGGGCACCTTCGCAAGGAAATAGATCTAGAAACTAGATCTATTATCATTAAACTAACTCGATTCACGGAAATAGGTCTAGAAAATAGACTAATCCATCGAAAGTTACTTTGAAGCAATCTGCAAAAATCGCAAAAAAGTGCGAACATGTTGTGGGAGTAGGAAGAGGAGCAGCCTAGAATAGGTTTGTCATAGCTCTAGACTGCTTGCAGATTGTTCAAGTTAGTCTATCTAACACCAGCACTGCGTTTTATAATAAAACCTCGCTTCAAAAATAAAACTTATGCATTTCCGCGGGAACGCGATTGCGCATAAGAAGCTCCTCAAGCGTCTCGCTCGCAGCGGGAGAATCGCCGGCTGTCAGCAGCCGTACGGCAAATTTGCTCGCTTGCCGCTCATACTTTCCCACATTAAAAAAAGATTGCTCATCCAGCCAAAAGCGATTGAATCCAGGATGCAGCCGGTCATGCCCAAGCTCATGCGCGCATACGAACCGGCGCCAATCCTCCGGCAGCGCATCGTGAATGACAATAAACCGGCGGCGCAGCTTTTTGAAATAGAGACCGCGCGTGCCTTGTCCGAGGTCGGCGTAACGAATATGGATGCCAAGGCCTTCTGCGATGGTGAATGGATCGTTAGTTTTGAATTTTCGAATGAGCTTTAAAATCATTTTATCCATAGCATCACCTACCCTTTGGCATCAACATCAGGAGCATCGCCCTTCGGCTCGTTCTTTTTTTTGTGCTTATTCATTTGCTTCGCCTCCCAGAACAGTCCGGTCAGCACATCCATGACACGCTGGCGATCGGTAGCACTCATCGGAACGCCATCGAACATAATTTCCCCGTCTTCCTCAAGCAGCTTCTTAAAGTCGCGCTTATCTTTATACGTTGCCCAATCGGGTATTGTTGCCGAAGCAGCATCGCGGCCAAGCAAATAATCGGTGGTCGTATTCAAAATGTCAGCCATTTTTTGCAGGTCCTCGCTCGTTGGCGTAACCCGGTCATTTTCGATATGCCCAAAATTGGATCGGCCCATCTCAAGCTTCGAGGCGACATCCTGCTGTGTTAACCCACGCTCGACGCGCAGCTGCTTTATTCTCGTTCCTAATGACATTTTAAATACCCTCCATTTTTTCAATATTCGGTATTTTAAATACTTGACGGTAATTAAAATACCGAATACAATGAGATTCATCAGACGAACACATACAGCAATTTATCAGAAAAGCCGAATGGCTATTTTAACTACTTCTTTGTTAGTATATTTTCCATTAATAGTATTGTCAATACCAATCCATCCACTATATTTTTTTGACATGAACGGTATTTAAAATACCAAAAGTCAATTAAAACCTATGGGAGGTTATGCGAATGAAACAGGAACAACACGTGATTGATCAATTAAATGCTTACAAACGGCTTAAAGCAAGAAAGAAACAGCTGGAGGGGACATCGGTTGGCCCTGGCGTACGGCTAAGCGCAATGTCGGAGGATGATCATTTGCAGGAGCTCCATCGACAGCTGCGGAAGCTGCCTTCCTATATGTATTTGGATGAGCAGGAGCAGCGGATCGAGGCAGCGGCGCATGCCAACCTATCGAAATATCCGCTTGGAACAAAAGCGCAGCTAAGCGAAGTAATTAGAAGCCGTGCGACTGCGAGTCCAGAGGATGAGAAGCTGCTGAGGGAGCTGGAGAAAAAGATCGAGAAGGTGCTTGAAGCGCGAGCAGGCTCGGCAGGGTTTGAGGGCTATATGGGTGTGATTGATAAAATCAGCGAGCTTCAAGATATTGAGAAGCAGCTGCAAGACATCGACCAAGCGCTCGACGCGCTCGAAGCCTATGAACCCGAATACGCTCGGCTGCTGAAGCTGCGCTTTATTGAAGGGAAGCCTACAGAATTTGTTGCTTCTGAGCTTGGAATCGTCGATCGGACGTTCCGAAGGTGGAAGCAAAAGGCGCTTGCGGAGGTTGTCCGCTTTCTGTCCGGCTAATGTCCGTTTTCGCTCAAATAACCGTGCTATTATGATATTGTGCAATAGATCATAAGCGGGGACGAGCGGTGGACAATACCGAGCGTCCCTTTTGTTTTTCCTAGGAAGGGGGGTGGATCAGAGGTAGGCGCTAGAGCTTGAAATCGATTTCCAATATGAAAAGGAGGTTCTTCATGAACAAACAAATGCTATCCGATTATTTCCTAGATGGTGAGCTAACCGCAGCTGCGCTGGGCGCTTTTTTTGAGCCTTTAATAGACGCGGCATATGGCCAAGGCCGTTTAATACCAATAACACTTCTAATAATCGTAATTGCGCTAGATTGGATAACAGGCATAGCTGCCTCACATAAAGACAAAACCTGCTCCTCTGAATATGGGATGATCGGGGTGCTACGAACTCTATTTCTCCTGGCATTGCCCGTCCTTTCCAAGCTGCTAGATTCGATGCTAAGTATGCCTGGACTTTTCTTTTATACCATTACGCTAGGGATTATATATCACACTTGGCTGTCTCTGACAGCTAATGCATACAGGGCAGGCTGGGAGAAATGGATTCCTAAATCGGTGATCGAACATATTGATAGTGAGCTGAAAGCGAAGGTAGAGCGAGCGACTAGAAGAAACTCAAACCATGATTAAACACATTGAACATTTCCCCAAAAGACTCGCCGCTGACTACTATGGTCTGCGGTGAGCATTTTTTTTCAATTTGCAGACCATTCAGTTCGGTATCAAAATCATCATGCTAGGCGTTTCAATATACCCCATAAATAACCATTTAGGCATTTGCTCATTTCCTCCAAAAGCCCATACGTTTTTCACTCAGAATCATAGGATACTGTGTAAGTTAACAAAAAGGAGATGAACACATGAGCTATGGAGTAGCAGGTGCTAATGTAGGACCTGGACACTGCGCACCTTATCCAGTTGCAGGCGTAAGCAATTGCGGCGGCGGATTTTCAAGCATTGGATTTATTCTCGTTCTCTTTATCCTACTTGTCATTATATCTCGTTCTTGGCTGTAATCATTGCCAAGCAAGAGCTAACACGTAATCCGATCTATGCGTATATCCACTAAATGCAACCATAATAGCATCCCCGCAGGCCTAAGCCGCGGGGATGTTATATTTATGCTTTAGGGACAAGCTGCAGCTGTATTTATTCTACGATGATTCGAGCGATTATAATATCAGCCGATTGGCTTGAGTGGAAGCAATGCTTCAATTTCGAGAAGCGACTTGATTTCAAAGGTTGGCCGAGCGGCGTTGCTTGGAAGCTTCAGCCCTGATCGATTCAACCAGGCGCTTGCAATTCCAGATCGGCTTGCCCCCAGTATATCGGTAAACAAATTGTCCCCGACCATTAAGCATTGCTCAGGTGTCAGCCCCGCAAGCTCCATGCAGTGCTCGAAAATTTTTGGAGAAGGCTTGCCGCAGCCCACCTCACCGGAAATGACAATATGGCTGAAAAAAGCGGATAAGCCGCTCACGCCAAACAGCTTCTCTTTCTGCAAATCAGGCGTACCGTTCGTGAGCAGCATGAGCGGGTAGTTTGTATGTAAAGAATGCAGCGCTTTAAAAGTATCTTCATATATATAAGGACGCTTTCGTCTCTCCGCCGGAAAGGTTTCCGCAAGCTCGGCAGCCAGCTTTTCGTTATAAATGCCCAGCTCCTTTAATCCGCTTCCCCATACCGCTTTACGATAAAAGGGTGCAAGCTCTCGCATGCGCCGAAGCTCCGGCGCAGCCCCATCGTCAAAGCGAGCCCACAATGCTTCCATCGCCGTTACTTCAATATTTGCTAGGTAAGAATGCCCCTCCAGCTCCTCAAATAAAGAATGAGCATGGCTTATGACCTCCTGCTTAAGAAGGATGGCAGCCGAGTCGTCTGCCAGCTTCGCTGCCTTGCATGTCGCATCGAGCGCCTCCTCTGTACTTTTCTCATCCCATATAAGCGTATTATCCAGATCAAAAATAATAGTGTTCATTGGCTTGGAGTCCGTCCTTTGTTTGGTTGGTAGTTTGCTATTAAAAAAACATAAAAACAAGCTAATAGCTTCATATAATCCGATCTTCATGCCAATAAAACAATTAAATCAATCATAAAACAATTAAACACACAATATTTACTTGCGTTTGACATGCAGTTAACAAAACTATTTTAGAATACAAATAGGTTAACGAAGCGAAGCCACCACTTAATGATAGCGTATATGATGCTTGAAAACGAGGATGCAAGGAGAATGAGAATGAAAAATGAAGGATTGGCGATTAACGGTATTCGCAAGGCATTCGGCAGCTTTCAAGCGCTCCATGATGTCAGCGTTCATATTCCAAAAGGCAAATTCACCTGTTTATTAGGCCCAAGCGGTTGCGGCAAGACGACCTTGCTTCGCATTATAGCAGGCCTTGAGCAGGCGGATACTGGCACGGTCATTCTGGATGGCAACGATATTACGATGCAGCCTACGGCCAAGCGCAACTTTGGCATCGTCTTTCAATCGTATGCGCTGTTTCCGAATCTGAACGTTTGCGACAACATCGGTTATGGGCTCAAAGGCAAGCAGCCGAAGCGCCAAATTGAAGAACGAGTGAAGGAGATGCTCGAGCTTATTGGATTAACTGAAGTAAGGGACAGGTATCCAACGCAGCTCTCGGGAGGCCAGCAGCAGCGCGTCGCGCTGGCGAGAGCAATAGCTCTCTCGCCTGACGTTTTGCTGCTTGATGAGCCGCTGTCTGCGCTGGATGCGAAGGTAAGAGAGAAGCTGCGGGAGCAGCTTTGCGAGCTGCAAGAGCAGCTGGGCATTACGACGGTAATGGTTACCCATGACCAAGAGGAGGCGCTGACGATGGCGGATCAAATCGTCGTCATGGATCACGGGCGAGTCGTGCAAATCGGCACGCCGCAGGAGGTCTATGATAGGCCGAATACGCCGTTTGTCGCTGATTTTATCGGGGCGATTAACTTTTTCCCGGCGGGAACCATGAGGTGGGGCGATGCTGACCCAAATGATTTGCTCGCGATCAGACCGGAGCATATTCAGATTGAAGAGCAGCCAAACTTAGCTTCTCATCAATTGGACGGCGGGATGAGCGGATTTGTTCAGCATGTGGAATTTCGTGGCGCTTTCTACCGTGTCAGCCTGCAGATGGCTAATGAATTCGGCAAGCAGACGGACATCCATGTAACGGTAGACATTTCGGCGCAAATCGCGAACCGGTTCGAGTGGTCGCGCAACAAGCGGCTTCATCTTCATTTGCCGCAGGAGCGTATGCTTCATTATCCGGCGGCTGGCGCTGCGATCGTAGAGGTGTAGGGAATGAAAGTAAAATCAAATCAAGCCTTGCCTATGCCATGGATGAAGAGAACCAAGAGGAGCAGGCTGGAGAGCAACTGGCTGATGAAGCTGATGCTGATCGTTTCTTTGCTTGCACTGATTACGGTTATCGTGCTGCCGCTGTTATCGTTGTTTAAACAGGCATTCGTTGATTCCAAAGGCAATCTAGCTGGCCTAACCAATTTTGCAACCTATCTGCAGTCCAAATCGCTCATTCAATCGATGCTGAACACGGTCACGGTATCGGCGTCTACAACGGCAATCGCTGTTCCGCTAGCCTTTGGACTAGCCTATGTATTGACGCGCACGAACATAAAAGGAAAATCGTTCTTCAAAGCGCTCGCCATGCTGCCCTTATTTGCGCCAACGATGATGCATGGAATTGCCCTTACGTACTTGTTCGGTCACCAGGGGCTTATTTCTACAGGCTTGTTCGGCCTGCTGCCGTTCGAATGGCGAATTCCGCTCTATGGGTCGACAGGCATCATTATTTCGGAGGTCATCTACACGTTTCCGCAGGCATTTCTTATTTTGTGCGCAGGACTGGCAATCAGCGATTATCGCTTATACGAGGCTGCCGAGTCGATGGGAGCCAGCGGTTTGCGGAAAATGGTGACGATTACGCTGCCGTCTGTAAAATACGCGCTGCTAAGCGCGGTAGTCATTTGCTTTACGCTCAGCTTCACCGACTTTGGCGCGCCGAAGGTCGTTGGCGGACAGTTTAACGTACTGGCAACCGATATCTTCAAGCAGGTCGTCGGTCAGCAAAATATGTCCATGGGCGCTGTAGTTGGCATCGTGCTGACGATTCCCGCCATTATCGCCTTCGTCGTTGACCGAATCGTTACGCGGAAGCAGCAGGCTTATGTCACATCGAAGTCGGTTCCTTATTCCGTGAAGAACAATCGGCTTCGCAATGTATGGGCTTATGCTTACGCCATTATTTTGTCAGCCTTGATACTGCTGCTGATGGGAGCGGTCATACTCGCCTCCGTCGTGAAGAAATGGCCGTATGACATGTCGTTTACTTGGAGCAACTTCGATTTCTCAAATGCGGCGGCAGGCGGGTTCGATCCGTTCTGGAACAGCATCGAGATGGCGGCGTGGACAGCGATTATCGGAACGATCGTAACCTTTATGTTCGCCTACTTAATCGAAAATGGGCGTGTCTGTCGTCCGGTCAGGCAAGCAGCGTATTTCCTTTCTATCCTGCCGCTTGCGCTTCCGGGTCTCGTCATCGGACTATCCTATATTTATTTCTTTAATCATCCGGCGAACCCGTTTCACTTTGTATACGGGACGATGGTCATCCTTGTTTTGGCGAATGTCGTGCATTTCTACTCGGTTCCTTTCATGACCGCGACAGCCACATTGAAAATGCTGGACAAGGAATTTGATAACGTCTCTGAGTCTATGAATGTTTCGAAGCTGCGCACGTTCGCTCGCATTACGGTGCCGTTATCCTTGCCAGCTATTTTGGAAATGGCAGTCTATTTTTTCGTAAATGCGATGGTGACGGTTTCTGCGCTGGTCTTCTTGTACGCTTCGGATTTGCGGCTAGCTTCGGTATCCATCGTAAGCATGGATGACGCGGGAGATACGGCAGCAGCCGCTGCGATGTCCGTACTGGTGGTGCTTCTTAATATAGTCGTTCGCTTCCTCTATGAAGCGGGGACGTCGAGGCTGCGCCGCAAAATGTCAGCTTGGCAGAAGCGGTAAAGGCCGTTTTTTTAAAAAACAACTAGCAGTGGAGGGCATTTAATCATGATAAAAACAGTCATTTTGGATTGGGCAGGCACAGTGGTGGATTACGGCAGCTTTGCTCCGGTTGAAGCATTTCGCCGATTATTCGAAGGAAAAGGCGTTGAAGCATCGTTCAATGCGATCCGAAAGCCGATGGGACGGATGAAAAAGGATCATTTGCGCGACATTTGCGCAGATGAAGGCGTAGCTGCCGCATGGCGGGCGAAGTTTGGCAGCGCGCCAAGCGAGAGCGATATCGACGAAATGTATGAAAAATTTGAACCGATGCTATTCTCTATTCTCGATCAATATGCAACTCCGGTGCCAGGCTCGCTTGCGCTCATAGCTAGATTGCGCGAGCAGGGCATAAAGATAGGGACAACGACGGGCTATACGCGCCCAATGATGGATATTATTGCGCCGGAAGCGGCTAAGCAGGGCTATTCGCCGGACAGTACGGTAACGCCTGATGAGGCGGCAGAAGGACGCCCGCATCCTTGGATGATTTACCGCAACGCGGAGCTGCTCGGCACTTATCCGATGAGCAGTATCGTCAAATGCGGCGATACCGAAGCGGATATGCGAGAGGGACGGAATGCGGGCGTCTGGTCGGTAGGGGTTATTTTTGGCGGGAATGAGATCGGTCTGACGCAAGCGGAAACGGATTCCCTGACGGCTGGGGAGAAGGAGAAGCTCTTCGTTGAGGTATCGGATCGCTTGATGCAAGCGGGGGCTCATTTTATTATTCGCGAGATCGGCGAGCTGGATGGCGTAATCGCACATATTAACGAACGACTGCAAGCGGGTGAACGTCCATGAAATTATCAAACGAAACATTAGCCTTAACCGAAAATCCGTATTTGCTGCTGACGCCGGGGCCTTTGTCGACGACTCGAAGCGTGAAGGAAGCGATGATGAAGGACTGGTGCACGTGGGACGAGGAGTATAATCGGCTCGTCGCCTCCATTCGAGAGAGGCTGGTGCAGCTGGCTGCCCCAACGGCAGCGGACGATTATACAGCTGTATTGATGCAAGGCAGCGGGACGTTTAGCGTGGAAGCGACCATAGGTACGGCATTGCCAAAGACAGGCGGCAAGCTAGCGATTGCGGTTAATGGCGCATATGGAGAGCGAATCGTCCAAATCGCCAAGGTGCTCGGCATTCCGGTTACGGTAGTACGCTTCGACGAGCGCTGTCCGATTGATCCGGAACGATTCGAGCAAGCCTTGCAAAGCGATCCAGCCATTACGCATGCGGCCATTGTCCATTGCGAGACGACGACAGGGATTCTTAACCCGCTGCTGGAAATTGCCGAGGTGATCAAGCGCCGGAGGGTCACATTTATCGTTGATGCTATGAGCAGCTTCGGCGGCGTAGCGCTAGACATGCATGAGCTAGGCATTGATTTTCTGATCAGCAGCAGCAACAAATGCATTCAGGGCGTACCCGGCTTTGGCTTTGTTGTCGCACGCCGCGATGCGATTGCGATGTGCAAGGATCATGCGCGTTCCTTGTCGCTCGATCTATACGACCAATGGGATATGATGGAGCGTTCCAATAGCAAATGGCGATATACATCGCCAACGCATGTCGTAAGGGCGTTCGATCAAGCGCTGAAGGAGCTGGAGCTTGAAGGCGGTATTGAGGCTCGGCAAGTGCGCTATAGGAGAAACCAGCGCGTTTTGACCGATGGCATGGAGGAAGCGGGCTTCTCCGCGCTGCTGCCTCGCGAGTGGCAGTCGCCCATCATCACCGCTTTTCGTTACCCGAGCAGCGACTTCTCGTTCGAATCCTTTTATGCGGGCTTGAAGAAGGAAGGATTCGTGCTGTATCCGGGAAAGCTCACCTCGGAGCCAACTTTCCGAATCGGCAGCATCGGTGATGTGCATCCTTCCGACATGGATCGGCTCGTTGATGTCATCAAAAGATTTTATAACGAGAAATAGAACACACTCAAGGCACAAGCTCATCTATACGCATCCGGGGACGGGTATCTCGGTGAAGTGATCGTTCGAGCAGAGCGTCATCTTTGTGCAATTAAGCAAGAGCGGCATTTTCATACATGAAAAGATTGAGAGTTTAGTAGAAGTGCGCTAGAATACGGATATTAATCATAACGGAAGCCTAAGCTGAAGATGAAGGGGATATCGCGATGTCGCTAGCCGGAGAAGAGCGGAAGCAGATCATCATTAATATGCTGCAACTGAAAGGAAAGGTTCGTACGCCTGAGCTGGTACAGGCGCTTGACGTATCATCGGAAACGATCCGCCGTTATTTGGAGGAGCTGGAGGATGAGCTCAAGCTCAAGCGAGTGTACGGCGGCGCCATAAAAATCAACGTGGAGAGGGAAGAGCCCGCTTACGTTCGGCGCGAGGTGCAGCAGGCCGAGGAGAAAAGAAGGATTGGACGGGCTGCAGCTTCCCTTATTCAGGACAAGGATGTTGTTGTCATCGATGACGGTACGACCACGCAGCAAATGATTGATTCGCTCGTTTACAAAAAACAGCTTACGGTGCTCGTGTCGTCCGTCTATACCTTGAATTTGCTGATCGGCTACAAAAACAGGAACATTTTCGACGGCGAAATTGTTCTGATCGGGGGCCGGATCAATCCGAAGCATTACCGGACCTCGGGAACGCTTGCGATGGAGTTTATGTCTAATTTCAACGTGGACAAGGCATTTATCGTCGCGGATGGCTTGCAGATCGATAGCGGCATAACGAGCTACGAGGATGATCGCGGCGTGCTGGCAAGAACTTTTATGAAACAGGCGAAGCAAACGATTGTGTTAGCGGACCATACGAAGATTGGCACAAGCCATTATTATAAAATAGCCGACTTCAAAGAGATCGATATGATTATTAGCGATGTGGCGCCTCCGCCGGCTTGGCGTTCCAAGCTGGATGACCAGGATGTGCACTGGATCGTAGCGGATTAGGGAATGGATATACGGAGCCTTTAAGTCTACCACCGACTTAAAGGCTCTTTTTATTGCGGATGAAGTCGCAAGTAAAAACACAATTTTAACGATAAAACAAAAAACAAAACAATTTATTTACTTGTATTTTACAGTGTGTTAAACAAACAAGCATATAGTAGAGCTAGAGAAGAACAACCAAAAGGGAGAGAGAAAAATGAAAAAGAGCTGGTTTTTGCTAATAAGTATGATGGTTATCGTAACAACGATTTTATCTGCATGCGGAGGCAATGGGGGAGCGGGCAGCGCAGGGAGCGACGTATCAGGCAATTCCCCAAAAGGATCAGAATCAGCATTTGATACGGAGAGCAAGGAGCTTACCGTCTATACTGCGCTTGAGGATGACCTGATCAAGGAATATTTGAAAACGTATAAAGAAAAGCACCCTGACATCAAATTAAACATCGTTCGCGATTCAACGGGCATTATTACAGCTAAGCTGCTTGCCGAGAAGGATAATCCGCAGGCAGACGTCGTATGGGGCGTTGCGGCAACGAGCCTCCTTGTCCTTGACCAAAACAGCATGCTTGAGCCTTATTCGCCGGTTGGCGTTGACCGCATTCAGGCCGAGTTCAAAGATAGTGCAAGCCCAGAGCACTGGGTAGGCATCGATGCGTGGGAAACGGCGATTATCGCGAATACGGTTGAGCTGGATAAAAAAGGGCTGGCCGTACCGCAATCCTATGAGGATTTGCTAAAGCCTGAATATAAAGGACTAATCACGATGCCTAACCCAGCTTCCTCCGGAACGGGCTTTCTAACGGTATCGGGCCTGCAGCAGCTGCTTGGAGCGGATAAAGGATGGGAATACCTAGACAAGCTTCATGAAAATATCGGCATTTACACCCATTCGGGCTCGAAACCGGCGAAAATGGCAGGCACAGGCGAATATCCTATTGGAATCTCATTTGGCTACCGCGGCATTAAAGAGAAAAACGACGGCTCACCGGTTGAAGTGGTATTCCCATCTGAAGGCTCAGGCTGGGATGTAGAGGCGAATGCGTTGATGAAAAAACCGAAAATCAAAAAAGCGGCGCAGCAGTTTCTGGACTGGGCGATTACGGATGATGCAATGGCGGAATATAGCAAAAACTATCCAATCGTTGCCGTAAAGGGCGATGCATCCGTCATTCCGGACGGCTATACAAAAAATCCAATTGAGCAATTGATTAAATACGATCTCCAGGAAGCGGCGAAGCAGCGCGAAAACGTGCTTGGCGAGTGGAGCACTCGTTACGACAGCAAGAGCGAGCCGAAATCATAAGCGGCAAACGTGCGGGCTTCTAGAAAAATGTACAGGAGCACATTTATCGCAATAGCCTATACACATTTCGCCATAAATCATAGGATACTGTACCTTAATAAAAAGGAGATGAACAAATGAGCTATGGAGTAGGGGGAGTTGGCGCAGGTCACTGCGGTCCAGCTTATCCAGTTGCAGGCGTCGGAAGCTGCGGGGCAGTTGGCGGATTAGGTACTGGACTTGGCATTATATTGGTACTTTTCATTCTGCTTGTTATTATTTCCCGTTCTTGGTGGTGCTAGTAGACTAAGCTTACTTGTAAATCGGTTAAATTGCGTTTCCACTAATTGAAATAGCATTCAAAACCCCCAAGTGCCTGAGCCTTGGGGGTTTTGCATGGCAGGCTACTCGCGAACTTCTGCGATAAGCTCAATTTCAACTGGCGTATGGAAGGGAAGGTCGCTTGTACCGATAGCGGAGCGGGCATGGCGGCCATTTTCGCCGAACACTTCAATTAGCAAATCGGATGCCCCGTTAAGCACGTACGGCTGATCGCCGAAGCCCGGAGCGCTGTTGATAAAGCCGAGAATTTTGACGATTTTCACAACGCGGTCAAGATCTCCTAGGTGAGCTTTCATTGCTGCAAGCAGGTTGATTACGATTTGGCGCGCTGCTTCTTGTCCTTGCTCGATCGTCAGATCGGAGCCGACTTTACCTTCGTACATGAGAACGCCATCGATGCGGCAGTCAAAGCCCGAAGTGTAGATCAGGTTGCCTGTTTGGTTCACCGGAATGTAGGAAAATTTTGGTTTTGTTGTTTCTGGCAAAGTAATGCCAAGCTCGGCAAGACGTTTTTCAATAATGGACATGATGATAACAGCTCCTCATAAATGAATTGTATAGTAATGGTCAGCTAGTGCGTACAGCAATGCTGCGCGCGAATAAGCTGTCCTTCACGTTTATGCGTATGTGTGCCATTTTCTAGCGTAAGCTTCCCTGCGACGATAACCTTCGAGATGCCTGACGGGTATTGACGCGGCTCCTCGAAGGTGGCTGTATCTTGGATGACAGCCGGGTCAAAAACAGTTATGTCGGCGATGTAGCCCGGTACAAGCAGGCCTCGCTTGCCAAGCTTAAAGCGCTGAACAGGGAAGGATGTCAGCTTGCGAACCGCTTGCTCTAACGACAGCACCTTGTCCTCGCGTACATATTTGGCGAAGACGCGCGGGAAAGTGCCGTATGTCCGCGGATGCGGCTTGCCGATCTCGCAGTTCAGGCTGTCGGATGCGATTAGCGATTTCTCGTAGCCAATGACCTGCTTCACGTCGTCATCCGACATATGGAAGTAGACGATGGCGATTTGGCCGTTTTCCTCGAGCAGAAGATCCATCATGCAGTCGATCGGATGCTGGCTGCGAAGCTCGGCAACCTCGGCAATCGATTTTCCTTCATAGCTCTTGTTCGCTTCGGTCTGCATCGACGAGATGATGATGCTGGACCAGCCGGTGGAGCATACGAGGTTGTCCCACGTCTCTTGCTCATGGCTGAGCTCCTCTTTGATGCGCGTGCGAAGCGCCTTATTGCGAAACGCTTCAAGCGTTGCTTCAATGCCGCCCTCAAGCACCCAAGGCGGGAGGACGGTCGTTAGCGTCGTCGAGCCTGCAGCGTAAGGATACACATCAACCGTGACGTCCATGCCGCGTGCTCTTGCCGCTTCCACAAGCTCTAGCGCGTCAAGCGCTTTGCCCCAGTTGGCGCGGCCGGCCGCCTTCAGATGGCTGATATGAAGCGAGATGCCTGCCTGTTCCGCGATCCAAATAACCTCGGCAACGGAAGGCAGCAAGTTGTTGCCCTCTCCGCGAATATGGGTGGAGAGCAGGCCGTTGTACTTCGGCAGCACGCTGCAAAGCTCAGCAAGCTCTTCGCGGGAGGTGTAGCTGCCCGGCGCATAGAGCAGGCCGATTGACAAGCCGATGGCACCAGCGCGCAGCCCTTCTTCAAGCAGCGATTTCATGCGTTCGATCTCGTCCTTAGACGCAGGACGGTTCTCGAAGCCCATTACCGCGATGCGCAGCGCTCCGTGCGCGACATAGGTTGCGATATGCTCGGAAGGATTCGAGCGGCCAACAAAATCCATATATTGACCGACCGTTTCCCACGGCCATTCCCAAGTCGTACTGCCGAGTACCGGCTGCACGTACGTTTGCAGCAGGTTGGCTTTTTCCCGAACAAATGGAGCGGGTGCAAGCCCGCAGTTGCCGACAACCTCAGTCGTCACGCCTTGCTGCAGCTTAATTTCGCTATGGGGATGGTCGATAATCATCAGGTCAGAGTGGCAGTGTCCGTCGATGAAGCCGGGAGAGATGACCTTGCGTTCAACATCAATAACCCTTTCAGCCTCTTGATCAATGCGCCCGATGGCAACGATCAGGCCATCCTTTACGCCTACATCGCCGTTATACCAAGGATTGCCGCTTCCATCAACGATTTTGCCGTTTTTCAGTATAAGATCGAGCATGCTATGATCCTCCTTTTCTCGCTATTCGAGCATTCCTCGTGCCGCAACGGAAGTTTTGCGCAGTACGCCTGTCGCTTCCTTGATGTATACGAAGTTGTGTAAATTGACCGTGCTGCAAATGTGATTAGGGATGATGCGAATGACATCCCCAACTTGATAAGCAGAATCCGGGTTCACGTGAATCATGCCATGCTCTTCATTCATTCGCTCAAGCACCGCATCTGGATCACCGACGATATTGCCGAAGCCCTTGAGGAACAGCGGCGCATGGCCCGGCTGCACGTCTGTCGCGAATGTTTTGCTGCCGCCGTCAATGATGATTAAGTCTGGCAATGGACGGCTTACGACTGTGGCATGCACGGCGCCAGCGCAATGATCAAGAGTGGTGATGCCAAAGACAGTCTGCATCCGGTCCTGATAAATGTAAGTGCCGGGACGTACCTCCGTCACGCCCTCTACCTCGGCAGCGGCAGCAGACGTCGGCGAGGAGCCAACGCTCACATCATGAATCGCGATGCCGGCGCTTCTTAAGACTGCCGCTGCATCTGCCATAAGGCGGCCTTCTTCGAGACCTGCCGCTCTCACATCGAGCGTCGATGCTCCGGCAACCATCGTGCCGCGATAGGTGAAGATGCCGCTCAGCTTAATCCCCTCAAGCTCGGTGATTTGTTTGGCGAGCTGCACCGCTGTATCGATCGCTGCTCCCGTACGCTTCAGCCCGGTATCGAGCTCGAGGCGCACCTCAAGCTCAGCGCCTTCGCGAACGGCTACCTCAGAAATACGCTTTGCGCCTTCTAAGCTGTCAACGCCGATGATTAGCCGAATGCCCGATAGACTTAGTCGCGCGGCACGTTCAATTTTGGATTTCGCGATAATCGGATAAGCGACAAATATGTCGCTTATCCCGCTGCCCGCCATAACTTCAGCCTCGGAAATTTTTGCAACGGTAATGCCGATAGCGCCAGCAGCGAGCTGCCTTGCGGCCATCTCCGGCAGCTTATGCGTTTTCGCATGGGGACGAAGCTTAACGCCAAAGGGCTTCACCTTTTCCGCCATAGCGGCGATATTGGCATTTACAAGATTGCTGTCGATGACAAGGCAAGGGGTTTCCAGCTCGCGGCCTTCATACAAAGCTTCAGTCGATTTGCCACTCATTCTACTGCTCCTCCTTCGCTGTCAGCGCCCTTGGATTCCTCCAAATAGCTGTATAGCGTAAATTTAGAAATGCTCAGGTAGCTGCAAACCTTCTCGCCTGATTTTTTAATGAGAAAAGCGCCCTTTTGATCGAGCAGCTGAATGAATTTGATTTTGTCTTCCTTGGCCATTGTCGCCGGCGGCTTGCCAATCGTTTCTTGCGCTTCTTGCAAAAGCGTATCGAGCAGGTCGCTCACATTGCTGACGAAGGATTCTCGAACGGGCGTAAAGCCGCTTGCCGTTAGCGATTGGAGCGTTTTCTCCGCCACCATCAGATCAGTGATGTCGAAGTTGATGCATAGCGCTCCGATAATGGTGCCGGCGTTGTTTTTGACATACATGGAAGTAGAGCGAAGGATTCGCCCGTCCTTCGTTTGCGTGACATAGTTATGTCGGTTGTCGCCCTCTGACGTACCCCGCATAATTTCGAGGCCTAGATTCGTGCCGGGGTCTCCGACCTCTCGTCCTGTTACGTGGCCGTTCTCGATAATAACGATCGTGCTGTCAACCGGCTTCGACCAGTCGTGCACGACGACCTCGCAGCGCTCTCCGAATTGCGCCGTAATGCCCTTGGCCATCTCTGTCAAAAAGAGAAATTCCTGCGATATTGATTCCATTCTGCGTTCACTCTCCCGTTTCCTTACAGCCTCGTTGCCCACATGGTACTATGACTTGCGCAAAAAATCAAACAAAAAATCTGTTAACCTAAAAAAAAGTATGATAGGATGTTTTTATTCTTTTATGCTTCACGACACGACATCAGAAGAGGTGATGAGGCATGCGCTGGATCAGCAGTTCATTAAAGCGGAAGCTGTCCTTTTTGCTGCTGCTATCGGTTTTAATTCCTCTGCTTGCGCTGGGCTTATTCGCCTACAACATGGCGGCGACGGCTACGGAGGAGAAGGCGAAGCAGTCAGGCACGAGCATTTTGCGGCAAACGGGCACGAACCTGGAGTTCATTGTGCAGGACATCGAGAATATGTCGCTATTTCTGATCGGGCAAAAGGATGTTCAGCAATATTTGAGCAGCTCAAGCGAAAATGCGGTCAAGCAGACGCAGATGATTGAATTTTTATCTAACCTTGTCTTCTCCAAAGGCTATATATCAGACATTACGATTTACCCTTTGAATCAATCTCATCCCGTATCCAATACGACGATATTCGAAACGGAACTCGCCGAGCTGACGGGGCAGGATGTGCGGCATTATCAATCCAGCGTAAAATGGTGGACCAGCCGCTACGAGACGAACACAGCTGCGGGAGTAAAGCAGGTCATCTCGCTGGTGAGGCCGATCCGCAGCCTTAATAGCTTTAAACAGATAGGAACGCTTGTCATAAGCCTCAACGAAGAAGCGGTGTCCCTGCTGCTTATGCAAGCGGGAATCCCGGCAGGCGGCTATGTCGTGTTGTCGAATGAAGACGGGTTTGTCTTGTCCGGCAGCGAAAAGAATGAATCCATAACATCGATGGACAAGCTGCTGCCAGGGCTTACGGTACGGGGAAGCTCGGGTACGCTTAATTATGGCGAAGGTGAAAACAAGCAGACGATCCTTTACGATACGGTAGGCGACGTCGGTTGGCGGCTGACAGGCGTCATGCCGTTCGCGGAATACAAAGCGCAAAACAATTACGTCCTCCAGCTGATGGCGATCGTAATCATTTTTTCGGTGCTGCTCGTCGCAGCGCTTGTCCTTTACTTTGTTCAAAGGGTGACCAATCCGCTTATCATGCTGACTCAGTTTCTAAAGCATTCCAATCCAGAGGAGCCGATGCAGACGTATCCCGTGGAATCGATGGATGAGGTGGGCCAGCTCGTGCGCAGCTACAATAAGCTGAGCGAGCGGATCGAAGGTTTGACCGAGCAGGTTAAGCTGGAGGAATCCTATAAAAAAGAAGCCGATATGCATGCGCTGCAGGCGCAAATCAATCCCCATTTTCTATACAATACGCTTTCGTCTATTCATTGGATGGCGCTTATGAACCAAGATGCGAAAACTGCCGATATGGTGGGCAGCTTGAGCGATTTTATGCGATTCAGCTTGAATAAGGGAGAGGAATATTGCTCGGTGGAGCAGGAGGCTGCGCATGCCGGACATTATGCCAACATCCAGTCGATTCGTTTTCCGAATAAATTTAAGCTTACTGTAGATATCGATCCAGCGCTGCTTGACCAAACGATGCTGAAGCTGCTGCTGCAGCCTTTGATCGAAAATGCACTTATTCATGGCATACAAAAGCAAGCGGAGCCCGGTGAAATCAGGGTTGCCGCGCATAAGCAGGGCTCATCCATGGCTTTCGCGGTCGAGGATACGGGAGCAGGCATCGATGCCGGCAAGCTGGCTGCTATTTATAAGGAGCTTCACGGGCCAGATGATCGAAAAAGGGAACGCGAGCGCTTGGAGCGCGGCAGCTACGGGCTGCGCAACGTTCATAAGCGGCTGCAGCTGCACTACGGTACGGAAGCGGGGCTTCGTATTGAAAGCACGGAAAGAATCGGCACTCGCGTGTCCTTCTTGATCCCCATGCTAATCGAGGGAGGAAAAGCCGAATGAAGCTGTTGATCGTGGATGACGAGGTTATTATTCGAACGGGGCTTAGCACTGTTATTAAGTGGGCGGAGCTTGGCTATGAGCTTTTGGAGCCGGCAGAATCAGCCGAGGAAGCATTGTCACGCCTAGAGGCGGAGCGGCCGGAAATTGTCCTGACAGACATTCAAATGACCGGACGCAGCGGGCTGGAGCTTGCTGGCGAGGTCAGGCGGCTTCTGCCAGACAGTGAAGTCATTATTTTGACAGGCTACGATCAATTCTCGTATGCGCAGCAGGCGATTCGTGAAGGAGCAGGCGATTATTTGCTTAAAACGAGTCGGCCTGACGAGATTATTCGAGCAGTAAACGGGGCGAAGCAGCGAATATTGCAAAAGTGGGAATCGTTAAAACGAGACCAGCTTCGCGATAGGCTTATGGAGCGCCTTGTTGAAGGCACGGAGCTGGACAGCAGATCGGAGGATAAGGCTGCAAAGCTGCTGCCGCAGTTGAGGATGAACGAGGCTTCCTTTTACCAAGCTGCCATTATTTCGGCTGAAGGCTGGGGCGATGCGGCTGGACACAGCTATTTATTATTGTTTGCCGTTCACAATATGATTAGCGAGCTGATTGAAGGGGAAGCGCTGCTGCGCAACGACAGCTTAGTCGTTCTGCTTAGGTATGAGAGCCCTCGAGGGGATAACTCTCAGCTTGCTAGAGTGCTTGATCGAATTGCACGCAAGCTCAAATGCAAGCTTTTTGCCGCAGCAGGCTCCGTCGTCCCGAATTGGCGTACGCTGAAAGCCTCCTATGCGGAGGCGACCTATACGTTTTTGTACAAAGGGATAACAGCAGAAGAAGGATTGCTTACCTATGAGGATATAAGAGGACGGCGAGGCGGGCGTACGATCTGCTCGCAGGAGGAGGAAGGGCAGCTTACCGCATTATTTCAAGAGGGAGATTCCGCAAAGCTGGGTCAATGGATCGAACAGCTTATTGAGCTTCAGCTCTTGGACCCGAGCACGACGCCGGAATCGCTACGAAGATTTCTTCATTCGGTCCAAATTTCTGCCTATCGCTGGGTGGAGCGAGTCGTGACTGCCTACGGCGATGCGTCTATGTTGTCGGGCGTGAAGCTCGCGCACAGCATGACCTCTTCCCAAACAGCTACCCGAGCAGAAACGCTATTTGAACAGCTGAATGAGCTAATGGGAATGTACCGCGAATCGGTAGAGCAGGAAGGGATACCTTACATCAAACGTTCCATTGCTTATATTCATGACCACTTGGACAAGGAGCTGACATTGCAGCAGGTTGCCAGGCATGTTCACCTTAATCCCAATCATTTCAGCGAGGTGTTCAAACGGGAGACGGGTCTGACGTATATCGAGTTCGTGACTCGTTTGAGAATGGACCTTGCCAAGCGGCTGCTGGAGGAATCGCCGATTAAAGTAAGTGAGGTAGCAGGCCGTGTAGGCTACGTGGATATGAAATATTTTAGCCAACTATTCAAGCGCAGTACAGGCTATACCCCGTCAGAGTACAGGTCCAGAAGCTGAAGTTTATCTACCCTACTCCCGAGTTCTGTCCCCTGCCCATGTCTTCTTCGTTTCCCTATACTCGGAGATAAGACAAATATCAAGGAGGAAACATGACATGAAGAAGACATTAACAATCGCGATTATGGTCACTCTTATGATTTCAGTTTTGGCAGCATGCGGCGGGACGAATAATAATGGCAAGACAAACGAAAGCGGCGAAGAGGCTGCAGCGGAAAAAGTGAAGCTTAGCTTATGGCATAACTTTACGGGCGAGGATCTAAGAGCGCAAACGATGCGCTCGATCATCGAGCAGTTCCAGACTGATCACCCGAACATTTCGCTCGATATTCAGGCAATTCCGCCGGACGGCTACAAAACGCGTCTTAAAACAGTCGCGGCAGCTGATGAAATGCCGGATGTATTCATTTTATCGAATGGCTCCATGACACAGGAGTTTTCCGCAGGCGGACTTATTCAACCGGTGAATGAGCTGATTGACAGCCACCCGGATTGGAAGGAAGGCTTCATGCCGAACTCCTTCGACGCATTTACGGTTGACGGCAACATTTACAGCGCTCCGATGGGCTTGTCTCCAACCTCGATTCTGTACTACAACAAAACGATTCTTGAGCAAAACGGCCTAACGGTTCCTAAAACATGGGATGAGCTGCTTAACGCGATCAGCGTGTTGAAAGCAAAGAAAATTACGCCAATCGCACTAGGCAACAAAGCGGCGTGGCTGGCTCAATCTAGTATTTTCAGCTCGCTGGCTGATCGCGTAACGGGAACAGAATGGTTCCTAAAGGCTGCTAGCCAAGATGGAGCGGCATTTACAGATCCTGAGTTCGTACAGGCTCTTACTTACATGCAGCAGCTTGGCGAAGCTGGCGCCTTCCAAGATGGCTTCAATTCGATCGACAACACACAAATGGAGCAAATGTTTGCGCAAGGGCAAGCGGCAATGATGATCGACGGCGGCTGGGCATTATCCAATCTAGCATCTAACGCTTCAGAGGATGCGCTTAAGGCGATGGGTGCGACGGTTCTTCCATCTATCCCAGGTGGCAAGGGCGACCCTAATTCACTGTCGGGCGTAGTCGGCGTAGGGATGGGCCTTGGCAAGGATGCAACCGGCAAGAAGAAGGAAGCGGCATTCGAGCTCATCTATGCGATGTCCGGCCCTGATGCGCAGAAGCGTACGCTTGAGAGCAATCAGCTTGTAAGCTACAAAGCAGAGCTTGATAAGAGCAAAGTATCTCCGATTTTTAGCGAAGTATATGATCTGGTGAACAAAGTGAAGATGACTCCGGTCTATGATGGCATACTAACCTCCGCAGGAGCAGATGCAGTAAACAACGGTCTGCAAGAGCTATTGATGGGCGGCAAGCCGGAAGACATAGCCAAAAAAATCCAAGAGGCGCAAGCGAAGGCATTAGGCAAGTAAACAAGCGGCTAAAAATAGGACAGCGGTTATTTTCTAGCAAAGCCCGGAAGAAGATCCAGTGACTTTTGGAGCTAGGCAAAATGGAAATAACCTGTCCCTTAGCTTGTACTTGCGAAGCGGGTTTGGTGCACTAGCGCAGCAAACCTTAGGCTAATGCTTACGAAGTAGGTTTGCTGCGCAAACCTTGGCTAATGCTTACGAAGTAGGTTTGCTGCGCAAACCTTGGCTAATGCTTACGAAGTAGGTTTGCTGCGCAAACCTTTAGGAGGAGACGAATATGTCATCATCTTTACGCATCAGAGGCTTTATCGCTATCGGACTTCTTCCGGCGCTTGCGCTGTTTGTCTTTTTCGTTATCGTACCGATAATATGGTCGGCCTATTACGGCTTTTTCGATTGGAAGGGCATTGGTGCGATGCGCTTTATCGGCTTGGATAACTATAAGGAGGTTTTGCAAGATCGGCTGTTTTGGCATTCGTTCAAAAACAACCTGCTCATCGTTGCCGCCTCTGTTTTCGGCCAAGTTCCGATTGCGCTGCTGCTATCGTTAGTGCTGCTCAAAAATGGCTGGTTCCAGAAGTTTATCCGCGCGTCTATCTTTATGCCGATGGTGCTCTCATCCGTCGTAGTCGGCATCATCTGGGGCTACATTTATCATCCGCAAATCGGTGTGCTGAACTTTTTGCTCGACAGCCTCGGATTAAGCAGTTGGAAGCAGCAATGGCTGTCCGATCCATCTATTTCGATGTATGCCATTATGGTACCGATTATTTGGCTTAACGTAGGCCCTTATCTCATTATGTTCATTGCCGCTTTGCAAAATATTCCGAGCGAAATCGACGATGCCGCTCAAATCGACGGCGCGCACGGCTCTCGCAAGCTGTTCTCCATCAAGCTGCCTATGATTTGGGACACGATTAAGGTTGCGGTGGTGCTTTGCATATCGGGCAGTCTAAAAGCATTTGATCTCATTTATGTAATGACCGGCGGGGGACCTGCGAACTCGACTGAGCTGCTTGCCTCATATATGTACAATAATACGTTTTCGATTTATCGATTTGGTTACGGAAGCGCGGTATCCACGATGATTATTATCATCAGCTTAATTCTTGTAGCAGGAAGCCAGTACCTAATGAAATCCAAAAAATAACGGAGGGGATCATGTTAATGACTACGCCATCGATAAGCGCCGTTCAATCAGCCTCCTCCGGAGGATTGGGAGCCGGACTGCGCAAGCTGAGAGGGAGCTTGTTATCCGTAGGTTTGACGATATACGCAGTGGTAACGCTCTATCCGCTCATTTGGTTGTTTATTAGCGCATTTAAAACGAACGAGGAATTTTATTCGCGCCCATTCGGCTTGCCGGATGTTTGGAATTGGAGCAATTACGCCCGCGCTTGGGAAGTAGCAGATATGGGTACAGCGTTCATGAACTCGGTCATCGTTACGGTAATCGCCCTTGTTATCACGCTAGTAATGGGCGCATTATGCGCTTATGTGATCTCACGCTTTCAATTCAGAGGCAAGCTGCTCGTTCTCGGAACATTTATGCTGGGCATGCTCATTCCTATCCATAGTACGCTCGTTCCCTTGTTTATATTGATGAACAAAATTGATATTTTGAATACGTATGCTGCACTGATCCTGCCATATACGGCGTTTGAGCTGCCGATCGCGATCTTCGTCTGCGTGGCTTATATGAACAACTTTCCGAAAGAAATTGAAGAGGCTGCGATGATAGACGGATCAGGCTATTGGGGGATTTTTCTTCGCATGATGCTTCCGTTGTCCTTGCCGGCGCTGGCAACTGTCGGTATTCTCGCCTTCTTGAGATATTGGAATGATTTCTCCTTTGCACTTGTATTTATTAGTGATCCAGGCTTAAAGACGCTGCCGCTTAGCCTATCGATCTTTGCAACCGGCTACTCGACGGACTACAAGCTTACGATGGCAGCGATGGCGCTAGCAGTAGTTCCAACTATCATCGTGTACCTTGTATTTCAGGAGCAGGTCATGAAGGGGATGACAGCGGGAGCTGTTAAGGGCTAAAACGCAAAAAGACGGTATTGTATCCATACGTGGGCGATACCGTTTTTTCTTTGTTTGAAGTTGTGGCCCTTCACCTGCGCACATTCTAGCACTCAAGCAGACACCCGCACCCGCACCTAAGACGTTAAATTATTTAAGTAAAGCTGGCTACGTTGCAGTTTGTGCAATAGAATGTTTCCGATTGGCGAAACTGCGGACGTACAGTGTATTTTGTGCAATGGAATTTCCTGAAATGGTTGAATTAACGATTTGTGCCAGCCATTCTGTTGCAAATATGCAGTGTAGATGGTTAGATTTGGCTTCATGTAAGGTTTCTGTTGCAGAAACTGCAACAGAAATTGCGCTGTAGAGTGCGGACAAGTGAGACGGCCAACATTAGCAGCATCACCACCAGCCACTAGCATCTTCAGCAGCACGAACACCCCACCACCACCATCATCATCAAAATCTGTTTGTTTACTCTATAAAACTCATTTATATTCTTTTAAATATGACCGATTAGGCAGGCATCTCCTTAAATGTCTATAATGTCAGTAGAGGCTTTTGATTTAGAAAATAATAAATTTCCATTGTAATAGTCGACAGTTACAATTTTGTACGTCTCAAATAGATGTAAGAGCGTAACAATTACGATATAATGGAACCATTCATGCTCGGTTTAAAATATGGCATACGGGAGATATCACACGATGAAAACAAATAATGAACAAAATATACCTGTACATTTACTTTCGGGCTTTCTAGGGAGCGGGAAGACGACGCTGCTAAGAAGAATGCTGGACTATTATACGGCGCAAGGGAAGAAGCCAGCCGTTATTATGAACGAGCTTGGGGATATCAACCTGGATGGCCAACTGGTAGGCGACGAGGTGCCGATGGCGGAAATGCTGAGCGGCTGCATCTGCTGTACGATGCGCGGTGATTTGGGCATGGAGATCAGCTCGCTGATCAATGAGCATCAGCCGGATGTCATCTTTATAGAGTCAACGGGTGCCGCCAATCCGATGGAAACGCTGGACGGGGTAACCGAGGCGGCTATGTACAAGTCGATTGATCTACGCAGCGTCATAACGGTAGTCGATGGGCCGGAGCTGCTCGCGCGCAGCCGCGATGGCAAAGGTCGGACATTCAAGCTGATGCAGGAGCAAATCCGCTGCGCAACGATTTTGTTATTGAATAAAGCGGACAAGCTTGAGCCTGATCAGCTCGTAGAGGCGCAGCAGCAGCTGCGCGAGCTAAATGGCCATGCTCAGATCATCGCGACTGTCCGCTGCGCGATTGACGATTGGAGCTGGCTGGATGCAGAAGTGGAATCGCACTTGCAGGAGCATCAGCGCACAGCTATGGAAGCGGGGCATATCGCTAATCATACACATATTGAAGGCGAGGAATGCTCAATTGCAGGCTGCACTCATGACCATGACCATGCAGCCCATCATCATTCGCACGAGCATGTCATGGTTGTAACGCATTATTGGCGCAGCCCGGTAAGCAGCGAGGCATTTGAGTCGCTCCTTCAGCGGCTGCCGGACAACATTTACCGTGCGAAGGGAATCGTGACGTTTACGGATGCGCCAAGCCGCTTTCTTTTTCAATACGCGTACAAGGAATCTGATTTTTTAAGAATTGACCCGCAGGGTCAAGTCAATGATGTGGCAGTATTTATTGGTGAACATTTCTCAAAGGCTTGGCTGCTGCGCGAGCTGGAGCTTTTGGAGCAAGCTGCACATACAGCAGATTAATGCCGACTATCTGGTTTATCACCATCATAACTTGTCGAAAATTGCCATTATCATGTCTATTCAAGTGAATGCTTGGGCAAAATAAGCCAGATGAGGCGTAACCTTATCGCCTCTGCATCACGAATGGAAAGGTGTGGCAGAAAATGATTAAAAAATGGTTTATCCCCGCCGTGGCGCTTGCCGTGCTGTTTTCGGTCGCTCCTGTATGGGCGGCAAAATCGGTAGCAGCTTTGCCTGAAGCTTCATTAGTCGTTCAGCACCCTAAAGAGTCCGATTTGGACAGCGAGCATAAGCATCACAAGGGAAAAATGACGCGTAAAGATTTTGAAGCTTATCGATTAGAGAAGCTGAAGGAATTGGCGACCTATTTCGGCATCCAAACCGACGGCAAGAACGCTGATCAGTTGAAGAAAGAAGTAGAAGCAGCGAAGCTTGCGAATAAAGACAAGTGGGAAGCGTTCAAAGCGGAGCATCAAGCGAAGCGGCTGGAGCACTTGCGCAAAATAGCCGAGGAGCATGGCATTAAGACAGAGGGCAAATCGTCGGAGCAGCTGCGTGAGGAGCTTTACAACCTTCATGGCGGGAAGGGCAAACGTCCTCATCGTTTGGAGGATCATGACCGCGCGATCGAAGATAATGACGATAAGCAAAAGGAAAAGAAAAACCAAGTGTAGGGAGAATGAAAAAGTGCCGCCAAGTCTTTGACTAGGCGGCTTTTTTATTTTGAAACAAAGAAAAAGAAAGATTGGTGGATACTGTAAATTGCCCAAATTAATAATAGGGTAAATTGACTCTTGCCAAGAAGATTCCAAGTGTCGAAAAGTAGTTTTTTGTCGAATTATATAGTGTTATTATCCTATTTTTTCATTGTGCTTGGTGCAAACTGTCAAGTATACTAAAGCTAAATTATTATATGACAAATGACGTTGTTTTTTTGCTTTCTCCGACAACAAGGGGCTGATAGATGAGATGAGAAAGTTTAATTTAAACATTGCTCAAAAGTTGATTTTATCTCTAGGCCTGCTTGTCATTTTTTCATTTGGAATTTTAGTAGCCGCCCACCTCATTAAACTATATCATTCGAACCTGCGTGAAAGCGAGCTTATCGCACAGACGCAATCGATGGATTACATAAATCCTTTCTCCAATTCAATGGATCAAACGATGGCGATGCTCAGCACGCTTGAAGCAACAATGCGTCAGAGGAACAAACATGGTATGCAAAATCGTGAATACACCGTCAATTTGCTGCAGCAGGTGCTGGAGAAGCATCCGGAATTGCTAGGTATCTTTACGTTATGGGAGCCTAATGCTTTTGATGGGGAAGATGAGCACTACCGAAACAAGAACAGCTACGATGATGCAACGGGTCGATTTATTCCCTATGTCGTGCGCAAGGATAATTCCATTCAAGTTATTGCAATAAAGAATTATGAGGATAAGATGAAAGGGTCCTTTTATCAGATTCCGAAATTAACCAAGTCCTTCTCATTAATAGAGCCGTATTCTTACGAAATAGATGGCAAATCGATCTTGATGACATCGCTTGTGCTGCCCATGTTCGATGAACAAGGCAAATTTTTAGGAATAGTAGGGGCGGACTTTTCACTGGACTCGGTTCAGAAGAAAATTGAAGGTTTCCGGCCGCTTGGCGGTTATGCGAGTATAATTACGACCAATAATAAATACTTGGCTAACGGCAGCAATCCAGAGCTTGTGAATACGCCATATCTTCTTTGGGCGGGGATCGATGAGCTGGAGGCCATGAAAGGGACGAAGCTGCGGCTTAGCTATACAGCCGAACCTGGTCATAGCGGGACTGTTCTACGGATGTTTTATCCGATTCTGATTAATAATGTCCTTTGGCATATCGAAACAGTCATTCCAAAAAAAAATATGCTCACAGACTATTATAAAAGTTTGAAAGAATCGATTCTCATCATAACATTTGCCCTGCTTTTAATGACATTAGTGATGGCAATTCTCGTTCGAAAAATCATCTTGGTTAATATACATAAAGTCGTGCAGGCAACCTATGCTGTCGCTATAGGAAAAGAAGAGCATCAGCTCATCATTCATACGAATGATGAATTTGAATTTATGGCGAATCATTTCAATAATATGCTTGCCCAGAAGAAGGAAGCAGCGCGTTTGATCGAGTACCAATCGACGCATGATTTAATAACCGGCTTGCCCAATCGATATGCTTACCGCCTTTATATGGAAGGGAAAGTTGCGGAGAATACCCGAACACACGGGCCAGTCGCCTTGCTTTTCATCGACCTTGACCGGTTCAAAGTGATTAATGATACGCTTGACCACGCGATGGGCGACCAATTGCTCAAGCAAGTAGCAGAACGCATCGTGCGTGCAATTGACGGCGGGGGGAGCGTATTCTGGTTCGGGGGCGACGAGTATATTGCGCTGCTGGAAAAAATGACTCACCTCCACCAAATCACACACATCGCGGAAGAAATTTTGTCTATTATTTCTGAGCCCATCAAGCTCAAGGATCGGATGTTCTATATAACGGCAAGCATCGGAATCAGCATTCATTATGAGTTAAGCGCCAGCACGGCGGACCAGCTCGTTAAGGAAGCGGATATTGCGATGTATGTCGCCAAGAAAGAACGCAACACATGCAAAATTTATGCTTCTTCCATGAATGATGTGCCAAAGAAGGAGCTGATTCTTGAGAACAGCATGTTCAAGGCGCTGGAACTGGGCCAATTTATGCTATATTACCAGCCGAAGGTTGATGTAGCTTCAGGAGCCATCTATGGAGCGGAAGCATTGATACGCTGGAGGCATCCAGAGCTAGGCATGGTTTCGCCGCTTGATTTTATTCCAATCGCGGAGAAGACAGGCTTTATCATTCCGCTGGGCGAATGGGTGCTGTACTCAGCTTGCCAGCAAATTAGTGAATGGGAGCGGATGGGCATATCGCTGCTTTCGGTGAGCGTGAATATGTCGATGATCCAATTCCAGCAGAAGCAGATTGTCCATACGATTGAACGCATTATTTCGGATGCGGGCATTCGTCCAGACCAGATCGAGCTGGAAATTACAGAGTCGATTTTTATGGACAACCCCGCGCACACGCTCAAAATATTACATGAGCTGCGGCAGCTTGGCGTTAAGCTGTCGCTTGATGATTTCGGCACTGGCTATTCGTCGCTAAGTTATTTGCAGAACATTCCGCTTCATACGCTGAAGCTCGATAAATCGTTTATTAACGGCATTGTAGGCGATTTTAAAAAGCAGATGATATTCAAATCCGTCGTCGTCATCGCGCATAATTTGAATTTGCAGGTCGTAACCGAAGGCGTCGAGACGCAGGAAGAGATGGATATTATTTCCAACCATAATTGCGATGGTGTTCAGGGCTTTATTTTTAGTCCTCCCGTTCCTGCGCCTAGATTCGTTCAGTTTTTTATGGAGCATAATAAGAAAGAAGCGTAACAGACTTTCCGTCTCCCAACTATCGTGGAGGCGGTTTTTTTTTATAACCGTATGAGGAAAATGGCCTTTATAGTTTGGTGAAATATATTTTTTACAGAAGCTGTTACAAAATGAAGGGAGACGACGTCTTCCTTATAGCTTGAGCAAAAAATGCAAGGAGGACAACGGAATGGAACATTCGGCGCCGGATTTGTTTCGTCAACAATTTAATCAGCATTATCCGTCGGTAAGACGCAAGCTGATTGCACTTATTCGCGATGAAGCAGCCGCTGAGGATCTCGCCCAGGAAACATTTCTAAGGCTCTACCGGACTCCCCCGGATCAGCCCGAAGCAATCGGAGGCTGGCTTCAACGGGTACTGACGAGGCTGGCCTATGACTATATGGATAAGAAAGCGCGCGAGCGCGCACTGACGCAGAAGCAGGAGCAAAGTATGCTGGTACAGCCGCAAACGATAGCATCGGGCGAGGAGCAGATTATCGATAAGGATGAGCAGGAGCAGGTTCGGGTGTGGCTCGATTCGTTGCCCGAGCGTGACAAGCAGATGCTGCTGCTGCGATATGAGGGCTATAGCTACGCGGAAATTGCGGAGCAGATGCAAGTACGCCAGCCTCAGGTCGGCACGATGCTGCGCAGAGCCGGTGAGAGACTGAAACGGCATGCGCTCAAAGCAGAGGGTGCCATGTCAAACGAGTAGAGGGTTCATCTCTATGAAGCTTGGTTAGATTGCTCAAAACCTTTTAGGAGGAGTTCAAAATGACAACCAACGATGAAAATAATAAAAAAGAACAAGAACAGACGGCAGATGCATGGGCACGCCTCGAGAAGCAGCTGTTAACTACTGAGCGTTCGTCCCTCTGGGAACAGTGGGAGAAGCAGGGTCATCTTGCTCAGGGTGATCATCATGTGCAGGGGACATCAGCGGCTCCAGGAAGCTTGCAAGCAGAGCCGCAAGGAAGCTTGAACCCGCTACAGGAGCAGATGAACTCCGTACCGCTAGGGAGAGCGCGCGCTCAATCAGGAGAGGCTGCAAACAAGCCAAGCAAAGGCGGAGCAGCCCGTCGCTGGATCAAAAGAAATATAGGCAAGACTGTGGCGGCATGCGCAGCCGCTATCATCACTGTTGTGATCGCCACTCCTTCAACGAATGAAGCGCTGGCGGCATGGCTCAATACGTTCCGTATGGATAACGTGATGGTGGTGCAGAAGGATGATTTGGTAACGCTTATGAACAGCTTCATGAATGAAGGCGAAACGCTCGAAATGTCTAACCGCTTCGGTGAATTTGAACAAACTTCGCATGGAAGCTGGCAGAAGCTGACGCCTGAGAAGGCTGCTGAGCAGCTAGGCTTTGCAATTCCGGCAATAACCGTTGCGGATAAACAGGAAATCGATATTTCGTCGACCTCCTCGCAAACGTTTAAATTCAGCTTGAAGGTGGATGAAATCAACCGAGCGATGAGCAAGCTAGGTGCGGATAAGCTGCTTCCACAATCTGTAGACGGCAAAGAAATTACTTTTTACACGGGCAGGGGCACGCAAATCTCCTATACGTCTCAGATAGAAGGCTCCTCCGAGCCGCGCGCATGGATTAACTATTTGGAGGTGCCGACGATTAAAGTCGATAATTCTGTTGATGTCAAAGATGCTTTCGAGGCTGTCATTCGATTCCCGGCGCTGCCTGATCATTTGCGTGACTCGCTTATGCAAGCCTCCAGCTTGGAGGATGGGCAAATTCCATTGCCGCTTTTAACAAGAGGCGATCCGAAGAAGATCAGCATAAAAGGCGTCGATGTTTACGTGGAGAGCAGTGAAAACCATAATTCTACTACTGCGGCGTGGCTGGAGAAGGGCTATATGGTGACAGCAGGCTTCGAGAACTATGGCGATGTCAAAAAAGTAGAATCCGTAATTGCGGAGCTGATCCGCTCATGACCACATACGCGATTGAAACGACCCTCTTAAGCAAGGATTATGGTGACGGGCGCGGCTGCCATGACGTCACGTTAACCATTAGACAGGGGGAAGCCTTTGGCTTCCTCGGTCCTAATGGAGCGGGCAAAAGCACGGTCGTCAAAATGCTCACCGGTTTAATCCAGCCTACCTCAGGTAAAGCTCAACTATTCGGCCATGCTTCCGGCACTATCGAAGCGAGGCGAAGATTGGGCTATTTGCCTGAGTTGTTTCGTTATCCGGACTGGTTGACCGGCGAGGAGGTGCTTGCTTTTCATGCGAAGCTATGCGAGCTGGACCGTATTAGTGCCAAACGGCGCATCCATCAGCTTCTTGACGAAGTCGGCATCGGCAGCCGAGGACGAGACCGGCTTAAAGGTTATTCCAAGGGCATGCAGCAGCGGCTTGGGCTTGCATGCGCATTGCTGGGTGATCCCGATATTGTCTTCCTCGACGAGCCGGCTTCGGCACTTGATCCGGTTGGCCGGCATGAGGTGCGACAATTGCTTGCAAGGCTTAGAAGCCAAGGGAAGACGATCTTTCTTAATTCCCATTTGCTTGAGGATGTGGAGCATTTATGCGATACGGTCGCACTGCTTAATAATGGTCAAGTGCTGGCAGAGGGCAAGGTATCAGAGGTGCTTCGCACGCAATCGAATTTTCGACTGCGAGTCAGCGGTTATACACCGTTAGCGCCTGAACGTATACGGCAAATGCTTGGGGAAAATGTTGTTGTATCCGAAAAAGCGGCTGGAGACGGTTCCGTTTGGCTTGAGCTAGCGCTTGAGGATGACGAGCAGATCGGCTTGGTCAATTATATTCTTATCGAGTTAGGGTTAACGATATATGAGGTTGGCAAAACCCAATCCCGTCTCGATGAGTGGTTTTTGCAGGCCGTAACGGGTCTTGAGCATAGGGGGGAACGCAGATGATCGCGGTTTGGGGCTTAACGTGGAAGGAGCTTATTCGCAAGCGCGTGACGCTGATGACGATCATTATGACGGTCATATTTTGGGTCGCCTATTGGTTTGTTGCAGATGCAATCGCAGGCGAGATTCAGGATCAAGCCGTAGAGTCTTCGCTAGATATCATAAACAAGTTTACAAGCAGTGCTATGATGCTGACACTCGGGTTTTTCTTTGGGGCTTTTGCGGTTTCTTTTCTGGCGATATTCAGCTCGGTTGCCGCTGTAACTGGGGAGGCGGAGCAAGGGGTTCTGCAATCCGTACTAGCAAGGCCGATTCAGCGCTGGAGATGGTATATGGGGAGATGGCTTGGCTTCGTTTCGTATGGGGCGATGTACGCTATTCTATTATTTGCTTCGGTTATTGGGATTTGCTGGGTAGAGACGGGTGTATTGTTTGAATTGCCTGTGCTGTTAAAGTCGTACGTACTATTTGCTTCTGTTGTACCGCTTCTTGTCACCTTAACGATGGTTGGCTCTTGTTATCTTAGCCCATTAGGAAATGGCATCGGCATGACGATGCTATTCGGAATGGGTTGGCTAGGCAGCACGATCGGACGTCTTATGGGAGTCAGAAGACCAGAAATGGAAGGGATGCAGACGATTGAGACGATAACCGGCTTAATTAAGCTGGTGATGCCGGCCGATGCTTTGCAGCAGCGGATGTTAAGCGAGCTGTTCTCTATTAAAGAGCTCAGTGGTTTGATTAACCTCAACAATGAGCTTAGTACATTTTCAATTAGCGGTGCGCCTTCAAACTCCTTTTTAGTCTATTGTGTCATTTATACGGCAGCTATGCTTGCTGTAGGCTTGCTTGTTATCAAACGAAAAGATTTCTAAAGCATGCTGCCCCCGGAGTGCAAGGGAGGCAGCATGTGTTATTTAGATCGTCCACTGCGAATGAACAATTGCACTCACATACCAAGCTCCGTTTAATTCCTCAAGCACTAGAATTAGGCTCTCCCAATCCATGCCCTCATACTGGGGGTCAAAGCCGCTGAAATAATAATCCATTACATAGCTCTCCGGATAAACATCCTTAATATTGACTATCGTATTGCCCGTACCTATGATTTGGTCTTCGCCTACGGTCTCCGGATTAATAAAATCTCGATCATACACAAACTTGTCGTAATACTGCTGGAAGGTAAGCGCAATCGGCTCGCCTGAGCCGTCATAGGAGCCCCATTGATAAACAGTCGTGTCCGTTAATGCCGGCAATCCTGTGGCTGGAAATACTTTGGCAGTCGCAGTATCAATATGCGCATAGGGAGAGAATAATAGACCTTTATTGGGATGAATATAAGCTGCAAGTGTAGCCATATCATCTTCCTTTAATGCCAAAATAACAGCAGCTGCCGCATCTTGAGGAGTTGCTGCCTGCTCAGGCCCGCCATCATTAACTTTGTCGCTGGCAGTTGGTGTCGGCTTAGCAGCATCGGTGCTTTGATTTTGACCCGTATTCGTAGTTGTACCTCCATTACCCGGAGTAGTGTTCGTCTGGCCTGCATTCGTGCTGCAAGCGGATAGAAGCAAAAATAGCACGAAAACAGCTATCAACTTTTTCATAAGCGATTCCCCCATTATTGTAAGTTTTAGTGTCTTCTTCAAGTCTGACGTTAATCGTACATAAAAGTTGCATGGGTACTTGTGGTATTTATTGTTGTCTGCTAAACTGTAAATGTTATTTAGTAAATTTATTAACTAAACACGGAGCGTGGGATGGCGACGATAAAAGATATTGCGCAGGAGGCGGGCGTTTCGGCTGCCACTGTGTCAAGAGTTTTGAACAACGATATGACTTTGGCAGTAAGCGAGGAAACGCGGACACGCATTTTTAGTATTGCCGAGCAGCTGCAATATAAGCCTTCCAGGCTGCGCAGAATGAAAAAAGAAGAGCAGCTCTCTCGTCAGCAAATTGGCCTTCTCATGTGGTCGACGCTTGAGGATGAGCATGAGGACCCTTACTTTACTTCTATTCGCAAAGGAATTGAGACGCGCTGCGAGGAGCTGGGTATCAGCATTATTAAAGTGCTGAGAGGCAATAGCCGCGTAGAGATGCAGCCTGTGCATGAGCTGGACGGTTTAATCGTTGTTGGCTCGATCGAAGAAAACGATGTGCGACAGCTGTACAATAACGGCAATCGAATCGTTTTCGTCAACCATTCGAACGAGCTGAACGAATACGATACGGTGAAGCTTCATTTTGAGCAGGCAACTAGAGCGGTTGTCTCTCATCTTAGAGGGCTGGGGCATGAAAAAATAGGCTACATCGGCGGCAATGATTATGTGAACCGGCTGAACAGTCTCTATGAAGGAACGGAAAACGACGAGCCGCGCCGCGTATTTTTCGAGAAGGCGATGCGCGAGCTGGGGCTATATGAAGAAAGCTATGTGTTGAAGGCCTATTGGTCCTCCAACAGCGGATATGAAGCGATGAACCGCCTGCTGCTGCAAAGCTCGCTGCCTACTGCTTGCTTTATAGGGAGTGATCCCATGGCAGTCGGCGCGCTTCGGGCGCTGCATGAGCATGGCATTAAAGTGCCGGAGGATATGGCGATTGTCGGCTTTGACGATATCGAAATTTCCGCCTATCTGAATCCGCCGCTGACGACCGTTCGCGCGCATACGGAGCATATGGGCAGATCGGCGGTACAGCTGCTGCTTGAGCGTATTGAGGGCCGAGAGGCGGCTATTCATATGACGATCAACACGACGCTCGTCGTTCGGGAGAGCTGCGGCAGCTCGTTGAAGGCTTCGGAGTAACCTCAATAGCAGGAGTTTTTCCAGTTAACCTCCTTTAGAGCGGAGTGTGAAGAAGTGGTGTCATCGCTTCATCTGGCTAAGTCGCTTGCGGGTGCTTAGATTAGTTCAGATTAACTTATTTCGAAAATATCAAAAACGCTACAGTGTCATAGAAGCGGCATGCGAGCTTTGCAAAGGAAGAATTTCATCAAGATCAGTCAAAGCAATGCTGAAGTAGGCTTTCGTAGCAAGTTTTTTTAAAACGTTTAGGAGGGTTATTATTTTGACTATTCAATATGATCAGCAGCGTTCATTATTTCATTTGCAATCGAAGGATACGAGTTATGTCATTCACATCACGAAAACAGGCTATCCCGCCCATATCTATTGGGGGAAAAAGGTTCGCGGCGTACAGCTGGAGCGTTTGTTCGAACTAACAGGCCGCGCATCCTTTACGCCTAGCACGGAGCTTGACCAAATGGAATTGTCGCTCGATACGCTTCCGCATGAGTATCCGGCTTATGGCAACTCCGACTTCCGGATGCCGGCTTTTCAAGTCAAGCTGCCTAACGGCACAACCGTAACGGATTTGCGTTATGATTCGTATCAGATCATCAATGGA
Organism: Paenibacillus sp. PL91; assembly: GCF_012935325.2. GTDB lineage: Bacteria > Bacillota > Bacilli > Paenibacillales > Paenibacillaceae > Pristimantibacillus. The sequence continues at coordinate 82,160 of NZ_JABBYG020000015.1, forward strand.
AAACCCGCGCTTGCCGGATTGCCGGCGACGTATGTGGAAAGCGACTCCGAAGCGCAGACGCTGGAGATCACGCTCAAGGATGATCTGACCGGCTTGTCTGTCATTTTGTCTTATACAGTATTTGAACATTACGATGCGATTACCCGTTCGGCTAAAATCATCAACAACGGAAATGACACGCTGCAGCTGCAGCGCGCATTCAGCATGAGTCTTGATTTTGCGCATGACCGGTTTGAAATGCTGCAGCTCTCCGGCGCATGGATTCGCGAACGTCATATTCATAAACGCACACTCGTGCCTGGCTTACAGTCAATCGAGAGCCGCCGCGGCTCAAGCAGCCATATGCAAAATCCTTTTGTCGCTTTGCTGTCGGAAGGCTCAACGGAGGATCATGGTGACGTGTACGGCGTAAACCTTGTATATAGCGGCAACTTCACTGCCGGCGTAGAGGTGGACCAATTCCATGCCGCGCGTCTATTCATTGGCATTAATCCATTTGATTTTAATTGGCAGCTGGAGCCGGGCGAGCAATTCCAGACGCCTGAGGCAGTAATGGTACATTCCGAGCACGGGCTCGGGGGCATGTCGCGCAGCTTCCACGACTTCTACCGCGCACGCCTCATTCGCGGAACGTTCCGTGACCAAACGCGTCCGATTCTCGTCAATAACTGGGAAGCGACGTATTTCAACTTTAACGCGGATAAAATCGAAGATATCGCCCGCGCGGGCCAAGAGCTCGGCATCGAGCTGTTCGTATTGGATGATGGTTGGTTCGGGAAGCGCGATAACGATACCACTTCGCTTGGCGATTGGTTCGTAGACCGCAACAAGCTGCCAAACGGCCTGGAGGATTTGGTCAGCCGCGTGAAGCGACTCGACATGCAGTTCGGCCTATGGTTTGAGCCGGAAATGATCTCGCCGGAGAGCGAGCTGTACAAAGCGCATCCCGACTGGTGCTTGCATGTTGAGGGGCGCAGGCGTACTCAAGCGAGACAACAGCTCATTCTCGATATGTCGCGCACGGATGTGCAGCAATACATCGTGAAGTCGATTTCGGATATTCTTTCAAGCGCGCCGATTACGTACGTGAAATGGGATATGAACCGCAACATGACGGAAATCGGCTCGGCACTGCTGCCAGCAGAGCGCCAGCGCGAAACGGCTCATAGGTATATGCTTGGCCTTTATGCTGTGCTTGAGGAAATTACGTCTTCGTTCCCGAATATATTGTTCGAGAGCTGCTCTGGCGGCGGAGGCCGCTTCGATGCGGGCATGCTGTATTACATGCCGCAAACGTGGACAAGCGACAACTCGGATGCGGTATCCCGCCTGAAAATTCAATACGGCACAAGCATCGTTTACCCTGTAAGCTCAATGGGCGCTCACGTATCGGCAGTGCCTAATCATCAGGTTGGACGTATCACCTCGCTTGCGACGAGAGGAAATGTCGCGCTGTCGGGCAACTTCGGGTACGAGCTTGATTTGACTCAGTTTACGGAGGAAGAGAAGAGCGAAGTTAAGGAGCAGGTTGCACTGTACAAGGACGTGCGCCATCTGGTGCAATTCGGAGATTTTTACCGTCTGCTTAGTCCGTTCGACGGCAATGAAACGGCTTGGATGTTCGTATCCAAGGACCAAAGCGAAGCATTTGTTGTCTTCGTTTCGGTGCTGCAAGAGCCGAATCCGAAGCTCAATCGCTTCCGCCTGAAAGGGCTTGATCCGAATCGCGATTACAAGCTGCATGGCGAAGAAACGGTATACGGCGGCGATCAGCTGCTTTATGCTGGCCTAGCTACACCGCAATTTTTTGGCGACTACGCGAGCAAAGTGTATCGTTTCCGCGCAGTGGAGTAAAGCATTACATCGGTTGCATCGGATAAACAATAAGGGCGTCTCAGAAGTTGATCCAACTTCCGGGACGCCTTCTTTTGCTATGTATAGGGTTCGACTAATACATGTTTGAAGCCGTTGTTGCTGCTGCAGCGATAATGATGATGAAAATGATGGCATAAATGACAAGAATGATTGCAGCCCATAGCAGGGACGCTTTAAAGTAGTTCTTTTTGGTTGGATTGCCTTCGCCAAATGCCCATACGAACATCATGATAATGTTTACGATGGGAATGATCATAATAAGGGTAGTGAGCATCCATTCTTTTACTGTAATAACTGGTGAAACAGGCTGCTGCGGATGGTAGTCGTATCCAGGCACACCCGTATTTATTGGGGGCTGCTGTTGATATGGATCCATTTATTTCTCTCCTTTGATTTGTTGTTTTTGTAACATTTTGTACACAAATTTATTATATATAAATTCTAACTGTTTACAACCCTTATTTTTGTAAAAAAAAGAAGCATATACAAAAATATTATTTAGATTGTCCAATATTATAGTTAAATAAATAAAGGGATTTTGTCGAATGTAAGGAAGACTACTATTCTATTAAACATAATTTTTACATTTTAGGTAGTCAAGTAGCCATTATATTTGGTGCATACCTCTTGCCCTTGACGCAGCGTCAAGGGTTATACTCTATTCCGGGAGGAGGAATAAAATGGTGGAAAAAGATTCTCTTTATGCGATAGGCGTTTTCGCCAAGCTTACAGCGGTAACCGAACGAACGCTCCGCTATTATGACCGCAAGGGGCTGCTAAAGCCGTCCAGCCGAAATGCGCATGGACACCGTTTCTATACCGATCGGGACTTGATTCAGCTGCAAAAAATATTGACGCTTAAATATTTGGACTTCTCGCTTGAGGACATTGCAGCTTATTTGGCTAGGCCGGAGGAGGACTTGCAGCATTCGCTCGCTTCGCAATATGAGATGCTTCAAACAAAACAGCAGCATTTGGAGCGCGTGATCGAAACGATTGGACGCATGCAAAGGATTATCCAGGGAGCGGGCAAGGTTGATAGTGATTTGCTGCTTGTGTTTATTCATAATATTCAGCATGAGGAGCATCAGAAGCAGTGGCTGTCTAAGCAAATGCCGCCTTCTTTTGTAGATGCGATCTTTATGGAAGGCATGGACCCGGAGAATAGACTGGACATGGAGCGCAAAATAACAGCAATTGTCATAGAGCTGAAGGAGCATTATAAGCAAGGAAAACAGCCTCTGGATGAAGAGGTGCTCGCAAGCGGAAGGAAAATGGTTTCCCTTCTTGAGGAGATGCTTGGTCCTATTATTAGGGGATTAAATGAAGAAGAGCTTGCGCAAATAGAAGGGCTCGACGATCCTTCGCTCTCGATTGATCCTATTTTATTTCCAAATGTGTTCACGAAGGAAGAAGAGACCTTTTTGACTGTCGTATTCGAGCATCTTGAAGCTTTGAAAACGATGAAAGAGGGGAAATCAAATGAAGATTAGCGCTGAAGCTGAGAAATCGCAGGCAACTGCCAGCGTATCGCAATTTTTTAAGCTGATTGCAAAGCACAAGCCGGCTTCTATTTTGATAGCTGCTGCCATTGTATTAGGGCTCGGAGAGACGCTGCTTTCGCTGCTTATTCCGTTATTAACCAAAAATCTAGTGGATGAGCTGTCGCAGTCTACGATTCAGAAGGCTACTTTTGTAGTGCTGGGAGCCGTCTTTCTGGCTCAGACGATTATGTCAGGATTCACGGTCTACACCATGTCCTATGTAGGCCAGCATGTTATTGCCGGCTTGCGGCGCGAGGTATGGGAGCGGGTGCTGAGGCTGCCTGTTCCATTCTTTGATCGCAACAGCTCGGGCGAGACGATGAGCCGCGTGACAAACGATACGAATGTAATAAAAGATTTTATTATCGGGCATGTCATTTCGTTTCTGGGCGGCATTATTTCGATTATCGGCGGCGTGACTTTATTGCTGATGATCGATTGGAAGCTGACGCTGCTTATGCTGATTGCCGTTCCGGCTGCTCTGCTTGTTCTATGGCCGCTTGGGACCAAAATGTTCACAGTCTCCAAATCGATGCAGGATGAAACGGCGTTGTTTCAAGGGGATCTAGGCAGGGTGCTGTCCGACATCCGCCTTGTGAAGGCATCGCTGGCGGAGCCGGTTGAACTGCGCCAGGGCAGCTTGCGAATATCGCGGTTGTTTACATTTGGGCTGCAGGAAGCGAGAATTATGTCCGTTGTAACGCCATTAATGATGACTGTAATGCTGTTGATTCTCGTAATCTTAATTGGATACGGCGGAGTGCGAGTCGCGCAAGGCACCTTAACAGGCGGCGAACTAGTTGCCATTATTTTATATATGTTTCAAATTGTAATGCCGTTTACGCAGATGGCGTCTTTTTTCACACAATTTCAGAAAGCGATGGGGGCTTCGGAGAGGATTTTAGAGCTGCTGGGCGAGAAGGACGAGCAGCATGGCGAGGCGGTGCTCACAGCTAACGAGCAAGCGACAGTCCAAACATCTTTGATCCAGTTTGATCGGGTAAGCTTTGGGTATTCGGAGGACCGGCCGCTGCTGCATGCAGTCTCCTTTCATGCCAGGCAGGGGCAAGTCACCGCGTTTGTAGGTCCGAGCGGTACGGGCAAGACGACGCTATTCTCTCTGCTTGAGAGGTTCTACAATCCGACACAGGGAGAAATTACTTACGCAGGGGAGCCGATTGCGTCGATGCGCCTGGAGGATTGGCGCAAACGAATCGCATATGTATCGCAGGATAGTCCCATGATGCAGGGCACGATTCGGCATAATCTCACTTATGGGCTGGAGCAAGTGGAAGAGGAGCGTATAAATGAGGCGGTGAAGCAGGCGAATTTGACGTCGTTTATTCATTCGCTGCCAAACGGCTATGAGACGGAGGTCGGAGAAAGAGGCGTTATGTTATCTGGCGGCCAGCGTCAGCGGCTGGCAATAGCGCGGGCTATTTTGCGAAATCCCGATATTTTGCTGCTGGACGAAGCGACGGCGCACTTAGACAGTGATTCCGAACAGCAGGTGCAGGAGGCTCTTCACGGGCTGATGAAGGGAAGAACGACATTAGTTATCGCTCATCGCCTCTCGACGATACGTGGCGCTAACCAAATTATTGTGCTGGAGAAAGGCGGGATTTCGGGTCAAGGCTCACACGCGGAGCTGCTCGGCAGCCACCCTTTATATGCCAAGCTTGTTCAGCAGCAGTTCAGTGTCCAGCATTGAAGCAGCCTTTTTCCTAGTTTGGTAGGCCATTTGTAATTTTCTGTGAATGAAAGGGTTTACAAGGCAATGTATGCTATGTATAATACGAAACAAGTTAATAAGATCTGCTGGGAGAAACGGAGAACAGCCATTTTGAAGCAACTGCAATTGTCCTTTAGGGGGAACAAGCGCAGGTGCTAAAGGATGGCTGTTTATTTTTTTTGGAGGTGATGTAATCGCTTTGGAGATTTGAATCGTTCATACCTGGCTAAAAAGAGTATGTTCTTCTATTTATTACTTACAATAAATAGCGCACTTTATTCTGCCGATTGCCGGCAAAGGCTCATCCGATTGGCGTTACGCGTTCATTCCTGTCGTTGGCCCGATTATTGGCGGTGTGCTTGCTGCCATTTTCTATACCTCTAAATTTGCCGGTCAATACAACAATAAAATGTGGAGGTTTTTATCATGGAAAAAAAATATGTGCTTGCTCTTGATCAAGGAACAACCAGCTCTCGTGCGATCTTGTTCGACCGTGAGGGCCACAATGTAGGAACCGCTCAAAAAGAATTTACGCAAATTTATCCAAAAGCGGGCTGGGTTGAGCATGACGCCATGGAAATTTGGGGAACGCAGAGCGGCGTAGCCCGTGAAGTGCTTGAAACCGCAGGCGTCAGCCCGCAGGAAATCGTATCCATCGGTATTACGAACCAAAGGGAAACGACGATCGTTTGGGATAAAAACACCGGTAAGCCTGTGTATAATGCAATCGTATGGCAGGACCGCAGAACGGCTGAAATTTGCGATGGCTTGAAGGAAAAAGGACTGGAGACATATATCCGTGAAAGTACGGGTCTCGTCGTGGATGCCTATTTCTCGGGGACGAAAGTGAAATGGATTTTGGACAACGTTGAGGGTGCTAGGGAGAAAGCGGAGAGTGGAGAGCTATTATTCGGTACGGTGGATACATGGCTGATCTGGAAATTGACGAGAGGACAAGTCCACGCGACTGACTATACGAATGCGTCCCGTACGATGCTTTATAATATTATGAATTTGAGCTGGGACGAAAAGCTGCTGGAGGAGTTGAACATTCCGCAATCCATGCTTCCTGAAGCCAAACCTTCCGTAGGGCTTTACGGCGTCACGGATCCGCAAACGTTCGGCGGAGCAGAAATCCCGATTGCCGGAGTTGCGGGGGATCAGCAAGCGGCGCTATTTGGTCAAACCTGCTTCGAGTCCGGCATGGCCAAAAACACATACGGCACCGGCTGCTTTATGCTGATGAACACCGGTACAAATGCGGTTGCTTCCAAATCCGGCTTATTGACAACGATCGCTTGGGGCATGGACGGAAAAGTGGAGTATGCGCTGGAAGGAAGCATTTTCATCGCGGGAGCAGCGATCCAGTGGCTTCGCGACGGTCTGAAGCTGTTTGATTCGGCATCGGATTCCGAATACTACGCAGGCAAAGTAAAGGATACGGATGGCGTTTATGTGGTACCGGCATTTGCGGGTCTGGGAGCGCCATATTGGGATATGTATGCTAGAGGAGCGATGTTCGGCCTGACGCGCGGGACCAAGAAGGAGCATATCGTTCGGGCTACCCTCGACTCTATGGCTTATCAGACCAAAGATGTGCTTGGCGCGATGGAAAGCGACTCGGGCCTTAAGCTGCAGTCCTTGCGGGTGGATGGAGGAGCGACGGCAAACCATTTATTGATGCAATTCCAAGCAGACATACTGGGCGTACCTGTACAAAGACCTGCGGTCACGGAATCTACCGCGCTTGGGGCAGCATATATGGCAGGAATTGCGGCAGGCTTTTGGAAGAAAGAAGACATCGCAGGACGGGCAAACGGTATAGCAACCTTTGAGCCGAAAATGGAGGAAGCGGTCCGCAGCAAGCTGTATAAAGGCTGGAAGAAAGCAGTAAGCCGGACGATGGAGTGGGAAAAAGAAGAAGAATAAAGGCTTAAGGCCATTTCGCAGCGCTTAATATGAACCAAAAGTGCTTGCGTCTGGAGCTGCTGCCATTCTCCATATCGGTTGTCCTCGTTCAGCCGGGCACCTACGATACTGGCATAGCAGCGAAGCATGTGTATCGCAGCAATCTCGATTCTCCTTATAGCCGTATGATCGAGCGCTTTAATCAATTCAATAAAAAGTCGGAGCAAAACGCTCCTGATCCGATTCATGTTGCGAATACGATTGTGAAAATATGCCATGCCCGCTCTCCAAAGTTCCGTTATACTTGCGGCAGTGACGCAAAGATGATTTTCCTCATGAAAAAAATGCTCCCATGGCGGACGATCGAATGGGTTCTCCGCAAAGCGCTTCAATAAAATTCCGAAGGGGACTTGTCGTTCCCTTGCTTTCTCCCTCTCTCACTGTAAGTAAGCGAGCACATTGAAATATTGTATATCGAAATAGAATTTATCTATTATGGGAGTGATTGACTGCGTTTGAACGAAGGTGATAGACTCATGTCAATAAATCCAACAAAACCTATTTGAATTATACAATATTCAAGCGAAAAGCTTTGTTAAGGCTGATAAAGCCTATTTCGATGAAATTTGAGAGGTGGAGAGAGAGCTATGGCGAAGCAAAAGAAATTAAGATTGGGTGCCATATTGCATGGTGCAGGAGGTAACTTCGCAGGCTGGAGACATCCAGATGCCGTAGCGGATGCGAGCGTTAATTTTGAATTTTATAAGCAGCAGGCGATTAAGGCGGAGGAAGGGAAATTCGACTTTCTGTTCATAGCCGACGGCTTGTATATAAACGAGAAGTCCAATCCCCATTTCTTGAACCGCTTCGAGCCGATTACGATTTTGTCCGCGCTTGGCGCTGTCACTTCCAAGATCGGGCTGGTCGGCACCTTGTCTACCTCCTACAGTCAGCCGTTTACCGTATCCAGACAGTTTTCCTCCCTAGATCATATCAGCGGCGGGCGAGCGGGCTGGAATGTCGTTACGTCCCCTCTCGAAGGCTCAGCGCTCAACTACAGCATCCCTCTTGAGCAGCATCCCGACCATAGCAAGCGTTACCGCATTGCTGCCGAGTATTTGAAGGTGGCTCGCGGCCTATGGGATTCATGGGAGGATGATGCGTTTGTACGGAATAAGGAGACCGGCGAGTTTTTTGATAAAAGCAAGCTTCACACGCTAAACCACGAGGGAGAGTTTTTCTCTGTCAAAGGGCCGCTCAATATCGCGAGATCGAAGCAGGGCCAGCCTGTCGTATTCCAAGCCGGCTCCTCAGAGAGCGGAAGGAATCTGGCAGCCGCCTCAGCCGACGCTGTATTTACGAATCACGAGACGCTTGAGGAGGCTAGAGCATTCTACCAGGATGTGAAGCGCAGAGCGGCGGAGCTCGGACGCTCGTCCGAAGAGATTCTTATATTTCCGGGGATTGGCGTTATTGTAGGGACGACGGATGAAGAAGCAGAGCGCAAATACGAAGAAGTCGCTCAATTGATCAGCGTCGATAATGCGCTCGATAATTTGGGACGATTTTTCGAGCATCATGATTTCAAGCAGTATCCGCTGGACGGACCGTTCCCTGAGCTTGGCGAGCTCGGCAAAAACAGCTTCCAAAGCACAACGGACAAAATCAAGCGGGAGGCGAAGGAGCAGAACTTAACGCTGCGTCAAGTTGCGCTGCGCGCGGCAACGCCAAGAACGCCGTTCATCGGAACGCCGGAGAAGGTGGCCGATCTGATTCAAGCGTGGTTTGAGCAGGGAGCTATCGATGGTTTTATTATCGGAGCGGGCGTACCGACGGGGCTGGACGAATTTGTGGAGCTAGTCATTCCGGTACTGCAGCAGCGCGGATTATTCCGCACTAATTATGAGGCGGATACGCTGCGCGGCAACCTTGGCCTTGCTATTCCTGTTAATCGCTATACGGAGCAGCGTCATCAGCAGTTGAAAGCCACGGAGGATCAAGCGGCCTCTGAAGCTGCGGCGGCGCAGGCAAACGGAGCAGTGTAATTTAAATAGAAGGAACGGGGGAGATTTTGAGATGTTACAAAAACGAAAAAAATGGAAAACCGTTATTGCGCTTACGACAGCATTAATACTGGTGCTGAGCGGCTGCGCTGGGACGAACAAAACCGGCAGCACGAACGAAGAGGCACAAGCTGGCTCTAGCACGAACGCAGCGGCCGCCGCTGAGCCGCTTAAGGGCGGGGAGCTGAGCTATGCGCTTGCAACGTCGCCGGATACGCTTGATCCGCATCGCAGCGGCCTAGCGGTAGCGGTTCGCGCCATTCGGACGATTCATGATAGCCTTGTCGCCCAGCTCCCAGACGGTACGATCCAGCCATGGCTGGCAACGGAATGGGAGATCTCAGAGGATGGCAAGAGCTATACGTTCAAGCTGCGCCAAGACGTTAAGTTTCATGACGGCACCCCGTTTAACGCCGAGGCTGTGAAGTATAACTATGATCGGATTTTGAATCCGGAGACGAAGGCCGCCAATTCGGCCGCATTGATCAGACCTTACAAATCAGCCGAGGTGATCGATGAATATACGGTTAGGTTGAATTTGGAGACGCCTTCCAATGCGTTTCTAGGCAATCTTAGCCAAGCGCTGGTCAGCATCGTATCGCCAACCGCCGCGCAAAAGTATGGCGATCAGCTTGGCAAAAATCCGGTAGGCACGGGTCCTTTTAAATTTGTGAGCTGGGAAGAAAATTCGCAAATAACGGTGGAACGCAATCCCGATTACAAATGGGCGCCGCCTCTCGTAGAGAACAAGGAAGCGCCGTACCTGGATAAAGTCACCTTTAAAATTGCGCCCGAGGAGGCAACCCGCATCGGAAGTGTGCAGAGCGGCCAAGTGCTGGCTGGCGAGACGATTCCGCCGCAAAATATTCTCGCGCTGGAGAAGGACGAGAAGCTTCAATTGTTCAAATCGAATACGCAAGGCTTGCCTTATACGTTATTCATCAACCAAGATAAAGCGCCATGGAACGAGCTCAAAGCAAGACAGGCGCTTCAGTCGGCCATTGATGTTGATGCCATCGTCAAAACCTTATATTTAGGCACATATGACCGTGCCTGGTCACCGCTTACACCTGGAACCTTCGGCTATGACAAGTCGCTCGAGGGCGGTGTGAAGCCTGATTTAGACAAGGCAAATGCACTGCTTGATGAGCTGGGCTACGTGAAGGGCTCAGATGGCTTCCGCGAAAAAGACGGCAAGAAGCTGACGCTTCATTACGTCGACGGCTCGCCGAACCGCGAGAAAAGAAACGACATAGCCGCCATCATTCAGCAGCAATTAAAGCAAATCGGCGTTGCCGTAGAAGTCGAAATAACGAAGGATGTTCGCACGATTGTGTACGAGAATGGCGATTACGATATTTACGGAAATAGCCAGGTCAACTCCGACCCGGAAGCCTTACGCGCTTTCTATCACTCCGATTCGGTCAGCGTAGGCGGTAAGCAGAACCTTTCTGCGTACAAAAACGCCGAGGTAGACAGCTGGATCGATCAAGGACTGATCGAGAAGGACTCTGCCAAGCGGCAAGAGCTGTACGCAAACGTTCAGAAGGCAATTATCGAGCAAGTGGTCATCATTCCAATCTATGTTTTCCCTTATACCATCGCTGCTTCTAAGACAGTCAGCGGCATCAAGTTCGATTCGCTTGCTTATCCGTTGTTCAATGATGTATTTATTCAAAAATAAGCAGTGGAAGTCTTCCTTCCATTAGGAGGTAAGTGATGCTTAAAGCGATTAGTATTCGGTTGTTTACCTCCTTGCTCGTCATTCTAGGCTCGCTCGTGCTCGTATTTGTCATCGTTTATCTGCTGCCGGGAGATCCGGTCATGTCTATGGTCGACCCAAGCACGGTGTCGCCCGAGGTGATTGCGAGCCTGCGCGCGCAACTTGGCGTTGATCGGCCGCTCTATGAACAGTTTGGCACTTATGTAGGGAAGGTTTTGCATGGGGATTTTGGCAATTCAATCGTGAATGACGAGCCGGTGCTGCCCAAAATCATTGCGCATTTGCCGGCGACGCTTGCTTTGACGGCTGCAAGCTGCTTAATAGCAGCCGTTGTCGGCATTTGGCTCGGGGTGCTGTCCGCGATCCACCGCGACCGCTGGATCGACATAACAGCAAGAATAGTCGGGTTATTCGGCATCTCGATGCCAACCTTTTGGTCGGGCATTTTGCTCATTCTTATTTTCTCGATAACGCTCGACTGGTTTCCGGCAATGGGCTCGGAGGGCTGGAAGACGCTTGTGCTTCCGGCTGTCGGGCTTGGCATTGTTGGAGCGGGCTTCGTCGTTCGGCTCGTTCGCAACAGCATGCTTGAAGTGATCAACGAGCCCTTTATCGTAACGCTGAGAGCGAAGGGCGTCTCGGAGAAGCTTGTCATGTACCGGCATGCGCTTCGCAACGCGCTTATTCCAGCACTCACGATGATTGGCGTGCTTAGCGGCGAGCTTCTCGCGGGAACCGTCGTCATCGAAACGGTATTCTCCCGGCAAGGAATCGGGAGAGTCATATCGGATGCGCTAATGTCCAAGGATTTGCCTGTCGTGCAGGGCGTCGTCTTTTTCTCGGCCATTATGTACGTCATCATCAATTTAATTGTGGACCTCTCCTACCGGATCATCGATCCGAGAGTAAGACGTTCGCAATAGGCAAAGGGGAGCTTAACATGAAGGAGACCGCCGTCGTCAAGCCGGCTTGGCCGCGAGTAAGGGCAGCGCGCCGCTTGGCGCCTAGAGGGGCTAAACTTAATGCATCCAACTTGCTTGTCTATATAGCCGGTTTTATCGTGATCTTCATCGTATTATGCGCGCTTATTCCGGATCATATCGCTCCTTATTCGCCAACTGAAATGATCATGACCGATATTATGCTGCCGCCAAGCTTTACGCATTTGTTCGGCACGGATTATTATGGGCGCGATGTCTTTAGCGTAGTCGTCTACGGCAGCCGCGACTCGCTGATGATCGGCTTGGCATCGGTTATCGTCGGCGGAGTTCTGGGTGCTTCGATTGGCGCGCTTTCAGGTTTTCTTGGCGGCATTTTCGATACGGTCATTATGGGCTTTATCGAGGTGTTAATGACGATTCCCGGCATATTATTCGCGCTCGCTATTGCGGCTGCGATGGGTCCGAGCTTGTTCAATGTTGTGCTGGCGGTTGCTCTATCGGCCGTTCCCGGCTATGCCAGAGTTTTCCGAGGGCAAATTATAAGCGTCAAGGGGCGCCCGTTCATTACGGCGGCTCGCTCGGTCGGCGCCGGCCATTTGCGCATCTTTTTCCGCCATGTCCTGCCGAATGCTTGGTCGCCGCTGCTCGTGATGGCAACGATCGGCTTAGGAACCTCGATTCTCGTTGGATCGGGGCTTAGCTTCCTTGGGCTGGGAGTAATTAAGGAAATTCCCGATTGGGGTACGCTGCTGTCGCAAGGACGAGGCTATTTAACCGTTGCTTGGTGGATGTCCACCTTCCCTGGCCTTGCGATTACCTTGCTTGTCTTGTCGGTCAATCTAATGGGCGACAAGCTTAGAGACCAAATCGATCCGAAGAAAAGCAGGGTTTAAGAGGAGGCATTCATTTGAAAACATTGCTTGAAATTGAGCATCTGACCGTCAAGTTTGCTACTCCCAAAGGCTGGTTAACCGCGATCTCGGACGTGTCGCTTAGCATGAAGCCGGGCGAGACGGTATGTCTAGTCGGAGAATCCGGCAGCGGCAAGACGATTACTTCCAAATCGGTTATGCGTTTGATCGACTATGAGAACGGCGTTATCGCAAGCGGCGAGATGAAGCTGGACGGCATCGATCTTGTACGCACGCCTCAAAAAGGCATGCACACGCTGCGCGGCAAAAAAATGGCGATGGTGTTTCAGGAGCCGATGTCGGCCTTTGATCCGGTCTTCACAATCGGCAGCCAAATTGTGGAGGTCATTGTTGCCCATAAGCTAGGAAACCGCGAGAAGGCGCGGGAGCGTGCCATTCATTTGCTCGGCCGCGTCGGCATTCCCGAGCCGGAGCTGCGGATGAAGCAGTATCCGGGCGAGCTGTCCGGCGGAATGCTGCAGCGGGCAATGATAGCGATGGCACTCGCCTGCGGACCGGAGCTGCTTATCGCTGACGAGCCTACAACAGCGCTCGATATGACGATCCAAGCGCAAATTTTGCAGCTGCTGCAGGAGCTTAAGACAGAATTTAATATGTCGATTCTTCTTATTACGCATGACATGGGCATAGCTGCCGAAATGGCTGACCGCATCATTGTAATGTATGCGGGTCAAGTCGTTGAGCAAGCGACAGCTGAGCAATTGTTTGAGCAACCTCATCATCCTTACACGCAAGGCTTGCTGCGATCCGTTACGACGCTGGACAGCGATAGAGGCTCCAAGCTGTTCTCGATTGATGGAAGCATTCCGAATTTATTCGAGCTGCCGACAGGCTGCCGCTTCCACCCAAGATGCCCGCATGCAACAGAGAAATGCATGAAGGAAAGCCCGCCTCTCTTTGATGTTAATGAACGCCAAGCGGCGTGCTGGCATGCAGAGGAGCTGGCGGAGGCGCAGGCTTGGAAGCATGCAGCTAAGGCAAGCGTTTCTTTATCGGCAACAGATATAAGGCAAGGCAGCCATGAAGCGCCGGAAGCGGCTTTTGCCGAAAATCTATTTGAAATCGAAGGCTTGCGAAAATATTACCCGCTTGGAAAAAGCTTGCTGTCGCGCCAATCAGCTGCCATTCGCGCTGTCGATGACGTATCCTTCCAGATTCGCAAGGGGGAAACGTTTGGCCTAGTTGGCGAATCGGGCAGCGGCAAATCGACGCTCGGCCGCGTTATTATGCAGCTAGAGAGGGCAACGGCGGGCAAAGTGAGCTTTGCAGGGCAGCAGCTAACGGAGCTGAAGCCATCGCAGCTGCATGATGTGCGCAAGGACATGCAGATGATCTTTCAAGATCCCTACGGCTCGATGAATCCTCGCTGGCGAGTGGGTGATATCATAGGAGAACCGCTATCGATCCACACTTTGCTCAGCGCAGCGGAGAGACAATTGCGAATTGAAGAGCTGCTGCATGTTGTTGGCCTTAATCCATCCTGGCATTCGCGTTATCCGCATGAGTTTTCCGGCGGCCAGCGGCAGCGTATCGGCATCGCAAGAGCGATCGCGCTGCGTCCATCCTTTGTGTTAGCCGATGAAGCGGTATCGGCGCTTGATGTATCGGTGCAAGCGCAAATCGTCAATTTGATGCAGGATTTGCAGCAAAGCCTTGGGCTGACGTATTTATTCATTGCCCATGGCCTTCACGTAGTTAGACATATCTCGAACCGGATCGGGGTCATGTATTTAGGCAAGCTTGTAGAGATTGCCGATAGCGAGGAACTGTTTATGCACCCGGCGCATCATTATACGAAAGCGCTGATTGCCTCGATTCCTTGGCCGGACCCGTCCCGCAAGAGAGGGCTTCAAAGCATTAACGGCGAAATTCCGTCCCCCGCAAATCCCCCTTCAGGCTGTCGTTTTCATACCCGCTGCCCCGCAGCGACCGCGCTGTGCAAGAATGAGCAGCCGGAGCTGCATGAGCTTGAACAAGGGCACTTTGTAGCATGTCATTACCCTGCTTAAAAGCCGAGAGACTCCTTTGCTGGGGTTCTCGGTTTTTGTCGTCTGCGGGTAGGCACATATGACTAAGGGACCATTGACGTGCTTAAAAATACCATGGTAACCTAATTCCATATGGAAACAATTGGAGGGATACTCTTGATTGAAATTCGCTTATCGGTTGGCTATGACGAGTATGAAGAAGGTATTAGAATGTCTAGCTTGATCGAAAAATTGGCATCGAGCGAGGATGGCAAGCAGCTGTCTATACTAACGATTGGCGATTGGGGTCAGGCGTATGAGAATTCTCCGGACAGCTTCATGGAAACGTTGATCAGCCATAAGGATGCTTTTCCTAACTTAACGAAACTATTTATTGGAGATATGGGCTTTGAGGAATGCGAGGTTTCCTGGATTAACCAGACGAATCTCTCTCCGCTGCTTGCGGCATTTCCGAATTTGCAGTCGTTATCGATAAAGGGCAGCCAAGAATTAAGCTTGCAGCCGCTCGTTCACGATAAGCTTCAGGAGCTGGTCATTATTTGCGGAGGGCTGCCGAAGTCGGTGCTTGAGGAAATCACGAGCGCGAGGCTGCCTGAGCTGAAGAGGCTGGAGCTTTATTTGGGCGTAGAGGATTACGGCTTTGACGGCGGAATCGAGGATGTGCTGCCGCTGATGAAGGGGGATCTATTCCCGAACCTTAAATATTTGGGTTTAAAAGACAGCGAGATTCAGGACGAAATCGCGATTGCGATCGCGGATGCGCCAATTTTGGACCAATTGGATACGCTTGATCTCTCTTACGGCACGTTATCCGATGAAGGCGGGGCAGCGCTGCTTGCGAGCGAGCGCATTAAGAAGCTGAAGCATCTTAACCTAAGCTATCACTATATGTCGGGCGAGCTGCTGGAGCGCTGGAAGCAATCGGGCTTGTCGGTCGACGTGACCGATCAGCAGGAAGCGGATGAAGACGATTGGCGTTACCCATTTCTAACCGAGTGATGGGCAGCTATTCCTCAAACGGAGGCAGAGAGACTCCCTTTCTATTAATAGGGAATCCGGCAAACAAAAGGACAAAGGGTCTGCAGGCGGCAAGAAGCAAGCTGGGGCTGGCTCCGGCTGTTGTGCTCTCTTATGAGCAGCTGCTTAAGCGGAACGTGTACATACAAGACGTACTGCAACAAATGACAGGCGGCGGAGAGATCATCATACGGCTTGATGCGCCCGGAGAGGACCAGGCGGTTGAACGGGAGCTGATCGCTTGGGGAGCACCCGACCGCAGCGGTGACGATGTCTTCTGGTCTGCAAGCTCGCTGCCTGAGCGCATATCGATATCGGCGACGGACGCGCTTGCGCTTCCTCTCCAGCATGGACGAATCTATTATCCGGCGCAGTGGTACCGTGGTTATTGCCGGTTTCTTGCCGCTATGCAGCGCGAGGTAAGGGCTTCGAAAATAGCCGTCCGCTGGGTCAATTCGCCAGGCAGCATCGCGAGCATGTTCGACAAAAGAAGCTGCTGGCAGCTGTTGTCCCGCCACGGCCTGCGCGTACCGGCATTGCCGGCGCCTGTTGGAGCGGTCAGAAGCTACGATGAGCTGCAAACGGCCATCTCTAGCAGCGGAATGAGGCGGCTATTCATCAAGCTCGCCTGCGGCTCCGGCGCTTCCGGCGTTATCGCTTACCAGATCAATCCGCGCACAGGCGATGAGCTTGCCATAACGACCATCGGCATTGAGGAGCATGCGGGAAGCAGCAGCTTTTACAATGCCGGCCTGCTGAGGCATTACCGAGAGCATTCCGATATTCGGCAAATCATTGACTGGGTATGCAGGGAAGGCGCGCATATCGAGCGCTGGATCGAGAAGGACAGCTTCGAGAGCAAGTCGTTTGACGTTCGCCAGCTCGTCGTGAACGGCGAGGCTTGCCATACGGTGCTGAGGCTGAGCAGCACGCCTATTACCAATCTGCATCTTCGCAACGAGCGAAGGATGGATATCGACGGGATTCTATCCGCTGAGGTGAAGCAAGCGGTGAAGCTAACGTCAGAAGCCGCGCTCCGGGCATTTCCGGGCAGCACTGCGGCGGGCGTGGACGTGCTCGTTCAACGAGGCAGCGGACTTACCTATGCGATAGACATCAATCCATTTGGCGATCTGCTTTATGGCGCGGAGTATGAGGGGATGAACACCTATGAATGGCAAATGCGAGAGCTTCTCAGAAAGGAATAGCGACGAATGCTGGATATGAACCAAATCGTGGGCGCCCACGATATTTTGATGATCACGCTCGATACGCTGCGCTATGATGCGGCGAAGCTTGAGGAACCGAACTGTCCGAATCTTTGCGCTGGCGGAGGCTGGGAGAAGCGGCATTCGCCGGGCAGCTTTACTTACGCGGCCCATCATGCTTTTTTCGGCGGCTTTCTCCCGACGCCCGCGAACACGGATAAAGCTTCTCATGTTAGGCTGTTCCATACCAAAAATACAGGGCTCAAGACGCACCCTCATACATGGTTATTTGACGCTCCGGATCTCGTATCCGGCTTGCAGGAGGCTGGCTACCGGACGATCTGCATCGGAGGCGTCATTTTTTTTACGAAGAAAAATAAGCTTGCCAAGGTGCTTCCAAGTTATTTTCAAGAAAGCTATTGGAGAATGGCCTTTGGGGTGACCAATCCCCGCTCGACCGAGCATCAGGTGAACCATGCGCTGAAGCTGCTGGAGAAGGCAGACCCTGCTGAAAGACTGTTTTTGTTCATGAATATATCCGCCATGCACGGTCCTAATCACTACTTCGTTCCTGGCGCGAAAAAGGATTCTGTAGAGACGCAGCGTGCGGCGCTGCGGTATGTGGACAGCCAGCTTGGCGTATTGTTCGAAGCGATGCGGCGCCGGGGCAAAACGCTTTGCCTAGCGTTCTCCGATCATGGGACGGCATACGGCGAGGACGGCTACGAGGGACATCGTTTGGCGCATGAGGTCGTTTGGAACGTGCCTTATCGCGAGTTTATATTGGAATAAGGAGGGGAAGCAGCTTGCTGCACACATCATCGCAACAATCTTCTCCCGAGCAGCGGGAGCGGGAGCAGCGCTTTACGCAGGCCCCATACCGATCGTACCTGTATTCCTACCCGCACAAAACGGCTTATCGGGATTTGCACCCCGCGCAATCGCTGAAGGAGCTGTGGGAGCGGGATCAAACGGACTATCACTTTTTGTATATGCACATTCCTTTTTGCGGAGTGCGCTGCGGCTTTTGCAATTTATTTACGCTGCCGGATCGGCGCGTGGATGTCCATGAGCAATATGTTGATGCGCTTCAGCGTCAAGCGGAGCAATGGGCGCCTTGGTTCCAAAATCGATCGTTCTCCAGATTCGCGATTGGCGGGGGAACGCCAACGCTGCTGGAAGCGAGCCAATTGAATAGGTTGTTCGACATTG
Organism: Paenibacillus sp. PL91; assembly: GCF_012935325.2. Taxonomy (GTDB): domain Bacteria; phylum Bacillota; class Bacilli; order Paenibacillales; family Paenibacillaceae; genus Pristimantibacillus. The sequence continues at coordinate 100,303 of NZ_JABBYG020000015.1, forward strand.
CTGAGCATACGATGGGGCTTGATCCCATGCTGGCATCGATATCGGTAGAAACGTCACCGGAAACGGTAACCGCAGATCGGATGCGCGTGCTGAAGGATAGGCTCGTTGACCGCGTCAGCATGGGTATCCAAAGCTTTGTAGAAGAGGAAGCCGCAGCTATCTACCGTCCGCAGAAGCCGCGGCTTGCGGAGGAATCGCTGGAAGCGCTGATGAGCTATCAATTTCCGCTCGTTAATGTAGATCTCATCTATGGCTTGCCTGGGCAAAATGCGGATACATGGCTGTACTCCCTCGAGAAGGCGATCAGCTACGGACCGGGCGAAATATTTATTTACCCGCTTTATACGCGCGAAAATACGATATTGAAGCCGGAGCAAATACGCAGCGCAGGTGACGATATTAGGCTCTCGCTCTATCATATCGCCCGTCAGCGTCTGGAGTCTGCGGGCTACAGGCAATATTCAATGAGACGCTTTGCTAAGGATAATCCTTTTGATCATAAGAACGTGCTGCCCTTCAGCTGCCAAGAGGAAGGCATGGTCGGCCTCGGCTGCGGAGCCCGTTCCTACACGCGCGAGGTACATTATGCTTCACGATACGGCGTGAGCACGGCTGCTACAAGAAGCATCATTGAGGATTACGTAACAGCCGAGCGCCACGATACGGCAGATTACGGCTTTATTTTGAGCGAAGCGGAGCAAAAGCGCAGGTATATTCTAAAGGCGCTGCTGCACCGGGAGGGACTTGAGCTGTCCGCATACGAAGGGCGTTTCGGGACTGATCTTCTAGGGGAGCAGCCCGATTTGGTGGAGCTGCTTGGCACCGGGCTAGCCGAGCTTGATGCAGGAATATTGCGGCTGACGACGGATGGCTTGGCTTATTCGGACGCCATCGGGGATGAGCTTATTTCGGGCGAGGTAAGAGAGCTGATGAACGGGTATATCCTCCGATGAAGGCGATTCTCTATTACCGAGGTGCATTGTCATCCTGCAATTATGACTGTCCGTACTGTCCCTTCAGCAAAACGAAGGATAGCAAGGAGACGCTTGCGAAGGATAAGCAGCAGCTTCATGCCTTCATGGAATGGGTTCGGGAGCAAGGAGCAGCGGGTCATCAGCTGTCGATTTTCTTTAATCCGTACGGAGAAGCGCTTGTTCACCGCTGGTATCGCGATGCGATGATCGAGCTCTCCCATTTGGCGCATGTAGAAAAGGTGGCAGTGCAGACCAATTTATCCGTTAAGCTTGATTGGACGCAGCAGCTTGCGAAGGACAAAGCAGCGTTCTGGGTCACCTATCATCCCGGACAAACGAGCCAAGCTCATTTTCTCGGCCAGTGCATGAACCTGTATGAGCAGGGAATTCCATTCAGCGTAGGCTCGGTTGGCATTCGAAGCGCGTTTGACGCCATTGCGCAGCTGCGAAAGCTGCTCCCGGAGGATGTATACCTGTGGGTGAACGCCTTCAAGGATCGCAAAGCTTACTATACGGAGGATGAGGTTGCTTATTTAACGCAAATCGATCCTTACTTCGGGCTGAATGTGCCCGATTACGACAGCCTTGGCAAGCCGTGCGGCGCAGGGGCAAATGTGTTTTACGTGCAGGGTGCCGGCATCGTCAAGCGCTGCTACAGCGATCGGAAGGTTATTGGGCATCTCTACCTTGACGGACTTACAGGCCTCGCTGGCGAGCGCTCCTGCAGGATGAAGAAATGCGGCTGTTACATCGGCTACATTCATATGCCGGAGCTAGAACTGGAGCGGGTTTATGGGGATAGCCTGCTGGAGCGAATACCTGTAGGGTATGCGCGGCTCGCATACTAGAAGGGATGCTGCGAGTTGTCATTTCGGCAATAGTTAATAAAGCTGCCGCGGAAGGTCATGCGAATGTGCCTCGCGGCGGCTTTTTTATGTAAAAGCATCAATCATCGATTTCAATTATTTTTCTGATTTGGCAACCAAATTCCTTATTATGATACAGTGAGCGTAATACAATATTTAAGAAGCTGGAGGTACAGCTGTGTTAAATGTGTTCATAACGGTTAAAAGCATAGGAAAGAAAAAAAACCATCTTGATCGTCTTGCTTGGCCGCTCGCCGAAGCGCCTCTGACGCTGAAGTCGTTAATCATCGACATAGTGACAACGAATGTCCGGCAGTTCAATGAACGGCAAATCGAGATGCCGCTTGTACCTTTTCTGACGAAGGACGATATCGAGCTGCAGAGCAGAATGGGAAAGGTCGGCTTCGGCGCGATCTATAACGAGAAGAAGGCTGGCGAGGATGAAGCAGTCTCATCGGCGATACTCGCTTTTGAGGACGGCATATACCGGGTGTTTATTAACGGAAATGAGATAGAGCGTTTGGATGATCCGCTTGCGCTGCATGATGGCGATGAAATTGCATTCGTTCGATTTACGATGCTGGCTGGCAGCATGTGGTAGAACGAAGCGAGGGAGGCAATGAGGATGGAAAGAGGAGAACAAAAGCTTTATTTTCAAAATATGAAGGATAAGGTGGAGGAGCTGGCGCTTTCCGATTCGCATAAGCGTTTGGCACTGCTGCTTGTACAAATTAGTGAGCGCGGCTATAACGATTATGAGATCAGCGACCAAATAAAAGAGCAGCTTGCCGTCTTGGCATCGGGAGAGGAGCAGCAGCTGTTCGAGCCGATCGTAGAGATTATCGCAGAGCTGCTGGATGATTCGTATGCTCACTTATTTCGCTATATGGCGGCGCATGCGACGGAATATCCCTACAGCACCGGCTACGCGCGAAGGCCATTCCGAACGAGGGAGCAGCGGCTGCATTTGGATCGATTGCTGACCAAAATGATTTCCTTATTCTACTTGAACGGCCGTCAGTTCTCCGTGCTCGAATATTTGACGAAGGCCAATTACATAGCAGAAAATGAATACCAATTTCCCAAAACAGCCATTGCCGACATTATTGCGTATGGCATTGATGATAACAATGTAGCGGTGATGACCGCGTTAAAGGATATCATATATGGCGATAACAATACGGCTCTTTTGTCGCGCAGCATGATTTCTGGTATTTTTCTTAGCCACAGCCTCGATGCCTATCATATGATGGGCGAGCTGCTCGTTGCTGCCAGATTGCAGGAGGGCTTGCGCCAAAGCATCGTTGAAGCGATGGACGAGGGAACGATCGAAGCGATGCGGTATATGCTGGAGGTCGTCATCGAGCATGATTTGATTCGCTACAGCTCGGTTGTCAGAGCGCTTGATGTATGGACGGGATTAGGGCTCGAAGCCGCCAATTCGAGAGTGGCGAAGCAAAATATTGAATTGGCCGCTAGATGCCTCGGCGACGCCTCGGCATGCGAGGAAGGACTGGCGAGCAGCAATGTGAACGAGCTGTATATGAGCTTATGGGCTATTGCCGTTCGAGAGGAGCAGCAGCTTTATGACAAGATCCGCTTCCTCATGGCGAGCAAGGACGACTACCGTAAAATTGTGGCCCAGTATATGCTGGCGCAAAGCCAAAATGAAGATATCCGCTTCGCGATTGCCAAGGATTGGCTGGGCGAAACGAATAAAGAGCTCCAATACTGGCTCGTATCCAATTATTCTCTCGACTACTCCTACAGGTGGGAGAGAGAGGACGGCGAGAATAAGTCGCGCCTGGAGCTGAAGCAGTCTCCTCATTTATCGGATAAAGCAGCAAGAAGGCAGCAGTATGAGCAATTCAAGCTGATGCTCAGCGCGATGCCATCGAAAGAGCTTTCTGCTAAATCGCAAGTTTTTGATTGGATCAGCTATACCTTTACCTCTGATATGCTCGTTCGAAAGCTGTTCTATTTGACGGCATACGATATGGATTTGGATTGGATTGCAGAGCTTGTTGCGCTAAAGGATACGCTAAGCCCGGATAGTAGAGGCGAGCTGCTTAAGTTTTTTATGAACGATCCGTCGAATAGCGAGCAGCGTTCCTTTCTAATCGCAAGCTTGTCGGACAAAAGCATGAGCAATCGCGAGCTGGCTATTTTGAAGGCCGCCCATTTGGAGCTGAATGACGGTGAAATCGAAGCTGTGGCAGCGCTGCTGAAGCTGAAGACAGGATCGCTGCGTCAGGGGGCTATCGGCTTGCTGCTGAAGCAGCCTGCAAAGCAGCTTGAAGCGGTGCTGGCCCTTCTGCTGCAAAGCCGCAATGAGCTGCAGCGGCTTGCGGCGCTTGAGCTGCTGACGGAGATGAAGGATGAGCCGGTGCATGTCGAGCTTTCGAATGCGCTGAAGGATGAGGTGGATTCGATTGCGGAGCCTACCGATAAAGAGCGGCTGCTGATCGCGAAGCTGAAGCAGCAGGACTCGTATACGCTGAGCAACGGCCTTGGGTTGTTTGATCCGGCCGCGGTAGACGGGGAGCTTACGAGCAGAGAGCAGCTACCATTCTCTGCGCTGCAGGAGGCTCGAAATTATTTTGAGCTGACAATCGAGCAAATCCGGGATTTTGTGACGGGTCTAGCGGACCTTGTTCATCTTCATCGCGAGCATGAATACGAGACGCTCGATTATTCGGGTGCGAAGCAGTCGTTTCTTATTGGCGCTCGGTTGACAGAGCTCAATTGGAGCTATGATTTGGAGGATTCAACCCAAGCTCTGGAGCGGTATCCACTCTCGCAGGTTTGGGCGGAATATTTGGAGGAGAGCGGCTTTGGCGCTGCCGAGCTGCTGCAGCTAGATTTTTACCGGACACAGAAGACGCTATGCGGCTATTATTATGGCGAGCTTGAGCATTGGAGATGGTCTTCTTACGAGCCAGCGGAGGGCTGGCGAAAAGAGCTGCTGGAGCAGCTGTATCCGGTGGAAACGATGCGTGAGGCATTAGGGTTGTTTGAAAATTTGCCCTATGCGCAGCAAGTAAATAAGCTTATTGGCGCTTACACGGAGCAATGCGACAAGCGAGAGCAATTTGAGCCAGCGAATGACGTGTTAAATTTAATTATTCAATGCTTTCCTGCCGAACGCGTCGCCGAGGAGAGTCAACTTCTCGATTTGTACACGAGCTTTTGGGGGAGATGGGTTCGCGCAAATGTACATGACGATGAATCGTTTATCGCTTGCTTCCGTTCCTATTATCACCTCTATGAGATGAACGGTTATGATAACCATCTGCTGACATTATCCGATTTCGCGCGGGCTTACAGCTTGGGCATTATTGATGAGCATGAGCTGCTTAGGGAGCTAATCGTAAGACCGCAAAGCAGCAATCATATCAGGCAGCTTACGAATCCGCAAAATAAGCTGCTGGAGCAATATCCGCAGTTGCTCGAGATCAAGGAAAAAGTCGTGCAGCGCATTTTAGAAATCGAGCTGAATCGCGGGGATTTGGCTACTGAGGTGACGAATCTGGCGACGAGCATTCAGCATATCGAGGGAATGGAACGTTTTCTTTCGATATTGGCAGGGCTCGATAAGGAATCGTTTGTGCGCGGCTATATTTATGGCTACGGAAAAGATGTGACGAAGAAGGAAACGTTCAGTCACCTGCTCAAGGTATGCCATCCGAGCAAGGATGAGGACGAAGCTTTGATGCGAGAGCTGCTGCAGGTCCGCAGCATCGCCGAGACGAGGCTGCTGGAAGCGGCAATGTATGCGCCGCAATGGGTGGATCTCGTGTCGCTCTACTTAGGGTGGAGAGGGCTTCGAAGCGCGGCATGGTATTTTCACGCGCACATCAATGAATCGTTTTCGGCTGAGAAGGAGACGATTGTCGCTCATTATTCGCCAATTTCGCCGCAGGATTTTAACGATGGCGCATTTGATATTGATTGGTTCAGGCAAGCGTACGAGGAGCTTGGCGAAGAGAAGTTCCAGCTGCTGTACAATTGCGCCAAGTATATATCGGCAGGCGCGAATCACCGGAGGTCACAGCTGTTCGCTGATGCAGTCCTCGGCAAGCTGAAGCTCGCGGAGCTGCACGCCTCCGCCTCGGAGAAGCGGAATAAGGATCACTTGCTCAGCTATAGCCTGCTTCCTCTCGGGGTAGGGGGCAAGCAACAAACGCGGGATGTGCTGGATCGTTATACGTTTATTCAGCAGTTTTTGAAGGAGAGCAAGTCGTTCGGCGCTCAGCGCCGGGCAAGTGAAGCGAAGACAGCCAGCATTGCGCTGGATAATTTGGCTCGCAACGCCGGCTATGCAGACGTCATTCGCTTAACCTGGGATATGGAAGGCAAAAAACTCGACGAGCTGCTCCATTATTTTGAGCCGCATCAGCTTGATGATATTTTGACAGCGCAGCTGGTCATCGCTGCGGATGGCAAGACGGATATTCGCGTACTGAAGCATGGCAAGGAATTGAAGTCGGTTCCTGCCACCTATAAGAAGCACGAATATATCACTGCGCTTAAAGAAACTAAATCCGAGCTGACGGAGCAATATAGAAGAGCCCGCGCGGAGCTCGAACGCTCAATGGAAGCCGGAAGCGGCTTCACCTTGCAGGAAGTAAGCAAGCTTGTTCAAAACCCGGTGCTATCTCCTTTGTTCAGCGTGCTCGTATTCAAGGCTGGCGAGACGCTTGGGTATTTTGAAGAGGGGACGCTCGTCAGCCCGCAGGGAGATCGTTATCAGGTGAAGGACGGCGAGCCGCTAGTGATCGCGCATCCCCTTCATTTGTTTGAAAGCGGACAGTGGAGCCTCTATCAAAGGGATTTGTTCGACCGACAGGCGAAGCAGCCTTTCAAGCAAATATTTAGAGAGCTATATTTGCCAAATAGCGATGAGTTGGCAGGCGGCTCGTTGTCTCGCCGATATGCAGGACATCAAGTGCAGCCGCGCAAAACGGTCAGCCTCCTCAAAGGCCGCAGATGGACGGTAAGCTATGAAGAAGGCTTGCAAAAGGTATATTACAAGGAAAATGTCATCGCCAGCATTTATGCGCTAGCCGATTGGTTCTCTCCCTCCGATATCGAGAGTCCGACGCTGGAGACGGTCCGCTTCTATGATCGCCATACGTTCAAAGGGCTGGATATCGCTCAGGTGCCAAGCTTGATCTTCTCCGAGGTAATGAGAGACGTCGATTTGGTCGTCAGTGTGGCTCATGTCGGCGGCGTTGACCCGGAAGCAAGCCTGACTACAATCGGCATTCGTGCAGCTATCGTTCGCGAATCGCTGCGCCTGCTGAAGATCGACAATGTGCGGCTCGAGGGCAATCATGCTTTGATCGCGGGCAAGCTCGGCGAATACAGCGTGCATCTTGGAAGCGGCACCGTTCATAAGCAGGCGAAAGGAGCGCTCGCTATCGTACCCGTCCATTCGCAGCACAGGGGAAGGCTGTTCCTGCCCTTCATGGACGAGGATCCGAAGACGGCGGAGATTTTGTCCAAAATCGTATTGCTGGCGCAGGACTCCAAGCTGAAGGATCCGCAAATATTAGCGCAGCTGCAAGCCTAGCAAATGGAAGAGGGGGCCTCGTGAGGCTCCCTCTTTTCGTGTTTGAGCGATAGGACTTGGGCTGCTTGCTTCAAAAACGACGCCTAATCTTTGTTCGGCGGCTGCAAGCTTTAGTGTGCTGGACCAACATGCTTCAAAAACGTCCAATTGGGGTAAATTACTTTATGGATTGAATACTGAGAGGAGCGTGCATATGATGACGCAGACGAAGAAGGTTGCTTTTCTACTAGCCAATGACTTTGAAGATTCCGAGATGAAGAACCCTTATGATGAAATGGTGAAAAATGGGCATGAAGCCGTTATTATTAGCTTGAAGAGCAATGAGGAGCTGAAAGGGAAGCAGGGATCGATTACGTATACCTCGCACTTGGGTATTGCAGAGGCGAATGCGAGCGATTATGCTGCCATCATTATTCCCGGCGGAAAATCCCCATCCCACCTCATGAATAACGCGGATGTGCAAGCGTTCGTCAAGGAAGCCGATCAAGCCGGCACGACGATTGCGGCTATTTGCCACGGTCCGCAAATATTGGAGGCGGCTGGCCTGCTCAAGGGCCGTACGCTGACCTCTTACCCTGGAATCTCTTCGGAGATTAAAGCAGCGGGAGGCAATTTTGTCGACAAAGAGGTAGTCGTGGACCGCAACTGGGTAACATCGCGGACGCCTGAGGATGAGCCCGCCTTCATCCGCGAGACGATTGAGAAGCTTGGCGTAAACGCATGGTAGGCTGAGCTTTGCACGCGAAGATGGATGTGTGTTCAGCGAATATAAAACAATGAGGGAACATTCGCAACGTATAACTCCCAATAAGAAAATGAGCATTAGAAGCGATTCTAGTTGCTCGTTTTCTTATTTTTGTCCCAACAAATTAGTGAAATAAAGAGCCTTCTCGTAAGCCATAATAGCTTTTGCCTTTGCAGTAGTTATTCATTCAGAAAACGTCATGCAGCGCTGGTGTTTTAGAATGGATGAAGTGACTGCCAACCCAGCACTCAGCCTCTAGTCCCCAGCCACCTAGCAATCCAGCAACCAAAAACCAAAAACCAAAAACCAAAAACCAAAAACCAAAAACCAAAAACCAAAAACCGAGCACCCCAGCATCTTAACCCCTCAACCCCAATCAACTGACGAACTCAGCATCCGAGTAACTAGCAATCCGCAATCGAGCAATCAGCCCCCTAGCCCTCAATAACCGATTAATTCAGCAAACCCAGCAAACCCAGCCCCCAGCCCCATCAACTAGCAACTCTCCAACCCACCTTAAGCGTCCAAGGTGAGAGGATTAACGGGAAAAGCTCCCGTTAATTCAACGAATTCCGGGCTGAAATTAGAATTAGAAGGATTTTCTCCAGTTAATTTTTCATTTTTTTAGGCCATATCGAATGAAAGGGCTTCATTTAACGGGAGTATATCCAGCTAATTGGTCTTTTTGCGTTCTCGATGAGAAATCAACGGGACATATTCCTGTTACTTTCTGTTCAATTGTCAAGATTAAAGGATACTTGGTGAATGAGTTCATGAGAGGGGTTTGAGATCGTCTATCGCAGCTCATTGGTTGTATCATCATCTATGAATGCCACGTGGCTGAAGCGCTAATAGTCCATCTGAGCAGTCCATCAAGACCTGATCAGTCCATCCAAACCAGTCCTCCCTGCCTTCCTGATTGTTCTCCAACCGTCTCAATCGGTCTGGAGAAAGATTAACGGGAAAAGCTCCCGTTAATTCAAGGGATTTCTGACTCAAATTAGAATTAAAAGGATTTTCTCCAGTTAATTTCTCATTTTTAGCCCATATCGACAGAAAGGCTTCATTTAACGGGAGTATATCCAGCTAATTGGTCTTTTTGCCTTCTCGATGAGAAATTAGCGGGACATTTTCCTGTTACTTTTCAATTGCCAAGATTAAAGGATACTTGGTGAATGAGTTCATGCGAGGAGATAGATCGTTTATCGCAGCACGGTGGTTGTATCATCATCTATGAATGCCATGTGACTGAAGCGCCCACGGTTCCAGCTGCTTATGAAATTGATGCGGGGAAGGCTAGCTCGGCAAAATTGTTTTCCGTACCTAATTGCAGTATATTTGACGTATAGCTACTTCATTTTAAGGAGGCCGTGCTTGAATGCCCGATACCAAATATATGGACAAGTCTGCCGCCGCCCCGGGTATTCATTCATCCTCAAAAGTGAGTAAATCCGCTGTTATAGAAATGGGTTTAGTGGCATTAAGTGAGCTGGGTGCGGATCATATTTGCAAGGTTTGCATCGCAAACAGCGGCTCCTGCTGCAACGGTTGTCGGCATTTGCTTGACGGCGTGGGCTGCCAGAAGCGAAACACGAGCTGTACCGCATGGTTATGCGGCTTTCATAAATATTTATTGTTCGAGGTTGGTCAGTTAGAGGAATGGAATGAATTTTGGAATCAGGTGCCTGGCCAAGATTTTCGTGAGGACTTCACACCTGAGCAGATCCGGATAGAAAAAAAATTGCGCAGGCAGCAGCAAACGATGGATCATCTTGGCGAAGCGCTCGCTGCGGATTTGCAGGAACTGGCTAGATCACATATTGCAATCGGCCTTATTCTCACGCTGCGGGAGAAGCTGGATAAAAATATCGATCTGCTTATGAACGGCGATAATGATCCTAAGAAGAAAGTAAGAATAAAAAGAAAAATTAAAGTACTGACGAGCGACTTCCAGCGCTTCCACTACCTATTGGCTAAGTATCATGAGCAGCAAGCGGACGAGACCGCCCCTAACCACTAAACGAAGCCGGAATCGCTCAACCTTCCAAAACGCAAAAAAAGGCGGAACAGGTGTTATCCTGCTCCGCCTTTTTTATGTCTATTTTAAAAACTCCATAAGCTCTTTATTGAATCTGGCAGGCTCATCATAAAGCATGCCATGGCCGCTTTCCTCAAAGGTTACGAGCGTCGAGCCGTCAATGCCTTCCAGCAGCTGCTTCGCAAACTCAGGCGGACAGATCGTGTCGAGCGAGCCTTGGAAAATCGTGGTAGCCGTTTTGATTTGCAGTATATCGGAGCGCAAGTCCTCGTCGCGAAGCGATTCGAACGTTCGAACCGTTCCCCAAGCGGAGGCTTCCAGACCCAGCTGCTGCAGCCAATCCTTAAAGGGCACGCTTATCGCTTCCGCATCCGATGCTTTAGCCATAAACTTCTCCCCAAAATCGCGCAGGAGCTGAGGACGGTCCTTTTTGACAGCGGCGATTTGGGCATCGGCATCTTCCCTCTTCATGCCATGCGGAAAATCATCCCGCTGCGTGAACGAAGGAGCAGCCGCGCCAAGCAGCGCAAGCTTGCGGATGCCATAGCCGCCATGGCGCGCCATATAACGGACAGCGATCGCTCCGCCTACTGAGAAGCCGACCAGATAAGCCTGATCCAGCTTCAAATAATCGACAACCGCTTTTACGTCATCTGCAAGCCGATCATAGTCGTAGCCCGTTGCTGGTGCGTGAGATTTGCCGAAGCCGCGCTGGTCAATTCCGATGCAGCGGTAGCCCTGCTCGGACAGCAGAGTGAACTGGTATTCAAACATCTGGCTGCTCAGCGGCCAGCCATGCAGGAAGATGACGGGGGTGCCGGAGCCGATATCCTCAACGTAAAGCCTTACGTTTTTTTCAACCTCAATGTAACGTCCCATAATATCTCTCCTCTCGCTTCTATTCTTATTCTTACCCATTTAAGGATCGTTTGAAAAATAAATCTTTCTCATCCGTATGATGAGTTAAAATAAAAGCAGAGGATTGGAGGCTGATGCATGTTTTCTTGGCTTAGAATGGCGGTTATCCTTATCGTTACGATTTTTTTGACCCGATTCATTCCCTTTTCGGCATTTTTTCAAAACGTAAATACATTGGTCCACGAGCTTGCCCATGCAGTTGCGACGCTTCTGCTTAAGGGGAGCGTCATGCACATTTACTTGTACGCTGACCAGAGCGGTGTGACCTATACGGCGTATACTAACAGCTGGATGATCATTCCGATAGCGCTCGCGGGCTATACCGGCTCGGCGTTGTTTTCCTTGCTGCTTTTCTTTTTGCATGCGAAAGGAAAGGACCGCTTTGGACTCGCCTTAATTGCGGCAGCAGCGGGAGTCGCGCTTGCTCTATTTGTTCGAAATGGGTATGGGATGGCTTGGAGCGCGGGTTTTACGGCATTGACGGTACTTATTTATTTTGCTGCACCAAGCTGGCTGCGGACCGGTTATTATTTGCTGCTCGCATTCATTTGTCTGGTGGAGTCAGTCATTAGTCCGTTTATTTTATTTTATATTGCGGTTACCGAGCCTGCTTCTGCAGGAGATGCAGCTAGCCTAAGCGGAGTAACGTTTTTACCGGCCTTTGTATGGTCAGCTATCTTCTGCGTCTTCGCGCTATGGTGCGCCAAAATTGCGATCGGATATTTGTTTAGAAGAAAGCCTAGTGGGATACTAATAAATAAATAATGATAGGGAAGGCTGTGATGTGAATGTCCAAGAGCTATAGGCTGCCCGCCAGGAAAAAGGTGGATTTGACCGATATCGATCCGAAGGATACAGGCCGTTTTCTAAACAAGGATGAGGCTGCTCAGAAGATTGCGGAGCTTGAGCAGGAGCTGCAGCATTTGCAGGAGAAGCTCGCCGCTGGCAAGGAACAGGCGGTGCTGTTTATTTTTCAGGGCATGGATTGCAGCGGAAAAGATGGGGTTATTAAGAAAGTGTTTGCTGGATTGCATCCGCATGGCATATCTGCCCACAGCTTCAAGACGCCTACGGAGGTGGAAGCGAGTCATGATTTTTTGTGGAGAGCGCATCACGCAGTTCCCGCCCTTGGCCAAATCGCTGTCTTTAATCGTTCCTATTACGAGGAAGTGCTCATAACGAGAGTGCATGGAAAGGTGAAGGACGAGGAGGCCAAGCAGCGGTTTAAGCATATTAATCATTTCGAAGCCTTGCTGTCCGATCGCGGTGTGAAGGTGGTCAAAATCTTTTTGCATATATCGAAGCAGTTCCAGCTTGAGAAGCTTATAAGCCGAATCGAGGACCCGAGCAAAAATTGGAAGTTTGATCCTTCCGATTTATTGGAGCGCAAATCATGGAAGCAGTATCGCGGGTATTACGAGGAGCTGTTCGAGAAATGCAGCAAAGAAGCGCCATGGCATGTGGTGCCCTCTGATAATAGATGGTATCGCAATTATGCGGTGCTCCAAATCGCAGTAGAAGCTTTGCGGAGCTTGGAGCTGAAGGAACCGCCAGCGAATCCCGACTTGCAGCTGCTGCTGGAGGATCTCAAGAAAGAGGAAGACTAGTGCTGTCTCCATGTTCTCTAGCAGTCCTTACATGTTCTCTAGCAGTCCATTACATGCTCCCTAGTAGTCCATATCTCTACTCCATGGTATTATAAATGTGGAAATATACGGGATATGGATGAAAAGATGTAGGGGGCTTTATGCAAAAAGGCAATAATCGGATGACAAAGAAATGGTGGGCGATCATTTTATTTTTCATTATAGTTTCATCTTTTCCTATTTATGGTTATTTTTATAATATAGCGAGTCAAGGAGAGCCGCAGTCCAGTGCGGGTGCCCTTGATTTGCGGAATTGGAATTTCGAATCTGACGGCAATGTGGCTCTAAATGGGGAATGGGAGTTTTATCGCAATCAGCTGCTGACGCCTGAGCATTTTGCTGAAACGGCGTCTTCAGCGCTCAAGAGGCCTGAGCTTACAGGTCTTTTTCCTGTGCCTGGCGAGTGGAATAGCTATATTTCGGAATCTGGCCATCCAGAGGCTGCAGGGTTCGGTACCTATAGACTCAGAGTAGAGCTGAGCAGCAAGGACAATGAGACTTTATACGGCATTCGTACAACGAACATTCGGATGGCTAATAAAGTGTTTCTTAATGGCAGGGAAGCAGGGGGAAGCGGAAGGCCGAGCGCATCTAAGGAAGCAGGAAGGCCCAATAACATCCCTTATGTAGGCTTTGTATCGGTAGAAGGCAACCAGGTTGAGGTTATCGTTCAAGTTTCCAATTACATTTATGAATCGGGCGGGATGATATATCCCATTTGGTTTGGACATGAGGATGACATTCGGAAGAGCCGCGAGCTGGCGTTGTTTGGCGATTTTTTGAATGTCGGCGGATTCTCCTTATTTGCTGTCTTCTTTCTTCTTTTGTTTTTTATGCGGAAGCAGGAGCGCTCATTGCTTTATTTGGCATTGTTTTGCCTATCTATATTAGTTTATGTATTGACGCATGGTGAGAAATTGGTAGCGATAGCGTTGCCGGAGCTGAATTATGAATGGATCTTGAAGCTGCAAAGTATATCCGCGACATGCGCGTATTACTTTCTTTTGCATTACGTGAATGTATCCGTTCCGCATGCCGTTGGCAAAGCTTTATGGCGAGGATGCAACATGATTACAGTTGCCGCCATTATTGCTGCCATATTATTGCCAACATTGCCATACTCCGAGTGGTTTCCGCTCGCATTAGCACCCTCTTTTTTTATAAATGCCGTACTGATTTACTCGCTTGTTAAGGGAGTGCTTCACCGCTCGCGCGATGCGTTTTTTTTGTTGTTGAGCGCCATATGCATTCTGGTGTACGCCATGGTTAATTTAATGAATGTATTTGGTTTGCTAGGAAGTTTCTTCTTCCTTTCTTTTGAGCTTCTTATATTCGTTATCGTTCAGGTTGTCATGCTGTCTCGGCAGTTTTCTCATTCCTTTTATAAAGTGGAGGAGCTATCGCGAAGGCTATTGACGCTGGATGGGCTTAAGGACGAGTTTATGGCGAATACCTCGCATGAGCTTCGTACGCCGCTGCACGCCATCGTAAATATTGCAGAATCTTTGCTCGAGGGGGTAGCGGGGGCGACGAACCCCGATCAATCGCGGCAGCTATCGATGATCGTTTCGACGGGAAGAAGGCTGAACTACCTTATTCATGATATTTTGGACTTTTCGACTTTGCGCAACGGGGAGCTGGTCTTAAATCGGCAAGCCATTGACCTTCCGGCAACCGCGCAGTCAGTGCTGGAGGTCATTGGACATTTAGCGGACAAGAAAGGGATAAGCCTTACGCAGGAGTGGCCTGAACACCTCCCTCTGCTGGATACGGATGAGGATAGGCTTCGGCAAATCCTATTTAACCTGCTTGGCAACGCGGTGAAATTTACCCATCAAGGCGAGATCGGCATATCTGCGAAAGTGAGAGACCAGATGGTGGAAATCAGCGTGAGGGACACGGGCATCGGAATGGCTTGGGATCGTCTGAGCGATATTTTTGAACCTTACAACAGCGCGGCTGCAATGGATCTGCAAGGGGGTTACAGCGGAACGGGAATAGGGCTGAGCATCACGAAAAAGCTCGTCGAGCTGAATGGCGGGCAGATTGGCGTGCAATCCGAGCCGGGTACAGGCTCCGTATTTTATTTTACTCTGCCATCGGCAAGCATCATCGCTGCTAACAAAGCAGCTTTGATCGAAGAGCAAGGAGAGGAGCTCATTCAAACGGCTGCACAAGAAACGGCTGCTGCGATCGTTCATGGGAATGTTGCTTCCCCATATACGGTACTCATTATTGATGATGATCCGGTCAATTTGCAGGTTTTGATCAATCTGCTTTCGATAGACCATTATTCGGTCATCGCGGTTGATAATGGAGCTGATGCTTTGGAGGTACTGGCTGGCATGCGGCGTATCGATCTCGTTATTACGGACTGGACGATGCCGGAAATGTCCGGACTCGAGCTTTGCAGATTAATACGTAAACGCTTTGCGTTATCGGAGCTTCCTGTACTTATGCTCACGGCGAGAAATTTCGAAGGCGATATTGGAGTGGGCTTCAGCGCCGGAGTGAACGATTTTCTGACTAAGCCTGTCGACAGCGCTGTACTGCGCGTGCGTGTGCGGACGCTGCTTGAGCTGCGTCAATCGGTGCAAGCGGCGATTCGTTCGGAGATGGCTTTTTTACAAGCCCAAATCAAGCCGCATTTTCTATATAATGCGATGAATACGATCATATCGATCTGTCATACCGATCCCGAGAAAGCTTCGGAATTGCTTATGGATTTGAGTTATTATTTGCGAAGCAACTTTGATTTTCAAAATCGCGAGCAGGTTGTGAGCTTGGAGAAGGAGCTGGAGCTGGTTCAAGCATATACAGCGATTGAGCAAGCGCGCTTCGGGGAGCGGCTTCGAGTCATTTTCGAAATAGATAAGCCGTTAAAAGGGTTTATTCCTCCGCTTAGCATACAACCGATAGTCGAAAATGCAGTACGGCACGGCGTAATGAAAAAGGCAGCAGGAGGCACGATTGTGCTGAGCATTAGATATAAGAAAGCAAAGCTGATCATTTCCATTTCGGATGATGGGGTAGGGATGAAGCAAAGCGAGACAAGTACGTTGTTGCAGAGCCATGACCAAAGAAAGCGAACGGGGGTCGGACTTATCAATATCCACAGGCGCTTGCTGTCTTTGTACGGTGCGGGGCTAAGCATTTCTAGCAAAAGCGAGGAGGGAACAACGATAACCTTTGAGGTGCCTCAGCTTCAAAAAGCAAGCGTGTAAGCAGCATGCTTATTCGGTTATCCCTAAGGCTGTCGCATAAGGGGCCTGCAGGGATAACCCTCATTTTTTCATAGATAATGTCCATTCCGTTATTCTGTTTAATGCCAAATTAATCGGATGATGGTGCCTCTCCCCAAGGCTGTCTCTACAGTGATTCGACCGCCCATAGACTCGATCAGCCCTTTGGATACGGCCATGCCAAGTCCAGTCCCATTAGGCGTTGAGGAAGTATCCGTACCTCGATAGTATCGCTCGAAAAGCTTATTTAATGTATCCTCATCCATTCCAGTACCGTTATCCGCAAATTGTATCGTTAATCCCTCATCTGCCAAAATACTGACGGTGAGCACCGTATCCGATGGGTTGTGAAGCAAGGAGTTGGCCGTCAAGTTGTTGACCACCCGCTCTAGCCATGGGGTGTATAAGTTAACGACCACTGCTCTCTGCGATTCGTAAAACACTATTCGATCTACGCCAAACTCGGGATTGGCTGCTGCTTTCTCAAGCGCTCCCCGCAGCCAGCTGTTTAAGTCAACCTCCTCTGCCTCAGGCGGACGGACGCCGGTTTTCAATCGATATGTCATCGCAAGATCACTGATCAGAACATCCATATGTGCTGATTTGTCGAGCATGCTGCTGGAAAATTTGCGCACCTCCTCCACCGACCATTCATATTTAGGCTCCGCTAACAAATGCGCGTAGCCTGTAATAGATGACAACGGCGTTTTCAAATCATGCGTAATTCCGGCAATCCACTCCTCACGCAAACTATCGGTCTGATGCCGCAAGGCTTGGTCGCGCTGTAAGGTGTCTGATAGCTGATCGATCGAATGCATAACCTCTGCAAAGACGCGGTAACGGCGACGCCACTTGCCCAAGTGCGTTCGGCTGTGGCGGACGCCTTTGTGATCAGCAGGCTCTTTGTATTCGCCTTTGCCCAGCGTATCGAGCCAAGTCAGCATATGAAGCATCGGCACGCCGAAACGATGCGCATTCCATAGAGATAGCAGCAGGAATAAGACTAGAATGGCTGTGAACATGGCGATTATGCCGATTAGCACCACTTTTGCTTCTTCTGGAACAAGCAGGTTATTTCCTCCAGTGCTGCTTCTGGCATTAGGCAGTCCGACTACCCATGTATGGCCGGTCTTATCCTCATAGGAGGAAGCGAAATGGTAACCGTATCTCTCATTGTATAACGTACGGAGTGAAAGCTCTTGAAGCGTATAGTTAGCCGGAATGGATTCAGGCCTGTTATAGGAAGCAAGCTCATTGCCGGCTGAGTCAAGCAATTGAACGAAGCCGCCAAGCAGCTCGATTTGCGCCATTGTTTCGCCTGAAAGCAGCAGCTTGCCGCCTGAGGATAATTTTCCGCTGATGCTGGCTTCGTTTAATAAAGGGTCGATTTGGTTTGGGGCACCGTATAACAGCGTGTAACGCTTGCTGCCCTTGTCTTGAATCCACAAATAAAGATGATAAGGATATGGCTTTTCACCTTTCCAGTATGCAATCAGCTCGCCTGGATTATATCGCAGAGGAACGTCTTTGGGTGTATTGTATGATTGCTCGACTTGGCCATTTTCGTCCAAGCTTTGCAGCCATCCATCGTTTTTCTTTACCTGCTCGAGCAGATGCGGATCGAATCGTATGCCATTTTGGCCAAGCTCGGACGATTCTACGAGCCGAGCCAGTCCAACCGAGGCGAAATCATGGGAAACGCTAATATCGGCAAAGCGTTTAACGACCCAGAGGACCGTTATGGCTGCAATCAGAAGGACAACCAAGCCGGCGATTGCGAGCTGGAGGACAAACCGCATCGTTAGCTGGCGTTTTATGTTCATGATGAATGGGTTCTCCTTGCTTCGTTTTGGATGAGCTTGTAGCCAAGTCCTCTCACATTGACGATATAGCGCGGATTCGATGGGTCCGGTTCGATCCGTTCCCTAATGCGGTGAATATGGACCATAACGGTATTGTCATCATGGAGCGATTCCTCGCCCCATACGCATTCATACAGCTCGCTTTTGCTGAAGATGCGATTTGGATTTTTGCACAAGAAGAGCAGCAATTGAAATACGAGTGCAGGGCAGGATACCGATTTTTGCTCGACCGTCAGCTCTCCTGCCGCTTCATCGACCTGAAACCGTCCATAGTCGTATACAGCAGATGCCCTGCCTGAGAGTCTCTCTGGCTCTGCTTCACTGGCTAGCAGGCTTGCGGAAGCAAGGTAACGGCGCAGATGAGAGCGGATGCGTGCGACGACCTCAAGCGGGTTGAATGGTTTTGTTATGTAATCATCACCGCCTACAGCGAAGCCGGTCAGCTTATCGAAATCGGTCGTTCGAGCGGTTAGAAATAAGATAGGGGCATTCGTCGTTTGTCGGAGAAAAGGACAGATGTCGATTCCGCTGCGTCCAGGCAGAAGGACATCCAATTCGATCAAATCATAGGTTTTAGCTTCGCAGGCTGCAATAGCCGCTTCTCCCGTGATGGCGGTATCCACATTCGTATACTCCTCCTTGTGGAGTACTGTCATCAGAAGCTCTAGAATGGATTGCTCATCGTCGACAAGCAAAATAGCCGCGTCGTTCATTCTTTCATTCCCTTCGTCAAAATCGTCATTTAATCCATCATAGCATGAAATTTTTTGACATAAACCAAACGTTGTCTTAACGGAAGCTTAATTCGTTCGCTGCTTTGGCGGATGAAAGTTAAGGATCAAGTAATCGAGCGTTTCGTTAAGCATAAGACTTCGTTGTTAAAATGAGGGAGACCAAATTGATTTTGAAAGAAAGCGGGGAAGTATCAATGAATAAAGCTCAGAGCAAAACGTTTAACGGGCTCACTACCTTTGGCAAAACGGCAATGGCAGCAGGTGTACTGGCTGTTCTCCTTACAGCTTGTGGAGGTGGGAATAACACGGCGACAAACAACAGTGATAGGGCCGGCAGTCCGGCTGCTGCGAATGCGGAAGCCACGGCAGATCCTGCAGGTACAGCGGAGGGAGTGGAAGATGTGTTGAAGCCGGAGGATCTGCCTCAAGCGCTGCTTGACGGCAAATATGACGCCATTTATAGCCGGATGAGCGCAGAATTCCAGAAACAATTGACTAAAGCGGAATTCTCGACCAGTGCGAAGGAATTTGTGAAGGGGATCGAGTCATTCAACGAGGCATCTGTCCTGCAGCATAATGGCGGCAAAATGCGAAATTGGGTTAGCGATACCAAAGAAAAGGGCCTTTCGGCTGTATTTAGTGACGAAGGAGTAATCATGGGGCTGCAAATCAAGGCGCTTGCCTATTGGCCGGAAACGGATGAGAAAAAGACAAAAGTTGTTTACGATTGGCCGCTCCGTGGCGATTGGTTTGTTTATTGGGGAGGAGAGAATGCTCTTATTAACTACCACTATGATCATGAGAGCCAGCGGTATGCCTACGACATCGTACAGAGCAAGGATGGATATTCCTACAAAGGCGATCCGCTAAAAAATGAAAGCTATTATGCCTTCGGTCAACCTGTGCTTGCGCCAGCAGATGGGAAAGTTGTCTCCGTCGTGAACGATATTCCAGATAACGAGCCCGTCGGCGTTATGAATGAGAAAGCGCCAGCCGGCAATGTAGTCGTTATTGATCATGGCAACGGCGAATACAGCTATCTGGCTCATATGAAAAAAGGCTCCATCATAGTAAAAGCAGGCGATCAGGTCAAGCGCGGAGATGAGATGGGCAAGCTCGGCAATTCAGGCAACTCGAGCGAGGCGCATCTTCATTTTCAGGTGTCCGATGGCGCGCATTTATTTGAGTCCCGGTCAATAAATATTAACTGGAAGGACGGAATCAAGCCTATACAGGGCGAGACGATAACGTCTGCCGAGTAGAAATCGCAATTGAATTGCCACATATCCTCACAGCAATCTATTAAAAAGAGCCGTTTCTAAGCGGCTTTTTTTTGCTGGATAGCATGAATTCTCATCACCATGATCTGAAAAAAAGCACCTAGCTTGTCATGCTTGTCAAACTAGTCCGCATAAATGATCCTTATAGAAATTAGTGCAAAAGTACTTATTTCCAAACTTTTTCCTGAAAAAGTATTAAGTATGACCTTTAATGTGTCGATATCATGTTTGAAAATTATATCCTCCGATCCCAGGTGGATGAAAGCAACAATAAATAGAGACGTGGAGGAAATTATTTTGAAAAAGCTGTTTGTTATCGTTCTTACCGTATTTGCCGTTATTGTTACAGGATGCTCCCAAAACCAAAATGATTCAGCCAATGAACCTACTGAAGCTGTCGACACTACCGCTACTCCTGAGGCTGCGGCTGACACAAAGGCTTCTCCTACTCCGGAAAACTCGGCGGAAGAAACTGCGACGCCAGAAGGAACAATCGCGCTCAAAGAGCAAAGCGTTATGTCCGGCCTTGCTACGATCCGCATTCCTGAACAATTCGTCATCATGTCCGACGACATGAAGCAAATCAAATATCCTACCGGAAACGCTCCGAAAGAAGTCTTTACGAATGAAGAAGGCAACATTAACGTTGCTTTGAGCGAGACGGGCAGTCCGTTGAAAGAAGAAGAGCTTGAAGCGTTTAAGGATCAGATGGTCGCGACGTATCAACCAATCGCAACAGAGTGGATGGAGGATGGCATTGCTGACATTAATGGAAAGAAAGCAGGGTATCTCTCTTTTGTAGTTACAGTTGAAGGAGATAACGCTAGTGTTTACAATTATATGGTATTTACCGTCGTTGACGACCAGTTGATCATCGTTAGCTTCAACTGCTTGCAGGAGCAATTAGACGAATGGAAGGCTACAGGCGACGAGATCATCCAATCTTTTAAAATAGCTTAATCTAAAACTAAAGGGGCTGTCTAAAAAGTAGATTTATCTATTTTTTAGACAGCCCCATTCTATTTTAAATACTACCTTCAAGATGCACTCCGGCCCGTATGGTACGATGTACAAATTCCGCGACGTACGCAGTCTCTCGGCTCTAAAGTATGCTTGAGTGAAAATTAAAAATTTGGTCAAGCACATGCCAGTCCGCATAATTGGTCAAGTCCCCTCATAGACATGTTATCAGCCAGTAAAAAACAATGTGCAGAGGGGATGATTACATGCGTCGCATGACATGGACCGCGGCAATATTATTATGTTTTTCATTAGTATTAGCTGCTTGCGGAACGAAGGACGCCGAGTCCGTGGTTAAGGAGCTCGACAAGGTAGTAAACAGCATGGAGAGCTATCAAGGAAGCGGTACGATGACGCTGCGTACAGGACAGCAGCCACTTGAGTATAAAGTGGAGGTTTCCTATCAAAAGCCGCAATACTATCGGATCAAGCTGACGAACGAAGAGAAGGATATTACACAAATTGTGCTTCGCAATGACGACGGCGTATTCGTACTCACTCCGAAGCTGAATAAAGTGTTCCGCTTCCAAAGCGACTGGCCGCAAAATCAAGGGCAAGTCTACTTATACCAAACGCTCATTCAGAGCATTCTAGTGGATAATTCACGTCAGTTTGTTATTGATGACGATGCTTACGTATTTGATGTAATGGCAAATTATAATAACGGCTCCCTGGCCCGCCAAAAAATTTGGCTGAATAAATCGGATTACAAGCCGGTTCAGGTGGAAGTCAGCGATACAAACGCAGCGGTTATGGTTGAGGTGAAGTTTGACAAGTTTGACTTCGGCCCCAAATTTGACAAGGCTGTATTCGAAACAGAGGCAAATATGAATGCTGCTCCTTCCAGCCAAACGACGGAAGAGCCGACGATGACGACGCCTGAGGAAGATGGAAATGCTGCATCAGGCAATAGCAATGCAACAGATACTACGAATGGCAATACGAGTGTAGATGCAAATGAGGATGCAGCAGCACCTGATAACGAAGGGAATCAAAGCGGCAATGCGACAGAAGAAGACTCTGCAGTAGACGGAAATGACCAAACGAACGACAGCGGCAACGCGGCCAACGCGGCTGAAAATGAAGGAGACGATGCAGCAACCGGGGCAAAACCGGAAGAGGAAGCAGATTTCACTGCTATGACTCCTTCGTACACACCTGATGGCGTATCGGAACCAGAATTAGTCGATATCGTATTTGGCGGCAATCCAGGCTTAATGAGCCGTTACACAGGCGATTACAGCTATACGCTTATTCAAACGGAGCCAAAAGATGTGGCAACATCGTACGTGCCAGGACTGCTGGTTGATCTCGGATTTACGATGGGGCAGCTGAGCGGCGATGAGCAGCAAACGCTCATTTGGACATACGAGGGTCATCAATTCCGGCTTACAAGCGCCAATCTGCCTGAAACCGAAATGATAAAGATCGCGCAGTCGGTTCAGGGTGAAATCGGGAAATAAAGCTGGGAAACAGCAGAATTTCCAAGACGTACTAGCCATTTCCGGGGTTCGTTTCATTGACAGTCGCAGCAGCAACGTATAACATTATTGCTATTGATGTTTGCTGCTCGGACTGTTATGGCTGCCAGATGAGGAGAAGGTGAAAGGCTTGGAATCGTTTTATCGCCCGACCAGGGTTGAACTATCATTAGATGCTTTAAGACATAATTTACAAGCTTTCCGCAATGCTCTCCCGGAGGGATGCAAGCTAATGGCTTCGGTCAAGGCGAATGCTTACGGGCATGGCGCGGTCGAAGTGGCGCGTGAAGCGGAACGCTTTGGCGTAGATTATTTTGGAGTTGCTTTTCTTGATGAAGCATTGCAATTACGGAAGGCAGGCATCCAAACCCCGATTCTTGTGCTTGGTTTCGTGGCTGCGGATGCCTTGTCTGTTGCAAGAGATCACAATGTTACGATCAGTTTATTTAGAGAAGATGTTTTAGAGGCTGCTGCTATGCTTCCCGCTGATAGCAGCGGACGAAAGCTTAAGGTACACATCAAGATCGATTCCGGCATGGGACGTCTTGGCGTGATCGGTAAGGCTGCCGCAGTGTCCTTTATTGAGAGGGCCCTGCAGGTTCCGCAGCTTGAGGTTGAAGGGATGTTTACGCACTACGCTCGCGCAGACGAAGCTGACAAGGAGTATACGAAGCTTCAATATGACAGATTTCGTGAAGTGGCTGAATATGTTGAGCAGCAAGGCTTGCCTATCCCTATTATTCATGCGGCCAATAGTGCTGCGGGTATAGATACGCCGCACTTTGCTGGAGGCATGCTGCGGCTCGGAATAAGCATGTACGGACTATTGCCTTCAGACGAGGTTAATAAGCAGCGCATCGAGCTTGAGCCTGTTATGTCGCTGAAGACGGAAGTCGTTATGGCAAAAACAGCGCCTGCGGGCTGGGGAATCAGCTATGGCACGCGTTATGTAACTAAAGGCGAAGAGCGTATCGGTACGCTTCCGATTGGATATGCAGACGGTTTCAGCCGCATGCTGTCAGGCAAGGCGCACGCGCTTGTGCGCGGCGTGAAAGTACCGGTTCTTGGCACCATTTGTATGGACCAATGCATGATTGCGCTTGATCCTGCTGTTTCGCAAGCGGTACCTTTGCCGGTTGGGCAGGGCGAGGAGGTTGTGCTTATTGGTCGACAAGGCGATGCGGTTATAACGGTAGAAGAAGTGGCACAGCAGCTTGGCACGATCAACTATGAAGTCATTTGCATGCTTGCTGTACGATTGCCTCGGGTATATGTACGCGGTCGCCAAATTATGGCAATTTATAACCCTTTATTGCAAGCTTAAATCGAATTAGCAAAATCTTCATCTGCATTCTTTCGTAAAAGAAGAGGATTTTCGCCAAATCTCACGAATGTAGTAAGTTAGATCATCTATAAGGACTATACATGAAAACATACAGCATATTTGATATACGACGATCATAGATATGTTGAAGTATAGCGACGGCAATATAATGTCATAATGAGTAATATGGTTTTGGAAAAGTTTTGGGGGTGCGAGTTCGGTGGCCAATGTACAAAATACCAAAAGAATCATGATTAGCCTGCCAGATCATTTGCTGGAGGAGGTTGACGGGATTGTTGCCAAGGAAAACTCCAACCGCAGCGAATTTATTCGGCAAGCCATGAAGCTGTATTTGGTGGAGCGCAAAAAACGTCAAATTCGAGAATCCATGCAGCGCGGGTATATGGAAATGGCGAAAATAAACCTGAACATGGCCTCGGAAGCTTTTCAAGCGGAGGAAGAAGCAGATCATACGTTAGGCCGTCTCGTTAGCGGGGTGTAGAGGTTGATTGTAAAACGCGGAGATGTGTTTTTTGCGGATTTATCGCCAGTCGTCGGATCGGAGCAGGGCGGTGTTCGCCCCGTACTGGTCATTCAGAATGATATTGGTAATCGCTTCAGCCCTACGGTCATCGTAGCTGCAATCACCGCTCAAATTCAGAAGGCAAAGCTGCCAACTCACGTTGAGATGGATGCTGCTGCTCATGGTTTTGATCGTGATTCAGTTGTACTCCTTGAGCAGATTCGAACAATTGACAAGCAGCGCCTCACCGACAAAATTACACATTTGGATGATGAAACGATGCGTAAGGTTGACGATGCTTTATTGATTAGCGTTGGATTAATTGATTTTTAGTAAAAGCGAGCTATTTAGCGTCTAAAAGAGGATTCCTCTTGCTGAATGGCTTTTTTTGTCGACTTTAGTTGGATTTTGATAAATTCAGGAAAAAAATGATAGACAAATGAAAGTTTAATTTGCTATTATGAACTCAATTACTTATTGCTAACTTATAAATGAGCTTTATTATGCGAAGAACGCACGCGGTACGCCTTAGATGGCTGCCGGTGCGTTCTTTTTTTTTTATGCTCAGAGAGGAGTGGAGATGAAAAGGAGACGGAATGCGATCATCAGCTTAACGGCAGCGGTGCTCTCGGCAAGCCTGGTTTATGGCATGTATGAGTTGCAGCGAATTCAAATCAAGAAGGAGGAGACGGTTGCCGTACTTGTTCCGAAACGGTTTATTGGAGCGGGCGAGCGACTTAAGGAAAGCGATCTGGAGTATCAAATGGTTCCTCAAGGCGCTTTTGTCTCCGATATGGTCGTCAAGCTGGAGCATGCTGCAGGGAAGGAAGCGGTGATCCCATTAGGCAAGGGGGAGCCGTTATTGATTTGGAAGGTCGACGATTATTATTTGCAGCCCAAGCGCTTCGAATCGACCTTTCAAATTCCGAAGGAGTATATCCGCTCGATTTCGAACGGAATTAGAGCGGGCGATAAGGTGCTGCTGTATGCATCGGGAGAGTCTTCTCCCTCTATACGCCTCTACCCAGAAGCAGTCACGGTAGCCTCGGTGAAGACATCTGGCAACGTGGAGATCGATAATATGGACAATCCGAATTTATTTTCGCTGGCTGAGGGTAACAAGGAGCAAATGTATGCTTCAAGGCGGGAAGCGAACGGGATGATCGATTACATAAACGTAAACTTAACGGAGGAGCAATGGCTTAGGCTGGATAGCTTATGCAAGAGCGGCGAATTGAAGCTCGTTGTCGCTTATAGTCCTTTGTCGCTTGAGCTGCTTGCAGGCGGGGAGGCTGATAGGTCGTGAACGGAGCTTTGGCGCCACTAGCCGTTTTTATTGGAACAACGCCCAATATAGGAACGACGACAGCGGCGTTTGCTGCAGCTTACCGAATTGCGGAAGAAAGCGGCAAGCCTATCGGATATTTATGCCTCAATCTCAAGAGCGCGAAGATCCACCGCTATATAGGCGTAGACGAGCCGACGATTACGCTGGACAAGCTTCGTCCGGAGCTGCGCTCGTTTACGCTGACGCCGGAGAAGCTGCGTCGAGCTGCTTATCCGGTACCCGGCCAGCCTAATCTGCAGGTGCTGTTCGGCAACCTCATGAGGGATCAGGCCGAGTATTTCACGCCAGAGGAGGCAGAGCATCTGCTGACGATTGCAGAGCAGGCCTTCGCGCTTATTGTTCTGGACGTAGGCGCATATTGGGACAATGCAGCTACGATTTGCTCCATCAGGAGAGCAAGCTCGCGAATTCTCGTTACAACGCCTGCCCTTTCGCATTTTCAAGAGGACGGCAAGCGATGGATTGGTCAGGTATCGCCTTTATTCGGGGTTTCCCCCGAGCATTATGAATCAGTCATCATCAACGGTCCTTGGAGAAATGGAGGTTATCAGATGAAGCATATATGCAAAGAGCTCGGTACTTCGGCACTTGGTCAACTTAAATTAAGCGAGCCGGTTTTTAGCCAATTGGATAATGGCACCTATGCGCAGTGGCTGAAGGAAGATACGGAAGGGAAGCAAACGATGCGAGAGCCAGCCAAATTAATGATGCTGAGGCATGGGATTCGCGGTAAGGTGAATTCGATTTCCGTTCAGCCGTGGTATCGGAAGCTGCTTGCGCATCGCAACGGTACAAGCTCGTGAGCGCGCAGCAAAATCGTTTTTCGCCATCCGAATTTGCAGCACAAATGCAATCGGAGAAAGAGAGCCTTGAGGCAGCGTCGGAGCCTTCTTACCTGACAGCTGACGCACAAGGGGAGTTTGCGAGGCTAGCTGATGATATCAGAACCTATTTAAGCGCGCCCCAGGGACTGGGCGAGGAAGAGCGCAGGCTATACAGCGAGACGTTAAATCGTGCCGTGCTTGGCTATCCGCAAGAGCGCGAGCAGGTTCTGGCGGTCATTACGGATCGTTTGATCAGACTGCGCATGCATGGGGCAGTAAACGTACAGCATCCCTATCAATCGCTAGCCGAAGCATTGTTTGCAGAAGTCATAGGTCTGAGCGTGCTTGAACTTGTACTTGCCGATAAGGCGGAGCTTGAGGAAATACAGGTTGTCGGCGAGCGTATCTTCATCGTTAAGAATGGTTTAACGACTCCATCCCCCTACCGCTTTGACAGCATTCGTGAGGTAGAGCGCATTCAGCAAAATTTGGTTCTCTACAATAATGACCGCATTAATCCGCGCAAGCGATGGGCGGAGGTCATGCTGCAGGACGGCTCTCGGGTGACGATGACAGGCTTTGGCTTTACAGCGAGCCCGACCTTGACGATTCGCTTCTACACCGTACGCAGCTTTAGTCTGGAGACGCTTTGCAGGCCTGCTTACAGGACCCTGAATACGCGGGTACAGCAGCTACTCAGAGCGATACTAGCCGCAAGATTTAATCTTGTAATCATTGGACCGACCAATTCCGGCAAAACAAATCTGATGAAGGCGTTAATCGCGGAGCTTCCGGATGAGGAGCGGATCATTACGATCGAGGGCCGATTCGAGATGATGCTCGGGCGTGATTTTCCAAGCAAAAATATTGTGGAATATATGGCGGACGAAGAGGATTCCTATCATCGCTCGGATCAAGCCTTTAAGCTCGCGCTCAGGCAATCGCCGCAGCGCATCATCCATGCCGAAATACGCGACGTGGATGCGAATATTTATGTTCGGGCCTGTACGCGAGGCCATTCCGGGAGCATGACGACTGTCCATGCCAATAGGCTGGAGGATGTGCCAGAGGCGATTACGGACATGTGCATGCTTGATGGCAGAGGCATGAATGCCGAGCGCCTGACGAAACGGATTACGCAGTATGTAACAGAGATAGGCATTGAAATGAGCTATCTAGGCGGACGAAGGGTAATCAGCCGTATTGGCGAGCTGTGCTGGGAAGCCGGACAAGCCTATGTGAGAGATTGGGTAAAGTTCGACGAGGAGAAGGATGACTGGCTGTATCCATTTCCTCCCTCTGCGCGGGCTAAGCTGGAACCCACTACCGGGGGCGAAATGGATGAATAATCTTTCGATAGCAGCGACGGCATGCTTGTTGTTTTGTTTGTTTTTTATTGCATCGTACA
The DNA here is from genome assembly GCF_012935325.2 of Paenibacillus sp. PL91. Lineage (GTDB taxonomy): Bacteria > Bacillota > Bacilli > Paenibacillales > Paenibacillaceae > Pristimantibacillus. The sequence goes on from NZ_JABBYG020000015.1 coordinate 128,111, forward strand.
ACTTGTTCCTCATTTGGTCGAAGGAGCAGCAGCTCAGAAGCAAGCTGGCGTATCGAGCGAATAGGGGCTGGCGCAAGCGGCTGACTGAACGGTTTAAACGTTATGAATGGCTGCATCAGCATTTAGCTGAGCTGCTAGAAACGCTCCATTTAAAGATAACGCCGGCTGCCTTTGCTTGCCTGTCGGGCTTGCTGCTGCTTGCGGGGATCGCATCTGGCGGCGTGTTTTTTCAAAGCGTGAAAGGAACGATATTGTTCGGTGGCGTACTGGGCTTGTTGCCCTACACGGCTCTCAGGACGATGCTCATCCATCGGCGGATGCAGACGCAAATCGATTTTTTGCCAGCGGTGGAACTTTTTTACCAGTGCTATCTCGTTACGGGCGAGCGGCAGATTCGGATTGCGCTGCAGCGCACGGTGGAGGAGAGAAGATTGCTTGGACCGATGCAATCGGTTTTTGAGCAGCTCTATCGCAATCTTTCCGTACGCGGCGACGATGAGGCGAGTCTGCGACTGCTTGCGGCATCGTTAGGCCATGTATGGGCGGACTATTTCGTTAATATTTTGCGAGTGGCGCTTGTAGAGGGAGTTCCCGTAACAGACAGCTTAAAGGAGCTTCTGACCGATATGCGCAAGGCGAGACGAGCCAATGAGCAGGAACGGAACCGATTGCTTGAAATACGGGTAGCCAACTTCTCGCCTATTCTGTTTCTCGCTTTGTTTATCGGAATCAACCTTCGGTATAACAAGGATAATTCCTATCACTACTACATCGTTGATGCAGAGGGGCGAGATATGCTGCTAAATGCGATGGTGCTCATATTTGCTTCGTTTCTGATGGGATTATGGCTCTCTCGCAAAAAAATGTGAAAGGAGAACGTGAATGACGATATGGACCGAGCAGCTGATACGCCTGGTCTTGATGGTAGGCCAGTATGTATTTGGAGCTGCGGCGATTTATGCGCTGCTGCAGCTTTTGCCGCAGCGGCCGGCTCGGTGGAAGCATCTAGCCGTATTAAGCTGGCGAACGAAGGAAGCACCGGATAAATGGCTGAGGCTGCTTCGTATTTCGAGACAGCGTTCTTCTTTTATGGAGAGAGCGCTGCTGCTCGCGGGCTGTGGGGTAACGGCGGACGCTGCATGGTATGTGATCGCAAGGCGTTCTCTGATGCTTGCTATTGGCGGGCTCATTCTTATTGCTTCGTTGTGGCATGAACGAATAAATGCCTATGTCCCCCTCAATTACTTAGGACCGGGCTTGCTAATGGTTATGCTGTTTTTGTATGTCGACTTAATATGGCTGCGATCCATCCATAAGCTGCGCGCGCTTCAGGTGACCAAAGAAATATTTTCAGTAAGCAAGCAGCTGCTTTATTTATCCGATTCCTCGCTGCACGTCCATTCGAAGCTGCTGCGCTGCATCCCATTTACAAGAACGATGCGCCATGACTTAGAGCAGCTTCTAGCTGAATGGTATCACGACGCAGGAGGCGCGCTGCAGCGGTTCAAGCAAAGGCTTGGAACGGAAGAGGGCTTAAGCTTTGTAGAGACGCTAGATGCATTGCGACTGCATGAGAGTCCGCAATACTATGAGCTGCTGCGTGTACGCATTGAGGATTATAAAGAGAAAATCGAGCTGGCTAAGGAAAGCCGTAAGGAATCGACCTCTTATTTTTTGTTTATTATCGCAGGCATACCGATTTTGTACACCTTTCAGGTGTTTATTTACCCATGGGTGAGAGAGGGGCAAAAGCTGTTTCAGTCCCTTAGCTAAACTATTGCAGTCGGCTAATGAAAGGAGGTGGTAGCATGCGCAACATTTTGATGACGGTCATGATGCTCGTTGTCGTTATCGTCCTGTTCAATACAATCATCGCCCAGGACACGACAGGAACAAAGAGCCAAATAACAACGCAAGGAACTTCGGCTAATACGCGAATCGGACAGCTAGTTCCGTAGGCTAGGCGCCTAAGTTTGCAAATATGCGGAGGTGTCCGGTATGCGCGGAATACTTGTATCGCTGCTGCTGCTTGTAACGGTGATCATTCTTTATCAAGCCGTCGCAGAAGGCGATGAGGGGATGAAGCAGCAGATCGATGGAGCGGGAAGCTCGATCAGCAGCCATATCAGAGGAATAAGCCCATGAAGCAAATACTGATATTCGTCTTGTTTGCAGGGCTTTTATGCTGGCTCATGTTTTCACCGATTTATAAGCATGTTCTGATCGTCAGGCAAGCGGTTTTGCAGCAAGAGGTCGATTATTTGCTGGAAATAGGCGCTAGCGGGAGCTTCGGCTACATAAGCGAGCAAATGCAGGAACAGTCCAGGCAGCGATTAGCCCGTTTCGGCATGCGGCCCGACGATATTGTATTTGAGCTCACTGCCACTAGCGGGCTTGCAGCGTCCAATCCGAATGCTCCTTTACTTCGAGGAACCGGCATTTCGTTAACGATGAGCTATCCGTATGAGAACTTATTTGAAATTGACCGCTTAATCGGCCTGACGCCGCCGCCATCAAATGAGCGGATGCGAGCGTCCGGAATGAAAATGAGTGAATATGTACCATAAGCGAAGGAAGCGGGTGAATCGATGTACAAGCTGCTGCTTATCGTGGTCATGATGACGGTATGGATTTCGATTCATCTGCTGCAAGTGGAGGAAGAGCTTGCCATGCGCACCTTGTTTTTAGGCAAGCACGCGGTCAATCGAGCTGCACATGCGGCAGCGCAGCAGCTTGATCCGGCGGCGTTTGGCGAAGGCTTGCTTAGGTTAGCGCCAGATGAAGCGATAGAAACGGCCGCTTTATATTTGCAACAAAATTTAAAGCTGGATGCCAGCGACGCTCCTTTGCCGGAATCATTTTTGAAGCAGCGTGTGGAGGTTGTCGTATTTGAAATCGTGAATGCGGATCAGAACTTTCCTTATACCTATCGAAACGATGCCTATGATTATGAGGTTACGCTGCAGCGGCCGGGTGTGGTCATGATCGTACATATCGTGTATCCACGAGCCTTTCAAGTGCTGGACGCCATTGAGTGGGATATAAAGGGGGCTGCGGAGCTGGTCGAAGGTTGACGGGGAACTGGAAAATTGATGTAATAAGAGGAGGGAACTTATATAGGAGCTGATGATCAAAGTGATGGACATCACACAGGACATTCCTGCTGAACTCATAAAGGAGCGAATTGTTTCTTTACAGAAAGCGATGCAGGCGGCGCAGATTGATGCGTTTCTCCTTACTCAAAATGTTGATCTATATTATTTAAGCGGGTCTATGCAAAATGGATATTTGTTTGTGCCAAGCACAGGCGAGGCTACCTTTTACGTTCGGCGCAGTGTTTCACGCGCCAGGCTGGAGACAGCGGTTCAGGTAGCAGAGCTCGGTGCTTTTCGTCTGTTTGGAGAAAGGTTGGCGCAGCATTACCCGTATTTGTTTGTTAACGGGGCTGAGCTTAGAATAGCAGCCGATCTGGATGTGCTTCCGGCGCAGCTTTATTTAAAGCTCTCCGAGCTGCTCGGCAAGGCGGGGCGCTGCGAGCTCGTAGACGGTTCAGCCATTATTCGCAATTTGCGAATGATTAAGGCGCCATGGGAAGTAAGCCGGATTGAAGCTGCGGCAGAGGTTGTGGCGGAAGCGCTGAGCGAGGCACTGAACGATTTGAAGGAAGGCATATCCGAGCTTGAGTGGATGGCGCGTGTGGAGTATGGGCTTCGCAAACGCGGACATATCGGCTTAATGCGCATGCGCGGCTATAATCAAGAGATCACGACCGGCATGGTCATCTCGGGGGCAGCGGCAGCGGTTCCTTCTTATTTTGACGGACCAGCAGGCGGCCTTGGGCTTGGCGCGTCGTCTCCGCAGAGCGTCAGCAGATCGATTATTAAACGAAATGAACCAATATTGATCGATATTGGCTGCTGCGTGGACGGCTATGTCATCGATCAGACTCGAACGGCCGTTATCGGCAAGCTATCGGATACGCTGCAGCATGCCTATGAGGTGTCGGAATCGGTTATCGCTGCCGCAGAGAAGCTGATGGTACCCGGAACGCCTTGCTCGAGTTTATACGAGGATGCTCTTGCACGCTGCGCGGCTGCGAAGCTGTCGGATCATTTTATGGGTTTTGGCGCAGATCAAGCAAAGTTTCTAGGGCATGGAATCGGACTGGAAATCGATGAATGGCCCGTGCTTGCAAAAGGCTTTCAGACGCCGCTAGTAGCGGGCATGGTCATTGCGGTAGAACCAAAATTCACTTTTCCAGGGCAAGGCGTCGTAGGCATTGAGAACAGCTATTTGATTACGGAACAAGGTGCAAGAGCACTGACTCGTTCTAAGGCGGAGCTTATCGTTCTGCCTTAGAGCTAATGGAGGAGATTCATCATATGGATCGGGAGTTAACGAAGCGGCTTCATCGTGATTATATAACCGTTTATCGCATTACCGAGCTCATTACAAACGGCATATTTTTGGCTTTGATCATCGCATATTTCACTTTGGCGATCATTTGGGATTGGACACTGATCCCCGGCTGGATCGCACTGTTCATTTTTATTATTACAGCCATACTGTTTACATGGACGTTCCCCAAAATGATGGCGACAAGATTTCAATACGAGCTGTTTGAAGATGAGATCGAAATCCAAACAGGCCTTATCTTCTTGAAAAACGTGCTTGTTCCGATGGTTCGGGTACAGCATGTCGAGCTGGAAAGCGGGCCGCTTATGCGCAAATACGATCTGGCCAGCGTATCTATTGTAACGGCCGCGACTACGCACCAAATTAAAGGCCTAAAACAAAGCGAAGCGCAGCTGTTGAAAAGGCAAATCGGTATTTTGGCTAAGGTGGATGATAAGGATGAATGAGCGCCGTACGCTTCATCCCATCTATATATTATTCGGGCTGTTGAATACAATTAAAGGCTTCATTCCTGTAATATTGATTGGATTAGTTCGAGGGAAGGATTGGGCGGGGCTGGCATGGTATTGGTACGCAGGTGCTTCCGCGCTTGCTGCTGTGATCCTGTTGTTTAGCTTTTTAGAGTGGAGGCGTTTTGGCTTTTGGCTGGAAGAGGACCGGATCATTATCCGCAAAGGCTGGTTGTTCCGAGACGAGAAGACGATTTATTATGGACGCATTCATTCCGTTAATGTGGAGCAGCCTTTTATACAAAGGATACTTAGAGTAGCACAGGTGAAGATCGAGACTCCTGGGGGCAACAAGAAAGCGGATGGTATATTGCCGGCACTCTCCCTTGAGGCAGCAAATGACATCCAACAAATGCTTAGAAGGCAAGCTACATCGAATGTCCAAGCTGCGGATGCAGGAGTAGCTGGAAGTGCTGAAGCCGAAAATATAGCTGCGGAACAGCATCTGGTAATTAAGATGAATGACAAGCCCCTCACGCAGGCGTCCTCAACTGAACCATCCACAAGCATGCCTGCTTTTACGCTAAATGCAAAACAATTGATTCAAGCAGCAGCGACCTCAATGAACTTTGGGCTTGTAGCAGCTTTCATGGTCGGTTTGTTCTCCTTGGCGGATGATCTCTTCAATCAGCTTTTGCCTGATCATTTTTTCGAAAACGTCGTTAAAGATTCGGCAGACATCATGACGAACTTTATCTTGATCTTCACTATAATCGTAGCTGGAATAGGCTTCGCATGGCTGCTCTCGATCGTATTGTATGTTTTGAAATACAGCGGCTTCTCGGTAAAGAGGGATGGCAGACAGATCTCAGTGTCCTACGGTTTGCTGGAGAAGAAAACCTTTGTGTTCGATCCGAAAAAGGTGCAGGCTGTTGTCATCAAGGAAGGACTGCTTCGCCAAGCATACGGTTATGCGGAAATCCAGCTTCAGATCGTATCATCGGATAAGAAGGAGCAGCTTATGCTTCATCCATTCCTCAAGCGTACTGCGATACAGCAGGTGCTGAACGACTTTGTTCCGCAGGTAAAGCTTCCTTCGAATACGCAGCTGGCAGGCGCTCCGAAACGCGCGCTGCTGTATTACGTTAGAATAGAGCTTCTGTTTACTTTGGTTATATGCGCCGCGTTCATTATTTTTTTGAAAGCAGCCGGTTTATGGTCACTGCTGCTCCTCCCGATTGTCCTATTGTGGAGGAAAAGCTGCTATAACGCGGCGGGAGTTAGGCTGCACGAAGGCCAGCTTACGCTTCGCAGCCGGTTTGTATCCAGAACCACCTATTTGATTCGACGTCCTCAGATTCTAGTGATGCGGGTGAATCGCACGATAGGGCAGCAGCGCAAAAAGCTGCTGACGCTCTCTGTGCATACAATGGGAAGCGTATTTGATTACAGTGTAAAGTGTCTTGATCGCAAGGATGTTGAACCGGTATGGCAATGGTACAGCCGCAGTCAGAGCAAAAAATAGAATAGATGTTGTCCTATTACAGCTGCAGAAGAGCTTATCGCTTCCGCAGTTGTTTTTTTATCAAAAAAACTTTTTTATCCCAGTGAACGAAATGTGATCGTTAGCCGTCTAAGCTATATCGAATGCATTAAAGGAGGTTGCGCGCTCGTGCAAGACGAGACGAAGCTGATTAAACAAGCGATACGAGGCGATACGCGAGCGCTCTCTGAGCTGCTGCAACAGCATTATTCTTTTTTATATCAATACGTGTTAAAGGTAACGATGAACAAAACGCGTGCGGAGGATATTACGCAGGAGACGATGCTGAAAGCTATTGAGAAAATAGCAACTTTTCAAAGCAAAGCCAAATTTTCGACTTGGCTCATTACAATCGCTTCTCGGCTTGTCGTCGATCGCATTCGCAGGAATGAGCTGGAGAAGCATTGGCTGCAATCGGAGAAGTCGCTGCACGCTATTCGCTATGAAACCTTGCAGCGTGGCGAGGAATGGCCCGAGGCGCTGCAAGCGTTAGGGGAGCTGAACAGCGGTATTCGAATCCCGGTGCTGCTTAAGTATTATTACGGCTATGCGCAGGAGGAGATCTCCTCGATGCTGGACATTCCAGTAGGAACGGTAAAATCAAGGCTGCATAACGGTTTAAAGCAGCTGCGGAAGGAGCTAACGGAGCATGAAGAAGCCTAATGAGGTTAACCACGATCAGCAGTGGTTTGACAATCAATTTAAAGAAGCCGTGACCCGTTTTGACGCCACTCATGCGCCGAACGTTCCCAATTTGCAGCAGTTAGAGGCATTCGTGGCGGGGCATAAGCAAGAGGTGAAGAGGAGGCTTTGGAAGGAGCTCCTATTGTTCTGGCTGACGGCATGTTTCATTTTTGGCGTGATGATGTGGGTAATAGACCGGAATTTGGTTTGGTTTGCTGTCCTGCAAGCCCTTGTTGCTGCGGGGGGAGTTGGATTTGTCATCATGACGTATGGTCGAAGGAAGGTACGGACATGGAGGAGCTAAAGTTAATACCCATCTGGACTTGGATACTGATCATCATTGTGCTGATCGCTCAATCGACTTGGTTATTTATTGACGCTCGCAAAAGGGACAGCATGCCTTGGCTTTGGGGCATATGGGGTTTAATCCAAACGCCGATGCCGCTTATCTTTTATTTCATATTTGTGCGAAGCGGCTGGTTCTCTCGAAATAGCGATAAGAACAAGGAGTAGCCGCGTTATGGTTTGGATAAAAAAAGGGGGATCATTTTGATGGTTAACGATCAATTTGAATTGTCGCAGATATTGCCTATTATTGCTCCGATAATTGTTATTCAATTAATTTTGGTAGTGATTGCATTGGTGTTATGCGCGAAGGCCGAGCGAACGAACGGACCTAAGTGGATGTGGGTACTGGTTATTTTATTTGTGAATATTGTTGGGCCAATTGCCTTCTTTATAGCAGGAAGGAGGAGCGAATGATGAATACATTGCTACAAGTAAAGGGATTAACGCAAACATTCGGCGACGTAAAAGCGGTAGCAGGCATCGATTTTTCAATTACTGAAGGCCACTGTGTTGCGCTGCTTGGACCTAACGGAGCAGGCAAAACGACGACTATTCGGATGATTACCGGTTTGCTTAAGCCAACCGCGGGACAGCTCGAATTTCAGGGCTCTGCCCAAGGCATCAATCATCGGGCGCTAATTGGCTACTTGCCTCAAGCCCCATCCTTCTATCCATGGATGACGGGAATCGAATACGTTGTTTATGCGGGAAGATTATGCGGCCTAACCGCGGCAGCGGCCAAAATACGCGCGAAGGAGCTGTTAGAGCGAGTCGGCATTTCCAGCGCTGCCAAGAGGCGGATAGGCTCCTACTCAGGAGGCATGAAGCAGCGTCTTGGCCTTGCACAAGCGCTCGTGCATCAGCCTAGATTGCTTGTTATGGATGAGCCGGTTTCGGCGCTTGATCCGCTTGGTCGCAGAGAGGTGCTTGAGCTGCTTCGAGAGCTGAAGCAGGAAACGACGGTGCTATTCTCTACACATGTGCTGCATGACGCGGAGGAGCTATGCGATGATGTCATTATTATTCGAAACGGGCAAGTGGCGCTGCAAGGCGCGATTGAATCTATTCGCAGCGAGCACCGCAAGCCAATCATTGAGCTTCAGCTTGAGCGTGAAGCGCAATCTGAACGATGGCTATCCTCTTATATGGCGCGTATTCTGCCTTCCGCAGGTGCTGTAAACAAGCATAGCTTATTTCAAGCTGTCCAGCTGCAAAACGGAGTAGCGCGTTTCACCGTAAACGATGTAGATGCAGCTAGGCGAAGCTTGCTGGAGGAGCTGACCAAGGATCAGGTTAAGGTGAGCAGACTGGAAGTCGGTCATACATCGCTAGAAGATCTATTTATGAAGGTGGTGACAGCATGAGTACCAACGTATGGGGACATGCACAGCTAGGTGCGGCTAAGCCGGCCTACACATCAAGCTTTGCCCGTTTTGTGGTCATGGTTCAAAAGGAGCTTCTTGAGCTTCTTCGCAGCTATAAGCTGCTTTGGGTGCCGCTTGTTTTTATATTGCTCGGCATTATGCAGCCGGTATCGACTTATTTCATGCCCGTCATACTGGAGAAAGCAGGCAGCTTGCCTGAAGGAACAGTAATCGAAATCCCGACTCCGCTTGGCTCCGAGGTGCTTGCGCAAACACTTCAGCAATTCGGGACAATCGGTGTTCTTGTACTTGTACTCGTTTGTATGGGCACGGTGTCGGGTGAGCGAAGCAGCGGCACAGCATCCCTCATTCTAGTGAAGCCGGTGTCGGTGCTATCCTTTATCGGCTCTAAATGGACAGCGATGCTTCTGCTTACATGGGGCGCTCTGATCGTTGGTTATTTCGCTGCTTGGTATTACACGGGGCTACTATTTGAAGAGGTTTCTTTTGCGAAAATGGTTGGCAGCCTTCTCATATTTGGCTTATGGCTGTCCTTTCTGGTGACGATCACGATTCTCTTCAGCGCGCTGCTCCGCAGTCCCGCAGCAGCTGCCTTCTCGGCGCTGGGCGGCGCTGTTGGACTTACGCTGCTGGCTGGCCTTTTTCCGAAGCAGCTTGGCTGGAGTCCGGGCACGTTAAGCGGCTTTGCTTCTGCATCGGTTACCACGGGGATAGCAAATACTAGTCGATTCGGCTTAGTGATTGCGCTGACCATTATCGGTATTGCAGCCGCTATCGCCTTATCCGCATGGGTGCTTCGCAGAAGCTCGGCTGTCGAATAAAAGAAAGACAACTCTATCAACTCATTCTTCGATTGGACACCGCTATTATTTTTTAGTAGGATAGTAGTGAAAGAATCAGCGGCGAAGAAACAGGAGTTGAAGACGATGCTACAATTAGGCACAAAGGTCGTCATAGTGGCTGACCAATATGAACAAAACCTTCCCATCGGAGAGCATGGTTATATAATAGCTTACGACCGCAACGCGGATAATGTATTTGATTATGTGCTGAGAGTCCCATCGGCCAATCGGAACTTTCTTATTCCTGATGAAGACGTGGAGCTTGAAGAGGTGCTTATTCAAGATGAGGTTGACCGCATCGAGCGGGAGGCGCTAATCGATTTTGCACTTGCGACTCATAATGAGGAATTGTTTAAACGCATTATGAATGGCGGGAACGAAATCGAGCCGGAACCGGAAAATACGGGCAAGGAACCGCTTAGCCCAGCGGACTTTATTCGTCAGGTTAATCTAAAAGCTTGGATTTAGCTGCAGTTGATCAAATCGGACTGTTCTGTATGTCAGCGTGCTGACATAGGGAACGGTCTTTTTTTTCGCGAAAAGAGGAACTTGCCGTTTACATTGATGTTCGCCCTAATTGTGAGATATAATAGGAAGAATGATTACAGGAATAGGAAAGGAAGAATACCTGATGAGCATTACGCCCAAGGATGTAGAGCATGTCGCCAGATTGGCGCGGTTAGAGCTTTCCGATTCGGAGAAGGATCAGTTTACGGAGCAGCTCAATGCTATTTTGAAATATGCGGAAAAGCTTGATGGACTGGACACGGAAAATGTTGAGCCGACCAGCCATGTGCTGCCGATTACGAACGTGATGCGTGCGGATGAGAAACGCCCGTCGCTGCCGATCGAGAAGGTGCTGCTTAATGCGCCTGATGAAGAGGATGGACAATTTAAAGTACCTGCGGTACTTGAATAATACGAATGGGTTTTATATGAAGGGAGGAACTACTATTGGCACTGTTTGATTTGCGCCTGCAGGATGTACATAACAAGCTGAACAATAAGGAACTGTCTGTTTCTGAGCTGGTTAGCGCATCATATGCGAGAATTGCAGAGACCGAGCCTGCTATCCAGGCTTTTATAACATTAAATGAAGAAAATGCGCGCTTGCAGGCTTCAGAGCTGGACAAGCAATTGCAAGAGGGCGGCGAACGCGGTTTGCTGTTTGGATTGCCGGCGGGTGTGAAGGATAATATTGTGACGGAGGGGCTGCTTACGACTTGCGCGAGCCAATTCCTAAGCAATCACAATCCGATTTATGACGCTACGGTCGTTCGTAAGCTTAAAGCAGCTCAATCGGTTACAATCGGCAAGCTGAATATGGATGAATTCGCTATGGGCGGCTCGAATGAGAACTCAAGCTACTATCCAACGCGCAACCCTTGGAATACGGAATATGTGCCTGGCGGCTCAAGCGGCGGCTCGGCGGCATCAGTTGCCGCGGGCCAAGTATACTTCTCGCTAGGCTCCGACACGGGCGGCTCGATTCGTCAGCCGGCCGCATATTGCGGCATCGTTGGCCTTAAGCCTACGTACGGCCTTGTTTCGCGCTTTGGACTTGTCGCTTTCGCATCATCGCTTGACCAGATCGGCCCGCTCACCAAAAATGTAGAAGACTCCGCTTACGTGCTGCAAGCTATTGCCGGCTACGATTCAAGCGATTCTACATCTGCGAATGTGGAAATTCCGGACTACACGTCAGCACTGACCGGCGATGTTAAAGGCCTCCGCATCGGCGTGCCTAAGGAATACCTTGGAGCGGGCATTGACCCGCGCGTCAAAGAAGCGGTGCTCAAAGCATTGTCGGTATATGAATCGCTTGGCGCGACATGGGAAGAGGTTTCGCTGCCGCATACGGATTATGCGATCGCTACCTACTACCTGCTCGCTTCCTCGGAAGCTTCATCGAACCTGGCCCGCTTTGACGGCGTACGCTACGGCGTTCGTGCGGACAATCCAGCCAATTTGATCGATTTGTACAAGAAATCTCGCAGCGAGGGCTTTGGCCCCGAAGTGAAGCGCCGGATTATGCTTGGTACGTATGCGCTTAGCTCCGGGTATTATGATGCTTACTACTTAAAGGCTCAGAAGGTACGGACGCTAATCAAGCAAGATTTTGACCAAGTGTTCAGCCAATATGATCTAATCATCGGACCTACGGCTCCGACGCCAGCGTTCCGCATCGGAGAGCAGGTTGGCGATCCGCTAACGATGTATTTAAACGATATTTGTACGATTCCGGTTAGCTTGGCAGGCGTTCCTGCTATAAGCGTGCCGTGCGGTACGGCTGACGGCTTGCCGATTGGCCTGCAAATTATCGGGAAGGCGTTCGACGAATCGACGGTGCTGCGCGCCGCTCATGCGTTCGAGCAGCACACGGAGCATCATAAACAACGTCCGCAGCTATAAGCGGTCATATATACGTTTACGAAGGGATCGATACGAATGTCTGAACCGAACAAATACGAGACGGTTGTCGGGCTGGAAGTCCATGTAGAGCTGCATACAAATAGTAAAATCTTTTGCGGCTGCTCTACGGCTTTCGGCGCGCCGCCGAACACCCATACCTGTCCAGTATGTCTTGGACATCCCGGCGTCTTGCCGGTACTGAACCGCCAAGCGGTTGAATATGCAATGAAGGCGGCAATGGCGCTCAACTGCCAGATTGCTGATATCAGCAAGTTTGACCGTAAAAACTACTTCTACCCGGATTCGCCAAAGGCGTACCAAATTTCGCAGTTCGATCAACCGATCGGGGAGCATGGCTGGATCGAAATCGAAGTGAACGGCGAAGTAAAGCGAATCGGCATCACTAGGCTTCATTTGGAAGAGGATGCAGGCAAGCTCACTCACGTTGACGGAGGCTTTGCTTCGCTTGTCGATTTCAACCGTGTCGGCACGCCTCTTATCGAGATCGTATCCGAGCCGGACATCCGCACGCCCGAGGAAGCGAAAGCCTACTTGGAGAAAATCAAAGCGATCATGCAATATTGCGATGTGTCTGATGTGAAGATGGAAGAAGGAAGCTTGCGCTGCGATGCGAACATAAGCCTGCGTCCATACGGACAGAAGGAATTCGGAACGCGTGCCGAGCTCAAAAACATGAACTCCTTCCGCGGCGTACAGCGCGGCCTTGAGTATGAGCAATTCCGCCAAGCGGAAATTCTCGACGGCGGCGGCGAGGTAATCCAAGAGACTCGTCGCTTCGACGATGCGCTTGGCAAATCGTTCTCTATGCGCGGCAAGGAAGAAGCTCATGATTATCGCTACTTCCCAGACCCGGATCTCGTTTCGCTTCATATCAGCGAAGAGTGGAAGCAAAGCATTCGCGCTACGATTCCAGAGCTGCCGGACGCCCGCAAAGCGAGGTATACGACGGATTACAGCTTGCCTTCTTACGATGCTGAGGTGATTACTTCATCTAAGAAGCTTGCGGATTTCTTCGAGGAAAGCCTTTCCTATACGAAGGATGCCAAAACCGTTTCGAACTGGATCATGGGGGATCTCCTAGGTTATCTTAATGCGAACGGCCAGGAAATTTCCGATGTAAAAATAACCGGACAAGGTCTTGGCGAAATGATCGGCTTGCTTGAGAAATGCACGATCAACGGTAAAATCGCCAAAACCGTATTCAAAGCGATGCTGGAATCGGGCAAGCTGCCTCAGCAAATCGTTGAGGAGCAAGGGCTCGTTCAAATTAGCGATGAAGGCGCGATTCAATCGATTGTGAATCAAATCGTAGAGGCGAACCCGCAATCGGTGGAAGATTACAGAGCAGGCAAAGAAAAAGCGATTGGCTTCCTCGTTGGACAAATTATGAAGGAATCCAAAGGGAAAGCAAATCCTGCACTCGTGAATAAGCTCCTTGTTGAGCGCTTGAAATAAGTGCAGCTGCATGCATAGACGCGGTTCATCGTTATGATGAGCCGCGTTTTCTTTTTGGCTGTCATGCCATGTTGGACAGAAGGCCTGTATGCTCTAAATGCTGCATACAATTATGTTACAATAGCTAGTATAGAAAGGTCGGGATCACCAATGATGAATACACTTGATAATCCCTGGTACATCAGTGAACTGCACATTTTGCTCAGACTCCTCCTTGCATTGCTGCTTGGCGGACTTGTCGGATTTGAGCGCGAGCAGTCGAATCACGCAGCAGGGCTTAGGACCAATATTTTGGTTTGTTTAGGCTCATGCTTGCTCATGCTGCTCTCCATGTATGGATTTTCTGCTTTTGTTGACGAGCCGAACGTAAGGGTTGACCCCGCGCGTCTTGCAGCGGCGGTTATTACCGGCATAGGCTTCCTTGGCGCAGGTACGATATTGTTTACCGGAAAATCCATAACAGGCTTAACGACCGCCGCATCACTTTGGGTCGTATCAGCAATTGGATTGGCTGTCGGAGCGGGCTTCTACTTTGCATCTGCGACGGTGACGATTATGGTTTTAGTTACGCTATGGGCGTTTAATAAATTAGAGAAAAGGTACATTAGCGCGAAAAAGGAGTATTTGCTCAAAATCAAAGCAAACGATCTATCTCAAGCCTTAATCGATATCAATGGTTTGCTGACTGAACAAAAAATTATCATTCGAAAAATGCTCTTGGAGGAGTGTGTGGATGATGGAGATGGCGAGCAGATCATGCTTCAGGTCTACGTTACGTTGCCTAAATCGGAAAAACTGCTTATGCTGCTCGATAAAATAAAGCATTTGGAGGGTGTACGTTGGGTCAGCTCAGAATAAAACGGACAAAAAACAGACTGCTCACCGTATTGCTCGCGTTTGCATTGCCAGGCGCTGGACATATGTATACGGGACAGCACCCGAAGGGCTTGCTCTTAATTACAGCCTTTTTGCTGGATCTGACAGCGATCGTTAGGCTAGCTGATTCAGATGGCGGCAGCCATTTGCTGTTAATTGTTTATTTAGGCATAATGCTGCCCGTTTTTTATTTTATTAGCGTCTTCGATTCCTTGCAAAGCACGGAAGCTGAGGATCATAGCCCTGTTGCACTCAATCGCGCGCTGGGCTTTATCATCTTGGCGGCTGGCGCTATCATGCTCGTTTTAGTAAAGCCCCCGCAAGCGATTTTACCTTGGATGAATGAGCTGGCGGAGCTTTGCGTAGGTCCTATTATCATACTTGCAGCGATCACATTGCAGCTGCGTTCGCGGAAAGGATCGGTATCTATGTTTAAGCTAGGTCGTTTTACAGCAGCGGTGCTTGTCCTTGCTGTCGGGGTGCTTCTTCTGTGGGATCAAATACAAGGGAAAAATGATATTTCGCTACTTGGACAATGGTGGCCGGTCATATTTATATTATTAGGCCTTGAAGTGATATTATTCAGCATAAAGTTTAAGGGAGCGGAAAAGAAGCTTAGGCTTGACGTAGCGGGTGGAATGATTGCGTTAGTCATAACGATGACTGCATATGTAGTTACCCAATATGCCGATATCCCTTTTCGCTGGCTGGATCAATTCAACGTTGATTTGAACGGCGCTGCGGATTACGGAGAAGAAAAGGGCTTTCGCTATGACAAAGCAATCATTAAAGTGCCTCTAGATGAAGCTGCTTCGCTTATCCAAATCGTAAATCCGAATGGACAAGTGACGGTTCGCTCGGGCGATGTGCAGGAGATCGAGCTTTTAACGGCAGTATGGGTTGATTTAACGGACAAAACGGAGGCAGATGCCATAGCGGAGCAATCGACCGTAAAAATTAATCCAGGCGCGGAGCTGACGCTTGAGGCAAAGGGACAATCATACGGGGCTAACGGAAGCATGAAGCCTAGAATGAATATGATTATTACGGTGCCGATGTCCCTGTCGGATCAGCTTCAAGTGGAGGAGACCCCTTCCGAAACGCCGACACATTTGGAATCTGAACAACCCATTGACGCAACCAACGCAGCAAAATCGGAATCACCGCTTACTTTTGGAACTGCACTTGATGCGATTCAACAACTGGCAACCGAGCCTCCGGGCAATTCGGATAATAACCCGATCGATGAGCCTGAGCAAAACCCGCAAGATGACGAAGATGTAGAAGAGCAGCAGCCGGCTTTGAAGATGAAGGTGGAATCCGGTAATGGCCCTGTCGAAGTGAAAGCATTGACGCTGCCGGGGGGACTGGACATTCGAAGCAGCAGCGGAATTGTTAAGATCAGCAACATTAATGGCTCCGTTTCCGTCAAAGGAAATAATGGCGACATCCATATCAGCGGAATAACTGGAGACAGCAGCATTGAAACGAAGAACGGCACGATTGCAGCCGAGACGATTCAAGGCAAGCTTTTTGCCAATACGCTTAATGGCAGCTTGGAGATCAACCAGATCGAGGGAGACATCGAAGCCGAAACTAAAAACGGTAAAATCAAAATGAATGGCGCCGGCGCTTCTGTCAAAGCTGATACGCTTAATGGCAGCATTGAGCTAAGCAGCGCAACCGTAGGCGGCGATTGGGATTTAGACAGCTCGGTTGGCGAGGTCAAGCTTGCGATGCCTCAGGATGGTCATTTTACAGTTTACGGATCGGTAACATTCGGTAATATTACGACTGAGCTGCCGCTAGAGGTAAGCAAGAAAACGATAAGAGGCTCAATAGGCGAGGGCACTTTCCGGATCCAGATAAATGCAACGAACAGCATAATGATCTCACAGTTTGGGCTTTCCTAAAAAGGCGCTTTCATTGACAAACTCTTAAAATAGAACGTACAATGGTTTTAACTACTAAGGAAGGGCGTGAGGGGAATGGGAGCCAGCGTTAACCTAGCATTGGAACAACTGAAGATGAATGGCGTCCGAATGACCCCGCAACGTCACGCCATATTAAGCTACTTGATGGACTCCATGTCTCATCCGACTGCAGATGAAATTTATAAAGCGCTCTCTCCTTCTTATCCGAGCATGAGCGTAGCTACCATATATAACAATCTGCGTTTATTTGTAGAAGCTGGATTAGTGCGTGAGCTGACTTATGGCGATGACTCTAGCCGTTTTGACTCAGATTTATCCGATCATTACCATGCCATTTGCAAAAATTGCGGTTCTATCGTCGACTTTGATTATCCGCCACTGCTTGAAGTAGAGCGTGTTGCATCACGTGTGACGGGCTTCGTAGTTGAAGGTCACCGGATGGAAATATACGGCGTTTGCTCTATATGCAATACTACATCAGCGAAATAAATGGCGATAAAGCCTATAAGAACGTGCCGGGAAGCGACTTAACGCGCTAATCAGCACGTTTTTTATTACCACAAAGAATACTCACAAGCACGGAACAGGAGAGTGAACAATTGGAAACGATGTACAACCGAGCGCCGCGCCGCAAAGGGGGCCGAGGTGTTCGGGGAATTATTCTTTTATTTATTGCAGCGATGGCAGCCGTTTTCTGCTGGTATGGATATATGCGTTTTATTCCGAATGATGAAAAGGTCGATCCGATCTATCGAACAGAGCATCCGATCATTATTCGCGGGATAGAGTCGGAGCAAGGCGCCATCATAGAAAATAATGAAGTGAAGCTGCCGCTAGCTGCGCTTCAGCAGGTGCTGGGACAGGACAAGCCTATCCGATATGAGCCTGATTCCGGCTCCATTATTTTGACGACAGCCAATAAAGTGCTCCATCTCAAGACAGATTCCCTAACGGCAACGATAAACCAAAAGCCTTACAATTTGACGATTGCCGCAGAAACTTCTAATGAAACGGTATATATACCAGCAGAGCCTTTGAAGGAACTGTACGGCCTGCAAGTGGAATTTGATCAGAATAGAGGTATCGTAACGCTTCTTTCAGCGGGGGAGAATGTTCAACTAGCGGAGGTCATGCCGAAGAAGGGGGCTGCCATTCGTACCGAGCCGACCATTCGTGCTCCATATGTTGACAAGGTGCCTCAAGCTCAATCGGTTAGAATTTGGGAGGAACAGGCTGGATGGCTTCTTGTTCAAAGCAGCGATGGGCTGACTGGCTTCATTAACAAAAAAGACGTAAAGCTGACGACGATCGATCAAATGCCTGAAGCGGCGGAGGAACCGGCATTCATAGCTTGGAAGGTGCTTGGCAATAAAATCAATATGACGTGGGAAGCTGTGTACGAACGGAAAATTGATACTACGAAAACTAGCCCAATGCCAGGGGTAAATGTAGTAAGCCCAACCTGGTTTGCTCTTGCAGATGACAAAGGGACCATTAAAGGGAAGGCCGATCCCGCTTATGTGAAATGGGCGCATCAGCAAGGCATGCAAATTTGGGCGCTGTTCAGCAATGATTTTGAGCCGGACCGTACGACGAAGGCATTAGCAAGCGCAGAGACCAGGTTTTCGATGATCCAGCAGCTGATCGCTTTTGCCGAGGTTTATGACTTGCAAGGGATCAACATTGATTTTGAAAATGTGCATACGTCCGATAAAGCAAACTTTGTGCAGTTTGTTCGAGAGTTAACGCCGCTTTTGCATGAGCAAGGGTTAGTGGTATCGGTCGATGTGACTCCAAAATCGAATAGCGAGATGTGGTCGCTGTTTCTGGATCGCGCGGCCTTAGGCGGAATCGTCGATTATATGATGGTTATGGCGTATGACGAGCATTGGGCATCCAGTCCCAAATCCGGCTCAGTCGCATCCTTGCCATGGACGGAGAGCTCGCTCGTTCGTATAATGCAGGAGGACGGCGTACCAGCCAGCAAGCTTATGCTCAGCATGCCGCTCTATACAAGGATATGGACGGAGAAGAAGGGGGAAGACGGGAAAATAACGGTCTCCTCGAAAGCAGTAGGTATGGAACGAATAAAAGAAATTATTAGTACGAAGAAGCTAAAGCCGGTGTTTGATGCAGCGGCTGGCCAAAATTATGTGGAGTATCAGGAAGACGGAGCATTGAAACGGATTTGGATTGAGGATGAAGTATCCTTGAAGGCTCGGGTCGCATTAGCGCGCAAGTACGATTTGGCGGGTGTCGCTACGTGGCAGCGGGCGTTCCAAACTCCAACCATCTGGAAAACGATCGACGATGCCATTAAGCTGAAGCCATAATACATTTTTTTATAGTTAAATAAGAAAAGCCCTCTTCGCATGAATGATCATGGAAGAGGGCTTTTCTTATGTTGAATGCCGCCATAAGGCGGGGATTAACGTTTGCGACTGACTCATTACACTTGCTGTTCAGTCGGACTATGCGTTGCTTGTGCAGGGTCCAGCGTCAGCATCGTTTTGCAATACATGCAGCGATCGGTTTTCCCTAGCATCTTCGTTGGACGTCCGCATTCAGGACATTGCAGCATCGTGGCGCTTGTCGACATCATGCCGGCCCAGAAATAGACGGCAACGCTGATAAGCAGAGAGATCATGCCAATGACCATGAAGATAGCAGCGATAATTTTACCGGCTTGTCCCCAAAATACGATGCCGGCGGTTCCGAGTATCATTACGCCCATCCCTACTAAGGTGAAAATGAGCCCCCAAAGACGGAATTCATTGATTTTGGCGGACTTAAAAAAGAACTTCTTCATGCATTCAAACCCTTCCTATGACGAATGACTTATGAATTTGAGACTGTTTCTGAGTTAGTAAGCAGGAATGTGCCTCCAACATGTCGAAAAAGAATAGCACTGTAGATTATTATTATAGCTTAATAAAATGTGATTAGCTATATGGAGGAACCAGTGGAACATATAAAAGCACACTTCGCAGACAGCTATCGAGATGAACCTAACCTGGTCGGTTTAGCTGTTATTGAAAACCCATATCCTTATAATCCATTAATCGACGGCTTAGATTCGTTAGTGCTCGTCGTTGTAGAGGAAGCTCAGGCTCGAAATGAAACAGAGCATGTCCAGCTCAACGGCAAGCGCGTACTGATTCGTACCATTGATGCCAAAGGCTTGAATGCATGGTTGGCTGGCGGAGAAAATCGCAATATTATTGAGTGGCTAGTTCGGGGGGAGATCTTGTTGGATCGCGACGGCTATTTAAGCGGTGTACGTGAACGTCTGCTTCAATTCCCTGATTCCATGCGGGAGCAAAAGCAGTTTACGGAGTTTGCCGGCTTCTTAAGAACTTATTTGCAAGCGAAGCAGGACCTGCTCGATGGCAATTTGCTGGATGCATACAGCCATGTGCTTATCGCGCTGCATCACTGGGCTCATATTGTTCTAATAGAAGAAGGACGTCACCCAGAGCTCACGGTATGGAAGCAGCTTAAACGGGTTCATCCGGGGATATACAAGCTTTATGAGGAGCTTACAGTAAGTCCGGAAACCTTAGAGCAAAGAGTTCAGCTAGTTATGCTGGGCTGCGAGTTCTCCGTGATGAGCAAAATGAAAACAAGCTGTGCGTTATTGTTTGATATACTCAGAAGCCGCGAGGAGCCTTGGAGCATAGCCGAGCTGCAATCGCATTCTTCCATTAATGTATTGCATGTCGATTTATCGCTAGTTATTCAAAAGCTGGTGAAGCGTGAGTATGTACGCGAGGTTGCCGTCATGAATGAGCTTGGAGATATAGGTGCTCTTGAGCTGCGTTATATGATCAATAACACAACAAACTAATAATGAGAGTTATATGTGGAAAAGCGCTAGCTTTGCCTGTATGTATTGGGGCAAAAACGCGCTTTTTTTATTTGTAAAATAATCTGGTGAATAGGCTTGACTTGAATAAAGCTCAGATGATATATTAGTACTCGCCGCTTTTGCAGGCTACGTAAACGCGAAAACGACATTTTTAAAAAAATGTCGAATAACGAAAAAAAGTACTTGCAAAGAGATGGGCGAATGTGATATATTATAAAAGTCGCCGATACGAAATAAGCGGTCGACACGAAAGAAAAGATTGCTCTTTGAAAACTGAACAACGAGTAATAACTGCCCTTACGATTCTAACGAATCGTGAGAAAAGCGATAAAAAGTAATGAGCATTTCAAACACCAATTTGGAGAGTTTGATCCTGGCTCAGGACGAACGCTGGCGG
>NZ_JABBYG020000016.1 GCF_012935325.2 Paenibacillus sp. PL91
CTAGAAACTAGATCTATTTCCATCAAACTAACCAATTTTGCAAAAATAGATCTAGAAACTAGATCTATTCCATCGCGTCCCCACCAACCAGCCCCGAAGTGTGCGGATCTCAAGTTTTACAGATATAATCGAGCAGCCTTGGATGTGAGGCAATAGGCGCGGATTCGTTTTTCTCCGGATGCGGCTTCAATAAATCCATCATGCACCATTTGCTTTAAGTATTTTAGCGCCGTACAGTGGCTTACCCCAAGCAGCTGCTCAAGATCTTTAGGGCGAAACGGTGTTTTGATGCCTTGGCGTTGCACGGAACGCAGGAGCTCACGGGCAAACGTAGGCAATTGGTGATTCAACAAATTATCACGGCCGAGGTCGTATAATTTGCCAAGCAACTGCTGGATAAATTGCTGACATTGTCTGGGTCTTTCACGAAGGTCGTCGTAGGAGAACCGAACGATGATCCAGTCGTCTAGGACGAGTTGGTTTTGCCGAAAACGGTCATCTGAAAATTTTCGCCGCGAAGCGTGTTTTTGATGCGGTCCAAAGCCGTCAATTTCAATGGAGACCCGATGGGGTGGGCGAATATAGGTAAAGTCTAGAAACCGGCCTCCATCGCGATAATCGTTCACCTCATACTCCGGATGCAAATGATCGAAGCTATGCAGCACAGGCCACCAGATATCCATTGCAAAAAGCTGCTCTCCATGGTCGTCTCGCTCCACTAACCGACGTCTACGCTCACTAGTTGGATCGCGCAGCTCCGTATGCTTAACAATCCACTCCCGATATGCTCGCTCGGATTCGTTCCAGTTGCTAATTGCTCCAATATCCACGCCACCAAACATCATTCGATTTTCCATAATCCTTATCCGCTCCTACCTCCTGAAAATAAAAAAACACCGCCCGTTCTTCGGACAATCGTCCAGCGAACAAGCGGTGTGCTTCACCTAAAGTTATTGTAGCTTAGAAGAAAGCAGATGTCATCAGCTTACATTATTATTTTGCGACGAGCTATTATCAGCACATAATTCACCCAAACTCCACCCAAGCTCCCCACAGCTCTACCCACCAAGCCGCTCCAACTCATTCATCGCTTCCTCAAGCGTGCGAACAGGAATAATCGTAATCTTGTAGCCTCTCTTGCGTGCTTCATCCAATATATCCTTCTCATTGCTGTCACTAGCCATCACGTCCGCCGGACAAAAGAAAATGTCTACGCCAGCATGCGCGGCGGCAATGATTTTATCGCGAATGCCGCCGATTTGTCCGACGCTGCCGCTCGCATCGATTGTCCCTGTGCCTGCGATAATCTTGCCATGTGTCAGCTCCCCTTCAGTCAACTGGTCGAGAATTTCCAATGAAAACATAAGTCCTGCAGAAGGGCCGCCAATGTCCGATTCGGTATAGGAAACGTTCACTGGCGACTCATAGGTATAAACGTCCTCTGTCACAATTCCAATTCGCCGGACATTCTCAGCAGTACCGGGTGCAGATTCATAGAGTTGAATCTTGAGATTGATTCGCTCACCGCTCCGTTGCACAACTAGTTCTAACGTTCCGCCTGCCTGCTCGCCAGCTGCCAAAATCGCAATGATGTCGCTCTGCCGTTTCACCGCTTTACCCTCTGCCTCAACAATCACATCGCCCGGAAAAAGCACGCCAGCTGCCTTGGAGCCGGGAAGCAACGACTGCACAAAGACGCCGGTATACGTTAAGGATACGGGCTTTTTTGCCTGGCTGAGCGCAGAAACAACGGCGTTGCTTTGCGAGCTTTTCATCATATGCTCGAGCAATGCGCCGTACTGGGCATCCGTAAGCGTTCCACGCACTTGATCTGACTTTCTAATCTCTGAATCCTTCGTAATCAGGCCATAGACCATCGTCATCGCATTGTTTACTTTTAAGGAATAGACGGTCGTTAGGTTGAAGCTGCCATTGCTCGAAGCGCTGCCGCTCTCAACAGCGACATAGTCCGAGAGCTTCTCGACCGTACCGGGCTGATGGATATAGTAGGGCAATGGAATTAAGGTAATAGCCGCCAAAAAAATAATGAGTACAAGAAGTCCAATCAGTCTTTTTCTGTAGCTAGGGTTCGTCCTTTTTGTCATAAAACAATTCCTCTTTCTGATTGTTTCAATAGGTTAAGTATATATTTTACCAGAAAAAGGAGCGCTGTGAGCAAATAACTCGTTGTAATCTTGCTTGCAAAATTTATAAATGAACACCAAAATGGATACATAAGGAATTTGCAGATGGAGGATGTGTGTCTGATTGATTCAGGTAGCAGCAGCTATAATCGAGAACGAGCAAGGATTGTTGCTAATTGCTAGGCGTAAAATAGAGAAACCGCAGGGCGGCCTTTGGGAATTTCCCGGCGGAAAGCTGGAGGAGAAGGAGTCGCCTGAGGCATGTCTGCGCAGAGAGCTGATGGAGGAAATGAGCATCGAGATCGACGTGTTCGCGTATTTTGACATGAATGAGCATAGGTATGGTGACTCCCTTATCCGATTGATTGCTTATCGAGCAAAGTTTATCGCTGGCGTAATTGCGCTGATCGATCATGACGAGTATCATTGGGTTCGTCCAGAGCAGTTGGCCGATTATTCATTCGCACCTGCGGATATAAAATTTGTTAATAGGCTTTTGCTAGGCTGAAAAAAGAGCTAATGAAAAGGTGGCAGCGTGATGAATAAGCTTCGTATTGGAATGGTTGGACTTGGAGGTATTGCTCAAAAGGTGTATTTGCCCCTTCTATCGCGAGCCTCGGATTGGACATTTGTAGGAGCTTATTCTCCAAGTGCGGAGAAGCGAGAGGCGATTTGCGGCGAGTATCGAATTGGATCGTTCGAAAGCTTAAACGAGCTGGCTGGAGACTGTGATGCGCTATTTGTGCATAGCTCGACGGATTCGCATTTTGAAGTTGTATCTACGCTTCTTCATTTGGGCAAGGATGTATATGTAGATAAGCCGCTTGCCTCCACTCTAAGCGAAGCAGAGCAGCTTGCGGAGCTAAGCGCGAGACTTGGCAGAAAGCTGATGGTTGGCTTCAACCGCCGGTTCGCGCCGCTGTACGTGCAGGCGAAGCAGCGCATGTCGCAGGCTGCATGGGTCCGAATGGAGAAGCACCGAACGAATTCGATCGGTCCTAATTCCGTGGATTTCACGATGCTGGATGATTATTTGCATTTAGTGGATACAGCAAGGTGGCTAGCGGATGGTGGAGCAACTTTACAGAACGGTGTCATTCGGATCAACGAGGAAAACCAACTGCTGCATGCACAGCATCATTACAGCGCACCAGACGGTTTTGCCGTAACGACAGCCATGCATCGCAATGCCGGGACGGGCCTAGAGCAGCTTGAGATCGTCGCAGCAGGCGAGATTATTCGCGTGAAAAACATGAGTTTGCTTGAGGTGGAGCGGGATGACAAGCTTACAACGACCTTACCGCCGGCTTGGCAGACGATATTGAAGCAGCGCGGCTTCGAGGACGCGGTGGATCATTTTGTACAATGCATTATTCATGATAAGAAAATCGCCGTAGATGGCGAGGAGGCTTTGAAATCGCAGCAGCTGTTGATGAGTATGCTGAACTAAGGAAATTTTCTGTCTCAGAGGCCTGTTTCGGAAAGCAGCAAAAACAAAAACATCATACCGAATGAAAATGAACCAGTTACCTATTTGCGTAATTGGTTCATTTTCATTACTTGCTGATAAAAATGTTGCAATGTAACTTTATTACGATCCATTGCCGTGCAGCATCCTTTTGTACTCCGATGGATTGCAGCCCGCGTACTCTTTGAATACCTTTGAAAAGTAATGTTGGTCATAGAAGCAGAGCGCTTCCGACAATTCCTTAATTTTCAAGTCGGGATTCGACTTCATGACCTTTCGGGCTTCCGTGATTTTCAAGTCCAAATAATGCTGCATTAACGTGCGCTGCGCATGTTTTCTGACTACCCGGCTTATATACGATGGGCTCACGTGGAAGGCGGCGACAAGATCGTTCAAGGATACTTGCGAGTAGAGATTGGACTGCAGATATCCATCGATCAAAAGGAAAAGCTCATATCCGCTTTTCTTATTAAGCGATTGCACAAGCGTGAATCGGTTCTCCAATAGAGTTAGCAGACCTGAGCAGAAATCGACGTAGCTTGTCCGTTCGAACAACTGCTGCATTTCGGCTTGGAATTCCCAGTCGATCCTTTCGTCACGGACGGACTGATGCAACGCGAAGGCGTTTGCTAGCAAGGCGACGAAGCGCTGCAGCTGCACGATGCGCAGGTTTGACCGGCCCCACTTGCCCAGCTGCTCCCCTAATTGCCGGAGAAACGGTTCCTTCTGCAGCTTAATAATCATATCGCAATAGCGCGCGCCTAATCGTTCCATGTCCTCCAATACTTCGATGCTTTGGGAGCCTGGGTAAGCCATATCTGCAAGACATGGCTCTAAGATCGAAATTCGGCTGCTTATGAAATCGGATAACGCATGGCAGCAGTCAGCGATGTCCTTCGGCATTATCGGCATGAAACGACCGGTGATCGAGGTAGACAGCCCTTCCTCATACAATCTGGCGCGAATTTCCGCAAGCCGTTCCATGGTTGAGACTGTGCTTTCGATGAACGAAGGTTCCGTCAGTACTAACATCTGACGCGGCTTGTTGATTGCGAATACCCAGAAAGGATGCTGGCTGAATGAGCGGCTCAATACATTCTGAATGGATTCGGGCCGCCAGCCTGGAGCTTCGGGGTGAAAATACTGCAAATGAAGGAGGATGACCAGCTTTTTGCGCCGAAAAAATTCCGGTTGCAGCGTTAAGCGCCGGCTTGCGGCAGGTTCGAGAATCACGTCCAAGCCCGCGAACTCGTCGCGACATTCCTCGCAGATCTGAGCGATCACTCGCTCCATGACCTCGATAAGCGCGCTGCGCTCCACAGGCTTGAGCAAGTAATCGGCGACCTGCAGATTGATCGCCTTTCGGGTATACTCGAAATCGTTGTAACCGCTGATTAGGACGACTTTAAGCTTGGGATTCGCTTTCTTCGCTTCCTCGATAAGAGCAAGCCCGTCCATTTTCGGCATTCGGATATCCGTAATCAGTATGTCGATGAAATGACTGGCGAACCCTTTCAGCGCGTCCTCGCCGTTAGAAGCCGTATGGACAACTTGAACGGGCAGTTCCGATTTCGATAGCAATTCCTTGATGTTCCGCAGAATCGGTTTGCTGTCTTCCGCGATGAGTATCCGGTACATTTCCGTCGCCTCCCCCGAAGTCCGTTAATAGAAATCCCTTGTTAGCGACGCGATGATTTGAATCGTGGCGCCGCCGCTCTCCGACTTATTGAACATGTTGAAAAATAGCCGGTTCCGGTACATCAGCTCCAATCGGTTGACGGTGTTCACGATGCCCATGCTTCCGATCTTCGTCTGTTGGTTTGCCGTGCCGCCGGCCCGAATTCTGTTCAGCGTGTTTTTGATGCCCTCTTCAGTGAAGCCTTTTCCGTTATCGCTGATCTCGATAACCCACAGTCCGCGATAGAGCTTGATGGTAATGCCGATTCGCCACGGAGGGTCAGTAAGATCGAAAGCGTGTTCGATGCAATTCTCCACGAAAGGCTGAATGACAAGGCGCGGCAGCAGGATCGCTTCCGCCGCGGGATCCATTTCGATCTCCCACTCCAGATCTTCCTCGTACTTATGCTTGATGAGTGACAAATAATGCTGCGTATGTTCGATTTCATCCCGCAGCGATACGTGCTGGTAAGGAGAAGATACAATATAGCGCAGGCTCTCCGACAGATGCTTGCACATTTGGGTCACCGCTGCCATTTGATTTTCCTGCGCTGCGATGCTGATTAGATAGAGCACGTTATGAATGAAATGCGGTGCGATCTGCGCCTGCAGCGCCGAATTTCTGGCCATGACTTCCTCGTGAAGCGCGAGCTTTTCCCTCTCGATAGAGGATTGCAGCCGTTCTAGCAGCTCGAGGAATGCTTCATTGAACAGGTGAAGCTCATTGTTGTACAACCGGTTGTCCATTTTAAGGCTCAAGTTGCTGTAGCTGATGTTCAGGATCTTGCTTCGAAGTTTGCGTATGGGGAGCACAAGGCTCTTGGACGTGTAATGAATGTACAGGTAGCTGAACAAGGTGAGCGAGACTATCAGGATGACCGCGATATTGGTAACCGAATTGACCGAACCTAGAACGAATTTTCGCGGAATGACCGTGTATACTGTCCAGTCTGTATGCGCGGAAGTATGGTAGGCGATATAATAATCACCGGGGTCCTGGAAGATCCCTTGTGGAGCTGAGACCTTATGTAGACTCGTCGCGTGCTTGGAATAATCGGCATTCCGGGATTGAATGACTAAGCTGCCACGGCTATCCATCACATATACGGATCCAAGATTCCCCACATCGGCGAGCTTGCGCAAATCGTTATCGTCTATTTGGATGGATAAATAGCCATAGATTCTGCCGTTAATGTCGATAATGGAGCGGATAAAGGAAACGGACTGCTGCTCTCCGGCATGGAGGATAAAGGCGCTGTCCTTCAGTTTGCGGATCGCATCGGAATCGCGAAGCAGCGGTTCGAGCGACGGCGGTTCGACAAACCCGATATAGGTTGCGACGTCCTTTCCCTGCAGGTCATAAATGACAATGTCGCGGATGTTAAGGCTCGGTCCAACGGCTTGGAACATAATGTCGCTGATTACCCGATTCTGGATTAATGCGTCGACGCTTTGAGCCGAAGGCTTTGTGAGATCGCCGAAAGAGAAGAGCGCGCGGTTCGAAAGAATACGCTGTGACAGCTGGTTCTGAACAGCGATATAATCATCCAGCCGATCAGAAATGTTGGACGTTGCCAGCAAGGTTTCATGGATGGTTCGCTGCTTGAGGGGCTTAATAACAAGCAGATTCGTAAAAATCAGGAAGCTGCCCAGAATCATGACGAGCAGCAGGGAGAACGTGACGATCAGCCTGGTTCGGAGACCATATTGAAAGCGCATTCCAAAAAATGTTCTGAGCAATGCAATCCAGTTCCTTCCATGTCAAGTCCGAGTTTTTCACCAAATATAGCATTGCCCGGCCGGTTCGGCAACTGTTATATTGGTTCAGAATATTACACATCAATTGTAAACCACGAACATGTACTCGCTCTGGTTATCGAACTATAATTCAAATAGGTTGTTGCGGAGGGATTGGGTGTGAGCATTCGATTAAACAGGATTGTGGGCGGTCTGCTGCTTGCCACAGCGCTGCTTGCGGCGACTGCGTGCGGCAGCGCGGAAACGGCAAATTTGAATGCGCTTCCATTCGAAGCGGATCGGGCAGCTGAAGAGCCGGAGACGATCGAATTGGCCATTACGAAAAGTTCGCAAAATTCCCTTTTCGTCGACAAAGCCTTGTTTGCCGAATTCGAGCGACAGACCGGCATCCGCGTCAAGCTTCAGATTTTGCCCTCGGATCAGGTCACGGCTGTTCTTCAGACCAAGCTTGCCGTCGGGGAAACCCCTGATTTGATTTTGTACAATTTGAAGACCGCCGCTTACGAGCTGAATCTGGAGAAAAACTTTGAGGCCCTTGACGATGAACCATGGGTTGGACGGCTGCGGAACAGTACCGTGCTGTCGTATTATGGGCACATCTATGGGTTCCACGTGAACCAGGATGTAGGCCAACAGGGGGTCGTATACAACAAAAAGATTTTCCGGGATCTGGGTCTGGGGGTGCCTCGCGACTATCAGGAGCTTCTTGCCGTTTGCGAGAGGATCAAGGCGGCGGGAATCGAGCCATTTTTCATGCCCTTCAAGGACGCTTGGGCGGCCCATTTTTGGATATCGTCCGCATTCGCGGATTATGCGAAAAAAAACGATCCGACGATATGGGACGACTTGAATGCGGGGAGGAGAGGGTTCGCGGACATCCCGGCCTTCATCGACATCACGCAGCAGCAGTACGATCTTTTCCACAAAGGATACACGAACCGCAACATTTTGAATGACAGCTACGACATGGCGATGGATAAATTCATCGGTCATGAAGCGGCCATGATGACGATGGGGGATTGGTTCATCGCGGACGTGATGAAGAAGGACCCGTCGATGGAGCTAGGGTTGTTCCCCGTACCGTATGCGAAGAATGCGGATCTTGCGATCAGTCCGCTCGGCGGCCAGCTCTTCATTCCCAAGAAGTCGAAGCACATCGCCGGAGCGAAGCGGTTCCTCGAATTCCTTGCGTCGATCGAGCAGGCGCAGCGTATCGTGAACAAAGGTTTGTATATCTCGAATCTAATCGATGTATCCACGCCGCAGCTGCCGCAGTACAAGCAGGAAATCGTCGACAGTTATATGGAACCAAAGAAAACCGTGATGTCAGGCGAAACCAATTTTTCTGTAGATACCGGAGAAATATGGAAATATTTGCAGGAGATGTTTGCAGGTGGACTCACGGGTAAGGAATTGTGGGGAAAATGGGACAAGCGATTCGAGCAGCTAATGAGGGAAAGGCAGGCACCTGGATTCTAGCGGATCAGCAAGTCCAAGGTCGAAACCACGAAAGGAGAATGATTGATGAGAGGGCTGCAGTACGAGCGCAACCTGAAATCTGATCATAGCGCGGCTGCAGCAGTACAGCGTAGAAATTCTATCCTGCAGTTAATCAAGGAGGAGGTTCGTATTGTACAATTCCCTTCAAACGAGAAACGGCATTGAGTCGATTCCCGGCAAAAAGCGGCTGATGGGTATCAGTCCAAAGTACAAGCTGTTCCTCATGGCGGCGCCGTTCTTGGTGCTGGTCTTCCTGTTCTCGTATTTGCCTCTTTACGGTTGGATTTATGCTTTCTATAATTTTCGGCCGGGCATTCCGCTAAATCAGACCGATTTCGTCGGCCTGCAGTGGTTTAAGACGATCTTTAGCAATCCGACTCAGACAGGGGAAGTATTGCGCGTCATGCGGAATACGGTCGCTATGAGCTCGCTTAATATCGTGGCATCCGTGCTGCCCGTTATCTTCGCTATCTTCCTGAGCGAAATGCGATCAGCACGATTCAAGAAAAGCGTACAGATTCTGACCACGCTGCCTAATTTCATCAGCTGGGTACTCGTCTACTCTTTCGCATTCATGCTGTTTTCGGTAGATAACGGACTGGTGAATCAAATTTTGATGAACCTAGGATTCATCGACCGAGGCATTAACTTTCTTGCTTCTGACAGCCACACTTGGCTGAGGATGTCGCTATGGGATCTATGGAAGGGGCTTGGATGGGGCGCCATTCTGTACATGGCCGCCATTGCGGGAATCGACCAGGAGCTGTATGAAGCCGCGAGAGTGGACGGCGCGGGCAGGTTCCGCTCGATCTGGCATATTACCGTTCCAGGCATTATGCCTACATATTTCGTGCTGCTGCTGCTGACGATTGCCAACTTCATTAATAATGGTATAGAACAGTACTTTGTTTTCCAGAACGCGATCAACAAAAGTAACATCGAGGTGCTTGACCTGTATGTTTATAATATTGGTCTGATCGGCAACAATTTTTCGTTCGCGACGGCAGTCAGCATGCTGAAATCATTCATCAGCGTCGCATTGCTGTTTTTCGCCAACAGCCTCTCCAAAATCGTTCGCGGCGAAAGTATCATCTAATCGGACAGCAAGGAGGAGAACCGTATGCGCAAGAAACAAAGCGCGGGTGACACCGTGTTCCACACTGTCAATTATTTCGTATTCGCGGTCATCGCGCTGCTCTGTATTTTTCCCTTCTATTACTTGTTCATCAATACGATTAGCAACAACGATCTGAGCAGTCGAGGGCTCATCACCTTCTTCCCCAAGGAAATTCATTTCAGCAATTATGCCCAAGTGCTGCATATTCCCGGATTTGGTCAAGCCGGTCTCGTATCGCTTGGCCGTACGGTAATCGGCACTGCGCTTGCTGTGTGCGGAGCCGCCTTCCTGGGCTTCCTGTTCACTAAACAGGAAATGTGGGCGCGGAAATTTTGGTACCGATTCATAATCGTTACGATGTATTTTAACGCAGGCATTATCCCGTGGTATATTACGATGCTCAATCTCCATCTGACGAACAACTTTCTCGCGTATATTTTGCCAGCTATCGTATCGCCTTTTTTTGTCATCCTGGTCAAAACGTTCGTTGAATCGCTCCCTGCTGCGCTTCAGGAATCCGCGCAGATCGACGGAGCTGGCTATTGGATTATATTCACTCGTATCGTGTTCCCGCTGATTACGCCGATTGTAGCCACAATCGCCATTTTCTCGGCAGTCGGCCAGTGGAATTCGTTTACCGACACTTTGTTCCTGATGACGGATCAGAAGCTGTTCACGCTGCAATTCGTGCTCTATAAATATATGAACGAAGCATCTTCGCTTGCGGCCATCGTGCGGAATTCTTCCGGAGGGCAGGGGCTTGACCTTGCCAACCTGCAGACGCCGACCTCGATCCGAACAACGGTATCGATGATCGTTGTGCTTCCCATCCTGCTCGTCTATCCCTACTTCCAACGTTTCTTCGTGAAAGGAATTATGATCGGAGCTGTGAAAGGATAACTCAACCGCATTAAGAGGTTGAAGGGGGTGAGACACGGATTTTAGTTTCCAATATTTTAAAAGTTTGTAATTATTAATAAGATACGGGAGGTCGAAATACGTGGAGAATTTGCTCAAAAAAGTGAAAATTGTAGCGGCTGCATCCATCCTTTTGATGGGCGTTACAGCATGCTCGAGCGGCGGCAACAATGAGGGGAATGCGGGTAAGGCAAGCAATACAGGCAATAACGCGGCGAGTACGGATACGGCTTCGGACACAGACTCCGCAACGAAAGAGCCTTACAAGATCGAAGTATTGTCGCAGCTGGCGAACTTCGCCGGCGAACAGGGCGGCTGGTATGGCAAAATTCTGAAGGATAAATTCGGGCTCGAGATGAGTATCACGGCTCCTAACCTTGCGGGCGGCGCAGCCAAGTTCGCGACGCTTATGGCATCCGGTGATCTCGGCGATTTGGTCGTATTCGGCAACGATGGCCAGGAATACAGAGACGCCATCAAAGCTGGCCTGCTTCTAGATTGGACGAAGGACGGTCTGCTTGAGAAATACGGCAAGGATATCCTCGCGAACGTACCGGAAGCGATCGAGAAAAACAAGAAGAACTTCGGCGGCGGCACAGCGGTTTACGGCGTAGGACATGACGCGTCGAACATGCCTGCCGGGCCTTCCGAGGGGAATACGATGACATACCAGCTCGACATGCGATGGGACCTGTACCAGAAGCTGGGCAGCCCGAAGCTGACGAAAATGGAGGACATTCTGCCCCTGCTCAAGCAAATGCAGGAGCTGGAGCCGAAGAGCGACAGCGGCAGACCGACATACGGAATCTCAATGTGGGCGGATTGGGACGGCAATTACATGACGCTGGGGAAGCAGTTCGCCACCATGCACGGCTATGATATCGGAGACGGCTTCAATCAGGGCAGCCTGCTTGAGATAGCTGCCCATGAAGACAAATTCCAGGGCATATTGGACGAGAACAGCTATTATTTGCGTACCCTAAAGCTCTATTACGACGCCAATCAAATGGGGCTCATGGATCCTGACTCTCTAACCCAGAAGTTTGACGACGTGGTCAATAAGTTCAAGGATGGCCAGGTGCTCTTCTCCTGGTTCCCATGGCTGGATAGTTCCTACAACACACCTGTCCATACAGATGCGGGCAAGGGCTTCCAAATGGTAGGCTTCGAAGAACAGAAAATCTATTCGTACGGCTTCTCGCCATATGGAAGCAATCGGATCTGGGCGATCGGCTCCAAGGCGAAGCATCCGGAACGGATTATGGAATTCATTAACTGGCTGTACACGCCTGAAGGCGTAATGACAATGATAAACGGACCTGAAGGCTTGACATGGGAACTGAAAGACGGGAAAGCCGTTCTGACCGATTTCGGCAAACTGGCGCTAAAAGACAACTCGCAGCAAGTAGCCGCGGAATTCGGTGGCGGTACTTATAAAGATGGTGCTCCGCAGATCAATAACACGACGCTGAAAACGTCGACGATTAACCCGGACACGAACGAGCCGTACGATTGGAACATGTGGAAATCCGTTCTGGAGGATAACCCGAATCCTGTCGAGAAATCATGGCGGGAAACGACGGGCGCATTGACGCCGAAAGAACTGCTGACGAAGAACAACCAGCTTGCTGTCAATAACCCGATATCGACAACGGAGGCACCGGCAGTCATGGATTCCATGCTGGAGCAGAAGCTGAGCCAGGTTGGGACCGTCATCAAGGAGCATTCGTGGAAAATGGTATTCGCCAAAGACGAGAACGAATACAACAAGCTGAAGAACGCAATGATCGAGAAATCCAAGGGTCTCGGGTACGACGAGATCATCGATTGGCAGGTCGAGCAGACGGAGAAAGTCTTCGCGCTGCGATAATCATGCAGAGCACTGGCAAATTTATTTGCCAGTGCTTTGGCGTTATTTCATATAGATGATACGAAAGGACGCTGTATGAAGAGGTGATGAGAGAATATAAAGTTCTTTAATTTTAAGTGTTTTCATTCTTTTGCCACATCCAATTAAGTTAAGGGTACCCCTGAAGAAGTTCGAGCTCCGCTTACAACATAACCTATTACTATTCAGAGCCAGTGGACATAAAAAAAGATGACCCCTAATGAATTCAAGGGTCATCTCCTGGCAGCTTAACTCCGCGGTGGTTTGTTTAAACTGTCCACAATCTAGGTCAGTGTTCAGCTCTGCCGGAGGGCGAAAAAATAGATTGAACGCAAATTAACGCTATGATATAATCGATAGCGTCACTGACAAATTTAAATAAAGAGTGTATCCAGTTCTATTCCTACTTTAATTGTACATCTGGAACTTTAATTTGTCAATGCTCTTTTTTATCCCAAAAAAACGGAAAAAGGAGTGTGTTCAGGGGAGATGGAAGCGAAGGATTGGCGGCAGGAACAGGAGAGGCTGGAACGGGTCAGGAACAAGCTGCAGGCGAGAATCGCCGAACTGGAACCGGAGGTTGCCGGACTGCGCGATCAGGCTACGGACATCCGCAAGCGGTTTTGGGAAGAAGTTACGATTAACACTAGCACGTACGAAGATTTCGAAGAGACCTTTTACACGATTAACCAGCAGTCCGCGGTATTGGCCGAACGGGAGCGCGGCCACAAGCTGTTGACGCAGCAATGGAAAAGCATGAACCGTTTGCGCACGTCTCCTTATTTCGGGCGCATCGACTTCCAGGAGGATGGCCTGGACCTCAGCGAGCAGATCTATATCGGCGTATCTTCCTTCGTCGACGAAGACGGATTGAGCTTTCTGGTCTATGACTGGCGTACGCCAATCGCGAGCCTGTACTACGACTACTCCCCCGGTCTGGCGTCTTATGTCACGCCGGCCGGACGAATCGAAGGGACGATGGAGCTCAAACGGCAGTTTCAGATTCAAAACGGGCAAATCCGCAACATGTTTGATGCGAGCGAAACGATCGGAGACGAATTGCTGCAGCAAGTGCTCGGCAAAGGTGCGGACTCGCAAATGAAGAGTATCGTGGCAACCATTCAGAAGGAACAAAACGCCATCATCCGCAATGACAAAAGCCGGATGCTTATCGTACAAGGGGCGGCCGGCAGCGGTAAGACTTCCGCGGCATTGCAGCGGGTGGCGTACTTGCTGTACAAACACCGCCAGACGATCAGGGCCGATCAGATCGTTCTTTTCTCACCGAATCCGATGTTCACCAGTTATATCTCCACCGTCCTTCCGGAGCTCGGTGAAGAGAATATGCAGCAGACGACTTTTCAAGAATATCTCGACTATTGGCTAGGTTCCTCGTTACGGCCGGAGGATCCCTTTGATCAGATCGAATATGTGCTGACCGCACGAGGAGCGCCGGGGTACGAGGCTCGTATTCAGGGGATCGAGTATAAAGCTTCTGAGTCTTTCTTGCAAGCCCTGCAGAACTATGGAATGTGGTTGGGACGGGAAGGCATGCAATTCAACGGTATTCGGATTCGGGATCGCGATTTGATTACCGCGGAGCGAATGAGAGCGAAATTTTACGGTTATGACCGTTCCCTGCCGTTGCTCAATCGTGTCGTTCTCTTGCAGGAATGGCTGCTGAATGAACTGGCTTCGCTGGAACGCATGGAACGGGAAGCTCCTTGGGTACAGGAAGAGTTGAATTATCTCGACACCGAGCAGTACATGGAAGTCTTCGGAATGCTGCATAAAGAGAAGGAAGTATTCGACGTTGCGGAACAATACGCCGCAGTTCGCGAGAAAATCAACAACAAGCGCCGGGAAGATGAAGGCGACTTTGACTTCGCCCGGAGGGAGGAAGATCTGCTCCGCCGAAGGATCGTGAAAGAAAGCTTTAAACCGCTAAGGAAAAGTGTGAAGAAATTCTCGTTTGTAGATGTCAAAGGCATATATGATCAATTGTTTGTCGACGAAGCCGCTTATCGGGAGAAAACGAATGGGGCCGTCATCCCTCCGCTGTGGCCTGAAATATGCAGGCAAACCAAGGGAAAGCTGCTCCGGAACGAGTTGTTCCACGAGGATGCGACTCCGTATTTGTATGTAAAAGAACTGATCGAAGGCGTCCGGACGAACACGGAAATCCGGTATGTCTTCGTTGATGAGGGTCAGGATTATTCGCCGTTTCAATATGAATATCTAAAAAAGCTGTTTCCCCGTGCCCGTATGACGGTGCTCGGCGACTTCGGGCAAGCGATCTTCATGCAGGCTACAAGTTTGGCCGCAGCCGATTCGCCGCTGGTCCGCCTTTTCGGCGAAGCCGAAACAAGCCTTGTCTGCCTTGTACGCAGTTATCGTTCAACCAGGGAGATTGTTGAATTTACGAAATCGATGCATCCGGACGGGGAAGAAATTGCACCGTTTGAAAGGGGAGGCCAAAAGCCCCTTCTGGCGAGACTGGACGACGGGGAGAAGCGTGATGCGCAAATTCTGGCAGACATCGCGGCGCTCAGGGCCGAGGGCTTCGATTCCATCGCCGTCATCACGAAGACCGCAGCCGAAACCCGGGAGGCCCATGAATCGTTACGGATTCAAGGAGGAGAAGCTCTGCGGCTCATTACGAAGGAGACGCTGGGCTTTGAAAAAGGAGTGATGGTCATTCCCGTGTATCTCGCCAAGGGTGTCGAGTTCGATGCAGTCTTGGTCTATGATGCTTCGCCCGAAGCTTACGGCCGGGACAACGAACGCAAGCTTCTTTATACGGCGTGTACGCGGGCCATGCACCGGCTTTATCTTTACACGACAGGCGATTGGTCGCCGTTCGTGCAGGCATTGCCTGCGAATTTGTACGAGAAAGCGCCATATTGACGGATCGGAGGTGTCGTCGGCCGCGATAAGCTGCGCTGATGATTAAGAAAATCTTCGGCGCCATCCTGTAGCCCGTCATCAAGGTCGATTGTAAGCAAGAATCCAACGACGACTCCTATTTCCGCGTGTCGGCGTCCATCGAAGAACGGATCCATTTGTTCCTCGACCATTATTTTCATCCATACACAGCTCGATGAGCAGAAAGCAGGGACCTATGTCAGCTCCAAAGCAAACAAAACCGATGGCAGCCGGCGGGGACGACTTCTCGCTGAAAGCCATTCTGCCGCCGCTCATGGCGATTATTGTCGCCATGATCATGGTAATTCTGGACAGCACCGTCGTCAATAATGCCATTCCGAAACTCGTTGAATACTTCGATACCGATCTGAAGACGATCCAATGGACCGTCACCGGCTATACGCTGGCCTTATCCGCCGTTATCCCGCTTGCAGGCTGGATGACCGATAAATTCGGCTCCAAGCAAATTTTCATGATTACGATCGCCCTGTTCACGATTGGCTCCGTGCTGTGCGGCATCGCGCAAACGCCGGAACAGCTGATCCTTTACCGCATCATTCAAGGTTTGGGCGGCGGCATGGTGGGCCCGATCGGGATGACTATGGTGTTCAAGCTCGCGCCTCCAGAGCGCCGCGGATCCATCATGGGCTTACTCGGCATCCCAATGCTGATTGCGCCGGCGTTCGGTCCGGTGTTATCCGGCTGGCTGGTCGATTCTGTCAGCTGGCACTGGATTTTTATCATCAATCTGCCGATCGGCATTATCGCCATCATTCTCGGCTATAAATATTTGCCGAAATCCAACCGCCATGCGGCGCCGCATCTGGACCTCATCGGCATGTGCCTCGCGCCGATCGCCTTCTCCATGCTGGCGTACGGCGTAAGCGAAGGCGGCACCAGCTGGTCCTCGACTTCGACGATCACGGGCTTGACCGTCGGCGGCATCGCGCTCATCCTCTTCATCTTCGTGGAACTGGGGCAGAAGCAGCCGCTGCTGGAGCTGAAAGTGTTCAAGTCTTCCGACTTTACACGCAGCATCATCTTGACATGG
The DNA here is from genome assembly GCF_012935325.2 of Paenibacillus sp. PL91. Lineage (GTDB taxonomy): Bacteria > Bacillota > Bacilli > Paenibacillales > Paenibacillaceae > Pristimantibacillus. Next base: position 16,447 of record NZ_JABBYG020000016.1, read on the forward strand.
GTCGTACAGCTCGCGCTGTTCGGCGCAATGCTGATCGTGCCGCTGTACCTGCAAGGCGTCATGCACTACACCGCGCTTGAAACGGGCTGGATTCTAATGCCTTATGCGCTATGCGCGGCAATCGGCATGCCGATCAGCGGCCGGTTGTTCGACAAGATCGGCGCGCGTCCGCTCGCCTTCGCCGGTCTTGCCGTCGTATCCATTTCCCTGTTCATCTTGTCCGGCATATCGGTGGATACCTCGCTGTGGGTTATCATCCTGTGCATCTGCATCATGGGTCTCGGCATGGGCTTCTCCATGATGCCGCTCAACACGCATGTCCTGAACTCTGCGCCTCGCCGTCTGGTGAGCCGAGTCACACCGCTGACAACAGCAGCTCAGCAAGTCGTCGTCTCGTTCGCGGTCGCGGGCCTGACGGGTTATCTGACGTCGCAAATCACTTCCCACGCCGCAAGCGCGGGAGCGGACGCAAATCCGCTGAACGCCGTCGTCGCGGGTTACGGCGACACGTTCTTCCTGTCCGCGTGCCTAACGACCGCGGGTGTCGCACTGTCGCTCCTTCTGCGTAAACCGAAGCAGCAGGAAGAAGACGGAACCGCCGGCGGGCACAATCCGGACCCGGAGATGATGATGGGTCACTAATCGCGAATCGGCTCCGATTCGCTCGTATGCAAATAGCCTTGGCCGTTAGTCGGCCAAGGCTATTTTTTGCTGATCATGTTTAGTCTGTACAGTACGTCTGCGGATTTATCGTCGATAATTCGGCCTGGCAATGGATTTTCTACATCAACCTGCCGTTCGGCGTTCTCGCCGCGGTTCTTCATCGCTTCATCGCTGAAGGAATCGAAAGGCGATAAGAAGAAAGCGATCGCTAGCCCCGACCTCTCACAACTTCTAGCCATGCCTTTGAGAAGGTTAGCTCCATTAAAGAACCCGTTGATTTTACTGGCCCCTCATTAAACAACTTTAATTTTCCACACCAAGAGGAGGATGCGAAACAAATGAATTTGAAGGCCGAGGATAAAGGACAAAGATGGACAGTTGGTGAATTATTACATTACAGGGAGTTCAGTCAAGCTTAATAAAAATAAAAATAAATCCATTTGAAAGTAGGAATAGGAATGAACAACAATTTATTTTCACCTGAAGCTAGGGAACGAATGAGCTGGATGAATCCGCCGGAAAATACGATGTACACCGAGGAGGGGGGGCTTATGATTGTAGCCCCGCCTTCTGCAGATTTCTTCCAGGACCCGGCAGGAATCCATATTGCAAGCTCTGCGCCGTTTCTTCATCTCCCTGTCGATTCGTCATTCGAGTTGACAACTCGGCTTCGAGCTGAGATGCGGAATACCTATGATTCCGGATGCTTGATGCTGATGTCTGACCATGAAAACTGGGCCAAGCTTTGTTTTGAATACAACGGCCAATATCCTACGATTGTTTCGGTTGTTACGAGGGACGGATCCTCAGATGATTGTAATTCAGAGCGTGTTACGGTCGAAAATCCGTATTTGCGCATAACGAAATCACAAGACTGTGTCTCCTTTTTCTATTCAATGGATGGAGAGGATTGGAGGTTAATTCGGTACTTCGGGATGAAATGTCCTTCCGGGTTAGTTGCAGGTGTAGTGGCGCAATCTCCGAAGGGTGACGGTTGTCGAGTGCATTTTGACTATTTGCAATTATCACAGCCCGAAGCGGACAGCCGATTTTAGATAAAGCAACGCAGAAGGCATGGTTTTTCTTTGCTACGCACAAAATAAGGACAATAAGCTGTCTCATGTGGTCAATGACCGGATGGGGCGGCTTTTTATTTTAATATAGTTCGGAAAAGGACTACACTTTCTTAGAAAATAGTGGGATGTCAGGAGGAGGCTTATCAAAGTTTGTCGAATCTTAGTAGAAAAGAAAGTAATGCATTTTTTACATTCTGAGGTGTTCAATGAAAGCATTACATAAATATGTATGGGTTCTCTTTTTATTTCTATTAATAGCCTGTTTGCTTCTTCCTGCGACTTCTTTTGCGTTATCGGCTTCTAAAAGTGCCGTTATAACAGAGTGGGAAATGATGTGGGAGGACAATTCGCACGGTATCGTTCAGAATGCTGCTTCAAATAGGCTGTCAACAAAGTGGCAAACCTTCGCCTATGAGGATGGATTGCCTGAGAAGCCAGCAAATATTCAAGCTGCTTGGATCAGGTTTAAGCTGCCAGAATATGATTTGGCAAGGCCTGTATTATTAATAAGCAAGTTGATTGCCCAAGACGTTTCGATTTATATCAATGAAAAGCTCGTTTATGAGTCTTATCGAAATTATTCCTATAATAAAAACGAAATTCTTTTGTCTATTGCGGAAAACGAAGCTAATCAGATGGTATATATTCTTTTGCATACGGATTCTGATTGGTTGGGTCTTAAGAAACCGATCATTATTGGCGAAGGCCAGACTCTTGGTAAAGCTTTTATGAAGCAGGAAATGTTCGATGTTGTTATTGGGGCAACACTTTTATTTGTATCATTGGCTATGTTTTTATGCTTTTTATTTTTAAATAAATCTTATTTGTCCGGTTTAAACTCCCTTTCTATCTTTGTTTTTTCAATCGGTGTCATGCTTCTCTCTCTTTCTCCATATGTGCATACGGTATATAAGGAATACGGATTTGTCATTTATTATATGTTTGATATCAGCTCTAACTTAGTGATGCCTTCTATTTTTATCTTTTTTGAGAAAATATTTGGAAGAGGACCCTATGGATTAATAACTCGCTTTAGAAAGGTACAGGTCTATATTTCAACGATTTCAGTAATATGGCTATTTGCTTCATTTATATCGGATAAAATTGAAAAATATTATATTTCCGTTACCATGTTAACGTTTGCCGGAACGGTCGTTTTTGGAAATATGCTGCTAATTGGCTGTTTCATCAAGTATAGTCTGCAAAAAAATAGAGAAGCCATTATTATCACAATAGGATTCGGCATTTTCGCAATGATAGCAGCCCTAGAAATCGTTTGGTACTTTATTCAAGATGCGAATTATGATTTGATCTACTGGAAATGGGGCATTTTTTGCTTTATCACATCCTTGATCATTATTTTAGTAAGAAGAATATTGTTGAATTATGAACAGGTTGTAAGCTACTCCAAGCAACTAGAGGTATTTAATAATGAGCTTCAACGCGCTGAAAAAATGGATATCATCAGTCAATTGGCTGCGTCGGTAGCCCATGAGGTTCGCAACCCGCTGCAAGTGACAAGAGGTTTCCTTCAACTGCTTGGCGAGAAATCAACGAATGAGAAAGAAAAAGGGTTTATGGGGATGGCAATAGACGAGCTGGATCGAGCCTCGGATATTATTACCGATTTTTTAACGTTCGCCAAACCCCAGCTTGAAGAGAAGTCTCTTTTGAACGTTGCTGAGGAGCTCAAGAAAATTGAAGGGATATTGGTGCCTTTAGCGAATATGCAAGGCGGTGTCATCAAGGCGGACTTATCCCCTTATTTATACGTTCGTGGAGATTCATCGAAGCTAAAGCAAGCGATTATCAATATTATCAAAAACAGCATTGAAGCATTAAATGAAAATGGGACAATATTAATTCGAGCCTATGAGGACGATTCCAATAATGTAGTTATTGCGATAAAAGACAATGGGGAAGGTATGAATGAGGCCGATCTGAAGAGACTAGGTGAGCCTTATTACTCCAAGAAATCGAAAGGAACCGGATTAGGGTTAATGGTGACCTTTCGGATTATAGAGGTGATGGATGGGAAAATTGAGTTCAGCAGTAAAAAAGGCGTGGGAACCGAAGCTATCATTTACATTCCTTCAGCAAAAAAATAGCGCTTCCTGCTCTTAAATGAGTGGACAAGTGCTTTTTTTGTCATTTTATTGCCTCATGTGTTCATTTTTAACTTCTAATATTCGACAAATAATTTATGCTATTGTACCTTTTCCTTAAAGGGAATAAACTGGAATTAGAAAGGTCTAATTCGAACATTGTCGAAATATAGTGCAAAATAAGAAGTTGAGATTCTTATAATATGAGGTGTCTAATGAAGGTTTTACATAAATTTATAATTTTCCTTGTTCTATTATTTATGATTAGCTCGTTTCTAGTCATTCCAACCTATGCGCAGTCTTCTTCACCGGCGATCGCTATTACGGAATGGGAAATGATGTGGGAGAAAGATCCTGATAGTACGGTTCAGGATGCTTCTTCTAGACAAGGAGAATGGATAAAAATTAATTTTGGCGAAAAGTATCCCACTCTACCTAAAGATATACATGCTGCGTGGATCAGATTCAATTTACCAGAATTGGTTTGGTCAGTACCTGTTCTAGCAGTCAATAAGCTATATGCTCAAGATATGAAAATTTATATGGATGAACAAATTGTATATGATTCTAAGCGTAAATATGCTTACGATAAGAATCAATTTTTACTACCATTAAATCTAAGCGCATCTAATTCAACCATTTACATAAAAGTCAACTCTTTTACAGGTCGATTAGGTTTGCAAGAGCAGTTAATGGTTGGAGAATATCAAATTGTTTCCAAAAATTATATGATTAGAGACTTGGTAGATGTCATCTTAGGGGCGGCTCTCATTTTTATTTCCATTACAATACTCGTTTGCATGTTATTCCTCAACAAGACTTTTATGAAAGGTTGGAGTTCATTAGGCACAGTTATTTTATCCGTTGGTCTAATGATCCTTACATATTCTCCATTCGTACATATTAATTTTAGTGAGTATGGACGAATTAGTTACTATATGTTTGACATTGCTTCTATGTTATTAATGCCGTCTCTCTTCATATTTATCGAAAAAGTATTTGGTCGGGGTCCATATGGATTAATATCAAGCTTTAGAAAAATACAGGTTGTTATAACGATTATTAGCACAGTTTGGCTGCTCATAAGTTTGAAGTGGGAAAGTGTTTACGAGTTGTACGCATATGTATCCGTATTTTCTTTTGGATTATCAATAATTGTTGGTAATTGTTTGTTCATTGGCTCTCTTATAGTGTTTTCTCGAAAAGGTAACAGAGATGCTATTATCATGACTTCTGGGCTAATCTTGTTTGCTGCAATAGGTGCTAGTGAGGTTCTATGGTATTTTGCTAGCGGGAAATTACATTTGATGTTTTATTGGAAGTTCGGTATTCTTGGGTTCCTAATATCATTAATTATAATTTTGGCTAAACAAATCTCACATAACTACGAACAGGTTGTTAAATACTCTAAACAGCTGGAAGTATTCAATAATGAACTTCAGCGTTCTGAAAAAATGGAAATGATCAGTCAACTTGCTGCATCAATAGCACATGAGGTTCGTAATCCTTTGCAGGTCACTCGTGGATTTCTTCAACTGCTTGGTTCAAAGGCAAATAATGAGAAAGACAAGAGCTATATGATAATTGCCATTGATGAGCTTGATCGTGCTTCTGAAATTATTACTGACTTCTTAACTTTTGCTAAACCACAACTTGAACATACGAGTATATTAAATATTAAAGAAGAACTGCAGCAGATCGAAGGCATTTTAGTTCCATTGGCAACGATGCAAGGTGGGATAATTAATGTGAATACAAATACTGATTTATACGTACGTGGTAACTCGTCTAAGTTAAAACAAGCTTTGATAAATATTATTAAAAATAGTATCGAGTCTTTAACTGATAATGGGGTAATAGATATTCAAGCTTATGATTATATGGAAGAGGTACTCATTCGGATAAAGGATAACGGAGAAGGGATGAATGAAGCGGACTTAATGAGGTTAGGCGAGCCTTATTATTCTAAAAAAAGTAAAGGGACAGGACTTGGACTTATGGTAACTTTTCGCATTATAGAAGCAATGCAAGGGAAAATTATTTTTAAGAGTACAAAGGGTGTAGGAACAGAAGTGATTATTCATCTGCCAGCAGCAGATCAAAAATAGCGTTTATGCCTTTTTAAAAGGCATAAACGCTATTTTTTTAAGAGTATTAAATGATTACAACCACATAGGTACATCTACTTGGTCATCATTTTTCTCAGCAGGATTCACAGGAAGAACGAAATAAAATTTATTAGCCGACTCCTCTACTACCTCTACTTCGATTGTGTCCGGTAAATCAACGCCAAAAGCGTCTTTAACGGCTGCTTTCGGATTGGCTAGAAGCTGTTTTTTGAATTCGGCATCTTCCCAGGCCTTTTGAATAATTTGTTCTTGCAATGATTGCTTTGCGGACACAATAATCATCCTTCCGAATATGTATAAGTTTACCATACTCAGTTTAGCATGACTTTTCGACAAATTCCATATATAATTTCAAATATTCGACAAATAATAGAATCTTATGTACCTATCAAATTGATTGAGTAGCTAAAAAATGGTTAAAACCACCCTTGAGCAGGAGCTTTTTGTTTAATTCCATCGTCTCACATAATTGGTCCAAACGATTCAGTATAAAACCATGAAACTCTACCAGCTCCTCGGCTCCCGCTTCCAAAGCTACTATCAACGCATGATTATCTTTTGCGAGCTGCACATACGGCTTAAGGCATCCCCGAATATAGATGGCATTTTCTGCATCCTTTTCAGTCAATGGGCTGTCCGAGGGACGATCAGCATTAATCATTGCCAACAGGCCGTTATAGCTGCCATCCGCCAAATCTTCCTTCCAGTCCGCGTAGTCATCTGCCATCTGAAGCGTCATTAATACGATGTCGATCGCACGCTCCAGCTTTGCTATTAACTCCGTCCGTCCCGATAAAAGCAATGCGCCTGTGCTTGCGATTTTGACGGGACCGGCTTTGCCAGCCGTGCGGATTGGCTCATTCATGAAGTAATCCTGGCGATCCTCATTTACGACGCTGTCTGCCCATGTCGTCACATAACGATGATAATAGCTCCAAAATACGGAATCCGAAGGGAATAGCTCGCGAAAGAGGCTGAACATTTCAAGCTGCAGCAAATTGCCGAGTGCAAGTTTTTCCTTCCAACGGGAAGTGGGCTTGCTGTCCATAACGTCATCCTGAATAAAAAAATAGAGCATTCCATATACATTAGCTAACGCGAGCTTCTCGCACTGATTCGCACGAATGCCACTCGGTTCCTTGATCCAAAAGGGAAGCAGGCTGCATATATAATCTTTGCCGCTATCCTGCTTCACAGGGTTGAACTTATCAGCATATGCAAGGCCAATAGCGTTTAGCGGCTCTGGAAATGCAGCGATCCGTCGCTCGGCTTCCGTATAAACCTGCTCCAGCTGATTTTTGTAACGGGTATACCATTCCATTGCGAAGCCCTCCGTGAAATCCGTGTTAATTGAAATGACTATACTAATTTGAAATTTGTAGCATATATATAGTAAATGAATGATGTCATTCTTTTCCTACTATATCATCTTCCAAATAAGAAAATGTTAACATTTTTTTAAGCAAGAGGGAAAAAAGGCGAACTACCTTATTGAGTAAAAAGAGAAAATCCAGTAAAATAAAGAAAAGCTATGGAAGAATGAAGGATTGGTAGAAGACCCTCTGTCACACGATTTTCACAAAACTGGACTAAGGTCGGGGACATACCTATTACCTGAGCAGGTTTAGAATATTGTTCTCCTGCATTAAAGTTAATACCAAGATGAGAGTTCTTTAATGTGGAGGTAGTACGGCATGAATAGAGATGTAGAAATTTATGTGCTCCTGACGAATACGGGTACATTATTCTCAAAGACCATTAGATGGTATACGAAAAATATGCTAAACCATGCATCGATAGCATTTGACAGCGATTTGAATGAAGTTTACAGCTTTGGGCGAAAGAATCCGAACAACCCATTTTTTGCGGGATTTGTGAAAGAGGATGTGCGCGGCGAGTTCTTCGAGCATTCAACCTGCGCTTTATACCGGTGCAAGATCAGTCATTGCGCTTATATTAACATCAGAAATCAGATTCAATATATGGAGAAAAACCGGGACCAATACAAATACAATCTGCTTGGCATGTTTGGCATCATGCTTAATATTGAGATGAAACGAGATTACGCTTACTTCTGCTCGCAGTTTGTCGCTTCGGTCTTCGAGGAGAGCGGAGTTAATTTGGTCAATAAGCCATCTTTATTCGTAACGCCGGCTGATTTGGAGAATACGGCTTTGCTGGAATTAGTATACCACGGCAAGCTTCACGCCTATACAGGCTGCAAAGAGGAAATTAAAGCGACGGGCACTTTCCGAACTGCTTGAAGAAGATCTCTCATGGGGAGATCTTTTTCTTTTTAACTAATTCTTTTTAAACTAAAAGCAGGGAAATGAAACATCAATCGGGGAGGCTGATTCTAAATTGTCCATTATCCGTTTTGGCATTATCGGCGGGGGCTGGCGCGCGGAGTTTTACATAAGGATTGCGAAAGCGCTGCCTGAGCGATTTCACATCCATACCATGCTTGTACGAGACGAGGAGAAGGGACGGGCACTCGAAGCAAAATGGGGCATTCGAACCGTTCGCAATGTTGAGCAGTTTGTGGAAGAGGCAGCGAATATTAGTTTCGCTGTCGTGTCTGTGCCCCGTACGGCAGCTCCTGATTTGATCCGTGAATTAACCGAGCACCGGATTCCGGTTCTGGCAGAGACGCCGCCGGCTGCTGATTTGGCTGCGCTAACTGCGCTTTACGACTCATTGCCGAAGGATGCGATGGTACAGGTTGCGGAACAGTATTTGTTTCAGCCGATGCATGCCGCCCGTATTCAGATCGCCCGCTCCGGGAAGCTTGGCGAGGTGAAGCATGCACAGGTATCGGCTGCCCATGACTATCATGGGATCAGCCTGATAAGACAGCTGCTGGGCGTCGGCTTCGAGCATGCCGCTATTTGCGGCCAGCAGTTTGAATCAACGATTATGCAAGGGCCTAGCAGACAAGGCGATCCCCTTGAAGAGCGCATCGTACAATCCGTGCAGCGGATCGCGACGTTCCGCTTTGGCGATAAGCTGGCTGTGTATGATTTTACGGGAGATCAATATTTCTCATGGATTCGGCGCAGCCGAGTGCTTGTAAGAGGCAGCAAAGGTGAGCTTGTGGACTCTGAGGTCAGCTATTTAAAGGATTACGCCACGCCCATTCATACAGAGCTTCGTAGGGTGGATACCGGTCATCACGGCAATTTGGAGGGCTACTACCATCGCGGTGTCACCGCTGACGGGGACTTTCTGTACCAAAACCCGGTCGCTCCCGCAAGGCTAAGCGATGACGAAATCGCGATAGCTACGTGCTTGCTTCGCATGGGAGATTACGCCACAGGGAAGGGAACCTCCTTCTACAGCATCGCTGAGGCTGCCCAGGACCATTATTTGGCGCTGTTGATGGGACAAGCGATAGAGTCAGGACTAACAGTCCATACAGAAAATCAAGTTTGGATGAATGAATAAGACATTTAGTATACAAAATTGGTACCATTTACATGCAGGACTTATTTCTGGCCTATGATAAAATGTATTTAAAGTGGAACGACTCTAATTCACATTTATTGTGATTGAGTCGTTTTTTGTTTTACGGAGTCGAATTGTACAGAAATTGTATAGTGTTGCCGAATATAATGTTTTACAAGAACTGCTTTTAATGGCTACAACTTGGGTATAAAGGAGTAAGCAGATGTCATCCCTCCACAAAAACAAATCGAAAAGAACCTTTGCCCTCATCCTATCGTTCATCCTATTTCTATCAGCTATAACGCTGACTGGCTGCACCTTGTTTCGAGAACCAAGCAAGCCTGCGGACGTGACTCAGAGTGAGGAGACGGATCCGCCTCAGATGCCGCAAAACGGAGAGAAAAGCAAAGCTATTCCGTTCGTGTACACGACGAACAAGGAGCTGTCGCTTACCTTTAACGGCATGGGTGACGAGGAGGTCATGGCTAAGCTGCTTGATGAGCTTGATCAATATGGAATTAAAGCGACTTTTTTCCTGCCTGGCGTGCGGGTGGCGGAGGAGCCGGATATTGCAAACGAGATTTTGTCCAGAGGGCATGAGATCGAGAACAATACACTTAACCGATTGGATCTAACCAATCTAAGCTACGAGCAGGTATATAAAGAGATACAGCTAAGCAATGACATCATCAAACAGCAAGCAGGCGTGACCCCACAATTTATGAGAACAAGATCGGGCGATTATAACGATAGGGTTCTCTTAGCGGCAGCGCAGAGCGGGCTTTCGGCTGTTGTTACATACAGCCTTAATTTGCATGAGTGGCAATCAGAAACCGAGCAAGAGAAGTCCGATTATATCAAAAAATATGTGACCCGCGGCGGGATCATTGCTTTGGATACGGAGCTGGATGCGCATGTTCTCGAATCCATTCCCTTGATCGCAAAGGCTGCCGACGATGTAGGCTACAAACTGGTTCCGTTGAAAAAGCTGATCGAGAGCGGCCAAGAAAGAAAGCAGCTTGCTCAAATTCCAGGCTATGATGCTGCAAAGCTGAATTTGAAGTACAGCTCGGCCCCTTACAAGCTAATTTACAACTGGGAAACGAACAAGAAGGTCGTATCGTTGACTTTCGATGACTGGGGCACCGATTATACGGTGACGAAAATTTTAGATATTTTAGATGAGTATGACGTAAAAGCGACCTTCTTCTTACGTGCAAACGGGGTTGAGAAAAACCCGAATTTGGCTAAGGCGATCGCAGAGGCAGGACATGATGTCGCTAACCATACGTATAGTCATCCCGTTATTACGAAGATCACACCCGAGCAGCTGCAGGAGGAAGTCGTGAAGGCTCATCAGTTCATAACCGAGGCGATTCAGAAGCAGCCCGCCATGCTGTTCAGGCCGCCTACCGGCGAGATTGATGATGAGCGCGCGAGGATCGTAGCTGCAACCGGCTATAAATCGATCGCGATGTATGACGTAACGGTTTTTGACTGGGACTCTGCAAACGACGCCGATCATATTGTGAAAGGCATTCTCGACCAAACGGTGAACGGGAGCGTCATTTTGCTTCATATGTTAGACGATATCCATACGATAGAGGCGCTGCCAATCGCTATCGAGAAGCTGAGAAGCAAAGGATATGAATTTGTTCCGATGTCGCAAATGTCTCTGAAATAACATTTTGTTACTAGATGGGGTTGGGCATATGACGTTATTTGATGAGATCGTTGCGAAACAGAAAAAAGTGGCTGTCATTGGCTTAGGCTACGTGGGCTTGCCCATCGCAGTCGCTTTTGCCAAAAAAGCAGATGTGATCGGCTTTGACGTGAGCAAGGAAAAGGTTGAAGCCTATAAAAGAGGAATCGATGCAACGGGGGATGTCGGCAATGAGGCACTAAAGAGCAGTACAGCCCGGTTTACTTCCGATGAGAATGAGCTGGAGGATGTATTCTTCTTCATCGTAGCTGTGCCGACGCCCGTTCAGAGCGGCAATGTCCCGGATCTGAAGTATGTGCAAAGCGCAAGCCGGACGGTTGGCAGGCAGCTGAAGAAGGGCTCGATCGTCGTATTCGAGTCGACTGTCTATCCGGGCGTGACCGAGGAAATTTGCATGCCGATCCTAGAGGCCGAATCGGGATTGACGTGCGGCGCCGATTTTAAAATCGGCTATTCGCCTGAGCGAATCAATCCGGGAGATAAAGTTCATCGGCTGGAGAATATAACGAAGATTGTGTCCGGCATGGATGCAGAAACGCTCAATATAGTAGCAAGCATGTACGAGCTAATTATTGAGGCCGGCGTATATCGTGCTGAGAGCATTAAGGTTGCCGAAGCGGCCAAGGTTATTGAAAATGCGCAACGGGACATTAACATCGCTTTTATGAATGAATTGTCTATGCTATTCAACAATATGGGCATTAGTACAAAAGCCGTTCTGCAGGCGGCCAGCACCAAATGGAACTTTTTGAGCTTTACGCCGGGTCTGGTGGGCGGCCATTGTATCGGTATCGATCCTTATTATTTGACGTACAAAGCAGAGGATACCGGCTATCATTCAAAAATTATTTTAGCAGGACGCCATATTAATGATGGAATGGGTAAATATGTAGCTCAGCAGATAATCAAGAAGCTGGTGAAGCTGAAGGAAAATATGAATACGGCCAAAATCGGCTTTCTTGGTCTTTCCTACAAGGAGGACAGCTCGGATATCCGCAACACGAAGGTCACCGACATCATTCAAGAGCTTGAGGAATATGGCATTACGACGCTAGTAGCTGATCCGAATGTGGACAAGCAGCAGGTGTTTGCCGAATACGGCATCGAGCTCTGTGAGCTGGATGAGCTGAGTGGCTTAAATGTTGTCGTCGTGGCCGTTCCGCATAGCCAGTTCAAGCGAATGAGCGTAAACGACTTTGACAAGCTGTACGAGGATAACAAAACGAAGCTTATCGTCGACATAAAAGGAATATTCAATAAAACCGATTTCGAAAAAAACAAATACGAGTATTGGAGCTTGTAGTGCCAGATTGGAGACAGCAGCTATGTTTAAGCGAGAAAAAAAGAAGCCTGAAGAAGTGCTGTCTGTCCCAAGGGCGGACAGGCGAACCCTCTCTCATGTACCCGATCCGGAACATCTTAGGCTAAAGGTCGATCGAAGAGGTGCCGCCGAGGGACTGAGTGATGACGGCAAGTTTGATTTTGGCAGTATGAAAAAGCTGCGCGGATTAAGCATGAGATTTGAGGCTAGCTTTGACGTATGGCTTCAGCGCAAAGGACGAAGCAAGAAGTCCCGGATAAAAGGCCAAGCGATCGATATTTCATCAACAGGTATTTTAATTGAGCTGGACCCAGCTTTTGCCGATCAATTGATTATGGAGGGAGGCAAATACCAGCTTAACTTCGATATTCCGCCCGGTACGATGCCTGAAGGCTTTGAATCGTCAGTAAGGCTCGAAGCCGTTATCGTCCGAACATTCACGCGTGATGAAGGTGATGGATCAAAGCAATTAATAGCTTTCCAATTCACTAGGCCGATAGCAGCATACCTGCAAAGAAAACGGTGGGGCTATTCCGTTTACATGGCGAGCAGTCTGCTGTTTGTTGCCGTTGGCATCATCATGCTTATGCGCGTGGAGAGCATCATTTATTTTAAATATAACATCCTCTTATACTTATACAGCATTACAGCAGCAGCCTTTCTGCTGACGCGATACTTCTTCGGGGCACTGCACCGGGATGTGCCGATTAATCAGCATTATACGCCTGGCGTGTCGATCATCATTCCTTGCTTTAATGAAGAGCAATGGATTCATCGAACGATTTTGAGCTGTATGAATCAGGACTATCCCGTTGATAAGCTTGAGGTGATCGTCGTGGATGATCGCTCCAAGGATCGTTCGGTCGAGCAAATTCAGAAGGTCATTGATCTTGTCCATAAAGAGGCAGAACGGTATGCAACGAAGGAACGTCTGAAAATGCATGTGCTTGCGGAAAATGGAGGCAAGCGGGTTGCGCTCGTCAAGGGTGTGGAGATGGCGAAACATAATCTGGTCGTATTCGTCGATTCGGACAGCTTTCTGGAGCCGACGGCGATCAGGCATCTTGTCCAGCCTTTTCAAGACCCGCGAATGGGCGGCGTGGCTGGACGCACTGACGTCGAGAATAAATACACCAACTCCGTTACGAAGCTGCAAACGGTGCGCTACTATATTGCATTCCGCATCATGAAGGCCGCCGAGTCATGGTTCGACAGCGTCACCTGCTTGTCCGGACCGCTGTCCTGCTACCGGAAGGAATTGATCCTCAAGCATAAGGATGCTTGGCTTAATCAGAAGTTTCTCGGCCAGCCGGCAACCTTCGGGGATGACCGCAGCATGACGAATTTTATTTTGAGGACGCATCGAACCGGCTATCAGGATTCAGCGATCTGCTCGACTATCGTGCCGTCCGATATGAATGTGTTCTTGAAGCAGCAAATGCGGTGGAAGCGTTCATGGCTGCGGGAGTCCCTTCGGGCAGGCGGCTTTATTTGGCGTAAAGAGCCGTTTATGGCGTTGTTTTTCTATATCGGGCTAATTGTTCCAATCGCCGCGCCGGTTATCGTTTTGTACAATTTAGTTTACGTGCCGATTGTGCATCACGTATTTCCGAGTACCTTCCTGATGGGGCTGCTGCTGATGGCGCTGCTCATGAGCTTTGCCCATCTGCTGTTTCGCAAGAGCAAGCTGTGGGTTTTCGGGATCGTCTTCTGCGTCTTTTACGAGCTTGTGCTGCTGTGGCAAATGCCTGTCGCATGGGTCACGTTCTGGAAATCGACCTGGGGAACGAGAGAGACGCCGCAGGATATCGAGGCTAGAAATAAGAAAGAAGCTAGAAAAAACAAAAACAAAAAAAATATGGACATGCCGCTTTAATGCAAGCATGGGCTATTTTTAGAATGAAGGATGGCCGCCATGAAAAAGAGCAATTCATATGGAGCCTTTGATTACAATAAAAAAAATAAAAGAAAGATCATCAAAACTTCCATACAATCGATCATTTTGATCGTTCTTGGCTTTATTTTATATCATGCGATTTTTGATACGAAGCAATATGCGGAGCCGGACCCTGCGCAGTGGAACAATAACAACGGCTTTGTTGCGCTGTCTTATTTTGGCGTGGCAAGAACGGGAACTACGGAGCTGATTGCCAAAAAACGATTGGACCAGCAGCTGAAGACGCTCTCCGACCACGGGTATACAACGATTTCGCAGCAGGATGTCATGGACTACTACAGCAATGGAAAGCCATTGCCGCCCAAAGCATTGTTTCTCTCTTTTGAGGACGGGCGGAACGATTCGAGCTTATTCGCGCAGCCATTGCTTGAAAAGTATAACTTCAAAGCGACCATTTTGTCTTATGCAAACAAGGCAGGCAGCAAGGAATCAAAGTTTCTACAGCCTAAGGATATGCTCAAAATGATGAAAACCGGCTATTGGGAGCTGGGCAGCAACGGCTATCGTTTGACCTACATTAATATTTTTGACAAAGCGGGAAAGCTGATTGGCGTAAAGGACGAGAATGAATTTAAGGATAGGGAAAATACAAGCTATTACACCCACTATCTGATGGATTTCATTCGGGACGAGAACCATGTGCCTATCGAGAATCGCAAGGCGATGGAAGCTCGTGTGAATGCGGATTATAAGTCGATGGACGAAATTTATAAGCGTACGCTCGGTTTTGTGCCTAACGTTTATATGATCATGCATGCAAACTATCTTTATGGCGGGATGAACCGGCTTGTTGAAAATGTGAATGACGACAATATTAAGGCGATGTTCGGGATGCATTTTAACCGCGAGGGATTCTCCTTCAACACTAGTGATGAGAGCCCATATGATCTCACAAGAGTACAGCCGGCGTCGTATTGGTATACGAATCATTTGCTTATGAAGCTTCGCAAGGATACGGGCGAGAAGGTTAGCTTTGTTGCCGGCGATGAGAAACGTGCGGCGAATTGGAACCTTGAAAGCGGAGCCGCTGAATTTGCCGATGATCGTATCGCTTTGACGTCGCCTCCGGCAGGCAAAGGATTTCTTTATTTGAAGGGCAGCGGGGCTTACAGCGACGTTAAGGTTACTGCAGAGCTAAGCGGCCATTCGGTTGGCAAGCAATCAATATACCTTCGTTATAATCGGAAGCTGGGTTCTTATGTACGCGTGTCGATCGAGGATAACAAGGTTATTCTCGAACAGAAGGACAAGGCGGGCAAGATTGAGCGTCTGCTTGAGCATAGCCTATTGAGCGTAGCAGCAGAGCGTGCCAAGAAGCTAGAGATCGCCTTGCATGACAATCAATTGATGCTGAAAGTGGATGATGAGCTGCTGCTTGGCGAGCAGCAAATAAACGCCGCAATCAAAAGCGGCGAGATAGCGCTATCGTCTGAAGCGAGCCCGATAAACGAAAAAGACGATATATACGATGCGGCATTTGATGACATAAGGGTGATGTCCGTTTCGGAAGATGGCAGCGAGCAGAAGCTTTTGTACAAGAATGGATATACAGGCATTGAAGGATTAATCAGCAGGATCAGGAATGCGGTCAATGCTTCCTTTGATTGGGCGATCGACACCTTCTAGGTTAATGATGAACAATGCAAAGGAAGTGTCTGGATTGGTTAAGACTCGGAAATTGTTTATAACCGCAAGCTTGCTTATATTGTTTATTGGCGCTGCTGTATGTTATGACAGGATGCCCTCTCCAGCGGAAAAAGCGGGGCTGCCTCTTGAGCTATCCGCTTGGCTGGCGGATTGGCAATGGCAAAATGGGCTTGAAAATTTGGAGGTATTGAAGGAAGGCTTAACGAGCCTGCAGATGTTTGCTGCTTATTTCGATCAGACGGACAGCCTTTACTTTACCGACGATTATGATGAGGCAATGCCTGAAGTGTTGAAGCTCTTTGAGCAGAGCGGGCTTGATCACGTTTATTTGACGGTCGTGAATGATCAAATCCTGCCGAGCGGCGAATCGCGCCAGAAGGACCCTGAATTAATTACGCGCTTGATGAGCTCGGAGGAGAGCCGAAGGAGGCATGCGGATGAATTAATAGCCGCTGCCGAGCAGTACGGCTTCGGCGGCGTGGAGCTTGACTATGAAAGGGTTGCGGAAGAAGATTGGGATAAGGTATTGCTGTTTATCTCCGATCTATATTCACGCCTGAAGGATAAAGGAAAGTCGCTTCGCGTCGTGCTGGAGACTCGGGCCAAGATCGAGCAGCTTAAGATGCCGGAGGGGCCTGATTATGTCATGATGGCTTATAATTTATATGGGTTTCACAGCGGACCTGGACCGAAGGCGGATCATGCATTTATCAAGCAATTAACAAGCAGAATGGCGTATTTGCCAGGCAAGCCGTATATCGCTTTTTCTGTTGGAGGCTTTGATTGGCAGGAGGCTGGCAAGGCAACGGCTCTGACGGAGGTTCAAGCGTCTAATTTGGCGAAGCAGAAGGGCAGTACGGTTCGTCGGGATCAGGCGAGCGGGAGCGTGTACTTTGATTATACGGACGAGGATCAGGTGAAGCATACGGTATGGTATGCGGATGAAAAAACCTTGTTGCAATGGATAGAGATCGCTCAGCAAGCCGACATCAACAAGGTGGCGATATGGAGATTGGGCGAAATGCAAATTTCTTCTCTCGATTTATTGAAGCAGCAAGCAGGATGAAAATAAGGTGAAAAGGGACTTTCGCAAATGCGTCCGGCATCTGCGAAAGTCCCTTCCTTTGTTCCAAAACATTCGATTGACAATGATTATCATTAGCGAATATACTTCATTTTAGAACAAAATCAGATCGAATGAATTGAAACAGGGGAGCAATTATAATGAAGCTTAAATTATCCATTTTATTACTTGCGTGTTTGATCGTATTTACAGGGTGTGGCTCAAATGCATCGAACAAGAACGAACCGACACAACCAGAATCAGAAAGCAATGCTGCTGTTGAAGCGGTAGTCTCGGAGGAGGATTGGGCTCCGATTCTGGACAGCTACCGCCAGTTCGCGATTGAGCAGGCGGATACATTCATTCTGGAAACGGAGAAATTTGTAACAGCTGTCAAAGGCGGCGATATCGAGACGGCTAAGCAGCTCTACGCACCGACTCGCATGTACTACGAGCGGATCGAGCCGATTGCCGAAGCGCTTGGCGACCTAGACCCGAACATCGATGCACGAGAGAACGATGTGGAAGAGAAGGAATGGCGCGGGTTCCACCGCATTGAGCAAGCGCTGTGGGAGAAGAACACGACGGAGGGCATGGGAGACTATGCAGATCGCCTGCTGGAGGACACGAAGCTGCTTCGCGCTTTGATGGAGACGGTTGAGGTAGAGCCAAGCCTGCTTGTTACAGGAGCTGTTGAGCTGCTTAATGAGGTATCATCCTCGAAGGTAACGGGCGAGGAAGAACGTTACTCGCATACGGATCTTTATGATTTTGCTGCAAACGTGGAAGGCGCGGACAAAATCTATCAGCTTGTCAAAGCTGATCTGAGTAAGAAGGATGCAGCGCTAAGCGAACAAATCAGCAAAGGCTTTGCAGACCTTGAGCAAGCGCTGGCGGCTTACAAATCCGGTGAAGGCTATGTTTCGTATTTGGATTTGAAAGAGGAAGATACGAAGAAGCTAAGCCAGCTTATTGATGCGCTCGCAGAGCCGCTTTCGCAAATGGGAACGATTCTGGAGGCATAACAACATGACAAAACCTAGCGATTCGGAGCAGTCAGGACAGACACAAACGCAAGGCGAAGGCAAGCTTGGGATCATCGATAAAAAAATTAGCCGCAGAGATTTGCTGCGAATGGCAGGAGTAGGCGGAGCTGGGCTCCTGCTTGGGGCGACGGGAATGGGAGGACTATTCTCAGCGCAGGAGCGCAGCTCGGCAAAGCCCGCTTCCCAAACAGCTAAAGTAGACAGCGATCAAATGGTGAGCTTTTATGGAACGCATCAGGCGGGCATAACGACTCCGCCTCAGGATTTTATCGTATTTGCTTCTTTTGATTTAACGGCTGGTTCACTTGATGAGGTTCGCAAGCTGTTCCAAGCGTGGACAACGGCTGCGGCTACGATGGCTAGCGGCGAGATGCTGGGCAGCAACAACGATAATTTGAATTTGCCGCCCTCGGATACGGGTGAAGCCGCAGGGCTTTCGCCATCACGAACAACCATTACTTTTGGCGTTGGCGCTTCGTTCTTCGACGGCAGATATGGCCTAGCAGGCAAACGGCCCGCTGCGCTTGCGGATTTGCCTCCTTTCGGCGGCGATGAACTTCGCGAGGAATGGTCAGGCGGCGATATCGGCGTGCAGGTGAATGCGAACGATTTGCAAATTGCGTTTCATGCGATACGCAATCTAGCCCGCATCGCGAGAGGAAAGGCTGTGCTGCGCTGGACGCAGGAAGGCTTCCAGCGGACGAGCGGCGCAGACCCAGCTGGTGCAACGCCTCGCAACCTGATGGGCTTTAAGGATGGGACGAACAACCCTGACGTCAACGACGATGCGGAAATGAAGAAGGTTGTATGGGCAGCCGCTTCCGACGGTACGCCTTGGATGGATCAAGGCAGCTATATGGTTGTAAGGCGCATCCGCGTACGCATCGAGGTATGGGATCGTTCCTCGCTTGGCGATCAGGAAAATACGTTCGGCCGCCACCGGAGCAGCGGTGCTCCACTCGGATCTGCAAATGAGACCGATAAGCTCGATTTGGAGAAAAAGGATCAGAAGGGCGAGCCTGTTATTCCAATGAATGCGCATATCCGTCTCGCGCATGGCGACGGCTCGGTCAAAATTTTGCGCCGCTCCTTCTCATACTCTAGCGGTATGGATAATAAAACAGGTCAGCTGGACGCGGGGCTGCTATTTATTTGCTTCAATCGCGATTCACGGAAGCAATTTATCCCAATGCAGACGAAGCTGGGCCAAAGCGATCTGCTAAACGAGTATATCGTTCATACCGGCAGCGCGACGTTCGCATGCTTCCCGGGTGTGCGCGAAGGCGGATATATCGGAGAAACGTTGTTTTAATATGCAATCATTCCTATAAATATAAAAATAGAAGCTCTCTATGACGAAAGGGGCGGACGATGATGTTCGCACAACTTGGCAACGGTATGAAACGGCCTATTATTCGTTTCTTCTCCGTTGTTTTTCTTTTGATAATGGCATGCAGCAGTGGACTATATGTGCAAGCGGAAGGAGATCAAGCAGCAGAGCTGAATCGCTTGCTTCCGCTTGTTGGCAGCGCGCTCGTCGAGGCTGGTCGAGGGGACTGGAAGGAAGCGGCAGCGCATGTTGAAGATGCAGCCGCGAAGTGGGAACAGCTAGAGCCAGCAGCGACAAAGGAAGCTGCCGCAGTAGATTCTGCGCTTGCAGGCGCAGCTAAAGCGCTATCCCGTTCAGAGAATGACCCGGATGCTGCGAAAGCTTCGTTATCGTCGCTTGCGAAGGCATTTAATAAATATGTGAAAAGCCTGCAGCCGGAAACGCCCCAGCTATCGGGTCAAGAGGCCGCGGTAATCATGCTGCCTCTAACGGAGCAGCTGCTGACGAGCGTACAGGCTGGCGATTGGGAGAAGGCGAAAGCCGATTATCGTCAGTTGAATGCCAATTGGCCGAAGGTCGAGCCCGCGGTTAGGGCGGATAATTCCAGCGTTTACGGCGGCATGGAGACGAAGATGAGCATGCTTCGGATTGCCATTCAAGCTGATCCGCCGCGAGCGGAGCAAGCCCAGACCGAAACGGCAGCACTCATTCAATTAATAAAAGATTACCGCGACGGTAAAGCTGCAGCTCCAACGAATGAAGCGGGCTTAACGATAACAGATGCGGTAGACATTCTTAATCAAGCGTTGCGCGATATCCAGCAGGGGCATTATCCGGAAGCTGCTGGCCAAATGGAAGCCTTTATCGTTCAATGGCCAGCGGTTGAGGGAGCGGTGCAACTGCGATCTCCTGCTGTATACAGCAGCATCGAAATTCGCATGGCAGAGGTAGGCGGGTATTTACTGTCCGATCCTCCTGCTGGGGAGAAGGCTGAGGAGCTGATTGCCGAGATGCTCGGGCAGCTTGAGCCGATGATGGAGGAGACGCGTTATACAGCTTGGGACGCGGGAATGATTTTGCTTCGCGAAGGACTTGAGGCTATTTTGGTGCTTGCTGCATTATTAGCTTATTTGCAGCGTACGGGCAATAACGATAAAAGGAAATGGGTATGGTCTGGCGTAGGGATAGGGCTATTACTGAGCGGCATTATGGCCTTTGTGCTGACCTATGCGATTTCTCAGATTGCTGCTGGAAGCGCGCGCGAGTCGATTGAAGGCGTTGCCGGATTGCTATCGGTCGTACTGATGCTGACTGTCGGCAATTGGCTGCACAATAAATCAAATATGAAAAACTGGAATCAATACATTGATCAGCGGATGGGCAGCGCTCTTGCAAGGGGAAGCTTATGGTCACTGTTTGCCGTATCGGGATTGGCGATTTTCCGCGAAGGCGCCGAGACGACAATCTTTTATGTCGGGATGGCTCCCTCAATCGATCCGCTGCAGCTCGCGCTTGGCTTTGGCGTTACGTTCTTGCTGCTAATTGCGCTGGGCTACGCCATTATCAAGTTCAGCAGCAAGCTCCCGGTTCGACCCTTTTTTCTAATCGCATCTACGCTCATTTATTATCTGGTCGTCCGCTTCCTTGGGGAAAGCATCCACTCGCTGCAGGTATCGGGATGGGTGCCTTCGCATACGGCAGCCGGCTTGCCGACCATTGGCGCACTGGGTGTTTATCCGACTTGGGAATCGACGCTGCCGCAGCTGGCGGTGCTTGCATTTATAATCGTCAAAGTAAGCTTGACGCAGCTGCGCAAAGCGGCTCCGGATCGCAAAACTGCAAATGTAAAATAGTCAGGTTTAGGCAGGTGCTCTTATACAGGGCGCCTGTTTTATGAAAGGTATAGGGGAGAGCCTGAAGCAGGGGGAGATAGGCGAATCGACGCGGTTTGTGGTATGATTTTTGGAAAAGGGAGGGAACGGCTTGAAGGGACAAGGTGTACTTATTTCCGCGTTAGTGTTTGCGCTTCTTATCGCGATATTTGCGGTAATCAATGTCGATTCCGTACAGGTTAACTTCTTTTTTGCAAAAACGACGCTTCCGCTTATTCTAGTGATCCTGGTATCAACGCTGCTCGGAGGGGTAACGGTAGGGCTGCTCGGCTTGATTCGCCAGATCCGCTTGCAGCGAACGATCAAATCTTTGGAGAAGCAGCTATCTTCCATAACGGCTGAGGCCGAGCGGCTTGGTTTATCGCCGTCATCATTAGTCTCAGAGCCAAAGCAAGCGGCTCCAGCGGCTCCAGTCGAATAACTCAACTTAGATAGCGAGGCCAATGATGTTTATTTATACGTATGCATGCCACGAGGATGAGGCAAACTTATGCCAGCTTGAGCTGCAAACGCTGTTTGGGCAAAAGGCTGGTGGCGGAGGCGGGATCATTAGCAGCAAGTATGAGCTGCCTATAGATCGCAGTCCGTTCGTGAAACGGCGAATATCCGTTCTGCTAGCCGCAAGCAGCTTTGAGGAGCTAGCCTTGCAGCTTCCAGCTATAGAGCTTGATAGAAAAACGTTTAAAGTGCTGTTTACTCCTGGCGACGAGAATTTTACTTATGAGGAGCGGCGCCAGCTGGAGCGGGCAGCCGGAGCAGTTATTCGCGGCAAGGCGGACATGCGCAGCGCTGAACGACTCTTTGGTTTGACGAAGCTGGACGGATGCTGGTATTTCGGGCCGTGCGAGGAGAATAGTGCTGTCTGGCTAAAGCATCAGAGCAAGCCGCAAAATTATTCGACAGCGCTCCCGACCAGAGCAGCGCGAGCGATCGTTAATGCTGCGGCAGGGCCAGCGCCTGAACAGCTGCGGCTTATCGATCCGTGCTGCGGTATGGGCACGGTGCTCATTGAAGCGATGTCGATGGGCATCGACATCGAAGGGGTAGACCTCAATCCGCTTGCGGTGAGAGGCGCGCGCCTCAATCTGGCCCATTTTGGCTATGCGGACCGGGTCAGGCTTGGTGATATGAGGCTTATTGAAGGCCAATACGATGCTGCGATCGTGGATATGCCCTACAATTTATGCTCTGTGCTGCCGGAGGAAGAGCAGCTTGTTATGCTGAGCAGCGTAAGGAAATGGGCGAAGCGAGCGGTTATTGTCACAACAGTTCCAATCGATTTGCAGCTGGAAAAGGCGTCTTGGCACATAATGAAAAGCGCAACCCTGAGCAAAGCCTCTTTTACCAGATATATAAGTGTAGTAGAATAAGAAGTATGTAGCGCATGAAACGAGGTGAACCTATGTCTACAATTGATCAAAATCAATCCGAAGAGCAGCCGAAGCAGCTGACTCAAGCGGAGAAAGCGAAGCAACTGCTCGCTCAGAAGAAGCAAGCGAAAGCTGGCGGAGGCCCCGGCCAAACGCACCTATCCACAGGGACGCAGGCACTGAAGAGCCAAAACACGAAGAAGGTAAACAATCAACGTAAAAAAATGGGTGTATAGCTGCGGGAATGTAATTATGGCCGCAGATATAGCAACAAAGTAGGGCGCGGGCTGGCAACAGCTGAGCGCTCTTTCTTTTGTGCCAAGGTGATTAGCGAAGGCGGAATAACAATGTGCGAGTTAGCAGATGCTGAGAGCAATAGAAGAAGTTAACGAGCAGCACGTTAGGTGATGACCGATTGTTGATTGAATTGAAGGGTGAGTGGGCTTGATACTGGCAGAAGCAGCGCCGGGCGTTCTCGGATGAAGCGGCTATTCATGCTTGTCATCGGTATGGCAGCCTTCCTGCAAGCCATTCCAAGCGCAGAGGGTGCTTTATTGGGTGGGTGTCAATGTGTACAATGTGAAATATCATAATGGCGATAAAATGCATGGGGCAAGCCACGAGGACCCGCTCGATTTGCTTGATTATGTATACAACCGTTTTAGTCGAACGAAGCCGATTCAACTGTCTGAATTCGGGGTAACCCATTACAACACATCTGACGGACAAAAGGATAACAGCTTCGCGATCAATCGGATTTCACGCTTCTATCGCCATTTGAGGAATGACAATCCGAGGGTAAAAGCGGTCTTTTATTTCGCTGTGAAGCTGCAAGTCAAGCTGACACAAGACAGCCGAGGGACACAAACCGCCCGAATCCTGCGCAAGGACGGCACGAAGGTTGCGATGGCACCTGTCAAGGCCATTCAACGTAAAATATGGACGGGGACAAAAACGAGAGATTAGCGCCTTGTTTACCGAAATGTCCAAGCATTGCCGCTTAAGCGGACAGCTGCAGGCATTGGATACGAGGTAAATCTATACGGGAATAACATTTATATACAAGAATGAATCAAGGAGCAATCCCACATAATGAATATACAACGATGATTACACATACATGCAAAAACGCTTCACCTTTATTAAGAAATAATTACGGAGGGATTCGTTATGACGGCAACAAAACCATCACGAATGAGCATTTATTTGCTTGCCGGTGTCGCAACATCCAACAGTATATTTACCGAATGCAAAATAAAACTCGAAAAAATGTTCCAATCTGACGGAATTGAACCGGCTATTCATGTTATTTTTCCTTATGGAGATGCCAGCAGAAGCGTGGTTAGACAAGTGCTTGAGGTAAAGAGCGACTTGTCCAACCGCCTTACGGCTGGACGTATTGGCGGGCAGCATGCGCTGAGCAAAATCAAGGAGACATTAACGAGCGAACGCTTGCTGTTGATCGGACACAGCGGAGGCGGAGCGGCAGCCTACCAAGCGGCGAAGATGCTCTTTGAGCAAGATAAAATCGAGGATTTTCGCATCGTGCAGGTGGGGTCGCCAAGAACTCCGATTGAGCCGAAATTGCAGGACCGCGTCAGCTATTTTCATTCGATCGACCGCTTAGGCAAGCTTAATGATCCGATTAGCCGGATCGGCACATGGGGCGGCTGGAGCAGAAATGGATTTACGATGCCAAAATGGAATCGCATGAAGTATGCGCCAGGCTATGTGGAAGGCATTCCAACGGTAGGGGGACATGCCGATTATTTTCGCCATACGGAGGACTATACCGACCAAGAGGCTGTATGCAATCTCGACAAAACGATTGATCGCATGCGCGGCTGGTTGAAAGGGTGGGTCTGATCCTTTACACTAAGGGGAGAGGAAGCAACGCTTGAACGTCACTCGAGCGATTGCTTGCGACTTAGGAGGTGAGTGGCCTATGGCGAATACCCATACGTACTCGAAGAAGGAAGAAATAGCGAATGCGATCACGCATGGCATCGGGGCAGGGCTGAGCATCGCAGCGTTAGTTGTGCTTATAGTATTCGCTGCGACGAAGGGAACGCCCTTTCATGTTGTAAGCTTCACAATATATGGATCAGCGATGCTGCTGCTTTATGCGGCTTCCACACTCGTACATAGCTTTCCGGAGGGGAAAGCAAAGCGAGTGTTCGAATCGCTCGATCATTCCTTTATTTATGTATTTATTGCCGGGACGTATACTCCGATCCTCTTCCATATAGTGCAGGGGAAGCTTGGCTGGGTGCTGTTTGGCATCGTCTGGGGCGCTGCTGTTGTCGGCGTTGCGTTTAAAGCGTTCTTCGCCTCGCGCTTCCTGTTTACATCAACTCTAGTCTATATCGCGATGGGCTGGATAATCGTTTTTGTATGGAAGCCGTTAACTGCGCACCTCGCACCTGGGGGCGTACAATTGCTCGTAACGGGCGGATTGCTGTATACGTTTGGAACGGTATTCTATATGTGGCGCAGCTTCCCATATCATCATGCGGTATGGCATTTGTTCGTGCTCGGCGGATCGATTGTCCATTTTTTCGCGATTTTGCTTTATGTGCTGCCGGCGTAAAGAAGCTGCTCAAGCAATCATTCAAAAATAGTGAAGGAGATCTTACTCGCCGTGAAGCTGGCTTCTTGGTGAATGGGATTGCCTTCACTATTTTTTTATTTGGGCAAGCCATATGCTAAAGCTCGATCGCCGGGCACCAGCCGGGCGGCTCAGAGCAAACGGACAGCGCAAAGTCAGGGTCCTCATTAACAAGATCAGCAAAATAGCTGGATAAGATGTGGTTGCCGGCAACCGAGCCCATCCGGAAGGAGCGCTTAACCTCACCCTTTACGTGCATGTAGTAATAGGTCTGTTTCGTATTTGGCGACTGATAGACGAGCGTAGGCAGATGCGGGACAATATCGAATTCATTTTGAAATCGCCAATGTGTTGCTACGGTTGAATTGTAGTTATTTACAAACTTCGGATCCCCGATTCTCGGAGCGCCGAACGTGTACACAATGGGAGCAGTAAAGGGGGAGTTGTTGGCCAGATCGAGGGATGCGAGTGTTGCAAGCGCACCGCCTAGGCTGTGACCGGTTATGAATAACGGCCTATCCGGCGGAAGCTGCTTCATAATATCAAGTATTTGAGAGCGGGCGGACATGTATATGTCAGTGAAGCCTTTATGAGTGAGCCCCGTATTTTTGACCGGTCGGTAAGTTGTCTGCTGAGCAATGAAATCCGATACCCAATCGACAGCCGAGCCGCTTCCGCGAAAAGCAAGCACAGATGCGCGCTCTGAGGTCAGCACAAAGCCAAACCGCTCATCGCTGTTGTCATATGCTCTTGCTGTAAATTCGCTTACTAAGCTGTATGTTCTGGGTACAAGAAACAGTCCGTCCTTGTTATTGTATTGCAGGTACGTTTGTCCGCAAACCGCAGCCAAAAACAAGGCAGTTCGAAGATCGAGTTCTTGCGTTGCAACCGTGCTTCTCGTTTTTGTTCTCATATCATCCCTCCGCTCATACCACTCCGGCCATACTGATAATGTATTGTATGAATGAATGGGCGGATGGGTACCAGCGGATAAATAATGGACTTTACGCCGCAGCTCCAAGTATAATCGTGGGGTAAACCCATTATGAAAGGGGATTCATACATGACACTTCAAATAGGTATTGTTGGGACAGGCTGGTTTGGCATGATGCATGCGGAGAAGCTGGCTAAGCTGGCTGGCATTAAGGTAGCGGGTTTCGTTGCGACGAGTCAGCAAAAAGCGGATTTGGCAGCACAGCGCTTCGATGGTGCACGCGGTTACGAATCTATCCATCATATGCTGGATGATCGGAAGCTCGATGCGGTGTACATATGCGTTCCGCCTTTCGCGCACGGTGAAATCGAGCATGCGCTTATTGAGCGAGGCATTCCTTTCCTAGTGGAGAAGCCTATAGGCGTGGACGAGCAGCTGCCTACGGCAATTTTGCAGGGGATTGAAGAGAAGAAGATTATCACATCAGTCGGATATCACTTCCGCTATATGGACGGCACCGACCGTGCAAGGGAGCTGCTTCGCGATCGGACGGCACTTATGGCGCTTGGCTACTGGATGGGATCGATGCCAGGCGTTAGCTGGTGGCGCAAAATGGAAGGCTCAGGCGGACAATTCGTTGAGCAAACGACGCATATCGTCGACTTGCTAAGATATACAGTAGGTGAAGTGAGCGAGGTTTATGCCGCTTATGGCGACCGTTACATGAGCAGCGTGGAGGAAGGCGTATCCGTTCCCGATGTCGGAACCGTCACATTAAAGCTAGCAGGTGGCGCTGTGGCGACGATCAGCAATACATGCGCCATTCCGGCAGGAGATCGTGCTGGACTGCATATATACACAAATAAAGGCGTGCTTGAGCTAGCGCATGGAGGGCTAATCGATACAGAAGCGGGACGCAGGACGGAATATGCCAATGATTCGGATCCTTATGAGCGTGAGAACGAAGCTTTCCTTCATGCCGTTAAGACAGGAGATACGTCTCGTATTCGCTCATCCTATGCGGATGCTGTGCTTACCCACCGAGTGACAATTGCTGCGAATGAATCTGCACGCACGGGACTGCCAGTGAAGCTATAAATAGCTGTTTTAACGAAAAAACCGATCATTTAGGCGCAATAAGCCTTGATGATCGGTTTTTTTATCTGCGTCTTCTTGGAGTGTGCATCCGTGTCTGAGGCTGCTCGTCCGCAGCAGCTGATGCTTGCTCCGAACGACTGGCTTTTGTGCGCTGAGATCTTTTTGGTCGAGAGGAGGATCCTTCCGCAACGATTTCCTTCGGATTGCGTCCATTGAGCAAGTCGCCGGTCCAGCCTTTCTTCCAGAGCCAAATGTACATGAAGAACGTAATTAATGCAATGCAGGATATCATCGCAGTAAAGCTCCATTTGTTCTCTTTGAATGGAAGAACCTCAAAGTTGACTCCCCAAATGCCGCCTATGATTGTAGCTGGAAGGAATAGCACCGTAAATATCGTCAGCGTTTTCATGATATCGTTGCCGCGGAAGTTTGAGATCGCGTCATCCATCGAAATGAGTGTATCGATCTCCAAGGCGTAATGCTTCAGCAGCGCCTCGATTCTCTCGAGCTTATGCGTAATCCGCTTGAAGGTGTCCGTTTCGGTTAGCTCATCCATGAAAGCTTCCTTAGCGGCGCTATGCACCTCTCGGACCGGAATGAACAAATGGCTCCAATGCAGCAAATCATAGCGTCTCTCAAAAATAACATCGATTAGACCAGTCCGATTCTCATTGCGCATCGTCGTTTCGAGCTCGCCGAGCCTTGTCTCGAAGCCGTCGAGCCCCTCATGGAACGTTTCTAGAATGATGCTGAGCATAATAAATAGAGCTTCCGGCGCGGTCTCGCAGCTCTCAAACTTAGTCACATGCTCAATCGATTGAAGCCGCAAGGGCAGGCGCATATCATCGTGCATGGTAATCAGACGGTTCTTGCTTAGCCAAAAATGAAAGGGCTGAATGTCGGTTTGATCTTCCGTTACTTGGAACATGAGCGTCCCGTATAACAGCATCTCAGCGTTTGATAAATCGCCAACCGATATATTATTGGTCCGTCTCCCCGCGCATTCATCGATCCAGGAAGCGCATCCTGGATAAAGCTGCTTCAACTCATCCGTTTGCTGCTCAATGCTATCCTGCTCTATTTTTGAAATGGCTTTGACGGCTTTTTGTTCCTCGCGTGAAGACGTGGTCTGTCTTTGCGTATTTTTCCTGCTGGGCAAGGGTTCTTTCCTTACAGCCTGACCCTTCGCTTGCTGCAGCACATGCCATTCCCATCCTGCGGGATAGCGAAGCATCCGATGGATCATCGCTTTGCCTCCTGCTTGTCCGATTTTCCAATATCTATTTTCCATCATACCGCGAACTGCAGGGCAGCACAACCTGCTCAGCGGATTAGACAATCCCTTTACGCATTCATGCCATAAACCAACAAAATACGACTTATTCCGTCAAAAACAGGGCATACCAAGATTAGCTTGTCTCATAAGACTGCTTATGCTTGCCAAGCGGCCACATGGCAATTCGCTTTTGCATACGCAAAGGCTCTCAGGAGGGAACATTCATGGCAAGAAAAATAGGAATATTCGATACAGAGCAGCAAGCAATAACGGCAATAGAGCAGCTAGAGCAAGCTGGTTTCGTCAAAGGCGAGCTCAAGGTGCTGGCGAAGGATTCCTATCATTCCCGTCGCATAGAAGCAGAGAGCGACGTCCATGTCGACGAGCTCGGCGAGCTTGAGGATATGCCGGATCGCCAAGGGCTTGGCGTTCTGGGCATGGCTGCAGCGTCCGGATTTGGCGGAGTTGGCGTCAATGCCGTTTATGGAGTAGCAGGCTATGGATCAGCGCCTTATATCGCAGGAGGTTATCCATTTGCAGCAGCTATGCTGCTTGGTGATGATGAACATAGCGATACGCTGCAAGCGCTGGGACTAGACGACGATGAAGCAAAGGTATGTAGTCAGGCGTTGCAAAGCGGATCATTAGTCGTAATCGTAGAAACCGATGAAAGCAAAACGTTGTTCGATAAGGACGGCGGACCCGATTTATCGAGATTAGGCGCAGCAGAGGCCGTCTTTCGTACATGCAATGCTTCGTCCATAGCAGATGGAGCCTAGTGTCCCATACCCCGGACGCACATCTATATAATAGGAAGAAGCCTCATGTTTCGCGCCGCGAATTCCGTGCGACCGGAAGAGGCTTCTTATTTTTATACACTAGAAAGCGATTTGCGATCCAGCTTAACGATATCCGTTAAAGGATGGGCATCTCCGCGAATAAGGTCACGGAGCAGTTGGGCTGCGATCATGCCGTACACAGAACCGTTTCCCCCATAACCTAAGCTGTAATAGACGTTCTTCCATGCCGGGTCGACACCTATAAAAGGCAAATTGTCTCGCGACTCCCCAAAGGTGGCACTCCATTCGAATTCAATAGGAGCTTGCAGCTTGGGAAACAAAGCCATTAAACGCTCGTGCAGCTTATTTGACCGTTTGGCTCTTTCTTGTTCACTCCGCAGCGGCTTTTCCGAGTCCTCATCCAAGCCTCCGATAACGACGCGTCCGTCAAGTGTCGTGCGCATATATAAATAAGGACGAGCTGTTTCCCATATCAGAAACCGGTCATGCCAGCTTTGAAGGGTTGGCTGAACGCTGGTGACAAGCGCGAAGGAGCGGTTTAATTCTGACTTGATAAGCTTGCCGCGAAGCTCCTCCGGTTCATAACCGATGGCATATACGACATGCTCTGCTTCGATCTCATAGCCATCCGCGGTACGCAGACGATGAAGGCCGCTTGGGAGCGTATCATGCGCGACGATATCGGTTTGCTCATGGATCTCAAGTCCTGCATCAGCAGCGGCATTCGCAACACAGTTAACGAATTGAAAAGGATTTACCTCAGCATCGCCGTGCGAAACGATTGCGCCCGATTTTCGGAACGAGAAATGATTCATGATGTCATCCGGCGACCAAAATTCAACATCTAGGCCGCAAGCCTTAAGCGCTTCGTATTCCTTTTTAAGCTTGGGCAAATCCTGTTCGGTCGAAGCATAATAAAGACTGCTTCTTCTTCTGAAACCGACATCGACCGAGAGTGATTCGGCCGTCTTCTCGAGCATATTGACGGCGTCCTTGCATGCCCGGTAGAAGGCTTGCGCATCCTGCTTCCCGATTTGCTCGATTAAATCGCATAGCATAATATCGTTGGAAAACTGAATCATACCGGTATTCGCAGAGGTGCTTCCGCCTGCTACCTGACCGCGTTCAAGCATGATAGCCGAAAGTCCGCTGCCATTGAAGACAGAGCCGCAGATCGTTCCGGACATGCCCCCTCCGATAATGGCAACTTGAGTTTTTTTGTTTTGCCGCAGAGGTTCAAATTCCCTGGTATGATCCAGTGTACCCGGCCAATATAGGTTGCCGGTATGCAGCTCTTTCATAGGTCATCACTCCCTACGATAGTATTACCCGAATTTAAGAATATGAAGCGATGGTTTGTCGATACTAACTGAGCTTTGTTATTCCCCTAAACCTCTCATGGCCTCGCGATAGGAGGTGGGAGACTGTCCATGCAGACGCCGAAATTGCTTGGAGAAATAAAGAGCGTCCTGCAGTCCGACGGATGCGGAAATTTGCTCTATCGTCAGCTCTGGACGCTCGCGAAGCATGCGGCGCGCTTTGTCGATACGGAGCTTAAGCAGAAACGTGACAGGCGATACGCCGGTTCGCTGCTTAAACAAGCGTGACAAGTACGCTCTATTATAGCCAAGCGATTCTGCCATTTGCTCGATAGAGACGGGGTGGGCATACTGCGTCGATAAGTAGTGTACGACCTGCTGGAGCAAATGGTCGCCCTCTGCCTGCGCGGTACGAAACGAGCTGCCGCTCTGGGCATGCAGTAAGCTCTTGTATTCGGCCAGCAGCAGATGCAAGTAACCGGCTGCCCGCATATCCGCCGCCGCGCCGCCGCGCCTAAACGTTTCATAAATCTGCCGGAATAGGACGGCCGCTCGCCGCTTATCCGAGCCGAAGACGACCTGCTGCTCCGCTGCAAAGCCCGCTGAAGAGACGAGCTCCGCTGACTGCATGCCATTAAAGGCGACCCAGCGATACCGCCATGGTTCATCGCTATCGGACTCATAGCTGATCAGCTGCTCCGGCTCGATCAGAAACGTGTGGCCCGCGCGCAGCTCATGCCTTATGCCATCGCAAATAAAATGGCCTTTGCCGCTCAGCACGATATGCATCAAATAGAAATCGTAAACCTTCGGGCCAAGCCGGTGGAGAGGCTTCGTCTGGCTCTCGCCGGCAAACAATACGTTTAGGGGCGCGCGCTCGTCACTGCTGATTATCGGATTGGAGGCTACCGTATACATATCCTGCTGCATTTTACTTTACACCTGCTTTATATTCGAATGGAAATGAGGTCAAATGTAGCATTTGCACTATCATAGCATGTCTCAAGTTCATAAGTTAAGTCACATTAATCCATATAATAAGCACTTAGCGCCATTTCGTTTTGCAGATGGCTGCCTTATACTGAAGTTGAAAACAAACCATTCCAAATTGACAAAAAAGGAACGTGATAGCAAATGGCAAACATTGACGCGCTAACACAGCAATTTATACAGCAATACGGCGGAGACGCGAGCGACATCGCTGTATTCCATGCTCCAGGCCGTGTAAACCTGATCGGCGAGCACACCGACTATAACGGCGGTTACGTTTTTCCGGCCGCATTAACATTTGGTACAACGCTGCTTATCCGCAAGCGCACTGATCATCAGCTGGGACTTTCAACGACCAACTTCCCGGCTTCGAAGCGCTTTTCTCTGGATACCATCGTATATGACGAGGCCGACGACTGGATGAACTATCCGAAGGGTATCGTCTATGAGCTTCAGCAAAGCGGCGTGCAATTCAGCAGCGGATATGACCTGCTTTACCACGGTGAAATCCCGAACGGCGCCGGACTATCCTCATCTGCTTCCATTGAAGTCGTAACGGCTTATGCGCTTCAAGCGCTTGAAGGGCTGCCGATAGATACGGTAAAAATCGCTTTGCTCTCGCAAAAATCGGAAAATGAGTTCAACGGCGTGCAATGCGGGATCATGGATCAATTCGCGGTTGCAAACGGCAAAAAGGATCACGCGATTTTGCTCATGTGCGATACGCTTGAGTACGAGCTTGTGCCATTCGACTCGGGCAGCTACAAGCTAGTGATCGGCAATACGAATAAGCGCCGCGGCCTTGTTGACTCCGCTTATAACGAGCGCCGAGCGCAGTGCGAGCAAGCAGTAGTGGATTTGCAAGAAGCATTCCCAGAGATCACGCTTCTTGGTCAAATCAATTTGGAGCAATTCAATTCCGCGAAGCACCTGATCAAGGATGAGACCGTTAGAAAACGCGCTCAGCATGTCGTGGAAGAAATCGACCGGGTACTGCAATCGATCAAAGCGCTGAAAGAGAATGACCTCGTACAATTCGGACAGCTGATGAATGGATCGCATGATTCGCTGCGCGATCTTTACGAAGTAACGGGCGCCGAGCTTGATGCAATGGTTGCGGCGGCTCGTCAAGTGCCGGGCGTGCTTGGCTCGCGCATGACAGGAGCAGGCTTTGGGGGCTGCACGGTTTCTCTTGTACATGAGGATAGCGTTGAAGCGTTCCAGGAAGAGGTTGGACGCAAATATAACGAAGCGACTGGCTTAACGGCTGACTTCTATGTATGCACGATCGGCAATGGCGTAGAGCGTCTCGTATAAAAAACAAACAAAAAGCAATAACCATATGGAGAGGGGAAATGAAACATGGCAGTATTAGTAACCGGGGGAGCAGGCTATATCGGCTCGCATGCGGTAGCGGCATTGCAGGAGCGCGGCGAAGAGATTGTGATCGTCGACAATTTGCAGCAGGGACATCGCGAGGCTTTGCTTGGAGGCAAACTGTATGTGGGAGATCTTCGTGACGCAGACTTCATGGATACCGTCTTCCAAGAAAATGAAATTGACGCGGTCATTCACTTTGCGGCAAATTCACTCGTCGGCGAGAGCATGAAGGACCCAGGCAAATATTATCACAACAACGTATTCGGAACGCTTTGCCTGCTCGAGAAAATGAATGAATACGATGTTCGCAAAATCGTCTTCTCATCAACAGCCGCAACCTACGGCGAGCCGGAAAATGTGCCAATCGACGAGTATGACCGCACGCTTCCGACCAATGCCTATGGCGAAACGAAGCTGGCGATGGAAAAAATGATGAAATGGTTTGATGTCGCGCATAATATCAAGTTCGTATCGCTCCGTTATTTCAACGCGGCAGGCGCGCATGAGAGCGGCAAGATCGGCGAGGATCACAGCCCCGAGACGCATCTGATTCCTATCGTGCTGCAAGCAGCGCTTGGCCAGCGTCCGCATATCTCCGTATTCGGAGAAGATTATGAGACGCCGGACGGCACTTGCATCCGTGACTATATCCACGTCAGCGACCTCGCAGACGCGCATGTGCTTGCGGTGGATCGTCTTCGCAGCGGCGCGGAGAGCGCTGTATACAATTTAGGGAACGGAACGGGCTTCTCGGTGAAGCAAGTCATCGATATCGCGCGTGCCGTTACCGGCAAAGAAATTCCGGCCGTGTTCGAAGCACGCCGTGTCGGTGACCCTGCCATCCTTGTCGCATCATCGGATCGCGCCCGCAAGGAGCTAGGCTGGAATCCGAAGCGCGATAAGCTGGAGGATATTATTAAGAGCGCTTGGGGCTGGCATGAGGCCAACCCAAATGGCTACAACGGCTAAATTCGCCGTTTAACGGAAAGGAGCTGCATCACGTGGCAAATGAACAACAAGTGACATCAGCAAACGATGCGTTGATTCTTATAGAACGGCTTCTGCAGTTCGCATCGCAGCGCAAGCTGCTGAACGGCCAGCTGGATACCCATGCAGCAAGGAACGAACTGCTGAGCTTGTTCGGCTTTACGGAGCCCTATGAGGGCGAGGTAGCGGAGGAGAGCCTGGAGAGCGCTGTTGTGCTGCTTGAGCCATTGCTCGATTACGGCTTTGCCATCGGCTTGATCCCAGATAATACGACGACTTACCGCGATCTGCTTGATGCTCGCATTATGGGCTTGCTATTGCCGCGTCCTTCCGAAGCCAGCGCTGCGTTCTCGCGCCAGATGAAGGAGGAAGGGCTGCAGGCGGCAACGAATGCCTTCTACAATCTAAGCATCGATTCCAATTACATCCGAATGGACCGCATCCGCAAAAACCTGTACTGGCTGCATGAGACGGAATTCGGCAGCCTCGAGATTACGATCAACCTATCGAAGCCCGAGAAGGACCCGAAGGAAATCGCGCTGCTCAAAACGATGCCTCAGGCTAAGTATCCAAAGTGCTTGCTATGTATCGAAAATGTGGGTTATGCAGGCCGTCCCGATCATCCTGCGCGGCAAAACCTGCGCGTACTGCCGCTGACGCTGCAAAATGAGCAATGGTTTTTCCAATATTCGCCTTACGTATACTACAACGAGCACAGCATTATTTTCAAAGGCGCCCACGAGCCAATGGTTATTTCCCATTCATCCTTCGCGCGTCTGCTGGACTTCGTTGAGCAATTTCCGCATTATTTCATCGGCTCTAACGCCGATTTGCCGATCGTTGGCGGCTCGATTCTAAGCCATGACCATTTCCAAGGCGGTCGCCATGTGTTCCCGATGGAGGCTGCCTCTACAGATGCACAATTTGTTGATGCGAAGCTTCCAGGCGTTCGCTTTGGCATCGTCAATTGGCCAATGTCCGTCGTTCGGGTTAACGGTACATCAAAGGCTGACGTTCTTAGCGCCGCTTGCCGTATTCTGGATGAATGGCGCGACTACAGCGACGCTTCTGCGGAGGTGCTTGCTTTTACCGAGCAATCAGACGGAACCCTTGTGCCGCATAACACGATCACGCCGATTGCTCGTTTGCGGGATAACGGCGAGTACGAGGTGGATTTGGTGCTGCGCAACAACCGCACGAGCGAGGAGCATCCGGACGGTATATTCCATCCGCATCAGCATTTGCATCATGTGAAGAAGGAAAACATCGGCTTGATCGAAGTGATGGGCCTTGCGGTATTGCCGGGCCGGTTGAAGGAGGAGCTGGAGCAAATTGCAGCTTATTTGACCGGCGTATCGTCGGCAGATGCTGAGGAGCTTCAAGATGCCACGCATCCTCTCCATAAACATGGGGCTTGGATCTTATCGCTTACCGAGCGCTTCGGCACGTCTAACACGGCTGAACAGGCTAAAACGATCGTGGAATCCGAAACCGGAGGCAAGTTTCTTGAGGTGCTGAAGGATGCAGGCGTGTATAAGCGCACGGCAGCCGGCGCCGAAGCCTTTGAACGCTTCCTGACATCTATTGGGCTTCAACGAGCATAAAATAATAGGACAAAGCAGAGCCTCCATCAACGCTGAACGCAAAGCGGATTGAATGGGGGTTTTCCGCTTTTAAGCCGCTTTTTATAAATGAATGATAATTTGCAATGTGAAATTATATTAATTTGTAAACAGCCAAAATTTATGGTATTTTTTATATAATAAAAAAATCTTTTTGAATTATTATATCATTACTCTATAAACTATTTCGCGGAGGGGTCAAGATGTCCGAAAAAATGCTGCCGCTGGACGATTTTTTGCAGTTGAGCACCGATGAGCAAGTCGAAAAACTGAAGCGCTGGAAGATGGATTACACGCTAAAAGACATTCGGGAAGCGTGGAATTTTAAGCATTCCGCTCAATATTACATGCTGCTGAAGAAGCTGCGTATTTACGAAAGAGTTGTGAATAAATCCGATAAGTTTTATCCTGTCCAAGAGCAGCTGCTCGCTAGAGCGAATGCGGGCGGCGATCGAGCGTGGGGCGGCCAAAATGCTTATTCGGAGCGCAGGCTGACCGACAGCTTCGATTACCATTTGAATACGACGCTAAGCGGGCCGGAGCTTGCGGATAAACTGGAGAGAATCGCGCATTTCCTCAAAGGGGAGCATAAGGATGTTACGATTAAGCTCTCTATAGAAGCTGCTGAAGCAGAAGCGGAAGAGCAGGAATAAGCGCATTCGCTAACCAAATAAGAACCGAGCTAGGCTAAGGTGCCAGGCTCGGTTCTTATTTTGTAGAATAATGAAAAGAAATGTCTGATACTGGAATAATTTTCTTAAAAGTAAAAAAATTATTGATTACGCAGCTTGCCTAGCTCTGAGACGAGCGCTTCGACTTCGCTGATGCTGAATTTATCCTTCGATGCTACGACCTCGTACAGGTCTTTTATATCCTCGTATTTATTGAGGTCGAAGTTGGAAGCCTGCATGGCAGCGGCAGAAGCCATTTTTAGCTTTGTTTTGATAACTTCAATCATATACGCCACATTTTCTTGTGTTTGCAACTCTAAATTGTTCATGGAGTGCCTCCTAAATTTTTTGCGAGCCGAAAGCGGCCTTGAAAGCAAAGGCTTATTCGTAAATTTTGCATTGCAGCAATTGTACCATGATTCAAATGCGAATGACCACAAATTGAACAGGATCTTGAAATTGGATACAATTAAAGTAGAAATGATATGCAATCGATCACAGGGCAGGTGCAGGGCGACGGAACAAGCAGCGAAGAGTGATATCGAACTATTTTTTGATGCGATTGCAAAGAGGCATAGCAATCGCGGCAGCATTGTATTTATTTGCATTGGGAGCGATCGTTCTACCGGCGATTCCTTTGGTCCGTTAGTGGGTACCATGTTGCAAGAGGGCGGCTGGCCGAACGTATTCGGCACTTTAGAGAAGCCCTGCGATGCGCATGCCGTTGAGCAGGCTGCTCAAGCGATACATAAGGATGCAATCGTTATTGCGATCGACGCCTGCCTTGGCAAGCCAACATCGGTTGGGCGGTTTATCGCGGCCGAAGGCCCGATTCAGCCGGGAAAGGCGATTGGTAGAAGGCTGCCGGCAATCGGGCATTACAGTATTGCAGGCGTAGTGAATGCAAATGGTCCAAAGGCTTATTGGATGCTGCAAACCACTTCTCTTTATCAGGTGATACAAATGGCTAAAGAAATTGCGGGAGCCATTGATTCCGCTTGGTGCAAGACTGAGCGTTCTCAGTCAGCCCGAAATGATGTTTTTAAAATCACAAATCGATAGAGGAGCGTGCAGCAATGAAAGAAGAAAATGTCGAGAAGATTTCGATTGCGCAGCGGAAGCTATTTTTGAATAACGGATTAGAGCTTGCTTATTATGATTCTCATCCCGATGACGGAGGCGCAGCGGATGGCATTACCGAGGTGGTTGTTTTGCTTCACGGCTATTGCGGCAGCTCTGCTTATTGGGAGCCAATCGTAGAAGAGCTTGAGCAGCATGTGCGCATTATCGCTCCTGACGCCCGCGGACATGGCGGAAGCTCTGCAACTAGCGATGACATCTATACGATGGAGATGTATGCGGAGGATATTGCCCAAATGCTCATCAGCCTGCAAATTCATAATGCGGTACTGCTAGGACACTCCTTGGGCGGTTATGTCACGCTTGCGTTTGCCGAGAAGTATGCGAAGAAGCTGTCGGGCTTTGGGCTCATTCATTCAACAGCGCTCGAAGACAGTGAAGCGGCCAAGGGGAATCGCGATAAAGCGGTCGCGGCGCTGGAGCAAAGCGGCGTTCAGCCGTTCGTAGACGGGCTCATTCCTAAGCTGTTTGCGCCGGCGAATGTGGAGGCTTTGACTGATGAGGTTGAGCGTGGGAAACAAATCGGCTACGGTACGGCGCTGCAAGGAGCAATCGGAACGGCAAGAGGCATGAAGATCCGTGCCAACCGCACGCATATTATCGAGCAATCCCAGCTTCCGGTGCTGCTAGTAAGCGGAGCAAACGATAAAGTGATTCCAACCGAGAGCACATTTGCAGCCGTTAACGGATCAACGGTAAAGGTAGTGCTTGACGGTGCCGGCCATATGGGGATGGTAGAGCAGCCGAAGGAATTGATCGCAGCTATACTTAGCTTCGTGAAATCAAAGCAGTAAGGCGGCACGCGGGGAGGAGAGTCAAATGTTTCAGCGGGATTATTTCATGAGAATGATTGAGCAGATGACGGAAGCAGTTGGCCAAATTATGAATTTGAGGCGCGAGCGCAAGCATGAGGAAGCGCTGCTCTTCATTGACGAGCTGCTTGATAAGCGGTTCCGGCTAAGCAGCAAACTTATTCGTTCCTTATCTGACGAGGATTTAATGAGAATGATGACGACCAACGGCGTACTGGAAACCGATCATATGCAGGCAATCGCGATATTGATGAAGCAGGAGGCTGAGCTGAGCAGCGACCTGGGCCGTGAGGACGAGAGCTTCTTCGCCTATGTGAAAGCACTGCATTTGTTTTTGCGATTATCGCTTGTAGATGCCGAGCCAACGATTGTGGAGCCTCGAGGCCAAATCATGGAGCTGCTTGAGCGGCTCCTGCCTTATGAGCTTCCTTTGCCCACCAAGCGGCTGTTAATGGAATGGCATGAAGCCGAAGGCCGCTACGATTTAGTGGAAAATGTGATGCACGAGCTGCTTGGCGATAACGCCCTAAGCAAAGCAGCGGCAGAGGACATTTATAGACGGATGCTGCTGCAGCAGGATGAGCGGCTTGCAGCGGGCGGCTTGCCGCGCGAGGAAATCGAGCAGGCGCTTCAATCCCTTTGAAGGCATAGACCAGATTTAAAGCATAAGCTGGCGAAAGCAAGCTTGGCTACATAAACTTTTTTGTAGGAGTGAGAGGTACAGCATGACGGAACAATGGCAGCTAGATATCACGAATTGGATCGGAAGCGGAGAGCTGCTGCAAGCAACACTTAGTCAGCCAAGACGTAAGGATGCCGGATTGGCGCCCAAAACAATCATTCGCCCAATGAAGCTGAAGAACGGATTGTTTTATCAGTTTGAATATCATTTTGCAAATAAAGTTACCCATGACAATGTTGCGGAGCCTCAGGCAGCCGAGAAAGTCATCGATCTTCTTCAGGAAAATTACCGGCAAGCGCTGGTGAAGACACCTGAGGCTGATGTACAGCTGCTCTTCAGCAAGAAGGGCAAGGCAGCTATCCTGAGGAAGCCTCCTACCGGGGGATCGCGTCCGGCAAATCTGGAGCATAACCGGCAAAAGCAGCGCGTATTAGCCGAAGGCAAAGCGGCGCCGTTTCTTGTTGAGCTTGGCATCATGACGCCGGAGGGTCTCGTCCATGCGAAAAAGCAGGATAAATACCGGCAGATCAATCGTTTTCTAGAGATGGTCACCGATGTGCTTGATTATTTGCCGACGGATCGGGAGCTTACGATTGTTGATTTTGGCTGCGGAAAATCT
This sequence comes from Paenibacillus sp. PL91, assembly GCF_012935325.2. Lineage (GTDB taxonomy): Bacteria > Bacillota > Bacilli > Paenibacillales > Paenibacillaceae > Pristimantibacillus. The sequence continues at coordinate 56,151 of NZ_JABBYG020000016.1, forward strand.
TATTTGACGTTTGCGCTTTACCATTTGCTCGCCGTAGAGCAGCAGCGGAAAATCAACATTATCGGCCTTGATTTGAAAGCAGATGTCATAGCGTTTTGCTCGAATCTGGCGGAGAAGCTGGGCTACGACAAGCTCCAATTCCTCGTCGGCGACATTGCGGAGTATGAGGAGCTGAAGGCTGCCGATATGGTTGTAACGCTTCATGCATGCGATACGGCGACGGATGCCGCGCTAGCTAAAGCGGTGAATTGGGGCGCCTCGGTTATTATGTCGGTGCCATGCTGCCAGCATGAGCTGTTCAAGCAGGTCAGCAACGATGTGCTTTCGCCGCTTCTCTCGCAGGGCTTGCTGAAGGAGCGCTTCTCGGCGCTTGCCACCGATGCCGCCCGGGGAACGCTTCTTGAGGTGCTCGGCTACAAGGTGCAGATGCTTGAATTCGTAGACCCGGAGCATACGCCAAAAAACTTGCTTATTCGAGCTGTGCGATCGGAGCAGCAAGGGCAGCAAGGATTATCGATGAAAAAATGGGAGCAATATGAGCAATTTCGCCAATTTTTGAGCATTTCTCCGTCACTGGAGCACATGCTTGCCGAGCGATTGCCGAATCGTTCTTCCGAGAATGAAGCTGGAAATTAAATAATTGTCGATGCAATTAACATTTGCTACAATGGAAGAAGATGGCTGTCAAATGGATGGGTGAACCGTATTGGGATGGATGATCTGGCTAGACTTTAGTATGTTTCTAGTGCTGTTCGGCTTATTTTTCTACGTGTTGGCCTCAAGTACTGTTACCGTTTTGCACCGTATTTATTTGTTTCTACATACCGTATTTATGATTTGGACGCTTACTCAGTTTGTTTCGCAGACGACTTCTGCTGCGCACTTCAAACTTTTTTATCTTTCCATTTCATATACAGCGCTTTCGATGCTCGGAATCGGCTGGTTCGTTTTTATCGTTTTTCTTACCGGCCAGTCGTATGTGATACGAAAGAGCCGGTTATTCCTTTTAGCGGCGCCTGCGCTTATTTCTGTTGCGGCTGTAATTGTGAATCCAAACGGGATGTTTCTTCAAATTAATGATCAGCTTGCTCCCATGAAGCAGCTTCAGCATGGACCGCTGTACTGGATCATGATCACGCAGCTGGTTTTATATATGGTCATATCGTTTATTATTATGTTCTACAAACTGAGGGTGGAGAAAGCCGAGCGGCAGCGCACCCAAATCAAGACGGCATTTAATGGCATGTTCGTGCTGGTCTTGTTCTCCTTAGCAGATTTAGCTCTCAATATCATCATAATCGAACAATTTATCCGATATATTCCCCTCATATCAGTAGGTATGGCGTTTGCGGCGGTTTATTTGGTTCATGCCATAAGACGCAACAAAGTGCTCGATATTATTCAATCCGTTCAACGGGACGTTATGAATACGATGTCGATGGGTATTATCGTGCTGGATGAGAACGATACGATTATTGAAGTGAATAAAGTGATGAAATCGATTATCCGTCTTCGAATAGGGGATAAATTTAATCCTGCGCTCCTTGGTTCCCAGTTCAAAGGGGCGCCTTTGAGAGAGTTTACGGCGTTTATGGATGCGCAGCGCGCGCGCCCGCTTGTCAGGCATGAAGTAGAAATTGCCATTCAGTTCGACAAGTATCGCCATGTGATCGTACAATCCGCTCCTATTTTAAACAATAAGAAAACGCCCGTCGGAAAAGTGCTGACCTTCCAAGATGTGACGGAGCTAAGATTGCTCGTTGAAGAGACGAATATTCAAAATGAGCAGCTTCAGGACCGCAATCGAGATTTGCTTATTATGCAGGATGAGCTGTTTCAAGCTAACAAGAAGCTGGAGCATATGGCGATTACGGATGGTTTGACAGGCTGCTTTAACCGACGATATTTGCTGCATCAGCTGGAGCAGGAGATCGTAACCAATATTCGTTACGGCATTCCTTTCTCTATCTTTTTATTTGATTTGGATCATTTCAAATCAATCAACGATAAGCATGGTCATTTGATTGGCGATGAGGTGCTATGCAGTACGGTTGATGCGGTTCGTGGAGCATTGCGGTTCACCGATATATTGGCAAGGTACGGCGGTGAAGAGTTTACGGTGTATTTGCCGCATACGAACCGGGAGCAAGCTGACCATATTGCCGAGCTTCTTATGGAGACGGTTGAGCACAACAAGGTAAATACAGGCATTGGCGAGCAGCCGATCTCCGTTACCGTCAGCATGGGCGTCATCTCGATTGAACATGTTGAGCCTTCCGATCTTACAGATCCGAAAGCGTTCATGCGGGAGCTTCTAGCACAGGCAGATGCGGCGTTGTATGAAGCCAAATATAGTGGCCGAAATCGAATCGTCAAACGCAAATTAGCATAGAGGCCTGAACGTCCGCGTTCAGGCTTTTTTTTAATGCAGCTTCCATAGTCAGCCTGAGATTGTTCTGATAAAATAAAAGCTATCCGGTTAAAAGCGCTATTACTATCGAAGGCGGGAACTAATCTAATGAGAAAAGTGCAAATTGGAATGGTCAAGCCGGGAGACAAGGTGGCAAAACCCATTTTTCAAGAAAATGGAAACGTTCTTCTAGGAGAAGGGGTTGAGCTAAATGATCGTTATATTGAGCGATTGCAAAACTTGGGCATCGATTTTTTATTCATAGAGGACGGAATGACGGAGGACTTAGTTCCCGAGGATACGATCCGCGATGAAACGCGCAAGCAAGCGGTCGATACCATTTACAAGACGATGAACTCCTTTAAAGACCAGTCCGTAATAAAGGGACGAACGATTGCGCCTGATATGGGCCGGAATTTCCGGGCGGTATTCGGACAAATTATGCAGGATTTAGCCTCGCGACCTAATATGCTTGTCAATTTAACGAGCATACACGCTAAGGATGCTTATTTGTTTCAGCATTCCTTTAACGTGGCAGTGCTCGCAGGTATCATGGGCATAGCGAAGGGCTTTAATCGCAATCAGCTGGAAGAGCTCGGCATTGGCGCGCTTCTTTTCGATATCGGCATGACCAAGGTGCCTCAGAAGCTTCTAGCCAACACAGGCAATTTATCGGCGGATGATCGTACAATCGTTCAGAGCCATGCCAAGGAAGGCTTTGATATATTACGAAAGTATCATGATATTTCAATCGTTTCTGCGCATTGCGCCCTGCAGCATCACGAGCGCTTCAATGGATCGGGCTACCCGCGCGGACTCAAGGAAAATGAAATACATATGTACGCACAAATCGTTGGGCTAGCCGACACGTTTGATGCGTTGACCTCGCCAAGGCCGCACCGAAAGCGTTATACGGCGAGCGAGGCAATCGAATTTTTGTTCGCGGCCGGCGGCACGTTTTTTGATCTGGACCTTATCAAGCTATTTTGTCGACATATATCGATCTATCCGATCTCCACCTCGCTCTTGCTCAGTACCGGCCAGGTAGGCGTCGTCTCCGAAAACAATGAGCTGGCAGTCCACCGTCCACGCGTACGCATTATTATGGAGGCAAATGGGACGCAGCCCGCTTCGCCATATGAGATCGAGCTGAAGGACCAGCTTCACATCACGATTGTAAAAGAGCTTTAATTTAATTCATCCGATCTAAATAGGCATTAGGCGTAGGAGCTTGACCATACCGTGCTTCATCCACTCGCATATTTTAGTATAAATGCGGGAAGGAGTGACGAGATGGCAAATCGGGTCAAACCGCCAATATTAGGTCCGAAGAAAAAAAACAAGAAGCTGCTAAAGAGTACGAAGGTCCGGAAGCTGCAGAGCGGTCCGACATTTAATCTTTTAACGATACTGTGGGTAGATCAGAATGGTGTTCCATTTAATACGACAGGCTTCTATGCGGCATTGTATAGAGGCAGCTCGTTAATACAGACAGCAGCGTTCGATCGTTTCGGAGCTGCGTATTTCAGTCAGGTACCGACATTGACGACTGTCAATTATACGCTGCAAGTCTACGATAGCCTAGGTAGAGTGTATCATACGAGATTGATACCGGCAGGCGTAGAAGCTTTCGCGGTTATCGGTTAAATGAGCGCCCAGAGAAACCTTCCACTCGCAGCTATTTTGCTGCTAGAATGGAAGGTTTCTTTTTGTATTCCTGCTAGACTTGCTTTATCTCTGTTAGTGTTTAAGGTAAAATAATGAGAAATAGCGCTAGTAAGGGATGTGCATTCTATTATGGGAACATTACAGCACCACAAGCTATCCAAGCTGGAAGTGCTGCGAAGAGTGCTGTTTATTACACTCGGTGCGGCGCTGGTCTCGGTTGGTCTGGAAATTTTTCTAGTGCCAAATCACATTATTGATGGCGGTATTGTCGGCATATCGATTATGGCCTCGCATTTAACGAAAGTGCCGCTTGGCTTGTTTCTATTTTTATTAAATCTTCCTTTTTTGTTTTTAGGCTACAAGCAAATTGGCAAAACCTTCGCAATCTCGACGCTGTATGGCGTATCGGTTATGTCTCTGGGAACGTTTTTGCTTCATCCGGTGCCTCCTCTTACGGTAGAGCCGTTTCTGGCTGCTATTTTTGGCGGTGTCATATTGGGTGTCGGAGTCGGCATGGTTATTCGATTCGGGGGCTCGCTTGACGGTACGGAAATCGTCGCCATTTTGTTTAACAAACGGCTGCCTTTTTCGGTAGGCGAGACGGTTATGTTCTTTAACCTGTTCATACTCGGCAGCGCGGGTTTTGTGTTCGGCTGGGATCGGGCGATGTACTCGCTTATCGCGTATTACATTGCGTTCAGGATGATTGATATCACGATCGAGGGCTTTGATGAATCGAAGGCGGTGTGGATCATAAGCGACGAAGCGAAGGAGATCGGCGCAGCAATTATGAGCCGGCTCGGTCGCGGCGTTACTTATTTGCACGGTGAGGGCGGCTTTACGGGCGGAAACAAGCGCGTCATCTTCTGCGTCATAACGCGGCTTGAGGAAGCAAAAATGAAGTCGATCGTGCATGAGCTGGACCCTGTCGCTTTTCTCGCAGTCGGCAATATTCACGATGTGAAGGGCGGACGGTTTAAGAAACGGGATATTCACTAATGATGATAGTAGTCCTTGAAGAAGGACAGCGGAGCCGCTTCGGCTTGTCATCGATCGGCAGGCTATCGAATTGGGACGAAGGAGATCATCGCATTGGACGAGTTTGAGAGCATTCATCACTGGACGTCAGGCAGGCAAGAGGGCGAATGGCAGCGGCAGCGCGGCGTTGTCGTCGGTATCGGCGACGATGCCGCCGTTGTTGATCCAGCCGCGGCTGCGGATGGCGTAGCCGCGCCGAAGCGGCTGCTGCTGGCGGTCGACACGATGGTGGAGACCGTCCACTTCAATCAGTCGACGATGCGGGACGAGGATGTCGGCTATAAGGCGCTTGCCGCGAACATCAGCGACATTGCCGCGATGGGAGGCGTGCCCTTGCATGCGCTCGTCTCGGTCAGCGTGCCGCCCGCCTATACGCCGGAGCGGATGCGGAGGCTGTATGACGGGCTGTACGAGTGCGCCGAGCGCTACGGGGTTGCTGTTGTAGGGGGCGATACGACGTCGTCGCCGGAGCATTTGGTTGTGGCGGTAACGGTGACGGGAACCGTTGAAGCGGGGCGCGAGCTGCGCCGCTCGGGCGCTATGCCGGGCGATGCGGTGTTTGTGACCGGCGCGGTCGGCATGTCGGCGGCGGGCTTGCACGCGCTGCTTGCCGAGGAGGCGCGAGGTGCGGCTGATGCTTCCGCGACTGGGGCGGACCAGGCGATTGGCGCTTTGGTGAAGGCGCATCAGCGGCCAAGTCCATCGGTGCGGGCAGGCAGGCTGCTGCTTGCGCGGGGAAGCTGTCATTCGCTCAATGATGTGAGCGACGGTCTAGCGAGCGAAGCATGGGAGATCGCGGAAGCTTCGAGTGTGCGTCTTGTGCTGCGTGAGAAGCTGCTGCCTAGGAGCGGCAGCATGGCTGCTTACGCTTCAAGCGCAGGCGTTGATCCGCTTGAATGGATGCTTTATGGCGGAGAGGATTATGTATTGCTTGGTACGATGGCATCTAGTGATGCCGAAACGATGCAGCTCGTCTTTCAGCAGGAGGGCATCCCATTTTTTGTTATCGGGGAAGCCGAGGCAGGCCAGCCGGGAGTAGAGCTTATCCGATTCAATCAGGTGGGCAAGGAAAGCGGATTGCAGTCTCATAACGAGAAGCGGGTAAATCTTAAGAAGCGCGGATACAATCATTTTTTGTGATGAACGGGTGAAAAGCATGCAACAACAGGTAGGCGAGGCCACTTGGGTGGCACAATCAGAACAGGATACGATAGCTTTGGCTCGGCAGCTTGCTGCTATGGCAAATGCAGGCGCACTGCTTGCGCTGGACGGGGATCTTGGCGCTGGCAAAACGAGGTTTTCGCAAGCCTTTGCCGAAGCGATAGGCGTAAAGGGCATTGTGAACAGCCCGACATTTACGATTATTAAAGAATACGAAGGGGATAAGCTTCCCTTTTACCATATGGATGTGTACAGGCTTTCGCTGGAGGAAGCGGACGAGCTTGGTTTGGATGATTATTTTTATGGCGATGGCGTAACCATTGTGGAATGGGCAAGCTTGATTAAAGAGCTGCTGCCAGCCGAGCGTCTGGAGCTGTATATCGAGCATCTTGGCGATGAAGCGCGGCGCATTCAATTGACAGGCTACGGGCAACTGTACGCTGGCTGGTGCGAAGCTGTGAACGAGATAGGAGCGGGCAGATGAGATTGGATCAGAAGAATCAAGCGGGAGCGATTTTGGCAATAGACACGTCGACGGCATCGATGGCTGCGGCTATCGTTAGCGGAAATGACGTCCTTGCTGAAATTCAAACGTTAGCGGAAAGAAATCATTCGGTTCATGTGGTGACGCATATCAAGGATATGCTGCAAAATAGCGGCATTTCGGATACGGACATCGAAGCGATTGCTGTTGGCAATGGGCCGGGCTCTTACACGGGGATGCGCATTGCAGTATCGGTGGCAAAGACGCTTGCTTGGGTATGGAATAAGCCGCTTGTAGGCGTATCCAGCCTTGAGGCGCTTGCTTACGGAGCGTGGCATCATTCTTGGGATGCTGAAGCGGAAGCCATTGAGGGAGAACACTGGGTGCTCCCTATAATGGACGCTAGGCGCGGCCAAGTTTATTCATCGTGCTTTTCGATGACGAATAAGCATTGGAGCCGCTGGATGGATGATGGCGTACGGCTTATGAAAAGCTTTGTTGACCAAATGGAGCAGCGATTGGCCGCGCAGCCGGCGGGAGCTGTTCGAATCATCTCCTTGGTGGGGGATTTGTCGCTTCACGGGCAGGAAGCAGAGCGGCTGCAGGAAATCGGCGCTTCGGCAGGGGTAACCGTCCGGCTGCAGCCTTTTGTCCAAGAAGGAAGATGGATCGCATTGCTTGGACGTATGAGGCTGGAGGCAGGCCTGACGGAGAACCCGCATACTTTTATTCCTAACTACACGCAGCTAACCGAAGCTGAAGTCGTATGGAAGGCGAAGCAGGAAGGTGAAGCGAAGGTATGAATATCGACGTGAACAAGCTCATTTATCGCGCGATGACGATGGCTGACATTCCAGCAATAGTGGCGATTGAGCAGGAGGCGTTTTCGAGTCCTTGGACAACAGAGGCGTTCACGAATGAGCTGATGAACAACCTATTTGCCAGATATATGATTATGGAATTTGATGAACAAATTATCGGCTACGGCGGCATGTGGGTCATTATGGACGAGGCGCATGTAACGAATATTGCGGTAAGATCGGATTATCGCGGGCAAGGGCTGGGCAGCTGCTTGCTGATGGAGCTGCAGCGGACGGCAGTCTTTTTTGGCGCAGTCAAAATGACGCTCGAGGTTCGTCCTTCCAATGAAATCGCGCAGCGGCTTTATCGAAAATACGGCTTTGAGCCATCCGGCATTCGCCCGCGTTATTACTCGGATAACAATGAAGACGCGCTTATTATGTGGGCAGAGCTTGACCATGAGCAGCTGAAGACAGGGGAGCAATGAACGTGAGTCAGTCAGAGAGTGCAGCAAACGCCGAGCGGGCGAATGATATTATTTTGGCGATCGAAACAAGCTGCGATGAGACATCGGCAGCCGTTATTCGCGGCGGCAAACAAATTTTATCTAATGTGGTATCCAGTCAAATCGAGATTCACGAACGCTTCGGAGGCGTAGTGCCGGAGATTGCTTCACGCAAGCATGTAGAGTCGATCACACTGATTATAGAGCAGGCTGTTAAGGAATCGGGTCTCACGTTAAAGGACATGTCAGCCATTGCGGTGACGCAGGGACCGGGACTCGTGGGAGCCTTGCTCGTAGGTGTTGTAGCTGCCAAAAGCTTGTCCATGGCACTTGATATTCCGCTGATTGGCACGCATCATATCGCAGGGCATATTTATGCTAACGAGCTCGTGCATGACATTGTTTATCCTAGCATGGCGCTAGTCGTATCTGGCGGTCATACCGAACTGGTGCTGCTTCAGAGCGAGGGCGATTTTCGTGTCGTCGGCCGCACAAGAGATGATGCAGTCGGTGAGGCATATGACAAAGTTGCGCGTGCGCTTCACTTGCCGTACCCAGGCGGGCCGCATATTGATAAGCTTGCTGTGGAAGCGGAGGAATCGATTACGTTGCCTAGAGCTTGGCTTGAGGCGGACAGCTTCGATTTCAGCTTCAGCGGCTTGAAATCGGCGGTGCTTGCCGTTATTAACCAGACGCGAATGAAAGGGCTGGTCCTTAATGAACCTGCTTTGGCACGCGGCTTCCAAGAGTCAGTTACGGAGGTGCTCGTTACAAAAGCGCTCCGCGCTGTTCGCCAATTTGGCGCGAAGCAGCTGCTGCTATGCGGGGGCGTAGCCGCTAATAAGGGCCTCAGATCGGCGCTAACGGCTCGCTGCGAGTCAGAACGGGTGCCGCTGCTCATTCCGCCGAATTCGCTCTGTACGGATAATGCTGCCATGATCGGTGCGGCTGCTTATCTTAAGCTAAAGCATTCAGAATTTACCGGCCTTGATATGAAGGCGGATCCCGGCTTCTCGCTGGAGAGCTGGTCAGTGCACAGATGATTCTTTTTTCATTCCGAGTGCACTCGCTACAAAATTATAGGATGGCTTCATTATGCTGGGAAAAGTAATCTTCAAAAAATATTTGGATATGGAATTGACAGACTATTTTGAAGAGCATATAATAAGCAACAATACTTCAAACTTCAACCTCATACGTTACAAACGCAAGGAACAGGAACAGTAAAGCTTGTCCGGGAATGTCGGCAGGGTGGCAATGAATGAGCTTCATTCATCCATCGCTGAGATGCAGAGAGCTGCGGGATGGTGCAACGCAGTCGAAGGATGCTTGAAGCTCACCTGGGAGCGGAACAGTGGAAACGGTGGCGGCATTAGTTAAAATGCCAACAGCCATGCAGGTACATTGTTACGGTTAACCACCGTAATCGGGTGCATGTGAGTCAACATCCGGAGTTGGCCATATGCTTAAGTTGGGCGTCCCTGCTCGTTTGCGAACGTATGGGTGTCAACAAGGGTGGTACCGCGCGGGTCTTTCATAGCCTGTCGTCTCTTGATTCAAGAGACGACAGGCTTTTCTTGTTGTCTAGGAAGTGAAGTATGCAGCATGAATGCGATAAGGAACAAACAACATAGAGTGGAAACGCTATGAACAGGAGCAGTAGAACAATAGGCTGGCAAAGCGAATTTCGAGGTTCATTCATCGTACAGCGGTGATTCAATCGAAATCGCGCAGAGAGCTGCGGGGTGGTGCGACGCAGTCGAAGCTGAGGTTTGAATCTCGCCTGGGAGCGGAATGGTGGAATCAGGTTGTCATCGGACAAAATGTCTACACCATTACGGCTAGCCGCCGTCATCAGGCATTTAAGCGGGCTCAGATCCCCGCAGTAAGCAGCAGGCGTCCCATTTTTGCGACCGTCCTGCCCAAGCTTCTGCAGCAAGGACTGGCCAATTAGAGTGGTACCACGGCAGCGTAAAGCTCGTCGTCTCTTACAAGGAGACGTCGAGCTTTTTTTTGTACCCAAAAACAATCCAACCAACCTTTAGGAGGACTATAACCATGACAAACGAAATGAAAAAAATTCAAATTTTTGATACAACTTTGCGTGATGGCGAGCAATCGCCCGGTGCTTCCCTTGATCCGGAACGTAAAATCATTATTGCCCGCCAGCTTGGGAAACTTGGCATCGATGTCATTGAGCCCGGCTTCCCGGTATCCAGCCCAGGCGAGTTTGCAGCGGTACAGCAAATCTCACGCGAGCTGCAGCATGTGGAGATCGCTGGGTTCGCCAGAGCGGTAAAGGTGGATATTGACGCTGCAGTGAAAGCGACGCAGGATGCGGCGCGGAGACGACTTCACTTATTTATTTCCTCGTCGGACATTCATCTTAATCATCAACTGCGCAAATCAAGGGATGAGGTCGTCAAAATCGCCCGCGATATGGTTGCATACGGGAAACAATTTGTTGATGAGATTGAATTTTCAGCAATGGACTCCACAAGGTCAGGCAGAGATTTCGTCATTCAGCTTGTAGAGGCGGTTATTGCCGAAGGAGCAACGATCATCAACCTGCCGGATACGCTTGGATACGCCATGCCAGAGGAAATGAGCGAGCTGTTCCGCGCTGTGCGGCAGCAAGCGAGAGGCGGAGAGACGGTAAGATACAGCGCTCATTGCCATAATGACCTTGGCCTTGCGGTAGCCAATAGCATTGCGGCGATCCATGGTGGCGCTACACAAATTGAAGTAACGGTAAACGGAATCGGCGAGCGAGCAGGGAACTGCTCCTTGGAAGAGCTGGTTATGGCGATCGAAACGCGCAAGGACGCGATTCAAGCGGAAACCAACATTCAAATCGGAGAGATTTTTGAAACGTCGCGCATGGTTAGCCGGGCTATGCACTTTCCGATCGCATACAATAAGCCGATCGTCGGACGCAATGCCTTCCAGCATGAATCGGGCATTCATCAGGATGGCCTGCTAAAAAACCGCAATACGTATGAGATCATGGATCCGGAAGCGATGGGTATCCCGCGGAACATGATTATACTGGGCAAGCATTCCGGCCGCCATGCGATTAAGCACCGCCTTTCTGAATACGGCATCGACATGACGGATGCTCAGCTGCAGGATGTGTACGACAAATTCAAGGAAACGGCAGACGCGCAAAAGATCGTTACGGATGACGAGCTGATCCGTATTGCGGGCGAGCTTACACAGACGCAGCCAGATCCCTACGTGATGGTTGATCTGCATGTTCATGCCGGTACGCAGCGGTCGCGGACGGCAACGGTGACGATCCGTGAGAATGAATTTGGCACGGAGCAGTCTTATATAGCGATGGGAGCCGGTCCTTTAGAGGCGGTTATCCATGCGATTCAGCAAGCGATACCGGTAGCAGCCGAATTCGAGGATCTGGAGCTTCACTCTTTATCAACAGGCGAGGATGCCCATGGAGAAGCGGTTGTCAGCATTTTGCACATGCAGCAGCGTTTCCGCGGCACTTCTATCCACAAGGACATTGTTCTTGCCGCAGCGCAAGCCTACATCGCAGCTTGCAATCAGGCTGTTATGACGACGGGAAGCAGGCATGTTGAAGCTAGTGCAGCTGACATTAAAGCTAAAGCGGCTCAATGATTTTTAACTCAAGCCATTAAGGGAGTGGTTTATGATGAATAAAATCATTCAATACTACAACCAATTTGATGAATGGGGGCGTCTCGAGAGAGCGCCCCTTGAGTTTTTCGTAAATTGGCATTTTATTAGACGATTTCTGCCAGAGAGCGGACATGTGCTGGATAACGGCGCGGGACCTGGCAAATACGCAATGGAGCTTGCAAGAAGCGGCTACAACGTTACCTTAGCGGATTTGACGCCAAGGCTGGTGCAGCAGGCATGCGATAAGGCAGAGGAGCTTGGGCTTGCTGACCGTTTTAAAGGTTTTCATATTGCCGATGCCAGACGTTTAACCATGCTTCCAAATACCGAGTTCGATGCCTCTCTAATGATGGGGCCGTTGTATCATTTACAGCAGCAGGAGGAGCGTGATCAAGCTGTCAAGGAGCTACATCGCGTAACGCGGAGCGGCGGTTATGTGTTTGTGTCTTTTATGACGAGAATCAGACATTTGCTCACAGCGCTTGCACATCCGCAGAGCTGGAAGCCTACCGACAATATGGGAGAGATTTTAACCTTTATGGAAACCGGCATATTCAATCATTCGGATGAAGGCAGATTCACGGGCGTCTACTATCACTTAATAGATGATATTAATCCTTTTATGGAAGGGCACGGATTTGAAACGGTAAAATTAATCGGCTCCTCAAGTGTTGCCGGAGCTTTGACTCAGGAGCAATTCGAGTATTGGCAATCGCTAGGCGAGAGTGAATACACGAAATGTATGGAGCTAGTTTACGATTATGCAGATAACGTCCATTTGCTAGGATCCTCTACGCATTTGCTGTACATCGGTAGAAGAAAATAACAACAACTATTTGCCAAATTCAGTGTTGTGCACAAAGTTATCCACAATAGGGTGCCTTTTTGTGCATAAGGTTGTGAAAAGCTTGAAAACACTGGATTTACTCAAGCTTCATATTGTGTGCGAAAAGGGGATAGTTTTTTCATGCTTTAGTTGTGGATAATGTGAATAACATGGATAAACAATAGGAAACGTGTGAGTATATACCTATGAAACGACGAAAACCGCGAAAATACTACCATATTGCCTACTTATTATCGACAGAATTAACTAACAATTTATACAGAGTTGTTGATATCTTTGTGGATAAATAAAATTAGATGATTTTAGGTAATTTGGAACGATGTGTTTCTATTTCCTGTTGGCTGCGCTTACATTGCGGTCGCGCAAAATTTTTGCGTGAATTACTAGTCATGTTTTCGGTGAAAATGTTGGCGGTATGCGTTATCGTGAAACTATGAAGCATACCTTAAAACATATATCTCACCGTATAACGAATAACTCACGCAAAGTTTAAGTGTGAATGGAGGTTAACCAAGGAATGGAAAAGGAAACGATCATTCAGGTAAGTTCGGTCAGCAAGTACTATGGTGCGAATAAGGCAGTGGATCGGGTATCCTTCAAAGTAAATGAAGGAGAGATTTTCGGAATTATCGGTACGCACGGTGCAGGAAAAACGACGCTGCTCGAAATGCTAATGGGTATTCGTATGCCAGACCAAGGAAGCATCCGCATATACGGCCACGATGTGGTTCATGATGCAGAACGGTTGAAAGAAGATATCGGGATACATTTGCAAAGCACGTCCTTGGTCGATAAGATGAATGTCCGCGAAGCGATGGAGCTTTTTCAAGGCTTCTACAAACGGAAAAATGATTTGGACCGCATCATTGAACAATTTGGACTTAGCCCCTATTCGGATAAATTAGTTAAGCGCCTCTCTGGTGGCTGGAGACAACGCACGGCACTAGCCATTGCATTAGTAAATGATCCCAAAATTATATTTTTGGATGAACCAACAACGGGTTTGGACCCGCAAGCAAAAAAAGAATATTGGACGCTTCTTAAGCTGCTCAAGCAACAGGGGAAAACAATCGTTGTTGCTTCTCATGACATGGAGGAAATTCAAAGAAACTGCAATCGCGTTTGCGTTATGCGAAAAGGTGAGTTTATTACATGCGACAATCCCTCGTCCCTTATCGCACAGCTGCCAGGCGGCGGCATGACGATGGAAGCTGTATATATGCATCACGCAGTTGAACTGAATGGGAGTGTCAGCGTATAAATTCAAAGATGAAGTAAAAGACTTCGCGTGGATATGTTTACATCAAGGAGGGCTTTTTAGAAATGGATCATCGCGATCGCATCAAAAGTCCGTCAGTCGAGCGCAGGGAATTACTTGAATTAAGAATGGAGATGATTGCAACCTTAATAAATCAAATGAGTGAGGGGGGAAATAAGGAAGAGGATATTCCAACGAAAAAAAAGCGCAAATGGTTCAGCGACTGCAACGGCATATTTAAAAATCGTTCATTAGCTCATTTTGTTACTATGGTACACCGTATGTTTACATTATAATTTCATAGTATAATAGAATGATCTTGAATTGGCGGAGGTTCGCTTGTGAACGATTGTATTCCACTCATTGGTCAACAAATGCATAGGATGGTTCGGCGGTTTTTTACTGCTGAGCCTCTTGCACGATTTGCTGAGCTTTTTATTGAAGACAAGCTGGCTGAAACGATTCGATTTGGACAGCTGACCGTCATTCACTATCGCATGTTTGGCGGTAATGGCCATGAAGTGTACGAGGCTGCAGCGGCTGTAGAGCTGTTTATTTTGGCATCGGATATTTTGGATGATTTGCAGGACCAGGATGCCCCGCATAAGCCATGGATGCAGGCTCCGCAGCCTATAGCGATTCATGTCGCCTCGGCTCTACTCACGTTGTCACAGCAAGCGATGCTGAGCTGCGCGACGAACGATGAGATGAGATTGGCGCTTATGGAAATGATGAATAGGTTGCTGCTTCAGTCCGCTAATGGCCAAATGCTCGACATTATGAATGATATTGTGGACGAGCATTCTTATTTGGACATGGTTAAGCAAAAATCAGCGACATTGCTGCAGCTCGCTTGTATGGCAGGCGTTATGCTTGCTGGACAGCCCTGGAATAGCATTGTAGCGGAATATGCGATTGAGATTGGCGTAGCGGCACAAATTCAGAATGATCTTCGGGATTTGCTGAGATGGGATGATAAGAGCGATTTCCTTCAGCGCAAGCGTACGCTGCTTACGCTCTATTTAATAGAGAGCGAATCAGACGAGGATCGTTGGATTAAGGATTATTTCGAGAATCGGCTTTCTATAGAGGAAGTAGTCATGAAGCGTGAGATTTTTCTCGAAACATGCGAAAGAACCGGAACTATACTGTATGGCTCAGTCATGAGCCGGATGCACTACAATCGATTTGAAGAGTTAGTAGACACTATTCAGGAGATAGGTCCTTGGAAATCGACATTTTTACATATTTTAAACCAAAAAATTGCATAATAACAAACCACGCAAAAGCCATTTCGGTAAATACGAATCATTTTTGCGTTTATTGTCGATTCTATTCCTGTTATAGTAGAGAAGTAGTATAAATATAAAATATTAGTAGAGAATCGGAGGAGTTAAAATGTTAAAAGAAGCGATTCGTCAGTTGGTAAGCAGCACTGAAAAAATGTCTATGGCTATGGGTGGACAATTGCAAGTTGCAGGTGTCTCTGCTGCAGAACAACAAGCTCTTCTTGGTGAACTTAAGAACAAAAACGAAAAAAACAGCGGATACGCATACATGTGGGGCTAAAAATTTGATATGTTTGAGGGGAAGAGGACAACATGAAACCTACATTCTTTAGTCGCATTATTGCAATCCTCTTCCTGGCAGTACTCCTCTCGTCGGTCGTTTACTTAACTTCGGTTATAGCTACAATTCCGTCAATTGGGGCTATTCTGATTAATGATCCAAATGATCATTATATCGTTAAATCGATAGAACCAGCGGGTCAGGCAGAGGTAAAGGGAATTAGGGTCGGTGACCGAATCTTAGAGGTAGACGGCAGACCAGTCGAGGATTTTCGTAATGTAAAAAAATACAATTCAATTGAATATGCGGATAACGTGCTTCTTTTACATAAAGATAGTACCCGACAACTTATATATTTTCCAAAAGGCTGGACAGGCGAACATTCACTGTGGGAACTGTTAATTCAGTTATATATCCCAGGAATATCGCTTATTATTTTCTGTGCATTTTCAGGATTTTTATATGTGAAGCGAAAAAATGATAAAGCTGCAATTATGCTTATATTATTTTTTATTTCCATAGGTATTAGCTACTATAGCTCAGCGGCTTCTTATCGAAGCGATCCCGTTGGAACGTCCATTTTGTATCTTGTTATGCCAATTATCCCGTTGTTGTTTATGAGCTTCATGAGCATTTATTTGGAAAGATTTGACGTCCGTTTTATTAGCAAGAGGTTCTTGCGATTGCTATTCGCCATTGTTGGAATTGTGGGCGTTACTAGCATACTTTATTTTTGGACGGATTTATTTACTATTCAACTTTATATCTATATTAAGATGGCCTTTAGCGGTATTTTGCTGATAGGCAATTTGGTTTGCGTATTTATGCTTATACGCAAATTTATCAAGCATCGGAACACAAAATTACATTCACTATTTACAATAACGTTAATTTCGCATTTAGTTGCGTTTACGCCATTTGCAACAATGAACTTACTTCCTCAAATATTCGGACTAAATCAGATTTTTCCTGCTGCGTTTACAGCACTTTTCTTATTCGTTTTGCCTATCGTGTATTTCTATCTTTCAACATCGAATCAATTGTTCGACATTGATTTTATATTAACAAGATTTAAATATTACACTGCGCTGGCCATTTTCCCATCTATCATCGTGACGGCGCTAGTGGCGATATTAATACTAGGAGAGAATAATCCGTCATGGACCGTATGGTTTGGCGTATTTTTTGTCATCTACATCGGTATGACGTTATTTCTATATGCGAAGGAACAAATTGACCAACGTTTCAGACCAAAGCTCTTCAAAGCGATGTACAGCTATCAAGACAGCCTTGACCGGTTCTCACGCAAGGTTGCCAGAGTAATGAAGCAAGCCGATTTGGAAGCGGTTTTGATGCAAGAAATTTCAGACCTGCTGCCGGTAAAACGAATTACTTTTATGATTGTGGAGCAATCGGAGAATACCGTATATCCGATGGGGGAGCACCCGGAGGAGCTCATCACTGCAGAGTTTTTGCTTGGGACGGTAAATTCCCTTCAAGTTGGCGAATTAATCGAGCTGCCTTACGGCTTAGGTCTTGTTATAGGCAGACAGCGGTCAAGACACCATATCTTATGGATTGGGATGAAAACGAATCACACCCGTTTTAACTCGGACGAGCTGCGTTGGCTAAAGACGATGTCCAGCTACGCGAGCATCGTATTTGAGAACTTGTATTTAATTGAGGGATTGATAGAGGATCTGGAGTCTGAGGTTCGCAAAGAGCATTCTACCTCTCCATGGGTGCTTCGTTTACTTTTCTGCCTATCTGAGAATGAGAGAAGGAAGCTTGCCGCGGATTTGCATGACTCTGCGCTTCAGGATCAGCTTCTATGGTACCGAAAGCTTGAGACCATTATGATGGACTATCCGATATCTGATAATTTGGGGCGCGAGCTGGAGGACATTAAAGAGGGTCTGCTCGATGTAATCCATCAGATTCGCGAGACCTGCAATGAGCTGCGGCCGCCGCTTCTAAAAGAGATGGGCGTTGTTGAGGCTGTTGAATCGATCATTGAGCATACGCAAATGCGCGTAAACTTTGCTGTTGATTTCCGTGCGAATACATTCTGCCGTCCACTGAACGAGGAACAAATTACGGCCATTTATCGTATCGTGCAGGAATTGCTGCGCAATGCGGACAAGCATTCACAGGCTAAACTAGTAATTCTCGAGCTCGAGCAACGTAAAGGAACGATATATTTCCGATATCAGGACGATGGTATTGGGATGGATGTCAATCAAATGATTGTTTCTTTTGAGCATATGGGCTTGTCGGGTATTAAAGAGCGGGTGACAGGTCTAGAAGGTGACATCTCATTTTATTCGGAAGGCGGTAACGGCCTAGAGGTTGTTATTTTGTTGCCAGAAGACATGACAACCGGCAGATCGGAGAGGGGAATATTGCGTGATTCGTATCTTATTAGTTGATGATCATCCTTCCGTCGGGGAAGGGACAAAAAACATGATTGAGCAAGATGGTGAAATGTCGGTTTCGGTTGTTCTCTCAGCTATTGAAGCACTGGATATCGTGCAGATTGAGCATTTTGATCTGATTTTATGCGACTTGAATATGCCTGGCATTAGCGGATTGGAATTGACAAAGCGTCTAATTCAGCAGGATCCCGAACGCAAGGTCATTATTTATTCCGGTTATGAGATTGGATCACATTTTAATTTGCTTATTGAGTCGGGAGTTTCCGGCTTTATATCCAAGACAGTATCCAGAGAGCAGCTGCACAACGCTATACGCAGCGCGATGAGAGGCGATACCGTTATTCCGATTTCACTGTTAAAGCAGCTTAGACGTCATGAGGTTACCATTGGTCGTTCAGAAGTGACGATCGAGGATGTATCCATCAACGAAAAAGAACAAACGATTTTGCATGAGGTTGCAACGGGAATTAGCAACAAAGAGCTTGCAGCGATGCTCCATGTAAGCCAGCGAAATGTGGAATATCAGTTGTCGCGAATTTTCGATAAGCTAAATGTTCGTTCTCGCTCGGAAGCGATTAAAGAGGCGCAGCGCTTAGGTTTAATTAGCTTAGAGCAATATTAGATTCAAAATCGTTCCGTTGTTTATGAAATTAACCATTTATCGGATAAATAATAAACGGCAGATTAAGGAGCAATCCTTGATCTGCCGTTTTGTATGTGAGTTTGTCGCCTTTTAGGTTTTGCTAATGGTTAGTGGCTCTTTCTAGTAAGCTGAGCATGTATTTATCCAACCGCTCAACCATTAATGCATCGGTTAGTCCGGTTACTCCAAATGCCGGCCAGCCAGCATATACGGTAGGTGGTCCGAACAAAATATCGATCAAAGCTATAAGATCCCAATAGGGCTCATATTGAAAGGAAGGGTCGGCATGCTTCTTATAGGCGTTCAAAAATGCATCAGCAGTCTCAATATCGTACAGCTGGGCTAAATTTAATCGACAATGACCGATGTCTATGCCGGCAGGACCACGACATGCGTTAACCCAATCGACAACACCGCTCACTTTGCCCATTTCCCATAATACATTTGTCGGATGATAATCCCGATGAATAAATGTGTGCTTTACCTTTGGCTGAGGACCTCTTACAATCGCAATAACCTTGTCCCAAGAATCTGTAAAGGAGGACCAGGAAGGAGCCTGCAAGGAAGAAATGTCGTTATACGTAAAATAGGTCCATGGAAAGTGGTCGGCTTCAACCTTATGAATCTGTGCGAGAGCTTCCGCTAAACCATTGAGCCAACTCTCCATACTAGGCGGCTGCAGTTCAACGGTACCAGACAGCTGCGTCATCAGTACAGCAGGTATTCCGCATTCGTCGCCAGTCTTGTCAAAAGCAAGGATCTGTGGTGTCGAAACACTCGCTAGCTCTGCCCAGCGCAAGCTTTCTGCCTCATGCATAGGCAAATCCGGTTCTTGGCGCAGCCAATCTTCGTTGTCGAATTGCCGTAAAACGACTTTTGTTTCGACGTCATTCACGTACAGCGCGATGCTATGGACGATAGAGGACATACCGCCTTGCAGCCGATGAATGGATTGAATGACAGCTTGCGGGTGTACAGCATGGGTTACCCATTGCAGCAAACGAGCAGAAAGCTCATGATTAGAATCTGCGGACATCGAATTTGCCTCCATTCTCGCTTTAACTTTCGATCTCGCAAAGGAAATCCTTTACATATATTGCTCCCATTCCTCATAAGCGGTCGATAATGTGGTTTTTCGAGCTTCAATGGCTGCTTGGATTTCTTGAATTCGGATATAATCATTAAAAATCGCAGGATCAGCAAGCTGCTCCTCAAGCTCGGTAATTTGCTCCTCAAGAGAGGCGATTTCCTGCTCCAACTGCTCGAGCTTGCGCTGCTTTGCGCGCTCCTCCCGTTTCGCTTGCTTGTCAGCCTCGTAGGAACTGACAGGCGAATTGTCGGAAACAGCTGCAGATTTCGAGTTTGAAGCTTGTTTTGACAGCGCCTCAAGCCGTGCTTCCTCGATTTCATTTTTTTTCTCTATCATTTCGTCATAATTTCCTAGGAAATGATCCGTACCTGACGGTTTAAGTTCGACAATTCGTTCTGCCATCTTGTTCAGGAAGTAACGGTCATGTGAAATAAAGAGCAGGGTTCCTTCGTAATCAAGCAAAGCGGCTTCAAGCACTTCCTTGCTAAAGAGATCGAGATGGTTAGTAGGCTCGTCCAAAATAAGCACATTGGCGCTGGCAAGCATAAGCTTGGCAAGTGAAACACGTGCTTTCTCACCGCCGCTCAGCGATGAAATGCGTTTCAACACATCTTCGCCGCTAAACAAGAAGTTGCCGAGCACAGTGCGAATACGAGCTTCCTCCATATGGGCATAGCTGCCCCAAACCTCTTCTAGAACGGTGTTTTGGCCGTTCAGCCTCGTTTGCTCCTGATCGTAGTAGCCGAGCTTAACATGGGTTCCGAATCGAATCGAACCTGTAGTAGGTTCATTCTGACCGACGATCACCTTCAGCAGCGTAGATTTTCCAATACCGTTTGGACCAATCAATGCAACGGTCTCGCCACGAGTAAGCTGGAATGAGACATTTTGGAAGATTGGCGAGTCTTTGCCGGAAAAAGTAACGGAAACATCATTTACAGCGAGCACATCCTTGCCGGTCTGACGCTCGATTTCAAATGTAAAATGAGCCTTCTTCAGATCGCCTTGCGGCTTGTCGAGACGGTCCATTTTGTCTAAAGCTTTGCGCCTGCTTTGCGCTCGTTTGGTTGTCGAAGCACGCACAAGGTTGCGCTGAACGAATTGCTCCATACGCGAAATTTCATCCTGCTGCTTCTCAAACTGCTTCATATTGATTTCGTATTCGGCAGCTTTCAGCTCCATATAGCGACTATAGTTGCCGGTGTAACGCTTGGACGTATGACGCTCGATTTCAATAATCGTTTGGGCGAGCGCATCTAGAAAGTACCGGTCATGGGAAACGACTAGGATCGCTCCCGAATATCCGCGCAAATAGGATTCCAACCAGGTTAATGTCTCAATATCGAGATAGTTGGTAGGCTCATCAAGCATGAGTAATTCAGGCGCTTGGAGCAATATTCGAGCGAGTGCGAGCCGTGTCTTTTGGCCCCCGCTTAAGGTTGAGATTAACGTATCAGGCGGAAAGCTTCCAAAGCCCATCCCGTGAAGGACACTGTTAATACGCGTGTTGATTTCAAAGCCGCCTTGCTCGCGGTACCAGTCTGAGCGCTTGGCATACTTATCGAGCGTATCGGCATAACGCTTCTCATCTTCATGCAGCGCCGGATCTGCAATTTTGACCTCGAGCTCGCGAAGCTCTTGCTCTGCTTCGATTAAATGGGAAAATACGGCGCGCATTTCCGCTTCGATTGTCCGACTGGATTGCAAGCCGCTATTTTGAGCGAGGTAGCCGATTTTCGTTTCCTTCGCTTTATGGATCGCGCCAGAATCAGCGGACATTTCGCCGGCGATAATTTTTAGAAGCGTTGATTTGCCTGCGCCGTTAACGCCTACGAGACCTATTCGTTCCCGTTCCTGCACCTGCATAGAAATATTGGATAATACGACATTAACGCCGTAGCTCTTCGTTACGCTAGAAACTTGCAGCAGCATTTTGAAACCTCCAACAAAAAATTGTAAAGAACGAATGCTTTTACTACTCATTAGTGTACCATAAACGAGCGCTAACATTGGCGAAACTTGCACAACAGTGGTAAACTACTATTAATGAAAGAAAATGATGGGATGCAGAATAGGTGAGTGCTTTTGGCAGAGCGAAATCAACATGTCGATAAAGCTTATATACGCAATCAGATGGCTATAAAGCGTAACAGCCTGTCTTCGGAGCAGCGGAAATTATGGTCTGAGCAGGCATGCTCGAATGCGGAAAAATGGCTTGAGAAATACAAAGAAGCAGCTTTGATGGTTTATGTGCCATTTCGGAGCGAGCTTGATTTAGCCCATCTTATTGAATGGGGCTGGCGAACGGGCAGAAATGTAATCGCGCCAAGATGCGTCGCTTCCGATCGTTCGATGACGCTGCATTATTTGCGCAGCTGGGATGACCTTATGCCTGGTGCCTACGGCATCATGGAGCCGAACCCGGCTGTCACACTGCCGATCGATGATGGATATGTACCTGATATCGTATTGGTTCCGGGTCTCGCCTTTGACCGCAAAGGAGGACGTTTAGGCTATGGCGGCGGATATTATGACCGGTTTGCGGAAGCAGCAAATAGTCATAATCCCAATAATGCGACAAAAGCGTTATGGCTAGGCGTGTCGTTTGAGGCACAATTCATTGATGATGTTCCAACTGAGGAGCATGATCTCAAAATGGATGGATGGATTACGGAATCAGGCGTTTACATGCTTTAGAAAAAATAGAGTCAAGCAATAATAACGAAACGGCTTGCACCTTTACCAGGTGGAGCAGTCGTTTACGCTAGAGGGAGCGATAGAGGTGGAGCTGACGCATTTTAACGAACAGGGTCGGGCGCGGATGGTAGACATCTCTGATAAGGAAGTCACTTCTCGCACAGCGGTCGCCCAAACCAAAGTAACGATGAATCCGGACACATTAGCACAAATCAAGGCAGGCAAGATTGGGAAGGGCGACGTACTGGCAGTTGCTCAGGTTGCGGCAATTATGGCCGCCAAAAAAACAGCTGATTGGATACCAATGTGTCATCCACTCCCGCTCACTGGCATAAATGTAGTATTCAGCGATAATGGGACGGATGAGCTTTACATAGAAGGTACTGTCAAGACGACTGGAAAAACGGGTGTGGAAATGGAGGCGCTGACAGCAGTGTCAGCCGCCGCTTTAACGGTTTACGACATGTGCAAGGCGCTGCAAAAGGATATGGTAATTGGACCTACGCAGTTGGTTTCCAAAACGGGCGGCAAAAGCGGTGATTACCGAATTTCGTCAAACCCATGAGCGGACTAGGGATGGGAGGAATGGTAAATGCGGTGGAAGGTAGCAATATTAACAGCAAGCGATAAAGGCTCACGCGGGGAACGTGAAGATACAAGCGCACAAGTTATTCGTGAGTTGATTGAGGAAGAGCTTGGCGGAGAAATTGTCGATTATCGGATTGTTCCGGATGAGCAGGATGAAATTATGGCAGCTATCATAGAGATGACCGAGTATTTCCATGCTGATCTTGTGCTCACAACAGGCGGAACAGGCCTTGCCGAGCGCGATATTACGCCTGAAGCGACGCTGAAGGTCATTGACCGTGCTGTTCCTGGACTTGCGGAGGCGATGCGGATGGGAGCGCTCCAAAAGACGAGAAGAGCGATGCTCTCCAGAGGAGTATGCGGCATTCGCGGCAGCTCGCTAATCGTGAACTTGCCAGGAAGCCCAAAAGGAGTACACGAGAGCCTAATGGCGATTATGGATCAGTTGCCGCATGCGCTGGGCATTTTATCCGGACAGCTGGGAGAACACAGCTTATGAGCCAAAACCTAGGGCATGCAGAGGACGGAACAAAGCAGCTCGGCACAACGATACTTAGAGAAGTTTCCGTATATGATGCGATCGGTCTACGCCTTGCTCATGATTTGACGCGTATAATCCCAGGCCAATTCAAGGGTCGCTTATTCAAAAGAGGCCATGTCGTAGTGGAAGCCGATATTCCTAACCTCCTCGATATTGGCAAAGAGCATATTTATATTATGGAGCTTGGCGAGAACGAGCTTCATGAGGATGATGCAGCGATTCGAATGGCTGAAGCTTTATACGGGGATCAATTGATTCTATCGGAGCCGCATGAGGGCAAAGTAAGCATTAAATCGAATATGCTTGGCCTTGCTGTTATAGACAAAGGAATGGTTGATGCCGTTAATGAGCTAGGGGAAATTGCGCTGGCTACGATTAAGACAAACACGGTCGTCAAGACTGGACAACAGCTTGCGGCAACGAGAGCCATTCCGCTGGTGGTGTCGAAAGCGAAGGTCGAGACGGTAGAGCGGCTTGCTGCCGAATACCGAATGGCGAATGGTGGCGCTTCGCCGCTTAGCGTACGCCCCTTCCGAAAAATCCGCGCGGGATTGTTAACGACCGGAGGAGAAGTTTTTAATGGCAGAATCGAAGATAAATTTGGCCCGGCCGTAAGAAGCAAGCTGGAGGAGCTTGGTTCAGAGGTTGGGGAGCAGCGTTTTGCGCCAGATGATCGACAAACAATTGTCAAGGAAATACACTATTTGCTTGAGCAGCGGTATGATATGATACTAGTAACAGGCGGGATGTCGGTAGATCCCGACGATCGCACGCCAGGCGCGATTAAAGCCTCTGGGGCGGATATCGTAAGTTATGGAACTCCGATGCTGCCAGGGTCGATGCTGCTCATCGGATATTTGAACGGAGTGCCCATAATGGGCTTGCCGGGATGTGTCATGCATGATCCTTATACGTCATTCGATGTGCTTCTGCCTCGCATTCTGGCAGGCGATACAATCGTTCGTGAAGATATTGTGAGCATGGGATACGGCGGGCTGTATGGCTGCTAGTGTATAACGCTTACGAAGTAGTATTACTGCGTAAAGCTTTAAGGAGGTAACATCATGTCAGGAATAGGTGCAACGGGTATTATTTTGCTCGTCTTGGTAGCTTTGCTTCTGTTTGGACCGAACAAGCTGCCAGAGCTTGGACGCGCATTTGGACGGACGCTGCGCGAGTTTAAAGCAGGGGCAAAGGATATTATGGATGACGACGATCGCAAGGACAAGGATTCAAGCCGTGTTGAAGTGAATCGTTCGGAAAATATCGATAAAGACAATAAGCGGCTTCCGGACTAATCGGGCCCGCTTTTTTCTTGAAAAAAAGGTTGTAAACGCTAGGCGAAGGAGGTAAGTGCAGGTGGGATCGGAAGCAAACAACCACTCGGACCAAAAATCACGTAAAGCGCTTCTGCGCGAAGAAGGGCTTATGCCGCTTTTGGAGCATCTTGGCGAGCTGCGGAAACGACTCGTGTATGTGCTCATTATACTAACCTTAGGCTTAGTCGTTGGGCTAGTGCTCGCGCAGCCTACCTATAACTTTCTAATGAGCCAAAAGCCAGCCAATACGATTTCCTTACATACGTTCTCGCTTTGGGATGGGATCGGCATGTATATGAAATTTGCATTTGTGATCGCCTTGATTTTGGCTTTGCCTGTTATTGCCTATCAGCTATGGGCATTCGTAAAGCCTGCATTGCGAAAGAACGAGCAGCGTTCCACTTTAAAATATGTTCCTTTCGCGCTAATCATGTTTTTGATCGGATTGGCGTTTTCATACTTTGTTGTGTTTCCGCTTGCGTTTAACTTTACAAGAACGGTTTCTCAGCATTTAAACCTTGAGGAAACGTATGGCATCGCTCAATATTTTACGTTTATGTTTAACTTGTTGATTCCAATATCGCTCTTATTCGAATTGCCGCTAGTCATCATGTTTTTGACGGCTATTCGTTTGGTAAATCCGAAGCGGCTGCGAAAAATGCGTCGCCTTGCCTATTTCATCATGGTGCTTATCGGGGTTATGATCACGCCGCCAGATTTCATCTCAGATATTTTAGTGGCGATCCCGTTAATCATTTTATATGAAGTAAGTGTTTTTCTATCCGGAACGGTGCACAAAAAGCAGCTTGCGGCAGATGCCAAATGGGAAGCGGAATACGGAGAATCACCCAATCATGCTTAGAAGGAAGAAGAGAAAATTTCTCTTCTTCTTTTTTTGTTGACAAAACAAGCCTGCCTGCGCAATAATTAAACAATCGTTTAAAACAGTTGTTTAAATAGAGAGCGGGAGTGGATAAAGATGAAACAGGCACTGCAAGCATTTATGAAAAGGCCGACTACATGGGTAGGCATTATTACGGCACTCATGTTCCAAGTCATTTTCTCGGTTATATGGATGACGGGCTATAACGGCGTCACGGATCGTGTGGATCAATTGCGAATTGCGGTTGTGAATGAGGATCAGCAAATGGGCCAACGGATTTCAAGCGGATTAATTGAAAATTTGCCTTTTGACATGAAGAAGGCAGACAGTATTGACGAAGCTAAAAAGCAGCTTGATGAGCGAGAGCTTCAAATGGTTGTAGTCGTACCGGCAGATTTCTCGCAGAAGGCAGCGGCGGCGGACGGTACGGCTTCTATTCAATATTTTATCAATGAATCAAATCCTGCACTTATCAAAAGCATTATGAGCGGAGCAGCTGCTCAAATTACAGCAGAGGTTAACCGTCAGGCTGTTACAGGCGGCATTCAAGCGGTGCTTGGCAACATGAGCATGCCATCCGAGCAAGCAGCGGCAGCGGCTCAAGGATTGTCGCAGCGCGTTACGTCGGATATTCAGTCCACGAATGCGGTTAAAGGCATGAACAATCAGATGGTACCGATGATGATGGTGCTTGCCTCTTATGTGGGCGCCATGATTATGGGCATGAATTTCGAGCAATCCTCAATGGCAACGAGCGCTTCAGTTAGCAGATGGCGCCGATTCGCTGCAAGAAGCTCCATTAATGTTGCGGCTGCCGTTCTTGTATCTTTGGTAGGCTCGACCTTGCTTGCATCCTTTGGAGGCCAAATGGATCAAGGCTTCCTTCACATTTGGTTGTTCCAGCTGCTGTTCCTGCTAACCTTCATCTTCGTATCCCAAATGTTCCTATACTTGTTTGGGATGGCAGGCATGTTGTTTAATATTATTTTATTGTCTGCGCAGCTTGTTACTTCAGGCGCGATCGTACCGCGTGAATTATTGTCGGATTTCTACATCAAGCTGGGCGATCTCCTTCCGGCTACTTATGCGGTAGATGGAACGATGAATATATTGTTCGGTGGTCCGGCTGCAACGCCAGACGCAATGAAGCTCATCGTTATCGCGATTGTCGCGTTTGCTGTCAGCGTACTTGCAGTAGCGGTAAAGCGGCAAGCCGTTCTTCAGCAACAGCCTTCAGCGGTTATTGCCGGTCAGAGAAGGTAAAGCGAAGCTTGATCTTGCTGTTTGTCCATAAATACATCAAAATAGAAGAAATACGCTTTCATGGAGGACGATCATGACAACAGGAGACGCGGATATAAAAATCAGAATACTGTTAGCTGCCAAAAAGCTGTTTGCAAAGTACGGCTTTGAAAAAACGACCGTTCGGCAAATATGCGAGGAGGCAGGAGCTAACGTCGCGCTCGTGTCGTATCATTTTGGCGGGAAAGAAAATATGTTCGGTGCGTTATTCGAAACTTTTTTTCCCAATGATCAAATCGCCGAGATTGACCCCTCCCTTGATCCTGTGAAAGGCGTAAAGCTCATTATTCGCGAGGTAACGAGGTTTCGTTACAGCGACCAACAGCTCATCTGCATCATCCAGCAGGAAATCGTCATGAATACGGACCGCATTCAAAAAATCCGCAAGCATGTTATGCCGATGTGGAAGCTGCTTAGACACTGGCTAAAGCAAGGTGAACAACAGGGATTGTTCCAATTCCGCTCGCTAGATACCGCTTTGATGTCTATTGTCGGCACCTTGTTATTTCATAGACATACGGATTATTGGGCGATCTTGCTTGAGGAAGAGCATCCATTGTATGAGACGTTGAGCGAGGATTTGACTACATTTATTATGGGCGGCCTTCTTTATAAGGGAGAATAGCAAAAAGCAACAAATACCGTACGCGAGAAATTGCTGTGCGGTATTTTTTTATGAACAGCTAGCCTTCTATTATGCTGAAACTGTTGGTACAATCTATGGGGATGCAAAAAAAAGAATTCGCTTCCTGGTTTCTTGCAAACGTTTACGAAGGACATCAAGGAGCGCGGATTGAACAGGAGCGAATGAAGATGGATCGCAAGCTGATAAAGGAAGTTATGGATCGAAGCAGAAAGCGCGGGCTCACACTGCTTACACCAGAGAATGCATCTGATAAGCTTGCTGCACGATTGCTTGAGTCTGAGGGGAATAGGACGCTGTTAGAGGAGATTAAGGCAGAGGCTGATCTTTTTGCGCAGACGCCTGATCCTGAGCTTACGTACTCGCTCTTTCGCATATTCGGCGATTCGGGAGAGCGATTGACGTATGAGCGCGTTTATTTTGAACGGCGCAAAAGACTGAACGCGTTTGTTATCATGGCTCTGCTTGCGCTGGGCAATAAGGAATATGAAGCGGCCGCTTTTAATATCATTTGGTCGATATGCAATGAATTTACCTGGTGCTTGCCTGCCCACTATAACGCGGGAGCGGAGAAGCCGGACATCGATTTATTTGCTGCGGAAACGGGCTTTGCGTTAAGCGAGGTAAGCTTGCTGCTAGGCGATCGTCTGCCTGCTTTGCTGCGCGAGCGGATAGAAGCAGAGGTGGAGCATCGGATTTTTCGGCCTTTTTTGGAAAATGGCCCCTATGGCTGGGAGACGTCTGAGCACAATTGGTCTGCGGTATGCGCAGGCTCGATTGGCGCCGCGGCTCTCCATCTTATTGACGATTCAGAGCGCCTATCCGCTGTGCTGGAGCGGGTGCTCCGTTCGCTGGATTGTTATTTGAGCGGTTTCGGTGAGGATGGCGCATGTGCGGAAGGATACTTGTACTGGCAATATGGCTTCGGATACTTCGTCTATTTTGCCCAGCTCTTAAAGGCGGCGACAGACGGCAAAATCAATTTATTTGATTCGGGCAAGGTGAAGGAGATTGCGCTCTTTCAGCAGAAATGTTTTACAGGCGGCAGTACGGTCGTCAATTTCTCTGATTCACCCGCTTCAAGCGGTATTTTTATGGGGCTTAGCTGCTGCTTGCATGGCGAGTATGAGGAGGTGATCGTACCTGCTGCGAGTCTAAGAGCGGGCTATTCGGCAGATCACTGCGGCCGCTGGGCACCTGCGATTCGCAATTTGATATGGCTAAGAGATGAATGGATGGAGTCAGAGACTTCTGGCGGCAAATCGATTTGGCCTGCTGAGTCGTATTACTTGCCGGATGTGCAGTGGCTTCTGTCTAGGCATGTTGCGGAGGATGGCGGCAGCTATAGCTTTGCGGCAAAGGGCGGCCATAATGAGGAGCCGCACAACCATAATGATGTTGGTCATTTTATCATACATGCCGGTGGACAAGCTTATCTGGCTGATTTGGGCAGTGGCATGTATACGGCGCAATATTTTGGAGCGGAGCGTTACACGCTTTGGTGCAATGGCTCGCAAGGGCATTCAGTCCCGATTATCGATGGCACTCATCAGTTAAATGGGGCTGTGTACCGAGCAACGATATTGGAAGCGCATGCAAGCGATCAGCATGATGTGCTGGCGCTTGAATTAAGCGGGGTCTACGGACATGCCCAGCTTAAGCGGCTGGAGCGTCGTTTTTATTGGGATAAACAAGGGCTGCCGGCATTGACGCTGACCGATACGATCTTGATTGCAGCAAGCAGCGGGCAGGCAGAGCGGCTCGTTACAGAGCGCTTCATCACGTTTATTGCTCCAGAGCTAGCGGCGGAGGGCCGGATTCTGCTAAAAGGCAAGCGTCAAATGAGCGTAACTTACAACCATCACGTATGGGAGCCCATCGTGACTCCGCGAAGCGATATCGATCATTTTGGCCGTGAACGCTATTGGTTTACGCTTGATTTTAGGACATCGGTAGCTGCTGCTGCTGAAATGCCTGTGGCTGAGCAATTTATTTTTCAATTTGACTCATAAATGACTTATAAGCTTCGAGGGAGAGGAAATAGCAATGGAACAGATGTGGGTAAATGAGGCTTGGGAAAAGGTGCATGAGAAGGTAACGAGAACGAGCGGCCGAATTGGCGCAAGATTTCCGCATGCAAGCGTGGACGGCGCTTACGTGCTGGAAGCGCCTCATTGGTGGACGGCGGGCTTTTGGCCGGGATTGCTTTGGCTATTATATCGCGACTCGGAATCGAAGGATGACCGCTATAAGGATATTGCCGAGGCTTGTGAGCAGCAGCTGGATGAGGTGTTGACGGGGTATGATCGTTTGGACCACGACATCGGCTTCATGTGGTCGCTGACGAGCGTAGCCCGCTATAAGCTGCTGGGCGAAGAGCAATCGCGCAGACGCGCGCTGCTGGCTGCGAGCGTGCTCAGCGGACGGTTTAATGTGAAAGGGAATTACATAAGAGCATGGAATCCATGGGGCGAAGGCGATCGCAACGAAGGCTGGGCGATCATCGATTGCATGATGAATTTGCCTTTGCTCTATTGGGCGAGCGAAACGACTGGCGATCCGAGATTTAAGCATTTGGCGATGGAGCACGCGGATACGGTGCTGGAGCATTTTATCCGGACGGACGGCTCAGTGAATCATATCGTTATTTTTGACCCGCAAACGGGGGAATTTGAAGGCGTAAACGGCGGGCAAGGCTTTGCGCCGAATTCGGCTTGGTCGCGGGGGGCTTCGTGGGCGATATATGGGATGGCGCTTAGCTACCGGTATACGGGCGAGATGAGATATCTGGAGGCAGCGAAGCGGGTCGCACATTTCTTCGTTGCGAATTTGCCAGAGGACTCGGTGCCTCATTGGGATTTCCGCTTGCCTTCCGGCGTTGAGCGTTACCGTGACACCTCGGCGGGCGCTTGCGCGGCCTGCGGCTTGCTTGAGATCGCAAGAGCGGTGCCTGCTGAGGAGTCAGAGCTTTACCAAGCTGCGGGAGAGAAAATTTTGCGCTCCATGTACGAGAATTATGGTGCCTTTGACAATGAGTCGGAGGAAGGCTTGATTCTGCATGGGACAAGCCACTATCCGGAGCGGAGAAACGTAGATGTGCCGCTTATTTACGGCGACTATTTCTTCGTAGAAGGCTTGGCGCGGCTAAGAGGAAATTCCGCGACGTTCTGGTAGGAGGGAGGAAATGAATATGTTGAACCAACTACAGATGGATAGCTTGCTTCCTGACCGCGAATATTGGCTGGAGCAGATGCTCGCCATTAGTGATCCCGTTCTTTCAGCGCTCGCGGGGCGCCGTCTCAAGGGATTGATGCCCATTGAATGCGCTGAGATTGCCGGAGCAAGCGAGGGAGAGAAGGCGGCTTTGTTAGCTGATCGGGCTAAATATTCGCATTTGGAGGCGCTTGGACGGCTCTTATCGGGCATGGCTCCTTGGCTCGAGAATCGGCAGCTTGTCGGGGCTGAAGATGAAATGCGCAGCCGCTATGCTGAACTCGCCCGTGTTGCTATCGATGCCGGCACCGATCCGGAGTCGCCGGATTACATGAACTTCAGCGACGGCTTTCAGCCGATCGTCGATGCGGCTTTTTTGGCGCAAGCGATACTGCGCGCGCCTATAGAGCTCGGAGAGAAGCTTGCGCCGCGCGTGAAAGCGAACGTTATTGCAGCGCTGAAGCAAACGCGCACGAGGAAGCCAGTCTTCTCAAACTGGCTGCTGTTTGCGGCAACGATTGAGTGTGCTTTGCTCAAGCTTGGAGAGAACGACTGGGACCCTATGCGGATTGACTATGCTTTAAAGCAGCATGAGCAGTGGTATTTGGGTGATGGGGCCTACGGCGACGGTCCTGATTTTCACTGGGATTATTACAACAGCTTCGTTATTCAGCCGATGCTCGTCGATGTACTTGCTGCTGCAGGCGACCACTATGAGGAATGGAACGCCATGCGGACCACAATAGCGAGCCGTGCTCGCCGCTATGCGGGCGTATTGGAGAGGCTGATCGCAGCCGATGGTACGTATCCGCCGATCGGCCGATCGTTAGCCTATCGCTTCGGCGCGTTCCAGAGCTTAGCCCAAAGCGCATTGCTGGATGATCTGCCTGGTGATGTAATGCCCGCGCAGGTTCGCTGCGCATTAACGGCAGCGATTCGCCGCACGCTTGACATGCCGGGCAATTTTACGCCGGAAGGCTGGCTTGCAATCGGCTTCTGCGGCCATCAGCCGAATATTGGCGAGCGTTATATTTCGACGGGCAGCCTTTATATATGCACAGCGGTGTTTCTGCCGTTAGGGCTGCCGAGCGAGCATCCATTTTGGAGCGGAGAAGATATGGCATGGACCTCGAAGAGGGCATGGTCGGGGCAGCCGTTTGGCATTGATACGGCTTTGAAGTAAGCAAATTGGCTTAATCTAAGAATGAAGAAGTCTGAGCTGGTCATTGCGGAGCAGGCGATGAAGCATAAGGACAAGTCAGGAATGAATGTTGTCCCTTTGGGTATAGTGTAAATTATCGGAAAATTAAAACCAAGCACTTGAAATTAACATTGAAAATGAGTATGATAAAAATAGTTGTTAGCACTTGAAGGTTACGAGTGCTAACGAGAATAAAAGAAGCAAAAAATTTTGAAGGAGGCTATTTTCAATGATCAGACCTTTGGGTGAACGCGTATTGATCGAAGCAATCGCGAAAGAAGAAACAACCGCTAGCGGTATCGTATTGCCGGATTCGGCGAAAGAAAAGCCGCAAGAAGGCAAAGTAGTAGCAGTTGGCAGCGGTACGCTGAAAGATGGCGTTCGAATTGCTTTGGAAGTTAAAGAAGGCGACCGCGTTCTTTTCTCCAAATATGCGGGTACTGAAATCAAATACGAAGGCAAAGAGTATTTGATTATGAAAGAAAGCGAAATTCACGCGATTTTTGAATAGCAGCCCGCTTAGGGTCACATAGAAGGCAAGACAGAGCAGTTCTACTTAAACTATTTTGGGAGGTTTTACGTTAATGGCTAAGGAAATTAAATTTAGTGAAGACGCTCGTCGCGCAATGCTGCGCGGAGTTGACGCTCTTGCAAACGCAGTTAAAGTAACGCTAGGTCCAAAAGGCCGCAACGTTGTCCTTGAGAAAAAATTCGGAAGCCCGCTTATCACGAATGACGGTGTATCCATCGCTAAAGAAATCGAGCTGGAAGACGCTTTTGAAAACATGGGCGCTCAACTCGTTAAAGAAGTTGCTACAAAAACAAATGACGTAGCAGGTGACGGTACAACTACCGCAACTGTTCTTGCACAAGCGATGATTCGCGAAGGCTTGAAAAACGTTACTGCAGGCGCTAACCCTATGGTTATCCGCAAAGGCATCGAGAAAGCTGTTAAAGCTGCTGTTGAAGAGCTGAAAGCTATCTCGAAACCAATCGAAGGCAAACAATCGATCGCTCAAGTCGCTTCGATCTCGTCCGCTGATGATGAAGTTGGCCAACTGATTGCAGAAGCAATGGAAAAAGTCGGCAACGACGGCGTTATCACTGTAGAAGAGTCGAAAGGCTTCGTTACAGAGCTTGAAGTGGTTGAAGGTATGCAATTCGACCGCGGTTACGTGTCCCCTTACATGATTACGGACACAGACAAGATGGAAGCGGTTCTCGACAACCCTTACATCCTGATCACTGACAAAAAAATTACGAGCATTCAAGAGATCCTTCCGGTTCTTGAGAAAGTCGTACAATCCGGCAAGCAATTGCTAATCATTGCTGAAGATGTTGAAGGCGAAGCTCAAGCTACACTAGTAGTGAACAAACTTCGTGGAACATTCACTTGCGTAGCGGTTAAAGCTCCAGGCTTCGGCGACCGTCGCAAAGCAATGCTTCAAGATATCGCTGCTCTAACAGGCGGCCAAGTGATTACGGAAGAGCTCGGCCTTGAGCTGAAATCGACTGGCGTTGAATCCCTAGGTTCCGCTCGTCAAATCCGTATTACAAAAGAAACTACAATCATCGTTGACGGCAGCGGCAACTCCGCTGACATCGTTGCTCGCGTGAACCAAATCCGCGCTCAACTGGAAGAAACAACTTCCGACTTCGATCGTGAGAAGCTTCAAGAGCGTCTTGCGAAATTGTCCGGCGGCGTTGCAGTAATCAAAGTTGGCGCAGCTACTGAAACAGAATTGAAAGAGCGCAAGCTCCGCATCGAAGATGCCCTCAACTCCACTCGTGC
Source organism: Paenibacillus sp. PL91 (assembly GCF_012935325.2). Lineage (GTDB taxonomy): Bacteria > Bacillota > Bacilli > Paenibacillales > Paenibacillaceae > Pristimantibacillus. Next base: position 89,896 of record NZ_JABBYG020000016.1, read on the forward strand.
AGCGGTTGAAGAAGGTATCGTATCGGGTGGCGGTACAGCCCTCATTAACGTATACAATGCCGTTGCTGCTGTTAAAGCAGAAGGCGACGAGCAAACAGGCGTAAACATCGTTCTTCGTTCCCTTGAAGAGCCGCTTCGCACAATCGCAGCTAACGCAGGCCAAGAAGGCTCCGTTATCGTTGAGCGTCTGAAAAACGAGAAAATCGGCGTAGGCTACAACGCAGCTACCGGCGCATGGGTGAACATGTTCGAAGCTGGTATCGTTGACCCTGCTAAAGTAACGCGTTCAGCTCTACAAAACGCAGCTTCTGTTGCGGCTATGTTCTTGACAACTGAAGCAGTAGTTGCTGACAAACCAGAGCCTAAAGGCGCTGGCGGCGGCATGCCTGATATGGGCGGTATGGGTGGAATGGGCGGCATGATGTGATGAAATCATTATCGAAGTAATTCGATAATGAGCGACCGCGCATAAGTGGTAGATTTCATCGCTGATGGAGCAGAAATACGCTCCATGCGGTAATCAGGCTGAGAAGTCTGTAGCATCAAGGGTTTCCTTGAGAGGGAACACTGCTTGATCATATAGTGCAAAAATGAGAGACCTTTCAAGAGTTCATTGAACTTTTGGGAGGTCTCTCATTATTTTTGATAATCAAGTTATCGGAACTGGAGTTCTATTTAGAATAAAACTATAATTCCTTAAAAAGACTTGTTTTAACAGCAAGTCTTTTTAATCATGCACAACTGGGTATGCTTCAATCTAATTCTTGATCTAAAACAGGTTTTACTAAACGACGTACTTCATCTGTTGACGTGGTATCCATTAATTGGTTTCTTAGTTCGCCTGCGCCTCTAAATCCACGAACATAGATTTTGAAAAAGCGAAGAAGTGGTTTAAATGGACGTGGCAGGGTTTCTTTTGAATATTTATCGTGAAGATCCAACTGTAAGAGAAGTAAATTGAGAAACTCCTTCGCGCTATGTTCTTTAGGTTCTTTTTCAAAAGCAAATGGATTGGTGAAAATGCCGCGGCCAATCATGACACCATCAACGCCGTATTGTTCCACTAATTTCAATCCTGTTGCGCGGTCAGGAATATCTCCATTAATGGTTAACAACGTATTTGGAGCAATTTCATCGCGTAATTTTTTTATTTCAGGGATTAGCTCCCAGTGTGCATCTACTTTACTCATCTCTTTTTTTGTACGAAGGTGGATGGAAAGATTCGCAATATCTTGTTTCAATATATGTCCTAACCAATCGCGCCACTCGTCAATTTCAAAGTAACCCAATCTTGTTTTAACACTAACCGGCAATCCACCTGCTTTTGCTGCATGAATAATTTCTGCTGCAACTTCAGGATGTTGTATTAATCCAGCGCCTTTTCCATTGGATGCGACGTTTTGTACTGGGCATCCCATGTTTAAATCGATACCACGAAAACCAAGTTTTTTCATATCAATACTCATCTGTTCAAAAAATGCAGGTTTATTGCCCCAAATATGAGCGACAATCGGTTGCTCATCTTCTGTGAACGTTAATCGACCACGTACACTGTCATTTCCAACAGGGTGACAATAACTTTCTGTATTTGTGAATTCCGTGAAAAATACGTCAGGTTTTGCAGCTTCACTAATAACGTGACGAAATACAACATCTGTGACATCTTCCATTGGTGCTAATATAAAGAACGGCTTTGGTAAATCAAGCCAAAAATTTTGTTCGTTACTCATATTATCTTCTCCTGTGGCAACATATAAAAACGATATACGCTATAGCAAAGTTTTTTACCCATCATACATAGTATCATTTTTTTTCGTTTGATGCACAGAATCAATTGTGTGAGCAACAGACACATTTGTGGTGTCTGCCACCCATCACACATCCAACTTGATTTTGTTGAATTTGTATGAAGTGCATGTTCATTCTGCCCCATTTTCGTTAAATGATAAGGTATGTCTGTTTTGAAGTGGTTCTAAAATGAGATGTGGCAGTATTGCTCAAATGTTTTGTTTCTATCAGTAGGGGGCTTAGCTCAGTCTGATAGAGCGCTTGCACGGCAAGCAAGAGGTCGTCGGTTCGATCCCGATAGTCTCCATATAACTCAAACACAAACGGCAAAAATGTTGTTTATTTTGTTGTCTCTGCCTCAAGCAAAACGAAAAGATAATGGACATCGGTTCTATAGTTCAACTGATAAAGACATCATGTCTCTACATTTACCAAAAAAATATTCTGAAAAAGCTCAAGCTGGGACAATGCTTGAGCTTTTCTTTATATGGTGAACTGATTTGCGAAAGCTCCTCCCCAAGGTGGTTATGGATTGATTTGGTGTTTGAGAAAGATAGCCGCTACATGATGGGGAAATGCTCCAAACGGAAATTTACCATGCGAAGCCGAAGAAAACCTAGTAAGAAAGCAGAAATAAACGACTTGACTGTAATATTCTTTGATGTTCGAGTTGATGGAAAACAGGCAAAATGCTCAAATATCCGGCTCTAATATTAGGCTTCTTACATCTAGGAGGAGGCCTCGTGATAAATCATCGTGGTAAGCAATTGGTAGTAAGCCTGATGACTACCGTTCGCATGAAGCCAGAACTAATCAAGGCATAACATTCTCGGCTTACTTCGTATTAAGCCCATGAGCGCCTATGAGCTTGTTAAGTTTTCGAAGGAAAGCATCGGCCTATTTTGGAACGAATCCTATGGACATATTCATAAGAGCATCAAAAAGCTGGAGCTAGAGGGCTCTGTTTCGGTTGTGGAAGAAGCTGAGACGGGGAGACGTAAAATCGTATACGGCGTTACGCAACAAGGATGTGACCAACTTGATTCTTGGTTAGCCCTGCCGCCTGAAGAATCTGTGATGAGGAACGAATTGCTTATGAAGCTCTTTGTCTCCGATGAACGTCATATCCCTCAATTAGTCACTTTTCTAGAGGAAGAATTAGAAGCGAGTGAGCGATTAACAGCGATGCTTGCAGGAATTAAAGCGAGTGTTCCTGGCGTGGAAAGCAAACAAGTGCAGCTCTGGTTGTTGACGCTCGACTACGGTGAGCGATATCTGCGAATGACCATCGAATGGTGTCAACATGCGTTGGAATTGTTAGACCATCCAAACAGGGGGCATAAGAATGAATAAAAAACGATTCAATATGGTTCCCATCCTGTTGATCACGATCGTGGTGATTGCTTGTGCCCCTCTCTTGCTATGGATTAGAAGCAGTCCGCCCCTCGCATTAAAGGTATTCGAAAGCGAAGTATACAATCTAGAGATTAGTTATCAATTCACGGTATTGTTATTGGCTGTTATCGTGATTGGCATTGTATATGGGATGGCAGGTAAAGATGGACTTGCGTATTTAAACCTTAAAAAGCGGGATGGGAAAATTCGGCCTGAACCGTGGATTGGTATTAAGCCAAAAAAAACGGAGACGTGGAAAAACTTAGGTGTAAACTTTGCGATCGTGATTACGTTGGTAACGGCTGTCGTCATCTACTTCCAAGTGGTTCATGGGGGAAGCGTGAGCCTAGAGTTATATCCTGAGGTTATACTCATCCTTGTTTTTGCGCTTATAAATGCTTTTTCAGAAGAAATCATCTTTCGGTTTTCGTTTGTTGCCGTTGTTAGCAAATATGGGTACTCCCCGTATGTAGCGCAAGGATTAGCAGCGGCGATCTTTGGCGTCGTTCATTATTTTGGAAATCCAGGCGGGATACCGGGTGTATTGATGGCTGCTTTTATCGGATGGTTTTTGGCCAAATCGATGTTAGAGACGAAAGGATTCTTCTGGGCGCTGACGATTCATTTCTTGCAGGATGTCGTTATATTCAGTGCCTTGTTTATGAAATAGCTGTGAAGGACTTCGCTGTATCCGCTAGGGTATCAAGAAAACTGTATGGGCTGGTTCTTTTGCTTTGTGGATTCATCCTACTATGCATTTCTACCTGGCTGTGTAAGATTTCAGGTGAAAGATTCGAGTATGAAATGAAAGTATTTTTATAGAGCCATTATAATGACGTATCTTCACTATGCCCTTCTTATGAAGGGCTTTTTATTTTGATGGTAATGTTCAGGCCGCAAAGCATACATTACAATTTTCTAGCGCAATCGTTTATACTGGTAAGGCCAATTTATTACATAGGAGCTGTCTAACGGACCATGATAAAAAAAGAACTCGCACATATTCGCAAACAATTTAAGCTGGATAATGATTTGATCAACCTTTACGACATTCTTAACGTGTACATTATGAAAGAAAGCAACGAAATCTATCATTACGAGCGCCAGCCGTTCGGCCTGTTGGACAGAGAGAAGCAGGAGCTGTATATGAGCAATTTCAAAAAACTGCTGACCGGCGAATTGGATCAGAAGCTATTCGAGTTAAAATTCATGGATGAAGCTGAAGAGCCTACGCAGGTGCTTCTCCATCAAGCGCTGGTGACCGGCGATTCGGAAGAATGGCACGATCTGATGATTCTGTTGGTGGAGAAAATGTTGGCGGATACTAAATATGAACGGGATACAGTGGTTACTTTCGTTCGCGGGCAATATTTTCGGCCGAACAAGGAAAGGAACGCAGAAGCCGAGGAGAGCGAAAAGGATGAGATGTTCGTCAATCCGTTCATTTTGTGCAGCGTGAATTCAACGGAGCAACAGCGGAAAATCCTCATGTTCGATTATATCGAGAGGGAATTTAAGTATAATGTCTTTGTCGATCCGATCATCAAATTGAACGCGCCGGAGCAGGGCTTTTTCTACCCAAGCGTGACGGACAACTATTCCGATGTGAATCGCATTATGTATTGCTCGGGAAAAGCCAATGAACCGAATTTTCATTTCATTGAGCAAGTCTTGAATGCCGAGAAAACCGTGACGGCGCAGGAAGAGAGAAGCATTTTCGAGGAAATCGTGAAGGAAGTCGCGGGAGAGCAGTTCGGCGCGGCAACGATCGCTTATGTGTACGAGGAAATTCACCAGATCATTGAAACAAACGAGGAGGAAGAGCCTCCGAAGCTGGATTATAAAGATGTGGCGCATATACTGACGGCGAGCGGCGTAGAGAACGTGACGACGGAAAAGGTGGAACGAGCGTTCCAAACGGTCGTCGACGACAAAAACTATGAAATCAAAGCGAGCAGCGTCATTCCGAAGTTCACTTCGAAATCGATTAAAATCGATACAAAGGTAGCCACGATTTCGGTCAGCCCGCAAGATTTAAAGTATGTGAAACAGGTCAATTATAGAGGTAAACGATGCATCTTGATCGAGGTCGACGAAGATGCAGTAATCGAAGGATTTACGCTTAGTACGGAGACGTTGTAGGCTCAGCGATGGCTCCGGATGGAGCGGGAATTAAACGAATACATTTTTATTGATTGTTCAGCGGAAAGTCCAAAAGGCCGCAGAAGTATTTGTTACGGCCGTGCTGCGCTGGAATTGATCGTCGCTATGATACTGTCTTTGTTTATCACAATAGAGCAGAATCTTACTATGGTGCCAGGGGGTTCCGCGGCTTGCTAAGGGTGTGGAATTTTGAAGGGAAGCCGGCTTCAGGCTTGCTCAAGTGTCATTGATGCGACACCGTCTCAATTGGTGTGAAACGCGCACCAAGGAGAAGGGCTCAAATGCACGCTAAATTAATGGATGAAACAATACTTTTCTTCACAGCCAATGCCAACAATGCGATCCTCTCGAGCCATGTGGAGTGTTGTGTTGTTGGTGGAAAAGTAGTTTTGGGGCTGCATTTACCATAAAATACGATCCAAATATGTTATGAAGAATACTCTTCTCGACAAAAAATAATGTGAGTATTTACTTTGCTCAGTTTAAATTGGCGATGCGGATCAATGTTTGAATATTAGACGATAGATTAGGATGAGCATGGTACATTCCGTCCAAAATGCGGAGATTACACATGCTGAGATGGCAGTGTTGATCACTAATGCAATCGGTAAATCAGTCGAAGCGAACGCCGTAACTGACTTCGCAGACGATAAGGACATTCCAGCCTAGGCGAAAAGCAGCGTTGCTTACTTGAAGCAAACTGGCATTGTGCAAGGGAAAGGTGATAACAAATTCGCCCCCAATACTTTTTGGGGGGCAAGTGACTCATTTCATCTTTGTAGCAGTGATCTCAACTTTAACATTGACATGTGTTTTTTGTTTTTAAAGAGTAGAGGATGGATTAAGCCCATCAAGGATAAATCAAAATTTGGCCAGATCTCATTGAATGTATCTACAGGCTCTGAGGAAATTAAAGTTGCAGGCAGCACTGATGATTTAGATTTCTTCGTCTCAGTAGTATAAGGAAAGAGGTAGAGGTATAATGCCCACCATTTGCCCACATTTTGACCACGTACATTGCGGACGCATCATTTGTAGCTGGACATAGAGGACTAGATCATCCTGAATAGAGGTCTTAAAACTCAAGAAAAAAGTAAAAAGACATATAAAACTCACCTAGCGTTATGTGCGGCATGATGTAATCGGTTTGCAAAAACTCTCAAAAATGATAATGATAATCATTATTATTTTATAGTATAATAGCTATAGGAGTGGATGGGGTCATGGCTTGGAGAGGTTTTTTAAAGACGGGGTGGATTTCCCTGTTAGTAGCAGTCATTCTATTAACAGGTTGTGGTGAAGTCAGCAATACACCAGATAGTGCTGAAGTGGAACAGCAATCTGCGGAGACGAGTAGCTCGAATGCAACGCGGGAGGACACTAGAGTGCTTGCAGATCAATTCGGCGAAGTGCGTATTCCAGTTCATCCGAAGCGGGTATCCGCACTCTTTTGGGAGGATTATCTGGTTGCGCTAGGCGTAATGCCAATCGTGCAGTATTATAATCCGATGTTCGGAAAACAGGATTATCTGGAGCTTGATGTTCCGCAGTTCGATATAACAGGGAATATTGAGGGCTTGCTCGAAGAGGAGCCGGATTTAATTATCACAGCAGGAAATGATCAAGAGCAGTATGAGAAGTATAGCAAGGTAGCGCCTACCTATTCATTGCCGAATGAGGCATTATCGGATTCTCGTACAGCGCTTACCGTCATAGCTGATCTTCTTGGCGAGCAGGATAAAGGGGTTCAGGTGCTTCAGGAATATGATAACCGTATTGCTGAGGTCAAGTCAGAGCTGAAGGCAGCGATTGGGGAAGGAAAAGTTGTCGTATTGCGAATGAATGTGGTCGATAATTCGATTAATATTTTCGGTTATGACAATTTGTTTATAGGCCAGATTCTGTATAAGGATCTTGAGCTTAAAGCCCCTACCTTTGTGGAGGCTATGACTGAGCCTAATATTATGTTGTCTCAGGAGCTCATTCCCGAGATTGATGCGGATCATATTATTTTGCTTCCATCCAACGGCTCATGGGAAGATGCGGAGAATGCCAAAGTATTAGAGGAAATGCTGGCTAGTCCGCTGTGGAAGAACGTCCCGGCAGTTCAGCAAGGACATGTATATCCTGTTGAGAGGTCTTATTGGCAGACCGGAGCAATTATAGCCAATTATAAAAAAATGGATGATCTGCTGCGGCTTCTAGCTTCATAGCATCCTTAAGGTTTGTATAGCATCTACATCACTCCAATAGGGCAGCTTCTTCAACGTGAGTTGAAGGGCAGCTCTATTGGCTTTAGGTTATACACGCATAATCGGAATTGGAGTGGGTTTATACAAATGGAACAACAGGATAGTAAGCTATTATCAACAGCACCCGCCACCTTGTATAGGCTGCATTCCATTCAGCGTATTCATACTCTGCAGCAGCATATTCAGGAGGAGCAAAGTTTAGGCTGCTTCACGCTGCTGGTTTTTACGAGAGGCAGCGGGCGAATGGCGATGGATCAGGAGGAACGACTCTTTGGACAAGGGAAATGCTGGATGCTGATGCCTGGTACAGCTTTGTCTATTCAGTCTGATCATCATGGCTGCACCTATTATCAGTTGGAATTTACAGCAAGCTTAGGGCAGGAATATGGGGATTACGCTGCTGCAGGAAATCTGCTTCCGGCCAGGCCTGATCTGTCCTGCACTCCGTTCACTAAGTTGCTTGAGCTGCTGGAGGACATCAATACATACCGCCATGCCAAGGAGGAGCTGCAGGCGTTTCGCCGTTATGTACGCTTCCAGGAACTGCTGCTGCTGTTGTTCAGCCAGAACTCAGACGGCCCAGATGAGAGCAAAGGGATTGGCTCGACCGAGCAGCAAGGAGTGGATCATTCAATCCGGCATATTGAGCAGCATTACCGGGATGTGCTGACGGTGGAGGAGCTTGCTGCTATTGCCAACATCGAGCGCTGGAAGTATACCCGATTATTCAAGGAAGCTACCGGGGTAGTGCCTCTTCAGTTTTTGAATGATGTACGGATTAACCGGGCCAAAAAATGGCTCCTCGAGGGCGAAGATAAGTTATCTGAGATTGCACAGCATACCGGATTCACGAATGAATATTATTTTAATCGGCGCTTCAAGCAAATGGTAGGGGTCTCACCCGGACAATACCGCCAGAGCCATAGGGACCATAGAGAAGAGCTGAGAGTGGTTGCTCCCTTGCTGGAGGACTTTATGGTCGCACTCGATATCATGCCTGTCGTACAGTATTCGCATGCCAAATGGGGGAAACAGGATTATTTGGCTTTGCATCATATTCCCACTTTTGATGAAATGAGCAGCGATTTCAAGGAGCTTTCCAGCTATAATCCGGATTTTATTGTGCTTCAGGGCGGATATAAAATGGATCAATACTCGCAATGCCGCCGTATATCCAAGACCTATATGCTCCCACAGTTTCATGATAATTGGCGGACATTGCTGCGCACGATAGGGAATTATTTCGGACGATCGGAGCGGGCGGAAGAGGTCATTGCCGTGTATGAGGAAAAAGCAAAGTCGGCTCGCCAGAAGCTGAGTTGTTCCATGAATGGGGAGACGGTCGCCTTTTTGCGTATTTCAGCAGATCATATTCACCAATATACCCATACAGGAAGAGGATTCGCGTCAGCGGTCTTATACGAGGATGTTGGCCTCAGCCCGTATTGCGGGGGAGAAGCAAGAGCGGGAACAGCTCAAGAGAGAATGACTCGGTTGACGTTGGAAGAACTGTCTACGCTATCCGCCGACCATCTGTTTATCACATTTGACAAGTGGCATAGCCAGGCCGAGGGAATGGAAAGAAGCTTACTGCAGCATCCAGCCTGGCGAACTCTGCCGGCCGTGCAGAACAATCATGCTTATGAAGTTGATTTTTTGACATGGATGAATTACGGTGTTATTTCCAATGGGAAGAAAATAGATGATATTTTACAGGTATTGGCCTAAGCTTGTTACATCATACAAATGACCCACAAGAGGCTCACTTTACTCCAAAGTGTCCTGCTTGTGGGTCATTGTTTATTTTAAGACTCTTGCTCTGCTTTTGCCGTGAGCATTTTCACAATTTCCTGAATTTACGGCTTTAAGGAGATAGGGTCATTGTCCCAGAAGAGATCGGGAGCGAGATTGAATACGCGGTTGAGGAAAATATAACCCCTGCGAAGTTACTCGTAGAAAAGCTGATTTTAAAATGGTGGATGTATGGATAGATTTCTTTGAAAATATTGAGTCATGCTGATGCACATATCAATATGATTTAAGAGTCTCTCAAAATTGGTAGCTTTCATACAATCTTATGCTTATACCACGCTTCTCCCTTAAATCGTAATCCAAAGATTATGCCTCGTATTGCCCATTCCGTAACCATTGCGATCCAAACCCCCATAACACCAAGCTGAAGCGAAATTCCCAATATGTAGCCAAGAATGACTCGGAATAGCCACATGGTGAGCAGCGAAGTAATCGAAGTGAATTTCGAATCGCCAGCCGCACGTAGAGCAGAAGGCAATATAAAGCTCAAAGACCAAACGATAGGCTGAGCTATAGCGATTAATAGAATGAGCTTGAAGATGTCTGATACGATTGATTCAGGTGGCGAATACAGGTTAATTAGCCATGGGAAAATGAGCAATAAGATAGCAGTAATCGACACGAAAAAGACACTTGAAAGCACTAAGAATGATTTAATAAACTTTCTTGCATCGGCGATATCTCTCCTCCCCATGCATTGTCCAACTACTGTAACAATCGCTACACTTAATGCAGTGCCTCCGATTTGGAATAGCATAGATAATGAATTACTGATTGCATTGACCGTAATCGGCAATGTGCCGAGCTGAACGATATAGGTTTGCGTAAGCAATTTACCGCCATTGAAGAACAATTGCTCCGCTGCAAAAGGAAGACCGATAAACATAATTTTTTTTAATATTGAAACATGTAATTTAAGCGCGTTTTTAAGCTTAAAGCGTAGTGTATGATTGTAACGTAAAAGATAAATCAGTGATGCAACAGCACCTAGTATACGAGCGCAAATTAAGGAAATAGCTAGCCCAAGCACACCCATATCCAAAATGGTAATGAATAATATGTTCAAGATAAAGTACGACAGGTTTAAGATGACAGACAAGACTAGACAAGCTTTTGTCTCAGACACCCCTCGCAGGGCTCCGACAACACCTTGATAGATTGCGAAAAAGGGATAGGAGATACAACTGCCAATTAGAAATATTTTCGCATTAGAGATAACATCAGAATCAGCACTGCCAAATAAAAAGTCTATGATAGGCGAATGAAAAATGATAACGAGCGCGCATATTACGATGGAAAGCGTAGCGACAGATGAGATCGCCTGAGTTGCGGCACGAGATGCCTGCTCTTGGTTTCGACTGCCTGTGTATTGAGCGACAATTACAGTTCCACCTGTTGAGATCGCAATAAACACGCTAATAATGAAAATGTTTACCGATTCGACCATGCTCACTGCACTAACTGCTTCAACGCCTGAGGAGCTGACCATTGCTGTATTCAAAATGCTGATTAATATAATGAAGGCAGAATCCACAAAGATCGGAATGATCATCGAAAAGATTTGTTTGTAGTCCATCGATGCTCCTGTGAAATATTTATTAAGCAGGGAAATAATTGGAATTTTCAAGTGAGTATTCAATTTTAGCATAATATCATCTCGTTTCAGTCGGGCTCATCTAAGAATTGACAAAAATAAAGCCAAATATAGAACTGCAGTTCTATATTTGACTCTATATTGAACAGAATTAATCTTGAATGGCTCTACGTTTCAGTACATTCTCGACTTTATGCAAATGAGCTTGAATTAACTGGCTGGCAAGCTCGCTATTTTGAGCTAATATTGCATCATATATGGATTGATGCTCTTTTAAGAGCAGTGTGGAAGAGGACTTGTCTTCGAAAAACCACAGCTGACGAGTTTTCCCCATTGTTTCGGTTAGCTTACAAGTAAGTGAATTCATTAATGTATTAAGCAGTTCATTATGTGAGGCAGCTGCTATAGCTAGATGAAATTCGATATCCGCATGTTCACTCATTTGCGTATTGTTCATTTTGAGCGCTTGCTCCATTTGTTTAATAATTTGCTTTAACCTCTCGATATCCTTATCATTTCGACGCTGGGCAGCGAATGCAGCACTACCGCTTTCAAGCCAAATACGAACTTCCAGTATCTCTTTTACATTTTCCGATTCCTCGAATGGATCACGCGAGTTACTTTGTGAGGCAGGCAATACTTTATTGACAAAGGTACCTCCGCCATGCTTAACATCTATCCAGCCTGTAGCCTTTAATGCGCTCAATGCTTCACGAATGGTGGAGCGACCTACTCCAAAGGAGGTACTAAGGTCAACTACGGACGGTAGTTTTTGACCAGGCTGTAAGAGGCCTTCCTCAATTTGTGAAAGAATGGCTCTTCGCACAAGCTCATGTCCTTTTTCAGTTTCTACCTTTATCGGCTGCATAGAGCTTTTAACCTCCCGAAGATACAACTATAGACTATACTGTACAACTTTATTACACTATAATCAACATAAAGTCATCAGATGACCTGCTCACTTTTACTATGGAGGAATCGATCATGTTGAATGAAGCTGTAGTTAAACAAATACGAGAGATTGTAGGAGAAAAGTTTTTTCGGACAGATCAGGAGGCGTTAATCGCACATTCCTATGATGGAACGCCGATGTTACAGGCTTTGCCTGATGGCGTTATTTATCCAGAATCAACAGAGCAAGTTTCAGAAATTATGAAAATAGCTAACAGCAATCTTATTCCGATTGTAACAAGAGGCTCGGGTTCGAATCTTTGTGGTGGTACAGTACCCTTGCATGGCGGGATTGTGATGGTTATGCACCGCATGAATAAAATGATTGAAGTGGATATGGAAAACTTAACGGCTATTGTCCAGCCTGGTGTAATTACTGGCCAATTTATTACACATGTTGAAGGGTTGGGACTGTTCTATCCACCAGATCCAAGCAGTATGAAAATTTCTACAATTGGCGGCAATATCGCTGAATGCTCAGGTGGTCTAAGAGGCTTAAAGTACGGAACTACGAAAGATTATGTACTTGGCTTAACTGCTGTGCTGGCAAATGGCTCAATCATCCGTACGGGTGGAAAATTGACTAAAGATGTCGCTGGGTATGATTTGACGAAACTATTAGTAGGCTCAGAAGGAACACTTGCCGTCATTACAGAGGCGATTCTTAAGCTTATTCCACAGCCAAAAACAAAGAAAACGATGGTTGCGATGTATAAAGACATTTATGGTGCAGCACGTACGGTATCTAAAATTATTAAAAATCAAATTATTCCAGCAACATTAGAAATATTGGATAATCCAACTATTCGGGTTGTTGATGATTTTGCGAAAATCGGTTTGCCACTAGATATGGCCGCGATCCTCATTATTGAGCAGGATGGTGAACCAGAAATGGTTGAACGTGATATTGAAAAAATACAACTTATTTGCAAGGAAGAGCAGGCGGATCGAATTGATGTAGCGGCGGATCGTGAAGAAGCAGAAAAACTGCTGACAGCTAGACGCAGCGCATTTACCGCATTGGCTCGCCTTCGCCCGACGACGATACTTGAGGATGCTACCGTACCTCGTTCTAAAATTGCGGAGATGATATTGCGTACAAATGCAATCGCCCAAAAATACAATGTGAATATAGCGACCTTTGGGCATGCAGGTGATGGAAATCTGCATCCAACTGCAACGACTGACGCGCGTGACCATGAAGAAGTGCATCGTGTTGAGGAGGCATTTGCAGAAATTTTTGAAGCTGCAATCGAACTCGGAGGCACGATTACTGGCGAGCATGGGGTCGGCGTTGTGAAAGCTCCTTATTTGGAATGGAAGGTTGGAGAAGCGGGAGTTGAAGTTATGAAAGGAATCAAAGGCGCTTTCGATCCATTGAATATTTTGAATCCAAGTAAGATTTTTGCTAAGGAAACGAAGAAGAGGGTGGTGGTGCAGCATGGCTAGTACTTCGGGAAAACCGGTAATCGAGCATTCTAATCCTCTAGCTCGAACTTTATTAGAGAAGCTTGACTATGATCAGTTAACAAATTGTATGCGATGCGGCTTCTGCTTGCCTGCTTGTCCGACATTCCATGAAACAGGCATGGAGCCTGCCTCTCCACGTGGACGCATTGCGATGATGAAGGCAGCTGTCGATGGACTAATGGTTCCAGATCAGCAATTCCAAGATCAAATGAACTTGTGCTTAGGCTGTCGTGCTTGTGAACCAGCTTGTCCGGCAGATGTGAAGTATGGTCAATTAATTGAACAGACGAAGGAAGCGATCGAGGAGCACGCAACTCATTCATTGCCTATTAAAGTTATTCGTAAGACGGTATTCAAAAATTTATTTCCGAAGCGTGGCAGCTTGAAGCTCCTTGGAGGTTCGCTTGCGCTCTATCAAAAATCCGGCTTGCAAAAAGTAGCGCAATCAACAGGTGTAATGAAGCTGTTTCCTAAGCAATTATCTGAGATGGAAGCTATTTTGCCATCCGCCAGTTCTAAGGGTGTAGTTGAGCGTCTCGGTACTTTTTATCCGGCAAAGGGTGAAGCAATCGCCAAAGTTGCGATGTTCCGCGGTTGTATCATGGATGTTATGTTCGCAGATACGAATGTGAATACCGTTGAGCTGCTGTCTGCTGCGGGCTTTGACGTATACATTCCTGAAAGTCAGGTATGCTGTGGTGCGCTACATGCTCATAGTGGAGAAATGAACGACGCTAGAGAACTGGCAGCTGTGAATATCGATATATTCAAACAGCTTAATGTCGACTACATTGTATCAAATGCAGGCGGTTGTGGTGCGCTGCTCGTTGAATATGACCATCTTATGCGGGATGATGAAAAGTATCGTGAGTCAGCAAAGTGGTTTGCTTCAAGAGTGGTCGATGTCAGCGCATTGGTTGTAGAAAAGGGACGTGTACCGAAATTTGCACAAAAAGAAAGTTCTCTACAAGCTGAGAAAATTAAAGTGACGTATCAGGACTCCTGTCATCTGCGCAATGTAATGAAAGGCTCGAGCGCCCCGCGTATATTAATAAAGCAAATAGTTAACGCTGAATATGTTGAAATGGTCGAATCTGATCGCTGCTGCGGCTCTGCTGGCATATACAATGTCGTACAGCCTGAGATGGCAGGTTCCATCCTTGAGCACAAAATGGAGCATGCGAACAACACACAAGCAAGCTTTATGCTAACGAGTAATCCAGGCTGTCTGCTTCAAATGAAGCTTGGAATTGAAAAGCATAAACCCGATCAGACGATGAAGGCGATGCATATCGTTGATTTTTTACATGATCGAATGATTTTATCAGAGTAATAATATTAATTTTTAGTGTGCCAAAATGTTCTTTGCTATTGAAATAGGTTGTCTATATTGTTTATGATAATATTGAAGGTGTTAATTAAATCTTGAGTAGGTAGATTATGAGTTTAAATGACAACATATTAATTAAGATTCGTGAAATGAGAGAAAGTTTTACTCCAGTTGAACGATTGGTTGGAGATTATATTTTAGAAAATAAGGAAGAAATCCCTCATCTATCGATTAAGGAATTGGCTCAATCGAGTAAAACAAGTGATGCATCTGTCCTTCGTTTCTGTAAGACGATGGGTTACAGCGGATACCGCAATTTTATTGTGAGTATATCAGCTTCTTTGGGTTCTCGTGATGAGGATCCAAAGGCTCAATATACCGATATTCAGCCGGGCGATGATCTCTCGACAATTATTTCAAATATTTCATTGAATAATTGCAAGTCCATTGAGGACACGCTTAGTGTCATTGACCGAAAAGAAATTGCAAGAGCTGTAGAATTACTATGTCATAGCAAACGAATTGTTTTCTTTGGAATAGGTGCCTCAGGAATAGTTTGTATGGACGGGGAACAGAAGTTCTCACGAATTAATAAGATGTGTCATGCCTATACGGATGGTCATAGTCAGCTCACAGCAGCAACTTTACTTGAGAAAGATGATGTTGCCATTTTCATTTCTAACTCTGGAGCAACTAGTGATATTATTGATGCGCTGATAATTGCTCAAAAGAACAAAGCGAAATGTATTGCGATTACGAAGTACAATAAAAGTGAGCTTGCAGTGCGAGCGGATATTGTTCTTAGCATATCTACACCTGAAATAACAATTCGCAGTGGCGCTATGGGCTCACGTATTGCTATGCTTACGATCATCGACATATTATTTGCTGGTGTCGCAAGTGCAGAATATGAGGAAGTAAAAACCTACTTAACAAAAACACATAATATATTGAAGAAAAAACTCAGATATTAGATTCTGATGGAATGAATTTGGAAGAAAGCATTGATCATAGATCATTGCTTTCTTTTTGTATTTAAAGCACTTATTTTTATATCTAACATAGTATTTCTCAATCTATGTCAGATTAGCTACATAGTGATTGCTTTTAATTTTAGCAATATACTGATTAGTTTAATTCGACAATTGAAAGCTTAGCACACTATTTAATGTAGAAAATTAATAAAAATTGTAGGCAAAACGTCTACCGGTTGATCAGTGATTGTGTAATTTCATGCTTCATTTGGATCGGCAATCAGCATATAAGACAGCGTTTTCCTTTTTCAGGAATGCTATAACGATAGTATTGTAAGCGGTTAACGAAAATTTAAATAGCACCTTGTAAGCGGTTTATAAATGTGATATAACAGAGTGTATAAGATATTGGAATAAAAAATCAGAATATTATTTCTTATTGAAATTTTATTTCAAAATCTATTGACGGATTGAGGGTAATGTATTAGTATGAAAAAATAATTCATGTGAATTTACCTAACACATCCCGTAAATTATATGTGAAATTTAACTAACAAGAAGGAGGATGACTATGAATGATTACCTTGCGGGATTAACTACAGAGGCTGTGAATCCAGACACATTAATGATTGATGAATGTACGACGGAGCAAATGGTCCAGTTAATGAATCAACAAGATGCTCTGGTCTCCGCAGCCATAGCTGCGGAAATTCCGCAGATTGCAAAGGCGGTAGATGTTCTACACCATAGGTTGTCTAATGGTGGAAGAATGTTTTATATAGGAGCTGGCACATCAGGAAGATTAGGTGTTTTGGATGCTTCAGAATGTCCTCCTACCTTTGGCACAGATCCTTCCTTAGTACAGGGTTATATCGCTGGTGGTGATATTGCTTTGCGTAGCGCGGTTGAAGGCTGTGAAGACGATGTTGATGAAGGGATCGCATTAATCGAAAGCATCGGTGTAACAAACAAAGATGTACTTATTGGGATTTCGGCAAGCGGCAGTGCAAACTATGTTATTGCAGCTTTAACGAAAGCAAAGGAGCATGGAGCAGCCACTATCGGTGTTTGTAACAACAAAGGCTCAAAGTTTGAACCAATTGTAGATGTTTGTATTTCACCCGTTGTAGGGCCGGAGGTCATTAGCGGCTCGACTCGATTAAAGGCAGGAACTGCTCAAAAGCTGGTGCTTAATATGCTGACAACATGCACAATGGTCAAGTTAGGGAAAACGTATAATAACTTAATGGTTGATCTAAAGGCAAGTAATTTTAAGCTAGTAGATCGCTCAGTCCGTATTATTATGAATACGACTGGTGTAGACACATCAACCGCCGCAGAAACACTTGAAAAAGCATCTATGAATTGTAAGTTGGCAATAATGATGATTAAAACGGGGTTAGATGCAAAGGAAGCAGAACAAGCACTTAACGCGAATGGAGGACGCTTGAAACAAGCAATCTCGTCATTGGCTTAGGTGGAAAAGAAATGGAATAACTAGATTGATGCTTTTAAAAATTGAGGAGGCTACTATCGATGAAAAAAAGATCACGTGTATTAACTCTATTTTTGTCAGTAATCATGATGTTATCACTATTATCCGCTTGTGGAGGAAACGGAAATAACAATCCAGATTCTACGAATTCCGGAAAAACAGGCAGCAGCAACAGTGGCTCTGAGCCCAAAAAAGATACGATTACTGCATTATTACCTCCAGTATCGGCTAACTACCAAGCACGTTTTGCCGATATGGAAAAAGAATTTAATGAATTGTATCCACACCTAACTTTGAAAATCGAACCAGCGAGCTGGGAAGATATGACACAAAAACTTGATACTCAAGTAAATGCGGGTTCTCCTCCAGATGTCGCTTGGGTTGGTTCTGCAGGAATCTCTAAATATGCAGCACTAAACGTTCTAATTGACCTTAATGCTGCACTTTCAGATGAAGTTAAAGCAGATTATGATGAAGTTGCAATGAAATACTTCCAATTGGGCGATTCTCAATATGGCCTGCCTGCGTACTTGGCCATTCATTCTATCGGTGGTAACAAACAGTTCTTAGAGAAAGCTGGTATCGACTGGAAAAATGTTCAACAAAACGGTTGGACATATGAACAATTCCGCGATGCAATTCGTAAAGGTGTTGTTAAAAACGATAAAGGCGAAACAACGCAATACGGTTTCGTTTTCGCAACATCTGGTGTTACATCTAAGGACTATCTAGGTATTATGGCTAAATCGGCTGGTTTGCCAGACTACTTTGATGAAAACCTTAAGTTCTCTTACACAAGCAAAAACTTCTTAGGTCTACTTGAAAGTATCCGTCAAATGATCGATGATGGCTCAATGCCTAAAGAACTAAGCTCTATCGATGCAGGTAAGCGTTGGAACATGTTCTTAACTGGTCAAACCATGATCACCGGTAAAGGTCTAGCGAGCTTTGAAAACTCTGCTCGTCTAAACAATGAAAAAATTAAAGCAAATGATGGTTCTGCAGTAGCGGATTCAATCGAAGCTGAATACATTGCGCTTCCTGTTCCTACATTTAACAGTGCTGATTACATTCCTACAGCTGTTGTTGATGGTTACATTGGGCTTCGTGGCAAAAAAGATCCTACTGAAGAGCATGTTAAAAATATTGGTTTAGCCATTAATTTCCTATCTTCCGGATCAATTGCGGCTAACTACAGTAATGAGCTGTTCTTAACACCAATTACAGAATCTGCACGTAATGCTGCAGTGCTTGAAGAATATCCTCGTAATGAAGATAACGTTAAAGCAGACCAAATCATGATGTCTAAAGCTGTTCCAGCTCGTACAGATATCCCAACTGATCTAGCTGCTGAAGCCATTAAAATTGAAACGGAAGTCATCATTCCTAAACTACAAGCATTACTTGCAAACGAGATTACTCCACAAAAAATGTATGATGCAGTTAAAGAAGCAGCAATTAAATCCTTCGGTGAAGATGGTATTGTAGTTGACTAGTCTGTCATAAATGAGCATGTGAAAGCTGTACGTAGCTAGAACGTACAGCTTTCCTTCTAAATTTAGTCTAGTGCTTGTACTTTTTTAAGAAGAGAGGTGCGACCCAATGAATCAAACGTTGACAAAAAGAAAAAAATTGAAACTCGAAAGTGACACAGGTTGGGGATACGCGTTTATCGCAGTAGCACTTATTGCGTTTTCTTTATTTACCGCATATCCAGTAATTAATGCTTTTATTATCAGCTTACAAGAATATCGTCCATTAGGGTCCACTTATGTCGGCCTGGAAAACTTCGTTAACTCATTTTCAGATGAACTTTTCTGGAAAGCATTGAGAAACACATTAGTGTATACGCTACTAACTGTTCCATTTAATATTTTTCTATCATTCTTAATTGCAATTTTGATTATACCTTTCAAGAAAAGAACACAAACAATCTTTAAAGCAATATATTACTTGCCAGCTGTAGCATCAGGTGTAGCGCTTGCTGTTGTATGGCTGTGGATTTTCGATCCGTTAAAATCAGGTATTGCCAATCAGGTTGTAGGATTTTTTGGAATTACGAATCAAAACTGGCTTGGTTCCAGTGCAACTGCCATGTTTTCACTTGTATTAATGTCGTGGCTATCAAGTCATGGTACAGCCATAATTATCTATCTAGCTGCATTACTCGGTATTGATAACAGCTATTATGAAGCAGCTGAAATTGACGGCGCGACTTTCTTGCAAAAGCTTTGGTTTATCGTCGTTCCTTTCCTTAAGCCAACAACGCTATTCCTACTTGTTACAGGTGTCATTGGTTCCTTCCAAGTATTCCAAAACGCTTATCTTATGACAGGCGGTGGACCAGACCATGCAACAACAATGGTAGGATTGTTAATATTTAACAATGCGTTCACATATTTTGAGTTTGGTGAGGCAGCAGCACAATCATTACTTCTAGCAGCGATTATCGCATTTATTTCATATCTTCAATTTAAGTTTTTGGGTAAAGATATAGAATACTAGGAAAGGGGCAGGATACTATGGGTTTGTTCAACAATAACATAAGAAGCAAAGGGTATCTGTTCGTCCGTAATGGTCTAATCATTACGTTCCTTATCCTATTTGCCGCAGCTACCATTTTCCCGATTTACTTTATGATCATTTCCTCGTTCGGTGATCCGGTAGAAGCCGGTGCAATGAGCTATTCTATCATCCCGTCGAAGATTTCATTTGAATCATATAAATTCTTCTTTAATTTCAGCCCACATTCATGGGATTGGTTAATGAACTCATTTATTGTGGCAGCGTGTATTACGGTATCTAACGTATTCTTTGCTACACTTGCAGGATATGCTTTTGCAAAAATGAGATTTAAAGGGAAAAACATTTTGTTCGCTATTTTGCTAGGATCTATGATGATACCTGGTCAAGTAACACAGGTTCCACTATATATATTGATCGTAAATATTTTTGAATTACAAAATACGTATACAGCGTTGATTATGCCAAGCATAGTAACGGTGTATAACATTTTCTTGGTTAAGCAGTTCATGTCTTCCATTCCAGTTGAAATTATTGAGGCTGCTAAAATCGAAGGTTGTTCTCAACCTAAAATCTACTGGCATATCATTATGCCTCTATCCAAAACAGTGATGGCCGTACTAGCTATCCTAACGTTCATGGCAGCATGGAATGACTTCTTCTGGCCATTCCTAGTAACGAATACAATGGATATGCAAACGATTCAGGTTGGCTTGAAAAACTTCCGCTTTGCGAATACTACTTACTTTGCACCAATGATGGCAGGTGCAACCATTTCTGCAGTTCCAATGTTTATTTTGTTCTTCAGTTTACAAAAATACTTCCTTGAAGGGGTAACGGTTGGAGCGGTGAAAGGTTAATGGACAAACAATCAAAAGTCGAAGTAACATACTTGGTTGGCTTGATGTCTGGTACATCAGTAGATGGTATTGATGCAGCGGTAATTAAACTTTCTCCAATGCCGGAAAAAGAGCATGGAGTAGAGATTGAATTACTGGCTTTTGAGAACACTCCTTTTCCGATGCAAGTTAGAAACGCAATATTTGAGCTTTTTGATCTGGCTAACGCTACGATTGATAAGGTTGGCACATTGAATATGTGGCTTGGTGAATTATACGCCCAAGCCACATTATCCGTTATAGGGAAATGTGGACTTGCGCCATCACAAATATTTGCAGTAGGATCACATGGTCAAACGATCTATCATGCACCGGAAGAGAATATTATGGACGGATATAACCTGCATTGTACGGTTCAAATTGGCGATGGTGCAGTTATCGCGAATCGCACAGGAATTCCTTGCGTATCAGACCTTCGAGTCGCTGACATGGCAATGGGCGGACAAGGAGCGCCGTTAGTACCATTTACTGAATATTTATTGTTTAACAATCCAGAGAAAACACTTCTGCTGCAAAACATTGGAGGAATAGGAAATGTGACTGTTCTTCCTGCAAATGCCTCGCCGGAACAGGTATTTGCTTTTGATACTGGTCCTGGAAATATGATTATCGATGGGCTTGTATCGCAATTATATGCGCCAATGACGATGGATGTTGGCGGTGGAATTGCTGCGAGCGGTCAAGTGATTGATGAGCTTTTGAAATGGATGCAGCAAGATGAATATTATACGATGCCTTTGCCGAAATCGACAGGCAGAGAACGATTTGGTAAACAATACGTTGCACTAATTAATGAATTGATGGAGGCTAATAACTGGAAAGCTGAAGACGTTATTGCAACAGCTACACACTTAACAGCATGGAGCATCGTCGATAGCTATGAACGTTATATTGCGCCACAGTATCAAGCTCAGCAATTGTTAATTGGTGGCGGTGGTAGCTATAACAAAACGTTATTGCTTGATTTGCAGCAATTATTTGCACCCTATAAGGTGCAGGTGCTGACGCAGGAGGATATCGGAGGCAATAGTGATGCTAAGGAAGCAATTGCTTTTGCTGTGCTAGCGTATTATACGATGAAGCGCTTGCCAAACAATATTCCACCAGTAACTGGAGCTTCTCAGCCAGTAGTAATGGGCAAAATTTCTTGGCCCTATCTTGGACGTTCACAGGAGGTTTGAATGATGCAAATCAGACCCTTTTCAATGGAAGATCTTTCTGCAGTTGTAGAGCTTTGGAATCGAGAGGCTACAAAATATGACTACAAATCATTTGCAGAGCGAGAGTTTCAAGACACATTCATTGATCATCCTTATTTCGATGCTCAATGTATATGGGTAGGCTGTAATGAAAAAGGTATTGTTGGTTTTGCAGCTGGCTGTACTGGTGATGATCTCCCGCTTGGAGATGTGGCCGGCTATATTACGAGTGTTATTATTGATGCCGATGTCGCTTTTCTAGAACTTTACGATGCTTTTCTATTAGGTATAGAAAAAAGATTCCAACAACTTGGGAAAAGCCAAGCGGAAGTATTGTTTTTTAACCCCATTAAGCTGAAATGGAATATTCCAAGTGCGCCGCAGCATGAGCACAATAATGCCCCAGGCATCAGTAAGGACCAGCCATTATACGACGCTTTAATCGCTAGAGGATACGTGGATCGAGCGACGCAATGCGGCATGTACTTAAGACTCGGAAACTTTACTGTTCCTGAAGATATGATAAGCAAAGAAGATAAAGCAAATCGTAAAGGCTATCATGTTACTCCTTATGCCCCTGCTTTGCATAATGGGCTTGAAGCAACGCTTGCTGCCCTGCAAAATCCGCAGTGGGAAAAGGATGTTGTATCGTGTGTGAAGGATGGCGCACCTCTCGTAGTAGCTGTGAATGGGAACGAGGTTGTTGGCTTTGCAGGTCCGATTATTTCACAATCCAATGGTCGAGCATTTTTTTGCGGTATCGGTGTTCACCCAGAGCATGAGGGTCATGGTCTCGGCAGTGTATTATTTTTCCGAATGGTCGAAGCTTTTCAAAATGCGGGCTGTCAATATATTTCTTTATTCACTGGCAGTAATAATCCGGCTCTTCGAATCTATCAAAAAGCAGGATTTAATATTGAAAAACAATTTTCTATATTGCGGAGGGAACTATAAAGATGAGCGAAAAATTAACCGTATTAGCAATTGGAGCGCATGTTGGTGATGTGGAACTAGCATCCGGTGGTGTACTGGCTAGTCATAGTTTAAAGGGAGACCGCATTGTGACACTAGCATTAACTGCAGGTGAAAGAGGTGTGCCAGCAGGACAGGATATGGAGGAATACCGTCAGCAAAAAGTGAAAGAGGCGGAAGTATTTGCTGATAGGCTTGGCGGTGAAGCCATTGTATTTGATTATTGTGACGGGGAGCTGCCTGACAATCAACAAGTTCGTATGGAGGTTTGTGATGTTATTCGTCGCGTGAAGCCAAACATTATTATTACACATTGGAAAAACAGTATGCATAAGGATCATGCGCTAACGCATCATATCGTTAACGATGCTCGTTTTTTCGCAAGCCTGTCATCCTTTGAACGGGATCTTCCTGCTCACTTTGCAGCAAGACTATATTATTCCGAAAACTGGGAAGATGCTGTTGATTATGTCCCTTACCTATACGTGGATTTCGATCAAGCGGCATATGATCTATGGATTGATGCTTTAAGCAAACATTGGTTTGTGACGAATAGCAAATCTTTCAAATATATGGATTACTATAAAGCATTAGCAGTTATTCGCGGCTGTGAAGCAAGAAAAACATATGCAGAAGCCTTTATGGTGCCTGCTGAAACGATGAAGGTTAGACAATCTAGTCTTTGGTAACAGCAAGAGATCAGCTAGGAGGCAACTTTAAATGGTGTTAAATGGAATCGATTCTATTACGAAGTATCGTCATTTGTTTGAGGGTAAGCGCGTAGGGTTAATTACGACACCGACAGGGCTTACAAAAGATTTTGAATCAACGATTACAATTTTACATGAAAACTTTAATCTTACTGCGATGTTTTCACCTGAGCATGGTGTTCGCGGAGATTTGGATGCAGGGGCACTAGTAGAGACGTATATGGATCCTTTTACGAATGTTCCGGTCTATAGCTTATACCGTAAAGACTCCAAGCGTTTAACAAAGGAAATGCTGGATGAAGTAGATATCGTTGTGTACGATATTCAAGATGTTGGTGTACGGTATTACACATTTATTTATACGATGCTGTATGCACTTGAAGATTGTGCTAAGGCAGGCGTGGAATTTGTTGTTCTTGATCGTGTGAATCCGCTTAACGGGGTAGACGTGGAAGGGAATATTTTAAAGCCTAACTTCAAATCATTTGTTGGAAATTACGAGCTAGCTGTTCGATACGGCCTAACAGCAGGTGAAGTAGCAATGATGGCAAATGATCAAATGAATTGGAATGCATCGCTTCATGTCGTTCGTTTGGAAGGCTGGGAACGGAGCATGTCCTTCCCGGATACAGAATTAACTTGGGTTCATCCTTCACTTGGGATGCCGCGATATGAAACAGCGTTATTATATACAGGTACATGCTTATTTGAGGGTACAAACTGCTCCGAAGGACGCGGTACATCGTTCCCATTTGAAATGATTGGCGCTCCCTTCATTCAAGCGCAGCAATTGGCAGATGAGATGAACGCCAAACGAATTCCAGGTGTGCATTTCCGTCCTGTTCATTTCAAGCCGGCGACATCTAAGCATACTGGCGAGCTATGTGGCGGGGTACAAATATATATTACGGACTTCCAAATGATGAAGCCCTTAGAGGTTGGCGTAACCTTATTATTCACGATAAGAGATTTGTATGAGCCATTTTCATTCCTGCCTCCTGTGAAAGAGGGCTCACGCCCATTTATCGATTTGCTGGGCGGAGACAGCATGTATCGTACGGAAAATATTCAAGCAAAGCAGCTGCTTGAACAGTTTGCAGAGGAAAGCAAGCAATTTGCAGAAATGAAACAGCAATATCATTTATATCGCTAGTGGATGGTGAGCAATGGATGAAAACAATAGAACAAATGAGCTTGCGCGAAAAGATCGGGCAAATGTTCGTAACAGGCTTCCCAACAACTGAGATATCTCCTGAGCTGAAGGAAGTAATCGAGCAGTATAAAGTTGGAAATATTATTTTATTTTCACATAATATCGAAAATAAATATCAATTAGGTGGGCTTGTAACTGAGTTGCAGCAATGGTTCACGACACATACAGGCATCCCAGGCTTTATTACGATTGACCAAGAGGGCGGTCGAGTTACTCGAATGCCTAAGGACGCGACAAATGTTGCTGGAGCAATGGCCATTGCTTCTTCAGGACGACCTGAAAATGCGTATGCAGCAGGTAGAATGACTGCCAGAGAATTGAAAGCATTAGGTATTAATTTCAATCTTGCGCCAGTGATGGACATTAACAATAATGCCTTGAATCCCGTTATCAACGTTCGCTCTTATGGGGATTCTGCCCGGAAGGTATCACAGTACGGGATCCAAATGATGAAGGGATTGCAGGATGGAGGCGTAATGTCCTCGCTTAAGCATTTTCCAGGTCATGGCGATACAAATGTCGATTCACATATTGGCTTGCCTACGATTGATAAAACGCTTGAGGAATTAGAGCAGCTTGAACTGCTGCCGTTTAAGGCTGCAATCGAGCAAGGCGCTCAGGCCATTATGAGCGCACATATTTTATTCCCGCAAATCGAAAAGTCCGGCGTGCCGGGAACGATGTCTTATACGATTATTACAGAGATATTAAAAGAGAAATTAGGATATAAAGGTTTAGTTGTATCGGATTGTTTGGAAATGGATGCGATTAAACGCTATTATGGTACTGCAAAAGGAGCGTTAGGAGCCGTTAAAGCAGGTATTGATTTGGTATTCATTAGTCATACGCCTAAAACGGTTAAAGAAGCGATTCATTTGATAGAAGAAGCTGTAGCAATCGGTGATTTGGATGAAGCGGTTATTGATACAGCTGTTGCAAAAATTTTAGCTTATAAAGCCCAATATGCGGCTATTGAGGAGCTGGATTACGAGATAGTTGGCTGCGATGTGCATCGCCGTGCGAATGATCTGATGCGTACGGAAACGATCTGCCGCATTAAAGGTGAGATTGAGCCCATTCAAACAGGTGATGAGCAGGTATTATTTATGGGCTCCTATTCCTATCGCACCGATCTTGCATCCAGCAGCGTGAATCAAGATCTTAGCTTCCCGCAATATATGGGTGAGCATTTTCATGCAGCGTATGAGATTATCGACATTGATCCGAGCGAGGAGCAAGTTAACGCTGCGCTGCAAAAGGTTGAAGGCTGCAAGCATGTTGTAATCGGCTTGTTCAATGCGCGTGAAAACAAAGGTCAGCTTGCGCTTGTACAGAAGCTGTTGGCAGCAGACTGTAAAGTAACGGCAATTACATTAGGCAGACCCTATGATTTAACATTAATCGAAGGTGAGTTCTGCGGAATTGCAGCATTTGAGTATACATTAGATGCATTCAAATCACTCATTCCAATCCTAAATGGTGAGCTTACACCAACTGCCAACATTACGATTCAGCTTTAGGGGGACATGAGTATGGCATATATCGTTGGAATTGATGGGGGCGGCACCAAGACAGCTGTCACAATTACCCATGACCAGGAAGATGCTTTATTAACCTTTACTGTAGGGCCTATTAATTATAATGGTGGTGATGCTGATGCTATTGCTGCCTCCTTTGAGGAAATTTTTAATCGAACGAAGCTCTACTGCACCAATTTAGAGGAAGTTACTCATATATGTATAGGAGCGGCAGGAGTAAGTAATCCGTTAGTAGCCCGTTTTTTGGAGAAGCATGTGAGAGATAATGATTACATGGGGCCATTAACGATTACTGGTGATCAAGAAACAGCATTATACGGAGCACAAAATGCGATGCAAGGCATTATTCTCATTGCCGGTACAGGATCGATTTGCTTTGGGGTGAATGAAAAGGGAGAGCAGCATCGCACAGGAGGCTTTGGCCATCTAATTGATGACGAGGGAAGCGGCTATTGCATTGGGCGTGATCTCTTGTCCATTTTGGTTCAAGCAGAGGACGGAAGAAAAACGAATACGATCATTCCAGCGCTAGTATACGAGCAGCTTGGGCTAAGTACTGTGAAAGAGATTATTGGCTTTGTCTATCATAAAAATACAACAAAAAAAGATATTGCGCAGCTCGCACCGATTATGACGACAGCATGCGAGAAGGGGGATGCGCAGGCGCTAGAGCTAGCGGAGCAATGTGGAGCCAGTCTATTTGAGCTTGTGGTGCCTGTTATTGAGCGGCTAGAGTTATATAAAAGTCCGATTGCAATTGCAGGAAGCGTGCTGCAAAAATCTCGTTTCGTAAAAGATGCATTAGAGCGAAAGCTTGCTCAAAGCTACCCGCAAACAAAGCTGATCTTGCCGATTAAGGATGCAGCCTATGGTGCTGTTTTGTTAGGAAGATCAAAAATGAATAACGATTAATAGTTAGCGTTATGCGAAATAAGGGTGTGTCATAAGTCCGAGCAGTTTTGGACTTGCGACACACCCCTTTTTTATAAGCCATTAAGCAACATCAGTCGAAATGAAAATGGCTTAAAATTTGTCGGTCAAATAAAACACGGCCTGCTGTTTCGGGAATAGAGCTTGCAAAATGTTAGCATGTTCAACGCTATCCTTTGTTGCGCCTGCCGCATTATAGCCGAACATCATATAAGTCATCAGATTACGTTCATCCACTTCTATCGGAACATAGGATTGAGCATGACTAACATCGGAAATGGAAAGCCGCTTCTGCTTGTAATCAAGGTATATATGATCCTCTCCGCATTGAAGCGCTATGTACAGTTCTTGATCTGCCATCAAGTCATTACCGTTAAGACGATGTTCCAATTCAGGCTGAAGCTTTTGGAATGTAGAATGTAGATTGATCATTTTCCACATCGCCGAATTAATTTGAATGGATTGTGCTTGATGTTGTTGATAATAGGAATATAGCTTATGATCCTCTGGCAGCATCGCTAATATTTGCTTTGCATTTGGGCGCAGCTGGCATAAGGCATGAAATAAGTGTTCAACACCGTCCGCGGCCTCGTTCAAATACATGAATTCATTGATAAATACTTGTTCAGTATCCTTCTTTTCAATAATGCCATAAGCTACAATTTTTTTATTTCTGTGAAGAAGCAGACAGTCTGCTTTTTTCCATTCCGGCCAGCTTATTAGATCATTCCAGTATGTTTCATTACGGACTACGGTATAGGTGCGATTCTGATTGAACTGTTCATATATGAAACGGATATCATTAAGATAACGAGGTTCAAAAGGAATGATTTCGTAACTGCTTTGCTGCTCGAAGCTTGCTTGCTTTTCAATGGCGTAAGCAGTCTCGGGAATAAGCCTCCAGCCAACCTTTTCATAAAACGCATGCTTACTAGCCAGAAGTAAACTTATATCATAATTGGTTTCTTTCATGTAGTCTGTTTGCGCATTAAGAATTTTGTGCGCAAGTCCCATTCCGCGATAATTTGGATCTGTACCGACGCTGCCCATTGCACCCGTTTTCAAGATCGCTTGACCGACTCTAATAGAAAGAGGAAAAATTTGTACATTAGCAGCAATCTTACCGTCGACCATCGCAAACCATGTTGTATCTGGCTCATATGCGCTGTCGAGGTCTAATCTTTCTTGGAAAAAAACTCGGCCTACTGAAAAGCATTTATCTAAAATATCGTAAATCTTTTCAAGCTGTTCTCTAGTTGGCTGGTTCGTTACGATGATATTTTTGTCTGGTGCTGTCGTCATCTTTCATTTCCTCCTACGTCGCAATGTTAGGGCGAATTTACATAGACTGAAAAAATGGGCTAATTATATTGGAAATTATTATCTTAATAAAAATATTAATATTGAAAATAATTTTCGTCAATAAAGGAGCGTGAACATCATATGACATCAATTGAAAATCAAAAAAAGTATGCGATCGAAATGACATTGGAGGAGCGAAGACGACGCCTGAAAAGGGTACTGATGATACGATTGAATAAATAGGATCGATATATTATTATACTAGACCGTTACCAATCTGGGCCGATTAATGGATGGCCGCCATTTGACCAAGGCTTTTTCTTGCCGCCCCTGCCAGCGTGTTCCTATAAAGGATTTTTTTGTTGTCAGCCTTAAGACGGAAATAGTCGTTTGTAATCAGGCCCATTTACATATGTTAGCTGAATTATTGTCATTTTTTATAGTCGACAATACTATTAATCATGTCGTATCATGGTTTTATAGGGATAAATACCCATGTCAAAAAGGCTGCTATTGATAGGCAGTCTTTTGTTTATATTATTTCCTTAATATCACCTAATCAATGGACTAGAGGGGCTTGAAGAATGACGACGAACGTGGAAAAATCGCTTATTCATATTCATGAAGCTAGCATGGTGCTACATTCAAATATGATGGATGCCGCTCAAGTGGCTGAGAAATCGTTAGTAGAGCTGGAAAGGCAGATTGAGCATTGCGTTTTCGTGAGCACCGAAAAAACCTCTCTGCAGATCAGTCAAATGGAAAGCAAGGTGAGGGATGAAATCGCTAAGCTGGCGAAGGAATCGACGGTTAAGTTATCAGCCGAACTTGAAAGGCTGAAGCAGTCCGCAAGCGAAATGAACGAGAGCGACAGGAAATTCATGTTTATGCTTAAGGAGCAGCATGACCAGGCCATTCACATTCATCGGAATGCCCTGGAGCAGGCTGAAAAAAAGCTAACACAGTTGGTGACCGTAGCCAGGAATGCGCTCCATCAGCAAATGAAGGATTTACAGCAAAGTCAGAATCATATAACATCGCAAATCAGTGAACTAAGCCATTCTATACAGTCGGTAAATGAGCTAATTCGAGAAAATGACCATTCCATTAGACAAGATCTAGAGAGCAAAGCGAAGAGAATGCAAGTCATTCAATTGAGCGGCTTCGTCGTGCTATTGGCCGCGATCATGGCAGGATTTTTCATATAGTGGGAGGGCTTCTTTTGCTAATCGTTTCATTCACAGGTAATGATGTTTTAATCCGAACGAAGGAATCGGACCGCTCCCTGCCTCCTATTTTTTACTATTTTAAGAAGCGCGTTATGCTGGGCGGGTACGTGGCCAGGGCAATCGATTTATTTCCGGAATATATCTACTCGGTTTATTCGGATCACGATGAGGAACGCTTGACGGCTTTTTTCCTGGAGCTGCATGAGTACATCGCGAGAGAGTACGATGTGCATGATTATCAAATATTGCTGCAAGCCGAGCACGGCTATTTGAAGAAAGCAGCAGCGTCTATTTTGCCGAATATACCCGTGAAGCTTGCAAATGCTCAGAGCGGCGGTAAGAAGGTGCCTGCGCTGCAAAGCATAAGGACGGAGCAAGTGTTATCCCAGATTATCGCCAATCATATCATCCGTTCGGGCCGGCTGCCAGGAGGCTTGTATGGGAAAATCAAGCGGATTCTCTTCATGAACATTAACCGTTATTTAAAGGAGTTGCTAGACCAAGGAAGTACGGCCATTCGTCTGAAAGCCGTAAGCCGCAGCGGGATCGTTCATACTGTTCAGCAAGAGGTGAATGTTGAAATCCCATCCATACGCTATTTGCTGCAACTGCACAAGCAAGTAGCCGCCAACGATGTGGAGCGAATTCGGGATCTCTATCATCTGTATGACGAGAATGCTAGTGTGACGTTCATCAGCCCGTTCTCCTATGGCAAATCAACGTTAATTAACGGCTTATTCGGAGAGAGCATGCTCGCGATGGATATACGAGCCGAGACAGCCATTATTACGAAGGTCGTAAGCGCAGACGAAAACAGGCTGTTCGTGAAATACGATAATGATCGCATTACGATGGAGAAGTTCGGAGATTACGCTGAGCTTAAGGAAAAGCTGTCTATGCTTTCGGGCGTAAGGAGTGCGGAGATACCGGCAGAGGTACAGATTCATCATACGCTGGACAGCTTTCCGGGGTTAACCATAGTTGATGCCCCTGGGCTCAACTCGAGACACGCCTGTCATAATGAAATAGCTGAGCAAGCCCTTAAAATGAGCGATCTGATACTGTTCCTCATTCATCCAGCTTCTATCGGGGATGCGGCTTTTTCGCGCCAAATGAAGCAGTTTCTGGAGATGATCAAGGAGAGTGGACAAAAGCACGGCTTCGTGCTGACGAAATGGGATCAGTACAGCAATCATTACGACAGCATCATCAAGGAGCTTGCCATTGTGCTGGATGAGGTGGATTCCGAGGCGGAGCGGCACCATGTTTTTTTCGTTTCGGGTTATTTCGCGCTTTACGGCAAACAGCTGCGCGATGAGAAAATCAACATTGATGAGGTGCGTAAAGAGGGAAGCATCTATGTCATTGAGGACGATGAGATTATAGCGGGACGACGTTTAGAGCAGGATCATGCCCAGGCGATCATTCAGCTTAGCCGAATCGGGGAACTTGAGCATTTCATTCTGGAAGGTGGCGATGGCGGTGGCGGTGCTGCAAACGAACTCCATATGGATTACGGAAAGCAGAAGACAGTTAGAGTCACTTGATAAGCTGCAGCCCATGCTGCGCTTTAAAAAGGCTGTTCTGAACGAGGAGTGCGACATAACGGAGCTGCCCTCGTATGATATGGTTTATTTCTTTATTAATCCAGCTCAGATCGGCAACGCTTTTTTTATTAAAGCGGTTAAGAAAGTGTTGGAGGTTCGGAAAAATAGTAAAACGCTATTTATAGCTGTCGATAATAGTCATCTGCTAAGTGACGAGGATCTGTATAAGGTCGAGCTTGAGCTTAAACGCTCACTTTCGTATTTGCTTTCGAATCCCGTCATTTTTACCGTTTCATCCTATTATGCTGCATTGCACAGGCAATATGTAGACGGAAAGCTTACGCTTGAGGAGCTAAGGCAGAATAGGGAGATCGTCGTGAAGGAGAAAGACGGGGCGCTTGTAACCGGTAAGCAATTGCAAGCGCATCACGCGGAGCTGCTGCTTGAGCTAAGCCGCATGGAGAAACTCTACCGACTGGTGCAGGAGGTTGCGAAAGGCTTAAAGGAAACAGGGATTGATGTTTCCAGAAGCAACTGGCTTGTGACCGGCCCGCCGAGTACGGGGAAAAGCCAGATAGCCCGGCTGCTTCAGACGCTGCAAGGCGAAGCTTTTCATGTAACGGACGCAGCACCCGAGCGCAAGGATCTTGGAAGCTACTATGACAAGCTCATCATCGTGTTGGATATGGAGGCGATGCGTGACGAAGCTTATATGGAGTATATTTTCTCCAAGCATGCCACCATGGATAAGATCGTTATCGCCAACAAAATCGATGAATTCATGTTCTATCAATCAAGCCGAAAGCAGTTCGAGCTGGAAGCGTTGGACATCCTTAAAGGCTATACAAGCGAGCGCGTTTATTTTGTGTCTGCTTATTATTATGAGCAGTTTTTGCAATTGGATCGAGGAGAAACGACTAGAGAGGCTATTATTCAAAATCCAGATATCGTATTAGCCGATGCTATTGGGCTGCCTATATCCAAGGAACGCAATAAAGCCAAGCTGGCAGAGTTGCTGTTCAACCATTCAGGCTTCAATCAACTATCACAATTGCAGGAGTGATTCACATGCTGGAAAAATTTGCGGAAACAAAAAAAATGCTATTGAATTTCAACAATGAATTGCAGCAATCAGAATATATTGACCGTTATATCATAGAGCATTCCATGCTGGCTGACGAAATGGTCAGATTGGAGGAGGGCGAGTTTAAAATTGCGCTCGTGGCCCCTTTCAGCGCCGGCAAATCCACTTTTATTAACTCGATTATCGGCAAGGATTTGCTTAGCATGGATATTCGGGCGGAAACGTCGGTTATTACGAAAATCAGCTATTCCGAGGATATCAAGGTGGAAATTACTTATTTTGATCAAGAAAAAACCGAGATGATTGCGACTGATCCGCAAGGCATGCCGCTGACTTATGATTCCTGCCGAGAGTTGCTGGAGAAAACAACGACTGTGCGCGATAGCAAGAATGAGGAAATGATTAAGCAGGTTATCGTTTATTGTCCACTTGAAATATGTAAGGATAAAGTGGTAATCATCGATACTCCAGGTCTTTTCTCTAGGCACGAAAAGCACGAAGCGATTACGAATAACGTGCTCCCGCAAGTGAATGCCATTATATTTATGATTTCCCCGGATAGCGTGGGAAATGAGCATTTTACGGAGAAAATCAAAAAGTACGTGGAGTCCGCGAAAAGCTCAAGCTTGGAAGTAGATGGCGGCCATATTTTTTTCGTTATTAACAAAATTGACTATTTTAACCGAGCTGATATAGTCAAGGCGCGTCATGAATTGGAAGTGGTGCTATCCGGCATCATTATGAATCCGAAAATTTATGAAATGTCCGCTTATTACGGAATGAAGGGCAAGCAGCTTCGCAGCGGCGACATTGAAATTAAGAGTGTTCAAACAGACCATACGTTCAAAATTCCCGATCCTGAAGAGCCTGAATATATGATCGCAGGACGGCAGATTACGCCTGGGCATGTCGATGATATTTTGGCCTATAGCCGGATAAATGAGCTGGAAAGCTCATTGGGCGAGTATCTTCAAGCCAAAAATGATTATTTGATCAAGGATGCTGTTTCGAGCATGCGTACTGTATTATCCGATACTGTCAATAAGCTGAGATTTGAAATGAAGGAGCTTCAATTGACAATCAAGGAAGATAATTCGGCATACATCCAAAAAATCGATAAGCTGCGCAAAGAAATTGAGGATGTAAGGGATGAGACGTTGAATAGCGTTAATGATCTTATTTCGAAACGTATGATCGGGGACCTTTCGGGCGGGCTAGAGGATGAGATTGCGGATGAGATTCGAGGAGATCTGGTCGATATCACGAAGGACATTGATCGGGATCTCTACAAGAAATGGACGAAGGCGAAGCAAGGCATCGACCGTTATAATGCGGAGGATGTTCTCCAAAATGTTATTATGGATGCCGAAGATTTTCTAGTGCTAAAGGTTAAGGAAATGGTGCGAAAATCCTTCCTTAGCATTAAGAAGATTGTTTCGGCATTGATTCATGACATCCAATTGCAACTCGATAACGTGGCCGTCAAGCTGGAAGAAGTCGAGTTGAAAAACCTGGGCTCCAAAATGAACAGAATCGGAAACTTAAATGTAGAAAGTTTGGTCGGTTCGACGATGAATCAAATTGAACGCGAGTTTTCTACGAGTATCGTATCGATCGCAAAGGATTGCAAAAAGAAGGTAGAAAACGCATATAAAGCATCAATCAGCACGATAAAAAAAGCAGGTGTCTGGAATTGGCTGAAGGGTCTTGTCGGCATGGAGGACTATGAGGAGAGATTTGATTCCATACGCTTTAAACGTGAGCTGGACGTCATTATAGATGAATTGACCGAAACGATGAAGGACAAGCTTCTCGAAAGTGATGTAGCGATAACCCAGCCTATCTTTGACATGACGAGCGATATCGTCGATAAGATGAATGCCGAGGTTATGAAAATCATCTCGAATGTCGTGAAGATCAAAGAAAACGTACTGCTTCACTTGAAAAAGGAAATGGACAAAAACGAGGAGCAGAAAGAAGCTTCGATTTTGGATATGCAGCAAAGAGCAGCAAGAATCAAAGAAATGAGAAACCGTTTCGAGGAAAAACTTGCGCGACAAGCAGAGGAGGCCGAAACGGATGGACTTCTATACGAAAAAACAGTCTATCAATAAATATATCGATAAAATTTATGATCAGCTTAATCAAGATGTGCTAATGATTAGCGAATACAGCACATTAATGAAGAAATGTGGATTGGAAACGAGCAAGCTATCCAACTATGCTCTTGCCATTAAAGAAGAGATAAAGAGAGAACTTGCGGTTTGGCCCTCCTTCAAGAACTTGACCGCTGAAGATAGGGAGCATTTGCTGTCCGACGTAGATCGCATTCACCGGGAGTTGCGGATTCCTCCATTTACGATAGGCGAGGATGCTTGCATGGATACCGTAATGGAGAGCTCAAGTGTGGTGCAAGCGGTACATGGCTCAACTGCAGGCATACGCAAGGAGCCGTTCTTGAATATGGGCACAGCTGCCGGCGCCATCGTGGGAGTCGGAGTTGGATTGCTGCTAACGAAAAGCCTGCCGATTCTGGTCATTGGCGGTATCGGGGGTGCCGTAGTCGGTACATTCATGGGCAAAAAGGCGTCGAGGCCGAGTCCGAGCCGCGCTGCCGCGTCTCAGGTCGGAACGGCAGATCAGGCGGTGAGCAAAAGCAAGCTGAACCGCTCGAAGGCTGCTAGGCACATCCAAAATAGAAAGACAGTTATCGCGCCAATCTTCCAGCTGTATATCACACAGGTGGAGGACGCTTGTCGTCCCATTATGAAATAGGAAGAAGGTTTCTGCTGCCGTGCTAGAGCAAATACTTCATGTGAAGCGAATGCGTACGCCTATGGATGAAGCGTTTTTCCGTCCTGGCCAACGTATTCGAGACGACTATCAATTTTTTCAAATTAACAAACTCTCGCTCTCTGATGAACTTGAGCCAGCAGAGATACAGCTCTATATTTATGAGCGGATAAAAGAGTTTGTAGCCTCTTTGTCGAATGCGCAGTCGCCCATTATATTCCGTCTGAAAAGTGAACGCCAGACGCGTAAAATCACGCTCTCTATAGGGGCGGTAAAAAGAAGCGGCACTTCGATTTCAGAACGCTTTGGCGCTTATTTCCAGACGTCGGATATGAAAGAGATCGACGACCGACTGGAGCCGGTGGGTTACGAGGCTCAAGTCGTTATTACGGGTATAACTGGCAGAAACGAAACGAAATTTTTCGAATATATCGAACCCTTCGTCAGGACGGCACGCGACAAGGATGCCTTGCTGGAAATCGTTGCAAAGCCGCTCACCAAGACGGCGATTCTGCATCAGCTGGATACGGTCATAGGCATGCGGACGGGCAATTCTATAGCGCTTACGGAGAGCAGCTCGCAAAGCTTGGCGAAATCGGAAACCTATTCGACTACGCTAGGCCAAACAAGTACTGATGGGAGCAACAGTGGTGGAGGCTTAGTTGTGGTGTCGGGAGGCCGATCGACCAGTGAAGGAATCACAAGCTCTGATTCAGACACGAAGGGCACTACCGAGACCGTAACGAAAAATAGCGAGAAAACCGATTTTCAGGCCATGGAGCTCGATAGCCTCCTTGAGAATTATATAGAAAGATTGCAGCAAGCTCTCTCCTCCGGCTTGTGGCAAACCGCCATTTCGATCTTTTCGCGAAACCGCTCAGAGCTAGTCCAAATCGGCGAAGTATACCAATCGACGTACAGTGCCAATGCGGTTGAGCCTTATCGTCAATTTGATTTAAACGGGGTTTATCCAACAGTAGGGTTGCTAGAGGAGAAGAGAGCGTCCCACTCGATAAATATTTTCCATGAGCATTACCGCCTGTTCTCGTTTCTTACCGGCGAGGAGCTTGCGTATGTGTTGGATGTTCCGAAGCATGATTATAACGGTTATGAGCTGTCGCAATGTCCGAGATTTAATCAAAATCCGCCGAATCATGCGGGTGCGCCCCTTGGATATCTCTATGACGCGGAAAAGAAAACCGACACGCTGCTGCATTTGGAGCAGGATCAGCTTGTGAAGCATATGCTCGTAGCGGGCATCACAGGCAGCGGCAAAACGAATACGATTTTTCATGTGCTTAGCACGACGAATGTGCCCTTTCTGATTATTGAGCCAGCCAAAAAGGAATACAGAGGCTTGAGCAGGAAAATTCCTGAGTTGCGCGTGTATACATTAGGGAATGAAGCGGTATCGCCGTTTCGTATCAATCCGTTTTATTTTCCTGTGAACGTCAATATTCAGCAGCATATCGATAATTTAAAGGTTATTTTTAATGCATCCTTTACGAT
Source organism: Paenibacillus sp. PL91 (assembly GCF_012935325.2). Taxonomy (GTDB): domain Bacteria; phylum Bacillota; class Bacilli; order Paenibacillales; family Paenibacillaceae; genus Pristimantibacillus. The sequence continues at coordinate 126,568 of NZ_JABBYG020000016.1, forward strand.
GTATGCTTCGATGCCGAACATACTGGAGCAATGCATCATGAATGTTTATATCAAAAAGGGCTGGAGCCTGACGACCTCGAGAAATATTTATCAACAGGATGAGCAGCAGTATGAATGGTATTTCCCGACGATCGGGGATTTGTATGATGAGATCGACAGCTATACGAAGGAGCTTGGCTACGCTCAGGAGCAAATGCAAAATATTCGAGCGGCGCTGCTGACCCGAATCAGAAGCCTGATGGTAGGCGGCAAGGGGTATATGCTCAATACGGTTGAAACGATCGATATCGGGGAGTTGCTGGCGAGGCCGACGGTGTTGGAGCTTGAGGCAATAGCGGATGATGACGAGAAATCGTTAGTGATTGGACTTATATCCGTCTTTATTTATGAATATGTAAGGTCGCAGGAGCTTGGCTTCACTGGCGTATTAAAGCATTTGCTCGTGTTCGAGGAAGCACACCGCATTTTTGCCAACGTAAGTCAGCAGGGCAGCCAAGAGAGCGTCAATATAAAGGGTAAAGCGGTGGAAAGTTTGAGCCATATTTTATCCGAGATTCGGGCTTATGGAGAAGGCATGATCATTGTCGATCAGGTTCCTACCAAGTTGGCGCCGGATGTTCTCAAAAATACGAATACGAAGATCATTCATCGGATCGTGTCCAAGGATGACTGCGAGTATGTGGCTAATTCGCTCGGGCTGACGGAGGAAAAGGTTCATTTTATTAGCAAGCTCACGAATGGGGCCGCGCTCATGTTTACCGATGGCATGAGCTCGCCGGCCCATCTGCAATTGATCCATGGCAAAGAAGATGTGCGGTATATTCCCGATGAAGAAGTCAGGCTGTACAGCCAGTCCTATAACCATTTGTTGTATAACGCCAAGCATATGCATCCGGTGACGGAAATTCTTATGCAAAATCTGTCCGCTTACGAGGATTTGTCAAATGAAGTCAAACGCTTTTATCGTTCGCTGCTCGAAGAGCCGCTTAGGAATGTGCAAAGCCAATATGCTGCTGTAAAGAGCAATTTAATTCGCTATGCGGCAAATTACGGCTTCGATATGAATATGGATGTTGACAGCTTCGTAGCTTCTTTCGTCAAAGAAGTACTGCTCGCTCTCGTCAAAATGGATGCAACAATAAAGAAACAGGTCAATCGTCGCATCATGCTGGAGAGATACATAGAGGCTTGCTTGGAGCTCGTTGACAAGCAAGCGGACGTACATAAGAAGGAATATGCGCTGATGGAAAATATGCAGCTAAAACTTGGGGGTATTCGCTATGCTTGAATTTTCCGTGATAACGGAATCATTCAAAAAAGGTCTGGAAAAAGCCGAAGCGACTAAAGACTGGACGGAGTTCGAGAAGCTGGAGCCGATGGGAGACACTGATGCTTATCTAAACGAAATGCCGAAGGAAGAGCAGACCGTACTTGATGCAAGCGAGCTGTATATGGCGGATGACATCGGATTGCAGGCGAAGACGGCTGAGTATGGCGACCCTTCCCATATTCGCGGAATTAGAAGCGAGAATGAAAAGGTGGACGTCGTCTTGTCGAAGCAGGAGGAAGTGCTGCAAGGCCCAGCTTCCGACCTCAGTATGCAGCGTGCTTATGAGACCTTGGAGCGGTACAAGGGAACCATCTTCGAGTATGAATTAAAGGATACAATGAAAACCAGCTTCGAGAAGATTGAAGACAAGCAGCAAATCGTACCGACGGAGTACGGAGAGACCAAACCGGACATTATAGCCAGGGGAGCGACAGAGGACCTAAAGATAGGAACGCTTGAGATCAAGCAAGGAGAGGATCTGTTTGTTGAAGCGAAATGCGGGTCTTCCGACTATATTCGCAGCGAGATGGGACATGTGCTGAAACAGGTAGAAGGGCATGACGGCAATTCTTTAGTCGTCGTGACGAAGGATTATTTGGAGCTTAGTCCGGAAATTCGCGCAGGATTCGAGCAAAGATTGACGGAGAAGGGCAGCCACATCTATGTAGCAGATATCAAGTCTACGGATATCAGCATCGGTCTTAGAAACAGTCTTAATCTGTAAGGAAAGGAGGATGGAGAATGAGACAAGCATATTATGGCGTAAACTCGACGTTCTTCGACGGTCAGGCAAATGAGATTGCGCGATTTAATGAATTGACACGGAAGCTATTCAAAACAGGGTTAGAGAAAGAGCAGGAGCTTGCCCTCATGAGTGAACGGGAAGCGTTAAAGGGAGCGATACAAAGTCAGCTTTCGGATCATGGGACGCTTCTTGGTTTTTTGTCGCTTGAGCAGATCGAAGAGGTGGAAGCAGCCGTCCAGTCGTTGCCGAACGATGACAATAAGATGCTACTTGGATCAAATCGTATTCCATATGCCCGGCTGGAGGAGGCAATCGGCGCGTTGGCGGCGGTTGAGCAAACTGAGCCTGTGGCCAATCTTATTTTTTTCTTGGAAAGGGCCAAACAAAACAAACAACATGTTATTGTTTGGATGATGTAGGTGATTAAATGGATTTTCAACAAATTGGCAACATGGTGGAAAAATATTTGGAGAAGCAGCAGTCCAGTATGTTGGCGAATCCGCATCGGATTAATTTGACTATTAAGAAGCTCGAGCAATATACAAGTATTTTTCACAATGATTTAAAGGATCGGTTGCAGCTGGAACAACGAGAACCTAATCCCGGTATCGAACTGGCTGTGCGGAAGCCCGCTTTTAGCGAGGTGCAAACCGAACAATCCTATGATCCCAGCAGGATCAGATATAAGCTGTTTAAGGTTTCGGATCAGTTGATCAATGAGTACCGAAAGCTTCATTCTTATCAAAACCAATGGATCCCGAGAGATAAAGCGATCAGTACGTTTAAATCAAATATTATAGATATCTATACACGAGAAATTGATTTTCCTAACCGGCAGGGAACCCTGCTTGACCGGATCAAGGACGACATTAATAGATGTCTGGCTTTGGAATTGTACGATAAGGAGCTCGAACGTTTATTTAGTGAGATATACAGCGAAAATGTTATACGCGAGCTCGAGGAGATGTCGGTACCTAAATCACCTCAGATTATCAGCCGTATAATTAAGGAATATAGGGAGTATTTTTCGGCCTGTTTAAACAAGTACGAACGATATTGTAAGGAGAAGCCATCCGATTCGGAGCTACTACCATTGAATCCGGAGCAAATGCCTCAGCCGGAGCAGCTATCCAAACTGGAGCAGCTCCCCACTGAGACTGCTCCGGCTATTGCCGGTACGTTGGATGACTTCTTCGCTTTGCAGGAAAGTGCATATTTGGAGCAAAGGCAAAAGCGCGAGCAAGCGGAGAAGGATATTGAAGCAATTACGGTTGAGTTTAAAGACGGGAATAAAAAAACGCTAACTTTCAATTTGTTGCCTCTCGAAATGCAAACAGTATTAATAGAAGCTTTAAAAAAGGAATAATAAGCAGGTAAGAAAAAATGCAAGTCAGAAGGAAGAGTCAACTGTGACCTGCTAGAGTGGAACGTTGTAGATAGTATTAACGGGCAGAAGCCTCTTTTATTGTTATTATTGTCCTTGTGCTAGATACTAATTCACTTAACACAAAGAGACCTACCATGCATGCAATGCACCTGTGGAAGGTCTCTTTATTTTTATGACTAAGCCCTATCAACCTCATCATATATAATTCTAGCGATGAGATCCTGCTTATAGTTGCCGAAGGTTTGCCCGTAAATGGTAAGGCCGCCAACGTTGCCCGTTTCTGCTACGCCAATCTTAAATTTGATGTCTGTATGTTCATTCAGCTGGATATCGGCAATCGTAACATTCGATATGAGGCATCCGTCGATGAAGGAGCCGTTCTCGTTGATGCGCACCAGCTTGATCAAGCCAAATTGATTTAAGTGGGGCGGCCACCACTCTGGATTGTACGTTCCTCGCTCCAGGCCGAAATCACCTGGGGATGTCCACATGCCGATGTCAACTCCATTTACGCTGAACACGATATCGGATGGGTAGTCGTTATTAAAGCTAGGTGCCTCGGAGCCGATTTCCAAAATAAATTGCAGCTCGCTGAAGCGTTGATTGGATTTCAGGTAATTTGGAATTCGGTATTCCAGATATCCTTTGCTCAGCCAAACGATTCCGGCATTGATATGCTCAGGATCAGCAAAATAGCGAGGATTGTCGAATTCTCCGACAATGCTGTCTTTGGTAGCTAATCCGCAGGTGGGCTCGGCATGATAGTCGCAATAGTGGCCTACTCTTATTTCTACTTCATACACATTTTGCTTGCCTTTGCTCCGTAATTCGACAGATAGCAGATCCTCGTTCAAATAACATATTTTTTGACGGCCATGGCGGCCGACCGCTGTCGTGATATCAATTAAGCCGCTTTCCTCGAGCTTCTTAATATGCATCGTAATCGCCCCGTTGGTAAGCCCGAGCTTCTCGGCGATCTCGTTTAAATTCAAACTATCGTGCTTGGTCAGCAGTTCTAGTATTTCGATTCTGATTTCCGAACTCAGTGCTTTAAAGATGCTTAAACCTGAACGGAGCTCTTTGATATGGATCAATGTATGTAGTCGCCCCTCTCCTAACGTTTAATTGGTTTAACTTATTATAAATCAAAAGATAACGAATGAGAAGGGATAGGTTTTTTATGTAAAAACAGGGTGAAAAGACAGCGAAAAGCAGTGTTTTGCTAAGTTCATTCATTCAATTTGAAAAAACTGCACATCGTAGAGCAAATAGAAATTTAACTTGGTTTAGTAAAGTCTAAAATAAAATAATAAAGTAAACGCATACATTTTGTGATTGACAAACAAAACAGTCCTCATTATGATGGGAATATCAAACAGTTTAGGTTTATATAAAATAAATATACAAAAGTCTAAAACAAACTTGATTTACCCAGTATCGGCATTGATCCCAAAGGGATTAAGCATAGAAGCATACTTATTTAAGGGGGAATACAAGTGAAAAAGCATTTGTTAGTCATGCTCTCTTTTCTAGTCTTGTTTACTGTTGTTCTGACTGCTTGCTCTGGTAATAACGGCGGCAATAAGAACAGCACAACGAACAAGGAAGAAACCGCAACGAACGGTGCAAAAACGACGAAAATTGAATTCTGGACGTTTAACGAGCTGCATCAAAAGTTTTATGAGGATATGGCAAAACGTTGGAATGAGGCAAACCCGGAGCAACAGATTCAGTTAGTCGCAAACACTTTCCCTTATGATGACATGCACAACAAGCTTTTGGTAGCGCTTCAATCTGGAACAGGCGCACCGGATATGGCAGATATTGAGCTGAATAAATTCCCCAATTTCCTAAAAGGAGAACCACAGCTTCTTCCGCTTAATGATGTGATTGAGCCTGAGATTAATAATCTAGTGAAATCAAGGCTGGATATTTATTCGAAAGACGGCAATTATTATGGCATCGACTTCCATGTCGGAGCTGCCGTAATCTACTACAACAAAGAGATTCTCGATAAGGCGGGCGTTAATCCAGATAATATTAAGACGTGGGCTGATTATGAAGCAGCCGGCAAGCAAGTACTGGATAAAACCGGCATTCCGATGGCTACACTCGAAAGCGGAGATTTGTGGTCGCTATGGCCTCAGGTAGCGCAAGTACCCGGAAATGACGATATCCAAACAGCGGATGGAAAGCTTAATATTACAAGCCCGATTGTAGCAGAACCGCTCAAATGGCAGCAGAATCTAGTTAAACAAGGCATTGCTATTGCCGCACCTGGGACGGGACATCACAGCGAGGAATATTATGGTTTAATGAACAGCGGCGGCGCTGCCTCCCTTTGGATGCCAATGTGGTATATGGGACGGTTCACCGATTATATGCCCGATCTGAAAGGCAAGATTGTCATTAAGCCTATGCCTGCATGGGCAGAAGGGCAGCCACGATCGGCAGGTATGGGCGGCACGGGCACAGCTATAACGAAAACGACCAAGAATGCCGAATTAGCCAAAGCATTCCTTGCTTTCGCCAAGATCAGCAAAGAAGGCAATATTCAAATTTGGAAGCAGCTTGGATTTGACCCGCTCCGTTCGGACGTATGGACTGATCCTGCGCTGAGCGAGCCGAATAAATTTACGGAGTATTTTGGAGACGACATCTTCAATGTGCTGACTGATATCAAGGGCGAGATTGAAGGCGTGAACATTAATGAGAATACGCCGACGATTTCCGATACTTTCAAAACTTCAATTCTAGTGCGTACTTTGCTCGACAACGAGGACGTTGATAAAGTGCTGAAAGAAGCAGCCGCACAGCTAAAATAATAGAATGATAAAGTATCACTAGCTCCGCGAGGGCTAGTGATACTGTTTATTCGAAATCTATGCTGCGAAACTAGCTTTAGCTATTTACGCTTGGCAGGGAGGAAGGGTTTTATGGCAAAAGGCTCGCCAGAGGCATTAAAGGCAGCGGAAACTTCGAAAGCTTCCGCCGGCTCCAGCATTTTGTATTCACAAAAAATTGCTCCTTACTTTTTCGTATTGCCTTTCTTAATCTCATTTGCCGTTTTCTTTGCCTATCCGGTTATTTCGGCTATCGTGATGAGCTTTCAGGAGGTTCTTCCCGGGCAGGTGGCGTTTATCGGGGTCGAGAACTATAAGGATTTATGGAATCCGACGTTTCTCAAAGCGATCGTCAACAGCAGTAAATATACGATATTCTCTTTATGTATTCTGATCCCTATTCCTCTTATATTGGCTGTCTTCCTGAATGCGAAGGTGATGTTTGCCAAAAACTTCTTTCGTTCCACGCTATTCATCCCTGCGTTAACTTCCGTTGTTGTAGCAGGGACCATATTTCGATTAGCTTTCGGAGAACTGGAAGGCTCACTCATGAATACAATTGTCACCTCGCTTGGCTTTGAGAAGCAGCGCTGGCTTGGCAAGGAGCATTTGGCGATGCTTACGCTAATAACGCTAGCGGCTTGGCGATGGATTGGCATTAACCTGCTCTATTTTATGGCTGGACTCCAAAATATCCCGAAGGAATTATATGAATCTGCGGAAATTGACGGCGCTTCGACTTGGAATAAATTTTTGAAAATCACAATGCCTTTGCTGAAGCCGATTACGATCTATGTGTTCACGATAAGCATTTACGGCGGTTATTCCATGTTCACAGAAAGCTACATGCTGTGGAACGGCAACCGTTCACCAAACGATATCGGATTGACGATTGTCGGATATTTATACCGAAATGGGCTAGAACAGAATAATTTGGGTCTTGGCTCGGCGGTTGGTATCGTGCTGCTTGTTCTCACCTTTATCATCACAATCAGCCAGCTTAAACTATTCGGAATGTTCAAGAAGGAGGAGTAGAGGATGAATACGGCAGAGAAACATAAATGGACCATGAATACCGTATGGCTGCTTCTCTTGTTTATCGTATTCGCGGCGTTCGCGCTGTTCCCGCTGGTCACATTGACGATCGCTTCCTTTAAACCGGCCCAGGAGCTTATGCGCTTTGGGTTAAATCTGAAGATCAGCCCGGAAATTTTTTCTTTCAAAAACTATGCGTATTTGTTCACGGGCGACTCCCTATATTTAACCTGGTACAAAAACAGCTTGGTTATTACGGCCATTTTCACGGTACTGTGCTTGCTCTTTTCTTCGATGGTTGGCTATGGCTTGGCGGTCTATAACTTTCGATTTCGCAACTTCATCTTTGCGCTAGTATTGATTACGATGATGGTGCCGATTGAAATTATTATTCTCCCTCTATACAAGCTGTCGATTAACCTGAAGCTGATTAACAGCATATGGGGCGTCATCTTGCCTTTTGTTGTGGCTCCGCTGCCTATTTTCTTCTTCCGTCAATATGCAAGCGGGCTGCCGAAGGATTTTCTCGACGCTGCTCGTGTGGATGGAACGACGGAATTCGGCACTTTTTTCCGCATCATGATGCCGCTTATGGCGCCTGCTTTCTCATCTATGGCAATCCTTCAAGCGCTGTTCGCATGGAATAACTTTTTATGGCCGCTCATCGTTCTGCGTACAACCGAGCAGCTGACGATTCCGATCGGCCTTGCGACGCTCCTTACACCGTACGGCAACAATTTCGATATGCTCATTTCTGGCGCCGTTATGGCGATTGTCCCCATCTTGCTCGTATTTTTATTTTTCCAAAAGTATTTTATCGAAGGCATGACCGCAGGCGGGGTCAAAGGTTAAGACAGCTCACTTACAAATCTATCTTCTCAAAAAGAAAGGTGATTCCATGACACTTAAAGCGAAAATGACACTTGAAAAAGATTTTGCCATATCCGAAGTTGATCCCCGAATTTATGGTTCCTTCATTGAGCATCTAGGACGCGCCGTTTATGGCGGCATCTATGAGCCGGGCCATCCTGAAGCCGATGAGAACGGCTTTCGCAAAGATGTCGCCAAGCTGATCACCGACCTGCAGGTTCCCATCGTCCGTTATCCGGGCGGCAATTTTGTATCCGGATACAATTGGGAGGACGGAGTTGGACCAAAAGAGGAGCGGCCGAGAAGGCTGGAGCTGGCTTGGCGAACGATCGAGACGAACCAATTCGGGACGAATGAGTTTGTAGATTGGGCACGGAGCGTGAATGCCCAGGTGATGATGGCGGTTAACCTTGGAACGCGCGGCATCGATGAAGCCCGTCAATTGCTAGAATACTGCAACCATCCAGGCGGTACGTATTGGAGCGATTTGCGCAAGAAGCATGGTTATGCGCAGCCTCATGCGATCAAAACCTGGTGCCTAGGGAATGAAATGGACGGTCCATGGCAGATCGGGCACAAAACAGCTGAGGAATACGGCCGTCTTGCGCTGGAGACAGGGAAGGCAATGAAATGGGTCGACCCAACGATTGAGCTGGTATCCTGCGGAAGCTCCAATACGGGCATGCCTACTTTTCCGCAGTATGAAGCTATCTCTCTTGAGCATACGTATGATGTGGTGGATTACGTCTCGCTCCATCAGTATTACGGCAATCGAAGCGGTGATACCGCCAGCTTCCTCGCTTATTCAATGGATCTGGACCATTTTATCAAAACGATTAAATCGACCTGCGACTACATCAAGGCTAAGAAGCGCAGCAAGAAGACGATTAATTTGAGCTTTGATGAATGGAATGTATGGTTTCATTCGAACGAGGCAGACAAGCAGATTGAGCCTTGGTCTATTGCGCCCCCGCAGCTTGAGGATATTTATACGTTTGAGGATGCGCTGCTTGTCGGCAGCATGCTGATTACGCTCTTGAAGCATGCGGATCGTGTCAAGATCGCTTGCCTGGCTCAGCTTGTTAACGTCATTGCACCGATTATGACGGTGAACGGAGGCGGATCATGGAAGCAGACGATCTATTATCCGTATATGCATGCATCCGTTTATGGCAGAGGAATTGCGCTGCAGCCGGTCATAACCTCTGACAAATATGATGCTAAGGATTTTACGGATGTCCCTTATTTGGATAGCGTTGCCGTTTATAATCCAGAGACAGAGGAATTAACGGTATTTGCGATCAATCGCAGTCTGGAGGAGTCGCTAAGCTTAGAATGTGACATTAGAAGCTTTCCGGAATACGCCGTAATCGAGCATATCGTACTGGAAAACGAGAATTTAAAAGCTGTAAATTCGATTGCTGGGCAAGATGTAAAGCCGCATAGCGGCGGGCAATCGACTGTGAAGGATAGCTTGCTGGAGGCGCGCCTGTCTAAGCGCTCCTGGCATGTGATTCGATTAGGCAAAAGGAAGAACGAGCAGCTGTAGAAGGCTATGAAGAGATACGTAGCACGTGAAATACAAATGTACTCATAAAATAGGAGACCTTTCACAAGTTCATTGAACTTGTGGGAGGTCTTTTCTTTAGGTTAAAGCGAGCGAAAAAGCACGCATGGAAAACCAGCCTTCCCCACCAGATGATAAATAATGCAACCCTCATCGTAAATTTTTCCATATCCGTAAGGAGGCTAGTATTTTAAGATAGCTATGGCAAGGGAGGGGATGATCGTAAAAGGGAAATATGTAAGCGATTTCAATTAATCGTTTCAAACAAGCTATTTCACTCAAAAAAGAGCATCAAAATGCTAGGCCCAAATCGCATGCGTTTTGCCATTCAAGTATGATCGCCAATTGCAGCTAATCTTTTTCACCGCGTTTAATGAATCATGAATAGACTCTGAGGAGGCTTTATGATGTTTAAGCAAAAAGGTATAAAAAAGGTATTTAGCTCTGTTCTTTCATTTGCGCTTTTGCTTTCGCTTATCAGTGTTTTTCCAGCATCAACGGAAGCGGCTGACCATTCGGCAGCTGCAGGAGGCTCTTTTAACCTGTTGGACCCGTCCCTTTTTACGCCTATGGCCGATGTGAATCTCAAAGTAAGCTCGGAGGATCCGAATCATCCGGGCGCAGACGCATTGCGGACTGGCGGCAGCGGATATTGGCGGAATGCAAGCTCAAATGTCTATATGAATGACTACTCGCCATCCTCATTGGCTTTAACCCTCGACTTAGGCGCTTCCAAAACAGTTGATAAGCTGTACCTTGAAATACCAAACTCCATCCCTAATATCCAAAGCAACGCGACAAGATTTGAAGTCTATTACTCCAATAGCATCCATTCATGGGAAAGCGCGCCTACGGTTACTAATTCAGCGTACAATTACGACTGGAAAGCAAACGGCTGGACGCTGGCCGGTGGCACGGAAACGGAAGGTTTGTGGTCGTATGTTACATACAACGGACAACAGTGGGGATTTGATACGAAAACATTTTTGTATCCGTTTACGGCCCGGTATGTGATGATCAACACGGTGCTGGTTGGCCCACGCGATTCGCGTACGGATGATAACGCTTCGCTGATGGGAATATCCGGCTTAACGATTTACGGCAAAGATCCGATAATGAACACTACTGTACTTGAGCCGGCCAAGGATACTTACAGTACATGGGATCAGACAGCCCCGATCGCAACAACCATTAACCTTGCTGACGGGCAGACTCTTGCGAACATAACGAAAGGCGGCCATACGCTTCAAGCGGGTACGGATTACTCAATATCCGGCAATACGGTTACATTCGCGCTCCCATTCCTTGCGAAACTGCCGCTTGGCACAAATGAATTTATGTTCCATTTCAATAGCGGCGATCCGTCATTATTCGCGATGGACGTAACCGCCCGGGGCCATGGCGAGAATAACAAAACCATCAAGATGAACGCCATTGAAGGCGTGTCTCCCTATAATATTTTGGGCGGCGCAATGGGAACTGACGAGCCGGTTGAAGGTGTGACCAAGCGGATACGAGACGGTTACCACGACTTTTACGGAGATCAGCCTGCGGCAACTGCCGCCGACGACCATATCAAGAGTGTTTGGGACAGCACGCTTAACAAAAATGTATTTAAGGTCATAGCGCATGGCAGAGGCTTGAATAACGAATTCGAAGAGAAGGTTCGCGACGGCGAATACGCCCATAAAGGTGTTTTTGACCGGGAGAAAGGCTACGTCGTAGGCGGGGCATCTATTACGGACAGGCAAAGAATTGAAATTCGTCCAAGCGAGGATTCAACCGGCGATTTTGTAGCATACGAGGGCGACTTGGTTTCATACGAATGGCTCTGGAATATACCCGACGGCATCCAGTGGAACCAGCCGAACTTCAGACATCTCTTCCAGCTGAAGGCTGTGAATGCGCATGAGAAAGATACATTGCCGGGCGGCAACACCGGCGGTGAGAATGGTGCGTATATTCTAGCTATTTCAGTCTCCGGAACGACGAGCAGAACACTTGTTGTGAACCATAACCGTTATGACGGCGACAAGACGATGCTAAGAATCCCGTTAAAGGAAATCGACGGCCACTGGATTAAGGTGGAGCTTGACGCGCTTGTTTCGGATTCCGGCTGGTTCACCGTTAAGATCACCGACATGGTTACCGGCAAAATCTATACGTTTGACAATCCGGATGTTTTTCAACCATTCGCGGACAAAGGCGCAACCGACGGCAGCAAAGACTTATGGAGAAGACCGGAGAGAACCGGAGGCTTTGAGACTGAATATCCCGCTGCCTTTGATCAATATTTGCGTCCTAAGTGGGGCATTTACCGCAGCTCTGCGAATGGCACAAACTCAGCCTATGATGCGGAGCTGCAGCTTTCGGACATCACCATAAGCAAGGAAGCAACAGGCTTGTCCTCTGTGAACCTCGCGCTTAATAAAAAAGCGTATAACGTAGGGCCGACAGCGGGCGCGGGCGTGGTTCAGCAGCAATCGGTAACGGCTAATGTATACGGTAACGCCAATAAGCTGACGAGCGGCGTGCTGCAAGACCCGAAGGTGTGGCCGGTCACCAACGTTACGAGCCTTGACCAAATTGGAAATTATTCATGGCTCGGTACCGATGGTGAGCGAAAGGGCAGCTTCGTAATCGACCTTGGACAAGCGATGGATTTTAGCCAAATAAGGCTGTTTGCAAAATCGACTAGGTTAAAAGGCGCGACCGTTTATGTGTCTGATGATTTGGGCAACCATTCTACGGCTGCTGAATTCGACGCCATGCATTTTACACAAGTGGATAAAAAGACAGCCGAAGGGTATACGTTTGCTACAGGCAACAATGATGGCGGTACAGATTCGGAGGATAGCTCGTACCCGATAAACCTTGGCAAGAGCTATCAGTCTAGATATATCAAAGTAACGGTAGAGAATGCATCGGGCGGCAACGCAGACACGGATCTTACAGGGCCTCCGCGCCTTACACAAGTTCAAGTATTCAATGCGCCAACGCCTCCACAGAATCTTAAGTTAGACGTTAGCGGCTCAGTTAAAACCGTGGAATGGGATGCCAATGCTTCTAGCGAGGGTTACGCGGTTTATAATGGCGAAGCGGTGCTGGCTGACTTAGCGGCAGGCGAAACAAGCTTTATTTTGCCGGCTGATGTGACCGATTTGTCCAAGCTTGCGGTAAGGTCAAAGGGAACTGACCGGTATTCCCGCAAGTTTATGATTTCGGCACCGACGCTGCTGGAGCCGGTTTTTGCGGAATCATTATCGCTGAACAAAAGCAGTCTGACGATCAACAAGGGCTCATCCGAGCAGCTTGAAGCGACAGTGTTACCTAGTAATGCTGCAAACAAAACGGTCATATGGCATTCAAGCGATGATACCGTTGCAGCAGTTGATCAAACGGGTCTCGTTGCAGGTGTGAAGGAAGGCGCTGCAACAATAACGGCAACGATTGAAGATACATCCATAAAGGCAGAAGCCGCGATAACCGTTACGAAGTCTAATGGTTCTACAGGTCCTGGAACGAATCCCGGCAGCTCGACACCGCCGCCATCTGAACCCGTAGTTAATACCGGCATTATCGATGTTGAAAAGGATGCAAAAGTAACAAAAGAAACATCGGCTGATGGAGCGACAGTAACGAAGGTTGCTGTGGACGCGAATAAGCTGGAGAAAGCATTGGCGTCTCCGATTGTTGTGATCGAGGTGAAGGGCAGCGATTCTATCGTTCATGTAGAGCTGCCTGGCGATGCCATTCAGAATGCAATCAGTAAGCAAGGCAATGCGGTTATTCAGATTAAAGCAAATGGCGCAAGCTACGAGCTGCCAATAAGCTTGTTTAAAGAAATGCCGAAGGGTTCAACCGTAAGCGTCATGATTTCTAAAGTAACCGGTAAAGCCGGAGACGATATAAACGCAGCGGCCAAAAGCTTGAACGCGAAGCCATTGATTTTGAATCCAATCGAATTTGTGGTTACGGTCAACGGCAAAGAATGGTCTGACTTCGGCGGCGTTTATGTCAATCGTTCCATTAGCTTGGGTGCTTTAACGGTTGACTCGAGCAAGGCAACAGCGGTATGGGTGGATTCGAACAACGATATGCATTTCGTGCCATCCACCCTTACAACGAAGGATGGTTCGTCCGAGATTACGATTCGTTCGCCGCACAACAGCATCTATACCGTCATCCAATCCGACAAATCGTTTGCCGATTTGCAAGGGCATTGGGCTAAAGCGGATGTAGAGCTGCTGGCGAATAAATGGATTTTAAACGGTAAAACCGATCAGCAATTTGCACCGGATGCCCAAATTACACGTGCCGAGTTTGCGGCCATGCTGGTTCGTTCGCTTGGATTAGTTGAAGGGAAGGCGGATGGATTCAATGACGTGCAGCCGAGCGATTGGTTCGCCGGAGCGGTAAGCACGGCGTTTAAAGCCGGATTGATCAACGGCTATGAAGACGGTACCTTTAGGCCAAACGCCAACATTACTCGCGAGCAAATGGTGGCGATGATGATTCGGGCGATAAAAGCGGGGGGCAAAGAGATTCAGGCCGACCAAGCTTTATTGAATCGGTTCGCTGACCTTTCGGATATTGCCCAATGGTCGAGAGAAGCCGTCTCGCAAGCATTGAAAGCAGGTCTCATTCAAGGCATGTCCGACAAGACGTTTGCGCCGGGAGAGCCTGCGACGCGCGCGCAAGCCGCCGTAACGCTGAAGCGCATGCTGCAATCGCTGCAATTTATCAACTAATGTATGGCAAGGCCGCCAAGCTGCTTGGCGGTCTATTTTATGCTTTCAAAAATTAATGCGGAAGCACAAACAAATGCCGTTTTTTGATCGTGAAGCCATTTAATTCTATGAAAATTAGCGTTCCTGTCTTAATAACCATGCAAAACGAGCATTCAAAAAAACACTTTACAAAGCGCCTAGGTTAACATATATTCTACTCATACAAAATGTTTCCTTTGGTAAACTTTTTGTCCCTCAGTGAAATAATATTTTTTTATTAACTATTTTGCATAGAGGCAAAATAATTTCCTTATATAAACACGGAGGTGGAAGTGATGGCACTTGACCCAAATCGACAATTTTCAAGGCGAAGCATTCTTAAAGTCGGAGCAGCTGGCCTATTAGGCGTGCTTGGAAGCCGTTTTTTAAACACAAGTGCTTTATTCGGCAAGTCTGCCAGTGCGATGGGTAAGGAAGAAATGCACCATACGTTCAAAGATCAAATGAAGCACGGGGTGGCGCATGGTTACGACCCGGGAACTGATTCTACTCCGGGGCTGGAAGCGGCAGTTAAAGCATTAACGGCATTTAATTATGGGGCTGTCAGCACCTCGCCGGATGGCAGAACGATTAGGGAATACGATATTCAAGCGTGGGATGCCGAGGTGGAAATAGCGAAGGGTCTCAAGTTTCCGGGGTGGACATTCAATGGTACGATTCCGGGACCCACCTTGCGTTGTACAGAGGGAGATATCGTCAGAATCAAGTTCGGGAATGGCTCGGCGCATCCGCATTCCATTCATTTGCATGGTATTCATCCAACGAATATGGACGGCTTGGAGCCTGTCCCGTCTGGAAGTGAATTTGTGTATGAATTTGAAGCGAAGCCAGCAGGGCTGCAGCCTTATCATTGTCATGTTCCGCCGCTCGCCAGACACATACACAAAGGACTTTACGGACACTTCATTATTGATCCTAAGAAACCAAGAAAGCCGGCAAAAGAGCTAAGCATGGTGATGAATGGCTTTGACTTGGATTTAGATGGCGAGAATGAGGTATACACCGTCAATGGCTACGCATTTGCTTACCAATCCAGACCTATTCAAGTGAAAGCGAGGGAGCTGGTGCGTATCTATATCAGTAATTTAACAGAGTTCGACCCGATCAATTCTTTTCATTTGCATGCTAATTTCTTTCATTATTATGCGACTGGAGCAGATCCGGATGCGAGGCCCTACTATACGGATACGATTATGCTTTGCCAAGGGGAGAGAGGCATCATTGAAGTGAGTTTTCCTTCTCCAGGAAAATATATGTTCCATGCTCATCAGAGCGAGTTCACGGAGCTCGGCTGGATGGGGTTTTTTGAAGTCGTATGACAAGAGGAGGTGTATGATGTGCAGACTGAAAGAGTAGTTAAAAAGTCTAATAAAAAAGTCGTTTGGCTGCTTGGCGTAATGCCTTTGCTGCTGCTGGCAGGCATGATTGCCATTATTGCCACATGGGGAACAGGCGTGAAGGAGCAGCAGGCAGCTCCGATAGAAATGTTGAATATAGAACGCATTATTTTGACGGACGATGGATTCGAGGTTCGTGTTCTCAATTCTGGACCGAAGGAGCTGACGGTAGCTCAGGTTGTGGTAGATGGCTCCTTTTGGAATGCGAGTTACTTACCAAGCTCAACGCTTGAGAGATTCGGCAGCGCGACGATCTCGATCCCTTATCCATGGGTGGAGGGAGATCCTCATGAAATCAAGCTTATCACGACGAACGGTTTGATCTTTGTAGGGGAAGTAGCTGCTGCAATAAAGACGCCGGCTGCTGATACCAACAGATTCCTGCAATATTCGCTTATAGGTTTTTATGTTGGTGTTATTCCAGTGGGACTGGGTCTATTGTGGTATCCTTTTATGCGCCGCTTCTCATCAAGAGGCATTCAAGCGGTTATGGCATTTACGGTTGGCCTATTATTTTTCCTAGCCATTGATACCATTCAAGAAGGGATAGAGCTTGGTGCGGAAGCGCCTGGCGTATTCCAAGGAACGGGCTTGGTTTGGTTCGGAGCGGCGCTCAGCTTCTTGTTTCTGATTGCCATTGATCAGACAAATTCGAAGAAATCATTAAACGATCAGGACGGGGGCAAGCAGGTTTCCTTCAAAATAGCCGGCGGGATAGGTCTTCATAATCTCGGTGAAGGTCTCGCAATTGGCGCAGCCTTTGCAGCCGGCGAGGCTGCGCTCGGATCATTCCTTATTATCGGATTTACGCTGCATAACATTACGGAAGGGATCGGCATCGCAGCGCCGCTTCTGAAAGCGAAGCCGACACTTAAGACTTTCTTGGCCTTAGCTGTCTTGGGCGGTGGACCGGCTATTATCGGAACGTGGGTCGGCGGATTCGTCTTTAATCAAACTTTAGCGGCATTGTTCTTCGGGATCGGCGCAGGTGCCATCATTCAAGTTATTTATGTCATCTTCAAAATGATTATTAGAGACGCCAAGGCTGCAGGCGCGCCTACCGTTTCATGGCTTAACTTCTCAAGCCTAACGCTTGGTGTTTTGCTGATGTATGTCACGGCTCTATTGGTTAACTTTTAAAGCCAAGTAGAAATGGGGAGATTAGAATGCCGATGAATATAGGCTTTGCGGGAATTGTATTGCTTGTTATTTTAGGCTTGCTGCTGTTCGGGCCATCCAAGCTGCCACAGCTGGGGCGGGCGATTGGAGCGACGTTGTTAGAGTTCAGAAGAGGGGCAAAGGGATTAATAGACCAGGATGAAAAGAAGCCGGAGCCGGTGCAATCGAAAGAAACCAAATAATCAAGCAATGGAGGCTGTCTCAAAAGGTTGTCGGGTTTGTGTACGTACACCGTTGAGTAGTTGGGCGCTCGGCTTGCGGAAATAGATCTAGAAACTAGATCTATTGCTCACAAATTGGCTCGATTCACGAAAATTGGTCTAGAGAGTAGACCTATTTTAGACGCGCAGCCCGCCAAAAGGGCGATTGGACGCTCGGCCTGCGGAAATAGATCTAAAAAGTAGATCTATTGCTCACAAATTGGCTCGATTCACGGAAATAAGTCTAGAAAGTAGACCTATCATCGGCGCACAACCCGCCAAATGGGCGATTGGGTGCTCCGACAGCGGAAATAGATCTAGAAACTAGATCTATTGCTCACAAATTGGCTCGATTCACGGAAATAAGTCTAGAAAGTAGACCTATCATCGGCGCACAACCCG
>NZ_JABBYG020000017.1 GCF_012935325.2 Paenibacillus sp. PL91
CATTATTGTCGGTTTGGTCACTGGGATTATGGGTGTGCGATTTGCATAAGCAATTGGCAGGCAGAAGGATGCGCCCCGCTCGGTCACGAAAAAGCATCCACCACTCAAATATATGCCCAGCTACGAGGTGAGCGGCGCAGAGAATTATATCGCAGTTATTTCTAGGCTGAGATCCGTCAAGAATTCTTTTCGCTTAGAGTTAAGAAAAAACGCTAAGCCGGTCACATTTGAAAGGCTTAGCGTATATTTCCGTGTAATGTTGGCGGGACCCAAATAAAACATCAAGAGAAGGCTGCCGGCACAGATCGGGAGCCTTCTAAGCTAAAAAGGGCTATGAGAGGAGAATTATAATGGTTGGCACTTGGTGACAGCTTCGCTGGTACTACCCCATATAGTAATAATAAAAAATTCCCTCCGAAAAATATTGTAATAAAAATATACAAACTTAAAGATAACAGTAACGCTTTTTACGGAACTCTTGGTAATAATGCCTTCGATTTTTTGTCATTTGAAAAAGCAGGGTGGCATTACATTTTAAGTGTGGATCATCGGGCTGCAGAAAAAGTTTCACCTGAAAATTAGTTGAGATTGCAGACTCAGTGATAATAACGTACCCTGATCCATCCAAAGAAAGCCCTTTACGCTAACGGGAAACGATAGTTCAATAAAAACACGGAAGCAGCCGACCACAATGATCGGCTTCTTCATTACGCTAACGGGCAGGATAACGTGGAAATTATCTTGAATTAATGATCAGTAAAGTGTTTACCATCCTTATTCGGAGGTGATTATTACGGCAATATGGGATTATCAGTTTATTCTATATCCAATTGGAAATGTACCAACCTTGACGGTAGATGGAATGGAGTTTGTTGGGCAGAATAATTTCGATATTGTCCAAACAGTAGAATTGCTCGAAAACTCAGCTTATATAAAGAATGACCCAACATTGAAATCTTGGAATTCATTTAATGATGCGTGTTATTTTCTCTATAATGATTGATGTACAAAGTTGAAATTGAACTAAATACAGGCACCGAAGCTGAAAAGGCTGAGGAGATATCTGTCAGAACTAATATTTTTAAAGAAGAGGGTAGTGTAAGTGAAGCATTACGTATATGTAGGATGTTATGTGATTCCTTGAGTTTAAATTGCTGGAGCATGAAACTTCGTAAAATAGTTGATTTGCATGATGTTCATGATTTGAAATCTACAATAAATCATTTCAATGGGCTTCGAAATAAGGATTAATTCCCCAAACTTTGTTCAACTAACGGGTACGATAGTTGAATATCAAAAGGGCTGCCGCATGGCAGCCTTTCGTCGTTACGCTAACGGGCAGGATAACGTGGAAATTATCTTGAATTAATGATCAGTAAAGTGTTTACCATCCTTATTCGGAGGTGATTATTACGGCAATATGGGATTATCAGTTTATTCTATATCCAATTGGAAATGTACCAACCTTGACGGTAGATGGAATGGAGTTTGTTGGGCAGAATAATTTCGATATTGTCCAAACAGTAGAATTGCTCGAAAACTCAGCTTATATAAAGAATGACCCAACATTGAAATCTTGGAATTCATTTAATGATGCGTGTTATTTTCTCTATAATGATTGATGTACAAAGTTGAAATTGAACTAAATACAGGCACCGAAGCTGAAAAGGCTGAGGAGATATCTGTCAGAACTAATATTTTTAAAGAAGAGGGTAGTGTAAGTGAAGCATTACGTATATGTAGGATGTTATGTGATTCCTTGAGTTTAAATTGCTGGAGCATGAAACTTCGTAAAATAGTTGATTTGCATGATGTTCATGATTTGAAATCTACAATAAATCATTTCAATGGGCTTCGAAATAAGGATTAATTCCCCAAACTTTGTTCAACTAACGGGTACAAGAGCTCACTACTCCCATTAAATAAGCGAGTATATAGGGGCTTCAAATGTAATCCAATTGTAACTTTCGTTTTATCTCCTGTTAATGTTTTCACGGTAATATAGATCTTGACCCCCTTTTTAATATATAGACTTGAACCCGCGGCCCGTTGCTTAGCGGGTTCTTTTTTTTATAAACGTTTCCTTTCAATGTGTTGTTTGATTGAAGTAACGGGCAGTATAGCTTAACAATTAACAAGGATTACGAATGGTTCCAGCGAATACCTAAATAAAAGTTATTGGAGGGACTGAGTCTTTTGAGTATTAAAGCGGTGCTCTTTGATTTAGACGGTACATTACTAGACCGTGATACTTCTCTTGCCTTATTCGTTCGTGAGCAATATGACCGATATTCGCAATTTCAAGTTATTGATAAAGATGTTTTTGTGCAACGTTTCATAGAGCTCGATAATCACGGATACGTTTGGAAAGATAAAGTTTATCAGCAGCTTATTGATGAGTTCTCTATTCTGGGAGTAGAATGGACAGAACTTCTAAATGATTATTTGAATGGGTTTCAAAGGCATTGTGTAGGCTTTCCGAATTTGATGAATATGCTTACAGAGCTAAGGCACAGCGGCGTAAAGATAGCACTCCTTTCTAATGGTTATGGACAATTCCAGTATGATAATTTTAAATCACTGGATATCAGTCATTTATTCGATGAAGTACTTATATCGGAATGGGAAGGATTGCGTAAGCCTGACCCAGCAATTTTTATTAGAGCATTGTCTAAACTCGGAGTGGAAGCAAGCGAAGCTCTTTTTGTAGGGGACCATCCTGAAAACGATATAAGAGCGAGTCGAGCTGTTGGTATGAAGGCAGCTTGGAAACGAAATGATACAGTATCTTCTAGCAGTGTTGATGCCGACGTAATTATTGATGATTTAGAAGAGTTAAATCAATACATACTAAGATAATGGAAATGATACTCGAAACGGCTGCTGTGGAAGCAGCTGTTATTACGTTAACGGGTACGATAGTTCAATCAATGAAGGGCAGACCAGAATTTGGTCTGCCGCTTTGTCATTTAACAGTTCATTTCATAGGGCTTTTTTCATTGTCTACAATATTGGGGCTTGACCAAAATGGATAGCGGGTTTTTTTTTGATAATAATGCCTTCTTGTATAGATAAAATAAAGTATTAGACCGGAGTTGTTGATTTGACGCGGTTTTCGGTTTTGAAAATCGCCAGGTTTTGAGAAATAGGTTATAGACTGTGGCATCGAGTGAGTCCTCAAAAAGAATCGAACCAGATAATAAAGTATTAGAATGAGAAGCATCGAGCAGCTGCTGGCCGTCGTTGCAGCGACGCGCTGAGTCTAATACTTTATTTTCTTAGTCTAATACTTTATTTTTCAGTCTAATACTTTATTTTTTTGACACCATGTGCATTCGAAAAAAAGCATTCTATCCTCGATGTAACTGAACGCTTTCCAATGAACATGACCTAAGTAAAAGACTAGATAACAAGAAGCACGGATGAGTCGGAACGGCACTATCCTTATGGACGAAGGTCCTGCTGGGAAGCATACTCTACCTCATGGATAGGTTGAATGAAGGAATGTGGGAGCGTCGACTCTGCGAGATGTGAGAGGGTTGACCGCCATGAGTCTATTTGGAGATCCAAAGGTGCAACCATACTTTACCGGAGTAACCACTTTTTACAGAGTGAGGTTTAAATGGATACTTTTTCGTACTTTTACCAGTCCCATAAATCTTCATCTACAACTTCGTTCCACTGAAATGTTATCTGCAATGAGCAAACTAGGACAATATTTTAAGAAAACGTGAGCATTAAAGAGAAAAGTGATTTTCCAAAGAGGGAGGAGAGTGTTAAAAGGACGCAAAAGCGTTTAATAAGTTTAGAGCCGGTAAGAAAATCCGTATGCAATTCTTTCAACGTTCCGGCTGCTAAATGTATATTTCAATGCAGCAGAGTTGGTTAATGAGCGAGAAATAGAGCCATCATGTATTAAGGGGGAGAGCCATCAGAATGCCTCAATAAGATAAATATGATTTAACTTTTTAACGACTATTTTTCAGTAAAAGTGATTTGGGTGTCGAGGTTTATCTTTATTAATGGTTCAGTCTGAATCAAGCCGGTATTAATTGCTTCCCACAGGTAGAGTGAAACGATTGAAGAATAAGGCTTCCATTCGACATGTTTACGTTGCAATTGAGATGTTCCATCGCTCTCTTCTGTAGCATAAAGCCAATCTGCAGCACGATTAAGTCCCCTGTCCCCGAAAGATATAACATCTTGTCTTCCCAAGTAAAAAATGAGAAACATCTCCGCAGTCCACTGGCCCACTCCCTTTATTGAGGTTAATAAACGAACGACTTCCTCGTCATCCAGTTCGTCAAACACTTGAAAGTCAAGCATGCCTTCTTTTGCCCATTCGGCGACGTTCCGGATATAGCTAAGCTTGTTCTTGGATAGTCCCGCTGAGCGCAAGAGTTCCTCTTTTGTGACAATGATAGTATCTGGCGTTATAGTTCCACATACAAGTTCTACCCGGCGAAAAATCGTTTCAGCAGCTTTGGCAGAAAGCTGTTGCCCAACCAACGATCTCGTCAGGTAAGTAAAACCATCTTGCTGACTTGAGATGCGAATGTGTCCGATCCGATTTACCAGCCTGTCTAGTAAAGGATCATTTTCGCATAATTCACGCACACAACGGTTGTTTGGATGAATATCGAAAAGATATTGCAATTTAATCATCCTTTCTAGTTAGAGCCCAACCGAACAGGTGAGAATCAACGAGCGTATGTGCCGCTCTGGAAAAATTATCAGGGTTAAATTCAGACTGATGTATATAAGATAGCATAACGGCTCCATTGCATAACATACGTAATAGTTCTACTAACTCGAATGGACGGGCAGCACCGGCCTTCTCAGCTATTTTCTCAATGGCTTTCCAGTTTTCTTCAGTGCCTTTCACCGCATTTACATGATTGTCATGGAAAGAGTCCGGAAATTCTACTACTGTATTTACAAAAGGACAACCCCGATATCCCGGTGTTTTCATCTTCTTAACGAATTTGTCGATTAATGCATGTAATTGCAAGGAGCTTGAATCCGGAAACTGAAGCTGAACTTCCTCCAAATCCTTTGCATTTAAATCCTGTTGATACTCCAGGTATGCCGCAACCAATTCATCCTTTGATGCGTAATTACGATAGAAACTAGCTTTGGCAACGCCTGATTCAAGAATAATGCGATCAATTCCGACTGCGCGGATACCCTCTCTATAAAACAAATCCGATGCCACTTGAAGAATTTGATTCTTCACTGACTTTCTTGGCATGTAATCACCGTCATTCTATTTAATGTAGGCACACAGTTCAAAAAGTACAGTTCTGTATCTTTAAATTATATTACAAAAGGTAAAGTGTCGTCAATTTCTTAGACAAATAGCAATTGTAATGAGTTTGACAAAAATATGAAACGATTGTAATATGACCAAATAGAGACAGATCTGTATCTTTTCAACTCCTGTTATTGCGATGTATCTGTCAACTTCAACAAATTGGAGGCAAATTCGATATGATGACAACGGAGAAATTGGTAAGCGCATGGGATTCTTGCTTTGATAAGGAGAGTGGCTGGTACCCTCCGCTTGAACGCGGACTACAAGGGCTAACAGCTTCGCAGGCATGCTTGAGAACAGATGGAAAAGAAATGAATACGATTCAGGAATTGGTCAACCATATCATTTTCTACAAGGCAACGCTGCTGTCCCGCATTACTGGTTCAGGAAATGCCCCATCCACAGATACAAGCTTTAATACGAATGCCAGTATTACAATGGAGCGAGACTGGCAGGAAACAGAAGCGAAATTGAAAAATGTACATGCACACATTCGTGAGATACTTGTAACTATGGGCGATCAAGAACTACAGAAAGAATTGGATGGTACCACTATTTATCAGTGGGTATCGGATCTTGTCTCTCACGACATCTACCATACTGGGCAAATCATTTTCATCCGTAAATTGCAAGGCTCATGGACAGCATGACAATAATTGGACAAATAAACGCTTAAGGCTGCCAGTGGGTGTATGGATAGAACTCTTGATTTTGCAAGGGATTTCGATATTAAAAATTCAAGAAAGTTGTGCTAGGTGCCTTCGTTTGTATTAGAACACTTCATCACTTGGAAGGATTAACTTTGAATCGCCGTACTCGACACACGAGGTAATAACGGCGGTATATTGGGAGGGAAGAACTATGGCAACTATCCATCGTGAACTCGAAATTGATTGCAGTCTTGATAGAGCTTGGGCCCAGCTTCGGGACTTCGGAAACGCTGCTAGACTATTCGCTGGCGTCCTTGTAAATTGCCAGGAGGCCTCGGGCCAGCGAACTGTGACCTTCGACAACGGATACATTGTCCAGGAGCGACTTGTAAGCCTAGATGAGGAGACGTGCCGCCTAGCCTATACTGTAGTGAACGGCGACTTCACCCATCACAGCGCGTCCATGCAGCTGCTCCCGACTGCTGAAGGAGTACGATTCGTTTGGATTAGTGACTTCTTGCCGGATGAGGCGACGCAGCGCGTTGAACCCCTAGTCGAGGCAGGCTGCCAAGCAATCAAGCGATTCCTGCAATCCCTCTGAGTCTGATGGCAAACGCGCTGCATTGCAAGATTTGAAACTAAACAATCGTTCTCTGTATTTCGTCTGTAATCAAAACGGCTGTTACAGACAGCAGGAAGCCGCATCATATATTAAGGCTTGATCATTCCACTAAAACGGGAATGATACCAAGAGGTGGATGCTGACATACTTCAAGTTCATTATAGATAGGATTGAACTCCCTCGAAAGAACCAAGGAGCAGTTTGCCGCGTGGCAGACTGCTCCTTATTTTCATTAAGTCAAATGCAAGAAGTAGAACAATCTTGGAATATTATCGTATTAATGGGACATGGACATTGAAAATAGGTTGACGATTTCGCAGTACATCCTATCCCCAGTAAGTATGCGAATAATTACGTGATGACTTTTTATTCTGGATTTACAATTATAGTTTACTTTGTGGACCTACAAAATCTCTCATTTGTTTGATATGTATAGGCCATCTATCCTCCAACTAACTAGTCAAAGCGAGAGTAAAAAAATCAATGCTCGATTTTCGGCGGTGCTATTTTCCGGGAGCGATATAATCATAATTGTGTTCCGTAAGGACATCAATTCAATACGAAACTGCATGATGAAAGGAGGAGCAGATTGATACCGTCCGATAAAAAACGAGAGTATTACCAGGCGCTTATCGATAAAAAATCCGAATATGAGGGCATCTTCTATGTCGGTGTCAAGACAACTGGTGTATTCTGCCGTCCGACATGTCCGGCAAGAAAGCCCAAATTTGAAAACTGCGAATTTTACGAAACGGCCAAGGAAGCCCTTCTGGCATCTTTTCGTCCGTGCCAGCGCTGCCGCCCATTATCTCATCCTAATCATGTATCTGAACTAGTTCGAAATCTCGTCAACGCGGTGGAAGAAAATCCAGAACGGCGGTGGACAGAAGAAGACTTCCGAAAACTTTCCGTGGATGCATCAACGGCGCGTCGTCAGTTCAAGAAGCGGTTCGGTATGACATTTGTTGAATATGCAAGAGCCCGACGGATGGGAATTGCCCTGAAGCATATTCGGGCAGGCGACGCGGTCATCGAAGCCCAGCTTTCCGCTGGCTACGAATCCGGCAGCGGCTTCAGAGATGCATTCTCTCGTATTATGGGGGCAGCACCTGCCCAATTGGGCAAACAACAGATTTTGAAGGCATCGTGGCTGGATACGCAGCTTGGCCCTATGATTGCTATAGCTGATGAAGAAGCGCTTTATTTGCTTGAATTCATAGACCGTAGAGGACTCGAACGTGAGGTCGAACAACTTAGACGAAGGACAAGAGCTGCGGTTATTCCGGGTAACACGTTGCCGATCTGTTCGATTGAAAATGAACTGAGTGATTATTTTGAAGGCAAGTTAACGGAATTCAACACGCCGTTGATGCTGTTGGGGTCGCCTTTTCAAGAGAAAGTCTGGGAACAATTGCGGAAGATCCCATCGGGCCAAACAGCATCATATGCTGATATTGCCAAGGAGATTGGAAAGCCTAACGCTTATCGCGCCGTTGCACAAGCGAATGGTACCAATCAGCTGGCGATTGTGATTCCATGCCACCGTGTAATCAACTCAAATGGCGATTTAGGCGGTTATGGGGGAGGCATATCACGAAAGGAATGGCTGCTAGGCCATGAGAAGAAATGGGCCGCTGAGGAGAAGTTAGAATGATGAAAATCATGCAGCCCGGCAAATGGTCCGTATTATTCGTGGTTACACTTGTGTCATTCATTACCAATCTGGACGCGACGATCGTGGTCACTGGTTTACCCCAGCTAATGCGGGAGTTGCGACTTTCGATCGATACTGGGATGTGGACGATTACTTCGTTCTATATCACAAGCACCGTATTTCTGCTTCCTTCCGGCCGATGGTCGGATATTTACGGAACGAAACGCATTTTTCTAGGGGGAATCGTTTTGTTTACGCTTGCTACCGCACTTTGCGGTATGGCAGGGTCCGGAGAAGCGTTGATTGTGGCTCGGCTGCTACAAGGTAGCGGTGCTGCAATGGCGATGGCGTCATCCACTCCGATTTTGATACGGGCTTTTCCACCCAATGAACTCGGAGTCGCTCTCGGTATCAACAATATTGCATGGGTGACTGGCTCACTCATCGGTCCAGTTGTCGGGGGCGCACTAATCGGCGAATTTGGATGGCGATCCATGTTCTATTCCGTTGTTCCGTTCGGTATCATCGGTTTGGCCGTTGGCATTCTCTTTCTGAAAGATAGTTTTGAGGGCGAGAAGGCCAAGACTGATTGGCCCGGTATGTTGACGTTCAGTGCAGGTCTGACCACCCTGCTTATCGTCTTGTCTGAGGGTCAGGCATGGGGATGGGCATCGATAAGGACGCTGGTGCTGTTCGTAACAGTGGTGGTGCTTTGGAGTGCATTCGTATTCATTGAAATGAAGGCTCGGTACCCTTTGTTTCATCTGAGCCTCTTCGCTTATCGAAACTATTCGATTGGACTTGGTATCACGATGAGTTACTGCATCGGTTACTTCGCTGTCACCATATTACTGACGTTATATTTGCAAGGTGTTCACAATCTCAGCCCATTGGAATCGGGACTCATGCTAATACCGCTATCTGTTCCCCAGCTGTTCACAGCTCCATTCGGTGGTATTCTGGCGGACCGTATCGGCCCCGCCAGAATGATTTTGTTCGGGTCGCTTCTAATCGGAATCTCGCTCCTGATGCTCGGGCAGCTCGGTTCACAACTATCGATCATAGCGGTCATTATCCCGCTTATGATCATTTCCGCCGCTACGGGACTTTCCTGGCCATCGCTTGCAAAAACAGTGCTGTCGGCCGCTCCGCAAGAGCAAGCTGGTTCTGCATCCGGCATGTTCTGGACCGTATACAATATGTGCCGAGCAATTAGTCAGGCGCTTGCGTTGGCAGTTGTGCAGTTGGTCGTCAAATCCGAAGTTGCTTCTCAGCTTTTATCCGGGACTGAAGCTGTAGGATTGGGTAATTCGAAAGACGCTCTTATCCATGCTTTGAACGTCGGTTTCCGATTCTTCGCCGTATTTCTCGCACTCGCGGTCGTGCTCGGACTACTTCAACTGCGGCTGCAGCAGACGGAAAGAGCCACGAATTAAGGTGAAATGGATTCCATTTTAGCTTTATAAAGTCTATACAGATGGCATCTGTTATTACAATAATTCATATATTAATTCGTTTTATAGATAGGCTCTACAAGAGGAAAACTAAGTGGAGAACGATAAAAGGAAGTGCTACGGCAACTACTCCCTTGTCATTAAGCTATCGGGAAACGTTAGTTCAGCGATCCAGGAGCAGTTTGCCACAACGAGCTGCTCCTTTTTATTTAGCGAATGGGCAGGATAGCGCCAATACTGAGCGAAGTATAAAAAGATAAACGGACTCTGTTTCGAGTACAAAGGAGCGATAGAACTGGATACGGAACAAAATGAGGAAGAGGTGAAAGATGGTGCATAATCGATGCTCTTAAACACGACATTCAGCATGATGTACATCATATTGAGCAAATTTTTGAAACTCACACAACATATTATTATCTTAACCTACTAATGGAAGGAATAAAAGATGAGAGCGCTATCCCATTATTCACAGCGATTCCGTCGATTGCAGTGGAAATTAACCCTATATTATATTCTCACAACGATTGTTGTCATGCTCCTGCTCGAAATGATAGTCGTCCTAGGTTACTACGGTTTTATCAATTATAATACAAATCAAATGCTTGCAAGACAGGTGGGCTCAGTAGCACAAAATACAGCTGCAAATTTCAGTGGACCATTCATTAACCAAGAAAAACTATTTCAAGCTTTGAAAGATTGGCCTTTGGAAATGGGAACTGAATTTCAGGGATATTCTGCTGTTGTTGATCCTAACGGTCGACTGATCGCCGTGGCAGGAGAACAGTTTACTGGAGATGAGACGGGACTGGGGCTGCCTGCCGATGTCCAGCAACATATACGGACAGCATTGTCACTTGAGCCCTCCGCAGCTGAAATGATAACGACATACACGTATAAGGAAAAGGAATCCGTCTTTATTGTTGCTCCGATAGCCAATAAAAAGGCGATTAGAGGAGCGTTGGTGGTTAAAGCGGAGCATGTGCGTTTTTCTTTCCAAAATTTCCGGGATTTTATCCCCCTTGCTTTTCAATTTTTTGGTATTAGTCTGTTAGGCTTCTTTATTGGGGCAGTGATTGTCGGTGTCGCTTTCGGCATTGTCACTTCACGAAGTCTTGTGCGTCGGATTCAAAGGATATTGACCTCGGCGAATCGATGGAGTAAAGGTGATTTCAGCATTTTCATTAACGATCCTTCCGGTGACGAGTTGGGACAGCTGATCAATCGGCTCAATCAAATGGCGAAGCAGCTTAAACAGCTGCTTAGGACACGTCAGGATCTGGCAACGATGGAGGAGCGCAATCGTCTAGCCCGGGAGCTGCACGATAGCATCAAGCAGCAGATGTTTGCAATCTCAATTTGGGTGAATACCGGGAAATCCTTGATCGGACAGGATGAGAATGCCGCTCGTTCGCATTTATCAGAGGCGGAGAATTTGATCAGTCACACCCAGCGGGAACTGAGCGCACTGATATTGGAATTGCGACCGGTTGCTATGGAAGGGAAGGATCTGTCGCGTGCCCTTGAAGATTATGTGCATGTCTGGCAGGGGCAAACGGGGATTTTCGCAGATTTAGAAGTAAATGGCGAACACATGGTGTCACCGGACATTGAAGAAGCCTTCTTCCGTATAACGCAGGAGGCGTTGTCCAATGCTGCCCGTCACAGCGGTGCAAGCACTGTCAAGCTCAGTCTGGCATGCGGCGAGCATGTGACGTTATCCATCAGTGATAATGGTTGTGGTTTTGATATCAGAGACATAGATCGGCACGGTATCGGGCTCTCCTCCATGCGTGAGCGGGTACAGGCTCTGGGGGGTCATATCGATATCCGGAGCGAGAAGGGATGCGGCACGATCATAACGGTACGTTGCCTGCAAACAGAGATTCAAGATCGTAATGATTTGAAATAATGAGAGTGGATTCTTTAAATTTCCTTCATAAGGAGTGATTAGAATGGAAAAGATGGGACCTATCACGATTCTGATTGTCGATGATCATGCAATTGTAAGACAAGGCTTGCGGGCTCTGTTCACGATCCAGCCCGATTGTCAGGTTGTCGGTGAAGCCGACTCGGGAGAGAATGCCGTACCAATGGCAGCCGAGCTTGTGCCCGATATTGTGCTCATGGATCTGGTGATGCCCGATATCGATGGCGTAGAGGCTACGCGGCGCGTGAAACAAGTCAGTCCAAGGTCGCAAGTGATCGTGCTGACTTCGTTTCACGAGGATCAGCACATCTTTCCCGCTCTTCGAGCCGGAGCGCTCTCCTACGTACTCAAAGATATTGACCCCGGCCAATTGGTTGAGACGGTACGCAGAGCTGTAAACGGCGAATCAATGATGCATCCACGAGTAGCCGCGCGAGTTGTCCAGGAGATTCGCGTCACGAAGCAAGCTGCTTCCAGCCCGTTCGCCGAGCTGAGCGAACGCGAGCTCGAAGTGCTACGTCTCATCGCAGGCGGTCTTACGAATGCCGAAATTGCCGCGCAATTGATCATCAGCGAGAAAACAGTTAAAGGTCATGTAAGTAATATATTAAGCAAGCTGCATATGCTGGACCGTACCAAAGCTGCCGTTTTTGCTTGGGAAAAAGGGCTCATGGGCCCGGATTGAGAAGCGCAACGGCTGCTGCTTCTTCCACTCTACGTCTCTGTACGCATCACTCCACAGCCTATTCGCCCCATAGGATAAAGATTTTTAAAATTCTTTCTTGAATTGCTCCTCTTCACTCAATCATCGCTCTTTCTCTGAATCACTCATATTCATCTTGTCTGATAACACGCTATCCTTTTTCTCCATATTAAATCGCTTCACTAGCGTTATGGATCACAACCTTATCGAACCCCGTTCACAAACAGGCCTCTGGACGTGTGTTTGAACAGACCTGCAGACGCGTTCCAAACCAACTTCTCTCATGTATCATCAAGATAACGCAGGGTGATGGATTACCATTTCACCTCGATGAGGAGCTGGTTTGCAAATGAATGATATATCACAGATTTCACGGAAGTCCTACGACAATCCGCTAACGGATGATACATTGCCGCCAGAACGGACTTCATGGCTTTCACGCCATCCGAACTGGATCCAGTTTGCGGTGGTGGTCTGGTCACTGATCTATGGTGTGCTCGGATCGTATTGGGTTATGGGGGGAGCTGGTTTTCCCTTCGGGGAGAACGATCCTCGCGGACATATGATGGGGTCATTCTTGGCTGATCTTAGAGCAGACACTGGCGGAGCGGCAATCATTATTACGGGATTAATTGGAACTGCAGTTGCAATGGCGATGATGCGGCAGTGGAGGCATCGGATTGTTCGGGTTGTTCTGCTCGCTTTCGCATGGTCGGCGAGTGCAGCGCTTATCGTCTTGGTTCCTGATGTCCGGGTGCTGCAAAATTTTGCTTACGCGTTTATGCTGCATTTTGACCTCTTCGATTGGCCTGTAGTGAATCAGATCCTATGCATAACCGGTGGATTCTTATGGGGGGCAATGGCATTGACCTATCAGCGCCGCACCCGGGAAGCATGCATGAACTGCGGAAGGACGGACGCAGGTCAGGGGACTTCGTCGATCGCGGCGGCCAAATGGGGGAAATGGGTTACTTATATTGCAGTCGTTACAGCGCTACCTTATGGGCTTGTTCGTTTGGCTTGGGCTGCCGGTATCCCAATAGGATTAAGCGATCCGACAGGGATCAATACGCAGACTCTTACCGAAAGTTTGATCGTGGCCGTCTTGGGAATACTGCCCATCGGCGGTGCAATCCTCACACTGGGACTCATTCAGCGATGGGGCGAGATTTTTCCTCGCTGGTGTTTGTTCCTTGCCGGCAAACGGGTTCCTATCTTGTTCGCAGCCATTCCTGCAACGCTTGCCTCAGTCATGGCAATCATTTCTGGTCTTAAGCTTTGGATCCATTGGTTTCAGGATGGCTCCGTAACTCGTGAGGATTGGGGAGAGTTAGGACCTGGATTGTTCTGGCTTCCTTGGGGCATTTCACTGGGTGCGGCAACATTTGCCTACTACCTCCGAAGACGCCGCTCGTGCAGGCACTGTGGCCGAAAGTAACCAGAAAAACTCATCAGAAAGTAGTGATATATAATTTGAACAAAATAATAACCAATAATAGTTCACCCTTGCAAAGCTCGCGATTGATGAAGATGCGTAGAATCTGTGGTTATGGCGCCACCATAGCGGTGACGCCGTATCTGCTCATCAAACTCGCCTGGACTTTCGGGCTCTTCCTTCCGACCGAGCAAATGGGCGACGCCAGTTGGCGAGCGATCAACGCAGCTACCGCGGTTCTCGCCGCGGTCGGCATCATGCTGGCGATGGCGTTCTGTAGGCCGTGGGGTGAACGGCTGCCCGCGTGGCTGGTGGCTCTGCCCGTGTGGGTGGGTACCGGTCTTCTCGTTCCCATGCTGTTGCTGGCACCGGTGCTTGGTCCCGCTGCCATGACCCGGGACAAGGAAGCAGGCGCCGCTGACTTCTGGGTCTACGAGCAGATCTTCGTTATGGTCTCTCTGGTCGGGGTCGGAATTTGCCTGCCGCTCGCTTTGGCAGGGTACGTCAAGGCGCGGTGGCCTGAGGCGCTGGACGGTCCGATCGACTGCGGGGAGCTGCCGGGACACACCTGGCAGCTGCAGATCACCCTGGGCAGGCTCATCGCAGCCGGCTGCATCCTGATCGGCGTCATCAAGGTGTTCTGGGCGGTGGGCGGCACCCTCGGCATCGACCCGGTCATGCTGGATGACCGTGATGTGTGGTGGCGCTTGCTGACGTTGAGTGTCGGCATGTGGGCCTTCGCGGGGGCGTGGGGCCTGCTGGTGCTAACCACCCGCCGCGGGTCGCGGAGGTTCCTGCCTCCCATGGCAGTGGCATGGATCTCGTCGGGAATGCTGTTCTCTTACAATACCTACGACCTCTTGACCGCCATTCGCCCCGATGCGCGGCCCACCCCGGAGTACCCGCTGGCACGGATGCTAACCACGGAAGCCGGCATCGTCCTGGGTGTGATAATGGGGATGATCATTCTGCTGGTGCTGCATGATCGCCGGCGCGCCTTGCGCGGTGAGCTCTGAGAATCCGCTATGATGAACTTACGCGTCTAATTGAAGACGTGCGTAACGGAAGGACGTGTCGAATAGAATGCCGGAGATGGATTTGCAGTTGCGAAAGCCGTCGCCTTCCGAAGTGGAGCTGCTGATGAGTTGCTCAGAACGGATGTTATGAAGTATTAGTTAAGGTATAAGGACGTAAGGTGCTGCCGGGGATCAATCCGGCGGCCTCTATTTGTTTCGACTCTTTTTATTTGCAGAGCCTTCCGTTTCCGTGAGACTCCTGTAAATAAATATCCCCGGTGCGAGCGGGTATGGTCAAAGCTAAAAGGCAGGATAACGGAATAAGCCAATCAAGCGTAGATGTATTATAGCCCGGTTTTATTAACTGGGGATTGATCATTTAAGATGATCTGAATTTGTGGTTTCAAAAAAAAGCAACAAAACACTGGTGAACTTTCTAATCCTGACAGACTATTGTCTACAATGAAAGTTTATTATGCAAGTAAGAGCCTAATTACCCGCAGGAGTTAAAGCATCGTGTTCGTGGAACTGAAACATTTGATTAACCAGTACTTTGAAAATGAAACCGTAACAACATGTTCTGAATGGGGGGGACAACAGTGAAACTTGAGCGACTTATGGCCATTACTATCCTTTTATTAAACCGTAAACGCGTACAGGCCCAAGAATTGGCTGATCGTCTGGAGGTTTCATTGCGTACGATTTATCGCGATTTGGAATCATTGAATCTAGCAGGAATTCCTATTGTTTCGTACACGGGAGCGGAAGGCGGATTCGAAATCATGGAAAACTTTCGATTGGATCGGCAAATGCTTTCATTTGATGAGCTTATTGCCCTCTCTACAGCTTTGCGAGGCCTTCAATCTACACAGGCATTTAGCAACCAAAATTTGGATGGGCTGCTCGATAAAGTTGGCGCATTGGTTGCGAAGGCAGAACAAGGTCGTATGGCTGGTGCTGATCAGGTCATCATAGACTTAAATCCGTGGAAAAGCAGTTCTTCAGAACGAAACAAGTATGACACTTTGCATAAAGCCGTAAGTGATAAAAGACTGATCCATTTTACATATACCAACGGACAAGGGGGAGAAACAGAACGTTGTATTGAACCAATGGGGCTGGTGCTCAAAGGCTACACATGGTATCTTCACGGTTATTGCTTAAACCGAGATGATTACCGCATGTTCAGGCTTTCTCGGATCCGTAATCTACTCATTCTTGAGGATACGTTCCAGCGCCGAATAGTGACGCTGTCTGAGTTGAATGAAAATTGGGGTCCGCAGCGTGATTCCAAGATGGTCGATCTGGTGCTTAGATTTACAGGACCGGCTAAGGTTCCAGCGGAAGATCATTTTGATTCGGAAGAAATTGAACGGCAACCCGATGGTTCGCTTATCGTTCGGGTCCGATACCCGGATAACGACTGGTTAATCGGCTTTTTACTTCATTTTAGAACGGATTTGTTCATTCTTGAACCCCTGCATATTGCTGAAAAGGTGCGGAAAAGTGCTTTGGAGATATCAAAACTTTATATCGATCGTTGACACACAGTTGTCAACAAGGCTGGTTTATTATGAGTTTAAATAGAGAGAACACATCAATCAGTCACAAGAAAATACAAAGATATTTGAGGAGGCTTTCCAAAATGACTCTTTCAGAACAACAATGTGTGCGCAGTGCCAACCAGAGCACTGAGATCAAGCCTTTCCGCATCGATGTTCCGCAGGCTGACCTTGATGAATTGCGAGACCGTTTAACCCGCACCCGCTGGCCGGATGCTTTGGCCGGTGTAAGCTGGGACTATGGTATTCCCGTTGATTACCTCAAGGAACTGGCGGAATACTGGAGATCCAAATATGACTGGCGCAAACACGAGAAATTTCTTAACAAATTCCCGCAGTTCACCACCACCATTGACGGACAGAACATACACTTTCTGCATGTTCGTTCACCAGAACCTGAAGCAATGCCACTGATCATCACACATGGTTGGCCGGGTTCAATCGTAGAGTTCATGAACATTATAGGACCGCTCACCGATCCCCGTGCTCATGGCGGTAACCCGGAAGACGCTTTCCATGTCGTTATACCTTCGCTACCCGGCTTTGGCTTTTCTGGACCGACAACCGAGGTAGGGTGGAACATTGGTCGAGTAGCCAGAGCTTGGGCTGAACTGATGCGTCGACTAGGTTATGAACGTTACGGCGCACAAGGTGGAGACACCGGATCAATGGTCTCTCCAGAGCTTGGACGATTTGCACCAGACTCTGTCATTGGGATACATGCAAACGGGCTTACAACATTCCCGTCCGGAGATCCCTCAGAATCGCTTGATTTAACAGAAATCGAGCGAGCGCGCTACGATACGTTGACTGGACAAAGCTATGAGACAACGGGGTATGCGATTATACAATCTACACGACCCCAGACGCTTGCCTATGGCCTGACTGACTCGCCCGTCGGTCAGCTTGCTTGGATAGTTGAGAAGTTCAAGGAATGGACAGACCCTATAGCAAATCTTCCGGAAGATGCCGTTGATCTCGACCACTTGCTAACAAATGTCACATTGTATTGGTTGACCGGAACGGCAGGGTCATCGGCACGGATTTATAAAGAGGAAGCGAAGTCCTGGGGCATGCCTGCTCAGCGCTCTACGGTCCCTACCGGTGTAGCGGTTTTTCCGAAAGACATCTCGATCAGAGGTATTGTCGAACGCGAGCATAACGTCGTGCACTGGTCGGAATTCGATCGCGGTGGTCACTTTGCGGCAATGGAAGCACCTGATCTTTTAGTTAATGACATCCGAAATTTTTTTGGTCGACTTCGCTAATACAATCCGAAATATTGTCAAGAAGCTCGAGCTTCTTACATTAGATCATTCGAAATTAATTATTAGGATGAAAGGAAGAATAATATGAATCTACAGGGGAAAGTTGTTATCGTTACCGGCGGCGCTAGAGGAATTGGATGTGCTACATCAAAATTATTGGCCCTGCGTGGTGCGAAAGTCGTAGTCAATTATTTAAAAAATCAAGATGCTGCTGAAGCAGTGGTATCCGATATTCGATCCAGCGGCAGAGAAGCCATTGCACTCCGGGCGGATGTTCGTGATTCAGACCAATTTGCAAAGCTCGTAGATACTGTTTTAGAAGCTTTTGGGAGAATTGATATATTGATATGCAACGCGAATATGAGTTTCACTGCGAAGCCATTTGCCGAAATGAATTGGGAGGAGTTCTCTCAGAAATTAAACGATGAACTAAAAGCAGCATTCGTGACGACTAAATCCGTTATTCCGTCCATGATCGAACAAAAATTCGGACGTATCATTTTTGTATCCAGCAGTTTAGGTAAGGATCCATCGCCTTACATGATCGCTCACGGAACGGCAAAAGGAGGGCTGAATACTTTTTCCGACTACATTGCCCAAGAATTCGGTCCACAAGGGATATCAGCCAACGTGGTTGCACCTGGATTAGTGCAAACCGACGCGACTGCCTTTTTGTCAGAAGAAGAGAAACAAACCATTAGCAGCTTCACACCACTGAGGCGTGTGGCGGAACCTGATGATATTGCAGGTGTTATTTCGTTCCTGGCAAGCGACGATTCGCGTTTTATTACCGGATCGTATACCCCTGTTACTGGTGGGCTGTAAATGAAGTTCAGTGTCATCTGATGCAACCAATGCCAAAGTAAGTTTAAGAAACACCCGAGAGAATTCGATTAAGTTTGCTAATTACAGTTATTACGCTAAACATTCTTGTAGGGCCTAAGATTTGGCTTTTGTCAAAAAAGGAGCTGCCGCGGCAGCTCCTTTTTTACATCTTCACAAAATAATGGATTTTGTACAGTTATACTGCTGGGCGTTAAGCTATTAGATGGAATAGATTAATAACGTACTGTCAGTAAAATCTATATTAATTTAAACTGAAAAATAGGGTGCCGTTTAAATGGGACTGACCCTTAGGCTTTCTTATTGATCAGATTTAGGTATCTATTATCTCCCGTTCTTACCCATAGAAGAAAATTCTGACGGTTATGAATGATAGTTGTTTTTATTTTCTCTACGATCGTCTTCTTTTGTATGATGTTATTCACCTCTATTCTGTAATAACGGACCGCCTGTATTCACTCTTTTAAGATCTAGCGCCATTTGCTGCTCTTTAGTAAAGGTAGCTCGTAGTTTACATAGTCCCGTATGTTCGTTGATGTAGATAATCTTAGACTTTCCTTGAATAGTCATGAATAGTTTTGTCCATTCTTGAGGGTTGAACATGTGAACAACTCCTTTTGAAAGCGCTTTTAAACTTAAATATTATGTCCTTGAAATGTGGCTCATGTTTCCTTCTACATACACCCTGACCTGCTCCATGACCGACATCGAACAGGTGTTAAACCAATAATGCTTACATTCTCCAAAAATCGTCTTGCTTAATGTTCGGATCAATTTTCCGAACAGCTTGTAAGATTTTCTTCATGGTTCGCCCACTTGGCATGAGATCCGTTTTATTCGCTAATTTGCTTATTGTAAATTTATTCAGCTTTGCTTCTTTCACGATCCATTCTTGGAGGATGCCTTTTTTATCGAGCCACTCTCCCAAAGGCGTACGTTTTTTTCTGATTCCAAGCATGACCATTCACCTCTATCACTAGTATGGTCAAATAATCGGAATATTAGACATTAAAAAGTGTAATTTTGGACAAATCTCTCAAAATATATTTGAGAATAGGGACTTCAATGTGCTGGAGCGACCACGGCGTAGCACTTTTGAGAGGATGTGTTTCCATAGTTGTACCGGTGGCTGTTCTGTGAAAATAAAGTATTAGACTAGTGTCGTTGAGTTAACAACGTTTATGAATTAAAAAATCATCAGCTTCTTAAAAATAAGTTTTAGACTGGGTCCAATAAATAAAGCAGCGACAGAACAAGACTTGATAAATAAAGTCTTAGACTGCCGATGTTGTTGTTCAATTATCGTTTACCGTTATTTTAGTCAAGGATGCTACGAAATTTCGATTTTCATATTCAGATTAATGCCCAATTGAAGGATTTAATGAAAATAAATTTAAAATTACCATAATATTTTAACAAAAAAATTACTGAACATGTATTTCCGATTTGATATCATTTTGACTTAAAAATTTCATTAAATCATTACTCAGCTGCACAATCTATCTCATTGTTAGCATTATTCGCATAATCCGGCAACATCATATCCCTAACCATTTTAGTTCGTAGCCATGTCATAAAGAAAAGATCAGTTAACTCATAAGAAGTAATCTGGTCGAAATTCTGAGAAAACGAGAGTATTTAAGAGAAAAGTGATTCTCCATAGAGGGCGTTTAGTGTAAAGATTTGCAGGTTGGAAACGTTGTTTCAAGAGAGTGTTGAAAAAAAATAAAGTATACTAAAAATAAAGTTGATACTGAGAAAATAAAGACTTAGATTATGTTTTGGAGGTGTGCCTTAATTGTATTTCAATATGACTAAAACATTTTCGTATTTAATGATTGTCGCAGGGATTTTGTTGATTGGTCTTGGGTTATGGCAATACATTCCCAAATCATTTTCATCGGATACTCCAGATAGCGTGTTTATGTCGATTACTACGAAAAGAGTTATATTTCCGATATTAGGTCTCATACTAAGCATAATTGGTTACACCTTAATAAGGTTTGTTCGTGAGGTTGAAGATGAAGTACAATCGCTTAGAAATGAGATATGTCTTTTAGCCAAAAAGGTAGAAAAGAACACCGAGAAGAGTCGAAATTAACACTTATTTTTTTGTTAAACTAACGGGGAACGTTAGTTCAGAACAGCACAACGGCAGCCGATCGAAGGATGATCAGCTGCCGTTTTTATTGAAGTAAAGGGAAGTATCGTTAAATATAATTAAACTCAACCCTTTAGCAATTCTGAATAAGCGATTACAATTTACATTGAGATGAACACGGAGAGGATTTCTAAAATAATATAAGGGATGGTACATAGACATGGCTGATAGGATATTTGAAGAGTCGAGACTTGTAGATGTTTACGATTTTTTTGATTCAGCTGAACGTCCAGATCTTGACCCGTACATTGCAATGACAGACGAATTCGGTGCTAAATCCGTAATTGATATTGGTTGCGGAACCGGAATCCTTGCTTGTCGACTTGCTGCACTAAGTAAGGAAGTCATTGGGATCGACCCAGCCGCTGCCTCACTCAAAGTTGCATGCCGTAAGGCTGATGCAGATCGGGTCAAATGGATTCATGGAACGGCTCCAATGCTCGCTGGAATGCAAGCAGATCTAGTGACGATGACCGGAAACGCCGCACAAGTCTTTGTAACTGATGAAGATTGGATGTCAACACTTCGTATTTGTCGTGGTATTCTTCGACCTGGTGGAGGACGGCTTGTATTCGAGGTCCGGGATCCTTCAAAGGCGGCGTGGAAGGACTGGAACCGCGACCAGACCTATCAGGTAATTGAAGTGCCAGAAATCGGAAAGGTAGAGAAGTGGGTGGATCTGCTGGATGTGCAACTGCCCTTAGTTACGTTCCGTCAGACATTCGTGTTCCAAAGAGACGGGGCAGTAATAAGCTCGGACTCGACACTAAGGTTCCGGAGTCAGTCCGAAATTATTGAATCCTTATGCTTCACTAATTTCCTTGTCGAGGATATTCGAGATGCACCAGATCGTCCTGGACTAGAATTTGTATTCATCGCTCGTTGTCCGGGCTAAAGAAACATTCATCAGGGCAGTTTGAAGACCTAAGGACACGGTCCTTCGTTAAGCTAACGGGTAACAATAGCTTAATAAGACACATAAAAAAAACAGCTGCCGAGGCTTGAAAAAATCTCTTCTACGGGAGATAAGGAAAATGTTGTTTTAGATATGATTGATCATTTTGAAGATGGAACTGGTACAGAGTTTAGCAACAAGACTTTAACAAATGAAGACCGAGAGTATGAGACAACAAAATCCTATGTTGAATTTGTTAAAAATGCATTAGTTAATGAGCTAGAGAAAAATGGAGGTAGCTTGGCAGCACTTCAGTTTGATACAATACAAAGAATGTAAATGAATTTTATCATTATATTCAGCAGGAAGCTTCTTACCCGACGTATAGCACTCCGAGTGATAATATATGGACTTACAATTACAGTAAATGATACTTGGGGGAATACCGTATCAGTAAAAGATTTTTCAGTAGAGAACAATCACTTTAAAGGTGTCATGAATGTTCACTTATATGATCATTTTGGGTTAGATCAGCCAGATGTTGAGAAGATGTTTGTCAACTTAGCAGGATTTCGTGCCTGA
Organism: Paenibacillus sp. PL91; assembly: GCF_012935325.2. Lineage (GTDB taxonomy): Bacteria > Bacillota > Bacilli > Paenibacillales > Paenibacillaceae > Pristimantibacillus. The sequence continues at coordinate 22,090 of NZ_JABBYG020000017.1, forward strand.
TTTGTCTTACAGCATTATGATAAATATGATGGGAAATATAAGCCCTTTGTTACTTTAATTGAAATGGATATACCATTTCGAGGGGGAATTGTGATTAAAGTTAATTTAAAAATTCTAGTTTTAATTATTGGTATATTCTTAATTTCATCATACTTAATTGGATGTGCAATGAATAAGGAATCAAGCGAGGATACAAAGATTTTCGAAATTGCCAATACAGAAGAGGTCTTTGGTAAAAAGGATGAAGAAATGGTGACTGTTAGAAAGCACTATATGATTCTAAATCCACCGAAAGATTTAATGCAATTGAAAGAATTAGTTGAAAAATACAATAAGGATCATCCAGTTGAAGGCCAAATTAAAGTAATAGAAGGGAAAAATGGGATTTTTTATATGAACTTCTATAGGGAAAATGAGGATTTTCCAAGAGACTGGCAGCCTGATGAAAGCTACATGGATACAGATCGGATAGAACATCATAAGCATGATCTGATTGCATCAATAATTTGGTCAGATGCCGACCCACAAAAAGAATACTATAGTTATGACAAAAGTAAGGAAGGGAAGGTAATTAAGAGAATGCATTTTATTGGGGATCGACTTGTGGAGTGATACACTATCCATACACTAAAATATAAAACAGATATGCAGCTGGTTGATATATTAAATGTGACTTTATTTATCCTTGTAGATGCCACGTGTCCAATAAAAATAAAGTATTAGACTCACGATGTTGATTTGACGCGCTTTTTATGCGAGAAAATCGTTTGCCGTTGAAAAATAAGTATTAGACTATTCGATCTTAATAAGCAAAAACCAGTCAAAAACACGAAAATAATGTGTTAGACTGGTTTTTAACACAATCGTTAATGGCCAGCACTTTAGCTGGTGTCTATGCTACTTATAATTCATTCTCTACTGTTTTCAAAAAAGAAAGCACAGCAACATTCATCTGCTCCAGCCCCTGTTGTTCAATCGGAAAATGACCAGCACCCTCTAAAACTACACATTCTTTTTTACATTTTATATTTTCAAAAAACGGTTTACTGAAGCTATAAGGAGTCATAGGGTCTAACTGAGGATGAACGAGTAATACCGGACAAACATCAAAATTCTCAGGTTTTATTAACGGTTTCATATTTAAGAACGTTCTTAATAAGCGTAAAGGGATTTTCGTGCCTGCCGCATGAGCATCATTCATAATGAGTTTGGTCATTTCGACGTTGTTTGTAATCAATTTCATCCGAGATACATTATTAACAGAGATATGCAAGGAATCTAATAAAAAAGGAAATTTGTCCATTAAAAATTTTCCTAACCGACTAGTGAGTTTGTTAGGTGCTAACTGATCACGAACTTTCGAATCACTCGTATCAACAAATGTCGTTGCAATTAACCCTTTGACTCGCTTACTTTGTACAGCGGTGTGATAAGCTAACATGCCTCCTATACTGGTGCCTAGTAAGATAATAGGTTTGCCGTCCTGTTTCAATTCCTGATCAATCAATTCAATAAGTATGTCAATCCAAAGCTGATAATCCAATAATTTTACCGAATTTAAATAACTTAAACCATAAGGCGGTAGATCCGGTGACACTACTTCATAACCGTATTTTTGCAGTATTCGTGCATAAGGTGCCAACAATCTGCCATTGCCACCAGCACCATGAATGAAAACAATTTTTAATTTTGCATGCGGAACAGGCATACGATCCAGATGTATATAAACATTGTTCCAAGTCATCCATTCTTCTGTTGGTAAATGGTTTTCATTTATCTGCATTTCTTCAGGAAAAAACTTCTGATATTGTTTCCAATAGATCACCGATTGATTATATGTTGAAAACTTATTCATGAATTTCCAGATCCTTTCTCCCTAAGCGTACATAGGATATTGTAGTCTATAACTTTATTTTCTCAGTCTAATGGTTTATTTTATTTTTACATTTGTTACCTCAATCCATTTATACGGGAGCAATAAGAAAAGAATTGTACTTATAGCGATAAGCGGCAGCTTTAATATAAAAGATGGGTGTAAGCACCTCTAATAAAGTCAGACCCCCATATATAACTGATATACGTAGCACCGGAGATAACTGGGCCGAAAGGTAAAATGGTTTCATTGTATTTGCGATTTTTTACTATTTGATAAATTCCAATGAGAGTACCGACGAAACAGAATACGAGGAATGACAAAAGTGTGAGTTTCAATCCAAGTACAAAACCTGTTAATAGTAGGAGTTTAATATCACCATCTCCTACGACATCTTCTTTCACTAGTAGTCTCCCAATTAGTTTAAAACAAAAGAATATCATCCCGCCAAGAAATGCAGCAAGTGCATAATCCCAATAGGGAAGCGGGCTAATAAAAATCCGAAGACATGCTACTAAGAATATACCAGGAATAATAATCTTATCTGGTATTATCATATGACGCCAATCGCAAACCGATGCTGTAAGGAGCGCAGCGACGAAAGGCAGGGCAATTACCCACTCTATTGATACCTTCACAAATGCTGCAATAAGGCAGAAAGCCAATGCAGCTAAGATCCTCACCGGCAGTACTGGAGTATATGTATCAATCCCCTCGGTTGTATAGCGCTTTGAGAACGAATTAATCCAACCGCCAAGCCATAATCCAATCGCTATTCCGCAGGTACATAATATTGCTGTCGTAATCATGATTTGTTTTCCCTTCTCATTGTTACTCTTCCGATGATAATCCCATAAGCTCCTGCAGGTGTCGATCACATGCAATTTTAATTATTGACGGAAGCATGTCAATTCGTTGTTCATATCCATTTGATACATATCGGCATTGGATTCCCTCTCTGGATACAAGCTCAATTATCTTAATCTGATTTAGTCTTAATTGTGCTCGTATTTTTATTAGTTCTTCATTAATTTCTACCTGGATACTCTCAAGATAACGTACTATGGCGTTCATCGAGCTGACGCTTTTAATTTTTTCAATGTCTCGATTAAGTACCAACGGTAATGTGGACCCAACCATGTAACGAATAACTAATTCACGATCATCAGACGCCATATTCTTTCTTCTCCTCAAAGCCAGGAATATCAACGTATTCACTGACGTCATTATCCTTTTTAATGTCACGCGATAGATAGTTTTCCTCTGTTGTCCGGCTAGATGAATGATCAAGCGTCTTTGCTATTTTATCTAATGGAGCTCCACTATTAAAAGCAGCACGAGCAAAATAATGTCGGAAATAATGCGCAGTCGTTTTCTGATTACGTTCCGTCCTGAGATTGGCCGCAGCCAGCTTTTTGGTCACGATGGCGGACAAGCTCGATAGTAGATAATGCTTTCCATTCCGATTTGGATAGAAGGGGGACTCATCATTTGGATCAATGATGGTGTTTAATCCAAGTCGCCGGCGATACTCGAATAACTCTTGCAGAACATAATTTTTAATGTGAGCATGTCGTTCACCATCACGCTTTGTCTTGGTTCGTACATAGTATTTATTTCGAATGGGGTCGAGGTAAAGGTCTTTCCACTTCGGCGTTATGATCTCATTAATCCGCAATCCTGTACTCGCCAATAGTAGCATCAGGCTTTTGAACTTAGGATCGTTTGCATAAAAATGTACAGCAGCCTGCAGGGAAGCAGGGGATATTTCTCGATCTGGAATTTGAGATTTATCTAAGATAACGCCAGTAAGACCGCGCGTCAAATCCCGCTTCAAGTATTTCTCATCAAAACACCATGAGAGGAAGGATGAGAGAATAGCGATCTTTTTCGCTTGCGTCTTCTTTTTCGGATATTTAATTTCAATCCACTTTTGGTATGCCTCAATCTGTGATCGTTTCAGATGACGAATATCCGAGATATCGTTCTCGGTTACATGGCGTAAAAACTGAATGAGATCGCGAGCGTATTCACTATTTGTTTTTGGTTTACGGCTGCCATTTCTTCTATGCAGGTACAAATAGACCATTCCGAGATTTGAAAGCGAAGAGTAGTCATATTCACCATTATCATTTTCTGTTGTTATGATTGACGAATGTATAAATGAATAGAATTGATTATCAGTTAATCTATGTATGAGTTGTGGATCAATTAAAGATTCAAGTACAGGTAAGACATTATTCGTATATAGCTGTAGAGGGGAGATAGTATTCAATAAGCACACATCCTTTATAGAGAAACTCATAAACTGTATTTCCCAAAGAAAATTTATGTAAATAGTATATCGTGAAAAATAGTGCAGGAACAAACACAAAGAAAAAATAATAGATAATTAGTTTTTTTATAACTGATTATTCATAAATATATAAATATATAAATAGAAACACGAAAAGACACTACTTAAAAGGAAGGAATTCGACAAGTGGTAAACGATATGAAAAAATAGCTTCGTATGGTATTATTGTTGTATATATATTAATTAGTATATGGGAATAAAAAAATTGTCATGAGGATGAAAAATGATAAACAAGGGGGGACTTGGAGTAAGTGCAACCGACCAAAATGGAAAAATCCAACACATGCTATGTAGACAAGCGAGAAATGGTATCGTCAGTCAATTGCTATTGAATTCTTAAGTCGGTTAAAGAGGCGTTACTGTAGCCATTCCCTTCGCATAAAAGGAAACAAGGTCAAAGTGAGCCTCTTTACAAGGTGAGCTTGATAGAGCTGGCAGGCTTAGAACAAAAGCATTACAACTAATGGAAAAAGCTCACAGATTGGGAAAGGGAGACATTATGTAATTCAGTGAATATTGGGCACTTTGCGTTTTACGACATGGCGCCCAATTATTTCGCTCATTCTTTCACCTATTTCCAATTTATTCATTTTACCATTAGCAAGGAAACACAAGCAACACTCAGTAAACTATGAACCGAATTGCCCGAGGCAGCCCCGGATCGATAAGCATCTAACGAGCCTGTAAATACTATGAGAAATGCTGACCGAATAACGGACAAGCATGAAAATTATGATTTTTGATAAGTGTAAAAGATGTAGAATCCTATCAATAATAGTCCTATTATCAATAACGACAAACACCCGAGCCATGAATCATTATTGTTGGAATTACGGGGAGCACGCCCTCGTCGGCTTTGCTCACTATTATATTGTCTTACAGACTCTCTTACTGCGTTTCTCACATTGTTTCTAAAGCTCCAACGACCCACCAAATTACCTCCAGCACTATGTATCAGCATTATGTTAGTGCAATCATACAACAGGAATTATACGGTGGAAACAGAACGTACGATCTTACTAAGAAATGAACCGTTTATTGACGAACATAGGAGGGGTTTAATTGGCTGGAAGATTAATAAGTGCGGAAACCTGCTCGAATGGATTGAAAACAGCAAGGAAGCAGATGGGTTTTGGCTAGGTACTTGTGCTTTTGAGGCTTTTGACAATTTGAAAGATGCCATTGAAACAGGACATTTGGATTCTAACTAATAGGCACAAAAACAGTCTGAATATTCAAGGACATTGGGGGTTTCGGATAGATGAAATGGAAGGGAAAAAAAAGACCCATATGAATGGGCCTAAATAGGGCGTGAAGGGGAGGTGCTAAAGATGTCTACTTATTAGCCGTTAACATCGACTGCCGTTACTATTTTCAGTCATTACTTAATCTGGATCAATAAATCTACTGATAACACCTAAAAGGAAACCAATAAACACAGCAACAAGCCAGCCCTCATGTTCGTTAATTAATGGTTCTAAAAAACCAACAAAATAGCCGAGAACCAGCCCACCAAAAATTATAATAATTGTAAGTGCAGGATAAGAGCGGGCTAATGCACCCATTAAAATAAAAAGAACAATTCCAATAAATATTGACACGACAACTTTTCGCTCCTCTAAGGTGTTATTTTTTTAAAACTTCTATTTAATTATCGGATTTCATTATTGAGTTTTTAACATATAGCTTTAACACCGTTTGAATAATCAAATACATGGGAGGTTTTTGAAATGAATAAACAAGCGGTTTTGAACGTGCGTAAGAGCCTTGAAGTGACGAAAGTCAAGGTGGGGATGAGGCCTATATTCTTGTTGCGAACAACTTGGAAAATCGCACGGAATTGAATGCGGTTGGCGTATCCACCGACATTCTAGGGAAATACGGTGAGGATGATACTTTCTGTGTCCTTTCTCTCACTTTCGGTGAAAGGTACTGCGATGAAATCCGAGATGGAAAGTTTGTCTTGTGGGGTCCGTTGGATGATGATTTCCGGTACGGCGTTTTGAATGGCGAAGGGACGTCAATGGATGCAGAACGGCTTCTGAGGATCCTGGAACCGGAATTGATGTTATGAACACCGTTTGAATATTTGCTTACTCATGGTTTGAAATTATGAGGTAGATTCCATAGGTTAGAGAGCAGGCAATTAGTTATGAAACGTATGTCCATGCTAAGTTCCTTCCGTTATCGTAGACAACCTTACCATAAAAACATAGGCTTCCTTCCAAGACTGTCTTAAGTAATGTTGAAAGAACAAGCATAACAAAACTATTGAGCCTGAATTTTTTTTACAGCATAAATAATAAAACATGTCTTTATTACAGTTCCCATTTTATGGTCTTTATAAAGAGATACGCAATGAATAGCAGGTAAATATGACGCACCAAATTACTTATGAATAACTATGAAAATTAAGTATCCTTCAGAAAATGAGCAAAGAAAGGACAGTATGATGAGCGTGTATTTAGATACGGCCCAGGCCGCTAAAGAATTGAATATTACAGTTGCGTCGATATATAAAATCGTGAACCTTGAAGATCCTGCAAAGCGTCTTGAACCCGTAAATCGGATGACACATAAAGGGGATGGGGGCTACAGATTCACTCTAGAAGAGATTGAGCGCATTAAACCTGCTTATGTAAAAGATGACTTAACTTCAGCGCAAGCAGCAAAAAGAATTGGTCGATCCACGACATACATTCATCAGCTATTTAAAAAGGGATTGCCCTATTATGAGGCGGAATTTCGTGGTAAGCGAACGTATTTTATTAAAGAATCCGATCTCGAAATATATGCAATAAATCATCCGGATTCAGGCAGATATGATACGATTTACGATCGTAAATCGAAGGTCTATTTATTTCAACCATACCGCATGGGAAATAGGTTAGCTCGTGTATGTAGTATGAAGCGGATAAACCGAAATAAGGTAGAAGTTAAGCTACAAGTCAGTACAGATGAATGGATTCCACTTGAACAAGCAATTAATGAAGGATGGAAGCCGGCTGCCAGTATTACCGATCGTAAAGCTATTACCAGTTATGGATATGCTGTGTTTGAATTTCCAGTACCGATTACGCCGGATTCAGTGATTTATGCAATTATAGATGAATTTTTCAAGCTGCTTGGTCCTGCAAATCTTCGCATACAAATCGGTGAAGCTATACAGGTTGAAGTAAAGAAGTCCGTTCTAACCGGTATATTGCCATCAACACATCCAGATATGATTGACAAACTAAAAACATTCATAAGATCAGGTGAGATAACGCCAAAATATGATGGTACGCTCATCGATACAGGACTTTCTCCAGTAACGTTCTATTTACAGGAGAAGGAAAAAGAAAAATTGGTCAATAAAGCGAAAGAAACAAATAAATCGCTTCAAGAATGGCTTGAATCCACTGTTTCTAATGCCATTGAGAAAGAGTAAATCAGATAATCAGATATTTGTTTCCTTATTAATGGACTCGTTTCACTGAAAGTGAGGAATAACCACAAATGAATATAGTCATTTTTTATCTCCTCATTATTAATCTAGGAGCATTCGTATTAATGGGATCAGATAAGTCACAAGCTCGTAACGGAGGTCGCAGAACACCTGAAAAGCAGCTGTTTACTATGGTAGCCGTTGGCGGTGCACTTGGAAAAGTAGGGTTGCGAGTGTATCGACACAAAACCAAGCATATGTCCTTCGTTATTGGAATCCCGCTCCTGCTGGTTCTAAATGTGGCTATGACAACTTACATTTTCACACAATTCATTTTAAATGGGAATTAGTCGGTCTGTCTGAAAGGAAGAATGATTTATGTCAACTATATTTACAGGCATCCCAGGTGTAGTTTACTACGCTTCCTTGAACATTCTTGTTTTGACCCTCATGCTTTTATTGGCCATTCAACTGCTCATACATAGAAAGAAGCGGGCGTACCTGACGCTTGCACTTTGTATGGCCATTATGCTGGTTGAACAAATTGTTTTGCTAGGAGCAGGGTTGCTTGGGAGTGGTGAGAGTCCTGGCTTTAATTTCATTAGGAACCTGTTCAATGCAGCCTCATTCATATTAGCGAACATGGGGGTTTATCAGCTTTATGCAGAGACAAGTACAAGGCTCACTAGAAGCGTTTACGTCCTCTTGGGTCTGGCTGTATTATCTTCCATTTTCCCCATCGTTGGGGGCGTCTATCAGCTTTTACTAGTGGTTCTTGTCTTTTACACGGTATATCCTTTGCTGAATCCGAGTCGGAAATACCTATTGGGATTGAGCTTTTATACAGCCGCCGTGATAGCAAACTTAATTAATAGTTTGGTAGGGGAGCCGTTGGTTTTTCTACAAGCAATTGATAATCTCTTTCGAGTAGGATTATACGCAGTTCTTTTTGTAATTCTATTTGATAGAGTAATTGAGCTTATGGATAACGTATACCAGAAATCCACAAGTGATTCCCTAACCGGTCTCTACAACAGATTCTATTTCTATACCACGGTATCATTTATGGTGAGTGAAAAGGTACCCATATCAATCATTTTCTTTGATCTGGACAACTTTAAAAAATTAAATGATACTCGTGGACACGAGGAGGGCGACAAAGCCCTTAAATTGGTTAGCTCGATCCTGAAGGAAGAAGGAGAAGGAGTCGGGATTGCTGGGCGATACGGCGGGGAAGAAATGGTGATGATGATTGAGGACCCTGATGTCGACGTTGCGGAATTGGCAGAGAAAATTCGGTACCGGATAGAAAGTGAAACAACCGTCACCGCCAGTATAGGTCATGCTGCATATGAAGAAGGATTAACGACCGATCAAATAATAAAAAATGCTGATAATGCGATGTACAGAGCGAAAAAAACGGGAAAGAACAAGGTTGTTTCATTCGAGGCCGTAGCGGAGGTATTCAATGTATAAGTGCTTATAGCCAAAAGAGGATGAAGGAATAGGAAGATATTTATAAATAAATAGTGGGGGTTGGCATATTTGTATTAAAACTGATAGCAGAATTATAAATGCAAATGATGTACAGGTAGCTAAAACCAGGAAAAACCAAGATCAAGAAGTTCCAAACCTATATGATTTATTAGTCAATGAAGACATAGTATTTACAAGATACCGTAGTGAAGCGGATGCTTTAAAAGAACTCCATGAAATAATGGATACAATCGTTAACAAAGTAGAAATCTTTACGATCAAACACAATTATTTAAAATAAGATTACGCAGGTTTATCGCCCCAAAGCGGCTAAAGGCAATTGGCCATGGATGGGGAGGGTTCGAAAAAATCCCTGATCCTCCCATTAAAAGCAGGCTTTTTAGCTTATAGGTAGTCATTTATTAATTAGGATGCACAAGTATAATACACTCCCTACTGTTTGTTCAAATGAGTCATATAATACGCCTTACGGAATTCCGTGGGCGTTATTTTTTCGTATTTTTTAAAGAGTCGCATGAAATATTTCTCATCCGCGATGCCTACCGCATAGGCGATTTCTTTGATACTTTGCCGAGTGTGCACCAGCAAATCCTTCGCTTTCGAAAGCTTTAAGGCGTGAATGTACTCCTGCAAATTCATCCCCGTTTTCCGTTTGAAAAACCTCGACAAATAATCTTTGTTGTAATTGAATCTATTGGCAAGCGTCGTTACGCTGATCGGTTCGATTGCATGGATGCGCACCCATTCTAAGATGTTTGCCAAGTTTTTATCAGTAGGCGTCTGCTCTATGGTCGTCCGGAGGCCAGATATCGTCTGTTCGGATAATTCGAGGAGAAGAGAAGTAGCCATATATCCGGCAGCATAACGGGACGAATAATCGGAATACGCGATGTGAAGCAATTGATGGAATAAAATATTCAATCTTTCGATGCCGGAAGGTGTTGAGAATAAAGGGATGTAGATGGCCGTATTGATTCGGTGCGATTCCGGATTGGTTTGCAGCATATACATTTCTTCGTGGAATTCTTCATCGGCAATGTGGGAAGCATCCGGGCATAAAAAGTGGATCCAATAAAACGAGGTGTCTTTGCCGCTTGCGGCAAATCCCTGATGGATGCGGTTCGGGAGCAGCAGAAGTACATCACCCGGACGAACTTCGTATTTTTCATCGTCCTGCTGCATGTACAAGGTTCCTTTCACGCCAATGATAAGCTCAAAGCTGTCGATCGTCCGTTGCGAATGCGTCCACAGCTCATCAGTCACGAAATGCCCCGCCGAGACGAATTCAAGAGGCATGGTAATACTCGTTTTTAACAGTTGCATGCTGCTGTTATTCCTCCTTTACTCCGGAATTCAACCTCCAAAGTAAAGAGTAATCCGGAAAGTCAGTTTTGTCCACCTAATGTTGTTATTAGACTACCGACAAAGCCGATTCTCCGATGCTATCATAATAGACAATTCTAGTGAATTGACCAGAGGAGGAACAACAAGATGATAAAACATATGAATGCCATACCGATAAAAAATGTAACGATAGACGACTCTTTTTGGGCAAAAAGGCAAAAGCTCGTCCGCGAAACGGTGATTCCTTACCAATGGGATGCATTGAATGACGAAATCCTTGACTCCGAGCCGAGCCACACGGTAGAAAATTTCCGCATTGCCGCCGGGGAGCTGAAGACAGATTATTACGGGCAGGTGTTCCAGGACAGCGATTTGGCCAAATGGCTGGAAGCCGTCGGATACTCTTTGTCCGTCAAGCGTGACGAGAAGCTCGAAGCGATTGCCGACGGTGTGATCGATTTGCTGGAGCGAGCGCAGCAAGCTGACGGCTACTTGAATACGTATTTTACGGTAGCTAAACCAGGGAAAAAGTGGACAAATCTGCGTGACGATCATGAGCTTTATTGTGGAGGACATCTGATCGAAGCAGCCGTAGCTTATTATGAGGCTACGGGAAAACGGAAAATCATCGACATCATGAGCCTTTACGCCGACCATATGGTGGATGTGTTCGGAACAAAGCCCGGGCAAATCAGGGGTTACGACGGGCATCCGGAAATCGAGCTTGCGTTGGTCAGGCTGTATCATGTAACCGGTAACAAGAACTATTTGGAGCTGAGCCGTTATTTTGTTGAGGAACGCGGCCAAGAGCCATACTTTTACGATATCGAGGAATCCGGGCGAACGGAGCATCGGGTAGCCAGAAGGAAAGCGGATTATTTTCAAGCGCACTTACCGGTGCGAGAGCAAAAGACGGCCGAAGGCCATTCCGTCCGCGCTTTGTATTTATTCAGCGGAGCGACCGATCTCGCCGCGGAATACAACGATCGCGAGCTTCTGGACGTATGCAAAGAGCTATGGAAAAATGTGACCCGAAAAAGAATGTACATTACCGGCGGCGTCGGCTCGAACGAATACTGGGAATCATTCACCGTGGATTATGATTTGCCGAACGACCGGGCTTATACGGAAACGTGCGCATCGATCAGCCTCATGTTCTGGGCGAGCCGTATGCTGCAAATCGAAGCGGATCGGGAATATGCAGATGTGATGGAGCGCGTGCTGTACAACGGAATATTGAGCGGCATATCGCTTGATGGAAAAAGTTATTTTTACGTCAACCCGCTGGAAGTATGGCCATCCGCCTGCGACATTCGCGAAGATTTGCGGTCGGTGATCAGAACGCGACAAGCTTGGTTCGGCTGCGCTTGCTGTCCACCGAACGTCGCCCGCTTGATCGCATCGCTTGGACAATACATTTATTCGTATAACGAACTTGAACAGGAATGGTTCGTCCATTTGTACATCGGCGGCAAAGCAAATCAAACGATCGGCGGACAACAGGTACAATTGACCCAGCAATCCAACTACCCATGGGATGAACATATTACGCTGACGGTCTTTATGGAGCAACCGGCCGAATTTACGATTGCTCTCCGTTTGCCGGGATGGTGCAAAGGCGCAGCGCTGAAGGTTAACGGTGAAGCCGTCGAATTAGCGACAAATAAAGGGTATGCAAAAGTCAAACGAGTATGGCACAATAGCGACCGGATTGAGCTTGTATTGCCGATGGCGGTGGAGAAGGTGCGCTCCAATCCGAAGGTGCGTGAAAATGTAGGCAAGCTGGCATTGCAGCGCGGCCCGATCGTATTTTGCCTGGAAGAAGCGGATAACGGCGCCAACTTGCGTGACATTCGCGTTTCGGCCTCTAGCGAATTCACGGTAAGTTATGAAGATGGGTTGCTCGAAGGCGTAGTTGTCCTGAGTGGCGGTGCATGGCGCACCGACGAAACCTCATACGATGACAACAGCTTGTACACAACTGTTCCTTTTGCCAGCACAAATGTTCAAGTAAAAGCAATCCCATATTATGCTTGGGCAAACCGTGAGCCGGGTGAAATGCTAGTATGGCTACATGAGCACGTTTAACAAGCTCACATTCATTCCCCAGCGGATGGTCTAACCAGCTTCTGGGGTATTTATTTACCATTACATAGATGATCCATAGTTCGATCAAGTTCGTGATATGCTAGATCACAAAGAAGTGCTCATACACGTTCCGGAGGTGCTTTTGTGATCCGCATTTTTAGAGAATATATTAATATCAACACAATCCGCGGCAAATTTTTTTGGTTAACGACCACGCTTGTTGTCATGCCGATGGTCATATTGAGCACTATATTTTACAATATCACTGCCGATAAACTCGGTTCCAAAGCTAAAAATCAGGCGTTAGCTTCGTTGAATATGGCGGATTTCTACATGGATCAAGTCAATAGTGACGTTAATGATTTAACAAACGTTATTTTGGGAAACCAAGAGCTTCAAGGCATTTTGACCGACAAAAAAATGGATGATTACGCCTATCTTCGTAATGTTGACAAAGTTTCTAAAATAATGAATGTTTATACGCAAACGAAACCTTTTATAACGTCATATTTAATTTATTCAAAACACGGTACAAATAAAAAACATTTTTACCGCGGTACCGATTCGATTACATTTGGTTCAAGCAACATGATGAGTCCTGAAAAAGCGAACAGTTATTATAAAGAGCTGTTGACCAAAAATGCAGTTATGTGGATCAACAAGGACCCTTTTGGCAGCGTCAATGAAGAAGCTTATTCTCAGAGGATGGTTGTCGTCAAGCTACTCAAAAAAACCGGAGGCAATTTTGAAGATCTCGGATTTGTCATGCTGGAAATCGATAAAGATGCCTTCTTTAAAGGGTTGCAATTTTTAAACCCGACGGAGAAATCGCAATTGTTCATATGGGATGACCGAGGAGAGTTGATGTACCATATGCCCCGATCGGAGGATCCGATTAGAGAGCATGAAATCGTGGACAAGCTGCGCCAACAAAAATTCACAACATCCAAGCAGCAAGTACTATGGGATGCCAAAAAGTACTTCGGCGCTTCAGTCATCAATGAAAGAACCGGCTGGAGCATGATTTCAATTATCGAGGATTCGAAACTGTTAGAGGATGCGAACGAAATCGGCGATTTTACGATTCAAACGTTTTTGTGTGTACTTATTATCGGATGGATTTTCGCGCTGCTTTTTGGCAATTCTATTAGGCGCCCGCTCAGCAGGCTGCGTTCGATGATGGTCATCAATCAATACTTACCATCTTTGCATAACTATCAATTTAATGCAGACGACGAAGTCAGTCAAATCGGCGAGAGGTTTTTACGGATGATGGAGGAAAATCGCAAGCTGAACGATCAAGTTTACGATGCACTGCTCAAACGTAAAGAAGCAGAAATTCAAGTGCTTCAAGCACAGATCAATCCGCACTTTTTATACAACACGCTGGAATCGTTGAACGGCTTCGCTGTTTCCAACAACCAGCTGGAAATGAGCGAGGTTATCGGCGCGTTGGGCAAGTTTTTCCGTATCTCGTTGAATCGGGGTAACGATTTGATAACGGTGGCCGATGAGGTCGAGCACGTTACCGCCTATGTGAAGGTACAGCAGTTCCGTTTCAAAGATAAATTCGAATGGATTTGCGAGGTGGACGAAGAAATGGCTCGCTATATGATGCCCAAGCTTTTGTTGCAGCCGCTCGTTGAAAATGCGATCCATCACGGCTTAAAAGGACGGTCAAGCCCGGGAATGATCATGCTTTCGGGCGAGCTGTCGGAAACAGCGATCAAGTTCAGCGTCAGCGATGACGGACATGGCATTCCAGAAGAACGGCTGCGGGAAATCGTCGATGCGCTGACCGTCAGCGAATCGGGGAAAATTTATGGCTTAAAAAATGTGCATGACCGCATTTATTTGCGTTTTGATATTGGGTATGGCCTTGAAATTAAGAGCGAGGCAGGAAAGTATACGACCGTCTCCATAAGGATCCCACTTCTGGATAAGAAGGGTAAGGTGATCGAAAGTACGACTAAAATCTAATCCGGGGGGCGTGATCAATGCTGAAGGCGATGATTGTCGATGACGAATATTATATCCGGGAAGGTTTGAAAAAATCGGATTTGTGGAACGAGTTAGCCATTGAAGTGGTAGGCGAAGCCGAGGACGGAACCACGGCATGGGCAATGTTTCAGGTGTGCCAGCCGGATATTTTGCTGCTTGATATTAATATTCCGGAGATGAATGGTATCGAATTGGCCAGAACGATCCGCAACGTTAACGAGGATGCGCAAATCATATTTTTAACCGGTTACGACGAGTTTCAATGGGTGAAAGAAGCGGTTGCTTTGCAGGCTTCCGATTATTTGCTGAAACCAGTTGTTCGCGAGGAGCTGCATAAAGCGTTGGTCAAAGCGAATGAAAGGGTGAAGAAATGGGAGGATAGCAATCAGTATGTTGAGCAGCTGCAGCGGCAGGTGCACAATTATAGCAAGGCCGCTCATGAACAATGGTTGATCGACCTTGTGCAGCAGCGACGTCCGCTTGCACATTGCCTCGATCAGCTGGCGTCTAGCGGCATCCATCTCAATCCTTCCGGTCATTACGCCGTGCTGTGCAGCGACATCGATGATTTTGTTTCGCTGAACGATGGGTTAACAGCCAAAGACCGTCAATTGTATCAATACGCCTATCGCAAGATTGCGGAGGAGGCGGTGGAATCGTATGAGCAAGTTAATACTTTCGGTGAAACGCCCGGAAGGGTCGTATTATTGATTGGCAGTGTCAAGGAGCAAAGCGTTTTACTTGATATCGCCAGCCGTCTGCGATCCGTGATCTCGCAGTATTTGAAGCTTTCGATAAGCATCGGCATCAGCAATCCGATCCAAGGCTTGGAGCATGTATACCAAGCGTATCATGAAGCGAGCGCGGCGATCGAATATAAGTCCATCGTTGGCGGAGGGCAAATTATTCCTTATTCGTCAATGGCCGTGACGATGACGCAGAACAGCCGATTGCTCGACAAAGAGCTATATTTGCTGAGCGAAATGCGCGCAGGCAACGAGGTAAACGTCATAAACATATTGCGGGAATGGTCGGAAAATTTGCGCACGATGCTTTGGAGCGATGTGAAGCTAGTAGCATCCCAGCTCGTGATGTTTGTTATTCGTCTGTTCAAGGAAGTCAAGTTGAAAAACCAAACGTTGCTGCACGCCAATCCGCTCGTCGATATGTCCAATTGCCGTACGAACGACGAAATGATTCGTTTTTTGACAAGTTATTTTACCGAAGTCGGCCGGGCTATTCGCTTATCGAAAGAAGTTCCATCATACCGAATGATCGAACAGGCGAAGGAATGGATTCGCGAGCATTTGTCGGAGGAACTGAGCCTGGTCAACCTTGCGGATTACTTGAATATGAGCCCTAAATATCTCAGCAACCGGTTCAAACAAGCGACGGGCGAGACGTTTGCTGATTTTTCCACACAAGTTCGTTTCGACCGCGCAAAGGAGTTGCTCGCCGATTCATCGCTGAGAATATTGGATGTCGCCACCATGGTAGGCTTCACGGACACGAACTATTTCAGCATGGCGTTTAAAAAAAATATCGGCATTACACCAACTGAATACCGAAAACGGTTTTTGTAACGGATCGAAAAAACAATTACCAAAACAAAGGATATGTGGACATATTCAATTGTTCGATGATACGCTTCCTAGCGATAATATAAGTGTACTTAAAAATGAACGAGGGGAGTTGTTTTCATGAACACGAAAAAATGGTGTATCATCGTCATGACACTCGTATTGACCTTCACGCTTGCGGCTTGCTCAGGTAGTGACGGCAGCAAGACAGACGGAGGAACAGGAACCAAGTCAACAGAAGGAGAATCGACAGAACCGCAAGAAACCGTGAAATTAAAATTTATGTTCTGGGGCAGCAACGAAGAGAAAAAAGCTATTGAAGGCATGGTAAAGTCGTTTAACCAGTCCCACCCAAATATTCAAGTATCCGCAGAGCACGTACCTGGTGATTATAATACAAAAATCAACACATTGATGGCATCCAATGAACTTCCGGACGTGGCCTATTTGACGGATTCATTGGCATCGAAATGGGGCTCCGAAGGGAAATTGCTTGACCTTACACCTTATGTAGAGGAGTCCGAGGAATTACAAAACCGATTGGCTGCATCGTACTATTACAGCGAGCCGGGCAAAGTTGTCGGTTATGCGACCGCAGCCGAAGTCATGGTTATTTATTACAACAAAGATTTGTTCACTGAAGCAGGCATTGACCTGCCTCCGGCCGAAGCAGATAAAGCATGGACCTGGGATCAATTCCTGGAGATCGCAAAAAAGCTGACTAAGGATAAAAACGGCAAGACGGCGGCCGACCCGGATTTCGATCCAAACAACATCGATCAATACGGCTTCTCCTTTGGCGCTGATCGTTCCACCTGGGGGCCGTTCATGGCGAGCAATGGAGCTGGAATCACCGATGAAACGGGCATGAAATATACGATGAACAGTCCGGAATCCGTTGAGGTTTTCCAGTCGTTGCAAGATTTGTTGTTCAAGTATCATGTCGCACCGGATTTGATCCAGCAAAAAAATATGCCGGATAACTATGTCCGTCTGCAAACCCGCAAAGTTGCGATGGTTATTGACGGAACATGGGCTCAGCTTGATATTTCCAAAGCAAAGCTGAATTACGGTATCGGTGTTCTACCGAAATTCAAAGAGCCAAAAACGACGTATATTGCCGGTGCAAGCGTTGTGTTCGCGAACACGAAGCATCAGAAGGAAGCGATGGAATTTTACAAATTTCACAACAACCCGGAGCAAGTGGATTTGTATAAAATCGGATTGTGGATGCCGGTAGAAACGAAATATTATACCGATCAAGCCGCGATCGATATGTGGACTGGTGACGTGCATCCGCCGGAATGGAAAACGGCTGCGATGGATTACGCGCTGAAATATTCAATTAAATCGCCTACGTCCAGTCTGAAAAATTGGCCGGAATTGAGTACAAAAATTACGCCGGCGCTAGAGATGATTTGGACGAACAAAAAAACGGCGAAAGAAGTGCTTGACGAGCTGGAGAAAGAAGTTCAACCGTTGCTGAAGGGGAAATATGCGGACAAGTAAATAAAAGCATCAACGTACAAGGGCAGGTCATACCCCTGTCAAGTATTAAACGATAAAAGACTCAAGCAGCGGCTGCTTCCCGAATCTCAATCGGGGAGCAGTCGTTTGATTTTTTTTGAGCGTTTTCATAATTTAGATGCTTCACACGGCAAAGGAGCGTTGTAATTGTTCCACCGTAAGGTTAACCAAGTCCTGATGATTGCGTCCAGAAAGATTCTTGTGCCACGATTTCGTTGTTAAACATTCTCCACCTTAATGAACGCTAAATCTTCCTCAATGTTAGAAAACGGGGTACGAGGCCTTCCTTTTCTCCACGCTGTTTTGCCAAAAAATCCTCTCCTGTCAACAACGTAAGTTCTTACAAACCGCCCCCTCGATGGTATTCCAAACGTCCGATATTGGCCAAACGAAAAAACGTACCTAAACAAAGAAGCTGTGGATTCATTCGATTGTTCCTGACAGTGCTTCCTGTGATAATTGTATTACGGCCTATATAACATAACAAATAACACGAAGGAAAGGGGGAGTCATAAATGCGCGCGAAATCATCGGGCATTTCCCGGATGGAACGAAACTGGGGCATTATTTTCGCGTTGCCACCGATATTGGGGCTCTTATGTTTTACGCTTTATCCTGTTGCCGCTTCATTTTTTTACAGCCTTACGAATTGGAGCATCGGTAGCGACTGGAAGATGGTAGGTTTTGATAACTATAAAACGCTTTTTACCGGAGACCCTCTGTTCATGAAGTCGTTGTACGCCACTTCCTATTATGCTTTAGGCAGCGTGCCGATCGGGCTGGTAGTCGCCTTTACGGTAGCGATGTTGTTGAACCAGAAGGTGAAGGGCTTGTCAATTTTCAGGACGATTTTTTATTTGCCGACGATAGTTCCGAGCATCGCAAATACGATTTTGTGGTTATGGATTTTCAACCCGGACTTCGGGCTGTTGAACTCGATGCTGATGTCGGTGGGATTGCCTACATCTCAATGGGTATATCAAGAATCTACGGCAATCCCGTCACTCATTATGATGAGCAGCTGGGGCGTAGGTAACACGATTCTCATTTTTCTGGCCGGCTTGCAGGGGGTTCCCTCTCACTTGTATGAGGCGGTTGAGGTTGACGGCGGAAGCCGATGGCACAAGTTCTGGCATATCACGCTTCCGTGCATGACGCCTACGATTTTCTTCAACTTAGTTATGTCGTTGATCGGTACTTTCCAAGCGTTTAATCAGGCGTATGTCATGACGGAAGGCGGGCCGAACAACTCGACTTTATTTTATGTGTATTATTTGTACCGAAAGGCATTTACGGAATCGAAAATCGGGTATGCCTCAGCATTGGCATGGGTTTTGTTCATTATCATTATGACCTTGACGTTAATTGTATTTAAATCGTCGAAGAGATGGGTTCATTATGAAGAGGGGGGAAGATAATGGCTGATTCCACCGTTGCTGTTCGAGTGAATAGTGCCTTGCGAACTGGCAAAAAAATATCGCCGGCCCGAATTTTGGTTTATTTGATTTTGATTTCAGGAAGCGCAGTAATGATTTTTCCGTTTCTGTGGCTGCTTCGCAGTTCTTTAATGGAAAACAGTCAAATATTCATTTTTCCGCCGCAATGGATTCCAGAGCCATTCATGTGGAGCAATTTTTCAGAAGCGCTGACGTCCGTTCCATTCGGGCAATATTTCATAAATACGATGACGATTGAATTGTTTACTGTTAGCGGGGTGTTGATTACAAGCATCATGTCGGCTTACAGCTTTGCCCGGTTGAAGTGGCCGGGAAGAGACTTCGTATTTGCGCTGCTACTGGGTTCGATGATGCTGCCATATGCGGTCACGTTGATTCCTACGTTTATGTTATGGAAAAGCATGGGGGCACTAGACTCGTTTGTTCCATTAACCGTTCCGGCATGGTTCGGGGGCGGCGCCTTCAATATTTTCTTGCTGCGGCAATTTTTTATGGGCATTCCGAAGGAGTTGGACGAAGCGGCCTATATGGACGGCGCAAGACCCTTTACGGTGCTATGGAGAGTTATCCTTCCGTTGGCGAAGCCGGCATTAATTGTTGTAGGAATCTTCTCGTTTATTGATGTGTGGAATGATTTCCTTGGACCGATCATTTATTTGAACAGCAATGAGAAATTTACGCTTGCGCTAGGACTTGCGACCTTCAAGGGCTTGTACAATGCGCAGTGGGGATTTTTGATGGCTGCTTCAGCAACGATCGTGGCTCCGATCCTATTACTGTTTTTTTTCGCGCAGCGGTATTTTATTGAGGGGATCACGCTTACGGGAATTAAGGGGTAAACCTCAATTGACAGTTAACTAAGTCGAATAATAATTTATTGTGTTAAATACAGGGAACAGAGATCGATATTGTTCAAGCGAGTTCAACTCAAGTGTGAGGAAGGTTGATTTCTATGGAAGCTTTGCGTCTTAAACGAGTCCGGGAGCAGCTTGATGGTTGTGGACTGGATGCACTATTTATTACAAATGCTTTTAACCGCAGGTATTTAACCGGTTTTACAGGTTCGGCGGGATATGTTCTCATTACGAAGGAAAAAGCGCTGCTGTTCACCGATTTTCGCTATTCCAGTCAAGCTGCCGAGCAAGCAAAGGCGTATGAAATCATTCAACATGCGATCAAGCCGTCCGAATCGATTTTAGAAGCGATTCAATCGCTTGGCGTGAAAAAGTTGGGTTTTGAGAAGAACAACGTCACATTTGCAGCTTATACGGGTTTCCAAGAGCAGTTTCCTGGCATCGAGCTCGTTCCAACCGAGAATATCGTCGAAAAGCTGCGCGGGATTAAGGATGAGAAGGAATTGGGCTACATTCGTAATGCCGTTAAAATTACCGAATTAGCGTTCGAACATATTTTGGGTATTTTGAAGCCGGGCATTTCCGAGCGAGACGTGTCTGCGGAGCTTGAATATTTTATGCGCAAAAATGGAGCAACTTCTTCAGCATATTCGACGATCGTAGCATCCGGTGAAAGGTCAGCTTTACCGCATGGCTTGGCGAGCGATAAGCTGCTGGCTGCAAATGAATTCGTTACGCTCGATTTTGGCTCAAGCTATGAAGGGTATTGCTCTGACTTGACTCGTACCGTCTTTATCGGTAAGCCGACTGATAATCATAAAGAGATTTACCGTATTGTGTTGGAAGCGAACCTCGCGACGCTCGCAGGGTTGAAACCCGGCATGTCTGGCAAAGACGGCGACTCGCTCGCCAGAGATATTATCGCAGGCTACGGCTATGGAGTATTTTTTGGTCACGGTCTCGGTCATGCGTTCGGTCTCGAAATTCATGAGCCAATGCGGTTGTCGCAGCAAAGCGAAGATATTTTGCAGCCTGGCATGGTGATGACGGTCGAACCAGGCATATACATTCCAGGCTTCGGTGGCGTTCGAATCGAAGATGATTTTGTCGTTACCGAAACAGGCATTGAAGTGCTGATGAAGTCGAACAAAGAACTTATCGTTCTGTAATAGGAAAGAAGTGGTATAAACGATGAATTCGGATTCGGCAGAGGTTGTTATTATTGGCGGAGGTATCATCGGGATGGCGATCGCTTATTACACAGCAAAGCTTGGTATGGACGTCGTTGTTGTGGAAAGGGGAGAGGTCGCGGGAGGAACGTCATCGAAATGTGACGGCAACATCTTGGCGATCGATAAAGATCCCGGCTTTGACAGTCAAATGTCTTTGAAATCGCAGGAACTGATCACCGAATTGGTGCATGAGCTCGACGAGGAATTTGAGTATCGAGCGCCGGGAAGCATACTCGTCTGCGAAAGCGATGAAGAGATGATTGCCGCGGAGCGATGGGTAGCTCGCCAGAAGGAAGCGGGACTTCCGTTCCGCATGCTCGATCGCCAAGATTTACGCGATGAGTGGCCGTATATGGCCGACGATTTGCTTGGCGGTTTGGAATGCGCTACTGACTCGACGGTGAATCCGGTATTGCTCACTTATTCGCTTGCTTCTACGATGCGCCGCCTTGGTGCCCGTATTCTAATGAATACATCGGTCACGGCCGTATTACTGGACGAGCAGCGGAAGGTACGGGGCGTGGAAACCACGAACGGCACGATCAAAACGAACACCGTCATCAACGCAGCGGGCGTATGGTCGAAGGTGATCGGGCAAATGGTCGGCATCGATATTCCGATTGAACCGCGCAAAGGCCATATTCTCGTTGCGTCACGAACGGCCAATATCGGGAAGCGGAAAGTGATGGAGTTCGGTTATTTGATCAGCAAGTTCGGAGGCAAGCGGAAGGTTGATCCGGAGTTTGAGAAATACGGTATCGCGCTTGTATTTGAACCGACAGCCTCGCAAAACTTTCTGATCGGCTCTAGCCGCCAGTTTGTCGGTATGGACGCACGCGTCGACCAGCAAGTTATCCGATTGATCGCTAAACGGGCGATACGCTTTTTCCCGGTCATCGAGCATATTCCGATGCTACGGACCTATGCCGGTTTGCGCCCGTGGACGCCGGATCATTTGCCGATTGTTTCGCAGATCGACGAAATTCCCGGGTTTTATGTGGCGGCCGGTCATGAAGGCGATGGGATCAGCCTAGCTGCCGTCACGGGCAAAGTGATCAGCGAAATGCTATGCGGTGCGCCGACGTGCATCCCGACCGAGCCTTTACGACACGACCGTTTCCGCAACGGGCGCATCCATCAGGAGGTACTCATATGAAGGTTTTCAAAATGGTGACGACGATCGATACGCATACGGGCGGCAATCCGACCCGTACGGTAACCAGTGGCGCGCCAACGTTATTCGGCAACACGATGACGGAAAAGATGGTGTACATGTCGGAGCATCACGACGATTTCCGGCGGGCATTAATGTTCGAGCCGCGAGGGCATGAGGTAATGTCGGGCTGCATCCTTACCGACCCGTGTGATCCAACGGCCGATATCGGTGTCGTGTTCATCGAAACCGGCGGTTACTTGCCGATGTGTGGACACGATACGATCGGAGTTTGCACCGCTTTGATCGAAGCCGGAATATATCCGAAGGATAAAAAAGTGCTGCGGCTCGATACGCCGGCCGGTCTCGTGGAGGCGAACCTGGACATTGAGAATGGTAAAGTGAAGCAGGTTACGTTTACGAATATTCCTTCGTTTTTGTACCGGAAGGACGTGACGGTTCAAATTGACGGTTTAGGCGAGTTAATGCTCGACATTGCCTATGGCGGTAATTTTTACGGCTTAATCGACGCTCGTCCGCTGAATTTGCCGTTGATGCCGAACCGTGCTTCGGACATTATCCGTCTTGCTATCAAAATTCGTGACGCCGTTAATACCCAAGTCGAAGTCGTGCATCCGGAAATTCCGGCGATCCGCGGCTTGACACATGTAGAGTTCTACAGCGATCCGGTATCTCAGCAGGCGCACTGCCGGAACGCAGTTGTCGTGCCTCCGGGCGGGATCGACCGTTCGCCTTGCGGCACCGGAACATCGGCCAAGGTTGCCGCCTTGTACACGAAGGGAGAGCTGGCGATGAACGAGGAGTTTGTGCACGAAAGCATCGTCGGTTCGATGTTCCATGCGAAGGTGTTGGAGGAAACCAAGGTAGGCGGCTTGTCAGCAGTCATTCCGCAAATATCCGGCTCCGCATGGATAACCGGATTCCATCAGTTCGTTTTTCATGAGAAAGACGCACTGAACAACGGATTTTTCCTGCTCTGACGCTGACAATGTTAGCTTAACCCTGGGAGGTGAAAATATGGAAATCAACAAATGGTTTGCGGCAATCGATACGCATTCCGGCGGCGAGCCGCTCCGAGTCATAACCGGTGGTTTGCCGCAAATGGAAGGAGCTACGCAGCAAGCTAGAGCGGATTATTTCATCCGGAACTTCGATTCGGTTCGCCGGGTTCTAATGGCAGAGCCTCGCGGGCACCACGGCATGACCGGTGCGATTGTTACAACGCCCGCGAGTGAAGACGCCCATTTCGGCTTGTTGTTCATGAACAATGAAGGGCTTGCCCCTGTAAGTGGACATGGCGTCATCGCCGCCGTCACCGCATGGATCGAAACCGGGCAGCTGCTGCCTGACGAAGCTGATCAAGGTATTCGCATCGACTGTCCGGCAGGACGCATTACGGCTTACACCGATTGCGAAGGGTCGGAAGTGAAGTCGGTTTCGTTCGACAACGTACCGAGCTTCGTCTACGAGCTGGATGTCCCGATTTCGCTGCAAGGCCTTGAGTTTACGGTGGATGTCGCTTTCAGCGGCGCGTTTTATGCCATCGTCGACGCAAAGGCGCTGGGTGGCATCAAGCTTACGGAAAGCGCGCTGCCGGATTTGCAGGCATGGGGCGGTGAGATTCGTCGGGCTGTCGAATCGCAGCTCACCGTCGTTCACCCGAAGCTAGCCGATATAACGGGTATTCACGGTGTCGTTATTTGCGATGCGGACGACGTGCATCAGCATGGTTCCGACTATCGCAATGTGACGGTATTCGCCGGCGAACAGTTTGACCGGTCGCCTGGCGGAGCGGGCGCATGTGCGCATATGGCTGTGCTGATGCGACGCGGTGAGCTTCGGCTCGGCAAAGAAGTTGTGTACGAAGGGATTGCCGGTTCGCAAGCGATTGGTAGAACGATGGAAGAATTGACGTTTGGCAGCTATAAAGCGATCCTTCCCCGGTTGACTGGAAATGCCTATATTCTGGGGCTGATGAATTTTGTGGTCGACCCGAGCGATCCGCTGTCCGATGGTTTTGTTTTGCGCTAGTATTCATGACTTACATTCATTATTCACATTAACTTTTGAGAGGGGAAATTTTCAATGGCACGTTTTGAAGGCGTTTATGTGGCAATCGTTACACCTTTTACATCATCTTATGAGGTAGATTACAAACGTTTGACGGAGCTTTGCGATTGGCTGATCAATCAAGGCGTTAACGGTCTCGTACCGACTGGCTCTCTTGGAGAATATGCGACCATGTCGAACGAAGAGCGCGCGAAAGTGGTTGAAACGGTTATCGCAGCTTCTGCAGGTCGTGTGCCGGTTGTTGTCGGTTCCGCATCACCTTCGACGGAGCAAGCGGTCGCTTGGGTTCGCCACGCGAAAGAATCGGGCGCTGCAGGCGTTATGGCGCTTCCGCCGATCAACTACAAGCCGCTTGAGCATGAAGTCATCGCGCATTATGAAGCGCTGAACACGGTCGGACTGCCGATAATCGCTTACAACAATCCGCACGACTACAAAGTCGATTTGACGCCGGACTTGCTTGCCAAGCTGTCGAAGCTCAAAAACGTCGTTGCCGTGAAAGAATTTTCTGGCGATATCCGCCGCGTACACGAAATTTTAGCCAATACGGATCTTGAAGTGATGATCGGCGTTGATGATTTGGCGATGGAAGGACCGCTGTTCGGCGCAACGGGCTGGATCTCCGGCGTACCGAACGCATTGCCTAAGGAAGGTGTCGAGTTGTTCAACCTGGCGAGACAAGGCAAGGTGAAGGAAGCCTCCGAGTTGTACCGTCACCTGCTGCCGTTGTTCCACTACGATGCAAGCGCGCAGCTTGTACAATCGATCAAATATATGATGGAGCTTGCCGATTTCCCGGTTGGTCCTACGCGTCCGCCAAGATTGCCGTTGCCTGAAGCCGAGTACCAAGCGATCAAAAAAGCTTTCGAGTATGCTGTCGATCGCAAATAAGTCAAAATGAACGATATCGGCAACATACGGGGAGGTACGTGATATGGTGAACAGTCAAAACTGGATCGGAGGAGAATGGATTACTCCGAATGCAGGTGAAATTGTAATCAAAAACCCTTCGAACGTGCAGGAGGACGTCGGCGTGCTGCATTTGTCCGACGCATCCCACGTCATCCAGGCGGATCAGGCGGCGCGCATTGCGTTCGCCTCCTGGTCCCGCTTGACCGGAGCGGCAAGAGCGGAATATTTGTATAAAATGGCTGCGGCTTTGGAAGCACGTCTCGTTGAGGTTGCTACGTTGGCGAGCATGGAAATGGGCAAACCGATTACGGAAATGCGCGGCGAAGTGATGCGCGGCGTGAACTTGCTCCGTTATTACGCAGCCGAAGGCGTCCGTGCTAACGGCAGCGTCATCCCATCCAACGAAGCAAACGTCCTGCAATACACGAAAAGAGTGCCACTAGGCGTTGTCGGGATCATCACGCCGTGGAATTTCCCGGTGGCCATCCCGATCTGGAAAATCGCGCCGGCGCTCATTTGCGGCAACACCGTCATTTGGAAGCCTGCGGAGTTCGCTTCACTGACGGCGAGCAGGCTGGTTGAAATTTTCGCTTCCGCTGATTTGCCTGCCGGCGTACTGAACCTTGTCATCGGCAAAGGCAGCCAAATCGGCGACGTCCTGCTGGAGCAAATTCTGTTAAACGCCGTCAGCTTTACCGGCTCTACGTCAACCGGAACGCGCATTGCGGAAATTTGCGCACGCCGCAACATCAAATACCAAACCGAGATGGGCGGCAAAAATGCGGCTATCGTGCTGAACGACGCTAATCTTGATAAAACAATACCGTTGATCATCAGCGGCGCGTTCCGTTCCGCCGGTCAGAAATGTACGGCAACAAGCAGGATTATTGTTGAAAACGGCATTTACGAGCCATTCGTCGATGCGCTGAAAAAAGCCGTTTCGGCGATCAAGCTTGCACCGTCGCTTGACCCTGCTGCTTATCTAGGGCCGGTTGCGTCGGCAAGCCAGCATAAAACCGTTATGTCCTACGTGACGATGGCTCG
Organism: Paenibacillus sp. PL91; assembly: GCF_012935325.2. Classification (GTDB taxonomy): domain Bacteria; phylum Bacillota; class Bacilli; order Paenibacillales; family Paenibacillaceae; genus Pristimantibacillus. Next base: position 48,526 of record NZ_JABBYG020000017.1, read on the forward strand.
TGAGCAAGCGGAGATTGTTGTCGAAGGGCCGTCTCCTGCGGAAGCGAATGAAGGGCACTACATCCGTCCGCTCGTCGCAGCGGGCGTAGACACGGATCATCCGCTCATCCAAGAAGAAATTTTCGGACCGGTCGCCGCATTGCTGAAGGCAAGCGATTTTGAAGAAACGATCGCCTTGTGCAATCGGACTATATTCGGCTTAAGTGCCTCTCTGTTTACGCAAAATCTCGTTCATGCGCATCGTTTTCTCGATGAGGCGCAAGCGGGCATGGTTCGCGTCAATCAGGAAACGGCCGGCGTCGAATATCAGGCACCGTTCGGCGGAATGAAGCTGTCCAGCTCGCATACGCGCGAGCAAGGACAAGCGGCATTGGACTTTTATACCGAAATTAAAACTTGCGCAGTTAGCTACGCTTAAGAAGGGCGAGCCTATGAAACCGTCATCCTTGATCATTTGCCGTTGCGAAGAAGTGACGATTGAACAATTGGAACAGGCCTATCAGACGGGAAGCTGCACTTCGCGTCAATTAAAAATGAAAACGCGGGCGTCGATGGGGGCTTGCCAAGGCCGAGTATGCAGGCAGCTGTTGGAGGCATGGGTTCACGACAAAAAAACAGATTCGCCGCGCGACGCGGAATTGTTATCGTACCGTCCTCCAATCCGGCCGGTTACCTTTGGCCAGTTAGCAAAGGATGAATCGTAAATGGAACGGATACAAGACCATCCCATATTGGGCAGAAAAACGATGAGGGAGCCCATTTCCTTCATATTCAACGGGAAGCCGATGGCCGGCTATCGCGGAGAGCCGATTGCTGCGGCTTTGTTAGCGGCAGGCGTTTGGACATTGCGGAAGCACGAGGAATCGGGCAACTCGCGCGGGTTGTACTGCGCCATCGGACATTGTATGGAGTGCCGTCTAAGCGTGCAAGGAAAGGGCATCGTTCGCTCCTGCCTCACGCCGCTTGAAGACGGTATGAAAGTATTCGAGGGACAGCAACTACCAAACGAAATTACCGGGAGGCTACTTCCATGAAGTCAAAACGGCAGCAATCGGATTTGATTATTGTGGGTGCCGGCCCGGCAGGCTTGTCGGCGGCAACCGCTGCCGCCGAAAATGGCTTGAGCGTGACCGTCATCGATGAATTTCCGGAGCCAGGCGGCCGTATGCTAGGACAATTCCACGAGGAGCGTGGGCATTGGTGGGTCGGCAAGCGGATCGCCGATGAACTGATTGAGAAAAACCGGGCGCAAGGCGTATTGATCCGCTGCGGCGTATCGGTTTACGGCATGCTGAAGGTCGATGACATGTGGGAGGTGTCCACCTCGCATGGCACGATGTTGGCGCCGCGTGTGCTGCTTGCAACCGGCGCGGCGGAAATCCCAATGCCTGCAAACGGCTGGACCCTGCCCGGAGTCATGTCGATCGGAGCTGCACAGGTGATGACGAACGTCCATTATGTCAAACCGGGCAAACGCGGGATCATTGTCGGTGTGAATGTACTGGCGATGGCGATCGCCCGCGAGCTGTCGGTCAGCGGCGTGTCGCTCGCCAGCATTGTGCTGCCGCCGGGCGGACCGTTCGCCGGCAAAGCGGCTCTTCCAAAAGAGAATTTGCAGCTGCTGATGAGCTTGTCGCATCTCGCTCCATCGCCAATCCTTCGCTTCGGTGGCAAAATCGCCAATGCGCTCGGTTTGGCGGGCATTGTGTCCAGCTTGTTTCCGCGCAGCGGCATTAAATTGTGGGACATTCCGCTGAAGCTGCGTACGAAGGTAGTTTCAATAAACGGCACCGACCGCGTCGAGTCGGTAACGCTCGCCGACGTTAACGGGCAAGGCGAGATCATTGCCGGCAGCGAACGGGAAGAAGCCGTCGACTTCGTTGCCTTGGCGGGAGGATTGTATCCTTTGGCGGAGTTGGCATCGATTGCCGGCTGTCCATTCATTTATACGCCGGAGCTCGGCGGTCATTTGCCGCTGCATAGTGAGCAGATGAAAACGCCGGTCGAAGGACTTTATGTGGCCGGCAACATTACCGGCGTGGAAAGCGCGCTCGTTGCGATGGCGCAAGGCCAGCTGGCAGCAACGTCGATTTGCAGCGATGCGGGTATTTTCGACCATAATGGCGAGAGCAAAGTGGCCGCTGCGATCGAGGAAGTGCACCGCGTTCGTGCCTCGGCTTTGATTCAGTTCCACCCGGGCATTCCGGAAGCGCGGCGAAAAATATACCGGATGTGGCAAGAAACCTTTGGAGCTGGAGTGTGATGAAGAAATGGCAGTTCAAGCAGGCAGCAACACTAACATCATTATGCGCCTGGAAACGGATAAGCAAAAAATCACGTTCGGGCAAATCGTTACGGCGATTGGCGACTCTGGCGGCGATATCGTCGCCGTAGATGTAAGCCGCGCCGGCAAACTAAAGACAATTTACGATATTACGGTGACAATTGATCCGGCATTTTCCGCGCGTATTGTTGCACGTCTCGATGATCTGGAAGGCATCAAAGTTATCAACGTTTCGGATCAAACAATGCTGCTGCACCTTGGCGGAAAAATCGAAGTAACCCCCAAATTGCGGATCAAAAACCGCGATGACCTATCGCGCGTTTATACGCCGGGCGTCGCAAGGGTCAGCATGGCGATTCATGACGACCCATCTCGCGCGTATTCGTTGACGATCAAAAGAAATACGGTTGCCGTTGTCTCCGACGGCACTGCTGTTCTTGGACTAGGTAATATTGGGCCGCTTGCGGCAATGCCGGTCATGGAAGGCAAAGCAATGCTGTTCAAACAGCTGGCCGATGTCGATGCGTTTCCGATATGCCTCGACACGCAGGATACAGAAGAAATTATTGAAACAATCAAACGGATCGCACCCGCTTTCGGCGGTATCAATCTGGAGGATATATCCTCGCCGCGCTGCTTTGAAATCGAACGCAGGTTGATTGAGGAACTCGATATTCCAGTGTTTCATGACGATCAACACGGAACGGCCGTTGTTCTGCTGGCTGGTTTATACAATGCGGTTAAGCTTGTAGGCAAGCGGCTCGAACATTGCAAGGTGGTGTTGTGCGGCGTCGGGGCAGCGGGAAATGCCTGCACGAAAATTTTGCTATCCGCGGGCGTAACCGACATAATTGGCGTCGACCGCTGCGGCGCGTTGGTGCGGGGGCAATCGTACGATAACGAAGCGTGGACATGGTATGCAGAACATACGAATCCGAATATGGAGACGGGAACGTTATCCGATGTCATTCATGGCGCGGACATTTTTATCGGCGTATCCGGTCCGGGCCTATTGAAAGTAGACGATGTAAAGAATATGGCTCCTGATCCGATCGTATTTGCAATGGCCAACCCGAATCCGGAAATTCTTCCGGAAGAAGTGGAAGGCATCGTGCGTGTTATGGCGACCGGCCGATCGGATTATCCGAACCAGATTAACAACGTTTTATGCTTTCCCGGCTTGTTCCGGGGCGTGTTCGATTGCCGAGCGTCGCGCGTGACCGAGTCGATGAAGCTGGCGGCGGCGAAAGCGATCGCTTCGGTCGTCAACGATCATGAGCTGAATGAGAACTTTATTATCCCAAGCATATTTAATCAGCACGTCGTCGAAAAGGTGCGGGAAGCCGTGATCGAAGCAGCTTACGAGTCAAAGGTAGCGCGACGTCGGGATATCCGCAACGTGGAACTTTTACAAGGGAAAGGATTTGAACAAAATGGAAAAGCTGAAGAACTTATCGTACAAGGCAGTACAAATTGATGATCCTTTCTGGACTAAATATATGCATTTGGTGCGGGATGAGGTAATCCCTTATCAATGGGATGCGTTGAATGACCGTATCGAAGAAGCTGCCCCGAGCCATGCGATCCAAAATTTCCGCATCGCTGCTGGCGAAGCAGAGGGAGACTTTTACGGGTATATTTTTCAGGACAGCGATGTAGCCAAATGGCTGGAAGCCGTCGCATACAGCTTGGCGTCGTTTCCCAATTCTGAGCTGGAGAAGCTGGCCGACTTAACGATCGACTTGTTGGGCAGAGCACAACAGTCTGATGGCTACCTGAATACGCATTTTACGATCAAATATCCGGATCAACGTTGGCTCAACGAACGTGACAATCACGAAACGTATTGCGCCGGCCATTTGATCGAAGCGGCAGTCGCCTATTACGAAACGACGGGCAAAATCAAACTGCTCGACATCGCGTGCAAGCTCGCTGATCATATCGATTCCATATACGGCGAAGGGGAAGGCAAGCTTCTCGGTTATCCAGGCCATCAGGAAATCGAGCTTGCTTTGATGCGACTGTATGAAGCGACAGGCGTCGAGCGTTACTTGAAGCTGAGCCACTTTTTTATTAACGAGCGCGGCCAGGAGCCGCATTATTTCAAGCTGGAAGCGGAAAAACGGGCGGAACGATTCGGTCGGGAATCGCTGCTCAAAGAAGGCTATTACAACTTATACAAAAATAACTATGAATACAATCAATCGCATTTGCCCGTGCGCGAGCAGTTGCATGCGACAGGCCACGCCGTTCGCGCCGTTTACATGTATGCCGGTATGGTGGACGTGGCGGCGGCAACGCAGGATCAATCGTTAATCGACGCCTGCAAGCGACTTTGGGACAACGTCACGCAAAGACAAATGTACATTACGGGGGGCATCGGATCGAACCACGACGGCGAAGCGTTTTCTTTCGATTACGATTTGCCGAACGATACGGCGTATACGGAAACGTGCGCAGCGATCGGGCTTGTATTTTGGGCGCATCGGATGCTGCACCTTGATCCTGACGGCAAATATGCCGATGTCATCGAACGCGCGTTGTATAACGGCACGATCAGCGGCATGTCATTGGATGGCAAAAGCTTCTTTTACGTCAATCCGCTGGAAGTATGGCCGGATGCGTGCAAGCGGCCAGATAAAATGCACGTGGAGCCTGTCCGGAAAAAATGGTTCGGCTGCGCTTGTTGCCCACCGAATATCGCCCGGCTTATTGCCTCGCTCGGACAGTACATTTATTCTCAAAGCGAGCAAACGGTATATGTTCATCAATTCATCGGCAGTGAAACGAAGCTTGTAGTAGCCGGGCGTTCCGTCCTGTTATCGCAACAAACGAATTTCCCTTGGGATGAAACGATCGAGCTTTCCGTTAACCCGGATCAGCCAGGTGAATTTACGGTAGCCGTCCGCATTCCGGGCTGGTGCGAAAGCGCATCAGTCCATGTGAACGGACAAGCGGTTTTAGTAGAAGCCGTACTGCATAAAGGCTACGCCGCAATCAAACGTGAATGGAAGGCCGGGGATGTCGTGCGGATCGTCCTGCCGATGCCGATTGAGCGCATTTATGCAAACCCGAACGTGCGTGTGAATGCGGGCAAGGTGGCGCTGCAGCGCGGTCCGGTCGTATATTGTCTGGAGCAAGCCGATAATGGCACGATTTTGCCGGATATTTCGTTGCCGGAACATGCCTCGCTCGACGCTCAATTCGAACCGGGCTTTTTGGGCGGCGTTACAGTCATTACCGGCGAAGCGTTACGCGGTGAGTTGTCCGGTTGGGACGCGACGTTGTATGCGGCCAAGAAACGAAGTGAGCGTTCCTTCACGATTAAAGCCATACCGTATTTCGCTTGGGCAAACCGCGGCGCGGGCGAAATGCAGGTTTGGATCAGGGAGCATTAATCCGGCAGTGCAACCGCTCCGGTTTGGTCAAAATTTTTTACTCAGGGAAGCCGTTTCAGACGGCTTCCTCATTGCATTCCTGAATCGACAGTAAAATTTGATTTGCCAGAAAACACGAGGAGAAGAACAAATGAAAAAACAACTGCTCGAGTTCACCACATTGAAGATCAACACTTTTAATGTAGAAAGGATTGATTAAAGCTGATTAACGAACGATTGAAAAAGCTTTACGCCTTTATGGTGCAGTTGAATTTAGATGCCGTACTTATCACGCAGCCTAAGCATATTTATTATTTAAGTGGTTTTTCCTCTGAACCGCACGAGCGGTTTCTCGGTCTAATATTACCGAAAGGGGAGGAGCCGTTTTTGCTCGTGCCGGCATTAGATATAGAAGCGGCAAAGGCGGAATCGACAGTTTCGCAAGTATATACGCATACTGACACGGAAAATCCATATGAGGTACTGAAACGATGTTTGCAAAGAACGGTATCCAGATTGGGCATCGAAAAAAATCATTTGACGTTGCAGCGGTACGAAACGTTATCAGAGACGCTTGAAGCCGAACAATTTGTCGACGTAGAAGCGCCGTTAACCAATATGCGTGCGATTAAATCCGCCGACGAAATCGCCCGGCTTAAAAATGCCGCGCGCCTTGTTGAGCAGGTACTTCGCGATGGATTAAAGCATGTTAAGGCTGGCGTCACGGAAATGGATATCGCTGCTGAATTGGAATATGCAATGAAAAAGGCAGGGGTCAGCCCGGCGTTTTCGACGACGGTGCTGTCCGGCGAAAAATCGGCGCTGCCGCATGGAGCTACCGGAAATCGTCCAATCAAACGCGGCGACATGCTGTTGTTCGATATGGGGGTTGCCGCCGACGGATACCTCTCCGACATAACACGGACGTTTGCTGTTGGGGATGTCGACGATAAGCTAATAGAAATATACGAAACGGTGCTTGAGGCGAATCTTCAAGGTATCTCCGCTGTTTGTCCGGGCGCCGTTTTGGGCGAAGTAGATCACGCTGCGCGGCAATGCATCGCAAGTCGGGGCTACGGCGAGTATTTTACACATCGGGTAGGTCATGGCCTTGGCATCGAGGTGCACGAGTATCCTTCAGTTCACGGTGACAACCGCGACCTGCTGCGCGAAGGTATGGTCATTACGATTGAGCCTGGCATTTATTTGCCGGGCATCGGCGGCGTCCGAATTGAAGATGATGTTCTAGTCACATCAACCGGCGCTGAATTGTTGACGACATTCCCTAAGCATCTTACAGTAATAAGTTGAGCCAAGGCGCTTCGATTGATGCTAAAGCTGAGAAGAAAATTCTCTCATCTTGATTGTTATAGAAGGTAGTGAATGCGATATGCGCTTCAAAGACGTCTTTAGCATTATTGGGCCGGGGATGATCGGACCGTCCAGTTCGCATACCGCGGGCGCCGTCCGATTTGGCAGAGTTGCGCGCGAGCTGTTCGGCATTCAGCCGAAGCAAGCCGATGTCGTGTTCTACGGATCTTTGGCGGCAACCTATCGCGGACACGGAACGGATATGGCCGTGACCGCGGGGTTGCTCCGGTTCGATACGGATGACGAACGGATTCCGGAATCGCTGAATCTGGCCGATGCGCTGGGAATGAAGGTGACATTCCAGACCATTAGCGGTCCTGCCGTTCATCCGAATACATTAACAGTGACTCTCCATTCGGGACGCATGCGCTTCCATATGATGGGGTGCTCTATCGGAGGTGGAAATATTGAAGTGGTGGAAGTAAACGGGTTCGATCTCAAATTTACCGCCAATTATCCGACCCTGATCGTTTACCACGAAGATCGACCTGGCGTGCTGGCGGATGTCACACGATTACTGAGCGATGCAGGGATCAATATCGGTTATATGGATGTCGACCGTAAAGCCAGGCTCGGGCAAGCGGCAACCGTCATTGAGATGGATGGCACAATACAGGATGACCTGCTGAAGAAGGTCAAACGACTGGTGAATGTCACCGGCTTTAGTGACATCGATTTGAACGGCGGTGTTCCGAAATGAGATTTAGCAATTTAAAAGAATTGGCGCTGCTCTGCGCGGAAGAAGGAAAGCCGATCTACCGCATTATGCTGGAGGATCAGGCACAGGAATCCGGACGGACGGCGGAGCAGGAATGGGACAAAATGAAACAGTATTACGGCATTATGAAGGAAGCCGTAACGAAAGGGATTTCTTCGGAGAAGACCTCGCGCAGTGGTCTGACTGGCGGAGACGCGAAACGAGTTCATGAATATACCCGTCAGCAAGACGCATCGCTAGAGCCATTAGCAGGACTCGCGATGGCCTATGCGCTCGCGGTATCAGAAGTGAACGCCTCCATGGGCCGCATTGTGGCCACGCCGACCGCCGGATCTTGCGGTGTCATTCCCGGAGTATTCGTCAGCAGCCAGGAGCGATTCGGCTGGACGGATGATCGTATGGTAAACGGACTGTTCTGTGCCGGAGCTATCGGTTATATCATCGCGAACAATTCTTTCATTTCCGGAGCGGAAGGAGGCTGCCAAGCTGAAATCGGCTCCGCAATCGGTATGGCGGCGGGTGCCCTGGTGGAGCTGAAAGGCGGGACTCCGGCACAGGCGGTTCATGCGGTCGGACTTGCGATGAAAAACACGCTTGGTCTGATCTGCGATCCGGTAGGGGGTTTGGTGGAAATTCCTTGTATCGTCCGCAATGGATTTGGGGCAGTGAATGCGCTCGCGGCCGCCGACATGGCGCTTGCAGGCGTAAGTAGCATCATTCCTCCGGACGAGGTCATCCAAGTGATGCTTGAAGTCGGGAGTGCGATGCCGGATATTCACCGTGAGACGGCAAGAGGCGGATTGGCGCAAACGCCAACCGGTCAACAAATCATCAAACAACTGGCCAATGACCGTAAGAAGTCCCGTTCTGGATCGAAGGAGAAGGAGTAGAATCAAGACTAAGGCTGCCAATCAAGATCTCTTTCTGTTGTTAAAGCTATCGAACACGAGCAGATCGATCTCGGAATCCAGAGCGTATCTTTGAGGAAGCGGAAACTTCAGGTGGGTTTCCTGAAGCTGGCTATACTCCCATGGCCGTTGATTTGAACCAAACAAAACATGGAAGGAATTCGAACGTTTACTCCAGGAAGCGCGAAACTCAAAGAGAGATAATGATGAAGTGACCTCTAGTTAACTTACACGGAATCTGGTATACTATACAAATAATCATAAAAATGACCGGCGGAAGCACCGCCCAAAAACAGGGAGAAATCCCTTTTTTGGGCGGTGCTTTTTTGTTTCCGGGCAGAAGGGAAACATAATGATGATATATGTAGAGAGATTTTCAGGAGCTGCTGAAGTGGTATGGATGAATATAAAAGCCAGAACTGGCAAGTACCCTTTGCTAATTGATTCTGCAGTTGAGGTCAGTTGCAATGAGTTTGAAACAGAAACACGACCAAACTACACTATATTCTCATGGTTGGGACATTCTGGGGTGAAGGCATATGCTTTATTAGCTTTGACGAGCAATGATAATAATCAAAATGCTGAAGCAATACTGCTCGAAGGAGATCACTGGGGGATCAGGATCATTATTCAGGAGGCGAACAATCTTGCAATGGGTGTGTTCCCAGAAGCGAGTTTGCGGGACCGGAGGTCTATTGTAATAGAAATTTGCAAACGGGTCCACGACCAACTGCAATTACTAGATTCAAAACAAACAGAAGTGATTTCTAATGGGGAAGTAAAGCTTACAATGACGATCAATATTTACAATGCATTATTGGATATAGAGTACATTGAGGATGTTATGGGTTTTTGGGATGAGATGAAGCGCTCGACAATGATGTAGAAGACTATAGGCTGGTATTTAGACAATGTTAGGATTGTTAATCAAACCCCAAATGTATTATTTGTATCATTTCTGAAACAACTATAAATACAAATGTGTACTAATATTAGTACACAAATGTGAGCATTATGCTATAATATGCAAGAAACTTAATAATAAAGGCAAACTTGTTGAAAAATAAGGACGCAAAGCTAAGGGTCTAAAGTTCTCGTCGTGTGAACTAAGATAGCCTAGTTACAAGAGAAACTGGGCTATCTCTATTTAGAGATAGCTTTTTTTCATAAAAAAACGCTCCCTGTCTACCAGGGGAGCGTGATTTATTAGTAATTATACTACTGCTTGAAGACTATCATTTTTTTCACTAATGCAGGTTCAATATCGACTTCAACGGAAACCACTTTAGAGGAAAATGTAGATTTTGATGGGTTTTTTATTATTTCCATAGTAATGAGCTCTGTTGCTAGAGCCAAGGTTTCTTCTTCTGTATCCCCAACTGCACTTAAACGTAAAGCGGGCACGTAAGCGCAGTAATTATTAGATGCGTAATCAGCTTCAATCAATACGATAAATTGGTTCTTCATGAAATATTCCTCCTGGTAGCTGTTAAAGGACTTGTGCCTATAGACCTATTATAAAGCCTATTCTAGGAATAAGGGACCATATTCATTTATGGTCCAAAGTTCGTCATATTTGGTAAATATTTTGTCGAAAAAAGATAAAGAATGTCGATCGATGGGGTGCCGTTTTGAAAAGAAATTTATCCGTAATTATAGCTGAGGATCAGGAGGATTCTAGAGCGTTATTAGAATATTATGCTAGGCACCTTGACTTGAAAATAGTAAGTTCGATTGGATCAGGTGATTGGCTTGTTGAGGATTGCATACAATATGAACCCGATTTATTGTTCTTGGATATAGGTTTACATGGTATAGATGGAATTGCAGCTTACAAGAAAGTTTTGGAAAACGGCTTTTCACCGTATTTGATTATAGTCTCTGGTACGCAAGACTTGAATCAGGTATTAGAAGGAATGGCAATGAACTGTGTTGATTTTGTACCAAAACCTATTTCGCTTGAACGAATTTCAGCTGCGGTTGAAAAAGCACGGATGATGATTGAAAAAGACATGGTCTATACAAATGCTCCAACAAGCAATGTTATTCAATTAAAAAGTAACTATCGAACAACCTTTATTACCGAAAATAATTTATTATACGTTACAAAAATTAAGGGAGGACATAGGACGATTGTCAATGTCGATGGTGGTAAAGAAGGGGGCATTGAAACGACTAATTCCATAACTGATATTCAAAGTCAATGTTCTGAGTACATATTCGCACCAAATCAATCAAGCTTAGTTAATCTGAAGTTTATTAAATCTGTTTATGCAAGTGATAATTTTTTCGGAACATATGTTATTCAAATGATGACTACTAATAATATTGAGTTCCATTTAACACGTAGAAAGAGGAAAGAGTTCGAAGTGTTATATTCAAAATATCAATCTGAAATTAGATGAATTCGAAACGTTTGCCGTAGCTCGATCTGGCATTCCCTCGATCGTATAGAAGAGTTTTCAACTGTAAAAAATAAGAGTTGTCCATAAACGCGGACAACTCTTATTTTGATTTTGTCTTTTTTCTTTTTTTCAAAGGTAATCCGGCTTCTTTCGCATATGAAAGCACATCTTTACCGAAATTCTTTTTATCTAACAGTGACCATTTAGAATATGGCTTTGTTATGGCCAACCATAAGCACCCTTTCTAAGTAAAGAATATGTGCTTAGTATGGACAAACTTTCAGCATATTATTCGCCTCCCTCCACATAAAAATAATCTAAGATAGCTGGCACAGAGGAACTCCGTTCCTAAGTTATTATTTGAGGGAGTGTTGAAAGCATGAAGATGAATAGAGGAGGAGCAGAGCAAAAACGTAAGACAAGATCGGACAAGAAGGTTGCGGTAGCGCCGAACATTAGTGATAATTACCGGGTTTGGATTCATCGATTAGCACGGCGGTTAGAAATTCCTGAGGGTGAGGTCGGTGCTAAACTCGTCGTTGCTGCGCTAGATGATGAAAAATGCATAGAATTTTTTAGAGCCTATTTCCGAAGGTCTTATCGTATTCATGATCATCATATTATGTATCCATTATTTAACCCCGCAAACATTTATGATTATTTAGATATGAATACTGATCGGCACGGTCGATTTAAACTGAAGTTTTCTAAAACCATAGCAGAACGTTTGACTGAATTTCAAATAGCGTTAGGTATTTCTTTCTTTGCTCATGGGGTTAAGGCATTGCTCGAGTATGCTCTAACCGAGCCAAGAATTGTACAAACGGTGGCTCCAGGAGTCGACTTTTCAGAATATAGAAAAACGTTACCACCGGGAAACATCAATCCTAATCCTAATGTTTGGAGCATTTTTAAATAAGAAAGGAGGGACATGCCGGTGGGTATAATACGTAAGTTTATTGATCCTTATCTTCAGTACCGCACATTGTTAATTGGCTTAAAAAGAAACGATTATAATAAGCTTCAAATGATAGCGGATGACCTAAATGATCATGTCAAAGGGGAGTATGAGTTTACACCAGAAATAATTGCTTCCAGAGTTATGAAGACTTTCATTGATGAGGCTTATGCGGATAGTACAAAGAGGATCGTTAAAGCGATTCTACCCGAAGCTTCTACTGTGCGCCGACGCCAATAAAAAGGATTTGTCTCCCATTAGCGGGGTCTGATTGAACCTAGAAAAGTGTAACTAAGAACCACAATACGCCCGCTAATAGGATTAATAAATTCTATAAAATAAACTCTAGAAATATCGGGGTTCAAATTCCCGCTCCGTAATAATCCTCAATGCTAAAATTGACATCGAATCAAAGTACAAAAACAAATCATCCTCAAATATGCCGGCAATGGATATAAGTGCTTGTCCTCGACAACAACAGCCCTTATCACAACCTTTAACCAGATTGAACGATCCGATTATCGAACACAAAGAACCCAGTTACGCCCTCTAACAGATGAATTCTATAAGACAAACTTTACAAACAGAATTCCTCGAATTTCGGAGTACGTAATTTTCCATCTTTAGTGAAGCATTAGAATTTTATTTTGCAAGTTATTACTGGTTCAAGAAAGCGCCAATCCTTATTTTCTCCCCGAACGAGCTGCTTGGATATCTGACTAAATGCACGAATCACATCCGAATGAGGTGGAAACTCCATCACACCTACATAATTATTATTGACCGACAACCCCCAGCCAAATCCGCCTTTAAGCCTTACAGACGCTATTTGGCAATTAATGTACTGATAAGCCTTTACCTTTACCACATCTTTAGAGCGTGTATCTAAGAGCATGGGTGCTTCCGGATTGTATTGACAGATCCCCTCTAGTCCAAGCTCTTTCGCTTTCAAGAAGAGTGCTTGGCCATCTTCATATATAGGGGTTACTGAAAGGGTCTCTGAAGACTGTATTATTGCCGATAGGGCCTCTCTGCGCTCCATAAAGCCCTTATTCAGCATAGAGTCACCATTTAAATAAAGTATATCCCATAAGGGGAAATGAGCCTTTAGTGTTGTGGCTATTTGCTTTACAGCAGATTCTTTCTTGGTATTAAATCTAATCATTGCATCGTCCCACTGATTTCCTCACTGGTCAGGTCGAATCGATTGGTGATTAGAACGAGTAGATTCTCTTCCGAATCTTCGGTTTGTATCATGCGAAGATCGTGTTTGACCCGTTTTTGTGGTGACCCAATTATAACGGATCGGAAGTTTATGCAACGCTAGTGCCTTTTCTTAAATTGTTGTATTGTAAAAGCTTTCCTCGAGTGCGAGAAAAAATACCTAAAATTTATTTTTAGATTATTGTAATAACTATTTTGTGGATGTATCCGAAATGCAACAATAATGAATCATTCCCCGAGGTCAAAATTTTACCTCTCCGAAGTCAGAATCTCTCCTTTAATGCCCCGGCAATTAGATTATGATTAGTTCAACTTGTCGCCTCCGCCACAGTTAATGTAAGTTAAAACATGCGAAGAAATGCTTTATGCAACCACTTTTGGTTCGCAAATTGAGGATTGGGAATAAAGCAGGAAAGTGCAAACGTATGTTCGCACTTAAAAAGTGAAACCGGCAAAAAAATTTTTTTTGAAATTTAGACCCCTATATAGGCTTTTTAACCATTTGTATAGTAGAATGGATTTACTATAAAACTACCAATTGGGGGAACTTCTATGAAAAAGAAATTGCTTATTTTGCTTGCCGCGGTGCTTCTGGTGGCAGTGTCAGCCACGGCCGGCGCGTATGCGGCAACAAAGATGAAGATCACAGTGAACGGAAAGAGTACAAGTATTCAGCCAAAAATTATAAACAATGTTTCTTATCTCCCTATCAGAGACATGTCGAATCTGCTTGGGATTGATATAAACTACATAAAGAGCACGAATACAATTGAACTGAGCACAGAAAATAAAAATGCGATGCCTGATCCTATCGAAGCACCTTCGGATGAAGATGCAAGCGACATAGGTCAAGGCGAGTGGCTGCCGAATCCGGAAGATATCGACGCTGCAAACAGAGTGTTTGGATTAATTTATGGCCTCGAAGACGCAATGAATAGCTATCACAGCAACAACTCAAATGCAACTGAAACAAAACAAGCGGTTGCTGATGCAAAAAAGAATATCTATTCGTACTTTGCAATATTAAATAAATCAGAAATACCACAGGTGAAAAATTATGCGACCACTGCTGAAGCTGCCCTAGATGCTTTTGAAGCAGGAATAACAAGCAGCAGCGTCATAGACAACGAAAGAATTAAAGCGGCATTGCAAGCATTCACGAAAGCACATATGGAATTGTCTAAACTAATTGGATAAAGGATCGACCGGCTGCCCGCAAACAATTGGGGCAGCTTTATTTATACTTTAACAATGTAATGCTTTACAGTTTTAATTTTAACGCACTACTGCACAAAAGGAGTATTTTGTTCGCCAACATTAAAAGACGCCACGAGGCGTCTTTTGCTTCTTCCTGCCTGTTGTCGGATGACAAGAACTTGATCCCATACTTAGCGAATAAGCAAAATAAGCAAAAAAAAATGCAGCTCGTTTTCCTACGTTTTGATCGTAGTCCAAGTTAATTAATAAACCTAATCGGTGTCTGTTTTTCGAATGAGTTAAGTCACTACATCAGTAAAGGATGCCTGAATCGGCATATCATGTAGATTATCTAATGGTTGCTTTGATTATATTTAATAATTCCTTATCACTAATTTTGTTTGCATCATCAACCCAATTAATTGGCAACAATGTTAACTTTTCTGTGATTTCATTGTCTGACACATTTAAATTGCTACGAAAAATATCTAAAGACGCAGCTAATACCCTATCTGGTTTATGCTTCGCATTAATTACACCTATTTTTTTTTGATGATCCTCGCCAACGACTAACAGTTTGTCTAAAGAACTCCCACAAATAATCGATTTAGAGGTTGTGGTGGGAAGCGGTGGTTACCATACATATTTGCTGGACTACACCACATCAACTCTAACATCCGACAGCGGCTAAGGAGGCAGTAAAGTGTCCATTAAACATAAGAATTATGTTGGATTGATACTAAGCATTGACCAGATTCAATTATTTTTACTGCGAAAAATAAAATCGCTTATTAATAAGCGTTGGTTCGCTCTTGAGCTATATTATCAGCCTGTGCGTTCATATATTGCAGCTAAAGAATTAGATGATATCGGCATCAAAGACTTCAGAGATCCGCAATTTAAAACAATGAAAACAAAGATATTTTACTTACATAAAACCAGAAGCAATGGTTATATAGTGGAATACATGGAATTCACATTGTTAAGGGAAATAAACTATATCCCAGAAAGTAATGAATATTCTTTTGTAATCTCCGAAGAAATTGTGAAGCTTCTGCAAGAGCATTTTGATTTAATTGAAACGTGTTTCAATAGTCCATTTAACTTAGAGGATCATTTATGGGATCAATTTCTTGACTTCAGACAGGAAGCACAAAACTACTACACTTATCGGAATACTTGTACATATGTACAAAATACTGACTTTGTGCAGTAATACTTTAAAACAATAAAGCTTTACTGTGTAAAACTTAAAAATAATCGTTAGCATTGTTCTAGAAGTTATTTCCTTTCTGGTGCACGTTTATGAGTTCTCATCAATTGCCCAAAAGGGCTCAGACCCATCCGCTAAACGCTATCGGTCTCCACACCTTGGACAGGTATAACGAAGGAATGTAAGGGCATTGACCCGTTGAGTTGTGGGAGGGTGAACCTCCAGGGATCATGTGGAGTATGCGTGCAGTAGAGATAGACTGGGGAATATTTCCTGCATGTTCCTCTATTTCCGCATGCTCAGCCCACCACCTCAACCGGCAGCAACTGCGTTGCTTCCTGAGATGGACTTGATCCAAGGTGACGAAATCCTGCGAATGAGTGAGTATATGTGAGATAAATTCTTAAAACCGAGGGACGGGTAACGAGAGTTACATGATAATCGTGTCAGAAGTAAATAAAGCTCTAGACTGAAAATTATCAAGACCTTGGTCGAGAAAAATGTATTAAAATATGGGGATTTACATATTACGCATAACTAATATGTAGGTTCTTTATTTTCCGGCATGAGAGATAAACATTAGTTGAGGATTAATCGTTACGCAAACTGGCAGGTTAGTACCAATAAGCACGATGTAAAATATAAACAAAAACAGTATTGGAAATAATGGAATTGTCTGATATTATTAAATTGTATTAAAATATGTGTGACTGGCGTAACGTAGGACAACTACGGGGGAGCACATATTTCATAAGCCGTACGCCTGGGCAAAGTATTTGATCTTAGATCAGATGCTTTTTTTTATTTCAATTATTGAAAAGTCAGGTGCATATGCATGAAGTGGCTTATATTCTGTTCGACTAGATGACGACATTAGATTTTGTTGGCTTTTACGAAACTTTGTCTTGGTTAAGAACTCTAAAAGCCAAGAAGGAGTACCCTGTGATCTCTGTTCAAACAAAGAAGATTATTTTACGATAACCAGAAGTTGTTACTTAAAAAGCACTTGAAAACTCAAAATCATTATTAATCAAGGAGGCTTCCATGATATTCAAAGAAACTATTCAAAAAAACCTAATGAACTGTCTCGATGACACCTCATTTCTGAATGTACCCGGGTTCAGAAGAGGTAAAGTTCGCGACACATATGATCTGGGTGATTCTCTAATCCTTATCACCACAGACCGCCAAAGCGCATTTGACAGGATTCTTGCCAACATTCCGTTTAAAGGCCAAGTATTAAACCAGATTAGCGCTTTTTGGTTTGAAAATACCTCGGATATAGTAAGTAACCACGTTATAAAAATCCCGGACCCGAATGTTACTATAGGAAAAAAATGCAAGGTAATTCCGGTCGAATTCGTAATGCGAGCCTATCTTACGGGCTCGACTGATACCTCGGCTTGGGTCCAATACTCACAAGGTATCCGAGACATATGTGGCAACATCCTACCCGATGGAATGAAGAAAAACCAGAAGTTCGAGAAACCGATCCTGACTCCGACAACGAAATCAGCAGCACATGACGAATCGATTTCGGCTGCCCAAATCGTTGATCAAGGCCTAATTGACAAAGAGACCTGGGGGTATTTGCAAAAAATCGCGTTCTCGCTCTTTGCCAGGGGCACAGAGATCGCAGCTAGGAACGGATTAATCCTTGTAGATACCAAATATGAATTCGGTATTGATGACAAAGGAGAGATTCTTCTCATCGACGAGATACATACACCCGATTCTTCCCGCTATTGGATTAAAGAGACATTCGAATCGAGGTTAGCCGAGGGCAAGGAACCGGAGAATATCGACAAAGAATTCCTGCGACTTTGGTTCAGGGAGCATTGCGACCCTTATAAAGATAAGATTCTGCCTGCCGCACCTGATGACCTTGTCATCGAACTGTCGCACCGCTATATATGCCTCTTCGAAATGATCACCGGCAAGGAATTTTCCGTCGACGGTACGTATTCTGTAAAAGATCGGCTTAAAAAGAATTTAAGTGCTTATCTTATCTAAGCGACATTAACCAGACAGGGCGTAATTCGAAATTTCGGTGCATCAAATTGCAGACAGTTTGAATACGCTCATGGTTGCCGCAGCTGCGAAAGGAGAACGATACAATGAAAAAGTTCATACTCTTCGATCATGATGGTGTTCTGGTTGATACTGAATTCTGGTATTTCAAAGCGGGAGAACGCGCTCTGGCTGACATTGGATTTTCCTTGGATAAAGATCAATACCTCCGCGACATGACCCAGTCATTAGGCACGTGGTCTCAAGCTAGGGCGGCAGGTATTGATGAACAGACTATCAGCAAGCAGCGTGAGGTCCGCAACGTCTATTATCAGGAATATCTAAGAACAGAAGCCATAGAGATTGAAGGCGTAGTTGAAACCCTAGCCGAACTGTCAAAGTACGTCCGTATGGCCATCGTGACGACTGCCAAACGTGCGGATTTTCAACTTATTCATGAAAAGCGCCAGATTAGACAATTCATGGAATTCGTCCTTGTTCGCGAAGACTACGAGCGCACCAAGCCGCACCCGGAACCATACTTGACCGGCCTAAAGCGCTTCGGAGCTACCAAAGAAGAGACTCTGGTTGTAGAGGATTCAAACAGAGGGTTGAACTCAGCCGTGGCGGCTGGTATCGACTGTGCTATTGTCCATAACGACTTTACAAAAACACATGACTTCTCACAGGCCAGCTATCGGATCAAGACTCTGACTGAACTAAAGGACATTATCCTGAGCAGCCACCCGACCCGTAGCTCTTCATGTTCGTAACCTTGTTTCGAGCCATAAGCATAGGCTGCTCCCATCGCGAAGATCGTCACGCGTGGGGAACAGGATATCCTAAACAAAGTTGAGATTTGTATGAAGCTTATTAAACGAGGCTAGAAGGCATAGTAATTTTTTTCCATTGACCTAACGGGGAACGATAGCTGAATAAAGAAAGACACCGCGGCAGCCGGCCAAACGATCGGCTGCCTTTTCCACGCTAACGGGCAGTTTAGCGTCACGAAACCAACACATTAATTTGAACTATTACCCTTGCCGTTCAATTAAAATATTAGTGAAAGTGATTACATTGTCTTTAAATATATAGTACCATCCGTTTCAGCACACTTGAAGCCAGATGGGCTTACTTTTGGGAGGGCTGGAACAAGCCCTCGACACAACATTGAGCAAGTGTAAGGCGTATCTTATTATATAGGAGGTCTCCGCTATGACATTAAACTTTATACCTATGGAGTTTCAGTTAAGAAGCGATCGACTTGACCTGAAAATGTGGGAGGAATCCGATGCAGTTTGGATGAGGCAACTAGTTGGCGAGCGTGGTGTGGAGATACCTACTCTCGACGAAGCCAGAAGCCAGATCATCAATATGCGCAATCATGCAGCCGAAAGTGGCATTTCTCTACTGACTATTCGCCGCCTGAAAGAGGGCGATTTCATTGGATATTGTGGCTTGATTATAGGTCGTTCCACACTTGAGGAACCGGAGATCGCATACGAGCTTTTTCGCAGTGCTCACGGTAAAGGCTACGCGACTGAGGCCGCATCCGTTGTCTTAGATGCCGCAATCGCTACAGAGCGCCGCAAGCTTTGGTCGACTGTACGAATTTGGAATAACGCGTCCTTCCGCGTGCTAGAAAAGCTCGGATTCGAGCGACACCACAGCACATGGGACGAGCGCGGAGAGCTAGTTTGGAACGTGCGCGAGCTTTAAAGTGGGCGACCATATCGAGCAATTCGGAGTATTTCTCGTTAAGCTAACGGGTAACGATAGTTCAATAAAGCAGCAAATATCTAAGGCAATATTTTCTCGCCCAAGGCTATCGATTGTATTTGGGGGATGGGGATATTAATATTAATTTTGAAGTTCCAAGTTCTTCTCGATTCAGCCATTAAACAAGCGAGGCACGCCGGCGGCGCGAACAGCTTGATGAAATGGAGATATTTGTTCTCAGATTCTGCCGTTTAGGTTTATAACCTAACAGAAATTATTTCAATAGTACTGAAACTAAATCATTGTTAAAGTTGTTTGATATATTGCAAGGGATATTCCACTGAGAGGGAGATTATATGAAAATTGCAATAAAATCCTTAGGCACTATCACTGCAATCATTCTATTTCTTATGCTTATTTTAGTACCAACTACACCATTGGCTTCTGCTAAAAAAAACGGATCAGGAGCTTTGACTACACCGCCAACACCAGAATTTCAAATAATGGGTTTCTTTGATATCAATAATAAATATCTAGATCAAGGCGATGTGAGTATACGAGATAATAGTAACCAAACAGCTACGATAACAGTGACTACAGTAGCAAAACAAAGTGTACAAAAGATTGGTGCGACAGTTTACCTCCAAAAATGGACAGGTACAGAGTGGATAGATGTGGGTAGCGCAACAACACTCAGTGGTGATAACAAATCGTATTTCTCTAATTCAGTGACTAAAACGACTACTTCGGGATACTATTTTAGAACCCGAACATTGCATTGGATTAATCATAGCGGAGTATATGAACAAGGGGAATTGATATCGGGCCATATTCTAGTAAAATGACTATTATAAAAAGAAGCAGTTAAGAACGGATTAAAAACATTCTTAACTGCTTCTTCTTTTGTTGGCTGGCACAATAGTTATTTTATATTTTTAGCGACTTTAATAATTTCTTCTTTACTTAGACTTCCGGATATTGAGAAATAAAGATTTCCTTTTATAAAATCTAAGCTTGTTCTCCCATCGTGTGTGCTGAATAAATAAGCATCAGTATCAAATAGACTAATCGTTTCGTATTGACCAGCATCTACATCTGAGCCAGAAGTTATCGTTTCGTTAGAACTAAGAATACGAATGGATACAATAAAAGATTTGGTTGATGAATCTGAAAAAAAGGATATTACTTTAAAAGCTTTTTCTTTTCCTGAAAGGAAAAATAGTCGAATATCTGTCAAGGTAAACCCTGGTGGTACAAATTTAAGGACATGTGGACTGAATTCTAAATCATGAGAAGCTTCTTCCCAGGTAAGATATTGTTTCTCCGTCAGCCCTCCGTTAATAATATCTTGACCATCAGGTCGTTCATCTTGTCCTGGCGGAGCTGTTTTTGCATTGTGACTACTATTATCATTAGATCCAAAAATGAAGGTTACCACATTTGATTGGATGGTTTTGACAGTTTGGAAAAAAGGATTAAATGCTTTGGTAACCGTTGGTGAGCCAAACACGATTGCGCCTAAAATGAATGATGCAGCGATATAGGGAATGATTTTATATCTTGTTCTTCTTTTTACTTGTCGTCGTAATTGCAATTCGATTTTTCCCCATGACGGGTCAGGGTCAGGAATAACCGCATGGTGTTTGGATGCCTCTTCAAATGCTATGTCAAATAAATGGTCAAAATTTTCTTTTTTCATTTTGAATCCCCCCATTCTTGTAGAAACTTTTTTTTCACCGCTTCCCTTGCTCTATGAAGCTTAATTTTCACGGTTTCCTCTTTTATTTCAAGCTCAGCTGCTATTTCTCTGTAGCTCATATTTTGTTTCCAACGCAGTTCAATTAGAGCACGGTACTCTGGGTTAATGTCTTTTAAGCATTTGCCGACTGCTTCTGTCATTAACTTTAATTCAACTTCTTTTTCAAGTGCTACCGCATCAGTAGAATACTCCATGCTTTCATTAATAAAAACACTCTCTGTATCAACATCGTTTCGATATTTTTTATGTTTTCTCAAATAATTATAAGTTGAGTTTTTCGTTACAACCTTTATCCAACTTATAAGTTTTGCTTCTGACTCAAGTGCAGGCACCTTCTTGACTACTTTCAAAAAAGATTCTTGGATAATATCCTCAGTAGAAGCATGATTTTTTACCATGTAGATGATTGAGAGGTACACCAATTTATAATAGTCGCGGTAAACCATCTTCTGCAACTCTGGGCTTAACTCTCCAAAGTTGGAAGCGAGCAATAATAGTAACTTACTTTCCATGCCTCTTTCCCCCAATTATCTATGTAAGATGAGCCCCTTAATTATACTTTATTATATCATTGTTAGAAATTACTGGAATCATTTTTATATCCTTGAATATTTAGAAAATCTAATCGTATCAGACCATGGGATAAATTAAACTCATGAATTGTCAGCAAAAGTCGTGATTTTGTCGAAATTTTTGATGAGTTATAGGATCAAAGAACTGTTTTTATTTTCCAACGAAACCTACTCGACTAATGGGTTGTTGTAAATATGTAATCAAAAATACTATACGCTTGCGCGCAGCGGTTAAGTATCTATTTGATTTCATAAACATACTAATCAGGAGGCTGTTAAACAATGGTTAAAAAAGCACTCAAAGTATTGTCCACTACAGCATTAATGTTCGCACTAGTGGCACCAACGGCAATTTTCGCTTCTGGAACAGGGGATTTGCAGAAGAGTACGGCTGATGTTAAATCTGCAAAGCAGAAAACAGCACTGACACAAAAGATGGCTGCTGTAGCAGAGTATCAGAAGCAGAAACAACAGAGCGGTGGTATTGGTACAATGGCGCTCGGAGAGAGTAAGACAATCGCAGTTCCGAGTTATAAACAAGAAAAGAATTATTGGTGTGGACCGGCGACCGTAAAACAGGTTCTTCATTTCTTCAACGGTAGCTCTTCCAGCCAAACGACATATGCAACTAAATTGGGAACAACCTTGGATGGAACCGATTTCTCGCTTGTTGATAATGTTCTGAATGATAATCAAACAGATAACACTTACGTTTATTCCAGCTATACTTCAAGTGATTACACTACCTGGAAGACAGCAATGATTCTGTCAATTGATTGGGGTAACCCAGCAGCATTAGATCTAAAAATAACTTCTGCTGCGATGCCTCTCTATACAAGCACTGTTGAAGGCCATATTTTGAACTCATCGGGTTATGACGTCATTAGCGAATCAAATAAAAAGTTACGTTTAACGGATCCTTTCGATCAAGGTGGTCGTGGCGTTACAATCGGTAACGTTTGGCATCCTTTTGATGGTGTATGGCAAGCTAATCAGGCTCATTTCCGTAAAGCAATTATCTGGTAAACTATATTTGAGTTCATATCCGATAGGAGGTGGCCATTCCACCTCCTATTCCTCTTACAGAAGGAGAATTCTAATGAAGAAAAATATCGTCTTAATGACTTGTTTTATAATCCTTGCAGGTACAATTGGCTTAGGTATTTGGATATTCAGAGATGATGGTAGTGAAAAGACGATCGAAATAATACCTAGTGAAACGGGAGAGCAGATAGTTGATCTCCCAAGTGAGGATCCACCGTTGAATACCGCTGATTCTTCAGTTGATTCTCCAGTGACTGTTGGACCTAGTGAGCAGATTTTAATAGATAAAATTAAGCTCCAAAGGCCCGAATTTGAAGGTACTTTCATTGCTCCAAGTTATGTCGATAAAAATATAGTCGCTTTCGAGGTAGATAATAGTAATGAAAGATCAAGTTACATTAGCACCATATCTAGGGATGATGAAACTGCTTACAGCAAAATATATGTCGCGCCTGGGAATGGAATTATTAATTCACTAGTAGGCGTCGATGCACGATTGTTTTGGGTAGAATACAGTCGGAAACGACAAAACAATATGAAGTGGGAAATCAAAACTATGCTTATAGGATCAAAAAAACAAGTCGAAGTGTTACGGTCCGGTATAAGTAAAGATGAAATCAATCCACCTTTGCTCCGTGTTAATGAAAATCGTATCACTTGGATAGAAAGTGATATTCGAAATAATATTGTTTATAGTACAGCAATTATATACGATGTAACGACAAAAAAAATCACTGAAATTGCGGCAGCAACGCTCGATGAGACAAAAGTACGTAAGGGCGAATTCTTTGTGATTCAGCAACCAACCAGTCAGGGTCTACTAATTCAAAAATCCTTATTTAATGGAACGGAAGGTGATTCCGGTAAATCTTTTCAAATTGCTCTCTACCCCTATGATCTAAGCAATCCTCTTGTTATGAGTGAAGGAAATGGAATAATTGATTTCACTTCTAATAGTGAATGGTTCGCATGGAGCGAAGTGGGGAAGGTCAGCATAGCTTCCGCTGCATCGAAGGAAATTAAACATGTGATTAAAACCAAAGACGAGACACTAACTGTCGATTCACTCCAATTGGCTGGTAATAAGTTATATTATCGTTATTCCATGTTCCAAATTTTCGAACTTGATTTATTAAGTGGTGAGACTCTTGAAATATCGGATTACAGATTAACAACATCTAAACTATTCAGAACTGATAACTTTCTGGGTTTCTCATACATGGATGCACAGAAAAATGATGGTACTGTTGAGATGGATATTTTAGAAATTAATTAAATTTTGAATAACGGCTTTCTTAATTAGAAAAATGACAAAATGACACGAATGATAAACATTGCGAAGCAGGTGTCGCGAGACCTCGACTTATCGAGCAGATTCAGCTCCAGTTTGTCTTTTTATCTTGGAATAAAAACAATCTCTAGGACAACTTCACAAAAATTGATGGTAGTGGTAAAGTTTTTCCGTCAAAATGACACAACATAATAAAATAAAGCTACAGTAACAGTAAAAATCGCCATCTTCTTTTAAACCAGAAGATGGCGATTTTAATTTGTTTATTGTTCAAGAAAATAAAACAAACAATCTGACCCCTTAGGCTTTTTTATTGATCAGATTTAGGTATCTATTATCTCCCGTTCTAACCCAGAGAAGAAAATTTTGACGGTTATGAATGATAGTAGTTTTTATTTTCTCTACGATCGTCTTCTTTTGTATGATGTTATTCACCTCTATTCTGTATTAACGGACCGCCGCCTATATTCACTCTTTTAAGATCTAGCGCTATTTGCTGCTCTTTAGTAAAGGTAGCTCGTAGTTTACATAGTCCCGTATGTTCGTTGATGTAGATAATCTTAGACTTTCCTTGAATAGTCATGAATAGTTTTGTCCATTCTTGAGGGTTGAACATGTGAACAACTCCTTTTGAAAGCGCTTTTAAACTTAAATATTATGTCCTTGAAATGTGGCTCATGTTTCCTTCTACATACACCCTGACCTGCTCCATGACCGACATCGAACAGGTGTTAAACCAATAATGCTTACATTCTCCAAAAATCGTCTTGCTTAATGTTCGGATCAATTTTCCGAAGAGCTTGTAAGATTTTCTTCATGGTTCGCCCACTTGGCATGAGATCCGTTTTATTCGCTAATTTGCTTATTGTGAATTTATTCAGCTTTGTTTCTTTCACGATCCATTCTTGGAGGATGCCTTTTTCATCAATCCATTCTCCCAAAGGCGTACGTTTTTTTCTGATTCCAAGCATGATCATTCACCTCTATCACTAGTATGGTCAAATAATCGGAATATTAGACATTAAAAAGTGTAATTTTGGATAAATCTCTCAAAATATAATTGAGAATAGGGACTTCAATGTGCTGGAGCGACCACGGCGTAGCACTTTTGAGAAGATGTGTTTCCATAGTTGTACCGGTGGCATTACCGGATATATTATATGGATGGCTACTCTACTAAGTCTTGTGTTTAGTATTTGGGTGTTTTACAGATGGATAAAACGGAAGTTAAACAAGCGAAAATACGACCTCATATAGTTGGCTGCCTAACGTTGAGTGTCGCTTAGATATTCATTTTTTGTGCACCATGGGGTTCAAAACACAGTTTTTTTCCGTAGAGCCTTTACCGTATTGGATTCCGTTAATCCAAATATAGAAGGGAAAATTGCGGGAAAACACTCTGGATACATGAACTATTTCCGGAATGTCACCGGTTACTCGGGTAAGACGGAGGCGCAGTATGTCAACTTTAGTGATAACGGCGAAAATTTCTATAATGGATATGAGAAGAACCATTATAACGCAGCCGAAGGTTGCCGCTATGAAACTGACCTTCAATTGACTGGCTCCAATCAAGGGGAAATGATTTTCAGGGCAACATTCTCGGCGCTTTTAGGACCTGAGCCAGTCAGGCTGTTATTTGACACAGATGCAGATGGAAAGCCCAAAAGTTACAGATCTGCAACATTTAACGGTATCACACTAAACATTGCAGATCTGTTAGAATAGTTGTGAAATAATACCATTTAACAATTGCTTCTGATTGAACGTAATAGGCACAGCTTGAGAAAGACGGCCCCTTTTTTACGAGATAATAATTCCTATTATCATCGTAATTTAGCTTACTCCGTATGAAGCCACCCATTGACATAACCGGAAAATCGCTATTCATCCTGTTTCAAGAAAGAATAATGTTATATCCAATCAGTGAGCCGGCTGCTCATGAGGGTTTATCATGAGTTTTAAAGCGAAGAAGTAATACCGTAGCGCCACCCTGATAAGGTGGCGCTTTTGTATGTGCGCCACATATGGCGACTAACTAGGTGGTGAAAGTCCGATGTAGGGGCCTATAGTTACCAAGTGGTTGTGGGTGAAAGACAAGAAGGGGAACGTCGCGTTAGCCTTTGGCAACATGAAGGCGATCGGGAATATGGGGGGGGATTGTCGCCCCAGTTGATTTAACGAAGGCATCCTCATCAGCATAACCCCGGTTTCCGAGTTTTTGCATAACAGCCCGGATATACAGTTTATCCATCATGTGCATTTTATTCATTAAATTATCCAATGACACAAAACAACCCCCCATTCACTTCCAGAATTTACTGGACTTATCAGTGAATTGGGGGTATATTTGTGTCAAGAAAAAATAACACAAATATACCCCTCGAATTAAGAGTTTGTCACAATACTTCCCTCAAATAAGGAGTTTTCTTACCGCTGATCAGCGGCGGCAATTAACGATTTATGAAAAATGAGGTGAAAGCGTGTACACACCAATCCCCATGAAGCGCAGCACTCGATACGGTAATAATTATTGGGAAGCATTCAGCATCAAAATGAACCGCGATGTGCGGTTTTTTAGCGATCTGGAATACGATCATTGGATTCTCGTTGAAGCTGATTTCCTGTCAATGAGTGTAACGGAGCTAATTTCATGGAGTGGGCGCTCATTCTTCATATACATGTCGATGGCCTTTTTTCTCGCAAAAAAAATCTCTTTATCATTAGAATCCAATTTATCTTCATGAACAATCGGCCAGGTCGAAGTATCTAATTGTGTAGGGTCAATTTTCTCATTCTCGATCCATTTTTTTTTAGTCATTGACAGAGGTTTGCTTCCACGAGTTATGACTGAGGAAAAAAGACAGGAAATCGCTTTTCTTTCTCTCGCCGCAAATCGAGTTGTTCAAGGAAACATTATCCAAGGAAAGCGCCCTTTTATTTATTACGAGGGGACTGAATATCGTAACGAAGTATTATCACGAAGTCCTGAACTTATTGGCACCCAATTAGATCTACTGGTGAATATCGACGATCTCCGAGTAATTGCCTGATGGCAGTGAGTTTGGCGTACTTATGGCCAATGGAAAATGGGGTATTACGCCGCATTCACTTCAAGTTAGAAAACAGATAAACAAATTAAGAAAGTTGAAAATACTGCATTTCACCAATTACGATGATCCAATTGAATGTTATCACAGATATTTGCAAGAACAGTCTAAAACGAGTCGATCGGATCGTAATCGGTTAGCCGCACTTCAACGAAGTAAAAAAAAGGATAAAGAGAAAGTGGACTTCAAAGAGGTTCTTCCTGATGATACTCAGAGCGAAAATGTTGTTCCATTAATTGAGGTATCCACTAAAAAGAGTATGAATATAATCGAAAACGGTTTAGGACCATTACTTATTAACATGGTAAATCAACCTAGTCCCATCGAAAAAAGTTCTGCCTTGTCACCGCCAAGACCTTATGTGGCTCAAGGTACTCATCCCATTTCAGCTCAAAAACGAATTATTTTGTTCATCGATGACGCTCAACGTCTATTTGAAATTCAATATGGCTGATGGATATTTACAACGAACTTGATAGTGCAGGCATTAGCATGGCAGTTATCTTGGTTGGACATGAGGAACTTGTTCATCAACGCAGCGCATTTATTCAAGCCAAGAAAGCTCAGATTATCGGAAGATTTATGGTTCACGAATACAATTTTAAAGGAATAGTCGACGCCGATGATATGGCTGTTTGTTTGTCCGGTTACGACAATATTTCAGAATATCCTGAAAATAGCGGATGGTCCTTTACCCGTTACTTTTTTCCTGATGGGTTTGATCATCATAGATGTCGTCTTGAGAATTGTGCAAAGGATCTATTTAACATATTTACGAATCTTCGCAAGGACCACGGACTTACAAGAGCAACCGAAATACCAATGCAATATTTAACGCTAACAGTTGAAAATGCACTTCGTCATTTTGGAGCAAATGGGGAGGATCTTCACTGGCTGAACAATGAGCAATGGAAATCCTCGATTACTAGCTCTGGATACATTGAAGCCGAGACATACCACGAAGTGGTATGAGAAAACTTAAATGTGTTTTTCCTGAGTATAAAGAAATACAGAGGCAATTCACTTGGAATCCAGACTGGATCTCAGATTACGAATCACCTTGGGGAATTTTCGAAAAATTTAAGTACGCAAATTGCGTTACGACGAAAGATATTCTGCTCCAATTCGGTAATGAGGAAGTATTAAGTAGAAGATCCATAAGTTACAGTCAACAGAATTGCAATCTCATTGATATACCCCGATTGAACAATGAAAGTATTATAAACATTTTCTTGCGTTTGGCTTGATCTCGCGAAGGATTACCATCAACAGTCGAGTCTGGCTGCTCTTGAAGACCTAATTGATCAGAGACATATTGAATTAATTCTTCCAAGAGTTGTAGTTGAAGAATTTGCTCGAAATAAAGATCGTGTTATAGAGCAGAGTACTCGTAGTCTATCCAGTACTTTTAAACATTAATGATGTTGATCATCGTCTTCCTATTTTGGGAGAGGCTGCAGTAGAAACAATTGACCGGATTGAAAAATTATTTGAAAGATCTACAATTATTGTAATTGAGGTTTACTCGGATATTATTAGAGAAGACGAAGTATCTGATAATCGCTTTGTCTTTATCTCGCATAACACTAATGACTTTAGCCACCCAAATGCGAGTAAAAAACTACCTCACCCTGATATTGAATTGTGCTTCTCACTAACAAAATCGTATTATTTTATTACTCTTAGTGAAGCGCTTCAGCACATCGAACCAGAACATTTTGATGACTTAATGATTGAACATAATTGGTCAGAGGAACCGAGAAGGCTGACGGAAATCATCGAAGCTATTGATGAGATTGTTACTAAGGTTTGGTATAACCGTCACAGGTGCTTCGAGAAAAGATTGAGGAAGGTATTACTGAAATTGTCGAGAAGGAGACCTTTCCAATAATCATGCTACTCGACCAATTCAACGTAATGTATGGGAGGGTGCACTCAGAGCGGCGGCTAAGGTCGAAGAAAGAGTTGGCTTAAAAAACCTTGGCCCCTGGGATGACTTTGAGTGGGGAATGATTAACGGCAAGCTTTCTGCATTACGTTGGGTACTTGGTGATGAGTGGGATATGTTAGATACATAACTTTTGACATTAGTAAGTACATGAATCAAAAAGGAAGAATTGGAAATTAGATCGAATGTTCTATAGGAGGAGTAAGGTGTGACCAAACTATTATTTGACCCAATGAAACATCCCGATTGGACCCCGCCACAAACGGCTGAAAAGTATCGTTTTGTTGCCGAAAATACTCAGGATTTAGTCGGTGTCGTGGATATGGAAGGTATAGTTCTATACGCCTCGCCGTCCCATGAAGCGGTCTTGGGGTTTCCGTCCAGCGAATTTGAAGGAAATTCTGCTTTTTATTTCGTTCATCCTAACGATCTTGCGTACGTTAAGAGGCAATTCGATGACATGGTTACATTAGAATCAACGTTCGATTTTGAGTGGAGGTGTAAAAAAGCAGATGGCAGTTGGGTATATATCGAGACCAGGGGCACTCCTATATTTGATGAAAATCGCAAAGTAGTGCAATGCGTGTACGTGTCTCGTGATATTTCGGAACGAAAGAAGGCAGAAGAACTCCTTCTACGAACTGAAAAGCTTTCGATAGTAGGTCAAATGGCGGCAGGGGTTGCACATGAGTTTAGAAATCCTCTAACCTCGATCAAGGGATTCGCCCAGCTGTTACAACAAGGTAACGAAAAACCCGAGTATATTGAATTGATTCTATCTGAGGTTGGGAGATTGGAAGCTGTAGTATGGGGATTTTTAACGCTTGCCAAACCCCAAACTCCGAAAATGCAGGAAGTTGATGCGGCGGTTGTTTTACAACAGGTGGTGTTGTTATTCAGTACACAATCCATATTAAACAACATTGAAATTATTGAAGAACACGACTCGGAAGTACCACGTATCAACTGCGATGAGAATCAAATCAAGCAAGTATTTATTAACATTCTCCAGAATGCGGTTGACGCTATGCCAAACGGTGGAATCATCAAAACACAGATTCTATGCCACGATTCAGAGTTTATCAAATTTCGATTTATAGACCAAGGAAGTGGCATTTCATCGGAACGAATTAAATCCATTGGAGAACCCTTTTATAGTTCCAAAGAAAAGGGGACGGGATTAGGCCTAATGGTCAGCAACAAGATTGTCCACGAACACGGAGGGAGTATTCACATCGAAAGTACGGTCAACGAAGGAACCATTGTTGATGTGATTTTACCCATCAACTCGTCATTCCTCAAAAGGGATTAGAATTTGAAACTATTGTGATATTAGGAATGGATGAAGGAAGCTTTCCTAGCTACAGAAGTACAACCGAAAGAAAAAATAAAGGAAGAGCACAACATTTTTTATGTATGTGTAAGTAGGGCAAAGAGCCGTTGTTATCTAGTTAGGTCAAAAATAGAAAGGGGTTATTGGGATTCGGGCGACGCCAACGAAGCGCGAAGCTCCCTCTGAGTTCAATAAGACAGCAGCAGTCTAGGACTTTATTTTCTCGTACGGGGCTATTGCTGTTCCATTTGCCACCGCCCTAGTGCGCCTTTCCGTGTATTTTTGACATCATGAAGCACAGCAAACACAAGCATTAAAGCCCCAGATTCAGCGACAAGCCGAGCTCTTTGAACAATATTCCAACTTACCGCTTCACCTTCGTCAGTGGCTCCAAATGTAGCCGCACTTGTACATTAATCTTCATAGTAGACCAATGCCGATCCCATATATCTTTATTTATTGGTCTGGAGAACGGTTTAGCAGTCAACCCTCCGATTTGAAGGGGGTCAATCCGCAATTGTTGCATTTGGGATAGCAAGTGGATGACTTCCTCCTCTAAGTAACGTTCGATTTTTTGTGTGAGAACGGCATATTGGAAGTTATCCTCGATTCTTGCAAGCGAATCCAATTCATCTTCTGCCTTTCACGTCGATTTCGATGGACAGGGATGATAAATCCGAGGTGAGTTTCTTGCGCGTATGCGCGCGAATATGCCCTAACGTGACCGAGAGGTCAGGAAGGACTAAGTATCGTACGAATCGATCTCTATACAACAACTGGCTGATTTGATCGACCTTTCCTCGTATTTCTGCGACCATAAGATCCCCATCGAATAATGCAGTGCCTTCATACAAGAACTGCTCGCCTTCTGCGCGAAATACCGGTAGCTGGGGGTCGGAAACCTGGGAGTACAGCATTTTCATAAACTGATGCAAATTGACGACGGTAATTTCGCCTTGTTTTTTCTTTTCATAATGCTTGAACATCCTATAAAGGTAAAAATCGATACTGTCTTTTTCATCCAAGTGTTTGGCGAGGAACTCATTGAAGTTGCCTTTTGTGATGACTAAATACAGCCGTTTCGAAATGTTTGGATCGTCAGAACGGTATTGATAAGACTGGTCAGTCCCTGTTTCGCATAAGCTTCATCCACGAACAGCAAGCGGATTTGACCGGCTTTCAATTCGTTATAGTAGTTCAAATTAAACCCTTTGTTGCCTTCGTTCAATAGAGAGACATTAAGGGTAAGCACGCGCTTCTTCTCCTTGATAAGAGGAGGGACGAGTGTGCTGATGGTTATCTTTCCGTCTTCTCCTTCCTTCACGGACCAGAAAATGATCGGCGTGATTTCTTCAATCATATTGTTTTCCGTTAAAGGGACGCAACCGCACGCGAGTATCAACAAAGAAGACACTAGTAGCACAATAATTGTTCGTAGGAACCTTTTCATGACATGGTCCTTGCTTTGCGCTTCATCGCGATCCAGACGAGGAGCGGCAATAACAAATACGAGGCAGATCCTGCCCACATCTGCAGTTCTAGCCAAAATGATTGCTCGATCCCAGGCTCCCAAAACCATTTACTGATCGGAAGCGTGCAGGCCGCCACCGCACAGCCGCTGATGATCAGACCCAAACGCGAAGTGCCTGCCTGTCTTCATCTTGCCTAATAAGCGGGAGGCCATCAACACGAAAAAAGCGAGCGAGTAAATGATGCTGAACATATACCCCGAGACCAGGATAATATCCACCCTTTCAAATACAGGAGATTGCAGGTAGCGCCCCATCTCCACGCTCGGGTATTTAATGGTCGGTCGGCAAGTAATTGGAGCCATAGAAGAGTAAAGACGCAATGGAAATAAAGAGATACTCGCCGACCGAGATGGCGTTAGCGATCGTCAAATATTTTAGCATTTTCCGCTGCGGACTCAACCAGTATGAAATAGCGATCAAATATTCAGGCCCGGAAAACGACGAAAAACGAGCAGTAGGGATTTCCATGCAAACGGCTCTAGGCCTATCGGAATGAGAGGATACAGATCGTGAATCGAATTGAAGTCACTTCTTACTATTCTGCTCCCACAGCTCAGCAAGTTTCGGAATCCATAAACTCGCTTTATGAAAACTGGATCTCATATGTCGATATTCAAAAGGGCATTCTTAGGGGGCCGGAAGAGCTGAAAGAGCTCTATGAAGATTACCGCGAAAAGGTTGCACCATGTCAAAGGTCGTGGGAGGGATATGCACCATTGACTCGGTATGCCCGACTAAAATGGCTTGTGTCGGGTGTGGAGCGAAAGTAACTCGGCCGGAGTTTAAAGAAGAAATAACCACCTTTTATAATTGGGCAGATGAAAGTGAAAAACGATTTGAGTAGCTGGGCTGATTCCTTGAAGCAAAGAAGATGAAGATCGCAAAAAATAGAGCTAAAAACGAGCTCAAGGAAATCCGATTGATCGAAAAATCTCAAAAGGATGAGACATATGCGCCGGAAATTCGAATCTCCTCAAACAAATGAATTGGAATGGCTTCAAGCATCGTACGACAAGAGGAAGAATCGTTCGCTCGAGCTCGGAATAAAGGCGATCGATGCGCTTATTAAAGAGGGTAAATCTGTTTCGTACAGAACAGTTTCGGATAAGTCCAAAGAAATCGATCCGGATGGAATAGGCATACACCAAAATACCATTCGAAAGAACCAAGAGCTTCGCAATCATTTTCTTAAGTACAGTACTACGAAGGTGTATGGGCCGCGAAAAAGGTCACAATCCAGATCATCATTTAAGTGCTTTATGACACCAAAATCAAAACTTTGGTATATAAGGACTTTAGCCGCTCATACATATGTACAAAATACAGGTTTTGTGAAGTAATGCGTTAAAGTGTTAAAGTTTTATGTTAATTAAACTCTTTTCTGCTCTTTTCTGAGGTCTTTATCAGTCCTTATCAATAGTAACTCTTATATCAAAGAATGACCTCGAACACTTAACTTATCTTCTGATTTCCCCATTTGACTTTTAATAATTACACATGTAATCTAGTACTACACTTGTAATCTAAGTAAAGAAAGGAGGATCTGACAGTCATGCATTTAGCGTTTGCCGGTATAAAGCAAACGTGTTACTGCACGTGATGATACGAGTAGAAACGAGGTTGGAAAGTTGAAATTTCCGATTAAATTCTTTGCCGAGAAATTAAAACATCGGTTCATTTTATTATTAGTTGTACTCATTGCGCTAACCGGTTGCTCCACGAACGACAATTCATCTTCCGTTCCTTCAGAAGTATCGGAGGTGACAGATGAACAATCCGCAGTAGAAAGTTCGTTCGTACAATTGGAGACGGAATACGGAGCTCGGCTCGGAGTTTATGCAATAGATACCGGTACGGGACGTACGATCGCTTATCGTCCCGATGAGCGGTTCGCTTATGCTTCTACTTATAAAGCTTTAGCCGCAGGCTTCGTTCTTAAGACGAGCACGGCCGATGAACTCGATAAAGTTATTTCTTATACAAAAGACGATCTGGACTCTTATTCGCCCGTAACAGAACAGCATGTAAATACTGGAATGTCACTTAGGGACCTTTGTGAGGCAGCAGTACGGTATAGCGACAATACAGCAGGCAATTTATTGTTCAAGCAATTAGGAGGCCCGGAAGGCTATGAAGTAGAATTGAGGCAAATTGGCGACCAAGTGACCCAAGCCAATCGCTTCGAGCCTGACCTGAATGAGGCGGTTCCCGATGACACAAGGGATACAAGTACTCCTAGAGCCATAGCCACCACACTTACTTCTTTCACGGTCGGCGATGTGCTTCCAGACGACAAACGTTCTATTCTGATGGATTGGATGTCTGGAAATGCCACTGGCGATGAATTGATCCGTGCAGGCGCATCCGAGGACTGGAAGGTCGCCGACAAGTCCGGTGCAGGCAGTTACGGGACTCGCAACGATATTGCCGTTGTTTGGCCGCCGAACGGCGCCCCCATTGTCATCGTAATTATGTCTAGCCACGATGCGCAAGACGCCGACTATAACAACGCTCTTATTGCACAAGCTGCCAAGTCTGCGCTCGACTCGCTAGTCTAAGACGTTAGGAAGGCTCAAATATGCCACAGTACACCTGGTTTAAGGAAACAAGGCTGCCGGACATCTGTCATGGCAGCCTTGTTGTGTGTATGCAGCAATCCTATTTCTCGTCGGTACACCAGCACGGGACGTACGGTCGCTTATCATCCGGAGGAGTGATTAGCTAATGCTTCTTCCTATTAAAATGTACGTTCCGGTCTCCTATTCGCCGTAACAAGACAGTATAGCCTAAAGCAAAATGGCGGCCAAATGACCCAAGTCAATCGCTTAGAACCTGATGTGACTGAGGCGGTTCACGAAAGATACAAGAAAGCCTAGATCTATAGCCAATAAACCTGCTTCTTTCACGGTCGGTGATGTACTTCGGACGATAGTGATTCTGTTGAACTGAATTTCTGGAATTACCTTAGTTGATTAATTGATCCGTGCAGGCTCACCGAGGGCTAGACCAGCGGCAGTTAAGGAACGTGCCTACAAATATCGCAGTTATTGGCCACCGAACTGCGCCACTGAGGCCATCGTAATATTGTTAGCCACGATACGCAAGCTATTATGACAACTCCCTTATCGCATAAGCTGCAGGAGTTACGTCCGGCTTACTAGTCTGCCACGTGGAAAGGACCCGAATAATGTTGTTAAACTCCTACGCCAATTCATGACAAAAAGGCTGCCGGACATTTGTCGCGACAGCCTTTTTGTGTATTGAACTTTTCGTTTCCAGTTTATATCAACGGTACTATGATCTATCGTTATCTCTTAATCATACTTAAGAATCCGACTTCTTGTTCAATATGGAGCGCAACTCTTTAATATCGCCATCGGACAATGATTCCTCCTGAATGAACTGAACGAGCATCGACTTAAACGTCCCTCCGTAGATCCGCTTAAGAAATGTTTGCGCCTCAGCGAGCTGGCATTCATCCTGCGTATATAGAGGAAAAAATGTATACACTCGTTGATTCTGGTTGACGCCAACCGCTTCTTTTTGAACGAGACGATCAAGCAGCGTTCGCACCGTTTTGGGCTTCCAATCCGTTCGTTCCTGCAATCGGCCAATTACCTCGGTTGCCGTTTGAGGAGCTCTTTCCCAAAGCGCGTTCATAACTTCCCATTCGGCTTCCGAAATCTGGGGTATTTTTCTGGACACCTTTGTTCCTCCTCGTCTTTAATAAATTCCTTTATCTTTCAGGATTGACAAAGTTATAGCCGTGGCCTCGCTTCCACCGCTGTTCTTACCGTTCGCAATATTCGTCGCAAAGAAATAGGTATTCTCTCCGTCCTCGACATACCCGATGAACCAGCCGTTAATATTTTTACCGTTAACCGCGCCCGTGCCTGTCTTTCCGGACAGGACCCTTCCCTCATTCTCCGACAACCGGATTGAGTCCTTAACGGTTTGGACATTATCATCGTGAAATCCGAATTGGTTCGTATAGAAGGACTGCAGTAATCGAACCTGCTCTACCGGTGATATTTTCAAAGAAGATTCCATCCAATACTGCGTCGTCCCGCCGGATAGGTCGCCATTACCGTAACCGATTCGGTTCAATTCATGCTGCATAAGGTTCTGTGGAATGCCTCTATCCAGTTCCTGGAAATACCAATTAACCGAGCTGCTCATCGCCGTAAATAAATTTTGATCCCTATTCCAGGCATCGTACGGATACTGTATGCCATTCCACTTCAACAGAGTGTTTTCGCCCGATATTAAACCGGCTTCCAGCCCGTACAGGGAGAGAAAGATTTTATAAGTCGAATCCGGCGACACTCTCAAGGTGCTTCTATCTTTATTATAAATTATATATTGATCGGTTTGTCGGTCATAAAGAACAAAGCTCCCTTCATAGCCGGCAAAATAAGTATTTAAATCCTCATACGATACTCTCTCGTCTTGAAGACGGTATCGGCTCTGATCGTCGGACATTGCGGATACGAGCGGAACCTGAATCGAAACGAATAACCCTGCTAATATGAAGATCGCAATGCTCTTCTGTCCTGACATCCTGGATTCGGTGGTAAAGGATGCAATTCGATGAATTCTTTTTTTCAATTGCTTCATGGAGTCGTGCAGTTGGCTTGCAAAAGCGAGACCTTCGTCCTGCCTCTGCCTATCCGCAAAGTTAATGATCGTATTCCCGTACTCCACATAACTGTATTCGTCCAGCGATTTAAGAACGGCAGTATCGCAGGCGATTTCCCTGTCCAGCCTCATCTCTCTGAATGCGATCCAAATGAGTGGATTATACCAGTACAATAGCTGATAAATAACGATCAAGTAATTCGTCCAAATATCTTTATTTTTATAATGATGGAGCTCATGCAATAAAATATATTTGATCTCGTTCAAGGACAACCATTCGTCATAACCGACCGGGAGCACAACATAAGTCTTTAAAAGGCCGAACGTCATGGGCGATTGAATTAACGGCGATTCCGCGATGACCAGAGGTCTTGTTATATTCAAACTTTGCTTACATTGTTCGAACAAGCTTATGACTTCTTTATTTGTGATCGTAGCTGCTGTTCTCCGAATGTTATTTATTTTCAACCATGCCAGTACGGTCATGACGGAACAAACCAGACTGCCGGCGATCCATAGGATCAGTATGATCGTATTCAGGTTAGCCGGAGTTTTTCGATGGACCGATACGGTAAAGTCCTGCAGCCAATTACCGCCGGTGACGGCTTGACCTCCAGTATCCATGTCAGAAGAGTCGATCGGTTGAATCGAATGAGCATTAAAGTCGAATAAACCTTGAATATGAAAATAATGGCTTGGAATAAAAGGCAGCGCCAAGGCGATCAGCCAAAGAAACCATAAATTATACTGCCAACCTGCCGATAGTTGTCTTCGAAAAACCTTCTTTACCAGCATAATAACCGCAGCAGTGAAAGAAGATACGACAAAGCTTATAACAACTAGATTCAGCATGCTGTCTTCACCTTCTCTCAAGTAAAATCTGGTCACCCTCCGTAATAAGCTTTCAGAACGGGAACAGCTTTCTTCACGACATACCCGCTCCCTCCACGCCCTTCGACATGCTCTATCATCATGGCGAGCAGGAGCTTGGTCTCTTCGGTGTCGAAGGTAATGAACCATCCGTTCTCTTGCCCTTCTTCGCCTTTGCTGGATTTAAGCTCTGCCGTTCCCGTCTTGCCGGCGAGTTCAATTCCTTCCATATAGGCGACGTGGCCGGAACCGGCCGGATCGCGAACAACATCGACCAGCATGTTCTTCACCGTCGAAGCGGTATTGGCCGAAATTACGGCCGAATTAGAAACACTGCCTGCATGGCTCTTTTCTTCGAAATCTAATACAGGACTGGTCAGTTTCCCCGCATTCACAAAAGGCGTATAAGAGAGCGCGAGATGGAGCGGACTCATGACAACCTCGCCTTGACCATACCCTGAATCCGCCAATTGGATTTCGCTTTTTATTCCATGATTGCTTAAACTCGCTTTGGGAAAAGGATAGCGTATCGATAGGCTGTCGGCAAATATGAACTTGCCCGCTTCTTCAAGGAAAGCGTCCGCGCCCATTTCCAATGCTTCCTGAGCAAGATAAATATTATCCGAATAAACGTGCGCATCCCGTAAATTTAATACCGGAACGTCCTTCACCCGCTTCACGTAATAGCCGCCCCAGCTTGCGTCCTTGGACCACCTGACGCCATTGATCTCTTTCACTTCGTCCGGTGAGCTGACACCGAGCTCGATACCCGCGGCTGCTGTAATTGGTTTGAAGACGGAACCTGGCGCATACAGCTTCGTAAACCGGTTCAGCAGCGGCTTATCCGGATCGTTATTCCACTCTTCCCACTGTTCCGTCGACACCCCGGTAATAAACCGGTTCGGATCGTACGACGGGCTGCTAACGAGAGCCAAAATTTCCCCTGTCGTCGGCTGGATCGCTGCAGCTGTTCCTGCATCCGGGG
Source organism: Paenibacillus sp. PL91 (assembly GCF_012935325.2). Classification (GTDB taxonomy): domain Bacteria; phylum Bacillota; class Bacilli; order Paenibacillales; family Paenibacillaceae; genus Pristimantibacillus. The sequence goes on from NZ_JABBYG020000017.1 coordinate 86,992, forward strand.
AAAGCGAGTCGTAGATCGAGGTTTGCAGCTCCACGTCAATCGTTAACTGAACGTCACGGCCATCAACCGGTTCTTCTTCCGCCAGCACTTCCTTCGTCCTGCCATCTGAATTGACGATTGTAATGCTTCTTCCGTCCTTCCCCCGCAGCACGTCCTCATATACCTGCTCCGAACCCGCCTTGCCGATTAGATCGCCGGCGCGGTATCCGCTGTTCGGATACGTTGACAGATCTTCCTCTGTCACTTCCCGTATATAGCCAGTCAAATGAGCTACCGCTTCGCCGTACGGATAGACGCGAGTGTCCTCCGTCCTGCTTACGACGCCTGGCAAGTCGCTATAATCGCCGCCCTCTTGCGCTGTACTAATATTAGCGATAGGCACAAATAAATTGTCTTTTACCCATGACGCCGCTAGTTTACGATCAATCGTTTCTACCGGGATTTGCAGCCGCTCAGCGAGCTTGGCTTTCGTATTCTCCGCATTCTGCCCGAGTTTTCCAGGTACGATACCAATAACTTCGGACAAGCCGTTAATGGCTAACCCATTGCCGTTACGATCTTTTATTTCACCGCGGGACGCTTTAAGCGTCGTAACGCTCACTGTATCTCCTTCCTGCATAGAGGGGAAGATTAATGAGGGCTGCCAGCCGACTGCCCACGTCCCGTTCTCTTCTTTTTCCAACTGCAAGCGCCCCTCCGCATTGATCGGGCCAGCGGACGTATCCAGCTTCATTTCATAAGAATAAGCTCTCCGATCTTCAACCTTGTCGGCGTTCTTATCCGTTACTGGTAAGTATGTAATGGATAAGATGTCAGTATCGATCCCTTCATAAATTTTCTTGTAACGGCTCGCAAAAATTTCTTTCGTCAAACCGTTCCTTGATGATGCAGATAATAGATCGTACATCTCTTCGAAGTGTCCCTGCTGCCAATTCTGGACATATTGGTCCGCTATGTCTTCCGGATTTGATGTATGTTTCGTGCATCCTGCAAGTAAGACGAAAAAGAGTAGTAATCCCTTGCACATCACTCTGATTTTATTATCTAGATTCAAATAAGGTCAGCCTCCTTCAATGTAGATTACAGATGTAGTTAAATACTACATCTGTAATCTACGGAATGTCAACTGTCCTTAACTTTCCACTATAGCTAAAACCAGAACATTTTCTTTGCTATCGAAGTGGCATTTCAATTCTGCTTGGTCTAAAAAAATACGTATAGGTAGAAACATAGCCCAGCTTTTATGGACCGGCGTCCAACTCAACCGTTTTTCCATCTATCTGAGCATTTCTTGAACCTATAATAAAAACGATTTCATGTTCTAATCAGTTAAGTTGCGCGGTTTTCGTAGAAGCAGAATAGGAAACTTTCCCTCCAAATAGATCCTCATAAATTCGTAAGGGTACTAAAAGACGTGTTGTCATCACCGTAACGGTTCAAGACGGCGAACAAGCTCTGTTACGGTTCGTTAACTTTTCCAGTATAGACCGAAAAGGAGCGTTTTTATTGCTCTTCTTTTTGTATTGCGAAGGAATCGGGAAATCGTTGCCGAATATATTATACAGGAAATGACAATATAACCTCGCAAAGTGGTGCCTATGCTTCGAGTTTATTCCAAATACTTTGCAGAATTAAATCAAGCATGTGATTATTAAATTTTCGCATACCCTGTGCTGTTCATGTAGGCCGTGGTAATCATAATCGGAACAGTCTGAATCCTGCTGCTTGTATGCTACCGGGCAGAGGGCGTTACCATTAACAGCCTTCTTTATCCGCTTCATGGCACTGCGCTTATCTGCGACTTTCTGCTGGGCGTCAGCAATGCTTTTGAGGGCAGTTAGTCCTGCTTATCCCTTTGGGTAATGGACCAAAGGAACATGTCAGAAACTGAGAGGAGAATTCACCGATGTCATCCTATAAACTTTGCATTAATACTGGGTTGGGCTTTGATCTTCCTATGGCAGAAAGACTTACGCTGATCAAAAAGGCCGGATTTGACGGCTTCTTTTCCGAATGGATGCCCGGTGCTCCGGTGGCCGAGTGGGCCGCACAGGCCAAGGAACTTGGCCTGATCTACCAGTCTATCCATGCGCCCTTCAACAATGTCGACAAGATATGGGAAGATGGTCCGGACGGTGAAGCCTTTCTGAAAGTACTGATGGATTGCGTACAGGACTGCGCGGAAAATCATGTGCCGCTTGCCATCATCCATGCGATCATCGGTTTTGACAAACATACGCCTTCCGACCTGGGCATTGAGCGCTTTGAACGGCTGTGTAGCTTCGCCGATGAACGGAACGTTTACCTGGGTTTTGAAAATACCGAAGGTGAGGAATACCTAGCAAAGATCCTGACGGAGCTGAAAGGACATCATTGTACCCGCTTCTGCTGGGATACCGGCCACGAAATGTGCTATAACCATTCCAAGGATATGATGGCCCTGTACGGCGACCAGCTGATCGGCACCCACTTTAACGACAACCTGGGCATTACCGGCAACGAAATCACCTGGCTTGACGATTCCCATCTGCTGCCCTTTGACGGCGTCGCAAACTGGCAGGGCATTATGGACCGTCTGCGCCGACATCATTTTAAAGGCCCCCTGACCTTTGAACTGACCCGTACCAACAAGCCCGGCCGCAATACTCACGATCCTTATACCGCCTGGGACTTTGGTACCTTTGTTAAACAGGCCTATGATCGCGCTGTGCTTGTAGCGGCGCTGTAAGGGCTATGATGCAGCAGATCCTTCCTATATCGAACTAAAATATCAGCCACTGTGAAGCGCACTGTCCGCATTCCTAGTCGTTGATGTTATGCTATATATACAGTATTCTGATTTTTACTGATGCTGTAACCCTTAGCTTTGAGACAAGCTTGTACCCGGAGGAGTGCTTATGGCAAAATGGGGTAACTTGGAAGGAGGTCGACATAAAATGACGACTGAAATAAAAACTATTCGTCCAACACACTTGGAGTTCGATACTGAAGAAGAAATGAATAATTTTATTAATTATGCGACCAATACGAAAAAAACATCTGGCCCTGGTTTGGATCGTTTACGTCATTTGATGAAAACTCATAAACGTGCACCGGAAAAGAAATAACTTCTGGAAACAATGCTAACGTACATAGATCTTTCCTGAACTAGACTTATTCCCAGCTGTGAAGTTATAGAAACAATAGTAAAAAAATTATTGTTTTAATAGGGATAAAATTGTATTAGCGGTAGATTCTCTTACTTTTCATTATATTTCTTGCTCTGCCTTCCTTTTGGGATCTTAAGTGAATAATTATCACGAAGAAGATGGGCAGGCATTTACCTGTCCCATCTTCTTTCCTTATTTATTGTTTTCCTATTCAGAAGAGAAGGATCTAGGATTCGTCTACTGATTGCCCAATAATCGGAAATCTTTTTTCTTTCTTTACTCCCAACACCTGAATGCAGGTAAGAATCAACATGAGTGCAAGGAAAGCAATACCGAATGAAACACTTCCTGTCGCATCATTTAATAAGCCAATAACGTAGGGTCCTACAAATCCGCCAAAGTTTCCTACCGAATTGATAATTCCAATACCTACTACAGCAGCTTGAGCTGATACCGATGCAGATGTAAATGCCCAATATGGACCTGAAAAGCTGTATAATCCGGCTGTGGCCACACAAATCATAATCACTGAAACAATAGGGCTAGGTGAAATCAATACCCCCACTAGGCCGATGGTTCCCAAAAACGCCCCGAATGCAGCGTGATATTTGCGTTCTCCGGTACGATCAGAACGAAGCCCCATTAAGACCATCGCTATAGCCCCGCAAATATAAGGCAGCATAGTAATGAACCCAACTTGCGTGTTCGTTAAAACATCCGATAAGGACTTGATGATCCGTGGCATCCAGAAACTGATTCCGTAAAGCCCAACCACAAAAGTCAGGTTGATAAAGGCAAACTTCCATACGATTCGATCTTTAAATACTTCCTTGACAGACATGCTCTTTACTTTTACTTTACTCACTCTTTCTTTTTGAAGTTCATTGCTTAACCATTCTTTTTCTTCATTGCTCAGCCATTTGGCGTTTTCCGGTTTATCTGTTAAATAGAAAAAAGTAATGATTCCAAGAACAATCGCCGGGAGTCCAGCAAGGATGAAAAGCCACCGCCATCCAGGCATTCCTGCTAAATGAAAATTTTCTACAATCCATGTTGATACTGGAGCGCCTAAAGCGTTTGCAAGTGGAGGCGCCGTCATAAATAAAGCAATGGCTTTCGCGCGATCTTTAGATCTAAACCAATAGGTTACATAAAGAATTACTCCTGGAAAAAAGCCTGCTTCTGCAACTCCTAAAAGGAAACGAAGCACATAAAGGTGATTCGCGCTATTGGCCCATGCCGTGATAACGGTTACAAAACCCCATATAATAAGTATGCGGGCAATCCATACTCTGGCACCAAACCGATTCATCAGCAGGTTGCTAGGTACTTCAAACATGAAGTACCCGATAAAAAAGATGCCGGAGATCAGACCAAACGCACTGCTTGTTAGATTTAGAGCCTTATCCATACCACCTATAGAAGCATACGTTATACTTACACGATCTAGAAAAGCAATTAAGTAAGCAATAAATAAATAAGGTATAATCCGCATCGTTACTTTTTTTGTAGTCGTTTGTTCAATAGATGAAATATTCATCTTGTTATCCTCCTCAATATTCATAACTTATTAGTTAATCGAAACTCTAGTAATGTTAGGATCTATAAAAATATCATTTTCATCCGTACTCGTAGATGAAAATTCTGATACAACAGCCCCATCATCTCCTGCCTGGAACCAGTGCGGCGTATTCGGAAGGATGGTATATTGTTCACCGGGCTTTAACACAATTTCCTTATAAACGGTCAAATAATTCTCATATCCCTCGGGGATAATGGCGTGAGGATTTTCTGTTGCAGCACCTGGCACATATAAATAGACTATTCCTTTCCGGCAGCGGAAAGTTTCTTCCTTTCCTTGCATACCATTCACCGGCGGGTGATAATGCTGCGGGCAGGTTTGACGCGGCAGTAATACAAGTTCCTTCGCACAATAACGGTTAGAATTCACATAAACCACTAATTGTAGTCCAAGTTCCAGGATACGCCCTAAACCAAAATCAGCGATTTCAAGCGTTTCAACTTCTTGAGGAGAAAGTACAATGCCGGCCTCTTTTAAATACTGCAACGATTCTTCTTTTACCAACTCAAATTCCTGTCTGCTTATCATATTTTGTAACCCCTTTCTGATTCTTGTCACAATTGTAGTCCTCACGTCTATGACAAATCTATATCGAAAACACATGTATACTTATCTGAAATTCAGATTTTTGCAGTCCGGCATGATCCTATGAATTTTGATTAAGATTATATGAATTTTCGATATGGATACTTGAAAGCGTTTCCCCTAAGCTTTATGTAACACATCGAAAGCATGTGATTCCTATATTATTGGAGGACTTATAAATGGTACGAAAAATGACAGTACCCCCTATGCAATTAGTTGAAGAGGATGGCTTTGGTACTCAAATGTGTGCAGTAATGGAGGATCTAGGTTCTATTACGATTAAGAGAGCTCAAGTTCCAGAGCCTCTTGAAGGAGAAGTTAGAATTAGAGTAAAGTGGGTTGGAATTTGCGGAAGTGACCTCGAAGTATACAGGGGTGCTCGCGAACCGGAATTTATTTCCTATCCGACTCGCTTAGGGCATGAAGTGGCGGGCGTTATCGATAAAGTTGGAGAAAATGTAATTGGGTTAAAAGAAGGTGACCATGTTGCCTTGCGTTATGTTTGGGGAGCCTTTGCAGAATATGTATGCTGCAGTCCATTTGCGGTAAAGGTTCTGCCCAAAGATTTCCCGTTAATAGAGGGTTCTCTTATTGAGGTGCTCCCTCCTCTGCTTCATACTGCAGAACGCGCTGAAATCTCTCCTAATAAAAATGTTCTGATTATGGGTCAGGGTGTAAGCGGCCTAGCAATGACACAGGTCATTAATCTTTTCAGCCCAAGAAATCTTGTGGTTACCGATCTCTTCGATGAAAAATTGGAGCTTGCCAGGAAATATGGAGCAACGCATACCTATAAACTGCCAACATCCGATACAAAAACAATGGACGTAGTAGGCAAAGACTTCCCTGACGGCTTTGATGTAGTGATCCCATGCCTTCTTGAGGGATCCGGTATGGTAGACGCCATTGATGCAGCTGCACAGAACGGCCGGATTGTCATGTATGGATGCATTGGAACGAGTCATAAGCCAATCGATTTCTTTAAAGTTCATAAAAAGCGTCTCGACATTTTGTCTACGGAACCGAAGCGTGACATTGATAATCGCAGATTTTTCGATGAAGGGTTACGTCTAGTTATGGATGGTCTAATCAATACCAAAGAGACGATCACTCACATCTTTCCTCTTGAAAAAATTGAAGAAGCGTTTAAGCTTCGTAATCAACGGAGTGGGGATACTATTCACGTCATGATTGATTGTGAAGTTAATTCTTCCGATGCAAAATAATTCTTCGAAAGAGAATTTAGAGTGCTTTTATTGTAGTAAGTGTGTACACAATCTAATGATCGAAGCGGCTAAATTAAAAGTATCTACTCTCTATCTAAACAAAGACCAAACACATCAGGGACGGTGTATAGTAGCTTTTGACCGGCATGTCACAGAGATATTCCAATTGGATGATAAAGAGCTGCATCTATTTATAGAAGATATTTCCCAAACGGCTAGAATACTTCATGAAGCTTTTCATCCGGACAAAATAAATTATGGCATTTACGGTGATCTGGTCTCTCATTTGCATGTTCATATCGTCCCCAAATATGAACAATCTGATGAATGGGGAGAAGCTTTTGTTAACGCTCCTCCTTCCAAAAAAATGTTAGATCCATTGGAGTATCAAGAGATCATCATGAGCATTCAAGCAAAATTGAATCCGTAGCATTTAAAATACAAGCCCTGTAATAATAAATTACAGGGGCTTGTATTTGTCTGAAAAATCAACTACTTTCTGTATGAATAACAGTTGGCTGCGCATCTATGCTGAAATCTTCTTCCAAAATAATATCTTTCCCTACAACGGTCCGCATTTGTTCACGGATTTTACTGGGGGACATTCCAAGCCGCTCCATGCAAAGCCTTGAAAAATAGGGTGGGGTTAATCCTATTAAATCCGAAATTTCTGAAACGGAGTACGATGTAAATTCAAGATACTCCTTTGCTTTTTCAAGACGCAGAGATTGCAGATATTGCATGGGTGTAGTGCCCAGATTTTTTTTAAACACTTCAATCAGATAATGAGGATTAAAGTTGAAGTAATTAGCCATTTCTTCCAGGTTAATTTTAGAGGAAAGATTCTGCTTTAAATATTGCACCATAGGAAAACCTTCGTCGGTTTCGCTCATCGGGGCTATAATCTGGTGGGTAAGATTTTGAGAATCCTTACCTTGAAGGACTTCTAATAAAAAACCTTTAAATCCCACATCTATTCGAAAGCGCAGTAAATCATGGGTGCCCTTCAGATTGGTACTTGAAAGTCGAAATAATTCCTTCAGGTGTACCAGATTTGTAAATTTCATTCCTCCAAGCCATTCTTCATTCTCTAAGTAAAGTGCCAGCTCCTCTGCTAAGGAGAACTTAATATCAATCGTGATGGTCTCTTCTGTAAAGTTGAAGCTATGGGGAATCCCTTTTTTAAATAGATAACAATGATTAGTAAGTACTGGATACAACTCTTCTCCTATTTCCACGGTCCCTTGTCCGTCAATAATATGAAGAACTTGGTAAAAATCATGTGTGTGTGTTTTTATACCACTGTTTCTGGAATAGTCCACACGGGCAATCCATAAGACCTGTAGTTGACTATCTCTTACTTTCATAAAATTTTTACTTCCTTTCAAAGGACTTACAACGTAGTTTAGCATAACATCATGTGAAATCATTTATTTTTCAAGAATTTTTGCAATAGGCTTATAAATCACAGTCCCATCACAATTCCCCATCTCGCAACCAACGAACAAAAACTTTATATTAATAATATAAAAAATAGCGACAATCGCAATTAAGGTTGCATATTTTTTTAAACGAGAAAAAAGCCGCAACATCGCGGCTTCTTGTAATATATGTTCTTTCCAATAGTGGCTGCTGAGTCATGGCGGAATTTCATTCCCTCGGCATCCACATGCTGTCTTCCCAGTTGGTTACCGAACTTATACGTAAAACTTATCAGGTTTATTACTTAGACTCAGATAATAACTTATTTATTGCAATTGCTTCTTCGAATGAGTTTGCAGGTGCCGAAATTCTTAAATCTGTTGTCTGTTGAGCTTGAGAACCAACCGGTTCAGCGACCCAAATATTAATTTTTTTAAAATCACCGGATATCCATATCGGACCAAGCATTTGAATTGTCGCATTTATTGGATCTGTATAGGTAAGGGAGCCCATTTCGTTTCTCGTGTTTTTATTAAAATCAACATCGAACAATGTGTATTCCTCGGTAAATTTGTATTTATCGACAACAATCCTGCCTTTGAACTCATGATTTCGAAATAATGGACGTGTTAAGGTACCTTCAATCCTAATTTCGGTCGTACTTACCGAGGTACTATCACCTACTCGATATTCAATCGCAGGGTATTCTACTGCGATTTTTTCGGGGAAGTCATATAACAAAACAAATCCCGCAGCTATCACTATCAACAACATTATAGTTATGAGCCATCTAAGTTTCTTAATTGTGTTATTGATATGACTTCCCCCTATTTAGAAACCGTTTTAATTAATAGATTTGACTTGGATAGTTTGGGTTCACAGGAAAGATAGATGAAATATTTTTTGATTCAATTCCGGTGAGTGTTATGCTATTTACCAAGTCCTTTGCTGAGAGGTTTCCATTTGGATATTTCTCTACTGCATAGAAAGCATCATTATGATGTGTGGGCACAGCGCTTATTGTGCGATTACCTTGAATTACAGATGGAGAAACAGTGGTAGTGCCTCCGTTCGAATTGATATAAGAAAACAGAGGATACTGCCAGCCTATTGCAGCATCAACCTTACTTGAAATAAAGGTTAAGTATTGATTACTGTCAGTCTCTCCTTTTTTCTTAACGTAGAAGAACATTACCTGGGTTGCTTGAGACCAAGTGTATGCAATGCTCGCATCATTAATCACTGTTTCTGTTGAAATTCCATTTACAAACGACTGGGTCGTTGAAAATACTGTAACAAATATTGCGGCCCCGGGAATTGAACTTAAGGTACCAGAAGCTACAGTGTTCAACGCACCCATAGCACCTGCTTTTTCCAATTGTATGTTTGACGAATGACTTTGGTACCGAGACTTTTTAATGACGAGTCTTTTTCATTTGGTTGGGCTATCAATCGTTGAACTTCATAAATAATGTCGTTTTCTCTGATTTCGGTACGATAAGTAAACCAACTTACATTAGTTTGGGTTGGAACAGGTTAAAACAGGCCATAGGGCGCGCAGGCGCATCAAAAGGCTTAATTGTCCATTCTGATCGTGGCGTTCAATATGCTAGCAAGAAATATCAACGACTTCTGAAGAAACATGACTTCGTCTGCAGCATGAGTCGCAAAGGCAATTGCTACGACAACGCGCCGATGGAATCTTTCTGGGGTAAGCTCAAAATGGAATTACTCCTGCATCACAATTTGAACACAAACCGGTCCATGAAGGTCATGGCAATCGACAGTATAAAGCTGCGAATCATCGGAATAAGATCTAAGTTCTCTCATTTCTCCGTTTACTTCAACGGAACTAAGTCTTTTATCCGTAAAAAAAGTAAACGCTCCCCCTTCGTCTAGAAAAAGAGCGGTCCTGGATTCGTTTCGAATGATATGCTTGATCGTTTTGGGGGATATCATCTTGTTTGTCAATCCAATCGGGGCAATCCCCGAGTCGCAGCTGACCAGAATGAACAGTTTGGCTTCCTTCTCATTCAGGACGATCGGATATTCTTCATCACGCCCAATCACCGAACATGCTTTCGAGAAATATTCATAGACCGCAAACCGGCTTCCATGCAGCCCCGGAATATCTGCAGGACGAATCCGGCTTTGGATCGGCCGTCCATCCTTGTTGATATGAAATGCAGCAATAATTCCAGCATCCCCGGCACGACTCCAGATCTTTAATGCAGCATTTTCATGGACCGGATCTACAGTCAAGCAATCCAATGTCGGCATCCCGGGCAAATCGCAACGCAACAGCTTCCCGTCACGTTCAATCAGCGGTCGGATCAAATTGGGGTCGGTTGCATGAAGAGGATCGCTAAAATATACTGGTCCACCGCTTACCGCTCGAAGAAGGGCATGACGTTCCGCATCGGCATGAACCGTCCAGAACATATCCCAATCTCCCCAGTAGAGATGGCCATGATAGAAAGAGTTGTATACATTTTGCATGGCGTGTTCTGCGAAGCAATCCGGGTTCTCGGGAACAAAATCATCACTGTTACGGCTAATGGCGGACATGGGCCTGCTCCATAAGTTTTCCGAGGCCATTCCCATACAGTTGATCATTTGATAGTGGAAATGTATGGCGGCAGAAGCCTCCAGTGCCGTATGTCCCCCTTTAGCGGCCAACCCTGCAGGAAGATGATGTTTTGTGAAATTGGCTATCGCACTTTGTCCATCAACCTTGATGAGTCGAATTCCCTGAAGGCGTAACTGCTGATGAAACTCTTTCCAAAAACCAAAGCCGCGGTCATCACATGCAGGAATAAGAGCCCCCCCGTTAGTGGGCATCAGATGTTCTTTCAACTTCGCAGCCAATTCACTTTCAGGATGAATACCGCCCCAATATCCTGCGAATGTATGCCATACTCCTACTGAATTGATATCCAGCTCCTTCAATTTGTCTACAACACTTACAAGTCCGCCCGGAAATTTGCCTACATCAGCCTTAAAAGATACAAGCTTCCCATCCTTAATGTCCTGCCAGCCGTCGTCAATGATCACCCAACGTACCGGAAGATTCATGTTCTTAAATTCATTGCACTTTTGTACGATCCCCTCTTCGGACACCTGTTGGTAAAAGGCATCCCAAGTACACCATCCGATGTACTCAAAAATATCCGGATATTGCCGTTCATCCTTATTTGCAACACCAAGTTTGCGTCTCGCCGAGGTTAACGTATGTTCCGCTAATTCGAACGGATTCTCATGGATCCCCAACATCGCAACAGAGGTATACATGCGGCTATACCCGCCTGTGTTGTTAAACACAACCAATTGCAAATTCCCTGCGGTTGTTCCCTGCAAATCTGCCTTACCGTTTTCTTCGCAAAGCGGTATGATTTGAAAGAAGGAGCCTGTTTCACGTTCTATCAGCAGCTGCTGGGTTCGGCTGGGCAAACCATCGAGTGTCCCGGTATACGGTCTTGTCCACCAATCGTTAAACCGGTAATGCCCCAACAGGCCCGTCATTCCAGGGAAGCTTTCCATCGTTAGCACAATCCCTTTGTTACTATCAAAAAAACGCAATTTCTCAAACAGAGGATTATCGATCGATGCGGAAAGAGATATCGCTGCACAGCCTTCCTCTATACTCAAATGAAGCTTCACTAAAAGTCCTTCAGCTTCATTCCGAAATTCGCAATCTGTTACCGGCAACCCGCTTTCTTTTCCTGCGATCACCTTTGACAAATGTAAAGTATGGCTGGAACCATCATCCAAGTTCACAACAGCTGAGATTCCATTTATAACCGTCTCCCCGCCGTCAACCAAATCAAGCCTATCTCCTGTTTGTAAGAAATTCAGCAAATGTTTTACCCTCCCGGAACCTAAGTTAATTCAACCTGTTGAAATCTGTAGAACACACTCGTAAAGTCGCCATGCATGACCGGAATGGTTAACCCTACATGCATTAATTCGTCACCGCCGTAAATGCGGCCGGTCTCTACATGTTTGTACTTCGCATCAGGATGCAAGCCGTTTAAACGCAGGAATCTTATCCGTTCCCCCGGCTGCGCAAGCACCTTAAAGTAACCTACAACCGCTTCATTCTTGTTTTCGGAAACGAACATCCACGCCGCTTCGTTACCTTGGAAGGGATCAAGCAATCGGTAGAAATCTCCGAATTGAATAACAGACCTGATTTCCTTATATTGAGAGATCATCTTGCGGATAAAATTCTTTTCTTCTTCGCTCAACTTCGTAAGGTCGAGCTCAAATCCCAAATTCCCTGACATGGCAACGTGAGAACGGATATCCAAAGAAGTAACCCGATGTACCTGATGATTCGGTATAACGGACACGTGCGCCCCAATGGTACTGATTGGATATACGAGACTTGTCCCGTATTGGATATTTAGGCGGCTGACCGCATCCGAATTGTCGCTGGCCCAAGTTTGGGGCATATAAAACAGCATTCCCGGATCGAATCTGCCGCCGCCTCCAGAGCAGCTTTCGAATAAAATATCAGGAAACGAAGACGTAATTTGCTCCAAGACGTGATATAAACCAAGAATATATCGGTGGGCGATTTCTCTTTGACGTTCAGGAGGCCAGGCAAGGGATCCAACTTCTGTCAAATGACGGTTCATATCCCATTTGACATAACTGATGGGTGCGCTATTCAACACCTCGGTTATCACACGGACAATATAATCACAAACCTCCGGCCGAGACAGGTCAAGAACAAATTGGTTCCTTCCCCATGTCTTCGGCCGTCCTTCCACTTGGATACACCAATCAGGGTGTTCCCTGTACAGATGGCTATCCTCCGAAATCATCTCAGGTTCGAACCATAATCCAAACTCCATCCCTCTGGCACGAATTCTTTCAGCCAAATCTGCAAGGCCGTCCGGCAGCTTACGCTTGTCCACCTGCCAATCTCCTAATGAGCTGGTATCATCGTCGCGGTGCCCAAACCATCCGTCATCTAACACAAACAGCTCGATTCCAAGACGCTGCGCTTCATCTGCCAGGCTCTCCAATTTCTGCGCATCAAAATTGAAATAGGTTGCTTCCCAGTTGTTTATCAAGATCGGCCTGACTCGATCCCTATGTTTGCCCCTGCATAAACGGGATCTGTACAATTCGTGGTACGTGCGGGACATCCCCCCCAGCCCATCCGAGGAAAAGACCATGACTGCCTCAGGCGATTGAAAGGTTTCCCCCGGACCTAACAGCCAGGTGAAATCGAACGGATTAATCCCGATCGATGCCCGGCAGGTATGATACTGCTCCACCTCTACCTGGGCAAGGAAGTTGCCGCTGTACACCAAATTAAACGCGTATACCTCTCCCTTACTCTCGTCGGCTCCTTTTCGCAATAAGGCCATGAAAGGATTCTGCTGCGGGCTGCTGGCACCCCGGGCACTGCTGATGGCTTGAACGCCGTGGGTAAGCGGACGCCTTTCTATATTCCGTTCATTCGTATGCGATCCATAAAGGGTCAACCACTCAAATTCATCATCCCGAAAGTCCACACTTGCGCTTGAAACACGCAACAGTTTGATATTGCACTGCCCATGATTGGTGATGGCAATGGAGCGGCTGATGGCATCATGGTCACGGAAGATGCAATAGGTTAACGCGACCGACAAGCCAAGATGCGCATCCTCCAATACAATCTCAAGGGAAATAGTCTCCTTATCGTTCTCTGCATAAGTCGCAGGAAGGCCTTTTAGTACTGATTTCCCATGATAAATCCTGTGAGAATGATATCGTAAGTCAGATATCGTAGATCCGTCTTCCAGTTGTAATTGGAATGCAGGCTGCCGGTAGTCCCCGTTTCCGTACACCGGATATTCATGAGGTATCGTATCCAAAGAAAAGCTGCGGTCCATAGGGTTAGGGTTAGGTGCGAAGGCTCTATCCAAAAATATCAGAGGGTTGCTTTCGTTATAGGAGACAATGCTCCTTCCCCAGTACAAATGGACAAGATACCCTCCATCCAATACCTTCATCACATAACTGGTTCCTTTATTACTGAGGTGAAAAATCTTCCTCTTTTCATCGAAATGTATATTCATGTATCTTCCTCCCCAAATACAGAGAGCTACCCTGCGGTAATTCTCCTCTCACTGATCCATATCCGAGTTGTGAGCCATAATCAACCTTTCACACTGCCGAGAACGAGACCTTTCGTGAAATATTTCTGCAAGAACGGATAGACGACTAGGATCGGGACCGTTCCAAGGAACAACTGCGCGGCGCGGCCGGTTCTCACGTTCATTTGCGCGAGCAGCTCCGAATAGTCGGTGCCGGCTCTCAACATAATTTGGTCGAAGCTGAGCAACAGTGTCTGCAAATAGCTTTGCAACGGATAATTATCGGGATTGTTCATGTAGATGATGCCATCAAACCATGAGTTCCAATGCCCAACGATGGTGAACAGTCCTACGGTCGCAAGCGCCGGCTTAAGAAGCGGCAAGAGGATGCGGATCAAGATTTGCATCGGCCCGGCTCCGTCGATCGTCGCTGATTCCTCGATCTCTTCCGGCAGGCTCCGAATGAAGTTCATGAGAATGATCATGCTGTAGACGGGCAACGCGCCCGGCAGAATGAGCGACCAGATGGAGTCGATGAGTCCGGCATTGACGACGATAAGGTAGCTCGGGATCAACCCTCCGTTAAATAGCATCGTCAATACAAAAAAACCCATATAGATGCCGCGTCCCATCACTTTCTCCTTCGTCTTGGAAAGCGGATATGCAGTGAGCACCATCAAGATGAGGTTGACTATAGTCCCCAGCACGACTCGCTGGGTCGAAACCCAAAAAGATTGTAAAAATTGGCCTCCTTCCAACGCAAACTCATAAGCCTTCGTCGTAAAATCGACTGGCCAAAATACGACATCTCCCGCCGCTACCGCTGCGCTCCCGCTAAAAGAAACAGCAAGCAGATTAACGAAAGGCAGGATGCAAAACAGCGAAGTCAAGAACAGAATCGAATAATTGGCGATAAGAAATAGCTTACGCCCTAGGCTTTTGTCTTGAACCATAATTTCCCTCCTTAATAAATCTTGTATCCTGCGGCTTTTTTCGCAAGCACGAGGGATAAGACGACCAGGATACAAGTGATGACCGATTTGAACAGGCCGATCGCCGTGCCTATCGAATATTGCGCTTGCACAATGCCGAGCCGATACACATACGTATCGATGATGTCGCCGGATTCGTAAACAGCGGGGGAATAGAGGTTGTAGATTTGGTCGAAACCCGCGTTCATGACGTTACCGAGGGACAGGACCGCCATCAGGATAATTGTCGGTGCAAGCAGAGGCAGCGTAATATAGATCGTCTGTTTCCAACGATTCGCCCCGTCGATCAGCGCTGCCTCATACAGCCCTGGGTCGATGCCAGTCAAAGCGGCCAAATAAACGACAGTGCCGAAGCCGAACCCTTTCCAGATATCGGTGACGATCATCGTCCACGGGAAGATCGAGGGGCTGCCCAGGAATGAAATTGGCTTCACACCGAGAAGACCGAGAAACGTGTTGACGATCCCATCCGAAGCTAGAATATCGATCATAATGCCGGCCATGATAACCCAGGACAGGAAGTTTGGGATATAGACAAGCGTTTGGAACGTACGTTTGAAGGCCGCCCGCATTACTTCGTTCAGTAATAAAGCGAAGATGACTGGCACGAAGATGCCGCCGAGCAATTTGAAAATCGACATGTACAGCGTATTCCAGATCGTTCGCAAGAATTTCTCCTGCTTGAAAACGTGTTCGAAGTTTTCCATTCCGACCCATGGCGAATGGAAGCCGAGTCCCGGATTATAGTCTTGAAACGCGATGACCAATCCGTAGAAGGGGAGATAGCTGAAGATAAAAACGAGAATGATACTCGGAACCAGCATGAGGTGGAAAGCCCTCTGTTGTCTTAACTTTCTTAACATGTCCCGATCCTCCGTTCCTAGAATAATATAAAGGAGGCGAGCGTAACCTCGCCTCTTCGCATGGTTCTCGATCGTTAGTTATTTGTTGCCGTACATTTTGTTTACAGCTTCGGTCACTTCGTCTCCGCCGGCTTCCCGCCAGTCCTTGATGAGCTTATCGAAATAATCGATGCTCTCCTTACCCATGATGATCTTCGTAAAACCTTCGGTCAGAATATCATCCAGCGTGGAGCCGTATTTGGCAAGCTCCTTAGGCTGTGCTCCCCAAAGCGAGTTCTTGATATACTGATTGTTGTCGATAAAGGGCTTGGCAAGGCCATATGCGCTCCTCGGCGCGCCTTGCTGCAGGTAGTCGCCAACCGCGGCAAGTGTGCCTTTCGTCTCAAACTCGACACTGTTGTTGTACTTCTGCCACTGACCGGTCGCTGTGAATTTGCTCGTGTCTTTCGTCTTCATCGCCTCGCTGACCTTCACGAACTGCTCGTAGTCCGTGTTCGGGTTCGTGACCTTAAACGGTTGAGGAGCGTGCTCCAAGCCATCGTTTACGAAAGCGGCCAAAGTCTCTTGCGATTCCTTGCTGAATCCTTCGTCCATCATATAGGCGTAGAAGTTAATCAGCTTGGTCACCGCTTCCGGATTCTTAGCTTTCTTGTTTACGACAACGTAGTTCCCGTTTAAGAAGGAAACTGAATGAATCACTTCTTCGCCATTGGCGGACGGTATGTTGTAAGGATAAAATATCGCATTCTTACCCAAGTTCGTGACAACATCCACGCCCGGACTATAGCCCCACCACTGGTAGTGAGGTTGTACGCCGACTTTGCCGGCTACGACATTAGCGTTCATCGCTGCCATATCTTTAATCGAAAATTCCGGATCAATAATGCCGAGCTTATACCATTCAGCAAATGTTGCAAGCGCATCCTTCATCTCAGGCTGGGTCGAACCGTGGACGATCTTGCCGTCTTCGCCTGGAACCCATATGTCCGGATGAGCTCCCCATGCGACTGCGAGCGTGTTTAGTGTATCGAGAGTCTGATCAAGCGCAATGCCGTAACCGCCGTGTTTTTCCATGAACTTGAGCGCGATGTTCTTAATGTCGTCTATCGTCTGCGGATCCCGGAGCCCAAGCTCTTCCTTCCAATCGTTGCGGATCCAGACAAAATCGGGCTGGTCAATGACGCCGTAGTGTAATTGCGGGATACCGTATAATTTGCCATCCTTCATGCCGGATTCAAAGCTGGCACGATCGAATTCCATGTATTTTTTCAACCGATCGGATGCGTACTTGTCGAACACCTCGGTTAGATCCATGACCATGTCCGCTTCCATCAACTTCTGCAGCTGCGATGCGTTTACACGATAAATGTCGGGAAGCTCGCCGGACGAGATCGCGAGGTTCAACTTCGTTTCGTAATCGTCGGATACCCAATCCGTCACGACGTTGATGTTGAAGCGCTCCTTATACGCTCGCGTCCAGATGTTGTCCCCCATGTCGTCGCCTTCCGGAAATTGAGCGGACGTATTCGTTTCACGAATGGTGTGAATCGTGACCGGCTCCTTGTATTTCCCGAAAGCATAATCTACTTCCCCGTTCTCTTTCGTCGCCTGTGAAGATTCGGCTCCCGATTCCGTCGCTTGCTCTTTCTTGTCTTCACCGTTGCTGCACGCAGCAAGTAACATTAGCGCAATTGCCAAGATGATGGATAATCCTTTTCGTTTCATTTGTACCCCCCCATTTGTATCAATATTGGAATTTAGAGAAATAAATAACAGGCCCTTCATAAAATTCGTCTCGTCAATTTACTGACTCTTCTGGAGACCTTACTGAACCTTTTGCCAGTAGTTCTTGTGAGTCAGCCACGCAATCACCCCTTTTTTCTTTCATTCGCTGCACACTTTATTCTGTACGAGCTTGTACTATCATGACATCATCAGGCTACGCCATCTATCAATATTGTGGACGAATCATCATAAATGTGTATTTCTATGAAAAAAAAAATGAACCCGGTGGAACAAACATAAAAAGAAATAAAACAAAAAAAGCTGCTGTCCCATGTTGTTGGAGACACCAGCTTTTTTTTGCGGTAAAATGTTCCGCCTCGAAATGAAGACATGTCATTACTTCAGCTTCTGACGTTCCTGATATTGCTTCGTCCACTCCTCCTCAACATCCTTAATGCCCATCTTCGCATACTTGTCCAGCAGTTCCTCAAGGCGTGCCCGGGCATCCTTTGCGCTGTCAGCGATCAGCACTTTCGCAATGTCAGTAAGCAGACCGGATTGTATATTCGCCCAGACGATCCCCGCTTTGCTGTTCGGGTCGATCGATAAAACGCTCAGGTCCGTTCCGTCAAATTTGAAAAGCTCGGCAATACGGCGATCCTCTTGCCGATCCGGCGATTCACTTTGCTTTTCCCAATTATACTTTTGATACTGGTTCAGTTCGAGATAACGTACTCCCGTTTTCTGACTGTAGCCATCCCAATCCTTCTGAAATTCCTCGTAAGCGTTCTGCTTCAGGACCGGTGTACCGTCTTTCATTTCCCAAGTCTCGCCTTCGATACCATAGAAGCTTAACATTTGGCCTTCCGGACTCATGTTGTAATTGAAGAAACGCATGATCGCTTCGGGATGTTTGGCGTTCTTCGTGATGACCGCCACGTTCCAGCCCACCGTGCTATAGCCCCCCATATATGGCTTTACACCGTCTTTCCCGGCCGGTATCGGGTAGGCTTTATAATAGATGCCGGGATCGGTCTTCTTCAGCACAGCATTCGGCGTCCAATAATCCCAAATCGCCGAGAAGCTTGCTGCCCATTTTCCGTTGCTGCGCACTTCCTGTTCCATGCCGTCGTTGTAAGAGAAATTCTCCGGGTCGATCATTTTCTCACGGTACATCTTGTTCAGCCATAGTAGCATGTCCTTGGTGGACTCGTTGAACATAAAAAACTTGACCTTTTGTTCCTTCTCGTCATAATAGCGGTAGTCCTTGTTTTTGCTTCCCCACATGTTCGACATTTCAATAAAAGAACCGTCGTTATAATCCAGGCCGAGAGGAAACACTATTTCACCGTTCGTCGTGCTCAGATTGGCATTACGCACCTTGGCTAAATAGGCTTCGAAGTCTTTGACAGTCTTGATTTCTGGCTTACCCATTTTCTCATAAATGTCTTCACGCAGCATGAGGGTTCTGCCGACGGATAACTCCCCCTTGTCGCTGAACCAGTTGGGGATACCGTAAAGATGGCCGTCCGGGTGCTTCAACTGGTCGACGACATGCTGCGGTATATAAGTACCGATCAGTTTGTCATACCCGTATTTTGCCGCAAGCACGTCAATTGGCAACAGCGCTTTCGAATTGACATAATTGTCCCACGTCGGCCCGCGGTCCATCCACATCACTTCCGGATAGTCTCCGGATATGAGCATGACATTCGCCTTCTGTTCGCCGTCACCGTCGGGACCGCTAAAATCGAATTGAACGCCAGTTTTTTCGGTAATACGTTTCGTGACCGGATCTGAACCCCACTTCTTTCCTTTAAACCAGACATACATCCACATGGCATTGACGGTTACATTCGACATGCTATTCGAAGAGTTGTCGAGCGGTATCTGCGCAGCATTCCCCTTCGGTTTCGATTCGGCGCTCCCGCCGGAACAAGAGGCGACCAAAGCCGCGGTCAATGTTGTGGCGATCGCCATGCTCACTCCCCTCTGCCAACGCATCTCAACCACACCTTTCCACTATTTGAAAGCCGTTATTATTCATCCCGCATCAAAGTCAACTTGCGGTAATCGAGAGGCGAGTAGCCGCAGCACTTTTTGAATTGCTGGGCAAAATAAGAAAAATGAGAGAACCCGACTGCTTCCGCGACCGCGCTGATCTTCAAGTTTGTTTGGGAAAGCAGACATTTCGCTTCCTCCATCCGGACGTTCAAAATATACTCCGACAAGGAATACCCCGTTTCTCTGCGAAAAATACGGGAGACGTAACCTGCGTTCACATGAACGATACCTGCGATCGTATCACGGGTAATCTCTTCATGGAAATGCTCTTGGATCCATTGCTTGATCTTCATGACCGCAACGGAATCATCTTTGCAATACGCTTTAAAATAGGACACGCACGTCCGTATTACCTTATCGCACCACCCCACAAAGTGATGAACGGAGCGCCTGGCGGCCGGGGCGGAAAGCAAATCTTCGTCCGGATAGATAGCGGAGATGGAAATTGTTTTTTTATGCGCAGCCGTATAAACCATATGGAGGATAGTATAGTACAACGATTCCAGCATTTCCGGATGTAAATCTTGCTCCCGACCCCAATGGTTGATCGTTTTTCTGATTTCCTCCATTAGAAGCTCCTCTTCTCCCGCTTCCAGCAAAGCAGACCACTGTGATGCAGGAAACTGACGGAACGCCCCCTTCAGAAGCTGAGGCGATCCTTCACGCAAGGAAACGACTTGATTCGATGCCGACACACTATCCCGTTCCAGCTTGACGAGCCGCCTATAGACTTCTGCCAAATCTGGAACCAATGTCCATTCGCCGATATAACAGGACAAGCTGCATTTGAAATACCGTATGCATGATTGGATGTATTCCCGGCACTTTCCCTTGATCTGCTCGTCGAGGTGATACGGATCATCCTGTTGATAGGCATCGAGATGAATCAATACGACATTGTGGCCATCCAGGCTCTGTACGGCCGTGCCGCTCCCATCGTGCAGAATGATCTCCTGCGCAGCCTTGCGCAATGCATACTCCATAATCTCCTCATCCCTCAGGCTGAATTCTTCTTTCCAGCGTTCCACGCTAATGAGAATGGGAAGAATCGTTCCGCCCGCTTGGACGGGAATTTCGTAGAGCTGAAACATCGCATTCAGCTTCTCCGGTTCTAATCTGCACCTCTCTGACAGCAAATCCTGCCATATACGCTCCGACATAGAGGGAAGCTGATCTTCCCATAAGCGTACGTATTTATTGTAGGTTTCCCGAAACGCTTCATTTTCTTTGCGCTGCTCCAGCTTGCGTATCATTTCCTTCACGACAGACAGCAATTTATCAAGCTCAATCGGCTTCAAGATATAGTCGTGAATCCCGAGATGAACGGCTTTCTGCGCATACGAAAAATCGGCATACCCGGTCAGAAATACCGACTCCAAGCCGGGATGGTTGTTCACGGCCCACTCCATCAACTCAATGCCGCTTCGCCCCGGCATTTCGATATCCGTAATCATGCAATCAACCGGTTCGCGGTTCAGGATTTCGATCGCCTGCTTGGTGTTGTATGCTTTGTAGACAACAGAAACACCGACACCGGACCAGTCGATTCCTTCCGCAATGGCTTGTACCGCTAATTTCTCGTCGTCAACCACCAGCATCCGATACAATCAAGACATCCCCTTTTCCTGATGATTGTTGCAAACGTTCGGGATCTCCAGGGTCACAGCCGCTCCCTGAGGCTGCCTATTGGCAAAACGGATAGCCACTTCTTCCCCGAAATGCATCCGCAAGCGATGATAGACGTTCCAAATGCCCACACTTTCTCCTTGCCTGTCAAAGTATTCTCCGGTTTGCAGCCGTCTTAGCTTCTGTTCCTCAAAACCCTCTCCGTCGTCGAATACTGCAATGAATATTTTCCCCTCCGCCGTATCTGCGTCCATTCTCACTTCAATGGAGATATGAAGAACCGCTTCTTCGCCCTGGAAACCGTGAATCAACGTATTCTCTACGAATGGCTGAATGGTTAACGGCGGGATCTCGACATCTTCAAGCTGTTTCGGAAGCAGTACCTGATAGAATAGTTGATCCGGAAACCTTAGCCTCTGAATTTCCAGATAATTGGCGATATGGGTGCACTCCTCCTTCAGTGTAACGATCTGACGGTCGGTTCGGATCGTAAAACGGAAGTAATCGGCCAGATGAATCGCCAATTTTTGTACGGTGGCATGATCCTTCAGCACCGCCAAACTATAGATGATATTCAGGGTATTTAAATAAAAGTGGGGTTTGATTTGACTTTGCAAATGCTTGAACTCGGCTTTTTGCACCCTCAATTTCTCTTCGTACATGCCGATTGTTAAGCCTTCGATTTCGGAAGCCATATGATTGAATGTCTTGATCAAATAGGCGATTTCCCATTGTGCGGGAACCGGGAGACGAATCCTCAAATTTCCCTGGCCGATCATTCGCATCCCTTTCAACAAGGAGCTGATCGGTTTAATTAACACACGCTGCAAAATCAAAACAAAAATGAAAATGAGAAGAAGGACAATGAACGGAATCGAATAAATCGCCCGTTGAAAAAAAGGTAAGTTCAAGAGCAAATCTTGTTCCGGGATCAACAGCAGCATCCATATGGAAGACTGGGTGTACGGATGCACCATGAATATATAGCTTGCTGCACTTTTGTCATTGATCGTTCCATATTGTCCGTTTGTTTCGTTCCCCGGAATCAACAATGGATCGGGAAAATCATTTGCGCTTATCGAAGTGAGTACTCGTCCCTCATCGGATACCAGCAAAAATTTGCCTGACTCGCCGAAATTCAAATTTTTCACCGGCTCCATGAACCTGGATTCCGGAATCCAGGCTCCTACATACATTCCGCTCGATCGGACGATACGAATCAGGCCCGATTCCGTGCCGGTGCTAACCCAGCGCCATCGGTCGCCCGATTCAGACGTGTTCACTAAGCTGCGGATCAACGCATTTCGTTCGCGTCCCCGATTCGTATCGTACGATTCGTAATACGAAATCAGATCATCATTGTCAGCGTTATATGCAAAGAACGAATCGACCAGATTGTATAGTCCGTGATCCGCATCGAATTTATGCATCAGCATGATTCGAGAGAAGATATAGTCCTCGGATTGTTCGGGGAATATAGCTAGAGTTTTGACATAAGTATCAGTGGTTGCGAGCTTGTACAAGTAGGAGTTGATATCGCTTAAGGATTTATCCATTTCTCGGGTGTGCAGGGACAACAGGTTCAGATTCGATTGGGCGACTTGCTTGCGGACCACTTCCATAGCGTAATAATTGCTGTAGTACAAAAAGGCCGCCAGCGGCACGATGACGGACAGAAACCCAAAAATGAGTTTGGTTCGCAGCGAGCTGTTGATAGCCATTGATCTCCTCCCAAAAAAACTCTTCTTGTTTATTCCTCCACAACAATTTGAACACGAATCTGTCCATGAAAGTCATGGCTATCAACGGTATATAGGCGAATCATCAGCCCCATCGTTCAGAAAAAATGTGGTCCTAAATTCGATTCGTACTTTGTACGTCACTCTTTCGTATACCTGCCACTGCTCCCGCGTACCACCAGTGTCGTAGGTATGATTACTGTTAACGGTACTTCTCGCCCTCTTATCCGTTCAAGAAGAAGATTCACAGCTGTTTTCCCCATTTGCTCAGCATAAAGCTTTACTGTTGTCAACGGCGGATGTACATAAGCAGATAAGTCGATATCGTCAAAACCAATGATCGTAACATCTTGTGGAATCCGGATTCCCGCTTCATGCAATGCACGCATCGCACCGATCGCGATCGGGTCATTCGCGGCAAAGAAAGCTGTCGGCATATCCCCATTTGCAATGGCCGTTAACATGAGCTCATATCCGCTTGCCGAATTCCATTCCCCAATATAGATATCGGATTCCTTACAGGAGCCCTGCTCCTTCGCAATTCGTTCGAACGTTCTGTACCGAACTTCAAACTCTTCATCACCCTTGTTAAAACCTGGTTTCAGAGAATATTCCCGTCCACCGATAAAGCCAATACGGGTATGTCCCAACTGCAACAAGTAGTTCATGGCTTGCTCTGTACCGTTCCCCAAGTCAGAAATAACACAATCATATTTTTGATGATCCGGAGGGAGGCTGTTTACAAACACCACACGATTATCGCGGGGATATATTTTCTCCATATCACTCATAGAAACCTTAGCTACCACAATCATGCCATCCAAGTGATTCATCGTTTCATCTTGCCTAAACTGATTCATCCTTATCGTTTTCGCGAGTTCAAAACCCGCTTCCCTCGATTGATTCTCAATCCCTTGCCTTATGGTGTGGAAGTAGGGATCATCATTTTCATCCTCCATCGAACACCACATTAATAGACCAATTTTCGGAATGTTATCCTTCTTTGACCGCTTTGGAGCTTTCCTCACTTTGTTTTGATATCCCAATTGGTTTGCAATGAAGATGATTCTTTCTTTTGTTTCCTTTGTAACTGAAAGCGTCGGATCTTCATTGAGAACCCTGGAAACCGTTGCAATCGATACCTCAGCCACTTTTGCGATATCCGTTATGGTCGCCAATATCATCAACCCTTTAGTAAAATAAATGTTTTTTAGTTAAACCAATCCTATCATATGGCCTTTTTTTATGTCAATCACAATGTAAATCCGGCTTAATAAATGCCATTTTGGTTAAAATGCAGTTTTAACTAGTTTATTTAACCTTTTTTAACTGATATTTCGCAGGCAATCGACCGTTATGTTAAAAGATGGATCTCCGTTTCCCATGAAAGCAAAGAAGAGTATTCAATCCTCGAGGGATAAATACCCAAATACATGTTATTTCCTCCGCTTTGTACCCTTTTTCTTCAAATAGGTAATTCGTTACTCTGTCATCATAAACCATTTTATTTATTTGAACATAGGGGTAGAGACACATGCCCATCAAGTTAAAATTTTCGAATACCCCAAAACGAAAAAAAGCTATTCTTTTTGTTAATAAAGGATAGCTTTTTCGTTTTGGGGGTGTATTAATTACTTAGCTTGATGGGCATGGGGTACCGCCAGCAAAACGCGGATTCGCCGTGACAGGGTCATCATACCCGAGCTCCTGCCACTTAATATAACGAACCAACCCTTGGATATGCGTAGGCTCATCATCAACGATCAGTGCTTTTAACAACATCACAGCACCTTCCTGATTTGAGGCGTTTGGGCGCAAGCAGGTATGACAATCGTTACCGCCGTCCATTCGTTCTCCTTGCTTTCTATGGTGAATGCATGCTTATTTTCAAAATATAATTGAAGCCGCTCGCGGATATTAGCCGTGCCGAAGCCGTTGCCTCCGCCGCCCGTATGCTTGCCTAGCCGAATTTGCTCCAGCGTCTCGCTCTTGATGCCTCTGCCGTTGTCGAACACCTCGAAACGGACGTTATCCTGCTCGAGCAGCGCCGAGATGCGGATGACGGCGCCTTTCTTCCCCGTAATGTTGCCGTGCAAATAACAATTCTCCACGACAGGCTGCAGCAGCAACTTGATCGTATACAGGTCGAGCAGGTCCTGATCAATATTCCACTCGATGCTCACTCGACCCGGATAACGCAGCTCCTGAATGTCCAAATACGCTCTTACATGATCAAGCTCGCCTTTAATTTGCGTGACGTTAATTTTGTTGTCCAATGCCAATCGGTAAAAGGTCGTTAGCGCGTCAATCGTTCTAAGCTGCGCATCGTCCTGAAGATCCAGCGCCCTCCATCTCAGCAGGCTTAACGAATTATAAATAAAGTGCGGATTGATCTGCGCCTGCAACGCCTTAAATGATTGCTCGCGCTCCTTGAGATTCGCTTGCGTAATGTCTTCTACCAATCCGCCCAAACGGCCGGACATCGAGTTGAATAATACCTCAAGCTCGCCAAGCTCATCCTTGTCCGTATTCCGAATGCTGACGTCGAATTGGCCTTGGCTGACATCGTACATGCGGGCGCCAAGCTTGCGAATGCGCCAAACGACATTTTTCAAAACGGTCATTATTAAGAAGGTGGAGCTTAACAAAAAAATGAGTATAGCGGCAATAATGCCGTATAGGATCGTCTTCGATTGGCTCTCCAGCTCATCCATCTGAATCAGCGCGGCAACTTGCCAATTCGAGTCGATTGGTCTGACCATAAGCAGATTGCCGCCGATCATCAAGCCCTCGGAGAGGCTCGCTTCCTCCCAGTGATCATTCAGCGATGTCGCTTGAAGCTTTAAACCGATCTTCTGGGGATCGGAGGAGACGATGATCGTGCTGTTGTCGTCGATAATCGACAGCTCGCCCGAACCGCTGAACGGACGGTCGAACAGCTTGCCGAATACCGTTTTGTAATCTAGCAGCATATAGATGAGACCGAGCATATTGCCGGACGGACTCATAATTTTATGCGAAATGACGAGTTTGTTTTTGTTGACGTTGCCCCAAGTTAAAGCGCTTGGATCCCCGCTAGCGCTCGCGAACCAATCCGTCTCGGTAAAGCCCGGCTGTAAAATGCGTCCCTTCGGTTTCCACAGTAGTCGTCCGTCCTGAACTAACATCGTATTCGTATGATAGATTCGGAAGTCATCGATCCCCGGCAAATATTGACTCGTAAAGACGAAGGAGCGATCGACGTACTCAACCGTATTGAGCTGCTCGAACATATTCGAATAATCACGGCTTAAGCGCGCTACAAGCTCCCCGTCCGTTCCCGTACGCGTGGCAAGCACGTCGTAGCTTTGCTTGCGAACCTCGATATTTTGAACCGTTTGGCGCATCGCCTCTTTAATGGTAACCATATAATTATCTCTAAAACTTTGCAGTGCTAAATAACCCGCGACGATCCCCAGCAATTTCGTAGGGATGAATATAATGGCTCCGTAGAGAAAAAATATTTTTCCGCGAAGATTCATCTTGCTCGTGATGCGGATAACGATTCTTTCCAAGCTGCGGCGCATTGTCATTGGAATCCCCCCCTCTCCATAGTTTATTAGCAAAATAGCAATCGCAACAACGGAAAAGGGAGCAAGCTCCCGAGGGAACTGCTCCTTCCGTGTCTATAACTAGCCTTGCTCTTTGGCTAAGATGTCATATTGCTCCTGCCATTCCTGCTTCACTTCCGACCAGTGGCCGCGTTTCTCGAGGGCATCGCGGAACCCGTTCCAAGTCGACTCGAATTGCTCGTCGCTGGTCGCCATAATGAATTTGGCTCTGTATTCCTTACGGATATTTTCGAGCTCAGGCAAATACTTCTCGATCAGTCCGCCTACCTTCGCCTTAACGAGGTCATGCGTTTGAATGCTGCGAACAGCGCCCATCTGTCCTACCGCCGCTGTGAACTCTGCCGTTTTTTTGCTGCCGGCCTTGTCGCTTGAACCATAGTTCCACCATGGATACCAGTCGTTATTGTAGGAAGAAAGCATATACAGCTCAGGTGTGACTTTTGCCTTCTGAGCAGGCTCACCCGAATTGCGCGCCTTCTCATATTCGGCATCGATATATTTCCAAAGTCCAAGCGGTTGGTCGACCCAATCCCAGAACTTGCCTACCGGCCCTTCATTAATAACGTTTTGCTGCTCGGCTTTCGGCTGCAGCGAATACTCAAGGAACTTAAGAATCGCATCAAGGTTTTTGCTGTCCTTGCTAATGTAGACATCATAGCCTGGATACGGATTGATGACCGTATTCGCTCCAAGCTTCTCGACGCCGGCTACTTTCGGGAATGGAACGACTTGATAGAACCAGCCCGGCTCCGTCGGTCCGTCGAGCGTCTCCCATATATCAGGGTCTATGTTAAAGAAGGTACCCACATTCATCGCTACGCGTCCGGCTTTGTTTTTCTCCTTATAGCGTTCCTTCTTGTCGGTTACGACTTCTGGATCGATCAGATTGGAGCGATACATTTTGTTCATCCACTGATAAGCCGCTTTATACTGAGGATCGTCATACATAAGGACGAATTGGTCGCCTTTCTTCTCTACCGGAATAATGCCGCCGCTCGTTGTGACGCCGAATGTGCTCAGTACCGCATTCTCGTCGTTCCAACCGGCCGTATCGTTAGGATCCATCAGGAAGCTAAGCGGCAGAAGAGGCTTGCCCGACTCGTCCGTTTGCTCGGACGCTTTGGCCAGGAACGCTTCTACTCCTTCAATCGTAGCCAAATCCGCTACGCTCATTCCCGCTTTCTCCAGCACATCCGTACGAACGAGCCATGATTGCGAAGCCCAGCCCGGCCAAGGATTGTCAGGATTCTGATCGAACCAGGTCGGAATCGACCAGATATGGCCTTCGGCATCCTTCATTTGATCCAAATATACTTTCGGAATTGCCGCGAGGTTCGGATATTTATCAGGCATATCGAAATATTGCTCGACCGAAAGCACTTTATTCGAGCGAATCATCGCCGCTTTGACGATATCGCTGCGGCCGAATATGGCTGCGTCTTTGAAGCCGCCCGTGTTCAGCTTCAGGTTAAGCGCGGTTACCGCGTCCCCCTGTGTCGCCTCAAGCTCCACTTCTACGCCCGGCTCTTCTTCCTTCCAATATTTTTGCACGAGGCTGTCATTGTTGATCGTCGTCGACCAGCCCAGCCAAAGATTGAACTTTTGCGGACCCGTTGCGCTTTCGCCGCCGCTTTGTTCCGTGTTTGCGCCGTTCGGTTCCTTGTTCGCATTATTTGAACCGGAGCAGCCCGCAACAACCGAAACCAATAAGACCGCCGCAATCGCAATAAGGCTGTTTTTCTGTACCCATTTGCTGCCCTTCAACATGTTCGTTTTTCTCCCCTTTTCAATATCGTTATTACTGGTATATGGTTAATCATTATACCCTTTAGCAGCTTGCTGTTACCCTTTGACGGAGCCGATTAATACGCCCTTCACAAAATACTTCTGAAGGAATGGATACACGCACAGAATCGGAATCGCGCTTACCATTACGGTTGCCATCTTCACCGACATTAGCGTTACGTTCTGCATTTGCGAACCTCTGGCTAAAGCCTCTTGATTCGAGTTCGATCCTAAAATGGCCGACATATCCTGGGCCTGAAGCAACTGCTGCAGAAACGTCTGTACCGGAATCAAATCTTGTTCGGTCACGAAGAACGCACCGGCGAACCAATCATTCCAATGCCCGACGGCGGTGAACAATCCGATTGCCGCGAGCATCGGCTTCGACAGCGGCACGATGATTTGGAACAAGATACGGAACGGTCCTGCGCCGTCCAGCTCCGCCGATTCGATGAGCGCCTCCGGAATGCCTTGAATGAACTTCAGCATGACGAACATATTCCAAGTCGAGAACATGCCCGGAATGATGTAGACCATGAAGTTGTTAATCAGACCGAGGTTATACAATTGAATGTATAGCGGAACGAGTCCGCCGCTGAACAGCATCGTGATCAAAATATAGCTTAGAATCGATTTGCGGAACGGAACCTGATGATACGACAAGCCGAATGCGACCATAAGCGTAATGAGAAGGCCGGCGATTGTTCCTGCAACCGTACGAGCAATCGTGATGAGATAGGCATGCTGGATCACTTCATTTCCAAGCACGATTTCATAGTTGATCAACGTAAACGCCCGCGGCCATAAGTAAACTCCGCCCTTCGCCGCATCCGTCCCCTCATTCAGCGATATCGCCAGCATATAAGCGAACGGATAAAGCACGGACAAGCATAATAAGAGCATGAGCGCGATAACGATGCCTTGCGATATTTTTTCACCCGTTGAACGTTTCATCGTTTACCATAACCCCTCACCGTTCAATTTTCTGGATAGCTGATTCGTGAGTACGACGAGGATAAGGCTAATAACGGAAGATAGCAGGCCAATTGCGGTAGCCATCCCGAAATACCCTTGCTGAAGGCCGGTTCGCAGCACATACGTATCCAGCACATCCGCCACCTGCATATTCGCCGGGTTCATGAGCGGATAAATCTGATCCATGCCAACGGCGATCAGGCTCGGAATGCTCAAGATAAGTACGATCGATACGGTAGGCATAATGCCCGGAATGGTAACATGCTTGATTTGCGACCACTTCCCTGCTCCTTCGACCTTAGCCGCTTCGTACAGCTGCGGATCGATCGCCGATATAGCTGCAAGATACAGGATGGTATTCCAGCCTACCTCTTTCCACAATCCACTGGAGATTATCATAGGTCGGAACCATTGCTCCGATCCGAGGAAGAAGATAGGTTCTCCGCCCATCCTCGCAATCAGATCGTTAGCTAATCCCCCGTCTAGCGTCAGAAACGACTGCAGAATATAAGCGACGACAATCCACGAGAAGAAATGGGGCAAATAGCTAACGGACTGAACGAACCTCTTGAAGCCGTTATGCATCAATTCATTGATCATTAAGGCTAGGATGATCGGAGCCGGAAACCCGAATATGAATTTCAACACCGAGATGAACAGCGTATTTTTGACAACGACCCAAAACTGCGGTTCTTGCAGAAAAGTGAAATTGTCCAAGCCTACCCATGCGCTCTCCCAAATGGAGGAGCCGATCTGAAAATCTCGGAATGCGATTTGAATCCCCGCCATCGGTACATAGTTGAACAGAAACAGGAGCAGCACAGCAGGAAATATCATTACATATTGCCACCGGTATTTGTATAATCTTGCTAACATGATGTCTAAGTTCCCCCCTTCTGCTCTTAATTGTAAGTGCTTACGGAGTAATGAACCATATAACGGTGATTGGATTTTCATCGTAATGATTGGATGTTTGACGACTATTTAGATGGATTTCGTACAATCAAAATGGTCTTAACTGCGCCAAAGATGCTTTTTAAGTGGAACATACAGCTTAATCGACCTCTGTGACTCATATCCGCCCGCATGCGATTAGACTAATTAGTTGACACGCCTTAATGGAGACCTGCTATGCTATAGATAATAATAGGTTGAGGTGTGAGCAATGGAAGAGAAACGCAAGCGTTATAGCGAAGAGTTTCGCATGAAGACGAAAACTTCCGAGGGTTGGGTGTATTTGGCCAGCCTTATGGACCTCTACTCCCGCAGGATCGTTGGCTGGGCCCATCAATAAAGACTTGTGTCTGGAATCACTCGATGACGCGATACAACGAGCAAGCATGTAGAAGGCGTGATTCACCATTCGGATCGCGGTTTGCAGTACGCATCAAACTAGTACCGGCAGCTTCTCGAGAAAGCGAAAATGACCGGAAGCATGAGCTGGAAAGGCAATTGATACGATAATGCCAGCATCGAATCGTTTCACAGCTCGCTGAAAATGGAGCTTGTTTACCAAATCAAATTTCGGACTCGGAAACAAGCTTGCGCTGCGATTAATTGAGATATTGAACTCGAGTATAATCAAATCAATGGGCCTTGATCCAACTAATTTTCAAACTTATTTTCATCCTAAATTAGAAAATATGAAATCTACGGTTCTTTGGTTAAACTCCTTTTTCTCGCACTTCAAATTGGTAACTTCCTGAACCTACGCGACTAATTGCAAATAGACGCCCATGCTCTTGAACAATTTCAAAGTTGATCAAAGTATCACTTTCCATGATTACCGGTTCATCCGACGCAATAGGAAGTTTAATCATTCCGCTTGTATTCGGAGGCAAGGTGACTGCTAACCGCAAGCCACACGCCTCGGACATGAAATCGACATGAATCTCGCCTCTAACAGAGCGATGGCTGCCTGTTACACGGTGGATTAAGTCCGAACAACCTGGTGCAATGAGGATTTCCTTGTAAGCATCCCCTACTGACGATATACCTAGCAGTTCCTTATACAGCCACTCCAAAATATGTCCCATCATATCGTGGTTTCGGGAACGGGAATCATCCGTCCAGAATTCAGGCAGCGCCGTTTCGCCGCGTTCGACGAATCGAATATAGCTCGGATGCTCGGGCTGCATCATCATATCGAATACAATATCGTTTCGTTTCATTCCAGCAAGCGCGCCAAACAAATAACGAAGCCCTATCTCTCCCGATCGCAGCTGTCGCCCTGACGCCGCATGCAATAGCGCCGATTCAATATCGGATCGATACTCTTCATCCACGAGTCCAAAGTAAAGCGGAATAGCCTGAACCACCTGATTCAGCGGATCGAATTCTCCGTTCAGCTTACAATAGGCATAACGCCCTTCACCTTCGCTCGCGATCCGGCGCAATAGTTTCGCATTATAGCATCGCTTCACCCGTTCTGCTTCCCTCGCGTAATGCTCCGCATCGCTAGCTAGTCCGAGCAAGGAGGCGAACTTGGACGTTAACCTGTAACTCTCATAATAGAAAGCAGTCTCTACGTTCTCGATGTAGTCTCCGCCGGTCTGCGGCGCAATGCCCCAGTCTCCGAGTCCATGGTTAATAAGTCCTCCGTCCACTTCTTTCAACTTCAAATAATTCAAATATGCTTTCATGGCAGGATATGTTTCTTCCATAGCGGTTCGGTTACCATAGGTCTGCAACAGTAGCTCGGGAACGAGAATAATCGCGCTTCCCCATGCTATCGAATCACGGAAACCATCGCTAAATCTCGAATATTCCGGTGCTATATCAGGAATTAAGCCTTCCTCCGTCTGAGCTTCCATCATATCTCGCGTAATTTTCAGCCATAGCTCTTCGACACTCTTCACGCACATAATCGATGGGCCCATCAGACTTGCCGTCTCGATCCAGCCCAGTTTCTCGATCGTCGGGCAATCGGAATGCACGCTGTGCAGATTGCTCTCGATCGCTTTGATAATAATCTGGGCAAGCTTCGTTATGCGAGGATCATCTGTCTCCAATCGACCTACATCCTCGGATGCCGACGTTACGAAATGTCCTTTGACGTCATGAATGATCGGCTTAGACTTGTCGGATCCATCACGGGTGCAGCCTTCGATCTGTACCCATCTCGCACCGTAACAGGAAAAGTCGGGCTTCCATACTTCTATATCCCCTGTACCGGCTAGCGTGTACTCGGAATAGGTAACAATGTCCCACGGGGTAGCTACCGTACCGTTCTCGTTCCGTAGTTCGCCAGGTTTTATAGTGACTTTAGAGCCGGCAGGGCCGCTGACATAAATTTCGAACATGCCAGACATATTTTGGCCCAAATCGTAAATATACACTTGCTCGAGCGGCTCTTCGATTCCGATCGTATCGTAGACCGTTCTCACCGTAATCGGCGGCTGGTTCTGGCTTACGAGATTACCGGCAGGGGAAGCCAACACCTTGGCAGTCTCCCAACCCGAATCGTCGAAATCTAATCCGTACCATCCATTCGGATATAGCCTTGCATCAAAATTTTCGGAGCCGTACACGTTCGCTAGCGTCGTCGCGCACTCGCGAACTTTCCAGTTCTCGCCCTCCGTCCTTACATATACAACGGAGCCGTCCTCATATTCAATATGCCATTCTCCAATTGCAAGCAGCTCGGTGCCGTAGGGTTTGTACCCTTTTCCTATCGTATAGAAATGCCGATCTCCCGCATCTCCCGCATAAAATCCGTTACCGACCGAAAATCCGATTACGTTACTGCCTTCACGAATCTTGTCCGTCACATCAAAGCAAACATATTGTACGGACTTTGTATAATTGGTCCAGCCCGGATCCATCTCATTGGGTCCGACTTTCTCGCCGTTCATGTACAGCTTGAAGTGGCCAAGACCCGATACGAGCGCATAGGCGCGCTTGACTCTTCCCTCCGAGGAAAATCCCGTTCTGGCGTAAAATGGTTTGGTTCCGCCGCTACCGATCCATTCGGCCTTCCAGGTTTCAGCGTTCAGATAGCCAGTAAACAGCGTTTGCACTTCGCTCCATGCCAATACGCCATGCTGATTCCATACAGCGACTCTCCAATAGTAGGCAGTAACGCTTTGAAGCGGTTGCCCTTGATAGACAATGCCGAATTGCTCGGAAGAGCTTACCTTGCCGCTGTCCCAAAGCAGTTGTTCACAACTAATGACCGACTCTTTTCGTTTAGCGAGTATGATTCGATAGTGAGTCTGACTCTGATTCTGCTGCTCGCTTTCCAATTGCCAGCCAAATATAGGGATAGCCGTATCAATCCCTAAGTGAGAGTAATAGTTATTGATCTTTAAACGTACCGGTTTCATCATTTCTTATCACCTCGTTCTATTTGCTGGAACGCAGCAATCTAACCGGATCTATTAAACCGTATGGAGTACCTCTGTATTCGGTCGTATAATCGTTGTCCTCGGGGTGGAATGACCACCAATCCATCCATTTAGGATTAGTATCCAATTGATGGAGCGGACCAAACAAATTGCGCGGGCTGCCTACGACCTCAATAACGACTCGATTTTCTCCATCTGTCACTAAAAACGGATCCAAATCCACATAGGCTTCGCTTCGCCAAGGAATCATCTTGCACGCCGCCCCATTCACTTTCACGTCCATCAGCACAGCTTCATAACGGCCAAACACCAGACTGTATCCGTTGCCTTCGTTAGTTTCCTTCTCAATCTCGAAACAATAATTCATACTGCCGCAATAGTAAGGATAACCTTGACTACGCCAGTCTCCGTAACTCAGATTGCTAGGTTCGTCCACAATTCTGCGATAAGAGTCAATCGCAAAGTCTCCTATAATATAACCGTTCTCCAGCTCCATGTCGTTGCAGTACGCGATAAGAACATCAAGCGTGTTCACACCCTCCCGCAAAGTCGGCAGCTTCACCTTCTTCATGCTCACATCCAAGTAGTAGCCTTCTGGTTCTGCCTCAACACGCTTACCATTAAGCTCAAAATCGAAGCGGTTCGCATCCTCGAATACGAAGTACGTATCGGTCGAAGGTACTTCGGCTACAGTGAACGTAAATCGCAGCTCGAATGGTGTCTCGTTACCTGGGTGTTCCTCATGAATCCAGAAATACCGCTGCAGATTGCCGGAATGCAAGACTTGGCGCATGTCAAGCCGCTCGCGAATGATCCGCTGGGCTTTCCAGACCTCCATGGGTTCCGACCACTGCTCTTCCCCCATTCGAAATTGGCATTGATCGAGAATAAGCGCATTAGGCGCGGACCGTTGGAAGGAAACAGGCTTCAGCTCCGTTAGCTGTTCATGGCCTGAGCTAACAAGTTCGCTTTGAGGAACAGCCATTTGCTCCATTCGCTCAAACGGAGCATTCCCTATAACGTAAAGCTTGGACTGCGCCGGTTCAAAATTTTCTTTGAACGTAACTCCTCCTTCTTCCAAGCGAACGGATCGTGTTATTACTTTCCCCGTCCAAGCATCCCATTCCTCCAAACATTGGCCGCTTGAGAGTCGAATCTCTACTTGATGACCATGATCCCGATCATTGTTTACGATAAACACAACTGTACAGCCGTCCATTTGCCGATGCATATGAAGAAACGGCTTCGCTTCTACGCCCGCCTCATCCTTAATGCTTACCGCCCTTGACGCAGACCCGTTCAGCAACGTCTCCAGCTCATCAGCATCCTGCAATCGGATAAACCCTTTATGATCAAGCAGCTCCTCCAAACGATGAAGATTCTCCGATCGGCCATCCACTAATGATGGCATAGCCCCGAACGCAGCTACTTTGCCGCCTCCGTCCATATAAGCGAGCAGCACCTCAACCGTGGAGGACATCAGATTGTTAAGAGACGGAAGAATAACGAATTCATAGCTGGCCTCGCCAACGATAAGCCGCTCTTCGTCAGCCCTAGCGAACTCCTTCATGATCAGCTCGTCTCCTAGATCATAATCGACATGAAGCTCGACTAGACGGTTAACGAATGCATTGAACGACTTGTCGTAATCCGCCAGCAGCGTCTCGTTGCCTGCGTTGTTTTTCCATGCAGCCGAATGGACGCTTTGTCCTAGCTTCGTCCATACTGAAGTGGAGGGATGGACGACGAGCACGTTGCGGGTAAGCTTGCCTTCGCTCAGCACCGCGCTAAGCCTTGCGTAATAATCCTCCATCTTCCGGTCATGGTTCCACCAATTCGTATGATAGTTGAAGGATGGCGGGTAATCGCGCTTGCGGCACCCTCTGAGCGAATACCAGGAAAGGTGATGGGTCAACAGATTGACCCCTAGCGCATATTGCCAATCGCCGATCCATCTCCTATTCTCGAAGGTCAAATCCCAGCCCGTAACACCGTACGTCTCGGTAATGACCCGCTTCTTCCCCAACTGATTGGCAATGCTGGAAACTTGCTTTATCGTCAAATGCTCGGCCGTCTGCTCACACAGCGTATCGACGCCTGGTATATCCATATACCGATAATGCAGCATCAAGGATCCGCTATGCTGGACCTGTCCTACAATGCTGCCTTCGGAATGAAAATGACCGGTGAGCTGTATGCCTTGCTCTCTGCACCAATCGCCGATTTGTTTCGTATACGATTCGCTGAACGTCTCTGCCACCGTTAACCAATAGTCATGCCGAATTTGAGCAGAAGGTTTCCCTCCAAAGAAAAAGAAAGGAAGCAGCTCCCAGATCGAATAGCCCCTTCTCCGTTCAAACTCGCTTGTCAGCACCTCGCTCCAAGCGATCCAAGTTAGCTCAGGCTCTTCCAGCCGTTCGGAAAATCCTTTCACCGTCGGTTCGTCGGTAAATACGCCAGGTACGGTTTTGCCGAATTCCTCCCCTACCGCTTTCCGATACGGTTCATAATTTTTCTCGATAAACAGCCTTGCCGTCTCCGGATTCATTAAATCCGTATACGTATCGCCATGGCACCAATCGTTCATAGCAGCAATTCGAACCCGAAATACAAGGTAAGTTTCGGCACTTCCATAAAGCCTATTTCCGCCTTTATCAGATACAAACCGGGTCAGCTCTGTTATTTGATCTCCCTTGATGACTGCCTTATAAGCGGCAACGATCGACGCATCGCCAGACTCCATGGATTGGCTCAAACTCAGCGTCAGCGCCTTGGCGCGTACCGCATCGCCGCCCGCCTTCGGAACCAATCCGCCGCCCATGCCGGAGGAATAACGATCTTCATCGTACAGCCAAGCTTTCATGCCGGATTCCTTTGCCTTGGTCACGCTTCCCTTGATACGTTCCATGAATTCATCGCTCAAATAGGGGGTTTCCAAGCCCTCGCGCACATGCATCATAAATCCACCCATGCCTTGCTCCTTGAAGCCGTCGATCTGACGGTCCAATTCCTCCTGCTTCAAATCATCATTCCAAGCCCAGAACGGAACAGGGCGGAACGGGATTGCCGGATCCATGAATGATTGTTTTAATTGGTTTCGATTTCGATTCATTGGACACCTCTCTGATTTCTTGATCGTAATAAACGACTTACCCCTTCACGCTTCCTAATACAAGCCCTTTAACGAAGTATTTTTGCAAGAATGGATAAATGCATAGGACAGGCAGCATCGATACGAACAACTGAGCCGCCAAGACGGTTCGGTTTGAGATATTGGCAATCAGCGACAGATCGTTTGCATTCATATTCGTTAAGTCCCTGGCCACGATAACGGTACGCAGATAAGTCTGCAGCGGATAATGGGATGGTGAGTTCATATAGATCATGCCGTCAAACCATGAATTCCAGTGAAAAATAATCGTGAACAGCGCAATCGTAGCCAAAGACGGCTTGGATATCGGCAAGTAAATGCTCCATAGCGTTCTCCATGCGCCCGCTCCGTCCATTTGCGCCGATTCCTCCAGCTCGGCCGGCTGCGTGCGGAAGAAATTAAGCATGAGCACGATGTTGAAGACATTAACCGCAGATGGAAGCACAAGCGCCCAGATTGAATCCATTAATCCTGTTTCCTTGACGACCATAAAGGTCGGAATTAGTCCCCCGTTGAAGATCATCGTCACGACGAAAAACCATGAATATACGGATCTCGAACGAAACTTCAAATTCGATTTGGACAGCGGATAAGCTGCGAGAACAGTCAGCGACAAGCTTAGAAGAACGCCAAGAATTAGCCTTTGAAAGGATACGCCTACCGTGTTCATAAAAATATGGTTGCTGAAAATATATTTGTAGGAGTCCAGATTAAATCCGACAGGCCATACGGTTACCCACCCTGCCGTAACGGCCGCATTGCTGCTTAGCGACATCGCCGCCATATGAATAATCGGGAACAAGCAGGTTAACGAGAATAGGGCAAGAAAAATATAGTTGGCATACAGAAATAGCAGCCGGGAAGGCGTGCGCCGTTCAATCATAAGATGATACCTCCTTAGAAAATCCTGTAGTTGGCGAGCCTGTAAGCGAGCAAGTAGGATGTACAAATAAAGACGAAGGATACGAACGACTTGAACAAGCCGACAGCAGTCGCTACGCCGTATTGCATTTGCTCCATGCCGATCCGGAATACGTACGTATCCAGAATATCCGCGCTGGAGTAGACTTGAGGACTATATAAATTGAATACTTGGTCGAAGCCCGCATTCAAAATATTTCCAAGACTTAGGACGCTGAGCAGCACAATTACAGGTCTCATGCCTGGAAGCGTGATATGCCACATTTGCTTCATATGCCCCGCACCGTCTAGCGCGGCAGCTTCATATAACGATTTATCGATGCTAAGTATTGCGGCCAAATATACGATCGTATCGAAGCCGAGCTCCTTCCAGATATGCGAAGTGACGATGACAAAGCGGAACCAAGGGCCGCTTCCGAGGAAGTAAATCGGTTCGAAGCCTAGAAATTGCAATAGATTGTTGATGATGCCTCCCGAAGGCGACAAGATATCGATTAGAATGCCGGATAAAATAATCCATGAAATAAAATAAGGCATGTAGACGACTGTTTGAACGGTTCTTTTAAACATTGCGCTTTTCACTTCGTTAAGCAATATGGCCAGACCTAGAGGGAACACGATTCCGACGACCATTTTCATTAATGAGATTAATAGCGTATTGCCAATCACCTGCAGCGTATCAGGCATGCCGAATACGTACTTAAAGTTGTCAAAGCCGATCCACTCCGAGCCGAACCAACCGTTTGAAGGAATAAAATCTTGAAAAGCGATGACGATGCCAACGATCGGCCCATAGCTGTAAATAAGCACCAGGATGACCGCCGGCAGCAGCATCATATGATAAGCTCCAGTAGAAAACCGACGTTTGCGGGTCCCTTTCATCTCCATCGACATGCACGCTCCATCCGTATAGAAGGAGGGACGACTGAGGTCCCTCCTTCTCTTCTTTTTTTCAATTCATTAACGATTACTTAGCAGCGTCCCAATCATTAACTTCCTTCGTTACATCTTCAAGTCCGAGCTTGTTCAGCTGGCTGACGAATTTATCGAAGTTATCGATGGAGTCAGAGCCCATAATAACTTTCGTGTAGTATTCGATAACGGCTTGCTCGATCGTTTTCAAGCGATTTTTCATAGCGTCCGTTGAAGCGCCGTAAAACTCGTCCATCTTGAACAGGTTATTGTTCACGTACTCGTTCATGTACCTGAAGGAGCCTGTTTCACCGAATACCTTCTCGAATTGCGCATTGGCGTTGTCGCCGTCTTTGTATTTTTGAATGTTATCGTAATAGCCTTTTTCCTCGGCATTCAGCTTAGACGCATCTCCAGTCTTGAATGCCTCCGTCACCTTCAGGTGGGCTTGCAAGTTTTTCTGTGCCTTCCAAGCCTTTGCGACCGCATAGTGATGCCCTGGGGCAGGCGCCGGTCCCAAGAACTTATCGAACTCCTCTTGCGTTGTATCGCCGTAGTTTAGCTCCGTCCAGAAATTGATCAGCTTCATAATCGCTTCAGGATGCTCATAGCCACTGCGCATCACAAAGTAGCTTTCCACGTTCAGCTTGATCTGAGGATTAGCGGGCTTCTCATCTTTGGACACGATCGGATAAGCCAGCCAGTTCGAATCCGGGAAATTGTCCTTCGTTTGCTGCATCGGGTACATGCCGTTCCACATCGCGCCGAAGTTAAAGCCAACAAGTCCAGATGCAGCCAACTCCGCTGCTTTGCCCGAATCCTTGGCGCCGAAGTCCTTCTCGATCAAGCCTTCTTTGTATAATTTGTTTAAATACGCAAGGGCGTCCTTTACTTCCGGCTGCGCACTGCCGTAGACGAGCTTGCCATCCGCGGCGCGAACCCACGCTTTCGGGTAAGCATCGAATGCATTGAATAGGCCGAGCGCTTCGGCGACGCCGGGAGCTAGGAAATCCTTGTTCAGCATGAGGCCGACCGTATCCTTCTTGCCGTTGCCGTCAGGATCCTGCTCTACAATAGCTTTCATTGCAGTGTACAGCTCGTCCGTCGTCTTCGGAACCGGAAGACTCAGCTTATCGAGCCAATCCTGCCTAGCCCACAGGAAGGACGCGCCGTCGATCGCGGAGTTCGTGCCCGGAATCGCTATCAGCTTGCCTCCGAAGGTTGCCGATTCGAGCGCCGTATTGCCTTCCTCCGTAATAATCTGCTTCGTCAATGGTGTCGAGAATTTCTCGTATACGTCCGTTAAATCTGTATATAGATTCGTTTTGGACAAGGATGCCAGCTGCTCTTGACTGACGCCGATCAGATCGGGAATATCGCCCGAAGCAATGGCTACGCTCATCTTCTGCTTCGCAGCGTCTCCGCCTTTCGTATACCATAGAGGCTTAATGATAATGCCAAGCTCTTCTTTATAGGCTTTAATCCATTCGCTGTTTTCCCATTTTTCTTCGGTAAATTCATCGGCGATGGGATCTCCGATTCCAACGCCAACTGTCAATTCAATAGGCGGATCGAACTTGGCCGTCGGATCAACCGGAGCTTCGGTCACTGCATTCGCGCCATTATTGCCACCGTCGGTTGACTGCCCGTTGTTAGGTGCATTGTTGCCGCCGTTAGAGCTGCACCCCGCTAGAAGCGAGATGCTCAGAAGCGTTGCTACCGCTGATGTCATTGCTTTCTTTTTGTTATTTGTCATGCTTGCTCCCCCTGTCATTCTTAATTTCTTACATAATAAGTTTATCGTCCGATAGGAAAGAAAGCGATTTCACAATTCCGATAATCCTTGCACTCTGCCGACTTCATAAAAAAAACAGACAGTGTCTCTCCTATCATTCCTTGGAGAACATTACACTGTCTGTTTTTTTCCATACATTAACTTCCTTCGTTATTTCATCAAGCCCGATCTGACCAAGATTGGCGACGAAAGCATCGAATTGGTCAATAGTCTCTGTCCCCATAATCACTTTCGTGTAATATTCGGAAATCATCTGATCAATCGTCAGCAATCGAGACCTCATCGCTTCCGTAGAAGCGCCGTAAAACTCGTCCATTTTGAATAAATCACGTTGTACATAATCGTTCATGACGGCGTAGGAGCCCGTCCTGCCAAATACTTTCTCATACTGGGCAAAAGAATCGTCGCCGGCACTGTATTTGAGAATATTGTCATAGTAGCCCTTTTCCTCGACATTCAGCTTGGACAGCACTCCCGTCTCGAGAGCGTCTTTAATATCCAAATAAGCTTGCAGGTTTTTATTCGATTTCCATACTTTAGCTACTGCATAATGATGGCCGGGAGCCGGAGGCAGACCAAGAAATCGATCGTACCTCTCTTTCCCCGCATCGCCGTAGTTCAGCTCCGTCCAAAAGTTTATCAGCTTGATCAAAGCTTCCGGATGCTCGTAGCCACTTCGAACGACGAAATATTGCTCCACATTCAGCTTAATTTGCGGATGAGCGGGCTGTTCATCCTTGGACACGATAGGGTAAGCTCTCCAGTCGGAATCCTTGAATCTATCTTTCGTTCCTTGCAACGGATACATGCCGTTCCACATCGCGCCGAATACGACGCCCCCTCTTCCGTTCGCTGCAAGTTCTGCTGCCGTAGGTGTGTCCATCGCCGCAAAATCGGTCTCAATGATTCCTTCCTTATACAAGCGGCTCAAAAAGGCTAGCGCATCTTTCACTTCAGGCTGAACGCTTCCGTATGCTAGATTTCCGCCTTTGTCTTTGACCCAAATTTTCGGATAAGCATCAAAAGCATTAAACAAACCGATAGCTTCCGCCAAGCCTTGATTCAAAAAATCTTTGCTCAGGACGAGTCCGATCGTATCTGCCTTGCCGTTGCCATCAGGGTCTCGGTTCTCAAAAGATCTCATGACCTCTTCCAGCTCGCTCGCCGTTTCCGGTACTTTCAACCCGAGCTTGTCCAGCCAATCTTGGCGAATCCACATGAATGATGCTCCGTCAATAGCGGAGTTAAGCCCTGGAATCGCTATAAGCTTTCCGTCAAACGTAGCGGATGCTAGCGAACGCTTGTCGTCCTCATTCAAAATCGATTTGGTCAGCGGTGTCGCATAGGTTTCATATATGCTCGTCAGATCGGTATACAAGTTGGTTCTCGAGATCGCGGATAATTGTTCACTGTTAACGGCCAACAAATCGGGAATTTTGCCGGAAGCGATCGCAACGCTCACCTTCTGCGTGATCGCTTCCTTTCCCTTCGCATACCAAGCAGCCTTCATATCAATACCCAATTCGTCCCGATAAGCGCGTAACCAAACGCTATCCTCCCACTTCTCTTCGGTAAAGTCCGACATGACGTCACCGATCCCTACTCCGGTCGTCATCACCACACTTCCACGACCATCAGGCGGAACGCTTGCCTGGTCTCCCGCCATGCCGGAATCGTTCGACTGGCCGGCGCAGGAGACCAGTATACTTGCCGCAAGAAGTATGAAGGCAAACTTCATGCTCCGTTTTTCCATTCTCAACCCCCTCAAAGCGATTTCCCTCCTCCCTCCTTATGCTGTCCGAAATTCCTGCGGTGTCTGCCCCGTTTCCTTCTTGAAGAAGCGACTGAAATAACCGGCAGACGTAAAGCCAAGCGCCTTGGCAATATCCTGCACGAGTCTTTGCGGCTCAGAAAGCATTTCTTTGGCTTTTTGAACCTTCAAGGCCGCGATATATTCGGATATTGTAATGCCCTTCGATTGCTTGAACATTCTAGATAAATAATCCGGATTCAGGTATACCTGCTCCGCAAGCTTTGTTACGGAAAGATCGCCATCCAGATGGGTTTCGATATAATAAATGATTTTCCCTAGCACGTCTCCCCGCATTTTGGAAGACTGAGCCGCATGATAATGATCGAATAAATTAACGATGTGCTCAAGCGTTGCTATGCTTTCCTTGCGCGAGTGAAAAGTCGCAGGTTGGAGGAGCTTAGCAATATGAGGAGCAGTGGATGAGTCGCGGTCCAATCCGAATTTGTTGGTAGCCGTCAGAAGCCGCAGTGCAACCGCGCAATACATTTCCATATACCTCATCTCGTCGATTGCCTCCCACTCTGCGTAGGATCTGAGCTCCGATAGGATCGACTGCACTTCGTCCTTACGCCCGGATTCGATGTACGTCTCCAGCGCATTCGCTCGTTTGTGGAACACCTCGATGAATCCACGTACTTCTTCCTCATCCTGCTTGGCCATGAACGGCAGATTTTTGTCCGTTATGATAATTTGCTTCGCGTCATAATAACGGGACAAGAAGGCTTTGAGGATAGTGAACTGTTTAGATGTGTCGTCCCATTCTGTGAACTTATCCGTAAGCGCAAACGAGAATGTATGTCCCGTTGATTTCTCTGCTGTTTGCTGGATCGTTTCAATCGAACCTTGCAGAAAGGTTATAAGCCGATCCTGCGTTTGAAAGCCGTTCTCGCGAGCCTGAATGAACAGTACATAGTACTCCCGATTATAAATAACATCCGCATAATCTACATAGGAGGACAGAAAACGAACACATATAGAGTGAAGAGCCGTGAACAATAGCTCCTTGTCGGGCAGCCTTAAAGCAGTTGTGGCCAAATCCATCCTCGCAACCGCCATAATGAGCGGCCGATCGATAGCAAGTCTGATTCCGAGTCCCTCCAACGTCTGCGATGTGAGCTCTTCCTTGGGCTGTAATCCCTCCAGCAGGTCGGATAAGAACAGCGCGCGATGATGACCCGCTTGCTGCCGCTGGATCTCGCGTGCTTGCTTGATCAGCATGTCCATCTTCTGCTGCTCCTCGAGCTCCGCTATCGTTTTGCGAACCGCCTCGACTATCGCTTCGTCTCCCTCGGACTTCAGTATATAGTTTTCGGCCCCGTTCTTGATCGCATGATGTACATAATCAAATTCGTCGAAGCCCGTTAGAAAGATAAGCCTGCACTCCGGCCAGCTTTGCTTGACCCGGTCACCGAGCTCCAAGCCCGACATCTTAGGCATCTTTATATCCGACAGCAAAATGTCGATGCGCTTCTCCGACATGGCCCTTAGCGCTTCCAGTCCGCTGGATGCCTTGTACAGCTCAAGCCGGTGGCCTTCATTTTCCTGAAATAGCTCGTGCAAACCGTCAAGCAGAAGCTTTTCGTCATCCACGATTAACATCCGATACATCTGCCATCGCACCTTTCCGCTCGATTATCAATTCTATTTTTAAGCCTCCAAGCTCGCTTCTGCTAGCCCGCAATCCGCTTCCAGCACCGTAGCTGTATTGAAGTCTCTTATGCACGTTCAAAATCCCTGTAATCTCCTGAGCTTCTTGGTCTCCTATCAGAAGAGCATTCAGCTTCGCCAAACCATTGTCGATGTCTTCACCATTATCCTCC
Organism: Paenibacillus sp. PL91; assembly: GCF_012935325.2. GTDB lineage: Bacteria > Bacillota > Bacilli > Paenibacillales > Paenibacillaceae > Pristimantibacillus. The sequence continues at coordinate 131,186 of NZ_JABBYG020000017.1, forward strand.
ACAACAACGACGGCTCTTTCTATTTCATCCAGAAATCTTACCCGGAGCATGCCACCTTCGGTCACGTTTTCTAAACCGTGCACGAATGCATTTTCCACCAATGGCTGGATAATGAGACGGGGGACCGATAATGGCTTGAGGCTATCTGGCACTTCATCAAACTCGACGGACACGCGGTCCGAGAATCTTGCAAGCTGGAGCATTACATAATTGCGAGCGTGCGAAGCTTCATTCTCAAGCGGCACCGTATCTCTCTTATTGCGTGTGATGAATTGAAAATACTTGGCGAGCTGATTCGTGAACTGTATCGCTTCCTCGTCTTTCTGCATCTTAATAAGACGGATAATACTGAATAAACAATTATAAAGGAAATGCGGGTTGATCTGAGACTGGAGTTGCTTTAGCTCCGCATTTTGCCGATGAATCTGCTGATTGTACACCTCATCGATGGATACCTTCATATTGATAAGCATTTCATTGAATTGTTCATATAAATATCCGAATTCGTCATCCTTGTCATGGCGAATATTAAGTTCGAAATTGCCTTCCTCGACTCGCTTAAAGGCACGAACTAGCTTCACCATCGGTTTATTAATTACTCTGTTGATATAGTACAGATAAAGCGCAACCATCATAACAGTCGCCCCGAAGAATAACCAAAACCATTGAATATACTCTGATATCGTCCGAAACATCGTAGGCTTGTACAAATAATGATCGACATATAAATGGCTCTCCGACAAACCCGAGTGAACGAAGATATAGTCTTTACCCAAATCTGCGGGGGGCAGCTTGTTTGATGATTTTGACTCAACCTGTACGAGCTTTCTATAATGCTCTTTAATTGGTTGCTCAAGCTTATCATCCGCAACTGCAATTATATTATTGTCATTGCTGCCTAGTCCGAGAACGAGTGCACCCGTAAATTCTTTTTCTAACGCCGCTCCAACCCCCCGCTTCAGTTCGCTAGATCGCAGTTCGATTTCAACGATAATTTCTGGAGTATCTTTATATTCACTCTCAAGGGGGTATGCGACGATAAGCAGACTATCGTTATATGAAATAATGTTATAGGGATCATTAAGCATCGCAGGAGTAATCACATTCTCCTTCATCAAGCCATATCCATCGACAGCCGAAATTTCTATTCCGATGTTTGACAGATATAGTCGTGTGTCTACGATTAAGTCGCTGCTATTCCGGATGGACACAAGCTTTGCCCGTAAAAAATGAATCAATTCGATTTTGCGATAAGGTTCAAGAATGTCGTACGCATTGACCAATTGGATCAGATACGTATCGTTCAGCATGTCATATTGGAGTGAATTAAATCGGTCTAGTGTCCCGTTAAGCTCGCTTATATAGTTCTCGGACTGGGTTTCGGCAGAGTCCACGATATCTTTCCTGAGCAGGCTGGATGCCCAACTATATAATATTCCCGCAAGAATATAGATCGGAATCGTTGCGGCAATGAAAGCAATAAACAAACGTTTATAAATAGATGATTGCCATAAGCGATGTGTAAGCTTCATTTCCATCCCCTATCATAGACACGTGTTAATATTTTATTATACCCATCTGCTGAATGGCATAACAATGGGACAAATCCGACTCTTCTTTCACTTTACCGATGCATTGGAAGGTACAGTAAAGCAAGTATATCAAGAGTGCTTGTCCAAATAAGGATTCTACGAAACAAATGATATGACCAGATAACGGTCAAACAAATGAAATCGCCCTCCGCTTCAATGGGAAGCGCAGGGCGATTTACAAACGAGAGATCACCTTATACAGTTCTGAACATATAAATGACGGAATTTCACTCAGTAGTATTAATCTTCTTTATGCCTCGCCAAGAACCCGTCTAGGATTTCTACCATTGGCCCATTTTCCAACGGTCCTTTCAACTCGTTCCTAACCAGCAGCAATGCAGCTGCAGGAGTCATTTGAATAGTCCGGAGCGCTTCGATCAGAGTATTCTCTTCGTCACTGAGTCGTTTTATGTATTCCAGCTCCATCGGTTCAGGTGTTATCACCAGTATCACTCTCCTTCAGGAGGGTGTGACTCTCCTTGAAAACATCACTCGTCCTTGCATAATACGAGGAAGCGCTGTCACATTTCCCCTATAGCCAAAATTGATCACAATTATCCAAGGCGTTCTTCGTTTAGTGAGTCAACGCTTGCTGTTTCCTTCTCTATTCCTCCGGCACAGAACTCAGAAAAACGCTAAATAATATTGTAGTCAAAAACTGGATTAATACAGTACGGGTAATTTATCGAGTGTAATCGCATATTCATGATGGTACGCCTGGAGTAGTTCCTCCTCGGAAGTCCACTCTGCAGTCGATCCAAATTCGTTTGACCAGATCATGTACCAAACCCACGGAATTCTAGTTAAAGAGAGTTGATTTATGCTAGGCAGCACCCCAATCTCTCCTAATGCAACTAACTTCGGTTCTGAGGTTATGCGCACGAGTTCCTCGTATTCGGGCTGCAAATCCGTATGCGTATGCTTGGGAGGGTACAGGTCTCTTGATATCACATCAGTCACATCATCACCTACATATCCTTCCGCCAAAGGTGAGTTCCAGACCCAGATCAGATTATTCAGAGCATGAACGTGTGTATATCGGTCATACATAATGCGGTACAACTGCTTAGCAACCTCTGGGCCTTTGTGACCCCACCAGAACCATTCCCCCTCGGCTTCATGGAAGGGTCTCCACAGAATCGGAATCCTATTCTCGCAAAAAGGCTTCAGGATATCGGCCATATGATCCATATCGGAAATCAACGCCTTATACTCTTCCGTTCCTTCTATTACAGCCTTGGAGGCGTCAAATGTTGTATTATTCGAATAGAATCCCTTATCCCAGCTTCCAAAAGGAGAGAACCAATGCCAGGTGAAGGTGATCAAGCCTTTTCGTTCTGCCCATTCCCAAGCCCGGTCAAGCGTGTTTCGGTTCTCATCAATCTCAAGCAGGCACTCTGCACTGCTGTTTTCATAATTAATATTCGGCGAATAACTTAACAGCTCAAAGCCACAAAGCGCAGGAAGCTTCCCCGTAATCTTTTCGATATACTGGAGTTCCTTTTGCGAATTGGTTTGCGTGTGTTGGCCGGTAATAATAGCTTTGCCAGCTATCCCGCTCAAGTACTGTAGTACTGCTTTTACTTCGTTGAACGCATTCGGATTGCAAGGTGCCATAGCAGCGATATTCGGATTTTCCATGGGTCACTTCCTCATTAGGTATAGGTTCGACATTAAATCAGACAGTGCATTAAAAAAGAGCCGTCCCCCCTCCGCTGGGATGGAGAACGGCCCTTAACTTTTCATTCAAAATAAATTACTTGGAAGACCACAGCTTGATCCGATTTTGGATATGCTTAGTATAAGATTATTCCATTCTGGTATCCTTGTACTCCTTACTAAAACGTAACCGGAATTAATGGAGTCAGGCCTTACCCTGCCTTAACTGCTTTAAGTCTGAACCATCCACTTTCATAGTCTTTCTGATGATAAGCAAGGTGTAGTCCCAATTGCATGAGCCTGTCTCCCCCATAGCTTGACTTTTCTCCATGGTCACCGGACCAAACTTCGTATTCAAGTTCCGGGTTAAGACCATCAAGCCGCAAGGTTCTTCGCGTTGCATTCGGCACAGCCATCACTTGGAAATAGTACACAACGGCTTCTTCTTTGTCTTCGGATACAAACATCCACGCCGATTCGTTCCCTTCAAATGGACTCTTCAAGCGATACAAGTCACCCTTTTGAACTAATCCACGAATTTGCTTGTAGGTTATGACTTGGTTTTTGACAATCTCTTTTTCTTCATCGCTGAATTTGGTTAGATCAAGCTCATATCCAAAGTTTCCGGACATGGCGACGTTCCCTCGAAAATCAAGTGGCGTTATCCGTCCAACTTGATGGTTAGGAACGGCTGATACATGAGCTCCAATTGTACTTACAGGGTAAACAAGACTGGTACCGTATTGTATCTTTAACCGTTCTACAGCATCCGTATTATCACTTGTCCAGGTTTGAGGCATGTAGTAGAGCATTCCAGGATCGAAGCGGCCTCCTCCACTTGAGCAGCTCTCAAACAGAATATTCGGATATGCTGTGGTGATGCGTTCCAACAGCTCGTACAATCCTAGAACATAGCGATGGGCCGTCTCCGATTGACGTTCAGAGGGAAGTGAAGCGGAACCCATTTCAGTTAGAGCGCGGTTCATGTCCCATTTCACATAAGAGACCGGCACGCTGGAGAAGATCGCTGAAAGGGAGTCGTAAATGTAATCTCGAACTTCCTTTCGAGTATAATCCAGCACGAGCTGCCATCTTGCTTCGCTGCGCCTGCGTCCAGGAACATGAAGACACCAGTCCGGATGCTCCCGGTAAAGATCGCTGTCCGGCGATATCATCTCGGGTTCAAACCAAAGTCCGAATTTAAGCCCAAGCCGATTAGTGCGTTCCGCCACATCCGCAAGTCCGTCCGGCAGCTTCCGGCGATCCTCGTACCAATCTCCAAGAGAAGAATTATCGGAATCCCGCTTGCCGAACCAACCGTCATCCAAAACGAACAGCTCTATTCCTAGCTTCGCCCCCTCTTCCGCTATTGCTAACAATTTATCAGCATTAAAATTAAAATAAGTAGCCTCCCAGTTATTGACTAGAATCGGCCGCTCTTTATCCCGATATCCCCCTCGGCATAGCCTTGTCCGGTACAAGCGATGATAAGTACGCGACATCTCACCCAATCCTTGCTTAGAGTAAACCATAACGACTTCCGGTGTTTGGAAACTATCACTTGGATTTAGCAGCCATGTGAAATCAAAGGAATTCACTCCCATGCTAATTCGCGTAGATCCGAATGAATCCACTTCAGCTACCGCTTCAAATCCGCCGCTGTATACTAAGCTGAAGCCGTAAGCTTCACCATGGTTTTCCGTTGTTTCCGGAGCGACCAACGCGGAAAAGGGGTTTAACTGATGGCTGCTCATGCCTCTCTTGCTATCGATTCGAGTCTCACCTTGATGAAGCGCTCTACGGGTTATATTACCTTCTCGAGCCCAGGCTCCGGAAAGATAGATGATTTCTAAGTCCCCTTTATCCAGGAAGTCTATACTTGCACTTAGTGCACGGAGAAGCCGAAGCTTCTTTCCCCCTTCATTGCTCAACCGTGCAGAACGGATAATGACATTCCGGTCAGCGAAGACAGTATAGATAAGGATAACTTTTAGACCCGAATAGGCATCCTTCAGCTCCAGCTCCAAAGTCTCTGCTTCGGTTTCATTCTCTACATAAACGGCTGGAAGTCCAGCTAATGAAGGCTTCCCCCTAATGAGCTTGTAACCTTCGTACTTTAACTCCGTAATTCGAGTTCCATCCTCAAGCTCTACTTGATAAGCTGGGTTACGAAAGTCCCCGCTCCCGTATTGAGGGTATTCTTGGAATAAGCGATCCAATCCAGCCTTCTCTGGAGTGTGAATTAATAAATCCGCCATGGGTTCACGGTGCTTCAGTTTGTCTCCCCAATATACATGAATAGGATAACCGTCCACAATTTGAATAAGATAACTCATGCCGGCCGACTGCAGGTGAAAAAGCCCCGTATTCTCTTGAACAATGATGCCCATAAAACTTCTCCTCTCAATACTGCCCATTCAAAGCAAATGTTTTAATGTGTTCTCTAAATAAAATATGGTTTTAAGATTGGCACTGATTAATAGATGCTATGTCAACTATACAGGAATAATATATCAATACTTATTAATGAGTACATAGCATGATGCTCACTAATTATGTTATAATGCTTGGTATTTTAATATTAAGGAGTTATACCATGATTGAGTATTTGTCACGAAGCAAGCAGCACACTGAATTGTATTTAACTCAATTTGGCATTGAAGAATGTATTCCGAGTCATTTTTTTGGGCCAGCCATAAGAAGTCACTTTCTTCTCCATTATATTTTGGACGGAGAAGGGATCTTTGAAGTCGACGGAAACAAATACCGGCTTCAGAAGGGTCAAGGCTTTCTTATTTGCCCCGATGTCATTACTTATTATCAAGCCGATTCCATAAACCCTTGGTCATATTGCTGGTTTGGTTTTGACGGAACACTGGCGGAATTGCTCCTCAAGCAAGCAGGATTAACGAAGGTATGTCCAATCCTCAACTATGGTAAAGACGATAAAATCTATAATTATTTGAAGTTAATGGCCGAGGCCCATAGAAATCATAAAGCGAGAGAAACCAGACTGACCGGTTTGCTTTACTTGTTATTATCCCTACTTACAGAATATGGTCCGGTAACGCCAACTGCGCAAAAGGAAAGTCGCGCGGAAATTTACGTTGAAAAGGTGAAGGACATCGTCGAAACCAACTTTGCTCAGATAATCACCATAGAGGACATTGCTCGCATAGTCGGACTCAATCGAAGCTATCTTTGTTCGTTATTCAAACAACAAATGAATACTAGTATCCAGGAATACTTAATTCGTATTAGGATCCAAAAAGCATGTGAAATGATGGGGAACGTTGAGCTGTCGATAGGTGATATCTCCCGCTCCGTCGGCTACAATGACCCGTTGCTCTTCTCCAAAATGTTTAAAAAGATAATAGGAGCTTCCCCTAAGCATTACCGAACAGAAACCCAATGATAATCCATCCGGCTGCCTTTACTAAGTGTCTATGAGTGTCTTGGTCATAATAAAATCTATTTGTTCTTCATCTCCCATATAAAAGGAGTGAGCTCCCGTTTGAACAAACCCATTTTTTTATAAAAATCTACATTGTTCTTCCGCATCTTCCTGCCATAGAAGATAGAGATGCTTGAGGTATTCTTTTCCTAATGCCTGCTCAAGCAAAGCTGGCATTTCACTGAAATCCTGAAAAAATCGCGATATCCCATTTGGATAACGCGATTTTTATGTCTAATGATTTTGCTTCCCAGTTGACTAGGTACACACTTACTCCCCGAACGTACTTGGACAGTACATATGTTACGACTTCTGATAGCTGCGGCGGAAGGCGCCGGGTGTGAGCCGTTCCAGCTTCTTGAAGATTGCTCCATAATAACTGGCAGATTCGAAGCCGACTTGATGAGCAATATCCTGCATCCCGGGCTGCACATTGTCGAGCAGCAGTTCCTTGCTCTTGTTGATCCTTACCTGATTGACATAGCTGATGGGACGAATGCCCGTCGTCTTCTTGAACAAATGGCAGAAGTATTCCGGTGTGACGCACATCAGTCCGGCGAGCGTCTGCAAAGTAATCTCTTCGGCATAATGCTGATCAATATAGTCCAGGACCGGCTTTAACCGCTCATACTGTTGCCCTACGGTATCGCTGCCCTCGACAGAGATGCGCTGAATAATCTCCGTCAATAAGGTATAGAGGATGGCGGAGCAGGCGTAATTGCTTAACGTTTGCTCTTGCGGCGTAAGGGCAGCTTGCAGCAGCTCCCGCATTCGGGATAGAAGATATTCGGGCGATGTGAGCGCGAATACGCATGTGTCTACAATGCCGACTGTTTCAAACAAGTTCGCTGACCCGCTGCCATCGAAGATGATCCAGTCGACTTCCCAGCTCCCCGATAAAGCATAGTATTCGTGCTTCTGGCCGGGGAACAGCAGCATGCCCATGCCTTGCTTGACGATATACTCCGTTTCACTTAGCTTGAGCTTGCCCTCGCCACTGCGGCATTGAATCCACTGATAATCCTGAATGCCTGGGTCTCGGCGTATGTGCTCCTGTTCATGATGCAGACCAATGCCAAGCAAATAAAAAGGGAGCAGCTTGTCTCGGGCGGAAAGTACCGGGAAAGCGCGATTGGGATGAGGCATGCGACCAACTCTCCTGTTATCTTAATATTATTATATCGTATTAATTATTTAAGATATTCACTCGAATTAATATAGCATATAATCGCAATATATTGATGTATAAAGGAGATCACAGGATGACGATTAAGATCGGAATTGATTATTATCCAGAGCAATGGACTCCCGAGCTATGGGAGAAGGATGCAGCGCTTATGCAAGAGACGGGTGTTGCTGTTGTGCGAATGGCGGAGTTCGCTTGGAGCCGAATGGAACCGATCGAGGGTGATTATCGGTTTGAATGGTTGGATGCGGCTATAGAAGTATTCGCCGCGCGCGGCATGGAGATCGTGTTATGCACACCTACCAATACCCCGCCGAACTGGATGACAACCCGTTATCCGGATGTGCTGCCAATGGATGAGCAACGTCAAATAATCCGGCCGGGTGTGCGTGGACATCGTTGCAACAACAGCTATTCCTTGAGAATGCTGGGCTCCAAATTTGTGGAA
>NZ_JABBYG020000018.1 GCF_012935325.2 Paenibacillus sp. PL91
CACCGGTTCGCTTTGCTGCACAATTCAATAAGAGAAAAGCAGGATAATTTGTGTCCACATTCTTGACGGAAGTCCAAAATTCCTTCTAAACTCGATTTTCGCCCGAATTGCGCAAAATATCGGGAGTTTTTCCCGTTAATTACCTTTTGCAACCGCAAGCGCTGCTGCTAGGGCAGCTGGCACTTCGGCGGCATTCACTGCTGCATGCATGCCGTAGCACTGCTTCAAGCTTAGCCCCTTGCGCTGCTGCATAGCTCAGCCCCTTGCGCTGCTGCAAATCACAGCCCTTGCTCTGCTGCAAAGCACAGCATCTTTCGCTGCTACAAATCACAGCATCTTGCCTCGCCCCTCGCGCTGCTGCAAAGCTCAGCCCCTCGCGCTGCTGCATAGCTCAGCCCCTTGCGCTGCTGCAAGCACTGCCGCATGCGACGCTGTTATCGCTGCTGCATGCTGCAGCATAGAAAAAGGTTCTCGGCCCTCTTTAGTAGGAGCAAGCTGTTCATCACTTGCTCCCCCCTTCCCTTCAAAAAAACCGCAGCACAAATCGCTCACCTGACACGCGAAAGAGCACTGAAAAAATTCCAGTGCTCTCCTCATCTTTTTCCTATGTTACAAACGATCGATGTTGAAAACAAACGTCAAATCTTGATTTGCTTGAATCAAATATTCGTCATGCACAGGCGCGCCCCAGCTGTCGTCACCGCCGACGCCCATCTGTCTGCCAGCTACTGTTACGACCGTATAGTGAACGTTCGGCAGCTCGTAATGATGATACGCATTTTCCAGCTCAAATGCGGTATACGGCGAAATATTGCATTCGACAGGCTGCGCCGCAGGCGCTGTAACCCGAATGCCGTGGCCATCGTCATTTGTGATGCTTACACGGCGTACGCCTGTGCGGTTGCCTGATTCTTGAGGCACCACGTAGCCGGATACATTATCGGCGGCATCATTTTGGAACACGCCAAGCCGTGCACCAAAGGCGCGGTCGATATAGTTCTCTTCGGGGCCCATCGCATACCAATCCAAATGGTGATAATCAGCCGGAACCTTAAATGACAAAGCAAAAATCGGCAGCTTCGGCAACCCTTCTGCACCTTTGTAGCTCGATGTGACGCTTATGCTTCCGTCAGTAAGCACCTTATAAGCAACGGTGACGAGAACCTCAGCGCTTATGCTCAGCTTGTACTGGAATGTAACGGTGGCGCTTCCCTTCTGCTCAGTCAGCTCCACACCGATGCATTTGCGCGTCAAGCTAGCCGCGAACCAAACACCGGAGTCAAAGCCAAGCGCAAAGCCCTTATCATTGTCCGTTGTCGCACGCCAAAATAATGGAGCCGGCGGAATCGCGATCATTTCTCGGCCTGCATAGTTCAACGAAATGAGCGTCCCTGCCTGCTTGGAGAACATGATGCTGAAATCTCGGCCATGAACGCCGATATTGACATCCCCCTCCACCACGCGAAGCGAACCTTCAGGCTGTGCGGTTACTGCGCCCGCTTCAATCACAAATACATATTGCCCGAACGAAGTCTCATGCCCCGCATCCGCCCATAGCGTCTTCTCCTTCAACTGAAGCGACGCATGGAGCGCGTACTCGCCAGAAGCAGCGACTGCCGGCAGCTCGATGGGCACATATGCCTCGCTTTGCGCAGCTACATCCAACCCCATTTTGCTCCTGAAAATCTCCTTGCCCTCACGTTGAAGCGAAATGACCAATTGATAGGCATCCGTACCTTCGAACAGGTTCTCGTTGATTACCTTCACGCCTTGGCGGTCTGGAATCAGCTTAATGTTCTGGTAGAGGAACTTTACCTCCTGCATCTTCGGCGATTCCTTACGGTCTGCATATACAATGCCGTTTGTACAGAAATTATAGTCGGTAGCCCGATCTTCAAAATCGCCGCCGAAAGCAAGAAACTCTTTGCCATAGCGATCCTTTTTCACGATTACTTGATCGATGTAATCCCAAATGAAGCCGCCTTGATACATCGCGTATTTCTGCTCCAGCTCCGTATATTTGTGCATGCCGCCTACCGAATTGCCCATCGCGTGCATATATTCGCAGCTAATATAAGGCTTCTGCGGGTTATCATTCAAATATTGCTCGATATCGGCCGGCTTCGCATACATGCGGCTCTCCATATCGCTAGTATCATTATACTTGCGGTTATGAAATACCCCTTCATAATGAACGAGTCTGCTCGGGTCCGTCTCGCGGAAATAGTTCGATACGTTTAGCAGCACTTCGCCAGCATACGCTTCATTGCCGACCGACCAGATAAGTATGGACGGATGGTTCTTGTCGCGCTCCACCATTGAAATCGCCCGATCCATTACGATGGGCTGCCATTCCGGTTTGTTCTCCGGGATGTTCCACGAAGGCTCGACAGCCCCCATCTTTTGCCATGATCCATGCGTTTCCAGGTTCATTTCATCAATGACATAGACGCCGTAAATGTCGCAAAGCTCATACCACAGCGATTGATTCGGATAATGTGAGGTGCGAACCGCGTTCAGATTGTTGCGCTTAAGCGTAGCAATATCCCACAGCATATCCTCCTTCGTAATCGCCCGTCCCCTGCGGCTGTTGAACTCATGGCGGTTAACGCCCTTGAATACGATGCGCTTGCCGTTCAGATGCATGACCTTATTGATCATTTCAAATTTGCGGAAGCCTACCCGCTGCGGAATCGCCTCGATTAGCCTGCCTGCTTGATCATAGATCGTAATGTAAAAAACGTACAAATAAGGCTTTTCAGCGCTCCATGCCGTTACTTTGCCAGCATCAAGCGACAACGTCAACGCATCGCTCGCGGATGATTCCGATGACGCAGTCCCTACTGTATGACCATCAGCGTCCTTTAATTCAAGCTTAACGCTATAGAGCTGTTCAGCACCCGTGAGCTTAAGATCGGCACGCAGGTTTCCAATCGTATAAGCTTGATCAAGCTCAGCATGGACAAATAGATCGCGTAAGTGAACGCTAGGAACGGTATATATATAAACGTCGCGGAAAATGCCCGAGAAACGCCAAAAATCCTGATCCTCCAGCCAGCTGCCCGTGCTCCGCTGATAAACCTCTACAGCAAGCTTGTTCTCGCCATCCTGCAGGAACGGCGAAAGATCAAACTCAGCCGGTGTGAAGCTATCCTCGCTATAGCCGACAAATTCGCCGTTTAGCCATACGTAGAAGGCCGATTCTACGCCTTGAAAAGAAATATAAACAGGCTTGCCCTGCATGTTGCTTGGCACATTAAAATATTTTACATAGCTGCCTACCGGGTTATGATCCTCGGGAATAGCCGGCGGTCGTATGTCGTTATGCCCATCCCATGGATACATCGTATTGACATACTGAGGCTTGCCGTATCCTTGCAATTGAATATGCCCTGGCACCTCGATGTCCCTCCAACCATCGCAATCATAATCCTTCTGATGAAATCGTTCAGGACGGTCAGCAGGCTTCACGGAATAGCTGAATTTCCAGCTCCCGTTTAAATCATGACGAAGGGCCATAGGCGCATTTGCCGTCGCTTCCTCTATCGACTCGTAATAACGGTGATCGGAATGCGCAGGCAACCGGTTCACCGCAAATACGCTCACATCGGTGAGCCAGCTAATATTCGGCTTTAATTGATTCATTCTATTTTCCCCTTAAAGTTATTTAAAAGTCAGGCAGCCGCGCTTAAAGCGTGCAGCCGCCTGACTTCATCTTGCTCTATTTTACCGAGCCTGTCATCCCTGCGACAAAATGCTTCTGCATGAGGAAGAACACAAGCGCGGTCGGAATGGTGGAAATAACGATCGCGGTCATAATAATGCCATAGTCCGGCGAGTAACTGGACCCCAAATTCGATATCAGCATCGGAATCGTTTTTTTCTCCGGCGATTGCAATACGATGAGCGGCCATAAGTAGTTGTTCCAGCTCGACATAAACGTTATGATGCCTGCTGCAGCGTAGGTCGTCTTCATCGTCGGCATATAGATGCGGAAGAAGAGGCTTATTTCGTTTAAACCGTCAATACGGCCTGCCTCAAGCAGCTCGCGTGGAAACATTTTCGTGTTTTGACGGAAGAAGAAAATAAGAAACGCAGTCGTAAAGGTCGGCAGCACGACGCCAGAGAGCGTGTCCAAGCCGATAAACGGGATTGCCTGCGATAATCCTGCAAACATTTGATACAACGGTACCATGATCGCTGCGAACGGTATCATCATCGAGAGAAGCAGGATGGTAAATACGACGTCCTTGGCTTTGCTCCTGTAAATTTCAAAGCCGTAGCCGGCTAAGGATGCAATGACCATGGCAAGCACCGTAGTCGTAATTGAGATTTTTGCCGAGTTGAGCAGTGCGGGCACGATATCGACCGTACTGAACAAGGTGTTAATATTTTCAATAAGCTGGCTGCCGGGCAGCAATCTGCCCTTCGTGACATCAGCCGACTTGTTAGTTGCGCTGATTAACATCCATAGAAATGGAAAGATGGAAACGAATGCAACGGCGCTTAGAAAAATATAAACAAACACACGTTTTAATTTATCCATTTTTATCACCTGCCGCCTTAAACTGAATGAACGCCAATATGATGATCATAATTACGATCGAATACGACACGGTTGCCGCATAGCCAAAGTCGGACGAATATTTGAAGGAAAGATTGTAAATATATTGCGAGATGGACATGGAGGCATTCCCCGGTCCGCCCTTCGTAATATTTACGACCTCATCAAACAGCTGCAGCGTACCGATGGTAGACGTAATCGATGTAAACAAAATAATCGGCTTAAGCAGCGGTACAGTAATGCCAAAAAATTGTCTCGTTGACGAAGCGCCGTCAATCTTCGCAGCCTCGTAAATGGAATGATCGATATTTTGAAGCGCGGACAAGTAGAAAATCATGTTATAGCCCGTCCAGCGCCATGTGATTGCGATAATAACCGTCACCTTTGCCCAGAAAGGATCGGTAATCCACTGAATGGGAGTCGCGATCAAATGTAGATTGGTCAACAGCTTATTGACCAGTCCTTCCGTAGCGAACAAATATTTGAAGATGACAGAATAAGCAACAAGCGAGGTAACAGCCGGCAAGAAAATCGCCGTACGGAAAAAACCTTTGAATTTCAATTTGCTGTCGTTGAGTAGAACGGATATGAACATAGCCAGAACAATCATGACAGGGACTTGGATAATCAAATAAACGAATGTATTTTTAACCGCAGTTAAAAATGTCTTATCACTGAACAGACGAACGTAGTTATCGAAGCCGACAAACGATAAATTCATGCCTTTGCCGGATTTAAAGGACAAAAGGAGCGCTTGAATCATCGGATAAAAATAGAATGCCGCAATCATGATTACGGCTAGAATGACGAACATCCAGCCAGTCAAATTGGCTCTTGTGCGAATATTCACGCCAGGCCTCGCTGCTTTCACGGTAGCCTAACCCCTTTCTTTACGGAAATAAAACCTTGGAGACTCCTCCAGCGCTCCTGTTGCCGGAAAAACAACTTATGAATCAGGAGAAGGAGAAGCCCCAGGTTTTATTTAATTGCCGTATGATGTTAGTTATTTAACTTGTGTTTCCGCTTGCGCTTGAGCGTCGCTCAGCGCTTTGTCGATCTCTTTGCCGCCGAGGTAATTTTGCATTTCGACAACGAGAATATCTTCAACCGCATACGTATGCATGCCGTAGTTAACACGCGGAATTTGTTCCGTCCATTTTGCGAAATCTTCTACTATTTTTTGTCCGCCAAAAAATGGATCAGGCTGCTTGTAAGCATCGCCCGCTGCTGCTGCTTTGAGCGTACCGATAGCACCGATTTCCGTCACAAGCTTCTGGTAAAGCTCAACGTCAGAGCCAAATGTTTGTTTCAAAAACTCTGCCGCTGCTTCTTTCCCGTCAACGTTCATAACATACCACGAGCTGCCGCCAAGGTTAGATGCATGAACGGCATTTGGCGCTTTCGCCAGTTTAGGGAAAGGTACGACAGCCCATTTGCCGGACTGCGATGCTTCTGCTTTAACCGAAGCGGTAATCCAGTTGCCTGTAGGCACGGATGCTACTTCTTCGCTGTTGAAAGCACCAACAAATTGACTCCAGTCCGAAGTCACTTTCACGATATCCGCGTTCATTAGCTCTTTGTAAGTTTCGAATGCTTCCTTCAGCACTTCATTGCCGGCAAGGTTAGGCGTTGTGCCGTCATCCTTCAAGTACCAAGAGCCAGCTGATTGAATCATCATGCGAATTAAGCCAAGATCGTTAGGATCTTGCGTAAGAAGCGCTTTGCCTGTTTTGGCTTTCACTGCTTTACCGATTTCGATTAATTTTTGCCAGTCAATATCCTGCAGGTCAGCCGTTTTGAAGCCTGCTTCCTCTAAGTAATCGCTTCTCACGTACAAGCCAGCTACGCCAGAGTCGAATGGCACGCCGTATTGCTTGCCGTCCAAGCTAGTCGGCCCGATTTTGTACTCGGCGAAATCAGCTGGATTAATGAAATCCGTTAGCTCGAAGAAAGCTTCAGGATAAGCTTGCAGGAAGCTTTGGGCACGATAGTCCTCAATCAATACGATTGTCGGCAAGCTTTTTGTTGTACCTGCGTTTAGGCCTGCGTTCAATTTTTGAATAATATCAGCCTGTGCGTTTTCTACAATATTTACCTTCAGATCGGAATCCGGGTTTTTAGCCTTGTAGGCTTCGCTTGCACGCTCCATGGCTCCGATATTAAATACCTTATCCCAAGCCCAAACCGTAATTTCTTTCGTTCCTTCAGCAGTCGTGCCGCCCTCATTCGGTGCATTGTTTTCTTTGCCGCATGCTGTGAGCAGCACGAAGCTGGCCAACATAATAGCGAGTATTTTTTTCAATTCCTTCAACCCCTTTTAGTAACTGTAAGCTTTTTTCTGAAAGCGTTTGCCGGCTAACAAGATTCATTATAGCAACTCGTGAAAATGACTCGTTAGCAATATATTTGTGCGGATTTGTCATTCTATTGTTACCTTTCCCATCGTTAATATGTAATTAGAAATTAATTTGTGAATTGGTACTTTCTTTAGGTCTTCATAAGCGGCAATTTAATTTTCACTCTCGTTCCATCGCCAACATCGCTCACGATTTCAACACCAAATGCTTCTCCATAGAGCAGCGTAATGCGGTCATGCACGTTGCGTATGCCGATGCCTGAGAAGAAATGGCTCGTGCTGATTGAAGCATGATCGGGATTCTCGTGGTCATAACCGCTCATCCCAACGCCGTTATCGACGACCTCGCATACTAATGCATCATCCTCGCGGGAAATAAGCACATAAATATGTCCTTCGTTTCGGTCTTGGAAAGCGTGAAAGAAGGCATTTTCAATAAATGGCTGGATAATGAGCTTTGGAATGTGATAGCCGTAGCAATCATCGGAAACAAAATAGTTCACCAGAATCTGCTCCCCATATCTCACATGGTTTATAAAAACGTAGTTTTTCAAATTAACGAGCTCCTGCGCTACGCTAATCGTCTCGCTAATGTTGCTTACTGTATTTTGCAAAAGCGATATGAGCGCGTTGATCGTAGCCGCCGCTTTCTCCTTATTGCCCTGCTGCACCAATATTTTGACCGAAGCCAGCGTGTTATATAGGAAATGCGGGTTAATTTGCATTTGCAAAGCGGAAAGCTCCGCGTTGCGTTGGTTTTTCTGCGTCTCAATCAGCTTCTTGATATAATCATTCAGCTCATCGAGCATATAGTTATAGGCATTTCCTAGCTCCTTGATCTCATAGCTGCCTGTAACGGTAATATAGTTGTCGAAATTATTTTCCGTAATGCCTGACATTTGTTTGGCCAGCATCGTTAACGATTGCGTCAATCTTCTCGAAATAAGAAACACGATAAAAAGGGCAACGAGTACAATCGCAGCGCAAATAAGCGCGACCGTCTTGAAATCGACCATTTCGCTAAGCACTTCCTGCTTATCGATGAGATTAACCAAATAGAAATCATAAACCGGCAAATAATTGGACAGCACCAGGCTGCTTCGTCCCCTCACGCTCACATCTTTAAAGCTTAGCTGCTGCTCTTCCATTTCTTTGGCGTAGCCAAGCAGATCACGCTCTTTATTGCCAATAAGCTCGTGGCGGTTGCTGGATACGACAATGCCCGAACGATCCAAAATGACTACGTCATTGCCTTTGCTGGTAAAGCTCGAATAAAACCGTTTAAAATCGCTTTCTCTTATCGCAAAATAAAGAATGCCGTACTGGTTGCCGCTGGTGCGCTCCATCAATGCCCTTGAAGCAACGATAGCCGGGTCTTCGTCCGAAGAACCGGCAACATATTGGTTATCCAATTGATAAATGAGCTTCTTTGGGTTGACTAACGTATTCACGGTCAACATGCTGTTTCTCAGCTTGTCCAGCGAATTTGGCCAATACGAGCTGTCTGTCGAGTGGCTCTTCCTATTAATGCCCGAGATCGTCATCGTTACCGGATATGCCGCTACGATGGATTGAATTCGCTTCATTTGCTGGCTCGCCGAATAGTAGCTGTACATCGAGGAAAGCGAATCCATATCCGGCTTCGTCAGAAAACCTTTGATCGCGCCATTTTGCAGCACATTGTTAGATGCCGTTACGACGGAGTAGTTGAAGGATTCAAAATTCGTTTGAATCTGGCTGATGATCTTCGAGTTCGTAATGCTGAATGTATTCATGAACAGACGCTCCGACATCTGTATCGTCACAATCGAGGTAAGAAGTGCAACAGAAACGACGCTGACCAGCGTGACGATAAACATTTTTATAAAAAGGCCGTGATATTTAAATTTTCCCAAAAACCCTCTCATTGCGCTATTCCCTCATTTTGCCTGTGTATTGTTTTCTGTAATGGCTCGGCGACAGGCCCGTTAGTTTCTTAAATACTTTCGTAAAATAGCTATGGTCTGAATATCCTACCATTCCGCTAATCTCGGAGATCGAAGCCGTATCCTGCTGCAGCAGCTCTGCTGCCTTCTCCACTCTAATCTTGTTCAAATATTCGCTAAAGCCTTCTTTGTTATGCGATGTGAAATAACTCGAGAGGTACGACGGATTAAAGTGGAAATGCTTCGCAATTTCCGTCAAGCTCAGAGGCTCGGCATAATGCTCCTGTATAAAATGAAGCAGCTGCACCATGTTCGGGTTGCTGCCCGATGCTCCTCTCGATTGGATTACGTCGCTCGCTTCCGCTATAAAGGAATGAAGAAGAGAAAGCGCCTCGCTTACATGCATCGATTCTCCAATCGATTTGAAATATGCATATTTCGCATCATCCAGCTTTTTCATGTTGGATTCCAGGCGGCCTAACAAAATCGTAATATTAAAAATAACGTTGCCCAAAAAAGACTTAAATTCGAAAACATCGGTTTTATACTGGCTCGCAAGAGCATTCACATGCTCCAGCAGCATAGTAAACGCCTCTTCGAATTGCCGCCGGTTCATAAGCTCAGTGAACGAAGTCATATTAAATGGGCGTGCCTCACCGTTAGCTGCCGGCAGCTCGCCATGAACGATCAAATGCTGGGAAGCCGGAAGAAAGTAGCGGTATGCGTTTATTTTTAGAAAGCTGTCTTTATAGTTCGCTCCGAGCTCTCGCAAGTCGGTAAAGGGTTCACCGATGGTCCAGCCAATCTCAGGGAGCTGCTCCCCTGTCCTTGCAGCAAGCTTCCGAGCTATGCTGGTCAGATGATCCTGTTCCCGGTTGTCTAGGTTAACAAGCAAAACGACCGTATTCGGTTCTGTCGGCAGATGAAAATAGACCGCGTGCGGCAAGCTGGCATCGAGCTCATCCGTCATTTCATTCAGCCACTGCGAATCGGCATGCCGCTCCCTCCCCTTGCCCGCCAGCTGCTTCAAATCTGCTCCAAGCAGTCTGAATCCATGATGAGGAAACGCTTCTGCAATTACCGTGTTTTCTATATCGACCTCATAGCCCGAGATAAGCTTATCGAGGACAAGCTTGATGGACACACCAGCTTCATCGTCAGATTCAACAAGCTTCAAGGAAGGAATTTTCCGTGCTGTGCGCTTCACGATTTCAAGCAGCTGAATAGCTTCCAGCTTCGGCTTTAAAATATAATCGGCTACGCCGCTTTGAAAGGTTGACCTTACGTAATCAAATTCGCCAAAGCTGCTTAAAATAATAACTTCGATCTCCGGGAACCTCTTCTTAATCGCACGAGTCAGCTCCTCTCCCCCCATTATGGGCATGACGATATCCGTAATGACGATATGCGGCTCCAATTCCTCGATCAGCTCAAGCGCTTCTTTGCCGTTGGACGCCTCGCCGACAATTTCAACGCCCTCATTCTCCCAATTCAGCAGGTGCTTGATCCCTTGTCTCGCTAATATTTCATCATCCACGATAAGTACGCGACATGAAAAAGTCATTCCTTAACCTCCGCTTTCAAAATCTTTTTTCCTTGCTTGCCGATTTCCCGCTTACTCGTAGTAGCTGCGAATGACAATATCCTGATCATAATTGCCGAAGCCTTTTCCGTACAGCGTCAGGCCGCCGCGACCGCGCGAGACATCCTCGGCACTGATGCGGAAAGTCCACTGGTTGCTGTCCCATGGGACATCCCTTATCGTCGTCTCTGATATTTGCAGCCCATCTATATAGGTTCCTTGTTCATTGATGCGGAGAACTTTCATCAAGCCGTATTGATTAACATCATTATGCCACCAGGCTGGCGATAATCGTCCTCTCATATTCCCGAAATCGCCTGGGCTTGTCCATACCCCAAGCAGCCTCCCATTGATCGTAAACTGAATGTCCGAAGGCCAATTCTCATCAACATGCGGGGCTTCCGAGCCAATCTCCATCGATATTTCGATTTCCTGAACCGTTTGGTCTTTAAACAGGAAATTAGGTATTTTGTATTCAACAAATCCTCTAGCAAACCACAAGATGCCTGCATGAACTCGCTCCGGGTCTAAAAAATAGGTCGGATTATCATAATGCCCGATCATCTTCTCCGTAGTGGCAATTCCGCAGGTCGGCGATGCTTCTATATCCGTATAATGCCCAACAGGCACGGATACCTCGGCGAATTTTCTTGCCGCGAGCTCCTTTTTGGATAATCGGATTTGGAGATACTCCGTGCAAAGGGAGCAATATTTATACGTTCCTCCGTTGACTCTGCGCATCCGATAGCTGACGAGCCCAGCTTTTTGCAGCTGGCTGACATGCTTGCTTACAATAGCGCTGCTCAAATATAACACTGAAGCGAGCTCTTTAATATGCATCTCCTTTGTATATAATAAGTCGATGATTTGCAAGCGCACCTCGCTTGCTAACGCTTCATATACCCGCAGCGATTCCGTATCCGTTGTTAAATACAATTCCGCACCCGCTTTACAATTAGTAATTTAGTTAATCCTAACGCAATTCACACCAACCGTATTGCATGTGTTTATTTATTATGATAAATATTATATACGAAATCAACAATTAAGAATTAATTATTTGATTAATTCATCCAGGAGGTTCTTTTTATGTCCATGAAATCAACGATGCTTATCGATAAAAATTTTACCGTATCAGAGGTTGATCCGAGACTTTATGGCTCCTTCATCGAGCACTTGGGTCGTGCCGTATACGGGGGCATTTATGAGCCCGGCCATCCAACCGCTGACGAGAATGGCTTCCGCCGTGATGCGCTGGAGGCGATTCGATCCTTAAATGTTCCGATCATCCGTTACCCAGGCGGCAACTTTGTGTCCGGCTACAATTGGGAGGACGGCGTTGGTCCCAAGGCGGAGCGGAGACGGCTGCTTGAGCTCGCATGGTGGACGACTGAAACGAATGAAATGGGAACGAATGAATTTGCGGATTGGGCGAAGCTGGTCGGCTCGGAGGTCATGATGGCCGTCAATCTTGGGACTCGCGGCATTGATGCCGCCCGGAATCTCGTTGAGTATTGCAATCATCCGTCCGGCTCCTACTACAGCGACCTTCGTATATCTCATGGCTACAAGGAGCCGCATAAATTCAAAACATGGTGCCTGGGCAATGAAATGGATGGCCCCTGGCAAATCGGGGCAAAAACAGCGGTGGAATACGGCCGGCTTGCGAACGAAACCGCCAAAGCGATGCGCTGGGTTGATCCATCGATCGAGCTTGTCGCATGCGGAAGCTCCTCGAGCGGCATGAGCACCTTTGCGGATTGGGAAGCTACGGTGCTTGATCTTACCTATGATCAGGTCGACTTTTTGTCGCTGCACACCTATTACAACAATAATGAGAACGATTCGTCTAATTTCCTCGCGAAGTCGCTAGATATGGATCAATTTATTTATAGCGTTTCTGCCATTTGCGATTATGTGAAGGCGAAGAAGCGGAGCAAGAAGAAGCTTATGCTGTCGCTCGACGAGTGGAACGTATGGAATTCAATCGGTACAAGCCGCGCCGATGAGCGCTGGCAGATAGCCCCTCCTGAGTTTGAAGATGTATATACGCTTGAGGATGCTCTTGCCGTAGGCTGCTTCCTTATTACGCTGCTCAAGCATGCGGACCGTGTAAAGATGGCATGTATCGCGCAATTGATTAACGTAATCGCACCGATTATGACGGAAAACGGGGGTCCATTATGGCTGCAAACGACTTACTACCCGTATCTTCACGCGTCGCTTTACGGCAGAGGCACTGTGCTCCATCCGATCACTTCGTCGCCTAAATACGATTCCAAGGATTTTACGGATGTTCCATACCTTGAAGCCATCAGCGTTTATAATGAGGAGCTTGGCGAGGTGACGATCTTTGCTGTCAACCGTCATTTGTCGGAGGGGCTTGAGCTTGACATCGACGTTCGAAGCTTCGGCGAGGTTAGCATTACCGAGCATATCGTGTTGGAAAATGAAGATTTGAAAGCAGTCAACACCAAATCGAATCCTGCCCAAGTAGTACCTCATAATCGCGGCACCGCCAAAGCGGATAACGGTTATGTAAAAGCGATGCTTGGCAAAGCTTCATGGAATGTCATTCGTCTCCAAACCAAAAAAGGCTAACGCAACGAAAACCGCCGGATCCAGTGATCCGGCGGTTTTTTTGTCTCGTAACTATCGCATCAGCGTCAATCCGCTAACGTTATTTTTCTCGTTGAATATGAAGCATGCGAACACGCATCGCCCCAGCCGGCGTAGCCACGTTAATAACCTCGTCTCTTCGGCTCATCAACAGCTGCTTTCCTACTGGCGAAAGGAACGAAATGCAATTTTTCTCCGGATCGGCATCCATCGGATAAACGATTTTGAATGTATCCTTCGTTTGATAATCGATATAATCGATCGTAACCTCGCATCCTATAAAAACAGCTGGTGACAGGCCTGTCTCCACAGCGGCAAGCTCATTTTCAATAAATTGCACATACTCGGCAAGAAATAGCTGCGTTTGCTTCCGCTCTACCCCTTGTTTAGGAAAATAAGCGTCGAGAAACGAATGCTTCTCTTCGCCCAGTACGATAAGCTGATGAATAAGCTGCTCCCTAAAGCTGCCTGCCTGAACACTATGGTTCATAGTAGACTTCACCCCCTAGAGACCTATTACGCAGCAGCAACCCTCGAACATTCTTTTGAACCATATGGTTCTCCTCCTCATAAACAGATAGACCTCTACGCCAGAGGTCTTGTTTCCATCATATCAGACTTCTTATAGAAGTCCAGCAGCTCTCATTCGCTCTCGAAAATACAAAATAATAGTGTTAAACAGCAGCAAAAGAACCCTCTGCCAAAGCTGTGAATAACGAGAGGTTATTCGCAGCTCGGCAGAGGGTTCTTCTATCTTTTTTTACATTTTGTGCTTCGGTTTAAGGAGTGGTGACCTCATCGGTTGCCGCTGGATCAGCCGTAGCATCAGGAGTATCATTCACTCCATCCGTAATGGCGTTGTTATTGCCATTGTTATTTACATCCGCGTCGTTATTGCACGCCGAGGCGGTAAATACGACAGTAACACTCATCATGGCGATCAAAATAAGCTTGGCTATACTGCGGCTTTCATTCGTTTTCTTCATCGTTTATTCCCCTTTCAATCTGGTTGTTTATTCTTTCATACTGGAAACTTAACCAGCAGCGGTATTTTTGAATCAGATTGGTTCATGAGAATATATTTAGATTAATGATTTCGAAATGAGGGTATATTATTAACCTTTTTTAGGAGTAAAACAAAAAAAGACCGCACACGGTCTCTTTTCTTTGAAACCAACTATGAAAATAACATTCGATCAATAAAAAGATTCCGAGCGTATTTCCGTAAAATGAAATAAGCCTGTTCGATGATTAGACTCTCTAATCTTATCCATAATCTCGCATAAGTTGATCATGGAGTCGGCATCTCTCGTCGACGAGGCGATCTGATAAAGAGTGTTAAAGCTTCCTAATGCATACTCCTTATTAACTGCTCCATTCTTTAGGTTCGTTAGCACGCGTTCGATTTCGCTGTTAATGAACCACACAATTCTTTTTTTTAAATTAGAATTATTCATGAGCAACCCTCCGCTGTCGATGAAATAGTACCTGTTAAGTATAGCTCTGCGGCAACTAAAACGTTGTCGAAGCGCGAAGTCGAAAAATATTTTTTTCCAACAAAAATCACGCTTCTTCTCAGCGGCAGCATCATGATATTCAAGCACTTGCGCAGAGCGCTTTTATACGGAGATTTTCTCGACTGGCTTTACGACTAATCCTTTAAGCCCTTTGCTCTCAAGCTGCTGCACAAAGCTCTACGCTTCCTGCTTAACCCGCGCGATTACGCGAGCAATGGATGAATCCGCCTGTATGCGAAGCGGCAGCGCAATAATTTCAAAAGCTTGGATGCCGAGCAGCCGATGAACATGCTTTAAGTTTTCAATGATGAGAATGCTGCTGCCGAATAAGCTTTTATGGATGTCAAATGGATACTTGTCCGGTGAAGGCGTATCCAAGCCGACCATTTTCACTTTTTTTCGAATAAGCAGATCTGCAAATTCCTCAGTCAACACCGGATAATCTGTAAAATACGATGGCTGGCCGTACAGCTCACCATGACCGGTATATACGATAACGATTTGCCCCTCTTTGATCGACGCTTCGTATTGTTCATTATAGTCAATTGTGCTGGCGCCGCATACGTCCAGCAAGACGCCGTCCCCGACAAATTGCTCCACTGGAAGCTCATCGATATACTGCTGAATGTCTAATAAATGCATCGGACCATCAATATGAGTTCCTGCATGCATGTTGATCGACAACTGATGATTGTTATAAGAATCGCTGTTCATATGCTTGGATTGCTCCAATACGGTCTCCGCATCGCCTGGGTACACCGGCATTTGATGCAAAATGGTATGGGTAAGGTCAATAATCACGCTGCTTTACAACTCCCTTCGACAGTGTGGCTATATCCGACTATAGCATAAAAGCTGCCATTTCGAGAATAGCACGATCAAAGGGAAGGTATCTTCATCGTTTTTATTGGAATGGGTTAGTAGCTGGAAGAACAGCTGGGGAGTTTGGGAGTTTGGACGATTTGAGTTTACATGGATGGCTGTAACACTGCTGCCTTAGTCAATAGTGCTTGCTTCATGACCGCTTGCTTCACCCTATTATGCTGAAGCTGCTCGGATAGTTGAAAAAAGGATTCATCCTGCAGTATCGCAATCAACGCCTTTGTTGCCGCTTCGGCAGCAAGCGCCTCGTCTTCAACCAAGTAATAAGCAGCTTGATAGGCGTAAGTCTCGTGTTGCTTTAGAATAGCTGCTTTGCGCTGCAGCTCTTGTTTGGTATGAGTTGTAAGCATCTTCACCGCACGTATTCACCCTCCTGCAGCCATGAACCTGACTGTACTCTCGGATAAATCAACTATATACGAGTTCGGAGCGTCCACCTAGTACCATATTTCCGTAGTACTTGACAATGTTAATACAGCAGCTGCATTGCTTCGATTTTTTGCTTCATGTAGGCAACAGCCTCTGCCGGTCCCGTTATTTTCGCGTCTTCGCCTAGCTGCCAAATCCGTTCCGCATAAAACGGAATATCCTCCGCCGCAATAGAAATGGCCGCAGTTCCGCTGCCTGCTTCGGAGCGTTGAATAAACGGAGCAAACCTCGTTTCGGACTCGAGCAGCCACACCCCTTTTTCCGTCAATTCCAGCAGAAGCAAGATTTGTTCCAGATGGTCTTTCTCCGGTACGTTCAGCAGCGTCTGTTGCTCGATGTCTTCCCGGCAAGGGAACCTTTCGTTGAGCGTGGCGGAGAGAATCCGGTCAGCCCTGAATTGCCTTACTTCTTCGCGCACAAAGCAATAGGCAGGGCAATACCAATACCCAGAGCTCGCGTAGAGGCCGATCGGCTGAATATCCCGCTTCGATATGCCGCTGCCCGAGCGGTATTCAATCGTTGCGACGCTGCGAATCATAATCGCCTGCAGAAGCGTTTGAAGAACATCACGAGACATTTGCCTGTGCGGGCTGTAAATCATCACCCGATTTTTCAAGCGGTCAATCTGCTCCCTTACATCAGCAGGCAAGTAATGATAAAACTTATGGAGCGCTGAGCCGGCTCCCTCGCCGAATGGCAAGGAACTGAAATAATTTAAGGACTGGCAAGCGAAAAAAATAGCGATTGCCTCGCCCTCCGAGAAGCTGATCGGCGGGAGCAATCTCTCCTGCAGCAGCTTATAGCCGCCCCCTCTGCCCTGTATGGAATAGATGGGAACGCCTAGCTCGCTAAGCTCCTGCAAATCCCTAGTAATAGTCCGGCTTGATAAGCCAAATTCATCGGCAAGCTCTCTTACGGTAAAGGACTTTCTCGCGTTGATCATCATAATTAGCTGGATTAACCGCTGTGACTTTTGCATAATTAGCCCTCGCTCTCACTCGATACTTTTTATTTTATCTTATTCTATAAATAAGACAATAATTGTCTTGTTTATTTGTTATTATCAAATTGTAATCAAGGATAAACGATGGTTCACGGAGGAGAATAGCGATGAATAAACAAGAACTGATTCAACAAAAGATAGGGTTCGTATTCGTAAATGGAGCTGGAATGAAGGGCGAAGTGTGGAGCAAAGTGGCAGACGGAATGAGCCAGCCATCCTTGTTGGTTGATTTTCCGCTTAGAGAAGGAACGGTTGAAGCGAGGAAGGAGCTAGCTCTGGCGGATTATGTGTCCCATCTGCGAAAACAGGTAAATGAATGGGGCGTTCGAAGGTTCATTATTGTGGCTCACTCGCTCGGAGGCGTTCTTGCGCTTAGACTCGCCTACGAATTTTCTGATCGCTTGGCAGGCTTTGTTGCTGTTGGAGCAGCCATTCCGAGTAAAGGCGGTTCATTTCTATCGGTTTTGCCTTTCCCTAAACGGATGCTGCTGTCTGCCATTTTGCCGAAAATGGGCACAAAGCCGCCTGAGTCCGCGATTCGGTCCGGGCTTTGCAACGATCTGACGCCAGCGCAAACGGCCGAGATTGTGAGCGGCTTCATTCCTGAATCCCTTCGCGTATATACGGATCGTGTCGATGCTCCCATACCAGATGTTCCTAAACTATATGTGAAGTTAAGCCTGGATAAGGAATTTGGCCTGTCCCTGCAAAATAAAATGGTATCCGCTCTCTCTCCGCAATTCGTTCAAAGCTTAGAGACCGGGCATTTGCCCATGCTTAGCGATCCAGATGGGTTAAGACGCTTGCTGCAAGACTTCTACATTCAAGTGGATATATAAAAAAACGACAAGCCTCGGAAATCACTCCGATACAGGCTTGTCGTTGTATTAGGATATTGATTTGAATGCTGATATCATCCTAACTGTTGTAATAACATGCGGAAAACCTGGGCGGCTGCTTCCTCCTGCTTCTTAATCGCTTGAAGATGCTCGATCGACTTGCGAGCGTTCATTTCGCTGCCTGGCTCTCCGCCCTCCGGGAAAGGAAACATGTGATGAAGCGCCTCATAATGAGAGGAAATTCCCTCGTACAGCTGTGCAGCTTCCCCGAGCAGCTCCCGAATTCGGTTATCAACATCATCTGCTTGCGGCCAGCTTGCCATGATCTCATTTAGAAAAGGTGCTGCATGCTTGCGGCCATCCATAATGACAGCAATATTGTAGGCATTGCCGTTCGGCTCGACCGTTCCCTCTCGGAGTGCATCGCACCATACATCGTACGCCTTAATGCCCTTGACCGATCCGGAAGAGCTGGTGCTCTCTTCCCCGTCATAATGCTCGACAATCATTTGCAATGCGCTCCGCAGCTGATCTTTCTGGTTGATGCCGAATGGCTCATCAAGCGCGAGTACAAATATTTCTTCAAGTACGCTTCGGCCCAAATTTTCATAAGGAAGCGTATCTAATCGGCAGCATTCATAGGCATGAAGCAGCTTTTCTCCATCGTCATAACCATAAATAAGTCCAAATTCAGGAAAGAAGATATCCCATGCAAGCACCGGATAGCCTTCCTTAATGGAACGATGGATCAAACCGAGCGCTTCTGGCAGCGCATGATGAATTTCCCGCTTGTCCATAGCGTCCTTCCCTACCAAAGCTTGGTCGATTAAGTTGGTATTTGGGCCAATCGCAGCATTCATGCCATCAACATATTTGGCGAGAAACCCTATGTTCTTCAGCCCTCTGGCCATGGTTTCTCCAAAAGGGTAAGCGGTTGGCCCAGCGATATGAACGCTCCCCGGTATTATATTTATTCGGAAAGCTTGCCCTGTCAAACCCATAACCATCGGAAAGGTTAAACCTTTATTCGTATATTTCAGCATCGTGTACAATGAATCTACAGCGGTATTCCATGACCTCGCTTCAGCAAAAGTCTCGCTTTTCGGTAAAATTTGTTTTTTCATCCATCCCATATCCCTTCTCGTTTTAACATAGGAGTCAACCGTTATGCGGAGTCGTTCTTGAATAACTTTTTTCCGTGATCGCGAAATGATTTGATACACATTGGAGGATGAAAGCTGAAACAGCTTTGCGATCTCCTGCGGTGACAGCTGATCAAAGAAATGGGATTCGAAGACAAGCCGCTCTCTTGGCCTCAGACAGCTAATGACCTGCGTCAATACTTTAAGCGTTTCCTTCTGCATCAATCGCTCTTCCGGATGCCCTTGTTTGGTTGAGCTTTCTTCTGCCGAACGGTTCAGACGACTCAATATGCCATCCAGGTCGCTGACTTCATCGCTATCGCTGTGCCTATTAGGCATCAAGTGGCCCAGCTCCGTAAAAGTACGCTCCTTGCTGACCGAGCTGCTCTTTAGCTTCGTAATGGCTTGGTTGCGAACTATGCGATGAACCCACGGCAAAAAACGTTCAATTTCCACTAGCTTCCCAAGGTGCATAAAGGCTCTAATCAAAGCATCCTGTACGATGTCCTCCGCCAAAAACGATTCATGCGTAATCATTTTGGCATAACCGTACACCTCTGCTCTATGCCTTCTAACCAGCTCGCCAAATGCTTCATGGCTGCCCGATTGCGCATGCATAACTAGCTCGCCATCCGCAAGCTCTCCCCAGCTTTGTCCGTTGTCATCCAAGTTAATCAAGTCGATGCTCCTCGCAAAATAAAGTTGACCTACTATATAGACTCGCGGCACAAAGGATTTCTGACAAAAAAAATGACTCCCTTCTCATAAAGGAGTCATTCGCATACTGACTAACTAAATATTAAGCCAAAGGAACCCTTCTGGACAAGCGCTCCCATTTATCTAGATACAAATTGATTTCAGACTGAATGCTTTGCAAATATTTTAGATTAGCTTTATTTTCCTTCACGACTGACTCGTCAGAGCTTTTGCTCGAAGCTACGGAATATTCCCTCGTCACGCCGTAATTCGTGTACTGT
Source organism: Paenibacillus sp. PL91 (assembly GCF_012935325.2). Taxonomy (GTDB): domain Bacteria; phylum Bacillota; class Bacilli; order Paenibacillales; family Paenibacillaceae; genus Pristimantibacillus. The sequence continues at coordinate 19,836 of NZ_JABBYG020000018.1, forward strand.
ATCGATTCGAATTTACCTTCCGTCCATACTTTTCTCATATTCACATTCGACCCGGACAACTGAATGTTCGTATTGGCATCCTTATAATTGAAGCTATATGGCTGACCTGCCAAGGAATGGGCAACGGAGAATCCCGCCGCAAAGCGATCATTCGCGAAGGTGCCAAATTGAATCTTATGCAGCTCAACCTTCCCATTATGGTCAGTAACCTTCGTAGAATAAGAGCCATTTCCTACTTTCAAATCTTTTTTCCATTGACCATCGTATGTAATGACAAAATCTTTGTTGTCACTCTTGTACCTGTGCACATACTTGCCGGTTCCAGTGCGCTTGCCATCCACCCAATCTCCGGAATAGGATTTTGTCGGATACCAAGTCATTGTTCCTTTTCCATGCGGCTTTCCATTTTTTACTTGACCGTAGTAAAAAACATTTTCAGAGATGTCAAGATACTGTTTCTTTACGGCCGCATCTGCAGTGGTCCCCCCCAAAGCTGATGTTGTGAAGACAATTGCCATGACAAAGCTGAATACCAAAAAAGTTATTTTTTTCATAGGAAATCACTTCTCTTTCTGTATATGTTTAGAATCATTCTATTAGGATAATAAACACGATATGCGGTTTTGTAAACAGGATACGTCAAAATATAAAAAAAAACCTCTCCTCCGCTTGTGATGAGAAGCCTGATTGATCGAGCGTTTAAGCCTTCCGATTCACAAAATAAATGCTGAGAAGAATGAGTACTAAGCCGAGCAGTAACGATGCGGTGAACGGCTCGTTCAGAAATAACGTTCCAGTCAAAATGGCGACTAACGGAATAAGAAAGGTGAAGGACGCTACCTTGCTTGCCTCGCCCGAATCCATTAATTTATAGAAAACCAACCACCCGATGGCGATGACAAACACCGAAATAAACAGCAGAGTCACCATAAACGCAGGTGTCCAAACCACATCAGACCAGCTTTCCACCTTTGAGCCCAAAAGGGTCATGAACAAGCCGCCTATTATTAATTGAAGCGTAACAAGCCAAATCGGGTCGACGCTTGGCCCCTTCTTCTTCACGTAAATCGTGCCTAAAGCCCAGCTAAGCGATGATCCAAGGGCGAGTAATATGCCTGCAACGGAAATATGTCCGGACAAGCCTCCTGCACCGCTGCAAATAACGCCCACGCCCGAAAAGCCCAGAACTAGTCCCGTAATCTTCAAGCCGTTCATTGATTCCCCAAGCCATAGCCAAAAGAATAATCCGACGAGTACGGGCTGCAAAAATACAATCGCCGAAAACAGGCCTGCCGGCAAATATTTTAGGCCAATCGTCTGCAAGCCATAATATAAAATAACATTAACGATAGCCGATACGACATAAATCATCCATGTTTCACGAAAATGCAAACGTTTATATCGCGGAATTGCAATAACGAGCAGCAGCACGCCCCCCAGCAGCGTTCTTATTCCGGAAAAAAGCACCGGCGGCATGAACGAGAGCGCATATTTCGAGAGCGGCCAATTAACTCCCCAGACGATGACTAAAAATAAAATTAAAAATATCGTTTGATTTCTTGATAGCTTTTGCATGATGTAGGTCCCCTTGTTGTCTGTATGACTGAATCTTATTCCCTCGTGTAATTTCAAAATCAGAAAAAGGAGCATCATAGGTTGCTCCTTGTTTTAAAATCCGGCTAACGGCGGTCTGTTTGATTGGCCAAATCCTCAGCTGTAATCGCATATAAGGCATGATCTTCCCAGACGCCGTTAATGTTTAAATATCTTTTTGCAAGTCCTTCATATCTAAAGCCGGCTTTCGCAAGCACCCGGATGGATGGCAGGTTTCTCGGCATTACGCCTGCTTGAATCCGGTGAAGGCCGAGCTGTTCCAGACCGAATTTGACGCATAAGGATACAGCTTCCGTCGTATAACCCTTACCATTATGCTCTTGATCTAAAAAATAGCCTAGGTTCGCATTTTGAAATGGTCCGCGGGCGACACCTGACAGCTCTATTCGGCCAATCAAAGCATGCGTTTCATTTAAAAATATGCCGAAGGAAAAGGCTTGGTCATTTTCTGCAGCCTTCCTGCCATAGTCGATTTGGTTTCTTTGTTCTTCAAGCGTGAAGTAATGTTCAGGCCGGATGGGTTCAAATGGCTGCAAAAAAGAGAAGTTGGTTTGTCTGACGGCTAGAAGCTCTTCCGCATCCTTGCGAGCAAGCGGCCTTAAATATATGTTGGTACCGTTCATAGCCATACTGTCCCTCCATGCTGTCGTTCCTCAGCCAGCTCGCCGAGGAAGCTGCAAATCCTAATCTTCAAGCATTATACGTGAGCTCGCATACTCCGTCAATGATTGACCAGCCGTTCGGCTGTTAAGATGCTCTGCCAAATCGACGCTTTCTGCAACAATAACCGCTTCGGGGCCGTTTATTTTTTTAAAAAAAATTGTTGGTTTTGATTGTATATATTTACAATTGGTTCGACATAATAACTTTACACCCAAAGAAGGAGTGAACTTACATGAGCAGAAGAAATTCAAACCAATTAGTAGTACCTCAAGCAAAAGCAGCACTTGCACAAATGAGAATTGAAGCAGCACAACAACTAGGTGTTCCGTTCTCGCAAGATGGTTACAATGGCAATTTATCCACACGTGATGCTGGTTCGATTGGTGGATATATTACAAAAAAATTGGTCCAAATCGCTGAACAGCAATTAGGCGGCCAACGCAACTTCTAGAACAAAACCAAAAAGCCCTTCATTATCTTCTAGATAATGAAGGGCTTTTTTTATGATTGATATCAGTCAACAGCCATTTTAATGACCCACTTTATTTTCAGTTGAATGATCTACAGATCTAAATCGGTTACGGCGCCTCTTGATGCGGAGGATACCAGTTTTGCGTATTTCGCCAGCACGCCTGATTTAAATTTAAGCGGAGGCTTGATCCACTCGCTCGCTCTTGCTGCCAGCTCCTCAGGCGTAACATTAAATTGAATTTCCTGCGCTTCGCTGTCGATCGTAATGAGATCGCCCTCTTGCAGCAGTGCTATGGGACCGCCTACCTGCGCTTCCGGCGATACATGTCCTACAACAAAGCCATGAGAGCCGCCGGAGAAACGTCCGTCGGTTAGAAGCGCTACCTCTCCGCCCAAGCCTTTACCTACGATCAAAGCGGTAACAGAGAGCATTTCCGGCATGCCGGGACCACCTTTTGGTCCAGCATATCGGATGACCAGCACATCACCTTTGACAATTTCGTCATTCGTTATGGCAGCTGTCGCCTCTTCCTCGCTATTGTAAACCCGTGCAGGACCGGTAAACTTTAATTTTTTCATGCCTGACATTTTAGCAACTGCTCCATCTGGAGCAAGATTGCCTCTTAGCACGACGAGCGGCCCCGTTGGTTTCAGCGGGTTGTCGAAGGTCCGGATGACCTGCTGATTTTCCTTCAATGGTTGTGCTTCGGCCAAGTTTTCCGCTAATGTTTTCCCCGTTACCGTAAGGCAATCGCCATGAAGGAGCCCTTTTTCAAGCAGCAGCTTCAATACGCCCGGCACGCCGCCATTATCATTTAAATCCTGCATCACATATTTGCCGCTTGGCTTTAAATCAGCCAGATGTGGAACGAGCTTGCGAATTCTCTCGAAATCGTCCAAGGTCAAATCAACCTCGACCGAATGCGCCATAGCCATAAGATGAAGCAGCGCATTCGTCGAGCCGCCTAGAGCCATAACGAGCGTAATGGCATTCTCGAACGCTTTCTTGGTCATAATATCGCGCGGCCGAATATCCTTCTCAAGAAGCTCAATCACCGTTCTGCCCGCTTCTGCGCATTCAACCGCCTTGTAGGAGGAAATAGCAGGTGTGGATGATGAACCAGGCAAGCTCATGCCCAAAGCTTCAACGGCTGAAGCCATTGTATTGGCTGTATACATGCCGCCGCAAGCACCAGCGCCTGGACATACGCTGCATTCGATTTCATGGAGCTCTTCCTCCGTCATTTTTCCTTCTTGATAATGTCCGACTGCCTCAAAAGCCGTTACGATATCCACATCTTTGCCGTTATGCTTGCCCGGCTGGATCGTACCGCCATAAACATAAACAGCAGGCAAATTCATTCTGCCTATCGCCATCATGCAAGCGGGCGTATTTTTGTCGCAGCCGCCAATGGCGACCAAGCCGTCGAAGCGCTCTGCATTTACGACGATCTCAATGGAATCGGCAATAACTTCCCTGCTTGGGAGCGAGAACAGCATCCCTTCATGTCCCATGGATATGCCGTCAGATACGGTAATCGTGTTAAATATCAACGGGGCTCCTCCATGAGCGCGAACTCCCTCTTTTGCCTGTACAGCCAGCTTGTCAATGTGAACATTGCACGGCGTCACTTCACTCCATGTGCTTGCCACGCCGACCATCGGCTTCTTGAAATCTTCATCCTGAAACCCTACCGCTCTTAGCATAGCCCGGTTCGGAACACGGTTTACCCCTTCACTAATCACTTTGCTGCGAATACGTAAATCCTTTTTGTTTTCCATGAAAATCACTCCTCATTTATGTAGCATTGATCGATGTTAATTGTTCAATATGCTCAGCCCGCACGGCTGTTGTCGCCATCTCGGCAGCAAGTCCGTGCAAGGCTTGCCAGAGTCGGATACATTTTCAAAATGTCAGTCTTCTCTATACGTAAACCTTTGTATAATTCCCATAATGTACCTCGACTAGTCCTTGTACCTCAGGAAGTTGGAACGCCTCACAAGAAATATATCGCATATATATACATAAAACAATATATTTCTTTAGGAGAGCCATTTTCAAAATAGCAATCCGTAAGAAACCTAAGTCAAATCGATATGATAAGATGACAACAGGTTGGATTTTCATTAAGCGGAGGAAAGGAAGTTATCTAATGGCAAAATACACTACCTTTATCAAGTCGGAGGATGCTAAAGCGCAAGCCGAATTTTATATGCAGGCGTTAGGGGGCGAGATCCAGTCTATGATGACGCACGGGCAATTGCCAGATGCAAGCGAGGAGCTCAAGGATAAGGTATTGCATCTCTGCGTACTCGCTGGCGGAGTTAACTTCTTCATGTCGGATTCCGTATTCGAACCGCTCGTTAAAGGGAACAACGTTCATTTGGCTCTCGACTTCGAAACAGAAGCCGAAGCCCGGCAAGCCTTCGAAAATTTAGCAGCAGGCGGCCACATTGCCCACCCGTTTGAACCCGCATTTTGGGGCTCGTTGTTCGGAGAAATTGAAGATAAGTTCGGAATCAAATGGATGATCACAGCAGCGCCGGAAGTACGCCAAGGTTAATTCGGTTTCAAATCACTCAGCACGTTCTGCTCGAGGCCGCCCGTTTAACAGGTTGGCCTCTTTTTGATATAGAAATAAGAATACGATAGTGAACCATTCATACAAGGGTTTATCCGAAGCGATGTCGAATAGTGTCGGAGAGATATTTTGCTCTAAAGCATAGAATTAGGGGGATGACGTTCCATGTCGTTCTTATTTAACGCCAGCGATTACCCGCAGAGCCCTGGCTGCTATCTGATGAAGGATTCACACGGCACTATTCTCTACGTCGGCAAATCAAAAAATTTGCGGAGCCGCCTTCGCTCTTATTTCCATAAAAATCATACAGTCCGAAAAACAGTGCAGCTTGTCGAAGAGATTTCATCCATTGAAGTTGTGCTAGTTAATAACGAGGCGGAAAGCCTTCTGCTGGAAAACAACCTCATTAAAATACATAAGCCACCCTATAATCGTGCGTTAAAAAAAGACAACAGCGGTTATGCGTATTTGCAGCTTACAGCAGAGCCGCTTCCTCGGCTCGATGTCTATTACCGCGATCGCAAACGCAATCTAAGGGGTGCTGCATCAAGTGACGCGCATCGTTTAGGCCCTTTCAAAAGCGCGCGCTTTCGGGATGCCTTACTTGAATTCGTAACGGAGCATTATGGTCTTCGCACCTGCAAAAAGATGCCCAAGCAGGTATGCTTGCTGTATCATATCGGCAAATGCAGCGGGGTATGTGAAGGCAAAATAGCTGAGGGCGACTATCTGGAGCATACGAGACAAGCATCTGAGCTTCTCGCTAATCGCGGGCAAGGATTGATCGAAACCTTATACGGCAAGATGGAAGCCTATGCGGCAAAAATGGAGTTTGAGAAGGCGCAGCAAATGCTGCAAAGCATCCGCAATCTGGAGCAGGCAGCAGACAAGCAGATCGTAGATCGTGAAGCCGTCATTGATCAAGATGTGCTTTTTTTCGGGGAAACGCATGTGCTGGTAGCAAAGGTGCAAGAAGGCATGCTGCGTGACTTTCAGCTTGTAAAGCTCGATCATTCTGATCGTGAATCGGCTTGTGACCAGTTTCTTATTACTCGTTACGCCGAGTCGAGCCCCGACGAATTGATCGTAAACACGATTGATGACAGAAAGCGTGTACGCGCTGCCATAAGGGCAAGCGGGAAAAAGCTGCCCGCCATTACACAACCGAAGCGAGGGCTGAAATTCGATTTGCTTCAGCTGTGCAAATACAATTATGACTATCGAATAGAGCGGCTTCATTGCAATCAGGAGCAGCTAATCCCTTAATATTGCCTTAATTTTGAGCGGCTTTAGCCATATCTCTGCTTTCCAAAATGGACGATTCGTACCCTCTGTTGACGATGTGTATCATCGCTCTGCCGAGTTCGCTAAGTGTAATGACATGTCTCGGAAGAACCAGGCGCAGAACCGGATACAACCAAGTGAATGCCGCATAAAAACGATGAGCATTTTTCAAGCCTTTTGTCGGATGAATGTAGCCGGGCCTGAACATATAAGCGCCTTTAAAGGGCAGCTGCAAAAGATGGTTTTCCGTCTTCCCTTTCACACGTGCCCACATGCTTCTGCCCTGTTCTGTTCGATCCGTTCCTCCCGCGGTCACGTAGCAAAAGACCATTTCCGGGTTTGTTCTGACTAGCAAACCTGCTATATGCAAGGTCAAATCATACGTAATTCTGCTGTATTCCGCTTCATTCATCCTTACTGAAGAAACACCTAGACAATAGAAGCAGGCATCGTATCCCTTCAACTGCGGTTCAATGGAGGCTATATCAAAAAGATCAGCGAGCACGATTTCCGTTAGCTTGGGATGGGTGACGCCGGATGGCTTGCGGTTTATAATCAATACCTGTTCCACATCTAGATGACTAAGGCATTCATGTAAAACCCCTTCGCCCACCATCCCCGTCGCTCCTGTAATAATGACCTTTATGTTCTTGTTATCCCTATCATTTTTTGCGAGCATAGAAGTGCATTCCCCCCGAATAAATGAACAATTCTAATAAGTGAAAATCCGCTTACCTATTAGTGTCTTGATCTTGCCCATGTATCTCATGACCCTATGTTAAATGAACGCTCAGTTAAAGTCTAGCCGCTACAGCTTTCGCATGAGTGCTTCAAGAGGACCTCGATCGAACTTCAAACTCCATATGTGAGAAAAAAAGATCGCTGCTGCAAAATAGAAAGTCGAATACAATACGGCGAAAGGAAGTGATTGATTTTCGAGAATGCCTATAGCCTCAAGAAAACCAAGGCCGACAATAACATGCAGGACGTATTGCGTTAATGCCATTTGACCGGTCTGGATAAACAGGGAAACGAAACGACGTGCGCCCCTCATCTCCGCAACATAAACCGATAGCAAAATAAATGCGATGGCCGTACTTGTTGCCGTGGCCATGTACCATATATTCGGCGGCATTGGTTTTGTCTGAAATAAATAGACAGCCGCTTCTCCCCCGAGGTAGATGCTGCCAATTTTGATCGCGATAACCGAAATGATTTCGAGCCCAATAGCAATGATTAAGGAGGTGGTCAACCATTTTCTGCGAGCGTGGTGGTCTGCCATATCCATTCTCCCCATCCACATCCCAACCAAAAAAAATGAAAACCAAGGCAGCGCCGGATGATAGCCGTTGAACCATAAATGGCGCATAAACCCTTTGATCGTCCAAAAATCCGTATAGGTGTGAAAGGAAGCGTTCCAACCAATTGTATAATCAAAATTTAAAAGGAAAAATTGCGAAGCAAGCACGATTACAGCCGCAATGCTCAAAACCATTTTGTTAGAGGCGCGGATAAGAAATGATGCAAGAAATAAAAATAACGCATAGTAATGCAAAATATCAGCGCTCCAACCAAGGAAGAGCAGTATAAAACCAAGAAGCAGCAGGTAGATGGATCTTTTCCAAACGAGATTTCTGCTCTTTTGCATTTCTGACCGATTACCTTGTCGCGCTTTTCGTGTCATGATTGAAAAACCAATGCCAGCCAGCACGACGAATACAGCGGATGCTCTGCCCTCAAACAAACCTGCGAAGGTTATTAGCCAATCCGGTCCACCTTTGTCCGCCAGCATAGAAATTTTAAAGTTCACGATAATCATGCCAAATATGGAAAAAGCACGAGCTAAATCAAAACCTGTAATCCTGCCGCCGCTCACTTAGATACAGCTCCCTGCAAAGTTTGATGCACGCATTGACGCCATAAGCCTTCATAGTCAAGCCCGATGCCTAAGCCCATATAATTGTCGATTTGATCAACGACCAACGTCATCATTTCAGCTTTCACCCGCAGATCCTCTCCCGTCAAAACTCCGAGCCTCACCCCATGCTGAAGCAAATCTTCAAACCCTTTCACGTAAGACTCGATGATGGCTTTAACAGGCGCCAAAATTTTCTCATCTCTAGTGCTTTGAATCATAAATTCCTTCATAAGCAGGGAGTAAAGCGGATCGTTGCGCTGATCTTGGATCATCGTCAATCCGCATTGTATAAGCTGCTCCGCGAATCGGTCTGCCGTAAAGACTGGAAGTGAAAAGTATTTTTCAAATCGGATTTCATCGCATACCGCTTGCAGAAGCGCATCAAACAATACTTCCTTTGATGAAAAATAATAGTAAATAGCGGGCTTGGAAATACCGACCTCCTTCGCTATCATGGAAAGACTCGTTTTCGCATAACCGTTTCGGGCAAATAACTGATATGCCGTATCCAAAATCTGCTCATAAGTATTCATAAAAAATGGTCCCCCTTTTCACTCTCCTTACTTACCGTCCGGTAAGTAAAAGAATAGCGGAAATTGGATAAATTGCAATATTTTTATTTAAGCTATTTGATTGGTTGCTTACAGCGAAAAAAATCCGCCAGTCAACTTAGAAAAAGTTAACTAGCGGATTTTAATGTTCATTTATCGACAACTTGCAGTACGGTAAGCTCATACGCTGCATCTCCAACTCGGATGAGGGTATCAGCCGGCATATCGACCTGCTTGCCTAAGTCTACAATAACCCGGCTCACATAGCCTTCTTGCTCAGGCTCATTGCTAGGTATTGGGCTTTCGGATTCAGAGCCAGTATCATTCGGGCTGTCCGTTTCCTCGCTCACGGCATTATTGGTCGCAGTAACATCTTCTGCAATAGGCGTTTCTGTAGGCTCAGCCGTAGACGGTGCCTCGGACTCGGTCACTGCCGAATCTGCTGAATCCGCCTTGGCCTGTGATTCCATCCCCGCTGTTCCGCAATTTGAAGCTACCTTTAACGCGTTATATTCAACCGGTTCAGCACCCGGCTGCTCGATCATTAAGGAGTCTGGTGCAAATTGAGCGCAAGCTGCTGCATCCTTGAACGCGAATACAAGGGAGGTCGTTGCCTCTTGCCCATTGCTTGCCGCATTTTGCTCCGCGTATACGATCGTTTCGGGCTTGGTTAATCCCACTTCGGCAGTAGGCGTCACCTCAGGCAAAGCTCCACCCTCCTGCGTCTTCTCTCCCTTGCCAGTGAAGGACTGCGTCAAGCCCGCAACGACCAACACAATGCCTATCGCCGCAATCGATGTAATCAAGGTCGCTTTACGATTCCGGCGAAAAAGCTTGGACAGCGGCGAGGAAAGCTCCCGTTCTGCCTGCTTGTACACGGCAGTAAGTGCAGGGCCAGCCTTATCGAAAAACTGCTTCCGATTCGCGCGTTTCTTGAAAGCATCTCGGTCATATTTCTCGAAATAACCGATTATGGCCGTCTTATAGGCAGGCACGAAGCCTCTCGATCTCATGAAATCAGGGTGCTTCTCCGACAGTTGAAAAAATCGGTAAATCATCTCTTTATTCGGTGCATTCCGCTGCAAATAGTCGAGCAGCCCTACATAATCTACCGATTCCAAATCTGAGCTGCTGAGATAAGCCAGCACATGACGGGGAGCATCCTCGATCTCCAGCTGATTTGCCAAAAGCCGTCGTCCAGTCAACTGCACACGGTCGATCTCAGCCGGCGACAATCGATTGAACAAGGTAACCGTCGGCTCTGGCAGCACGAGCCATTCGTACATGGCAAGCAGCTCAAGAGCGGCTGATTTCTGCCTTGCGTCCTGAAGCTGGCTATTCCACCGCTGCAATTGGTCTTTGAAGCCGAGGAAACTCGCTTGCCTCAACTGGTCATTGGTGAGCTTGTCCATATCAAGCTCGATCAGCATCGCACGATAAACAGCAAGCTCGAGCTCCTTGAAAAGATCTTCAGCCTCATGGGAAGCCGTCTTCCCTATTCCAATCCGGGCTTCCTCACCCAAAATGCGCAGCTGCGCGAGCACATTGCTAGCCGCTGATAGGGAATAGCTTTCCCGCTCCAGCTTATCCGTCAGCTGCTTCCGCGCTAGCGTCTGAAAAGGCTCATAGCCATACAGCCTCGGATGAACGCTTCCCCAATGCACAATCTCCTCCAGTACGCTTTTTGCCCCCACTGCAGCCTTTAGCTTCTTTTCCAGAAAAGAAATGAATAAGCTGCCGGTCAAGGTTGAATCCATCATCAGCTTCGAAAAGAACGCCTTGCTTAGGGCTGGATCGCTTTCAACGGCTGCATAGACGGAAGCTGCCGTTTCTTGCACGTTCAGCCTGTTCGCTTGATTGAGCGTGTGGATGAAGAAAGTAACGATTTTGCTTTCAATATTTTTGCCGTCGATTCGGTAGTAGTCCTTAAATACGTCTATTATGAACGGTTCCGACACCAGCCCCTGCCGTACGCGATCGAATTCATAATCAAATCGGGATAGGAGCAAATCATTCAGCCGCATCTTGGAATCAAGCGAGCCGGTTGGCTGCAAATATTCGAGCAAGCTGCGAAGCACAGCTGTTTTATGCGCTTCATACAGCGCTTCATTGCCTTCCTCAATCTGATACATCACGCAAAGCTCGTGATAGGCAGATGCTGCGATTTGACGCTCCGGTCCCATCCCTGCCAGCATGAGCTCCGCAAATTGAAAGAAGCCGGCCATATGCTGAGGGCGCTCCAAATGATCCCATGCGAAATCCAAATACGGCTGATCCGTACCGTCCAGATCGACGTTGATTATCCGGCCGTTAGCGAAATCAAATGTAAAATCCTTCTCGATGCTTCGGTCTCCAGGGCGCAGGCTTCCCTGCTCCACAAATGTAAGATGCACCGACTTGCGGCTTTGCGGCTCTTTCGCATACGTAATAAAGCCAAGCTGCTTGCGGAAGGCATATGGCAGACTCGCATAAAGCACCTCAAGCAGCTGCTTTGCTTTGCTCGGAAGCTGCGCGATCGGCACGTCAAGCGATACGTAAATCTTCTTCTTGCCGCTGACCGCTGACATTACCGCATACAACAGCTGCTTAAATGACTTCTCGTCAATGTTCAGCAGCGTTAATAAGGAACGATAGGATGGCTTAATCGCTGAAGCCGCTTGAACCGGCAGGTTGGCTAATTCCGCGATCTCCGTACCGCCCGTTATATCATAGCCTCCCGCAAAGGATGCTTGCAGCCAGTTCTCATAGTCTTTTGCCGGGGTATTCGCGAGACTCTCTGGGATGATATAGTTATGCGTAAAAAACGCGCTGCGAAGCCCGGTGAAATCTGCCGCCTGATAGACGCTTCGTCCAAGCAGCACGTCGCCATTGTCCAGATGGAGCAGATGCATCGTCTCGGGATATGCATCGGCATCCTTCTCTCCGCGCGTCGCCAGCTCAGCAGGCGCATCGTATACGCAAAAAGGATGAAGCATCTTTTTGATAAAAGAAGGGTCTAAGCCGCTAGATTTGGCGATCGTGTCATAGCCCTCCGTGGATCTGAATATACCGCGTCTCTCCCGTGCGTACATCTGCTGCTGGATCATCCTGAGGGGCATAGAATCGCGCACTATTCTCTTCTCCCCTCAATGAAGTTCAGCTTATAAAGCAGCCAAATGAAGGGCTCGTCCACACGGATTGGACTTACGACGGTTTGGAGCTTCTGATCGACGGGATTGCTGCCCAGCGCGGATACCGCGTAGTAAGCCGTATCCTTGAAATAAACATCCATCGTTCCTTTGAACGGACGATCGACCTTCTCGATGAAACGCCTGATTTCGCCGTCGATATTTTCAAATTCAGTAAGGTTGAAATAATTGCGGTGCACCATATTGTTGAAAATGTTGCTGTTTGATTTAATATATTCGCCGTCCTCATCCTTTAAGGAATGAAGCATGTCGCTCTTCGTCAGCACGACGGCTGTCGGTATATCCGTTTTGTTGTTTTCCTGATACGCAATAAAATCGCCGAACATCGTCAGGACAACATCACGCGGCTCGTCATATTGGGATACCCATTCGCCGGGCTTATCGCCGATATTCATTCTAATTTTTTCGCGGATGGAACGAATTTGCAGCGGATCAACCATGAGCAGAATGCCTGCCGAATTTTTAATATGCTGGCCGTGCAGGCCAAGGTAATCCTGCTCGACCATACCCTCGCCCGCCACATCAAAAAACACGAGCGTAAGCGGCGGCTTCGAATCATCCTTAAAGACGAATTGGAAAATAAACGGCTCCTGCATCTTCTCCTTCTGCGTGGAAGCAAGCAGATCGCCGCGCTCGAATAGCGGCTCCTCGTAATAGGTGCGGAACTTGCGGCTAATCTCCGCGTTAAGCGGCATGCAGGCCGCATTAAAATGATCCGCCGTCGTATTTTGCAGCGTATGGATCAGTGAAGTCATATACACTGATTTGCCCACTTGGGATGCTCCTATAATGGAAATGATGTTGCTTGGCACTTTGCCAGCCGTCACCGGAAGCTCGTTATGGCATTTCGGGCAAAGCCTTCTGCGCGTTAGCTCGCCGTATCGGTCATTAATACCGATCAGCACATGGTCAGAGTAAACCCGATGCTCTTCCGGCACGTCCACTGGATGTAGCACCGCTTCCATATCATGAACGGAATCAAGACCGAAGCGCTCGCGGTATTTGTTCAGCTCCTCGTCTTCTCCAAGCGCATAATCCTCATCATCCTCACGGGAATGGGCTGCGCGGAAAACGACCTCATCCGGCGTGAATTTGCTAAAGCAGTAGGGACAGACGATATCGTAGAACAACGGACGCGGCTTCGTTTCCGGCTTTTTTTTGAAAAGATCGAAAATGCCCATGCGATCTTCCTCCTTTATACTGATATCAACTCGTACGTTTGACCGTATGTTCGGCCATCTGTAAAAAACAATCGAATAAAATCCTGTTTGCCGATCTCAATGGCAGGCAGGACATTTTTTCCCGCGGCAAAAGGGGCGACAAACGGATATAACATGCCGTCTTCCTTGTTCGCAGGATAGCTGCCCTGCTTCTTCACGTAGCAAAGCACATCCTTTGCAATCGGAACCTCGGTCGTCACTTGAATTTGAATCGTTTTGAACTTCCTGAAGAGACCGCCTTTGTTCGAGATCGAATAATAAATCTTAGCCCTACCGGCACTGATTTCGATACGATTCTCTCGGTTAGCCTGAAGGATGAGCTGCGGTCCTGCGCTCCCCTCCAGGCAGGCAAATACCGTAAAGACAAACAGTCCGACGCCTTCTATTCGGCTATGGTAGCCGTTATTCGCTTTATACTCGGCCTTCGTGTACAGCTTTAGATGACGAGTGTCCGGCGTACCTTCCTCCAGCTGCTCGGCTGGTTTTTTCCAAATGTAGACCGCATCTATCCCGCCCGGCCAAATCCAGCGCAGCGTGCAGCGGTCCTCCTCCACTGCGCGAGTCAAGCCGCTGATGACCGGAGAACCGTCCTCTGCATCGATAAAACGCATTTAAATCCGCCTCCCGCATCGTTTAAAATCCATGACTGCGGCTATCCTTCGTCCGTCCGCTTATGCCCGTAGAAGGACGGTCGCTTGTGCTGCTTTTTCTGCCGCCTCCGCGTAGTCTTGGGCTATTGCTGTCTTTGACAGGAACAATAAGCGTGAATACGCTAATGATTGCCGCCAGTACGAGAACAGCAAATAAGCGGGACAATCCATCCGAGAGCATATGGCCTGATAAGCCGGAGTCCAATATGAAGCCTGCCAGCAAGCCGCCTACTATACCGCCTGCGCCAAAGCTGACCGCCAAAAATCGATTGTCAAACACCAGCCCAAGCGACACGCCTATGGCTGCCCCGATAATAGCTAAGCATATAATTCGAAGCAGCGTATAGAACGTACTGTCTGCAAGCTTGCCTGTGCGCTCTGTCAGGAGTGTCTGCTTATCAATCTTGTCGTATATATTTTGGAATACGAGTCCCAGTCCGTTCGCTTCCGTCACATCATAGTAGCTGCCGCCAGTCGAATCCGCAATTTCCCTGAGCAAGGCTGAGCCTCTAGCATCAACCACGCTGAGACCAACCGTATTCACGACGATTTGCTGCTCTTGATACGCCGCAATTTGCTCATTCAAGCTTGATTCGCTGAAGCCGTCCGACAGCAGGATGACCATCTTGCCGCGATCAGCGTCTCCCATACCTTTGATCGTGTTCATGGATTCATCGAGCGCCAGACTGAAGTTTGTACCCCCATTTGTCGGCTCAATCGCATCGATCGCGGCATTCACGGCATCCTTCTCGGCCTGTGTGCTTACGCTTGTGAAAGGCTGAAGCAATTCCGCAGTATCGCTAAAGGCCACAACAGCCACCCGCTTATCGCTTTCCATGTTGGCAATCAGCTGCTTCGCTGCTGCATACCGCTCATTGTCAGGATCGGTCTCAAGCATGCTCCCCGAATTATCGATCGCCAGCACAATATCCTTTACCGGCTTCGCGCCGCCGAATTGCAGCCCATAAATAAGCTGAACCAAACCGCCGACTACGAACAACAGCAATAACGTTGCCGGCACAAGCAGCTTCCATGACAAGCCAGTATAACGCTGACGCCAAGAAGACCCGTTTAAGCGCGGCTCAATCAACTCTGCAATCAGGCAAAACAGCCCAATGCATAGAGCGACGACGCCAAAATAGAGGCCGACAACGACAAAGCGCGGCCAGCCCTCCGACAATTGGCCCAATACCACTTCGCCGATTGCAAAACCTATTGCTCCTCCTATTAAGCTGAACAACAGGAGAAATCCATTTATTTTTCGTTGCATAGTGACAGCACCCTTCTCCCTTGCTAGTAGACCAGCGCGACTAATGATGTATACCGGTCAGCGAAGCTTCGGCAGATGGGCTGGATCAAGCACGTGAAATTCGTACCCATTCTGCAAATAGGTTTCATAATATACTTTGCCGTTTCGGTAATACATCAAATCTTCTAAATGAAAGCCGCCCATTAAGTTTAATTTCAGAGCGCCGCTGCTGCGCTTCTCGTGGACGCAGCCGAGCTTGTAAATGCGTGACGTTTCGTCAACGCCAAGCGCATAGCGGATAAATTCGCTCTCTCGATCTCCGAACAAATACTTTTCCTCAGAACGATGCTCGTGGGTATAGTCGAGTAGGCGAATATTAATGGACGCGTTATCCTCCAGCGTATGGTATAGCTGGCGGAACAGCTCCTCCCGCGTCAAAGCTTTACGATTGCTGTAAGCCACGGACACATTCGCCCGCAGCAGGAGCTCTTCCTCGAAAGGGTGGGCAAACGGCTCTGCGGTCAATAATTGCTTCCGGCATACATCGATCAATCGCGCTAAGAGCACGGAATCTCCTTGCTCCAGCAGCTCCGAAACGCTGCCCACGAAGCGCTCCTCGAAAAACGCCGACGCGCCGCGTTTTTCTTCTATATCCTGCATGATGCCTTCGGTTACGCGCTCATAATATTCGTAGATGTTCTGTCCGATATAATCATCTGCCGTGCGAATGCTTTGCAGCGCAGCCGCCTTCAGCTCAACCCCCAGCTCATCCATCTGCTTCACGGACTTGCGGTACTCTTCATGCAGCTGCTCCAGCTCGCGCGCGAACCTTCGATACAGTGCAAGCTCTGTCTCCGTTTGCAGCAGCTGCCATTTCAGCCGATAGACCTTATCAAAGAAGACCCGTATAAAGGAGCGCAGATTTTGCTTATCCATAAACGGTAGGCGTTGAAATTTCAAATCCTCGACGCGCGATTCGCGGGTACGTTCAAGCTCCTCCTGAGCAAGACCGGCCTCTCTAACCAAATCTCGTATTCGAGCATGAACAGCGTTCAACGCGCTGCCCGGTTCATTCTCATCGGTCCACTCGGACACCTGATAGAAGCTGACCTGCGGCTGCTCCTTCCGATTTCGGCTGATGATGCGGCGCAGCTCATCCATAGGCTTGCGTTCACCGAGACGCATTGCTGCTGCATCGGCAAAATGTTTACGGAAAAAGGCTTCGCAGCCATCGCCGAACACAGCTTCCTCTGCTTCTTGCAGCGACATACGGCGCAGCTGATCAAAACGAATGCCGTTCGTTAAGAGACCTGCCATATCAACGAGATTATCCTCACTCGGAACGATTTGGGCAATCCGCGCCTCCATCGCCTCGGCATCAAGACCAAAAAACGCCAGCTTTTCTTTGCTTGCAAGCTCTGGCATCGTCTTCAGACGCGCTGCCAGCTGCTCAAAGAAATGGTACAGCACGGTCAAAGCGATGGAATAAGCAGGACGCTTCACTTTGGCTAGGCCAGCCGATACGAAGCCCTGCCTTCCCGATTCGGATATAAGGCTATTTCGGAACGACGAATTGTTGTAGCTTCCGTCATTGGACTGAATCTGTGCATCCGTTCGCTTCCTGTTCTTCAATAGCAGAATATGGCAAATGATTTCATAATTATCAAGCATGCCGTTTAATGTTGTCATTCCCCGCTCGTTGCGGTCAGATAAAATATAGACCAGATCAAATAGCGGAGAATGCTTATGAACGACAGGGATCGTAAGGCCATCGCTGGTCACCTGAAGGTTCGCGGAGTACGAATAATCCAGCTGCTGCATTCCCTCTAGCTCACGAAGGAAGCCGATTCCCGCAGCACCCGCATAGCCGAAAGTCTCCGACTGCTCCCGCTCGTTGATCAGGGCGTACAAATCCATTTGCACCGATTTAAAGAGCTGCAAAAAAATCGATTGCGCAAGCAGCGATATTTCCGGAACAAGCACGTTCATTGGATCATCAACCCTAGTAATGACGGCAAGGTGAAGGCGATCGAAGGAAGCATACAATCGTCCGTAGTCGGCAATCGTATCGCTGACTAGGCGCAGCGCCCGGTTGAGAGCAACCAAGCAGCGCCCCTCCTCGCGGAAGGATACAGCTATATCCTTGCGCACCGCCTTGTTATCGCCTTTAGCCTTCGTTAGACCGGTCAAAGGGACTCGTATAACCTTAGCAGCTGATCCGCTATTTCCCGCCTCGCGATCGGCTGTCGCCGGGTTAGTCTGCTTCCCCTGCTCGGTGCTGGCATCTCCTTCTCCGGATGATATATGGAGGTAAATAACACCGGCATTGTTATCCCATTTCAGCTCATTCGAGCGAATCATCGGTTCAATCGCTTGTTCCACTTCATCGCCGATGAATAGAAATACGGTCGGATAATGAATGCTGCTCTGATCATCCTCAAGACCTCTTAGCTTCTGTTCGGAGGCCGAATAATCGGCCGCAAATTGATCCAGCATGACTCTCATATCTATTTCAACTTTCTGCGAATTTCATTAAGTTTAGAAGTCATTTCCTTGTAGAATCGGTGCAGCTCCTCGCCGTTAGCCAGCTCTACCTTCTCATACTCCAGACGCTCGCGCGCATCAAGGAACGTTCCGAACAGCTCCTCCAGCTTGTGAAGCAGCAGCTTCGTATCCTCGCTTGCCGTCAATTCATTGACTCTGCGTCCCGCTTTGCGCATAAGCGTGCTACGGTTCTTCTCCTCAAGCCGGCGGAAGCTCTCGAACACTTCATGCTCCACATAGCTGCTGCTCTTCATCAAGTTAGCGAAAGGCGACCAAGCTTCCTCCTCGGCATCACGGTCGTAAACGTAAAGCGCACCCTTCTTGCAAATCGTATCCGTGTACAGCGCCTCGATAAATTGATCAAGCCATTTTTCCTCATCCTGATGCTGATGAAGCAGCTGCTCAAGCTCGTTTGCTTTAATGGCAATCGACTCGTACTTCGCGAGTTCCTCGCGAACCCGGCTAAGCTGCTCCGGCGAGCGAATGAGATTCTCCTGTGCCAGCTCCTCAGAGAAGCTACCGAAAATATCTTTTGTCGATTCAAGCTCCAGCCCTTCGGAGAGCAGACGCTTCAATTCGACTAACGCTCGTTTTACCTCGCCCAAATTAGGCTTAGCAGCATCCAGCTGCATATTGAAAGGCTTAAGCGCATCAGCAAGCTGGAACGGCTTCGTGAAGCGAACCGAATAACGGCTGCTCGTATTTTGATCAATGCCCTTTTCCACAATAACGCGGAAGCTCTCCGCCTTAGCGAACTCGGCGCGAACTCTTGCATTATAGCTTTGCACGCGTGGATTCACGTACGTATCTCCCCATGACTTCTCTGGAATCGGAGACGGCAGGTACGTCCAATTGTTGCGATCGGTTTGCACCAAGTGGCGCCCGATGCCTTCCTTGTCCAAAATCGTCCGTTCATAGCTTTCCTCATACACCTTAAGAGGCGTATAAACGAATAAAGGCACACCGTTTCTCGTATTCAGCCAGAAAATCCGGTTTTTCACTTCGCTTTCCTTAATCGTGAAGTGAGATTTGCCGATCGAGTTATTTTGATAATTCCGAATGCCTCGCAAAATGCTAGGCGCCTGTACAGGCACCGATACGAAGCCCCAAGAAGGAACATGCAAATTGCCCGAGCTGTTGCTGAGATGGAATACAGGCACTGCTTCCTCATCCAGCTTGCTCGCAATATGGCGTTCAACAAACTTCTCGATCGATTCGTCGTTCCCGTATTTCATCACGAGAAACTCTTCCATCGATTTCGTAATGAGGTCGCCGAATTTATCGGTCAAAAATTCCGAGATCGAGCTGACGATATCAATTTCCTGTTCCTTCACCCAAAGGTTCGAGTGATCGAGCAGCTCCTGCGTAAAGTCGCGAATCAGTTCATCCCCGTCCTTCTTATCCATTAAACGGCTGATGACATCGGAAATGTCAGGCACCCCGACGATATTCCAGTAATACGTTTTGTTTCCTTTATGGTCTGCTTGCTCTTCGCCACTTGTAAGAAGATCGCCGTTTTTGGCAAAGATCGTATTCAATACATTTAAAATTTCAGTGAACACGTTATAAATCCGGTTATTCTCGTTGTTCAGCAGCTGGTGCAGATCCTCATAAAACTCGATGAGCTGCTCCATGCGCTCCACATCTGCAAGCAGCCAGTACTCATTGATTTTCGCTTCAATATAATTGTTTTTCTTCTTGTCCTTGGACACGAATGCGCTCTTCGCATCGCCCATGCGTTCTTCCGCTTGCTCTCTAGCTGCTTCAATCTCTCTCGGCAGCCGCGACAGTCCTTCGCGAAGCGTCTCAATATAAGAGAGCATCATTTTCAATAAGCAAAAGCCTTTCTCCGTATACAAAAGACGAGATACATAGAACGGTCCCTGCTCCGGATGAAGAAACGTACGGCGAATTTGATCGGTAAATTGCCCGACGATTTCGCCCGGCAACTGCTTCTTGGCCTTGATGTATTCCTCTCGCGCTCGGGCCAAGAAATTTTGCTCCAGCTCAGTATCCATGTTCACGGCTTGCATTTTGATTACGTTGTTGTAGCTGAGACGCTCGCTGTTCTCAAAGCCTGGAAGCGGCTCGGGCACGCGCGAATCAAACGTCTTCATCATCGTTTCGAGATCGATGCCAAGCTTGCGCGCAAACTTCTCCACGTCGTCCTGGCTTGGCGCTTTCTCGAACATTTTGTCCATTTTATTAAAAAGCCGGTAAGCCAAATAGGTCGTCATTTCCTCAATCGGCAGCACTGCCGAGGAGGCTCCAATGATGTTGTAGTCGTAGTTAGCCGGATATATCTTGTTCATTTGGGCGATATTCGTCCGAATGTTGCTGATATAGTCGTGAATGGCAAATTCTTCGCCAGACTGCTTTTCCTCGCTGGAAATAAAGTTCGTAATGTTCTCCGCCGTCACGTTCATGCAGTAATCATAGGCATTCTCGAGCAGCTTGCCTTCCGCATTAGTAGCCGAGATAAGATGGCATAGGTTAAATGGCGGAAGCGGCGAATTAACGGACAGGATATTGCCATACTGCTGCTTGAACCGCTCTCCCCTGCTGTCCACATTCATCCAATAATCGAGTTCCTTCAGCGCAGCGTAGCCGTTTTTCTTAATGTACTCGCGTGTATGATCGCTCAAGCTTTTGTTCGAAAGGTTGATGTCCGGCGTGAACAAATAGCCTAGCGTATTGACCCGGTCGATGCCTGCAGCGCCATGGTCGCGCTCGATAATTCCTCTGACGATATACGAAATATCAAGGAAGCAGCCGCTGCCTGTTCCGCCGGATAAGCCGGTAAGCAAAAATACCATCAGCTTCTTGTTCGTACCGACAGACAGCGTCTTAATTTTTTTGTCGATGCTTTGCACAACTTGGTTGATCTTTGTGAACAGCAGCAGCCGTCCTGCTTGGCGAACGCCAGCCGCACCGTTCATGCCATCGGTAATGCTCAGCTCCGGCGACAGCCAATCGGTAATGTAAGGCTCCAAAATGCTGCGGTTTTGCAGCAGTCCGCCAACCTCGGCATTAGACAGAAGCACAAACTCATTGATCGGATCGAGGCCGATCCCTTTATACTTTTTATTGCGATCCTGTTCATTCGTCTCGAAGGCAAGGAACTCGACGTTTTCGGGCTTATCCATCTTTCTCTTGGAAACCGGATCTTCCGGCAGCTTAAAGCGGCGGTTAATTTGATATTTCAAACGAAGCAGCGCGTCAATGCCTGTGCCGCCAAGTCCAATAATTAAAATCGGGTTATCGATGGTGTCCACTCGAATTTTTTCGCTGACAATTCCTCCGCCTAGCGAAACGTCGAGCTGTTGTATATGTTCTCTTACGATTGGTTTCATTGTTTACGACCTCCAGGGCTCTATTTAAACGAGATATTCGATAAAAATCGTTTTGTCCACCTGCTTCAGCGAAACCGTAATGCGGTCCCCGCTCTTCATTTCCAATTCGCGTGACGCATCGATAGCGCGACCCGACTTCTCTATCGTGCATGTTGACCCGTTTTGGAGCACGATGCGATCGTTGCTGCCTGGTTTTAAGACCACCTTCTCGGTCTCCTTCAGCTCTGGTGCGAGCTGCAGCAGCTGGTGGAGCAGCAGCTTGCCCTTGAAGGCTGTAAGCTTCTTGTACTGCGGCGACGTTTTGTCCCCTGTATTCTCATCACGGATCTCAATGACGAGCTGGCCGACAAAGCCGCGGTTCGCCTGCTTCAGCAAACGCATAATGAAATAGGCTGCCGCCAGCAAAACCACTAAGCCTAATGCACCTAAAATGACAGGGACAAGAGGGAATGGTTTTTTTTCTGTATCTGCTGGCTGTGTTGGCGTCGTCTGCCCTGTCCCTCCCGATTTGGCCGTAATCGTTACCGGATCGGTTTCCCGGAAGAAGCTTTCCTCCTCCGCCTTTACCTTGATTTCATAATCATGCTCGTCGGCAACTGTATATGTCCCTTCGAAATGATCGCCAGCGTTTTGCAGCGGTACTTCCTCGGATTTACCTGTGTCCAAATCTTTAACGAGTAAAACCGCACTCATGTTGCTGTACTGCTCCTCGTCCGCTAACTTTTGTCCGCCGCTAACCAGATAAGAGCTAAATTTCACTTTATCGCCCTTCGAATAGCTTGTTTTCGCAAGCGGGTCCATCGCTAAGCTCAAATCATAGTTGAAGATGAGATTAATATCGATTTTATCGCGATTCACACCTTTGACCTGCAGCGTCCAATCACCTTCTGTCGGTGTAAGAAGCTTGATCAGGGAGTAGCTCTTCGACTTTGACTGCAGAACGTCATCCGACGGAATCGGTACGCTCTTGCCTGACGGATCAAGCAGCTTGGCTTCAATCGGCTTGGATGACATAATCGAAATGTTCGCTTCCAGCACATTCGCATTCGGAACCGATATTTTCACGTCCTGGTAGCTTCCGTTAGCCGTAAACGAGTCAACCGGAACGACATTTAGCTCAAGATGGCTCGCGAAAATTTCACTTAATATTTGCGGCAGATCGTCCGCCGAATTGGTTGAGAACGATTTGCCTCCGGTTACGTCCGAAAGCTTGGCTAATGCTTCTTTATTTAATTTGCCGTCTGCATTCAGCCCAATCGTATAGATCGGCACATCTTTGTCATTCGCTTCTTTTAACGCTTTCTCCATATCCGCATCGGACTGGGCCTGCGTTCTGCCGGAATTATCATTAAAATCGTTATTGCCGTCAGCCAGCAAAATAATCATTGGCTCGTGATCCGGATCTGCACCGTCATCCAAAATTTGCACGGCTTCCTTAACCCCGACAGATACGTCCGTGTAGGCGCCGCGATTCAATTGGTCGATAAAGCCCTTCAGGTTCTCCTTATCCGCAGCCGATCCGATTTCAAGCAGCGCCTTCTCGCGCTGAATTTCATCGGTATAGGCAACGATTCCTACGCGATCCCCCTTGGTCGACAGCATATCGATGAACATCTTCATCGCTTCGTTGCCAATTTTGCCCGGATCGCTCTTGCTCATGGAATGACTGACATCAAGCACCAGCACCGCATCGATTTGCGAGGCGCCTTGTGCCGCATGTGCCGTAGATAAGCTGCCGAACGGGAGCAGCAGAATGGCGGAAGCCATTATAAGTTGACGTGAAAAACGTTTTAGTCGATTCATATTTGTACTCCTTTGTAATAGGACAAACGGTTCTCCCATGCTAGTCCGATAGTCACTGTTAGTCACTGCTTCAAGTATAATGTTATACTATAAAATAAGTATACCTGATAGATTTCCATAAATCACTTTTACTGTAAGCGAGGTACAGCACATGGTTACATACGTCTGTCTTGGACTATTGTTTCTTTTTGTCACAATCAGCGTCATCGGCTATCGATCACGCAGGAGACGAGCCCCTTCTCCCGAGCAGGTCAATAAGCTGGTCTTATCTATTCTAAAAAGCAGCGGGCAGCGTGATCGCGAATGAGCAAGAAGCTTCCGGTACTACTCAACCCTTATATTAAAACACGCTTTCCTTACAATAAGCTTAAAATTTGCCGTCGATGCAATAACTTCACTGTACTCGGCGAATCGGAATGCCCGGTATGCCGCAAATTTGCCCTGCAAAATGTGGAGAATCGGGCAGCCTCCATCTTGCAGCGATCGATGTGGAGATCGTGGCTTATTGTATTGCTAATCATGACCGTTGGGCTAGTGATGAGCGAGTCAACGATGCAGACTATTCTATTCGCCGCAGGGTCTCTTCTTTTACTCGCTCTATTATGGACGACACAGCGACGGTCGACCCCTGCACTTTTACTATCACAGCTTGAAAAATTATTTCAGAAAGAAGCTTATACGCTTTTTGCCGGCCTCGTTAATGACCGAGAAATGGCTATTCAAGTATTTCATAGCGGCGACAAACCGCTTGCTTTTGAAATGCTGCGTGAGATCGGTGCACTGGTCCATACTGATCAGCTTCGGGTTGAGCAAATATTGCTGCTCCAATCGTTCGTGCTGCGCAAGGACATGGATCTTATGCTGGATCCGCTGTTAATGAATCACTTCAATCCCGATCTTGTCGAGTATATAGGCGAGATTGCAAAAATTAGGCGGGACCTCATAAAAGAAAATACGTTCCGCTATGTTATGCTGCATGAAGCCCAGATTTTGAGGATGGAGCATGGCGAGAGCATTCTAGTTAGCGTTACGGGTGCAGCGGTCAGAATGAAGCGATATATCTCACTCTATCCCTATTTGATTATGCGCTACGCTCGAAAGCTTCCTAAAGACCGCTTTCTTCGGCTTTATCGCATTATTCAAAACAGTCCAAGCTCAAGCTCCAGCTCTTTGTACGAAGAAGTTATGGGCATTTATAACGAAAAGTATAAATGGGATGAAGACTTCCAGCTCAAAAGCAAGGAACACTGATTTTCAAACTAAATAAATGTGAATGGGCGCAAGCACGTAGATGTGATTGCGCCCGTATTGCAATGGCTTCTTAATGGCAAGATACTTTTAGAAAAAGAGGTGTGGCAATTGTCAGTCGATAATCAGGCAGCATCAGACGTTTATTACTGTAAACCAGCTAAATTTAATGGTCTTCCCGATCGATTAGAGACGGTGGACTGGAGCGACTGCGGCCATGTCGAATTAACGGACACCGTAACAGGGCTGCTGCCCTTTGAACACACAGAAGTTCAAGCATGCTGGAGCACAGATAGCTTGTACGTTCGATTCTTGTGCCAGGACAATCATATCGTTTCTGATTTTACCCAAAAGGACGAACCGTTGTACGAGCAGGATGTCGTAGAATTGTTCATTGACGAAGAAGGACTGGGACAGAGCTATTTTGAGCTTGAAGTCAGTCCGCGTAACGTCATTTTTGATGCCAGGATTGAAAACGATGGCAAAGCTTCCGTTACAGGGACTGATATGGAATGGAGCTTCACTCAGCTTCAAACGATAGTTGAAGCCGTTGACGAGGGCGTATTATGCTACAGCATCCGTATTCCTTCCATTAATTTCAAGCGTAAGCCTGAACCGGGAGTCAGCTGGAAGGTCAATTTTTACCGGATTGACGAAGGGAAAAGCGGAGTCCGGCAGTTTCAAGCTTGGCGGCCGACACTTGCCATCAATTATCATATACCGTCGCGATTCGGAACGTTGAAATTCATTGAAAATGTTTAAAAAAATATGGCCCCCTCATAAACATATACGTATATGAAGGGGCTTTTCCCCCCTTAAACTTACAACGTATATACATCATAATCGAGATACTTATGATTGGTTTTGATCACACCCTCCACCTTAGCTAAGCCTGCGCTAGGCAGCGCGCTTTGATAGAAATGAAGGGTCGCATGACACGCCTGTCTCTTCCTTCACTTCCCGAATTGCTGCATCTTCAAAAGTTCCCCCCTCCTTCTGCTACCACCCGGAATCATCCCAATAAATTCATACCTTATCCCTTCCTTTTTGGAAAAATCGCTGGAATATAACACGCATATATAGAATGAAAATAATTTCTTGAATCTCTCATTAGATTGTTGCGCAAAGCGGATCGTTAACACTAAAATTAGTAGAAGAAAGATTCCAAAGATGAATGGAATGACAGGATGTCGGGGTCTATCAGAAATGGTGGAGGGAATTATATTGCATTATATCCAAAATGTTTTACTCCAATTATTGTTCGCCCTAACGCCATTTGTTCTGTATAACATCTACTACCATGACAAGCCAGTGAATTATTCGAAAAATTTCATAACAATTACATGTACGCTGTGCCTTATTTTGTCGATGACCTTTCCTTCCAGCGTGCAGTCCGGATTTATTTTTGACATTCGTTATGTCATCATGTTTTTTGGATTGGTGTTCGGCAGCATGTTCACAGGGCTTATCCTCTTAGTTGAATTTGTCATTTATCGTTTACTGATTGGTGGTGAGGGACTCGTTTCAGCTATGATTATTTTCATGATGACCTATACCCTGTCAATCGTGTTATCTACTCTTTACCGCAGCAGATCCGAATACCGAGGACTTATCACCTTCTTCGCTGGCATTTGCTTTTCCGTTATTCCAATCGGCATTTTGTTTTTAATGAAATTCAATTACTTAACCGAAAATTTACCCTTCCATCTCATCGTTATTTTTTCACAAAATTCGTTAGGCATTTGGTTATTAATTTCCCTCTTTAATAAGGCAGTTGCTGATAAGCAGCTGTACTTGAAATTTCTGCAAAAAGACAAAGTCGAAACGATAGGCCATGTGGCTGCCTCGCTTGCGCATGAAGTCCGCAATCCGCTTACTGCAGTCTTAGGTTTTCTGAAATTAATACGACAAGACTCGATTTCAAAGGAAAAAAAACAATATTATATTGATATTTGCGTGGAAGAAATACAGAGGACAGAAGAGATTCTCTCTGAATATTTATCCATCGCTAAACCCATTGATCCCACTTATGAGGAAATTGATCTAGAGCGGCAGCTGCTCTCCGTTATAGAAATTATGACTCCGTATGCAAGAATGAATGACGTCACGTTAGAGATACACAATAAGGGGCAATCCCTTCACATCTCTGCGAATTCAAAAGAAATCAATCAATTATTTATTAATTTTATAAAAAACGCGATTGAAGCTTGTACTTCAGTAACGAGAGGAAAAGTTATCATTCGAATGGACTTCGAATCCCTCTTAGCAAAGGTAATCATCCACGATAATGGGATTGGAATGAGCAATGAGCAGCTCGATAAGCTGGGAACCATTTATTTTTCGTCGAAAAATAGAGGAACTGGGCTAGGACTAACGTATTCCTATCAATTAATCCGGTCGATGAACGGCTCGGTCTCTGTAAGAAGCGAACAGGGAAAAGGGACTGAATTTATCATTACGCTCCCTGTATCTACTGCATGACCCGTAATTATACTCGGAATCAAGCGCATCAATTTTAGAGAAGTTATCCATGTTCATTAAAGCTCAATAATAGAGCAGGCTGCCATCGTCGGCGGCCTGCTCTATTATTTCCTTAGTGGTGATCATGCAGCAATGAATTTTGGGTTACCCTTTTGCCCAACAAGGCAGATTCGAACATATCGATAATTTCTAAAAACCGTTCCGCTTCCCGGAACACATGGTCGGCCAGCAAAGGATGTATAATACTTTTTATTTTGCATGCCTCGATCAAAGTCTGAGCTGTTTTCTTAAAATCTCGAAGCGATTTTACGGAAACCCTATTTTGATCCAAAAACTGTCCTAATAAAGGGACGGTTTGAGATTGCGGACGCATAGAATCTAAATCTTGGGCTTGGAACAACAGCTGATCAAAATCATGGCTAAATTCATTCGCCTGATCAATTAATTTGCGTTCAGATGGATCAAGTAAATGACTAATGAACTTTGCGTGATCCGCCATGATTTTTAAGAAAAACACATTTTCATCGATGATGGCATCGGGCAATGGCTCTAAAATACCTTGATTAAGATCTGCTAATCGGTTTCTAAAGTAATTTGCTTCCCTGCTTACATGATCAACTAGTAGAGGGAAATTATTTTGTCCGGGAAGCTTACAGGTTAGAATTAAACCTAAAACTTTTCTTTTAAACGCCCAAATATAGCTTACTGCGGTATGAACCTCCGTATTAAACTGCATGATTTCTCTAGGATCAGCATCCAGTCTGTAAGATATCGCTCGTTGTTCGATGTTCTCAAAAATGGCATAAAATTGATTAGCTTCATCAATGAGCTGTTTGTCTTCCGCCCTAAAACCAAGCCTTAGAAATAAGGAATGCTCCTTCATAATCCGTGCCCAAAAACGCACTTCATCCAAAGAACGGGCAACAAACAAATCCGACATGCATTCACCTCCTCATTTATGTTCACTTAAATACTGTATTAATTAGAGGCATTTTTATGTATGTCCATCTTTTAAAAATTACTAATGTGAATGAAGTGAAAAAGATTAAACTTCGATGGTAATGTATTTTTCAAATACAAGCTAATTCCTTGACTAAAACATGATGAACCTTACCATTTGCTTGAATGTTGTAAGCTTGAAGAGTAAATCAAAAAACGAAGAAGGACACGGAAAGGGGATACAATCATGAATCAAGCGAAGCCTTTAAAGGAATATTTGGAGGAAAGCAATACGAAACGAATTGACGCGATCGCCAGTTACATTGAAGCGCATGTCACTTCGAACTGGCAATTTGTATTTTCACATCATCAAGATAAATTGCAGAAGGCTTATAAGGAAGCAGGCGATATGGCATACGGAACCTATTTAAACCTGTTGTTCTTGCCCATTCACAAACAGCTTAAGGAGGCCGGCTTACGCCCGGAACCTAGATTTCCAGGTGAGTTTGATATTTCTAGGGAATGGGGAAACGAGGAAGAAAACGACCAGCAGCGTTGGATGTGGAGTACCGTTTATTCACCGAATGATGAGCCCCTAGGCACCATAGTCACCATCGTGTATCACGATCACACGATTGCGCGTTCCGCGCCAGCCTCGAATTATCGCTTTAATCGAAACTGGAAAGGACAACGTTGTCGCTGCTCTTTCCCTCCTATCGTCTGACTTCGAGCAAGCACTCGAATTTACGGAAGAATACGCGGAATACCTTCGAAGTCAGCAGGAATAGGAAGGGAATATAGCATTCCCTTCCTTCGTTCGTTCGCAAAAGTATCATGACCTTTATTCACCTTTACATGGGCGTCTGGAGCCTTGTCCGATACGAGGTTCAAGACGATGCCATGCTCGAGAAGCGCCTTTAGCCCGCAAAGTACAATCGTAAATCCTTCGGTTGAATCTAAAGCTTGCTTTACGATGCCATCTCCATCACCTTGAAATCCGGAGTTCGTAATCGTAACAAACGTTTCGTTCTCGGCCCGAGGAGTAAAAAGCCACTCGACGGTGGTGCCAAAATCGATGAGGATGCGCCTATTTTCAATGATTTCCTTTACCATAACCTCTGCGGAAGCACCATACATCGCCCAGTCCCACTGAACACGTTTTCCCGCTTCTAATTTGCCGCTGCTTTTGGTGAACCAAAATTTCGTAGTTATCGCAGGGTCGACAAAAGCCTGAAAAACGTCAGCAATTGGCTTTCGAATAAGCATTTCTGTTTTTGCAATGGGTTCCTCATTTAGAATTGCCATCATGATTACTCCCTTTCAACATCCCATATTTTTTATATCATAGCATATATCTTTTTTTTTATTTTGTAGTCAATGGCTTTTGTCTGTTCTCATTTCTGAGAAAACATTGCGAAGCTGCGATGCAACTGCTGCAATGTCGAATTTTGCGAGATTTTACAAGATAGATACAAGTTGATCATATCCCTGAGGCATCTTTTTTTTACAATAGCGAAGTGGTTCTGATAAGTCATCAGCCGTTGAACTAAAGGAAAAGGAGAATGCTTAAAACATGAGGACTTTTAGCGTGAGGAAACTTACTATGGGTATGATTTTAATTTTTCTTATCTTAATATCTGCTTGCAGCAATGTGCCTAGCAACAATTACCAAATAACTGTAAAGGACGTAGATCCATATCCAGAAACCTCTTTATCCATAATTAAGAAACCATCGGATACGACTGGCGCTAACGAAAAAACCATTTATTTAACCTTTGATGATGGCCCGTCTTCAGCTACTCCAGATATCTTAAATACTTTGAAGCTATTTGATGCCAAAGCCACATTTTTTATGTTGGAGCCTAAAATGCTGGAGTCACCGGATATCGTAAAACGGATTGTGGAAGAAGGACATGCTGTTGCCTTGCACGGTGTAACCCATAACAAGCATCGGTTTTACCTTTCCGAGCAAATGGCACTTGATGAAATGAATCAAGCTCAAAAAACACTAGCAGAAATTACCGGCATAACATCTAATATTATCCGAACGCCTTACGGCAGCATACCCTATTTGACTGATTCATTCAGAAAAGTATTAGACGACAATGGCTACAAGCTGTGGGATTGGAATGTTGACAGCAGTGACTGGTCTTCATCAAATGAAGATTTTATCCATTCTACGATCAGTCAAATTAAGAGCCTGGAAAAAGGAAAGGTGACTCCTATTGTGCTTATGCATGACCGATCAGAAACGGCCGCGCATTTAATCAACCTTCTAACTTATTTACATAAAGGAGGATTTGTAACAAAAACAATTGACGCCGACCTAGAGCCTTACCATTTTAGCTGCTATGATCGTTGTAAACGAATAGGTATCGAAAGCTAGCCATTTTGTTTGAAAATGGTCTGAACAGGCTGGTCTGCTATCCTTTTGTGTAAATGCTTTTTGATGCTTTCTTCCCTAGGGGAGAAAGCATCAAAGCGTTTGTACAAGGTATTTTACAAACCCATGAACTTCGTTCACTCATAGAATTTGACCACCTACCATCGTCCATAGCACCTGAAATTCATCATCCAACAGGACCAAGTCGGCATCGAAACCAGTTGAAATTTCTCCCTTTTGTTGAAATCCAAGAATATTGGCCGGCGTTGTTGAAGCCATCTGTACGGCATCAATCAAGGATATTCCGATTTCGACTGTATAACGCAACGCCTCATTCATAGTAACTGTACTGGAGGCTAATGTTCCATCCTCTAGTCTGGCAATGCCATCGGCTACCGTGACAGGATGTCCGCCAAATATATAGTTTCCATCACCCATGCCCATTGCTTGTAATGCATCTGTGATTAAGACCATTCCTTCTGGTCCTTTCAATGTATGCATCAATCGAATGATAGCAGGGTGTAGATGGACATTATCCACAATAGCTTGAAGACTCACATGCTTCTCTTCGAAAGCAGCCACAATCAGACCCGGGTCTCGATGATGAATCGGTCGCATGCCATTAAAACAATGTGTAACATGGCTTGCACCAGCTGTAAAAGCTTGTTTGGCCTCCTCATATGTGGCATCGGAGTGAGCGATCGCTATCACTACACCTTTTTCTTTCAAAAATGAAATTAAGTCCATACCTCCCGGTAACTCAGGAGCAATCGTAACCATCTTAATGAGTGAACCTGCTTCCTGAAAAATCATCTTCATTTCTTCTAGGTTGGGATGCCGCAAATACTTTTCATTCTGCATTCCTTTTCGCTTCGGGTTCAGATAAGGTCCCTCTAGGTGAATCCCTGCAATCTTTGCTCCCGCCTCTTGTCCTATTGCACGCTTGACACTACGAATCATTTCTAGAAGATCCTCCATCGTAGAACTAACCGATGTTGCCAGAAATGAGGTGCATCCTGATGATGCACAAGCACGTGAAACTTCTTGAATACTCTCTTCAGTACCGTCCATCATATCAAAACCATTGGCTCCGTGAATATGAACATCTATCATTCCGGGTACTAACAAATGCCCTCTCCCATCGATTCGTTCATGCTCTTCACCTAGAATAGGAAGATCGCCAGTGTCTATCCTCATAATTTTCCCTTCAGAAATCCAAACATTGGCTGATGAGACGATTTTGTTATGAAGCACCACTTGTACATTATGCAAAATATGATACATAAATAGCCTCCTTATCTGGTTATCAACTTTCGATCGAAACTATTCATTTTCTTCTTCGCACTCGATAACAGTGATGTTCTTCTGATCTAGAACTTCTCTTATCTCACTCGGGATTTCTTGATTTGTAATTATGATGTCAACGAAATCAAAGTCTAGCCGATAAAATGATTTGCCAACAAATTTTGTGTGATCGGCTACTACGATAACTTGATCTGATCTACGTGCCATTTCTCTCTTTACCCGAGCGTCTTCTTCATAGGGATAATAGAGTCCATCGGTCCGGATCGCCGCTGCTCCAATAAATGCTTTGTCGGCACGAATTTCACTAAGTTTATCTATAATGGAAGAGCCATATAAAAGACGGTGCTTTACATTCAAGTAACCGCCGAGCACATATATTTGAAGATCCTCTCGATTCGATAAGGTCGCTACATTATCAATCGAGTGCGTGACAACCGTAATATGTTTTGCGCTAATTTGTTCTGCGACAAATTGCACAGTGGTTGATACGTCTAAAATCACTGTCTCATGATCTTGGATAAGTTTTGCACCGGACTTCCCTATTCGCTTCTTGCTCTCGGATTCATCGATCAAACGATCCTGATAGGATAATATTTCTTTCTGCAGCTCAGGTAGAGATAGCCCCCCGTGTGTTCGAATCACAACCCCTTCTTGTACTAATCTAACGATATCCCTTCGTGCAGTATCCCTGGATACATCAAATTGCGTACAAATGTCCATAACGCTCATCGATTGGTGTTGTTTCAAGTATTCGAGTATTTTTAACAGTCTTTCCTCTTGATACACAATACTCCACCTCCCATTAAGTAAGTATAAATGATTTTTTAAGTAATTTAAAGTATTTATAAAATTAAACTAAGTAAGTATAAGTATGCATTCAAAACAGATCAAAAAATCAATTATTTGAACAATCGCGACCACTTAACCGATTTCCGGAAATTTCACCACGGTATAAAGGCTATACCCGTCGACAGGTAAAAAGGCAGCCTATGGGGGCAATGTCATTAAGTTAAGGCGCAGGGCCAAATATCAAGAAAAAGAGCAGGTTATCGAAAAGATAACCTGCTCTTTTTTTGCAAGAAAAGAGAAAAAGGACTTGACAAGCAGTTGGAAATGTGAGGCGAAGCCCTTTGAAAAACGAGGAGGTTACGCCATTGAATGAGTACGCGTATGCGCTAAAACAAACGCTGACATCCCTCATACGAGAAATGTCAGCGGCACCAGCCCCTTATGTCAAAAACCCTAACAAAGATTTTACCCGCAAGAAAAAGCTGCCCTTTGAAACGGTTATGCAACTCCTAATCTCCATGATCGGCAACAGCATTTATAAGGAACTCTTGGAATCGCAGGGCTATGACGTAAACACCGCCACCACGTCCGCTTTTGTTCAACAGAGGAATAAAATCAAGCCGTCTGCTGTGGAATTCTTGTTTCACGAATTTACGCAATCGTATACGGATTTCAAGGGCTACCGAGGATATCGATTACTTGCCATTGACGGTTCAGATTTGCACATCGCAACGGACTCTGCGGACACGGACACATATTTTCAAAGTCAATCGAACACGAAAGGCTATAATCTTCTGCATTTGAACGCAGTCTATGACTTGTGCAACAGTCTTTACGTTGATGCCATCGTTCAACCTCGAAGGCTGTGGAACGAGGGAAGGGCACTGGCAGATATGGTTGACCGTTCCCCCATCACAGGCAAAACCATTGTGATCAGTGATCGAGGTTACGAAAGTTACAACAATTTCGCGCATATTGAACGCAAAGGATGGAATTACGTCATACGGGTAAAGGATTTGGATTCCAATGGTATTCTTTCGGGCTTGCGTTTGCCCTCTAGCGGAGAGTTCGATCGTGACTTTCATCTGACGCTCACCAAAAAACAAACCAAAGAGATCAAGGCTCATCCCGAGATTTACAAGTTCGTCCCTTCCACTTCTACCTTTGATTTTTGGATTTGCAAGAGAACTTGTTTTACCCGATTTCCTTTCGGGTTGTTCGTTTCGTCCTGCCGAGTGGCGCTTATGAAACCGTCATTACGAATCTTTCCGCCGCTGATTTCCCACCCGATGAAATCAATTCTATTTATAACATGCGATGGGGTATTGAAACCTCTTTCAGGGCATTAAAATATACCGTCGGTCTGACGAATTTTCACGCAAAGAGACAAGAGTCCATCATCCAAGAGGTATTCGCAAGAATGATCATGTACAATTTCGCTGAAATGATTACCTCGCACGTAGTCATTTCTCAAATGGATAAACGACACCCATACCAAGTCAACTTCACGGTCGCCGTTCACGTTTGTAGACATTTCCTGCGCTCACGGGACGATGAACCCCCGCCCGATGTTGAAGCGCTGATTCGCAAAAACATTTTGCCGATTCGACCCATTCGCCAAGGGCAGAAGAATGCGCGCAAAATCCGCTGTAAATCAGCTGTTAGCTTCGTCTACAGAGTAGCATAATTCGTTTCCAATGAACATTTTTTTAAGTGGATATTACATCCGCTTGTTTGCTGTGCGCTGTTTTCCTTGCTAGCAACAAAAAAAGGGTATTCGGATTTTGTGGTGGAATGAGCGAAATCCACAATCCAACATTTCAAGAAAATGGTTACAGGAAATATGGTTTTCTAAACGGAAAAGAAGATTGAATGCCTATTGAAAACGTGTCGGAGGAACAAGGACATGAATAGTTAATGAACAAGAACTTGCACGCACTACTGTCCCTACTCATCTGCAATAAGAGGCCAGTTAGCACAGCGGAAGCTGCCGATTGTTGTCGGCAGCTTCGAAGTATAGTTTCACGCCTCGACACCGAGAGAGTCGATGAGCGTTCAGCCGTTGAAATAGTGACCCTGTTCAAGATCCGCGATTAGCCCGGGATGCACAGGCCGCCATCCCAAGAGTTCCTGAGTCTGTACGCTCGACCTCGGGATGTCAAGCACCGCCAAGCGGCCGAGAAAGCCGAAGTGGGCTTCTGCCTCTTCGCGGGAAATGCTGACCACCGGCATGTTCAGGTGTTTACCGATGACGCCGGCGATGTCGCGGAATGGCACGCCCTCGTCTCCGACCCCGTCAAGCCGTGACCCCGCCGGGGCGGCTTCCAGCGCCAAGCGGAACAAGTGCGCCGCATCGAGGCGATGTACGGCCGGCCAGCGGTTGGACCCGTCACCGATGTAGGCCGAGACGCCTTTGTCACGAGCAATGTCGATCAACATTGAGACGAAGCCAGCTTTTGTCTCGCCGTGCACGGACGGTGCGAGATTGACGACCGATGATCGCACTCCAGCCAGCGCGAACGCCGCGTTCTCCGATGCCGCCCCATTCATGTGAGCGGTGATCACGAACGGCTTGCCGGAGCCCTCGAGTGCCGCCCCCATTGTCTCGACGGCGCGCAGATCGGTTGTGAGCGATCCGGCGAAGTCCGAGAAGTCGTGCTTAAACGCCAGGTGAATGACGCCGTCCGCAGCGGCGGCGCCGCTGCGAAGTCTATCGAGGTCGTTAAGGGCACCGCGGTGCACCTCGGCCCCAGCTTCCTTCAGTACCGCGGCGCCATTGTCTGAGCGGGTAAGGCCAATGACCTTATGACCGGCATCAATAAGTTCGCGGACGACGGCGGAACCGATGTAGCCTGCTGCTCCTGTGACAAAAATACGCATAATAAAGTCCTCCTTATAGTGGTGGGCGGTAGCCTCAATGGGCCCACGTACTCTCGCTGCAGCTCGAAGATACTGCAGCTGTTAATCATCAGCTCGAAGGGGTTAATCTGATCGCCACACAAGTGGAAGATGTTGCAACGTAGGAACAGGTGATGAACGGTTATCACCGTAACTTAGATCTGAGAGCCGCCTCCGTCCACAGGGAACTCAGCCCCGGTGGTGTAAGTGGCGTCGAACGCAAGAAATGCGACTGCTTTGGCAACCTCGAGGGGGTCGCCTACTCGCAGCATCGGATTCTCCTGGCTCATCTGCGCCTTAGTTTGTTCGGCTGCATCCTTCGGCATCGACTTCTCCAAGATGCCTGTGTCGATGGGGCCAGGGCTGACCGCGTTGACGCGAATCTTCCGCGGCAACAGCTCGCGGGCCATACTGCGAGTCATGGAGCGCAGCGCTGCTTTACTGGCCGCGTATGCACTGATCATCGGGATCCCCAACACGTTCACGACAGAGGTGGTGAGCACCACGCCGCTTCCTTCGCTCAGCAACGGGGCGAGTTTCTGCACGGTGAAGTACGGACCCTTGGCGTTAATTGTAAGTAACTCATCGTACACATCCTCCGTCACCGCCTCAAAAGGGGCGAAGCGCGTGACGCCAGCGTTAACGAACAAGGCATCGAACGTGCCGAACTCCGCCTTCACCCGGTCGGCCAACGCGTCGATATCCTTGAGAGACGCGGCATCGCTTAGCACTGCGACCGCGTTGTCGCCAAGTTGTTCACGAGCCGAGTCGAGCGTAGCTTGGGTACGCCCGGTGATCAGAACGCACGCACCTTCATCCGCCAGCAACTTCGCCGTTGTGAAGCCGAACCCGCTGCTGCCTCCCGTGATCACGACTTTCTTACCAGCGTACTTGCCCTTACTGGAATGTTCCATTTTAATCTTGCCTCCTCTGTATAATCCGTAATTTGGATATTAGTTACAGGACCGATTATACAACAAGGGGTTAAATAAATAAACTAATATTATTAAAATAGTTAATTTAATAATTTTCGTTTGTGATAACAACGATTATATTATAATATTAGTGATGAGCATCAAAGGAGGCTTCAATCGTGAGAAAACCCGTGAGCGCAGAACATTATATTAGTAAAATCAAACCTGTAATTAGAAAAACCAGATTCAGCCAACTGAAAATAGACGATATCGCCAAACATATGGATATTAGCAAAGTGACGCTTTATAAGCATTTTTCATCGAAAGATGAAATCATCGAGCAGGTTGTAGAGCATGGAATTAACTATTTGCAGCAGGCTGATGCCGTTGTAAATGATGATTCCGTCTCTTTTATTGAGCGTTTTCAAAAAACGTTTCTGCAATCGTTGATATGTGTTATATATTTATCCGATTTGTTCCTGCAAGACCTCAAGGAATACTATCCGCGGCTTTTTGAAACTCTTGTCGTTGCCCAACAAAATCGGAATAAAAATTTACAAACATTTTTTGAAAGCGGGATGGATAAGAAGATTTTCAACAGAATACACGCTATGCTGTCTTTGGTTCAAGATGATGCTACGCTGCGGCGCATCATGGAACCGACATTTAGTATTCAGTGGTATGATCTCACCTTGAAACAAGCAGTTATGGAATTTTATAAAATGAAACGGTATCAAGTGATTAGACCTGAATATCTGGATTCTGTTGACGATTCCGATATTGAAAAAGAGATCGTTCGAATTTTACAATCCATTTCATGAATATTATTCGCACTCTCGGTCTGCTCTTATTGATGCTGGCAACTGAGCAGATTCCGGTGGCCGATAATGATGCTGTGCTGGACCCGTCTTAACAGTCTCAAGCGATCAGAGTTTTATCCGAGTCACTCTAAACTTCCACGGCACGTTAGCCAATAAAAGCAGCGAAAGTCTAGTCTTTCGAATTTCTAGTCCGTCACTGCTTCTTTATGAGTCAGTCTAATTCAGTTTGTCGGGTGACCAAACTAAGAGAAAGGAAAGGGGAAACGCCAAGTCAGACGCGATTCAGGGCTTAGGTATATTTTCGTTAGAATGTTGGCGGTACCCCTAATTATGTTCCGGCATCTTGTCACAATCATAATTAAAACATTTCAACCGGATTTTAATTTTCTAGTAGACTATACTTGTACCGTACATTCATTTCCTCCTTCTTGTCCCGTTTTTTAGTATTTACCATTTTATGGTAAATGCGGATCATTGACATCGTTCATTCCACCACAAAATCCGAATACCCCAAAAAAAGAAACGGCACTGGGCTTTTTCCCATGCCGTTTTGGATTCCATTTTTATTCCCGGTCTTGTCTTTGAGTTAACTAAATGACATTGCCTATGGGGGCTGCCTTTTTAGCACTCTGTTGATGTTTTAACCAACAATAATAGACGACTATCTTGGATTACAAATAGGACCTAAATCAAAGCGATAGCAAGCAGAGCAAACAGCGATAAAGCAAAAATACCAGCGCCAAATCCAAACCCAAACCAGCCAGATGCTCGGACACCATCCGCTCTCCTTAAATAAACATTATCGTTATCCACGTTAACGATAACGCCCTCAAAGCATTCCCCGTTACGCATTTGAACGCGAACTCTACAATTCATATTCCTCCTGCAAAAATGATACATTTCACCCATTTGCGTCACTCCTCAATCTTAAGATTCTATTAATCTATTAAAAGCTTGCGTTTTTTGACTGTGCTTTTGTTACCTAAATAAAGACAAGTATTAAACAGATCCCCTATTTAATAAAAATCGATGGAAGCCATTGAGCAAAACCAAATGGAAAAAGAACATGAATAGCCTATTTTCTAAAATTGGCATTGACATCCAAATCGTTAGGTTATATAGTTAGTTACATGAGTAGTTAACCAGTTTGGTGGTGATAAACGAATGAACATTATGATGGACGACAGCCGTCCGATATTTATTCAAATTGCAGAGCAGATTGAAGATGAGATTATTGAAGGTGTACTGTCCGAGGAATCTCAGGTACTATCGACCAACCAGTTTGCCGCCTTTTACAAGATAAATCCGGCAACTGCGGCGAAAGGCGTGAATATGCTTGTTGACGAAGGAATTTTGTATAAGAAGCGGGGGATTGGCATGTTTGTGGCAGAGGGGGCTCGTGCGAAAGTGATTGAGAAGCGGAAAGAGCAATTTTTTGAAGAGTATGTGGTAACGATGGTCCGGGAAGCGAAGAAACTCGGCATCTCGGCCGAACAGTTAACGGATATGATCCGAAGAGGGGAGAATGTGTAATGGGTAAAATAGTCGAGTTGAACCAACTGGTGAAGTCTTATGGGGATGTTATAGCAGTTAATAATGTAAGCTTCTCCTTGGATAAGGAGAAAATCTATGGACTGCTGGGCAGGAACGGGGCTGGCAAGACGACGATCATGCATATGATCACTGCCCAGCTATTCGCTACAAGCGGTGAGCTTAAAGTATTCGGTGAAGCCCCTTACGAGAATAACCGTGTACTCAGCCAGGTCTGTTTTATTAAGGAAAGCCAAAAATACCCTGATGTTTATCGCATTATCGATGTACTGAATATATCTGCTTCTTTCTTTCCCAACTGGGATCAAGACTATGCGCTCTCACTGGCTGAGGATTTTAGGCTTCCATTGAAACGGAGAATGAAGAAGCTTTCCAGAGGCATGCTCTCCTCTGTCGGAATTATTGTCGGCCTTGCTAGCCGTGCGCCGCTCACGATTTTTGACGAGCCCTACTTGGGTCTGGATGCGGTCGCCCGCAGCTTGTTTTATGATCGTCTGATTGAAGATTATTCACTGCATCCGCGAACGGTTATTTTGTCCACGCATCTCATCGATGAAGTAAGCCGCATCCTTGAGCATGTATTGGTCATTGATAATGGGACCTTGATCATAGATGAGGAAGCAGAGGCGCTTCGCGGCCGGGCGTTTACTTTGGCGGGACCTAAAGCTGCTGTTGAATCCTTCACGGCAGGCAAGGAGGTCATCCATCGCGAGCCTTTCGGCAACTTGGTAACGGCAACCGTAATGGGCCGTTGGGATGCCCGTGAACGCAAGCAGGCGGAAGCATTGGGACTTGAGCTTGCTCCCGTATCCCTCCAGCAATTAATTATTTATCTGACGAATGGCAAAACGCATAGAAAGGCGGTTGAAGTCTAATGAACCGAGTCGTAAGCGTCGTGAAAATGCACAGCAGGGATAAATGGTCGTGGTTTATCGTCCCTTGGCTAGTCATGCTTTCAAGCTTCTTAATCAATCTTCTTATCAGCTATCTTGTTGAAGAGCCTCTCCAAACCGGTGGTGTTGCCTCCATCTACATTTATATGTTTATAGCAGGAATTATTACGCTGGCACAAACCTTTCCATTCGCCCTTGGCATGAGTGTAAGTAGAACGGATTACTTTCTGGGAACCTCGGCCATCATTATTTTGACAAGCATAGGATCCACCATTCTACTGTTTCTTCTCGGTCTCACGGAAGGTTGGACGAACGATTGGGGAAGTGATTTGAATTACTTTCATGTGCCTTATCTCAGCGACGGTCCTCTCATCAATCAATTAACGGTGCCACTGGTCCTCTTATTATTCATGCATTATTCGGGGATTTTGATTGCTGCAACACACAAGCGTACTGGCCGTAATGGCATGTTTATCATTTCAGGCGTTATGCTGCTGGTGTCTACCGTTTTAGGATTTCTGGCAAATTATTTGGATTGGTATCCTTCCATCTTTAAATGGATGGGTGAACAATCTGCTGTGGACTATACGCTTTGGATGCTTCCATTAATCGTCATATTCGCGGCGGCGTCTTACCTTCTGCTGCGCAAAGCGACCATTTAATTTCAGAAAAAGCAGCGGCAGCTTCGGACACGAAATCATGTCCTTGGCTGCCGCTGCTTCTCAGTCGCTAATCTTCAAATCGCAAAGTAAAGATGAGTGCCCGTTCAAGTCCGCTTAGCGACTCTGGCGAGAGATCTGCTGCGCTTATTACATTGTTGCTCGTTGCTTGCATTCCCCAAAGATAAACAGGTTCATCGGCAGTAAAAGTACGGGGTTCACTATGATAGATTAATCCTCTTGCGGTTAACTTTTTATCCCATGGAATGGTAAAGGTAGCAGTCGATGATCCGGAGTCATTTTTTGTACTGACTTTAATCGTGTTAAATGTATCCTGTCCTTCGATGAAAAATGTATCAATTGATATGATAACTTCGACTTCGCGACTCATCTTTGCATCCGAATGGAAGAACAAATCACCGATAGAGCCAGCTGAAGCTACTTTCTTGCCATTTTGCCATATATCAATATCCATTATTGCGTTTGGTTTATTTCCTTCATAGCTCAATTTAAAAGCTCCGGACATAGGACCTAAAAAAGGCTGAAACTTTGCACCATCGCCTTTAAACAACTCAACTGATGTCTGTGTAATTACTGCGCTTCCATTATTTTTTTCAGTTTCAAGCGTTTCAGCTTCAAATAATGAAGAACAGCCTGATGAAAGCAACGCAAGCAAACTTACGAACATCACGATACCAAATGCTTTATTTTTGCTAGCCGTCATTATTTGTCTCCCCCCTCTCGATTCCATCCGTTCCATCAGTTTCGCACCAATTCTTGTGTTAAAAAATCTTGTACTTGGCTCAAAAATGGGGTTTCAAGCACGATACCATCAGCATCGATGATCAAATACATGGGAAACTCCTTCAATCCAAGAGCCTTATCCCACTTCACATTACGTTCTTGACTTTGCTTCACCAGAAGGTACTAATTCCTTCATAACGTCTTCTTTACTCGGGCCACCACAACCCGAGAGTAAAAGCAGAGCTGCGACAACAGCAAATATAAACAAGCGGCAGTTAGTATATACGTTCATAAGCTTCCTCCCTATAAATCACTGTTAAAGCCACAATTTCGGTGGAATAATAAAGCATATTATCCAATCCTAACCCTTTATCCATCCTATTGCTATATAAAAAACAGACGCTTCATATCTGCTTATGGTTGCGTTTCTTATTAAACTAAGCAGCCAAACGACCAAAGCTCAATTGTAAGCTAGACATAACAAAGAGGAGCTGCCTTTTGGCAAGCTCCTGCTTCCGTAATATAGATACACTCAACACCGTAATGCCACGTTAAAACGGAGATAACAGCTGTATATAAAATCCGCCAACAACTGTTCGGTTTTGAAAGCCTATTTGCTTACCCGTGACCGTATCGTACCAATCGGTGAGGGGAACACGGCTTGGCGATTCATGCAGCGAATCCCACAGCGGCGCAATCATTTTCGCAAAATCCTCCTTCGATGGCGCCATTGATGCACACCACACTAGCCAATCCGACTTCGTATACGTGTTTCGGCTGTCCAGCGGCGTGCCGTACCGGTTTTGTTTGGCCAAATAATAAGGAATTTCTTTCGCCAGCACATCGCCCGGGAACAAGCCCAGTCCAAAAAGATTGTCCCATACGAGATTGTATTTCATACTCCATGTATCTTCCGAGCTGTCGAATGTCAATTTATAATGGTCGCCTGCCTCATCCATCGCGATCCACTGCGTTGCCATTTCTTTGGCCGTATCGGAATAACGCGACATTTCTTCCGTTTTCCCAAGCATTCTGCACAAAATGGCATACGCTCCGATACCGATGATCGCTTTAACTGAAAGGTTCGCATTATGGGCTAGATGACCGGCAAAATCGTCCGTACACAGCTGGTTATTCGGATCGAGACCGTTTTCTATCAAATAGTTCGCCCATTTCGTAAGCAGCTCCCAGTGCTTCTCTGCAAAGCCCGCGTTCTGTTCAGATAAACAAACGGCTGCCGCCATAATGAGCATATTGCCGCATTCCTCGATCGGCATTTGGTATTCGAGCTTGTTCTCTCCGTATACTTGACCGTTAGCTACCGGGTAACAGCCCACATCGTGAGGGGCAAAATCATACGGCCATTGTTCGCTGGCTGCATACCGAAAAATCGGACGCATCATTCCTTTAACAAGCTCGGAGTTGTACCGCAAAAACAGCGGAATCGACGGATAGCTGACGTCCACTGTGCCAATACAGCCGTTGCTAAAGCATTCCTTGGACAAAAACAGAATCTCGGCGTTCTCATCGACGACCAGCTTGTGCGCCGAGATCGCCTGCCTATAAGCGAGCGACAGTATATCCGCATATTGCAATCCGCCCGCATTCTCGCTCTCCTGCCGCAATTCCCGGTCAAACGCTTCGCATTTTCCGATGATTTCATCGTATTGCGAGAAAGCTGCGGCAATCATATCCTCGAATGAAATACCGTTCCTTCGCCAATACGCATTAAGCGGTTGGTTAAAATATTCGATAGAATGGATGTCGTCGTAAGCCAGCACCGCATACTCTGATTGCACTGTCTCATTTACAGCGCCAAAATCGAATTGCACAGCCATTACCGGCGTATCGTCTTCCACAGCTCGCGGCATACGCTCGTCATCCGGCAAGCTTACATTACCCGATTCGATAAAATGGTTGCGCAGCCGATAAGACTGAATCGCTGTACTTGTAGATGCGGATTTGGAAGCGGCCAGGTACATAAATCCCCAGTCAATCCGCACGTCATCGCCAACACGCTGCAGCACCGGCTGCTGCTCGCTGCCCATGCGCAGCGCCTCGATTCCGTCGCCAATCGCTTTGCGGGACCAGACAATTTTCTGATCCGGCGTATTGACGCACCATTCGCCGGTAACGTCCAAATAAATTTTCGCTTCATG
Source organism: Paenibacillus sp. PL91 (assembly GCF_012935325.2). Taxonomy (GTDB): domain Bacteria; phylum Bacillota; class Bacilli; order Paenibacillales; family Paenibacillaceae; genus Pristimantibacillus. The sequence continues at coordinate 62,710 of NZ_JABBYG020000018.1, forward strand.
CGATTTGCCGTCAATGGATTGAATACGGAACGTAACGTATGAAGCCGGCCGCGATAATAGTTCCAGATCGTCAAGCAGCAGCGGCGTGGTGAAATCGACCTCCAGCCGAATGCCATCCCCTTCAAACCGGTATTTGCTGGACGTCGCTGTCACTTCCAGGTTCGTCTGTTTGAGGGCATCCGGTTCCGAGCAATCGCTTCCCTCGGCAAGCTCCGTCATCCCCATAAACCGGCGCGTCTGGCCGTCAATTCTTATCAATCCGGTCATGCTGCTGCGTTTGTTGGTCCAATGAGTAGGATGTTGGTCAGTAAGGCAATCGGCAGTAGACCATACGCTGAAATACGGATCAACCGTTACTAGCGGTACTGCAGGGGGCCTGAAATGTTGTGACATTGTTTTTGTTCTCCTTTAAATAAGATTATGATTGCTAGTGAAACTGCTCAGCAGCTTTTGCGTTCGATTAAGACCGTATCAAAAACTTCCTGATAAAATTCTTTCTCCGCTTCACCTTTGATTTTGTTCAGGATGATTTCAACTGCGCGCCCCGCCATCTTCTCCTTGGCAATATTGATCGTTGTAAGCGGGAAGGGATAAAACAGCTGGGACTGGATATTATCGTAGCCAACGACTTTAATATCCTCTGGTACACGGAAACCCGCTTCCTGTATGGCATAAATCGCTTCCAATGCGATCAGATCGCTGAATGCGAAAATGCCTGTATAATCATCTCTGCTTTGCACGAAATCCTTCATATACGCATACGTATTGCCCATCGTAACTTCATGATAGACGACTAATGAAGAATCAAATGCTATGCCGGAAGCGGCGAGTGCTTGCTTATAGCCTTCCTCCCTTTCACGCGAGCAAGAAAGAGAGCTGGGACCGCATAAAAACAAAATCCGCTTCGCCCCTTTGCTTAACAAGTATTCGGTCGCCAAGTAGCCTCCCCGGACATCATCGGTTATGAGATAGTCGGTCTGCTCATTCTCGAAATGCCTACCGACCAAAACGAATGGGATGTTGGCGTTCTTCAAAATCCCTACGCTTCCGGTACTGCCTTGAACCGGGAACAGAATGATGCCGTCCACCCCTTTGTTGATGGCCAGATAGATCGCCTGCTCTTCCATTTCCTGTTTCTCGCCGCTGTTTAGCACAAAGATGGCATAGTCCTTCTTCCTTGCATCCACTTCGATAAAGTTTGCCATGATAGAGAAAAAAGGGTTGGAGAGATCGCTTAGAATAACCGCAATCGTTTTCATTGAGCCGGAACGCAGCCCTCTGGCAATGCCATTTGGGATATATCCCATTTCTTTAGCCGTATGCAGGATGAATTGTCTCGTAGCTTCCGTCAGGTCGCCTTTCCCTTTTAATGCTCTGGACACCGTGTTGATGCTGTAGCCGGTTTTTGCCGCGATATCTTTTAATCTTATTTTCATGATTACAATCAACCTTTAATTCCAGATAAGGTAACGCCTTTTACAATATACTTTTGGAAAATGATAAAGATAATGATGATCGGGACCGAAGCGTACGCGTTTACCGTCATGGGCAAGGTTTCGTCCTGATTATAGGAGCTCATAAAGAACGGAATGCCGATCGGCAGCGTAAACAAATCTTCCGATTGGATCGCCAGAAACGGCCATAAAAAATCGTTCCATGTGCCAAGGAAGGAAAAGATCATCAATGTAGACAACACCGGCTTGGATAACGGAATAAAAATATTCCACCACACTCGGAACAGACTGCAGCCGTCCATTTTGGCAGCCTCAACCAGCTCATTGGGCATCCCATCAAAAAATTGCTTTATGATCAGCACGCCGAGCGGTCCTGCAAGGCCCGGGAGAATAAGCGCAGCATAAGAATCAAGAATGTTCAAGCTGTTAGCCACCATATACAAGGAAACGATTGTCGCTTCTCCTGGAATCATCATGCCGCTGAGAATAAGCCAGAAGGCTAGCTTTTTATAGCTGAAATCGATTCTAGAAAGTGCAAACGCGGCCAAGGAAGCCATGATCAGGCTGAGTATCGGAACGATAACGGCGATCGTCAAGCTGTTCATCGTCCACTTGATAACCGGCGCATTCTCGAGAATATAAGCATAGTTCTCAAACGAAAATGGGGGCAAAAAGCGGTCGATCATCTCCCCCATAGCGGTTCCTGGCGGCTTTAGTGAAGTGAATAGCATGTAGAGAATCGGAACAATAAAGATGATTGCCAATCCGTAAGCTGCAATGTACAGCATTATTTTCGGAAAAGTCCACTTTTTGGATCCAGCGAATTCGTTCATCTCTTCTTCCCCTTAATCCGTTTTTTTGCCGAAAACTTTAAACTGGATGAATGAGAGCACAATTAGAAAAACAAAGAAAATAAATGACATCGCAGACGATAATCCGAGATCGTTGGCGGTAAAGCCCGTTTCATAGATATATTGAATCATCGTTCGGGTTTCGTTGCCGGGTCCGCCGCGCGTGACGAGCCATACCTGGCCGAAAACTTTAAAGGATGCGATAACCTGCAGCACGGTGATGAGAACGATCAATCCGCGCATCGCAGGCAAAGTAATAAACTTTAGCCTTTGCCACGCATTTGCCCCATCGAGTGTAGCCGCCTCGTAATGATCAACGGGAATATCCTGCAGCCCTGCGAGCATGACGATCATGTTGAAGCCCTGTGTCCACCAAAGCGTAATCATGACGATGGAAATCCAGGCAAAATGCGGCTCGTTCAGCCAAAAAATTTCCGTTTCCGGGCTGAGTATGCCTAAGTTATGCAGCACCGTATTTAGCAAACCGGAATATGGGGCAAGGACGAATATCCAGATAAAGCTGACGACCGCTACCGATAAAATATTAGGCATAAAAAATATGGTACGCAGAAACGTTCTGCCTTTCACTTTCGAATCGAGAATCAAAGCAAGCAGGAAAGGCGTTAAGATCATAAATGGCGTTGAGATTAAGGCAAAATAGGTCGTATGCCATAAGGACGCCCAAAAATCCGAATCCTTGAGCGCATAAATGTAATTTTGAATGCCGACAAACCCTTCCTTGCCAATCAAGGTCCAATCATGAAAGCTGACGAACAGTCCGTAAAAAATCGGAATGATCGAGAAGAGAATAAAGAAAAAGAAATAGGGAGCAAGGAATCCGGTTGCGAGCAATTCGTTAAACAGCTTCCTTTTTCGCTTGCCTATAGACATATCCGCCAAATTCGGATCCGTCATCGTTACCGGGTTCATGTTTCACCTCCAATCATGCAACGGCGTTACGTCACCATAACGCCGCTGCACGTGCATGTTTTATCGGTTCAGAAGTTTTTCCATGCTTTGTACGGCTGTATCCAAACCTTTATCGACAGGTGCTTTGCCGGACCAAATCGTGTCAAGCGCTTGGACGAGCTGGTCTTTCGCCGGCCACATTTTCGGAGATCTCGGCAAGTATACGCCATCGTTGCCTGCTTGCAGATAATCTTGGCGATAAGGCAAGCTTTTGAATGCTTCCGACTCTACAGCAGTTGTGGATGGCGGAATATGTCCGGCCTTGGACCACTCGGCAGCATTGTCTGTCACCCATTTGGCAAATGTCATCGATGCCCTTACTTTATTCTCGTCTTGCCCTTTCTTCTGGATCGGCAGGATGAAGTTGTGCGAATCTATCCATGTAGCAGGCTTGTCATAGATTTGCGGGAATGGTATGGCCCCAAACTCCAGCCCTTTAGTCGCTTCCAACGTGCTGGTAAACCATACGCCTGTTGGCAAAAGGGCACCTTTGCCTGCTTGGAACGTCTCGCCGATTTTGGGCATGTTTCTCTGGATCAAGCCGCTCTCGAACAAACCGCTGATATATTCTGCAGCCTGCTTGCCCTGCGGATTATTTAGTGTCACTTTTTGGCCGGATTCATCGAACATGCCCTCTCCGCCAAGCTGGTTATAAAGCGCCCACCATATCCGGTACGGATCCTCGCCTGTGGAGGCGAGCAGCATATTCGCAATGCCTTTTGGAGCACCGTCTTTGATTTTTTGCAGGAAGTTTTTAAATCCATCGGGGCCAGGCTCGATGATCGGTTTGTCACTTTCGTCCAGCAAATTCAATTCACGAAGAATTTTTTTGTTGTAATACAGGATGAGCGGATGAGCATCAAGCGGCAATGCGTATTGCTGTTCGTCAAACATCGTTGCGTTCACCATGTTTTCATTGAATCCGCTTAAATCAATGCCCATCGATTCGATATAAGGATTCAATGGCTCGATAATTTTAAGATCCACTAGCTCGCTTAATTTGGACGTATGGGATATCGCAAGATCAGGTGCGTTTCCGCCGGAAACAGCGGTTTGCAGCTTCGTATAAAATTGGCCCCAATCTTGCGTCAATGCCTTAACTTCAATTTGTCCTTTATGTTCATCGTTAAATTTCTTCACGAGGCTGTTCATGATTACGCCGTCTCCACCGCCGAACATGTTCCAGTAGGTAATAGTTACTTTCTCGGCCGGAGCAGCATCCGGCGTATTTGAAGCGCTTTCATTTGTGGCTTCCGTATTTCCGTTATTGCCCCCATTGCCGCTATTTCCACTATTGCCTCCATTGCCTGACGAACAAGCGCTTAACATTAATGACACAACAAGCAGCATCCCTAGTACAACTGTATACAGTCTGGTACTTTTCATAGAAATCCCCCTCGAATAAATAATAAGAAACGAATGTTTATGCTTACATTGTTCTTCGGAAAATGGATAAATCATCGCTCCTTTCCCTCTTATTATTTTGCAGCATTAACGTTAACCCTAACGTTGATTTACACTCTATAAGAGAAAAAACGATCCGTCAACAGTTTTTTCTCTTTTTTTTGATTGTTACCGAATTGTTGTAATGAATGGCGGAGCCCGTCCTTTGAGCTTGAAAGATATGACAAAAGAAATAGGCCGTCCTATCTAGGACCGCCCGTATATTTGTCGAATATGGCACTTTTTTTCACGCATTTTTATAGACAAAATAATCGCCGATTCTATATTTTTTTACATCATTCGCTGGAATGTTATGATTGTGAAACCATTCGTTTTACGTATCCGATTGGTAGATAATCCGCATAATGATATCTTGGTTATAATCGCCGAACTGCTTGCCGAATATATTGATGCCTCCGATATGCACCGCATTCTGCTTGATTCCGATTCGTAAACTGATAAACCTATTGTTGCTCAAATTGAGCTCGTTCAGCTTCACTTTGGAAATTTCTACGTCATCAAGGAAGCTCCCCGCGTGGTCTACCTTCCATGTTTTAAGCAGCCCGTACTGCGTATGGTTATCGGGTATCCAATGCGGGTTCAGCTTTCCCCTCCTGTCGCCGAAATCACCAGGACAAGTCCATGTTCCGATTTCGATACCATTGATCCATATCGTAATATCCGACGGCCAATTGTGATCGTAATCTGGCGCTTCGGAGCATAGCTCCATCGAAAATTGTATCGATTTAATTTCTGCGTTCGTCTCCGACAACGGAGGAAATTTATAATCAACATATCCTCGGCTAAACCAGAGCAATTGTGCTGAAATTCTGCTCGGATGATAAAAATGGGATGGCTCGTCCACCGGCTGTACAATTCCGGTTTCCGTAATTAAGCCGCAGGTCGGGTTTATTTCACAATCCGTGTAGCAGCCGACCGGCATATCAATTTGGTAGACGCTCGCCTGATTGTTGTAACCAGCGTTTACATTCAATTGCATATGTATATCGTCAAACGTTCTTGAGCAAACCTTCATCGTCCCTCTGGAAGCAGGCAGCACTTCTGTCACGATTATGCCTGCGTTTTCCAGCACTCGGATGTTGGAAGCGACAGTCGATACAGGCAGGTCTAACTTTTCAGCGATATCAACGATATTTTCCTGCTTGAAATTCAACAGCTTTAAAATATTAATACGGACATCCGAGGCAAGCGCGTGCGCCACTTTTCTTAACCGCTCCGATTCATCAATCGACAACTCCAACATACGGCATTGCTCCCCCCTTCGATAGTACTCATTTCAGTTGCAAATATCGACAAAGTTAATTAACCTTCTGACACATCTGCCTTTAATTCGCTCGCTACCTCAATCATCTTAGGGATCACCGCCTCATTGGTGCCGGATACATAAATATCTCCTTGATAATGCCTGAAAGGAATCTTTGTATCGCCGCAGCTCCACATGAAAAATTCCCCCTCAATGGACATGCTGGTAGAGCCTGTCACTGTAAATACCGGAGTATAAGTGAATTCAGGCTTGGACATAAAATATTGTTTACACTCTTCCAAAGATATGGTTTGCGCCAAATGTGCCGATTCCTGAAATGCTCGTGTAATCCGATAGCGTTGACTCATTGTAATGCCTCCAATTTTTCTGTTTTTGCCTCACTCCGTGTAAAGGTAGAAGCTTGTCTGCATAATTTATAATGCTGGCCATTTATATACTTGAGAAACACTTCGAATCATTTCGCCGATTAAAGCCTCCTCTTGCGGCTTCCCCGGCTCACTATTTGTCATCACGACGATTCCGCATTTTAAACGCGGATAGGCCACAAGCATGCACTGATAGCCGATACCCCAACCTTTGGAGAGCATGGATGGTTCACCGTTGGCTTGGGATAGAAATACCCCTAATCCAACATATTGGGCGCAGCCATAGCCGGTGAGCATCTTTTGGGCTAACGCTGGCGATAAAAGTGAGGCATGGTCACCTCCCCAAGCTTTAATGACTTCGATTGCTATTAAAGCCATCTCGGATGGGGTTGTCCACAAGCCAGCACCTGACAAATTCGGATAATGTGCTCTCGTTCCGTCTACCACATTCCCATGCTTATTATGTCCAGCAGTTAATCCGGCTGCCTCAGCAATGCGTGGTTTTGAAAGACCATTCCAAAAAAATGTTTGATGTAATCCTAAAGGAGCAAATACTAACTTGTCAATGGCTGAGATGAAAGACTCACCCATTACATCCTCGATGATAAGCTCTAAGATTGTAAAGCCTGTATCGGCGTAGTGAAATTCACTGTCAGGCACATATTTAACTTCTGCAGATTCTGAAAGATATGTAGTATTCCCCAATAGTAAATCCTTCGGGGCGGGAAACGGAGACTGCTTCTGGCAAATGTCAAAACTACCCTCCGATTCAACGAAACCTGACTGATGGGCGAGCAAGCTGCTTATCGTTACTTTCTTAGCAATCGTATATGGATTTTCAGGAATTTTCCATGATTTCAAATAAACGTTCGCATCTTCTTGTAAATCTAAAAGACCCTCCTGGACTAGTTTAAGGATTCCGATAGAAGTGACCATTTTACTCATGGAGCATGCGTGAAATATACTGTCTGCATTCACTTTCAGAGGCTTCCCTGCCTCTTCAAGCCCAAGGCTCAATGAGCATTCAAGCTGGTTTTCTTGAAAAATCGTTAATCCAGCTCCTGGCACACAAAAGTGGCTCATACGCTCTTGAAGCCTCTCTAATAAATGGTTATTATGTATATCCATATAAACCTCCTAACAAAAAAAGAACGTACGTTTGTGATCATTACACCATAATTAACCAATCGGATCAAGCCTTTTTTCCGCTATCAAAATCAGTTGTCATCGGGAATGAATGAACGTTCATTTCGACAACATATGACAAGTGCGTTGCCTCATAAAACAAAAAAAGCCGCAGGATATGCGGCTTTAATGGGACTGGTTCTGTTATTAAAGATCGGCCATTATCCGGCCTTGTATTTCAGGCAGATCGGATAAAACATTTGATTTGACATTCAAAATGACTTTATCTTCTTCAAACTGCATCAGGATTGTAAAGGCAAAAGGCGTTTCGACATACCTCATCGTCAGTTGAAGCGTATCCTCAGCCCAGGTAAAGCTGGATAACGTTCGTTTATCCTCATCCTGAAGCAGACGAGAGGTTCCTTCCGCCCAATCTCCCCGACCAACGTTAATCTTGTTTTCATCTTCCCGCTTCCTCAGGACGACTACTGCTTGATCGTCTTCAAAGGATAGAGAAATGCTTTTCCAATGCTGAGCATTGTCTTCAAGCAAATATTTGTTGCCAGTGATCGTTGCCTCCAAGGGCGAATTCGGCTGCAGGCGAGGTATTTCAAGGGCCAGTCCCTCTAACCTTTCCGCAAGCTTCGCTTGTGAATCCTGATCAGGCGAAAGCAGCGAAGGTTCCATCGCCGGGAGCAAATGATCCCACACAGCGTCCATGACACCCTGTAGATCGTTCGTGCCGCTCGTCATAGCCAATACCGCATCCTGCTCCGGCATCACGATACAGAATTGACCGAATGCGCCATCACCGCGGTACAATCCATGCCGGCACTGCCAGAACTGGTAGCCATAGCCTTGGGCCCAGTCGCTGGTTCCGCCGTCTCCGTTAGATATTTGCTTGGACGTTGCTTCATCGACCCACTCCTCATGCAAGAGGCGCTGTCCATTCCACACGCCTTTTTGCAAATAAAGCTGGCCAAACTTGGCGATATCCTCTGTGGTGACGTTTAAACCCCAGCCACCAACATGAATCCCAAGGGGACAAGATTCCCACGTCATTCCTACAATATCAAGCGGATCAAACAAACGCGGCTGTAAATATTCAAGCAGGTTTTGACCGGTCACCTTTTGCAGGATTGCTGAAAGCATATAGGTAGCTCCACTGTTGTAGACAAAATGAGTGCCAGGCACATGCTGGACAGATGCTTGGAGAAACGCTTTTGCCCAATTCCCATCCTCGCTCTGGGTCATTCTACTCGTTGTGTCCTCAGCATGGCCCGTTCCCATCATCAGCAAATGGCGAATGCGCATAAGCGCTAAATTCGGTTCTATTTCACCCGGGACATCCTCTGGAAAATACGATATGACCGCATCGTCCAACGACAGCCTCCCTTCCGAAGCGGCGAGACCGATGGCGGTTGAGGTGAAGCTTTTGCTTAGAGAGAACAGCATATGAGGAACAGTTGACGCATATGGCGTCCACCAGCCCTCTGCGACCACCTGGCCGTGTCTGAGCAGCATAAGACTATGCAGTTCCAATTGACGTTCCTGTACAGCGTTTAAAAATGCAATCACAGCTGCGGAGGGAATTCCTTGTGCTTCCGGCTGACTTCTGGGCAAATGCAAATGAGTAGTTTCCATCTTTTTCATTCCTCCTTTAAATAACGAGCTTACGGCTACGGTAGAGGACTGACAACCATTTTGTGAGCGCTCTCATCAATATCGTTTTTTATTGAAAAATGGCTCTTGCGATAACCGCTAGATCAACAATATCAATGATGCCGTCATGGTTGATATCCGCCTTTTGGATCAAATTCCAATCCGGGCTTGTCGAACTTTTGCCATAGCTGACAGCTGCAATTGCAAGATCGCCTACGGACACTTTTCCATCCGTGTTCATATCTCCTGGTACTTTAGCATTGACCGAATTTTTAAAGGTTTGCAACGCTTGATTTAAGAGGTTTGCTGCTTGATCAATCTCTGCTTGACTACTCGCACTCTCGGATGCTGCAATGGCTGCTTGGATCGAGGCTTGCAAAGCAGCTTTTGAACCGATAGGATATTGCCCTGGCGCACTGCCCTCTACCGCCGCATTCACAGCAGACTGAGCTTGAGCAATTAACGCATTCAGTGCTTCCTTGTTCAGTTCATCAGTGCTTGTAACTTGTACCTTATATGAAACAGGTGCAAGTGAAGTCTCCACGCCCGCAGAGTTGGCAATTAACGCTTGAGAGAGTGTAATGGTTGTTTGAGCTGTTTCTTTGATCGCTTTCCAGTTTAGTTTAAGCAATTCACCATCGGTGGTGACGGCATGATCCGCACCTTGACTTACAAGCAAAATACGGACTTGCCCAGAGTGATCTGCTTTAGGATCAATGGCCAGTAGACCTTCCTTCTGCGATTGTACTGAAACAAATTCAAGTTTCTCGGGATCGTAGTTGAATATGAGATCCTGGGCATAGATTGCATCGTCTAGGCTGGTCGAAACATGAGCTAATCCATAGCTTACATCGAAATTATTTCCTGCCGGAATTTGAGGCACACCTGTAAGCGTCCCTGTTAAACCTGTTTCCGTTGTCGGAACAGCATTTGGAACATCTGCTTTATACAACGTTAGATAGTCCACATTCACATTGCCAATACTATCGTTATCAATACGGTAACTGATTACGTTCTTGCCTGCTTTTAAAACTAACCGTTCAGAAGCGGTAAACCATTCATCCCAGCTGATTGCCGTTTTATCTGGTTCGATCGTTTTTACAGGAATACCATTTACATATACATTGATTTTTGCTTGTGCAGGCAATTGTGTCGTTGGATTGTTTGTAGATTCCCCCTCCACTTGAACGCCATATGCATATCTTACACCTACGATGTAATCACCATCTTCTTCTGCGTTTACGACAAAGCTAGCTTCAGCGCCAGATTTTTTGGGCAAGTTTATATAGCCTGTTCCTTGATAATTTTTATGGCTATTGTCTTTTGTAATATCGCCATACAGCATGGCATCCTCTGCTTGATACATATCGCCTAGCCCTAAATCACCTGAAGGCAAATCTTGCCATTCATACGGAGATACAGGTTCGCCAAAATGAGGGGTTCCGTCTTCATTCCAGCCGATTTTCTGAATATTGACTTGGCGCCACCAGTTACGTCCCGTATCTTGGTATACTCGTGAATGGTAGATCATCCAATCTTCCTTGCCGTCTGCCGATTTTACAAAGCCTGCTCTGGCTGGACCAGATACATCGCTGGTGGCAACGAAAACATCATTTGTACGGGTCCAAGAATTCGGGTTTAAAAAATCTCCGTCTGTATTCGTAAAATAAGATAAACGATAACCATCTGATGCATAGTCGCCTTCTGACATGGTAATAAATACTTTGCCATCTCTTTGCAATACTCGGGGACCTTCTCCGCCGCCGCCTGGCAAGAATGAGCGATCTGCCGTAATCGTATAAGGGTTATCCATCGGGGCAATTGCCGGCCCGACTGGTTCTCCGGAGCCTAAAGTGCCCCAAACCGCATATAACTGGCCGTTGTATTCAAATACCGTAAAATCGTTCGCTTGTTTATACACACCATTTTCACCCGCATATAAGGCACCTTTATCGACATATTCCCCTTGAGGATCGTCAGTAACGGATTCCAAAACAGTTGCCATATGCTTGAAACCAAACTCTTTTAAGTCGGCACAATAATAGATATACCATTTGCCGTCAAAGAAAAAGATTTCCGGGGCAAAAATACGAGTCTGATCTCCTTTTGAATCGTATACCATTACCTTCTCACCCTGGTCTAACAGGGTACGGGACTTGGATACATAAACTTTATTGTTAGAATCTAAGTTGCTGGATGATACAAAGTAATAAAATCCGTCTTTATACGTTACAAATGGGTCCTGCCCTTGATATAACGGGTTATTAAATTTGTCGGATACCGAAGAGCTTGTGACGCCCATTTCTTTCATAAAATCGGATCGAGCGATAGATAAGCTCTCAATCGACTCTATTAATAATGCTACCTTATCTCGATCACTAATCTCTTTGTCATCAATCGAGCCAAGCAATTCCTCCGCCGTCATTTTAGTTGCATTTAAGTGGATTACTGCGCTTTCCGTTACTTCGTCAGCAAAGTTTTCCGTTAAATATACGATCTTTTGAATTTCTGCCGTCAAATCCGCTTTCTTAGTCGTCATTACGCGGTCTGGCGGCAAATAAAGAGCCGATTCCGGAACGACTTCTCTACTTTGGCTTGCGCTTTCCCATTCCATACGAAGCCAAGACCCTCCCCACCCTTGTAAATATTCAACTTTGATATCATAATGTTTTCCTGCTTCCAAAGAAAGCGGAATACTAACCTGTGGTTTTTCCCAGGTTTGCTGCCAAAAGTCAATGATTAACTCTCCATTAATCCATAATCTGAACCCGTCATCGCCTACCATATGAAAAGTATAATCTTCTGTAAATTCCGGTACGATAGTTCCTGTAAAACGTGCCGTATTATAGTCGGGAGTTCCTGAAAACTGATTAAAAATGCTTGCGAAAGAATCACCATTTAAATTTCCAACTGCTCTTTCTCCTCGAAAATCATCAAAATTAAAGATGGTTATGTCTTCGCGGTTATTTGGGTTTCTCACACATTTAAAAAATTCACCCAGCAATCCGTGGCCATCCAAAGTTGAATCTGCAGCACGAACATTCATTGGAAAGTTCATCATTCCTGCAAAGAGGATGATGGCCAAAACAATTCCGATTACTCTTTTCATACTTGTTCCTCCTATTTTTTATTGGACTACTTTTCCCGTTAGGGAAGCACATTTGAATTTGCTTATCATGTTCCCTCCTTAGCTTGCTGGGTGCTTCAAATTTAGCATATTTTACAAATTATATATTTGTAATATCCCGATCTTTTTTACGATTTTCTATCCTTTTTTATGTGGATGGAAAAAAAGGCTGCTGACCCAATGGAGTCAGCAGCCTTTACATTATACGTATATTAATTTTCTTTATTTTTCTCTGCATGATAGCACATAACATACCTTTTTTTCATGCTAGGCCTCCAGTGGTGATCGTTTTTTACTGTTCGTCAGCTCAATCACCTCTCTGCTTTCACACCCTTAATCAGAAGCCAAAAGGCTAATGATAGCTCACCAATCACTCCAGGTACGGCAACGATCAGAAGGAATATCGTTTTATAGTCGTCGTAATTGGTTAGAAGAAAATGTGCAAAACTATCTATTAAATAGCCCGCAGCTGCAAGGACCAAGAGGATCCCAATCCATTTAGGCAAGTAGCCTGCTGACTTGATAATTAAATAGCCAACGATCAATAAGTGGAATCCAAAAAACACTAATCCAATAAGCCACCCATTGTTAAACGCATTGATCAATAACATGACCTGAGCGTGCAGCTGTTCGGCAGTGAATACACTCAAGTATTCAGCACCGCTAAGAAGCTGCAGCACATTCAAAAAATTGTACAAGGCGATTCCGAAAATGGCGGTGTATACCAATCTAAACAACGCCGCGAGTATTGCAAGATTTTTATTAACCGGTTTGAGTAAAACATAAAGTGACCACGTTACCAGCACATCCAGAATAAGCACGATAACAAAGCTAATGAACCCACTCCGAAATAACATCTCGTTGGATATGATGTTATTAGCCGTTGTTGCTGCATCATCCGGAACAATAAGGCCATCAAGAATAGAAAAATTAGAAAACATTGCTAAAATAGCCATAAACAGAAGCCCAAGTCCTGTGATACTTGAATAAAAATGAGGTGATTTTTCGTTGTTGCGGGTTGTCATAACAAACCCCTCCTAGTTTTCCTCGAAAGTGAATATCTCTTCCAAGGTTAAATCGAAAACGCGAGCAATACGAAAAGCCAATTCCAAAGAGGGGGAGTAGTTACCTTTCTCAATCGCAACGATAGTCTGCCGGGTCACCCCCGCTTTATCTGCTAATTGTTGCTGTGTCATTTCATCATGATTAAAACGTAAAGTCCGAATGTTGTTGCTAATATGCCATTTGCTCATTTTAAATCCCTCTTCGATAAAGATACAGCTGTGTGATAATTCCAACCATCTCTGATAATAACCCAGAACTAATTAGTATGATGAACATCATATAGGGTGGTTGTTCCATCACCAGCGGTATCATGGATAGTAGAAAACCAATGATAAATACATAATGAGAATTTCTAGTGGATTTTAATGCAATTAATCGGTCGAGCTCATCCGTAATTAATGGTTCTTTTTCTTTTGTGGCAATGGTATTAACAATACTAAACACGATATGGATGATAATTTTGGCTACGATCGATACCGGAATTAAAATTAGAATGAAAGCTCCCCAGAAGCTGAAGTCATTTGAAGTTTGAAAGCTCCCTTCTTGGTACTTTTGAAACACATACGTACAATAGATCGAAAAAATGAGTAAGGTGGCCATTAAGGATACGATGTTTCTCTTTTCTTGAAAGGACATTTCAGATCGCCTCTTCTGTTAATATTTATAAAAAAGTAAAGCTTTCTATACACAGTGTATGATCGACCATACACAATGTCAAATATTTTTTACATGTAAATCAAAAAATGGTTTTCTTCCTGCCTATTCTCTAATAAATCACAAAAAAACCTCCCTGCAGTAAAAGTACTTTTACTGCAAAGAGGTTTACATCTTAAAATCGGCAGGTATCACGGAAGTAAGCTGCTCGATGACCCCATTCAGGTGTATCAATTCGGATACGCTTCATTCAGAAACCTGGCAGATTGGATTATTAACGCTTTCAATACGTCAACATCAATGTCCGCTATTTTATTAATATAGACACATGCTTTACCTGAAGTGTGTTTTCCGAAATTTTGCAACAGCACTTCGCGCTCCGTATCGCCAGTCGCAAAATACAGGCTTATCTTTGCCTTTCTAGGCGAGAAACCTACTAGAGGTGCAACTCCTTCATGACCAGATTCATATCGGTAATGATACGAGCCAAAACCAATAATGCTAGGTCCCCACATCTTAGCTGGGTAACCTGTTGTTTCCGTAAATATGTCTAACAGCTTATATGCGTCTTCGCGCTTCTTGAGATTATCGACATTATCAATAAATTCGATTACGCTGTTGTCGGTTTCCTTTGTTTTCTGTTCATACATCGTTTTTAAATCTCCCTTCAATTTAGCTTGTTCCGATAATCAGATGGTTTATTAATAGAAGTATACCAAAAGTGGTATTCGATATCACCCGAATAGCTTTATGCGCATCAAACAAATGTCTTTCTTCCATATTGAATTGAGCTCTTCAGTAAGACTTAAATTGACAACTAGTTCCGAAGAATATATGTACATGTACGTGCGTATCCAGCCAGAGATGATTAATCTTGGGAGGGGAAAGCGTGAATATGATGGAATATATTCGATATGTCTGGCACGATTGTTGGGTTAATTATTATCTAAACATGTTCAACTCATGTTTGTGTGAAAAGCATAGGTGCTATTTGCTACGAAAGTCAGAATATCATCTTTCAAGAAGGAGGCGTCCCGTTTGAGGACGTCTTTTTTCTTTGCTGACCTATTAATCATAATTTCTAATCGATTAAAATTACAGGTCAATACATATTTAAAGTATAACTTTGTGTTATGTAGCAAAAAATAAATTCGTCTTAAATTCGAAATGAGAATGGGGCATGTAAATGAAGAAAGTAATTTTAATAATGGGCTTCATCGGGTGCTTGATGATTTACTCAGCTATCCCTGCATCTGCAGAGAACTTGAATCGTTCCCAAAGCGGAACAACTATGAATGCAAACAATTACAGGGTTAATGCAGCAACTGATGATGATGGTTTTGATTGGGGCTGGCTTGGCCTTTTAGGACTGTTTGGCTTAGCTGGTGCAAGAAAACGCGTACGTGACCGTGACCACGCTTAAGTAAGGTTAATTAACACAAACACCCCTTTAGTGAAATGCACCCCTAAGAATAGAGATTGGAATACCACTTGGTTATTCTAATGATATATTCTTAGGGGTGTTTTTTATGGCGATTAATATCGTTAAATTAAAGCGGATGCAGTTACATTTTAACGCAAATATCGTTCTTCAAGTTATGTTTTTTCTAACTTGTACCAGACATTGATATTTTGCTCAACGACATAATAAATAAGTCGAAAATTGATTAAAAAAAGGAGCATTATTAAATGGGGGTTTTAAGCGGCAATCCAAAAGATCAACCTCTGCACTACGGAGAAATCTTTAGTGTGTGGCAAGCTTCGACAGTGGACAAAGGAGCAGTATCTTGCTACCAAGCGTACTTAATCCACGCTGGTGACAAAGATCCGACACCGCATTGGGATTAGTTGCTTGTAGTCAAGCTATGGGTCAATCCATAAGAGAAGATATCGGCGCATTATTTGCTAAATACCATATCACTAAAACAGCAATTGGCGTAAAAATCCTTGAGATGAGCAAAGAAAAAGGATGGCTCATACCTCCTCCTTTGCAAGTAAAGAGACCTGAAGCCGTCAATGCTTAAAACTAATTTAAATCCCACCTTAGGGTGGGATTTTTTTATGCATAGAACTATTTGAAGGGAAGCCAAAACACTATGAAAATTTGTCTGGCAGCGCCTTAATGATTTCTTCGTATTGTAGAGCAACCGCCACCTCTAAAATATGAATAGGGTTTTGATGAGCATAAGCTACAAGCAATTCTTTAGTGAACTCATCATCATTTAATTTCAAACTTCTTTTTACCAATTCCATCATTGCTCTTTGATTACGAAAATTAAGCTGCTCAATTTTCTCCATTGCTAATTCAATGTCATCCTGCATGGTTCGCTCCTAATATTCGTGAATTTATAATTAATTTAGAGTACCTGATCATACTGTAAATATAACTGTTCGGTTGTTTTCCTTTTTTTCAGGGGGGGATGTAGATGAGAATAATTTAACAAGATTTTCATATTCATGCTGTGCTAGAATAAGCGATCTAATCACCTATTATTCATATACGGAGGGATTTTATCATCATGTACAGATTTCTTGTTCTATTTGCTTCACTCGTTCTAGTCATCACAACCGCTTCAAATGACAAGATAGATGCTTCCCCTGTCTTGAAAATCGGCAGTGAGGGTCAGGCCATTACGGAACTGCAATTCCGGCTTCATACCGTTGGTTATTACAATCTACCCATCGATAAAAATTTTGGAAAGGCCACCTATAACGCAGTTCAACGCTTTCAGAAATATAACGGACTTCACAGCGACGGCATTGTAGGCCCTAGAACATGGGCAAAGCTCAAAAAATTGTCGGTGAACAAAAAAGAGCTTTCTATGCTTGCTCGCGTCATCTATGCAGAGGCGAGAGGCGAAGATTATAAAGGCCAAGTGGCGGTCGGTGCAGTTGTAATGAATCGCCTGCAATCTCCAAAGTTTCCGAATACACTGAAAGGAGTCATTATGGAGCCAAATGCTTTTTCAGCTGTAAAAGACGGACAGTACTGGCTTATCCCGAATCAAACGGCGTTCAAAGCGGCTAAAGCTGCGGTGAAAGGCGTTGACCCAACCGGCAATGCATTCTTCTACTTTAATCCAGATGTATCTAAATCGGTTTGGTTCAAGACGCGTACAGCGACCAAGAAAATCGGCAATCATCTATTTACAAAATAATTAATGCCAAGAAAGAACATGATCCAGAACAGGAGTACGAATGCATGAGTTTTGATATCAAAAACCGACATAAGGCTAGAGTTGAAGTGATTTTGGATATTATTAAAGAAATCTCTGAAAAAGAGACCATTCCGGAAGCATTCAAACATAAATTAAACGCGATGAGTTACGATGACTTGGGAACATTCGTTATGGAAATCGTTAAAACCCGATCCATTGATGAAATCCTAAAATTAAAGGTCCAGCCAGATCCTTCAGATTAAATCTCATCTGAGCGGCCTCTTTTGCAAAGCCTCGCTCCCAATAACTGCCCTTGATCGAAGAAAAGGCAGCCGCTATTACTGGCTGCCTTCTTGCAATATATAGTGTCCCCTCTAGCTTTAGATTGCTTTATTTGCGCAGTGTGTTCCAGATATTGTCTACGTTTTCGTCATCCCAAATGATTACCCAATATTCTTTGATATCAGCACGCTTAAGAGCTGCTGTGCGTCGATTACCATCGCGGACCGATAGTGCGCCATTCAAATGTTGTATGATTAAAGGTGGAGCATCCCAACCCTCGCGAAACATTCGTTCATATCGGCCAACTAAGTGCTCCCACTGTTCTACTGTAGAATAGTACTCCATATTGGGTTCGTTTTCGGGTCCGTGACAACGCACCAACCGATCAACATCGATCAGGATTGGACCGACCCAATGTCGTTTTCGTTGTTTTAGACCTTCCGAAAACGAAGGATTTTTACCAGCTGAATTCAAATAGAGGTGAACCCACTCCTCCATTTGGCCACGAGAGGCAAACTGCTTCGCTTCTATGCCTGTATATTCAAGCGCCCCGTTTTCCATTTTGTCGCTCCCCCCAACATTGCATATCATTAAAAATATGAATGAACTTAAATGAACATCAACTCTATTCAAATTCCAGCTGGGATAACCGTCAAAGATCTACCGCCTTACCTTTCAACCGCAATCCGTTACATAAGAACGGTTATAGGAGATGATGTGATCTATCGCTTCCGATACAGCATTTACTACAGTGCTTGCTTGGTTTCTTATATCAATATGGCTGCCGCTCATGGCATAACTATGTTCCGTTATGGCAAACATGGATAAATCATTAAACGAATCCCCTATGCATGCGACCTCGTTTGGATGGAGCCCCAACTTTTTGATCAACAGTGATAATGCTGTTCCTTTTGATACATTTAATGGCATAACATCAAGGCAATCCTTGTCGGAAATAAACATTTCTATTTCACCTTCAAACTGATTATGCAATTCAGCCTTCAATTGAAGCAATTTTTCCAGTTCACCAAAGTAGGAAATTTTACAACACCTTATTTCATCCTCTTTTAATGCTGCTTCCAGATCCCAACGCGCGGTACAAGCTGTTAATATACGAGCTTCATACGGATGCGATTTGTCATTACGTTCCTTTAAATAAAATGAATCATCTGTACAATGAACAAAATTTACAAAATGGTCGAAGCAGCGGGTTGTTTGAAGAATTCGAGAAGATACATCTGGCTCAAAAACAGAGGATGCCAAAAATTCTAGATTCTTTAGGCGAACAGTAGCCCCGTTCTGGCCTATTGCATGATAACCATTATTGAGCTCGTTCATGACGATCTTGATTTCAGAGTACATCCTTCCTGATGCAATGCACAATTCAAATCCTTCCTTATGAGCCCATTTTATTGCTTCAAGGTCTCTATTATTCATTCGGCGCGTATGGTCTATCAAAGTACCATCTAAATCACTAACAATCAGTTTAATCATGACGATCTTCCTCCGATACAACTAATAGTTCTACTTGATGCTCTTTAAGATTGTCCATCATTTCTTGATTCGGCTTCTGGTTGGTGATCAACAAATCAATGGATTCTAAACCTGCTATTTTATAAAACATCTGATTTCCGAATTTAGTATGGTCCGCCAATACAATGACTTGATTTGCCCGATTAATCATTTCTCGCTTAACAACTCCATCCTCCTCATAGGGATAAGATAAGCCATTGGCCGTAATTCCACATGCACCAAGAAATAATTTATCCACCTGATAATCGGCTAACATATTTAGCGTTGATTGCCCGAATAGAAACCGATGCCGAGCGTTTAACTCTCCACCTAATAAATAAGTTCTTACCGTATTTTTTCTGGAGAGTACATCTGCGATATCAATCGAATTAGTTACGACAACGTTATTCTCCGAAGATAAATTTTCCGCGGCAAATTGAACTGTGGTTGAAGCATCCATCATAATAAAATCTCCGTTGTTAACAAGTGAAGCTGCAAAATGTCCAATCTCACGTTTCTCACCGGATTCTCTCACGAGTCGCTCTTTATACTCGTATATTTCTTTTGGTTTTATCGGTAAAACCGCGCCACCGTGTGTACGGACGATCAGGCCAAGCGCTTCCATCTTCAATAAATCCCGACGGGCAGTATCGCGCGATACATCATACTGTTGACAAATATCTTTAATATCGACACGTTGGTATTGCTTCAAATGCTCCATAATCGCGTTTATCCGCTCTTCTTGAAACATGCTAATGTCCCCTTATTCATGATGATAATGGTAAAATATCTAAGTAGTATATAAGGCATTATACTTCATTCTTATAAGTAAATACAATCATTTATCGTCTTTTATGCAACATTGTGTAATTTCACTTATCCATTTGTATAATGTTCATGTATCAGCAGAGAAGAACAAGAGCCTGAAATCACGGGGGTGATTTCAGGCTCTTGTTC
Source organism: Paenibacillus sp. PL91 (assembly GCF_012935325.2). GTDB lineage: Bacteria > Bacillota > Bacilli > Paenibacillales > Paenibacillaceae > Pristimantibacillus. Next base: position 82,619 of record NZ_JABBYG020000018.1, read on the forward strand.
AACCTGTTAATAAGACTGGATACAATAAATCCGACATATTATTAATAAAAGGTCCTAGTCGGGGCTGGGAAATGCCGGGGGGAGTAGTTGAAGAAGGTGAATCGTTGAAGGATGCAGCGGTTAGGGAAACAAAGGAAGAGAGCGGTATCGATATAGAAGTGACAACATTTTGTGGTATTTTTCAAAATGTAGGGGAGTGTATTTGTAACACTTTATTTTTAGCCAGACCAATCGGAGGCGAATTAACAACGTTCCCTGAGTTTTTAGAAGTAGGATTTTTTCCGATCGAGAAAGCATTAGAGATGGTGACCTGGAGAAATTTCAGGCAGAGAATAGAGTTTTGTTTAAATAAAGAACATCATCCCTTTTATGTTGAATTTTGACTTCCATTTTAAAATCCCGCATATAAAAAGCAATCGAACTGGAATTTCGATTGCTTTTTTCGTACATGCTTATTCAATTATAAGTGCAAATATCAAACATCCAAACGATTAACTATAAACTAGCTCTTTTTCGCTTAGTCCAAGCGTCGCTGCTGTTGAAGCATGAATTTCGTGCAGAAGCTCTGTATTTTCCATTAGTGATACGCCATAAGAAGGAATCATTTCTTTAATTTTCGGTTCCCACTCTTTCATATGTTGCGGGAAGCATTTTTTAAATACCTCAAGCATAACGTGAACAGCGGTAGAAGCACCAGGAGAAGCACCTAGTAATGCCGCAATCGAGCCATCAGCGGCACTAATGACTTCTGTACCAAATTGAAGTGTACCTTTGCCACCAGCCTCAGTATCTTTTATAACTTGCACACGTTGGCCCGCTACTACTAAATCCCAATCCTCGCTTTTGGCGCTCGGGATAAACTCTCGCAACTCTTCCATTCGCTTTTCCTTAGATAACATAACTTGCTCGATCAGGTATTTTGTCAGTGACATGTTTTTTGCACCTGCGGACAACATAGTTACGAGATTATCCGGTTTTACGGAAGTTACCAAATCAAACATTGAACCGGTTTTTAAAAACTTTGGCGAGAAGCCGGCAAACGGTCCGAATAGCAACGATTTTTTGTTGTCGATAAATCTAGTGTCAAGATGTGGAACAGACATTGGAGGAGCGCCAACCTTAGCTTTGCCGTATACTTTTGCATGATGCTGCGCTGCTACTTCCGGATTATTACACACCATAAATATTCCACTTACCGGAAAACCTCCAATATGTTTCCCTTCAGGAATACCGGATTTTTGCAGTAAATGCAGGCTTCCTCCTCCGCCTCCAATAAAGACGAATTTTGCATTATGGCGTTCAACGCTACCGCTGTCGTTTCTTACTTTCAATTCCCACGAGCCGTCGCTAGTTCGTTTAATGTTATCAACGCTATGTTTATATTTAATATCGACGTTTTTACTTTTTAAGTGGTCAAATAAAATGCGCGTCAAAGCACCAAAGTTCACATCAGTGCCAGTGTCGATTTTAGTTGCAGCTATAGGTTCATTCGATGGACGACTTTGTAAAATAAGCGGAATCCATTCCATCAGTTTTTCAGGGTTATCGGAAAATTCCATCCCTTGAAACAGAGGATTATTGGACATCGCTTCAAAACGTTTCTTTAAAAACGATACATTTTGTTCCCCTTGTACCATACTCATATGAGGCAACGGCATAATAAAGTCCTGCGGATTACGTATCAGCTTGCTGTTTACAAGATAAGACCAAAACTGCATGGATAGCTGAAACTGTTCATTAATTTGGATTGCTTTGCTAATATCTATAGATCCATCTGGTTTTTCGACAGTGTAGTTAAGTTCGCACAGTGCGGCATGCCCTGTTCCAGCATTATTCCATTCGTTAGAGCTTTCCTCTCCAGCATTTTCTAGCTTTTCAAACACTGTAATTTCCCATTCCGGTACTAATTCTTTCAGAAGTGTCCCTAAAGTCGCACTCATGATTCCGGCACCAATTAAGATGACGTCTGTTTTAGTTTCTCTGCTACTCATTTTTACCATCCTTATACCCAAAAATTTGCAGAAAGGAGGCAAGGTGCACCTGCTTCGGCATCTCAACAAGCCAAGGCGCGACCTAGTCACACACCTTTTCTGTTTCAATAATAACGTGTATACAATTGTTTATAGATTAATATATCTACTATTATCTTATAATTATAAGCTATTTAAAAGCTGGTGAAAAGTGAACAGTCTGTTCACAAAACTCTCGGAACAATCAAAAACGCAATTAAAAACAAAGTACAGTCTAACCAAAAAGTATACATCATTTATAAAGATAAAACCACTCCTGATCATGGAGTGGTTTCTTTTTTGATTTTTGAAACGTTTTTTTTCATTACATTTAAGAATGTTGGGCATACTAAAATAACACAAAAAAAGCCAACCCATTATGGAGGACTGGCTTTACTATTTTTTCTAGGTAAAAATCGCAGCTCGCCCGGAGCGTCATCCATTTTTTTCGCCATACTTCAAATTCTGGAGTTCAATACCTCCAAATAGTGCTGATTGTACATAATACCCAGCACATTGCCAAATGGATCCGTGACAGAAGCTGTAATGAAACCCTCCCCACGGCGTTGGATCGGTTCGTATTCTTCCGCTCCCATGGACTTCAAATGGTTAAGAGTGGCTTCTATATCATCAACATGCCAGTACATGACGGCACCACCAGGGCCAGCTGTATCACGGGCAGGAGCGAAACGGCGATTGATCAGACCAAGTTCGTGCTGGTAGTCACCAAGGCGAAACTCGACATAGGCTAGTTGACCATCTGGTCCTGAGCGTTCGAAGTAAGGCGCAATGCCCAGCAACTCCGAATACCACGCCTTTGCTGCCTCCATATCATCCGCCCAGTAACTGATGGTCGCAAATCCTCGTAAAGTTTGTTTTATACTCATACTTAATCTCCTCCTCAAATAATAATTATCGGTTTACAATTGCTATTATAAGCATCCAATACTGACAAAGGTATGTCAGTGTTTCTGCTTTACTTCCAACCTAGTTAATATGTTTACCGTTTTTTCGAGGATAGTCTTATCTCGTAAAATCATAAATCTATCAGAATAATCATCACATATTATAGAGGAATCATTCATCACTTCTATTGCTTTATTTAATGTCATCCATTTAACCACCATACCTAATTGCTTTTCGCTTTCACTAAGCATCATATTCTGGCGTTTCCCTGCTTTTGCTATGTAACAGTAAGAGAGCTGCATAAAATCATTTCTTTTCTTATGCTCCTCGATATACCCCAATTTATGAATAATATCAGCTTCATATCCTGTTTCTTCCTGGATTTCACGTAAAAATGCATCCTCAGAATCTTCGTTCTCATCTACCCCTCCGCCGGGTAACTTGTAAAGGTTCGTTTTTGACATATACATCATGGCAACATTACATCCATCATCAACTAAAACGCCTCTTGCTCCATAGCGAGATATGGTGTCTAGGACTTCAGGGGCATCGCCTACAATATCATAATCCGTTATTTTTTTGATCAATTGCACAACATCACCTAGCCTTTCTAAAAAGAGAGGATCCCCTGCCGAATTGTCCGTTCTTGTTCGTTAGCGTAATTACGTTTAATCTTCATTTTATATTCATAATCCTCTTATGTAGAATTGTAAACTTATGACCCGTATGATGGCTGCTTCATTCGCGAAGTGTCCGTTCTTACGGGTCATTGTTTTATTTAAACGACTATTTTTTCGAACGTTTTTTGGAGGATACTTTAACATGATTCCCGCGTTTTACGCCCGAAACCATCACATTTTTCTCCGTATACGTGTAATGGTGCTTATAGACAGGACAACAATGATGCTGCTTAATTGTTTCAATATTTTGAACGACATTCACAAGCTGCGGATGGTAGTAATTCTCATATTGTGTAATTGGAGGATCATAGATCGTTTGCGTTGGGCAATCGGGACAAAATTCAGCTTCACTCATGCCGGCTACATTGCCCATGTTATAGTCATAATTTCGATTCAAAGTAATTATCCCCTTCCTGTTTTGGAATACACCTTATTGTATTCACAGAAAGGCAAGTCGACCTGTACGCTTGACCCGTAAGGCTATGGCCTCCAATATTCATGCGTTATGGAGGGCGAGAGAATTACCACGTACAGATTATACCGTGTTCAGTCTAAAAAACAGATCTATCAGTCGGCGGATACCAGTTCATATGTATATCGTCATTTGATTGCAGGCGTCCGTCTTCTTCAATCCATTATTCATTTATATTTTTTGCAAGGAAGGCGAGTCTACTCACTTCGAAAAAGCCGTTTTTCTTGTAAAACTTTTCTGCTGGAACATCTCTGTCTGTTAGCAAGGTTATCGCTTTTATGCCTCTTACAAGTAGCTCTCTTTCTAGACTTTCAAACAGCTTCGAACCAATACCTTGTCCTTGAAATTTAGGATGAACACACATTTCATTTACAAAGAACTCATCATTTTCCCACCATTTCTTGCGATGTCCACAAATAAAACCAACAATTTCTTCATCAAGAATCGCGATCAACCCCATAAACCCTGGCGTGTTTACAAAATCCAATAAATATTCTCTTGCCTTATGATCCAGCCATCGATCATTCCAAGGTTCTCCATTAAAAACTTCGCAAAATAAAATTGTGCATTTGTCCAGATCTTTAATATCGAATGATCTAATCACTTAAATACTTCCCATCGTTTTGGTCTATTCTGCATTTCCTACTTCATTAAAATTCCACAAAACATACTATTCTAGAGATCATTGGATTATCCTGCCTGCTCGAATGGTGAATCCTATCATATTCGATACCCAAGGAACTCGGCTAACCGTGCCAAACCACCCAAGAATACCGTTTGCACGATTCGCGGCGGGCCTACAATGTAACCATCGATGCATTTCCAGGCGACTCCAAGCCATAAGGGGTTTAACGGAACCCCCTTCTTGTTCAACTTCCCTTCACATTCTAATTTGTGAATGAATTCAAACATCTTCCAATGTTGTCCCGGGGGACGAACTTCGTGCAGAGCAATTAGCCGATTGTCACTAACATTCCAGAACTGGTGAGTCTCATTGGGATGAATAGTGATACAACCTCCTTGTTCCACAATCGTTTCCCTGCCGTCAATCACAAATCGCATTCGTCCCTCCTTCACCGTGAATTTTTCTTGAAGAACGGGATGCCAATGCGGACCGTTCATCGCACCTTGCTGAATAATCACGTGCTCAACTAACAGGTATTGTCCGTGGTCGTCTGTACCGCTGTCGATTAATGTTACGGTTCGACCATCAAGATGAATGAGGGACTGCTTTCTCATATTCATCAACGCTGCACTTCCATTCGCCATTATTTTGTTATTCTCTAATGGTACATCTAAACTGACCGCTCCTCACGAAATAAAATCCAACACACCAGTCACATATAAATAACGCTGCAATATGGATCCATGAACTGGATTGATTAGCCGCATTATTGCTAAGAACTATCAAAGCATGGAAAAAATCTGATAACCGTTCTGCAAGTGATATGTGGATGGAGGGAAATTCATAATCGCGACCTTCCTTTATTGACGAACCCCTGCCCACGCAGGACAGCCCCACCCTATTTCCAGTATACTAAGGTAAAGTTTAATACCATCTTGAGTAGTAGACCTTCGAAGGGAGAGTTTTCCCTTCCATACTAACTTAATGAAGCTTTACAACAAGGTTTGATAATATGTAAAAAAGTTTGATTAAAATATAATTATATTTTCATAAGAACCTTGATAAATCAAGGTTCTTATGAGTGCGAGCATATTGCGCGGGCTGCGCTTATTGCTATCTTTACTTCGTGAAATTCCCTTTATATTACTAGGAGTATGAAAGGCGGTGAACAGATTATGATTTTTAGCGAACGATTAAAGCAAGAACGCGAAAAAGGAGTTGGTCACAAAATGACCTGCAGACAAAATTCATGTAAGCCGCCAATCAGTGTCCAAATGGGAAACAGGAAAAAAATTTCCGAGCATTGAGGTAATTATTCATTTAAGTGATTTATTTTGGATTTCAATCGATGAATTATTAAGGAGTGACGATGAACTGAAAGAGAAAATAATTCGAGAAAGTAAGCAGTTAGCGTACCCAAAGTGGAAAGCTTTTTTTGATAGCATGTTTGTCATAGGGTTATTCTTGTTAGTGTCAAAATTAATAATAATAGCTCTGAATAAATTTACTGGTGCTGATATTACTATTTTAGAAAATATGCGAGTTGTATCCAATATTTCACCATTTGCATTGATGGGTATTGGTGGTATTGTTTCTGATCATTTAAAGAAAAAACATAAGGATGAATTGTAAGCTGTATTCAACGAACTGGCGCGACCGAGGAACAACCTAGGTATTAGGCATGCCCCAGTCACTTCCACATGCACCTCGCGTCGAAATATGTTTTAATATACCAAAGGAGTGTGATTCAATGGACATCAAATCGTTTCTATATCCCAAGAATGAAGTCTCTTACCTCATGACATCCTCTAATATGAAAGAAGCCATGGATAAATTGGAGGAGAGCCACTATACGGCCATTCCGATCTTGGACGACAATGGCTTATATTTCGGTACGCTATCCGAGGGTGATTTGTTATGGAAGTTGAAAGCCACACCTGGCCTCAGCTTCGATACGATGCACGAAATTCCAGTCGTCTCCATCAAAAAACGGATGAAGGTCGAATGCGTCGCGATCAGCGCAGATTTAGACGACATGCTGGCGCTGGCGGCCGATCAGAACTTCGTTCCGGTTGTAGACGCCGATCGCGTCTTCCTAGGTATTATTCGCCGCAAAGATATAATCGAATACTATACTCGGAATATTGTTGATTAGTTGGAAAGAGCTGATCTGGATTATGAAGGCTGCCTTTCGCAGGCAGCCTTATCTTTGTTCTTATCTGAATAGCCTTTATGTCAAATACCAATTAATTGCATTCTTAAATAAAACTTTTTCGGCTTGTTCTTTATCAAGTGCGTTATAAATCAGTTCAATATCCAAATGATTATATGGTCTTTTTGCTCTGGTTGATGGTAAGTCCGTTCCAAACATTAATGCATCTGGATTTACTGAATAAATTGAACGGATAGCCTCTTCTACATGAAGTTCAACCCTACCAAAACCCGTTGCTTTAACTCTAACCCCTTTATCGACTAAAGATAAAAGATGATTAAATCCTTCATTTGATAAACCTAAATGGTCAACCGAAACGGCAGGAAGAGCTTCCAATGTTGATGCGATTTCAGGTAAAGACGCGGAGTCGATATATAATTCTGCGTGCCAGCCTACTAACTCATGAACCCTTCTTGCCAAATAATCTAAACGAGATATATCTTCAGAACCTCCTCGCCTTACATTAAAACGAATGGCTCTCACCCCATAGCTATGAAGCTTTATAATTTCTTCATCTGGTGTGTCATGGGGCAATTGTGTTACACCAACAAAATTTTCACCCAGTTTTCTCAATGAGTCAATTAAATAAGATTGGTCAAATCCTTGGAATGAACCAGATACTATGACACCACCTATAATATGTAAATCACGAACCTTTTCTAAGTAATCATTACAGGTGAAGGCATCAGGTAAAAATCCTTGATTCTCTATCAAAGGGAAACGCGGGTCAATGATGTGTAAATGAGCATCAAATATAGTTCGCATAAAAACGCTCTCCTTATGATTTGAAGTGTAAAATGAGCAGGCCACCGCAGTGCCTGCTCATCATGTGTGTTATTCAACTAGTTCCGTAACTCCCTCTGGGAATGGAATGATGGATTCTTAGTTCTTGTGAGTATAACAGTCCCCACGATTAAGTCATAAAGGGTTTGTTTATTTTTGTTCATTATGGGACTTATCAAATAAATAAACACCAGTCCATAAACCGTGGCAAATAATGAATAAATTAAATAATCTGGATATTCGGTGGGAATGACAATATGCCAAATCGTAAAATGAGCTAGCTCCCATGGGATGAATTTTAAGGCAGAGCGAAGGAGAGAGTTTCCAAGTCCGATTGGTTGACCAGCCATGTCTGTAACTACAATCCCCATTTTTTGTTTTCCCCATGTCGCATGCGATTTCGAACCCTCACTTATGGAAAAATAAAGATATACAGGCATCGTAATCAATAGAAACCCTGTAATCTCCCCCGATATAGGGCTTGCCATAAACAGTGGAATCAGCAACGGCTTTATCAGAAAAGATACTCCGAAAAGCAAAAAGAGGTAACCCAAAATGATCATATAATCCCACAAAAAAGCGATTATGCGGGTGCTAACAGATACACTTTTTATATTTTCATCCCTTTGTACCACTCTAGCCCTCCTAACCTGAATGAGGAAGATATCAGTGAAACTACCAATCCGCTCAGTTGTTATGGCAGCAGGTGATATTTCGAATCATTAACTGTGTGACGCTTCTTTCAGCTTGACCGCCGACCAATCTGTCCGGTAAAACCGGAGCATGATCGACACCCCCATGACCATAAGGAACGTATATAAAGCCAGCCATGCGCCCACACTTCCCCATTTCAACACGTTGATAAAGATATAGGCAAGCGGCACGAACAGCAGCCAGCTGGCGGCCAGCGATATTTTGAGCAAAAATGTCGTATCACCAAGTCCACGCAATCCACCCGCGTAGAAATTCAGCAGTCCGTCGAAAATTTGCAAATACGCCGAAATCATAATCAGAAATGCCGCCACTTCATAGACGGCCGGATCGGAGGAATACAACCGCGCAATCGGTTCGGCCAGGAATGTCTCTACCGTACCGAGTGCGATCAGAAAAATCGATCCAAGGATCGCCGTATCCGTCCCGGCCCTCCTGCCTAGGTGGGCCTTTCCCTGCCCAACATATTGGCCGACCAGAATCGTAGCGGTTGCGCCGAAGGCGAAGGCCGGCATGAAGCCGAACGCCATGACGCTGAGCGCTACCTCGTTCGCTGCCAGCGCCGTATCACCCAGCCGTGCTACAAAGGCGGTGAAAATAAACATCGATAGGCTGAGCGAAAACTCCTGCGCGCCCAGCTTGCCGCTTTCCTGCAGCATCAGCTTCATTTCCGGCCAGTTAAACTTCACAAGTTGTCGGGTGTTGAACGGCTTATGCAGTACGAAATAAAAGACAATCACACACACCAGCAGTTGAACTGCTTCACCGACCAGCACCGCTGCTCCCGCTCCGGTCAGACCGAGTTTAGGAAAACCCCAATGCCCGAATGTCAGCGTGTACGTCAGAAAGATCATTATCAGATTGCTGATCAGCGCGATGACCATAGACAGCCGGGTAGCTCCGATCCCACGCAGAAATCCGTGAAACACAAAGTTAATGATCCCGAAGGACATCGCAAAGAAACGGAGTTCAAGATAATCTGTGCCTTCCCTGACGAGATCCGCCGAGCCTCCGGTCAACCGCAGAATATCATCGGAGAGCAACAAGCCCACGACGGCGGTCAGCACCGCAAAGATCAGACATAAATAAAATGCGAGATACGTCCGCTGGATCCCTTTCTGCATATCGTTCGAACCGTAATTCTGAGCGACCAGATAGTTCACGGTATGTCCGATCCCGGAGAAGATTGCAAAAGCGTTATACATAATAATGTTGGAGACGCCGACGATGGCGATAATCAGGAATCCAAGATCACCTACCAGAATCAGATTGATCGTTCCCGTCACGGTAGCGGTTGCGAAGGACACCAGTGACGGAATGGCTAGAAGTAATATTTTTTTCCAATTTTGCAGCATACGAGTTGTTAGCCTCTTTTCAACAGATTGTATACCCTTTCATTCGACAATGAAGGACCACTTCCTTTTTTAATATGCAACAATGATATCATGTTCGAATGTCGAGTCTCCTTGATGAGGTACTGTTGGACGGTAACAGAAGAAAACCGCTGTCATTTTCCGAATTAATAGTAACCGAAAAACCTGAACGATCCTGCCTTTAGTTGAGAAAACGGCAGCCATTATGTCGGCTGCCGTTTCTATTGTGGAAATGCAATGGGAAGAGAATAATGTTTGTGAGAAAAAGGTTAATGGTCTCCTCAACCTCTTACCATGGGACAACACCATTTTCGTCGTAAAAACCGCCTGTTGGCCCATCTTCAGGCAGTTCCGCTAAGCGGAGTACAACAGTTGCAGCCTGCTCCACCGATCTCGTGCCTTGGAATCCGTTAAGGTCAGTTGCCGTAAAACCTGGATCAGCAGAATTAACTTTGATTGATGTATCTCTAAGTTCATACGCAAGATGTACCGTAAGAGCGTTCACTGCGGTTTTTGAGGCATTATAGAGAAACACTTTATGATGATAAAATTCAAAACTAGGATCACTATGCTGATTTAAAGAGCCCAATCCGCTAGATACATTCACAATTCTACCCGCGGCTGAACGTCGAATAAGGGGCAGAAAAGCCTTTGTTACTGCGAACATAGCAAAAAAATTGGTTTCGAATGTCTTTCTTAATAAGTTAACGTCTGTTTTAGAAGGTACCGAAATTTCAGCGTAATCACCGAATGCAGCGCCTGCATTATTGACCAGAATATCAAGCTTCCCATATGTGGAGTCGATTTTGCGCACCGCATCATCAATTGACGTTTGGTCAGTCACATCAAGCTGCACCCAGAGAGCATGAACACCCTCTGCTCGCAATCTGCGCTCGGCTTCTTTTCCATTAGCTTCACTTCTGGCGCCTACTAAGATTGTAGCTCCCCCACTCCCTAAACGCTTTGCTGTCTCATATCCAATTCCTTTATTTGCCCCTGTAATTAAGGCGGTTATTGCTGGTTGTTCTAACATCTCAACACTCCTCTTATCTTTTCTGTCCATCAGAGCTTAATTGCTCTCTTGGTTCATTTATTAAGTTATAATATTTAGAGTACGGTAACGAGACGTCTAGTTATCCTAGTAGTAAAAGTACTACAATATGGATTTTAAGGAGGGCTTCATGGAGTTTATAAAAGCCGACCGTCATCATGAATTAGGAAAATTTCTTAGGAGTCGAAGAGAACGAATAACTCCTGATCAAATTGGGCTTTCGCCAGGCAAACGACGTAGAACTCCTGGCCTAAAAAGAGGTGAGGTTGCCTTACTTGCGGGGATGAGTTTAGAGTGGTATACCTATCTGGAACAAGGAAGGCCCATTCGAGTATCTCCTGACGTTCTTGAAAGCCTGGCTCGCGTACTCCTAATGGATGATAATGAGCGCAGATATTTATTTACGCTTTCAAATAGATTCGATCAAGCAAGGGATTTACAAGCGAGCGAATACATCTCTCCTGCCTTGTCGCATTTCTTGAATGGGCTAGAATTAACCCCTGCATACGTTATTGATAAGCGCATGAATCTGGTTGCTTGGAATAAAGCTTTTGAGGCTATTTATGATGAGTATCTGTTTACTGACGGAGGCGAGAGAAACTTAGTCTGGATCACGTTTACTTCCGCTGGCTTTCGAAAGCTAAAAGGGGAGAACTGGACAGAAGAAGCTAAACATTGTATGGCACAATTCCGCTCAGGTTACGGACGTTATATTGAAGACCCCTGGTGGTTAGAACAAATTAAAGCGTTAAGAAACTCAAGTGAGGAATTCAGCGTCATGTGGGAACAACAAGAGGTGCTCTATGCCCCCTTGGGGCAGAAAATCGTGCAACATCCGACAGTTGGAAAGTTAATATTTGAGTATTTAGCATTTCAAGCCATGGATCATTCGGAAATGCAAGTTATCATTCATAATCCGGTTATTGGGACTGAAACGAAGAAAAAAATGGAAGATTTAATAAAAACAGCATTATAGGTTAAAAAGCTACAGCTAGGCCGTTCGTTGAGAAAAAAAGGCTGCCATGCGGCAGCCTTATTTAAATTGATTCCAATATGCTTCTTTATGAAAGTTCTACACACAGAATACGTTAGTCAGCTCCAGCGCCACCTCCCCCGTCTCCCCCGCCAAAAATTTAGTCGTTGAAAGACCTCAATTACGCCTTTTTTATTTTTTTATAACATGTTAGCATTCGATTTGTAGGACATATAATACAGAAAGGAAAATGTAAATATGAATATTAAAGTCGAAACGCTTCCAAAATATCGCGTTGCTTATGTGCGACAAGTGGGCCCTTATGGTTCTGGAAACATCCAAGCAATGGAAAAGTTAAAAGAATGGGCTAAGGAGAGAAATCTACTTGCTGAATCTGCCATTATATTCGGAATTTCACAAGATAACCCCGAAACGACACCCCCTGAAAACTGTCGATATGATGCTTGTATTGTCATTTCAGACGATTATCAAATTGATCGTTCCATTTGCGAAAGTGAACTCTCAGGTGGAAAATATGTTATTTGCAAGGTCAAACATACAGCGGAAGATATTCGAAGAGCATGGGCTGAAATTTTTCCTACTATACAACAGAGTGGATATCAAATTGACAACAAACCGATTTTTGAAAGATACACTGGCGATATGATAAACAACGATTTTTGCGAAATAGGTGTACCTGTAAAACCTTAAACTACCTGTTATCCCACTCATCACCGCATTACCTCAAAAACCATAAAAACTCCCACAGAAACGCTTCGCTGTCGATATAAAAATAATTAAAATAATATTTACTTCCTTTGTCGATTTCTCTTAAAAGGCCACCCTCATAAGAAGGTGGCCTTGATTGCATTATTCTATTCGATAGCTTAATGAAGCCGCTGTCTAAGACTTTATTTTCTGGCGCAGCTGACCTGGGGTAACCCCGGTCTTTTTTTTGAATTGTTTATTGAAGAAGCTAAGATCGTCGAACCCGACTTTCAGCGCAATTGTCGCGATTTTGTCTTCGGTGTCCAGGATGGCTTCCTGAGCGATACTCAAACGGATTCCATTACGATATTCGATGAAGGTTCTCCCTGTGTACATCTTGAATTTGGCAGAGAACACAGACGCGCTCATGCCGCAAATATGGCTGATTTGCTCCAACGTAAGAGGTTGGGCATAGTGGCGGTGGATGAAATCGACGATCATCTGCAGACTTTGTTCGTCGGAAACAGCTTCCTTGGGACGTTCCATCTGTTGGTAGTAACGGCTTAAAGAGATAAACAGCTGGATCATGGATGTCTTGATCATCGTTTGGTAGCCTAGATTCCGGTTGTTCTGCTCTGCGATCAGTTTGTCCAGAATGCTGCCGATCTCGAGCTGCTGGCTTGTTCGCAGGCCGAGCCGCGATACGAATCGTGCATTGTTGCGAAGGAAAGGTTCGACATAGAAAAAATCAACGAATGGCGTAACCGAAGACATGGTGTCCAGCTCGTTCTTGAGCAAAGAAGGCATGAACAAGATGTTGCAGATAACGAGCTTCCCTGCTGTCCCGACCCGGTAGGCATGCACCATATCAGGCTCAATAATGAACACGTCGCCAGCACGAATGGCATAATAGTCCCCATGGTTATAGCTGTGCTCACCGGAGCCTTCCGCCACGTATGCCAATTCGGTAAATTCGTGGGAGTGCTCGGCTACTGCCTCACCCGGCGCAATGACGTAGTATCCGGCGTGAAACGGAAAGTCGGGGTTATCGAAATATTGTTTACTCAAGATCCGGGTCATAGGCTACACTTCATTTCCGAAGAAGATCGGTTGTCGCGGTCTGCCGGTTATTTGGCCAGCAGGGGCAACGTACCTGCTTTGATTCTAGCATTAACTTCGAGTCCCAGTCCATCCGTTGCAATATGACTCTTCCCATTATAGGTTGTTCCGTCCGGCATGTAGATGATCGCCAGCACGCGACGGGGCTTATCCGACTGATTGGAGTGGGCATAGTGGAACGTCTGCCCGTGATGGAACGTGCAGCTCCCCTTCTTCAGCGGAACGACGACTGGCTTCGCATGTTCCAGCTCCGTGCCACTAATAAAATCGAAAATATTTTGCGGGTTAACGAGATCGATGCCGGTTAGTTTACCGATTTTGTGCGAGCCGGGGATAAACATCATGCATCCGTTCTTCTCGTCGACGTCGTCGACTGTGATCCACGCGGAGAGCGCGCCAGGCTCGTTCATCGGCCAATAGGGTAGGTCCTGATGCCAGGGAGTTGGCTTGGAATCGTGTGGCATTTTCCAGAGGGCGTGGTCGTGGAACAAGCGAATGCCGCTCGCGCCGCTAAGCTCCTTAGCCGCTTGGGCAATTCTGGCGTGCAGCGAATATTTAGCCATGATCCCATGGTCACGCCAGACGTTGACCTTCTGGTTAAGCACCTTGTAATAAGATCCGGTGCTGACATCGGTGGCAATGGAAAGCTGAGAGCGATCCACCATCACTTCTTCCATCGCCTCTGTTAGCTCCGCGACCTCTTCCTCACTTAGAATATTGTCCACTTGAACGAAACCGTACTTCTGATAGAATTCAATTTGCTCTTGCGTTACGACACGAGTCATCCGCCATCCATCCTTTCGATTGTTTTGGATTTAATGTACCACGCCGCCTCGGACTGCTCTTGGGGGATCTTATTAGTTAATAGGTCAATCTTCTTTAGTGAACGATTGCTGGCGGCATGCAGTCCGGATGGGATGAGCATCGGCTCTTCTATGAGGTATTCTTTATATGTGAAATTAGGATGGTATATATTTATCATGGGGTGCTAAAAAAAACGGGTTCCGATCTCATTAAATCAGGTTAATCATATTGATAAAAAGAGAAGAAGCCGCCAAGGAGCGGCCTCGGTGTCGCGGAATTTCATTTCAAATTTTTTATGTAAAATAAAAGACCAGCTCGGTCTACATCAGAAAATTGTAAATGAATACCATGCGTATTCACGAGGCACGAACCAAAAACTATACAAGCCAATCATCTCTATATAGAGGTAGACTGATACTTCTCCTTCAAGCATTGTTTGGATATATAAAATATTTGCCCCATATGTTCAGAATAATGGGTTGCACATTGATGTAGCATGTCAAGATTGGTCCTTTCCCGTTTCCTCACCAGCTGTGTCTGTTCTAACTTCTCATCTGTAATGTTTTTTACTATATCAATGACTAGCTGAAACCTATCGTGGATGATTGTTTCCAGTTCTGACTTTTCTATATTTGCTCGATTCAGTTCATTCTCACGATTTCTCAAGACCTCTTGATGTAAAATTCCATTAAAGATTCTTTCCTGTATATTACCTTCGATGTGCTTAATCAGTGAGGATATACTTAAACTTGTCTTGTCAGGGCTCCAATTGAGTTGTTCATCATCAAGCTGCTTAATTGCTTTAAGAATTCTTCTACGGATTTCTTCAAACTTTTGTAACAACCATTCCCGATTAAACTCATAGTTCATCCTAGTTTCCTCTCCTTTAAACAATTTACCTAGTCAATTCTCAGATTTTCCTCATTCACTGTAATATTTTTTATTAAAACACAAAAACCCGAAAGACGGGCACTTTTTCTAAAGTGTCTATCTTTCGGGTTACTTCAAGCACTGCTCCAATTTATAGTTATCCATTATGCTTGTTTTATTGGTGTGCAGATATCATATAACTCGACTAAGCTTGTAACCGTGTGTGTACTTTGAATTTCTGCACTATATTTTTGTGACTTTCTGTTAACCCAGCAGGTATCAATTCCTGACAGAAGACCACCTTTTATATCGGTATTTAATGAATCCCCGATAATAAGTGCTTCCTTTATATTAAAATCTTTAATACGGCTCATCACGAATTCGAAAAATTCTTTTGATGGCTTTTGATATCCAATGCTTTGAGAATCAAAAATGTCTTCAAAAAATTCATATAAGCCTGACTGCTTCAATCGCTTTATCTGAGTTTGGGTGATCCCATTAGTGATAACAAAAAGTCTATGGGATACAGATAAGCTCTGGCACACTTCTAAAGCTCCTTCCATAAGCAGCTGACTTCCATTTCCCAAAAGTTCTCTATATAGATTTCCCCATTCAATGCCGTCCACAACGTTTCCTAGTTTTAGCATAGTTTCTGAAAATCTTGAATTTAGCACGACATCTAAAACAATATTCCCATTTTCATAATCAGCCCATAGTTGTTTATTGACGGAATTATATACTTGAAACAATTCATCCGAAAAAGTATAACCGTGTTGCTGAAACAATTTGTTCAACGAATCAGTTTCATTAGCGCCAAAATCTAACAATGTATCGTCTAAATCAAATAGAAGGATTTTATAACTCATTTTTCTCCCCTAAAATATAAATAGTTTTACTTCTTCTCATCTTACAAAGGTAAACATTAGTCTATAGAGAAAAAGGGAACAGGGCTATGAAGACCTGCAACTATTTACGCGCGGCCGGCTGATATTCTCCAGGCACCATACCCGTTGATATCGCTATTCGATTCCAACAGTTGATCGCATTAATCGCCATAATCAAATCGACAAATTGGCTCTCGTCGAAATGTTTTCGAACTTGCTCATACAATTCCTGTGGCACCCCTGCATCCGAAATTTTGGTCACAGCTTCCGTTAATGCTATTGCGGCCCGTTCCGCTTCCGTATAGAACGGAGCTTCCCGCCATGCATTAAGCATATACAATCGCTGCTCCGTCTCCCCCATCGCTCGCGCATCTTTCGTATGCATATCAAGGCAGTAGGCGCAGCCATTAATTTGCGAGGCACGAATTTTTATCAGCTCCCACAGTTTGTGGTCAAGACTACTGTTTTTCACATACCCTTCCAATTTCAAAAGTGTTTGTAAAGATTCGGGTTGCACTTTCATATAATTCAGTCTCATTTCCACGTGTCAATTACACCCCTTAATTTTTTTTGGTTAAACTTTATTCCTTTCTTACGACAAAGGTACAAGTGTCATATCCGTTCAAAAGTAACAAACTGCAAGGTGTATCACAGACAATCTTTATCGTCGATTAACCTCATCTACAATATAGCTCTATAATTTATGGCTGTCAACCAAAAATCGTGAGTCATTTAGCTGAAAGTACCCCAATACCCACATTTGACAAGGGTTTTAAATCCACCTAAGATGATTAATAACAACCTTTATCTAGAAAGCTGGTGTCTGTTTGCAGTATAGTATTGGCGTTGAATATGGGCTGCATTGCTTGGTATATTTAATTGATATTCCTCCTGAGTCAACCATTGGGATTAAAGAGCTTTCCGCTTTTCAAGGTGTTTCGGAGACCTATCTTTCGAAGATTTTTAGTAAATTAACAAAAGCTGGTATCGTAAGCTCTGTCCCTGGTGTAAAAGGAGGCTATAAATTAGCCAAATCTCCTGCGGAAATATCTTTTTGGGATGTAGTTGAAGCTGTTGAAGGCGCTACCCCCATTTTTCAATGTAAAAACATCAAAAATAATAGCTATCTATGCCGTGATGAAGACTATGCAGCATGCTCTTTAGCTTCTCCCTGTGTGATTAACTTAGCTATGCTCGAAGCTGAAGAAAGTATGCGCAATCTTCTGCGAAACAAGTCACTTACTTGGTTGAATGAAGAGCTTGATCGCGTATTAACCCCTCAATCGCGCAAAGATACCCGTGCATACTTTGCTAATAACAACACTGTTTAATGTTGAATTTAAATGGGACACTTATTGAAAAAAATACGCTCAGCTCGTAAATTCCGCTACGGGCGGGACTTGGTTCGTAGATCCCGTTTAAAAAGCTTTCATGAGTGAATGGTTTGCCAATTTCTGCAGGATATTCTCTCGTGACAATAGTGATTTCATCATTCTTCGATACATTCCTTGCGTGAATTCTCCTGCTCTTTATCCCGTTTTTAAGCTCAGCCCTTCTGAGTACCTTCGCGTATGCACCTTTTGGGTAATTTTCGTTTACAGTTGACTCTGGAGAACCTTAGTCGGGAAAGATCAAGTTCTTGTCACCCCGTCTGTTTCTTGACGAGCCGGTAAGCCGTCTCGAAAAATCAAAAAAAACGCCATGTGATTTCACATGGCGGTTAGAGTTTATTGTGATGTAACTTTAGAATAATAACGATTAAATTTGACTGAATAAATTAACACATAGATAACGATTAGCGCAGCAAACAAATTTAGCAGGATCAACGAGAAGTTCAAACTAAAAAATTGAGTTAGCACTCCGACTCCAACAGGGGGAACAATGAATCCGGAGTAAGCGCATAAATAAAATGCCGAAATGACTCGCGGACGTTCTTCCGGCTTCGGTAACTGGCTGGCAAACCTTAAAGAAACTTGAAAAGTCCATCCCGCGCCAATTGCTTGAATAATTATACCGGCCCAGAGCAAAAATAAACTCGCTGTCTGACCAGAAAAAACGATGACCCACGATCCGATGGAAAGAAGGATGATTCCTATACGCATCCGAGTAACGGGGTTTCGCGGCCAAGGAAAGAACTGCATCAAGGCACCCCCGCCTAGAAGCACAAGAATTAACAACCCAGAAATAGAGAGATTGTCAGTGTGAATAACGTTCTTAGCGAAAGAAGGAATGAGAGAAAATACTATTCCGCCTAACGTGAAAAGAGTAAACATCGGAAGTCCTATAAAAGACCAAAAATGGGAACGAATATTGTCTGGAACACCTAGCGAAATCTTCGTTTTAGCAGGCTTCTGCGGTTGGGAATCTTCGTGTTTCGGTAGCATTTCCAGAACTACCAAAGAACTCAATAACATGACGAGCAGAAACCAATACGGCAAACGAAGCGGCATAAAATGAATATATTGCACGATTAAGCCTGAAATAGCTGGGCCCAGTCCAAAACCGATGTTTACGGTTACTCCTGAGAGCTTAATTGCCGTACCCACTTTATTTTGAGAGGTCTGTTTTAATAAAAATGCGCTAGCAGTACCTGTAAAAGCGCCATATGCGATGCCTTCCAAAATCCTTGCTGCATAGAGCATCGATTCGTTAAAACTTCCTATAAAGAGCAACGTCGATGCGATGGAAATCCAAATACTGACGCGAAGCACTCTTTTCAACCCCCATGCGCTTCCTCTGGCTCCCACGACAAGCAAGATCGGCAGCAGGATAGCGGCATAAACGGCAAATAAAATCGTGATTTCCAAACTGCTCAGTCTATAATGCTCCCCATATAAAGGGAATAATGAGGAAATAAACGTAGCTCCGCAGGACATCATAAGAACAACCCAAAGCATTCTTTTCATATATGATCTCCTCTTTCTAATTTGAGTTATTCCCCGAGCGCTTGGTATACATGAACGGTCTTTCGAAATTCCGCGCTGCGTATTTTTGGCAATCGCTTCGAACAACTGCGATGCAAATTGTCGGGAAAGCCGTGCATTGGCACAAAGCCAGGTCCAGTACCTGCGTAGTCTCGGGCATAGATGCTACCCTGACCACGGTCGATACGAATTAATATTCATAGTGTTTTTTCTTTCCTTCAAATTCATGTATTGAGTATTATAATGTCCTGCATTTATCAAGAAATACGGTATCTGTAATAGCAATGGCATTATACTTACTTACTAGTTGATAAGTTTTATTTAAAAAAATTTAGCTCTTTATTAATCTATCTATTTGATCGGTGATTTGAGGTAATATGTCCTTTTCTAACACGCGTTTGTATTGCAAACCACCTTTGATGCATGACAGGACGGCATACGTTAAAGATTCGACGTCAACGGTACTATTAACTACTCCTTCTTTCTGCGCTTCTCTTAGGAGTTCCATCCAATTCGTCAATTCAAACTGGCTTAGTTCTTGGACTTTTACTTGAACGACATCCGGAAGGGATTCATAGTCCGTTTGAAGAGAAGCTATTGGACATATGCCATTACCGCCCAGCTTTAATTGTTCGGCGATGTATCTTTTAATTTTCTCTTCGACGGATATTGAAGCATTATTAACGGAAATCGTTACATTATGCAAAGTCTGATGGATCCTATCCGTTAAAGCAACCGCTAAATCCTCCTTCTTTTCGAAGTGGTAATGAATGCTTGCCTTTGTTACGCCTAATTGCTTAGATATATCATCATAACTAATTGCAACATAACCTTTTTCACGAATCAGATTCAGCGACAAGTCAAGAATTTGTGTTTTTCTGTTTTCCATATCCAAATACTAACTTACTAGTTGATAAGTTGTCAAGAACCTATAACTTCTCACCATTTTCCTCAGACAATACCCATAAGGTATACGACTATTTTTGATCATACCACTTTAATTCCCACCGCCGTCAAAAGAATAATCCGTTCCAGTAACATCCTAACTTTCATTGTGAATGCCCTTTCTATTTGCAAACCATCTCCTTAGACTTATCCATATGCAAAGCAGCGGAATATAACCATACAATAGGATCCACCCCGACAAGGTCAATACGGAATCCAGCTTTTCAATAATCATCGGGCTTTTCATTGGAAGCATAATGATAAACACAAGACCGCAGGTTATCCATAAGGAAGGCCTTGCTTTCATCCCAACCGTTTTTTTTAAGATTCGGCTACCTCCCCATAGGCCAACGCAGCACGCGGAAATGCTCACGAAAAACCAAATAAAAATATAGATATAATCAAATCTTTCAAGAAATGGAAACCGGATGATTTTTGACAAAATAAGCGTAGGCCAGATGGTATGCTTCAGCTGTTGAAGATTAAAAAAAGAAAAGCTTACAAACGCGACGATTAAAGGAATTAAAGTGGAATGGGCAACTGCAATATGAGCCCATTTCTTGGACTTTTCCTGATTTTTGATAAATGGATACAATAGAAGCAAAAACTCAACCCCTAACAATGTACTCAACGAATGATAAGCCGACTCTGCAAATTCATAAGGGCTATGGTTGAATAGGGGAAGAAAATTCGTCCAATGCGCTTGCTTCAACGGAAAATAGAGAGACGGAATTAGCAAGGTGGGGACGATGATGCAGATGAATGAAATGCCTGTAATGACCCTTAAGCCTCCGGATACAAGGTATGCGGAAGTCAACAGGAACATAATCGATAAGGTCCAAAGCTGCGTAAAAGGAAAAACCCAGACATGTATGACTTCCAGGTAGGATCTTATTTCATTTACGATAAACAAAAGGATATAGCCATAAAACGCTAGAGTCAGAAGGCTGCCGAGCCGCTTCCCGAACAACTGGATGTGCAGCGATATAATGTCTCCATCCGTTGCATTTTCCAGCAAAAAAAACATCATCGCAACAATTAAATGAAAGCTTATCCCTACTGCCGCAAAAGAAAACAAGGAATCCATTTCAGCCCCTTTTATTATGCGGTTTTGGAAAATTAACAAGGTGCTGCCCATTTGCGTGCCGTGTATTAAAATCCATAGAAGATAAGGAGATACGGTTAAGCTTTCCTTTACTTGTTTTCCCACCGGCTATCCCCCTGGCGAATTATTCTCCGACTCCAGACTTGCTTAGATGTGTAGAGAATTGAACATCGAATTTGATTTTTTCGTAGTCGGCCATATAGAACTTTTCCTCAGTCCAGCCTCTTTGGCGAGACCTCATCAAATCACCGATTCCGAGCGGGTCCACTTCCTCCTTCACAAACTTGTACAGCAGCGCATGAAGATGGCTTTGAATTTGCTTTTCCAGTTGCTTAATTATTGAATGCGTATTTTCCTCCACATTCAAAGAAAACCAATCCGGATATTCATTTACCATTCCGCTCAACACAAAGGTATAAGTTACTTTCGTCTCATTCTGTTTGAGGGTTACCTTCCTAATCAGCTTGCCGGAATTAACGGTAAATATAGCTGGCGATTGGTTCGAGCCCTTTTTGATGACAAATGGAATATCTCCACGCAATGCATCACCTTGTAGCAATTTAAAATAAACCATTTCTTCCGGGCTTAAGACGAGCTTCAACCGGTCATCCTTGAAGATCCCGTAACCAGAAATTTCAATATCCTTTTTTGAGTTTAATTTGAGATAAGGCATGGAAAAATCCCGCCCCGTTCCGTAAAAATCAAACAGAACGGTTGAAAGATTCGAATAAGGGATCATTTCGCGCTTCATATTTTGTTCGATCAAATGATAAGGAAACTCTTGGCTTCCCTTGCCTGCCAGACTTTCGGATACGGATGCCAGGGATTCGTCAAAAACGGCCAAAATCACATAATTGCTTATTAAAGGGTCTCTGCATATTGTTTTTAAAAATGCGGATAATCCTTCGTTGACCACTTCCTTGCTGAAAGCAAGCATTTTCAGCTTTTCTACCCGGATCGGCTGTGTGGATTGGAAGGCCATGTCCTTCAGGATCACCCTAGTTTGCTTCGCTTTTCCTTGAAGAACTTTTATTTTTCCTTTTTCCTCATAATCGGAATACAATGCCGAGCCCGTATAACCGGAGCCACTTTTGTCGAATCCGAGAACGGTCAAGATCCGGATATGGTCAATAACGTTTTCATTGCTGCAGCCGGTCAGGATGAGCAAACCCATGAAGGGAATTAGCAGCAGACGCTTCATGCTACTCATTGTTAATATCCTCCTTGTCTTCCTTCGGATGATATCGTTTAAATAATTTCGGCTTTAAAAACTTGCTTCGATTTGTCGTGTATTGGAACGATGTACGTAGGACACTGTCCGCAAAATTGCCGGTTCGAAACGGGAATATCGGTACCAAATAAGGTGTCCCTAACGATTTCAAGCGCAGTAAGTGCCCTACAAGAATAAGGAACCCGGCGGCAATGCCTAGTCCGCCCCAAATGGCCGCAAGCAGGATAAAGGGAAATCGTAAAAGACGGATCGTATTCGCCATTTTGAAAATGGGAGTCGTAAACGAAGCTAGTGCCGAAAGAGCAACAATGATCAGCAAAATATTACTTGTCAGCGCCGCGTGAACCGTCGCTTGTCCAATCACGATTCCTCCTACGATCCCCAGCGTCTGCCCGATTTTCGTCGGCAGCCTTGCTCCGGCTTCCCGCAGCAGCTCAATCGTGATTTCCAGAAAGATGGCCTCTATTACAGGCGGAAACGGTACTTGATTGCGCGATACGATGAGCGGTTCGAGAAAGGTTTCCGGCAGCACCTCGAAATGATAGGTTAATACGGCAACATATAACGGAGCGGCAAATATGGAGAAAAATATGCTTATAATTCGAATGATGCGAAAGAAGGATCCGAGTATCCAAGGCAAAAAATAGTCCTCGGGCGAAATGAAAAAGTCCAAAAAAGTAGACGGCCCGGTAATGACATAGGGAGAACCGTCAGAGAAAACGGCAACTTGGCCGGATGTAATGGCATAAATAACGCGGTCCACCCTTTCCGTTGACAGAAACAGCGGGAACGGCGAATTAGAGTTATCCGAAATGATCTGGTCAAGTAGCGAGCTGTCAAAAACAACATCTAAATCAATCGCTTTAAGCCGCTGCCGAACCGTTTGAACGTGCTGATCGTTCGTAACACCATCCAGATAAACGATCATCACCTTTGTGTTAGACAAGGACCCGATTGTTATTTCTTCAAATACTAATTCCGGTACGGCAATTTGCTGCCTGAGAAGGTGAATATTGAGATCTATATTTTCCACAAAGCCGACTTTAGGTCCAACGACGCTAAATTCATTTTCTGTTTCATTGCTCTGGCGGTGACCTAGCTCCGTTTGATTCACGTTTACCAGGATAAACTCATGTTCCGCTTCGTTTAGTTGAATGACCGCGTATCCTTTTATCAGCTTTTTCTCCACTTCGGCAACATCATGGGACACTTTCACTTCTTCAAACGGGATGACGTTTTTAATATCCTCCAGGTCATTTATATGTTCGATATTTTTTTGGATTTCTGATACGAGGTAACGTTTTATTTTCAAACCATCCACAAGCGTTTGAAAATAACTTATTTGAATCCGAACAGAAAAGTCGCCCTCAACAGGGGAAAATTGATGGAAATCGCTGGATTTTCTTGCTAATTGAAAAACCTCGGCGATCGTTTTCCGGGTAATGTTATTTTGTATTGCTGAATCTTTAGAAGGTTCATTATGCCGCTCCATCGCCTGCTCCTTGCCTACACTTATAATATGAGTTAACACCATTATGTTCGGTGATCCCCAATTCCATACATTTTTCGAGGCGATCATGCAGCAGCTTTATGGTTTTCATAACGCTTTACGGCAAGGTAAAGCAGTGCAATTATCCCATTCATGAAGAGGGTATCGTTTAGTCATTGTTATCTTAC
Organism: Paenibacillus sp. PL91; assembly: GCF_012935325.2. Lineage (GTDB taxonomy): Bacteria > Bacillota > Bacilli > Paenibacillales > Paenibacillaceae > Pristimantibacillus. The sequence continues at coordinate 106,681 of NZ_JABBYG020000018.1, forward strand.
TACTCACCGTATTACTCCAAATAAAAACAAAAAAACCTCCTCACAGCCAGTTCCGCTGTAGAGAGGTTTCCTCTATGATAAAATTCAAGATCTTTATCAAAACCTGGATAAGAATAATTATAAGCTTACACTAAAAGATATTATTGAGGCTTAAATCAACTCAAAAAAAATCACTAGGCTCATCTTCCTTGATTTGAGTTATATCGAAAATATAATCGCCGTCCAATTGCTCCATTTGTTCCTTCGAGGTTAGATTTACGACGGCCTTCCCTTCAACCATCTGAGCCTGCGGTCTTCCGATGCCAAGCTCTTTGAAGATCGTGCCCGCAAAACCGGTCGCATAGAAGCGTGCGCTTCCGTCCTTCTCAAATCGAATGACGGATGCCTCCGTAGAAGCCAGCTGATCGCCTGCCCTTTGTTTGAAATCGGCAACTCTCTCTTCCCAATCGGCCAGCAGCTTATCCGCTTCCTCCTCCATGTACAACGCTTGCGCCGAAAGCTTCATGTTTTCCTTCCAGTCGAATACCTCTTCCGTAATGATGGTAGGCGCAATGGCTTCAAGCTGAGGATAAATTTTCTCGTCGCGCGTCTTCGTACCGATAATCAGATCCGGCTTGAGCGCGATAATCGCCTCTATATTGGGCTGGTTTTCGACTCCCGTCATTTTATCGCGCAAAAACTCGTACCAAGGCTTCTGATCCCATGATTCCACCGCGCCTACTGGCTTCACGCCAAGTGCTGCGGTTATATCAACCATTCCGTTAAACAAAACGACGACGCGCTCCGGCTTTTTCTCTAATGTAACGGAGCCCATCGCGTGCTCGATCGTTCTAGATGCGCCTGCCGCATCGTTATTCGCCGCTGCGGGCGTCTCGGTTTCGGCAGCACCCGCTGCTCCACCGTTGTTAGTAGCCTCGTTTGTTCCGTTTGTACCGCAGCCCGCAATCGCAATAGAAAGCATGAGCACCGCCAACCATTTAAACCTTTTCATGATCTTCCTCCTGTAAAATGATTCAAAATGAGAATGCATTAAATGATAATGATAATTGATATCAATAATACTATCCACATTTTGATCCATTGTACATGACTGATTTTGTCCGTTTACGGCACTTATTTTGTCATAGCGCTAAAGATGCGATTCCAGGCTTGACTTTGGATATTCCGATATTGTAATCATCTATCGTTACCCGTTAGCTAAATAAAATGAGCAGGCCGCTGCAGCGCCTGCTCATCATGTGTGATATTCCAAATATGGGAGTCCGGTACGAATACATGGCGCCCCAAATCTTAGAAGCAATAATCCGTTTTTATTATATTATCTCTCAGCTTCATTTCCGAAAATATCCTTTGCAACCTGAAGAGCTGAAGCCGCACGAGGCCATCCTGAATAAAAAGCTAAGTGCGTAATGGTTTCTACCAGCTCATCTGATTTCAGACCGTTTTCTATGGCTAAGCGCAAGTGATAGTGAAGTTGCTCCGTCATACCGCCCGTCACTAATGCAGCTACGGTAATCAAACTTCGATCCCGGAGAGAGAGTTCCTCCCTTCTCCACAGATCTCCGAATAACACATCTTCGGAGTAGGCGACGAATGCCGAAGCGAATGGCCCGTAAGATTCTCTTGCGCTGGACGCAATTTTTCGATGTGCCAAAGGTCATGCCCCCCCGATTGATCTCTGCAGCATCTGGGCAACTCCATTACCGAACGACCAATCCTCAAACTCCGTATCAACAAGTACGACGAATACATCTTCTTTTCTCATGGGAAGAGCCATTGATAATTGTTCGGCAAGCGTCTCGTAGAAACTTGTTTTCTGCTTAGTCGGTCTGCCTGATTTAAGCGTAATTTGAATATATAGCAGCCTGTCGCTTCGCTCAACTTCTAGATAGTTGGGACTGTAGTAAAACTCCCACGGTTTATGAGCATGAAACACCTGGAACAAATCGTCCTCAGGTACGTCGAAATGCTGCACCAACGCATTCATGATCGTTTGGCTGATTCGTTCCATTTGGTGGGCTTCAAATTGTTGCTCCAAGTAGCTGACTCTAATGAACGGCATAATTGATCACTCCTTTTTTAGATACCCTCATTGTACTCCGCATATCTTTATTTATATAATGGAATAAGACAATGTTCTTTATCAATTTTATCGATTGAGGTGGCGTGAATGGACTTAAGGGAACTGATTACTTTCCAAACGATCCTTCAAGAGGGAACTTTTTCGCGAGCAGCCGAGAAATTAAATTACGCGCAGTCGACCATATCGAATCAAATTCAACGGTTGGAAAAGGAACTGGGGGTAAAGCTATTCACGAGGGGATGGGATGCGGAATTGACAAACGCGGGGCGATTTTTCGCGTCGGAGATCGAAAAGCTTATTCAACATTGGAACGACGTGACAGACCTTGCCAAAGCATTGCAGCAAGATGAGATCGGCAGCCTGCATGTCGGAGGAATTGAATCTGCGATGAACACCATACTTCCGAACGCCATGCGACTCTTTCTCGAACGCAAGCCAAGAATGGATTACCAGGTCACCATGGGAAATACCGACTCCTTGTCGCAATCCATTCTCCGAGACGAGCTCGATTTCGCAATCTGCGGCGAGCCGTCCGATTCGTCCGCCTTCTTTTTCGAGCCTCTTTACCAAGAGGAAATCATTGTTGTCGCTGACCGCAATCATCCTTTGTCGCGAAGAAACAATGTTACTTTCCGTGAGCTTCTCGATTATCCCATCATCGCGGGGGGACGTACCTGCCTGTACTATTTGCAGATAACAAAGCAGCTGTCTAGATACGAAGTGACTCCCTCACTTTTGAATACGATAAGCCAAATTTCAACCATCCCCTATTTCACCAAGCAATCACTTGCCGTCGGCGTCGTATTGGATTCGACTCCTTTGATTCCAGAAGTGGAGAGAATCAATGTAACATTGGATGAGCCTTTTATTCCGATCGGCCTCTTGCAGCTTCGCGGCCGTTACTATCCGCCTACCTCCTCCAGACAGCTTTTTTTACACATCTTAAGGGAGGAATTATTAGGGAGGGATGACAACAGGCTTTCTTAAATACTCCCGTTTTCGTAGATTTTGATCGTAATAACTTGTTAAACACGGAATTTGCACTAACAGTTCATCAATTTTGCTTTTTGCTGACGGTACAGAGGAAGATGTAAATTGTGACAATGATTGTGATACTAATGCAGCTTCAATGCCGAAAAAACTCCTCAATAATACGAGGCGCTTCAATACTAATTTAATCCTCTTACCATAGAAGAAACGCCCGTACTGTTGTAAGGGCGTTTGTTGAAACTGTCGAATACCTTCTAAACCTCTTTACGCTCCATGCAACGGACTAAGCAGACGCACTGCGCTGCAAGGCGGGAGAAACACTGATCGTGATCCAATGCATTTGCATTTGCGGCAAAAACAAAATCCTGCATCTTGCGACTTGCTTGGGCTACCCTTGAGGTGCGTAATTTATGACATCAATTCTTGCCATCCTTGATACTCTCCTTAATTACTGATAATCCTTCGCCAATTCCGCGAGCTCCTCATAGGCTTGCTCCGGCGTAATTTCACCAAACATGATTTTTTCTCCGACCGCTTTGAAGTCCTTCTGCGTGAAGTTGCTCCAGCCCTTAGGCTCCGGTACATACAGCTGAGCATCCGGCGCCGTATTCGTAATTAACGCAATGCCCATTTTATCGGGAGCATTAAATTTTGGAGTCAGCTTCTCGACAATCTTTTTCGAGACAGGAACGCCGCGGGATGTACCCAAAAGCTCCGCCGCTTCAGGATCGTTAATAAACCAGTCGATAAACTTCTTCGCTTCCTCCACATGCTTGGAATTAGCGCTTGCGCTCCAGAACATCGACGGCTTGAGCCAGCCACCTGCCTGCTCATTTCTCGGGATCGTTACGAAATCGAACACTCCTGGCTTCAAGCTATCCATACTGTTGGATTGTGCAGCGTGAATGACACGCAGCAGAGTTGTACCGTTTACCATGAGATCCAACTGAGGGTCCATTTCCTTGTCCGTTACGCTCACCTCGCCCGGAGGTACAATCCCCTCCTTGCGCAGCTCGGCAAATTTAAGTTGATATTCGAGGTAAGTATCCTTGTCCAAATGCAGCTTGCCATCATCCGTAAAAACTTGTCCTAAGCCTTTGCTAAGCTGATAATTTACGTATTGCTGGAAAGAAGCTGATAGATCAGGTAACGCGTAATGATCGGAACCCACCTTGGCTTTCGCTTCTTTACCGAAGGCGAAAAACTCATCCCAGGTCCAACCGCTCTTCGGCTTCGTAATGCCCAGCTTTTCTACGGCTTCTTTATTAAAGGTCATCCCGATTGCATTATTGCCCAGAGGAATGGCGTACAGCTTATCCTGATATTTCCCTGTGTTCAACAGCGCGCCATCGATATCCTCCGTCGATATGCCCGTAGATAAATCAGCCAACTGCTTACGGCCCGCATATTCCGCCAAATAGGACGCATCCATTTGAATAATATCCGGTGCATTTTTCGCCGCAGATTGGGTGGCCAGCTTATCCCAATAGCCTTCCCATCCGGAAAACTCAGGCTCGAACGTCACATTCGGATTTTTTTGCGTATACAAATCCAACGCTTTTAAAGTAGCATCATGTCTGGACTGGGATCCCCACCATAAAATGCGCAGCTTTACCTGGTCTGCGGCCGCTTGGTCCTTGCTTTCCACCGCCGTGCTTTTCTCATTGCTGCTGCCGCAAGCGACGGCAGTTAGAAGCATGATTCCCGATAATAAAACGGTAATCGATTTTTTCACACTGATTTTCATAATGAATCCCCCTTTTAGCAATGAATAAACCGCTTACATTTCATATGTTAACAACCAACCGGGTGATCGGGTATACGAGGAATGCACAATTTATTATAGAAATGCATTCTTTCTAGCCTTTTACCGACCCGGCCGTTATCCCTTCTACGAAATGGCGCTGGGCCAAGAAAAAGATAAGTACGGAAGGTAAGATCGAAACAAGCGACATCGCGAGCAATTGCCCCCAAGGGACGGATGACTGGGAATCGACGAACATGCGAAGCGCCAAACCGACCGTGTATTTATCCACCGAGTTAATATAGATCAAATGGCCGAGAAAATCATCCCAATTCCACAGAAAACAGTAAATGGCTACTGTCACCAATGCCGGCTTCGTCAAAGGCAGCACAATTCGCCAGTAGATGCCGAACCAGCTGCAGCCGTCCATTTTGGCCGATTCATCCAGCTCCTTTGGAATGCCTCTAATAAACTGTACCAAAAGATAGACGAAGAACGAGCCGCCGATTCCACCCGCCAGCGTATGCGGAACGATAAAAGGCAAATACGTATCAACCCAGCCCCAGCCGTTAAACATCACATATTGCGGGACCATCGTTACCTGATGAGGCAGCATGAGAGTCAGCAATAGGATCGAAAACCACAAGCCGCGCAGCGGGAAATCGAGCCGGGCAAACGCAAATGCGGTCATACTGCAGGCAACAATACTTGTAAGGAGCACGCCTATAATTAATTGAAAGGTGTTCATATAGAAGTGGGTAAACGTAAATTCAGGTATCGCCGTCCATCCGTCGCTGAAATTGCTCCACATCGGATGCTCTGGAAAGAGACCGGGCCTCGACATTTCCTCATTCGTCTTTAACGAAGCCCCAATCCACCAAAAGACGGGATACATCATGACGATGCTTAATAGGCTGAGCAGCACATTTTTTTGAATTAAGCTTCGTTTAGAGCTCTGCATCATCCTTTTTTCCTCCCATCATTCTCGTAAAATACCCAGTGCTTCGAGCTCATGAAGATCAAGGCCGTGCAAACGGCAATAATCACGAGCATGATCCAAGCCAAAGCCGAGGCGTATCCCATCTGCAGCCGTCCGAATGCACGGTCATACAAATATAGAGCATACATATACGTAGAGTTGATCGGTCCGCCGTGTGTAATGATGAATGCCTGCGTAAACATTTGGAATGAGCCGATAGTTTGAAGCACTAAATTAAACAAAATAATCGGCGAGAGCATAGGAAGCGTAATACTGAAAAACTGTCTGATCTTGGTGGCTCCGTCCACAGACGAGGCTTCATACAGCTCTGTCGATATTTGTTTGAGTCCGGCCAAAAAAATAACCATAGAAGAACCGAACTGCCAAACCACCAATAAAATCAACGTTCCGAGAGCAGTTTGCGGATTGGTGATCCAGTTCACGCCTTCAATTCCGAACAAGCCCAGCAATTGATTGAACAATCCGTCCGAGTTAAAAATGTTTCTCCAAAGAATGGACACTGCAATGCTGGTCCCGATCAAAGAAGGGAGATAAACCATCGTTCTATAAAAGGACATGCCGCGAATATTTTGCTTAAGCAGCATCGCAATCAGCAGTGCAGCGAACAATTTGAGCGGAACCGACAATAGAACAAATAAAAACGTGACCTTAAGGGATTGGATAAACACCGCATCGGAAGTGAAAATCCGTTCATAGTTCGCGAATCCGGTCCATTCCGGCTGCTCCAAAAGGGAATATTTCGTGAAAGAGAAATACAACGATTGCAGCATGGGCCAGAACGTCAATAAAAAAAGTCCAATTAGCCAAGGAGCTAAAAATAAATACCCAGCAACCGGCGATTCCCATCTGCTCAGAAAACGTCTCAGCATCGACTTCTTTTTCTGGATCCGTACCGCCTTCGCCGCATTAACGAGGGCTGTAGAAGAGCTCCGATTCATAGTAGCATCACCTCTGTCTGGTTTATATAAGTTAATCATATAAGACCGGCAGAGAATGAAAAATAGGAACGATGTACACTTTGTTATACATATTAACAAAAATAAAAGACTGCAAATTCGTTGGCTAGAATTCCAGCACCCAGTGAGAAGCTACGATTTATTTTTATACAAATCCGTCGGATTGCAGCCGGTATACTTTTTAAATAACGTACTGAAATACGGCACATACTTATATCCGACCTGGTCCGCCACCTGATAGATCAAGTGCTTCCCTTCTAAAATCATTTCTTTCGCCTTCTCCATCCGAATCCGCGTCAAGTAGCTGTTGAACGACTCCCCCATCGCCTTCTTAAAGAGAAGGCTTAAATAGTTTCTCGAAATATGAATACGATCCGCCAGATCGGATATCGTAATCGGCTCGGCATAATGTTCATGGATAAACTGAACGATAAAATCAACGGCCTGCCGATGCTTGATGTTCTCATTGCTGCTGCGGGAGCTGCAAATCATATCAATTTTTCCGTAAAGCCACTCCCTCAGCTGCTCCAGTGTCGTTACGAAATGCAGCTCGCGGGTAACCTCCTCCATCGGAGCGATGTTTTCCAATTGAATGCCGACTTCAAATAGCGTATAAGCAAAAATGGTCCACAGCTCCGTACCCAGCTTTTCAAGGTTGCGAGCCGATACATCTCCGCCTTTGCTCCACTGGCCGAAGTAATCCTCCACAATCTCTTTCGCCTTATCTTCTTGAAACAGCTTCATGGCCTCTGCCATTTGCTGATAAAATTTAACCGGACGGAGGGAGATCGGGTAAGCTTGTTGCTCTTTTTTTCCGCCATGGACATATTCGTATAAGTGGATGCCTTCTATTGGAGCGTTGTTTTTAAAGTAAAGAGCTTGGAAAGCCTCCTCGGTCGAATCCGCAATTTCCATCCAATTCGACTTAAACGTTCCGATTCCGGTATGAAGAGTAATATCCAAGAAGGAGCGGACGCTTTGAATGACCCGTTCCCCAAAACGGTAAGCTTGCTTCATCGTAAGGTCGCTCCATTCTTCATTCGGAGCATGAAGAATAATCGCCGAGTGGTTGCTGAATAGTTCCACATAATGAGAATCTGGCCACTCCTCATTGGAGATCTCCTGAATAATGTTAGCGATGGCGAACCTGAACAAGCTCAAATCCTTCGTCGAGACCCTTGTCACACGCTCCGTACGGATAATTTCAATGCCAATTACGGCATGGCGGTGACCTTTCCAATATTGGTACGCTTCGGGAATCATCCGGGTATCCGGAAGCTTCGAATGATCCGGTCCTGTAGAGATTGATTTGATCCATTCTTTTTCAACGAACGGCTCGTATAGCTTTAATTTCTCCTCAAGCTCTTCATTTCGATGTCTTTGCTCCAGTTCTTCCTCCAATGCCGCGATCGTTCTCCCCAGCACATCCTGTATCGTCTGAACGCTAATCGGTTTGTTTAAATAATCGGCTATCCCAAGCCGAAGCGCTTGTCTTGCATATTCAAAATCAGCGTAGCCGCTTAAAACAATAATCTTCCCGAGAAAATTCGCCTTGTTCAGCCGTTCAACCATATCCAAGCCGTTAAGCACGGGCATATAAATATCGGTGATCACAATATCGGGCTGACACTCTTGAACGACCTGCAGTCCCTCCTCACCGTCCATCGCATCCCCGACCCACTCCGCATCAAGCTCCGCCCAAGGGATGACGTTTCTCATTCCTTCCAAAACATTCCGGTCATCATCTATAATTACAATTTTCCACATGTCTCATCACCCTGTTCTTCCTTATTGTTTAACATCGGAATGCGTATGAGTACTGTTGTTCCGGGACTATCTGTATTTGACATCAGTTTTAGACCGTAGCTGCCGCCAAAATAAATGTCAATTCGTTCACGGACGTTCCGGATTCCGTATCCTCCTGTTTTTCTCTTTTTCGGCTCTTGCCAATTATCCTTTAGACCAATGCCGTTATCGGTTATTCGAAAAACGACTACAGCATCCTTCGCGATCTCCGCACATACCTCGATCGTCCCCTCTTTTTTGCCGTGGAACCCATGCATAATGGCATTCTCGATAAAAGGCTGCAGCGTCATCTTCGGAATATATAAGTCCTTGATGGTTTCAGGTACATCTACTCGTAAAACGAACTGTTCACCCAGGCGAATCTGCTGAATCTGCATATAGCATTCCATATGCAGCAATTCGTCACGGATATTGATTACGCTTTCACCGTTCGATAGGCCGATCCGGAACATTTTCCCCATTAAAACCAGTATGGTGCTCATTTTCTCCTGTCCGCCTGCAATCGCCATCCAATTCAGCTGATCCAAGGTGTTATACAAAAAATGCGGATTGATCATCGCCTGCAGCGCTTTGATTTCCGCCTCCTTCTGCCTCCGGTACTGATCCTCTAATGAAGCGTACAGCTCCTGAATACGCTCGATGAGCCTGCGATAGCCTGAAAATAACGCTCCAAATTCATTCCGGTAACCAGTCGGCAAACTAATTTTGTTGACGTTAACCGAATTTCGGCTCATTTCATGCAGCAGCAAACCGATCGGCTTCACAAACTGCCGGGAAAAAAACAAGTTGAAGCATAGGGCGATAAGCATGGCTGAGCCACCTGCCAGCAGCAATACAAGAGCAAGACGAAAGCTGCCTCCCGTAATTTCCTCCCATGGAGTCGATTCGATCAACGTCCAATCCCTATCGAAGTGTTTGGCCCATACCATCAGATATTCGCTTGAATCCGAATGGCCGCTGCTCACGGATTTCGTTTTGATATAACCGGAATCGCCGTTGATGTTTTCCAAGAAGGCCTTGACCTGATCCTGTGGCATGGATTCGCCGCCGATCATTGTAATAAGCCGTCCCCCGGAATCGAGCAGAACCCGGTTTGCAACAGGATTATGACTTTCAATCAGCTTCTTAATTGAAGACGCTTTAATATTCAATAGCAGCAGTCCTCGGTAATCACCTGTAACCGAATACACCTTGCGGACAAAGCTTATGACCTGTTTCTTACCCTGGGCGGTTCGGATCTCATGCTCTCCAATCCAACCGAAGTCGTTATTATCGATTGACGGGTTGTACCATTCTTCTTCTTTGATTAAATCATGCTCGATAAATTTCACCGGGCCCTGAGGCTCAAATTGAAGCGTTTGCTTAATATAGAAATGAACGGACTCAATATCGGGTGTCGAAAAAGTAAGCTGTGCGAGGAACGACTCCATTTCCTTACGTTTCTTGTAATTGGAATAAGGATTCTCTGTTACGTTTACATAATCCAATAGATTCGTGTTCCGGGTGGCCGTCAAAGAAATCTGTTCGATCGATTTCATTTGGATATCAACCTTATTATAAAGCTCATTAAGCAGACCTTGCTGGTAGTAGGACGTATTTTGCACCATCTGCTGTGCAGAGTATGAATAGGCGATCCAGATGACAATGGTAAGAAGCGTTACTATGAATCCTGCGGAACCTCCGAACAGAAGGTAGTCTATTCGGTATTTTTTAAACATTCTTGTTCGCCTCCTCAAATATCATAATAGCCCTCTGGAGACACTATAAGCATATAGAAGTCAAGATTACAAGACTTAAGATAGAAATTACGAATGCTTGCACAGTAAATAACCGTACTCGTCTTTCAGTTTCACTTCGTCTATTGACTGGCCGTTAGATTAATAAACAACTGATCCAAAGTGAGAAAGTTCCTCAATTGCGGGATACGATATAAGTTCTTGTCCTCCGATATATGCCCCATTTTTTCAGATTCATAATAATAAGTTGTTTTATCTATCATACCAAACCGTTAACTTTGCCCGTAATATAACCAGGCTCCTGCTGTATGTTGGAAGCCTGGTCTCTTTGTACTACTCGTCATGTTGACACCTCCTTTAAAATCTCCGAAAAGGAATGTGGTTGCTTCAATGAAAAAGCAGCTGATCGTTTTAACCGGCTGCTGCAATGGCTTGTTCAACTAACGTTTTCCGTTAGCTTAATTACATTTTCTGAAGTCCTATAGTATGTTTGCTCTATACTAGATTTAAAAATAGGCTACTATCCTTCTAAAATCTCTTCTTTGTTTAAGATTATAGTTATAACCTCGTAGGTATAAGCCTTTCCAAAACTCTCTACTTCATCATAAAATGTACAGCTATTGTTAGTAAAAAATAGTTAGCTTTCGAGGAGGAACGAGTTTTTGCAGAGAATAGTAAGTGTAAGGCTAATAAGAAGCCCCGCATCTGTAGAAAAAACGGACGGTTATTAAGGAAAGTTCCTTGTATTCCTGGGATCAAAGGTGGAAAGAAAATAAAAATTATAGCAGGTCCACCTGGTGCTCCAGGTATGCCAGGAGTTCCAGGCATAGATGGCCCTCAGGGAATCCAAGGTCCAGCAGGTCCAGCAGGTCCAGCAGGTCCAGCAGGTCCAGCAGGTGCACAAGGTGGGGTTGGTCCTCCGGGTCCTTCTCAGTTATTAGTGAATCAGACTGCGTTTGTTGATCCTGTGTATGGTAATAACGCAACAGCATTGCTTGATGATGAGACAAAGCCATGGCAGACTGCCGCTGCGGCTGTAGCTGCCGCTCCTTCAGGCACTACTATCATTGTACGTCCCGGATTTTATACGGAGACAAATTTGGCAAAAGACGGAATCAGTTGGGTATTTGAAAAGGGAGCTGTAGTGACAGCTATTGGAAATCTTTTTGATGATCTTGGAGCTGAAATAGCTTTTGATGTTCTTGGTGAGGGACAGTTTCTAACCAATGGAGCAACAACTGCAGGCAGTTCTATTCTTCAGAGCACAGGTGCCAGCACAATCCACCTAGAATGCGAATCCATGAGTGATACGGTAGGGAATACGATCCATTTACTCGGTGGCGGGATTTATACCATAAACGTTAGGGAGAGTATCACGAACAGCTTCATCGGAGGTTCTGCTATTGTGATAACGAGTGGAACACTGTTTATGAATGTTTTTGAAATTTCGAATGATACCAGCGGTTCGGAGGACCTCATCCTTTTTTCGGGGTCAGATCCACTTAGTATAAATTTAGAAGCAACGATGATTACTAGCGGGGGCAGGGCCGTTTTTGTAACTAATAGCGCCCCGAACCAGACGTCCGTTATCACCCTGCGAGCGCGGAACATTCAGTCCGGTTCTGGTTTAATTATTGATATCGCTCCTCAATATACCGGTACATTTATTAGTTTTTCTGTAGCTTTGGTGGGGGTTTCCCAAGGGGTATCAGTTCAAGGCGGCAGTATGGTTAGTTTGATTTCATATTTATTGGTCGTTATTAATTCATTAGCTCCAGCACTGCTTATTGATGGTAATACTGTATTCACGGGTGAGTTCGATAAGATATTCAGTCAAGATCGATGCATTTTAATGCAGAATGCAGAGGCAATTATTCATGCCAAAGTAATCAACTCTTTTCAGACGGTGAACAGTGCCATTGATCTTCAAAATGGGCAAATGAGATTACAGGTAGATCTTATTTCTAGTGCAGCAGGCTGTATTCATGTAGCTGGGGGCAACCATAAGTCGACCGTGATGCAGATGTCGACAAACGGAACGACGGCTCCAGCAATACTCGTAGCCAATAATGGTCATCTATTTCTTAATTTTCAGGAGATTTCAGGATTTGTGAACGGACTCGTTACGGTGGAAAGCGGAGGCAATCTGAACATGATTGGAGATCGTATCTCCACTTTCGACAACGGTACCGGGTTCAAGACAGCCCTGCTTATTAATGATGGGCAAGTCGAAGCGAACGTAAATGCGATCTCGGCTTTTGGCAGCTGTATTCATTTAACGCCGGGAGGAATTAATCCCAATATCCGTTGTTATGTTGACTCTTTATCCAGCTCGGTCTTCGGAATTCCAGGCACTAGCCTCATTTTCCAAGAAGCAGGCAACTCGAATATTGTATTCAATCGCATGGATGCCAGCGCTTCCCTGCAGATGATTTCCTTAGCGGATGGTAATCTGGACATTCAAGGTGAGTTTATGCTCAACACCCTGCCGGATTCTTCGATCGGCATTGCTGTCACCGGTGGAAATTTCAATGGCAATATTGCAAGAATGCAATTGGGCACACGTGCATTAGAGGCGAGTGCAGGCAATGTAACTCTTACATTTGCTGAGGTGGCCATCTTCCAACCTAGTACTGAACGGACTATCGTTTTGCTAAGCGGAAATACGAATGCCCGAATCGTGGGTGATCTTATTCAAGGTGGGGCGGATTATACTGGAATCGTTGTACAGGATACGGCTATTCTTGTGGCGGACATCAACGAAATCAGAGTCGGCGGGATCTGTATGCTGTACAACTCTATCTTGGCCTCGGACTTGTCCTTCGATAGGCTGTTGGTCGTGAGCGGCGTAACCCTGCCCGATGCGGCTGCCATCGTGGTAAACGCCGGTATATTAAGAGCAAATGGCAGCATCATCGGAAATGACACCGGGATCGATACCGGAACAGGAATTCTTGTTGCCAATGACGCAAGCCTCATTGCAGATATCAACTTTATTCGCACAACAAACAATGCACTTAGAACCTCAAGCACTGGCAGAGTTCAATTGTATGCAGATGAAGTAGAGTCAGGAGCGGAGGTCATTACCATCACGGACCTTTCCGCCGGAAACTCAGCGGACTATACCTTCAAAGGACTCTTCCGATGCCAGGATCCGAACGCATCGGTGATAGAGATTATTCCCGAGCCCCCTAGTGTATTGCGATTGATCAATTCAACTCTCATAAACGGGATAGCGCCTTCGATTTCTTCGCCGGTCGCTGCAACCATAAATAACTATGGCATTGTTACGGCTACTTTTCCTCCAGACGGTACGGTTACCTTTCTATTTCCTGATTCTGTAAATATAAATTCAGCTGTTAATTAAATTAGTAATGAAACTTGAATGAAGTCAATTTTTTTTGTCTATTTAATTTTGACGGCTATTACACTACCCTTTATTCTCATCTGACATTTCCACTTTAACTACAGCAGAGCTCACTGTCGTATGCCCTACCCTTACCGTAATTGCGTACCATTAGCCCTTACTGCTTTTACCGTCGTTCATTGCAATTCCAGTCAATGTGCCCCCATAGAAAAATCGTACCGTTTACGTCTGGCTAGTATAGCACTTTACGCATCTGGACAGAAAAAAGCAGCAGTCGGTTTTTTCATTGTTGCATTGATTGTTGTCTTATTGGTCTATTTGATTATAAAATACGAATGAAGAATATGAAGACAAGGAATCGAGGTCGGTGAGGATGAAAATCGTCGTCGTATCTGATACGCATATGCCCAGAATGAACAAGAAACTGCCAGATCGGTTGCTTCGCGAGCTAAAAACGGCAAAAGCTATCATTCATGCAGGTGATTGGACGAATCTTTCCGTGTACGAGGCCTTGGTAGCATTCGCCCCGATCTACGGTGTTTCAGGTAACAATGACGGAGCAGACATTATCCGCAAGTTTGGATTGCGGAGGCAATTAGAGTTCGAGGGTGTAAAAATCGGTATCGTTCACGGACATGGTGATGGGAAAAGAATAAATACGGAAGCGCGTGCGTTAGAAGCCTTCAAGAATGTTCATTTGAATGTGCTTATCTATGGCCATTCCCATATTCCAGTGCTTAAGCGCTCAGGTGACCTGTTGGTATTTAATCCCGGGTCACCAACTGATAAGAGGAGGCAGCCCATGTATTCGTTCGGCATTTTACAACTTGTTGGTGGAACAGTGTCTGCCAAACATATATTTTACAATGACAAATCGTAGGATTATAGTCCATTCTGGCATAGAGATCGGAAAGTACTTTGATCTTCCTTCCGTTTTTGACGACAACTACCGAGCAATGTTTTTAATTCGCCGATATGATTTTCGTGTTCAATGGAAATGAAGTATTAGATCGGATGTGTTGATCTGTTCCGATTTACAATCTCGTCAGACTTCGTAAAATTAGTTTTACACTAACCTCAACAACGGAAACAGTGGCAGCCATGGACGTAAATGAAGTCTTTGACTGCCGATGTTTTATTAAACTATCGTTCCCCGTAAGCTTAACTCTTTCTTGGTTGAAAGCCCTGATGTATATGTATATACCTGAACCATTCTCTAATTCATCTGTGTTGATCTATAAGAATGGGATTACCATCAGGATCTTCAATAGTAAAACTTGCAGGGCCTTCGCTTGTTTCATCTGCTTCAGATAATATTTTAATTCCTTTTGCTTTAAGCTGTTTTTGAATATCTCGAATGTCCGTAAACGAATTAAGACTTTCGGCATTTTCATTCCATCCTGGATTAAAGGTCAGAATATTCTTTTCAAACATTCCTTGGAATAGACCAATTATACAACTTTCATTCTTCATAATGAGCCAATTTTGGGTAATATCGCCTCCAAATACTTGAAATCCTAGATTTTCGTAAAATAATTTTGATTTGTAAATGTCTTTTACACTTAAACTTACAGAGAATGCGCCAAGTTTCATATTTCCTCCAATAAAAAATTATTTTTACTAGGTTTATTGCATAAAGTATACAACATTTCTTTGATGAACACATGTTTCGCCCCAGTATTGTAACCACGGAAGCAATTAAGTTGCTTTTAGTGTGCCGTTTCTCTTATCGTTTTTGCGCCGCGGTCGCTTAATTAACATACAATTTATGTATCTATGGCTTTTTTAGGGAAAATCGTAACCGGCACAATTATGTGCCGTTTTTTTTCGTTAACGTAAACTGCCCGTTAGCTTAACGCTAAAGTATTCTATTGTGGTTTTTCACCCAAAACCTATTAAAAATTGAATTGTAATTTGCCATGAGCGACACAGTGGGCACCAAGTTCTGCCGCTATCAGTTGTTCCGGCGTAGCATCTTTTGTCAATATGCTCTTTCCGGTACTTACGAGACTAGCTCCTCCCTCCCGTATTCATGAAAATAATTGTTGGGATATTTGTTAATAATAAGTAATGATTATTAACAGAGGGGGATGATTACATGAAATACTTAAAAAGTAGAAACCTAAAATCATTGGAATCTGGAACCCTTACCATTGAGTTGAAGTCTGGAGAAATCGAACTCAAAATTTCTCAAATTCAAGAACATTTATCTCATACTGAAGACCTTAAGATTCACATGCACGTATTTAACAACCAAACGTACGCATTGTTATATTTAGAAGCACTTGTAAACACGGAGTTAATTCAAACCAGTATGATTAAGCCTTTGCTGGAATCAAACTCTGGAGATGTTGAACAGTTTGTAAATACAATCGAAGTCGCGAAATCCTCGAATGTTGTTCAGATCGGAAAATCTTTACTTGATGGATTTTGCGTTGCTGTTATGGGGAATGATTCAGCCGCACTCATGATGCCAGTCGCACAATCGCAAGGCCGATCTATCCAAGAACCCAGGACCGAACAAATTATTAAGGGATCTCATGAAGGTTTTATCGAAAGTTTAAGCACTAATATTTATCTGCTCCGCAATCGAATCAAAAGTCCAAAATTGAAGGTTAAGTACTTAACCTTAGGCAGTGTCACGAATACGAAAGTAGCTGTTGTTTATATGAATAACATAGCCGATCCCAAAATCGTTGAGGAATGTTTGAAAAGGATTTCGACTATCGATCTCGACTATTTGTATTCCGTTGGCAACATTGATGAGATGATTGAAGAACATCCCTTTTCTCCTTTTCCGCAAACGATACAGACCGAAAGGCCCGATCGGGCAGTTGCTTACCTAATAGAGGGGAAAATCACTGTAGTCGTTGACGGCAGCCCAAGTGTTTTGGTTTTACCTATTACTTTTTTTTCTTTTTACCAATCGCCTGACGATTTTAACAGCCGATGGCTCATAGGGTCATTTTACCGTTTTATCCGATTAATTAGTTTTATATTGGCTACTTGTTTACCCGCGATCTATATTGCGATTGTGTCGTATCACTCCGAGGTGCTTCCTATCGGAATTCTTTATTCCGTTAAGGTTTCTTTAACCTACGTTCCATTACCGCCTATCTTGGAAGCGCTACTCATGCAAACCATTCTTGAATTGCTGAAAGAGGCAGCGATACGATTACCTTCACCTATAGCCCAAACGATTGGTATTGTCGGGGGATTAGTCATAGGCACGGCCGTTGTGGAGGCCCAGCTGGTTTCTCATACGATGATTGTCGTCATTGGATTGACTGCGATCGCCTCTTTCGCAACCCCAATAAACGAGTTTGGGACCAGCTTAAGGATTTTGGGCTTTCCAACTATGCTTGCCGCAGCTTTTTTTGGCTTTTTCGGGATCTCCATCATGATGATGCTCATCTTCATTCACCTATGCAAGATAGAGACTTTGGGAATACCCTATTTCACACCATTTGGTCCTTTTGACGGGAAGACAAATATTAAAGATATTTTTCTGCGACTTCCGATCTGGACGGTCAATAATGACACGCAAAACGGGAAAACCAATCCCTTTAAGCAGTTATTTTTCGGGAGGTGGAAACGTACTTGAATAATACGATAAACAAGTCCCAATTGTTTTTCTTAATAATCAAAACACAAATTGGAATAGGCCTCTTATCCTTGCCTTCAAAAATACAAAGTTCGGCTAAAGGTGATGCATGGATCTCGGTTCTTGTGGCTGGGGCCGCCATTCAGCTATTACTTATCGTATACTGGCAGCTGCTTAAAAAATTTCCCAACCAGACCTTAAGAGAAATTACCGTTCGAGTGTTTGGAGCTTATATGGGTAAAACTCTAAACCTCATTTATTATGTTTTTTTTATTCTCATAGCGGGTTACGCGAGTACGCTTTATGTCCAGTTGATTCAAACTTGGATGCTCTCCATGACACCCGGTTGGGTTCTGCTCCTGCTCATCATAGGGACTGGCTTATATCTGGCTCTTGAAAATTTGCGTGTCATTGCAAGATTTTTTGTATTAACATCTGTACTATTCGGTTTGTTGATCTTGATCAGTTTTTTAAACTTCAATAATGAGGTGCAAGTTTCGAATATTTTGCCGATAGGCGAATCAGGTTTTGCGCAAATTCTCAAGGGAAGTGAAAAAACCTTTTTTTCAATGCTCGGTTTTGAAGTGATCCTCTATTTCTTTGCCCAAGTTCAAAGCAATCACAAAGATTTGTTTCGTGTAGCCTCCTTTGCTAATTGCTTTGTCACATTATTTTATACTTATTTTGTATTCATTTGCCTGATTG
Source organism: Paenibacillus sp. PL91 (assembly GCF_012935325.2). Taxonomy (GTDB): domain Bacteria; phylum Bacillota; class Bacilli; order Paenibacillales; family Paenibacillaceae; genus Pristimantibacillus. The sequence continues at coordinate 124,672 of NZ_JABBYG020000018.1, forward strand.
GATTTAGTCCTAAAGCATTAGAACAAGTGAATGAGCCGGTTTTGTATATTTTAAAAGGGTTATCTTATACGCTGTTTGACCGCATGGATCTAATTTTTTTATCGATTTGGATTATTCCAATGACCGCCACCATCGTTTCTTATCTATGCGTAGCCGGAAAAAGTCTAACAGCAAATCAAAGTTCTTATCGAAGGCTTGTGTGGATCAGCGGATTGCTCGTCTATCTAATAGGGTGGTATTTATCCACATTGGAAAATATTGAACTTTTCAGTAATTGGTTGCTATATGGATACCTTATTATGATTGCACCTTTACCCGTTTTGTTATGGTTGGTATCCTTCCTGCTAAAAAATAATGAAAAGGTTGGGTCAACTTGAGAAAAAAATGTTTTCTTGCTGTCTGTATTGGATTACTTTCAATAGTCCTAACGGCATGTTGGGACAGTCAATATCTCATTAATAAAAAGATGATAAACGGAGTTAGCTTTGATGCCGATGAAGATGGCCAATTGGTTGGCACTGTTAGTGCGGTCATTCTGAAGAGTAAAGGCAGCGGACAATTCGATGTGAAGGATGAATTGATTCAAGCAACTGGGGATTCCGTTTTTAATGTTGGTTCTATTATTGATAGTATGCTTCCGGGCACCATAGAAGCAAGCAAGACTCATGTTTTGATCATCGGGGAAGTTCTAGCAAAGCGTGGCATTATGCCCTTTATGGAGTCTTTTTACAGGAATCCTAAAGGTTATCTGACATCGGAAGTTTTAATAAGCAAGGGACAAGCTTCAGAAGTTTTATCTTATGAATCTACAGAAAATAGTCCTGCCGCCTATAGCATTAAGCAAATGGTTGATGGAGCGGTAGGCAAGTCGATTGTTCCGAATCAAAATCTGTTCACCTTATGGAGTCAAATCACTGACCCGGGTGTTGATGCGGTTCTGCCCATGATACATAAAACTAAAAATAAAGCTTTAGTCGTAGACAGCATCGCATTATTTGATGGAACCAAATATACCGGAGCGTCATTGTCTCGTGACGAAAGTACAATCTTATTGCTTTTAATGGATAAGATAAACAAACATGCATTCATGGATTTACCCATAAAACAAAGCTCTGAAGAGAGCAAGCCTAAACAATCGACCGCTAATATGATTACTTTTGAAGCTCGGAAAGTAAAGAGGTCATTTAAAGTGTCTGTTCATAAAAATTCGAAAGAAATCGAATGTTCAATAAAGGTTGACCTTTATGGTGCGATCAGCAGCTACCCAACCGGTATGGGTCGAAAAATCGATCGCGAGCAGTTAAATCAGGAAATTGCCACAACGTTGAACAAACGTGCAGCAGAAGTTGTAAACAAATTGCTGGAAGCCAATTGCGATGCTTTCGGAATCGGCAGAAAGCTAAGAGTAAACCATTCCGATCTATGGAAAAACATAGACTGGAAAAACAAGTACAAGGATGTGCACTTGAAGCCAAGTATTCAAGTTCATATCACAAGTACAGGCGTCATCCGCTGAGCAGACAATATTAGGGTGATTTTGGCCAATTGATAAGCAACCATGTTACCCCACAGCAAGGACTGCCAAAACGTCCGATCAGACTGTCCGATTATAATCTGCGTCGCCTTCCTGAGATTGGCAGCCGTTAAAAGGGTAGCGGTTATATGCGCCCTATTTTCAGCTTTCGACATGCCCTCTTGCATTTAACAGAAAGGCTGGGGGGAGTCTTCCCCGCGCCTTCTCCTCCGCCGCAATGTCCTCATACAAGTGAATTATGGTTTTAAACGGTTTAAAGAAAATAAATTCTTAAACTCGAGTTATTTTTTGAGGAAACAGGCATCCGATATATGGTAAATAAGGTCTATTATTAAAAGAATCGGCATGCCTAGTTATTCTGGACATGCCGGTTCCCTTTATTTACTATACAATTATGCCAGTGTAAGCTTAGTTACACGTCCATCGAAAATCCATTCAGCAACATAAACCGAACCTTTGGAGTCTACACAAATACCATGAGGTGAGCTGAATTTATTATCTGTGTAGTAAGACTTAGGTAAATTCGGCCAGCCTTCTTGTTTGTAAGCCTGCTGATCTTCGCCTAAATGACAGATCAACCGATCATTTTTGTCGAAGATCGTAATCCGACTGTTTAAGTCTGGGAAAAAGAGATCGTCCCCGTGATAATAGAAGCTGCAGGGCTGGTCCATATCATCAACGATGACTCTTTTGAAATCACCCTGTAAGGTAAAGACTTGAATCCGATGATTGCCACGATCAGCTACATAAACCTCTTCTACACCACTGCGTATATCAATGGAAATACCATGTGGACAGTTCAATTGTCCCAATTCCGTACCTTTTCCGCCCCAGGAACGGATATATTCCCCTGCTGCCGTATAGTGATGAATCCAGCTTTGACCATATCCATCAGATACATAAATATCACCATTTGCCGAAACGGCTACATCTGTAGGGATATATTTAAGTTCCTCGTTGTATAAATCAGGACGATCAGGTGTTCCCAATGTCAGCAAATGCTTTCCGCTTAAATCCATTTTTACAACATTACCGCGAGAGGTGTCTGTAATAAAGAGGTATTCACTGTTTTGCTCCTTATGAAGATAAAATCCGTGTGCGCCACCCTCGAACTCTTCGCCCCAAGCCGCTTGAAATTCCCCTGTCTGATCAAATTTGAAAATTGAGGGTTTACCTGTATGAAAAACATAGACGTTATCCTGTTGGTCTACGACAATTCCATGTGTATAGCCAAACTCTAAGTGAGCAGGAAGCTTTGCCCAGCCTGGAACAAGATCATAGCTGCGTGCCGTATTTCCTAATTGCGGAATTTTGTTTGTTGTCATAATGAATTCCTCTATTCCTTAGTAAAATGATACGTATTCTTTTATGATAAACTCCCAAGCTATATTAATCTTTGAATTAAAAAGACTTATTTTTGCACTATGTGGACATAATCCGCTTGTTCATACGTACTCTAGTTCGGAATTTTTATCATTCCTTTGTTTGGACTAAACCACATTGACCCCATTTAATCACAAAAAAACCTCCCCGCAGCAACGCATGGCGATGCGCATGCCCACTAAATCTAGGTTTTCTTCCAATGGGAGGATTTCATCGATTGTATTACACTAGCGTTTCCCGTTAGCATTCCTGTAGATTCATTAATTCGAATTTCAAAGATGTAATCAATGGAAAAAGGCCGGATACGGATCGGAGATCATCGCTGGATTTCCAAATGCTAGGCATTATTGGCAGCCGCAAAACGATTTCAGTTAGTTGTCCTTTTTTTTGAATAAGGCGATAACCGTTAGCAGCAGCAATGGAATTATAAATGCCGCAAACGTCCATACGGGATGGATCGTAGTAACGATGCGTCCCCACTCCGTCGCCCCATCAATGGTTACCAGTCCCATGAAGAATCCGATTAACGCTAAAGGCATGACTAAGGCCTGACTATTTTGAAAACGAAACATCTGACTCAGATACAAGTTAAGCACATACAGCGTAATCGTTGTCTTCATGTAGGAGCCCAAAATCAGAGACATCCCTATAATCGACTCTATTCGTTGTATAATCTCTTGGAATTCGACGATCCGAGCCAGCGAAAAAAGCAAATAAGGTTTCTCGCCAGCCAAAATACCAAAAATCATGATTGCGCATATGACAGACAAACAAAGCACCAAAATATTAATACCCAGCACTGCCAACATCGTCTTCGACAGCTTGCCGGTCGTGCCTTCGTTGACAAACGGCAGCAGCATGGAGAACAAAAATATCTCCGCATACGGAAAGCCGAATGTGAAATATGCCCCATATAGCACGGGCTTGATTCCTTTCGGCAAGATCGGGAGCAATAAAGAAGGATTATAGTCTGGGATCGCAATGATGAGTACAACAAGGATACTTATGGCCGTCAAAATCATCGTCAATGTAAACATTCTTGCCATAACCTCAAGCCCCGCGCGTACCGTTACAGCCGATATGGCGAATATGAGAAAAGTAAAAGCATACATTGGCGTTTCTCTTAACATGGAGCTAACCATAAACAGGCCAACGTCGTTTACGATGGCCGATTGCATATAAAATAGAAAGGATATCGTAAAAACAGAAAAGAGGATCGTAAGCGGTGTCCCCATTAAATGACGGCTATATTCCACAAAAGTCATGGTTGGATATCGCCGATGCAAGAAAAGGATACAGGCTAAAATAAGAAAACCTATACCTCCGGATAGGAGCAGAGAGAGCCAGGCTCCGTTATTTGCCTTGCCAATCAGCGCACCTGGAATATTGATAATGGAAGATCCGGTCATAAATACGAAAAACAGTACGCCCATCTGAAATGCACTTACCGTTTGCTTATCGATGCTCCCCCCCCTTATCCGCTGTCATGCATTCACATTTAAGTAATCATCTATCGCTTTGGATATATCATCAAAAACAGGAATCATCAAATCGAAATAATCAAACCAATCCTTATTTACAACGAAGTCCATGCCCATGTATAAGCAAATGAAGCAGGCAATGGTATATATGCCTTTCTCACGCTTGCTGACTTTTTTCAAAGTTAACAAGTCGTACAGCAGCATACCACCAAAAGCTAATACGAAGACTGTGATTCGCTCCGACATGCCAACTCACCTTTCTCTGCTTAACCAGCCGGTTTACTGGATATCGTTCCGCTTGTGATAAGTTTTAATCTCACCTTAATCGTAAACGGGAGTTCAGAAAATTGCGTATCCCAATTCCGTTTTAAATCTTCCCACTTCCGGGGATCTGAACGATAGATCGCATCCGCAATTCCAATCACATCCATCTTGTTCGACTGAAGGAACTGAAACGAGTTTTTAATCTGCTTCGATAGTTTTTCCTCCACCTTCTTGATGAATGCCATTTCAGCTTTGGCGCTGTTTATATCGCTGCATTTAAGTTCTCCGATCGCGATATCGCCAACCAGCGTGCTGCTGGCTGAAATTTCATCCCCTTGGATCCTTGGCTTTGTTTTTACTTTAAGCGAGAGAATCTCCGCTGTTTCATGTTCTCCATTCTTTCCGGGACACTTGATCTCAACGACACCGGACTGGTAAGCATTGCGAAGCATAAGCAGCCCTTCCACTTTGGAAGCCGGCAGAACGACCTTCATTTTCCCTTTTTTTAAGAGGGCAAGTCCTGCGGCTGAAAATATATCCTTTGAATTTTTGTCCTCATACACATAGGAAACAATGGCATCGCCGCTGGCGCTTCGCAGCTGGAGCATCAAATCAAGCAGATTGTTATCTACCGTTTTGGCTGAGGTTATGTGTGAGGATTCTTTCGCTCTTAAAAACTGCTGCGCAGTAGTCTGCTCGATTAACGGTTTTTTCTCAAACAACTTGCCGGCAGTTCCCTTCGAGATCATGAGAGATACACTGCTTCTTGGCTCATGATCCCGATAGAATAGATCCAGTAGATGACCGAGATTGTTGGATCTAGCCAGCTTCTCCCCCACAATAATGACGCGAAGATGGCTCCATTGCGCTTTCCTTCCCAAGTGAATGGGAATATCACGAATCGCTTCCATTACCGAATCATCGCTGGTCTTAATATTAATGCTGGAGGTGATGGTTGATACTGAAGATACCGTCTGGGTAGAGGTTGGGCGATAAATTTGTGTCAGCAATTCAATTTTCCCATCCTCGCCTTGGTCGAGAGCGACACCCATTACGAATCCCCGTTCTGTCAGCTCGAATTTACTCCAACAACCGGAGACAATGAATAAGCCAAGCAGCAAAGATAGACAAAAAAATCCTTTTTTCATGATTTCTCAATCCTCATTCTTACCGTTATAAAGCGGTTTGTGCTTATGATTGTTTCGAGGGGAACGAAGCAGCGTCTTAAGCGGCGCTCTCATGATGACATCCCTTAGCTCTACTAATCGAAACGGCGCCAGCGGAGCCAAGTAAGGCTGGCCAAGCGAGCGCAGCTTGCAAAGATGGAGCAAAAGGAACAATAAACAAATCATCATTCCGAACCCACCCAAGAGAGCCGCGCTTACCATGAGCGGAAACCTCAGTATTCGCAATGATATCGCAATGTTATATTGCGGAATTGCAAAGGATGCAATGCCCGTTAACGCCACAACGATAACCATAATAGGTGAAGCGATCCCTGCGCTAATCGCAGCATCCCCTATGACAAGAGCTCCTACAATACTAACGGCTGATCCTACCGGCCTAGGCAGCCTCACGCCCGCCTCTCGCATCAGCTCGAAAAAAAACTCCATGAGCAGCGCTTCAAAAAATGCGGGCAGTGGTATACCCTCACGCGCATTTAGGACAGCTAGAAGCAAAACTGTAGGGATCAGCTCCGGATGAAAAGTCGAAAGCGCAATGTAGACGCTCGGCAAGATTAAGGCAATAAGAAAGGCCACAATTCGAAGCCAACGCACCAGAGTTGCGATGAGTGTGCGTTGGTAATAATCCTCGCTGGATTGAAAAAATTCGGTAAATAGCCCCGGGCATATCAAAATGCCTCCCGTGCCTTGACTGAGCACCACAATTTTTCCTGCGAGCAGTCCGGCCACTGCCATATCGGTCCTCTCCGTGTAGCGGTGCTGCGGAAATGGCGAATAAGTAGAGTCTTCGATCAGCTGCTCGATATAGGATGTTTCCAAAATTTCAACATCCTTGATTTGCTCTAGCCGTTTTTCGAACTCCGCCAGCACTTCTGCATCGACGGCATCTTCAATATAACCGTAAACGACTGTCGTTTGGGTTTCTCCGCCAGCAGTAATTCTCTCCAATTTGAATTTTGGCGTTTTTAGACGCAAACGCAGCAAGCCTAAATTTTTCTGTAAATTTTCTACTGTACTTTCCCTTGGACCCTGTACGACGGATTCATTTACAGACTCATTGACTTGTCTCGTCTCAACGGATTCCGCTTTAAAGCTTAACGCTTTATTCCATTGGTCAAATAAAATAAGGAGACGGCCATTCGAGATCTCATTAACGACCATCTCCAAATCGTTAAGAATGATTGGTTTTTTCGCCGATACACCGTCATGCTCAAAAAATGAACGGATATCCTGCGGTGTAACATCCATGCCTGGACCAATTTCATGTGTGGCTAGGTCCTGCAGCGAAATTTTCATGTAATTAACGGTATCTTCCTGAACGAGTGATTCATAAAATACCGAACATGCGGTAAATTTCAGCTCGGGACCGTAGTTCCAATGTCTGAAAACAATATCCGTGCTTTTAGAAAAAGTCATTTCTAAATAATCAAGATTATCCTGCAGCTGTTCGGAAATGATTTTTTCGGGCATGTTAGCCGGCTTCTCGCCGCTTGTCGCCATTATTCCGCTTGAACCTGCTGTACCCGATTGCGATACTCCTGAAGTACTGTTCGTCATGAAGAAGCCACCTTGTTTCATTTGGTTCCATTATTCCCCAACAGTGTGGCTGTATACAGAATTCCATATTCATTCCTTTACTTCTCTTCATAAAAAGTCGAGGAGCAACAGGTTGAAAAGCCTGTAACTCTCGGCCCTCATTATGCTTGTGCTGACTGCAATCTTTTGTCCGGTTAGCATGATTGTAAGCATCGCACTAGGCAAAGCCTTCACATTTCCTCTACGAATCGTTATGGCCAAATTCACGGCATATCCGGTCTTTACGTGGCAGGAAATACGCCGCAATGCAGAGTGATTCCCGAATAAAACAGAAGAGCAGTCATGCCTGCCACTCTTCGTTTTTTCGTTTAATATCACATAACAACCACTAAATAAATGATCAATCCCAACGCCATAAAGCCGGCGAATTTGTAATTCGGCGCGGCCATCTCAAACACTGATTTCTTAAGTAAACCGGACAGCAAGTTGTTTACAGCCGAAGCCGGCGAGATGGGATTCGACAAGGCCCAGCTTCCCAACAGCATCACCGCAAAATAAATCGGGCTGATTTGCACGCTCACGGGATCAATGGCTCCTGCAAGCAAAGTCACTGGCACGATTGGATGGAGGCCAATTAAAGAAGTCCCTGCAATTAAAAGAACGGTTAATATCGTGAATGTGAAGGAAATCGGCATCGGAATAAAGTCAAGCAAGCTCGGAACCATTGAGCCGAAGTTCGTAACCCCAATTGAGCCACTGAAAAAGCCAGCGCTCAGAAAAAGCGTGATCTCTTTCTGCAAAGCAGGAAAAGTGACCGTTACAAGATTTTTAATTCCTATTCTGTATACGGTCATGCTCCCCTTTATGAGGCACCAGAACAGAGGGAAAGATACCGCAGCTATACAAATTAATAAGATCATTGGGAGCTTTATCATATGTTCCATGGTTAAAATGACAACAATGGCGCCTATTAAATACATCCCGAGTCCAAGCGGAAAACCCGAGCGCTCCTTTTTGTCCACCGACTGCCCAAATTCGTTTAGTTCGGCTTGACGCAATTCCCGAAAATCGACTGCCCAGCTTATGCCGAGGCTAAGAATGGCCAATCCAAGCATATAAGGCAGGACGGACGACCAGGGCAGTTCTAACGCTGATGTCACAAGCGTCATGGCAGCGAAATAAGGTGACCACAGAATCGCTCCCGCAAAGCCTCGGTTGAGCGCATTAGCAAGCAACCGGCTCATACCTGGCTGCGGTTTAACAAAGACCATTTGATAAACAACCGGTATCGATCCCACGTTGATAAATACGCCCATGATCTGAGTGAGCATCTGCGTTCCCATAAATAGAGCGGTCTTGCTGCGCAGGTTAGCTTCGTAAAACCGCTTCATGGCCTCAACGTATTCGGGAATACGAACCGGAATCCCGAACAACGGAGCGAATAGGAACAGCGTTACGATGGTCACGTTTATCCCGGCTGACTCGAACCAAATCCTAGCATTTGCTTTCTGAAGCCAAAGAAGAACAACTCCGGCAGTCATAAAGAAAATCGCGAGCCATAACGTCATCCCCTTCAGTTTCGGCAGCAGTAAGACGATTGCAGAAAACACCAATCCGCCCAACAGAAAGACCAGCATCTCAAGCTGCGCCACCTGCAGCGCAATATAAACAGCGGCAATGGAGAATACAAGCGTCCTCTCCACCGCCGTCTTAACTGCGGATGTCATCCGATCCTCCCTCTTTCATCTCATCTTAATTAAATTGCCAGCAACTTAAGCTTAGGTTACCATATTGGTAGCTTCTGTGAAGGAGTTTCGCATTACAGTTGGCGTGACCCGTTCCCATGGCCAGAAGAAGCGGAATGAAGTGTTCACTCGTCGGTACGGCCTCTTGGGCATGGGGAGCGAGCTCACGGTATTGAAACAGGGCCTCCGTATCCCATGACTCCAGCTTACTTTGAATCCAGTTATCAAATTGCTCAGCCCACTCGTCAATCCCCTCGGACCGCCAGTTCAATTTTCTTAAATTATGAACGGTTCCTCCACTTCCGATAATAAGAACATCCTGCTCGCGAAGCTCCGCCATTGCCTTGCCGATTTGATACTGCCGCTCAATAGGCAGATAACGATTTACGGATAGCGCAACGACCGGAATATCTGCTTCCGGATATAGCAGTTTTAGAACGGCCCATGCTCCGTGGTCCAAGCCTCTTTTTTCATTTCGAACGTTCTCAACGCCATGCTTTGTAAACAAGTTTTGAATTTGCTCCACTAACGATCGGTCACTCTTGGCCGGATAAGTCATCTGGTAAAGCTCATCTTGGAACCCGCCAAAATCATAAATGGTTTCATACGTCTTAGCAGCGCTAACCGTCTGTATCGATTCCTCCCAATGAGCGGAGAAGAGAACAATCGCTTTCGGTTTTGGCATGTGGTCTTTAAACTGCTTAAGCAGCCTTGTATATTCGTTATCCTCGAGCACGATTGATGGTGCGCCGTGCGCGAAAAAATAGGATGGCATCATATGCTCTCACTCCTTATTTATATTTGATTCGGCATCCTTCTTAAGCCACTTCAAAAAATCAATTTTGTTCTCTTCAGATACGCCGTGATCGGACGGATATAATTTGAAAGTTAAGCGATCCGTTTGGTCTTTTAAACAGGCAGCTGTTTCGTGCCCGATACGAACCGGGAACACGGAGTCGTATTCTCCATGCGAGACAAATACGGAAACGTCCTTAACACTCCGAAGTGAATACTCCGTTTTCACAAACTCAGGGATATATCCGTTCAACGCAACGATTCCCTTTAACTGTTCACCCATCGTGAGCGCAAGCGTTATGGACAGGATAGCACCTTGGCTAAAGCCCAGCAAATAACGTTTGTCCGGATCGACCGGATACTTCTCCGTCGCATAATGAATGAATGCTTCGAGATCCTTAACTGCTTGGTCAAACATCTCCCGAATCGGGTTCCCCAGGCTTTTCAAATCGTAATACTGGAATCCCGCACCAAGCGGCAAATTACCGCGAATCCCAATGATGATGAAGTCATCAGCCAATGGAGCGACCAAACCGAACATATTTCGTTCATTCGATCCTTTGCCGTGCAAGGTAAAAATGGTCGGATATCTCTTGCCGGGCTCCAGATTGGCCGGCATGTGAATATCATATTGATAGATCGGATTCATCTTACTCCTCCTTAATTCGTAAGTTATTCGCTGCGCTTGCTCATAATAAAGCGGTCAACTGATAACGGTGATTGATCAGCAACAACCAAATACAACGAAATCAAGATAAAACCGAGATCCAGTTCATAGCCGGCCATTTGACCGTTACCAAGAAGTCCGGCCGATAATTTCGCCGTTATAATTGCACCGATGAGCAAGATGACAAATAATCCTGATACATAACGAGTAAACAACCCCAAGATCAGCATAATGCCGCCAACAAGTTCAAGCACCGCAACAAAATAAGCTAAAAATCCAGGGATACCGATCGAGCTGAACCACGCTTCTACATTGCTAAGTCCCATTTGAAACTTATCTACACCGTGAAATACAAATATGATGCCCAGCACCACGCGCATAATAATGGAAACAACAGCTGTTTTAGTCATTCGTTTCTCTCCTCCAAAAATATTAGTAATAAAAATATAATTTCTATATGTGTAATTTAACGTGAGACACATTGACTTGTCAATATGAAAATTGATAATATAAAATTAAGTTTTGTATTACAAATATTCTAGAGGTGTGATCAGATGGATATTGGCTCTACTATACGAGCGATCCGGAAGCGAAAAAATATCACCATCGCTCAAATGTGCGAAACAACCGGCCTGTCCCAAGGCTTTATGAGTCAGGTTGAAACGAATAAAACCTCACCGTCCATCTCAACGCTGGAAAATATAGCCCAAGCACTGAAAGTGCCACTAGCCTATTTGCTTTTAAAGAAAGAAGAGCGAATGCGAATTGTTCGGAAAAACGAACGGACAATCACAACAAGCGGTTCAGAAAATTTAAAAGTGGAACACTTGAGTTCCACAAAGAACGTACAGATGATGATCGTAGAGTTTCCTCCTGGTGCTACGACTGGCGATGCCCCTCATGCGCATGAAGGCGAAGAGGTTCATTTGGTCATTAAAGGAAGAATATACGCGGAACAAGGGGAAGATGCGTCTGAATTTGGAGAAGGTGATTCCTTTAGTTGGAATGCTTGTACACCCCATTTAGTAAGAAATATAGGTGAAGGTACGGCAATCGTGTTGATCTCCATCTATACAGAAAATGAGAACGGACAGGACCTTATCTGAACCAAAAGCCCTCCATTGAGCCATAACGGTCAATGGAGGGCTTTTTCGGGCAAGTTAGAAACCGTTGTAGGTTTTCGAGATTTTCAAGACTGATTCTGCCATTTGTTTGGGATACAACGTCCGGGGTAAACGGCAGCACAGGCGAAATAGAGGCCTGTGTCGCTATCCGGCCTCACGTAGTTCTCATAATGCTTTTTTACAAGGCTTTTTGAATCCTCCGTATCGCAACATCATATCAAGATTGATCAATTTCAAAGACCGTCCAAGACCGACTTGTCATTATGGCATCCTCATGTGCATCACTACTTCGTACAAAAAAGAGTAACCAATAATTCCAGGTGTCAGGACAAATCTATTGTTCCGTCATTTCTTTCCCACGCTATCGCCTCAATAAAGGGAGTCAACTCCAACTTATCTTTCCAGTTATCAACGTGTAAATGATTCCCTGTGTAGTTCTCCGAATCAAAATAGTCTTGCTTATTCATAAGAACTCATCCCCTTTACTGTCATTATCTCCACTCCAGGGCTTGACGGGATCTTCCCGTTTGGTGAGAAACGGCAGCCAATTAGTGATATGCTCCCCATACGGTAGACAGGTGAAATAATAAAAAGCCTGCTATTGTGAGGGGAGCTTTTTCATGTCTAAAGGAAAATATAATGCTTTGGAGAAACTCGCCATTATCGAAGAGGTATTGAACGGGGAGATTGGTTTTCTAGCAGCTGCGAAGAAATATGGGATCAACAAGACAACCTTAATGAAATGGCAGCGTCGTTACAAAACGTACGGATATGAGGGGCTGGAGCGCCGCACGCATCTTCAAAGCTACAGTGCTGAGCTTAAACTCCAAGCAGTGAAGGATTACTTGGAGGGGGGATTGTCTCAATACCAGATCATCGATAAATACAAGATTGCTAGTACGAGACAGCTCTTTAATTGGATTAACAAGTATAATGGTCATAGCAGCTTAAAAGCCTATAAAGGGGAAACAAAAGCTATGACAATAGGTCGCTCTACGACTTGGCAAGAAAGGATCGAGATTGTCCAGTAT
>NZ_JABBYG020000019.1 GCF_012935325.2 Paenibacillus sp. PL91
CCCGTTAGCGTAATGAAGCAGCCGATCATTGTGGTCGGCTGCTTCCGTGTTTTTATTGAACTATCGTGTCCCGTTAGCTTAATGACTTATGCCGTGTCCCGGTCCGAAACCTTGTTTAATCAAGCCAATGAATCTTTACATTTGTAATTTCAAATAACTCAAACCCAGGTCTCTCTTCTTCATAATTCCATTCTGGCAATGCATCGTGAACACCTTTAACAAAATCATATTCTTGACAGTCGCTCCCATTTGTAAATGTGATATTGTAGTGACGAACTTTCCCCGAAACAAATGCAATTTGATATGTTGTAAATGTATTGGTTATCCCTCCGCCTCCAATAATCTCTTCCTCTAACTCGTTAATAGAATTAAATTGTTTAATGAACATATCTTCATTGTGACCACAATAATCAAAAATTAAATATTCTCCTGTAATCATTTCTTGTCCCGTTAACGGAATTTCTCTTTCTCTAAAAATAAATACGGATTCATCAAGATTTAGAGGATTTCGCAACTCACTATTATCAATACCAACTATATCTATTTTCTTATATATATCTGCGAGTTCTTGCTTCATATGTTTATCTGATTGTTTTTTCCCTTTTAGAAATGAGTGAATTACAATTTGCATCGCAATATCACTCAATTTATATTGATTCATTTATTCTATATCCTTCATGGGAGATTATAACTTTCATACCATTATCATCTCAGAAAACCGCTTAATTGTTTAGTGGAAAGATTTCCATATAACTACACTATACTGCCCGTTAGCGTAATGAAGCAGCCGATTATTGTGGTCGGCTGCTTCCGTGTTTTTATTGAACTATCGTTACCCGTTAGTTGAATGATATCGTAATGACTGTCTTGTATTTTATCTGACCTTAGCTCCTCAACTTCGGACAGTTCGTGCAGTATTCTTCAACACTGGAGACCTCATAGTAGAAGCAGCAGGTTTTGCGAACCCGCATAGGTGCATTATAATCAGATGTGAATGACGGTTTGCCATAAAAGCGGCCCAGCGGGTTTTGTTTTTCCCCGAACATAGCACCTGGAGCTTGATGAATCAGATACTGAAAGTCTGCTCGGCTGCGTAATTGCTCCTGCTGTTCACCCGTTACCCCGATTCTTTTCTCGTATAGTGAGAACACACGAACCGCAACATTTTCCCATAATATCGTTTTTGGCACGTTAGCCACTCTAGACATGACCGCTATTAATTCCCCTATATTCCCAGCAAAATGAGTTTGAATAACCGTATCGCGCCAAACATGCCGTTCGCTAGCTTCGGGCATTTCAATATCAATATCGGCTAGACTGACATGCTCCAGCCAGGAGTGACCCGGTGAAGATTCAAGGAAGCAATTTTCGGCAGATAAATCCAGTCCCTTGTTGTACACTGTCATGGCGTACAGCAGCGGAACAGTGGTTAAGAAGGCATACCTTTTAAAAACCTGCGAAGCCGTGATCATCCTCGATGGGGACTGTAGAAGCACTGTCAGCCTATCCAGATAATCAGAGCATATCTCCACGTCGAGCAAGTCCAAAGCTCTCACCGAATTAACAGGACGGGTTGCACCATTTTCAAATAAGCCAAATTGTCGGTTCAAGTAATCCCATTCATCCTGCGCGAGCCGTGACTGCTTGTTCATACCCAAAACCCCCTTGGACTCTCTGCTCAAAATGACTTAATTGAGCGCATCAGCGATCTGATCGACAATCAAATTGATCGCAATAGGTCCATAATAACCGATCCACTGCGCCGTGTTTTCCACATATACTTGGTTTGCCTTAACCGCGTTCAGATTTTTCCAGATCGAAGTGTTCTGAAATTCAGTCGTTAGCTCCAAATTCGTATCGTCCTGGAGTAGAAACATATGATCGGCAGCCAGTTCTGGGGTAACTTCAAGAGATATCATCATACTTGAATCCGTACTGTTGACTGCCATTTTGGGTGGAGTCAAGCCTAGATCGTCGTACAGAATCTGTGAAGTTCGATGTGAAGTCGTTTGGAGACGAATCATTTCATCTCTAGGCCGGATCAAGGCAACCGTTTGGCCCTTCATTTTATCTGTCAATGCCGTTTTTAGATCGCTTATTTTTTGTTTGTAACCATCAACCAGTTCTTGCGCCTCTTGCGGCTTATTCAAGATTCCCCCAAACTTCAACAGTACTGACTGCCAATCCTCATTGCGCTCTAGTAAAATCGTCGGTGCGATTTTGAGTAAATCTTCATAGATCTCATCATGGAATTCCGTAGCGATGATGAGATCCGGTTCTATTGCAATGATTCCTTCCAGATTTGGTTCTACATACGTTCCGAGCAACGGGATATTTCCCATCTTATCGCCTAAATATGGAGGAAGACCGTTGTCGGTTTCGGCTACTACGCTGCCAGCCGGCTGAAAGCCCAGTGCCAGCATTTGATCCGCGTACTGGACATCCAACACGACAATTTTCTTTGGTACGTTCTCAAACGTCATTTCACCCTTCAGATGCTGGATGGTGAAAGGTGCTGCGAGCACGGGCTCCACTACGGAGTTGCTGTTTACGGACTCATCATTATTGACTTGAGATTGATTCGTCGTTCCTACCCCAGCATTATCGCTGCCTTGATTTGAGCTGTCTGAGCATGCGCCCAGAAACATTACTAAACTAACTAACAAGCTAAAGATCCATAAAAATCTGATTTTCGGATACATATATGTAATCCCTCCACATTTCTTTTATTGAGAATGACACTCATCTTCACTTACAACACTATAACGACTCGCTCTGTTATCTTCAATGGATATTTGCGCCAATATCAATGGATTATGGCGACAAAAAAACACCGCTGCTCGAATCGGTGGATCCGGATACAACAGTGTTTGCATAAGAAATGGATCATCGAAGCGCTTGTCATTCCTTGCACTTTACGATAAAACGTTATTTCGCATCCAAGAAAACTTCCGCCACTTGATCAACCACCTGGTTCATCGCGATAGGGCCGTAATAAGCAATCCAAATGCTCGCTTTGGCGTGGTAAACATGATGCTGCTGCACGGCGCGCAGACTTTTCCATTTAGTCGTGGTCTGGATCTCATTCATCCAATCTTTAAATTTATGGTCGGTCAATACAAAATAATGGTCGGCATCCAGCTCCGGAAGCCTCTCCAAAGATATGATAGAGCTGGTCCTTTTGCGGTCAACCGCTAGCTTCGGAGGATACAGCCCCAGATCGCTGTATAAAATCGCCGCCGTACGATGAGCGCATGTATGCAGCCTAATGATATTGTCCTTCGGCCGGATCATCGTTACCGACTGCCCATGCAGCTTGGCTGCCAGTGCCGATTTCAGCCCACTGATTTTGTGTTTATACTGCTGTAAGACCTGTTCCGCCTCACGTTTCTTGCCCATAATCCGCCCGATGATTCGTAATGTTTCTCTCCAGTCACGGTTTCGCTCTAGCATGATGGTCGGCGCTATATGCGTGAGGCTTCTATAAATGTTCTTCTGGAACTCGGTGCATATGATCAGATCGGGCGCCAAAGCACGAAGTGCTTCGAGATCGGGTTCATCCAACGTTCCCAAGGGCTGGACCTCATGCAGCTTGCCGATCAGATACTCAGGAAAGCTACTAAGATCTCCGGTTACCATGACGCTGCCGGCTGGCTGCTCACCTAGAGCCAGCATATGGTCCATAAACTGGGGATCCAGCACAGCAATTTTCTCAGGCTGCCGCTGGAGCAGCAGCTCGCCTTTAAGATGAATGATCGTCCGCAGTGAGCGACGGAATGCAGCATCCAGTGGATCTGACGGTGCCACTTTTTCATTGCCGACTGTTTCCAGATTAGGCGCGTCCGGTTCATCACCTCTGGCTTGATGCATCGATTCTCGATACGTGCTTGGTGAAACGCCCGTGTACCGCTTAAATAATCGGCTGAAATAGTAGCTGTCCACATAACCGACTGCTTCGGCGATATCCTTGAGCCCTGCATTTGTACGACATAGTAATTCCTTGGCTTTGTCTATACGGATCTGCATCAAGTAGTCAATCGGCCCAAGAGCCAGCCGCTTGTTGAACATCCGCTGCATTGTCCGAGCGCTGCAATTCAATTGCGCTGCAAGTGTATCTGCTGTGATCGGTTCGGCATAGTGTTCATCCATATATCTAGCAGCCTGCAGCACTATATCCGGTGAAGCTTGCTCCAATCGATGGTGCTGCAGCTGTCCCATCAGCTCGCAAATGAACTGATAAAATAACGATTTCACCTGTAGCTTTGCCATCGCTTCCGGCTGGCCCCATTCCTGCTCCATACGGGACAAGGATACGAGCAGCGAAGCAGCATGACTGACTACAAAACCATATTGGATCTCAAACGGTTCCGTGCTAGTTAGCATTTGAAGCAGATCTTGGCTGCACGGCAGCGGTAGAGATGCCTTATATTGAATCATATAATATTCTAAATGGTCGGTGATGTCCGTGATCGTAAGAACGGTGCCTTCTCCGGCGTGACAAACATATCCATTCTCCACATCATGCTCATCCCCGTCCAGCAGGAGCCGAGCACGACCTTGTATCGTGTATAACAGTGTACTCGACGAAAGCTGGTGTGTGTGCAATTGCTCGCCAATCGGCCGCTTGACCCGCTGCACATCAATTATTTTCAGCGATACATGGTTCCAAAGTATAAGGTGATTCTCCACAATCATCGTATGTTGTCAACTCCTAAAAAGGGTCTGTGGACCGTTAGCTTAACAAACTATAGGAATTAGTGCTGGAATCTTAAACGTTTAATAGCTTTTTCTTAAATCTTTATTTCATTAAAAAGAAATGGTGCCCCTGCTAAATAATTTTTTATTATAGCTTGTGCATAGAGCTGTTCTTCTTTTAGCCCCTCGGTTTCCCTTGGATCAGGGGCATGGTGGCAATAATTCTCTATCATTACCATCACAGTAAAACTTTCTAATGCTGGAAGCCATTCACCTTCTAGTCTCCTCTTGCTTTCATAACCTTTAATTAATAACTCCCTTTGCCAAGGATAAAGCCCCAAAATGGTATGTGCTATATCATATAGGAAGTATCCAAATCCACATCTCCCAAAATCAATTGGATGAGGTTCTCCATTATGAAATACAATGTTCCCTTGGTGCAAATCACCATGAATTAATCCGTAGCTTTCATCATCTTTGCTAAGTTTGTTAATCCAGGAGAGTATCCTTTCAGCCGCTAATTGATACAACTGGAATTCGGTATCTGCCAGGAACCGATCATAATGTTGCGCTAAACGAGTCATAGCTTTCCTAAAACTCTCCTCACCCCAAAAAGGGCGTATGAAGTTAGGACTCAATTCGAAATTTTGTGATGCCTGATGGAGCTTTGCCAAGAGGATTCCCTCTCTAAAGATTTGATCTTCAGTAAGACCGCCACTCACTTGCACGCCCTCTACCCAACGCATCAATGAAGCGTAACCGAAGTACCCATTCTCCAAGTTAATTTTTATGGTTTTGGCTCCATCGCGGTCTAATATCCCCTTAGGAAGGGAAATATCCATCTTTTCATTCAAAGCATCAAGCCAAACGAGTTCAGAATCTATTTCTTCTCTACTCATTCCTACACAAAAAATTCGGAGTAAAAAAATCCCTTCATTGCTTGTTTCAATTATAAATGTAGATGTATCGGAGAATTGGTTGAAACGTATTTGTTCCCAATCCAAATCATAATTTTGAAGCGCCATTATAGCCGCTTGCTTTGACTGTGTAATAATCCGCTTAATTTCTTTTTCAGAATCTATCTTAAACACCTCAGTCATGACATCCTCCTAATCCCTAAATTCCCACGGTACAGGATCAATGTGTAATTGTTACTTTTAAGCAATATGACACCAGTCCTTGAGTTCCTTCAAGTAGACGATTACCAACCTCAGGTCAGTCTATTGAATTTTAGACTTTGCGATTATACAGAATATCTTAACACAGCAAATAACGGAAGATTAGGCGACTTTGATTATAACTAAATTTACAATACAATATTCATCTATCTTTCCTTTACTTCAATGAAAAAAGCAGTCTGTAATCTGTAAATTGTCTAATGCCCATCTTATCCTCCTGTTTACAAAGTCAACGGCCTGTTTTGCCAGTTTTGTGTGTCCATCTACGGCTGAAAAATAATTTTCAACCCATTTTTTAAAATGTAAAATTCACCAGTTGGGTCGTACACAGGAACAGTCTCTAGAGCCGCTATTGATTTTATTGCACTAATCTGCCCGTTAGCGCGGAAAAGGCAGCCATATCGAATCGGCTGCCTTTCGTTCTGGTATTGAGTTATCGTGGTCTTTTAACGCAGTGCTACATATATCTATCTATGATACGGTTCTCCGCGCAGTATGTGAAAAAAGGGTTAAGGTTTTGTTAGTGTTTCGGCTGCTATCGCTGATTTGGTGACTATAAATAGCCATCCTTAATATATTTTTTCAAGAAGGCATTGCAGAACTTTCCTTGGGGGTCGCATTGAAGGAGCAATTGCTGAAAGTAGGGCAACTTCTCGTATAATGATTGTAAATGGATAGGCGGCATGGCAAACAACTTCCCCCAATGTGGACGGGCACGGAAAGGTGCAATCTGTTCCTCAATTAGTGGTAATATTTTTCGAACTGCAATCCAATCCGCTTTCCACGTAAAGTGAATAGCCACCGAGTCCTGCTTGTAACAAGGGCTCATCCACAGATTGTCTTCCGCAATCGTGCGAATCTCGGACACATAAAGGTGTGGCGATATGTAGTCCCGTATTCGGTCAATCGCACAAAGTGCTTGATAGGCATAGTGGCGCGGCACGAAATATTCACTTTGTAGTTCCTCACCGGCGCTTGGCGTGAAATCCATGCGGAAGTGCGGCAGCCGTTCATGCCATGGCCCGGGAATGCCAAACTGCTCGCTGCAATTCTCCGCTGAGTGTCCTGGCACTGGATGACGATGCACACTTGCGTGCATGGCGCCATAAAATTCGGATTCCTCCCCAGCAAGGTAATAATCTGATATTTTCCGCTTTAACCAGACTTGATTGAAAGCGTCTGTCTTCCAATCCGTGAAAAGACTAACACTGTAAGCACTAGAGAAAATATCGTCAAAATGATCATTAAGCTGCGCTAAAGGCAAATTATCGAATACATACTGACTCATCTGAAATGCGGGAATCACATCTAGAGTAATTTGTGTGATAACCCCCAGTCCCCCAAGCCCTACGACCGCTCCGACGAGGAGACCATCTTGTTGATCACGGGAGAAAACGACCCTCTCCCCATCCGCTTTGACAACTTCCATGGAATGAACCGCTGTAGCAAGATTACCGTTCCGGTCACCAGAACCATGTGTTGCCGTTGAGCACGCACCTGCAATGGTAATGTGCGGCAACGACGCCAAATTGTGCAAAGCATAGCCGCATCCGTACAAATAATCGCACAGATCCCCGTACCTAATACCGGCCTCAACCGTAACCTTATTGCGTTTATGGTCTAATTCAATTACTCGGTTAAGCTTGTGAAGAGAGAGGAGGCTCTCGGTACAATCAGCGATTCCATTGAACGAATGACGGGTGCCAAGCGCCTTTATTCGACTGCTACGAGCTACCAATTCTTGTATTTGTTCCACATTTTCCGGAACATGGAGTTCCGAAGCGCTATACTTATAGTTGCCTGCCCAGTTTCGATTATTTTCCAAACACATACACTCCCGCTAAATCGAATGAAAGATCTGTGCAAATTGATTGATATGTAATAAAAAACATTCCACATGATATAGGAGTTTCCTGCCCGTTAGTTTAATAAAAATGAGCATGCCAACACAATGCCTTCTCAACATAAAGTGTTATTCAACTATCGTAACCCGTTAGTTCAATAGAACATAGAAATCTATCACATTAACAGGAACTTAAATAACAGAGTATAATGTCTTAAAATCAGTATCCCATCTCTTTAGTAAATCATTGTTGCCAGCTATTAAAGTCGTATGTAATCTGCTTGGAAAATACTGCAACCACATAAATCCATTTGCTACAATATTAAAATCGTCATGATCAGCCAGCTTAAAAGATATGGGTTCCTTCACTTTATTAAAAACAACAAGTGTTACATGACCAGTGAAATCCACTTCTTCGATATACATTTGTCTGTATGTTTTCTGTAGTATTCCTCTCCAATGAGAAAGATCACCATATTTTCTCTTCACTATTAACTCCCTCTTACGTTCATCTCTTTTGAAATTGAAATATATTCGTCAAAAATTTACATTCCCCTTTTTTCTATAATGCGACGTTGACCTGTTGAGCTAACCTGCCCGTTACTTCAATGAAAACAAAAGAGGAGCTGCTTAAAGCAGCAGCTCTCCTTAAATTGTTAGATCCCTTCTCCACGATAAGCACCAGCAAAGAGGATATTTGTAAGTTTGTAGGTATTCCCATCTTGGTAAAAATAGAAATCAATCGAAAAATGACCATAGTATCCTTTATCGGAGACGACCCGATAGTTAAGCAAAATCCCATGTTCCTTACTGTATCCTGAAGCTTCGTCTGGGAATGCCCCGCCCTTCAACAGTTCCAAACCTTCTGCTGTCAGACCGTCCAGCGTCTTCTTATCGTATTTGCTGCGATACGTATCTACTTTTTCGCTGGCTTGTGCGTAGGCAAGATCAGGGCTATCGAGTTCGGTCAAAGAATAATAATACTTGTAGATGAACGCTTTCAAATCTTTCTTCTCCCCGCTGCGAATCGCATTCAAATACGCGGTTATTCCTTCCTTTGCAACAGGTTTAAAGTCTTCAAACATCGAAGCCGCTCCGTATTTAGAAGGAAATGTATTCCGCACACCTTCCGATTCATGCGGCGAAGATGCGCTGCCTGCACTGGGATTTGCAGTGGAAACCTTGATGGCTTGCTCACCCTGCTCCCATGTAACCTTCGCGCCCAATGCCTCCGCTAGTGGCTTGACCGGCACATAAGAGCGACCCTCGTAAATGATCGGGAACATTTGCTCCGACCCGTCCTGAAGGTCGACTGTGCTGCCGTTGACATGTATCGTGATTTTACTGTTCTGATAAGCTTTGATCTCTTTGATGTAGTCGTCCGCAAAAGCACCGCATGCAAACGCGAAAAGGAAAATTATTAACATGCACGTCATTGTTACTGCTTTTTTGCGTTTCATCATATCACTCCTTTATAAATTGATCTTCATAAATATGGTAATCTACAATCCGCAATGAAACAATAAAATTGAGGAATAATGATTTTGATTTCCATGTGATGAATCCTTCGAAAATGAAGCATATGAGCTTATACGACCAAAGGGAGCCAATCATTGTCCACCGATATGTTCTTGCTCCCTTTGACTTTTATATTTATGAAAAAAACAGGATAATCAAACTGTAAAACCCCAAATAATAATACGATAATCCCTATGAATAACAGCGGATTCAATTCAAGCTATTCCCCTATAGTGTATTCTGCCCGTTAGCTCAACGAGGCTGCCGATTTATGCCGGCAGTCTCGTCTCCTGTTTATTGCTTAATGAAGCACCGTCAGTATAATACTTTATATTGGACTGACCCCAATAAAAGAAACAGTGGCAGCCATGGACGAGAAAATAAAGTCCTAGACTACCCCTGTTTTATTGAACTATCGTTCCCCGTCAGTATAGCCTTTTCATTCCTTCAGTTTCTCTTCACTGTCGTCGATATATGGCAAAAGCTTATCTGTATCAAATAAAGCATTGCATACTTTACACTTTCTTATAAGTACTCGATTTATATAAGATTTGAAATGAAGATCCATCACATGCATGACACCTACCAGGACGTTCAACGGTATTCCTCTCCACTTCAATTTAATCCTCCAAGTAATTCAATTGCTTTGGAGATATTCCTTTAATTTTGTGTGTATTTTTATTTATCATTACTGCCCGTTAGCTTAAAAAATGAGCAGGCCTCCGCAGCGCCTGCTCTCATCCGTGTGTTGTTCAACTATCGTTCTCCATTAGTTTAACCCTTTGTAGAAGAGTCTCCTCAAGCTACCCACATTTGTAGGTTTATTCAGAAGTGGGATTTTTATTTTTGCATCACCCAAGAGATTATAAATATAAGTGCATCTAAGACAATAACAGTGTAAAAGAAATATGAAACCATCGTAAATGCTTGGGCTTGCTTTTTATATCCGCTCTTTTGCTTGGAACACCCATTATTTTCTGATAATGCTCGGTAGCATCATTAAAAGATGGCACTTCAGAAGAAGCTTTATCTCCCTGATTATTCTTCTTTTCATAACCTTTCTCTTTCAATACTCCACCTCCATTAACTTATTTGTAAAATAGTGCTCCTTTTTCTAATATTGACAAGTAAATTATTCAAACCACTGCTTTGGTCCGATGATATGGAATAAATGATCACGATCAGTATTTAAAGCATCCTTTATACGTGAAATTGTAAAATCACTAATTGGCTTAGGTAAATCGTCCACATTGAAAAACTTACATTCTGTTACTTCCTCCGCATCTGGTTGTGGTTGCTGATCGTAGACCACCTTACAAGCGAAAACAAAGTGATGCATATCGTTAGTGGGTTCATAATACACGCCTGTCAAACGACCTACAGTAGCTTCAAGCCCCGTCTCTTCAAGCACTTCTCTCTTTGCGGTATTCTCCGCAGACTCATTTTGCTCAGATAGCCCACCAGGTAGTTCCCAATTGTATTTTCCATAGTTATGTTTTACTAGAAGAATTCGCCCTTCTGAATCCATAATGACCGCAGCTGCTCCTACTGGCTTTTTTGACATTCCATGCCCCCTAGTAATTTAACTTGTAAAAATGTTCCACCTAAATAAACGATAAATCTCCTAAATTTGTTTCGGAATTTATTAAAGTATTCTGCCAGTTAGCTTAACGAGGCTGCCGTTTCAACCCGCAGCCTCGATGTTTATTGAGCTATAGTTACCCGTTAGCTTAATAAAATGATTAAGCCACTGAAATTCCTGCTCAACAATGTATGTTATTCACTATTGCTATCCATTCATATTCAATCTTAGGTTAGAACTCTTTGAAAATATCTCCGTTTTTTAATTGTTGTCAGATGTAAATACAGGTTAGTAAACTTCCGTTATTCGTAATAATCAAGCCCCGCTTTTGAAGCAACCCAGTGCACGAATTGCATCACTTCAGAGATGATACTGGGATCGGGAAGCGTAGTGTCGGTACGCCAAGCCCGCGAGTGATCGACTAAGGAACGCCATCGTTCGGGTAATATTTCAAGCGCCCACTTGACTGAACATTGTTTACTACACACTTCACCAAACTTCAAGGTGTATATTGCCCGACACATCGTCTCCACCACATATGCTTTATGGCTAAGAGGTAAGTACCAATTGGGGTCGTCCAGTTGGTTCGCCCAGTCTGCCCAATCACGTAATCGATTGGATACAGCTACACGGATTTCGTCCACTGAGATCGGTTCGATAAGATTTTTGGGGTCGGGTCCGATTAATGTGATACCGTGCTCGTACACAGTCCACCGTTCTAATATCCAGTTGGAATGGTGTTCCTTCCAACGTAAAGAATCATCTCCTCTCTCTATGGTCGGATAACGTTCTCCTACCTGGAAGCGTTTCAGAGCATTATAGTCCAAGTACGCCCCTTCAAGTTGATCCGCATATACGTTAGTGATTTTAGCCAGTCTGCTATGTAGCTCGTTTAGGACAGTAAACATTCTTTCTGAAACAGGAAGTTTGGTTACCGCCAAAAAGTCGATATCACTTGTCAAAGGGTCGAAATCACCTAAAGCAAGTGAGCCTCGCAGGTAAACGCCAATAAGTTCATCACCGATTGCTTCTTGAATGCCAAGCTGTAAATTTCGCAGCATCTCAGTCACAGAATTTGGAAGACTGATTGCCCTTTCAGGGGAATTCGATAAGGACATGTAATCCACTCCCGAATTAAATTATTGTGTCCCGTTAGTTGAATAAAGTTTTTTCCAGGCACGTTTGTCTAGTTAAAGACTATACTTTTTACTAGCTTTTTCAGTAACATCATTTGTCCGATATGATACGCATTATGGATACACAAATTTGAAATGACACTCCACCACTGAGCATTGAAGTAGGATGGAATTATTCTTTCAAGTTTCGAAACTTCACAATTAGTGATAATGTCACGCCATTCTGTAAAACCATTACTTAATCGCTGAATGGTTTCATGCCAACTTTCTTCATTCGTCTTCATGTGATTCAATTCAAAAGTTTCATCATTGTTCATATTACTTTTGTCATTCATGTCATCGTTAATAATAGAATAGCCTATAGCTCGTCACTAGCTTGTAAGGGGAGGCATTTCCAGAAAAACTAAGCGATATTACAAAACCTATTTGTGGGGTGGTAATGATGTCTAGTGTGAAGGAAGTTCTACTCGATCAATTGGCAGCTTGTCATGATGATGAAAGTTGGCTTCGTTGGATGTTTGACATAGGATAGTGTATCAATACCAGTCTACATGTTATCTCATTTTCTGAAAATGTAGAATATCTCTTAAATTCAAACTATCCTCCCGTCAGCATAATAGACAAAGAGGAGCTGCGAATGCACACTCCTCTACTATCGTGTCCCGTTAGTGCAAAGATTTTTAAAAAACGAGCCCTCATACAACTAAACACGCCTTTGAAGCTTGACATTACATTCTGACGTTGTCGCAGTGACGTACTCCATATAATTCACAGAGCCGTTAAAGTTCAAATAAGCTTCATAACGCATGCGGATTGCGGGTAAAGTAATCAAATCCAGAACATTTTCCTTTGGAACCCACCTACACTCGCTCGTTTCATCAGAAGTAGCTAACTCTCCACCCACAGCTTTGCACACGAAATCAAACATGACCTTCGTAGGAACATCAGTCACACCGTCATACCACTTATGGATCGCTGTATTCGAAACAACACTAATTAAATGGCTAACAGTGGCGTCTATTCCACTTTCCTCTTTGATTTCACGAATCACGCCATCAATCAGGTTTTCTCCAACTTCAGTTATCCCACCAGGATACACCCAACCATCGTCATGGGCTTTTACTAATAGGATATTTCCATTTCCATCTTCTACAATTCCGCCTGCCGATACAATATGTGTCGGAAACGCCATTTCACGACCTCCTAATACGGTAAAATTATATATTTATTCCACATGGTTCCTGTACTTTCCTGCTTTCGTGAATTTATATGCTTGAAGGTACTCACAAAACGATTGAACTATCCTACCCGTTAGTTGAGCGAAGGGCTGCCGTGCGGCAGCCCTTTAGAATAGAACTTTCGTGTCCCGTTAGCTTAAATGTTCACTTGCGATCCGGCGGACTTAGGCTCGCAGGTGTGCCCGCTGAATCGACTCCCCCGAAATGCCTCAGGCGGACCGAGGGTCAGTGTCCCGATGCGTTAATACGGTGTAATCAGATGTCGGAATCTTATTGAATAACTTTCAAGATACTTGTCTTAATAAATTATTCAATTTTTCAGAAAAACTTTCCCAGCCTCCTGAATATCCGATATTCATTCCCCATCCAACTTGTCTTAAGTCTTTTGATAATTTTTCAAGCAACTTTCTTTCATCTGTACTTAGAATTTTATTAGGGAAACCCGAGTATTCAGGGAACTTTGTCAAATAATTATATAAGTTCCACAAATCTTCTTCTTGTTCTCTTGATAATTTTCCAATATCTTTGCCTAATGTTATTAGAGAATTTATATCTTCTTGAACGTCCTCAATTTTCTCTATAACAAGATTTTCTTCTTTCCATTTATGTTCGGTTTGATAAGTAATTGAACTTTCTAGTTCTACTAAATCTCCTTGAATTTTGAATGTTTGTCTTGAAATGGTATCATCGATTCTATTGTTTGTCACAATCAAATTAATTATTAAAAAAACGTTTAATAAACAAGAAAATGCAATGATAATTTTGATGTTTTTCATTTTTTGTTCTCCTATTTTTTATTCTTTATTTCTGATAAAGACTATTCGACGATCTTCGCAAAGATTCCATCCTTGGAGTATTCGCGATCTGATTAAACTATCCTGCCCGTAGAACTTGATCCCGAGCGCTATAATGTTCACCCTACTTGTCATGACTATGATTGAGGCTGGTTGGGACGCGAGATCCCGTATAACAAGCGATGCTATGGAGCGACAAGAAGAATCATTAGGGGCTGCTGGTAAATCTACATGATGGGAGAGATTGAATTAGTCCAGTTATCGGTCTAGATATTTCTAAAGAAGAACGCCATGGACAAGCCTTTTTATGCGCAACTGCTTCATACTATTATTGTAACTAACCTACCCGTTAGCTTAATAATAAATGGAGCAGCTGCCGCGGCAAACTGCTCCATTTTCCATTCAACTATCGTGTCCCGTTAGTTGAACGACCACCCACGTCTATTGTCATATGGTGCCATTAATTAATGGTTTCTTAAAATATGTTGCAGACTCATCGTAACCTATAGACTTGTAAAAATCGCTAGCCCTTCTAGTTGCAAGGGCTACTAGCCTCGATCCACGCTCAAGAGCTTGCCTTTCAATTAAATTCATTAGTTTTTGACCAATTTTCATTCTTCTGTACTTTTCTGCAACAAATAATTCTTCGACCCAACTTATTACACCGTTTGCGTAAAATGTTGAGTGGTGGAATGCTAATACATATGCCCTTCGTTGTTTGGGACAGGAGCTCAGCGCGGCGAACCAACAACGTTAGCCCCTATGACCAAATGATTTTGTCATTTTTCCTTCGAAAAATGCAGCAAAGCCAAGCGAGATCCCCCAGCCAAGGAACAGTGCATACCATACATATCCCCATGCAGCCATTGGGCTTGCATCCTGTTCTACGAATGAGGGAGCGGATACGACACGTCCAATTGCAAATTGAAACTTCAGAACAAAGAAGCTAAAGCCCCATATGGATAATCCAATACATCCGATCCATGCGGGAATGATCTTCAACCTCCTCGGTAGCCTTTCTCCCCACTTATACACGAACGACAAGCTGAATAGGGCAGCAAGCACGGCCAACACTCCCATAAACCAATAACCGATTACTCGTGATAATAATTCATTTGGTACCTTTGCAAAATCTCCCGGGAAACCGAATGGAACCCCCAAGCCCCACCAAAAGTGCGGAAGTGCATATAACAGCCCGCATATGCACGCAATATAGCCTGCGCGATTTCTTTTCTTAACGTTCATTCTCATCACCTCAATAGCTATCCTAACATCCTTAGGTTGGCTTTTAGGTGACCTCAAGTTTAAACTTTGTTTAATTTTATATACTGATGTATACGGTCGTTCCGATGTTCTCGGAGTCGATCTTCCACTGCAAATTCATATCTTTAATCATTAATGACACAATGGAAAGACCGATTTCCGCCCCTTTCGCATCTGAGCGGTACGCGATGCCGGGGCCATGGTCTCGGATCGCTACAACCATTTCACCATTATGCTCACAGCAGAAGATGCCGATATATCGCCCCGCCTTGGCATGTCGGATAACATTCTGAAACAAATTATCGACTATGATGCGGAACCAGAACGGGTCAATGCGCCACATTACGGGTTGCTCCGGCATTTCAATTTCGATTTCCAGACCTTCCTCTTCAAAGACCGGATACCAGTCGGCGGCCGCATTGCGAAGCTCTTCCGCTATGTCGATGTCCTTTATTTCCATCGGATATTTACCTGCGGATAATAAAGTGTACGACAGAAGATTGTCCATCAGCTTGCCGATATCGTCCAGTTTTCTATTAATGATGCGTAACGAACCGTGAGACGGATCAGAAGGCATTTTGAGGAGGGTATGCACATGCTGCCTTATTACCGTTAGCGGCGTTCGCAGATCATGAGACAAATTGGCAATCAGCTGCTTGCGCAATTCCTCCTCCAGTCTTTCGCTCTCCCTCATCGTCTTCAGTTGACTGCTCATCGTGTTGAAGGATTGTTCCAACCTTCCGATTTCGTCATTCTTACCGGAGATAATACCACTAGGGATGCCGCTTTCCCCTTCCACGGTCATTGCTGCTTCCAACCGGACCAGCCTTATACGGATGCGATAGAAGAATAGGAATGAGAGAAGCAATAACAGCGCATATACCACTATCATCAAGGAAATCAATGCTGCATTTCGATAGGGTGGAATATCGGCTATGGTAGTTAGTGAACGTGGAAAACGAAGGTCATAAATCCATTTCGCACGTCGCCGCCAAGCAGAGCCGTGTACGTCAGTTGATTCTTCTGCCCCAACTGTGTCGAGAAAGCGATCACGTCGGAATATGTCCATCGCTCAGGTATGTCGACTGGACGTTCGCCAATCGACCAGGTCAATTGATCGCTGTCTACCCAGAATGCCTCCGTTCCGGGGTATCGATCAACGAAAATTTGTAATCTCGCTTTCACGCGTTCGGCGGACACATCCTTTAATAATCCAGCTTCAAGTTGCCATTCACGTTCAATTTCCACGTCATCAAGCAAGCTTTTGCTATTTGAAATATAATTCGGTAAATAAAATAAAGCAGGTATAAGAGGAAAAACAAGCAATACAAGCAAAATCAGAAGCAGGTATCGAACAAGTAAAGATCTCCCCTTCTTCACAGCTTGACCCGATAGCCAACGCCACGTATCGTTTCAATAAGGATCGGATTTCCTGGATCGATCTCAAGTTTCTCTCGTAGGTGGCGAATATGTACCATCAGTGTTTTGTCGCCTTCCAGATAAGGTTCCCCATCTCCTTCCGGTTAATATCAATAAATGTTTGGTGGGCCTCGGTTTCAATATTACTATAATTTAATAAGATATTGGGTTCAGCCCATGATTAAAGTAAACTTCTTACAGAATTCCCCCTCCAGAACGTATGTGATTTTACTTCCTCGAATCAGATGGTGTAATGATTCTCTACCAATTGTCATCTCTTTGAGGCGACTTTCCGCGCCCATCAAGTGGTTAAGGTGAAATATTTCGTCTCTTTTATGATACGGTTCACCGTAACGGGGCGATCAGCGAAAAAGCCGCCTTGATAGGCTGTCAGATCTTCACTACCTTCCTACCGTTACTAAAATAAAAATCGCCGTCCGATTCCCGAAAGAATCTTGAACGGCGACAATTTTAGAGTCATCACTTAAGTGGCAGTTCTTTCGGGTAAAAGCCGATATCACTTTGCAAAGCTAGTCGGCCAATTCCGCCAGCAGCTTGCCAAGCCGGTCAAGGTTCTGTTCATTAGCTTCTATGCAGATCGGCTTGGCTTGTTCAAACTCCTCTTTCTCCTTGAAAAGTTGACGGAAGGTGACCCTAGTGCGGCCATCGAAGCCATCGAAGGTAGCCGTTACCCGAAATTCGTGAACGTTTAGATGATCAATCACGACCCGCTCCGTCGGCACAATCTCAACAAAGACATTATGGTTAGGATAATCCACGCCATCCGGTCCGTGCATGGTGAACTTCCACGTACCTCCCGGCCTCATATCGCACTCGTGAAACGTATTTGTAAAGCCGTCCGGCCCCCACCATCGGGCTAACAAATCGGGAGTTGTCCAGGCCCGAAACACGAGCTCCCGCGGGACATCGTACTCACGCGTAGCAATAAGTTCATTTTCACCTATAGTCATGCTCCTACCTCCCCTTCTACTACCTTGCCCAGTGCATCCAACATGACGTTTGTACCGTGTTCCCGCACTTCCGGCGTGTCGTGTCCGTCAAAGAACGCACCTTGCTCCGTGAAAATCAGCTTCGTGCCGCCCTTCACCTTAATAAGCTCAACCGTTGTGATCGAGACAGAGATGCGTATGTCGCCCGAATCCAGGGTGTACGTATAGACAATGCGCTGCTCTGGAACAAGCTCCTGATAGCTGGCGTCGAAGGTAAAGATCGGCCCTTCCGGCGGCCCGCCGCTGCTGTACTCGCGCCCGCCAACCTGGAAATCGAAAATGTCTGGCTTCGAAAACCACTTGGCTTTGGCAATCGGATCGGCCCATGCGTTATAAACCCGCTCCGGCGGAGCGGCATAAATCCGTTCTACGACGAAGGTTCCATGCTTGACAAATCGTTCGTTCATTGATTTTCCTCCTTATGTTTCGGAATTCCGTTCTCCTCGGCAAGAAAGTCTCCCAGCAGGTCCAAATGTCGCTCCCAACTCGTTTGCCGCTCAATGACCGGTTTCTCAAATCCTATCTTCATCGCTTGCAGAAGGCTCGTGAAATCTTCAACCGTTAATTCTGCCTTTCCCTGCATAAGCTTGGATACATGTCTTAGCTGCTCCAATAGTTTCTGTTGCAGTTTAATCTGTTCTTTGATTTGGTTTATCTGCAGGCCAACGATCTCAAGCGGACTGATCTGCCCGCCATTTAAGGCCGATTTAATCTCCTCGAGAGATAATCCCAGCTCCTTAAGCGATAATATCTGGTGTAATCGCGACAAGTCCAATTCATTGTACAGCCTGTGGCCGGAATCCGTTTGTCCCGATGGAGAAAACAACCCGATTTGATCATAAAACCGCAAGGTTCGTACGGTAAGCCCCGTTAGCTTGGCAATATCCCCGACCTTCCAATGTCTCTTCATGAACCATCTCCACTCTTTGGCGCTAGCTAAGTACCGGTAACTCTATTGTAAAACATCACGTTACGTAAGGTGCAAGTGAAATCTTTCCGCTCTACCGAATTTTTTTGTGCCACTGATATTGAACACAAGCTATTCTGTCTAAAGGCAAAGACTCAATCCGCAAACGTTTTTGAAAATTTCGCCCTACTTATGATAAGGTTCTCCGCAATTGATCTTAAACTATCTTGCCCGTTCTAGAGTAAAGGGCTGGTCTCCAGCCCCTCCTCATCAAACTGTACGTGATGTTTTCTCTCAAACGGCCTTCCTATGCTCGTCATTCATGGGCATGCAGTTTACAAGTGCATCTTCAATCCATGTAATTTTGTCAAATGCCTTACCTCTTGAAAGGATCCCATCTATCTCACTCGTTGCCTTTTCTTCGCATGTCTTATAGTTCGCTGCATTGGAGAACGGCACGATGACTTGATCGAACACCAGCCCTTTGGCCATATACGAAGACGTAACCACGATTCCCTCGTGAAACCTTTCACTGCTGAAGTCGAACAGATGGATAAGTTCGACGGATGTAAACACCCCAATATCTCAACGAAATATTATTAACCTAAATTTCTCTAGAGGTTTTACAAGTCCTGCTTGTACATCGTGCTCTTTCAACAAAACTGCCCGTTAACTTAATGACATACATTATCTAATGTTGAAAGAAAATAAAGTATTAGACTAACGGGGTGAATGAAAAGTATCATTTTCCTTTTATAAGGATAACTTTTACCCCGAAAAATCCCTCATTATTGTTTTCATTATGGGCTTTAGCCGTTTCATGACAAACATGGTTCTTCATAGACTAATTCCGTACCTAATTCCTAAGGAAAGGGAGTAAAAAATGAAAATCCCAGTTACCGGATTTGTATTGGGATCTTCCGAAGATGGCGATAACCGTCATTCTCATAAGCTATATATTACGTCTTGGAATGGCAACCCTGTCCATGTTCATTCTATTACCGGTGAAACTTCCATCGATGACGGACATTCTCATCAATATGTGAGTTGGACCGCTCCTGCTCCTACCGGAGTGCCTCATGTACATGGATACCAAACTGTTACTTCCCAGAATCACGGCCATACCCACCTTATTCAGGGAACGACTGGCCCAGCCATCGCTCTTCCTGGTGGAGGACACTACCATTTGTTTGAAGGGTATACCACTATTAACGGTACTCATCCCCATTCGCATGCCTATCGCGGGAGAACAGGCAATGAAGTTAGTAGTATGTAAAAAAATCCAATGAATATAAAGGACATTCTACAATAATTAATAGAATGTCCTTCTTTTTGCCCTTTTGTTATTTCCTTGTAGGCTCCTTTGGAACATATCGATAGTGAAAAGGAGCCTTTCGGCTTCGCGAAATACGTGATCTGCTAATAATGGCATGGCTGCCGCTGTTTCTTTTATTGGGGTCAGTTTAAAACTTAATGGTTTGATCACTATTCAGTTTCACTGTTGCAATTCAAAAGCGGCCCTCTCGGTTCCAGTAGTAGCGGCAATTGATGTGTGACTTACAAGGAGTAATTAGTCGAAAGTTATTACGTTAACCTGCCCGTTAGCTCAACGAGGCTGCCGTTTCGTGCCGGCAGCCTCGTCCTGGTGATTGTTAATCTAACGTTCCCCGTTAGCGTAATGATTGCAGTAGGCTGTGATCTGAGATATCGCTCACTCAATCGCCATTTTTTCGAGGTCTATTCTATTTATTGTAACCCCATATGAACTGTTCTCTTCAAACACCGTTCCATTGATAATGGAACCATGCCAATCGACTGATTCCACAGCGCTGTCCCGAATTTATGCGTTAGTTAGGTCTGCATCCCGAAAAGAACATGTTTTGAGGTTAGTTTTAATAAACCGTGCATTTTTCAAATTACACTTTGAAAAATCAATACCAGTTAGAAAACATTCATCAAAGGAAACACCTTGCAAATCCCAGTTGGAAAGATCTCCCGAGTCCGAGTCTACTACATCAATTGAATGAAACATTTTGTTGCCTTTCCTCAGCTCGGTCATAAGTTCTTCCATTGTAAGATCACGTTCTATATACATTATTGTCGCTCCAGTTTGTGCACTAACGTTACCCGTTAGCTTAATGAAGTACCGTCAGTCTAATACTATATTTTCCTAGTTTATCAATACATAAATGTAAAATACAGATGAAATAAAGGGTTCCACATATTAGTCATGAATAATATGTGAAACCCTTTATGTTTAACTATCATGCCCGTTAGCCGAATGTGGTATAGTTTGGCAACCATTCCATATACGCATCAGCACGTAATTGTAGCTCATTATACAGCATCCCGGCATGGTAACCGTCGCAAACGGCATGGTGGAATTGTCCTGATAATGGCAATAATATTTTTTCGTCAAGCTGAAAATATTTCCCCATTGTAAAGATGGGGAGTAAATAGGTTCCCTCATTATAGACGTTCAGGTTAAAGCCAGTGAAGCTAACCCAAGGAATGCTAGAAATGGGGAAAGTGTTGGGTGGTTCGTTTGTTTTAGCAGCAAATCGTTTAACACTTCCGTACTTTTTTATATCATCAAGATAACGAATGTAGAAATCATTAAAATCTTCACCGTACAAAGTCCATATGCTTGAAAAAGTCTTATCATCATCATGGAAAATTGTAAAGCTAGGAGATAAACTATCCCAATAACCCAATGTCCCATCAGAATTAAAACAAGTGCGAAATTCATTGTGGCAGTTTACCACTGTAGATATCATGTGGATTAGTGCTGGATACAGCTTTATCCCCTGACTCTTAAGTTCTTTCAGCAGCCGGGAAATATCAATATTTGCAGTCATGCTATAGGTGCATCTGACATTGTTTAAATAATGCTCAAAATAGGATTTTCTACTCCAGTTATCAATGACAATCGGGTTGAAATTCATTTATTATAACCTCCTAAAATGATTACTTTTTTTCGTTTTAGGAGGTTTAATCCACTGCTTTAACCATATCCGCATCACAATCCCAACACATAATTTTTCTACTGCACTATCGAGTCCCGAGGGAGTTAATTGAAGGTATTCAAGTTATTGAATAGGTTGAAATGAAACATTCCAAATGCCATCATCATCTTTAATCATCTTAAAACCATACTTACTTTCTGTGTCTTCGCTTGAGAGATACTCAATATACCCTTCAAAATCACTAGTTTGTACGAATTTTCCATTTTCAATCTTATTAAAAGTTTTGAGGATCTGTTCTTTTATTCCTCTATCTGAATTAGGAATTTTTTCATCTTCTTCTTTTGTCCATTGAATGTGTCCTTTTTTATCCGTATATAATGCGTAAACAACATCATTATTATAGTCCAAACTTGCTTGAACATATAACTTAGCAATACTTATTGGTTCTAACTCTTTTAAATATTGTTCATTTAAGTCTTTCTGAAAGTTATTATAGACCTCTTGTTCTTTGAAAGATAGTTTAAAATCAAGTGATAAGGTTGGCGTTAATGTTGGACTTGATGCGAGTATATCTGACTTGTTTTCCTTGCTAAAACAACCTGTAAGTACTATAAGTATTTCAACTAATAATAATCCAAATTTCATTTACATTACTAAATGCTCCCTTCAACCCCGCTAACTTCTTGATTTATTCTTCTAATATCGACGTATTAATTCACTCAATTGTTTCCAATATCTTTAAAAGTTCCTCGACATAACTGCCCGATAGCTCAACGAGGCTGCCGTTGATAAGTTCGGGCGAATCGATGTCCTAGTTAACAATGCCGGATACGGGCATCTCGGTGTGTTTGAGGATACCTCGCTCAAAGAGATCCGTTCCCAATACGAGACAAACGTATTCGGCACGATGGCGCTAACGCAAGCAATTATTCCCTATATGAGGAAACAGCATAGCGGACGCATCATCAACATTTCGTCCGTCTCAGGTTACAAAGGTGTCTTCGGCGCAGCAACCTATGCTTCTAGCAAGTTCACCGTTGAGGGATTCAGTCAAGCGATTGCCGAGGAACTCGCTCCCTTCGGTGTATTTGTCACAGCGGTTTCCCCAGGTTTCTTTCGAACGGATTTCCTTGATGTAACTTCTGTCAAATACTCCAAGACCGAAAACAGTGATTACGAAAAGCCGCTGGCGGAGTTCCGTGAGTTCCACGACAACCGAAATCACACCCAAGCAGGCGATCGGTAAAACTCGGCGGCGTAATCGTTCTTCTATTGACGCAAATCGATAACCCGCCGGTTTCGTTCATTGCTGGCTCAGACGGGGTTGAATGGGTGACGAGTGTAATTAAGAATTTGCAGGTCCAACTCGACGAATGGCGTGAGCTTTCGGTCAGCACGGACGGGGATAGGTAATAATAGAGAAGCCACGGGAACATTCCCGTGGCTCTTCTTATATGTTCCCCGACTCAAAGAGTGCTTAGGCGCAGGCTTGGGTTCACACTAACCTGCCCGTTAGCTTAATAAACACCACTGCCCCACACCGTCGGGAATGGGAACAAGTTCTTGACACCGGCCAGTGACAATAACGTGTTCCCATAACTAAAAAAAGCCGCGATTACGCGACTTTTATTGGGACAATGTTCATGACTCCCGACACGTTGGAAAATGTCTTCGCTACTTCTAAACTTATCTGTTGTCGACATGTTCATTCCTTCATAAAAAGCCAGGCTATGCGCTCTGGCTTGGTTTTTTGCGTATGCTCGTTAGCTCGAAAGCCTCTTTAGGAATCCCCAGTTCTAGGGCCTTCTTTTTCTTAATCATCATTGCCTGCTGTAAGCTGGTGGCTTTAAATTCAATTGTGGTGCCAAATGGATCCTCGAAAGCATAGTAGCTCTTCTTTTCCGACATAAACTAAGCGCCTCTCCATCTTTTTCTCAAATGATTTTGCCCGGCCATGTTCTTGGCGCAGTACACTAAAATCATTATGTCCACGCATCCTGTTTATAAACAAAAATTAGGAATTATGTTTTTTTCAATGGATAGCATTCAGGTATTATCCTTGGATTCTCGGCATATCCGCTTGGCACAATACAAGCCGGCTAAGCTTGGTCAAATTCCTCGAGCTAACTTTATTTGTTGGTTTTGTTCTTTTTTTTCATTTACAAGTGGTTTTGTAAATGACACGAATACAAGTCCGATCGCCAATATTGCTGCCCACGCAGTAAAGGATGGCCATCCTTCTGGAAGAAATCCAAGAAACATATACTCAAGCGGTTTGTCAAAAAGCACCTTTATAAGCAAGACCGATAAGACTCAAAATTATTCCCAAAACCTGCAACCCATCAATTTGAAACTCTCTTCATTTTCATCACTCTCCGTATTTCACAAAAAGTGAAGGCACTTCACTATGCAGCGAAATGCGAATCACAAAGCGTAGTATACCATAGTTTTTCTGACTCGATTAATTAACATAATCTGCCGTTAGCTTAACAAAGAAATGGAGCAGCCTGCCGTAGCAAACTGCTCCTTGATTGTTCTACTATCGTGTCCCGTTAGTTTAATGAAAATGAGTAATACGGATGTCGCTTCAGCCTGCTTCCTTATAGTAAGAACCCTATATCGCCGATCCATATCATTATTTAAAGAGATATTTATAATATGCTGGGAATTCTCGTATTATTGAGTAAATATCTCTAAACTCAAAGATTTTGGCATGAGCTGAATACACTTCTTTAATATCCATCTTTCTAAACGCTAATTTTGTCCTAGATACATGAAAATATTGAGTAATAACCATAACGGAGTCTATTACTAATTCATCCCTAATCTTGCTGGTATTTTGGGCGGTCATATATGAGTTGTACCCATTATTATCCTCTATAATTTTATCTTCCGGTATCCCTTTATCTATTAAGTAAGATTTCATAACCTTTGCCTCATCGAAACCTTCCTTACCAATACCACCACTTACAATAATAAAAGTAAAATAGCCCCCATCATAAAGTTCTACGGACGTATCTAATCTTGCTTTTAACCGCTCAGAAGGCTGTCCATTAATTTCTACTTTATTTCCTAATACTACCGCTACGTCAACAGGCTTCAATTCATCATTCAACCCATCTATTATCACGAAAGTAGTGTGAATGATAAACCAGATGAAAAGACTTGCTACTAATATTAAAAATCGTTTAATGAAAACAAAGTTCAATCTCTCACCTGCATTCTCTCATTTTTTATCCATAATCCTTCCTGAATATTATCACAATTGGGAGCATGAAACATTACACGCAGACGTCCTATTACTCTCTTTTAAATTGGAATCAATTCGTTAAATCCATCCGATATCCTTTAATTCCTATGGCGTTGAGTGGTTGAGCTAACCAGCCCGTTAGCGAAATGAAGAAGCCGGCATACAGGTCATGACTGAGTTGTTCAGTGTGGTGATGAAGTTCCCCCTAATTTATAAACTGCCCATGACACAAAAGCGCAGGTGCCTCAGCGTACAAACTTGCTGCCAATGGCAAACGTTCAGAAAGAAGCATGTTATCTCCCCTACAAGTCAATTTTGAATGATTAGAATATGGGATTAGCTTATTTTCTTAAATATAGCTTCGAGTATCATTGTTCCTGCCAAACTTATAAACGGCTATTAAAGATAAGGCCACGGAAAAAGCAATCAAAATGATCAGGTTCAAAGATAATTCCCCCACGGATACCCCTTGCTGTAGGTTGCTAAATGTATCCAGAACCCAATACTGGGGAAGAAAGTGCGCGAGCTGCTGCATGGTTGTCGGCATTAATGCAAGCGGGAACATACATCCAGACAGCAAGCTGCTAGGAATAAGGATCATATTCTGGATGCCGCTGGCTACTGAAGAGCTGCTTGAGAATGCCACGATTACAAGCGATAGGCCTATTGCCACCAGAGCAAATAACACAAGAATTATGAACATGCTCCAATAAGGAATACCCGGATCGACACGAAAAATATTTATCATAATCAACAGTGTCACTGCAATCTGCAGCATCATCATAGTCAAATTAACGATGATATTAGATGAGACATAGGTTCTAGGATTGATCGGTGAGGATAAAAGGCGATAATAGGTTCTATTCTCTCTTTCCTTAATAAGAATTCCAGATAAATTCGAAGCGGACACCAGCATGAGGACGAGTAAGTAACCTATTGATTGATTGGTTTTGTTGTAATTTACGGATTGATCCTCTACTTTCTCAGCTGATAATCTGAAGTCTGTTTTTTGAAATCGCTTATAAAGGGTATCAAACTTAGCCTTATCTCCTTTAACCACCTTGCCGATCGAAGCCATATTGTTAATATGTTGATCCAAGGATGCTTTCACATGTCCGGTAACCTGCGCCCCCTTAATGGATACGATCTTAACATTTGCGGGCTTGCCGACAATCAAGCTCTGTGCGAAACCTGCGGGAAGGATAATTGCTGCATCCAGCTCGCCAGCAGCAATCAGCTCTTTTATCTCATTCTCCTCAATCTCAATTACAAGCATGGAATCCTGTCTGCCCACCGAATCTATTACACCCATTGTAATCGTCTGACCTCCATCATGATTAACAATGCCCATTCTCAATTCGGTTTCTCCCGAGCCCCCTTGGACTAGGGTCGCGAGCAGGATTCCCATAACAGGAAAGACAAAGTATACAAATAGATTCAAATAATTCTTAAAGGTAGAAATAAATGTTTTCCGGATCAGCCATAACGTGTCTCTCATTCTTACAATCCCTCCTTTCTGCGCATCATCGTTAATGCGATACCAAGCAAGACGACCGCGAAGCCGATATTTAACAGCATGGCGTTAACCGCTGCTGACAGACTGTCTGCGTAGATCATTTCAAGAAGTGCAGCATTGGACCATTGCAGTGGAGAAAGAGGCGCGAGGGTTGCCATGATTCCTGTAGCCTCCTCGACCGGGAAGTATGAACCACCGAGAAATGCAGCCAATTGGATAATAATCATAACAACAGTTCCTGATGCATTACCCTTGATGATATAACTGAACCCGAGTCCCATGCTCACAGCGAAAATGATTTCAGTAAAGAGCATTAGAAACACTAGACCTAAATTTTCTCCCCAATAGGCATTAAACATGTATTTACTGATGAGCACTACGACAATTGTGAGTATTAAATTCAGCACGACAAGCCCTGCTAATTTACCCGCGAAAATATCTATTTTCGTCACAGGCGAAGCAAGCAATCGGACAGCTGTGTTCCTTTTGCGTTCACCATCTATTAATTGTGCGGCTGTCAAGGCGCTATATAAAATAATCATTGTCGTAATCACTATAGCGAAATAGTCCATAGCGCCAGGTTTTCTTGTCGCATTCAACGACTCCTCCACCACATAGCTTTCACCGTCGCTTCCGGTCATGATCGCATCCGCTTGCTCCGAGTCTGTACCTGCTACTTCAGCCGCCAACCGGTAACGATCTGCAAAAGCTGTAAGCACACTCTTAGCAATAACGCTTTCAATCAAGCTCTGACTACTGCTGTAATACTTCAGCCCACTATCCAAAATCTCGACGTAACCCGCATAGCGGTTGTTCTTCACTTCAATTTTTCCATCCGTCTTCTCGTCTGCTTTCTCGAGTTTAATGCCAGCTTGACGCATCTGCCCCGTGAAGTCGTCCCAATATTTAGAGAACTCACTCGAAGTGCTATTATTCTTATAAAGTACATTGATGTCTTCAACCGTTAAACTGCCGTTAAAAGCATTCGTAAGCGCCGTTCCCAAAATAAGCATGGTTAATAGCGGCGAAACCACCAAGAACAAAAGCATCTTGGGATCGCGGATAACCTTTAACTCTTTGAGCATTATTCTGAATACATTCAATTCCCCTTCGCCTCCTTATCCCTTCTTTCTAATCAGTCCCGCAGGCTTCTGCCTGTCAATGTCAGAAACACCGTCTCCAAACTAGGCTCATTCTCTTCCACAGAACGTATTTCAATATCGTCCGCCATCAACTGCTGGATGATCCGGTTCAAATTATTGACCTCGGAATCAGAGGTAATCTTAACGATTCGATCCTCCACTTCAACCCGGTTTACGCCAGCAATTCCCTCCAGCTTGTTCCTATCCAGATATTCCGCCGAGCGGACCTCGATACCTATATTTTTCTGATTCGTAATGATGGCTTTTAATTGTCCTTTCGTTCCTTCCGCGATAATCTTTCCGTGGTCGATAATAGCGATTCTTGTACAGATCTCTTCGACCTCCTCCATGTAATGGCTGGTGTAGATGATCGTACTGCCCAATTCATTCAGTTTCTTGACGGAACCAAGAATATAGTTGCGAGATTGCGGATCAATCCCCACCGTTGGCTCATCCATGATGAGCAGTTTTGGCCGATGGGCGATTGCACAGGCAATGTTCAATCTTCGCTTCATGCCGCCTGAGAAATTTTTGGGATGGCTTTTATGCTTGTCACCAAGTCCAACGAATGCTAGTGCTTCAATCACCCGCTCCTTTAACTCGGCCCCTCTTAGTCCGTATAATCCGGCGAAAAAATGAACGTTCTCGTAAGCTGTCATATCCTCATAAATAGCCATTTCCTGCGGCACAATCCCGATGTTCATCTTCGCGAATTTGCCATGCTTAGCGATACTCTTGCCAAAAACTTCGATTTCACCCTTGGTAACCCTGAGCAGAGAGGCAATCATGTTAATGACCGTACTCTTACCTGCTCCATTCGCACCCAGAAATCCGAATATCTCGCCTTCCTTCACCGACATCGTGATATTGTCCACGGCAATAAAATCCCCAAATTTCTTCGTAAGCTGCTTAATTTCGAGTACGTTCATTCGTAACACTCCCGTTTCCTCTTTAGGATAATGTAATTGTAATAAAAAAGGATGCCCCCGTGACAGTGCACAAGTTCATCCTTAACCCCTGAGAATCTTCCTATCTAATCCTTGTAAATCTCATCTTATCCGTGAGGAATTAAAGTAGTGACACTGAAGCCTCTTGAGCCATCGACGATAATCGCACCATTTACGCTTGCTGCCCGTTCTTCCATGCCGATTATTCCCAAGCCTTTTATCACCTTCTGCTCTCCCTTGCCGTTGTCCGATACTTCGACCTTGATCAAGGTTCTCAGTACCTCGATATGAATGGAGATGAAAGTAGCGTTTGAATATTTCATGGCATTGGTCAACGCTTCCTTGGTGTTCTCCTGAATGACCTTCCACTGGATCGGAGTAATGATGTCGACATTACCTTTATGAGTGAGAGAGGTCCTGACCGTATGAATCGCTGAAAATTCATCAACGAATAATTTCATCCGATTCACTCCGAGCTGCTCTATCGGCGGCTTCATATT
Source organism: Paenibacillus sp. PL91 (assembly GCF_012935325.2). Taxonomy (GTDB): domain Bacteria; phylum Bacillota; class Bacilli; order Paenibacillales; family Paenibacillaceae; genus Pristimantibacillus. Next base: position 28,905 of record NZ_JABBYG020000019.1, read on the forward strand.
CTTGAGCACAAGGCGAATACTCTCGATCCCTTCCTTGGAGATATGAATTGCATTCTGCAGCATCTCCGCCGACTTGTTCGGATCGGAGGTGAACAAACGCTTCGAGGCTTCCATCTGGATCAATGCACCCGTCATCGAATGTCCGATCTTATCATGAATTTCCTGAGACAGCCGGTTACGCTCCTCCAGCTTAATCGTATAATCGGACTGTCTGATATATTCTTTATTCTCATTCAGACTCTTAGTCAACTGCTGGATATGTTCGTTTCTATTTTCTATGTCCTCTTTGAGGTCTGCAATTTTGCTTATGTAGGTGTTAAGCAAGAAGTAATAGAGGAAACTTAGTATCGCCACGAGACCATATGTAACCAAGACGGCTTGAGATTCTTGAGACAGCAACAAGAGCGGAACCAGCATGAGAAATAGAATAATTCCGCGTTTACGCAGGTATATAGTGAATAGTTCGTATATGTTCAGAGGGAACAGGAGTAAAAATAAGGGTTGGATGTAGGACGAGGACGCTATGGTAACCAGCATGGACAGCAGAAGCACGAGCGTCGTAATACTAACCTTTTTAGCGATATGAATGGAAATATTCAAACAAAGGTAGATGAGGATGGACAGCATATACCATGGTGAAATCGAACCTACAGCTACATAAGATTGAATGATCACATAGCTTAAGATAATCGATTTTATCCCCATCGTCCAGAGTTCTAAAGGGGTTCCCCTCTCCGTCATTTAATCCACTTCCCCGGTCAGAAAATAAATCGCGATTTGTGTACGATGCGTAAGACCCTTCTTGCTTAGGATAGAAGTAATGTGGTTGGCAATGGTGCCTTCTGAGATGAACAGCTTCTTCGAGATTTCACGATTAGAAAGCCCTTTCGCGATGAGGGACATAATGTCGTGCTCTCTATCAGTGAATAAGCTTCTGTCGATCTTACTCCCTCTATCTTCTTTCTTATCTTTATCCTTGTCCGGTAGCAAACTAGATTTCAGCTTATCCAGCACAGCATCCTGCAGCACATTATGTCCGTTGTATACAGTTATGATGGCATCCCGAATCCGCTCCGGATCGTTATTCTTGAGCAGATATCCCTTTGCCCCACTGCGAATCGCATCGAGAATAAACGCCTCGTCATCGAAGGTGGTCAGGATAAGCGCTTTCGTTCCTGTCTGTTCGGAGATCAGCTTGGTCGCTTCCACACCATTCATATTGGGCATCTGCACATCGAGCAGTGCCACTTCTACTTCATTCTCTAGGCAGAAATCTACGGCTTCTTGACCATCCTGAACCGTCGCCAATACCTCGAACTCATCGAAGGTGGTCAGTATGATCTTCATGCCTTCCCGGATAAAGGGATTGTCATCGGCAATAATGATCCTTATTTTCAACACTGCTCACTCTCCGTTCACCGCTTTAGCAATATCCATCATGTCATATTCATTTATTAGTATAGCATCTTCTTTTCGTTCATTAATAAATAAATTTTGACAAGCTAATAGCTGGAACAGTTCAAAAAGGCTGCCGTTACCGGCAGCCTCGTCCTTGAAATATTGCTCAATTGGCGTGGTACTTATTAATTCATCTGGATTCTTGGTGTAACATTGATTAAATGTTAATAATAGCATCTCTTCAATAGCATCATCTGTATAAGGAAATTTTAGTTCATTTACAATGTTAATATCCACTGCTCCGCCAATTTTTTTTGAGGATCCTGTTGGAACCATAAACAAGTCATCGTGTTTGCTTACCTAGATACCGACATTATTAAACCTGTGTTTTTTAAAAAGCCTCACAAATTTTATCAAATTCATTATCCTTTCACTATTGCATCTTACAGCTACTATTTCACGATTTTCAGTTTAATCCCTTCTGATATCTCCACGCTATTCTGCCAGTTAGCAACGAGTCTGCCGATCATCCGCGACAGCCTCGTGTTGGATAGTATTGCGCTATCGTTACCCGTTAGTTTAGCGAGATAAGCTAATACTCTATGCAAATTTTGCACATTAGCGGTTCCGGTCACCGGATAAATAAAGCTCCCTTGCGGTTTGCAGGAACAGCTTCACCCCGTGAGGAGCCTCCTTCAGAGACGGAACCGCTAAGTGAATCTCTCTGAACGGCTGCGGTTCAATTGTCCGGACGCGGACATTAGGCGGCAGCACCGACAACGACAACGAAGTTGTCGATACGATCGCGACGCCCAGCCCTTCTTGAATCATGCTCAACGCCGTGGTTATGTTGTGGCCGTCATATTTGACGCGCAAGGCGATTCCGAATTGCTGAAACAGCTCATAAATCGGCGTTACAAACCCGCCTTTACATACAATCATAGGTTCATTGTCCAGATTTGTGATATGGATTGTCGGGCGGCTTTGCAATGGATGATCGTCTCGAAGAAGCAGACACAACTCGTCTTTGAAGAACGGAATCCCTTCCAATTCACCGTTCGGCGGAATAATCCAGCCGACATCGATTATTCTAGAAGACAGCCATTCTTTAATCTCGTCAATGGTTCCTTCGTACAGTTCGAACGCCAGCCCCGGATGCTTCTCCCCGATCACCCGCAATATTTTCGGCAAGAAGTGTGCGGACACAATCGGGAACGACCCAACGCGGACGGTGCCGACTTCAAACCCTTTCTCGGCCGTTACCTCCTGCTCCACCTTATTGTAGCCGTGCAAAATCTCTCTGAATATGACAATCAGGCGCTTCCCAATATCGGTTAGAATGATCCCGTTCTTTCGATCCCGAATCATGAGGATGACCCCCAATTCCGATTCAAGTGTGGAGATGGCTCGGCTTACGGCAGGCTGCGTCATATTCATTTGCTCCCCGGCTTTGGTGAAGTTTCCGGTCTCGGCGATTTTTACGAATAACATCAGTTGCGAATGTGTCATAACAATTTTGATATCTCCTCTATAATAAACATTCATTTTATTTATCTTATGAGGCATTGTATCATGGTAAATACCAATCCACAACAGGAGCTGAAGATACATGCTGGAACTTTCGCGAACACGTACTATTGTTTATTTAACGTTTCTAGTTACAATGTGGGGGGTGAACTGGCCGCTTTCCAAATATGCGCTTGAATTCGCGCCACCGTTGCTTTTCGCCGGCTTGAGGATCTTTATCGGAGGTCTCATATTGCTTCCTTTCGCTTTACCCCGCTACAAAAAGCTTGATCTGAAGCATACTTGGCACATCTACCTGATCTCCGCGTTGCTGAATATTATTCTCTTTTTCGTCTTTCAAACATTCGGACTGAAGGTTATGCCGGCCGGACTGTTTTCGACGATCGTGTTCTTGCAGCCTGTTCTGCTCGGCGTCGGCGCATGGTTATGGCTGGGCGAATCCATGACCGGTTTGAAAATGGCCGGTTTGTTTCTCGGCTTTCTGGGAGTCGCTGTCGTCAGCGTAAGCGGAGGCTCCGGGAATATTTCGTCCGCCGGAATCCTGCTCGGTTTAGCCAGCACAATCACTTGGACGTTCGGTACAATCTATATAAAAAAAACCGCGACAAGGGTCGATGCCGTCTGGGTGATCACTATTCAGATGATCTTTGGTGGAATCGTATTGTTGGTTACGGGCTCTGCCGTTGAAAGCTGGACGGATATCGTTTGGAATCTGTCATTCCTTTCGACTCTGTCGATAATTTCGATCTTCTGTACGGCCTTGGCCTGGCTCGTTTTCTTTCTGCTTGTCGGATCGGGCGAAGCTGGAAAAGTCGGTTCGTTTAATTTTCTAGTCCCTCTCATTGCGATCGTGACCAGTGTCCTTTTCTTGGGTGAAACGATCACTTCCAAACTGGTGGCGGGACTCGTTCTAATTATCGCAGGCATTGCACTGGTGAACCTCAAACTGAAATTTCTGCAAAAGGGGAACAAATGACACATGGGAAATTAGAAGGAGGGAAAAGAACGCGTATGACGGCCCATGCAATCAGGGCTTATTCCTGACCTTGATCGGGGGGTAGTGATGAGTATTTGGAACGGCTAAGACTGCTACTAGATTGAGTTTTATTTTATCGGCAGCTATTGCACTAACCTGCACGTTAGCTTAATAAAATGAGCAGGCCACCGTAGCGCCTGCTCATCCATGTGTGTTATTCAACTATCGTGTCCCGTTAGCTGATTACTACAGCGGAATCGGTGTCCCCTGATGAAATATCATCCGCCATTTTGTATCTTCAAATTTCCAAATAGAGCTTCGCAAAGAATGCTGCATTTTTTCTTCGTTGAATATTCGATAAGTCGTTAAAACTATTTCTCCTGACAATTGATGTATTTCAAAATCACTTAGTTTCATTTTTACAACACCAATTCCATTTGCACCAAGTCCATCTTTTTTGCTCCAAACTGTTCCCGAACTTCCAAATTCGATGAAATTATCAGCTAGTAAATTTGATAGCTCTTTTACCGAAGTGCGGATTTCTGGCTTTAATAACATTTCTTCAAGTTTCAACAATTCCTTCTTAAGAAAATCTATATTAATCTTTTATCCCACCTTCCGATTCTCGTTACCCGTTAGTTCAATAGGATATATCAACGTTAAATATTGAATAACCCTCTGCCAATCAAGTTTGCAGTAACCGGCTTCTTTCCGATATCTCGTGACCATATAGACAATTGACCGATATGGTGGATCTCGTGGGCGATCACGTGCCGCATCACTTCGCCGTATTTATGGGCTTCCCGTTCCCCTTCATCCGTGATATCGATCATAATGCTGTCTTCCAGACTATCATTCCAACCATAGACAAATGGAGCGAGTTCCAAGTGGCAACGAGCGGAAAAATCCTTTATTTGCTGCAAGCTGGCCACTTCCTCGAACGGAGGGATCTCAATCGCTTTTTCTTGTATTCCACCGCATATCCAGCCATACTCGACTGCCACAATGTGATACAGTGTGGGAAGGATGCATCCTTTGCCGCCGGTGCGTAATTTCAACAATTCTTCCTCGCTCACCGTATCGCACCAGTCAAACCAATCTTTGCGAACTTGCCAGTTATACTCGAATAATTTCAACATGCCGCAGCCTCCTGTAATAATAAACTTTATTGCTCCTAACATGATTCGCAATATAATCCTGCTATCCTGCACGTTAACTCAATAAAATGAGCAGGCCTCCGCAGTGTCTGCTCATCCATTAGTATTTTTCAACTATCGTTATCCGTAAGCTTAAGAACAAAGTCAACGATAATTAACCCCCATATACTATAAATACTGCCCGTTAGCCATCCATACATCTCTTATGCTGCACCACGGAGTACGATAGTTAATCCGTTCTTTCATGGTAGTGAAGAAGAAGGCAGCCACTTCACTGGCTGCCTTCTCTTCGAGCTTTTTGATCTATAGCACCCGTTAGTTCAATCATTTTCTTCACTTTTGGTTAGATTGAGATGTAAAAACATCGCTCAATCTCTGCTAATCCATAATCATGTCAACAACTTGTTTCGCGATCGCAGCATAGGATTCGACCTGGTCCGGACTTCGATCAATCGCCCACCTGAGATTATCGAACGCTCTTAATAGCAGCAAATGTCTCATATCAGCAAGATCTTCTACACTTATGCCGTATCCGTCTAGAAATGCTTTGAATTCTCCTATATTCGGATCTCCGTCTAGGATTTGGCACTGCATCACACTAATAATATCTCCATGCACCGTTCTTACTTCTGCATTTCCCCAATCCAATAATATTACTTGTCCTGTCTGATTGACAATCGTATTCTTCAATGAGATATCTCCATGGTTTAAACCGAAGCGGAACGTTCCTTTCTTCAAATTCTCAAACAGTTTTCGTACTCTCTGCGATTTCATCTGAGTGATTACTCCAAGCTCAATCAACCGATCAGACTCCGTCAAACTATTGATATTATACTGCACATACCCTAGCCAACTGCCGTCAGATCCTGCATGTGAAGGTGAATGAAACTCGCCATGAACTGGATCAATCAGATTTTCCCCATATCCCTTAACTTGGATCGAATTTATAAGCTTGGCATATTTGCCAAGCTGCCTCCAAACATCGGACTTGAGAACCGTGCTGTCTAACCCGTTGTCTCCATCAACAAAAGCTTGAATCATATAGGCGGTTTCATCAACTATATCAATGGTCAACACCTCAGGTCCGGGAATGCCAAGTGCGGCAGCTTGTTCAATACACCATTTTTCTTTTATATAGCTTGGATATGTACCAGTATTGTTCATGCAAACAACAACCTTACGACTCTCTGTTTCGACTACGCAAACCTGATTTACGAAGCCTTTTCCTATGATCTGGTACGAAGATTTTACTTGTTCCAGAAGAAAATCGCCTGCAATTCGTTCTGCTTGTATAACTACAGAGTCTCCCATAGCTTCTTTCATTCCCCTCAAGTCTTGTGCTTCAACGAGCTCTACGTTTTAATATAACTCTGACCGTTCTCTTAATGGTGGATCGCGCTTTGTCCTAAACTACCGCTGTTTTATTGAACTAACGTTTCCCGTTAGCTTAACGACATTGTAAGCTCATACTATATTTCCTTTTTGTTAGATCAGCAGAAATGACGCCGCATTAGCACATTTCAAGTACATGTCCAATTGAAAACAAAAACCCGCAATTTATGCGGGTAAGAACAGCTGGAATATGCAGAGCTATTTTTTCTCGAAAATGATTACGGTTTTGGGATTCACCATAAATTCTACGGTCGATTCCAGCAGCTCAGACACAAAACGTACTGGTACAAACGTACTGCCTTTCTTTAACAGCAAAGGCGTATCAAAAGAAACCGTTTGTCCATTCACGATTGCTTTCTTCTCATTTACGATCCAGCGGATTGTCGTGTTGTTTTTTTGGATCGTTACCTCTTTTTTGCTTTGGTTCCACGATACTTTAGAACCAAGCCGTTCAGACACAAATCGAATCGGGACATAAGTGCGGCTCGACGATATAAATGGGGCTGTGCTGAGCTTAAAAGCACTTTCCCCTACGTAAGCGTTCGTACTGCCGATTACTAATCGTTGGGCTTTTAGTTGAGTACGGAGATATCCTTCCCCATTAAGCTTATTGAGAAGCTGGTACGTCTTGGTCGTACTCCTCAAATCCAAATAGTTGTGGTCTAATTGCAGCGTGAATATCAACGCTCCTGTGTCATAATATTTATCGAACCTAAGGTTGCGAATTGGATCCAAATTCCATACACGGTTGTTATATAGGTCTAAGTAAGAAAGGTTCTTAAGGAATTTCAAAGGCCCAAGATCGTAAACCAAATTCGATTTGAGATCCAAAACATCAAGGTTCGTCAGCTTTTTTAAAGGATCTAGATCCTTGATCTGATTGGCTCCCGCATAAAGAGATCTCATTTGGGTCATCCCTTCAAGCGCGCGGAGATCCGAAATCCGATTGCCCCCGATGTAAAGATGTTCCATGTTGGATAGTGGTTTAAGCGGACTCAAATCCGTGATCCGGTTGCCTGAAAGAAACAACTTCGCTAGCTTGGTCAATGCTTTGAGCGACCCAATATCCTCAATCTCATTTTGGGACAAATCAAGCTACGTAATATTCGAAGCATATTCTAAGCCCTGCACACTTTTAATCCCTCGGCCTGAAAGATTAACAACCGTTAATGATTCCATATCTTTCTGCATAATGGATTCATTTTCATTCTTTTGTAATAGTTGTTTAATAGCTTGCTCCAATTGCTCGTCCTGAAAGCTTACTTCCAAGGAAGCCTGCTCCATAGATGCCTGTCCAGGCAAGCTGAGACAAACAACGAGGACCAGCAATAGCCCTGATAAAACTTTACTTATAACCTTACTCATTACCTTTCCTATCCTCTCTTCTATTGGTGTCTATACATGGTGTGACGCTCCTAATCGATAAAGGTTGCGGTCCATTTTTTTCCATCAAGATGCATGGACGTTTTATTAAACTAACCTGCCCGTTAGCTTAACTTTCAACAAATATCGGGCGCGCACAACTATCTTGTGTCCCACTAACATCGGAACCATGCGGCAATGAGTTCTTGTCCAAAATCGGCAATGGATATATGTTCTTGTCCTCGACAAAGCTCGATTTTTCTATTAATTTAATGATCAATTTTTTTTTTTCGAATTGGGGACGAATTTAAGAAGTTCATCGTATCCGTTAGCGAACTGCAAATTTATTGAGGTGCAATTATACGTTTACAATAAGCATTAATATAAAAAAGGCTGTTCTTCTTCTGACATCCTCCCCATTCCGCTAAAAATACGAGCTTACATCCTTAATACGTTAATCAGTCACTTCCTGACGTCGGAATGGATTCTCGACTGTTCTTATGTCAGCCTTTCACCGCGCCCATTGTCGCGCCTTCCATCAAGAGCTTCTGGAACAGAATATAGATGATAATGCACGGTATCATAGAAATTGTTACTCCCGCGAACAGCGTCACCCAATCGGCGGTAAACTCCATTTGCTTGTTCGCAGAATACATTTGTACCGCGATCGGATACTTCTTAGGATCGCTTAAGTAGATGAAGGGTCCCAAGAAGTTATTATAGAATCCAAGAAACTTAAATACGGCAACCGTAACAATACCCGGCGTTGATAGAGGAACGACAACCCGCCAAAATCTTTGGAACAGCGTGGCGCCATCCATCGTTGCGCTCTCTTCCAATTCCTTCGGCAGAGAGCTCATAAAACCGCCCAGAAGCATGAGATAAAATACGCTTTCCCCTAGGCTGGACAATAGAATTAAGCCTGTCAGGCTATTCGTTAATTCCAGTTCCCTCATAACCACGTACTGAGGAACGAGAGCATTTACACCAGGAAGAAATAAGGAAAGCATAATCAAGCCCCAAATTACTTTTCTCCCCTTAAACTCCATACGCGTCAGCGCGTAAGAATTGAGCGTCGTGAAGAACATACCGAGTACCAAGCTTCCTCCCACATAATAAAGGGTATTCAGTAGCGACTGGCCAAAGCCGTATTGGTTCCAAGCCTTCGTATAGTTCTTCCACTGCAACTCCGTTGGCAGCGCCCAGATATCCTGAAAAAATTCCGGATTGCTCTTAAGAGACTCATAGAAGACCCAAGCAAGCGGAAAGAGAATCGTCAGCGCCCATAAGAATAACAGGATGCGCCAGATGACATCCATAAATGTATGCTTTTCTTTCAACCCTATCCCTCCGAACCCTTTGAATGAAAATTAAAACTCTACGTCTTTTTTCGGCAGGAACTTGTCCGTCAGCACTTTAGCGGTTACTAATATAACAAATAGAATCATACCAATCGCGGAAGCATAGCCGTAGTTCCGATACTCCTCTCCAAAGGCCAGATTAAACATATACAAACCGATGACATCGGTGGACCCGTACGGCCCGCCATTTGTGAGGATGAGAATATTTTCGAAGCTCTTCAAGGTTCCAACGACTAAAAAAAGCACTGCAACCTTAACAATTGGCATAATAAGCGGCATCGTAATTTTAAATAATCGAATCATATGGCCTGCACCTTCAAGAATGGCTGCCTCGTATAATGATTTTGGTATAGCCAGCATCGCATTAGCGAAGATGATCACATACAAGGCGACCCCTCCCCATACCCAAGGCGGGATTACTGCTAAAATCGCAGTCCGTTCGTCACCAAGCCAATAAAAGTTTTTCATGTCGAAACCAAACAGCTCAATGATCCCATTCAATAAGCCATACGAGCCGTCATAAATAAACGCCCATAAGAGCGCGATGACAACCGTAGAGAGCACGTTCGGAAAGAAAAACAACACTTTCAAAAATTTATTTTCACGATAGTTTTTATTCGAAATTAAATAACCAAGCAGCAGTGAAATCAACACAACAAACGTTGGGATAGCCAGCATAAATATAATGTTGTGTCCGAGCGCACGCCATACATATTTGTCATTGAAAGCCGTAATAAAGTTATCGAACCCTACAAACTTTGGTTCTGTAAACCCGTCCCAATCCAGAAAAGCATAATAAAGAGATAATATATTTGGAAAAAGCGTGAACAATAAGTACCCTCCGAAGGGGGGGACGATGGCAACGAACAGAAAAATCCATTTTTGCGTGTTCTTTTTATCAAGACCCAGTCTTTGCAGCCAAGTGCGCTGTGTCTTTACTACAGTCGTATCAGACATGGGAGGACAGCTCCTATTCTACAAACTTAAGCGGCTGGTGCCGCAATTATTTTTAAAAAAAGCAAGCGGAGAAGAAGCCCTCCCCGCTCGCTCGCAGCAAAACTGTTTATTTCTGCGCTTCTAGAGCCTTCGTCAGCAGCTTTTCTGCTTCTTCCAAAATGGGCATCGGATCTTGCTGACCCAAGACGAACTTGATTGTATTTTCATCCATTAGTTTCGTCGCTTGTGCAAAGTTTGGATCGGAAATACTAACAGACCTGCTTGCTTTATAAGCTCGTGCATCGTTTTCTGTGATGTATTTCAGAACAGCTTGTGTCGAGCTGGACAGGTTAACCGTTCTAGCGGCATCTTCTGTCAAGTCACTGCGCATAGGCAAAGCGCCCGCTTTCTCAGCGATATATTGCTGATTATCCAACGTCATCAGCTCAACGATAAATTCCTTTGCCCATTTCTTGTTCAGCTCAGGCTTGTTTGCCCAAATGTAATTGAAATTTGTCGTTCCGCTTCTTACCCAAAGCTTTTGATCTGTGCTCTCTCTGAAAGGAACAATCATAAAGCCCCAGTCAAAGTCTGCCGGTGTCGCTTCCTTCATTTCATTCTCAACGTGGCTTCCTGTTGATACCATTGCTGCTTCTTTTTGAATAACCTGCATCTGAGATTGCGTATGAGACAAAGCTGGCAAGCCTTCAGCAAAATACCCTAGTTGTCCCAGTTCATAAATGCGATTCCAGTGCTCAATAACCTCTGTGCTCTTATTCTGCGGGAGCGTAAAGGTTTTGTAGTTCTCAATATACTGGTCGGCGTGACCGTTCATGTCGGCAAGCTCAAATAATTTCGCTGCACCGAAAGCCCAATCGACATAGTTCGGATGCATGCCTGGGAAGGTAATCGGAGCAATTCCATCCGCCTTAATATCCGCAAGCAGCTGCTTGAACTCATCCCATGTTTTCGGATTTTGGTTCCAGCCATGCTCATCAAACAGCTTTTTATTGAAGAACAAGCCGCCGAAACTGCTGGACGCTGCGAATTCATATCTTTTACCGTTGATCAAAGTGGTCGATTCGTACATGCCCGGCAGCGTGAGGTCTTTAACGGTTTTATCCGGTGCGTCCGGAAGCTTCATATCCCAAATGTCATCCATTGGCTCAAGCTTACCCGCTTGCGCGAGGGATACAATTCCGCCTGCTGGCGTTGTGTTGAAGAGGTCGAACATCTCCTTGTCATCGTTTGCGGAGATTTTAGTCGAGAGGATTGTTTTCATATCAGCTGAAGCTGTAATATCAAACGATACATTGGGATACTTCGCTGTAAAATTTTCAACTGCATGATCGAACCATTCGCGTCCGTATCCGCCAACGAAGAAGCCGACCTTCAAGGTAATCTTCTCATCCTTAGGAAGCCCATTTTCATATACAACGCCTTCTGCAGGCGCGTTGCTTGCTGCTGGTGCATTTGCAGTGTTGTTTGCATTATTGCCTCCATTACCGCACGCTGAAATAACGGCCATTGCTATAACCAGACCAACGGATGCAAGCTTCTTAAACGTTTTGTTCATAAATCTTAGAACCCTCCAATTAATAAATAAATTTGATTTATTCAACTTCTAAAGTTATTTTATCGGTCTTGTGTTATCTAACTGTCATGAAATTATTAGGGTTATGTAAATTATTCCTGTTAAAAAACCAAATCAAAAAAAGCCTCAAGATTACCCGCAATGAGCGGATAATCAAGGCTTTCTCTTCATTACTTACAGGTTAAGAAGCGGTCTGATAATTGGCGCAAGTGACTGCGCTATGCGAAGAAACCCTAGGTCGGTCGGATGTGTTCCATCAACGGTAATTTCGCTGATGGAGTCCTCCCCGAGCAGCTCGATGCCATCTGCAAAATGGATATGACTATCCCCTTCTGCCCGCCTCTGTTGAACGTTCTCAAACTGCACCAGCCTTCGGCGGTTAAACAGCTCCTGCCTCTCCTCATAGAAACGGTCGCCGTCATTGCGGATTTTGGAGACAATTAATATAGGAACCTCAGGGTGCCGCTCTCTTAGTATGCTGATGAACACAGGCAACGTCCTTTCTATGTTCTCAGCTGCTCCAGTATTGCCTTCATAATCCAGCACATAGAGCCCAGGGTCTTCAATATCCGCCATGATCTGAGCCAGCTCCGGCTCTCCTTTGCCGGAACCGGAAAAGCCGAGATTCACGAACGGCACCGGTAACGTGCGACTGAGGATGTTGGAATAAGCCATGCCTGGTCTCGAAGCGCATCCGCCTTGTGTAACGGAGGTGCCATAGATGACAACAGGTCTATTGCTGGAATAGGAAGGAGGAGCACTGACAGCAGCATCCTCATCTATACCTATCAAGACCTCCTCCACGCCTTGATATAATGGAAAGTTCAAGGTTACAGCGAAATCTCTTTTGGTATCCCACCGAAACAGCTGTGCCTCATATGCTGTATCTTTATGGTTAAATTTGGTTGTGGAGATGTACTTTTGGTTTCCAGGATCCCCTAAGTAGCAGTCAAAACCACACTGCCCGGTTGCGGGCATATGGTACATATTCGCAGGACCAGCTAGACGCACCTTAATAACTAACCGTGAAGTATTCGTTCGAAAACGAATCTGGCCTCCAGCAGTACAATAGGCAAGAGTATCGACTGCGGACGGCAATGGCACCCCCGGATTGAGAGGGAGACGACGATAAACACCATCCTGGGCTAGCCATGGGAAGCCTACAATTTGAAAAGGAGACTTAAGCGGAGAAAGCCACTTCAGCGGTTCTCCTTCAATCGTCTCTGGGTCTGCGTTTCCACCTAGCAGGTTTATGTCGATTTCTTTCGATTGATCGGACATCTGTATCCACTCCTCTATATTTTTACGTCCAACCCATACCGTTTTTTACTCCATATCAAAAACATATTTCCGTATCGCTAGAGCAACCCCATCCTCACTATTGGAGGCGGTTATTGCACCCGCTATCGCTTTGACGTGCTCCTCGCCATTGGCCATAGCTACGCCAAGCCCTGCTGCTTGCAGCAGTTTGACGTCGTTGTCGCTGTCTCCCATTGCGATCACATCAGACATGGAGATGCCCAGTATTTCACAAACCTCGCGTACTCCGCTTTCCTTGGTTACCCCTTTAACGGAAATTTCAAGGTTTATCGGGGCTGACCGGGTGATCTCAAGCGTTCCCCAGCTCTCTAGCACTTCCCTTATCTGTGCAAGCATCTTCGCATCATGGCTGCCGATGCCGAACTTCATCCAATCCCGCTCTAACATCTCCGGCGTCCAAGCATCCTCGTTCGTCAAGCTTTCCACACTGTAGCCCCAAAACCATTGCCCTCGCTGTACGGCAATCTCGTGCAGTCGCCGAACAGTGTCCCGAGGCAGAAAGGTACGCTTCCGCAGCTTCCCGGGGCCTTCCCAAATTTCCGCTCCATTAAGAAGCACCATTGGAGAATCCAAGCCAAGCTCGCCCCAAAATGATTTTGCATTCTGCAAGCCTCTGCCGGTTGAGAACATCACCTTAACGCCGTGATCGACCGCGTAGCGGAGCCATCTTTTGGACTCATCAGAAATTCGTTTATCCTCCGTCAGCAGCGTTCCGTCCAGATCAAGGGCAATTAACTTATAGCCCGCCTTTACGGTATCCATTACACTCATCCTTTCACCGCTCCCATCGTCGCGCCTTCCATTAGAAGCTTTTGGAACATGATGTAAATGATAATGGAAGGGACCATTGCAATCGTAACGCCAGCGAACAGCGTCACCCAGTCAGCAGTATACTCCATTTGCTTATTCGCTGAATACATTTGCACGGCAATCGGATATTTCTTAGGATCGCTTAAATAAATGAAAGGGCCTAAGAAGTTATTATAGAAGCCAAGGAACTTAAATACGGCTACCGTAACAATTCCCGGTGTCGATAAAGGGACGATTACTCGCCAAAACTTTTGGAACAAGGTAGCGCCGTCCATCGTCGCGCTCTCCTCCAGCTCCATCGGCAGAGAACTCATAAAGCCGCCCAGCAGCATGAGATAAAATACACTTTCCCCCAGGCTGGACAACAAAATTAACCCGGTTAAACTATTCGTCAAGTCCAGTTCCCGCATAATGACGTACTGAGGCACGAGCGCATTGACGCCTGGCAAGAAAAGGGACAGCATAATCAGACTCCAAATGATTTTTCTACCTTTGAAATTCATTCGCGTAAGCGCGTAAGCGTTGATCGTCGTGAAGAACAGGCCCACCACGAGGCTTCCGCCCACATAATAAAGGGTATTTAACAGCGATTGTCCAAAGCCGTATTGATTCCAAGCCTTCGTATAATTTTGCCATTTCAACTCCGAAGGCAGCGCCCATATATCTTGGTAAAACTCAGGGTTACTCTTCAGTGATTCATAGATAACCCAAATTAGCGGAAATATGATCGTCAGCGACCATGCATAAAGCAGAATGCGCCAGACGACATCCATTAATGTCCGTTTTTCCTTCAAGCTTATCCCTCCGAACCTTTAAATGGAAACTAAAACTCGTAGCCCCTGTTCGGCACGAATTTGTCGATCAGCAGTTTAGCTGTTACTAATATAACGAATAGAATCATACCGACTGCAGAAGCGTAGCCGTAGTTCCTATACTCTTCTCCGAAAGCTAAATTAAACATGTAAAGACCGATAACGTCCGTCGACCCGAATGGTCCCCCGTTCGTCATAATGAGAATGATCTCGAAGCCTTTCATCGTTCCAACGACCAGGAACAAAGCGCTGACGCGGATTATCGGGGTAACCAGCGGCATCGTAATCTTGAACATGCGGGTCATATGCCCGGCTCCTTCAAGAATAGCGGCTTCATACAATGACTTTGGAATCGCAAGCATCGCATTAGCAAAAATAATGACATACAAGCCAACACCGCCCCATACCCATGCTGGAATAATAGACGCAAGCGCAGTGCTCTCATTGCCGAGCCAATAAAAATTGCCGATGTTGATTCCAATGAATTTAAGCAAGCCATTTAATAATCCGTAGGAGCCATCATAGATAAACGCCCATAAGAGAGCGACTACAACCGTGGACAACACGTTCGGGAAGAAAAACAATACCTTCAGGAAGCCGTTCTCGTAATAGTTTTTATTTGTAATGAGATAGGCCAGCAGCAGCGAAATGAGAATAACAAAAAAGGGCACGGTTATCATGAAGATAAGATTGTGGCCCAGAGCACGCCATACATATTTATCCTGGAATGCGGTGATGAAATTCGCCAGCCCGACAAACTTCGCATTTGTAAATCCATCCCAATCAAGCAGCGCATAATAAATGGATAAAATATTAGGAAATAACGTAAACAGCAAATACCCGCCAAAAGGAGGAACGATCGCAATGAACAGAAATATCCACTTTTGCGTACTTGCTTTATCTAGACCCAGCCTCTGCATGGGGGTCTGCGGTGATTTCACTGCAGTTGAATTAGACACGGGAGGTCAACTCCTATCATACCAGCGTTTGTAATGAGAGCGGAAAGGTACCCTCTCCGCTCGACAGTCTCTTAATTTTTCTTCTCAGCCTCTAACGCTTTCTTCAGCAGCTCTTCCGCCTGCTCCAAAATTGGTTTCGGATCCTGCTTTCCAAGTGCAAATTTGACTATATTCTCATCCATTAATTTCTCTGCTTGAGCCAGATTTGGATCTGAAATGCTGATGGAACGGCTTGCTTTATACGTTTGGGCATCATTTTCCGCAATGTATTTCAGAACGGATTGAGCCGAGCTGGAGAGGCTAGCCATCTTAGCGGGATCTTCAGCTAAATCCTTACGCATAGGCAGCGCGCCTGATTTTTCGGCTGCAAACTGTTGATTTTCAAGCGTTAAAACCCAAACGATTAACTCTTTTGCCCATTTCTTATTCAATTCCGGCTTGCCCGCCCAGATATAATTGAAGTTGGTCGTTCCGCTTCTAATCCATAGTTTCTGGTCAGTGTTATCCCTGAACGGAACAGCCATGTAGCTCCAATTAAAATCGGCCGGCGTCGCTTCCTTCATTTCATTTTCTACGTGGGTTCCTGTCGATACCATCGCCGCTTGCCCCTGAATAACCTGCATTTGCGATTGCGTATGATTCAAAGCCGGCAGTCCTTCTGCAAAATATCCTTGTTGACCCAGCTCATAAAGTCTGGTCCAGGTTTCAACCGTTTCAGGATTTGTATATTCCGGGAGGCCATAGGTTTTATAATTTTCTATAAATTCATCAACATGTCCATTGATATCTGCCAGTTCAAAGTTTTTGGCTGTTCCGAATGCCCAGTTATGATAGCTTGGATGAATGCCCGGGAACGTAATCGGAGTGATGCCGTCAGCCTTAATGTCCGCTAGCAGCGCTTTAAATTCATTCCATGTGCGAGGATTTTGGTTCCAGCCTTTCTCCTCAAACAGCTTCTTGTTAAAGAACAATCCGCCGAAGCTGCTGGCCGTAGCAAACTCATAACGCTTCCCGCCAATCAAAGTCGTTGATTCATACATCCCCGGCATCATGAGGTCCTTCACCGTTTTATCTGGTACATCCGGCAACTTGTAATCCCAGATATCATCCAACGGCTCAAGCTTCCCTGCTTCGGCGAGCGATACGATACCGCCTGATGGGGTCGTATTGAATAGATCAAACATATCTTTATCGTTGGCTGCAGAGATTTTGGTGGAGAGGATTGTTTTCATGTCAGCTGATGCGTTAATATCGACCGTTACATTTGGATACTTCTCTGTGAAAGACTTTACCGCATAATCAAACCAATCACGTCCATAACCGCCCACAAAGAAACCGACCTTCAGCGTTACTTTCTCGTCCTTTGGCAATCCATTTTCATATACTGCAGCTTCCAGTGCCGGCGTGCTGCTGGCAGGCGCCACCGTATTATTGTTGTTCTTACTGTTATTGCTGTTGTTGCCGCTGCAGGCTGCGAGTAACGTAAAGGTCACCATTGTTGTTAAGCCGATGGTAAGAAGCTTCATCCAAGTCGTCTTCATGTGATAACCGCCCTTTCTTTGGCACTCCATTTTATTTGTTGCAATAACTGTTTTCCCGAATAGCCAATATGCGGCCCTCTCAACCGCTAAGCCCCACCTCCTATAATCATCTACCTTGCCTACATTTTGTATCCGCTTTCAAACAGTGCTTTAGAAGGAGCAGCCTCTTCGGCTGCACTTCCATCAACCAGCGGCATTTTGCTCTTTTCTGTTATTGACCTCGCTATTTGTCTTCAAGGCTTTCTCAATCCAAGGCAGTGTCAAACGGAATGCGCGAATCTCGAGGAAGGTTAACCGAACCTGCAGCGTCAGGATACTGCGTATATCCCTTTTGGCATAGAAAATAGCCGGAATGCCAAGCTTCTTCATAATGTACTTCATTCGCCGAATATGAAATGAATTGGAGACTAGTAAGCATGTGCTGAGTCCATGTTGCCTGAGGAGCTGTCTGCAGTTGACTACATTTTGCACCGTGTTGCGTGATTTCATTTCTAAGATCAGCCTCTCTTCCGCAATGCCCTGCTTAACCAGGTAGTCCCGCATAAGCTCTGCCTCTGACCGGTCCGAGCCTACAGCTCCGCCGGAAAGCATCATATAGAAATAATCATATTGACGGAAGAGCTTTATTGCCGTATCGAGCCGTTCCTTCAGCAGCGGATGAATACTGCCGTCATCGGAACGATAACCGAGTACAATAAGAGCGTCGGCGCGTCCCCGTCTCAGGCTTGCTGTATGCATCCAACAAACAAACACCAGTGGAATGCAGAGTACAAACAGGATGATTACAATTCCAGCTATCCACATTTACTATTCACGTTCCTCATAAAGTAGGTTATAATAGGTGTAATATTAATAAATCAAATGACTTTATTAATATTCTACACAAACTGTATATACTGTCAATCAAAATTTAATAAAGTGAGGGTTCCATTCGTGCACTCCTTAAAAAACACGAGCCACAAGCTGCTGAAGTCCATCAACCAGCAAAAGGTACTTTATTTGATATTTTCTGAAGGATCCATTTCGCGCGTTGAGCTGGCACATAAGACAGGCTTGAGCCAACAAACCGTAACCAATATCGTCAATCGCCTGCTGGAGGATGGCCTCGTCTTCGAAGGCGAGCATATGCCCTTAGAAGCCGGCAGCGGCAGAAAGCGGGTCGCGCTCTCCGTCAACAGCTCCAGCTATTATGCAATAGGCATTGAAATCGCCGGCAAATATATCCGGGGCTGCGTCTATAACTTCCGCAATGAACGGCTGTCATCGACCATGCGTTCCGTGGATAAGTACAAAAGTATAGACAACCTGCTTCAGCTGCTGCATGAAGTCATTGATGAGCTGCTGGAGCAGGCTCCGGAGCTTGCCAAGACGAAAGGAATCGGGATCAGCGTACAAGGACTGGCCGATTCGAAGCAGGGCATCCTGCTGCGCGTGCCAGGCCTCGGCTTCTTACAGCTTCCGCTTAAGTCACTGCTCGAGGAGAAGTACGAGCTGCCTGTCTATCTTGAGAATGATGCCAATTTATTAGCGGTTAATGAAAATATGAATGGCTGCCTTAGCGGTTCCACAGACAATATTACATTGAAATTCGATTACGGAATCGGCGGGGCGATCTTTTCGGATACGCGCCTCATTTCCGGATCGTCTTTCGTTGCTGGTGAATTCGGTCATTATAAAGCTTTCACGGGGCCGGAAGCTTATCCATGTCATTGCGGAGGAACAGGCTGCCTGACGACGTTGTTATCCATAAGCGGACTCCAATTTAACACAGGGAAAACGCTTGAAGCTTTCCAACAAGCCGTCCGAGCAGGTGACGAGTCCATGATTCTTTTGCACGATACAATGATCAAAACGATGGCTCTAGCCATCAGCAATTTGGTGACCTTTCTAAACCCTGAACGCGTACTGCTGACAGGTAGAGTATTAGAATCTTGGGGCAGTGATTTCGTTTCGAAGCTGAAGGAGACGCTAATGGAAAGCGTTCCTATGACAAGCCGCGGCGTCGAACTTCTGTACATGGAGCAGATGCCGGATGAAACCCTTCTTGCAGCAGGCCTAGTACTAAAGCATGTGTTCGAAATTCCACTGGATGCGTTATCGTTATAAACGAGCGGTCGCAATACTGGCAAAAATCCTCCATACCATCTTTGGCATGGAGGATTTTTTTGTCTTATCGATTAACTTTGCTGGCCGTTCCACAGCTGTATTAGCCTTTGTGTCTTCTCCTCTAAAAGCTGCTTGGCATCCTCTGTCACAGATGAGGCTAATGCTTCATTCCGCAGATGCATGAGAAAGTCCTCCAGCTTCTTGGCTGCTTGGTCACGTTGACCTTTCTCCTTATGATGCTCAGCCTGCTTTAAAGAATTGCTCAATTGATCCGTAAACGGACTTAACACCCCGCCTGAAGCGATCAATTGGTCAAGCGTTGCCTGAAGCGAAGCAAGGGTGATCAGTGTGCGGACAACCAGCTCTTCGCTCGGCGCTGACACCCCCCCTGATTCATGCACCGCAATGACTTTAAAACGATACTCCGTATCCGGCTCAAGGCCTCCAGCCGCATAAACGGATTCCGTAACCGTCGCAGCTTCAGCACCATTAACGGAAATACGATAAGCCACCGCTCCGCCGTCGCTCGGGAAAACTGGATTCCAGCTTACCATTGCTCCTGCCGCATCAATGTCAGCTGCCTGCAGCCCTGTCGGAGCAGGAACGACAAGACGCGTGCGGAAGCTCGACAGCTCTGACGCTTTAAGGCCGCCGAACGCATCCTCTGCAACCGCATACCAATAATAGGTCTGGCTTCCGGCAAGCCCGCTCCATGTCATTTGCACGGTATCCCCGCTTGCAGCTTGAACGGTGCTTCCGATTGCCTCATCCGAATAGATCCGCACCTCCAGCATATCGGTAGCGACTCGTTTTACTTGAGGCTCAAGGTCCATCTTAAGCGTCCATTCGTCCTTTTGAGGCTCATAATAATTATAATCATCAAGTACAGGCGAATACGTGTTGACGTACACCTGACCCGTTTCCGTATCGAAGTGGAACAGCTTCAAATAGCCGGAGCCGCCGGTAACGCCGTCTTCAATTCCTTGGTAATCATTAAGGATTTGGTGCACATAGCGATCAGCCGTTCCGTCGTTATTGTCGTCAAGCGCATCGGTTTTTACGGAACTGCCGGTATAGTGGCCGCTAATGACCATGACAACGTTCGGATTAGGTATAACTACGCCGTTATAAATCATTTCTCCTGTTGCGGAACGAGTCGCATTCGCCTTCATGTATTCGTGGAACACTAGTATCGCTTTTCGTTCCGGATGTTGCTGCAGCACCTCGTTCATCCAGTTCATATCTTCCTCATTAACGCCCCAGCCCATGTAGACGAAAATATAGTCATTGCCGCTCGCTGAGATCAAGTCGTAATGACCGCGATTGTCCTTATAGGATTCACCATAGAAAGGCTTTCCCTCGAAGCGTGCCTTGCCAAAATACTGCGAAAACGCCGAGTAATCCGGTACCGAGTTTGCTCCTCCATCAAATACATCATGGTTCCCGGCTACTACTCCGTATGGGATGTCAGCATCCTCAAGCACCTTCATGAACTTATCCGCCCGGTCCCACTGATCCATGTTAGCTGAGAAATTAACGATATCACCAACGTGCGCCACGTAGCGAATATTCATCGCTTCCTTATTGTCTCGAATCCAATCGACCTGAGCTTGGAAGTATTCAGGTATAATTTCCGCATAAAGCTGCGTATCAGGCATGGCTACAAACGTATAGTCGTAATCATCCCGTCCCGGAATCAGGTCCTGAATAAGCGCTTGAACCCGGCCGTTGCTAACATATTCAGCGGCTTGTACGGAAGCAGCCAATGTGAAGTCCTCCTCTGAAAGGGCAACCATCGATGCGAGCGGCTTCCATTCACCCGACCGATAATTCCAGGCGTACAGGCTTACTTTTCGGCCTTCAAGAGAGTGTCCTTCCCAATAGAGCTCGATAAGATCACCCGCTCCAACATCGGGACCAACTTCCACCTCGAACCTTTGATAAGGGAATTGCTGGGTTGCATCTATTGTTACGTACTCATTGTCAGAAGCGGCTAGTTTAGCTTTCTCGCTTTCTGACAGCAGCTCGTCGCCCGGAGAAACGAGCGTAAGCGGCGGCTCTCTGTCTACAGCATTGGCATAGGCTGTTACGGCTTCACTTCCTGCGCTAATCCGCTTCCCTTGGTAGAAGGTGACCTGCATGGAATCACCTGCAGGGTCCTGGACCTTCGCCTGCAGCACGGCATCCGTATCGACATCTGTCGTTCCATTTGCAGGTGCTTGAGGTACCGGTTTATGAGGATGCTCCTCTGACGTAACGAAATGGACTGTTTTCTCCATAGTCTGTCCCGCTGCATCTGTCGCTTTCATATACAGCACATGCTCCCCTGCATCCAGTACAGCTGAAGATGCCGAATAGGGTACTTGAATAGCAGCCCCATCCAGAGTCACCACGAACGAGGAGATGGCTGATACAGCATCATTCGCCTCCGCAGTTATCATGAAACTGCCCTTGTATGGCTGGCCCTCTGTCATATTGCTCGTAATGACCGGACCATTATTGTCTACGCGTACATTAGCGACAGCACTCTTTCCATCCGCTGACGCCAGCGTCACTTGCCTCGGTCCATCCGCAGCTTCTGTCGTATCCCAACGATAGGAGACCGCATTCCACTTATCTTCCGGTATAGCAAACTCGAAATAAACAATCGGCAGAAAGCGCCCGTTATCCCCCATATCAAAATTAAGCGTTGGACTCGCATACTTAGGATCCCTCAGCTCTGTGCCGTCAGCAAGCACAAGCCGGACGTTTCGGATATCAAAGTCATCCAGGCCGCCCTCCGGCGCATGCTCGTAGTAGGCTTTGTTCACCGAGCCCGCCCGGATAGCGATGCGATTCGGCGATGTCGAACGGAACAGCTCCGGCCTGACTGGAACAGCAATCGTTGTGTAGTTCGTCGTGCCAAGCGGAATCAGGCTTAACTCCTCACGGCCAACTGTCACATAATTCCTTCCGTTGTCAATTCCATTAGCTTCAAAGACGAAGTACGAAGGCTTGTCCATCGCCTTCTCGATACCTGACGTCTCCACCCACCCGCTCTCTGGAATGTCGTAGTTGAAATTGACGATTGGCAAGAATCTGCCGCCATCCCCCATATCAAAATTAGTCGCAGGCGCGTATTGCGGATCCCGCAGCACTGTACCGTCAGCTAAAATAAGCCGTACGTTGCGGATATTATAGTCATCTAGATCCAGCGTCTCTGGAGCTTCCTCGTAATATGGCCGATTAGTCGAGCCAGCCTGAACGGTTATGGTGTTCACTTGTCCATACTTAAATAGATCCGGACTGAGCGGTATTTGAACCGTTACATAGCCGGTCGTGTTGTGCGGGATGATTTGCACAATATCCCCATCAACCGTAATCGCATTTTGCCCGGCGTTAATACCACTGGCTTCAAACGTAAAATAAGGCATGCCAGCTAAGCCCATTTTCGTTCCGGCGCCTTCGATGGATAACGTCAGGTCATTCGGCGAAATGCCGTTGCCCGAAGCAACAACAACCTTCTCTCCGGATATGACGTTACCGTCTTTTAGATTCAACGCCGGTACGTTTTGCTCTCCTAGAAGCGATAGCTGCGCATAGCTTGTCTCCGTCACATTCGTACCGTCGGATACCCTGAAGAAATAGTCTATCTTCGTGCTGCCGTACCATTCCGTAAAGTCCAGGGAATGCCGGAACAAACCGTCCTTGCCCCTGGCAATATGGGAAGACTTGTAGACCTGATCCCGGGCCTTTTTATAATGAAGCACTACCGATGTAAGCAATCGGTCATCCTTTGCTTCCGCAACGAATTCGATCGGATGGTTTAAGTCGGGAGCGGCTGTGCTCGTCATATTCCGGACGGTCGGCGCAACGAAGTCCGTTTGAATCGAAACAGGCTGTGCCGGTGCTTGTCCAGGCTCGAGACTGCCCGGTGTTCCCCGCACTACCTTAGAACTCAGCAGTTTCATCTCAAGACTCCCATTGTCTGGAATAGTATAGATAATGCCCATATCCGGCTTCGTATCCACGACACCTTTGTTGTAGCTGGCTGTCACAATATCCTGCCCCGTGCTGGTTGCTATCGCAATCGTGCGCTGACGCAAGTCATTCATCCCGCTGGGGATTCGGATAATGTTTACATTCTCGACAAGATTTGTACCGTAGTTCGCATTGAATTCGCCGACTGTCCGGTTTGGCGTATCTGCTGTCGTCATCCCCCAAAGCACTAATGTTTGCTGCGGAGGTATAATAACTGATGCGTAAGGCCTCCAGTGCAGATCATCGTCAGGGGCTCCCGGGTACCGGTAAACAATCATATAATCTCCAAAGTTGATCGGCTGATCGGTATTGTTGTACACCTCTACATATTCGTAGGCGTCCTCATCGCCAACATTCGTGGAATCAGGATCAAGCTCTGTTATGAGCAATGTTGGAGGCGTATCAAAGCTTTGTACCCCAGACGTATCAGCTGCAGCATAACCTATTGGAAGCAAAGAAACCCCTAGCATGACTGCCGTTAACAAAAAAGATAAACGATACTTCCATCTTTTTGCTGCCATTAATCCCTTCATCTCCTCTACTATTCATTTCGCTTCGATTCTGGATGCAAAATTGCGTTAATACCAAAACTCGATAAGTTATATTTGCCTGTTTATCACCACCTTTCAGAAGTCCGGCCAATAGGAAAGAAAGAGCAAAATGCCATATTACCTCTTATTTATTAATCCATTTGATGTATTAATTAATTTTTCGCTCTTTTTATTTAAAATCCTTTTTTATTAAGCCATTGTTACAAAAACTTATAAGAACAAATCACCTGATGGTGAAAGTAAAACATAAAAAAGATCCCCATCTTTCGACGGGGATCTCTTATAGAGTTGATTTGTTCCAGGGGCGCTTTCTGCCCCTTTCACTTTTTACCCGTTCTGCACACCTGCATCCGCTTCAAGCCTCTCTTCGGGCATACGAGGAAAAAACTCCTGGCTCAATGTCCAGCTGTTTTGCTAGATAGTCAATTAAGAAGTCGGGGGTCTCCTTAATATCAGCTTCTGTATTAATCTCATACTAACGTCGTCCGTATTTCACGCCGTTATTCTTATCCGCTTCAATGCCTTCGGCCTGCCTTTGCTTACTCTTTTTGCGTTCTTGCTCGGCCACATAAGATAGCAAGCTTAAAAATTGGTCCTCCATTAACCTTGGTTGACGGCATGAGGCTTTTACACTGGTAAGCGTATTATGACTTCCAAAGGCCACTTTCTGGTTGTGGGCGATTCCGTTTATGACCAGAACGCTGAGCGGTGTTTTCACAATATCGACATACCCATACCCCGTATGTGTATGTTATAGTTTGTTTGTAAGAATAGAATCCCACTCCAAAGGAGAGATCATCTTGAAAATCGTAATCATGCTTTTCGATGGAATCACAGCATTAGATGCAATTGGTCCATACGATGTATTTGCTGCTACACTGAAATGTGAAGTGAAGTTTGTCGCTAAGAAAAAAGGGTTAATCAAACTGGACTCAAATATGGGTTATTTGCATGCCGATTACAGTTTTTCTGAAGTAACTTCAGCTGATATTCTCGTTGTTCCAGGTTGCAGTCCGCCAAATTATAAAACTCCAATGAATGACGAAGAAACGTTAAATTGGATTCGCCAAATACATGAAACTACGAAATGGACCACGTCGGTTTGTAACGGCTCTCTGATTTTGAGCGCCGCAGGCTTGTTAAATGGAATCGTAGCCACCAGTCATTGGGGATCCTTCGACCTGCTTCAATCTCTTGGAACAATTCCAACAGATGAAAGAGTGGTTCGTCAGGGCAAAATCGTTACAGCAGCCGGTGTCTCCTCTGGTATCGATATGGCACTTCAATTAATAGCATGGGAATTGGGAGAAGATATGAGTAAAGGAGTCCAGCTGATTTTGGAATACGATCCTCAGCCTCCGTTTGACACGGGTTCCCCAAAGAAAGCGCCTGCTTTATTGGTAGAACAAATAAGAGGGATGCTACAAGAGTTTGCAAAACGGGAACCCAATTTATAAATCACAAATAATTCAGCATATTCTCAATAGCGTTATTGGCGTAGGTTGAGGTAGTTGTAAGTTATCTGAACAAGACCTCATTCCGGTATTAACGTGGCTTAAACGTTCAATATTGTTAGTACTTGGTAGCGGAAATATCCAAAGAAGAAGAAGGAGCGAAGTGCTCCTTCTTTTTTATAAATCAGGATCATTTGAATCAAAGAGAAACCGCTCAGCTGCCGCAGCAAACTGCTCCTTATATGTTGAACTATCGTTACCCAACCCATCGCCTTAAGACCTTAATTTTTTAATGTTTCAATTTTCCTTTGGCTATCACTCTATTTGTCGTTAATTCATATTTCATACCAGGTTTGATTAAATGATTTGGTGCTTCTTCTTTCTCATGGAAAAGTGTATACAAGTCTGCAGTTGTATCTCATTGAATATTTGGAGAATTGTGAAATTCAAGGACTGCACTCCATAAGCCATTTATTAACTCCCTATCTTCTTCAAAGATAATGGGTGTTGAGAAGTAACCAACTGGAACAATACTCTGGCCGCCTTCATCAGCAGTCAGAAAATACCTCTTTACCGTTCCTACTGTCTTCATGATTTTATCAACTCTTTCAGAGAATTTCGGTTAGCTTCTTATTATGAACTACTCAAATTCATTAAGTTAAATATGAATGAGCACCATCGCAGCTCCTGCTCATTCATGTGTATTATTCAACTATCGTTCCTCGTTAGCTTAACGCTTTGGAAAGGGATAATATTTTTGGTTTTGACAAGAACATTAATCTATAAAACCAAAAAACCGCGATTAACGCGGCTTTTCATGAGATAATGTTCTTCATCCGACATCTCCGGACAAGAACAATTTACTTGCCTTAACTTCCTTCCCATTTCGGGTTGTAACAAAATCGATGATAGAGCAATTATTACATTTGATCTTCTGTGTTAGGTATTTTAGCCAGATAATCAGTTAATGCTTTGATCTTCCACTCCTCTAAGATAGTATCATTCATTAAATCGGTAGCAGCTGTAAAATCCTCAAGTTGGAATGCTTTCAACTCATCGAATGTATAAATGAAATCATCCCTCTCCTGAGAAGCATGGCATGATATGCAACTTGCTACATCCCTTTTGGTATTTAATGATTGGTCTGCATTGTAAGCCTGGAATCGCCAATCTCCATTTTGCTCTTCGGTTGGTTGATCACCCCAGTCTAAGCGTTTTTCCATGACAAAAATATCCGATAAAATTTCATCTCGATAGATTTCAAGAGTTAATACAGTTCCTTGTGGAATTGGCTCTCCGCTTTGAACCGCTTTAATGGTTTCCGGACTTGCGTATAGCTTTTCATGTGCATTCCCACGATCAACTGTCGTATAAATGATTTGATCGGTATAATTATCTGGTAGATTAACAATTGCAGTACCATTTTCAACAGTTTGTTCTGGTTCTTCTGGTTGTGTTGGTTGTGTTGGTTGTGTTGGTTGTTTTGTTTGCTCCGATTGTTCGCTAGTCATGTTATCAAAGTGATTGTTGCTTCCTTCTCCGCATCCAGACAAGATAACTGTAGCTAAGAAAGTCAATAATACATATACTTTTTTCATTGGTACTTCCTCCTTTAATAATATATCTGTCACTGTACATTTTGTTTTTGCTTTTGTATAAACTTCACAGCATAATGTGTTCCACAGATATAAATTCCCATAATCGCAAGGTAATCCATAATAAAGGTAATGGAGGATTCATCGAAACCCAAGAATCCGAATGGATCATATACAACGAGTTTTGTACCTAGATTTCTTTCGAACGAAGTCTGAACTCCAAAAACAACAATAAATACCGCCGATATGCGTAATAAGAAAGTCCGGACTGTGCTTGAACCCGTTATTCCGGTCATTCTTCGCATGGCATTAATTATCGTCCCCCACGACATTCCAATATGAACAGCCATGATAATAAAACCCCAATATGAAGTCATGACATGGATTTGCATGAAGATCATGTCATTTTTGATCGGAATTAAAGTAAGAACTTCACGGGAAATTGGTATAGAACTGATTAACACTGCAGCCATTGAAACAAGGAATAACAAATTAACCATGATGCTGAGTATACGTCGAAGATCGAACTTCCCCTTTAAAAGGGCCTTATACCACCTACGGTTCAAAATGTTATGGATAATAAATAAAACCAACAGGATGACACCAACAACTTCGTGGGCTAGAATCCCAGTCATTTGGTAACCCATAGCCACTAACATAAGAACAGTCATCGTCACGTCAATGAACAGTCTGATTATCATCTTAGGATTCAATCTAGTTCCCTCTTTCCCCATTCATCATTCAATTTTTCATCCAATTGCTTTTCCTCCGCCGTATTTGGCTCCTCGATTTTTCAGTAGAACTGAGCAGGAATATGCACGAGAGAAGTATTCTTTTAATTATGTCCGATGTCATGGTAGAAACGTTATATCAATCGTCTCGAATGATTGCCTAATCCTCTCGCAGTTACTTACGAATAAAGAATAAATGCGATATACTTTGAACAAAATAAACTATCGTTTGAGGGGGAGTATATGACTGAAGGTACTGAGAATAAACGTAGCGAGCTCGCAAGCCTGATTGAGCGTCACACCATTAATGACGGAGTCAGCCAAACAACAATTCCATCATTATTTTTTATTCGATACTCCCATTCATCGGAGAAGGGTTACAGAGTTTACAATCCTTCATATTGCTTTATAGCACAAGGATTAAAAGAAGTTTGGCTAGCCAAAGAGCGCTTTGAGTATGGTCCATCGGATTTTCTTGTTTCATCGATGAATCTGCCAGTAATTGGACAAATTATAAAAGCATCTAATGCTGTACCTTATCTAAGTTTAAAACTTGAATTCACACAGAATCAGATTTTAGAAGTATTAAATGAATCAGAATTTCAAATGACTGCGTCGGAGAACGCAAGAAGAGCTCTGTTCGTAGGAGAGATTGAGCTTTCATTGTTAGATGCAACTCTCCGTTTAGCTCGATTATTAGACAACCCCAATGAAATACCCTATTTGGCTCCGATCTATCTAAAAGAGGTGCTGTATAGACTTCTCCAAAGTCAGTATGGTTCTACTATTGCCCAAATCGCTTTGGAAGGAAGCAGCTCGTTTCGTATTCAGGAAAGCATTGAAGAAATTATTAAAAATTTTGATAAGCCTCTACGAATTGAAGAGCTTGCAGATGCGGCTAAAATGGGTATATCAACATTCCATCGTGTGTTCAAAGATGTTACTGCAATGAGTCCGATTCAATTTCAAAAACAATTTCGATTGCAAGAAGCTCGACGATTATTATTATCAGAATCCGCGGATGCCGCTGATGTAGCATTCCGCATTGGTTATGAGAGTGCTTCACAATTTAGTCGTGAATATGCCCGAATGTTTGGTTCTCCTCCAAAAACAGACATCAAACATTTAAGAGACAAATATGAGGACAAAACGCCGTCAACTGAACCAGTTCGCACATAATGTTATGAGGAACCATGGTATAAACTTTGGGATCACCTTCACAAATGAAGAAAGGCAGCGGACTTAGATCGGCTGCCTTTCCTATGTCAACTGTCCTAACTCATACGACAGCCAATTCCGAATAATAACGGGTCACAAGAGGATTAGGCAATAATTTGAGACAATTTTGATATCGGTTCATTCTTTAAAAATTGCATAATGAAGTCATAGCCAAGAAGTATTTTAGTTGGCAAGGAGGAACTATAGCCGTTAACTGTAAGAATATAAATTCAAATGGTGTAGTTTGTTCAGAATAGTATTATCAAACCAGGTGGCTCAGAGAGACAAATCAATTACTATTGGGAGGAATACAAATGCAAAACGTGACTTTAAACAACGGGGTAAAAATGCCAATCCTTGGTTTCGGAGTGTTCCAAATTGCTGATGCAGATCAATGCGAACAAAGTGTTTATGATGCGATTTCTGCAGGCTATCGGCTGATTGATACCGCTGCTTCTTATCTAAACGAAGAAGCGGTTGGCAGAGCGATTAAACGTAGTAGCGTGGCAAGAGAGGAGTTATTTATCACTACTAAACTTTGGGTTCAGGATACTGGATATGAGCGCACAAAAAAGGCATTTGAAAATTCACTGGAAAGATTGCAATTGGATTATTTGGATTTGTATTTAATTCATCAACCATATGGAGATGTGTTTGGTTCTTGGCGTGCTATGGAGGAATTGTATCGTGAAGGTAAGGTCCGTGCAATTGGCGTTAGTAACTTCCAAGAGGATCGACTGATCGATTTGATTATTCATAATGAAGTAGTTCCTGCCGTAAACCAGGTTGAAACGCACCCATTCAACCAGCAAATCGAGAATGCAAAATTCATGAAAGAGAATAATGTTCAGATCGAATCCTGGGCGCCTTTTGCTGAAGGGAAAAATAACTTGTTCCAGAATGAGGCATTGGTATCCATCGCTCAAAAGTATAATAAATCCGTTGCTCAGGTGGTTTTACGTTGGTTATCACAAAGGGAAGTTGTTGTAATTCCAAAGTCTATTCGTAAAGAAAGAATTATCGAAAACTTCAATATCTTTGACTTTGAGTTAAGCCAAGAGGATATGGAGTCGATTACTACGCTAGATACGAAACAGAGCCTGTTCTTTTCCCATCGCGATCCTGAAATGGTGAAATGGATCGGTACCCGTAAACTCGATATTTAAATATCTTCGGTAGGGTCGATCAAATCGTATATCGATTTTTCAGAGAAGCAGTTGACTTGGAGGCAGTACCAGAAAGTTTCACATCGGGTTCGGGACACCATTCCTCAACCCGATTTCATTTCCCAGTGAGGCAAAGTAATGAAACGGATAGAAGGAGGAATAGCGGTTGCATGCGAGATTAAAAAAGGTGTTCGAGATCAAAGGGTACCGTATATTCGTCCTCTGCATGCTGATGATCGGGATCGGGATATCGATTACAATGCCATATCTACCTCTTTATTTCACGGCAGAATTAGGGATGAGCACGGGAGCGTTCGGCGTGTTCATGGCGGTAAGTTCTTTAAGCGGTGTGGCAGTGAATTCTCTCATTGCCAAGCGCTCGGATAGCGGACTGGACCGGAAATGGCTGTTGATTGCAGCGATGCTTTCATCCACTTTGGCGTATGTTGCGTATTTGGTATTCGATAGTTTCTTAATCCTGCTGATTGTGGTCAGTATTTTAAGTGGACTCGGAGCTGCCGCCATACCGCAAATTTATGCTTACGCACAAGAATCTGCCAATGCAAGCCAATCCGACGACAAAACGTTTGCAATGTCTGCATTGCGTTCTCTGATCTCTCTAGGATTCCTAATCGGACCATTGGCAGGGACTCTCCTTTTGGCGGCCGCTGGATATAGTGGTCTCTTTCTGGTGACATCCGCCATTTATCTAACAACTGCATCGCTAGTATTCTTGTTTCTCGCAAGTCGGAAAGCTAATCCGAGAAATCCTAGGAAGAGAACCGTTTCGAGTACCTCGTCACTCAGTAGCATGCAGATCAGGCAGCCTTTTATCGCCTTTATCCTTCTGTTCATGGTTAACGCGATGAACTTAGTCAACACGCCGCTCTTTATTGTGAATGAGCTTCAAGGAACGCATACGGATATCGGGTTAGTGGTAGGAATTTGTGCCGGCCTTGAAATCCCCATTATGCTGGTGCTTGGAGCGTTTGGTAGAAGGATATCAAATCACACTCTCTTGATGATAGGCAATATTATCGCGGTCTTTTATTTCGTCATCTTGAGTGTATCGAATGATCCGATACAGTTGATCATAGCACAGCTTTTGCAGGCAACGTTTGTGGCGATCG
The DNA here is from genome assembly GCF_012935325.2 of Paenibacillus sp. PL91. GTDB lineage: Bacteria > Bacillota > Bacilli > Paenibacillales > Paenibacillaceae > Pristimantibacillus. Next base: position 60,021 of record NZ_JABBYG020000019.1, read on the forward strand.
TGATGGGCAATGGACTCAGCTATTTCACGAATATACTAGCGGATTCACCTGGTGTAGCCATAACGCTCTATACCAACGCATCCACTATCGGTAGGCTGGCAGGAACGCTCGGCAGTGGTATCATTGCCCAGTTTACAGGATTTCGATCGGTTTACTGGATGTGTCTGGTGATTGTGATTCTTTCATTAGTCTTATTATGGAGAACAAGATCGCAAGTGGGAAAGGAAGTACTGTTACCAATGTGAGACCTGCAGCATACGCCGTTTTAACTTTGCATGGTCCATAACGTCTACGCTTTTGTCTCCTGACTCATGGCGCTGATCAATTGCTCTATCCTGCCCTGCCCGTTTGCTTAATAAAGAAAGGGAGCAGCTGCCGTAGCAAACTCCCTCCTTGTGTGTTCAACTATCGTGTCTCGATAGCTTAACGCAACGCGCCTCTTAGAATACTGAGCAACAGCATTAACTCCTACCAATAAAAACGGGTATAGTAATAAACCTGCATTTATGATTAATCCTGAAACAGGATTAGCATCATCAGCGGATAATGTCTATTCTATTAGACGATGCGAAATCACTTCAAGTTGCGTTATCCTGCCAGTTAGCGTAACGAAGGGCTACCACGCGGTAGCCCTTCGTTGTTCAACTATCGTACCCGTTACGTAATAATTATTGTATCTTATTCTGCTCACTGACAGTCGATTATTTAATCATTTAGTGAAAAAAAAGCATACAGTCTTTATCCTATACCAACTCATGCAACTTAATCAGATCCATAAAGTTGGCCACATGCTGCATTAATATCTGATCCAAACTGGGTTCTGACAGTGACATTGATTCCCCTTGACTTTAATATCTGAACGAACATTTTGACGCTGTTCCGGTCAGATTGCATATAGCTTTGCGGTGTCTCGTCGCTCAAATTGTAGGGTATCAAGTTAACATGATAGAGATGCTCCCATAACCCCCTTTCCCTCAATATATCTGCTACAGCTTCCGCATGATCTCTTGAATCATTTATTCCCCGAAGAAGTATATAAGCGATGTACACCTTTCTCCCCGTATACTGAATATGACTGTCCAACGCTTTCATTACTTCATGCAGGGGGAACCGACTATTAATGGGCATCAGTTCACTTCTCTGAGCCTCAAATGGTGAATGTAGCGAAAAGGTCAAGTTAACTTGTGGGAATTCTTGCATCAGTTTGTATATTCCTGGAAGTATTCCGATTGTAGAAACAGTAATTCTTCGTTGGCCTAACCCAAATATTTGTGGATCAGTCAGTATCGTCAGCGCGTCAAATATATGAGGGTTTGCAAGCGCCTCCCCCATTCCCATAAAAGAGACACTGTCCAAGGCATGGCCATTCAAGTGAAAGTGCAAAAGTTGGTCGGTTATTTCATCGGTTGTAAGATTTCTTTTCAAGCCGATTGTACCTGTAGCACAAAAACTGCAACCAAACCCGCACCCACACTGTGAGGAAATACAATATGATTCCCACCCACGTTTATAACTTAACCTAACTGCCTCTATTCGCTCACCACCTGCTATTGCGAACAGAATCTTACTGACCTGGTTTGATTTTTTTTCTAATACTTGTGTGACGCTGGATACATTATTTCCAAGTTCCTTGATCAATTCATCACGCAATGACTTAGGTAACATGGTCATGTGTTCAAATTCACCGATTTTTTGCTTAAAAATAGCATCTGTGATTTGAAGATATCTGTATCCTGGTTGCTTTAGGCTCGATACTATTTGCTGAATCTTTTCATATTTTGATTTTGGTTTCATTATTTTCTCCAATTAGCACGGAGAAAAACGCAAAAAAGCCCCAGTCAACCGGCGCTTATTTTGCGTTTTACTTTAACCAAACTATACAATAAAAAAACTAAGCGATTATAGAAGTCTTCACTAAGTGTATCTATATATAGAAGGATAAAGCTCCGGTAGCTGCTTCGTTATTTTGTGAACCATGTCAACGATCATTTTAAATGACAGGTTCACATTAACATCTACAATTTCCAGCATCACTTTATCCCCCTTCTAATTAAAAAAACATACAATTATTAACCTATCTTAAATCCTCGTCATAGTCAAGATCATTATGCAGATTGTATTAATATGCTGGTACCCATATGTAATCACGTTATGCTGCCCGTTAGTTCAACGAGACTACTGTTCTATGCCGGCAACCTCGTCCTCGTGATTGTTAATCTATAGTTTCCCATTCGTTTAACCCGCCCAATCAGGTGTGACACATACTGCTCTTCCTGGCTCGCAACTTCATCGGACGTCAGTTTCTAAATTACTCGTCTTCTGTGTAGAGTACAACAATCTAAAACGGCATACCAAATACGTTATATTTACCAGCGATAATACTATAAGCCATATAATCAGAGAAGGCATGGTAGTCCATAGACCGAACCAAGGCAAAACTCGCGCACCGCCGATAAATGTAGTTAGAGGTGACAGAATCAAAAGAATCAAGATAGGGAGCAGTCTTCCCAATAATGAAGAAATAAATTTTCTGGTCGTGATGCTCTTTTTGCTCCTATTAATACGAAAGTGTGAGTATACACCCCAAAGAATTGTCGCTATCACCAGCAGAATCATAAACGTCTCCATGTTTCTACCGTTAAAGATAGTAGCATCCGCTTTTTCACCCTTTATAATCCTTGCAATCCCGTCGACTAAAGCTGAATAATCGACAAAAGCGTTTAATCCGGAATTGAACATCATCGTGATGCCTAGCTGCTGATCCAAATCTATCGTTTCTTCCGCCTTATACGTCCAGAAAATTCCGCTATGGGAAACTGTTCGGCCTTCATGTTCATCCCCTTCTGCAGACCACCCCATTCCATACGGGCCGATCTGGCCGGCTGTATGGTATTGTTCCATCAGCTCTGGGGAAAGAAGACGGCCATTATATTGAGCAAGCATCCATTTTGCCATGTCTTCTGCAGTTGAAATAATACCGGCGGGACCGTCAATAAACCATATAGGTTCTGTTTTTCTTATTGGCTTGCCAAACAACAGATAATGCCCCTGAGGAATGGCGGTATTCTCATTGATTTGTTGCGTAGTACTGACGTTAAAGGTGTCATTCATCCCCAATGGCGCAAAGATATGATCTTGGAGATATTCGGAAAAACGTTGCCCGCTGATCCACTCAACAAGAAGCGCCAAGAATTGGTAGTTTGGATTGTGATAGTAGTAAGTCGTTCCCGGATCGGCGGCAAGCTTTACCGTATTCATAGATGCGTTGATTTCTTGCAACGATTGGAATTGATCGGATTTCGTCATGTCCGGATTCACTTTATCGGTAAGACCACTTGTTTGATTTAGCAAGTGCCGGATCGTGATACGGTGGACACGCTCGTCCACAGGCAAGATGCCGGGAAAATATGAGGTATACGGAGCGTCAAGGTTAATAAGGCTTTTATCCGCCAGCTGCAATATAGCCAATGCCGTTATGGATTTGCTCAATGAGGCAATCGGGAAGGCTGTATCAGTGGATATTCTTATTCCATCGGAATATTCCCCGTAGCCTTGCGTATAGAACACATCTTCCCCATACGCGATTGCAAGAGATGCACCGGGAATATGGTTGGCTTTCATGATTTTCTTGACATAATTATCAATTTCGGATAAGACCTCTGTTTTACTTCGGGTTTCAACAGCGACAGCAGGTATTACGGAAATACACACCGCTAGAAGCATGCAAATTAAACAAACGGCGATACTTTTATTCGTGAAAGTCATTTTATTCATCAACACTCCTTAGATTGGGATAAGGAAATGTTAACCCTTAATTTTCAACTATTTATCAACTTGGCATAAAAAGCTTGCGGTTACTTTTCCACCACCTCTAGAATGATTTGCAACCTGTAACCCTCCCTGGTGCTTTTCGCACAATGTTTTGCAAACGTAAAGCCCTAACCCATGATGCTTATTTGCTTCCGGCACTTCTCCCCGATAAAAAGGGAGAACGGCTTTCACCAGCTCTTCATTGGAAAACCCCGGGCCATCATCGGTGACAGTTATGGAAAAAATCCCGTTGCAAACGCAATAGTCGACTTTCACTTGACTGGAAGCATAACGAACTCCATTTGCTATCATATTTTCAAAAACCTGCATAACGAGATCCAGGTCGACAACCAATCTAGTCGAATCCACATCCTTGCGAGAATCGTAGGTTTTACCTCTTAAGTCTATAATTCGTCTGGAGCTGTCTTCCAGTAAGGCGATGAGTGTGTAGACTTCAACCTCCTGTTTGTTTGCCGGCAACTCATCAAGCTTCTGAATCGAGCTCATCGCCTCTACATAACGCTCCATCCGCAAAATATGGGATTCCATCGTTTTGATCGTGTCCAGAAGTTTTTCCTCTGAAATTTTTTTTTGTGGCAAATAGCTGGTAATAAACTCGAAATATCCTTTCAGGATAGACAATGGCGTTCTCAAGTCATGAGCGAAAATAGCGTTTATTTGATTCCGTTCTTCGGCCGTACGCCATAGGACTTTAAAATTGCTTTCCAGTTGACTGCGCATCTTTTCAAATGAACGGCAAAGCTCGCTCATTTCATCCTTGCTGTCATAGGAAACATGAAACCCCAAATCATTCGCCGAGATTTTTTCCGATGCGTTTATCAAGATTTCCAGAGGCTTTTTTAATTTCATTTTATAAAAAAAGCTAGCCATTAAAAATAATCCGATTCCGATCGTAAACAGCATAGCGATAATCTGAGCAGTTAAAACCCAATCGTTTCCGGAAGGATGATCGACGAAGCGTTGTCGAATTCGATCGGCCCATTCGAATTCAAATACAATGGCTGTTAGAACGATGGCTAAATATACACAATTTAATGCGATGAAGGATTGCAGCATAGTCATATTTTTCAGTCGGAGATAGTTTATTATTTTCGCCATTTATATCCTACTCCCCAAACAGTTTCTACCCTGTTTTCACAGCTATGCTCTTTCATTTTATACCGAATGCGCCTGACATGCTCAGCGATGACGGAGCTATCCCCTTCTTCGTCCGTTCCCCACACTCGTTCATAAATACGTTCTTTATCAAAAATCATTCCAGGGTGTCTGGATAGTAGTTCTACGATATCAAATTCCTTTTTCGCCAAAGAAATTTGTAAGCCATTATAGTAGAGCAGCCGCTCTGAGTAATCAATGACCAAATCGTCGCTAAATTTAAGCGTAGATTTTTTTTGATTTCGCATTTCCCTGCGTAAATGGGCATCCACTCTGGCCCCCAACTCATGGATGCTGAACGGCTTTTGAATATAATCATCACCACCAGCCTGAAAACCGGATATTTTATCCGCATCCTCTATGCGTGCGGTAAGAAATAAAATGGGACAGGACACAAAATTCCGGATCTTCTTGCATACGTCTAGACCGCTAGATTCGGGCATATTGATATCCAGCAAAATAATGTCTGGTTGTTTTTCCACTTGCCGCAACGCATCATTGCCGTCCTTTGCGGTCAATACGAGATACCCGTTAACTTCAAAATAATCCGCTAGCATTTTCCTAAGGTCATCTTCATCATCGATGATCAATATCTTTTGCATTACCTTTCCTTCTTCCCTAATATTTACTCCCTTATTATACTACCTACCTCCGCGGAACGAAGTCTTGACCTCGTCACTACCAGCGACTCGCACTCCATCTGTTCTATTTCACCTAATTTAAATTTCTTGCTGGTAACCAACAAGCTCATACTCAGCCGAGCTTCCTTATTCCACTAACGTTAACTTAATAATAAATGGAGCAGCTGCCGCGGCAAACTGCTCCATTTTCCGTTCAACTATCGTTACCCGATCCGACGACGTCTGCATTGGCGGCGACGGCCGACGATAGCCGGCAACGACCGTCGCCGCGACGTCCGGCGTCCCGATCGGACACTCGATGCCAAAGCCGACGAGGACCATTGTAGGGAAGACGTCGCATCCTCCGCCGCAGTCGGTCGGTGGAACTTGGCCTATGCCGCCGTAGGCATCTTGCGAGCAGCCGTCTGCGGAGAGGATCTGTTCGACTTTGAGAGGAGAGGAGCCATGAAGGCTCCTTCTCTATTCTTGCTCGCCGTCTACTGCTTCTGGTCGCGCAGGTGCGTCGTCAGATCGTCCAGCGCATTGGACCAGCCGTCGTAAAAGTACTTATCGCCGGGGTGACCGGCCACTCCGCGCAGGTGGAAGATCATCTCGGTGCACTCGCCCTGTGCGGTGAGGGTTAGGGTCACGACAGGGGAATTCTCGATGGGATCATCGGGATAACCCCAGGTGAAGACGAGCCGTTCGAAAGGTACGACATCGAGGAACACATCTCCGGTGGGATACTCCTCGCCGGTCTCGACGTTGACCATTGTGTAGCGGTAGCGTCCGCCTTCGCGGACGTCGAAGGAGATGGACTCCAGAGGTGTCGAAGGCAACCAGGGCGCGAGTTCCTTTTTCTCGGTCCAGGCGCGCCACACGAGCTCGCGGCGGACATTCAGGGTGCGGGTGATGGTGAACTCCGGTGCGGATGTGGACATGTTCATTGTTCCTCCTTTTTGATCATGGTCTTGAGGTGTTCTTCCAGTGCGTCGATGCGCTGGTTCCACTCACGGCGGTGTTTCTCGACCCAGGCCGATGCCTCATCGAGTGGCTCGGTGCGCATCGACAGGGTCCGCCACTGTGCGTTCGCTGTGCGTTCGATCAGCCCTGCTCGCTCCAGCACTTTGAGGTGCTGGGAGATCGCGGGTGCGCTTATCTCGAAGGGCTCGGCGACCTCCCTGACTGTCGCGGCCCTCTGTGACAGCCTGGTCAGGATGTTTCGGCGCGTCGGATCGGCGAGGGCAGCGAAGATGAGGCTGAGTGAGTCCTTCGCAGCCAATTAATAACCTCCTTAATTAAGGGTTTTATTAAAAATATGCCACAATGTGTAATCATGTCAAGCTGCTTGGAACGGGCAGTGACGCACAGGCCGAAGGATCGCTGGTACGCACCTCGGCTGTGTGAAGTTAGACCCTTATAAGGTTGACTAAAATGGATTGACAACGAGTTTATCCCTTTTAAGTTGAGATTATTAAGAAAGCTACAGGAAAAACTGTCGCTGAAATCATTAGCAAACGAGTGTTAAAACTTTTAGGATTTACTCAAACGGAGTGGAGAACAGAAGGAAAGAAACGCTGGTACAGCAAGAGAACTTGCTTTGAGGGGGAACTTGCATCTGAATAAGAGAGCTATACACGGGCAAAACATTCAAATGTGTCTTAATGTCCAAACGAATGTTCAACAATCAAATCTCATGCAAGGCTGCCAATTGACTCGGCAGCCTTTTGGAATGAGGGTAAATCAGCAACTTATTATTTTTAACATGAAAAAAAGGGTTATATAGTGAATGACAACAAATGAAAATGTAGTAACCTCGAGGTATTAAACAGTTTTATAGACATATGTTTAAAAAATCATTATTTTGTGAAGATGTAAAAAGGAGCTGCCACAGCAGCTCCTTCTTCGTTGTATAGGGTCCTTCATTGAACTAACGTTTCCCGTTAGTTCAATGAAATTCAAAGTCATACACTTAATCCTAATTTATCGATAAGAAAATCACCTTGTTCGATTATCATCGTTTTCTTCTCTTGGCGAAAATCCCATCCATGTTCTATTGCATACTTAATTAATCTTTTACAGTTCTTGGGTCTATGAAGATTGAAATGCCAGCTTCCTTTCCATGTGAAAAGCCACTTCATAAAATGAGGTATTTGATGAATAAATTTTAAAATTGACAAATTCATTACTAGGTATTTCATTAATAACGCAGTGGAATAGAGAATCGTTGACCCTTATCTTTTTAGCTCTCTTGCGAAATGGTTTCAATAAATCACCTTCTCGTAATTTAATCCTCATTTTTTATCATAAACCACCTTAACTTCTATTGCACTATCCTGCCCGTTAGCTTAAAAAAGAGCAGGCCACCGAAGCGCCTGCTCATCAAGTGTGTTATCCAACTATCGTTTACCGTTAGCGTAGTCGAGCTTTGCTACTATTACTTCAGGCTCTTAGTAAGTATGATTTCCAATGGCTCGTCTTCGAGTATTAAACACCCTGAATCTCGATAACCTAATTTTCTATAAAAATGCTGAGCCCCTTCATTAGCTAAAGTAGAGGTCATAACCAAGTTAAAACCGAGCTTCTTCATTTCATCTTCCCAAAAAAGAACTGCTTCCTTACCTAATCCTTTACTTCGATATGTATCATCGATCCAAATCATATTCATAAAAGGAGTGTTGTCCCAAAAATAACTGTGCCGCATCCACCCAACGATGCTATATTCTTCATTCTGGAGAATATAAATCTCATTCCCCCTAATTTTCGGTAAGATTAAGTTTTCTAGAATATGATGGTCATGTCTTTTAATATATTCATAGTGCGAATCAGTTGCAGCAATAATCCTCATTATAATTACTCCCCTACATAATTACATTATTATACACCTGTTCACTTCCCTAGAGAAATGCGGGAATTTATTAAAACGATCCTGCCCGTTAGTTTAGTGAAGGGCTGCCAAGCGGCAGGCCCCTCGTTGTTGAACTATCGTTTCCCGTTAGCGTAATCACTTCTTGAATATATCGAAGTGTTTTACTCTCATTGAATTTACCTCTCCACATTCTAGGCAAATGGTAAGGAGAAGAGGAGATCCTAGACTTAAGAACTTATTTTTGGGATGAACATTTCCATCACCTTTTATTTCACCTTCAACAAAGTTTGTTCCACTACAGTTTATACAAGGTCTCATTAGTAAAAATCCTTTCCCTAAAAAACTTAAGTTTTTTGTATCTCTTACGATGATTTTCGCCTAACCCTTGGAGACGTATCGTCTCCCGTTAGCGTAATACGATGTGAGTTAAAATCACTCAAAATGAAACACATTTTTCCATCTTTATTAAAACCATTCAGAATGAACCCACGATGATAATTTCCAATGTATTTATCCTGCAAAGCGAACCATAGTCTGTTCCCATCGAATAATTAAACTATTTCTGCGTCTTTATCCATGTATTTGTCTGAGCCTTTGTGCTTGATGTGAAGCGTGCTAATCTGCGCTTCTTTTATTATGCCGTAGTAAAGCTGGTACTGCTTTTCTTCATCTTTTGCATTGGAATCTAGGTTAACCCAACCCCAAGTTACATCTTGTTTGGTAGGAAAAGACACAGTACCACCGCCAAAGCCCCATTTATATTTATCACTCAACTTATATAAAATTCCTGCATCGATGCCTCCAATCGGATTTTCGTAGAAAATAACAACGCCATTTTTCACAACTTGCTGATGATAAATTTGTTTGTACTTTATCCCTCCGTGTTGAATGGCTTCCTTGATTGATTTGTATCCGTTATGAGTACAACCTGAAAGTAGAAGGAATAGACACATTATTAACAAAAGAATGTTCTTCACCTTTTTCATAAGTGTCCCTTCTACTGTGAAACGATATTACATTTCCCATAAATTAGGACGCTAAATACTGGCGAATGTTGCGCTATCCTGCCCATAGTTTAATAAAAAGAGCAGGCATTCGTAGCGCCTGCTCATCTATGTGTGTTATTCAATATCGTTACCCGATAGTTCAACGAACAGTGTTTTTAGAACGGTAACAACCCGAAAGTGCCGCTATGGTAAAGAATGAACAGTCCAAGTGCGATAAGCACAAACGGACGGCGACGTGTCCGTATTTCTAAAGCACCTTTGCTACCAAAGGATTCTTTACTAGCTTATAACCGAGAAAGCACTTCACGGCCACCAAAATAAAGAAAATTAGAAGCGTCACTATGTTGCCGGTAATAGTTTGGCTTGCGAATATAGGAATATATATCGCAAAGTTATCACCGCCGTTCGCAAACGTAATCGCCTCAACTTTAAGAGTAGTGCCAGCAGCCGAAACGTCTTCCGTAAGACTTCCGCAGGGCAAGGATTCCTTTGACAATGCTTGCGATACCTTAAATACTATATCGGCAAACTTGATCAATCCTCATATTGAACTCTCAATAAATTGTGCAATAACAGCACGCACTCACCCAAGTCATTTATTCAAAAACAAATAGAAAACATAAAAAAACCACTCATCAGAGTGGTCCCAGAGTGACGAGAAAGTCCAACAGACTTTTCGGCACTTAATTTTTATTTGGTGGTTCTCATCTCGTTTGTGTACATATTCACCGCTTCACCTTAATAAACTCATGACAAAGCTCTTCGCCATTTCCCGCTGCGCTCCTCGCTCCCCTTGGTTGAGGCCGAACCGATCGCGGATAATCTCCTGTTCCCGCTCATCAATAATATCGAGATTGCGGTGGATTTTGCTTTTCGCGATCTTTTCCAAGTCATCCATTTCCGAGACCAATATATCATTGATGGTAATTTCGTGCCCCACTTTTAGATTAGAACAACAGCGCATCCAGTGAGTAAGCTCCTGCTCCGGTCAGCGCAACGCCGATAGCTACAGCCACGAGTACCAGCGGATATTCATACCCATTTGCCGTTGCCCACAGGCCGTTAGGCCGATGCACTTTAACTATAGCACCTGCCATGGTGACTACAATCATCACTCCTGCTGCTGCTGTGAACAGTCCCGTGGCGAACAATGCCCCGCCCAGCAGTTCCAATACTCCAGCAAAGACAGCCATAACAACACCAGGACGAATGCCAACCGATTCCATCCAGCCTCCTGTCCCTTTCGGGCCATATCCCCCGAACAGGCCGAACAGTTTCTGTGCTCCATGACCAACAAACAACAATCCTACCACTACCCGAATAATAAGAAGTCCCAAATCCATCATTTTCATTCATCTCCCAAATTTTTATGGTGTTGATCTTAAAGTTACTTAGCGAATCTGCCCTGTAATATTATTGAAAGAGTCCATCTAGCGGTCATCCCCTAGCAAAATCGTTTTATCGGCTGCCAGCTTAGCCGGAGTTACGTCCTGCCCGTTGGCATCCATTACCGAGACACCCAACAGCATATCGTGAACTTGGCCGCGAATCTGCTGCAAATACTCAGTACGAAGCTCTGCCTGTTCTTTTTTCTCCTGCTCGTTTAGTCCTTCAGCATGCTGTTTTCTGCTCAATTCGTTAATACGTCCCAGAATGGCAATCATAATCCGCACCTCATTCCAAAAATTAATAGTTAGGCTACTGACGGATAAAGCGTGATGATTCTGTTACTTGGCGTTGTTCTTTAATGGCGGCAGTATGGCTTCAATCTCGGCTCGGTTTGGCTCATACCATTCCGGCAGCATCAGCTTGTGCCCAAGCTCTTCCGGCTCCTCATCCCGTGCGAATCCTGGTGGATCGGTCGCAATCTCAAACAAAATACCGCCGCTTTCTCGGAAATAAATTGCTTTGAAATATTGACGATCCTTCACTTCCGTTGGTGCATAGCCGCTGCGGGCCACACTTTCTCTCCATTCCAGTTGCTCATCATCATCTCTGGTCCGCCAAGCGATATGGTGGACTGTTCCGGCACCGCCACTTCCATGGTGCATATCCTCAAGCGGAACATCAATTAGATTCCCCAGCTCCGCTGTCGCTTGGAAGCGAACGTATCCTGCATCCTCACCGACTTTGACCAGCCCGAGCACACGCTCCAACACGTCGATGGTATCGGCATGCTTCGTGCTGAACAAGACAGCACCGCCAAACCCTTTGATCGCATAGTCTGCAGTAATGCCATCTACCTCCCATGTGCTGGTTGGGCCTTCTTCCCTTTCAACCAATTCCATGCGTAGACCTTCGGAATCGGTGAATTGCACATATGTTTCACCGAAGCGGATGCTACGGTTCGTTACAACACTACGGCTCGCTAGTCGCTGCTCCCAAAAGCCGATGGAGCCTGGCGGGATAACGAACGTCGTGATGCCGACTTGACCGCCACCGACCCGCCCCTGACGAGCTTCGGACCAAGGGAAGAAAGTCAAAATAGTGCCAGGGCTACCCGCTTCATCTCCGAAATACAAGTGATAGACATGAGGGGCATCGAAATTGACCGTTTTCTTAATCAGCCGAAGTCCGAGGACACCGGCGTAAAAATCGACGTTTTCTTGCGGGTGTCTGGCAAATGCCGTGATATGATGAATGCCTGAAGTACGGTTGAACATAAGAATCACTCCTTGGTTTAATTGGTTTTTGTCTTCAATTTAATTATCTTTAATTTAAGATATTATAGATAAAAAATTCTTCCTTTACCACACGATTCTCAATTCCCGTTGTACTTCGCATTTCACTTTCGACTCGATCTGCTATTGTATGACTTAGAAGGTACGTTCTATTTATCTTTAGATTAAATATCTTAAATTAAAGATACCTTATATTCATATTGTTGTCAACAGGCAAAATAAAAGTTTTTTCCCTTGTCGAGCCTTGAAGCTGTTTGGTAGGTAATTGAAGTCCCTTCGGGTTAATCTGATCGAATACTCATCACTTGAAGTCATCTATTTATAGGAGATTTACGCATGGATTTCAACAATGCCCTGCTAATCAGAAGAGCCTTGGCTATTCCTTCAACATAGCCAGTAAACAGATAAGAATGAATTTTCGTAATTCAAAGTCCTGTAGTTATCTAGTGTTAATCCTTTAATCGCCACAATATATGGTTCTTGTCTATTCAAACCATCTGAAAAAACATTAGGAGCATAGATTGTGCTCAGTCTTTTCGTATCATCTTTTTCTTTTATGGCTTCAAGATAAGTTGAGATTGTTTTTAACAAACTGCCTTTCACACCAACAATTTTAATAATGACAAATTTAGCTATAATAAGCATTCCTATTTTTTTCATAAGCTTTCCACCTCTTTCAAATCCACCTTAGATAAACACATAGATAAAGTATTTCCAAGGGGTATAACTTTTGATTCAGACGATTGCGTTATACTGCCCGTTTGTTCAATAAAAAGAGCAGGCATCGCCTGCTCTTCATGTATGTTATTCCACTATCGTTACCCGTTACCTTAATCATTTTTTTCGCCTTTTGTTAAAAACATCGCTCTATCTCTGCTAACTAATTCCTAATCATGTCAATGACTTGTTTCGCAAACGCAGCATAGGGTTCGATCAGATCAGGACTTCTATCAATAGCCCACCTGAGGTTATCGAAAGCCCTTATTAGCAGCAAATGCCTCGTTTCAGAAAGGTCTTTTTCACTTATTCCGTACCCGTCCATAAACGCTTTGAATTCCTCAACACTTGCGCTTTCTTCTAGTCCCAGGATTTGGTAATGCATCAATTGAGCAACAGTTGCATGCGGTACCACGCTTACTTCTGCATTCCAATCCAGCAATATAACTTGGTTTGCCTGATTGACAATCGTATTCTTTAAAGAGATATCTCCATGGTTTAAACCGAAGCGGAACGGTTCACTCTTCAAATTTTCAAACAGTTTTCTTACTCTCTGCGATTCCATCTGAGTGATTACTCCAAGCTCAATCAAGCGATCATGCTCAGTCAAACAATTGATATTATATTGCACATACCCTTGCCAACTGCCGTCCGATCCTGCATGAGAAGGTGACTGAAACTCACCATGGACTGGATCAATCAGATTTTCCCCGTATCCTTTCACTGGAATCGAATGAATAAGCCTGGCATATTCGCCAAGCTGCCTCCAAATATCGGATTTGGGAACCGTACTGTCTAACCCGTTGTTGCCATCTATAAAAGTTTGAATCATATAGGCTGTTTCATCAACGATATCAATGGACAAAACCTCAGGTCCAGGGATGCCAACTGCGGCTGCTTGCTCGATGCACCATTTTTCTTTGATAAAGCTTGGAAATGTATCTTTATCGTTCATGCGGACAACAACTTTGCGACTCTCCGTCTCAACTACGCAAACCTGATTTGTGATGCCTTTACCTATGATCTGATATGAAGTTTTTACTTGTTCCAGAAGAAAATCGCCTGCAATTCGTTCTGCTTGTATAACTACAGAGTCTTCCATAGTTTCTTTAATCCCCCTTAAGTGTCGTGCTTCGAACAGTTTACCACACACTTTTTTGGAAAGTACGTTTATAACTAAACTATACTGCCCGTTAGCTCAATAAGATGAGCCGGCCACCATAGCTCCTGCTAATCATGTGTGTTATTCAACTATCGTTCCCCGTTAGCGTAACGCTGATTGTTCTTAATCTTCCACCTCTTCTTGAATCTCTTTAAGAATGTCAGTAATTAGAACTGCCTTAGGCTCTACAAGCTCATTTCTCAACCATGCCGTGCATTCTTCTGAAGGACTGTTGCGTTCGTCATTTAGGAAGTGATTTTTCCATGCAAACACCTGTTTTGATTCGCTTATACCCATGTAAAACATTGGACGAATCGCTATTTTCAAAAGCGCCCGATTATTTGCAAATACACGTCACCTCAATGCACTATGTACTCTCATATTTCAACATGTCCCCTTAATGATTTCTGCACGTTAGCGTGGAAACGTCAATTTGCAGGCCACCGCAGCGCCTGGTATTACGGATACAACATTACTCTAATAAGGATAACGGTTTGGAGAAATACTATAGGGATAACACAGGAGGTGAACTATAAAATGAGTACTAAATCCAAACCAGACAAAAACAACCCAAAGAATAGCCCTTCACGATCTAACGACCCGAACGATCAAGGAAAACCTAGAGTGCAAAATAATTCGAAGTAAAGCTGACATGCTCAGTTAAATATTATGAAAGCATCACCAAACCTGGTCTACATGACCGGGTTCTTTATTCAGGAATTTTTTCCGTATATTGAAGTGGCCTCCTTAAGCAAGAATAGTTAAGGTGGATACAAGGTGGAACGTATGTAGAAATGGACAGTGGAGAATTAACTAAGGGTATAATGATTGAGCTTGCAAAGGGACTTTGCTTCCTTGAATTCCTGAATAAAAAGCAAATATAAGGTGAATAATTGCCTAGAAAAGAAATCCACTATTAAGGAGCCTTGCAATGACTGAAAACAACCAGCTTGATGAAGTCGAAGACTTCGTGAGCTTTAAAGCTATGTCGGATATGACTTCTGCCGAGATGCCAGATAAAAGCGAAAACCCCGATGATCATGATCCGAAGAAAGATAATCAATTCTTATATCCGCCGATTAATCCGCATCCCCGAAATGACTTAGAATAGTGTCATATGCTCCCCAAATAGTAGGCAGATGAAATAATAAAAACCTGCTGCTATGAGGGGAGTATTTTCATGTCTAGAGTTCAATATCATGCGTAGGAGAAACTCACGATTATTGAAGAGATCGAGAGTGGCGAACTTAGACTTATGACTGCTTCGTATAAATATGGGGTTTCGAAAACAAGCTAGGTAAAATGGAGACGCCGTGATTCTTCCATGGGAGCTTATACAAGAGACTTTAAATCCTTTACATCCATTTATTTTAGTTAGCTTAACAACGACTCCAGAATGGCCACTTAGTTGCAACGCTGCTGCCGACCCGAGTTTCTGCAGATATCGTCCTTGCTTCAATGGCCGTAGGAAAAAGGAATCTGATTAAATAAATGATCACTTAAATTCTATAGACCTGTAAGTGAAACTTCAGTTTCAAGCTTATTTGTTCTTGAGAACTTGATATAGCTTTGCTTTAGATACTCCGGTCTGCTCTGTTATTTCTTTTGTCGTATATCTCCGACTCTCATACAGAAGCAACGCCATTTCAACTTTGCTCTTACCCAACGGCGGTCTTCCTCCTTTTCTACCTCGAGCCCTAGCTGCTTGTAGTCTGACTTGGGTTCTTTCTCGAATTGTCTCTGCCTCCATTTCAGCTAAACCAGCCATAATAGCGAAAAAAAGCTTATCCGCTGGTGTGCTTGTATCTACTCCCAGGGTGATTGATCTGCAGACTGACTCCTCTTTCTTTAAGGTCATGCGAAAGCTCGATTAACTGCTTTGTCGTCCGACCAAGTCGATCCAATTTCCAGATTTTTATAACTACCAGCGGTTTCAAGCCAAACTAAAACAACGCGCACCGATTGAATACCGGTGCGCGCTGGCTGCTTAGCTTTTTTTCATTTGTCTACTTGACGGGGGGATGACCATCATGAGGTCGGTTTTTTCCATGGTGGAGATGGTGGCGAGGGGATTTGAACCCCTGTTCGAAGATCACGCCACATAGGCTTCTACAGGTGTAGTCACCGTTTTGATGTCACTTGAGAGCTGCTAGAATTAGTAACAACCTGACTTTCCATTGCTTCCGAATCACTCAGTACATGATCATACATCTAGGAAGAGCGAAGGGCTTGCCTTCTCATCCACATCGTTGCAACCCACTTTTCCCCTTTGATCACTGGTGTACCTGCATGCAGGGTAAAATCGTTTAATTCATGATCGCTGTAAAAGTATTCAAAGTAGACAGCCATGCCTTTGTTAGGAAAAACTGAGATATTAAGCATGGGGAACGCCGTTTCTCCGCCTTCCTCCACATCATTCAAATACATCACGAGCGTACTAATTCGATTGTTAGCACTTGCTCGACTCGTTTCTGCAAAGAAATCATAATGAGGTTGATACTCTTGGCCAGGGGTATACAGCAGAACTTGCAAACCGTCACCGTGCTCGATAGGAATATTCATAATTTGAGAGAATCGCTTCTCGATTCTTGTAATCGTTTCATTCTCCTCACAGAACACCCCACTGCTCGTTCTAATTTGATTGACTGCACGATTTCCGCCTATTTTTGAACGTTGCAATTGTTCCCTAGAATGTTTAATTAGCTCATCGCATTCCTCATCGCTAAGCACATTTCCTAGTACGACAACCAATGGCGCCTCATACTTGGCAAGAATACGTATCTCTCGATCTTCTGTCTTGATCGTATTTCCAGCATGATCAAATATCGTCCGCTCTTTCTCTGTCGTATCCCCTATCATCCTTATGCAGCCCCTATAGTATGACATTCACCACAAAATACTATACCATAAATTGGAACTATTTACTCTATTATATTCAGAAAAATCGAAATAATCAAACTGTCTGGTGTTTGTGGGATCGAGGAGAGTTTCGATAACCGAACAATACAATCCCCATTCTTCTGGCTCCGCCAGTCGAATAGAATATTCACTTGATACGTGATAAGTAATCGTCTCTACACACCAATCGCTTAATTGCATACCCTATTCCTCCTTGTGAATTCGCAAAAAAATAATAAGTGAACACGGCTTACTAATGATTACTCCTCCTCAGAATATCCAAGAGCGACAAAAAGACTACAAATGAACATAGCTTCGTCTGTAGCCTCTAAACTCCTGAGTAATCCCTATTCACAGGTATGAATTACATGTTACCTTACATATGCATACAATTAACGCGCACATAAGTCGCTCCAGAGTAAATAGTTTATGATAGTGCTGTTATTCTTAAATTACGAGCGCTGCTAATAGAAGGTTCATAGAGCACTTTGAAAACTAATCACAATTGCGGTCTTATCATCCGATTTCTTAAAGCGGATATGGTCAATACACTCGGAGTCGCTTTCTTCTAGTTCTACTAACTCTTGAGTATATAGTTTGATACCCTTATTCAATATTCTATGCGCAACAAAGCTCCAATACGAGCTCTGTTCGGGAACGATATTTATTGGCAAAAACATCCCATCAGTCAACAAAATGATATGTTTTAGACATGTCAGATTAACTTTACCGTATTCGAAAAAACGAACTGCATTCTTTTCCCCATTTAGGACTCCGTAACCTCCATCAGTATTAGACTGATATCGGTTTTTTCTTATTGTATCAATAACAGTTTCATGAAGCTCTTTCTGGCTTTTCAGGCCTTTAGTTATTCCTTCCTGCCATTTAGCGAATGCCGGTGCTTCTAAGTGAGAAACTTGTCTCCATGTTAATGGGCGAACCTCCTCATTATCATACACGGCTAGAATCATGCAATCGCCCGTCTGTATGAACTCCACACCATCATCCTGAACACGTACGATTGACAATGCTGCTCCCCAAAGTTCTTCTTTTTTCTCCAGATCAATATTTGCGAGCACCATTTGTTCCCTAAGTAGATCATTTACTTTAACCATGTGGTCCTTTAGACTTCCAAGATCAGCAATAGATTCGAAGTAGTCTCTTATCAAATTCGCCGCAATAAAACCACCAGTTTCCTTTTTGGAATTTAAATAGGGTACCAATGAAGATACTCCATCCAAAACTCCATACAAATTTGCTTTGGGAAGAGTAATAATGGCATCCTCATTTTGTAACCCAACACCTTTCTGGGTGATCTCCTCATAAGTTACAATCAAATTGTCACTCCGTTCTCAAATTATTATAATATCTTTCACCTACTTTACCATATTTCCTTATTACCAAGTATTGGTGCTATACTGCCCGTTAGATTAAAAGAAGCAGCTGATCGCGTGACCGGCTGCCTCCATGTCATTATTGAACTATCGTCTCCCGTTACTTAACTGAACATTATCGATTATTGTTCGCTTAATGGAACAACTTTGGTTCCTGAATTGAGTATTTTTATTTTTACGTCAACATGAATAGGAATTTCCGGAAAAGCTTCATCCCATTTCGGCTTAAATTTAGTTTTCCATTCTTTACGATGCTGTTGATAAAAAATTTGCCCTATTCCCAGAAAGTCTGATTTAAACTCTTTTTGGGCTTTTGTTATTGTGGCTTCAAGCTCCTTTTTCACCTTGTCTTCCAGTTCCTTTTCGCATGCGCGGAGAATCTCCGGCGTTATGGCTCCGATATCACCGTCGAATTGGATCATCGTAGCATTGGCTTACGTCTTAATGAATACTTCGGGTACCTCCTCGCCTGCTTTAATTTTTATTTTCGATTTATTATCACGAAGTCTGAATATAGCGGATACAGAAGCTCCAGTATCAGTTGCCGTTAGGGATACGGAAGACATTTCTTGTATGTTCAGACTTGTTATTCGTGCCAAGCCCTTGCTTTCTTCCCCATCAAGCACGCCTGCCAGCTTAAAGCCATTAAAAACAACGATATCCGATATCCTGAGCGTTCCGTCTCCATTTATTTTTAATGACGGGGCGACAGGCTCTACTCCTTCTGCCATCAACATTTTATTAAATTCCCTTAACCTGTTGCTTTTACGAGTTGATCTTTTTCGGCGGAACCATATACTTTCGCAACAGAGATGACTCTTGATTTAATGGTATCCATCAACTCGGCTGGAGTTAGATGACTTTCCTCCGAATTTCTGTCTTGATATCTTTCGATCACATAGTTGTTAAGGCTCTGCCCATTGATTCAGCGAAATAGTAAACCTTGCCATAAAATATATCTATGAACCGATTACCGTATCTTTCCAATGGAAATAATAACTAATGTGGGTGGGACCTGAACCGCTTATATTCAGACAGAAACAGCAAGTACATAAATCGAGAGGTAACTATGAATAAAATCACTGTCTATCAGTTATTTACGATTACTTTCATTTTCCAATTAGGTACTACCATTATATTCGGCTTCGGAGGCTCAGCCGGCCGGGATGCGTGGATTGCCGCACTGTTTTCCTGTTGTCTGGGTGTATTCATTGTGTTGATCTACATCGCTTTAATGCGGATGAATCCTGGGCTAACCCTTGTCCAATGGTTTCCGGCACAACTCGGGCGCTGGATCGGGACGCCTCTTGCTTTTCTGTATCCTCTTATGTTCTTGTATATTGTTGGACGGATTATTGCGGATATCAGAGATATGGTTTCAACAACCGTATTACCTAGCACCCCCCTTCTCATAATCTCAGGTGTATTTGCCTTCATCATTGCTTATTGTGTATATAGCGGCATTGAGATCGTTGCTCGACTGGGAGAAATGATCCTTCCCATCGTATTAATCATGTTTTGTATTGAGGTCATTTTTCTTTTGAGCTCCAACGTCTTGCATATTAATAATTTGCTGCCCGTTTTTGAATACGGGTGGGAGCCAGTTTTGAAGGTTGTATATCCAACCGGCATTACTCAGTCCTTCGGGGAAACGCTCGTCCTTGCGATGTTCTGGCCGGAGACCAAGCGGCCTGAAAAAGTGATGAAGATTACGCTTCTTGCCACTATTCTGTCTGGAATCATGGTAACCTGCTTTGACGTGTTGGCTATTTTAGTTTTTGGAGGTATGTTTTCGGGTCTTGTATACCCGCTTTATACCTTGTTGAGTTTGATCAGTATCGGACATTTCATTGAAAATTTACAGATGTTCGGCGTGCTCTATTTTTTGATGACGGCACTTTTAAAAAGCGTCGTTTATATGTTTGCTGCGGTAAGAGGGATTCAGCAACTTACGAATATGAAGGGTTACCGCGTACTTGTCATCCCTGCATTCGCCATCTCACTATTCCTTGGAATGACCCTGTCCAAAAACATTTCCGAGCACATTTATTATCACCACTTTGAAATTTTGGTGCCTTATGTGTGGGTACCCTTGCTCATAGTCTTACCTACGATTCTTCTCATCGTTACTTGGCTGCGGCTATTGAAGAAATGAAGCATCATTTCTTAATCTCGTTTGGGTTCAAATGCAACGATGGGCCAGTTACTCCTATCTGTCGAACCGTCAATTCCGCGTTCACGGATATTTCTGCTTCCCGAAACTCCGCTTCCCAGTCATTTCTTATGGATTTCCACAATGTCAAATTTTTTCTTCGGATGACATCACTGAATCCGAATACATCTGTCCCGTATTTTTCTTGCACTTTGGTGATCGTTCGAAGTACGTTTTCTTCAACGTGTTTGTCCAGTGCGTTTTGCAAAAGGATAATATTTTTCATCTGCGTAAGATCCAGATTTGTGTTGTTCTCGCGAATCGCTCCTTGCCCCGTTAACGTGACAAGGATTTTTAACTTGTCCCCTTGGATGATCGGCTGTATGTTATTGCCTATCTTGTAGATATCTATACTGACGTTGCCTTCCACTTGCGGTATCGTTGACGATACCGTTAGCTTATTAAGATTCCCGGCCACCCATCGCATCGACCTACCTTCCTCTGTATTCAAAAATCCAACCAACTTCAAATTTTTATTAAATAATGCTGGCCCTGTGATTCGGAACCCTTCCTCATTATATTGATTTTTCTGTTTTTCTTCGTCCTGTGAAGCTGGGTTCATGCCGATCGCAACCGAGGGTATGGCTGGACATGTTCCTTCGCTGGTCGCAGAGAGCAGAAAGTTTAATAACCCTATTTCCATGAGTGTTCCCATCTGGTTATACTCTCCTAAAACTCCTAGACTCGGAATATTTTCTAATGGGTACGATGTTTTTAAGAAATCATTTGCGGAAGCCCCCTTGACAATAAATATATCGGTTCGCAGCTTGAGGTTTGGATCTCGGGTGTATGTATCGAATATATCCTTTATTCCTTGTCTGGCCATGGATTCCCCAATCACAATGACCCGCCGATGACCGCGAAACACTTGCCGGGAAAGCTTAGTCTGCATCCGCTGTATCGCATCAAGCGTATTCATTCCATCGCTCGATACGACAAAATAAGGTTTTCCCTTGCTTAATCCACCAGTACCTCCACCCTGTCCGCCGCTCATTTTCGACGGGATGATTACTTGAGCACTGATCTTGACTTTCTTGTTCGGAGCCTTGTCGATCCCCCATGCGAGTTCAATGGCAATATCGTTTACTTCCGAACTATCCCAACAGCCTGTTGTGAAAAAAAGCGAGAGAATCAAACAGAAACATAGCCTCCGTTTCTTATTCATTTTCCTGCTCTCCCTCGCTTTGGACTTGGTTTTTGTCCTTCCGGGATGCGCCTCTTATTCGCCCCGGAGAAGAATGAAGGGCGTTGGTTCATACTCCATCTGGGTGCACGAATGAAAACATCCTTCAGGTTTTGAGGGATTTGCGGAGCTACCGGACTCATATATGGAACTCCAAACGAACGTAGACCAAGAAGATGGATGATCATGAGAAGTAATCCGCTTATAATTCCGTATAAACCTAGCATTCCCGCCAAGATCAACATCGGGAAACGAAGAAGCCGGTATGCGGCCCCGAAATTATATCGAGGGATGGCAAAAGATGCGATCCCGGTCGTGGCTACGACAATAACGACAGGTGCCGATACGATGCCTGCTTGTACGGCGGCTTGTCCAATAACCAGCGCTCCCACAATGCTAACGGCCGAACCAACTGCTTTAGGCATGCGAATTCCCGCTTCCCGGAGGCCTTCGAACATAAACTCCATCAACAACGTCTCGACAAACGTCGGAAAAGGGACTCCTTCCCTTGAATTAGCGATACTGACGAGTAGGTTCGTAGGAATAAGTTGTTGATGATAGGTTGAGAGCGCGACGTACAAAGACGGAAGCAACAGTGCGATATTTAACAAGGAGTAGCGAACTAATCGAACAAAGGTCGTATAGATGGAGCGTTCGTAATAATCCTCTACCGCTTGCAAGCCAGTCCAAAAAGTCATAGGAACGATCAGCGCGAATGGGGTGTTATCGACGATAATCGCGACTTTCCCTTCAAGGAGACTGGCGCATACGATATCGGGCCGCTCGGTATTTTGGATTTGTGGAAATGGAGACCAAGGGGCATCTTCAATAAATTCTTCGATAAAACCTGATTCAAGAACCCCGTCAATTTGAATTCTGTCGATTCTTTTACGGACTTCCTCCAAGATCGTATTCGAGACAATCCCATCAATATATACAAGCACGATTTCTGTCTGAGAAACTTGACCAACCGTAACCGAATCCATTTTCAGTTTTGAACTGCGGATTCGTCTGCGTATTAAGCTGGTATTGATTCGTAACGTTTCCGTAAATCCGTCCCTGGGTCCGCGGATAGAAACTTCAGCCTCCGGCTCTTCAACAGCGCGTTTTTCGAATCCTTTGAGATCCGCGACTAGCGCCTTGTTTTCACCTTCCACCAATAGGACGATATTCGCCTTCAGAATCCCATCGGACACGTCGTTGAATGTAGAAACCGTTTGAACTTGCGAGATGGCAACCAGTTGCTCCTGGATGATCTGTCCTGAAATAGAATCACCATTCAACCCGCGAGGAGCTCCATTAAATAGGAAAGGCGTTAAAACAACTTTGTCCAACGTTTTTGTATCGATTAAACCATCGGTGTAAATCAGAAGAACTTCGGGGTTGCTGCAGATTGGACGAAATACGATATCGGAGCATGCTTGAAAAGTTTCTCTAAGCCTCTTCTCGTTAACAGCGAGTATTGTGCATAATTCTGCATTTTGTTCATTAGGGAGCGAGTGATTTGGCGATTCAATCTCGTTCGAGCTATCGTTACGAACCGAATGTTTTCGAATCTTTATCCGCCGCAAACGTATCTCCCTCCTCCAATTAATTAAGCGATGCTTCCAGTTGTGTAGTATATCCAAAAGCTCTATAAAATAACAACGCCCCAACGTGAATAAGGGCTTCCTTATTGAGGAATCCAGGATTACTTGCTCATAAATACTTAGCATTTCATCCTGTGTTAAGGTCATTTTCGCCACAGCAATGCCGGCGGAGATTAAGTCTTTACCAACAATTCCATTAAAAGAATCAATTAAGTTTTTGCTACCTACTCCTTGCTTCTAATAGGCAGCTTATTCTTGCCTTGGCCTGACTAAAAGCTTGTCTCCAGCCCCTCCCTGGGGAAAAAGATCAATTCGAGATTTATTTTTTAATTGTATGTGGCTTTTCACCTCCCTGCGGTGTCTAATTGAATGTAAGGTCAAGAGGAGGTTCTTACCATGTCTGGAGCTCATGACAAAAACCCTGTTTATCCGGATGAACAGGGAAACATTGAAAAATTTGAAATAGCCTATGATCAATATCGCAAAAGAATCTGCAAATATCTCTCGTTGAAAGTAAATCCAATGGTTGCGGATGACTTAACGCAGCACGTTTTCTTAAAGGCAATAGAAAACATTCATTCATTTAAAGAAAAATCCAGTTTATTCACTTGGATTTTCAAAATTGCTCAGAATATAGCGAAAAATGAATTTCGAAGTTTATCACGAAAAAAAGAAATCCCCTATGATTTTACAGGTTACGAATCACAGTCTATCTCTCTTGATTTTGCTAAGTATGTTGAAATCCGTATTGATATTAGTTCAGCGTTAAAAAAACTAAACGAGCTAGACCAACAGATTATTTCATTGCGTTTTTTTGTTGACTGCACCTTGTCGGAAATTTCCAATATCGTTGGAATGCGTGAGAGTGCAGTAAAGAACAGGTTGTACCGATCATTAGAGAAATTAAGAAGAGAATTAAAAGTATGGGGTGACATTGCCATAATGTCTATTCAAGATATGATATCAATAGTAAATAAAAGTGAAACAAATGATATGACTGATAGTCTGAAGAAGGTTCATCAAGACTTATTTAATAAGCTTAAGGATAATGTTGAAAGAATTTCATTGAAATATAAACACCAGCCATCCAGGAAAATTATCATTGAAATTTATCCAGATCTTCCTACCTTCCATCAAGCTGTAGGAGAAGAAAATGCTCCCAATTGGTTCATGGGTACTTTTGAGGAGAATTATTTAAAAATTGTTTCTCCTTTGAATCCTGGACCAGAGCATACGTATCAATCCATTCTAAAATCAACCTTACACTTGTTCACAATGTGGTTAATCACTGACATTAATCCGCTTGCCCCAAAATGGGCGCGTCAGGGTATTGGAGGATTTGAATCAAAAGGAATGAGCGAAGAATTCATCAAAAACAGTACTTTAGATACCATTCATAATCATGTTATCCCGTCTTTTCAAGAGTTAAATAATGATACTTGGGATTTTGAAACGATGAAAGGATTTCAATTTTCTTATTTAATTGTGGAGTTCATTGTTGATAAATATGGATTAGATGCATTAAATAACGTGATTAGAAATCCCAATGGTTTTAATGAAATTTTTCAATGTTCTGAGTCAGAGCTGCATGAGCAATGGGTTGAGTATGTAAGAAACAAATAGTAATGTTTCAGGTCCTTTAAGCCCGGTTATAAACCGGGCTTTTATTCTATTATCCTCCCGGCTCATACGGTAATGTTATTATGTTCTTGTCCTTACACGGCAATGTTATCAGGTTCTTGTACTCAAGCTTGGACAAGAATCTGGTAACATAAAATAAAAAATCCGCGCATAATAAGCGATCCCCACTGCTCTTGACCACACTAATAAGCGCTATTGCATCGCAACAGCGCTTATCCACAATATAATAGAAATCCGTATTCCAACATCATTATATTCTCTGGCTTATTACCGGTTTCTCAGGGACCAGCCGGATCGCTTTATAAGGTTTGTTACAAGTTCATCGTCGAAGACGATTCCGAAACCCGGCGTGGACGGAATATGAATCTCTCCGTTTTCGATTCGATACCCAGATACATCCATTCCTTCAATTGTAATGTCGTCGTATTCCACAAATTCGAAGTTGCGCACCGCGGCTGACAAATGTCCCGATGCGTAAATGCCATATGCATTGCCGTAACAGTGAGGCGCAGACCGCAAACCATGCCCATCCAACTTCTCGCCTAATTCCAGCCAATGCGTGAAGCCGGGCCAGATGATATCGTACTGCAGCACATCGACACGGCCGCGAGTCGCCCACTCAATAAGATGCGGTGAGGCAAGTCCTTCCCCATCCGCGATAAGCACATTCTGCCCACGTTGCCGGAGCCATTCCTTCAGGTCCTCGTACAAGGCTTCATCCTCATGGAACGCTTCTTCCAGCCAATACAGATTCACATCCTCCAAAGCCGCCAAGACCTCTTTCGTTAAGTTCAAATTATATGCATTATTCGCATCGATCATGATCTTGCCTGTGGGACCTGCCACTTCCGAGATCCCATGTACGATCGCGATATCTCGTTTTGTCCCTTCCCAGAGTGGCATATGGCGTCCGCCCCGGCCAACTTTAATCTTAAAATGACGATGGCCCTTCGCATATCCTTGTATCGCTTCCTCTTGCATCAACGCGACCGCGGTTCTCTCATCAGGCAGATGCAAATCGTCGAAGTATAGAGAGGTATCATAGCAGGGGACAACCAATGGGACTCCCCTTTCCAAGTGGGCACCCGACACCAATTCATAAACTGGTTTGCCTTGTCTTTTGCCTAACCAATCGAACATTGGATATTCCAATTGCAAACGATACGCTTCGCGCAGTCTGCCCCGGTCGTCGAATAAGTCAAGCAATCGGCGGCCTATTATGTCTTCGGCCCATTCCGGCGTCATATGAATAGAGCTTCCGTAACCCGTCTGCCCGTCGATCGTAACTCTGGCGATATCCACTGTGCAGCTTTTGCCATGAATGCCGATTCTGCCATTGGCCCCCGCGCTTCTGGCTCGTTCTCCCGTTAATTTGGCGAATTCGATTTTTTCCACTTTCCAATCAGATTGTATACCCGTAATGTTCATAGGATCCTCCATAACCGACTCGACGGCTTCATGTCCCGATTTTATTCGTTAATAGAATACCATATTATAGAATTATACGATTAGTAGATAAGAAGATTCTTCATCAATTGGAAGTCTGTAATCTTGAATAATGAATTGATCAAAAAAGGAAGTTCCAGATCACGAAGCTTTTTTACTTCAATTAGTTGATCTTTACTTATAATCATAAAAGTCAACTCATTAACTCCGAACTTCATTCCATACCTAGAGTATTCGTCAAAATGATCAAACATTCTTGCACCTTTCTAAGTTGCGCTAAAACTGCCCGTTAGTTCCGCCTGCTCATAGCTTGAAAGGCATGGCTCGTAACGCATTGCTCCAGCCAATGCGGATCGAGACCACCGGCCGCTGCGGAAGGGAAGAAGTCGGTGAACAAGTTCTTGTCATCGACCAATGATAAGAACTTGTTCTCATAAAGTAAAAAAGCCGCATATTAAGCGGCAATCAATGAGTACAAGTTCTTGTCACCCGACAGTATTTGGTGTCATATAATTATTATCCGCGTTTTCCATTCATAAAAATAAATGCCCTGTCTTTGTAAAAAAACCGGCGAAAACTGTTAGCTGTAAGTAGCCTATATGTGTCTTTTCCATCCATATGACAATATTTTCTTGGATTACCTGGCCGAACTGCGAACGTTGAGCGGATTGCCGCTTAGCGGAAAAGCAAGCCATTTGCGCTATGCCCGGCGACAAAAAAGCATTCGTCACGAAAAAACAGTCGCAGAGTACCGTCGGTCATGCCGATACCCTGCGATTTTTCGGCGCGTCTTAGTTCATTTGCCTTCCTCGTCGGCCGAGGGACCGTAGAGGCCAGGCACCGGAATATCAAGTAGCCGTAAATAAACCCCGAGCTGCGCCCTATGGTGGACCATGTGGCTTAATCCGAAGGTGCGAAGCGCGATCGCCCGCGGTTGGCGCAGGATAATATGCTCGCCGTTCCGCAAGGTCCATTCCTCGCCGAGCGTTTTCTCGTCGCATTCGGCTAACAGTTTTTCAAGCTTGACGACGTTCGCGTCGAATTCCTCCAGCACGTCTTCGCGTCTTTCCAAAGGTTCCCGCCGAAGCGGCACGGTCGAAAGATCGAATTCCGGGTAAAGAAAAATCGCGACTTGCCAGTTCAGCAGGTTGATCAGGTGCGTGGACAACCCTCCCAACGTCATCGATTTCACGTGCGGCTTCCACGCCATATGCTCCTCGGGCAAGCGCTCCAAGATGCGGCGCGTAGTGGCCAGCTCATGCATGGCGTCTCCGACGATCAGTTGTTTTACCATAGATTCCCTCTCCTCCCTTATATGGCTAGCATACTATAAACCCGATCGAGTGGAAAGGCTTGTCTGAATGGCAATGAAAAAGAAAGCTGCCGAGGAGATGAAGTTGGCAGCCTTCATATGGTTTTATTGAACAATCGTATCCCGTAAGCGTAATAAAGTAGTGCATGCACCACATCGTTTTTGTTAATTTTTTGAAAAATTGAATATCATCAAATGCACTATTAGCATGACCTCTTACAAAATCATTTGAATCATTAAGCGCTATTTTACAATTGGTCAAACTTTTTCAATTTCTATTTTCCCATGTATTCGTGCCATATTCTTTTGTCGTCTCCTAATTTCAATTCCTGAATTGCAAAATCTTTATCATATCCCTAAATTTATTCATATTTTCCACTGTCCACTTGACTAACTTATTTATTTGAGTGTTCTGCTGGTGAAAAAAAGACAAGGGTAGTTAGGTCTTCTGTTATATCATAGAATCTATGTTCTTTGTTTGCTTCTACGAATAGGATGTCCCCTTTACTAATTTCAGTAAATAGATCTCCATTCAGAAACGATGCTTTACCTTCAATTACCAAATAAATCTCATCTTCAGTATGTGGCTTTTGGTTATCTTTTTCGCCCTTATTCAGTTTATAGAGCCCTACACTCGTTGATGGTACCTTCAGAAATTCATAATATGAGGTATTTTCTAATTCTTTTAACTGCTTTAGATGATTATGTAAGTCAACTAATTTAAAATTCAAATTATATTCCCCTTTCTTTGCAATCGTTTCATGTCAGTTTTAATAATTTTCTAATTAATGATGCTATTAACTTTAATTTCATAATACTGTCCGTTAGCTTAATATTACTCGTTAGCTCAACAATGTAAAACTAAATTTTTCCGTAAACCTAATATATTTGCCTTCCTAATTATAGAATATTTTGAGAGAAGGGATTTATTATGGTGCTGTTATACTATGAAAAAAAGACCTATGCGACTGCCGCATAGGTCTACATCATCGGGTGAGAACTACATACTTCTCGCCAGAAGCTACTGCTCTACTGGACAAGCTGGAATTGATATCTGCAGCTCCCGCTCCCGCCACATGCCTCTTAACCTAACTTGTTCTGCGTTGTCTTCAATTTCCGGCACGAAGTCTTCCTCACGATGTCCGAATATGAGCGAAAATAGAAACGCCGCACTGCTCATATTCCGAAAATCTATCGTTTTTCTTTGACCGGCATAGATAACAAGATCGATCCCCATTACTCCCTCTACCCGGTTAATCTCCCATTTCCACGGTGCCGCTTCATCTGGAAGGGTATTGCCGAATGCCGTATGCCAGCTATGCAACCGCACCGGCGTATTATGGATTCGAACCTCAGCCCCGTCCTGGTCGGTTTGCGCACTGATGCGCTCCAGGCAACCGCCGATTTCCAAACGCAGTCTGAAGTCTGAGGCCTCGATGCTCCCGTCCATTTTGTCCAAACTAGGATGAGTGTCCCCCCCATTTGTCAGGAAACCAACGCCAAACAGCACATGGGTGTCAACCTGATCCGAGTAAAAAACGGCAGAGCAATAATCGTAGCCGTCATGCAGGCAGCGTAAATGAAGATAGGTAGACTCTCCCCCATTATCGACGTAAGCAAGCAGCGCTCGTCTCTGGTTCCACAGAATTTCCCGGCTGAAGCTGCCAAGCGCAAAGCTTGGGGTCATAAAGGTCGTTGCCCATTTTCCCTGCCCGCCGCCTTGTTGGGATTCGTAGCACTGCCTTAATTCCCGATTCTCTGCTGTAAGAAAAAGACTGATATACTTTGACGGACACTCGAATCCGCTGTTATACCATTCCTCTTCATAAGGAAGTTCCCCCCATGGGAAAAACTTTAGATTCCCCGCCGTCGCCAGCTGCAGGAATGCTTTGTTCTGATCGCTCAGCAGCGTTTGGTAGCAGCGGCTGTGCGGTCCAGCCCACTGCCCGGTCGCGGCATGATAATGCTCAGCCACACTCTTCCAGGCCATATCAGCCAGTTCTTCGCTGATCGCTTTGGCGCGGGTGTTCTTCGTTTCCACCGCTATTTTGGACAGTTCCAGGATGGCGATGTACGTGTAAGGAGGACTGTTGTACTCTTGAAAGGCTTGCCGCTCCTGCGTAAAAGCACGAAGCTTCTCTAGGCGTTCCAGACCATATGCAAGGTAATCCTCACGCTTGTAAAGCTCGCCGGCGATTAAGGTGACGAACGCCCCCATGATAGCGATATTCGTATAGTTCGGTCCGACATTTCTGATCATAATGGCATCGCATGCATGATAGACTGCCCCCTGCACCTCATCCAGCAATTCATCCGGAAAACGGTGTCCGTGACGCAAAACAGACAGCACAAGCTGCTTGCCGCAAAAATCAGCCCAGTTCCAATCAGGCGGAGACATCTTCTCAAGAGGCTCCTCGTAAAACCACGGCCAAATGCCGAAGGTGCTGCGGCTCCGGTCCGTTTCCTGCAGCGAAATAACCTGCCGGATAATGTCGAAGGCACGCTGTTCATATTCCTCCAGCTCCGTATCCAGCAAGCCTAGTGCATAGATCAACGAGCTTCGGGTGGAATGAATGAAATCGGCTTTTTTTATCGTTGTATGATAACCTGGGCTGCTGAAGGGCGATGTCAGCATACGAACCTGAGGATTGTAATGCGTCTCCTTTGATTGAATGAGACGGAGCAGCATGCGCCTAGTGTCTAAAGCTTCCACGACCTATCTCCTCCTTTCTTATCTAGCTTAGCCGCTTCCGTAAGCAGCATCATTGTCAGCCCCTGTCCGTAAAGAGTTGGATATAGGGGGATCCCATTGTAGGCCTCGGCGGACGGCATGACCGGCGTTCCCCCCGAAACGGAGGTCACTTCGCCTTCAGCGGTAATCAGCGGCAGCAGGCCCTGCACCGTTTTCCATGCTGTGGCTAAATAGGAAGAATCCAGCATATCGGCTCGTACCGCCTTTATGAATCCGCTGGCGATGCCCGCGCTGCCAGAGGCTTCCTTATAGAAATCCGGCCGGTCCAATACAGTATGCCAGAGCCCATCTCCGGACTGGCATAAGCGCAGCCCCTCAGCTAGTCGTACATAACACTCTGTAAGCTGCTTCGGTATTGCCGTTAACTCACGTATTTCCTTCACAATTTCCGGTATGGCAACAGCGATCCACGCATTAGCGCGAGCCCAGCGGACTGCTGACATATGATGACCCGACTGACTATCCCAACCATGAAACAGCAAGCCCGTTTTGCGATCTTGAAGCAGGCGAAGATGTAGCATCGTCTGCTGAAGCGCTTCTTCCGCTGCCTTCCAGTCACCGGTCAACCTGGCATGCCTAGCCAGAAACAAGACCGCCATGAACAACGTATCAGCCCATACTTGTTCGGGAAACTGGGCTTTTTCGGTCACCGTATGCTCAAAAGCGCCTTCGCGCGTTCGGGGGGCTTCTTCCAGCATCCATTGGGCGATTTGACGTGATTGCTCAATACACCACTCGTTGCCCGTTTGACGATACAGCTCTGGCAATACCGCGAACGGTGCCGTCGAATTGATGACCTTCATCGTTCCTGCCAGACGCTTATTCCGTTCTACCCAATCCTTCACATACGAAATTACGTCGTTCCGCTTCATCGCGACCCCATAGTCCATCATCGCAATCAAGCCGACGCCGGGCACCCAATCCCAATGATCGAAGCCCATCCCCCAGCTGCCATTATGGCTAGAAGTCATATAAGCGTGCAATCGGTCTAGATAAACTTCCGTCCCGGTAATCAACATGATTTCATGCCGCCTCCAAAGCATGCCCCGCGAGATAAACTAACGGGGCCGCATTTTATGGTAAAGCCTATTTAGCCCTTCAGATCCATAAGCCGGAGCAGCAGCACGACGGCTTCCGCCCGGGTCACCTTCATCTGCGGAGCAAATCGGTTGCCGCTGCGGCCTTTCATCAGCCCGAGCTCAGCCGCTGCGGCTGCTGACGTCTTGGCCCATGCAGGAATCGATTTGTCATCAGAGAAGGAGGTTTCCGTTCCGCTATCTTCCTCGACAGCGAAGTCTTCCCCTATGTGCCCAGCAGCCCTGCAGATCATAACCGCGATTTCCGACCGGCTGATTTCCAATCCAGCGTCGAATGTGCTGTCAGGATAGCCTTCAAGAATACCGGCTTGAACCGCCTTGTAAATGTCCGGTTTCGCCCAGCGGGGAATGTCGCGGTCATCTGCGAACGGTTTTGCGTCTTCAGCAGCGTTCGGCAGCTTCAGCGCCCGAGCCAGCATGACCGCGAATTCCGCCCGGGTAAGCCCACTCTCCGGCTTGAATGTACTGTCAGGATAACCGGTGACAAGTCCTTGCTTCACCGCTTCAGTAATTTGCATGGCTGCCCAGTGACCGCCAATATCGGAAAAAGACGGGAATTCTCCCTTAGATTCCACGGCAAATACGGCGAACTTTGTAAAATGATCAGTCTGGACGGTGATATGACCGCCGTCTGCCTCGCCGCCTATTTCAATCCACCGCTCCGTCTGCTCGTCGTAGTAGAACACCGAAGGATACTGCCCGGTCTCCAGCGGCAATGGGTCGTATTTAAACCTCAAGGTGACCGGCTTCTTGAATAACCCTGCTTTATTTTTCAGCAATTCGAACACCGGACTAAGCGGCTGCTTTCCCTCTTCCAGAAGCGCTTCAAACTCCTTAAGCTCCTCTATCGTAAAATGAACGGACTCTACCGAAGCACCTGCGGGAATGCTGATTCGCACTGCTTTTCCTAACGAAACTTCGCCGGCTGCTCCCGGCGGAATAACCAGGCTCCCCGTTGCCGAAACGTAGCTTCCTGAACCCGAAGCGGAGCCGGGGCCGCTCGAAGGCGGATTAACGACCGGCGGCGATGGCACCTGCATCCACTGCATGGACCGGTACAAGCTTGGTCTCTTCTCGGAGCCGATGCCCGATCCCCATTCAATCCAACCCCTTCTGCCAGTGCCGTCATGGTCGTTCACCAGCAGCGAGAAGCTTGCCGATTCTCCGTTCACCGGTTTAATCGGCGCCAATTCGGACCACGGAAGCGCAAGCTCATAAACGGTCAGCTTCTGCTCTTCATCCCGCGTGACCGTCGCTTCCGCTTTGCCTGCCGGACCCGTATCTATACCTGACGTCGTTCTCCAGCGGTAAACCTGCGGGCCCTCGGGGGTGTCCGCGATGCCGTACTCGAACCATTCCTTCACTTCCCCTGGGATGCCGTAGGCCATGCCGAATTGAATGCCGTCATTGTTCCATATTTCCTCGCCTTTGGCCGGCGCGGCATGTACATTATCCTTGATCTTGGCCGTCAAATAAAAACGATCTTTGTCGTAATGGAGCCAAATGCCTCCACTTAAATCGTCATCTCCGCCATAATTGCTGACCTTGACCGTGCTCTGGGACAAATCGATCGTCGGCGCTTCGCCCGGTTTTTGCCCGATCGGCTGGAAGCTCAGATTGCCCTCATATACGAACGGCTCGCGGTTTGCAAACTCGACCTGCACATGCGCTTGATGATTTTGCCCAAGGGACAGACCGTTCAGCGGGATGCTCAGACGGAGCGTTCCCTCCGGGGACACGGCCGCATTCCATGCTTCCTGACCGGATTGACCTCCCAGCCCCCAACTGACTTCCTTCAGCGCCAATGCATTCGTCTTACTGAAGTTATTCACTTCGACACTTAAGGTTTGCTTGTAATTCCCATCCTCAAGCTCCTCCAATACAGGGCGCACCTTAACCTCGCTGGAAACGCGGGTTATGGCCTCATACTGCAGTCTGCCGACCTTATGCTCTCCATCCAGTAAAGTGACTACTGCCATCCGGAAGCCTGCCTGGCTGGCATTCGGGACCGTCAGCCGTTTGTAGGCAGTTTGCCCCTTCTGTGCGGAAAGCGGATAGTTCACCCCTTCCACGTCCATGGAGAAAGAAACGCTTTTATCAGCTGCATTGGCAAGCCTTACGGTGAAGCCCGCAGGCTCTCCTGCAAAATGCTCCTCCCCCTGAATCGAGAAGGTTCCGTCCGCCACGATCCGCTCAACGTTCCCTTTTATATAGAGAGGCTCGCCTGTCAGAGTTAAAAATACTTTGCCGTCGTAAGGAACGAACGTTTCCGTATTTCCCGAAAGATCCGTAATGGCAAGCGGACTGTCGGTATAAACTGCCGCGCTCTTATCCTCATGCGCCCACAGCACGCGAAGCGGCTTGTTCTCCTTTTCGAAAACATAGCTCCTAATCCCGTCGGCGGACGACTCCTGCTCCACGAATGACGCCCCTGTCAGCTCTCTGGCCATCGCGGCGTAAGAGACATAAGCAGGTTTAGGGGTATACGCTCCCAACGGATCGTCGGCAAACCGGATAAGTCCAAAGTTATGCTCGTTGTAATCGGCCTGCAAGCCATCGTTCATCAAGTTATACCAGACGACCTTCTCCACTCCGTTGGCCAGTGCCAGCACATGCGCCCTAACCAAATAATCAGCTTGCGTTTTTTCGTCCACCCCGCTTGCCGATTGATGGGTCGGCCAGCCGATTTCCGAAATCCAGATCGGCTTGAGTTCGCCTCCGTTATATTTACGAATCAGAGCCTGCAAATCCTGAAGGCCCTTCACCATGCCTTCCGGCGTCTGAGGATACCGGTACGGATGCAC
The DNA here is from genome assembly GCF_012935325.2 of Paenibacillus sp. PL91. Lineage (GTDB taxonomy): Bacteria > Bacillota > Bacilli > Paenibacillales > Paenibacillaceae > Pristimantibacillus. Next base: position 94,391 of record NZ_JABBYG020000019.1, read on the forward strand.
CGAAATGACGTCCATGTATTCCAATCCGCCGAGCTTGAATACTTCCTCTATCCAGCCAAGAGGAATGCCGGCCGTCACCATGCCGATTACCGGCATGTCTGGGTTGTTTGCTTTTACGGTTCCATAGGTTTTTACGAGCAGCTTATAATAGTAGTCGGGCTGGGAGTTCGCCGGGCTATTGCCCCGTTTTCCGAAACCTCCGTTAAATTCGTTGTAGACCTGAACGCCTGCCAATTGATCCCTGTAATGCTCCGCATAGGCATTCGCGTAATTAGCGAAGCCCTCACGCCCTTCGTCCGTATACGGGGTGCCGTTGTTGTCGTAAAACGGATTATTGTAACCCGATACGAACAACGCCTTCACGCCTTCTTCCTTTAATTTCCGCATGAAAAAGTCCGGTTGGGGCGAGAACGTATACGCTCCCTTTTCTTTCTCGATGCTGGACCATTCCATGCCGCCGCGTGCGGTTTTCGCTCCTGCTTTCGCGATGAGTTCGGCCAAGTCCGCACTCCATCCTACAGAGGTGCGGTGCAAATGCGCAGCGATGCCGAATGGCGAGTCTTGAAGGCCTTTAACATCGAACGGTGACAGGACGGCAAAAGGCGTACGCAGCACGATCGGCTCGCTTCCCGCTTCCTCGATTGAGGCCTCCAGCAAGAAATAACCCCGGCGCGGGGATAACACCTCTACGACTGCTGTGCCTGCCACGGTTTGCGCATCCCCTACAGCCAATACTGCGCCATACATGTCGCGAACGGTCCAACGGACGTTAGGCCGCAGCGTAGCCACTTCGAACTTGACCGGCTCGCCTTCCGTGAACACGTTGCCTAGACTTGTCTGCTTCAATTCAGTCTTCGGGATCGTTACGGTCAGATAAGGCCCGTCATTGCTCCATTGATCCGCGCCATTGCCGGCTTCTACCTTGAAGGTATGACGACCTCCGAGCTCCAGTCCGTGAACCGAATAGCTCAACGTATCACCATCGACCGTTCCTACCAATCCCCCATTCCGATAGATGCGGTATGCCGTCACGTCCTCTGATCCGTTTGCCGCCGTCCAGTTCAGGTCGACGCCGTCCTCCCGCAAATTAGAAGGCTGCAAAGCGCTGCCGCTATCCCATTGCGGGGCCCCCGCAGTCGCTCTGTCGCTGGAGAGCTCCAAATACGGCTGATTTTGCTGGTTTTCTTTGCTGAAGATTTGAATAACCAACCCGTTTGCTGCCTGCTGCAGAAAGCCTAGGCCAATCGTCTTCCGGCCGCCTGCTCTTTGCGACTTCACGTAGGAAGTGACGTCCACTTGATGCCATTTCCAGGTCTTATCCATTGAAAAGGCATCGAGGTAGTGATCGGCGACTGGTTTCGTCAACCAGGTCATAAGCGATTCGCTCCAGGAAACGTTCTCTACGCCATACAGCTGCGTATCGATGACGGAGCCGCCTCCGTCCGTCACCGCTCCGTAGAAATGCAAGGTTGCAGTACCCACCTCGCCATCGAATGGGCCCGTATCGAATTTCATAAACGCTTGCCGGGTCACGTTCCGGTCGACATTCACATTTTTGACCCATAGACGGTCAAGGTTTCCGAAATTGTTCATGCTCGCCGTCCCGTCATTCACATAAGTATCCTCGATAGGCTGAAGCGCAGCGGTTTCGGGAATCGTCAGCGTCACAGTTGGACCGTTCTGCGACCAATGGCCGGCCGAGTCCCCTGCCTCGATCTTGAACGTATAAGTTTGACTGCTTTGCAGCCCTGTCGCCCTGTACGTCTTGACCAGCCCTCCGACCTCAGCAATCTGTTCCCCATTCTGATAGATGCGGTATTTGGTAACGCTTACATCATCCTCTGCATCCGTCCACCCCAAGTCTACGCTTGCTGGGCTTACCGCTCCCCCCATTAAGCTGCTGCCCTCAGGCCAGACCGGAGCCGCCGTATCTTCTACTTCAGCGAACACCACCTCTAAATAAGGCTGATTCACCGTATTTTCTTTACTGTTTAAATCAACGACCAGACCGCTGCTTACGTTCTGCGCCAAACCGACGCTTGCCGCTTCGCCGTTCGCAGCCTGCTCCCTCAAATAGCCTGTAACGTCGATTTCATGCCATCCGGCTGGCTTACCTATCGTCACCGCTGCGAGTTCGGCCCCGAGGGACGGCTTGCTCATCCAGGTCATCGTGTCCTCTGTCCAGCTGTTATCTGCCACGCCGTGCACTTGCACGCCGATCTGACTGCCCGCCCCATCCGTAACCTGCCCATACACAGAAATCGTGGCCGATTGAATAACGCCGCCAACCTCTTTAAGATCGAATTTCATAAAAGCTTGACGGGACACGTTACGGTCCGCATGCATGCTTTTTATCCTTAACGTCTGGGCGTCCCCGAAGCTTTTGTTTTCCGAAGCCGCCCCGTCATTCACATACGTATCGTCAGACGGCGCGATTTGAATCGTTCGGATTCCGGCTGGCGACTCCGCTGCGGGTTCCGCGCTGGCTACTCCCGTTTGCCATAATAGGGAACAAAACATTGCAACCACCAGCAGCTTTGACGTCAACCTCCAGGTTTTCATTGCCACGATTACAGTCACTCCTCATGGGTCGATTTTCGCATTTCCTCATAGGCGCGTTCCCGATATTCCGATGGAGTCAGTCCGGTTATTTTTTTGAAAATCCGCACAAAACTGTTGACGTTCGTGTAGCCTACCCGTTCGGCGATGTCGCGGATTTTCTCTTCCGTTTCCGACAACAGCTCCTTGGCTTTGCTCATCCTTAATTCCATCAAAAAATCGATAAAATTGCATTCCTTCTGTTCCTTGAACAACTTACTCAAATGCGAGACGCTGATGCGGAATTCGCTCGCAAGCAGGTTAAGCGACAAGTCATTTCGCATATAGTGCTCTTGAAGGTACAGCAGAACCTTATCGATGACGTCGTTTCGTTCGCGGCCGCTCCTTTTTTGCTGAATCAGCCCGATGAAGCTTTCCATGGCCTCGATCGTAAACTGCTCCAGCTTCTCCAATTGCTCATAACGGCTGAGCGTCTCGTACATCGAATGCTTGGGGAACATCCGCTCCGCATCCACGCCGATTTCAGCGGCTGCCGTCGCGGCCTTCATCATGCACTGCACGATGAGCTGGACAATCATTTCAGGAGGAATGTTATGCTCCGCAAACGATTCGAACCATCTTCGCACCTGTTGCCTCATCTTCTCCGCATCCTGCAGCTTGACGGAAGCCAGTATGCCGTCCGTCATCGCATATAGCTTATAAAATTTTGGCGACGGCTCACTCGCCGTATCTTCTGGCGTTATGATGGAGTTCCCGCCCATAACCAGCTTGTAGCGGAGCGCATCCAGGGACTGCTTATAGGACAGTTGAAGGTCCTGCAGCTCATCCACAGCGTCGCCAATGCCGACCGTGATGGTGCGGTTGAAATACTCCTGAACGAAATCCTTCATCAAATCCGCGACGACAACTGCACGCATCATATGCCTTTCGGCATCGTCCGCCTCGTCGAAGCTCATAATGATCGCGCATTTTCCATTGCCCGTTTCCGCCGCGATCCCAAGGCTCTCCGCATTCATCAGCTCCTCGGCGACGTTGCACAGCGCGTAGGCGTACAGCTGCAAATCGCGGGGAGTCGCGATTTCATTCCGGTTATCGAATTCCACGCTCATGACGATATAACGACCCGTATGCAGGCAGACGCCGGCCCGGCTCATGAACGAATGCAGCGCCGCCGTGCTTTTGCGGTTGCCCGAAAGCAAATCCGTCAGCAGCTGCCACTTAATGAACGGTTTGCTTTCGATGACCTGACGGTGCAACTGCTCCCTGTCCTGCAAAATATCCTGGACGGTCGATTCGAAATATTGGAACTCATCCGTATATTTGCGAGCATGGACGCTTTTCTGCGGGACTGTCAAATGCTTGGTCATCGACTGGATGAAGCGATTGACCGGTTTAAAGGTCCAGCGCCCAACAGCCGCAGCCGATGCGGTAGCCACGACGAACAGCACCACTGCCAGCACCAGCAGCCCGTTTCGGATCGTGGCAAGCGGTCGCGTCAACTGAAACTCAGGGACGACGCGTACGATTTTCCAGCCTGAATAATCCGCTTGCATGTAGAAAACGGAGGATGCAACCTGCTCGACATCGGCGGAGAACTGGCCGTCCGCTTCCTGGTCCTCGATAATCCGGCTGATATACGGAAACTCGCTTATATCCTTCCCAAGCTTGCTTTTGTCCCCGTGCAGCACAACAACGCCTTCCTTGTCGATGACGAACGTCTGCCCTGCGTCCTCCTCGGTCGAATTCCGGATGAGCCCGTGCAGCACGTCCTCCTTGATGTTCACCGCCACCGCTCCCTTTCTACCCGCTGGGGAATGAATGAGCGGATATGTGCGGACAAGCGTAGTGACGTTCCGGTAAATCGGATAATTGGAACGGTTAAGCTGTATTTTGCGCGTCGGCATCCAATTTGAGTAACCGTCAAACTGCTGGAATTGCGTAATCCATTGAAAGTCCTGCAGCAAATCCTGCTCCGTCAGCGTATTTCCGGACACGAGCCGCTGCTTCTTGTACGAGTACAAATCGATCGAGAATATATACTCGTTGCTATTAATGACATTCGTGATGAAATTCGAGATCCGGAACATATTGTTGCGGCTCTCCTGTTCGTTCAGCTCGTATTCGAAAAACCGGACGACCTCGTCGCTTTTCAGCAGTTGGATGGTCAGCTTATCGATATTTTGCAAGGCAAGCTCCAGCTTGTGCTCCTGCTGCCTCAGCAGCTCCATGTTTGTGGCGGTCAGCTGTTTGCTCAATTGGCCATTGAAGATCATATATGTCAAAAAAATCGAAGAAAAGACAAGGAGAAACAACACCATAGAAAGCATTGCAATGGCATTAAACAGCCGTTTATTCTGAACCCGTTCCATGGCCTATCCCCCTTGTCCGCTTCACGGCACCGTTAGTTAAAGCTTGCTTTGTTCTCTTCGTACCATTTCTGCGCGATTGCCTCCGCTTCGGCTCCGCCTAAACGCTCCCACTCCTTGCGGATCTCGCCGATGGCCCAATCGCCTGTATATTTGTCGCCCTGCGTGACAGCCGTTGCCCGCGCTTCGCGGATGAACGTATCGAGCGTGGAGCGAATTTCATTGATTTCATCGAAATTCGGCTGATACGGGATATCGCGCTTGAACGGGTTTTTCAACACCGTTTGCAAAGATTCCGCATTCAACGCGGCAATTCGCTGTGAAAGCGCATCGTCGGCCGCTTGAAGAGGCAGATCTTCCGGCTTGATGTTTTCCTGCCGCAGCACGGCATACTCATTGGCATACAGTACTTCCTTCGTGAACTTATCCGCGTCGATCCGCTTCGCGACTTCACCTGATTTCTCGAAATGAACGCCTTCTTCACCGTTCATGAGCGTGAACCACCCCTTATCGATGATCCAATCCAAATACTCGACTGCAGCCTTAGGATTTTTTATATCCTTATTAAATGAGACATAGATGAACGGCGATGCTTCCTGGTACGTGCCGTTTTTCCCGTATTTGGATGCTACCGCTTCCAGCGGCACCGGATTAGCGTTCGGCACGTTGGAGATCAAATCCTGCATGAGAATGTCAACCGCTCCCATTCCCCATTGGCCCATCAAAATGCCGGCCTTTCCCGTCGTCCACAGCTGATTGGAGCGCTGGTTGTTGCTGTCGGTGAAATATTCCTTGTCGACCAGGCCAAGCTCGTAAAGCTGCTTTTCCAAGCCGATGACGTCCTTGAACCTATCCACCGTCGCGCCGTACTTCATTTTCCCGTCCTCCAAGTACCAGAGGAAGTTCATTGCCCCATGCAAGGCGGCGTAGATATCGGGTGCGTTGGCGCCTACGATCGGCGTGCTGTCCGGATAATGCTCCTTGAAGGCCTGCGCCACCTTGATTAACTCCTCGACGGTCGTCGGCTTCTCCATGCCGACCTCGTCCAACCAATCCTGGCGGATCCACATCGCGTGGTTCGCGATCGACGTGACCGGACGCTTACTGGCCACCGCATACATTTCCCCATTAAACGTCAAGTGTGCTTTTAAATCCGGGTTTTCTTCCAAATATTTTTTGTATGACGTGCTGTACTTTTCGATATAATCCCCGATCGGCTGGATGACCCCTTGCGTCACCAGCTTTCCGATATACGAGCGGTCAAACTCCCAAATCAAATCAGGCGCCTGGTTTGAGGCTATAAGCACATTCAAAGTGTCTTGAGCCTGGTTGCGAGGCACAGGCACAATTGAAACGTCAATGCCCGATTGCTCGCGGATCCATTTCACCCAGCGGTTATCCTCATATGTCCCCTCGTCGCTCGATACCTGCCCTCTGTCAAACGTGGAGATGCTAATTTTTTTTGGCAGATCCGCGTACGGATCATCCGCGCTTTTCGCATTCCCCGAAGAGTCATTGCCGCTTGATGCTTTCGTGCTTCCCGCTTCTCCCTCTTTGTTTGAACAGGCTGTTGCCAGCAGCGCCAGCAACATCGCGAGGATGAGCAGCAGCCGTCCCTTGCTTTTTGTATTTGGTTTCATACTTGACCTCCTGCAATATAGTTTTTATTATATCAAAACGCGCTTTTAAAGCGCATTCGATAGCTTACTATTTTCCTAACCCTTCACCGAGCCCAGCAGCACGCCTTTAATGAAATGTTTCTGCAGGAACGGATATACGCACAGGATCGGTGTAATTGCAATGACAACCGCAGCGGCCCGGATACCCTCAGGCGTAATGACCGTCTGCAACAGTCCTTCGCCGCTGCGCAGCATGTCCGGACTGACCAGCGCGATCATCTGATGAAGCTTCACCATAAGTGAAAGCTTATCGGTGTTCCGGATATAGATAAGTACATTCATGTACGAATTCCACCAGCCGACCGCGTAGAACAGCGTTAACGCCGCAATGACCGGCTTCGACAAAGGCAGGATGATTTTCCATAAAATCGCAGCGTCTCCCGCCCCGTCAATCTGCGCGGATTCCTCCAGCTCATCGGGCAGTCCTTCAAGAAAGGACTTCATCACGAACATGTTGTAGGCGCTAATGAGCGCCGGCAGCCACAAAGCCCAGTACGTATTCACAAGCCCCAAACTGTTAATCAGCAGAAAATTCGGAATGAGCCCGCCGCTGAACAGCATCGTGAACAAAATCGCCATGAGCATGATGTTTCTGCCTCTAAGCCTTGACTTTGACAACGGATAAGCCGCCATAATCGTAAACAGCATATTGAGCGCCGTACCTGCAACCGTAATCAGCGCCGTATTTTTCATGGCGACGAGCAACTGACCATCCCTAAGCAGATTGACATAGGCATTCAAATTAAATTCAATCGGCCACATGAACACCTCCGCGGCGTTAATCGCCCGGCTGCTGCTGAAGGATACCGCGATAATGTTGACGAATGGAAACAACGTCGCATAGGCGCATAATGCGAGAACCAAATAATTGACCCAGTGAATTACTTTGGAAGAAGAGCCGCGGCGATAGTGCAGCTTCTTCCACGCTTTGCCGTTTGTCACCATAAGCCCCTCTCCCCCAATGCTTTAATAATCCGATTCACCGATACGATTAATATTAATGCGATTAATGACTGGAACAAGCCTAACGCGGTCGTGTAGCTGTACTGCAAATTCACGATTCCCCTTGTATACACATAAGTGCTGATAACCTCCGCCACACTCGTAACGGCGGGATTTCGGAGGGCATACACCTGCTCAAAGCCGACATCCATCATTCTGCCGACCTGCAAGATTAACAGGATCGCTATCGTACTGCGGATGCCCGGCAGCGTTACATGCCAGATTTGCCTCAGCTTATTCGCCCCGTCCATCTTCGCTGCTTCGAACAAGGTGGGATCGATCGAAGCCATCGCCGCCAAATACAGAATCGTGCCAAAGCCCGCTTCCTTCCAAATGCCCGACACGATGAACGTAACCGGCCACCAGAACTTATCCGCCATAAAGTAGATCGGCTCCAGCCCCAGGCCTTTCATCAGAAAACTGACGAAGCCCGTAGATGGCGACAACAGTGCGATGACGATGCTCCCGAGCACGATCCAGGATATGAAGTGCGGGATATAGAGCAGATTTTGCAGCGTCCGCTTATACCACTCGATACGTACCTCATTCAGCAGAATCGCCAGAAAAATGGGTACGGGAAAAGCAAAAATGAGGTGATACACGTTGAGAAGCAGCGTATTTTTAAGTACGACATAAAAATCCTTACTCGAGAACAGCTTTCCGAACTGCTCGAAGCCGACCCAAGGACTGCCCCATATGCCGTCGGCCAAGCGGTAGTTTTTGAACGCGATAATCTCCCCCGCCATCGGCGCGTATTTAAAAAGTAGCAAATAAGCGGCGACCGGCACCAGCAGCATATAAAGAAAGCGGTTTCGTGAAACTTGTTTCCAAAAATGCGTGCCTCGATTTATGCGCTTGCCTGTGGGCAGCTTCGCGTCAAGCGGTGCGTGTTGATTCATGTTTGTCTCCTTTCTCCCCTTCGGGGTACATTCTAATTCTCCAGCCGTTTGTTCAGGTCTGCCCCTCTATTCCAAGCTAACACAGTGCATCTCGTCGTTGAAATCTCCAGTTTTTGTCGGGGTACGCTTTATGCGCAAAGCGCTATGTGCTTTTTTTGTGATGCTATTCTTTTTTGGTGATTTGGAGTGAAATGTAGCGGGATTACGGGTGGCAACCAGAAAAAGGCCTCACAGGCGATGACTCGCCTTGTGAAGCCGATGGTTTCAACATGATTTGCTCACACGCTTAGAAGCAGTTTTTTTCCAGTTCTGTATCGTCCTTGGCCTCTGCAAACAGCAAAGCGGCTGCAATCCTTTTCGTACTAATATTTAGATGAAACCGGTGTCTTCATTGACTTGCTTAAAATCCGTCAAGAATTTCCCGTTTTCTCTTTAATCAAATACAAAGCCAGATCATGTCCGACTAGCACATAACTGCCGGGTTCCACCTGCTTGCCTTCATTTATTATTCCTCTTCCATCAGGGATATAGCCCCGCTTAGCGTAGAGTCGTTGTGCATTTCCATAATCATAATAGAGTCCCACACCAATACCGACAATACCGTATTTTTCGAATGCAACTTGTTCGATTGCCTCCATCAATGCATTGCCGATGCCAAGTCGGCGTAAGGAGGGAACTACATCAAAGTTGTTGATTTCTGGAATCCCTCTTTCTTCGAAATACGGATAATATGATTTAGATAAAAGATGTAACCATCCGGCAAACTTCTGGTCGTTGAAAGCTATAAGAGTAACCCGTTCTCCAGACTTATTTTCTTCCCAACACCTCTTAATATAGTCTAGTGGTTTCCTAATATAGTGGTCATCAAGTGCTTGGAAAACTACATCAACATCTTCACTTTGCATTTGTCGGAGTTGAATATGAGAATTCATTAAATCGTACCCCCAGTCTCCCTAATAAATACTGCCTCTCTCGAATTGTACCATAACTCTTGATGAGCAGAATGGTTAAAACTAAACTGTCCGTTAGCGTAATGAAGGGCTACCATATGGCAGCCCTTTCGGTGTTTAACTATCGTGTCCCGTAAGTGCAATAAGAAAAATCACTTTAAACAACTGTATTACTTATAATCGTCAGAAAACTGTTCTTTGCAGCGGTAGCAATTAATTTATGAATGGATTGTCTTGCGGTATCGCTAAACAAATACCATTCATCATTAGTTGCGTCATGAATCAAAATTTCTGGGTAATCTGTTAACAGTTCAGATGGAAAAGAATGAATTAAAGAATAAACATCAAAACGAACTAAGCTGTTCCCTTTTTGGTCTAAAAAATCATATTGTTCATTTTTATAATAAGACCCAAGTGTGTCAATAGTGTTGCTCCAAGAGTAGTTTGCAGGTGCTTCGACCTTTTTACCTTTGTTTTCTACAAAAATATTATAAATGGTTTCGTTATATGCATTTCCATTTATTTGCTGAACTACGCCGCCCATAATCATATGGTATTCTTGTTGCAATGCTTTTACTTGTACACCGTCTATGAATAACGGTTCAGTATCGACAGTCACTGCAAAGTTGCTGTAATTGACATTGCAGCCAAACGTCTCTGCAATAAAACGGAGTGGAACAAATATGCGATTATTTTTCATGTATGGTTTTACATCAAGCAGCAACTTTTCTCCGTTCATCTCCGCTGTAATACTGTTCAGTGTTAATATTACTTTCATATCGCTTTTTGTGAGAATAACCTTGGAATTGGACCACTCGACACTAGCCCCCAAATTTTCGCTAATAACTCGTAGAGGTACCATAGTACGTTTGTTCTTAATTTCGGGCTTCACATCGGATGTAATAGCAACACCATCAATTTTGATTTGATATTCTGCTGCATAAGTAGTTGACGATGAAATAAATATTGAGATTGCAAGAAAGACAACAAAGATTACTTTCTTCATAAATGATAGCTCCTTATTGGTTAAATTTGGTGCACAGCACCTTTTCCCCATATTAAGACGTAACTGGATAAAATTTGTTGCGCTTTTCTGCCCTTTAGCTAAATAAAAACAAGGAGTAGCTGCCGAGGCAACTACTCCTTGTTTCGCTAAACTAACGTGTCCTGTTAGCTTATGACTGAACTACACAACGACGTAGCGGCAGCCAGAGACGCGTAAATAATGTATTAGACTGCAGCTGTAATAAAGTAAGTACAGAAGTTTTGTTATTAAGGATAGATGCACAGGCAAGCCGTTCAGTCCTAACATAACCATATTTAGATCAACGACGCGTCGAAAAGGAGGATTGCTTTGCAACCCGAGGAAGAGACAATACAGAGCATATTGGAATTATACGGAAAGCTCCCTCTTGCTTTCGTTACCAATGTCGGACAAGAGGATCACAGGATTTCGTTTTATACACAAGGGAAAGGGTTTCGAATCGCCTTTATTCCAGATCAAATAAGAATGACCTTTTATGAATTCGATTCTCTCCCTTCATCGTTTCGCAAATCCGGAATCGATAGGTTCTTGCCAGAGCATAAAGAGCAAGAAAGAGAACGACGAATGAGGGGTGTCAACCTGACTTGGCGGTTTTTAAATGCCCTCTCCGACATGAATGTGGAAGGCGCCGAACCGGAAGCCGGGAAGATTAACTACTTGCGCGGTAGCGATCCGCAACAGCATTACATGAATCTTCCGTTGTACCGGGATGTCGCATACCGGCAGGTTTGGCCTGGCATTGATGTCGTGTTTCAAGGGCATGAAGGGAAGCTCAAATATGATGTGATCCTGCAGCCAGGTGGCCGTGTGGCCGATATCGGGCTCGTTTGTGAGGGTGCAAATGACCTCCGTCTGGATGATGCGGGGAATTTGTTGATCGAAACGTCTTTTGGGACCTTCACCGACCACAAACCATTCGCCTATCAAGACGTGGATCACCTGCGAAAGCCGGTAGGCTGCCGTTTTGTGATCCGATCGGAAGCGGACGGAAGCAAGACCATCGGATTTGAGATGACGGAGGAATTTGATTCCAGGCTTCCCTTGGTGATTGATCCGATTCTCCTCTACTCCACCTATCTCGGGGGAAGCGGGGATGATCGTGGTCAAGGCATCGCGGTGGACGCATCCGGAAACGCCTATGTGACCGGATTCACCTTTTCCGCCGATTTTCCTACGACCCCCGGAGCTTTCGATACCACCTTGGACTTCGTTCAGGATGCGTTTGTGACGAAACTGAATCCGACGGGGACAGCCCTCGTCTATTCCACCTATCTCGGGGGGAACTCGTTGGATCAAGGTTTCGGCATCACAGTGGATGCATCCGGTAACGCCTATGTGATAGGAGTCACCTTCTCCACCGATTTTCCCGTCACGCCCGGAGCTTTTCAAACCACTTTCAACGGTGGTGGCGATGCGTTTGTGACGAAACTGAATCCGACCGGGACGGCGCTCATCTATTCCACCTATCTCGGGGGAGGCCTAGGTGATGCAGGTGACGAGGGTCGAAGTATCGCGGTGGATGCATCCGGTAACGCCTATGTGACAGGAACCACCAATTCCACCGATTTTCCAACCACCCCCGGAGCTTTCGATACTACCTTTAACGGTGTTGACGATGTTTTCGTAACGAAATTGAATCCGACCGGGACAGCGCTCGTCTATTCCACCTATCTCGGGGGAACCGGGCTTGAACAAGGTCTAAGCATCGCGGTGGATGCATCCGGTAACGCCTATGTGACAGGATTCACCGAATCAAGCGATTTTCCCACGACCCCCGGAGCTTTCGATACCACCATGAGCGGTTTTGTCGATGCGTTTGTGACGAAACTGAATCTGACCGGGACGGCCCTCGTCTTCTCCACCTATCTCGGTGGGAGCAGCGGTGATCGAGGTCGAGGCATCGCGGTGGATGCATCCGGTAACGCCTATGTGACAGGAAGCACCCAATCAATCGATTTTCCAACCACCCTCGGAGCTTTCGATACCACCTTGAGCGGCGCTGAGGATGCGTTTGTGACGAAACTGAATCTGACCGGGACAGGGCTCGTCTATTCCACCTATCTTGGGGGAAGCAGTTTTGATCTAGGTGAAAGTATCGCGGTAGATCCATTTGGTAACGCCTACGTGACAGGAGGCACCTTTTCCGCCGATTTTCCAACCACCCCTGGAGCTTTCGATACCACATTAGGCGGCGCTGAGGATGCGTTTGTGACTCGTATTAATTTAACGGGCTCTGACTTACTGTTTTCCTCTTATCTCGGGGGAAGTTTGGTTGATATAGGTATAGGCATCGCGGTAGATGCATCCGGTAATGCCTATGTGACAGGGTTCACCAATTCCATTAATTTTCCAACCACTCCCGGAGCATTCGATACCACCTATAACGGCAATGAAGATGCGTTTGTCGCAAAAATAGGAGAAATTGTCGTACCTGGTCCACCTGGTCCACCTGGACCGCAAGGGCCGGTTGGACCGCAGGGACCCCAAGGGCCGATTGGACCGCAGGGACCCCAAGGGCTGTCAGGAGTGCAAGGTCCTTCAGGGCCTCAGGAACCAGCAGGACCAATAATCATAAAACGCAAAATTATTAAAAAGAGGAAGTTCCGTACTTGTAAAAAAAGCCAGCGAAAAAAACACTGTCATCGTAAATTCCCTATTTGCGGAAAACATCTACGAAAAGAACATTGTCATCGAAAGAAAACTATCCAGTAATAATTGCGAATCTTTACAGGCCACAGGCCCTCCTTCATTAGGGGGGTTTTTCTTTTGTCTTATTCGAAATTACTGCCCATTAGCTTAATAATTAAAGGGAGCATATCAGCAAAGTGCTCCTCTTATTTGCTTCGCAAAGCTGCGCTTTATTGAGTCTTTATTGTTTCTGATTCCGCTGAATCAAATAAGCCGCCATTTTATTGGCGGCTATACTTAGTTTGGCCCATTACTTCTGGCACTTCTTGCTATGATCGAACAACTGCCGGAGTGATCCCTCAGAAGAGTTGAAATTATCGAAAGACTGTATTACAGCTGCCAAGGCAAACTTACTTGGTTAATCGCCTCGTTCTAACACTCAAACGTTCGCCGATTTATTTTAACGAAAGTTCAAACTTCGTCCCGGTTTCACCCGCAAAAACAAGGGTGCCTTTCTCGGGGAGAACAACCTTTTGATCCCTGCTAATGATGCTGAAGAATGTACAAGTGCCTTTCTCGTCGTAGATCGCGAATGAGCCGGTTGTCGGCATCTTCACCTTCAGGGTCTTGCCCGCGGTCTTCTCGGACAACGTATACCACTTCGCGTGGCCGCTCGCCTGAATGGTGACCGACGACTTTTGACCGGGGTAAACGGGCTTCACTGCATCTTCGTGCACAAACAGGTTGCCAGCGACTTCAAGATACTCGGTCCCGTCCTGCGTGAAGAAGTTATAGTCCGACGTGTCTCTGCCGTTCATCGCCGGAATTTGCAAATCGCTGAAAGCTGCGTTCGGGCCTATTATCTTTTTGTCGGATATATAGCCGGGTGCTTCCTTGGACAAATTCACTTGAAGGGCGGGTATGATCATGTACGCCACAGATGTATATTTCTCATTGATCGGGTAATATTTCTTGCCGTCGCGTGGTATCCAGGCCGCTGCCGTTTCTTCCGGGATGTCGTGGGATGCGAGCTTCTCCGCCGAATAATGCGACAAGGCCGTCTGGCCAAGCCCGGGGATTGCGATATATTGTCTGGTCCACAAATAGGTACGTCCATTCTCCTCCGTCACGAAGCTGACCTTCGTATTCCCGTCCGCACTTACGAAAGAACCGTCTGCCGTATAGACATATTTCTCGGCCGGGTAGTCAGGCATTTGCAGATAAGACAGCGTCATTTCACCGGTTTGACCGATATCCGCTTTGATCAACTGGCTGGTCATACCGTATAGCCCCGCGTTCTTCAGCAATTCCTGCGGCATCTGTGCTGCTGTCGGTTTGCCATAGGATTTCTCGGGCTTAAATTCGGTAATGATTCCTTTCTCTTTCAGCGCATGAAGCAGCATATCATTCGCGAGCAGTTGATTTGTTGTACTAGATCCGCCGGAAGAGAGCACCGCAGCCGCCATGTTATGTTCGGGAAGGACGACGAGCGATGCGTGATACAGAATCGTGTCGCCGCCTTTTGTAAGCGCCTTGATACCGTAATCGCCGAACGGGAACAAGGTGACGCTGTCCCAACCGAGCCCGTAGCTCACTGACGTGTCCGCCTCTTCGGGCCATAGGCCTTTCTTGTATTCCTCTTGTTCCATCGCCTTTACGGATTCCTCGGAGAGGGTGCCGGTGGCTTGTCCCGTGAAAATTTGCGAGAATCGGGCCAGGTCTTCCGCCGTGGAATAGATGCCGCCTGTACCGATGACGTTAACTGACTCGTTCGGCAACTGTTCCTTATAGGAAGGAAAGTAGAGTCCCGCCATCCCGGATACGTCAGGCTGATCCAGCGGCGTCTTCGTATCGGACATGCCGAGCGGTTCAGTAAAATGCTTATGGATAAAAGAGGTATAGTCCATGCCACTTACTTTCTCTACCAGAATTTCAGCTAATGTAAAACAGTCGTTGCAATAAACCGAAAAAGCACCGGGATCGGCCTTGAGCTTTTGGTTCGCTAATTGATCCAGAAGCGAATCGTGAGCATAGGTATCGTTGTCTTCGAATAAAAAAGCGTTGGTCAGCGTCGATCCGATAAGACCGGCGGAATGATTGAGCAGCATACGCGGCGTGATCTGCTTGTACCGCTCATCTTTCATTGTAAATTCTGGGATGTAGTTAATGACAGGCTTATCCAGATTGACTTTTCCCTCGTCTGCCAGCTTCATTACGGCTGCCGTTACGAACATCTTGCTCGTCGACCCGATGCCGTACATCGTTTTCGCCGTCAGCGGCTGCTTCCCTTTCTCGTCATTCCGACCGGATTGACCGGATACGACAATGCTGCCATGATCGATTAGTGCAAATTGAACGCTTGTCGTGCCGAAAGTGTCCGTCAGCAGCGCTGCTTTCTCCGCCGCCGCCTTTCGTGTGTCTTCATAGGCAGGTCCGCCACTTTGACCGGCAGCCATCGCTCCGGCCGGGACAAGCAGCGTTAGCACAAGCACTGCTGCCAGTATCCTGGATATTGATTTTTTCATTTGAACCTCCTTAGGGTTTAGTCTATTTTTTATACGAATAGCGAATAGGAAATGATCCATAATCTAGTAAAAATAATAGAATAGCCCTAAAATGGCAGGTCGATATAGGTTGATAGGCGGATTTTCCGACATATTCAGCGTGCTGGTTACGTAAGGTTAATCTGTGAAACTATTAAAGCTTTTCCAATAAACCTTGAACATCCGTATGAAAAACGCTTTGGCTTGGGAATGTCATTTGGCTATACATCCCTAGCAACGACAAAAAGGGCTGATCCACAAGTAGAATTCCCTACTTGTAGATCAACCCCTACATCCGCTACAACGTCGCTTACTTATAACTTAAAGACACGCTACCAAGTTGTGCGAATTGGACTTGGATCGTATCCCCTGGCACGAAGGAAATCGCTTCTGTAATCGTCCCGATCAGAATGATATCACCCTTGCGCAGCCCTTCACCGACTTCGCCTAACTTGTTTACCGCCCATGCAACGGAGACTGCAGGATTGCCCAAAAAAGCTGCGCTAGCGCCTGTTGCCAACACTTCCTTATTTTTCGTCAACACGACGCCTAGCTCCGGCAAATTGACATCGCGTACTGGCACCATTTTGCCGCCATTGATACATTTCGCTGAAGAGCAATTATCTGCTACGAAAGTTTAACCTTTAGTATGTTCTTGTTATAATACGAAATTACGAATTCCATACATTACTAAAGTGGATTTGATGATTACATCAAGTATCTTCCCGTGATCGACTGCTCCGCAAGGATGATCTGCGGAGGTGTGCCCTCGAACACCAACTGGCCGCCCTTGCTGCCCCCGTCCGGTCCCATATCGATGATCCAATCCGCTTGGCTGATCACATCGAGGTTGTGCTCGATGACGATCACCGTATTGCCGGCATCCACGAGGCGGTTCATGATCCCCAGAAGGTGACCGATATCTGACATATGTAGTCCGGTCGTCGGCTCGTCCATCACGTAGATGCTGCCCTTCTTATGCAGCTCGCTTGCCAGCTTGATGCGCTGGCACTCCCCGCCTGAAAGCGTGCTGAGCGGTTGGCCGAGTGTAATATAGTTCAGCCCCACATCACTCATCGCCTGGAGCTTACGAACAACCTCTTTTAGCTGAAAAAAATCCAATGCCTGCTCTACAGTCATCTCCAGCACTTCTGCAATTGACTTGCCGTTCAGCTTGTACGCGAGCACCTCTTCCTTGAACCGTCTACCTCCGCATACTTCGCATGGCAGCTTCACGCTATCGAGGAATGCAAGGTCCGTATACACAACGCCCAGCCCTTGGCAGTTCTCGCAAGCCCCTTTGGAGTTGAAGCTGAACAAGCCTTGTCCCACCTTGTTAGCGGAAGCAAACGCCTTGCGAACATCATCCATAATGCCCGTATAGGTCGCGGAATTCGAGCGCGTTGACACTCCTACCGCTGATTGGTCAATGACGATCGCATCCGGATGCTTGCTGAGGAATACTTCGTTAATCAGCGTACTCTTGCCCGAGCCGGCGACACCCGTAACGACTGTCAGCACTCCGGTTGGAATATCCACACTCACATTCTGTAGGTTGTGCAGTGTGGCATCCTTGATGGACAGCTTGCCGGATGGCTGCCTGCAATCGTGCTTCAGCTTGAGCGGCCGCTTCATATGGGTGCCTGTCAATGTACCTGCCTCAAGCAGGCCTTGGAAGCTTCCTTCATATACGATGGTACCGCCGCGGCTGCCGGCGTGAGGCCCGACGTCGACGATATGATCCGCCAACTTGATCACATCGGGATCATGCTCGACGACAATCACGGTATTGCCCTTGTCGCGCAGCTTCTGCAGCAATTCATTTAACCGGTGTACGTCACGGGGGTGCAAGCCAACGCTGGGCTCATCGAAAATGTAAGTGACATCCACCAGACTGCCGCTCAGGTGCTTCACCATCTTGACGCGCTGCGACTCGCCGCCGGACAATGTATCAGTCTCACGGTCCAGCGTCAAGTAGTCAAGTCCGATATCCACCAGATGCTGCAGCCGCTCCGTCAGCGACTTGACGACCGGCGCAGCGACAGGATTGTCAATCTCCCGAATGACGCGGATGAGCTGCCCGACCTCCATGGAGGACAACTCCGCAATGTTGAGTCCATTGATCCTGCAGCTGAGCGTGGCCTGACTGAGTCTCGCACCGCGGCAGCTGGAGCAGGGACCTTCCGAAATGTACGGCGCTACTGCTTTTTGTGTGCGCTCGGACTTCGTCTTCACATCCTGCTTGATGTATTTGTTGGTGAACTTCTCAATGACGCCTTCCACTGTAATATTCGTTGCCTTACCGGCGAAATCCATTTTCACTTTCCTTGCCTTGGCGTACAGCAGTTGCTCCAGTTCCTCTTCCGGATAATCGCACAGCTTCTTGTCGAGATCGTAGTCCCCCGACTGCACGATCATGTTCCACTCCCAACCGTTCACCGAATAGTCCGGCAGCGTAATAGCCCCTTCATTCAACGACTTTGACATGTCCACTGCTTTGCTCATGTCGACGCCCAGCCTGCGACCAATACCGCTGCACTCGGGACACATGCCTTGCGGATCGTTAAACGAGAACATGTGCGCTTGTCCAACATAGGGCTGACCCACTCGGGAGAAGAGAAGACGCAGTATGGGAGAGATATCGGTAATCGTGCCCATCGTGGAATGGGAACCACCGCCCAGTCGTTTCTGATCCACAATTACAGCCATGCTCAGGTTCTCGATGGCGTCCGTATCCGGCTGTGGAACGCGGGGCAGGAAATTGCGAACGAACATGCTGAAGTTCTCATTCAGCAATCGCGTGGATTCTGCTGCGATCGTATCGAAAACGATCGATGACTTGCCGGATCCGGATACTCCGGTGAAGATCGTGATCTTCCGCTTGGGAATCCGCAAGGATACGTTCTTGAGATTGTTTTCCCTCGCACCCGATATTACGATATACTCCTGATTAGATTCGCTCATGCCTAACATCCTTCCGAACGTGTTAATTTCTACTTATATTCACATTTTACCATTTATCCTGCCTTGACCCGAAACGACAAGAACTTGTCAGATTGTCCGAAGTAGACATAAACCGGCTTCAAACTACAGGCAGCCGGTTTATGTTGATTCGTGTCAAGCAGGGTTCAACTATCGTACCCATTCATTTGGAATGGGGGAAGGAGATGTTTTAGCGCCGAATGCGCTTATTGTTCCACTACCTTTTTAAGCTCGCCGCACCATTTACCCCAGCCATACTTAGCGCCTTCGAGTCCTTGAGCATTTGCGAATCCGGTTTGTTCGAGATGAAGGTTAACCTTTCCGTCACCTAAATCCTGCAGCGTCCAGGTGACCGTATGCTTCTCCCCTCCGCTGGCCCAAGTATAGGACACCCGGTTTGGTGCGTCCACGATAAGCACTTCGCCGTCAATAATTCCATCCCACCATTCGGAAGGCTGAGTGCGAAACTGAAAACGGTGTCCTACAACGGGCTTAAAATCATTTTCCATCGCCTGACTGGTTTGGATGTTGACCACCCACTTGGCAAGCTTGCTTGAATCGGTTAAGGCGGATCAAACCTTCTCGATCGATGACGTGTACTGAAAATCCAAGGATAATGTTAAACTCATTCTTCTTCCTCCTCTAATAGTTGGTTCAAGCGCAACATATTCGCACTCCAAAACTTGCTGTAGAAAGCCAACCAATCTTGAATTTCTCTGAGTGGAGAGGCGTTTAGTCTAAATCGTGTTTCTCTTCCGACTTTTCGATCAATTACCAGTCCGGCCTCTTTAAGAATTGTCAAATGCTTGGAAACCGCTGTACGGCCCATTTGAAACTGTTCCGTTAATTCATGAAGCGGTATCTCATCTGCCTCTGCTAACAGTCGAATCAGTCGGCGTCTAGTTGGATCTGCAATCGCGTCAAACACATCCCGCAACTGGTTGTTTTCGCTCACAACACCCTCTCCTAAATATTATTACCTAGGGACAGCCGTTAACTTCACGTCCTTCTCAATCAGGTTCAAACCTCTCCAATTGACTAATTCCTAATTGGACACCATTTAGTGACACTTTTATTATAGGTCACCATTTGGTGTCGTGTCAACAACATTAATATACCGATCGGACGTTTCCAGTTAACCTGCCTTAATAAGTGGTGTCAGCTTCTCTGATACTATCCCTTATTGCTGGACATTTTAGATTGTTGATAATACAAAAAAAAGAGCCACTCAGCTTTAGAGTGGCTCATTCAACCTTTATGTTTCTCACCAACAACAAGCCCTAATGATATCCATCGACCATTGTCTTGGGTAATGAATTGCTGTTCTGATTCCGAAATACGTCCCAGCATTGTTCACCACATCGATACGACCATTCTGCTTCAAGGCAAGCTGTGCCACTTTCTGCATATCCTCGGATGAGATAACATCCGCCTTAATATAAACAGATTCTCCACCTTCTTGTTCAATTTCATTAACGATGGCTAGCAGACGATCCGCTCTTCTTGCCGCCAATACGACCTTAGCTCCCTTTTAGGCCAATAACTTGGCTGTGGCTTCCCCTATTTCACTGGATGCTCCAGTAATGATGATTACCTTAGATTTCACGTTGTCCAATGCTATCCGCCCCTATGGCCTCAGCTTTCGTTGGAATCGTAGAGTGGTGGATTAGGCATAAAATGAAATGCTGCACTCACCAGAATATATGGCGGAGCAACTATAGAAAATAAACCGCTTAATCAATCATAAGAACAATTTTCCCGCGGCCGTGCCTAGATTCGATGGCCCGGTGCGCATCGTCCGCTCGGTCCAGCGGGAAGGCCTGCCTGATATGGATGAGAAGCTTGCCTTTTGTATGAAGATCCACCAGCTCTGCAAGGCGGGTTGCCGAGCGTTCGCCAATGACGATGCGAAGGCCAAGCTCCTCAATAAGGTCGTAGGCGAAGAAAGTACAGATGCGGTTCTTGTCTCGTACCAATTCCACCGCAGCCCGGAGTCCTTCTCCCCCGGCTGTATCGAAAGCGGCGTCGATGCCGTCCGGTGCGAGCTCCCGGAGCCGCCCGGCCAATCCTTCCTCATACGTAACCGGTATGGCGCCCAGAGATCGAATATAGTCATGGTTGCTCTCGCTAGCGGTGCCGATTATTGTCTTCGCTCCCCACTCCTTCGCCAGCTGTACGGCAAAAGCGCCTAGGGAGCCGGCCGCACCGTTGATCAGAACGGTTTCGCCCGGTTCAACACCGATCGCTTTCAAGGCGATGTAAGCACCCTGACCGTTGCCGGTCAACCCGCCTGCTTCTTCCCAAGACATGGTCTGGGGCTTGCTCACGATTTGGTCGGCGCTGACAACCACATATTCGGCGTAGCAATTCAATATTGCGAAGCCGAGCACTTCGCTGCCCTTCGAGAATCCGGTTACCCTTTCCCCAACCTGATCGACGATTCCTGCGAATTCATTGCCCGGAATTTGCGGAAAATTCACCGCAATCCCATAAGCTGGCGTCCAACCTCCGCGAACAGCGCAATCGTAATGCTGTACGCCGGCCGTTTTCACGCGGACCCTAACTTGACCCGGACCAGCCTGTGGATCCGGTACCTCCATCACTCTCATGACTTCCGGTCCTCCAAACGAAGTAAATGCTGCTGCTCTCATAGGATAATCCTCCTTGGTTATTTGATAAGAATGCTATTGAGGTGATTTTATGCTTCAAAACAAAGTCGACGTCATGCTGTTTTTCTCCTGCGCTCGACTCTGCCGAATTGATAATAATAGAGTAATAAAATCATTACGTGCAAGATGGCAAGAACCAGATAAATGTTGCTGTAAGCGAACGCGTTCGGATGCGAATTCACCGCATTCCAACCGGAACTTGCGCCTTGGTCGACCGTCGTGCTATAAACGCCTGCGGAAACGGCCCCGGCAATGAAGTTAAGCGTTGCAAGTAGTCCCATTCCGACTCCCGTCTGTTCCTTTGGCAGCGACCGGGAAATTGTATTGGACAATGCTATCATCATGAACGATTGCCCCACATTGCCGAAGATTAGAAAGATGGCCACATAAACGGGGGAAATTCCCGCAAAGGAAGACAATAGAACGAAACAGGTTAATAGCAACGCGGAAGCTGTGTAGAAAAGGCGTGGATTCCCTTTTTCATCCGCTAGTTTACCTGCTTTCCGCCCTAGAATCGCAGTCGTGACGGCAGCCGGAACCAATGTGAAACCGACCAAGCCAGGAGCCAAATGATTGACTTGGGATAACAGCTGCGGGCTTAGAAAAGCTAGCGAGTACCCGATTCCGGTCGTCAGAAATGCAAACGTCAGCACAAGGGAGTAGCTTTTATTACAGAAGAGCTCAAGCCGGATGAACGGGTTCACCGCGAGGCGGATTCTAGCCATAAACATGATAAACAATACCAGACAACCTACTGCAGGCACCCACGCTTTGTTCGTGATCGCAAGCAGAAGCAGCGCAGCCGTTCCGGCGAGAAGTCCCCCACCTAACCAATCGATGTTGTCTGCTTTTCCATGCTCATCATCCAAATATTTGCGGTAATACGGCAATGCCAATAGGGTCAAGAGAGGCATGCAGAACAGCCATCGCCAATGAACGACACTAACCAACAAAGTAGCAATGATCGGGCCGATTGCACCGCCGATCGCCAAACCGGTCATCGATATCCCGAGTGCCCGCCCCCGACTCTCCTGGGGAAAATATCGAACCGGAATAATGCCGGCCGTTGCCGGAACGACCGCTGCCCCCACCCCTTGCAAAATTCGGCCTAGCAGAACCATCCAGTAAGCTTGGGCAGTTAGGCCGATCATGGATCCGAACGCAAAAAAGATCAGACCGAACGTCAGCAAATTTTTGAGCTTGTAGATGTCCGCCAGCTTCCCATAGATTACGGTACCGATAGCATAGATCAGCAGAAAGGCTGACGTAACCCAGCTCACTTGCGGTAAGGAAAGCTGAAATTCAGCGCGAATCTCGGGCAATACGATATTGAACATCGTCGCACTCATCACAGAGACGACAAGCGTGAATGCGAGAATTCGAATCAAGCGTTCTCCTGCTTGCTGTTGCACTCCGGTTTCCACTTCTTCATCTCGCTTTCTGTAGGCTGGGGTTCCGCACACTTTATTCGAATGGCAAGCAATTCTTCCCGGGAAGTTTGTATTCCGCTTGCGTAGAATTATCATATATCGGATAATTGATAAATAAAAATACATCTTACTCTATATCATTCATTCCCTTGAGTATATAAGGAGGCCGAAGATGGAGCTGCTGCAGCTGCAGTATTTTCGTACGGTAGCTAGAATGGAACATATGACGAAAGCTGCACAAGATCTGCGGATCGCGCAACCCGCTCTCAGCAAGACGATCGCCCGCTTGGAGAAGGATGTGGGGGTGCCTCTATTTGACCGTGATGGCAGGAAAATTCGGCTCAATGCGTTCGGCAAAGCGTTTTTGAATAAAGTGGAGGCGGCCCTCACCCTATTGGAAGAGGGACAAAAGGAAGTATCCGATCTCGCAGGCTTGGAGCACGGGAGCATTCATTTGGCTACATCGACTCTAGATCGTTTATCGGAACCTTTGAACGCTTTCCTCTCTCTTCATCCGAATGTCAACTTTCGGATCACTCAGGCTTCGATGGAAGAGATGGCTCATCTCATTGAAGTCGGTGAAGTCGATATTTGCTTTACCCCATTGCCTATGGAAAGGCCGGATTTCAGTGCGTTGTCCGTATTAAACGAAGATGTTTATTTGGCCGTTCCTCCAGCGCATCGTTTAGCGGGTCTTCCGATCATCCGCTTAAACCAGGTGGCTGATGAGCCGTTTATCGGTTATAAAGAAGGGTATCATTTTCAAAAAATGAATGATGATTTCTTCCATACGGCAGGAATATCTCCGAATTACGTTTGCAGGGTCGACGAACCGTCTGCTATTGCCAAACTTATCTCCGCAGGACTGGGTATTGCGCTGGTCGGTAATTGCGGAGGACCGAATTCCCCTCTTCATCTACTGTCCATCGAATATCCTGTTTGCCAACGCCATTTCCAAATCGTATGGCATAACAAACGTTACCTTTCCATGGCGGCTCGCAGTTTCAGAGATTTTATTGTCCAATATTTTAATCGAAACGACGAGACAAGCAGTTAAAAATGCAAAAAAAATAACTCTACTCATGTGTAGAGTTATTTTCCATATAAACATACAGTTGGCTCCGAATAGTTTTTACCATAATTAGTAAAACAAGATCCTGATTTTCGATATTCACATGCCGCTATTGCTTCGCATTTCTGCCCGTTAGTTAATAAAAAGAAAGCAGGCAACCATAGCGCCTGCTCATCAATGTTTGTTGGAGCACTATCACTACTTACATTAACCGATAATGGTGGTGTTTGCGTCACTTTTGTATTCTAATATATCTCCAGGCTGACATTCTAAAGCCTTACAAATCGCCTCTAAAGTTGATAATCGAATCGCTTTTGCCTTTCCATTTTTCAATATAGAAAGGTTAGCCATTGTTATTCCAACCCTCTCCGAAAGTTCTGTTACGCTCATTTTTCTTTTAGCCAACATCACATCAATATTGATTATAATCGCCATGTTATTCACCTCAGACCGTCAAATCATTTTCTGATTTTATATCAATTGCCTCTTTTAAAAGCTTTTGGAGAACAGCAGCAAAAACGGCAATCACCATGGATGCGAAGATCAAGACCATTCCGATTACTATGATACCTGGAGCATCATCTTTCTCCGCTATGAGGTAGAAGAGTGGCATTCCTACCACAAACAAGCTACTGATTGTGATAGCACAGTATTTTATATTCTTTAAAACGCTTACAGATAATTCCGAGAAAGCTTTGTTCCTGTCAATATAGCCTAAGAGTTTAAAAGCTTGGTACAAAGCATAGTAAAAAGGTATCGCCGTTGCATACAAATCGATTAAAACGAGATATTTCAAAAAAGTATGATCTGGATACAATTCTGCCGCAAAATTCGCTATCTCTGGCACCAAAAATATGCACAAAGCAAGAACCGGGATTCCAATAATAATAACAGCTACCTTTAAAAACAGTGTAGTTCCTCGTTCCATAAAAGCCCCTCACTTATTATTAATTTTGATTTGACTTTAACACGTAATTTATCGTTTTGCAATAAAAATTTTCCTAAATTAAATATATTGTTGTTGTTATATTAGCATTCCTTTTAACCGAAGAATCTTCAGAATCAGCAATGGATATTAGTTCTTGTCCTCGGGAAAGGACAAGAACTTATATCTATAAAATAAAAAAACCACGCACCGCGTGGATTTTAATAAATACATGTTCTTGTCCTCTGGCAGCTTGTGTCACAATCATACATTTCATTTTAATTGCATCATATCGATTCTTGATTTTTACGGCTCCTGCCAACTAGCCATTTTGCAGCATCGAAGAGGTCCATCGCTACAAAATCTGGTGATGCTTGCTCATACCACTTGTGACGGTATTTTTCCAAAGACTGCTTACCCCAGCCTGTCTCTACAAGGATTCTTTTGGCTCCTACTGCGGCAGCTGCAAGCATATCTGTTGAACCCACGTCACCAATAACAGCACATTGAGTCAGATCTAGTTCATGCTCAGCTGCAGCTTTTTGAAGCATACCAGGTCTTGGCTTATGACACTCACAGCCCTCCTCTGGCTCATGTGGACATATATATGCCGCATCAAATCCATAGCTTTCAAATTCTTTTTGAAATTCTAATTCCGTCGCTAGGCCTTTAGTGATGTTGTGTTGATTAGTAAGGGCAAATATTTTAATTCCATGATCTTTTAATAACTCCAGTGCTGCTAATGATGAAGGGAATAACTCAAAATCTCGAGGATGAATGAAGTGACCATTCCCACCTAAAGTTCCATCGCGATCCACAAAAACAGCTTTAATGATCAAAAAAGATCCCCCTCAATGAATATTACAGCATGTTTCACAGATTTGATAATTCTCTATATGGTTGGAATTATCCTGCTTGTGAGACTTTGATCTTGAGAGCTATTCCGTTTATCCTCCTACTTGTTAACCCATATTTAGGCTGGTTGGGGCATGCCCCCGAAACACATGCGGTAATGTGGACGAGAAAATAGTTAGGGGCTTACGGCGAACATAAACACATGAGTGGTTCTCTCATCTCACTGGAACTGCCCATTAATTTGCTTCTACACGACAACAGAGGTTCAAGAAGATGTTCTTTCACCGTGTATAAATAGCCATGTCGACTGAATAATGCGAATGTTCATCACCCCCGTTCTTTTTTCGAAACTCCGATCTTTTTCTTACTAAGTCTACTCCACATCTCCCTTTGATCGATTGCAACTAGAATCATCGCTGAGCTCAAAAGCGCACAAATGGTATACATAAACGAATACGAGAAGAAATCGGCTACCGGGCCCATCAATATACCGCCTAGGGATACGCCGAGATCGGCCGAAGCGATAAATATGCCCATCAATACATTTCGGTTCAGCTGTGGCAGAACAAAGGACAAATAGGTCATCAGGCTCGGGTAGAGAATGGCCTGGGCAGCTCCCATCAGTACTGCGCCTAGGTAAAAAAAGAGGACGCCGCCTATATCGGCTAAGCCGACGCTTTGCGACGCTACCGCCAGCATCAGCATCGTGCACGCCATATATGTTGTATGCCACTTGCCGTCCGAAGGAATTTTCTTTCGAAGCGCAAACCTGGCTAGTACTACGGTTCCCGCCTGAAGCATCAAATAGATGCCGGCACTGCCGCCGGGTACTTCCTCTGAATACAGCGGAACAAAGGCGGTAACGGCGCCGAAGACGAGGGAAGCTGACAGCATCATCACGCTACATTTGAGCAAAAAAGGATTTTTAACAAGCTCTCCTAACGATTGAATCATGTTCGAACCTTGCCGGACGCTTGGGTTCATCGGAGACTCGGGCGTTTCCGGGCTTCGGGCTATCTTGGCGCCGTAACCGAATACGCCTGTCAATACAGCGATGGAAACCATAACGATCGCAAAAGCGTTTATCCCACCGTTCTCCCAAAGGCCTAGAGCCAACAGCGGTCCCGCTATTCCCGGCATGTACGTAAACAGAGAATAGAGAGAAATGCCTTGCGAACGATCCTTCTCCGGCAGCGCGTCGATAATGCTGATCTGCAGCGCCATAGAGAAGAAAGCGGTAGACACTCCTTGCAGCATTCGGGCGACCAAATAGCCTGACAACCCGGTAAATGTGTACAGAATTAATGCAAATCCGTTGATGATCAGAATCGTACGAAGTACTTTGATCGACCCATGCCGTTGAATGATGCTTCCCGCCCACGGGCGAAAGAACATGGTCGTAAACAAATAGGCACCCATAATCAAACCGATGGTTGTATTGCTTGCTCCGAGCGATTCTCCCTTGAGCGGAATAATGACGTTCAGAATCGCGTTGCCGCTAAAGAACAACAGCGCCAGCGCGTATAAACGCAAAAACGGAAATGACAAAGCTCCGCGCATGGCCTACTCTCCCCTAATCATTAAAACATATCGAAGACTCCAATAATTTCCTTGCGTATGCCGAACGAACATCCCGCAGCCTCTTCGTTTCGACGATCTCTTCGATCTGTCCGCAACGGAAGATCATGATTCTGTCGCAAAGATAGGCAGCGGCTTGAATATCGTGCGTAATAAAAATGTAGCTCATTTTGTTCCGGTTCTTTAATGTCTTCAATAACTCCAACACCTGCGCCTGAACCGAAATGTCCAGCGAGCTGACCGCCTCGTCCAGTAAAAGGTATGGAGGCTCGGTCGATATTGCCCTAGCGATGCAGACTCTTTGCGCTTCACCTCCCGACAATTCGTGGGGGTACCTAGATCGGTAGGAAGGATTCAAGCCGACGAGCTGCAGCAATTCTTCGACCTTGCCTTGTAGCATGCGAGTTGCCCGATTCACGGTTTTCATAGGTTCCATGATGGCCTGCTCGACCGTAAAAAAAGGATTCAGGGAAGATCTATAATCCTGGAATACGGCGCTTATGCGGCCTATTCGCGAATTCCGATCCCCTATATCCTTGCCATCTAGCCGAATCGTTCCCCGATTGGGTTTTTCGATTCCCAATATGAGCCGTCCGAGCGTCGACTTGCCGCTCCCGCTTTCCCCAATGATGCCGAGGCATTCGCCGTGCCTACAATCGAAGCTCACGTCTTTTAAAATATGCCGACTTTTTTGAGCGAACAAATTGCCGGTCCGGTATGACTTTGCGACCCCCTCCACCTTAAGCAATTAAGCCTCTCCTTCCATGATGGAATAAAAATTATTCCCTAACGCCAAGCGCGAAGAGATCAAGTATTGCGTATAGGAATGGCTTCCGCCGGCCAAGACAGTTCCCATACTCCCCTGATCCACAATCTCTCCATCTTTCATGACGATGACTTCATCGGCTATTTTCTTCACAACGCCCAGGTCATGGGAGACGAAGAGCATAGAGCAGCCCATCCGTTCACGCAATTGCATGAACTGCTCCATGACTTCAAACTGCGAGATCGCGTCAAGCGCCGTCGTCGGCTCGTCGGCGATGATAACGTCCGGCATTAGCGCCAGTGCCAAAGCGATCATGACACGCTGCAGCATACCGCCCGACAATTGATGCGGGTATTTGTTCATCAGATCGAGCGGATGCTGCAGCATGACGCTTTCCATCGTTTTTTTCATGGTTTCTTCGACTTCGGTCTTGTTCCAGCCGAAATGCGTATGAAGAGTCTCCCGCATATGAACACCGATGACGCACGTTGGATCGAACGCGGTCATTCCGTTCTGAACGATCATGCAGAGGTTTTTACCTCTTTTCTTCCGCATCTCTGGTTCGGTGAGACGGCTGATGTCTTCTCCTTTCAATGAAATACGTCCGGACTGTCGGATCGGGTCCCGGTTTAACCGCATGATGGACTTGCAGGTCATCGACTTGCCGCTCCCGCTTTCGCCGACAATGGCCAAGCATTGGCCTTTCTGCAGCCGAAAGTTGCTGCCCCGAACGATCGAGCGCCCCGTCTCCCCGTCCCATACATTAAGATTTTCAACCTCTAATATACTCATACGATGTCCGTTTCACCTCTTTCGATCGACGCCTGATGCTTCGCGTCATGAGCTTAGGATCCAGCGCGACCTGAAGGGAGTCGGCTAGAAAATTAAACGCCGATACGACGATCACGATGGCTAGGCCAGGCGCAAGCATAAACTCCGGTCTGGAGAACATGACCTCCCTCGCCTCGTTCATCATCATCCCCCATTCCGCGTGCGGAGCCTGAATGCCCAGGCCGAGAAACGAGAGTCCCGACACCTGCAAAATCATCGAGCAAATCGAGCCGCTCGAAATAACGGCGATGTCTGGAAGCACGCGAGGAAAGACATGGCTAAGCAGGATGCTCCGACTCCGGATGCCGATAGCCTTGGAGAATCTTACGTAGTCCGCCTCCGAATATTGCATGACGGAGGTTCTGATAACTCTGGCGAACCAAGCCCATTTCATCACGAGAAACGCCAGAAGTATATGTTCGAGTCCCGGCCCCAGCATCCCGACGATCGCCAAGGTCATGACATATCCCGGGAAGGAAAGCATCACATCGCAGATCCTCATCAGAACGGCATCCGTTTTCCCTTTAAAATAACCTGCCACAAAGCCGATAGCTGACCCGATCAGAACGGAAACCGCCAGCGTGGCCAATACCCACAAGACGCTGGGACGAATGCCATACAGGATTCGGGATAACACGCAGCGCCCCAGATGATCGTTGCCTAGCCAATATTGCCACGACACCGGGGCAAATCGCAGCTTCATATTCACCGCAAACGGGTCATGGGGTGCAATCCAGGGGGCAAATGCGCCAGCCAGCAGCGTTATCGCAATGACGAATATGGACGCAGCAGCCCATCTATCGTTCATCAAATTTCTGATTAATGTCATGGGACATCCTTTCTAAGCTTAGGATTCAGCGCGGCGTTGACGATGTCCGACACGGTATTGATGACGACGAAAGCAACAGCCACGATAAGCACATAGGCTTGTATGACGGGAAAGTCCCTGCTAAGAATGGCTTTTATGCTGAGTCTGCCAAGCCCAGGCCACGCAAATACATTTTCTATCACGACCGTGCTGCCCAGAATGATCGGAATCGCCATACAAAATATCGAAATCGCTACTTGCAAGGAATTTCTGAGGATGTGGAGAGTGATCGTTTTTTCGGATAAACCGCATGCCCTCCCGTACAGTACATAGTCTTCGTTCTTGTTGCTTAATACCGAGCTTCTCACCGTTCTGAAATAAATGCCGACATAACCGACGGTGATGACGACAACGGGAAGGACGTAGCTTTTGTACGAATCCATGCCGCTGGTCGGAAGCCAGTCCAGCTTCACGGAGAAGAGCCAGATCAGAACGGATGCTAACCCGTACGAAGGTACGGCTGTCAAGAGGAAGGATATTCCCCTTGCCGATTTATCGGCGAACGTCCCTTCTCTCAGCGCGCACGCGACGCCAAGCAAAGTAGACAATAAAATAATGGAAAAGGATGAAATAAGCGTCAAAAATAACGTATTTACAAACGCTGGGCCAATCATCGACCATACCGGTTGTCCCGACACATACGAATCCCCGAAGTCTAGCCGCATGCAGGAGATCAGCCATTTGGCAAACTGAATAAGAAAGGGTTGATTCAGCCCCAGCTCTTCTTTTGTCTGCTCGATTAATTCGTCGGTGAGCTGCGGCGTTTCTTGCGCCCGCAGGATGACCTCGGCCGGATCCATAGGAGAAAGCCGGATCAGAATGAAGGTGACAAATGAAACGACGACGAGCAGAGGAAGCGCAAGGACTAGCCTGCGAGCAATATAGGGAATCATGGCTGCTTCCTTTCTAAGAATCGGTTAATAGCTCATCCGCTCGAATGGAAGCTCGAACTGGGTTTGCTTGAAAGAGATGCCTTTTAACTCTTTTGGAGCGATCACGGTGACGCTGCCGTTCGTGATCGGAATGAACACGGCTTCGTCGTGAACGATTCGCATGATATCCGCATACAGCGCTTGGCGCGACTCTTCATCCATGGAACCCATCACCCCGTCTATTTTTTGGTATAGCTCATCGTGCTGCGCAATGCCGCTCGTCGCGTGGAAATAAGAAGACGCCGCAGTGAACGCCGAGATGGTGCTCTGCGGATCGTAAGCCAATCCCCAGGTTTGATTGAATAACAAGTCGTAATCGCCCGACGCTCTGCGACTTGCGATAGAAGCCGATTCTTCGCCTATGAGTTCTAGCCGGACACCGATCGTGGTCAAGGAACTTTGGATGAACTCGGCTTGCGTTTTTTGGGAAGGCGAGTTGCTGTCGTAATATAGGCTCATGGACAGCTTTTTTCCGTCCTTCTGCCTGACCGCTCCGTCCTCCGGCATTGTCCAGCCCGCTACATCTAGCAGTTCTTGGGCTTGATCCAAGTCATAGTCTCTCATTTCCAACTCGATATCGGCGTAGTTCACGTTCTCCGAGAACAGCCGATCGGCCGGCTTTTCCGTGCCTTCCAAGATGTCGTTACTAATCGTCTCCCGGTCAATGGCATGCCAGATGGCTTCACGCACGGCGGTCTCGCTGGCGGGGTTCTCCGTCCTGCTGCTGTTCGCCACGATCATCTTCGTGTTCATGGCTTCGCTTCGAACCAGCTGATAGCTGCCGGATTCGACGAGCCGGTTCATAGCCTCCATATCGATGCTGTCCGCCCCCCTGTCGTCCGTGAAAACGAAATCGACCTCTCCTTTCTGTAGCGCCAAGAATGTCGTTTCTCCGGACGGAAGTACTTTGGATGTGATGGTTTTAATCGAGGGAGCACCGCCCCAATAGGCTTCGTTGGCTTCGAATACGGCATATTCATCGAGCTTGTGCTCGGATAGCTGATACGGCCCTGTGCCGTGGAAGCCGTTCACGCCGTCTTTTGTGTCGCCATTTTTGAAATCTTTGGGCGACAGGAACACGAAGGGTCGGGTCATAGATAATTCGACTAAGGTCGGATAATACGGCTCTGATAACGTAAGCACGAACAAATATTCATCTGCTGCCTCTATGTTCACGATCTTCGTCGACAACTTGATCCAAGCATGCTTCTCCGAGTTACCAAGCACCGCCTGGAAGTTCAGTTTCACCGCATCCGCATTGAACGGCTCCCCATCATGGAACTTCACGCCCTGCTTCAAATGAAATGTATACACCTTTCCATCCTCGGAAATGTCCCATGATTCGGCTAGCAAAGGCTTTATTCCCTCTTTGGTGTTCTCGACGAGAGATTCGTACATCATGCCTTGAGCCGGCATGGAACCCGTATACAAATGAGGATTCATATTGTTAATATCTTTGGCTGACGCGTAAGTCAGCTCTGCCTTCGTTCCGGCATCCCCTTCTCCACCGCCGGCACGGTTTCCCGTGTTGCAGCCTGCGAGCAACGAAAGGGAGATGGTAAATATAAGCAACATACTCTTCAACCTGTTCTTCTTCACAATAATTGCCTCCTAGTGTATGCTGCTGCAAATGATGTTTACGTCTTCATGAAATTGTTGAACGGCGAATGCCTGGGATAATGGTCTGCCTTTAAGAGACTCCGCGACCTCCGCGATTTTTGTTTCATACGCACGAAGAAAGCGATCAATAGTCGGACAGCCTACCTTCAAATGCCGCGCGATGCCTTGTATGATTTTTAGCCGATAATAATCTTCCTTGGGCATTCGTGGAATGTCTAAGCGGCCATCGCGATTAATAAATGATTTCCTGAACGGAACCGCCGAGAAGTCGAAATACTTGCCGGCCTCGTCCGGTTCGGAGAACGGATCGATCAATAATGAGGCGTAACGTATGTACAGAAGGTACTCTTGGTGAATCGTCCCAACCCGGTCGAAATTGTCGATGTCATGGCGGGATAAGCTTTCCGACCGAACCGGATAGTTATCATCCGTCATAAATTGGAGCAAATTAATGCCTTTGATGTTCAATGCCTTTAAAATATTCAAGATTTCTTTCCACTGGGCTAGCATGTCTCGAATGAGATGCTGCGTAATCGGACCTTCCGGGTACATTTTGTACACGTACTTTATGCGATCCGGTTCATCGAAAACGGCTCTCAAAGAAAAGTCATTCATAAAAAGAGGCGGATGCACGTACAAAGATATATTTCTTGTTTCCGCTTCAACCGGCGTCTCCATCTCAGCAGCAACGATTCCCAGCCGATCGAACGCATGGGAAAGGATATCGATGTTCACAGACTGGTAACAAGTTGATCCGAGGTATATCCTCTTTTTCACAGCAGCCGTAATGACATGCCCAGAAGGTGCGTCGTGTATCCAGCGCGTATCGCCATAATAAGTAGAGCAGCTTACGACCTCCCCGTTCGCATGTATGGATTTCATATATCCGCTGACCAGCGTATTGGAACCTAGAGTAGGGGAAATCAGCACCACGCAAGCCAGCTGCTTCACAACCGAGTCGGGCAATTGTTTCATTACTTCGAGATAGGCATCCGTCGTCACCGATAGGATGAGCGTGTCCCAGGACCCCTCGACGTTTTCGTATCCCTCGAACACATAGTCAGCAGAACATTCCCCCGCCATCCGATGATGGTTGTCGTTCTGAACGCTTGCGCGAAGGAGCCGGCCGGACTGCCGGAGCGAAGTAAAAAAATGTTGCGCGCGGGCGGACCTTCTTCCCGAGATTCCAATATCGCAATTCAATATTTTTTTCAGACTGATCGCCAACTGAACGGACGAAGGGCCCGTTCCCGCTATGAGCACCCGCTTGAAATTGCGCATTCTAACCTTCCTTCTTCCCATTAAGCTAGATTTTGGTGTACAACGCGACATCGAAAATTTGATCCGGACGCAATATCCGATCCGATAGTCTCCATTTGCCCCACTCTATTTCCTGCATGGGATAATTAAATAACGACTTCAATCCATCGCCGTATCTCATCGCCACGACAACATGTTCATTAGTGATCGAATGCAATCGATCAAGCAGCTCGTATTTCTTCCCAACAGTCGAACTGAAAATAATGTGTGTGGCCTCTCTCGCATACGGGAGCTGCTCCGCCGGCAAGTTCTCCAGCCGGATTGGTAAACCGCTCCCTAGCAGAGCTATAACCTCCCGCCCGAGCGTGATGGCTTCTTCATCGATATCGATTCCAACGACCTCAGCTCCGGTTCGTTTTGCGATAAGCAACGGAGTCATGGGGAATGAACCGGATCCTATTAACAGCACTTTCGATTCTGGGAGAATCGAAAAACCGCCGAACTCCTTCTCAATGCATGCTTCGATGTTTTTAAAATAGTCGGCTATAGCAGCGTAGCCGCTCCGCAGCCTGACAGCCCGGTACTTCTCCATCATGGCTACGCATAATGCCGATGCTTCTCTTATTTCTGAAACAAACCCGTCAAGTAAGCCAAGTTCTTGCTGGTCCAGTCGATTCCAAGCCTCCTTGTTGCTTTCATTCGTGACGAAGTGAGAGAACCTATCCAATAAGGCTTCCAATTCGGAGCCGTGCTGATCGGATTTGTCATATGTACGTGACATTTCTTTGAAATTGTCGTGATAGTCAACCAATTTAAGCTTGATGTCTTCGTTTGCGATCATTCATTCACCTCTATCCCTCTCTCGGGTTAAATAAATGCTGTTCCTTCGGCGGATATATGGACATGACCTTGTATCGTCAAGTCAGCAAGTTTGCCATGCAAGCATTGGGCCCACACTTGAACAACACCTCCAGGTTGTTTGATCTCTAAGTGAATATCCCTTCCTGCCTCGAGAGCCGCATACGCGCCGATCGCTGCAACGCCGGAACCGCAGCCTCGTTCCCAAATCATCGTATTCGTGCCTGGAACATAGACAAGAGGCTCTAGCTCACTCGATTCCTCCCGGTACAACATGACGCCCAGCGCCGCCTCACCCTGCAGAAGCATTACCAACCTTGCCATATCTTGTGCCTTTTCCTTGGCCGACCGGTCGAACTCGCGAACGTTAACGATGACATGAACGATTCCCGGATATTTGATAATTGTTACCGGGGTTCGTTCCCCTTCCAATAGGACTGTTGTTTTGTCAATCGCAAGGGGTAGCGGCATTTTTAATCGGCACAAATAGCCGTTAGACGTCGCCTCGATTCCGCATACCAGCAGCTCGTTCGTTCCTGATACCTCCAACGGAACCTCAAGCCTTTCACCGTACTGAAGCCGCCGCCTCCAAGCCATTACCGCGGCCAAAGCCATTGTCGCATTCCCGCAAAACTCCCCTGCCATCATTTGGAGCCTCGCCCAAGCTTTCACGTTTTCCGCCGATTCGATAAATCCTACTTGCTCAGCGAAGACATGATCATAAGCCATAAGCCGCGAGGCAACCTTCGGATACATATTTCTGACGAGACGGCTCTCCACTAGAATAGTCATATTCTGGGTTGGGCTCGTTTTGATAAATTTAACTTCCACTCCGCCTCATTGCCTCCATCCGTGAATAAACATGTACGCCATCCCCTTTACTTTAATCGTAATAATTACTATTTGTATGTTTTAGATTGTAATCGTTACTATTAGAGCTGTCAATCATTACTTATTTCTGTGGATACGTGAGATATCCTCGATTGAAACCAAGCCGTGTTGGCAAGCAGAAAAAAGGTCGTCGAATAATCGAGAAATGTTGTTAGCAACACTAAGTGTATGTGCAGCGTGACACTTACCTTTATTACAGTACCTGTACTAAAAGTGCATACTTACATATTCACAGTGTAATCTTTATACTAAAAAAAGAAAAAATAAAAATACGGAGGATAAATCTTTGAAAACTCTTGTAATCGTAACACATCCTAGCATAGAAACATCCGTCATTAATAAACGATGGGTAGAAGAACTCATGAAATATCCGGAAAAATATACTGTTCACGAATTGCATAAGGTTTACCCCGACGGAAACATAGACGTGGAAAAAGAACAAAAATGGGTTGAATCGCATGGCAATCTTGTATTTCAGTTTCCGATATATTGGTTTAACTGCCCGCCTCTCCTTAAAAAATGGCTTGACGATGTATTGGCTTACGGTTGGGCTTACGGTTCGAACAGAGGCAACAAATTAAAGAAACGCAAAGTTGCACTTGGTGTTTCTGCGGGAATAAAAATAGGAGATTACAATGAAAAAGGAAAATATCGTTATACGCTAGAACAAATATTGGTTCCGTTTGAAACGACCTTCCAATACTGCAAAGCAGACTATCGTTCGTTCTTTGCGTTTTATGGAACGGAAAACGAGCCGGGTGAAAATGTGCCTGGTACGGAAAATGAGAGGTCTGAGAGCGAATTGGAAAAAAGCGCACTAAAATATTTGAATTTTGTTGACAATATGTAAAAGTCGGCTATTAATTCATGAAAAAGAAGTATTTCCTTGTTCAGGGAATACTTCTTTTGATTTAAACATAATAGGTATCTCTATTGCTGTTTAGCCTCCAAAGCTGACCTATTGTTTTTCTCCCCCCATTCGCACATCACATTTAGCACCGGAATGAGAGAAAGACCGCGTTCAGATAATGAATACTCAACTTTTGGAGGTATTTGGGGAAATTCCTTGCGTATGATAAGGTCATCTGCCTCCAGCTCTTTTAACATGATGCTTTGCGTTTTAAAGGAAATGGTACCGATACTTCGCTTTAGCTCATTAAACCGCATAACTTTATTTTCAGACAACCAATACATAATGATCAATTTATATTTTCCGCTTATTAAGGACAAGGTGTATCCAAAGCCACTATCTTTAAGTTTCACGCCGGTTGGAACACAGGTTTCGCGCACAAGTTACACCCTCTCCTCATGTGAAAAATTATAGAGCTTGCCTTAATACGGTAGCTTCAAAATATATTCTTCGACTTCTTCAGCACGTGCATTGGAGAAGCCCTTGTCCTCGCCACAAACCTTAAAACCACATTTTTCCAAAACTCGAATTGAAGCTATATTATCTTTCACTGCACGAGCATAAAGGGGACGGATTTTTACGTAGTCAAGAAGTTGAGAAAGTGCCCTAGTCGCAACCCCTTTTGCCCAATATTCTCGTCCGATCCAGTAGCTGACTTCTGTTTCACCGAACTGTTCAAAGCTTAAAACTTGCCCCGCAACTTGTCCGTAAAAGATTATGGTCTTTTTAGCAATCTTCTCGTCATCTAATATTTTTTCCCAATGAGCATTAAAGGCGTCCTTGTCCGCTGGGTCTTTAGCAGTAAAGGCAGCCATATAGCTGGCAGTCATGTCCAATTGTTGATCAAAAAATATCGCTAGATCATCTTCGTTCACGTCTCGCAAGATCACCTTATTTTTCATCATTCACCTCACTATGATTATGTTTTCCTAATCCTCCTTACTAAATTTGATGACTTTGTCGTCGCCACCCCATTTATAACTTAACTCGATCCCGTTTCTACACATTTTCCAAGCAGCGCTACTGGAATCCTCTCATGTCTTGCCATTTCACACTTAAAGAGCAGTTGCCGTAGCAAACTGCTCCCTGTTAAGTTCCACGTTAAATTATTAATTTCACTTTGCTTGTTTCAACCTTGAAATGATAATTGAGATCTGGAAGCCTAAGCCTGCCATCAGAATTGGTATTCCAATTGAGTCATGTTTAGTTAATATAAAAGTAAGAGCCATGATAAAACAACCCGAAACGATGCAGTCTACGAGTTGTTTTTTCTTCATAGTATAGTCTTCCATCCTATTTTTTTTGGCTCCCGGATCCCTGTGCCCCTGATTCCTTATTATACTATTGTTACTCGTTAGTGTAATGATAAATTGCAATACGCTAAATTAAATCACGCAGGAGTTGCCTTCCATAATCTCTCTGTTTCCATTAATACTTCTTCATCGAATTCCATCCTGTATATATCGGGTTTTGAAGTCTTTAATAAAAAATCCAAGTCATACTGGCGGTCAAAGTACCCCATCATCAATGTCATAACAGCTCCATGAGTCCCTATTACAACCTTCTGCCCTTTATATTTGTTTAGAATTTTTTTCAAAATTGTTATGGCACGATTCTGACAAATCGTCCGTGCCTGACCATGTAAATATAGGTTTTCATAGATACCCCCGAGGAATGATCTCAAATAATCACTTTCAGCCTTAACTATACCAAAAATATCCTTTTTCATTCAACACCAACTCCCCTACCCTGCCCGTTAACGTAAAGAAGGGCTACAAATGGGGAAAAGGGGCTGTCCAATAGGTCTTTTCAGACCTATTGGACAGTCCCTTTACGATAAGCGGCTAGGCCCCCTAATTCCGGAGTCTGGGCCCCCATAAATCAGGTTTTCATAGAATAGCTTGATTTTCCGTCTGAT
>NZ_JABBYG020000002.1 GCF_012935325.2 Paenibacillus sp. PL91
TATCCGAACTTCTTTCAGCATTCTCCTGCCCCCCATCTAACATGCCTCCCCTTTGCTAATAGTTTAATTAATTGGGGGCTAAGACTCCAGTTTAATTAGGGGGCCGTGGAGATAAGGCCGGTTTATTTCTTACGATTATCGGCTTTAAGGAGTGTTTTCACAAGAATCCTCAGAGCGTTCTATTTGTTCACGTACTTCATAATTATTTTTCAATGTCATTATCTTTATTTTGCATCAGCTGTTTTGCCAAATTTTCCGAAGCTTCTTCGTTAATGGAATTCTCCGCCGGTACATGTTCAATCGCATTTTGCACATAGCTTGTTCCCGAGTGATTTAAATTGGTATAGGCAACCGGCTGCTTCTCCATTTTTGAGTTGCTTAGCTGATCTTGTTTCATAAGGATCCGACCTCCATTCTGTTTTTAAATTCAAGTTATTTTGGATGTATTCGTTAAATAATATGCATATTTAGGGTAAATCCATAGGAAAAAGTTTCTTGTCCTGTCCGGTGCTCGGATTTTCAATTTTTTTTACCGGCACCACTTGCACCCAAAATAACGACGAAATCTCCTTCTGATATGGAAAAGTCAACACTATCAAGGGCCTTGATTAACACTGAGAATCTCTCGTTCACGACATCCAATTGTATTTTGGTTAGACCCTTGTCCTCGACAAACGACAAGAACATGTATTCATAAAAAAGAACCACGCAGCGCGTGGATCCAAATGAATACATGTTCTTGTCATTCGACATTTCAAGAGTTGCCTGAGTTCTTGTGACGAAACAATAGTCTAACACCTTACATAATTGCGTTTGAAACCAAGCTGCCCTTTATCTACTGCCTTTTGAATATTTTCGGAAGCGTGTAGAAACTTGCTCTTTGTCTTGTCGCGTTTGACTTCAACTGGGCCTACAGCCTTTGCGGTCTCGAACGCCTTATCATGAAGAGGTAAATAGGATACCCCCACTGTGTAAATAAAATTATTCATTGCGTATTTTGTTCGTTCGGGAGAATCGTGAATCGTATTTTGCACAATTTCAAGCATATTGGCAAGCTTGCTTTCGGAAAATTCACCGTCCGGTCGATTACCCAAAAGCCAGCAGTAACAACTCCAACCCGCTGACATTCTCAGCTCTTCGCCGCTTGCAATCCATTTATCGGCAACTTCTTGTGCTATATCTGTTTCTGCCAAGGTAACTGCCACCACATAATCGGAAAGCATATAAAAATAAGCCGCATCTATCCAACGATTAAAATCATCTTCAGTCATTGCTTTTGGGTCTGCAATTACGCCGGCAAAGTACATGGCATCGTAATTCCCCGTGGTATAAAGCTGCTCAGCCAAAAGTTGATTTTTTTTGATTTTCTTGGCGATGGGCTTCATTTCGCCTGTGGACACACCGAAAAGTGGTTCGTGCGCGCCATTGGATATGTATATTTTCTTGGTTCGTTCCTTACCGAGAGTTTCAAGCTCCTGCATAACCGTTTCGAAATTCATTGTTTAACACTTCCTTATTTTTGAAGGATTCATCAAGTTTATCATAACCACATCATATCACTAGATAGCGATAATTTGTACTGCATTGACTTGTTATATATTAACTTGGGACCGTTATTCCGTCATGCAGCCTCCACCCATTAGCATAAAAAAATGAGCAGGTCACCATAGCGCCTGCTTATAAAAGAATTATTCAATTATCGTTTCCGATTAAAATTACATAGAAAGCTCCATTAGCCATTGATCCCTAAGTTCCCCTTCATGCCATTCGTGCTTAGGCAATAGCTTTACCTTTTTGAAGCCGCATTTTTCATAACACGCGATTGCTCGTACATTCCAAGTCTGTGGGTCCATCACAATTTTGCTTGCATTTAGTTCAGTTATTAAGTAGTTGACCATTGAATTAACTAATAACTTACCTATCCCTTTATTCCAATAATTGACCTCTCCAATGAATTGGTCCATACCATATATTTTTTCTTTCAAATTTGTATAACCA
Organism: Paenibacillus sp. PL91; assembly: GCF_012935325.2. GTDB lineage: Bacteria > Bacillota > Bacilli > Paenibacillales > Paenibacillaceae > Pristimantibacillus. The sequence goes on from NZ_JABBYG020000002.1 coordinate 1,999, forward strand.
TAATCCCCTTTTCCTTCATCATCCAATTCATAAAATTGAATATACCCTATTGCTTTAGAAGCGTATTCTATAATGCATCTCGTTTCACTATCTTCTTCTTGAAAAAATATTTCTCGCACCATCTCAATATTATGAGGGCGGTCTCTTCCAGCGTAATATTGCAGCACCAATGGATTAGAAAGCCACTGTACTATATAATCCGCGTCTTCATTCGATAATTTGCGAACACGAAGGTTACCCATTTCGAAAAACAACAACATGAACTCCCCCATATATCGATATTATTCGTTAATATTACCATATCCGAACTTTATCGGGGAGATCAATAGCGTTTGAAGAGGAAATAAAGCAGCTAGCTCAAGAGGCGAATCGTATGATTTCAGCGTATTTCCCAGGCCCCAAGCAATGGTGTTTTACAATGCGCCAACTACTGGATGGGGAACATATAGCTCCTCTAACGATGCAATTTCATCATGCGTTAATGTCATCGTAAGCGCATCTACCGCCTCTTCGAGTTGGGCTATTTTCGTAGCGCCGATAATTGGAGCTGTTACGGGATCTTTCTGCAATAGCCAGGCAAGCGCAATTTGAACACGGGGAACGCCGCGCTTTTGTGCGATTGCAGCAAGACGGTCAACAATCAATCGATCAGCGTCTGCAGTTGCCTCGTATTTCATTTTCTGGGCTTGGTCGGTTTTGGAACGATGTGTCGTTTCGGACCAATCACGTGCCAATCTTCCTGATGCGAGCGGGCTGTATGGAATAACGCCGATTTTTTCCTCCTTACAAAGCGGCATCATCTCTCTTTCCTCTTCACGGTAGATGAGGTTGAGATGATTCTGCATAGATACAAACCGGGTCCATCCATGTTTCTCAGCTACATGTAACGCCTTAAGAAACTGCCATGCGTACATGGCAGAAGCACCGATGTATCTTGCTTTTCCTGCCTTCACCACGTCATGCAAGGCTTCCATCGTCTCTTCAATCGGCGTATTGTAATCCCAACGATGAATCTGGTACAGGTCTACATAATCTGTTCCTAGTCTTTGTAGGCTTTTATCAATCTCACTCATGATTGCTTTTCGGGAAAGGCCTGCACCATTAGGCCCTTGATGCATTCGAAAATGAACTTTCGTTGCTATGACGATTTCATCTCGATTGGCATATTCTTTCAAAGCGCGACCAACCATTTCTTCGCTTGATCCGACTGAATAAATATTAGCCGTATCAAAAAAGTTAATGCCAAGTTCCAAAGCCTTTTTTATAATCGGGCGACTATTCCCTTCATCAAGCACCCACGGATGAGTCCAGCGCTCTGCTTCACCAAAGCTCATGCATCCAAGACAAAGTCTAGAAACATCCAGTCCTGTATTCCCTAGTTTTACATATTCCATTTGAATTATTCCCCACTTTCCAAGAGATAGTATTCCTACATATGAAGTACACTCCGATGACGGTTACCTGTAGATAGCTGATATTATCTCACTTAGAGTTAACTCCAAGTCAAGAGATATAATTAAAGGTATCGTCATTAGAAATCAGCATTTCAAGCCATGCCGTTCCCGTAAAATAGGTATTCGTAATTTTTTCACCCTTCGGGAAAATGAGACGTTCACCTGTATGATTAAATTTGAATTGATCCATAATTGTTTACTCCTCACATCAAAAATTAGTTTACGTCTATAGGCCATTTAGCGACTCACTTCTATTGTTCGTCCGGCATTCTCAGCTTTTTCTCTTTTTCAAGCACGGTCTGTTCATAACGTGCAATTTTGTAATCGAGTCGTTCCTGCACTTTCTTCATGTCTTCCATTCGAACGATAAGCTGGTCGCGCTGATCGATCAATAGTTCTTTTCTTGCCTCAAGGGTTTCATCGCCCTGCTGGAAAAGCCCGACATAATCGATCAATGCTTCGATAGGCATGCCGGCATTTCGCATACATTTAATAAATTCTACCCATCTAAGGTTGTCTTCGGTATAATCCCGTATACCGCTGTTATTGCGATTAACCGGAGGAATTAGTCCTATTCGTTCATAATAGCGGAGCGTATCCTGTGAAAGCTCAAACTTTGCACTTACTTCAGCCATTCTCATATCGTTTCGCCTCCCACTTAAATAGTCTTATTTGGAGTTAACTCCAAGTCAAACAAACAGTCTCTAATAGATAACTTTACCTCCTGGAGTTAACTCCAAGTCAATACTAAATACAATAAACTAAGCACTCATTGATGAATGAATCTTGATCTATTAGTGAACAATAGTATATAATTATAATAATATCTAAAAAAATCATGTCAAAAAACACAATATCATTTACTATTCAATAAGGAAGACTGGAGATCACCATGCCGAAAGTGGACAGAAGAATACTCAAAACACAAGAAGCTTTAAAGAAAGCCGTACTCGAGCTCATGTCCGAAAAAAATTTTGACGACATTACGATACAAGATCTTTCCGATCGTGCTAATGTTAGCCGCGGAACGATTTACTTGCATTACATGGATAAATACGATTTACTCGATAAGCTGATCGAAACACATATTGATGAACTTCGCGAAATGTGCAAATCAGCAGCTGATTTGAATTTTATTGAAGGTTCATTGATTTGGACGAAATACTTCGATCAGAACTACACCTTTTTCTCCATGATGTTAACGAGCAAAGGCGCCCCTTATTTTCGAAACCGATTTCTGGACTTTCTTGTTGAAGAGTTTCAGGATGAAGTCGATGTTACACAAGGAAAAAATCTCGGACTAAACAAAGACGTAATCGTTAGATTTGTTGCTTCCGCCTACGTTGGCGTCGTAGAATATTGGTTTATGAACGACAGGCCTTTCCCCCATCAAGTGCTAGCCGAAGAACTGGGGACGTTGTTGGAAAGAAACTGCAATTAAATCAGAGCCGTATTTCCTCTATGGAAATACGGCTTATTTTATTGTTATCGTCTTCCATTTCCAGGCTTATTATCACCTAAACTGCGGCGGACTTCCATTCCCGGTGAAATCGCGAGTTGGACGACCTGGTGCGCTACGCTTTGCAAGAAACGACCGAACCTTTGAGGATTTCTCCTTTTTGAGTCGTCTCATAGTCAATTTCATCTTTATGGGTAAACCATGCGGGTCTTAGTATCGTATAGTCTAAATTTGAAGCTTCACAGCGTTACGCAAATACAGAGTTAATTGTGCATCTGTTTCTATAAGAAAAAGATTGATTGCACAACGTGCGATTTGGCCATTTGCCCCTAAAATCAAAACTTTTTTTCACGGTTTATACATCCTTTCACGTATTCACTTCGCATAACGAAATGAAAGACGGACCACTGTTCAATCAGTGGTCCGTTTCTTGATCTGTTGCCAGCACCCGGTTGGGGTCCGTAAGATCGATAGAAAACACTATATTATAACGTAGACATGTCAATAACAAAGCGATAACGCACATCGCTGTCGAGTACACGTTGATAAGCCTCATCCACTTGATCTGCACGTATCAACTCGATTTTCGGAGCAATACTATGCTGAGCGGAAAAATCAAGCATCTCCTGCGTTTCCCGAATCCCGCCTACAAGTGAACCAGCAATGCTCCGGCGCTGCATGATTAAAGAAAAGACATGATATTTGTCTGGCTCCGCAGGCGCACCGACGTTAACGAGCGTACCATCTACGCGAAGCAAGGATAAGTAAGCATCGACGTCAAGATTTGCAGCAACTGTGTTTAAAATAAGATCGAAACGATTAGCCAGTTCTTTAAAAGTAGCTTTATCGCTAGTTGCAAAATAATGATCCGCTCCCAGTTCGTGTGCTTCGTCTTTTTTATTCATGGACTGGCTCAAAACCGTTACTTCCGCGCCCATGGCATGTGCGTATTGAACGGCTAAGTGGCCCAGTCCTCCCATACCCACAACAGCCACTTTCTTCCCAGGTCCCGCGTTCCAGTGCTTCAAAGGAGAATAAGTCGTGATACCTGCACATAACAGCGGGCTTGCAACATCCAACTCTATGCTGTCTGGAATACGTACAACGAAGCGTTCGGTGACGACGATCTTTTGGCTATATCCGCCGTAAGTTGGGTTGCCGTCGTAATCTATGGAGTTATAGGTTCCAACATAACCTTTCGTACAAAATTGCTCCTCGCCTTTGAGGCAATATTCGCACTCACCGCAGGAATCCACAAAGCAGCCTACGCCAACGCGATCGCCAACTACAAATTTTGTAACGGCCGATCCCACAGATTCCACAATTCCTGCGATCTCGTGGCCAGGAACCATCGGGAACATCCCGCCGCCCCATTCGTCATATGCGTTATGAATGTCGGAGTGGCAAATGCCGCTAAACTTAATATCGATCAAGATATCGTTTGGGCGTAATGCTCTACGCTCAATCGTCGTTTTTTCAAAAGGTGACTTAGCACTCGCTACACTTAAAGCATGCGTTGTACACATCGTTTTTATCTCCTTCGCTTTCGCTTATTCTGATTGCGGCCGAATTAACATTGATCTTTTGGACCCGTTTCTTGCTATTCAAACAGCAATGATGAACAATGCTATCTTATTGTACATCTGAATATTATTATAACGATGTTCAACAATCATACAATTGTTAAATGGACGCGATTTGTTAATTAATGAACGAAATCGGTTAAATTGTTCAAAATTTATAATGAACTCTAGTCTTTAACGTTGAAATACCTTTAATACATGTATAAGTATACAACTGGGAGTTAACTCAAGGTCAATAACTCATTATTCATTTCATTTATTTTTTTAATCAAAAAGGCGCACTGCTATATGCAGTGCGCTTTTTTTGAAAAATAACGGATGAGTGCCTATAACATTTAACGCTCCTTTGGCCTGCAATCTTGCGGTAGGAATCACCACTTTAGGAAGAACGCTTCTCATCAGGAGGCCGCATGGGCATCCAGCAATCTTCGCTTTTTACTTTTAGCCGATAAGACGAAACAAATAAACAATACCAGGCATGCCAGTGTATACGGGTAATTGACATCCAAGTCGAATAAAAAACCAGCTGCAATAGGCCCTGCAACATTGCCGAGACTGGTAAAGGCAGAGTTCAAGCCGGCTACATAGCCCTGCTGATCCTCAGCCACCATTGACATTTGTGTGCTGATAGCCGGTCGTAAGATATCGATTGCCAAAAATACAATAAAGGTAACGGCAAAAATCATCCAGAACTTGTGAACAAAAAGCGTCAGCAAAATAAAAAGGCCCGCAAAGAAAAGGCAGAGCGTTATGACACGTTGCTCACCTAGACGCTTTAATATCCAGCTAAAAGCCGTAACCTGAACCACCGCACCGGCTATCGACCCGAACGTAATAATAAAAGCGATATCTTTGGGCTCAAACCCAAACTTTTTATCCACAAACAGTCCAAAGACCGTTTCAAAATTAGCAAGCCCAAACGACATGACAAAAACGATGACCAAGCTTAGAAAATAGGGCTCTCTATATGCGTACCTCAATTGTGATAGAAGACCCCTCCGTTCAACTGTGCTAGGTTGAGTATCAGCTCTATTTTCTTTTGAAGGATGCGATTCTCTAAGTATCAATAATGTGATACATGCAGCGAAAATCCCCGCAGCACCCGCGGCGAAAAAGGGGACGCGGATTCCAAATTCAGCTATATAACCGCCAATGCCCGGTCCGATAATAAAGCCTGTTGTAATGGCTGCGGTAATGTATCCCATCCCCGCCGCGCGTTCTTCTTGCGTTGTGATATCTGCCGCATAAGCCATAACGGCCGGCATAATCATTGCAGCACTAATGCCGCCGAGCAACCTAGAAATAAACAGTAAGCCAGATGAACTTGCTATCCCAAACAGGCCTTCAGAGAAGGCGAACACGATCATACCAATTACAATCAGCTTTTTTCTACCGAAGGAATCGGCCAGCCGGCCGGCCAAAGGAGAAAAAAGAAACTGAGTCAATGAAAAAGCTGCAACCAACAGGCCGACAATCCCCCCGGTAATGCCCAAACTCTCCATGAACTTAGGCATAATAGGGATGACAAGGCCGATCCCCGAAAAAACCAAAAATAGATTAAACATGAGAATCGGTAAGGCTCCCCGATTTTTTGATAATAAAGACATTCTTAATTCCTCCATACATACGAAAATACTGAATATTTATTCAGGATAATAACAAAAAAAAGGGACTAGCTGGTTGGCTTGGCAATGCCATGCAGAAACACATCCATAGCCAAACGATATGTCGCCAATGCTTCCTCCCGTTTCATCCTTCGGCTATGTTGACTTAAGCCAAGCATCAGACAGTCCAAAATAATGGCGAGTCCGGTAACATTGATGATTTCGAATTCATTGTTATCGATTCCCCTCTGGAGCAGCTGCTGATTAAAGTCCAAATAACCTTTAACCAATTCATTAATACGCTCCTCCACATCTGGGGCTTTCTCTGAGTTGTTGAAAAATTCATCGGAGGCCTTGGTTAACGGATGATTGAGTTGATCAAGCGCTAAATGCTCGGCCATGCCATATAATTTATCGATTGTAGTGGGGTATAGCGTTTCTTTGGCCAGCCATGTCTTATCCCATTCCGTACTCCACTCTTCAAGTAAATATATAAATAGCCCTTCCTTGTTCTTAAAATGATAATAAATGTTACCGGCGCTGCACCCAGTCGCTTTCACGATATCTTCGATGGATGTTGCTTTATAGCCTTTTTGAGCAAATAAAGCTCTTGCTGCATCGGCGATCTTCTTCTTCGTTTGCTCGGTTTGCTGTTTCTTTTTATTCACGACAATATCACCACTTTTCTGAATAACAGATTCTTTAAGACAAAAACAGCCTTATAATACTGAACATTTATTCAGTATTATAAGGGATGAGTGTAAAATTTGCAATCAAACTATGATGCACAGACTAATCCCAATAATAGAAACGGCGGCAGCCAGGGAGCTTTACTATTCAGACCGTTAACGCAACGAAGGCTGCCGATCCAGGCGGCAGCCTCCAAGGTATGTTCGTTTTAGCTTTTGCTCATTGTCAGTTAGGCGAACTGGCTATAGCCTTTTCGTATTTTTGATTGATGAGGAATGGTTAGAACGTATTGGACACGGTAACTTGATCCAAAGCGAGCCTTGGGGAAGGTCTGGCTGGTGTGGCGGCTAAGCCTACACTGATCAGCATAACAGGCACGTAACGCTCAGGTATATTGAATTCTTTAATGAAACGAACGGCGTCATATCCACCCATTGGGCATGTATCATATCCAATTGCCTTCGCAGCGATCATCAGCTGCATGGCAGCAAGCGAGGCGTTGCGGATCGCTTCATCGCGGGCAACTTGGGGATGTTGGTACGCTCCTTCGATTTGACCGGCAAGCGAGTCTTTAAGCTCTTTAGGCATATGGCCTGCAGCAACAAGAGGACCAAACACGGGCTCCACATTTTTGTTCGCTTCCAGGTCACCTAGAACCGCAATAACGACAGAACTCTCCACAATTTGTTTTTGTCCATAAGCAATTGGGTGCAGCTTTTCTTTGTAAGCTTGCTCCTCGATAACGACGAATTTCCAATGCTGCAAATTCCAAGCGGAAGGTGCTTGTACAGCAGACAGGAGTATTTGATCCAGATGCTCCTTTGGCATTTTATGTCCGGGTTGATATTCTTTGACCGAATGACGTTCTGCAAGAACTTTCAAAACTTCCGATTGAACATTTTGTTGACTCATTTTGTTTTCCTCCACTAATATTGGTTTTGTTTAGTATCTTACTATAGCGATAAAGCCATTCAGCATTTTACGAGCATAATTCTCCATGTTTGCTTAACTAATGTTACCCGTTAGTCAAACCCAGATCGATTTTCTCCGAGGTAAATCTTGCTTTGATTTGCCCCGCGCTAAGATCTATCACATATCTCCGACAATATTGATGATATTCCCTTCCGTGTCCGAAAAAGAAACATACATCATGCGGATTTCGGGAATTTCAGTTCGTTCCTTCACGATTTTTCCGCCGCATTTCAAAATTTGCTTTGTCATTCCGTCCACATCGATGACCCTAATGACTAGGCGCGTTTCCTTCAATTCTTCGCTGCGTCGTACGATTTCACCGTGTATTGCGCCCATCATCGTTTTGTTTGAGTAAACTTCTTCAGTGCTCCAGCCAAAAACTTGCTCGTAAAAATGCCATGCCCGTTCCTCATCTTCTGCCGGAAGTTGAAACCAAGTAACATGGTTAGAAGGTATCATTGTGGTCCCTCCACTCAATTAATGTTGACTTCAACCAAATTATAGAGTGGAAATACTGACAGCATTATGTCAGTCATTAGGTGTTAATTCCCAAAATCATCTGATACCGATGGAAATGTAATTTACGGCACTGCAGCTCTACGAAACAAATAAAGCCTGCCTCTAAAGAGCGCAGGTTTTATTTGTTTAATGGCTTTTAATCGGATGGGATGATTCGAATATCCTTATCCAAATTGGCAAGCATCATGTAATTGCGATTGAAAGTAAAGATGCGTTTTACCTGATAATAGGACATGGTCACAGCAGTGAATGCTTCGCTGAGCGAGAAATGAAGCTCGGGCCTGTCAATAAGCAGTCTGCGCGATTCCCGATCAAATTCAGGCCCGCTGGAGATGACTGCCAGCTTCCCGTTACTCACTGCCTTATCAATTGCATTTAGAAAATATTCCGCCTGCTGATAGCTATATTCATTACGAAGCCATTCGTGAAGATCAAATATTATGGAGTTGGTCGTCACGTAATTACGTTCAAGATCATGCAAATCCAGAAACAAGGAACGGGCTTTCATATAGCGGGGGTCTTCAGGGTTCATTAAAGCGGCTAAAGCTGTTCCATCCAGAAAAATTGTGTCCTGAATGTTCAATTGGTTATCCATATGTTAGCACTCCTTAATCCACTAGTTTGCAAATACCATCCAAATACAGAAGTGGGTTATCTTCCTTTTGATCCACTGAGATAGGGGTTGATTCGTATGGGGTGCTTGTTAGGTATTGGACAATAATTCCATTGACCAGCGCTTGCACGGTCGTATTCTGTTTATCGGCGATTGCTTTTAGCTCAACATAATTTTGTAGTTTCAGTTCTATAGTACTATCTTCTTGAACTTCATTTCTTGAAGAAATGAATTCGGAAGCGGTAGACTTCGCTTTTTGGAATTGATTTTGAATGAAGCGTTTGTAATTATTCACCATCGTGATTCACTCCTTATGTATAGATTCTATAAAAATTCGTCGCATTATGTCGATTTCAGGGGGTGATGTCGGGTGGAAAGCCAGTGTGCAAAAATAAACTGAACCATTAATGGTACAGCTGAGCATACAACAACAAAAAAGCAGGGATTTTTCCCCTGCTTTTTCCTTTATTCAATATAATGATAAATAAGTATAAACCATTCATTGAATTGATTTATAATACTCCGCAAACACGTCAGCGAAAGCCTCTGCTGTTTGGAGATTCTCTTCCAGCGTATTGTTTACTCCGCCAAATTCCAGCAGCAGGCTTCCGTTAGACACAGACTGGTTGTATTCTGCATTTCCTTGATGGGCGCTTTTTAACAGAACACCCCTCGATATGCCCGGATACTTCTTGTTTAATAGAGCATTTAACGCTTCGGCAAACTTTTTGTTTTCCTTATGGGCGGGATTAACGTCTCCAATGACGAACATAATACGCGCATACGTTTTACCGTTAATTACAACCGTTGTCTTATTGCGCGGAACATCCGCATCTCGGTGAATATCGAAGAAATATGACAAGGAAGCATGAGACTTCATCGCTTTGTCTACTGCTTTACGCGATTCGATGTAGGCTTTCGTGTAGCTTAGTTTTTGTTCATTCAGCCTTTCGGAAAAATCGGTCTCTTCAACAATTGAAGCTATCCCTTTTTTTCGTAGGTTCTCTGCGAGCTTCTTGCCTACAAGTGTAATGTTCACTTTCAGATCGTCGACAGAGGCTCCTTTAGTGCTACCCGCTACATTTTTCCAGGACTCCCGATTATGCGTATGATAAATGTACACTTTGCTGCCACTTTGTTTGATAACACCGGTATTCACGACCCAATTGGCAACGTAAGCAGTGCCCCCGCTTGGCAGCGATACTTGATACCAATCCCCTTCTGATCCAATGACAGGAAACGACTCGCCTGCCCTTGCTTTGGTAACAATCTCATAATCTAGTCCTGGCCCTATGCGCAAATTAGTAGTGTCCACAATGTTTACTATGGCTTCCTTAGCTTGATCACTGCTCGGCTGTTTAATATTTTCCGGTTTTTGTCCATCATTAATAGATTGGCCGCTATTGCTCTCAACGGTTTCCACTACCCAATTCGCTACATAAGCCGTGCCGCCGCTGGAAAGGGATACTTTATACCATTCCCCTTTCGAGCCAACAATCGGATAAGATGCGCCAGCTTTCGCCTTAGCAACAACCTCATATTCAAGCCCCGGTCCTTTGCGCAAGTTGGTAATCTCCACAATTTTAACAATGGTTTCTTTATTCCTAGCTGATGAATTCAGTGCGTATTGTTGAGCTCCGATACTTAGCTTTTTTCCTGCCGACAAGTTCTGAATAGACGCGAATGCAGAATCAGACGCCCCGAATAATAAAGAAAGAATAATTGTTCCACCTAAAATTTGATTTCGTAATCTCAAAGGTAACTTTCCTCCATTTCAAAGACTTGTTCTACGAATTTCGACAGCAATGGAGGAAAATCCTTCTAAACTACATTCTGCAGTGCGAAAATGAGAATAAATCCCTACCCTTGTCGAATCAGTAAAAATGACATGACGCTACAGCTAGAAAAAGTACAATCTATTAATCAGTCCAATGAACTATATATTTATACTGTCTATTACCCCAAAGGGTGGTCCGCACCTATGTTTTTATTTAGGACTGGATGTTTTTTCAACTATCATTCCGCTTTAGTCTTAGTGGACGTAATTCGATAGGATGATTGTATTATTTTCCTCTTATGCTAGCTCAACATAGATCGCAATTAATATGTCGGGAATTAAACGCAAGTGTAGGAGCTATCTTGACGCTAATACCAAATCATGCTAATTTTTGTGTTGATGAGAGGAGATGAATCATGAAAGTTCACCACTGTCCTTCTTGCAACACTTACAGTCAAGAGTGTATCATCGTCATCCAGAATGCATCGCACCCTACAGAAGAGAGACTAAAGTGCAAGATCTGTTTCTGGAGCGGAATGTGGTTGGACATGAAAGTGAAGGAAATTGCAGACGGCGAACCGATCCCAGGCGTTGAACCGATTACCGACTATGGTGTGCTTCATTCAGATCAAATTAGACTTCGATACACGGGAGGTTTGTGCCCTCATTGCGGGGGGGTTGATCCTTTATGCTGGTGCCATGCATATTAGGGATAGGCAATATTAAATACAATAGCTAAAAATAATCACTATAAAAAGATAACCCACATCCATTGGAAGTGGGTTTCAACTATTGTTATACCTTTCGAAACAGGACGATTCCAACCCATATACTTTTATCCCTGAACTACCTTTTCCCCGAAACACTTCGGAGTTATTTCAGCGTTTGCCATCAAGCTCTACTCTATTAGGCTTACGGGAACTTCGCCTCAGGATACTGCTGGCTCGGTCCGTTTAGCAGTTCCCCCTTGCCCGTTCCCTTTAGATGCTTATCGAAAAAATCCAGCACATAGTCATTGACTAGGCGGGCACCGCGATCCCCTTTGATAGTGCCGGTCATGCCGGTCAGGTCGAGCAGCTCCGTAAAGAGCTGCAGATCCGTAAAGTTGTAATGGCTGGCTCCCTCCACCGCGATCATCGTCCCCCCGTGTTCAACCGCGCGGTCGATCGTTGCCAGCTCGGCTGAGAGTCGCTTCTGAATGGCGGGATCGGTGACCTCTCCCTGCTCAAACCTCGTTTTCCACGTCAGAAAATCCTCCGATTCCAGGAAAAGGAACGGTTTGTCCATACCATCCCGTTCTTGAATTCCATATAGCGTGCCGTCCATATTGATGCCTGCGCGGATTTTTGGAATGTCGTTTACCGCCCGGAATGCCGTCGCCCCGCCGAACGAATGGCCCAACATGCCGATCCTGTCCATGTCGATCCTCCCCTGGAATCCGCCTCCGGAAGCTCCGTCGTTCACCTGCTCCAAGCTGCTGATGACAAACGCAATGTCTTGCGTCCATACGGCGCCTACCCGTGTTGCCCGTTCAAAAAAATCTTCGACCGTCCCACTGTTTTGGACCGTATATCCGCTCACCCGGCCATCTGGAAAAGCGGTGGCCAGAGTACTGTAAGTATGGTCGATGGCAACGACGATATAGCCATGGCTAGCCAAATTCTCCGCTTGCGAGACATGCAGCAGCCTGCCGGTCCCCTCCCCATGACTGATCAACACAAGAGGGAAAGGCTTGCCCGAGGAAGCAATCGGCCTCCGCTCGTATGCGTTCGTCTGGAAGTATTTCCAATAATCCAACACGAATGCAGGCAGGCTCAATTCCGCAGTGTACGCCTTAATATATGCATCGAATAGCTCCCGATCCTCTGGGAACAACGAAACTCGGTTGCCCGCGGGATGGGCCTGCTGTGCCGGGTACCAGATCTGCACCATCAGCTCGCGATTATCTTCAGGCTCCTCTGTGAACGTCTCCTCGCGCTCCCTATCAATGAGATGAAAGGTCTCCGTACCGATCGCATACGCTCCCTCGGGCTCGGGCAGCTGAATAACAGGCATCGCAGATGCAAGCAGTGCGGACCCGATTAGAAGAAGACAGCCCATCCCGTAACCAAGGAAGCGGAGTGGTTTCCAAAGACTCCTGCCGTTCTCGCTTTGCGAGCGTCTAAGGATAACGATCAGTATCCCGGCCAAGGTCAGTGCATATGGGACAGCCATCTGCCATCTGTATCCCTCGAAAATTAGATGAGCCGCCAATGCCCCAGAACCCGCGGCGCCGGCGAGCACGGCTGCTCTGGAAACCTTCTGGGTTCGGAACATCAGCGTCAGCAGCTGCAATGCCCCACATAGTACCAATACCATTTCAATGTTTCTCAATGCGCATTCCCCTCCGATTCAATGTCGGCTTCGCCTAGGCGGCCGACTTTTACAATTTTAACGGGCGGAGGTTAAGTTCCAGTGAGGGTCCAGGTTAAATTTCGTTTAAATCTAACGCAAATTGCTAGCTGCCTGCCTATTAACTAAATAAAAAGAGCAGGCTTCAACAGCGCCTGCTCATCGATGATTGCTATTCAACTATTGAGTCCCGTATGTGTAATGTAATCACTGATTATGGCTAAGAATTAAGTTTTAGCGTATGGAAACAGCCGTTATTTGTGTTATTCAACTTTCATTATCCGTAAGCGTCATGTTATTTAACGCCAAATCCTTTTTATTATTGCTGATGATGTGCCATCAACTTTTAAATGGTAGACATCAGGATTTGATAGCGCTTCCCATTCCTCGTAACCGATTTTGCTGTCATAATATTTGAGCATTAAGGACATTAAGTTTCCATGGGTAACCAAGACGACATTTGTTAATCCACTTTCTTTTACATCTCTTATGACAGATAAGGCACGGTCCATCGCTGTGCTGCTTGACTCCCCATCTTCATAACATAAATCAAGGTCATTAAAAGTATTTCGAAGCATTTCACGCCAATTCGGATGATTCTCACCGCACAATATTCTTTCTGATAACCGGTCATCTGTAATCAAATGAACCTGGAGTTTCTGTGCTAAAGGTGCGATTGTATCGACTGCCCGAACGAAAGGACTTGAATATATGCATTGTATGTTTTTTCCGTATAGAAACTCAGCAAGTCTGATGGCTTGCTCATGACCTTCCTCGGTAAGATTTGCATTTGGTGCTTGTCCATCCGCTTTGCAGTGTCTCACTATATAAATGTTCAAAGCTAACCCTCCCTTTTCAAAATTGTATCACATTCTCAGACGCTTCACTGCTCTTGTTATGCTTTCCTTCGTCCACGGAGGAGTATTTGTTGATCTATAATTACATCGTTTGGCATCCAACATCCTTCTTCTATAAAAGAAACAGCAGTCATCTTGGACGAGAAAAAAAAGTCCTAGACTACCGCTGTTTTATTGAGTTATCGTTTCCCGTTGCCGTCCATCTCGACAGCGCGCAATATAACCGTTGCCGCTTCCGCCCTGGTTGCGCTGGCTTTGGGTTTCATCGTATTGTCCGGATAACCGGCAAGCAATATTACTTTTCTCTTAAGCTGTTCTCTGATGCTGGACACGCTGTTCCCCACGCTAAGCGTATAGCTGGTTGTACTCGCCGCAAAAGCGGGACTAAGCACCCCCTCGCTCAACGTCAAGCCGCTTAACGTAAACCCGCACACAAGTTGTGCCGGTTTCTATTAAACCTCATTTGATCCTACTCAATGAAGACTCTCTAATTGGGCAAAGACGATGCGGTATTATAGAAGCTTCTTCCAATGCTCACGGCTGCGGGCATCCATTTGATCAATATCGGATAGCTCGAAACGGCGTCCTTCCTTGTCCGTTGCCATCCAGCGGTTATTCGTTACGGGTTGGATATTTTCATGAAGATTATCCATAAACACTGACGCAAGTCCATAGTTCGTATCGACCTGCAAATGCCACTCGGTTCCTCTTTTTTTGACGGAAATGATCTGTTTAACGATAGGAATCATATAATTCCGGTGAAGCTCTTCTCGAACAACCTGAATGGTTTCCTCCGCCAGACCATTCACGTCCTGGATCATTGCCAGTTCACCCCCGTCTGCCGAACGGACCGAGATGAACCTGTCAGGCATTGCATAAGGAAAACAGCGGACAAGCGTCACACATTCAAAGCGCTTTCCTTTCAGCTCCATATGTAATATACCATCAAGCGATCGGAACAGACGGATCTCGTTCAGCTCTGCCTTGCTTAAAAAGATTAACGGGTTCATCTTATCGGGCCTCCGATGGCATTTTCACCTTTTGCTGTTGCGATTCGACCAAACGGTAATAGTGCGTTTGTTTCGCGTAAAGCTCTTCATGCGTCCCCATTTCCACAATACGGCCTTGGTCGAGGACAATTAGCCGATCAGCATGGCGAAGAGTGGTTAAGCGGTGGGCAATCGCGATAGTGGTCCTCCCCTGGACTAAACGGTTTAATGCTTCTTGAATAAGACGCTCCGTCTCCGTATCAACGGATGCCGTCGCTTCGTCCAAAATCAAGATCTCCGGATCAAGCAGCAAGGCTCTCGCAATCGCAATTCGCTGTTTCTCTCCACCCGATAAGCGGTGTCCACGTTCCCCGACGCGCGTATCGTAGCCCTCCGGCAGGCGACAAATAAAGTCGTGGGCATTCGCAGCATGTGCAGCTGCAATAATGTCCTCCGGCACAGCATCAGGACGGCCGTAGGCTATGTTCTGGGCTATCGTACCATCGAACAAAAACGTTTCCTGCAGCACGACACCTATATGTTTTCGGAGGCTTTCCTGCTGGATATCCCTCAAGTCGTACCCATCCAGCTCTACGCTTCCGGCATTCGGATCATAAAAACGGCAGATCATGTTAATGAGTGTCGTTTTGCCAGCACCCGAGCGGCCAACAAGTCCAATCATTTCACCGGAGCGGATGGTGAGGTCAATATCTTTCAGCACCGGTCGGTCCACCTCATATCCATACCGTACACCATGAAATCGGATCTCGCCAGATACGGAAGTAAGCTCCACCGCATCCTCTTTATCAGGGACATCAATCGGGGCATCGATGATTTCGAGAATGCGCTCGGCCGAGCCAAGCGTCCGGTTTAGCCAGCTTAATAGCTGACCGGAGGCTTGAACAGGTCCGAAAAACATCAGTAAATAGGTAGTAAAAGCCGTCAATGTACCGATGGACATCGTCCCGGACATGACAGCACGTCCTCCCAAATACCAAACGGCAATGCCGAACACCGCGGTCAATACCGTAAAAACCGGCGATACGCCTAGCCAAAGATTACCGAAGGATATCGTTCGATTGATCCAATGATCATTTACTTTGTCAAAACGATTCTTCTCCGCATTTTCCTGTGCAAAAGCTTTAATGACCCGAATGCCCTGTAGCGCTTCGCCAATCATATTATTGACATGCAAAGCGGATTGCCATTGCGAATACCAAAGCGAACTAAGTCTCTTCCACAGCCAATAGAATCCTGCCGCCAAGAACGGGGTTGGGATCAGAATCATCGCAGCCAGCTGCCAATCCAAATGAAACAACATAAACAGGATGCATACAGCGAGCAGCAGCTGCGTGACCAGATAGACGATGCCGTTCGTTAGAAACTCTTTCAATTCATCGGTATCATCCTGGATCCGGCCGATAAATTGCGAGACCTGGCGGTGGTCAAAAAAACGCATTGAAAGCTTCATCAAAGCCCCGAACATATCCCGTCGGATCGCCCCTACCAGTTTCCCGCCTATTCGAACGCCCAGATAGCTTCGGATAACTTGCATGCCTGCAGATAGCACCTGTACGAGTGCTAAACCGCTTGCCAAGGCAAATAGGACGGCCATGCTTCCAGTTGATTTGGCCACTTCATCCACAATCATTTTGATCAAATAAGGAGGAATCACTTCAATAAATACGGATATGACAAGCAGCAAGGCGCTTACCAGCATGGGACGTCGGTATGGGGTACAGTAAGCTGCCAATCTCCGCAGCATGGTCCATTTACTGCCGCAGCTTAAACATTTGCTAGTACCGTGAGTGGCCGGCTTTCCGCATTGAGAGCATCTCTTCATTTCCGTCGTTTCTTCTAAAGCAAGGATGCTAAGTTCTTCAGCATCGTCAACTTCCGCCAACCAGTTCCTAATTGCCGGAACAGCCTGTCGGAAAGACTCGATGCACGGCAGCGAGAATCTCGCAGCTTCTATTTTGCCGTCAATAGTTATAATAAAAAACGATGCTCCGCCGAGTGCTTCGCGAACGGATACATCGATCATTTTTTTCTTTAGAAGGGTCATGATGGTTTTTCCCTGCTCATCCACCACTTCCATGGTAGAGGCTTTAAAGACGACGTCGTATTGCCGGAATCGTTGTAAGGTGATATCCATATCCGCTCTTAATCGAAGCCATGGAATCTCTGTACGTTGTTCGAATGTGTTGACATTAACAGCCTTACCAGCTTCCCGCATCGAGTTCTCCGTTTTCACGTCAAAATACTCCTTTATCAAAATCACTCACCGGCTGCTGCATTTAAAGCTGTTTTCTTTCTGCGTACCATCGAATCACTTTATACCACTTGGGCACATGCAAGGACAGTGCAGTTAGCAGCTTGGACCTCCAGTGATTCGCCGGCAGAAAACGATTGTTACGCCGAACACCAGACCACCGTCCGATAATGCTTGCAAACGGTACGGGATCATCCGGCTCAAAGCAAGTATCCCCTTTGAAGATAAATAACTCCTGAACGCCATCCTGCTTCACTTCATGTAGACGGTGACCGATTAACGGACCCTTGATTGTCATAAATAAGCATATATCGCCAACCTTCAGCTCTTCCCGTCGCACTGTCGTGAAGGTGCTTACGTTTCCTTCCTTAATCAAGGGGTACATGCTGATACCCACTGAAGGCAGTTCTATCTTACCGGTACGCTTGATTGCTGCCGACATGATTGGCGACAAATCATTCATTTCTTAGCAATCCAGCCTCTAACAGCATCTTAACAAACGCCTGCACATCAGCGCTGACCACTTCCATCTCAACACCGTACTCGGTATGGATTTTTTCGGCCAGTTGAGCCACGGTTGGATATTCGGGAAGTATCGACCAAATGTAACCGCCAAGCTCGTTAACCTTCGTGATGCCATGGGTCTCAATATTCAGCAGCAGCCACTCGCCATCCAGCTCAGCACTCTCGACATTTTCCCGCCTTAGCAGCGTTTGATTTGCTAGTATCGTCAAGATATCACTCCCCAAAAGGTATCGTTTTTCTGAAAATAAAGCTCGTAAGCCGGCACGCGTTCAACTGCCTGTTTGCATAGCGCAATCATCTTTGCCGTCTCCAGCTTGTTATGCTCCCAATAAAAAACCTTATCAAGCAGCATAATCAATGCGTCGGCTTTGCGGATACCTACCCGTTGAACTTCCTGCGATTGGATCAGAAAATGAATTCCAGCCAAAGGCCTGCTCAGCAGTTCGCACGCTTCTTCCATTTCGCTCCGAAACGGAGAATCATGGATCGTAATTGAACCATCTGTCTCGAACAAAAGCAGCGTCGCCTCATCGGAAAGAATAGGACGGGGAACAGAAAGGTCGGCCACCGTTGACTTGCCCGCTCCGGAAGGTCCGGCAAACATCCATGCGCGATTATCCTCCACGACGCAAGATGAATGGATGAGCAGCCCTGCGCGCCGATGGATCAACCAGGCACTATAGAGATTGATTAATGCGTGCTTGAGTGCCAAATCGTCGTGAACATAAATTTTAGCGATGCTGTAATCCGGTGTTGTCACCAGCTTATAATCCGCTCGGGTATAAACATGCTCTCTGCCGTTGTCTTCCATTTCGACAGGACCGTCGTCGTAAGGCTTTCCATAAAAGTCGTACAGCTCTACCTGAATATCGGGTTCTTCACTAGACAAGCTTGTTTCAAATGTCCGAAAACGTGCGGTCAATTCATTATATAAAAAGGTTGTTTGAATTTGAAAAACGATCGAACTCCTGCCAACCCGTGTATGCAATGTGTATGCCATCCTGCACCGCCTGTTCTTCAGTATGCCAGAGAAGGAAAGGGGAGCAAACTCAATCGTTCGCTCCGCTTCTCAAATAAAATCTATCATCGCTTTCGAGTTAGCCTCCGATATAGTGTCTGCAGAACATAGGCTTGAAATTACGTTTTTGACACCATTCGTAACCACCGACTTTATCGCTCGGTCTCGCTGTTCCAAACTCGACAGTATGCTGCATAAGTACTTTTGGAGCTTCATATTTTTTCATTGCACTCACCTCCTCTCAAAAAACTTATGACATATTATAGTGATAGTCAACGATATTTATTATATTTAGTTAAATTTTACTATAAAGAAATGATTTTGATGTTTCCAAAGTCACGAAAACGTGACTATTCATTTAATTTATTTTTATTTTGCCTGGACCGAACGGTTCGCAGCCAGAACTGAAGCCGCCGCTTATAGATTTTGGCATAGATTTTGCTCATAGGTTCGTTCGGATCCGGGACCTCCGATCTATTGGCATACTTTAATAAGTCCAATGCATAATCTCTCGGCGGAAGCAGTAAAAAACGCAGGTGCGCCCATTGTTGTCTGACCGAATCGTAGGCGACGAAGGCAGAGAATAGATGGAAACCATAAAATCGCCAGTTTCTGCGCCCGTACTGGGCATTACGCATCAGCTCGATATTCCAGAACGGCCAGCGTCTTCGTACGTTGAGTGGCTTGATCCCTTGCAGCTCGGGAAACAAATCATAAACAATCGTTAGCGCAATCAGCACTTTGGCATAATTTCCGTCACGCTTTGCCTGTTCAAAGAGACGGCCGTAATCGATTTCGGCGCTGCTGCACCGCAAGACGTGTAAAATATCAATTATGTATTTAAGTGACAGCATATTGTGGTTATAGCCATGAAGGCAAAGGTAGTAAAAGGTATCCTTGACCGAGAGCTCCTTCACGAATTGATAGGGAGAAATCGGCTCCGCATCCATCCAAAAGCTGCTCATATCCGTGTCCGAGACATGTTCTCGCAAAATGTTCCAATGAAGCTCCACACCGAGCAGCGGAAATTCCTCGTTCGCGTAAAATTTATTCAACAGCATATGAAAATGGTCCGCATCGTCTTCTATGTACCGGATAAACTCATGACTTTCCAATAAGGAAACTGCCCTATCCAGATCTTCAGGACGAACTAGCAGATCGATATCGGATGTTCCCCTACCCGAAAAATGCCCAAAAAACCGCTCAGACAACCGGATGCCTTTCAACACGATGACTTGAATTCCTGAACGCTCGAAAGCCTCTAGAAGCTTATACATCTCAGAACGTATCAGCATATTTTGAAATAAAACAGCATCAACACCCGTTTTAAGCCGGCTTCGGTGCTCGGAAGGTACGGCATCCAATAAGCCGTGGCTCTTCAACAAATAATAAACTTGGGGAGCGACTTGAAAAATATCGATATCGTCAATTGCTTCTTTGGCTGATTCCTCTGAATCAAACAACGGACATTGATTTTGGTAGATCCGCCTTATAAGAGTTACCGCTTCCGAATCTTTCATGAGCCTCTCCTTTCTTTATCGTTAATAAAGTAGATTCGGTTTGAACTTCTAATTTGGGGGGGTAAGCGTATCTGCTTTATGGTTTGATGACTCGTAAAAACACTTTATTTATCGAATCAGCACTTCCTTTGTCACCCGTGCAGGTAGTTTCTTCCTTACAGCGAATTATCCGTAATAGAACACCTGAAACGGAGGGATTGATATGGGTATTTTGAAAACGAAAGATGCCGCAGATCTGCTTTCTGTCAGCCAAACGACTATCAAACGTTGGGCTTCCACTTATCCGAATTTTTTTCAAAAAGACCGATTTGGCCACTATATATTCTCAGAGCAAGAAATTGACCTGCTCATTCACATTAAAGACCGAGTCGATCATGGGGAATCATTGGATTGCATTGTTCTCATGGCTAACAAGCAGCCGTCAGAAACTCTGCATGATGAGACTCTATTGCACATGCATGATCCGTCTAAGGATTTGTTGGCCCGTATCGAGCATATCGAGCGCTCGCTAGATCAAAAAGCCGACGAAGTCGTCTCGGTCCAGTTGCTCCGGCAGCGCGAGGAACTGGAGGAGCTGCGCCAAATGATCGTACAATTAGCGGCTTCCATTGAAACGATACAAAGTTCTAGCAGCAAATCCTATTTGTCACACGAGGAGATTCACCCGGCTGGCATCGCCAAACTACAGACACCGCCCAGGAAGCGCGGCCTTTTGCGATCTATTTTCTCATTCTTGTAAAAGGAGGAAATAAAGATTGAAATGGATGGAAGAAAAGTAACGGAAAGTATAAAAAGAGGCAGCCCGGACTCGATATGTCCAGGCTGCCTCTTCTATTGCCACTTTCCCTGATGTAATTAATGTCATTAATCTTCCGGTCATCAATTTTAATAATCGGCTTCATCTGCATAAAAACAATATTAATGTAAAAAATAGGATTTAGATGTTTCTTAAATAAGGAGGTATTCCAATTGTAATTGCATTTCCTGAGATTAGAGCTTCAATCAACAATCGACTCAAAACATCCGCTAATAATAGGAATTCAGGAGGAAAGTAATGAAAAAAACGATTTTATTTGCATGTTTGATGCTATCTGCCCTTACGCTAGGAACGGCAATGACCCATTCGAATTCAAGTCCTGTCACGGTTACGATCATTAACGGTGAAGGGAAAAATATAGGCAAAGCTGAGCTTACGCAAAAAGGTGACAAAGTGCATATCCTCGTTGAGGCAGAAAATCTTGCTCCAGGAACCCATGGCATCCATTTTCATGCTGTAGGCAAATGCGATATCCCTGATTTTACGACTGCCGGCGCCCATTTGAACCCTCAAAACAAACAACATGGCTTCCATAATCCAAAAGGTTTCCATGAAGGGGATTTGCCAAACATCGAGGTTGGAGCTGACGGGAAAGTAAAAGCAATGATTACAAGTGAAACCGTAACTTTGGCACATGGGAAACCTCATTCATTGTTCCAGCCTGGAGGAACCTCCATCATTATCCATGAAAAAGCGGATGATTATGTGACAGATCCATCTGGAAACTCCGGAAATCGAATAGCCTGCGGGGTTATCAAATAGAGATTGTCCTTTTCTCATAAACGACAAGAATAAACCGCGAAGTAATCATAGGATTACGTTGCGGTTTATTTTCATCTCACCCTTTCCCCTTTTCTAACCACTCTTACATCGTTCCGCCACCGCGGCGTATGGATGCAGGGATCTTCTCAGGCCCTTCATTGATATACTTATAAATAAAAGTGGCGATTTTTTCTTCATCATAGACACTGAGCTCCATCGTTTTCGTCCAAGCATTAACGACAACCTCTTTGCCGGCAGGAATATCTTCATTCGGAACTGCCAATATCCCTGCCCCCGCTTCCCTAAAATTCACAAAGAAGTTAAGCTGCTCCTTGATTTTAGGATCGGCGTCGGCATGATAGTAAATGATAATATCGCCATGCTCCAAATTATGAACGAGCATCTCGTACGACGGCTTGTCTTTATAGAAGCCAAATTTCAAATCATGCGGGCTATGTGTCCCTGATGTAGGAATCTTCATTTCATATTGAACGGAGTCATCCGAATGGTCGGCCCCATAGTATTTGTCCTCCGTTACATCAATTGCAGCCTCTAAATTCAAGCTATTCACGTCATATTCCTTACCCAAATCCTTGGCAAAATGAACAATCACGACAATGATTGATAGGCTTAAAAGAAGATGTGCGGTAATGCGCATTGTTTTTGTTTTCCGCTTAATGGCCGCTTTTAGTTCCTTTTTTAGCCAGCTTGTATTTTCTTTATTCCATTTGGCAGCAAACCAATAACTAATGATGGCTAACAACAAAATAATTCCAGCAGTAACTAACAAAAAATACGAAGATCCTGATTGCTGATGCAAGCCCATATGCTCATTCATAAAAAAATCCGCACTCTCCTTTGCACTACTTCCTGTAGTGTTAATGATCAAAAAAATTAAGTGATTGCCAAAACAATCATGCCCATAAAGAGCAGCAAGACATGAATAGAAATCACTATAGAGGTCTTGCCCAGCCTTACAGGAATGTCATGGTCAGGGTCGACTAATTGCTGCAGCCTATAATTTACGACGCCATCGGTAAAATAGACTAGTACAGGTGTTGGGTTATCTTTAAATCCTTTTTTGATCAATTTTAGCAGCGCTCCGCCTAAGCCAAGCTCGGTGCCGGTTTTTTTAATCGCATGTTCATCGGCCAGCAATTCGCTCATCAGCTTAAAGTTATGATAAGTCCATTTTGTGATGGGAATAAACCAAAGTGATTGCGAAATAAGCTGTAGAATGAATATTTTCAAGGAATCGTTATGGCTTTGGTGAAAGGATTCGTGCTCTATAACGGCCTCCAGTTCTCTCTGATCAAGCATTTCAATCAGTTCACTGGAAAGAACGATGAGCGGTCTTCTGAATCCAACGGTAAACGCCATGGCGTGTCCGTGATCGATAACGATAATATTTTGATTAATCGGCTGAAATTGTTGAATGATCTTAGCGGTTAAATGTATATTTCTAAGCGACATCAGCCTTATTTTAAAACGTCTAGACAGCACATATTGCTGAATGACCTTAATCAGCGTAATTAAAATCGCATAAGCAATTAGCGAGTTCAGAAAAGTAATGACGATAAAATAATAAAGCGTGTTTTCTTTGAACAAGCTAATACAAAACTTGAAAAAGTTCACTTTCACATTAACGCCAAAAATGAGATGGACGATGTACATCCCCATCTGGCTCCATACCAACAGGGCAATGAAAAGACTGAGCGCCAATACTAGTGAGGACTTTCGCTGCCATCTCATGCTTGATTGTCCTTTTTTAATTGTTGAATTTTACGCTCAAGCTTGTCGATCAACGTTTGATCAACGTCCGAAAGCGCATCGATCATATGGTTGATGACCACGCCGCCAAATTCATCGAGAAGATTTTCGGTAAGCTTCTTGGACTGCTGCTCAATAAAATCTGCCTTAGATTCAGTAGGACGAAATAGTGAAAGTCTTCCTTTTAACCTTTTTTCTAAAATGCCCTTGTCCAACAATCGATTCATAACCGTCATGACCGTATTGAAATTAACAGGCTTCTCCTTCTCCAAACGAAGCTGCACGTCCTTAATGCTCAGCTCTTCTGCATCCCAGAGGATATCCATGATTTTGGCCTCTAAAGAACCAAAAAATCGATTTAAGCCGACTTTGCCATATTTAAAATTTTTAATATCCATGGACCGCTCCTTCCACTACATATTATAGTGTAGCAATAATTTCATTTCAAGTGGTTACATCTGCCTTCAAATTTCTCGTTAGTATGAAATGATCATACTCTGCTCAATCTAATGTTGCTGGAGGTGATGATAATGACAGGAAGAAACAATAAGCCAGATAACGATGGTCCAGCAGCAAGCCCATCTCGTCTCGATCAATTTGGCGACAAGCTTAGCCGCGACACGCAGAACGCACCGAAGAAAGCAAATAACAAAGGAAAAAGCTGCTAACAAGCAGCAAAGGCAGCCCATTTTCAGCGGGCTGCCTTCCATCTTATCGTAACGAGTTCTTCGCATATTTCTTTTGATACCGCAAAATCTTTTGATAGACGGACTTGTCACTTAAAGACTTGAATCCATAGATAGCGGGACGAGTATTCACCTCAATGATTCATAGCTTAAGGTTCCGATCCATCCCTATATCCATCTCCATTTCATTGAGATGCTTGTAGGGTACTGCACAGCTGATGTGCTGTTTGCAGCCCTAACCTTCTGAGCTTTTGTTTATATGGTTTTATGTTAGGCATATATTTTCCAAGCAAATTCAACCGGTTTTGAAGTTCCTCCCTTGCATACGTTTGTGACGATATTCTCTCGATGACCCAATCGGCCAATCTCACCTGTCGTTTCCCATAGGCCTTTCGGATTTTCTGCACCATCACTCTTGTACGAATATCTCGTTTGGGCATATTTTGTACCATTCTCATTGCGAGCTTAGTAGACGCAAAAGAACCGCATAGACAGCAGCTGCCTAAACGGTTCTTTTATCGGATTAGTCCCAAGGATGCTTCACAGTTAAAAATCCAGCAAACTTCTTGCTCTCATCTCTTCTAAGCTTGCGCATCTTTGCGCGGTGCGGAGCCGTCTCAAATAGCTTGAGCTCCTCTTCCGTTTCTGGTACGACTATCGGAACGGGAATAGGCTTACGATTCTCATCCAAAGCGACAAACGTCAAGAACGAAGTTGCGGCAACTTTGCGCTCCCCGCTTAACAAATCTTCCTTAATGACCTTAACAAAAACCTCAATAGAAGTACGGCCTGTCCATGTTACAAATGACTCTAGGCATACGGAATCTGTGGGTCTAATGGGCTGGAGAAAATCGACGGAATCCGTTGAGGCCGTTACGACCGATCTCCTGCAATGCTTCGTTGCTGCAATAGAAGCAATGTCGTCAATGTAGGCCATTAGTTTACCGCCAAACAACGTATTGTGATTGTTTACGTCTGGGGGAAAGACCCTAGCCGTTTTGTAGCATTTGGATTCACGCGAGTACCTTTGCTCCATTGCTTATTTTTCCCCTTTTGTAAAAACGGATAATAGCTGCGCTATTGCTTTCTCCTGATCGACCTCTAAGCAAAAATCAACGGGGCGGCCAACGGTTGAACGTACTCTGCGATCCGTAATGATCATTCCAGCCGTATATCCACTCCCACAGTCTATAACCGCATTCATCGTTTCGATTTGGACGAGCGACGGGTTTATGGCTACGATAACGGCTAACGGATCATGCATCGCGCATTCCCCATCGAACTTATTCGAAAACGCATAGAAATCAAAGTAAGGCTCTAATGCTACATTCAAAAAATCGAGAATTTCTTGTTTGTCGTCTGCAATCTCTTGAGACAAATAAGCCATATGCCGCTTACTTAACCGCGTCTTCTGCGTCACATCAAGACCAACTATCGTAAGCGGAAGCTGCGATTCGAATACGATAGCTGCCGCTTCCGGATCGCCGTAAAAATTAGCTTCGCTAACGGGTGTACTATTTCCCGGTACGAATACGCAGCCTCCCATAACGACAACCTTCTTGAATTTGGTTTCGATAGAGGGGTCGAGCTGCAAAGCAAGCGCCAAATTCGTCTGTCTGCCAACGGTAACCAGAGTAAGCTCACCAGGGCTCTCATTTACTTTTCGAACGATAAACTGTGCGGCGCTTTCCTCTTCCAGTTGTTGAGGAGACGGCGGCAAAATCGCGTCTCCTATTCCATTATGCCCATGGATATGGGATACAGACCCAGGAAACACACGTTTAAGCGGCCCTGCAGCACCCTTAGCAATAGGAACCTCATAACCGCAATTCGCGACTTGAACGACACGAAGCGTGTTTTCGGTAGCTTGTTCAACATCAATATTTCCGAAGCCTGTTGTGATGCCCTCTACATTTATCTCTGGAGATAAGAGCGCGTATAAAATGGCTAAGGCGTCATCGATGCCAGTATCTACGTCCAGCAGCATTCTGTTTATGTTTGACATATGATAACTCCTCCTTCTTCTTTCGTTCATTGTAAACAATTTATGAAACAAAAACCAAGCCTAAATTTTTAAAAAAAGTCATTATTTAATCATAAAAATCCCCTATTAGCCTTGCTCGGCTAGTTGCTTTAGCTGTTCATTGCGATGCTCCAAAAATTTAGTCATATAGGCCTTTAAAACCATTCGCTCCGTTATCCATCCCAGCCAGCCAAACGGAGCCTCGAAACGCAAAATATCCGTCATTAGCGTGCCTTCTTCAAGCTTTTCAAAAGCGTGAACATGCATTAGGCTCTTGAATGCACCTTTTTGCGTTTCATCGACAAATAAATATGGAGCGTTAAAATCCGTTATTTTCGATGTAAGCCGCTGTCTAATTCCAAAATGCGTCGCTTCAAAGGTAACCAGCTCACCTGCTCCTATACAGCCAGTCGTCACACCGGCTACCGCTCGCTCACGCGTATGTTTCCAAACCGTTCTCGTATGTACATCAATATCGCGCGCCAAATCGAAGCAGCGTTCAATCGGTGCCTTTATCATTATGCTTGTCGTTACTTCGACCAACCCATTCACCGCTCTTCATTCTTAGCATTCTAAATCCGGATACATAAAATTAATTCATACAACTAAGATAAGCCTTCTTTGATCATGTTCATAAAATAAGACTTATGCTCGGGATGGCAAGCGATCAAATAAGGCTGCCCGATCATGCCAGAAAACGGATTACCGTCATAGTCAAAGATGACGCCTCCTGCTTCCTTCACCATAAGAATACCGGAATACAAATCCTCGCCTTCCGAGTTATATACGATTATGGCATCCAAATCGCCTCTTGCGAGCATCGTCCATTGGAGCGTCGGCGCCCAAAGGCGCATCATCCGTTTCGTATTAACGTCTATGTAGTGTCTTAGCTTAACGGCTCTCTGTTCATTTTGAACCGCATGACCCTGAATCCAGCCTACTCTCGCTTTTTTAAATGCTTTTGCCGCACCCATGCTGACCGGCTTCGTATTGCAATAAGTACCCTCGTTCTCGCTTGAAACATAAAGCCGATCCGTCATTGGCTCGTAAATGACTGCAAGAACGACCGTTCTTTCAAAAACAAGCGTTATCGAAATGCCAAACAAAGGCATACCTATCGCAAAGTTATTCGTGCCGTCAAGCGGATCAACGAGCCACGTCCAATCGCTTTGCATATCATTTTCGCCGTATTCCTCTGATCGAATTTTATGGTCTGGAAAGACAAGCCTAATTTTATTTAAAATAATAGCTTCAGCCAAATGATCCACTTCCGTTACAATATCACCGTGGTCGTCCTTCTCCTCATAGTGATCCAATGTTCCGAACCTCTCGCGCGTGAGCCGTCCCGCTTCGTATGCTGCAGATATGGCCACTTCCCGTGCCCTATTCAACGTCATCTGATCCAATTTACTAATCTCCCGCTCTCCATTGATTTCTTCAATACAGTAAGTCACGTTACTGATTGCTCCTCTATTTATCAGTATAGAAATGAAGCCGATTGCCGAACGGATCAGTCAAGCTCACTTGATTCCATTCGTCATCAAAGCCCGGTCGCGCGAATTTGTAATTTTTCCCAAGCAAATACTGCTGAAGCCCCTTCGCGTCATCCACCTGAATGCGTACAGCAGAGCCTGGCGTACAATCACCGTGATGCTCGGATAAATGGATAATGCAGTTATCATTCGAAACTTGCATATAAAGCGGCATGCCTGGCTCAAAGCGATGCTCCCAGTCACATTTGAACTCCAAAAAATTGAGATAAAAATCTCTTGCCTTCTCTTCATCAAAAATCCGAAGTATGGGTACAGTACGTTTCATTTGAAAAGTCATCGGTCACACATCCTTATCCAGTGATATATCCTCCATGATTATACATTTATTTCTTGTGGTACGGAAGGTTGATCACAGGAAAAAGGACCATACCCGTTTGCGACAATCGCATACAGATACAGTCCATTGTTCATCTTAGCACCTATTTATTTTACGATACTCTCCAACACATCGTCGATGATCTGCGAGTTTGCAATAGCACCCGAATATAGCCAGCTAGCTGTTCTTGGATATTCGTAAAGCTTGCCATTCTTCACTGCAGGAATTGCTTGCCAGATCGGATCCTTCAATGCTTCAGAGCCAGAATCAACATCGCTGTTGATAAGGAAGATATGATCGGCATCCAGCTCTGCCAGCTTCTCTAGAGAAATAGCATTCCAGTTGCCAGTACCGGTTGCAGCGATTTCTTTCACTACTTCAGGAACAGTTAAACCCAGATCATTGTAAAGAACAGCGCCGCTGGATAGTTTATCGCTAACGACGAAGAAGCTCTCTTGTACTAGCCAAACCGCTGCCGCAGATTCGCCTGCTGCTACGCCTTGAAGTTTCTCTTTTGCTTCTTTCGCTTTTAATTCATAGTCATCTAGAACCTTTTGAGCTTCTTCACTCTTTCCTAGAACCTCACCGATTTTCAACAGCGATTTGCGCCAGTCAGCGTTAATCTCATCGCCAAGTGTATAGGTAGGAGCTATCTTTGCATATTGCGCATATTTGTCGCCCTCAACCGCACTATTTCCGCCTATTAGAATTAGATCAGGGTTAAAGCTTGTTACCGCTTCAAAAGGCAGATCATATGGAATGGGAGGAATGCCATTGAGTGAATCTTTCAAATAATCTTGCGTCCCGTTTTGAACGGACCACTGCGCAACAGGCTTAACTCCCAATGCTACCAGATGGTCTTCCAAATAAGAAGCGATAATGCGCTGTGGGTTTGCAGGTATCGTTACTTCGTTTCCTAATGCATCCGTTAATTTAAGCTCAGCAGGCGTTTCTTCAACAGTTGGTGCCTCAGTTGGTGCTTCAGTTGCAGCCGATTCATTGTTATTGCTGCCTCCACATGCAGCCAGCCAAAGCGACATCACCATCAAACTCATAAGTACAAGTACAAATTTCTTTTTATTGCGAATAAACACGATAGTTCCCCCTGAATAACTTATTAGTGTTGAAGTGAATCTCATCCACCTCAAAAGACAACTAATGATAACAATTATCATTTTCATTGTCAACCGTGGTTTAATTTTTTAAACCATCGTTTCTAAGTCACAATGATTTTTTATAAATATCCTGCTCGTTCAAACATTTCGTTTACCTGGCGAGAGGTTTCTTGGACAAATTTCCTGACGATCTCCTCCGAAATGTAAATAGGTTTAATACAAGGCTCTTTCGCCGAGTCATTAAACCAATGCAGCGTTCTCATTTTCCACTTCTCTATTTCTTGAGCGGTCAAGATCCCTGGCAATTCAACAGCAGCAGCTGTATGGAGCGTTTCCCATAGCCTTGGTCGCCAAGGCTCTATTTTATAAAAATTAAAATCGATTTGATCCGTGTCCATATAGTATAAGCTTCGTTCATTTTCAATCGTTTCAACGTCTATTTTTTGTTTGAAGTCTCTGTACACGGTGTTTTGCCAGAATAGATCCGTAATGACGTGAGACATATACCCTTTTGCAAACCAGAACCATTGCTCGCTCGAATGGTAAGGATCAAAATACGGACGCATATTGTTTAGAAAAATGTCTTCAACAGTACTATCCTTCCCCATTCCAAAATGGGTCTTTTGTTTGTCCGCTCTCGTTGTGTTCTCCCTCATATGAATAGCATCGGGCGATATGCTTCCGAGCAGAAAGGCAGCGTTAATGTCCATCCCTTTTTCCCTGAAAATCGTTTCCGTAACAAACATATGTACCATCGGCAGCGGCATCGTTCAAAGCACATCCTTTTCTTCAAATGAACAATAAATTTGATTGAGGTCACTCCAACCATATGCCATTTCGATTAAATGGCCGTTTCCTAATGGGATATCCTTTTCCGCAAAAAGCTTGCCTCCTAATCTGGAATAAAAGGTTGTCGCGGGATTTTCAGCTAAAACCCAGACCATTAAAGATTGATATTTGTGTAGTCTCAAATGATTTACGATAGCGGAAAATAATGCTTTTCCATATCCATTACCTTGATATTCTTTTAGCAAGTAGATGGAATAGAGCTCTGCGTCGTATTTATATTGTTCACTTCTGCTCTTTCAGCCATTTGAGAAGCCGACAATAGCTCCATCTTCATTTTCCAATACGAAGCTCACTTCATCGGGATTCAAATGATGAAATACCCAGTTCCAATTATTTATGCGCTTTTCAACGCTTAGATTGTTTAAATAATCATCCGAAATCATCCCTCTATAAGTCGACTTCCAACTGGCTACATGAACTTGAGCAATGCCAGGGACATCCTCGATAGAAGCTTGCCGAATCCGCATTTCAACCTCCTTTAAAGTAATTTCCTTTATAATAAAAATGGATTCAAAATCACTGTTTATTCAATAACTTCATATTGGTTATAAATTGTTTAACTTCTTTTGGAGACTTTAAAATAATTACTCTCTTATCAGGCGAATGGTTTCTGAGTTGCTCCATAATTTTAGGTTTTTGTTCTATTGAATAATCCCATACCCACTTTAGAAATTGAAAATTGATACGTTCTTCGCAGCCTTCTGCCAGATCATCTCTTTTCTTATTACGGTACTGAAACCTTCTCTTAAGCACACGAAATAAGCAAATCCACCTTGACAAATCAATAAATATGATTGTATCTGCCGCATTTAGCCTTATGTCAATTGTACCCCCGTAATTTCCATCAATTATCCATCTTTCGTGATTTATGAGTTTCTCTTGAACCTTCTTTTGCTCATCTTTTGGTGTTGCAACCCAGCCTGGCTTCCAAAAAATCGCATCTAGATGATAAACATTTATCAACAGAATCTTCCCTATCGTACGAGCCAGAGTTGATTTACCTGATCCGCCAGAGCCTATTAGTATAATTTTTTTCATCATGAGGCCGTCCTATCAAGAAATATTTGTAACCATATTAGATTTATTATGAGATATTCTTATTATTCACGCTGACCACAAAGTACTTTTCTTAGCGCTTCTTAATACATTCCCAAATTCCCTTGTACCCAAGGGACATGATAAGCAGCCACCGGTTTAAAAAACCTCTCCCTTTTGTTTCGTCTGTGCATCCGATAAAACTAATCGGGTTTCATTAGGCAACGGTAGTCCTATGACGTTCTTTCCTTCTCTAATAATAAGCATTTGTTTCATTCACCTCTTACTAATTATAACGAAATGGACTCCTAACATAAACGAAATGTTACAATGTATGTAAATTTATTTAGGAGGAGATTGGAATAAACAGAATTGTTTTTCAAATCATTGCAAGTATAGTTGCTATACTAATACTATTAATAGGATTATTATATGGCTATTGGGATATGAAGCAGCCGAAAACAGGACCAGTCGGCAACGGTGTAGTAGAAGGACCTAGTGCAATGCAATGGATATCATTCATCGGCGTTATGTTCGGAGGGGTTTTGAATCTAATTGTTGGCATAAAAAGATATGTGGATTATAAAAAAGCGGTTAACAAAGGAACGAACAGCCAAAAAGATTCAAGCGAATAATTTTTGGTCCCAGCTAGCGCAAAAGCATTATGCAAAAGAAAAAACTGCCAATCGGCAGTCTTTTCTTTGCTTTGTGATCATCATTGAAGTTTTTACGTCTAAGCAATTATTGCAGTGATTGTAAATGCTCCTCGAAGCGATCCCAAGTTTCTGTGATTCCTTGCTCCATTCCCATTTCCAAAACAGTTTTGAGCGCTTCAGCAGAAGCATATTTGCCTCGGTTGACGATCTTTGTTTTTCCTTCATGCTCTAGAAATGTCATTGTGACCTCAGTCGAAGGCATTCCCTCTGCTTCATTACCTTCTGCGTCGGAGAAATAATCGATGTAGACGATTTTTTCATTTCTTTCAATTTCCTGATAGACTGCCTTGCCCCAAGACTCGAATCCGTAAAAATCCCCTTGGTTCTTATCCATGCACTTCATGCAGTAATGCCAAATGCCACCTGGCCGAAAATCGACATTGCAAACCGTCACTGTCCACCCGCGAGGTCCCCACCACTGCTTTAGATGCTCCGCCTCCGTGAATGCTTTGAATACTAACTCGCGTGGTGCATTAAAAACACGCTCTAAAATAAGTTCTTGTCCCTCTACCTTGGTAATCATTTGGTTTGTCATCGAAAATTCCTCCTGAAAATTAGTTTTTATTTTTATTTGATTCTTCGAATTGCAGCTTCTGCAAGTAATGATCCAGGTTGTCGAATCGTTCATTCCAAGTCCTTCGGTAGCTTTCGAGCCATTCGTCCAGTACTTTGAACTGCTCTATGCGGAGACTATAATTCCGCTTATTGGCGTCAGCGTGTACCTCGACTAATTCTGCATCGAGCAAAACACGCAGATGCTTTGAGGCTTGAGGTTGGCGAATTTGAAGGCGATCTGCGATCTCCCCCACCGTTAAGGGGCCGCCCTGCAGAAGCTCCACAATGCGTAAGCGATTGGGCTCGGCGAGTGCGCTAAAAGTCGATGTGTTCATGATTTTGATTTTCCGTGAATGGTTGAACCAGCTGTTGTATCCGTTATTGCACAAGCTTTACTTCCAAAACCATTCATAGCAATCCACCTCATTTCGTTTGCGCTTCTAACTCTTGAATTCAATATACCATTTAAGGAATATTCCTGTCAATGAATATTCAAAACAAATTTACTTTTTTTATGTTTTGCTTAAATTTGTTCCTTTTACATTCAGATCTTGTGTGCTTTTACCCCCACAAAAAAAGACTGGCACCATACCAGGTACCAGCCTCATTCATTTTCATACCACGTGTTATATACGTAGCTTAATGATTTATAATTGGTATACTCATTTTTTTCGACCAAGTTTTGCCGCCATCGGTTGTTCGATACACAGCAGGACTAGACGAGCTTGTATCAGCCATCCACCCTAATTCTTTACTTGTGAACGAAATAACACTCTCAAAGCCTTTAATGGTCTTGAGATTAGTCCACGTCTTTCCTGCATCTAATGAACGGCCA
The DNA here is from genome assembly GCF_012935325.2 of Paenibacillus sp. PL91. Lineage (GTDB taxonomy): Bacteria > Bacillota > Bacilli > Paenibacillales > Paenibacillaceae > Pristimantibacillus. The sequence continues at coordinate 35,274 of NZ_JABBYG020000002.1, forward strand.
ACTCCAATGGCTTCACCTGCAGGTGAATAGCCTCCGAGAATAGCTGCTCCTTCGACCAGCACCAAGTTGCTTGGGTGACCGCCTGGCGAAGCCGGTCCTTCCTTCACAATACCGACAGCGCCGCCGGGAGCTGGGCCGCCTCCTGCTGTGTCTTGACTTATTACTTTTTTCCAGCTTGCTCCATTATCTGATGTTGCATATAGTGAATAGGATTGCTGAGACATGCCCGCGCCGCCATAAAACACAGCCCAAATCTGGCTGCCTCTCGTATAAATCTCACCGCCACTAATCTCAGTTGCTTTCACGCTCAGTTTAGTTGACCAAGTTGCACCGCCATCCGTTGTTCTAGATAGCTTATAGCCGAATCCTGGTACTACGATAAGCGTCCAACCATGCATCGCATCCGTAAATTCGGCATAGCGAGTATTAGCCGGTGTCGTTATTTTGATCCAAGTTTTCCCGCCGTCCGACGTTTTATAGGCAAACGCCCGGGTATATCCGAACCCTTTTTGGGTATCCATAAAATGTATGCGCTCTAAAGCGATTGGACCGGTTGGAATTTTTGTAAAGCTGCTGCCGCCATTCGTCGTATGAACGAGGGCATTTGTTCCAGCAGCCGAAGATTTAGCTAACGCCCATCCAGTCGTATTGGATATAAAATCGAGCTGCGTAAACTGCCATGTTCCTTTATAAATAGACTGCCAAGAAGCGCCAGCGTCCGAAGTTCCGATCAGGAATCCGTTGCCTGCCGCACGTCCCGTTGTACCGTTAAGAAATTGAATATCGCTAAAATGGAAGGTAGAATCACCTGCCGGAGTCCCGCTGAAAAGATCTTTAGCTGTTGATTCAGCAGCCGCTTGAGTTAACGGCACAGATGCCGTAAGTCCAATTGCCAGCACAGCTACAATAAGTCCACGCTTTAGTTTTAATGTGTTCATTGTCTTTGTCCTCCTGCCATCAAGCTGTGATGAAAACTTTTATTCGATAAAGTACCCTTCCTTGATCCAAACGAAACTTTAACTAGGAAGGTTGCGTCGATTCACATATTAAAACTAATGTGATTGCATAATGAAATAATGATTTCTTATGGTCCCATATTTAGACAGTTTTGATGTATGATGATAATACAAGATTTTAAAAGGAGGATTCTATAATTGAAAGTGGGCAATGCTCGAGCCGCAGCTTCCTTGTGGGTAATGGAACATGCAAGCCATGATCCATCATTTATGGGTGCCTATTTCAGCGGATCAACTATAGCGATGTCAGAAGAGATGGAAATGCCGGCTGCTTCAGATATCGATGTCGTAATCGTTACTTCACATGATGAACCACCTTTTAAGCTGGGGAAGTTTGAGTACCTTGATACACTGATAGAGGTTACGTACATGACATGGAGCCAGCTCTCCTCTGTAGAGGAGGTTTTATCCTCCTACCATCTGGCTGGGAGCTTTCGCATCAATACGATTATCGCTGACCCTGCCAAACTACTCGGCAGATTGCAAACGCAAATATCCCGCCACTTCTCAGACCTTGCGTGGGTACGCCGTCGATGCGAAAACGTTCGGCAAAAAATCGAAAATGGCCTGCTTGCTGCTGACACCTCAGCACCGCTGCACGATCAAGTGACGGGTTGGCTGTTCCCAACGGGCGTTACCACTCACATGGTTCTTGTGGCAGCGCTTCGAAATCCCACAGTGCGCCTCCGCTACCTTGCCGCCCGTGACGTTCTTCTGGAATATGGTTATTCGAGCTTTTATGAAGATTTGTTAGAGCTGCTTGGATGCTCACATTTGACTCCGCAGCTTGTTGAGCATCATCTCGACAATCTTTCCCGAACATTCGATGCCGCAGCAGCCGCAGCTAAGACTCCGTTTTTTTTCAGCAGCGACATTACCGAAGCGGCAAGACCGATTGCCATTGATGGAAGCCGGGAACTTATTCAGGCCGGCAACCACCGAGAGGCGATTTTTTGGATCGTTGCGACTTTTGCTCGCTGCCATAAAATTTTAGCCGCAGACGCTAAACCGGAGCTGCAAGCCGCTCTTACTCCGTCATTTAAGGCCGTTGTCGCGGACCTTGGCATTCACACATCTGACGATATCATTAGCCGCAGTAAAGCAGTCACTCAATTTCTTCCTTTGCTTTCGAAGACCACAGAGGCCATTATGCAAGCGAACCCTAATATAAAAGCGAAGTAACCCTGTTACAATACAATTAATTAATGAGGCTGCCTAGCGGTGGTCACCATACTAAACAAAAAAGAAGCCGCAGCAATGCGGCTTCTAATTCACATTTGTCATGATTTTTGCGGCATGTAATTCCTTTTTGTTGTTATCTTTCATTACTCGAACTTTATCCTGATACGGTTCTAAAATTTTAAAAATTACAGGCCTATCCCGCTTCTCATAATTGTAATTCCAAATGTACATCTTCCGAAGCATTTCAAAGGTTTGTTCGTAATTGCCTTTTTCAATTCCAAGTTTCTGTATTATAAATCTTTTTAGTATTCTATAATTTCTAATCCAAATAGCGGTGTCGAGATAAATGATCATTTCTGCATTTTCAAAACACTGCTGCGTCCATTTGTAATGCACCCCCTCCGTTATCCATTGGTCAGAGGCTATAATGTTATGTAATTGTGCGTCTCTTACTTCCGTGCTATTTCTTACATCCCCGTTATCCGTTCTCCGCCAAACCACATTATCCAGTTCATAATATGGAATACTGAGTTTAGTTGATAATTGTTTAGCTAATGTTGATTTTCCGCTCCCTACAGACCCGATAATATGAATCTTATGAGGCATTTTGCTTGCCAATGCACGATCTACCTTCCTCCATTTTCATTTAAGCGTTGCTACCTAAAAGTGAAAAGGCCGCCGATCCAAGCTCAGCAGCCTTTTTTTCACAAATTTCAATCTGCATTACGCGTCCTGCTCATCCAAGAATTGCTTTATAGATAGATAAAGCTGTTCACGCTCTGTCGCGCGTATGGCATGTGCCGAGTTAGCAAACTCTTTAACCGTTAGGATGCTGAACAAATGCTTATAATGTAACATATCCGCTTCGCTAAGCAATGAGCCTTCAAGCATGCCTCTAATGACCATGGCAGGAAGCGCAAGCTTAGCCTCCATCCGAACAGGCGTCGAGTCCCGTTGTATCCCTTTTACCGCCTGCTGCCGAATGAACTTATTTCTGCCAGTTGGAATTAGATACTGGTTTATATATTCGTCAGCCCACTCGGCAGACATTTGTTTATGTTCAGCAGGATAGTCTTCCACGATAAGCGATACGATTTGATCTGCATTTTTTTGTGCAAACCCGAGCGCATAGGATACGCCACGAGAGTTGCCCATCAAATGAAAACGTTCAATTCCTGTCTCTTGAACTACCGCTGCCAAATCTGACACGTGATCCGCCAAATCATATTTGGTTCGCGGCGTATCACTTCGGCCTCTTCCGCGAAACGAGAGAACAACGGCCCTTCGAGGCAGCAAATAAGCTAACAAATCTTCATATTCTTCCGCGGCTTCCGATAATCCTGGACAAATAATGATAGGTGTTAGGTGATGATCTGCCATACGCAGAGTGTCCAGATAATGAATATTAACGTCTTGATTAGCAGCTAGGCCTGATACAAACATAGGTAACCCCCCTTCAGCAATTCCTAATCATTTCTCTCTAGCAATGAAGAAGCATTTATCCGTGTGGGTGAAGCCAATACGCGGATAATATTCAACTGCCGCAGGAGCGGAGAGCAGAACGAGCGATACTTCCGCTCCGAGCGACTCCCTTAAGCTGTCGACCAGCTGCTTGCCGATGCCAAGCCGTTGATAATCCCTGTCGACAGCCAGATCCGAAAGATAACAGCAATATGCATAATCTGTGATCGCACGAGCTACGCCAACAAGTTTATCGCCATCCCAGGCGCTTAAGATAATGTCAGCGTTGTCAATCATTTTTTGCATTCGCTCTAAATCCTGAAAGGGGCGCTTTATGCCTGAGTTAGCGAATACTTGTGAGAGATCGGACGCGGATAAGGCTTTACTATTTTCATACCGAATCATAATCGGCCACCATGAGCATCCTTGCGCTTATTTCGGTATGCCATAATGTGAGCAACGTGATGGTTGCCATGCCACGCGTAATTGCCGAGCGTATAATCTAACGCATAGGTTTCCTGCGACCCCGGATGAAAAAATAGCTTTTTAAAATCAGAATCCGTCAACGATCTAAGTAAAATCGCCCATCTCTTATGTAAGTGGTCAAGTAGGGATAAAGAAAGCTCGATATCCGCATCTGTCGTATCCTGAAGCTCTGCCCAGCGCTCCTCGTAATAGGGTTTGATCGTTGATGTCTCCTCAGTCAATGCGAGCTTAAAACGAGTGTAACTGTTCATATGACTGTCCGCAACATGATGCACAACTTGCTTGATTTTCCATCCACCCTCGCGATAAGGGGTATTTAGCTCCTCCTCATTTAAACCCTCAACGCTGCTGCGGAGACGGCTTGGAAGCTGCTCGATTTCCTGAATCCAGCCTTCTCGCTGCTGCGGTGAGATCTCGCCTGTCAGGCTGAATGTTCCAATCGGATATCTCTCATCCATACAAATCCTTCTCTCTTCTTATAGGATAGCTAGCAATTCGTCTAATCTAGTAATGGTGTGCAGCGGCGTTGCCGTTAACTCTTCGCGCCATGGCTGATTCACCTGTACCCATATCGTGCCTAAGCCTGCAAGAGAGGCTCCCTCGATATCGTTTACGGGGTGATCGCCAACATAAATGCACTGCTCAGGCCGCAAATTCAGCTCGGTCCATGCCGCCTCGAAGATGCGACGGTCAGGCTTCTTAACGCCCGCTTCCTCAGAAACGATAATAAAGTCAAAATGTTCTCGCAATCCTAAATGATCAATTTTCCCATATTGGATTTCGGTTCTGCCATTCGTTATGAGTCCAACTTTATATTTGCTTTTGGCATGCCGAATGACCTCTAATGCCTGGTCGAAGAGAACCGCGCTTTTTACATAATGCTCGCTATAAAAATGCATAAGCTCTTGATGCTCCGGCTTCGCCGTCCAAGGCAGCTGATCCAGCAATTCCCGGAACAGCTCCCGCTTGTCCTTATAGCCGTCCTGATCTAATTCGATAATGAGAGCAAGCTGCTGTTCATAAGATTCCAATTGCTCGAAATAATGGTTTAGAAACGAAGCGGCAAACGACTTGAAAGTATGTGTACGATCCAAGATGGTATTATCCAAATCAAAGATAACCGCTTTTATATCCGTCATAGCTCTGCCCCCTTCATTTTCATGATTATACAACTTTTAGGGATTAACGAATAGTCAGTTTTTTAATGAAACGATAGCCTGTCGTCTCAAAGCCTTTCGAATGCGCTCGCATTCTCTCAGGCTTCAATCCGCTGGTAATATATGGGATTTGAGAATGTCGTTCAAGCGCCACGCTTCCGCAAAACGGACTAAAGCGGTTCAGATGCCTTGGCCCTCGTAATTTTTCTTCGTAACGAGCAAAGAGATTTGCGTCACAGCGTCATCCTCTTCATAGGAACAAAGCTCGCGTAGCCCTATCATGCCTACCACTTTTTCCTCTAATAACTCCTTTATATGAAAATATGAACAAATAAATAGGCCGCCTGCAATTGAGGCTGCCTATTTATTTTATAATATTAGTTCACTCTAACCAACTGCCATTGCTGATTTGTTCCGCCATTATCGCTGTATTGGACGATATTCGCTCCATCTGCGGTTGAACCGCCAGTCACCTCAAGCGCCATGCCGCTATTTCGATTGATAAGCTTATAATAGCCGCTCGTCGTCTCTTGAATTAGCCATTGTTGATTAGTTCCGCCAAGATCAGCCCACTGGACGACGTCCCCGCTGTTAGCGGTAGAGAGATTGTAAACCTCCAGCGCCTTGCCGCTGTGTATGTTGACGAGCTTATGGTAGCCATTGCCGATATCCGCTATACTCCACTGCTGATTGGAACCGTTTAAATCGGCCCATTGAATGACGTCTCCGCCATCTGCCGTCGAGAAGTTAAGTACATCTGCCGCTTTTCCGCTCTTCCGATTTACTAAACGGTAGGTTGTAGCCTGTTCATAGGTTGGCCAGCCTTCGGCATCCCAGTACAAATCATTGATCAACAGCTTGGGTGCACCATTCTCGTTCGCATCGTATGCATGGCGGGCAATCGTGTTCCCATTATAAATATCCTGTCCGCCCGGGCCTTTCCAGATTGCGTTGCCGCTATCGAGAATAGTTCCCCCGTTGCTTGTCATACTGGTCCCATTTTTATCAAGGTAAGGTCCCGTAATCGTTTTAGAACGCCCGTAAATGATTTTGTAGGTGCTATTGACACCTTGACAGCAATTATCGATAGACGCAAACAGGTAATAATATCCGTTACGATACGTAATGCTCGGCGCTTCTATCGCATTGTTAGTCCTTGAGGCGATCGCATAAAGCGATCCCGAAGGCTTCATCGTGGCAGAGTTAAGCCTCGTCAATTTTAAGCCCGTATTCCATGACCCGAATGCCAGCCACGGCGCCCCTGTTGGGTCGATGACAAGATTAGGGTCGATGGCATTATAATTGCTGCTGCTTGTTGTATAAGTAACAACTCCGTCATCCCGCCAAGTAGCATTTGATAAGCTCGTAGTCGAAGCTAATCCGATTGCCGATTCTCTAGAGCCGAAAGTAGAAATGGAATAATACAGCCAGTAACGACCGTTAAAATATTCAATGTCTGGTGCCCATACATCTGTGCCCTCTTGATTCGGTACATAGGTTGCCCACCAAGTAAGCTTTTCCGTACGATGACAGGTTTTCCGTTGCAAAACAAACAAGCCACTCTTTAGTGAATGACTTGTTTGTCTATTTATAGATTGTGATTAGCCTATTGAAATTGATTAGTCGCAATATATCTCATCATCTGTTCAAACAGCTCTTCCCGCTCCCAAATTACTTTGAATCCTTTCATAGCGGCGTCACCCATCTCTTGATTCACGGGCTGCTGCAGCCATTCTTCACCCGCAACGGCAAACTCGGCTTCAAGACCGCTCGCATATTCGATACGCAAGGAGGTAAGCAGCCCCCACTCCTCCTTCGTCGCCTGCTCGATGTGTTCGAATGAAAACTGATGAATAATAGCTTCCAATGTCTTTGCTTTCTTATCTGAAATAATGAGAAAGCTCAAGTCTGCGTCTGCTTCCTCATTCTCATCATCTGCACAAGGGCCAACCAATGCGATGCCCGCTATATGTGAATGACCGCCTGCCCATTTTACAAAATCGTACATTAACTGATAATAATCTGCTCTCATTGCTGTCTTCCCTCCAAATACCACCGTGGAATGATGTTATTAAAATGATCGTGATCATGAAGCACTCTCTCTAGCTTTTGCGTCATAATGCCAAGCTCGGATGGCCTCACCTGCAAGATCCAGACGATAGAAGAGAGTATGGTCATCGCCAAATAAAGCGAATATAAGGTCCAAAATTGCTCATCAGGCTCATGATTGTCATGATAACCATTTATTTGGCCAACCGTGAACGGAATGCTTACCTCGCTGCTGAACATTCCCGCCTTCAAAAATTCATGAACCGGATCTCCCCAGTCTAAACGGTTAAAATCAATAACGCCTGTTAACCTTCCGTCCTTCACGATCAAATTGCCAACATGGAAATCGTCATGCTGGAAGACGTTTGGCCTTCCCTCCATCAGTTGCAGATGCCGATCGATGAATGCTAAAAACTGCTCATCTCCCACGATTCGTGCCTTGCTGTTCAAATATTGCTCCAAATAGCGCTTGTGCTTAGCAAGCTTGCGCTCATGCCAAGGAGCTATAGCTGCTGGAGCTTGCCACCTATGCATCTTTGCCAGCTCCCTGCCTGCCTCCAAGCCAATCGTATGCTGAATGGCAGGCGAATAAGCAGGCAATATCTCCGTTGCCTCATCCCCTTCTATGTAAGTCAAAAGCATATACCCGATATTTGAATTTGGCAAAGCACCCATCTCAACAGGTTTCGAGCAAAGAACATCATAGCTTTGCATTTGGAAGATCGCATCATATTCAGCCCGCTTAGCGGATAACTCATCCAACGAAAAGCTTCTTAACAAATACGTCTGACCATCGTTCTCTACCATAAATTTTTGGTCATTGGAATAACCCTTATTAATTTGAGATATACGACTGCTCCCACGGAGCAGACTAATTTCATTTATTAGACGTTCGGATAATCCCTTATTGTTCAATCGAACTCCCCCTGCCCCATGCACGCGATCAATCTTATGGCTGTAATTTCAGTTCCTCAATCGCGGCTTTCAGTGTGCTTGCTCTCGTTTCAGCTTTTTTGGCGCCTTCAATCGCGGTTACGATCCGCTTCCGATTCGTGTACGATAACGCTAAAAATCTAGCTTCCACCTTATTTTGCACGAGCGCTAATTGCAAATCCTCAGGAACAGCTATTTCTCTTGGCTCAAGATCAGCGTGGAGACTCACGCGAACAACATCTCCAGCCTGCTTGCCCAGCTGCTTCCTTATTTTCTGAGTCAAGCCGAGACAATGGCATTCCAGCCCCATTTTCGCCAAAGAGCCTCTGTATTCAACGGTTTCATCGAATATCGCTCTTACCTTCACTTGTCCTTTAACGCCAAACTCCTCTTCTACTTGATACGGAAATGTAATATAAGCGGCATCCATACCGTCATGCTTCAATATTTCTGCTTCAAAGTTATACACCATCAAAGGGCTGCTCCTTTCTTAACCATACATCCTTATAATCGATTTTGCCCCAAGCATTGAGTGAAATGCCTTGAAGGGTTTGATGATGGCCGACTAATTGCAGACTATGGTGAAGGAATAATACACTGAAATTGCGTTTTAGCTGCGCCTGAATATTTGCCAAATAACCCATTCTAATCGCCAGATTCTCATCCTTCAAGCACATGGAAATTTGATTACGAATAAAGCTTTTGTCCGCTGGATTCCTGTGATTTGTAATGTAGCTATTTCTTGACATATACATCTCAATGAGCGAAAGGTCCGGCTGCTGTCCAAGCACCTCGCCGCTAAGTATTAAATCCGCTTGTGCAATGATAGCAGGGATATAAAGCTCTTCGACCGGCAACACAACCACTTCGATGGAAATCCCGATTTTTCCGCTTGCTTTTTGAAGCCATTTGGCGCTTTGTTCATTAGCTGGCATCTCGTACGTGTACAAGGTCAAGGTTTCACCATTATACCCGGACTCTTCCATCAATTGGGCGGCATGGGCTGGATCATATGAGGAGCAGTAGATTTCATCCCTCTCTTCCAAAATAAAGCCTGCAGAAGGCTTCTGTCTAATGCCTCCCAAATCATCGATCATTTGCTGCCGGTTTATTCCGTAATGAATCGCTTGGCGGAACTTGATCTGCTGAATGATATTATTTTTTGTCTCATTAAAAGTCAGGAAGGTGCTCCCTTGCTCTAGCTGCGTTAAAGCATTGCTCAAGCCTCTCTTGATTTGAGCGTCAAAATAGACGAGCTGCTCCTCTTGATCAGAATGAGTCAAGCGCGGATTTTCCACATAATTAGGCCAAACCCACATCTCGATCCGGTCCAAATGAGGACAGCCTTCAAAATAATGCTCATTTGCCTGCGCAACCAGCATAGATTCATTATTTTGTATGATTTGAAATGGGCCTGTACCGATAGGCAGCGCTGCAAACCTCTCTTCAGAGCTCGGTTCACTCGTCATCTCAGGTACGATGGAGTAACGCTCCGTGCAAAGGAAATGTAGAAATAGCGCATTCGGCTCCTTTAATTCAAACGAAATGCAGTACTTCCCCATTTCTCTGACCTCACGAATCATGGACGTCATCCACTCGGAAAGAGAATTAGCGAGCAGCCTATGGAAAGTGAACGCAACGTCACGTGAGGTCATTATTTTGTCATGATGGAATCGAATCCCTTTTCGCAAAAAGAACGTCCATTTCGTTTTCGTCTCGTCGCACTCCCAATGATGAGCAAGTTGCGGACGAAATTCGCCCTCCTGTGGCGAATATTTGATCAGCGTATTAAAAACCTGCTCGATCCAATGCGTTTCCGTGCGCCGGCATACTGTTGCTGGGTCCAAACGCAATACGGGGCGATAGAATGGGAATCGCAGCACATCCTTCTCCTCCGTATCCCGCTTAAGGCCAAACAGCTCGGTTAGCCATCCCATAATTTCTGATTTTAATGTTGGGTCTTGATCCATCTCCAGCATGCTCCATGCTTCATTGATCTTGCCCTTCTCCACTAAACCTTTCGCTTTTCTAGACATCATCTCACGATACGAAATAAGAAATACGATTTGAGAGAGATTGCCGCGTCCACGGCCTGGCAGCCATTCGATATATTGCTTCTCAATCATCTTGGTCAAAAGAATTTGCACGTTTCTGCGCGTGCAGGAAAGGATATCGCATATTCGTTCCATTGACAAGGCGAAGCTTTCTTTTTCGGGTACATCAAGAAAGGTTTTTCTAAGCATGCCATAATAATCTTCGACTTCCATGTACACACCGCCTAAAAGACGAAACCCTTTTGACATAGGCTCCGAATATTCTTCCTCTTTTTACAAAAGTATAATTTACAGCTGTAACACGGTCAAATAAAAAAACTACCGACTATAATGGGATCAGTCAGTAGTTCTCTATCGCTGTCATTTCAAATTTATTTTTGCTGCTTACTGTAAGCAACAACCTCATCATAAGATAAATTGCCGCCAAAAATATCCAAAGCACTGCCAATCGTAATATCCAGCTTGCCATTTGACAGATCATTAAATTGATCCATATCCGCAATCGATCTCGCGCCACCCGCATAAGTAGTCGGGATCGTCACCCAATCGGCGAGCGCACTTACGAGGCTTTGCTGAATGCCGCGCTGCTTGCCTTCAACATCCACGGCGTGAACGAGAAACTCATCACAAAATTGCTCCAAATACGCAATATTTTGTTGATTCACTTCAAAGTCGCTGAACTGCTTCCATTGGTTAGTTACGACAAACCATTTGCCGTCCTTCTCCTTGCAGCTCAGATCAATTACCAAGCGGTCCTTGCCAACTTCGGACACGATTTTCGCCAAATGCTCCTGATTCAGTTGACCGTCTTTGAAAATAAAGGACGTAACGATAATATGGGATGCGCCCTTCTCCAAATAAAACGATGCATTGTCCGAGGTGATGCCTCCGCCAATTTGCAAGCCGCCGGGGTACTGCCCAAGAGCGCTAACTGCCGCCGCTTCATTCCCGCCGCCAAGCATAATGACATGGCCGCCGGTTAATGCATCCTTCTTAAATAGCTCTGCATAGTAGGCAGAATCTTGCTTGGATACAAAATTTTCTATGATTTCAGTATTAAGCGTCTCACCAACAATTTGTTTCACTTTCCCATCATGCAGATCAATACAAGGTCTAAACTTCAACATAATTCCTCTATTCTGTATGTTCTATGAACGAATGTCTTTATAAGAAAAATAACCTAAAAGGCAACTATAAATCAACTCAAGCAGCCAATCTATTTCGCCAATTGTGATTTTCCGGCTATATCGTCTATCAAATCGGCTAAACTCCTATCCTCCATAGAAGGAATCATCAAATCGTAATCTGCAAATGCATAATCCTTCGTCAGCTCATTCGGTACGATTACCGTATGCAGACCAGCAGCGCTTGCTGCCCGGAATCCATTTAATGAATCCTCAAAGGAGATGGCTTCGCTTGCCGTTACACCAAGCTTTTGCAGGGCAAGCAAGTACAGCTCGGGGTCTGGCTTCACGTTAGCCACTTCGTCTGCTGTACTATAGCTATTGAAATAACCGGAGAGCTGATGCTTAATCAAATAAGGCTCAATCCAGTCTATGTGCGAGCTGGAAGCGAGGCCAACCTTCAGGTTCAGCCGCTTCGCTTCTTCCAAATAGGCGAGAACGCCTGGACGAATCACTGCATCCTTCAATAGCTCCGCATAAATCGCTTTAAACCTCGATTTGAAGATTTCCAGATCAATGGCTTCCGTAACGCATTCTGCAATATAAGTATAAGGATTAAAATGGTCCAAGGATGTTCCTACACATTTGGCATACAAAGCGATCGGCAGCTCTACGCCATACTCTTGATAGACTTGCCGAAAAGAATAATAAGATGGCGTCTCCGTATCGATAATCAATCCGTCAAAATCAAATACAAGTGCTTTTATCATGTGGCGCATTCCCGCTTTCTCACAAACGATTGTCGTATGATCGTTAAGTAATCAATAATTTCGATGCATTATAATAGCTTTGCAGATACTGCTCTCTTGCCTTTTCATTCGCCTCGATTTCGCTTGTAATGCTGCTTTGGATCAGATTCTGTAATTGTCCATTCTCATATACACAATGATGATCATAGCAATTGGCATCATTGAGCATGATAGGAAGCGTCCGCGGAATATTGGATACGATGCCGACATTATGGTCATTCATAATCCAATCGATTTTTTTCCAATCTAATATGCCTTCATCCGTTTTTATCGGCGTAATATATTCAAAGCTCTCGGGCACTTCCGCAATATAGGCATACATGCCGCCAAAATCGAAGTCCTCGCCTGTCCATGTCACCAAGCCTTTGAAATGCAGCTCGCAGGCTTGAATTCCCGTTTCTTCCTCGATCTCTCTTATCATCGCTTCTCGGGGAGTTTCCATAGGCTCTAGCTTGCCGCCAATTCCATTCCAGCAGCCCATCCAGCTCGCCTTCTCCCGATTGAGCAACAAAATCTCATCGCCTCGTTTGACGAAGCAAATATTATATTTCAGCATGCGATAGCTCTCCTAATTAGATTGCATATTTCAATAGAAATTTGTACTTAGCGCAAATACGAGCATCGCTACAACGGCGGCTGCAAAGACATATCCGATTACTCTTATTCCCTTTGGCAAAGTGTTCCAAATGATTTTTTGCGGGGCCCCCCCGCCTTCGATTCGCTGAGCATCCTCAAATTGCGGATCAAACGAACCGCTTCTTCCCGTATCATTCGCAGATGGCTGCGTTTCATGAATGTTGTTTGGTTCCTTGTCCATTCCATGACCTCCGCAAATCAAAGTGTCGAAACATTTTTCAGAGCAGCAATCCGTTTCTTCGGCGCTCTCGTCAAATAAGCCTCTTGCTCCACGTCCATGCACTCCAACCGCTGTAGCATCTCATCTTGGATATATTTTACCATATCGTCTACTGGACTGAGCAAAATAATTCTCGGAGCGAGCGTACAGCAAAAAAGACAAAGAATTGAATTCTTTGTCTTAACGCCTTACTCTTATCTATTTGCTTCAATTAAAAGTCAAAATTGTCAGGGTCCGGACCTACACGAAGATTTTCATTCAGTCCGCTGATCCGGTCCATATCCTCTTGTGACAGTTCAAAATCGAACACTTCAGCATTGGCGATAATTCTTGCTTCCTTTGTCGATTTCGGGATAGTGATGACGCCATTTTGCAAATCCCATCTTAATATGATCTGTGCAACGGATTTGTTGTAGCTTGCTGCAATTTCTATTAGAAGCGGATTATCGAGCAGCTGCCCTTGCATTAGCGGTGACCATGCTTCCAGCTGGATGCCGTTTGCCTTGCAATAGCTCCGTAATTCAAGCTGTGTCAAACGCGGGTGATACTCCACTTGATTGATCATAGGCTTGATTTCTGCATCCTTCATGAGCTCTTCAAGGTGATGAATTTGAAAATTGCTTACGCCGATCGCTTTGACTTTTCCTTGCTTATACAAGGTCTCGAGTGCACGCCAAGCCTCCTTGAACTTACCTTCCACTGGCCAGTGGATTAAATATAAGTCAAGATATTCTAAGCCAAGCTTCGATAAGCTGGCTTCATAGGCAGCAAGCGTCGACTCATAACCTAAATCGGCATTCCATACTTTCGAGGTTACAAACAAGTCCTTACGGTTTAATGACGCCAGCTTCAAGCCTTGCTGAATGCCTTTGCCTACGCCAGCTTCGTTCCCATATATAGCGGCCGTATCAATGCTGCGATACCCATTCTTAACAGCTGACGCAACCGCATTTTCCAGCTCGTCGCCTTCCTCTACTTTAAATACCCCTAAACCAAACCAAGGCATTTCTACTCCGTTATGCAAAGTTGTTGTTGATTGTAAATGTTTCATCATGATTTATTCCTCCAATTATTATGAATTAGCTGCTTTTTGCGAATCCTTGCGCTCTAAACTCATGCTCCAGCCCGTCAAGATGACAGCTGCTACAACCATGATTCCTCCGAACCAAGAGGTGTGGATAAGTCCGATCGAATCTGTAACGACTCCGCCTAAATAGGCGCCTATTGCAATGCCGGCATTAAATGCGGCTATATTAAGTGCGGAAGCTACATCCACACCGCCGGGCATAAATCGTTCGGCAAGCGTAACGACATAAACCTGTAGGCCCGCCACATTCATGAAGTGGAACAATCCCATCAATATTATCGTAAGCAATGCTGCTATTTTAAAAGGTGCGGTGAAGCTAAGAATGAACAGCACGACAGCTTGTACGATAAACATAAAGAACAGTGCCCTAAGCGGATTCTTATTAGCAAGCTTCCCGCCAATAACATTGCCAATTGCAATGGCGATTCCGTATACGAGCAAAATAATCGTGACATGCTGCTCCTTAAAGCCGGTTATTTCTTGAAGCAATGGGGTTAAATAAGTAAAGACAGCAAACGTTCCCCCATACCCTAATGCCGTAATAAGAAAAATGAGCAATAAACGTCCGTTCGTAAAAAGCTTAAACTGCTCTGAAATCTTGATTGGTGTTCCTTTGCGCAAATCAGACGGCACTAGCATGCTGTTTGCAATAAATGCGATGATGCCAACGATAACGATAGCGACAAATGCGGCTCTCCAGCCCAGCTGCTGTCCAATAAAAGTACCTATCGGAACGCCGGTAATCGTCGCAACGGTAAGACCTGTAAACATGATGGCAATTGCACTTGCACGTCGGTTCGGCGGGACGACATCTGCTGCTATCGTTGAGCCAATCGACATAAATACACCATGCGACAACGCTGAAATGATTCTAGCGATAAGAAGAATCTCAACCGATGACGCTGTAGCCGCAATCGTGTTCCCAATAATAAAAATGACCATTATCCAAAGCAACAACGCTTTTCGCGGAATTTTCGTCGTTAAAGAAGTCAGGATCGGCGCTCCAAAGGTAACCCCAAGCGCATATAGCGTAACGGTTAAGCCTGCTGTTGTGACCGAAATATGCAGATCCTGCGAAATAAGCGGCAGCAGCCCTACGCTAATAAATTCTGTTGTTCCGATTGCGAATGCACTGACTGCTAAGGCCAGCAAAGCAAGCGTGCTTCTTTTTCTCTCTATAGTCATGATGCTTCTCTCCTGTCCTTTCATGTATGGATATTTATTTTAATTAAATGTTGTAGCTGTATCGGCCGATGAATGTTATTATCGTTTATGCAAGGAGAAATGACCAGTACGCACTTAAAAGTACTATAGATACTGAAAAGTACCTATAACCTGAGATAGGAGTGAGCAGCATGAGCAAGAAGAAATATAATATTTCCGTGGAAGCGACACTTGAGGTCATCGGAGGCAAATGGAAATGCGTCATCCTCTGTCATTTGACTCACGGAACGAAGCGCACGAGCGATCTTAAGCGGCTTATGCCGAATATTACGCAAAAGATGCTCACTCAGCAGCTTAGAGAGCTGGAGGATGACGGAATCATTAATCGCATCGTCTATAATCAGGTTCCCCCAAAAGTTGAATATCAGCTCAGCGAATATGGGCAGAGCTTGCAAAGCATTTTGGACTCGCTTTGCTCGTGGGGAGAAAATCATATCGTAAAGGTATATGGCAACAAGTTTGATATGCTCGAAGAAAGCATTCTCAATAAATAACAAAAAGAAGAATTTCCTTATTGCCTGAACGGCAATCCGGAAATTCTTCTTTTTGTTAACCGGCATTCTTATTCCGGCAAGTAGGTATAGCCAGGATATCGCACAACAGGCCATTTTTCCTTGCGCAGCGCGTTCAGCAGCTCCCCACCGACATGCAAATTATCCGCAACCAGTTCGCGCGGCGTCAAAGCCATCCATTGGTTTAAAGAAACATCGACAAACCGGTCGCTCTTGAACATCTCTAAAAACCATAGCGACTGATCGCCTGTATTTTGAATATAGTGCCCAAAAGCGAATGGAACGTAGCCAACATCCCCTGCTCTATAATCAAACGTACGTGCAACCCCATTCCCAGCAAATACGGTCATTCGGCCTTGGCCAGCAAGATAATACTGCCACTCATCGTTATTGGGATGCCAGTGAAGCTCCCTCATTCCACCTGGCTCAATCTCAACTAAAGCAGCAGCGACCGTTTTGGAAATCGGAAAGTTGGAGGAGTCCACTATTCTTACATTGCCGCCCGGCGTTTTGATTGGAGGCTGCGCCAGCAAATGATGCGTAAAGCTTAACGGGACCGTTCCATAAGGGGATTGCACCCGCTGGCTCTCCAATGAGCCGGGTACCTCATCTTGGAAAATATAAACCTGACCGGGCGGAATATCATTGAAAGCATTTTCCGGTACCCCAAAATTTGCAGAAAGCACTTCCTTTGGCGTATGCGCAAACCAATCCGAAATCGATAAGGTATTCAAATCAGAGAAGCTGCCGTCATCAAAGACGAGCAAAAACTCACAGCCGCCCTCCAGCCCCTGAATCGAATGGGGGATGCCCGCAGGAAAATACCAAAGATCACCCTCGCATACGTCTGCGATGAAATTGCGGCCCGCTTGGTCGACGGAAGTAATACGTGCTTTGCCGAGCAGCATATATGCCCACTCTGCCTGCTGATGCCAATGCAGCTCACGAACGCCGCCAGCCGTCAATTTCATGTTAACGCCAGCTAGCGTAGTTGCAATGGGTAAATCACGGACGGTAATCTCGCGCGACCATCCTCCCTGATTTAACTGCATATGCGCATCTGAGAAGGAGAATTTCATATTAGGCAGCAAGCCTGAGTCCGTTACAGGCGGAACAAACATATTCGGATTCTCTTTGTCGCGCATTATATCTCGAGGTCCTAGGTCAACGCCGCCAGCACCATCACTTTTTCTTATGGGCTGCGGGACATGACCGTAGCTGTATGGGCTCCGAGGCGAATGGTCCATCAGTCTCCTCCTCATAGATCAATTAAGGTTACAATAGCTTTCCTAACCTATACAGATTATGATTGAGAAATGTGCGTTATGCTGCTGTTCCACCCTCTTTAGAATGAAACCTACAATCGCATCTGCAACTATTAGGAGAAGTCAGTCGTCAGGATAAAAAACAATTGTAAGGTATGCAAACACCCGTTCAAGGGGATATTGCAACGAGGGAGGAATAAGCAATGACCAAAAAAATAGTTGTCATTCTTTCACTTTTAATCATCTGTGCCAGCTGCAGCAAGCCAAATGCAGCGAATAATCCAGCATCTTCACCTACTCCTATCATTAGTCCGAGCATACAGCCAACCACCCAGCCTACAGCTGAACCAACTCCCGAACCAACGGTAACCACTGATCCCATCAAAGAGCAAATAGCCAGCATGACGCTAGATGAGAAAATTGGACAAATGGTGCTGGTAGGTTTAGATGGCACATCTATGGAGAAAAATGCAAAAAAGATGATCGAGCAATATCGAGTTGGCGGATTTATTTTATATAAAGATAACATGACGAGCGCAGCTCAAACGTTAAAGCTCCTCAATCAATTGAAGGCAGCCAATCAAGCAAATTCTGCTCCTCTTTGGCTTAGTATTGATCAGGAGGGCGGCAAAGTCAGCCGCATGCCTGCCGAGTTTGCCAAGCTTCCTCCTGCAGCAGATGTCGGACGAGCAGACGATCTCGCATACACGAAGCTAATAGGCGAAGCGCTGGGTGAAGAAGTGTCTGCGCTTGGCTTTAATATGGATTTTGCACCTGTCCTCGACATCAACAGCAATCCAAAAAATCCGGTTATCGGCAACCGATCCTTTGGCGCAGACTCCGAAACCGTCATAGAGCACGGGCTGGAGACGATGAAGGCTATACAATCCAAGCAAATAGCCGCAGTGGTCAAGCATTTTCCGGGCCATGGCGATACATCGGTTGACTCACATCTTGATTTGCCTGTCGTGAACAAAACAAGGCAACAGCTTGAGGCTTTTGAGCTGCTTCCCTTCGTTCAGGCGATTGAACAGGATGCAGATGCCATCATGGTAGCTCACTTATTGATCCCGAAAATCGACGAGAAGTATCCGGCATCCATTTCCAAGAAGATGATAAAAGAACTGCTGCGAGAGGATTTGGGCTACGAGGGCGTCGTCATCACGGATGATATGACCATGGGTGGCATTACCGATCATTTTAATGTCGGCGAAGCTGCTGTCAAATCGATTCAAGCCGGCAGCGATATCATTCTTATCGGGCATGATAACGGGATTCAAGTATCGGTACTCAAGGCGTTGAAGCAAAGCGCGCGGGATGGCGAAATTACGAGGGATATGCTCGATCAGAGTGTTTACCGTATTTTAAAGCTAAAAGCGAAATATCAGCTTTCCGATACCGCCGTTAATAAGATCGATGTTAAGGCCGTGAACAATCTAATCGGAACAGCTGTTAAAGCGGGAAAATAAAAATGGCGTTGCCAATTATGAAAAAAGGCCCAAACCTCATTCTGGTCAAGACCCCAAATTGTACACAGTTAAAAAAAGCTCTATGCAAAGCTGGCACCGATACTCTATCGGTGTCAGCTTTTTCAATTGAATTTGGATTCGTTCTTCGTTTGTGTGCTCAATAGAGCTATTTTCTGAGTATAAACGCAAAGAACAGCCCAGATGGCTGCTCTTTGTTACGAACACTATCAACTTGCTAAAATATCATTTTGCATTTTGATCTGATTTCGGTATACAATTTTCGAAATCGTAATACTGATTTCATAAAGCAAGAATAGCGGTACAATCACAATAATATCCGACAGTATATCCGGTGGGGTAATGGTAACCGCTATTATTACAAGAACAAAATAAGCTAGTTTTCGCGCCTTTGCCAATCTGTTTGGGTTCAATATTCCAAGCTTGGTGAGAAACATAACAACCGCTGGCATTTCAAATAAAAGACCAAACGGAACTGTCATATGGATCATGAAAGTAAAATATTTTTCTGCTGTATACATAGTGGCAAAATCATTCGCAGCCATCGCATTCATAAAATGAAGAACCATCGGGAATAAGATAAAATAACCGAAAAATATTCCTATCAAAAACAAAAATGTGATGCTTGGTATAAAAAGCAAAGTAGCTCGTTGAGCTTTTTCCGGCACTGCGGGTTGAACAAATTTCCATGCTTGATAAGCGGCAACCGGCAGTGTTACCGCAATTGCAACAACCCCTGCAATCATGAAATACACCCACATTACATCAGATGGACCAAGTACAACCAGCTTTTGATCCATATCTCTTACCAGCCACTGATAAATATCACGTACGTAGATGAATGCCGCTACCATGGATACCAAAAAAGCGATGAGGGTACGTATGATACGAGCCCTCATTTCCTCCAAATGTCCAATTAAATTTTGTTCGTTTTGATTTTTCATATTACTTATTTGGAAGGACGCTTTCCTGTCCCATTTCAGGTTCTTTCTTCTTCTCGTCGTCATCCCCATTTACAAGACCTCGTGTAGCGCCTTTAAATTCACTTAAAGTACGCCCAAAGGCTCTACCAAGTTCCGGAAGTTTAGACGGTCCGAAAATAATCAGGGCAATGATAAGAATCAATACTAAACCACCAATTCCAATGTTACCGAAAGGCATAATCAGTCATCTCCTAGAGGATAGTATTCAGCCACGGCGGTAATCCGTGGCTGATAGTAACAAATAAGTACTACTTAGCCAAGTTTAAATCCGCTAATCGCTACGACACCGCAGCGTGCTATTTTATCGCCTGGACGATGCGGCCATGTGCTAGTTGGTTTACTTAGATCTGTTGTATTTTCGCCAGGATGCTGTACGGAAAGGAAAAGTGTCTGTTCATCCGGCGTAAAGAATGGGCCAGTCATCTCGGAATCCATCGGGCCGGACGCAAATTGTAGTGCGGTACCCTTGCCCGCACCGCTCGTCGGAATAACAAATAGTCCGTTATTCATGAAAGATTTATAAACGCCCTTATTATGGCTGCTTGAGGAAATGTCTGTCACTACCCAAAGATTTCCATTTGAATCGAATGCTAAGTTATCTGGCGAGCTGAATCCTGACTGTCTACCACCGGCAGCAAAAATCTCAAAATCGAATTCGAGCGATCCTAAATCGTTGCCATATTCGAAAATGCGTGTGATATGGCCATGGATATTACCGTGAATATCGTTATTGGTGTGACAGATAAAGACCGTATTATCAAAGGGTGAAATTTCAATATCTTCCGGACGGTCCGTCGGAGTACCTCCTACCAGCAACGCTGCTTCATGGCAGTATGTTACGACATCACCTTGTGATTGGAACTTTTTAAGCAGATCATCTTTTGCTCCTGAAATGCCATAAGGATTTTTGTACTTTTCATTGGATAATACTTTTTTTACTTCTTCGATCGTAACCGGAAGCCATTTACCCGATTTAAGGTTCGCAACATATAACGTTCCTTCTTCCAACAAAGAGGAGTTGGAGCGGCCTTTTAGCTTATCGTATTTACCTTTACTTACAAATTTATAAACGCAAGCATCTTTCTTATCGTCGCCCATGTATACAACCACGCGGCCGTCAGCTGCAATACCCATTGCAGTATTCTCATGATTAAATCGACCAAGGGCAGTATGTTTTTTAAGGTAAGACTGATCAAAAGGATCAACTTCAACTACCCAGCCGTAATGCGTGTCAGGAAGTTTTGCATTAGCAGCAGTTTCGGCATAGTTCTCTTCACATGACAGTACAGTGTTCCAGAGTGTTACACCACCTGAACAATTTGCGAATGTGCCGATTGCAGTTGTAGCTTTGCCAAGTGCAGCGGACCCTTTTGCTGGGCCTGTAAGATCAAATTTAGTTGATCCATTTATTCGACGTGCATATTTAGAAGATGTGTCCATTTTCCAAGTGCCGTTCTCGTCCCGAAATACTTCAATAACAGACATTCCCTGGTAGTAAAGATCTCTTTTAATCTGTTCTGCTGTCATTTTACCGTCAACAATGGGACCCAATGAGAAGATATTGGTATATTCATGGTTTGTTACTAGTAATCCACGCGTATTAGATCCTTCAATAGGAAAATATGCGTTATAGTCGGCTCCTTGACCGAACTTTTCCCCAGCCTTATTAATCACGTCATCAAACGCTGCGACAACATCATATTTAAAGTTTTTAGGAATAATTAGGTTGTCTTCTTTCGAAGGTTGAATAGGATCAAAATACCCACTGACTTTATTCGTTTTAAATCCAAACAAATGGTCAGCAGTCGATGACATTGCGGAAACTTTACCATCAAGTGAGCCTAGCCCTGCCGATGCTGCAGCTAAAGCAGCTGCTCCTGTTCCAAGAAAAGAAAGAAACGTTTTACGATCCATATTCTTATTCAAAATGTCCACTCCTTAATATTATTTGCCTAGTTGCCTTCGTGGACTAGCATATCGCAGTAATGTAAAGAGGGCTTCATCATTATTTGATGATTTTGTAAACTTAGGATTTTCTAAATAAGTATGTTCCCATAAAAAAAACCCCTATTTTTCATCGGAATAACCAGTGGGTTTTCCAATGTCTATTTTAAGGGGTGCACTTCATTCCGAGATCCGAGCCTCGTTTCATTTTATCAAGCTTACGCTAGCTTATCTTTGCGCTAAGCAAGGCATTAATGGTTTTCCTTTTCTTTCAACCAATCTTTGTATTCAGGTAACGTGTATTCGTCTGTCTTTATGACCTTCCAACGGTTGTCTATTTGCTCTATATGTAATTCAATTAAATATTCCCCTCCAGATAGGTCAAAATCATTTCTCAGATAAGTCGTACTGCCATGCACAAGAACGATTCCCTGAATATCATTTATTGTTTTCACTTTAATTCGTTCATTGCTTTCCAAGTTATAGTTGGCATCCAACAGATCAAAATGTTGATTTAAAGATTCAACCTCCATTTTCTCCACATTGATTCCTTGTTTAAGGTCCATATTCCCTTTTAAACCGGGGTACTTATTCCATAGGATATTGATATCATTGTTCACTACCGCCTGCGTTCTATAATACATATACTCTGTTACAGGTTTTATATATTTCACCCATTCAGATGGTTCCAGGTCGACAAATCCATTACTATCTTCCGATCCTGTTAGCTGATCTGATTGGGTAGTATCGGGCTGGCATCCTAATAGTAATATTAAAAAAACAGCAGCTATGCTTCCTAAAATAACCTGTTTCATCCTATTCACCTCCGTTTATAAAGACGAATAAATTTTCCAAAAGTTTCAATCCTCACCCTTTCTATATTGTTGGAAATACAGAAGACTCCCCCAAATTTTCTGCAAAAAAATAAAAAGACAGCGATTATCCGCTGTCCATTTGATTAGATATAGTTTCATTGCGCTGTGCTTACATGCCCAAAATATGATAACCGGCATCGACATGCAGCACTTCTCCCGTAATCCCTCTAGACAATTGGCTCAGAAGGAACATCGTCGCGTCGCCCACTTCATCCTGGTCGATATTTCGGCGAAGCGGCGCTCTTTCCTCAAGCGTAGACATAATATCATTAAAGCCTGATACGCCTTTAGCAGCGAGCGTACGAATCGGCCCAGCGGAAACGGCATTGACACGAATACCGTATTTCCCCAAATCCTCGGCTAAATACATCACGCTTGCTTCCAGCGCAGCCTTCGCTACACCCATTACATTATAGTTTTTTACAACTCGTTCAGCGCCAATATACGTTTGAGTGACGATGCTGCCGCCTTCCGTCATCAGCCGCTTCGCTTCACGCGCAACTGCTACCAAGGAATAGGAGCTTGAGTTCTGTGCCAGCAGATACCCTTCTCTCGTCGTATCGACATATTCACCCTGCAACTCATCCTTATCGGCAAAAGCAACCGAATGGACCAATCCGTGAATGACGCCAGTTTTTTGCTCAATTTCGTTAAAGGCTGCTATTACACTGCTATCATCCAGTACATCACAGGATACCGCCTGCAGCGCTTCTATTTGATGCTGCTCCAATAGCTTCTTCAGCTTCTCTAAAGATCTTTCCTTGCGGTAAGTGAAAATAAGCTTAGCTCCTTGGTTATGCAGTGACTTGGCCACGCCCCATGCGATGCTGCGCTCATTTGCTACTCCCATTACGACGATTACTTTGTTTTGCATTAAGTTAGACATGCTGCTCCTCCTAGTTGGTTCATCCATCTTTAGAATCGTATATGTTTAACCTGCGTTAATACGCGGTCATACGCTTTTTTTAGCTTCCCTCTATGATCCGGTGACAAACTGATATTGGACATCGATGCGATGCGCTCCGCATTTTGCGGCACGGACGATTGATCTGTATCTAGATGATGCCGGAACACTTCATTCGATAATCCTGCCATACATCTCTCGATCTGCTGCTCCGCCCATGAATGCTTTCGCTCGCCTCTGCCCCGAAGCCGATTTCTCAATGTCTCTTCCGATGCACACAGGGCAAAGTGATGAATAACGACGCCATCTCGCCTTAAACGACCGACAATTTCATCAAAATAGGTTGGATTTACAATCGTCATCGGCGCAATGACTATGCCGTCATAGGTTTCATCGAGATGCTTGAGCATGGCATAGTTAATCTCCCGCCACATCGGATAATCTTGAAAATCACCTCGTTGAACCGAAGCCGGAACGTTTTTCCTTATAAAATAACCCGCATTCTCCGGATCATATACGAAAGAATTTGCCGTTCTTCTATGCAATTCATGCGCAGTTTGCGTCTTGCCTGCACCAAAAGCGCCATTGACCCAAATGATCACGACCGTCACCTCGATACCAAACTCATATCACTGTTCTATACTAACGATAACCTTTAACATATTCAACTTCTATTTCATCAATCAAAAATATTGACATGCTCACGCCGCTATTCCAATTGTCTCACATAAACGATGTAATCCGTACTAACGGGCTCTTCTCCAGCTTGTCTTTGCAGCATCGCTATTTGTCCGCGGTGATAACTGCCGTGTAACGAAACTTGGTTTAAAATATCGTTTATCGATGTGTGAAATACAATCCCCTTGCTATTCGGGTAAGTAACTATTTTAGAGAAGTCAGCTTCTTTTAACGTTTCAAACAACGTTTGATAGCCCCTGATATTCTGGTTCATAACCTGCTCGCACTCCTCAAGGGAATACTCAGGCCATATCGAGAATACCAAAGCATCCTCCCCGTTTATCCGGGCAAGCCACACCTGCTCTGCAGCGAGAACGTGGCCAAACAAGCGTAATAGCTTCTCTTCAGATCCCTTGCTTTTCTGAAAAACATCGAAAATTTGTTGGTTTGCCCATGCCGCATGTTCAAAAATTTTGATCATCGCCATATTAGGTTGAACATTCATCATCGCTACCTCCATTTATTACAAACTCTACTCCATTAGCTTACGATTCCATCATTCGCTGCTCTTTCGGACAAAATACGTCAAGCAATCGCTTTTTAGCAAAATGTCCCGATCTTCCCGATTGATCGTAAATTCTAGTTTTTTCACATGGCTGTCTAATACTTCCCAGCGGTTATATGCTTGGTTTAATAGCGTCAGCATCTCTTCCGTGCTCTTGATTATCTCAACGTACGGCTGTAAGCTTTCGCCGCTCTGCACGTCCAGCTCTTCTATGTTCGTATTGACGATGAGACAGTTGATACCTTTATGCTTTGTTCCAATATTCATTCGATCCAAAACGTCTGACAGCACCGCCTCAGAGGCGACATGCTCAAGCGAGGATACTGCTACTATGTAATCAAAGGCCTGATTAGGGATGATATAATCTCCGATATCACAAGCAGCAGGCTTCAGATAATCGTTTACTCCATAATGCTCGCCATAACTCATTAATTTGTTTAACGCTGACTCGAGTAAATCGACGCATACGACCTTTCCGTTGCTGCTTCGCAAGGTTTCGGCCATAGGTATGCTATTTCTGCCTACTCCGCAGCCAAGATCGAGGATAGATAGGTCATCTTTATTTTCAAGGCAGCCGAGGTTATCCATCACGGTTTTCACCGGTTTATGCAGCCATGACCCTGCCTCAAACAATTTATATTGGTCATAGCATGCTTCATGATAAATTTTCTCTTGTTCTCGAATAATCGCTATTCTATCGTTCATTCGAACGCCCCTTCACCGTTACTCTTGCAATCGCTTCTCATAGCATACACTGCTCTCGCTATCCACATAAATGCCAAATCTATCGATTGGTGTATAGCCGTGCTTTCTATAAAAGCTGAGCGCCTCCGGCTGCTCTTCCCCCGCTTCGAGCTTAATGCTGCGAAAATGCATGGCCCTCGCCTTCGCTTCAAGCTCGAACAATATTTGCTGCGCAATGCCTCTGTTGCGATAGGCTTCAGCAACGAAGAACCTTTTCAGCTCTGTCGCTTCCTCATCTAGCGGCCGAATCGCACCGCAGCCTGCCGGTATTCCATCGTAGTAAGCAACGATGAATACAATCTCCTTAACTTTTTCATCCGTAAAATCCAGTCCAAATATTTCTTCCGCAGGATAACGCTGCAATAAGTCTTCATCGAGCTGACGGATTAGCATTTGTAATTCCTCGTTCTCTGGGGCTACTACCGTTAATGTCACATTTTGCATATTCTATACTCCTCTTGTATGGTTAGTCGATTATAATAAGATGATTTCATGGGCTGTCCGATCAAGAAATGGTGCATTGAACAGGAAAAACTCCAGTTAATTTCTATGTAAATAAAATAGAATTGGATTTAAAAGGATTTTCTCCTGTTAATCCGGTTAGAAATCCGTGAACTCACCCATTTCAGATTAATTAAAGGGAGAAATTCCAGCTCATCCATGCACAAGCGCGCATTCGGCGAAATTTGCAGGAGCTTTTCCCGCTAAAATACTAATCTTCCTGTTTGCATGAGTCGAATGAAGAGTCTGGAGCTAGGAGGGTACCCGAGGAACCTCTAAACCCCCTTCTTCCATTTCCACTTTCCTCTACGCCACCCAAACCTACTCCGCCTAAAACTGGCGATTTCCCAATTAAGGCTCAATCGATATCAAAGTTGGTCTTTCCCACTTCCGATGCTCGTAGGTGATCCAATATTCACGATTGACTTCAATTAACTTATAAATGCCTTTTGGTATTTGAACGGTCTCACGGCCGCCGCTCATTTTCTCAACGACAATTTCATCCGCTTTTGCCTCGATTACCTTCACCTGCGCAATGGTTTGAGTCGTAAAGTGGTTCCATCGAAATAGCGCTAGCAGCAGGACAATCAAACCCACTGCTAGGAGCATTCTTTTCTGCTTGTTCATGACAACCTCCAAAACAATTCCTCTAAACACCATGAAGACCTATAACTCTATGATCCTTCGTCTTTCTTTGCTTTAGATGCATAGTACGTGCTGGTAAGAAAGGATGCCAGCCCCAGAATCCAGCCTATTAGAGGCGAATATTCCAGAGCTGTTCTTAATGACATGCCACCTACCACAAACACAACGCCAACGAATAAATAAGCAATGGATAATCGATGATACTTGTTCATCTCAATCACTCCCTATTTCGTTTCATGCAGCATCTCCTTGATCAATTCAATGCTTTTCGCCGCCCGATTATTCAAAGATTTTTTATCTTTGATTTGGAAGTCGTGCAGCTCATGACCAGGATCAATAATTAGCGGCTTAGAAATAATGTCCTCCAAAATGAGCGCAGTCACTTTATAAGCATTGTGAAGCTGCTCGGTTGAACATTTATCTTTTACCAGCTTCATTATCGCTACGCTATGTTCGGCATGCATAAGCTTGACGATGCTGTCCGATGACATAAGATGCCTGGAAGCAAAGGCAATCACATTGTCCAAGATACGGCTGTCCGGGAAGTTTTTCGCGATTGACAATAGGAGGGCGATCGCATCCCAGTTCCTAATGGACAGCTCGGCGGTATATTTCGCAATCGATTCCTCCAGCCATTCGGCTTCGGTTTCCTTGGTCACTTGATACGTTTTATATTCTTCATACTTCCCATCTCGGTGCATCTGAAAATAACTCCCAAAATAAGAGGTGAACAGCTCTTTTGCTCTTTGTAAAGTTTGATCCAACTTATCGCCGCCTTGATCTGCACATATTATTTGGTTAGTGCTCCTTCGAATCTATCGCACAGATGGTGAATCTCATCCAGTCTTGCCAGCTGACTCATCCATCCTTCTGGAATTGCGTCTATTCCATAATAAAGACCAGCCAATCCACCGGTTACCGCACCCGTCGTATCGGTATCCTCGCCTAAGTTGATGGCACGCAGCACTGCCTCGCTGTAGCTTCCGGTCGTCATCAGACTCCAAATGCTCGCTTCCAGCGTATGGACGACGTAGCCTGATGACTGAATATCATCTTCTGCCAGCTGAGCCAAATCTCCTTTTAGCACGCGATCAAATGATTTTAAATGCTCAGCCGCGCCCGCTTCTTGATAAGCTTCATTGACCGTTTCTCTCATTTGTCCGATGCTATCCTCCAAACTTAGGCCATTCAATAGATGAATCGCAAGCTCAACATAGATAACACAGGCAATAATAGAAATTTGATGCCGATGGGTTAGGGAGGACACCTGCGCAACAAGCGCTAATCGATCCTCAAAGGTTTCTTCCTTTAGCAAGTAAGCTAGCGGAATAATACGCATTAACGATCCGTTTCCATTGCTGAATAGCTCTGATCCACCTGCTAGGTCAGGCCGAATGCAGTTATATTTATACCTTTTAATCGCATCTGCGGTAGCGATCCCAACATCAAACGTATCGCCATGAGGCGTCCAATAGCCCCTATTCAACCATTCCACAAACCGAGCAGCTATATCAATTAAATCTATCTGAGGGAACGCAGCGATGCTTTCCATTAGACAAAAAACTAACGAGCTATCATCCGACCATGTGCCTGCTGGCTGCGAATGCGTGCCAAAACCGATCATATCGATTAATGGGCTGTTCTTCAAAGCGCTGCGTGATCGGAATTCGACGGGGACGCCCAACGCATCTCCAACACAAAGTCCAATTATTCCATCGCGTACTTTAGTCATCGTATGACAACCTCCATTTTAGAGCAAAGTCTTATCGCTCCTCCAGTATAACAACGCTAGAATCATTTGGAAACAGCATCCAACCCTTTGTTGGCGATTCTTAACGATTGCAGCCTGCGCGAAAGCAAAGAAAGGCTTTACGCCAATAACGCAGCGCAAAGCCTCCACTTGCTCCAAACAAAGCATGTTGATTAAACTTGAATGCCGATAGCCGCGAGCTCGCTCTTAAACCTCGCTATCAACGATTGCTTCTCTGCTTCCTCCAGAAAGGCAGCTTTCACGCCATTCATCACGATTGTCACGATCTCATTCAGCGTAATGCCGCAATGGTCCATCAGAAGCTCATATTCCTTCTGAAGCGTCGTACCTGTGACCGTCATATTGTCCGTATTGACCGTAACGACGATGCCTTGCTCCAAGTAATGGCGCAGCGGATAAGCATCCCAACCCGAAACCGCCTTCGTCTGAATGTTGCTGAGCGGACACATTTCAAGGGGGATTTGCCGCTCCTTCACAAGCGCTACAACCTCGGGGTCCTCCAGCATTCGTACGCCATGGCCGATTCGGACGGCGCCAAGAGAAGTTATCGCTTCGCGAACATTTTCCGCGCCTGCAGCTTCTCCTGCATGAATGGTGACCGGCAAGCCAAGCTGCTGCGCCCCTTCGAACAGCTGACGGAACAGCTTAGCCGGGAAAGAAGCTTCATCGCCTGCCAAATCGACAGCGACGACCCCTTTTTTATAAAATCGCGCCGCTTCTTCGATTACATCCTTATTCCATTCATAAGGATGGCTTCTCAAACAAATAATGATTGCTCTCGCTACCGTACCGAAGGCTTCCTCGCCGCGCTTCAAGCCCTCTATTACATGGTGAATGACCTGATGATTGGACAGCCCTTGCAGGCGATGCAGCTGAGGGGCGAATCGCACCTCAATATATCTCACCTTTTCCTTTGCAGCTTGTTCAACCACCTCGAACGCAATTCGCTCTATTGCCGTAGCTGTCTGCAAAAAAGGGAGCACGAAGCTGAATTTACTTAAATATTCCTTTAAGCTCTCGCATTGCTCTCCCACTCTCATTTGATCCAGAAGCTCGGCATCCGAGTCTGTATGCAGCGGCAAGCCTTGCTCCTCTGCAAGCTCCTTCAACGTTTCAGGCTTTACGCTTCCATCTAAATGCACATGCAAATCGACCTTTGGCAGCTGCGACAATAACGCCTTACCTGCTGCCGATTGTTCAATTGTTAACGTCATCGCAGGCTCCCCCTTCATAGTACCTAATCATACACATCCCTTAAAGCTTATATACCTGTCCCGCAGCACGATTGCTAGCTTCCGCGATAAGTGCTGTACCCGCCAGGCGCCACTAGGAGCGGGACATGGTAGTGTCCACACGCATCGTGAACCTGGAACCGAATCGGAATCCATTCGAAGATGCTTCCCTCAATGGCTGACAGATGCGCCGTCCGACGGAAAAATTCGCCAGCTGCGAATATAAGCTCATAGGTGCCTGGCTCCATATCCTCACCGTCAAGCAAGGGGTGATCGACTCGCCCGTCATCATTCGTCTTATACGCACCGATCAGCTTAGGTGCTTGCAGTCCTTCCGCACTTCCAGCTGCCTGCCCCAAATACCAAAGCTCGATCGCTATCCCGATAACCGGCTTCCCGCCTGCAAGGTCAAGAACATGGGTCGTGATCCGTCCGCTCATGACGGTTCCGTCCCTTCATCCAGGTCAGCCCTCGTGAGCGTAAAGCCCTGGAAGCCATAAGGAGGACGCGGCTCCGTATAGACGCCGGCAGCTGCCGCATGGTCCGGCTCCACGACCGTTTCCCATGTGCGATTGTTCGATTCGAAGCGAACCTCTGCAAGCTGCGGATATCTTATTAAAATGCTTTTCCCTATTCGGTAAATCAAATATTGGATCGATGGCGATTTCTCCGAATGAAACTGCGTATGGGCAAGATCATGAATTTGCTCGGAAGGAACGTACCCGCCGCGCTTGCTATCGAAGGCATCCTCCGCATGCTCATACGTCCAAAAAATATCAAGGAAAATAAATAAAGGCCGATCAAAGCTTTCAGGCAAAGTCGTATATTCATCGCGAACGAAGCCATAGAAGGAGCTGCCGCTAACTTTAATTAGCTGAATATGCGACAAGGCGCTTTCTTGCTCTGCGAGCGCCGCGCCATCCGGCATGCGAATCCATTTTTGGGCAGCGCTGGCATGCTCGTTATGCGATCTTCGAAAGACGAGCTGGCTATCGCTCCAATCGCTTCCTTCCGCAATATTTACCGGGCTAAATGGCATTCGATCAGCTCGAATCTCAATGGCGTCGATATGCGGATAACGCTCAAGAAACTTTTGGCTGATGAAGGCTAACAGACCTTCCGTCGTGCTTCCCTCATAATTTGCCGTTTGGCGCAAAATAAAATTTTTCATAGAATCGGTAGCTACGACCTGCGTATTGTCGCCTTCCGTGAAGGAGGTTAGCAGCACCTCGCTGCTTACCGAGAAGGTTATGTTATGAGCGAAAATAACGTTGCTGTCCCCCGTGAATCGCGATTCCGGAATCGCTTTGACCAAGAGCGGGGCTGCATAAGTCCGATAGCTGAGCACATCCCCTTTTCCATAATAAAGCGTTCGACCACTGCGTAATTTTAACATGACGATCGTCCCTTCTCTACTCTATGATGAGATCTTTTAAGCGAAAGCCGGTTATCTTTTCTATTTCGAGCAGCGCCTGTTCCGCTTCTTCGCTAGCCGAGTTCCATAATCGAGCTTCCATCGCTTCCAAAATATCCTCCTTCTTCTTCCCTCTCACCGCCAAAATAAAAGGAAAGCCGAAGGTTTTCAAATAGGTTTGATTCAAGCCGTAGAAGTGGTCATATTCCTCGATCGTTAATTGATGCAGTCCAGCTCCTTGCTGCTCCTGCGCGGAAAATTCAGCAACCGCAAGCCGCGTTCCGAGATCGGGATGAGCACGGAATAAGTCAACAATCGTCTCTACTCTGGACTCCCGCACGACATTGATCATGGCTGCATGCAGAGCTTCAACCGATGCGAAAGGACGAGCGCCATAAGCCGAAGCGGCGATCCAAGGGGAATGCTCAAAAATCTCGCCCAGTAGCTCGACGAATTGCTCGCGGGTGCTTTCATTTATTTGTTCAATCGTTATCTTCATTTCCAGTACCCCTCATGAACCGCAATCGCCGCTTCCTCAACCTCTGGGAAAGGACCGAATACTTGAATGGGTTTTCTGCCCTGCGCAAATACGATGCGACAGGGCAAATCTAACGTCGGATTTTGTTCATCGTCACCCGTTAGCTCAGCTAAACGCTTCTCTGAAATGCCGTAGACGACCGAGCCAACGTTGCCCCAATAAATAGCGCCAGCGCACATTGCGCAAGGCTCCGCCGTCGTATAAAGCGTAAAATGCCATAGCTCATCTCTGCTGTATCGTTTGGAGGCTGCTTCCATAAGCGTTCTTTCCGCATGGCCTGTGCAGTTTGATTCCGTAATCTCAATATTACCTTGCTCAAGCACGATTTCGCCTTCTGGGCTCACAAGAATAGCGCCGAATGGTGTATTCCCAGATTCCCTAGCTTTCCGCGACACTTCGATGCTGCGCAATAAGTAGAATAAGTGCTTATCCGTTTTTGTCATGTCGCTTGACGCCTCCCTTCTATAGCTCGTTTAACCGCTCGCCAAATTCCCCCGTAGCCCGTACATCTGCATATATTGCCGGACAACGCCTCGGCTATTTCATCATCAGAGGGATTGGGATGCTCATCGAGCAGCGCTTTGACGGAAATAATCATGCCAGGTGTACAATAGCCGCATTGAAAGCCGCCCTCCTCCAGAAAGGCTTGCTGTATCGGATCGATCCCGCTAGGAGCAATGCCCTCTATCGTCGTAATTTCGGAGCCTGTGCATTGGTAAGCCATCGTCAAGCAAGAATTGACCGCCTTGCCATCGATCAGCACCATACATGCGCCGCATCGCCCGATTTCACAAGAACGCTTCGTTCCGGTGAGCGCCAGATCATCCCTGAGTATGGTCAGCAAGCGGGTTGAAGGTGCTGCATCAATCGTTTTCTCTCCTCCATTAATGGAGCATTGCAGTTCAAACTTCGTTCCAGCCTGCGCAGCCTTATCAATCATTCCCTCTCACCCTTTCATCAGAAAAAACGGCGCTTCCTGCAAAAAGCTAGGCTTAACCGGCAATTTCGTTACCCATTTGCCGCTTGCCTGCCGTATGGCTGCCGCAATAGCAGGAGCCAGCGTTACGGAGCCGACCTCACCGATGCCGCGCGGGCCATAATTATCATTTTCCGGCAACTGTTCAATAGCCTCGACCTCCACCAAGCCGTTTTGATCAGCGATGGTCGGGACAAGATACGTA
Organism: Paenibacillus sp. PL91; assembly: GCF_012935325.2. Classification (GTDB taxonomy): domain Bacteria; phylum Bacillota; class Bacilli; order Paenibacillales; family Paenibacillaceae; genus Pristimantibacillus. Next base: position 67,951 of record NZ_JABBYG020000002.1, read on the forward strand.
TCCAAATTCCGTGTAATATAATGGCCTTTATCCATAATGGCATCTTCCATAAGGGTAAAGCCCAGCGCCATGCTGCTGCCTCCTTCGATCTGACCGAGGAAGCCCTGTGGATTGATTACAGGTCCAGCCGCCACCGCGTGATATTGCTGAAGCACTCTTACTCGCCCGGTTAATGAATTGAGCTCCACCTTAACGGCAACTGCCGAGTACGTATACATAAAATGAGCGCCTACCCGATCCGTCGGCGAGGTAGGAAATGCAAATGACGTTTCACAGCTGATGGGGGAACCATCTGTTTTGGCTAAATCCTCATAGGAGAGCAGCAGCTTATCGTCAGCTCCTCCCCATATGCCACCTTCGCCAAGTCGGAGCTGCTCTTCCGAAAGATGGAGGAAAGCTCCTGCTCTCTTCAGCATCTGCTCCGTTAATGGCTTCTTCAACCGCTGAAGCGACTTCCACATCATAGCGGTAGCGCGCGATGCCGTCGTAGAACCGCTCTCGGGCACGACATCGGTATCTCCGATAATGATTCGGATATCTTCTGCGGCGAAACCATACTGCTCAATAAGCATTTGCTCAAGCGTCGCAAGCAAGCCTTGGCCAAATTCCTCATAGCCGAACACCGCTTCGATTCTCCCGTCCGCCGCGAGCGCCAATCGTCCGCCAGCCGGATCGGGAATACCGACGCCAAGTCCAGCACCATGCATCGTAAAAGCCGCTCCGATCCCCGTCTTTATCCAAGGCTCGGCTTCAGGCAAGCCGGCTGCAACCGAGCTGCCTCTCTCCTGCCACAGCGGACATTTTGCAACGGCGTCCCACACCTGTTCGGCACCTTCTGTCATTGCGATAGGCTGATCGAATGGTCCAAGGTCCTCTACCTGACGCATATTCAGTTTGCGAAATGCCCAAGGCTCCATGCCGAGCCGTTCGGCAAGCCGATCCATTTGGCCTTCCAGCGCGAAGATGGCCTGATTGCCGCCAAAGCCTCGGAATTCACCGGACATGCCGTTATTCGTGAACACGGAAACGCCTTTGACCTCCAAATGCTCATAGCGATATGGGCCTATGACATGCTCGGTGGCGAAGTTAAGCACCTCTGCGCCTAGCGTGGAATACGGACCTGTATCCGAAATAATGCTGACTTGATGCGCTAGCAATTTGCCGGCAGCATCCGTACCTGTTTTCATCGTAATTTTCATCGGATGCCGCTTTAAGCCCGCTCGAATCGATTCGTGTCTGGAATTGTGCATCTTAATGGGCTTTCCCGTGCTCATTGCGAGCAGCGCGCCGTATGGCTGCACGTTGAGTTCATCCTTCCCGCCAAACGAGCCGCCTATGGGGCTTGAGACGATCCGAATTTCTTGCTGAGGCTTCGCCAATATGCGGGATAGCTGCATCCGATCCATGAACCCATGCTGCGTAGGCGAGTAGACCGTCAATCGACCGTCTTCCTCAGGCACGAACAAGCCGCCTTCGGTTTCCATGTACGTGTGCATTTGGCGAGGCGTATAATACGTTTCTTCAATAATATGAGTGCATGGCTTGAAGCCGTCCTCCACATTCCCTCGGCTGAACGATGTATGATGCATCGCATTCCCTTGAGGGTGCAACTGCGGTGCATCTGCCAGCAGCGCACGCTCAGGATCATCGACTAATGGTAAAATCTCGTATTCGATTTCGATTAATTCGATCGCTTGCTGGGCTATCGCAATGCTGTCAGCTGCTACTGTCGCCAGTGCATCGCCCACATAACGCACACGATCCTCACACAGCACGGGCTGATCCGGGTGCGCGATTCCAAAAGCATTCAATCCGGGGACATCCAGATAGGTGAGCACCGCATGAACGCCGGGCAATTGCTTGACAGCTTCCGTTTGAATGGATACGATTCGCGCATGCGGATGCTCGCTACGCAGCACGAGACCGTAAAGCATATCTTCCCTTGTCATATCCGTTAAATAAGCCAAGCTGCCTGTCACCTTGCCTAACCCGTCAGGACGAATTCTCCATCGCCCTGCGCTGGTTGCGCGGTTTAAGAGCATATGCCTCATCCTCCCTTTTTGCCATTAAAGTCTCGCTGCCTTCCACAGCTCAGCCACGATAATATTTGCAGCCGTAGTCCTCCGATAAGCAGCCGATGCGAACAGATCCTCTCGCGGATCATAGAGCTGTAGAATTCGGTCGTATACATGCTGAAGCAGTTGACCATCCACAAGTGCTCCGACGATTTCCTTCTCTAATTGGTCGAGTCGCTGCGGCACGGTCTGACCGCCGCCAAGCGCAATCCGAATTTCCTGCAGTACACCATCATCCGCAAGCGTTCCCTTGATTGCTGCGGTTACGACTGATGGAGTGAACGCTTCACGGCGTCCGACTTTATGATAAGCGCCGAAACGCTTCATTTTCGAAATCGAATCCTTCCCATCAAACACAACGTCAGCGTCATCTCTCGCTGCCTGTTCCTCCGTCTCCTTAAAAGGAAGCAGCAAGCTTAGCAGCAGACGCTCATTTGCCAGACTCGGAACACTTGCGATATGCAGCCATTCCGTCAATGGCAGCTGCTGCTCTGCATTGCCGTCGTACCAAAGCAATTCGGCATCATACGCGAGCAGTGCAGGTACCGAATCGCCTATATTGGAGGCAACATTGCCCCCTATCGTCGCTAGATGCCGAACGGAAGGCGCCGCTATCGTACGTATCGCCTCGCTTACCATGGGGAAGTGCCGCTGCAGAAAAGCGTTGGTGCGGCAGGCTTGCAAGCTCATTTGACCGCCAATTAAGAGTCCCGTCTCGCCGACTCTAATCTCCTTCAAACCGCGAACCGTGCTCAAATCAATTAAGTGCTTCGGCAAAGCCGCTATCCCAGCTTCCCAGTGCGTGCGAAGCAGTGTGCCGCCGGATATATAAACGCTATCTGTTGCATAGTTTTGTTTGAGCTGCCACGCATCCGCTGCCGTTTGCGGATGCCATACAAGAGGAGACGCCATGGTCTCCGGTACGTTCATGCCCATCGTTCTCCCCTCCTTTTGTTGTTAAAATCGTTGCTCCCGAATATACGGTACGCCAAGCGATTCCGGCGAGCCGGAAGGCTTGTTGCGATTGCGCCAGCCGAGGAACATGAGGACTAGAATCGTAACGACGTATGGAATCATTTTTAAGAAATAGGACGGTATTTCACTGCCAATCAATTGAATGCGGAAGCCCAGCATGTCGAGCGCCCCAAAGAAATAAGCGCAGAAGAGGGCGCGAACCGGATTCCATCTGGCAAAAATAACTAAAGCAACCGCGATCCAGCCTCGCCCCGTCGTCATTCCCTCCGTCCAAGTCGGCGAGTAGACGAGCAGCAAATCCGCTCCTGCAAGCCCAATGAGGACAGAACCAACAATGATGTAGCCGTAGCGAAACGCTTGAACGCGTATCCCCATTACATCCGCAGTAGCCGGATTATCGCCCATTGCCCGCAGATGAAGCCCGAGCGAGGTGCGATGGATGAAGAGATGAAGACCGATTACAAGCAAGAAGCTGAACCAAGTCAATAGATCAAGATGTGCGAAAATGCGGCCAATGAATGGAACGCCCTCAAGCCAAGGCATATCAAGCTTCGGTACCGCTCTCGGTACGGGAAGTCCGCTAATCGGTTTGCCTAAATAAGCGCTTAGCCCCGCCCCGAACAAAGTCATCGCAAGTCCGCAAACGATCTGATTCGCTCGCAGCGACACGCTGAGAAAAGCATGAATGCCGCCTAGCAGAATACTGATACCGCAAACGGCAAGCAGCGTAATCGTTAAGCTGCCGGTTTGCAGAAATGTCAGACATGCCGTAACGGCTCCCATCAGCATGAGACCCTCTGCGCCTAGCTGGATGATGCCAGAGCGTTCGATCAATATGCCGCCTAGCGTTGCGAACAATAGCGGTGTACCAGAGGATATGGCGGCCAGCAGCATTTGATACACGATTTCCATCGTTTAAACGCCCCTTTTTCAACGAATTCTACGAAGACGGAATTTACTGATAGTGCCGCCTGCAATAAGGAAAAATAAGATCGCGCCCTGGAGCATTTCGGAGATCGAGGATGGCAAGCCAATCGTTTGCACGCTGTACCCTCCGACTATAAGGCCGCCGAATAGAAACGAGGATACGACTAGCCCGAGAGGATGCAGCTTCGCGAGCCATGCTACAATAATGGCGGTGTAGCCGTATCCCGGCGAAATACCGTACATCAAGCGATGCGTCACTCCGGATACCTCAGCCATTCCTGCAAGACCGGCCAGCCCGCCGCTAATGAGCATAACCAGTAAAATATGTCTGCTAATTCGAATGCCCGCATTTTTGGCAGCTTCGGGATTGGCACCAATCAATCTCAGCTCATAGCCCCAGCGCGTGTATTTAATGAAGAAGCCATATAGAACAATCGCAATAATGCCAAACAATAGCCCTAGATGCAGCCTTGTGTCGCCAAGCACCGGCAGCGATTGCGCCTCCGTAAACATAGGCGTCCCCGGAAAATTCATCCCTTTCGGGTCCTTCCAAGGGCCAAACACAAAATAATCCATCGCGAGCAAAGCAACGTAATTGAGCATTAAAGAGGTTACCAGCTCATTGACTTGAAAGTAGGTGCGCGGAATTGCCGTTAACAGACCCCATACGCCGCCAGCAACAATGCTGAACACGATCATCGCAGGAATAATGAGAATGCCGGGCATATTCGGAAAATAAATCGTCACCGCGGTCGCGGCCATCGCGCCAGCTGCAAATTGCCCCTCCGCGCCGATGTTCCAAACGGATATGCGATAAGCAATCGCGACGCCAAGTCCACATAGCAGCAGCGGAATCGTTTTTACAAGCGTTTCGGTCAAGCCGTATGAAGTGCCGAACGCGCCGGTGAACATTTTCTTATATACTGGAAATGGATTCATGCCGTTCGCTGCAATAAATATGCCGCAAACGACCAGCGCCAGCAGCAACGATGCGAAAGGAATCCACCACGTGCTGCCCTTCTTGGCGCTATCGATTTCAATGCGATAGGTTCGCCACTTCCATTTGCTAGATTTTTGACCGACTTCGATAGCAAGCGGGCCTTTCGTTAATACAGGCTTGTTGTCGCTCATCCCGCCTCCTCCCCCGGCGCCTCAGGAGCTTGAAGACCTGCCATATACATGCCGATCCTCTCCCGATCCGCTTCCTCCCTTGCCATCTCGCCTACGATCTGCCCGTTATAAATGACGAGAATGCGATCAGAGAGCTGAATAACCTCATCCAAATCTTCTGAAATCAGCAAAACGCTCTTGCAAGCGTCTCTCATCTCCGCCATAAGTCGGTGCACGCCTTCCGTCGCTCCAACATCGAGTCCTTGAGTCGGATGCACGGCTACCATAAGCAGGGGATTCTGGTTTACTTCTCTAGCAAAAAGCAGCTTTTGCTGATTCCCGCCCGACAATTGCTGGACTGGCGTGTCGAGGCCAGGCGTTCTAACATCAAATTGTTTGACTAAATCTTGCGACCATTGGCGATTTGCCCCGATCCGCAAAAATCCATATCGAGAGCGTTCCTTCGTCCGATACGATTTGAACAATAAATTGTCTACGATGCCCAGATTTCCGGCGAGCCCGCTCTTCATGCGATTCTCGGGCACATGGGCAATCCCCGCTTCGATTGCCGCCTTTACGGAACCATTCTTCAGCTCTTTGCCATCAAAAAGAATCGTTCCGTGCTTCCACGGCCTGAGGCCTGTAAGCACCTCGGCAAGCTCCTTCTGACCATTTCCAGCAACACCCGCCACGCCGACGATTTCGCCCTCGCCAACCTCTAGCGAGAAATGATCGAGCGATTTCCTGCCATGATCGGCATAGACATCAACATGCTGGACGGTGAGCAGCCGCTTCCCTTTCGGACGCGGAAGGATTGGCCGGCTTTCGCCGAGCTCCTTGCCAACCATCAGCTTCGCAAGCTCGCGTTCATTGGTGTCTGTTTTCGCCATAGAATGAATCAGCTTGCCTTTGCGCATGACGGATATATGATCCGATGCGGACATGACCTCCTTCAGCTTATGGGTAGTCAGAATGACCGTCTTCCCTTCCGATTTCATGCGCTGCAGCGTAGCGAATAGCTGCTCGGCCTCGCCGGGCGTCAGAACCGATGTCGGCTCATCCAAAATAATAAGCTCCGCACCGCGATAAAGCGTTTTGACGATCTCCACTCGCTGCTGCTCCCCAACCGAGAGCTGCCAAATCGGTCGATTGACCGGGAAAGATAAGCCAAAATGGTCCGCGATCGCTTCGATTTCCTGCTGCTTATTGTTCATCCATTTGGAGCCTCGCCAAAACGATGATTTCTCCCCCAGCACAATGTTCTCGGCTGCGGTCAACGTTTGAACGAGGCGGAAGTTTTGAAATACCATGCCAATCCCTAGCTTCATCGCATCCTTTGGCGATCGAATCTTTGCCGGCTCGCCATGAATGAAGATCTCGCCGCTGGTTGGTCGATATACGCCAGAGAGCATGCACATCATCGTGCTTTTGCCTGCCCCGTTTTCCCCAAGCAGCGCATGAATTTCTCCCCGCTTCGCTTGAAAATCAACAGAGTCATTCGCCACGACCGAGCCAAAATGCTTCACGATTTGGCGCATTTCTACCGAATACTTTTTCATTTTGACCCTCCTCAAAGGTTGCACAGCAATCTACTTCGAAAACTGCTACATACCCAAATAGGTGATAATAAATCAACAAATCCCTTAATTCAGGGATTTGTTGACTTATCCATATGGCGAAAGCCGATTATTTCGGAATCGTGCCTTCTACCCCTTTAACGAACCAGTCCATGATCAAAATGTCATCAAGCGAAAGCGTCTTGCCTTCCTCAACCTTGACTGCGCCGGAAGCATCTGTGATCGGACCAGTAAATACGTTGATCTCGCCGTTAATGAGCTTCGTTTTCGTATCGTTTACCATCGTTTTCACATCCTCAGGCACGCTCGGTCCAAGCGGGGCAATATCGACCATGCCGTCTGCCAATGAGCCGGAATACTGCTCGCTCTTCCAAGTGCCATCGATTACTGCTTGAACTGTCCTCGTATAATAAGGTCCCCAGTTCCAAATCGGGTTCGTTAAGTATGCTTCAGGCGCGAATCGGGTCATATCGGAATCGTTGCCTCCAGCCATTGCGCCTCGTTCAGCCGCTGCTTGCAGTGTTGCCGGTGAATCCTGATAAGCGAGCAGGACATCTGCTCCCTTATCCAGCAGACTTACTGCTGCCTGACGCTCTGTTGTCGGATCATACCAGGTATTCGTCCAAACGACGCTGACCTTCGCATCCGGATTCACGCTCTGCACGCCAAGCGTGAAGGCGTTTATGTTATAAATAACTTCAGGTATTGGGAAAGCGCCCACATAGCCGATCACGTTTTTCTTCGTCATTTTTCCTGCTGCAATACCGCTTAAATAGCTGGCATCGAAGTTTTTACCGAAGAATGTGCCCATGTTGTCATTGGTTTTGTAGCCTGCGGTATGAAGGAATTTCACATTCGGAAATTTTTTGGCTACGTTGAGGGTGTAATCCATGTAGCCGAAGCTTGTCGTGAAGATAATGTCGTGGTTTTGTGCGAGCTCGGTAATGATCCGTTCCGCATCCGCGCTCTCCGGCACATTTTCGACCGTATCCGCATTGATGCCCAGCTTCTCTTCCATATACAATCTGCCCTTGTCATGCTCGAAAGTCCAACCGCCGTCTCCCGGAGGTCCGATATATACGAATGCGACACGGGGCAGCTTCGCCGTCTCATCCGTTGCCGCTTCTCCTGCTGGAGCTTCTGTCGACGGGTTTGCTGTACCCTCATTTGAGTTGTTTGTCTTGCTGCTTGAGCAGCCGCTAATGACGAATACAAGTGATAACAAAAGTGCAAAAACTGTAGTCCATCCTTTTTTGTGCTGTTTCATACCGTTCCTCCCCGACTCTCTATTTTTTTTGGATAGCTGACAAGGTACAAGACTATCAGTTGTACGCTGTCGATTAGTCGACACGAGATGGCTTCAACAACCTTCCATGGAAGTTGTTTGTACCTTTCGCTCGTTTTGGCCTCGGCCAATAACGTACTATCAATATATATCGATGTTAACATTACGTCAATATATATAACACAAAATAGTTAAAATGTGGGTTTAAGTCATGTTGAATACAATTAATTTACAATAATAATTGAGATTTGTGTTATTTATTCTAACATAATTTCGTTTCCTACTTTGGAAGCGAGTTTAAAAAATGGTTTTTCGCATGTTCATAATCCTCAGGCGTATCCACATCGATTAGAGCCGCCCCATCCACAGCGAGTAAACCATACCCTTTAAATCGAGGAGAACCAAACCACTTCCTCGCCCCAGCTTCCCCCTCAAGCTGCAGCAAATCTTCGAACATCGAAGACGACAATATAGCAGGAGGCATTAGAACAACCGCCCCATCTCTTGCATCATGCACAGCTGTAGCTACATAATCCAGCTGAGGCTTTTCAAGCCAATAATAAATGAGCTCATTAATCATACAAGACGTAATAAAGGGTTGGTCCGCGAGAGCCACCACGACTGCATCAAGTTCTGCTTCAATGCTCATAAGGGCTCGAAGGCCATGGCGAATTGAATGCCCCATGCCATGCGAAGCATCTGTGCAGGCTTCTACATAGATAGAACTAGCTTTAGAAGAAACAACAACACCACTCGCTCCCCCTTCATCTGCCCGCAGCCAATCCAGAGGATCCTCTGGATTCACAACGACCATCACACTCTTAAGACAGCTTCCCATAAGAGCATGCAGCGCCAGGCTTGCGAGCGGCTTGTTTGTGGCGAGCTCGAGCGTCTGCTTCCTCACTCCCATCCGTTTGCTCTGTCCTGCCGCTAAATAAAGGGCTGAAATAACCATTGCCCGCCATCCCCCTCCTTGGATCCGCTTTATTTCCAGCACGAATCGCAATCAGCTCTGCCGCAACGCTGACCGCTATTTCAAAGGGGCCATCGGCGCCAATGGATAACCCGATAGGCGCCCTTACATTCGATGGCATAAGAAACGTTTCAAATAACATCCGAATTCGTTTCTTCGAGCCTATAATGCCGATGTAAACAAGCTGAAGCGGCAGCGCGAGCCGTATCATTTCCTTATCCTGCTGCAAATGATGGCTGCATACGATCAAATAATCATCCGGATGGAACCCAATCTGCTTAACGATGTGTTCTGGCGAACCTACGATGCACACCGCATCCGGGAAACGCTCCTTCGTGCATAATGACGGACGCCAGTCCGCGACCACGATATGGAAGCCTATATTTTTGACGAGCGAATAAATGGCCTCTGTGTCTTTGCCTACTCCGAATAAAACCAACCTTGGCCTAGGTCTAATCCAAATAGACAAATAATTGGCGCTCTTCGCTTCGGTAAATGAATCGTTCATCCCAAGTTCCACTGCCGCTTCATCAACCAGAGAATAGCTTATTTGCTGCTCATTCCAGCTTCTAACGAGCTTCACCGACTTACCGGCATCGTTTTTTTCCTTTGCTTCCAATAGCAGCGATCGCAATCGCCCATTGACCGGCTCAAGCAGCAAGCGCACCTTCCCGCCGCAGCCAATGGCATCCCCCCAAATGATATCCTCATCCGAATTCAAGTTGTAATCGATGATTTCAAATGGACCTGATTGAGCAATGGCTGCAGCCCTCTCGAACAGATCATGCTCCAGGCAGCCGGGACTAACGGTCCCGATTTGTTCCCCGCTTTGCTTGAACAGCATGGCCGCTCCCTCTTTTCGGTAAGAATGGCCCTCAACACAAATGATCGTCGCCAGCACACTCAGCTCATGGTCTGCCATCACCGCCGTCAATATATCATGCATATCCATCCCTTTTCCCTCCCTAAGCATAAGCCGCCGCAAGGACTGCATTTAACGCGATTTGAGCAAATCGCCTCTTCTAAAGCCTTTCAATTAATTTGCGCAAAGAGCGGTCCGCTTCCTTTAATACAACTTTCTTGTCGACCGTTCTTACCAGCTTGCCCTCCATGACGATTTGGCCGTCGATAAGCACCGTTTCTACATCGCCCCTCGTTGCTGCATATACGACTCTCGAATACCAATCCGCATCGAAGGATGGATAGACGTGGAAGTCTTCCAGATCAAGAAGCTGCAAATCCGCAAGCTTCCCGACCTCGATGCTGCCAATCTCCTTCTCTAATCCAAGCACCCTAGCGCCGCCTATCGTCGCCATCCGAAGCACCGTCCTGGCATTCATGACCGTCGGGCCATGCTTCACCTTTTGCATATAGGCGGTCAACCGCATTTCTTGGAACATATCCAGGTTGTTATTGCAAGGCGCGCCGTCAGCGCCAATCCCGACGTCTATCCCTTGCTCAAGCAAAAGCGGAATTTCTGCAACGCCTGACGCAAGCTTCATATTGGAGCCCGGACAATGCGTCACTTTAACGCCTCGCTCACGAATGATTCGCTTTTCCTCCTCATCAAGCCAAATGCTATGGGCCAAAATCAAATTCGGCTTCGCAAGACCAATATGGTCCAAATAAGCAACGTTTCTCATCCCGCGTTCCGCTTCGACCATGGCGATTTCGCCCAAATTTTCCGAGGCATGCGTGTGCACCATTACGTCATATTCCGCAGATAGATCTCGCACGCCAACAAGCAGCTCCTCCGTGCAGGAAACGACGAACCGCGGGCAAAAAGCATACTGAATCCTTCCATTTTCCGCTCCATGCCATTTTTCCAGTAAATCCACGCTTTCCTGAAGCGACTTTTGCGTATTTTCCTGCAAAGCTATCGGCACCTCCGTGCCATGGTCCATCATGACCTTTCCGGAGAGGGCGCGAATGCCGCTTTCCTTTATCGCCTGAAAAGCTGACTCTGTATAATGAACCGTCTCCATGTCCAAAATCGTTGTCGTACCGCTTCGGATTAATTCCCCAATCCCTAGCATGGCAGAGTAATAGACGGAGTCCTCGCTATGTGCCGCTTCGAGCGGCCATATTTTTTCTTTAAGCCACTCAATAAGCGATAAATCATCAGCCCTTCCCCGGAAGAGCGTTTGACAAAGATGGATATGCGTTTGTACAAACCCGGGAAGCAGCACCTTGCCGCCCGCATCGATAATCCGATCCGCCGTATTCGTTTCCAGCCGTTCTCCGAGTTGTACAATCCGATTGCCTTCTATTAATACATCACCGTTGAAAATTTGATCCTGTGCATTCATCGTCATCACTACAGCGTTTTGAATAAGAATGGTTGTCATCGTCTTCTCCCCCTTATGCATACAAACCCAAATATTGCATTGTTGAATTAGCTAAATATTCTGACTTCAATGCTGATCCATACCCTATATATCCTGCAATGCATCATTGCATTACTATCTTTATGCGCCTTATCCCCGCTCCAATCGTATCATGGAACTTATCATCACCAGACAGCCCATTCTGCCAAACAGAAAGGAAATTCACGTTTTCGCTTTCTATATGTAAGTTTATCTAACATCATAATGCAGAATTTACCGTTAAGCAATACGTTTTGTGAAATATTTATATTCGATATTTTGATTTTCGGTCCATATCTAACACGTATATCACGCTGGAAAAAGCAAAAAAAGCATCGAACAGAAGTCGATGCCTACATACCTTAAAATTTAATACCGCTTATGCTTGCGATGAACTTTTTTTCTCGATACTTGCTGGAATAAGATGCTCGAACAGGAGCTGCCTTGACCAAATAGCGTCATTGCGCTTGGTCACTTGCTTCCGAATGACAATAACGAGCTCATGCTCCGGAGCTACCAGCAAATATTGACCGCCATGGCCAAAAGCAAAATAACAGTCGCACTGGCCATTGTGGCTTTCGGGCGAATGCCACCAATGATAGCCATAGCCTCCATAAATCGGCGGCTCATATTGCAGCAAGCCGCGGTGATGAAGCTTCGTCGAGCTCTCCACCCAAGCCGAGGATAGCAGCTGTTTGTTGTCGAATCGCCCATTTTTAGCAAACAAGCTGCCAATCCTCGCTAAATCCTTGCCATAGAGATAGAGTCCAGTCCCGCCTTCGTTAATGCCCCCTCGCTCCATCCAGCGAGCGCTGTGAAAGCCGAGCGGACCAAATAAATAGTCCTTCGCGAAAGAAAGCGCCGGCATGCCGACCGCATTCGTCAATATTGCCGACAATAAATGCGATCCCCCGGAATTATAGGCAAACGCCGTTCCTGGCTCAGAAATCAATGGCTGCTCAAATACGAATTTGATCGGATCCTGTGCCGCTTTGAATGCTTTGTAGGGCTTGTCAAAATCAGGCCAATCAAAGCCGGGCGTCATCGTTAGAAGATGTTTAATCGTTATTTGGCTAAGCGCTTCGCTTATTTCAGGAGGATGCTCCAAATAATCCGTAATCGGCTCTTCTACGCTATTTAAGAAGCCCTTATCGATGGCAATGCCGATTAATGCCGATAAAATACTTTTGGTACATGAATAGAGCGCCCCGATCGAATCCTTGCCGCTCTCATACCATTCGCCAAGGAGCTGCTGGCCCTTTAACACGATGACCGTTTTCATTTTCCATTCTGAAAGCTGCTTGCGGTATGCTTCCATATCATTCGGGTTCATTGGCGTAATCGACCTTTCTAAGAAGCATTTCTTTGCTGCTGTTCAACTTGTTCGAGCTTAGGCAAGCCTAATGAGACCACCACAACAATGATCGACAAAACAGCTACCCAAATAAAAATCGTGTGCAAGCTTCCTGCAAGAACTGTTGGCTCGATTGAATCGGCCTGTCCAGTATGAAGCAGCAAACCAAAAGCCGTAATGCCGATCGTTTGGCCGAGAGTTCGAATAAAGTTATTGCTGGCAACCGCCGAGCCGCGAAGCTCCCAACCTACTGAGGACGATACGGCAACCGTCAAGGAGGTCAAGGATAAGCCAAAGGATAGCCCTGCCATAAACGTATAAATGATAAATAGGGCAATAGATGTTGAGGCTGTCATGAATGCGAAGCCAATGCTGCTGGCCAGCAGGATGCAGGCGCCTGCAACGCCGATGTAGCGCAGTCCTTTTCTCGAAATCCAATTGCCAGCCAGTATGGAGCCTAGCGGCCAGGCAATCGAGAGCGGAATCATGGCGAGCCCCGAATATGTAGCCGGTTTGCCGTAAACGCCTTGGATCCATAATGGCAAATAAAAAATAACAACCACATTGATGACGCATAGCAGAAAACTATCCAAATTCGCCATGCTGATCATCCGGTTCCGAAAGAGCTGGAAAGGAATGATCGGCTCGGGTGAACGGATTTCAATCCGCGCAAACAGAGTAAAAAATAGAGCGGCGAGCAACAGGAGCAGGCCAATCGTCCAAGCAGTGCCGCTGCCCTCCCCTCCATCTCTAAGAAGCGTCATCGCATAGAGAAAGCTGAACATTGCAATGGCAAACGTAATAATGCCGGGGTAGTCAATATGTTTCTTCTTCTTCTCCAATGTCTCCCTCAGTGAAGTCGACAGCAGATAGATGGCTACGATGCCAAACGGAAGATTCATGTAAAAAATGGCGCGCCAGGATATGTAATCGACCAAAAGTCCGCCTAACAACGGCCCTGAAATGCCCGCGATTCCCCAAATGCTTGACATCCAGCCTTGTACTTTAGCGCGTTTCTCGAATGGATACAAATCTCCGATAATCGTATAAGGAATTGTTGTGAGCGCTCCCGCTCCCAAGCCCTGCAGCGCTCGAAACCAAATGAGCTGATTCATCGTTTGCGCAACGCCGGAAAGCATCGAGCCAGCCAAAAAAATCAACGCTCCGATAATGAACATCCTTTTGCGCCCATATAGATCGGATAGCTTGCCGTAAATGGGAGTTGTAATGACCGTCGCTAACAAATAGATGGAAATAATCCAGCTGTATTGCTGTATGCCCTGAAGCTCTCCCGTTATGCTGGGCATAGCCGTACTTACGATCGTTCCCTCAATCGCAGCAAGGAAAGTGGCGACAAAGAGAGCAATCGTTACTTTTTTGCGAGTCTGATTAGCGTTCATTGTTCATCCTTTCCGTCATTTTTTTGTAGGAAATAAAAAAAAGAAGATGATCCTTTCTATTATGATCGCTGTAAGCCTGAAATATCAACGATTATATTCAAAGCTATGACGTTTGCTGAAGATTGGCTCGCGTCCAATGCAAGCACCCTCGTTTGCACAGCCGCAAAATATAGGATGGCCTTTCTGTTTCTTGCAGCAGCCAAAATTCGGAATCGCCAAATAGCTGGCACAGCATCTGTTCAGCCATTTTGCATGCTGCTTGTTCATCTATGATCAGCGTTACGCATACCGTATAACATAATGATTCGTAGCCCCTTAATATTTCAACCTTTTTGTGGAAATCAAGCATGATACTAGTCGCCCCTTCATACGCATTAAACCTATTCCCCTATTGTATCTGCTAGTTGTAAACAAGATGTTACAGAATGGTAAAACTTGAATCTTTCTCGCTTGTCATACGTATGAATGATATCCTTTCGGATTCGTTTGTGTTAACATATTTGATGTGATTTAATCTAAAATTCTATTTATTGGAAAGTTAGGATGTTGCTACATGTATGATGTATTGTTAAATATAATCGATCAGGTTGGCTATTTCGCGCTCTTCCTCGTTTTATGTCTAGGCTTGATCGGTTTGCCTATTCCTAATGAAGCAGTCGTGATGACAGGCGGCGCATTAGCCGCATCCGGTATGTTAATGCCTATTCCCGCATTTATTATGACCTTTCTTGGCATTTGCTCTGCAATGACATTTGGATATAGCATTGGAAGATTTGCGGGAAGCAAGCTGTCTGATTGGTTTAAAAGGAAGAAGAACATAGGACGGTTTGTCGCCAAATCCGAGCAGCTGAGTGAACGCTACGGCGGTTATGCAATCAGCCTAAGCCTTTGCCTCCCTTTCTTAAGGCATGTCACGCCTTATGTGATGGGCATGAACCGGATGCCTTACAAGCGCTTTGTCCTATTCGCATATCCATCCGCATTAATCTGGACGCTTATCTACTTTATAATCGGTTCATTCGTTGGCGATCAGGTACAAGATCTTTCCGATCATATTTATAAATATGGCATATGGATCATATACGCTCTCGCTGCAGCTGTAATCGGCTTTGCTGCTTACAAATACTTAAAAAGCAGAAACGAGAAGAAGCAGATTGAACGTCCAATGTAGCCCTGCTCCAAACCAAGAGCCATCGCAAATTGCGGTGGTTCTTTTCTGTTGCTGCAACCTTTTATCTATAATGAAGCTAGTGGACGTAAAAAGTCGGAATGCAGTGATGTAAGCGCTTAAACGAGCTTACTGATATGAATGTTGAGCTTTCATTTGTTGTATAATAACGCTCAGTGTGCATCGGCCCCGACTTTCCTGAGAGTGGAACGTCAACGAAAGAAATGTCATTCGCTTTTATTGCCAATATTTTTTCACAAAACATATTTTGGAGGAGGCTTATTTGCTTTGCTCGAACAACTAAAAAAATCATGGTTTTCAAATGTGCGCGGCGATGTATTAGCTGGTATTACGGTTGCCCTCGCCCTCATTCCGGAATCGATCTCGTTCTCTCTGATGGTCGGGGTGGGACCTATGGTCGGACTTTACGCTTCCTTCTGCATCGCTGTCATTATTTCGATTGTCGGCGGCAGGCCCGGCATGATCTCAGCTGCAACAGGCGCGATGGCGCTGCTGATGGTTTCACTCGTCAAAGACCATGGCATCGAATACTTATTTGCTGCTACGATTTTGGCTGGCGTGCTGCAATATATAATGGGTGCTCTGAAGCTGGGACAGCTCATTTCGTTCGTACCGCAATCGGTCATGCTCGGCTTTGTTAATGCGCTTGGCATTCTTATCTTTACGACACAGCTCGTTCATTTTGTTGGGGCAAGCTGGATCATGTATGCGCTCGTCGCATTGACGTTAGTCATTATATACACGCTTCCGAAGTTTACAAAGGCCATTCCCTCACCGCTTGCTGCGATTATTATCGTATCGATTATTGCCGTAGCGATTGGAGCCGATCTCAAAACCGTTGGCGACAGAGGCTTAATCGAAAGCACACTGCCTTTGTTTCACATTCCGGACGTACTATTCTCGTTCAAAACGTTGTGGATCATTTTGCCATACTCCTTCTCCCTTTCGATTGTAGGCATTTTAGAGTCGCTATTAACGGCTTCCGTTCTTGATGAAATGACGGACACGACCAGCAATAAGAATAAAGAGGTCCGGGGTCAAGGCATCGCGAACATTGCGACAGGCTTCTTTGGCGGCATGGCCGGCTGCGCTTTGATTGGACAATCCGTTATCAACGTTAAATCCGGCGGCCGTTCAAGGCTTTCTACATTAGTAGCTGGCTCCTTCCTGCTCTTTCTGATTATGGCCTTAAGCGACGTCGTCAATAAAATACCGATGGCAGCATTGGTCGGGGTCATGATTATGGTCTCCATCAGCACCTTCGATTGGAAATCAGTGTTTCAAATTCATAAGGTGCCGCGCTCGGATGCCCTGATCATGATCGTGACAGTCGTGATCGTTCTGATTACGCATGATTTATCCAAAGGCGTTTTTGCCGGCGTCATGCTCAGTGCCTTCGTATTCGTCGGTAAAATGGCCAAAATACGCGTCTCTACCGCAGCGGACAAAGCAAACATGCGGACGTACCGCATATCCGGGCAGTTGTTTTTCGGAACGACGAGCCGCTTCGTTTCTTTGTTCGATTATCAACAGGATCCAAGCAAAGTCACATTGGACTTTAGCGGCTCACATGTTTGGGATCAATCCGCTGTGACGGCCATCGCAAAAGTAAAAAGCAAATACGAGCAATTAAATAAGCAAGTAACGTTCATCGGCCTTAATGAAGAAAGCAAGCTCATTATCCGCAATTTAGGATTAACCTCTTCAAGCGGCCATTAATGTAAAAAAAGCTCATGCCCGTTCACCTCTCAGGTGTCCTGGCATGAGCTTTATTTTTTTGTGTAGGCCTGTTATTCGGCCTTTTCTAGCTTCTCTTTCGCTGTTTCGACGAGGAAATCAAACAGCTCGTCATCCTCTTCAAGCAAATCCTCTAATGCAAGCAGCTCTTCTTCCTTGCCTGATTCATGCAAGAAGAACAATCCGTAACCCCATTCTTTGCCTTTCTTGCTGTGCAAGGCGATTTCATATTCGTTTACGTGGCCTTCTACTCCAAAATGCACTTTTCCCACATAACCGTCTTCCTTCGAATACGTCATGGATGCCTCTAATACATTGATGTTGATCACTGCCATTCTTCCTTCCTATATGTTCGTTACGGCGCGAGCTGATTGATTTGGTTTAACAGCTCGTTAATTTTGTTAATCGTATCCGGAATACCCGTTGATTCAAACACGGCTCGCCCTTGCTCTATATTCGTGAGAGCCTGATCGAGTCCCTGCTGAAGCGTCATATTGTAATCGGCAATCGACTGGTGAAGATCCTTTGCGTAGTCCGGTACCTGGAGCTCTCCATAGCTGATGACCTGCTCCTTGAGCGCGAGCAGTCGCTCCTTCAAATCCGTTCTTGCATCCAGGTCTGTCACCGCTTGCTCTGCAAGTGTATTCATATCTTGTCCGAAGTCCGTTAACGATTGTAAGTAATCCGTCGTCTCTGTTGCAAAATTTACCGTTTGACCTACTTCCTCCATAATACCACAGCCAGCTGTAAGAAGCATTATAGTGAGCATCAATATGGTTACGCTGCGTTTAATCATCTGAACCCTCCTCATTATATTGTGGCGCTCCCGAGGGCGAACGCCTATCCCTGTTCATGCATACATTACAGTACGAAATCAGCCCCTGCTGGTTTCGTGTATGTCACAAGGAGATGATCGGATGGAAATTCAATTATCGGCGCTTCACTGGGTTTATTTAGGATTTATAATCGCCATTATTGGATTTATGCTGATGCGGCGCGATACTACGCTTATTTGTATTGCGGGAATTTTAGGAATCGGCATACTTGCAACCACTTCGGCAAGCGGTTCTGTAAGCGGTATTTTTAACAGCTTTATTTTTGCCATAAAAGAATTGCTAGGAACGATTTTAATCATATCTATCATCGTCGCCATGAGCCGCGTGCTCATTCGAACCGGTATAAACGAAATCATGATCTCGCCCTTCACCCGTTTCTTAAGGACACCTGCACTCGCTTTCTGGGGAATTGGGCTAATTATGATGGTGACATCGTTCTTTTTCTGGCCCTCGCCCGCGGTTGCCCTCATTGGAGCTGTACTGCTGCCCGTTGCAATCAGAGTCGGCTTGCCGGCGCTCGGAGCGGCGGTAGCGATGAACCTGTTCGGGCACGGCATAGCGCTATCAGGCGATTATATTATCCAAGGAGCCCCCAAGCTTACAGCGGATGCCGCAGGAATCCCTGTCAGCGACGTCATGCAGGCCAGCATTCCACTCGTCATTGTCATGGGTGCCGTTACGACGATTGCTGCTTACTGGATCATGCGGCGGGATCAGAAATTAGGAACATGGCGTGATGGTCTCATCGCAACGACAAGCGACAAAACGCTTGCCACAGGCTTTGGCGATGAATCCGATCGCCATGCATTGTCTCTAGGAACTAAACGCGTGCTTGCAGCCATTATACCTGTTCTATTCGCGCTTGATGTAGCTGCCATGTTCATGCTTAATCTGCAAGGCGGAGATGCCACCGCACTGATCGGCGGAACCGCAATCCTCATTATGCTGCTCATTACAATGATGACGCACCGGGGCAAAGGCTTCGAGAAAACGACCAGTTATTTAATCGAAGGCTTCTTATTCGGCTTTAAAGTGTTTGGTCCCGTCATTCCGATTGCGGCTTTTTTCTATTTGGGGGACTCTGGATTTCTGGCTCTGTTCGGCGAGAAGCTGCCGGAAGCGTCACATGGCATCGTGAACGATTTAGGCGTCGCGCTTGCTCATGTCGTACCCGTAAACGGTGTCGTTGGCTCCATCACCTTAACGATCGTGGGCGCTGTCACCGGCCTTGACGGCTCCGGCTTCTCCGGTATTTCGCTGGCAGGCTCAATCGCCCAGCTTTTCGGGCATGCAATCGGATCGGGTCTTGCCACTCTAACGGCGCTTGGGCAGGTTGCCGCCATATGGGTTGGCGGCGGTACAATTATACCTTGGGCGCTTATTCCGGCAGCGGCTATTTGCGGAGTAGATCCTTTCGAGCTCGCTCGTCGCAATTTGAAGCCTGTCCTTATTGGACTTACAGTGACGACTATCGTCGCTATGTTCTTGATTTAGACCCTTTTTGCTTTCGATAAACAAGAAATCCTATTAAAACTGCAATGATCGCTCCTATCCCTATATACAGACCCTTCGAAATTGAATCATCCGTCTGCTGGTTTGCTGAGCTAGGCTGCGGCGGCATTGAGCCGCTTCCTAGCCATTCGATATGTTCATGCGCTTCGCTGTGCAGCATCGTGCCGCTGCATAGGCTTAACTCCATCGATTTACCTGTTGAGGCGGCGTAGACCAAATAACGCTCGCCCTCCTGAAATTCAAAGCCGCAGCTATCACTGCCATTTGCCGTTAACACTTCAAGGGTTGGCGCAACATGCCCCTTCCACACTTCATTGACTCGGAAGCTTGCTTTCACTGCCTTCGCTTGCGAGGGAAACAATGATATTGAGGATGGCTTTATAGAGGTTGCCGTGCCTTCAAATACGGCATCGCTCTTGCTTATAGTCTCTTGTATTGAATCTGGCTTTACGCAAGAGCATGCCGAAGCATCCCTTGGAAAGAGCAGCAAACTGGAAGCAAACACAGCTGCAGCCAGCCATATTCCGATCCATCGCTTTTTGCTTTTCATAAATAGTCCCCTGACCTTAATGATAATAGGCAAAATAGCCTTTTATCTTAAACGCTATTAATTGGGAAAATGTTGCAATCATTGGAAAATAAAAAGAGGCTGTTTCTAACCCAGCATACGCTGCGATAGAAACAGCCTTCCATTTGTTAACCTTGAAAGCTTTTCTTTGACTCTTCGACAAGCTCGACCTTTGACGGCCAGAATGCTTTCTTACCCAGCAAGGTTGTGATCGCCGGAACTAGGAACGGACGAACGATAAACGTATCCATCAATACGCCAATTGCTGTAATTAAGCCGAACTGGACAAGCACTTGAATTGGCAGCGTGGCAAGCACGGCAAACGTAGCCGCAAGAATAAGTCCCGCTGACGTAATGACGCCTCCCGTTTCGCTGACGCCCTCTTTGATCGCCTGCTTTAAGGGCATTTTTTTGCGCTTCTGCCAAATGCTTGAGATCATGAAAATATTATAGTCCTCGCCGAGAGCGATCAGGAACACAAACGCATAGAGAGGAATCGCACCTTGTATCGCGTCAACGCCCATGAAATAATGCAGGATAACCCAGCCTAAGCCTAGCGCTGCCGCAAAGGACAGCAATACCGTACCAATTAAGTATAGCGTTGCAGTAATCGATCTCAAATAAACAAGCAGCAAAATCATGATAAGCAAGGTAACGAGCGGGATGATTACGCGATTATCACGATCTGTGAGCACCTTGGAATCATATTGCGTGGCCGTTTGACCGCCGACCCATACCTTTTTGCCAGCTTCCGCAACATTCGCTCCGGCAAGCGCCGCTTCTGCTGCCTCATGAAGCAGAGGAATCGTACCCATCGCAGCAGACGAATAAGGGTTCGTGTTCAGAATAACCTTATAGGAAAGTAAGTTTGGATCATCAACGCTTGGCTGCGGCTCCTGTACATGATCAACGAGCGGAACGGCTGCCAGCTTGCCTGCCAAGTCAGGTGCCGATCCATCCGTTTGTGCGACTACCGTGATCGGCGCCAAATCTCCAGGCGTGAATGAGTTGGAGATCAATTCAAATCCTTCTCTGGAAGGCATATCTTTCGGAAAAGAAGAGAGCAAATCATAAGTAAATTTAATTTGACTGGAGAAGCTGGCCAAGATGCCTAATACAACAACAGAAGAGATGACGACCATCCATGGCTTTGCAATAACGAGATTGCCTATTTTGGAGCCAAGCTTCTTCTCTGGATTTGGCTTGCGGTAAGGCTTACCTTTTTTTCCTGCACGCACTTGCTCCATAAATTCGGTACGCGGAATGAATGGGAAGAAGGATACTCGACCTATGATCGCAAGCAATGCCGGGACAAGCGTGAGGCTTGCGATGCCCATAATGAGGATGGATAAACTAAATGGTACGGCAAAACGATCATATGCGCCGTATTTAGCGGCAAGCAATGCCAGCAAAGAAAGCACGACCGTAAATCCGCTCATCGCAATTGCGCCTGATGCGTCTTTGAATGAGCGTTTTAATGCGACCATTTTGTCACTCTCGCGAGTTAGCTCAAGGCGGAAATGGGAGATAAAGAACAAGCAATAGTCCGTACCTGCCCCGAACAAGAGAACGGTCATAATCGAAATAGCCTGTGCATCAACTGTAATCCAACCTTCGCCTGCCATCCAGCCAAGCAACGGACTCGTTACCGCATACGCAAAGCCTACGCCAATGAGCGGGATAATTGCAAGAATGGGGGAACGATAAATGAGCAGCAAAAGAATTAACACGATGAGCACCGTTGCGATAAGCAGCGATATATCCGCTCCTTTGAACAGATCGGTCGCATCTACCGAAATGCCAACCGGACCGCTGACACGGACACTAAGCTCTTCCTTGTCGTCAACCGCAGTAGCAAAAGGCTCCTTTCCTGAAGCTTCATTAATGATTCCTTTGATCGCTTCGATATTCGCCTTCAATACCTCAGTTTCGGTCTGCTCGCCGAATGAGATAGGCTGTACGAGCGTCGTTCCGTCTTCCGATGCGAACTTTTGAAGCGCAGGAATCGGCATTTGATGGAGCGGTACGACCTCCCCCTGCTCTTTTAACGGATTTTCAATAAGAGCCTGCGTCGTTTGCTGAATAAGTGCAAAATCCTCATCAGACAAGCCGCCTTCACGGTGCCAGACGACGAGCGCCGGAATGCCGGAGGAGCTAGGAAACTTGTCTTTAATAAGCCGCTCAGCTACAACCGACGGACTGTCTGAATTCAGATTGGGTGCATTGCTTTCTTCTTTATCCCCGACTGCAGGAAGAAATAGACTGAGCAGCGCTGCAATAATAATCCATGCGACTAACGTAATCCATCGCGTACGCGGTCCAGCGATGATCCCAGCTAATTTTTCGATCATTTGTCAAATCCTCCATTTCACTTATTCACTCATATCGTTTAAAATTAATGCATACTACGAATTAATTATATATACCCGAAGGTTAATTAATCAATCTCTATTTTTTACAATTTGATGAATGGAGGGCAAGGCTCTTGAGCGACGAGCAAATAAAACGCAAACCAGGCCGGCCCAAAGGGACAGGCTCAATTCAGACGATGCAGCAGATTTTACGAACAGCCGCCTATCTTTTTATGGAACAAGGATTCGAGAAGGTTTCGCTGGATGGCGTCGCTCAAGCCTGCGGCGTCACAAAGGCCAGCGTCTATTATTATTTTAATAATAAAAGCATTCTCTTTACCGAATGCCTTCAATTTGTGCTGAAAATGGCATATGATCAAACCGCAAAGCTCGTCCAAGGGCCTGGCACGCTTAAAGAAAGAATGCTTAACGTTGCCGAGCGCCATATGAACAATGCTCATGTGGAGTTCGAGACGATGATGCGTGAAGCGTCAAGCGGCCTTAGCGAGGAGCAAGTGACGAGTATTCGCACGAGCGAAAATGCTATTCATGAGCTTATCGCAAGCGTATTTCAGATAGCGATGGATGAGGGCGAAATTATGCGCGGCGATTCTTTATTGCTGGCACATGTCTTCACGGCAATGCTAACCGTCCGAAATCGCAAGGAAATTATTAATTCAGAAAAAACAGTGGAACAAGCGGCGGCCGAAATCGTAGAACTATTGTGGACTGGCTTGGTACCGCGTTCGAAATCAATTTAACCTGGAGGTAATGAAATGCTTAAAACGGTAATTGGCCGACTTCGTTTCGTCGGTTTGTTTGAAGGGATATCCTTTCTTGTACTGCTTCTAATCGCGATGCCGCTCAAATATTGGGCGGACATCCCGGAGGCAGTCGCAATCGCAGGAAGTCTGCATGGGCTATTATTTGTTCTTTATATGCTTGCTCTTCTTCACGTTTGGATTGCCTGCCGCTGGTCTATTTTCAAGGTAGCAGCAGCCTTTATTGCTGCTTTCCTTCCATTAGGCACTTTTGTCCTCGACAAAAAACTGCTTCGCGACCAAGCTTAAATAATGGTACAAAAAGAAGACCAGAGCATAATGCTCTGGTCTTCTTCATTTGACTAAACATAATTAGCTATGAAACTCCTGTCCATCATGAACAGCTTTAACATAACCAGCCCGGATTACAAAATCTCCGAAATGCTCACCCGTCTCGCGCTCTTTCGCATACTGATGAATAATCGGCTTAAGCGTATCCAGAATTTCCGTTTCGTCGATGTTTTCCTTGTAGAGCTTATTCAATCTTTCTCCGGCAAAGCCGGCACCCATATACATATTATATTTACCGACTGCTTTGCCGATAAACGAGATTTCACCTAATGCCGGTCTTGCACAGCCATTCGGGCATCCAGTCATCCGGATGTTAATCTCTTGGTCGCGTAGTCCAGCCTCATTAATGATCGGCTCCAGCTTGTCAATTAAAGTCGGCAGATAACGTTCAGCCTCAGCCATTGCGAGTCCGCAAGTCGGCAAGGAAACGCATGACAATGAGCTTCTGCGAAGAGCGGAATGCTGAGCGCCATCGGTAAGTCCAAATTGCTCGACCAATTCTGTAATTTTGCGCTTCTTCTGGCTGCTGACATTTCCGATAATCAAATTCTGGTTCGGCGTAATGCGGAAGTCGCCGCTATGAACTTTAGCGATTTCGCGAAGTCCCGTCATTAGAAGGTAGCCATCCTTATCCTCAATTCGACCGCTTTGGATGTACAACGTTAAATTCCATTTGCCATTGCTGCCCTTCAGCCAGCCATAACGGTCGCCGTTGTTCTCGAATTGATATGGACGCACAGCCTCAAGCTGCCAGCCCAGTCTGTTTTGCAGCTCGGTTTTGAACCAATCAATGCCATGACGGTCGATCGTATACTTAAACCGTGCATTTTTGCGAACGGAACGATTTCCGTAATCCCGTTGAATCGTAACCGTCTTCTCAGCCAGATCAACGATGCGTTCAGGCGGGCAGAAGCCGATAACTTTCCCAAGCTGCGGATACGTAGCCGTATCGCCATGAGACATCCCCATACCTCCGCCAACGGAGATATTGAAGCCCTTCAGCTTGCCGTCTTCAACGACAGCAATGTAGCCGATATCCTGCGAGAACACGTCTACATCGTTATACGGCGGAATCGCAAATCCGATTTTGAATTTACGCGGCAAATATACCGGCCCGTAAATAGGCTCTACTTCGCCTTCTTGTTGACCGTCAACAACCTTCTCGCCGTCCAGCCAAATTTCATGATAAGCGCGCGTACGCGGTGCCAGATGATCATTCACCTGCCGTGCCCAGTGGCTTACTTCACCATGAAGATCGGATTGAAACGGATTCGGGCTGCACATAACGTTACGGTTAACGTCACCGCAGGCTGCCAATGTAGTCATCAGCTCGCTGTTGATTTTTTGAAGCGTCGGCTTCAAATTCCATTTTAAAACGCCATGCATTTGAAAGGTTTGACGAGTGGTCAGGCGCAGCGTTTCATTTCCGTATTTATGCGCCAAACTGTCCATCGCAAGCCACTGCTCGGAAGTCGCTACCCCGCTTGGCAGCACCACGCGAATCATGAATTGAAATGCGGGCTCCAGCTTCTGTTTTTCACGCTCGTTGCGCAAATCCCTGTCATCCTGCATGTAGCTCCCGTGAAATTTCAACAACCGATTGTCGTCCTCAGGCAAACCGCCCGTAATCGGATTTCTTAACGTTTCGACAAGCGCTCCGCGCAGGTAATTACTTTCGATCTTAATATGCTCAACCTCGCTTGGCGGCCCGCCGATAGGCTTAACCAACTGCTCTTTCGCCATTGCTGCTAATCTCCTCTCGCAATCATTCACATACTCTTGTTGTTTTAAAACGATCTATTAATACACGTCGCGCTGGTAGCGCTGCTGCTGCTGCAAATCGTCCAAATAAGCCGCTGCTTCCTCTGCGCTCTTGCCGCCTTCTTGCTGAATAACCGTAATTAGCGCAGCGTGAACATCATGTGCCATATGCTTCTCGTCGCCGCAAATATATACATAAGCGCCCTCTTGCAGCCATTGGAACAGCTCACGGCTTTTCTCCAGTAAACGATGCTGTACATATACCTTCTCTTCTGTATCACGGGAGAATGCAACATCAAGCTTTGTCAGCACGCCGTCCTTAAGCATTCTCTGCCAATCGGTTTGGTACAAGAAATCCGTAACGAAATGGCGATCGCCATAGAACAGCCATGATTTCCCTTCTGCACCCAGCTCCTCGCGCTCCTCAAGAAATGCGCGGAATGGCGCAACACCCGTACCTGGACCAACCATAATGATCGGCGTTTCCGGATCAGCTGGCAGCTTGAAGTTTGGATTTTGCTGAATATAGATTGGCAATGAGTCGCCCGCTTGCACTCGCTCTGCGCAATGCACCGAGCATACGCCGTAACGATCGCGGCCATGCGCTTCATAGCGAACCGCACGAACCGTAAGATGCACTTCATCCTCATTCGCCTTGAAGCTGCTTGCGATGGAATACAGGCGAGCTGGAAGCTTCCGCAAAATAGCAACAAAGCTGCTTGGCGTTAGCTGCCAAGGCTTAAAGTCTTGAATTAAATCAAGCAGATCGCGCCCGTTGATATAGCTCTTAAGAGCTTGCTCTTGTCCTGGCGCCAGCAGCTCTTGGAGAGCCGTGTTCGAGGTGAGCTGCGCTGCTTGCGTAAGCAGCGGTTTCGTTAATGCCGTAATTTCATAATGCTTTAAAAGTGCTTCGCGAAGAGATGCTTGTTCGCCGTTCTTATTAATGGGAACGGAATCAATTAGAGAAAAGCCCAATTCATGAATGATTGCGTCCACCAGATCAGGATGGTTCTCCGGGTAAACACCAAGGCTGTCGCCTGGCTCATACTGCAAGCCAGAGCCTTCAAGGGAAAGCTCCAAATGACGGGTTTCCCGATCAGAGCCGCGTCCGTTCAAGTTCACGTTTGCGAGCACTTCGGCTTTAAACGGATTAGTGCGTGAATACGCCGATGGCTCCGATGAAGTGCTGCTAGTTTCTTTAACCGTGTCGCTCGAGCCCGAAGCTGCGTTCAAGCCTTCATTTAAAGAGCTAATTACCTGGCCGATCCAGCCTGCAACCGGCTCATCGTAATCAAGATCACAATCGACACGCGGTACTAGCCGCTTGCCGCCAAGCTCCTCCAGACGCTGGTCGAAATCCTTGCCTGTCTGACAGAAAAACTCGTAGGAAGTATCTCCAAGAGACAGCACGGAGAAGTTCAGGTTCTCAAGCTGAGGCGCTCTCTTGCTATAAACGAACTCATGGAAAGCCCGCGCATTATCTGGCGGCTCGCCTTCGCCATGCGTACTGACGACCAAAAACAGGTTTTCAACTTTTTTCAAGCCATTTGTTTTAAATTTGTTCATCGCAGCTAGCGTTACTTGAAACCCTTGCTCTTCGAGCTTGCGCGACAAGCTGGTTGCGATTCTTTGGGAATTGCCGGTTTGGGAGCCGAATAGCACCGTTACCTCGCGAGAAACAGGTGCTTGACTCGCTATAGAGATGACCTCCGCTGCGCTTGTTGCTGCCGTGGCGGCTTCAAGCTCAGTGGCTGCTGTCGCTCCGACTGCTGTCTGGCGAGCGAACAAATAGCCTGTAAGCCATATTTGCTGAGACTCGGTTAAGGATGGCAGAAGGCGATTAAGAAGCTCGACTTGCTCTTGACTAAAAGGACTGTTCGTTACCTGAAGTTGCAACAATATCCACCTCTCATAAACATAAAATCATCTTCTATTTTTTTATAGTCAGATAAAAAAGTAATACAATATTACTTAACCTAACATAATCAGACAAAACCTTCAACGATGTTTTCGACCGCTCGAATACCCATATTTAGGCAATTTGACCTTATTTCCAGTTAAAATAAAGAAATCAGGGCTATTTGCCCTGATTTTCGCTCGTTTATTAGAAAAAATGATCGTTTGGATATAAAAAAGTGATAGTTGAATGATTTATTATTCCGTTAAAACGAGGTCTAATTGAAAATCGTTCTCGTTATTTCCGCTTTATTTATAAAATAATAAAATAAAAAAGTGCAGCTAGCGCAAAGCGATAGTAAGCGAACCATGAGAGCCTGATTTTTTTCATCATGTTAATGAAAGTGACGACAGCTATCATTCCAACAATGAAAGCGGCAATTAGACCAATCAAGAACAGCGGCAAATCCGCCATCGTTAGAAAATCCCGGCTCTTGACAAGGTCAATGCTGCTTGCACCCGCCATGATTGGCACGGAGACGATAAACGTGAATTCCGCAGCAGCCTTCTGGCTGGTACCGAACAGCATGCCGCCTGATATCGTAGAGCCTGATCGCGAGAAGCCCGGCCAAAGGGCAAGCACCTGAAAGCAGCCGATGGCGAAAGCTTGCTTATATGTAATATCGTCGAGCTCCTCGGCGCTAGGCTTTCTCCTCACTCGATCGGCGATAATCATCAGTATTCCGCCGGCGACGAGACCGATCAAAACCTTTTGTGCTACAAAAAGTTCTCCTTTGATAAAGGAATGCAGCAGGACAGCGCAGATTCCAGCAGGTGCCATCGCAATGATAACATGTAAAGCATTCAATCCTGATTTTTTGCCGATATTGAAATTGAGCAGGCTTGCAAATCGCTTTCGATATAGGACAAGCACAGCCAGCACCGCCCCGAATTGAATGACCACCTCGAACGTTTTCGCGCGATCACCCGTAAATTTCAGCAGCTCTGCCGTCAAAATCAAGTGGCCGGTTGACGAAACGGGCAAAAACTCCGTCAACCCTTCCACGATGCCCATAATAATGGCATTAATCAAATCGCCCAACGCCCGATTCCCCCTCGTAAAAAATGATTCATACTCGCTCTATTCAAGCTTATGCATGTCCGTATGCGTCCATCTCATTTTCAATCAAATCGGTTTGAATTTCTATTTTGCGGATTCGGTTATCGTCTCTCTCGCGAATGATGAACGTCATATTGCCGTACGTCCACGGCTCTCCTACCGGCAGCTCCGGCATCTGATTAAACAGCCAGCCCCCAATCGAATCCACCTCTTCGCTCTCAAGATCAGTTCCGGCAGCCTCGTTCAAGTCGCTAATCAGCGCTTTACCGTTAACCAAATAACGCGACTGCTCAATGATCTCGATCTCCTTCACTTCATCCGCATCGAATTCATCACGAATTTCCCCAACAATCTCTTCAATGATGTCCTCGATCGTAATTAAACCGGCCGTACCGCCATACTCATCCAGCAGAATGGCAATATGAACACGTTCCTGCTGCATTTTGCGAAGCAAAATGTTGATCGGCATAACCTCGGGGACGGACATAACGGTCTGCAGCAGATTCGTTACTTCAACATTCCGGTCCGTGTCATAACGCAGAAAAAACTGCTTCGTATTGAGAACCCCGATGATGTTATCCTTGCTGCCCTTGGCAACAGGAAACCGCGTATATTGCTCCTTCTTGATCGTAGCCAAATTCTCTTCTGCAGATTGATCCGCATACAAGCAGATCATATCCGTTCGCGGCACCATGATCTCGCGAGCAAGCCTTTCATCGAAGGCAAATATCCGGTTCACGTAGCCGAATTCGCTCTTGTTGATTTTCCCGCTTTCGTAGCTTTCCGACAAAATGATGCGAATCTCTTCCTCGGAATGCGCCTCATGCTCGCTCGCTGGCTTTAAACCAAGCAGCCGCACCAAGCCATTCGCTGAGCCGTTAAGCAGCCATATGAACGGATACATCACCTTGTAGAAGACGATGATGATCGGAGCTGTCCATTGACTGACCTCCTCGGATTTAATGATCGCAAGCGTCTTCGGAGCAAGCTCGCCAAGCACGACATGCAAGTACGTCACAATAAGGAAAGATATGACAAACGACAATACGGAGCTTAACTCTCCTTCAATGTGAAGACGATCAAACAACGGATGCAAGATTTGCTCGACCGTCGGCTCGCCCAACCAACCGAGGCCTAGCGCTGTTATCGTAATGCCAAGCTGGCAAGCGGATAAATAACCGTCGAGCTTGTTCGTCACCTGCTCTACCGCTCTAGCATTCTTCATTCCTTCCGCTACCATCTGATTGACACGGCTTGAGCGCATTCGAATAATGGCGAACTCCGTCGCAACGAAGAAAGCAGTAAGTACGAGCAATAACGCGAATATTACAAGTTTTAAAATCATAGTTATCTCCCTCTTTTCGAATGGAGATGCTATTAGTAGCCTACCTCAACCGATGCATTAACGATATAGATCAAATCGTTCTTATCATCTTTGTCAGGAAGTACTACACCGCTGGTTGTCAGCATGCCGCCGTCCATCAGCTCAACAGTCACATGACCATAAGGCAGCACGGCTTTTACCTGTTCGATATCAAGAAGCTCATGATCGCATGGAAGCGCAAGCCTGACCCGCACCTTCATGTTATCGAGCGACCCGCCAGGCAGAACAGACCGCAGTCCGGGCATCGAATTGTGGTGAATCGCGTTTTGAACCGCACGCACCGATGCCTTCGTAATATTTTGACCGTGAAGATCGCATCCCATGCCTATTTCTATAAAAAATAAGTTGTCCACTTAAATATCCTCTCCCTTATTTATACATTTGATACATGCTAGCTCCATTACCAAGGCACATCATCGTTAGGTCCGGCGCCTTCACCTGCGGGCGTGTAGCTGTAACCGGAATCAGCGTCTTCAGGCGGCTTCCTGCTTCCAATGCGTGGCATAACATCGACCAAATCTAGCGGCTGTACCAGCTCGACAGGCGACATGCCTTTCTCAAATTGGAAGGCGTCTCCTTCGATCACGACAACATATCTGCCGTTATGCTTGGCAAAATGGATAGCATCGCCAAAATCGGCAAGCAGCCCCTTCACCGTTACGCTATCCAGCTTGAATGAAAACGGCAGATCCGGCTTTTGCTCGACAAGCGCTGCTGCAGCCACCTCTACTTGCTCCGGCGTCCACCACTCCTGCAGGTCGCGCTTCTCGCTTGCCGCCCACACCTCAACCGCATTTTCTTCCTCACGGCGCTCGGAGCTCTCATCCTCCTGCCACTTGTCGGCAATATATTGATGGACCATTTCGACTACCTGCTCACCCATAACCTCTGGCAAAGGCTTCTCATAGGAAACATATTTCAGGAAGTCCTCAAAATACCGCGCATGCGACGCCTGATGAATTTTCAGCTCCCAATGCTCAAGCATCCCCTCCTCCGGCATATGCGGATATTGGATGGACTTGATGCTGCGAGCGCTTATCGCCATTTCCACCTGCGAGATCAAGTTTTTCTCATCGGAAATTCTAGCGATCTTCGGCTCGAAATCACATTTGAGCAAAAACAGGAACGGCTCGTCGAAATACGTATTCAGCTTGGACAAGGCAATGATAAAGGCTCCGCCACGCACTGCGCTCGTATCCATATAAATCCGAACAAGCTCGTCCGCGATGCCGATAAAACGCTCCTTCGAGTCAGCGTCACGGAGACGTTGGAACAGGTTGTAGTTTTGGTTGCTTCCGAGCTCATAGCCGGGCTCTACCATAAAACGACCGATTTTGGTAGGAGCTCCCGCGGAGTTCGGGTTGCGCTCAACCTTCCTTTTGACGATACGCTTAAACTCATCATCCAAAAACTTCTGAATCTCGCTATCCTCGTACGTATCCTCTTCTAGTGTCTGATAATGCTTAAATCGCTTGCCAGATGAGGTTGCGCTCTCCTCTCCATCGGTATGAATAACGAAAAAAGATAAATATTGCATATTAAAATCCACGTTAATAATTCCTCCAAGCGGGCTAATGTCATCTCCTTAGGATAGCATATCTCTCCTCTTCATGACATCAGACGGGAGAACCTCGCACGCATTCGCCATCATCTCAAAGTTCGGAGAGGGGGGGGGCGTTAGCAGCATGATTCATTGGAACTGGAACTAGGGACGAGTCTGGAGCTAGCATGTAATTAAATAAGGTATGAAACTATTTTCAACCAATTTTCCGTTTTTAAATCAGAAGGACATGTAAGGATGAATATGAAGAGGCGTAATCGGCTGCGAGCAGAAAAAATCGCATTCCTTAAAAAGACGTTCATCGGGGGTATTATGTAACATAAAGCTGGAGGAATTTGCTAGAGGTAATCAAGGCTTGCTTTGGACGCTTCAAACACCATATCCTCTTCTCTCTTCCATATGGCTCAAACGGCGGCTTCACGCTTCCGGGTGGGGGCGTGCCAATCGTCTCGTTAAACGAACAGGACCGCCGATTTGATGCGCAAGGATTTGCTGGAAAAAGAAGCGGCTTAATATGGAGCTGCCTGATAACGGTAAGCCGGCGACCGCTCCGCATCATCGAAGCTGCGATGCCAGATGCCGTTCGTTGCGGGCGACATCGGCGGTATTAGCCATGACCAGCGCCCGGTCACTGCTCTGCCTTGATCCTGCTCCTGCTTCTCGAAGCGAAGGAACTGCTCGGCAGCCGTATGGTGATCGACAATGCTGATACCATGTTTTTTGAATGAGTGAAGCACGGCAGCATTCAGCTCCACTAACGCGCGGTCCTTCCAAAGCGAAGTATTTGTCGTCGTATCGAACTCGAAGAGCTTGGCGACGGTTGGCAACTGATTATAGCGATCGATATCCGATAGGTTTCTAGCCCCTATTTCCGTTCCCATATACCAGCCGTTAAACGGGGCTGCAGCATAAGAAATGCCTCCGATCTCAAGCTCCATATCCGATATAAAAGGAACAGCGTACCATTGCAGCTCCAATTGCTGAAAAGCGATATGGTCCGGATGCGTTAAGGGCACCTCGAGCACCGTCTCACTAGGCAATGGATACCACTTCGGCGCTTTCCCTTCCATCTGGATGACGAGCGGCAGCACGTCAAATCTTGTCCCTTCGCCGCTCCAACCGAGCTTCTGGCAGGCTTCAGTAAAGGCAAGCGATGCCGAGTCGCCAACGATCACATTATTTTTACGGTAACCCGCATAACGAACAAGCTGATGATTCCATATCCTTAAGCGGTTATGCGAATGGTTAGCCGGGAAAATAGTAATCGCAGGACGAATTCGTCCGCTATTGGTTGCATAGCTCATATGCTTGAAAATGCGATTTGCCGCATCGTTCTCATCCACTACATCACGGGCGTCAAACACTTCAAGCGTTTGCCAAAATAATCGGCCGATGCAGCGGTTGTTGTTCCGCCATGCCATTTTCGCGCCATGCTTAAGCTCTTCATAGGAATGCGAGTAGTAACCTGTACGCTCAATCTGCTCCAAAGCCTGCTCGATTCGGCGCTTTGCATCCTCTTCGCTCTTCCCAAGCTCATAGTAAGCTTCACCCAAAAAAGCCGTTGCTTGCTCAGCTATCTTTTTCGCCGTTGTCGTTGTCATCATCATTCGCCTCGTTCTCCGCTAGCTTTAACCATATTCTGCGCTTTCTATAAAGCATCGTAGCCGCTTCCGACACATCGTTCAGCATGCCTCGATTGATAAAAGCTCCAAATAGCATGCCTGCAATCGGGATCATTTGGAACAGCTTCTTCCAGCCAAAATTATCGCGGTAAACCGTGACAACCTCCCGCCAGCCCTGCAGCTGCGACATCATTTGATTGCTGCGGCTCGTTTTGTCGTAAGCGCTTAGCTCTTCCAAAATCGCTTTTTTTCCTACAATATCAGAAGAAGCGAATTGCATAACCTTAACGGCGAAGATGCGCTCCTCCTTGAGCTTGGGATCGAAGCCATAGCAGATCGCGATCTCTTGAATAATTTTTAGCGATAGACCAAGAACAGCCGGAATATCAACCGCCAGCGTAAAAATGCCGCCTATGCCTGTCGTCGCGCCTTGAAGCGTTGCAATCGCCGAGCGGCTTGAGGCTAACTGCTCCGCGCTTCTATTCATGACGGATAGCGGCATCGCTGCAACGTCGTTAATCGTAAGCTGTTCCTCTTCCGCATTGGAAGCGGCGGCCACCTTGTCCGCGTTGCGCTGCATGCGTCCGATGACCGAGCGTTCGGAAATGAGATATTTCCCTCCGGTTTGAATGTAGCTCCCAATCTCGTCTACCGCTTGTCCAATCTTCTCTTGAATAAACTTTGGCGTTACTTTGTCGAGCAGCATAAACGGCAGCCGTCCCAGCTTCTCCCAAAACCATATATCCTTCTGGCTGCTCTCCCATAAAGCAATCTCGCGCAAAGCAGCTTGCAATTGCTCTTCCGTATCGCTATTAGACTGCAACTTCATCACTCTCCTTCATCGTTGTAATACGCAGGCATTCCGCAATCGGATTCGTCGTTCACATTATTGATCCAATCTGCGTCCCGTAAACAACAGCATCACGAAGGAAAAAGCGATGATCGCAATCGTCCAAGCCCATGCCATCCCCGTTTCTCCAGTCTCCACCGCAATATAAATGGCAGTCGGAACCGTTTGCGTTCGTCCGGGTATATTGCCAGCGATCATCAAGGTTGCGCCAAACTCGCCGATGCTCCTTGCAAATCCAAGCAGGTACGCTGTCACCAGTGAACGCTTGGCTAACGGCAGCGTAATAAAGCGCAGCACCTGCAGCTCGCTTCCGCCAGCGGAGCGTGCTGCATCCTCCAAATGACGGTCTACAGATAGAAAGCCGACCTTCATCGTCTGGTAAACGAGCGGAAACGCAACAATGACCGCCGCGATAATCGCGGCGATCCATGAGAATACGATAGGTTGAGCAAATAACCATTCATAGGCCTGTCCGATCCAGCTTCCACGACCCAGTAATAGCAGCAGAATGAAGCCAACGACGGTCGGTGGCAAAACGAGCGGCAGCATAAATATCGTTTCTATGATGCTTTTTCCTTTAAAGGAATGCTGCGTCATGAAGCGAGCGGCCAGCATTCCGATTATAGCAACTATGATGCTTGCAAATAGTGATACTTTTAAAGAGAGCGCTACTGGCGGCAGCCATACGTCCCAATTCATGTCGCATGCCTCCGGTTAGACGTTATAATGCTCCCTATTATATCGAAGTTAGGCGTGTTCGCCCAGCAGAGATGTGAGATTTCCGCGATAAAACAGCTTTAACATATGCAAAGCACGCGTACAGCCGACATAGAGCAGCTTCGAATCAAGCGGCGTATACGCAGTATCGCTTGCATCGGCAATCAGCACCGCATCGAATTCCAGCCCTTTCGATAAATAGACCGGCACGACCGACAAGCCGCCGCCATAAGCGGGCTGCTTGCTCTGCACAAGGGATGCGTCCAAGCCGCTATCTGTCAAATGCCGATAAATTTCCTCGCATTCAAGCGCCGTACGGCCGATGACGGAGATCGTTTCGTATTCGCCCTTTGCTTGCCATTCCCGAACGGTGGCTTCAAGCGAAGCAAGCCATTTCTCGCTCGCAACCGGCTCTGCAGCCACGGCATCGCCGCTGCGGAATACAGGAACGGCAGGCTTGACGCCTCCGGTCATGCCGCCTAATATTTTGTTCGCGAATTCGATAATTTCCATCGTCGAGCGATAGCTTCGATTCAGCTCATAGAAGCCTATCTGCTCCTCTTCGAACAATGCGGTCAGCTCAGACCAGCTCTGCACGCCGGTATAAGCATGAATGCCTTGCTGCAAATCGCCTAGCACGGTCATTGATGCCGTTCTTTGGCAGAGGCGCAGCACTTCAAGCTGAAATGGAGAATAATCCTGCGCTTCGTCAATGACGATATGATCGAATGCCTGCTTCGGCAAGCCGAACAGCTGAAGCTGGATATAAGCTAGAGGCGCCAAATCCTCGGCTGCTGCGATTCCCTTTTTCAACCGGTCGGCCGTAGCAGCTGCAATGGCTTTTGGAATGCCGCCTGCAAGCTGCTTCCCGCTGAAGAGAGACGCATAGAGCTGGACAGATGTATAGGCCGGAATTTTTTTCGTATAGCTGTTAAACTTGGTGAGCGCCTTCGCCCGAATCTTCTTATCGACGATTCCCTTCATCTTCAGCTCCGACTCGAACCAACGCCGGATGCGGCTAACGAGCCGATCCCGCTTCTTCATAAGCGTCTCATCGCCATAATCGGTTTCGTACCATTCGCGCATGAGCACCGGAGACAGCTCAAGCCCGTCAATTGGCACAAACGAAGTAGTCGGTACGATTCGCTGCTCAAAATCGGCTATTCGCTCGTCGACAATGGCTTTAAAAGCCAAATTCCCTTTATAACGACCGGAAGCATGCTCGATCTCTTCGGCGGTCCGACGCTCTTCGAACCAATAAGCCATCGCATCGGAAGGATCGCTGACCGTTATCGTCTTCTCTAGCAACTCTAGCGACCAATCGCTAAAGGTCGTCTGCTGAATATCACCGACGCCGAGCTCTGGCAGCACGCCGGATATGTAGTCGAGAAACATGCGGTTTGGCGCGAAAATAATCATTCGCTCTGCTCGCATCCGATCGGCATATTGATAAAGAAGAAACGCAAGGCGGTGCAGCGCTACGGTCGTTTTACCGCTCCCCGCTACCCCTTGAATAAACAAGACCTTGTTGCGGTCCGCACGGATAATCCGGTCCTGCTCGCCCTGAATCGTCGAGACGATATCCCGCAGTTTATTATCCTTGTTCTCGCCAAGCCGATATAATAGAAATTCGTCAGTGACCGAGCCTTCCTCCTGGCCTCGTACGTAGCTGTCGACCAATCGGACAATCTCTCCCTGACGAATCATGAAATTCCGCTTTAAATGAACATAGCCTTCGATCTCTCCGTCAGGCGATTCATAGGATGCAGGCGCCTCGCCTCCTGTGAAGGAATAGAATACGCTGGCTGCCGGGGCACGCCAGTCGATGACGAGCAGCTCGTTGCTGCCTTGCTTGGCGACGCCTGCTTTTCCAATATATAATGGCTTCTGCTCGCTGGCAGGCAGCTCCTGAAAATCGATGCGGCCAAAGTAAGGCTCACGCTTCGAAATTTCAAGCCGCAGTCTCCGTTCCTCTTGCTGCAAATCGAGCATTTGCTCCGTAAAATCATCGCCTTTGTAGCGCGGGCCGATTGCTTGGAGCTGAGCCATAATGTCACGCAATGATTCTGTTAATCGTTCTTGCTCTTCTTGATAGGCACTTTGAACGGTTGTCATGTCAGTTACCTCCTAAGTTTTGGATGGCTGGAAAATAAAAAAGAGAAGCCCCAATATAACATAGGACGGCTTCTCAAAGCAATCAAGAGTTTACGATCATTCCAATGAGCCATACAGCTCCAATGATAAGCAATAAATTAAGACCAAACAGAAAAGGAATGCCTACAGTAAAGGAGCGATGCTTCGTTTTGTGACGCCAAGCTTTCATCGCAAGCCATGTGCCTCCCGCACCGCCGATCGCGCTAAGCAGAAAAAGCCGTTTTTCCGGCACGCGCCTCCTTTGCTTCTTGGCACTCTTTTTATCAACGCCCATCAATGCAAAGGAATAGCAGTTAATCAATAGCAAATAAACAATCAATATATAGATGGCCATAATCTAAGCCCACATCCTCTCTGAAAAAAAGCTGCCTCATTCAATGGGTGAGGGACCGAGAAAGGTCACGTATTTCTTGGCTTCGCCCGATTCGTCGGCACAGCTGAATAAGGATCATCCGGCCAATAATGCTTCGGGTATCGCCCTTTCAAATCCTTTTTCACTTCGAAATACGCATTCTCCCAAAAGCTTCTTAAATCTCTCGTTACTTGGACAGGCCGCTGCGACGGCGATAACAAATGAAGCGTGACCGGCAGCCTTCCCCTCGCGAGCATCGGAGTTTCTTTAAGACCAAACAGCTCCTGCAATCGAACGGCAAGCACCGGCGACTCCGGATCGCTGTAGTCAACCGGGATTCGCGAACCGCTAGGCACCATGATATGGGTCGGCACATGCTCATCCAGCTCTTGCTTTTGCTTCCAGCTAAGCTTGCCCTCCAGCAGCTGCAGCATCGACAGCCTCTGCAAATCCGAGCGGCTCCTCATTCCATAGAGATGAGGCTTCAACCATTGCTCGAGCGATTCCAGCAGCACCTCGTCGGAAGCGTCCGGCCAATCCTCTCCTGCAAGAGCCATAAGCTTCATCCTAGCCTTCAGCTGCTGCGCCTGCTTGCTCATCGGCAGCATCACAAAGCCTGCTTGTTTGATAGCCGCCAATAAAACGTCCGCCACCTGATCTTCATTCGGCTTCTGCAAGATCGATTCTTTCAGCACGATGGAGCCAAGTCGTGCACGCTTCCTCGCTCTGACCGCTTGGGCCTCAGCATCCCACTCCACGACATCCTCGTCCATGATATAGCTTCCCATATATTTCTCGATCATCGGCAGACTCAGCTCGGCAGCAAGCCGCATTCTGCTCTCAGAGCCGGCATCGTCCAGCTCGCAAGCGGCTAAATACGCCGACCGCGACAACGGCTGCAGCTCAGGCAGCACCGCGCCTCTGCCGTTCGCCAATACATATCGGCCGTCGCTCCGCCGCTGTGCGATCCGGTCGGGATATGCCAGGCCAAGAAGAACACCGAGCGGCACTTGATTTCCGTGCGGCTCGGAATGTTGAATGGGTGGCAGCTTCGAAACGAGCCGCTCCCATTGATCGGCTTGCGCCGCTATGCGGTAAGCGGCTCCGCTGCTAGGATGCTGCACGCTGCCGCCATGCGGGGCTTTGCTTGCTCCCGCCGCCCGACCGGTCAAGCGGTAAAGCAGCTCTAAGCGCAGCTGGACATCGACATTGCGCTCCTGAGGTAGAAGGTCGCGCTCGCTTAACAAAGCAGCAGCCTCGCATGCCACTCTGGCTGCACCCATTTCCGATGCTAGCAAAATCATGGCTCCAAGCCGTGGATGCAAACCAAATTGCGCCATCGCCTTGCCAGCTGCTGTCGGTTTCCCGCTGTCATCAATCGCGTTCAGCTGCCGCAGCAGCGCTTTGGCTTGCTCATAGGCTGCCGAAGGCGGCGGAGTTAGCCATTCGAGCTCGAGCGGATCTTGTATGCCCCAAATCGCAAGCTCTAACGCAAGCGCTGCAAGATCCGCCTCCAGAAGCTCAGGCGTGCTTTGCTCAGGCAAATAAGGATGCTCAAGCTCCGTCCAGAGCCGGTAGCAGCTGCCAGGTGCAAGTCTGCCCGCCCGGCCACGACGTTGGTCAGCCGACGCTGCAGAAACAGGCACCGTTTCCAGCCGCGTCATGCCCGTTCTCGGAGAAAACCTCGGAACGCGCATAAGGCCGCTGTCCACGACGATCTTAACGCCCTCGACCGTCAAGCTGGATTCCGCGATCGAGGTCGCAAGCACGATCTTGCGTTCTCCTGCCGAGCATGGAGCAACGGCTGAATCCTGCTTCTCCAGCGGCAAGCTGCCATGGAGCTCCTCAATCCGAATATCGGATGAAAGACCTAGCTCATTCAACTTTCTTGCCGTACGGCGTATTTCTGCGACGCCCGGCAGGAAAGCGAGCACATCCCCGTCATGTGCGCGCAATGCCTCGATAATCGTCCTCGCCATATAAGGCTCTATCGGCCAAGTAACTCTAGCTGGCGCGTAATGCGTCGAAACAGGGAACACGCGCCCTTCGCTGCGAACGATTGGTGCTCCTCCGAGAAGCTCAGCAATTGGCTCCGCTGCAAGCGTGGCTGACATGACGATTAAGCGCAATTCCTCTCGCAGCAGCTGCTGCGACTGCAAGCAAAGCGCAAGGCCAAGATCGCCGTGCAAATGACGTTCATGGAACTCGTCGAATAATACAGCTCCGACTTGTTCGAGCCCCGGGTCCTCCTGCAGCATCCGCGTAAGGACACCCTCCGTCACGACCTCGATACGCGTTCGCGGCCCAACCCGCGAGTCGAGCCTAACGCGGTAGCCTACTGTCTCACCTGCCTGCTCCCCTAGCGTTTTCGCCATAAATTGCGCAGCGGAGCGCGCAGCCAATCTGCGCGGCTCCAGCATGATGATCTTTTTGCCCAGGAGCCACGGCTGATCGAGCAGCGCAAGCGGAACCCGCGTCGTCTTCCCTGCACCCGGCTCCGCCACAAGCACAGCATTGGCGCCGCTGCGAAGCGATTCCAGCAGCTCAGGCAATACCGCATCAATCGGCAATTGCAGTTGATTCATGCTGATAACTCCTTTATCTGTCTCCATCTATTTCACGATTCGCAGCATTTGCACGACGGGCCTGTTGTCGCCCGGCAAGGCAGCTTCGCTGCTGAAAAGCTGCGAGGAGCCGTCACCATCTAGAAAAATACCGTCAACAAGCCTTCCTTCGCCAACACTTGCAACAATCGCTTCCCGAAAAACGGCCAGCGAGCCCTTCGTTTCACTCACGATGAGATATAAGTCGCCAGCCTGGTCATATACAGCTGCTGAACGCAACCGATCATCATCGGGAAACGGCGCTTGTTCCTTTAACGTTTGCTGAACCCACTGATCGTCAAGTCCAAGGCTCATACTAATGCCGCCCTGCGCCCAGAATCGCGTATGATCCTTCACCTTCAGCTCGGATGCATTGCTGACAACCTGTACGCTCAAGGCATCCGAAGCGCCGTCCCACACCAGCGTTCCGCGCGCATATTTCACATTTTCATTCCCTGTTCCGAAATTGCCAATCTCCTTGTTAACCGGCTGGCTGTCTACCATGCCTATGCTAAGCAGCTGATTGCCATAAAAAAATCCGCCGTTAATGCCCACCTTACCCGCAAGCGTAACGTTATTATTGATCGTCTCCAGCGTTACGTACGCAGGCTTTGTCTTTAGCACATGAAGCTTCATTCCATTAGAGGACATCTCTGAAAAATAGGTATAATGCAGGTTTTTCTCTGCAATTAACGGATCAGCAGCCGTTTTGTTGCCAAGTGCCATTATCATGAAATAAAGCATGATGCCAAGTAAAGCTACGATCCCTGCTAATATGCCGATAATCGCAAGAAGCTGTTTTTTGCTCATCCGAGCAGGCTCTTTCATTTCCATTTTCCTGCTATTCTCCTTGCCTATTATCATTTAAACCAACCCTTCGTTCGGAACCAAGCGTACATGCCTACGCCAATAACGAGCATAACCGTAATGACGGTAAAATACCCCCAGTCCCATTCCAGCTCAGGCATGTTGTGAAAATTCATGCCATAAATCCCTGCCAAAAACGTAAGCGGCATAAATATCGTCGTTATAACGGTGAGCGTCTTCATAATGGCATTCATGCGGTTCGAATTAAACGAGATGTAGCTGTCCCGCAGATCAGCCGTCATCTCCCTGCTGGAGTCCATCATTTCGGACAGCTTTAGAAGATGGTCATAAATATCATGATAAAAGGCCAAATAGGTGTTCAATCCTTCAATACGGTCCGAATTCGTCAATCGGTAAAGCAGGTCACGCATCGGCACAATCGTTTTGCGAAGTCTTAGCAGACGGGAACGAATGTTGAAAATATCGCTCATCGCCGTCTTGCTTTGCATCTCGTCGCCTCCGATCTCCATATCGAGCAGCTGGTCCTCCAGCTCATGAACGGCGGGGAAATATTGATCCACCAGCTTGTCCATAACTAAGTATGCTGCAAATAGCTGGCCGTGATCGCCTATTTTTGAGCTGCACATCAGCTTCGTCCGCGCTTCGTCGATTTCAGGGGAAGGCTCATAATGAAAGGTTACAATAAATTGCGGACCGAGAAACATATTGATTTCGTTTACGGTCAACGTCTTCCGCTCAACCTCATGCAGCACGAAAAAATGCACATCATCATAATGATCGATTTTGGGACGCTGCAGCAAATGGTAGCAATCCTCTATCGCCAGCGGATGG
This sequence comes from Paenibacillus sp. PL91, assembly GCF_012935325.2. GTDB lineage: Bacteria > Bacillota > Bacilli > Paenibacillales > Paenibacillaceae > Pristimantibacillus. The sequence goes on from NZ_JABBYG020000002.1 coordinate 108,977, forward strand.
AAGTGGAAAAACGAATCGAGCAGCCTGCATTCCTCTTCCTTCGGATTGTTGAAATCAACCCAATACCATTCAAGGTCAGCGGACTTCAGCTCTTCAATCGTCAAATCCGTCAACCATTCCTTTTGTTTCGTGTAGCCAATAATCCGTATCACGGGATACATCCTCCCATTCGCAATGCTAAATCGTTAATCATAGATTGTTCAACTTATCCATTTTACATGAAATTAGAGTTGATTTAATAGTGATTCGACTATTTTTTTGAATCAAGTGCAGCTCGATCTCCCTAATAAAAGAATGCTGTCCCCTAATGCGAGACAGCATTTCATCAAAATTATGTAACTATATCTTTCCGTTTTCGTCCAGCTTAAACATTCGAATTTCTTCCTCAAGCCGTTCTGCCAGCGCATTTAAATGCTCGGCGGACTGCATGATTCCCTCCATGACTTGCAGCTGCCCTTTATAGGTTGATGCTGCTGATTGAATATGTTTGGCCGATTCCTCCGAGATGGAGGCCATATCATCAACGGTTGCGGTTACTTCCTGTACGCTTGCAGAAAGTTCTTCGGCCGTCGCTGAGACATCTTCAGACCGGCTCGTGACGGATTGAGTCGAAGATACGATTTTGCCTAACGATTCACCTACTTGATTGACGACTTCAACGCTTTCCTGAACAAAGCTCGAATTAGCCGTCATCGAGGAAACCGCCATTTCCACATGCGCTTGAATTTCTTGAATCATCATTAAGATCCGATCGGAAGACGCTTTGGACTGGATCGCCAGCTTACGAATTTCTGCTGCAATCACCTGAAAGCCTCTCCCGTGTTCCCCTGCGCGGCTAGCTTCAATTGATGCATTCAACGATAATATATTCGTTTGATTGGAAATATCGGTAATAAAAGAAGCAAAGGTTCCGATTTCGGCAGACCGGGCATGCAGGATTTGAATAACTTCCTTCGTACCAAGGGTAGATGTCAAAAGGTTGTTCATTTGTCCAATAACCATTTGAATATGACTTTTGCCTTGCTGAAGCTGTGCTAATGTGTCATGTGAGGAGCTTGCTATATCTCCGATCGATTCTGCAATCCGCTGTACGCCATTCGCCATCTCGCTTAATGCGACTGCGCCTTGATGGGCTCCAATCGCTTGTTGGCTAGCCCCGCTGCTTATTTCATCTAGCGTATGATTAAACACATCCGCCGATTGCTTCGTAACGGCTACGTTTTCATTAAGCTTTCTTCCTGAGTCCGTGACTTCAGAGGATACGCTATGAATACATAGCACCAGCTTGCGCAATTGTTCCATCAGATGATTCATCTCAGAAGAAAATCGCCCGATTTCATCCTTGCTTCTGCTATCGAACTCCTCCGTCAAATCTACGCGGCCGCTTGCGAACATGCTCTTCGTCTTCGCAGTCAATCGGTTCATTTTAGCTTTTACCAATATTAAAGATAGAATCAGCAGCACCACCATAATAATAACGAACATATACAAGTATTGGATTAAAATTTGCATACGCTGATTAGCAATGGTTTTATCAGCTATCTGTTTGGATATCGCAACCCGTACAGCTCCCCAATGCTTTCCGTCAAAATATAGAGGAGATGAAATATCCCACATCGTAACAATTTTGCCGTCTATCAATCTGGGGTAGGTTTGCACCAATGGCTTCTCTCTATCGGTGACAGCCGCTGCGTTATAGCCTGTGACATCGTTAAATATCCGGTTAGCTCTGTATTTTTGACTAATAAGCCCCACGCTTCCCCACTTATCCTCGGATTCATCGTCAACAGGGCTATACACCGTATTATGTGTGGGGATGTAGCCTGCCGCTTCCTTCTTATCGGAGAAAAAAACGGGAAGCGCGAAAACGACATTCTCGCTACGCAAATAACTGTCGATTACGCCTTGCCAACGCTGATCCGTATAGGCATCAAATACGCTTTCGTACTTTAATTCATACTTCCATAAAGGGATTTCAGATCCGTCAAACAAGGTTTGCTTTGCAGCCGCGTACTCCGGATCCTTCAGACGGATTTGGGCTGCCGTTTCGCTTTCCGGTATTACAGACAGCCTATCGTCAAATAACCATTGCTTCAACTGAGCACCTGAGATGTATTTGCCATCCTTAAGCGTGACGCCGTTGCCTAGGTCCTGCTGGACTATGCTTTCGATTGTTCCTGCAAGCGATAAAGTAAGGCTGATTCCCTTGTCCTTAAATTGCGAATTAATAGGAGCACTAACTTGACCATACCGCCACGCGAATAAGGATGCAAATAAAACTAGCATGAAGAGACCTGTTATCCATAGAAACTTTCCTGTTATTGATTGAAGTCCCAAATACTTAGAAAGCGTTTTCACAATACTCCCCCTGCATATAAATTGGATAATCTCTTATATATTTGCAAGAGTAGTATATAATGAAACATTTTGTATGTCGACATGTTTCGACACAATTATTCGCAAATTGTAAAAATACAAGAATAGATGAAATTAACCTATCTTTATTGGCTAAATCATTCCTACGCACTTAAGATGGCTCTATGCGCAGCAGAACGCAGCAGCGCGTCTTTTCATGCCGCATCGCAAACTATCAAGCAAAAGAAAAAACCGCTTGTACCAAGCGGTTTTTCGTGTATTCATGTTCGATTGCTGCTTCATTTCGTTAGCACCATATGGCGCGGATTTGATGCTAACACATCAATGGTCAATTTAGCATCGCGGGGAAAGGATTGGTCCAGCCATCCGCGCAATCTTTCTTCAAGTTGTTGAATGGTCATCGGATTACGACTGCCTTCATCATGAATAAGTGCCTTATTCATTTGAGCGAGAATCCATGCATCTGACTCTGCTGCTTTCCGAATCAAAATATCCAATTTGCTCACCACCAAATCGGGAATTTCCCTTAGTCCTCGTGCTGCGTCCGCGTAGACTCAAGCACTGTCTGATATACCATCTCGCCGATGGCGCAGCCGATCGTTGTTGCTGCTCCTGCATACGCATGCACCGCATTCCAGCTCGCCGCCTGGCCGACTGCTATGACGATGGCGTCTGTCGTAGTGCCCGTTGCAGCGTTGCCGCTCTCCTTCTCAACGATGCCTAAATGCTGGAGCGCGGCTGTTTTGGCTTCTGTAGCAGTTATGATTGCATTCACCATCGCAGATTCAGACATCTGTCCATCAATCAAAAGTATCGTATTAATCGTACCTGGCGAGTAGGCGGAGAAGGTGCTGCGCGGCAAGCCCGCTCTCGCTGCATTCCGTGTGCCGACAGTCGTACAGCATAACAGGTTGAACTTGTCGCCCTTATGCTCGGCAATAGATGCGTGCGTCAGCTTCGCCGCTGTTATCAGACCAATCGTATTTGCTGGATCATGTCCCCATTCCTCGCATTGCCGTATAATATCTCGAACAGGATCATCACATTGATAAGAAAGCGGAACCTTCCAGTTGACGATGCGGCTCGCATAGGAAAATCCTCCCGGATGAACGGCGCTGCTCAGCGCATACAGCTTCTCAGGACTGCTTGCTTCAATCCGATCCTCCAGCAGCTCTAGCTTCACTCCGCACCAGACAGCCGAGTCATAACGTTGTCCCTTGCGAAAGGGCTGAGTCATCACGCCTCCTCCTTTTTCTGCCCAAGCAGTTCATAAATAAGCGGCATATTAAGATAGCTTCGAGCATGCTCCGCCAAACGTTCAAATGCCGATTCCCGTCTTTCTTGAAAACGAAGCTCAGCGGGAAGGCTGGCTAGCCCTTTCGATTCTCGAAGCCCATTTAACCATTGCCTGCGAAAATCATCATTATGCAATATGCCGTGAATAAACGTTCCCCAAATCTTCCCGTCAGCCTTGCTCGCACCTTCGGCAGCGTACTCAGAGGATACTTCGTCCTCACTCCCTGAATTATGCTCTCTAACTTGAAAAGGTTGATAATCGGATTCGTCCCGCTGAATCCACGCGACTTCGCCCATATGTATCTCGTAGCCCTCAATAGTAGAAGGTAATTCATGTCCATGGAATCCGCTTGCCCCTTCAACGCGAACCGTTCTTTTCTGCGCCGTGAAGCGGACCTCAAACGGGAAAAAGCCGAGCCCCTCTGCTTCCACAATAGACGATTCTATGCTCATCGGATCATGCAGCCGAGTGCCAAGCATCTCATAACCGCCGCAAATGCCCACGACGGCTCCGCCGCTATTTGCATGCTTCTGAACCATTTCGTCTAGACCGGTTTCCTTCAGCCATTCCAAATCCGCGATCGTGCTTTTGCTTCCTGGGAGGATGACCGCATCAGGTTTGCCCCATTGACCTGCATGCTCGATATAGCGAAGCTGTACGTCCTTCTCGAAGCGCAGCGGGTCCATATCAGTAAAATTCGAAATCCGAGGCAGCCGGATAACCGCTATATCCAGCTCGCGCTGCGTACCAGTCTCTTCTTTTTGGACGAGTGTGTGCTGCTTGCTAAGAGAGAGCGAATCCTCATCCTCCAGCTCTAAGCCAGGCAAATAAGGCATGACGCCTATTACGGGCTTGCCTGTACGCGCTTCAAGCCAATCGAGTCCGGGCTGCAGCAGCGATACATCGCCGCGAAACTTGTTTATAATAAATCCGCCTATGCGGTCTCGCTCCTCCTGCTCCAGCAGCTCAAGCGTGCCGACAATCGAGGCAAATACGCCCCCCCGATCAATATCGGCAACCAGGATGACGGGAGCGTCCGCCCATGCTGCCATTCGCATATTGACGATATCGCGATCCTTCAAATTAATTTCAGCCGGACTTCCTGCCCCTTCCAGGACGACAATATCATAGTCCTCCCGCAGTCTCCGCAACGAGGACTGCACAATGGCGCCAGCTGCCGGCAAATATTTTTCGCGGTATTCGGTCGCCTCATAATCGCGCAGCGGTTTTCCGTGCACAACGACCTGCGATACCATTTCACCGGTCGGCTTCAGCAAGATCGGATTCATATCTGTTGTTGCCAATATGCCGCATGCATCGGCCTGCATTCCCTGCGCACGGCCAATTTCCTTGCCATCCCATGTCACATAGGAGTTCAGCGACATATTTTGCGATTTAAAAGGGGCCGTACGCCAGCCATCATTTTTAAAAACTCTGCAAAGCGCAGCGGTAATCAAGCTTTTGCCTACATCCGATGCCGTACCTTGAATCATGATCGTGCGACCTAGCGATTTTTGAGCGTCTGCTGCAAATTCATCGGCTATTCTCATCTGCCACCGCGACTTTGCAGTAAGCATTGCTTGAATGCCGCCACCAGCTGCTCGTTTTGCTTGCGAAGCTTAACGGCAACCCGAATATACGTGTGATCTAGACCGGCAAATCTTGATGCATCACGAATAAGGATGCCAAGCTTGCCCATCTCGAGCTGAAGCATGCTCGCGCTTAGCTCAGCCTCTCTCGGGATACGAATGAGCAAATAATTAGCCACGCTTGGATTAACAACAAAGCCGAGCGCTTGCAGCTCCTTAATGAGCCATGGCCTTTCCTCTTGCAGCCACATCATCGTCCTCTCCGCATAATCCGGATCGTCAAGCACCGACTCGCCGATCAGCTGCGCCAACGAATTGACGCTCCAAGGCACCTGCAAGCGCCTTAAACCGCTTAACGTTCTTGGCATGCCCACGATATAGCCAAGTCGAATGCCGGGGATGGAATAAAACTTTGTCATCGAGCGGATCACAAACAATTTCTCATTCCTCGCTGCCTCCTGAACGAGACTGTATTGCGATTCCTCCGGGACAAAATCCATAAATGCCTCATCAACGACTACGTATGCCCCTTTACTCAGCAGCATGCGAATGAGCGCTGGATCGACAAGCTGTCCAGTCGGATTGTTCGGAGATCCAAGCATAAACAATGAACCCGTGGCGGCTGCTCCGCAAAGATGCTCCAATTCCAAATGCAATTCAAATTGATTTTCCGCAGACAGCTTGATTTCATATACCGCCCCGCAGATTTTGCGAATAGCGTCCCCGTATTCGTCAAAGCATGGGATTGCCAGCGTCGTTAATTTAGGCTGAAGCGCACGTATGATTAAATCAATTAATTCCGCAGCGCCATTGCCAACGACAATGGATTGCTCATCAATTTGATGCCGCTCAGCCAGCTTTCGTCTCAATCCGCGGACGGCAGGATCTGGATATTGCCCGATAAGTTCCGCATAGGACAACAACGCTTTTTTTACACTATCAGGGGGACCTAGCGGGTTCATGTTCGAGCTGAAATCAACAAATGATTGTGCTGCCATTCCGAAGGCTTCCTCCGCGGTCCTTAAATCGCCCCCATGTCCGTATCTCTCCAACATCTTCGAACCCAACTCCTTAATTAGTAAGCTTGCATCCAAATAACCGCTGCAAAAAGCAGCGCCGCTTCAATCGCTTCATTCATTGCTCCATATGTATCTCCGGTTAACCCGCCAAGCTTTCCGCTCAAGTATGACGCAAGCAAACAGCCGATGCAGAATGTAATCAAGGCTGCAAGCAATAGATAGGCTAACGCTGTGCCCGAATCGATGTCTGCGATCCACAAGATGATTCCCGTGCAGACTGCCGCCATAATCATGGATGCAGCGGCATGCCTACCTTTAACCACGTTAAATAATACGGCTATTCCTTCTCCTTGCCGTGCAAACGTCCAGAAAGCGATTGCGGCGCTCATCCAAGCGCGACTCCAAATCGGGCCGATTACGAGAAGGGGCCAATACAGCTTTAATTGATCTGACTCAAAAAGTTCAACGAATAGGGACACTTTGAGTAACATCAGAAGCACTGCGGCAATGACGCCCATCGCCCCCACCCGGCTATCCTTCATAATTTCGAGCATGCGCTCGCGTGTGCGGTGGCTCAGTACGCCATCCGCCGTATCCATCCAACCGTCCAGATGCAAGCCGCCGCTTAATGCCGTCCATAAGCCGAGCACGATAACAGCGCTTGGCCACGCAGGCACGAATAAAGTGAGCATCCAAGTGAAGGCAGCGAGACAGAGGCCGATAAGAGCTCCTGCAAGCGGAAAATAGACAACACTCCGTGAGAGAACAGCTCCTTGAAACGGAACAGATAACGGTACAGGAAATCGTGTTAAAAATTGTAAGGCAGCAATAAGAGCTTGAGCTTGCAGCTTTAACTCACGACGAACCATACTGCAATCACTCCTATAAACAAAATAAAACTAACGCTATGCAATAAGCGTACCGTACTTACAATATCATCCGGCTGCAATGAACGTGTTGGCCAGCCCATTCTTGCTCGCTCGCTTGTTACGCCAAAATACGTATTGGTACCGCCCAGCTCTATGCCAAGCGCCCCTGCTACCGCAGATTCCGGAATGCCGCTATTTGGGCTGGGATGAAGATGAGCGAACGATCGAATCGCGCGGGCTGCTTCCCTTGCGTTCATTCGCGGCAAAAAAAAGGCCGAAATCGTAAGCATTACGCCTGTTAGCCGCGCGGGAACAAAATTAAGCACATCGTCAGTTCGTGCCGAGCACCAGCCAAAATGGACATACTTCTCACTCCGATATCCAACCATCGAATCCAGTGTGTTTGCAGCACGGTAAAGCATAGCAAGCGGAGCGCCGCCGATTAAGGCGAATAATAGCGGGGATACAAGCGCGTCTACCGTATTTTCCGCAACGGTCTCGACAGCAGCCCGCGAAGCTTCACGCTCGTCCAGCTTTGCGGTGTCCCGTCCAACAATATAGCCAACATACTTGCGCGCTTCATCCAATCTGCCTTCCAATAATGGACGATAGACCAGCATCGCAGCTTCCTTCAAGCCCTTAACAGCCAATGTTGTGGAAATAAACCATGCGCTTACCGCATAGCCAAGCCACGGATGTACAGCATCCGCTGCCCACACAAGCAGCCACATCACTCCGCAGCTTATCATTAGCGTTGTAAGTGTTAGTACAACACCTAATGCCTTGACAGCGGCGGGTCGTCCTGTGAAGCGCTCAGGCGCAAGAAGACGCTCTAACAGCCGAATAAGCCGCCCTATCCATATGACAGGATGGGTCGGCCATTTCGGATCACCAACGATCCAGTCAATCACAATTGCAGTCGCTGCAAGCAGAAGCAGCTCCTTAATGGAGTAAAGAATCATAATTGCTCCCACCTGAAAGCCTGCGATTTCAGCTCAATCGGAATGCCTGCTGTAACAAGAAAGACGCGCTCACACAACGCGGCGACCTTCTGATTCAAGCGCCCAGCCTCGTCTCTAAATCGTCTGCCAAGCGGATAAGCCGGGACGATGCCGTCCCCTACTTCATTAGTCACAATTAGAAGAGGATGGGAATACCGGGCAATCGCTTCAAGCAGCTTCTCGATTTCGAGCTCAAGGCGATTCTCTTCCCATGTTTGCTGCTCCGCTTGCATCATCCAGTTCGTCAACCATAGCGTTAAACAATCAAGCAGCACAATTGGCGGCTCTTGTCCTTTTTTAATCTCAGCTGTAAATTGTTCGTCCCATTGATTAAGCAGATCTGCTGCATTGCAGGCATCCTCGGCAGTCTTCCAGCTAAAGCCGGAGATGTCTCGGTCCGTTCGATGCTTCGTGATCCGCTCTCTCATCTCATCATCATAGGGCTGGCAGGTTGCGAGATATAAGCCGCGTGCCGCAGCACGCATTGCATATTGCTCAGCGAAGCCGCTCTTGCCGCTCCGCGCGCCACCGGTTACCAGTATTGCCATCAACACTCACCTAGCCTTTGGATACGCCTGCGCTCTCGAAGGTTGCCATCTCCTGCATAAGAAGAAGCGCAGCGTCAATAAAATGAAAACATAATACAGCTCCCGTACCTTCTCCAAGGCGCATCTCAAGCTGCATCATCGGCAGCAAGCCGATTGATTCGAGCAATCTCAAATGGCCTTGCTCTTGGGAGAGATGTGAGGCTATCATATAAGGCATTGTCTGCTCGGCAATTCGCGATGCAACGAGCGCCGCAGCAGATGAGATATAGCCGTCAATTACGATCGGACAACCATTTGCCGCTGCTCCGATAATGACGCCAACGAGTCCAGCAATCTCCGCGCCGCCAACCTTGGTGAGCACTTCGATTGGATCTGCATCAGCCGAAGGAAGCTCATTAACGACGATCGCGCGCTTCACGACCTCCACCTTGTTCAACCAGCTCGCATCATTGATACCGGTTCCTCGGCCAACGGATTCCTCGGGCGATAGCCCTGTCAGAACGGTTGTAAGAGCAGCGCTCGCCGTCGTATTGCCGATGCCCATTTCGCCCGTCGCAAACAATCGGCTGCCTTGCCGGAATTGCTCGTTCACCACATCGACGCCAACCATGATCGCTTGAATGGCTTCCTCACGGGTCATTGCCGCCTGCTTCGCCATATTGGCCGTGCCTCTAACAACTTTACGGCTTACGAGCCGTTCATGCTCCAAATCCGCATTTACGCCAATATCGACACATACGACTTCCGCGCCGGCTTGTCTTGCAAGCACGTTAACAGCCGCTCCGCCGTTTAGGAAGTTTAGCACCATTTGCGGCGTAACCGCCTGTGGGAACGCACTGACTCCTTCCTCGCAGACCCCATGGTCGCCAGCCATCACAATGACTGATTTACGCGACAAGTCAGGCCATAATTGTCCCGAAATGCCGGCTAGCTGACTGGCGAGCGCTTCAAGCTTGCCAAGACTGCCTGGCGGCTTCGTTAATGAATCCGAGTGACGCAAAGCGAGAGACGCAGCCTCCTCGTTGAACGGCTTAATTTGTTTAATCGTTTCCAATAACGCAATTTCCAAATTAGTTTCCATCTTTATAGCTCCTTCAAGCCAGATCTTGCCGACTCGTTATTCCAATTCGGTTGAAGCATAATTTGCGGCACACCCGTCACGGGATGTGCGATGACAGCTGCCGTCGTTTCATATACTCGTTCAATTAGTGTGGGAGTTAGCACAGAATGCGGAATGCCAGCTGCAGCAACCTTTCCTTGGTGGAGCACGACAAGCTCATCGCAGTAGAGTGCCGCCAGATTCAAATCATGAAGCACAGCGATCACCGTTAGCTCGCGCTCCTGCTGCCACGCTCTCACCGTATCCAGCAACTGCACCTGAAAGCCAATATCCAAATAGGTTGTCGGCTCATCCAGCAAAATAATGGTTGGCTCCTGCGCCATCAGCTTTGCCAGCGCTACGCGCTGCCTTTCTCCGCCGCTAAGCTGATCCATTTTGCGATGCTCAAGCTCCTCGAGCCCCATCGCAGACAATGCTCTGTCAATTATCGGCTCGAAGTCTTGCTCTTCGCTGCCTAGCCAGTTCTGAAATGGATATCTTCCCATGCTGACGACCTCGCGCACCGAGAATCCAACTGGCGGCAAGCCGCTTTGCTGCAGCACGGCAAGCTTCTTAGCCAGCTGCTTGCGCGGGTATGAAGCGATATTTCGCCCTGCAAGCAGTATCTCTCCTTGCTTAGGCTGATCGACACCGGATAGCAACTGAAGCAGCGTTGATTTGCCGACACCATTGGGACCAATAATACCGTACATGCGCCCTTTTTGAAATGAGCAGGATATCCCGTTCAGTATGGTCCTTCCCTGCACCGCTTGTACGATGTGACGTACCTCGATCATATCGTCCCTCCTTGCTTCAGCTTCTGCCTATGCAGCAAATAAGCGAAGAAAGGCGCACCGATTAGCGCCGTAACGACGCCAAGCGGAATTTCTTTGGGCGTCAATGCCATTCGGGCCAGCGTATCTGCCCACAGGACGAATACGCCGCCCCCGATTGCAGACAATGGCGTAATCAAGCGATAGTCTGGCCCTACGAGCAGACGGATCAGATGCGGCACCACAAGCCCTACGAAGCCAATCACGCCAGAAACGGAAACCGCTGCTGCTGTGAGCAGCGTCGAGCTGATTAAGACGATAAGTTTTGTACGCTCGACACGAATGCCTAGATGCGCCGCATGCCGCTCGCCAAGCACAAATAAATTAAGCGGTTGGCCGTAAGCAAGGAGCAGCGGCATTCCTACGAGCAAAAACGGAATCAGCATGTAGACATTTTCCCAGCTCCGCATGGCAAGCGAGCCCATCAACCAGAATAAGATCTGATTGACGACACCCTCCGACATGGAAACCATGAACGAAACGAATGCGCCAAGAAAGGATTGTATTATGACTCCTGAGAGGATTAGCGTTTCGATATGCATGACGCCCTTGCTGCGCGAGAGCCAAAAGACGCCAAGCAGCGTAACGATTCCCGTACCGAATGCTACAAGCGGGATCGTCCATACGCCAAGCACGGCCTGCAGTCCAAACAAGATCATAAACGCTGCGCCGACCGAGCTTCCAGAAGCGACGCCTAACGTATACGGATCGGCTAGCGGATTGCGAAGCACGCCTTGAAAGCCGGTGCCTGCAAGCGCGAGGCATGCCCCAACAAGCACGGCAAGCAGTACGCGGGAAAGCCTAACTTGTGTCACGATAGCGATTTGCCCGGGCGAATAAGTAGTGGGCTCATCCGCAAGCCACGGCAGTTGATGAAGTAGTATCCCCCACACGTCGCGCAAGGATAAGCCAGCCGAGCCAATCGATAAACTAACAACGATAGAAACAGCAAGAAGGAGCATAGCTGCTCCTCCATACCAAACTAATTTATAGGTCATTTGATTATTTTACGAGATCCGGGTGAATGACTTTTGCAAGCTCAAGCAAGCCATCGGCAAGACGCGGTCCAACGCGTACGAGCGGATCCTCAGTAACCGCATGCATCTGCTTGTTTTTCACCGCATCGATGACATTCCAGCCTGGACGGCCTTCGATGCCAACAACGATTGGATTCGGGTCCTCCTTCAATGCAGGATATATAATAAATGCAGGATTTTCCTTTACAACTTCCTCCGCGCTAACCTCATACCAGCCAGGCGATGCTGCTGCAATGTTGATACCGCCTGCAAGCGTCAGCAGCTCATCGAGGAATGTGCCTGAACCAACTGTCCAGCCTGGTGAAAACTCTAAGTATACTTTCTTCTTCTCAGCGTCCTTCACTGCATCCGTTACCTGCTGCTTAACCGCACGCATATGCTCTGCAACGGCAGCCGCTTCCTTATGTTTATTCATAATATGACCTAAATTTTCAATTTTGGCAATAACGGCATCATAGGTAAGCGGATCTGTCGCATACACGGGAATGTTCAATTCGCGGAGCTTCGTAATCGCTTCCGTGTTCATCGACGTTGAAGCCAGCACAAGATCAGGGTCAAGCGCTGCTACGGCTTCAATGTTAGTCGTCATATCGCCAACTTTCGGCTTAGATGCAGCTTCCTCCGGATAGTTGCTATATTCATCAACCCCTACGACTTGCTCGCCAGAGCCAATGGCATAGATAGCTTCCGTTTCACTAGGTACAAGCGTAACGACCTTGGTCGGCGCTTGCTCAAACGTCATCTCCGTACCTGTATCATCCTTTATCGTTAGCGGATAACCAGATGAGTTGTCCGTTGGCGCCGGCTCATTCGTAGCCGCTTGCTCCGTGCTAGCCGGTGTATTGCCAGCCTGGTTTTCGGTGTCTTTGCTTGCTCCGCATGCTGCTGTAAATACGAGCATCATCGTTAACAGCAAGCCAAACAGAAGCTTCATCATGTTGCGGTTCTTTCCATTCATCTTGTTCTGCACCCCTAAGTTTTTTATTCGTATAAAATAAAAAAAAGCATTTCCGGCAATTGTGCCAGAAATGCTCTCATACGCGCTCTAGTAAATAAGCTAAGCGGCAAGCTTTCCAAAGCACTATCCCCAAGTCCACGTAGGTAAAAGTGTTAAGTACAAACAGGCAGATTTTCTGACTCGGTCATGACTGCGAGCGCTAGCTCTTGCTGTCATCCCTTACAGTGGCGGGTCCGTGCCGGATTCTCACCGGTCTTCCCTATTAAGCTTCAAGCGAACTCCAACAATCAAACGGTTCCTTGTCAGAGATTCTACCATCAGCACCTATTTATACGGTATGAAATGATCAGTTGTTAATATACACCGTCTCTCGGAATTTGTCCAACAATACTCGCGAAGCCAATTGGATCAGCTCCCTCCGTTCTGCTTGCGGCGTTTCCCGCATAGGTAACGTAATATGCCCCTTTCGTCGCGTTTCACGACAACCTCATATATTTGTGAAAAAGGAGGTCAATAGCTGTCATGCAGCCACCGTATAAATCACTGTCGCCACTTTATAAATTCATCATCCTGCTCATTGCCATTGCACTACTAGCAGGTTTAACGCTTACTTGGCTCCGCCATCGCGACAAAGCGCCTCCTCCTATATCGGAGCATACATTCGAGAGCGGCCATGCCATTTGGTCAATCGCGACTTATCCAGCCAAAGCGCTTCGAGAAAACCGCTTTCTGATCGAACTTGCGGATGAATCCGGCGCAGCCCTGCATGGAGCCAGCTTATCCGTTAAGCTGGAGATGCTCGATATGGTGTGCGGGGATTATGAATTTAAAATGACCGAAGCTTCACCGGGCAAATATGAGGGTGAAGGCGTACCGCTAATGGCTGGCACATGGAAGGCGACATTAACGGTTGACACAGGAGCTCAAACCTATACTATCGTCAGATTGCTGAAGGCCATTCATTAGGCTGTTTACCACAGCCACGGATTTATCGAAGGAATTACGCTGTTGACAGCCAGCCCTCGCAAAATCGAAATGATACCTACGGCAATCGCCGTCACCACACTCGCTTTGCGCATGAAGCGCCGCCATTTTTTACTCGCAAAGGATGCAATGGACGCAGCAGCAGCCAGTGCCGGAAAGGTAGAGAGGCCAAACAAGGCCATGACGGCTGCTCCCTCGAGCCCCGAGCCCGTGGAGGCAGCCGTCATTTGCATCGCATAAGTCAAGCCGCAAGGCAAGAAACCGAACGCGATGCCGGTTGCAAGCAAATGCCCTGATTCTTGATTAGCTGTGCGCTTTGCACCTCCTGCCAATCGCTTGTGGAGGAAGGACGACAATCGGTTCATGAAAGGAAGCTGGAACCTGCGCCATAGCCACAGCAGCAAGAAGCAGCCGCCAATAATCGACGCTAGCCCCTGCACGCCGGCAAGCTTCCCTGCCACATCAACAAAGGAGCCAACCGTTCCCATGACGGCCCCCAACAGCGTATAGGAAAAAATGCGTCCCGCATTATAGAGCAGCATCGATTTCTGCGTGGAAGCGGCTGAATTAAGCGACACGGCGGATACGATGCCTCCGCACATCCCGATGCAGTGCGGAGCGCTGAACAGCCCGGTCAAAATAATAAAGCCTACCTGCTGCCAAGTGATCGTCATTTGCTTGCTCCAGCCTTGCGCCGAAGCTGACCGGAGAGCCTTAGCGCGTTAGCGACTACCGATACCGAGCTGAGCGCCATCGCCGTTCCTGCCATCCATGGCTCAAGCAGGCCGAAGGCAGCAAAAGGAATAATGATCACATTGTAAAGAAAGGCGAAGGTTAAGTTCTGCCTAACATTTCGAATCGTTAAGCGGCTTATTCTGATCGCCTCGGGGATAGCTTGCAGCCGTGAGAAAAGCAGCGTCATATGCCCAGCGCTCAGCGCCGCATCCGTCCCTTCCCCCATCGCAAGCCCAACATCTGCAGCTGCCAATGCCGGCGCATCGTTCCAGCCATCGCCAGCCATTGCGACACGCTTGCCACGGCGCTTTAGCTGCTCCACAAGCTCAACCTTGCCCTCTGGGAGCATAGAAGCATGCACGCCAGCAATGCCTGCTGCTTTGGCCACGGCAAGCGCCGGAGCCTCGTGATCACCGGTAGCGAGCAGCGATGCTACACCTAGCGCTTTAAGCTCTTTTATTGTAGCTCTTGCATTTGCTTTAACCGTATCGCTAAACGCCAATACGCCCACGCATTGCCCTTCTAGTGCGGCATAAAGCACCGTTTCGCCAGCCGCCTCACGCTGCTTGGCGAAGGCTAATGCAGCATCGCTTACGCTCCAAGCACGTTCGTCCGCAAATTTGGCATTGCCTATCGCGAACCGTTGATTCTCAACGACCGCTTCAACGCCTCCGCCCGGCGTAAACGCAAACTCGCTCGCTTCAGGGATAACAAGCCCCAGCTTCGTCGCTTCGCGTATAATCGCAATTGCTAGAGGATGAGTTGCCTCCGCTTCGGCGGCGGCTGCCATTCGCACCAGTGAAGCGCGGCTTCCTTGCATCGCTAGCACCGCGCTAACCTGCGGCTTGCCTTCCGTTAATGTTCCTGTCTTGTCAAAAACAATCGTCTGGATTCTCGCCAAGCGCTCAAGCGCCCCCGCTTCCTTCGAAATGATGCCTTGCTTGGCCAGCCTGCCGGACGCGATGACAAGCGAGATCGGCGCAGCTAACCCAAGCGCGCATGGACAAGCTGCCAATAAGACCGCTATGGCGCATACGAATGCTTTGCTCCAATTGCCCGGCTCAAGGAACGCTCCCCACATTACGACCGTAACGAGCGCAAAGACGAGCATAACCGGAACGAACCAGCTTGCAGCCGCGTCGACATTGCGCTGAATCGCCGATTTCGAGCGCTGCGCTTGCCGGACAAGCTCCTGAATGCGATTCAGCATCGTATCATGTCCCGCTGCCTTCGTGCGGATGCGAAGCTGGGCGCTTTCGTTGCGGGTGCCTGCCCACACCGAATCGCCTTCACGCTTGGCGATCGGCAAGCTTTCCCCAGTGAGTAGCGATTCATCCATCGCTGACTGACCCCCGCATACGATACCGTCAACAGGCACGACCTCGCCTGCTTGAACGATGACAATGTCGCCCGCCCGTACGAACTCCGTCTGAATGCGCACGACTTCTCCTGCACGTTCAACTGCAGCTGTCTGGCTTTGAAGCTTGCCATAGCCCTCCGAACCGTGCTGCGCCTTCAGTGAGGCTGAAACCTCAATGTATTTGCCGAGCAGCACAGCTGTAATGACGACAGCCGACGTTTCAAAATATAGCGGAGGCGAATGGGCAGACGACGCTGCAAGCGGACCGAGCAAGCCGTTTTGAAAAACGGCATAATGGCTGTATAAATAAGCGACGGTCGTGCCGATGACGACGAGAACATCCATATTTGCGCTTCGCTCGCGAACGGCATGATAAGCGCCTAAATAAAACGGCAAACCGATTACGAACTGTATAATCGTAGCGAGCGCGAGCTGCAGCCATGGCAGCATAAGCCATGCCGGCAATCGAGTCAGCAGCGGCTCCAGCAGCGGAATATGCTGAGCCATGCCCGTTAGAAGCGGCAGCGTGAGGATCAAAGAGACGACTAGTCTTAGCTTAAGGATTTTATGCTCCCGATGAAGTCCTTCCTTTGCCGTCTCATTCAAGAGCGCCACAAATCCCAATTGCTTTACGCGCTCCGCAATCTGGCCGGGCCCGAGCACACCTGGCTTAAACTGCACCCAAGCCGTTCGCAGCGGAAAGCTGACAGCCGCCATCTGTACGCCATCCATTTTGCCGACTGCCTTCTCAATCCGTGCTGCGCATGCAGAGCAGCTCATGCCCTGCACCGCAAAATCTATCGTAACGTCACGTTCAATTTCTTGATCCTGAATTGCATGCTCCAACCTTTGCACCCGCCTTCCATTCATCGCCGCTCATGCCTGTACCTCTTCCGTTAAACTATATGACGGGCAATCGAATTGCATGAATGGAACATGCGGCTACATGCTGGTTGGCGCGGGCAAACCCAATATTTCAAGCGCATCCTGCATCGTTTGCTTATAACGCTCAGTGAGCCATAAGCGCAGGCTCCTCGCCTGTCCCTCCGACTTTAGAATCGGGCAGGTGGCATAGAAATGATTGAATAAAGCAGAGAGCTCATATACGTAGTTGCACAAAAGATTTGGCGCAAGCTCCTTGACGGAGGCTTGCAGCGTCTCCTGCCAATAGGCTAGATGTCTAAGCAGGCTGCGTTCCTGCAATTCAAGCTCATTGGATGCCAATGAATCGCTAGGGATTGGGCTGCCCGAAATACCGGATTTCTTCAAAATGCTGCTGGAGCGTGCATAGGAATACATTAAATAAACGCCTGTATTGCCGGTTACCTCAGTCGCTTGATCAAGATCAAATACAACCTCCGTTTGCAAGTGGAAACGCAGCAAATAGTAACGGATCGACGCTGCCGCGATCGAGCTGCTCGATAATCCGGCCTTACGTGATCGGTTCGAATCGATGATTTGTTCCATTCTCGCCAAGAATTCCGCGATTTTGACGCCGATTCCTTGCCTGCCTGACATCGCGTATGCTTGCTTCCCGTCCGATGTATCAATGCCTAGACCCTTTGCCGTTTGGGGACTTAACGATACAACGCCATAGCTGACATGTCTGAGCTGCTCCGCTTGCTCCTGGTAGCCTAAGGCAAGCAGCGCTTGCTTGACCATCGCTTGCGGATATTCCTGGCGCTGATCGATGACATTAATGACCATATCTGCGCGGCCTATTTTCTTCTTCACTCCGCATGCGTCGGTGGACCAAAGGCGATCGGAAAATTTTTTGTAGCGAAAATCGTTATCGAGCAACCCAAACTTCCAAAGGTGATAAGCAATGTCCTTTGCTGTATAGGTCAAAATGCCATTCGAGCGAACGAGCACCTTATCCGCATGGAATTCTGACTGTTCCTTCGTGTCGCCCTCTTGCTCCGGCTGTTTAAGCACCCAGCAGCCTGCAAGCTTCCCGCCCTCCTCAAGGCGGAAGATGTCTGTACGCTTCAACAGCTCAAGCGTCCGTTCCCAAAACCCTTCGCGCACGATGCTGCTCTCCCATACGAGCACATCATAAGTGATGCCGAACTGCTTCATTTCCTCCACATGCTCGCGTACGATTCGTTCTGCAATGAGCAGGCCCATCCATGCTACATTTGAGCGGCCCTCCTCCAATTGAGCGAGCACCTTCGTACGCTGCTCGAGCAAAGCTGGCTGCTCCTTGTACGCCTTATTGATCTTGGAATACGTCTCCCAGCAAAAATCTCCGAAGCGCTCATAAGGCTGCTCGGTCGTTGTCTGCAAAACGCCAACCACCGTATCAGCCAGCTGATTGCCTAGGTCATCGATATAGTTATTCACCTCTACTTGATGCCCAGTCCGTTTGAGCATTCTCGCCAATGTATCGCCGATGCAGGAATTGCGCAAATGACCGATATGTGCCGATTTATTCGGATTGATCGACGTATGCTCTATCAATACTTTGTTTCTCACCTCTGTGATCCGTGGTGATGCCTGCTGGGATGACGCTTCAGCCCACCATGACCAATTGACATAGAAGTTGAGGAAGCCTGGCGGAGCAACCACGATACGAGCGATGGAAGAGGACAAGCTCGGCTCGGCAATCAGCTGCTGCTTGAATTCACCCGCTATCTGGGAAGGAGCGCGTTTCAAAAGCTTAGCAAGCTGCATCGCAATATTGCTGCTGTATTCGCCATGCTCCAGATTAACGGGATGCTCGACCGCTATCCTCAGATTTTCAGGCCGCTGCAGCCCAGCCTCCGATAAAATTCGCTGCATAATTACCTCAATCGCCGCTATGATTTGTTCATGAATCATGCCAATTCCTCCATTCGTCTAAAAATGCAAAAAGGCCCCCGTCTCTAAAATAAGAGACGAGAGCCGTAAAGATCCCGTGGTACCACTCTAAGTGCCAAGCCTGTTAGCTGCTTGACCCCTCGTTTTTGTAACGGTCCATGACCGGATTTGCCTACTGCTGCACGCTTCTGTTCGGCAAACCATTTCCTGGGTCCGCTTCGTCTACGACATCCGTACCGGCTTCCACTAACCCGGCTCGCTGCAACTATCCGTCATAGATTACTGTCCCATTCACCAATATTGTGATTTCCAATTGATTGCTTAGATGTATTTATACAGGATCGTCATTGCGATGTCAAGATGAAAAACCTTCGATACTGCTAAAGCTGCCGCATCCCCTTTTCAATGGCATCCGCATTCGAATCGGGTAAAAAAGAGATGAACAAATTACCAGCAATCTTGTTCATTTAGCACAAATCGGTCATTATCGATCGTCAGCTCAGCTCTTCCGGTTAAAGATTCCGTATACCCGCAAGCGATATTTTCTCTCGTAACCCCTCTTGCATCTGTGTATTCTAAGTAAACAGCGCCTTCACCCGTTAATTGCAGCTGCGGTTTAATTCGTACACTGTCGCCAGCTTTAATTGGCTTCGTATACGTGTGCGCCGATGTGCTTGAGACAATCCCCATCTTTACGGAAACGATATCATAGTCAGAATCGTTATTTAACGTGACGGCAAAGGGCATGAACATATTAAAATGATCTGTATTTGTTCTAAGCCAATTAAAGACAAAGATAATTAGCAATAAAGCCATAGCAGCCAATAGTATATAACCATTCCTCGTTTTCACTCTCGCTCCTACTCCCAGTAATGTTATTCATTCTTTAAAAGAAAGAATATAATGGAATATTTCTTCTTCATGAATAAGACGCTATATTTGCAAAAAATGTTACATAGCCGCAAAAAAAGGCTTCCATCGAATGACGGAAGCCTTTTTATGTCATGCTTAAAAAACGTATCGCAAGCAATGCTATTGCTCAGTCAAAATGATGGGACCATAATCCGTGATCGCGAGCGTATGCTCGTATTGAGCCGATAAACTGCCATCAACCGTTCTTGCCGTCCATCCGTCTGCGTCAATTTTACTGTGATATTTACCTATATTCAACATCGGCTCAATCGTCAGCACCATACCCGCCTTTAAGCGCGTACCTCTATGCGGAGGTCCATAATGGGGCACTTGGGGCTCTTCATGCATATCCTGGCCGATGCCATGACCGATAAAATCTCTGACGACCGAGAAACCCTGCGCTTCGGCATAGGCTTGAATAGCATGTGAAATGTCTCCGATTCGGTTTCCAACTACAGCCTGTTCAATGCCTTTATAGAGCGACTCTTTAGTGACTTCTAGCAGCCGCTGCGCTTCTTCCGATACTTTCCCAACGGTATAAGACCAAGCCGAATCCGCGAGCCAGCCATCCAATCTGACAACCATGTCAACCGTTACGATATCACCCTCCACTAATACGGTTTCACTAGGAAAGCCGTGGCAAATGACGTCATTAACCGAAGAGCAGGTCGCGAACGGGTATCCATGAAACCCCTTTTGTTCTGGCGTCGCGCCATGCTTTTCCAAAAAAGCTTCAACAAATTGATCGATCTCTAAGGTGGTAATGCCAGCCCGAATGAAAGAGCGCAGCTCCCGGTGACAGGCTGCCAGCACTTCACCCGCTTTTTTCATTTTCACAATTTCTTCCTGCGTCTTGATAATAATCATTTCCATCACCCAATCCTTCACTTCATATACGCTGCCGCTGCCTGAAGTTTTTCTCTAAAATAGCTAATCCGTTTAAAAATAAGAATTCCTCAGATGCCACCAAAAATAAATTCAAAGAGCTTATTCCAAGTTAGCGCCTGAAGTACGTATGCTGCAGTATATGTTCGAAGGCCCTGTTCGTTAACGGGATCAGATGTATAGAACGGAATCATTAAGACGTTTTCTTGATAAGCTCTTTCTTCCAAAAATCGATAACCGTATGGTCTGCCAATTCCATAGACGCCCATGAGACCTTATATTTAAATCCATGCTTTTCCATCATTGCTATTGTGTTCTGTACCTCTTCGTTGCTCACTCTCAGCTCCATTGACAACGAATTTTTCAAAATCGACATCAACTCGCTGATTTCTTCAGCTGTATGCTCTTGAATCATCATTATCCATCCATCCTTTCTATTTGTGTTTCATTCTATGGCTAGCAAGTTATAAAATAATAGCAAACGGTCTTCCTTTTTGCAGCTGGTTATCGGAATAATCAGATATGATTTTGCCCGTTGAGCCGCCTAACTATTCCACAACCTAGCATACAAACAAAAAAAGTCCTTGGGAGGACTTTTTTTGAAGTAACTGCTTTATCAAAATGGATCCATTATTCGCCTAACGCAACCTCGCCAGGCCATTGCAGCATGCCGCCTGTTACATTGACGACCTTATAGCCTTGAGCATGCAGGAAGTCGCAAGCTTTGCCGCTGCGGCCGCCGCTCCGGCATATCAAAACGATTTCTTGATCGCCCTGCTGAAGCTCATCCAAGCGCTCCTGAAGCTCCGATAAAGGAATGCTGCGTGCTTCTTTAATATGGCCGGCTTCCCATTCATCTGGTTCACGGACATCAACGAGATTTAAGGTTTTGCCTGCCTTCAGCTGGTCATCCAGCTCAGCTGCCGTCATTTCCGGATACATATTATTCATCCCTTCATGCCATGCTTATTATTTATTTGTCTACTAGCATTGTATCGCGAAGGCAAGTTCATGTCCATCTAAGCACCATTTCACAGCTTATGGATTATGGTTAAACAAACCTTTCATTCTGATGATATTTGACGTAAGCAGACTCTATCAACCCGCATCAAACGGCACTTCATATGTTATAATTACGTCCATGCAAGGTCATACGAGAACGGAAGGCGATGATCATTATTTCTCTTTCATTTCACCTTAGCAGGAATTCTCAGCAGCACACCTCGAGCTGGTCAGGCGGAACGACAACGGAGGTTGCCATTTACCCTCAAGCTGCAGACTATTCGAAGCGGGATTTTGGATGGAGAATCAGTACGGCGACAGTTGAAGTCGAGCAATCCACCTTCACCCCCCTTCCAGGCATTTGGCGACTAACGATGGTCACGGAGGGAGAAATGACTCTTCAGCATGAAGGGCATCATCAGGCTGCCTTGAAACCTTATGATCAGGATAGCTACAGCGGAGAATGGACAACAGAGAGCATTGGAAAAGTAAAGGATTTTAATCTGATGCTCACGGAAGGCTTCAAAGGCGAGCTTGAAGCGCTTCACATCGATGAGCTTGCTCAAAGGTTGACACTAGGTCCTTATTTATCTCCAATTGCTATCACGCAAGTGTTCGAAGCGATTTATTGCGTTGACGGCGTCATTACGATCAGCATAGATGCCGGTTTAACTGAAAAGCTTCACACCGGCGATATGCTTCTTATTTCAAATCTCGACCCGGCTCTGCAGATTCAAGCTCATCTCACGAGTGAAGCTGATAAAAAATCCGTAGTCATTCGAGCTACTATATTTGCTTCATCAGCAGCCAGCGTAAAATAAAAAAACCCTTCCGATCCTTTACTTGGGATCGGAAGGGTTTTTGATATTTATACGGTTGACCATTTATCAAATAAGGAATCCACGCGATGTACGATGTTTCGCTCGGGAACGGTCGTAAGCTTCCCGTTATCTACGATCACTTTTCCTCCAACAACAACATAGGAAATAGCTCCCGGCTGCATGGCATAAACCATATTGGCGAATAGCTCGTTCTTTGGCGCAAGCGATAAGTCATCGATGTCCAAGGCAACAAAATCAGCATAAGCGCCTTGCTCCAGCACACCAATTGGCATGCGCAAAATGTCGCCTGCACGCTTCGTTCCCATCTCGTACACTTGTCCCGCGGTAATGCAGGTGCCATCCAGCCTTGTCACCTTTTGCAGCATGGAGCACATCCGCATTTCCTCGAACACGCTGATTCGGTTGTTGCTGCATGCACCGTCAGTTCCCAGCGTTATTTTCACGCCTGATTTCAGCAAATCAGGAATGCGAGTAACGCCATCGGCAAGAAACATATTGCTCGACGGACAGTAAGCGAGTGAACAGCTTCGTTTGCCGAGCAGCTCGATCTCGGAATCATCCAGCCAGACGAGATGGATGGCGATCATTCTCTCATCCAGCACACCGAGCGAATCCAAATAATGAACCGGGCGCAAGCCATAATCTCGCAGCGTTTCTTCAACCTCAAACATTTCTTCCGCTACATGAATATGAAACGGAGTGTCCAGCTCCTGCGCGAGCCTGTGCCCTGCCTTTATCATCTCCGGTGAAGCCGCATGGGGGCTGTGCGGCGCAGGATGAACCGTTACCATCCGATTGCCTTGATATTTGATGGCGAGGTCGCGGGTGCGCTTGACCGCATCATCGACCGTCTCCCGATAAGAAACGGGAGCACCGGACCAATCGTACAGGGTACGGGCAAAGACGAGCCGAATGCCTAGATCGTTTGCCGCTCGAATAACAGCCTCGTCATGTTCCGTTCCTCCGTTGTGGACATAGAAGAAATCACTTACCGTGGTTACGCCATATCGTAGCATTTCCCCGAAGGCAAGCAGCGCACCCGTGTAGATAGCCTCTTCATCCAGCAGCGGCGTATATTTATAGAGCGCCTCGTCTCGCCAATCGAGAAAAGGCCGGTCAATAGCGATACCCCGCAGCAAGCTTTGGAAGGAGTGGTTATGCGAATTGACCGTCCCTGGGACGATGGCTTTGCCGGACCACAAAATCCGTTCAGCAGCCGGATAGCGCGAGCTCAGCCGATCCTCGGGACCGATCTCCGTAATGATGCCATCCTGCACTAGGATGGCTTGCTTCGGCTCAAAAGCATCCTGCGTATATACATAATCTGCAATAAATAATTGCTGCATGTTCATCCCCCTACAACTCTAATCTTTTATCCAAGGACAATATGGTGTGAAGCAGAACGTTAGCGACCTTCTCGATATCCGGCATCAGGCTTTCTTCCTCCGGGCAATGGCTCTTCCCGTCTATGCTCGGCACAAACAGCATCCCAGCTCGGGTCAAAGCGGACATATGCACCGCATCATGTCCTGCCATGCTGCCTAAGTAGAGCGTTTCGAACGCTAGTGCATCGGCCTGCTCCTTGCAAATATCGATCACGGTTTGATTCATCGTTGCTGGCGCTTGATCGAGTACAACCCGCCGTTCGACCTTGCCTCTTCTTCTGCGTGCAATTTCTTCGACAGCCACGTTCCATGAGGAAATAACCTGCTGAATTTCTTCTGTGGATTTCCCTCTTGCCTCCAGTTTAAATATCACTTTCTCGGGAATGATATTCGCCGCATTCGGATAATTGACGATACGTCCAATCGTCCCAACCACTTCATCGGCAGGATGATTGCGGCACACGGCTTCGAAAGCGAGCATCAGCTCCGAGGCCAGCATCAAGGCGTCCTTCCGGTCATTCATTAAGGTTGTTCCGGCATGGTTCGCTTGACCGTGAACGATAACCTCTTCACGATAAATGCCAGTAATCGCCGTTACGATACCGACAGGGATATTTCGCTCAAGAAGACGCTTGCCCTGTTCGATATGCACCTCAAGAAAGGCAGCAAACTCATTTGGCTCCCGCTTCGCAGATTCGAATTGCTCCGCGTCACCACCTGCTTTATTTAACGCTTCAATGATCGAGAGACCCTTATCGTCATAAATGCCATCGAGGTCTATCCGCTTCAATTTTCCTGCAACCGTCCTGCTTCCGAACGTTGACAGCCCAAACGGGTTCGGCTCTTCCGCGCTGAAAGAGATTAGCTCCAGCGGATGACGCGTCTGAACGCCTTCCTCCTCCAATACACGCATAACTTCAAGTGCCATTAAGACGCCAAGCGCCCCATCGTATTTGCCGCCATTCGGTACTGTATCGATATGGGAGCCAAAAGCAATGACCGGCAAATTCGGATCGCTGCCCGGCCGTCTGGCCCATATATTCGCAGCGGCATCAAGCCTCACCTCAAGGCCAAGCTCCTGCAGCTCCCCGATCAGCCAGCTTCGCGCCTTAAGCTCCGCGGGTGTAAACGTCGTTCGATCCAAGCCACCGCGTACGTTTTGTTCGATCTCCCCTAATTCGTGAATTTGCTTCTCCAAACGATCAGGCTGAATTCGTAGATTTATCATAAATTGCCGATCTCCTTCGCGAATGCTAGTCCTGTTGGCCGTAAGTGCGTTCCGCCTGCAACTACTCTGCCGTTTTTAATAACCGTGTCGACTAGATTGACTCCAAAGTTGTATTGAATAAACAGATAGTTCGGCGCGTCAAAAAGAACGAGATCCGCTTTCTTGCCGACTTCGATGCTCCCTATTTCGGCGGCTCGACCAATCGCATGAGCTGCGTTTATGGTGCTTGCCGCCAATACCTCGGCAGGCGTCATTTTCATATTCAAACAAGCGAAATTCATAATAAGAGGCAGCGATTCCGTTGGACATGAGCCGGGATTGCGATCCGTGGACAGCGCAACCGGTACACCCGCTTCTATCATTTTCCGCGCTTCTGCAGGCTCCTCCATCAGGAAAAAAGCGGTGCCTGGCAGAAGGACGGCAATGACGCCCGCTTCCGCCATCCTTGCAATGCCTTCATCCGACGCCTTAAGCAAATGGTCCGCAGAAATCGCGCCGACTTTTGCGGCAAGCTCTGCACCGCCCAAGGTTACAATCTCATCGGCATGGATTTTCGGAATAAGGCCAAGCTTCTTCCCAGCCTCTAATATGCGCTCGGACTGTTCGATCGTAAACACGCCCTGCTCGCAGAAAACATCGCAGAATACCGCTAAGTTTTCCTCTGCCACAGCAGGCAGCATCTCCTCAATAACGATCCTCACATATTCCTCTGGATCGCTCTTATACTCAAGAGGGATTGCATGAGCCCCCATAAACGTAGATACGATATCTATCTCATGCGATTCATTCAGCTTACGCGCTACACGAAGCTGCTTCAGCTCATCGGCAGTCGTTAAACCGTAGCCGCTCTTCGCTTCCAGCGTCGTCACGCCATACTGGAGAAAACGGTCAAGCCTTTTTTTAGACTCTTCAAACAGCTGCTCCTCCGAGGCTTGACGCGTTTGCGTTGTGGAATACAGAATGCCCCCGCCCGCTTCCAAAATTTCAATATATGAGGCACCCTGCAGTCGCATCTCCAGCTCCTTCTCGCGGCTTCCCGCGAAGACGAGATGGGTATGGGCATCAATGAGTCCCGGCGTAACAAGCTTGCCTGATGCATCAATAATGAACGGCTCCTGCGCGAGTGTATCAACATAGGCCTGCGCTTCCTCATCGGAACCAACAAATACAATCCGATCCCTTTCGATTACGATGCCGCCATGCTCAATCAAGCCTAGGTCTTCCATTTCCTTTCCAGTTTTAGGACTTGCGCTCGCTCCGCTGACTGAAACGATTTGATTCGCATTTTTGATATAAACGATTGGATTCATAATCGATCCCGCCTTATGTCAGCATGGGCATTTGCACGCCCTTGTTCTTCGCCGTTGATATCGCCAGCTCATATCCTGCATCCGCATGGCGGACAACGCCCATGCCTGGGTCGCTCGTCAATACGCGTTCGAGCCGCCTTGCAGCATCCTTTGTGCCATCGGCCACAACTACCATGCCTGCGTGAAGGGAATAGCCCATCCCAACACCGCCGCCATGATGAACCGAAACCCAGCTTGCTCCAGCTGCTGTATTCACCAATGCGTTCAAAATCGGCCAATCGGCAACGGCATCGCTGCCATCCATCATCGCTTCCGTTTCCCGGTTCGGTGAAGCGACCGAGCCTGCGTCAAGATGGTCGCGCCCGATTACGATCGGAGCTGACAGCTCACCAGAAGCGACCATATCATTGATTATTTTCCCGAATCTTGCTCTCTCGCCATATCCCAGCCAGCAAATACGGGCAGGAAGGCCTTGGAATTCAATACGGTCTCTAGCCATTTTGATCCATTTGCACAAATGCTCGTTATAAGCAAATTCCTTCAAAATAACTTCATCCGTTTTGTAAATATCCTCCGGATCGCCTGATAAAGCAACCCAGCGGAATGGGCCTTTGCCTTCGCAAAATTGCGGGCGGATATAGGCCGGCACGAACCCGGGAAAATCAAAAGCATTGGCAACACCTTCGTCAAACGCAACCTGACGAATATTATTGCCATAATCAAATACAACAGAGCCCAGCTTCCGCAATGCCAGCATAGCTTCTACATGAAACGCCATGCTTGCTTTGGAGCGCTTTACATATTCCTTCGGATTCTGATCGCGAAGCAGTTCGCCTTCCTGCATCGACATGCCAATCGGCAAATAGCCGTTCAAAGGGTCATGAGCAGACGTTTGATCTGTCAAGACGTCAGGAATGAAACCGCGCCCGATCATTTGCGGCAATAGTTCAGCCGCATTGCCGACAAGGCCAATGGACAACGCTCGCCCTTCGAACTTGGCTTCCTCAGCAAGACTGATCGCTTCGTCCAAGGTTTCGACGAAAGTATCCAAATAACGAGTCTCAATCCGTTTCTCGATTCTCGTTCGATCGACATCAATGCCGATAACGACGCCGTCATTCATCGTGACAGCCAGCGGCTGAGCCCCGCCCATACCGCCCATACCCGCCGTAACGGTAATCGTTCCTTTCAAGCTGCCGCCAAAATGCTGCCTCGCGCATTCAGCAAACGACTCATAAGTCCCTTGAACGATCCCTTGGCTGCCAATATAGATCCAGCTTCCTGCCGTCATTTGGCCGTACATCATCAGCCCTTTTTGATCCAGCTCGTGGAACTTATCCCAATTTGCCCAAGCGGGCACGATATTGGAATTGGCCAGCAGAACCCTTGGCGAATCCTTGTGCGTACGGAACACCGCTACCGGCTTTCCGGACTGCACAAGCAGCGTTTGATCATCCTCAAGCTCCTTCAGCGTAGCGACGATGCTGTCGAAGGCTTCCCAGTTCCGCGCCGCTTTGCCGATTCCGCCGTATACGACAAGCTTTTGCGGATGCTCCGCCACTTCTGGGTCGAGATTGTTCATCAGCATGCGCAGAACAGCTTCCTGCACCCAGCCTTTTGTATTTAATTCAACTCCACGTGGAGCTTTTATAATCGAATGTTGCGATAAGCTCATCTGTAATGCCTCCATTTTGCAAAATGTATAAGTTAAAGAAGACCTATACTCTCTTCTATGATTCGAATAGATTCATCATTCTCAACTAGAGCGAACATCTTTTGCAAATCCGGGTAAAATACGCGGTCCTCCGTCCATTTTGGCACATGATTGCGTATGAGCTCATAGGCGATGCCCGTTCCTGCGCCATATTCGAGCGGTTTATGAAATTCTAACGCTTGCGAGGCGGTCAGAAGCTCGATTGCTAGCACTTTGTAGGCGTTGCGAACGACTTGAACGGCTTTCAGCGCTGCTGGCGTTCCCATGCTGACATGATCCTCCTGAAAGGCGGATGTCGGAATCGAGTCGACGGATATGGGATGCGACAGCACCTTGTTTTCTGCGACTAATGAGGCAGCTACATATTGCGTAATCATGAAACCGCTGTTTAAACCGCCTTTTTCCACCAAAAAAGCTGGAAGCTCACTCGTATGCGGGTTAACCAGCCGGTCAATGCGGCGCTCCGAAATGTTAGCTAGCTCCGCTACCGCGATCGCCGTCATATCCATCGTCAATGCCAATGGCTCTCCATGCGCATTGCATGCCGAGATTGAAACGCCGCCCTCGCCGTCATCGAAGATGAGCGGATTATCAGTAGCCGAATTTAACTCCAGCTCCACGATTTCTACGGCATGCATGATTTTATCGCGGCATGCGCCATGCACCTGAGGGATTGACCTTATGCTGAGCGCATCCTGAATTCTGCGATCCTTGGACTGCTCACTAATTTCGCTGCCAGCAATGAGCCTTCGAAGATTGTCAGCAACCTGCAATTGTCCCTTATAGGGGCGCACGCGGTGAATCCGCTCATCAAACGCATAATAGGTACCCTTTAGCGCTTCAAAGCTCATCGCACCTGCGATATCCGCCCATTTTGCCAGCTGTATGCAGTCAAAAATCGCCAAGGCGCTAATGCCGCTCATGCATACCGTTCCGTTCACGAGACTGAGCCCTTCCTTCTCCTTCAGCTCCAGCGGCTCGATTCCCGCTTCCTTCATCGCTTCCGCTCCGGCAAGGTGCCGACCCTTGTAATAAGCCTCCCCTAGACCGATCGCGACAAGCGAAATATGTGCCATATGGGTGAGATAGCCAACCGAGCCCTGCGAAGGCACCCAAGGCGTCACACCTTCATTTAACATCCGAACAAGCGTCTCAACCGTTTCCAAACGGATGCCCGAGTAGCCTTGCGAGAAATTGATGACGGCCGCTAACAAGATCGCACGCACTTGATCAGCCTTTAACGGCTCGCCTACCCCGCATGCATGACTCATGATGACGTTTTTGGACAGCCTTGCCGCTTCATCCGGCGTAAGGCTAACTTTGCATAATTCACCTAGCCCCGTCGTAATGCCATAAACGGGGCGTTGTTCTTTTACAAATTGTTCTACGTGGCTGCGGCATTTTTTGATTTTCGCTTTAACATCCTCGGCTAACTCGACCTTCATTCCATTTCTTGCGACAGCAGCGACATGATTAATTCGTATGGCACTGCCGTCTATTACGATGCTGCTCAAAACGATTCACCTCCGTAGAACAAGCTATTCCATCCGCTGAATAAGTCTTATACATCTGCTGTCTTTTGATAGACAGGAGACAGCAGATTTTGAATATGAGAAAGGGTTACTTTGCCGATAACACGATTTTCCTGCCCAACATCACCGACGACCTGCACGACATCTGCACCTGTGCGCAGTAAAATATCAAGCACCGATTTGAGATCGCTGGACTCCGAGATCGTTGGAAGGGCAGGATTCACATGCGATGTGACGACCCGCTCCATTGCGGCGCTCACATTAATGAGACTGATTTTTCGGATCATATCGTCCCCACCCATCAAGTGCTGAACAAACTCGTTCTTAGGATGAAGGATCAGTTGGAGAGGAGCGTCAAATTGCACGACCTCTCCGTCTTTCATAATCATAATTTTATCCGCGAGCCGAAGCGCCTCTTCCACATCATGCGTAACGAACATAATCGTCTTGTGCAGCTTTTTTTGAATATGAATCAATTCATCCTGCAGCTTGGTTCTCGTAATAGCGTCAATCGCTCCGAATGGCTCATCCATCAGCATAAACGGCGGGTCTGCCGCAAGCGCCCTGGCAAGCCCGATCCGCTGCTGTTGACCGCCGGATAGCTGACGCGGGTATCTTTTGCGATATACGCTGGGATCAAGATGAACAAGCTCTAGCAGCTCGTCGGTTCTTCCGCTAATTTTAGCCTTGTCCCACCCCAGCATCTCAGGAACGACGGCAATATTCTGTTCCACCGTCATATGGGGAAACAATCCGCTTTGCTGGATTACATAGCCGATCCGCCTTCTTAGATCATTGACGGGCACATCCTTTGTATCGATGCCGTCAACCAAAATATTGCCCTCCGTTTGCTCGTAAAGTCGATTGACCATCTTTAAAAGCGTCGTTTTCCCGCATCCCGAAGTACCGAGCAGTACGATAAACTCACCGCTTTTTACCGTTAAGCTAACATCGTTGACAGCAGGCTTTTCCGTGCCGGGATAATACTTGATCACATGTTGAAACTCAATTCCGCTCATTTTGGTCACCTCCACTGACTTGCAAGCCTGTTATTTAAGAAATCCATTTTCTTTGAGGAATGCTTCTGCAACATCCTCTGGTTCTTTTTTGGTTTCACCGTCCACTTCCCAGTTCAGAGCTGCCATCGCCTCGTCCGTCAGCAAGGCATTAATTTTGTTGAGAATATCGCCGACCTCCGGGTTGTTCTTCAGCACCTCGCTGCGAACCTGCGGGATGGCATGGTATGGAGGCCAAAGCTTCTTGTCATCCTCTAGCGAAACGAGCTTAAACCCGGCAATTTGACCGTCGGTTCCGAATCCGATCGTGACATCAACCTGCTTGTCCGTTAAAGCCTTGTATTTCAAGCCGATATCAAACAATTTGGCTGATTTGAATTCGAAGCCGCCATACGTTTTTTGCAAGCCCGGCAAGCCGTCTTCCCGATCGCCAAATTCAGGAATGAGCGCAAAATTCAGCTCTGGCGCTTTGGCCGACAGATCAGAAAGTGTCTTCAAGCCATATTTATCCGCAATATCTGCGGTAGTTACGATCACGTAGGTGTTATTGAATGGCGTTTGATCCAGCGTCTCAATATCAAATTTTTCTTTGTAGCCCTTCTTAACCGCCTCATAGACAGCCGTTTCATCATTGGGTGCTGACTCCTTCAAAACGTCCTGAAGCGCCGTTCCGGTATACTCCGGGTACAGATCGAT
Source organism: Paenibacillus sp. PL91 (assembly GCF_012935325.2). Lineage (GTDB taxonomy): Bacteria > Bacillota > Bacilli > Paenibacillales > Paenibacillaceae > Pristimantibacillus. Next base: position 140,003 of record NZ_JABBYG020000002.1, read on the forward strand.
TTCACCGCTTTGGAGTGCTGTAAAAGCTACTTGCGTTCCGCCAAGGTTAAGCTTCCGCTCGACATTAAAGCCAGCTGCATCAAGCGCCTGCGCATAAAGCTCGCCGAGGATGTATTGCTCCGTGAAGTTTTTTGATCCGATTTTGATCGTGGGCTTATCCGCTGATCCGCCAGCCTCTTTGCTTGATTGACTACATGCTGCCAAACAAAAAGCCAAACATAATACAGTACCTGACGTCATCAGCTTCTTGAACCTATTTTCCATACCCCTTCACGCTCCTCTGTTTATTGACCCATTTTTGGGCTCGTTAATTTTTCTATCCGACCAAATATAGAATCGCCCGCAATGGCAAGCAGACAAATTGGTACGGCGCCCACCAGCAGCATCGATGGCTTGGCCAGTGCGATTCCATTAATGATGAAATCCCCAAGACCTCCGCCACCTATAAAAGCAGCTAGCGCCGCTCCCGCTATAACCTCAACGGAGGCTGTGCGTATCCCCGTAATAACGACCGGCAAAGCGAGCGGAAACTCGATTTTCCGGATAATTCGAAGCTTATTCATGCCCATCCCCTGCGCCGCTTCAATGATGTTTTTATCCACTTCCTTGAATGCGACCACCGTATTGATCAGAATTGTCGGGAAGGCAAGAATCGTCAACGCAATTAACGAAGGCGTGAAGCCGACTCCCATATAGGGCATCGTAAGCGCCAGTACCGCTAAGCTTGGAATGATCTTCCCGAGGTAGAACACATTCAAAACAACCATGGACAGCTTATTACGTTTAGACAAGTAGATCCCAAGCGGCACGCTGATGAAAATACTTATTGCAAGTGCGATCGCACTAAGCAAAAGATGAATTTTCAAAGCTTCCCAGAAAAGGTCCGGCTTGCTCATCAAATAATCAATAGCTTCTTTGAAAACGTTCACTTCTCAGCGCCTCCATTCACCTTGTGTTGAGACTCACTCTTCTTTCTATGAATCGGAACACCAAGTCTGTCGCAATAACAAGTACGAGCACCGCTACGGTGCCAGCGATGATTTTGCCGGAATGATCCTGATAAATGCCTTCAAATATCAGCTTTCCAAGCCCGCCTGCATTGATGAAAGCGGCAATCGTCGCAATGCCAATCATGGAAACCGCAGCAATGCGGATTCCCGCAACTACAACGGGCAGCGCTAGTGGAACGATGATCTTATAAATCATCCGCCACTTGCCCATCCCCATCCCGCGAGCCGCTTCCACAATAGAGGGCTCTATTCCTTTAATCGCGACAACCATATTTCGCACCAGCGCCATTTGGGAATAGGCGATCAGAGCAATTGCCGCCGGCTTCACTCCCAGACCAAGGAATGGGATCAGCAGCGCGAATAGCGCGATGCTTGGAATCGTATAGATAGTGCCAAGAACCCCCATTACTAGAGACTGTACTTTCGTAAATCGGGAAATCACCGCAGCAACAAGGATAGAAATGACAAGAGAAAGAGATACGAGATAAATATGTTCGATGAGCAGCCCTGTTACTTTATCAAGATGTTCAAACAAATAAGTCATCCTAGCGTCTCCTCTCTTGGTCTGCAAAACATAAGCCATCTGATGTTATGTTTCATGACACAATTTCCCCCATTTCCCGTATAAGAATGACTCGATGTAAGATTACTTCACGTCTATATTATAAAATTGAAACCGCTTACAATCAATGGACAAAGTTGCTCACCACTAGCATGATCTTGCTGTGCGATAATCAGAGGGGCTGCAGCTCATAATTTTTTTAAACGTACGCGTAAAATAGTTGGAATCCTGAAATCCGACCTGACCCGCAATCTGTTTTATGGACATATCCGTCGTTTCCAAGTAATATAGCGCTTTCTCGATGCGGATTTTATTCAAAAAATCGATGACGCCAAGGCCTACCTCCTTCTTAAACAAATGGGCAAGATGGTAGGTGCTTACATAGCAACATTGTGCTATGTCCTCCAGCGTCATTTTGTTCTGATGGTTCTCGATGATTCGCTTCATCGCTTTGCGTATAATCGGGGAAACGTTCATTTTGTTGGCCTTTACAATTTGCTCCGCAAGCAATCTCCAATAATCACATAGCTTGTTTACAAAATTGTTATAGCGGACCGTGCTGTATAAGCTTTGAATCATCTTTGCGTTTTCGGATAAAATAACCGTGATATCTCCACCCGACACGAGAACCATGCTCGATAAAGACATGCTCAGATCAATGGCTGCAGACTTGAACATATCGATGTGGAGCTTATAGGTTTGCGCTATTCTTGCAAGCAAAATTTTCAAATAATTGATAGAGCCTTCGATATCGCCAATTCGGACACGCGCAAGCAGCTCTGTTTTTTCTTCTTGGGAAATCGCCTGCTCCGCCTGCTTGGCGACTTGTTTATCCTTCTCATAGAAATAAATAACGCGATTGCCTTGAAAAAAACGATCAACAAGCGATTCCTTCGCTTCCTCGAAAGACCGATACAGCATATAGGGGCTGTCATAATAGGAGCCGATCCCCGCGGACACCGAAAAGCCTTGCTGATCAACCAAACCTTGAATTTTTTGAACGATCGATAGTAAACTCTTTTTTAAGGAAGGGCTTTGCGGACTATCTGATGGAAGCTCCAGCAGCAATGCTACTATCCCTTCTTCCACCCACACCCAAAGAAAAGGCTCTGCTATCGTTTGATAAATAGCCTTAACCAGCTGCTGCCCAATTTCCATTTTCCACGTTATCGATTTATCTATAGCTAGCTCCGGGTAACGATCCATCGAAATCAAGATCGTCAAATGCGGTGTGACTTGTATGCCGAGTCTTTGTTGAACTTCTTTAAAGCTGCCTTCATGTACAATTGTTCCGGAAATGAGAAGCTGTGAGAACGCTGCCTCCGTCGTTGCCAGCATCATAAAGACTCCCTTTCTTTGTAAAAGTACCGCAATTCTAACCTTAGCCGCCTTATTCGTCAATTGCAGATTATCACCATATCTTTAATAAGCATCAGCCTGTTAGAAACGGGAAACGACATGTAAGTCCGTAACGGGTATTTATGGATACACAAAAACAAAAAGAGGCTTCCCGCAAGCAGATAAGTCGCTTGTGGTGAAGCCTCTTCCCTATCATTTAGGATCGATTTATCCTAGCTTACTTTATAAGTAAGCACTAAATTTGATCAGAATATCCGCCTGCTCCTTGGTCAATTGTTTGCCTGAAAAAACTTGAACCTCTTTCTTAAATACGCTTAACAAATTCATTTTCACTTTATCGTTCCCGCGTTTCTCCGCTTCCTGCGCCAGCAGCAGATTGCTGCATAGCGCTTTGCTTATCCCCGGATTATCAGCTGCAAATTGACGAACAAGCGCGCACATTCCTTCGTAGGTTACGAGAGTTTCATAAGTAATCGAACTTGAGCTGGAGTTGCCGGCCGCATCCTCAGCCGTTACCTCAAGGGAATGGCTTCCTGCCTCCATGTTATAGGCAGGGCCTTCCGCTAACGGCTTAGTGCAAGGATCATCGGCTAATCCAGATAATTCGTCAACGGCTGTACAGCCTATTTGAACCGTTTCTTCAATGGAATACGCCAGCTTTCCCGTAAACTGGAGGACAGGTGCTGTTTTGTCGATCCGAATCTCCAGTGTACGAGGAGCCTCTTGCACACCAGAAGCATTGGCTGCAGCATAGGTTATAGAAGTTAACCCTTCACTCGTAACCTTTATCTCAACCTGATTTCCGCTTACTGTCACTTTCTCGATAGGTTGAGCCCCATCCGCCATATACGATATGGAGGCGGCGGATTCGGATGCAATCGAAATGAGCGCATCCTGCTTGATCCATCCTGAGGCATTTGGCGATGGGCTAACGTTTGCGATCGAGACCGGCGGTTTTGTATCTTTAACGGCGACATAGAAATCATCATAGTAAGCTGACGCGATATTATACCGGCTTGTGACTGCAATTAGTCTGGCATATGCGGCATTGGCAGGCGCTTTTCCTTTCAGCATCACTTTCTGCCACTGCGCCAGCCTAGACTCATCCAAATGGGTCTCCAAGGTGGAGATTGCTGCGTTTTTATCATCAAAGAAGCGGAACATAAAGCCCGGTTGGCCTGACTCGATATACAAGTTAACGCCCGCTTCGTAATCCTCACCCGGGATAACCGGTATTTTATCGCTTTGCAGCGCGACGGATGCCGTTCGCAATTTATCCGTTATGAGCAGGCTTTTACTGCCCGTTAAGCTTTTTGTATCACTAATTTCATAGCCATAATCCACTCCGGTTGCGAATAAAGAGCTCCAGCTTGGGATTGCTCCATTGTTCACGTTCTCTTCCAATCCGGCATTTGCGACAGGCACCGGAACGCCCGGCGGCTCTACTACAACCTCTCCGTCCACCTTCATGCGATACAGGATCGTATTCGTAGCTTGGTCAGTAAAATACAAGTTGCCGTCCATGCCAAGATCGAAACGGGATGTGTCCGCAAGCGTACGGAATTCTAACGTTTCCGGATCAATGACCGTTAATTTATTGTTGAATAAAACATAGAGCAACCCATCCTCTGACCAGCGAAGCGGGTGATGCGCCCATTGGCTGAAATTCAGCTTCGGATAAATCTTTTTGCTTTTGACGACCTCGTACGTATCAGGATCTAAGGCGAAAATATATTCGTAAGATGCACCCCAGATCAGGCCGTCAGGACCAACGGAAAGATCCCCGATAAAAATCGGCTTCTCAAGTCCTGGAATGCGCAGCGGAAACTCCGCAATCTTCTGCTCTGCCACTGCATCCCAGACGAATATTTTCGCTTCTTCTTCCGAAGGCTCAGAGCCAAGTCCTCCTCGAATCGTCGTAGATCCGTATAACTTATTGTTGTGGAAGGTCGTGCTAAGAACGCTCTGATTTTCCACGACATGACGATGAACGTCAATTTCCCCGGTAGCTGGGTCATAAACCGTCAGCGAGCCCCCCAATGTACCGTAACCGGAAATGGTAGAGATGTAAATTTTCCCAAGCCCGCCTGTAATATTCACCAGACGCTCCTGATTGTTCCCCAAAATCGCCAATCGTTTGGGATTCGTTGGTCCCGGCTCGGCAGACAAATCATATTCATATAGACCACCTTCTGGATAAACGCCCATGTACACTTTCGTACCTACCGCATATACGCTATCTGCTTGACCAATACTGAATGGCTTCGTTGTATTATTGCTCAGATTCACCAAGGAGGATCTAGCTTGGGAGCCGGTCGTAATCAGCTGAGTTTCGGATACGCTCTGCAGCCGGTTAACGACTCCAGGCAGCCCCGGTATAATTGGAGGCAGCAAATGCACCTGCTTCGTCTCGATATTCATGATCGTGACGCCTCCATCATATCGTACCGTAACCAATGATTTGCCTGGCAGCTCCGGATGATTAGGAAATTCAGCCCAATCTGCGCCGCGAAAGCCGCTCGCATATTCCATGCCGGTAAGCTCGACTTCATGGCTGGCAAGATCAAAGGATTTCAACTTCTTGTCGGACATAAAATAGAGTTTGCCATTCAACGAATCTGTTGCATGCAAGCCCGTCACATTTTCCAAGACGACATCCAGCCAGGCTTCCGTTTGCGTATCATAGATAAAAGCTTCTCCCGGAATGCCGCTGCCGTCCGTATATCTTGCGAATAAATAACGATCATCAATCGTACTCAAATCGTATACCGTATCCTCTTTGACGCTGAGAGCTGCCGCAATATCCGTCTTCTCGCCTGTTTCCAGATTAACCCGGACGATTTGCTTGTGCGCGGTGCCAGCGTAAATGTTACCGCCCTGATAAGCAATGGACCGCACATATTCCTGATCCAGGAGTCCGATAACACGGCCATAATCTCTTGTTTGGTTAGTTGCTGGATCATATTGATAGACCTTGCCTCCCGGATATGTCCCTACATACACGCGTCCCTTCTCATCCGTCGTGATGCTGTTCGGCACGGACTGCCCATCGAACTGGGCTACCTGCGTCGGAACATGCGTAACAGGCGAATAGCTCCAGAGTCTAGCACCCCCGCCGTCAGCGGCTAAGAACAACGTGCCGTCAGGAGCCACGGTATGCGCCCAAGAGCTTTCCGAAGGGGCAATCGGAATGCTTCGCAGCAGCTTATAATCCTCCAAATCGATGACATTAAGATGGCCAGGCTTCCCTTTGCTCGTCGCATAAAGCACATTCCGCCCTTCTTCTTGGCCAACCGTACCATTAAACACCGCTACTGTATAATTGTTCGGAATGAGCAGCTCTTCCGGGCTTCCATAGGTTTTCTGAGCTAATTTCCCCGCTTCTGCTGCTGCGTGCACGCCGCCCCAGCCCGTGACTGCCAATAGAAAACAACACATAAGGATGAAAGCGCGAAATTTACCGGTTTGCATCACATTGCCTCCTTTGTCTTAAACCCGTTTCAAACATAACAACACATTTTAATTGCGTAGTCCTATGTCATCCCCAAGATGTAAGAAAGTGCCCGTATTGCCCGCAGCCGAAGTTGATCCCTCCTTTCAATAGAGCTATCCAAACGATTTTCATTTATAGATATGTCTCTTAATAGTCTCTAAATCGGTGAATCTCTCCCCCTTTTTTTCTTGAGTGCCGTGCTATGACAAAACTTCTACCCTTCGTATTTCAGAAGCGTCCCCATCACATCCTTGGCGTTTTCGTAATTCGCATAGGCTTCTTGCGCTCTTTCCAAGGGATAGACGTTTGTAATAAGCGGCGAAATCGATAGTCGTTTATCCGAGAGCAGTCGAATATATTCGCCGATGTTCCTTCCTTCCGTCCATCTTACATGGCCGATCGGGTAATCATGATTTTCTTTTTCATAGCTGGCATCATATCTGCCCGGTCCTCCCGCACGGGATATAAGCACCTGAGCCTCTTTCCCGAACATCAGATTGCGAGAAAAGGTTGTAGACAAATCGCCGACGATGACGATTTTTCCTTTATCCCGAATCCATTGCAGCGATTGATTAATAAGCTCTTCTCCCGAACCGCCTGCGCAAAGGAGGACGCAATCAGCACCATGGCCATCCGTCATCTGCTTCAATTGCTCTTCCATAGCCTCTTGCTGATCGAAAGCGTCCTTCACGCCATGCCGCTTAAGCAGCTCGGCACGATTGGCAGCCAAATCGAGCCCAATGACGCGGACAGCTGCCGCCGCAGCGATTTGGCAGACGATTTGACCCAGCAAGCCAAGCCCTACGATTACCGCAGTCTCGCCAAACCGAATATCAGCCGTTCGAAGGGCATGAATAGCGATCGCTCCGAGTCCTGCAAAGGCAGCTTCCTCGGGCTGGACATGACCCGGCACAATTGCCGTCAAATTAGACGGGACCGTTAACCATTCCGCATGCTTTACATAAGGAGCGCCGTAGCAGGCTACTCGCTGTCCGATTTTAATTCCTGTGACATTATCGCCAAGCTCTTCAACGATTCCTACTGCGCTGTATCCGAGTATAACCTGCTGATCGGAAGCGCGCCTCAGGAAAGAAAGCTCGGTTCCTGGGCTGATGGCCGAATATTCGGTGCGAATCCGTAGATGCCCAGGAAGAGGTGATACGCTATCGATGTCCGTGATCGAAATCTTGCCTTTTAATGCTGCAACAGCTTTCATGTCAGATTCCTCCGATTCAATCCGTCTCTTTTTTGCGATACTCGCTTGGTGATATGCCATTATATTTTTTAAAGGTAGTCGTAAAGGTGGAAGAGTTCATATAACCGGTCTTCTCCCCAATTTCCGCGACGCTGAGGTCGGTATTTTTCAGAAATTCCCGCGCGTGGGACAATCTGACCTTATTGAGATATTCCACATAATTAATGCCAAACGTTTTCTTGAAGTAATTTGAAAAGTATTTCGGACTGGTGTCCAGCACCTCCGCCATATGATCCAAGTACAAGTTTTCCATATAATGAAGCTCGATATATTGTGATATAAAAGCAGCATTAAGCTTGCTCTTCTGCTCGCTGCCGCGTTTTTCAGCTATAAAATGCACGGCATCAATGAGCGCTTCATGGATTTCGTCATAGTGGCGCGCCATGTCCACCTTTCCTGAAAAATCTCTTGCCTCCTGCTGAAGGTCCTTGCTGCTAACTGTCGCTTCGCCGATTTGCTTCAGCAAATAAAGAAATATGCTTTTTGCAATATGCGTCATCTGATGAAAATGAATGTTACGATTCACGTTTTCCTGAACGATGTCTTCGACAATTTTTAAGGACTCGTTGGTCTTTCCGCTTAATAGGCAATTGGACAGCTTCTCGATTTTTTCAAAAGGAAAATATACGTCTGAAACATAACGTATCATTTCTGTATCCACAACCGCTCCGGTTTGCTTCACATTCCGGTACTCCATGCCATGCTTAATATCTTGATTGGCTGCATGCATATTGCTTATTTTCGAATCGTAGCCTTTACTCGCAAATGCACTGATCACAAAGGATTGCAGCTCATGCTTGGCCGTATGCCTCACGTACGATTCAATGCCTTCCAATACCTTCTTCCGATTCGTCATCTCCTTCATCCCAACAAGAGCTAGAAACTGCAAATGTCCCGAATGAAATACGACAGCGTGATTAAAGATGTTCTGAAGCTCCATCTGCATCCATTCCGTAATCTCTTCGATCCTCCAATTCGGCGGCTCACCGTCTACTTGACGGTTTAATTGCAGGCCAACCATGACAAAGTAACGTTCTTGGAAGAAATACGGATAATATTTCTGCATTTGCAGCTCATACTCTTGCGAGTGGGAAAGCTCATCCAAAGACTGAAGGAAAATGCCTCTGCGCATCTCCTTATCAACAAAATCCATTTGTTTGGATAAGGATTCGTTCTCCGCCTGCACTTTTACGATCCCGCTGTAAATCTTCCGAAAATCATTGCCTTTGATAGCTCCTCCACCCAGCAATTGAAGAATGCCCTTGACTGGTCTATACAAATAAATGCTAAGCAAGACAGACAATAAAAGGGCGCTGATAATCGCGCTAATCATAATCAATTGGCTTGCGTCCGTAACGGAGCCGATGTTTTGAAATTGGTATGGCACTTTATCGATATAAATAAAATCGTTGTATTCCGACTTGTAAAAATGATAATCGAAATTTTCGCGAGTAAAAGAAGCTTCTGTGGATGTGTTGAAATAGACGTCGTTAAGCACTTCGATCAGATCCCAATCCTTTTCCGTGCTCAAAATAACGTTGCGGCTGGAATCAAGTACAATAAGCGATGCGCCTGGAATTAATCCTTTGAGATTGACCTGCTGCTGAAGCTTCTCGACATCGATAATAATCATGACGTTTTTGTCAGATAGCCTCACCTTATTACCGTCCATTGCCACCATCAGCTGCCGGCTTCTTCTCGATAATCCATCGCTAGAGACGGAATACTCGTCTGCCGGAAACATCGTAAACGTATGCTTGGAACGAGCGAAGGATTTCCAATAATCAGCCGTTTGCAGCGCATGCTTATATTTTTGATTAAACAGGACGTTCAAGTTACTGGTGCCTTTTGAGGTAATCGCTAAATCGGCGTTGTCATAGAAAACGATAACATCGTCTATGAAATCGATGGAAGAAATTAAAGTCGAAAGGCTGTCCTTCAGCATATAAACCTTTACCATATCGATTTCCCCATTTTCGCGTGACACGACGTTTTCATAGGGCAGACCGTGTATAGCAAAAATCAAATTGTTCACCGTCATAAAATGGCTGTCAAACGATTGGATTATATTTTTGACGGCCATCCGGTTGTTTTGCGTCACCTTATCGTAGATGCCGGAGATCGAATTTTGATAGACGATATAATTGGATGCAAACATGATTACGATGACGAGGAGCAGGGAGAAAAAAATTTGCAGCAGCCCTCTGTTAGCAATTAGTCGATTCATTGGCGTCACCTCTCAAGATGTCATCCAACTTATATTCCACATTCGTCCATTTAACCCTTTTCCGAGCCCAGCATAACGCCGTTCGCAAAATATTTCTGTGCAAAAGGATAGATCAGCAGCACCGGAATCATGGACAGCACAATGGTCGCGTTTTTCATCGCTTGCGGCGCCAAGGCGGCACGATCAACAAGACCTGCATCATTCTCGGTGTTGTATATGAGCATATCCCTTAAAACGACCTGCAGTGGATACATATCCTTGTCGCTTAAATAAATCAAAGGAAGGAAGAAGCTGTTCCAATGGCCCATAAAGTAAAACAATCCGATAGATGCCAATGCGGGCTTGGATAACGGAATGACGATGTTAAACAAGATCCGAAATTCAGAAGCGCCATCGATTAATGCCGCTTCGCGAATTTGGCTCGACATGTTCTCGTAGAAGCTCTTTAGAATAATCAGCTCCATCGTCCATATCGCATTCGGCAGCACAAGCGCCCACACCGAATCCAAAAGGCCAAGCTGCTGCACGACCATATAAGTCGGAATAATTCCGGCATTGAAGAACATCGTCATGACGATGGCTAGCATAAAAAATCTTCTTCCGAAAAACGTCCGTTGAGATAGCGGATATGCCGCAATGGCGGTAAACAGCAAATTAATGATTGTTCCAAACGCCGTATAATAGATGGAATTAAAATAAGCTCTCGGTATTTTGTTGTTTTTCAAAACTTCCGCGTAAGCATCGAGATTCAATCCCTTCGGCAATAAAAAAACTTCGCCTCGAATGACAGAAGCCGTATCGCTCAAAGAAATAGCTGTTATATAGATGACTGGATAAAGCGTTGCAATGGCGACGCAGGTCATAATAATCGTATTTAATATGCCGAAAACGGTAAGCCTGCGCTCTCCTACCATAGCCCGTTCCCTCCGATCCGCTTGCTTAAGTAGTTTGCTGCCAGCAGCATGACCATCGCCACCAATGCCTCGAACATACCGACGGCTGCCGCATAGCTGTAGTTGGATTCCAATAAGCCTTTCCTGTATACATAGGTAGAAAAGACGTCCGCTACGTCATAGGTCAGCGGATTGTATAGAAGCAGCACCTTTTCATAGCCGATGCGGATCATGGAGCCGGTTTTGAGAATGAACATGATCAGCAGGGTAGGCAGCAGACCAGGGAGCGTAATATGCCGCATCATCCGAAACCGGCTTGCGCCATCAACTCTTGCCGCCTCATAGAGCGTCGGGCTTATGCCCGCGATCGCGGCCAAATAGATGATCGCCTCATAGCCCATCGTTCCCCAAATCTCGGAAATGACATAGATGGGACGGAACCAATTCGGATCTATTAGAAAATATTTTTTTTCAAAACCTAGCGCTGCTATGATTTGATTTAACAACCCGTTGTTCGGGGACAAAAAATCGATAATCATGCTGCAAATGATGACAACGGACAAAAACGCAGGAAGATAGCTGAACGTTTGCACCGATTTCTTGAACCATTTTATCCTCACCTCATTTAACAAAACGGCCAATATGATCGGGAAAGGAAAGCCGAATATAAGCGAATAAAAGCCGAGCAAAAGCGTGTTTTTAAACAATAGCCAAAAATCATCGCTCGTAAAAAATTTGATGAAATGCTTGAGTCCCACCCAATCGCTTCCCCAAACGCCGGAAAAAACGCTGTAGTCCTTAAAGGCAAGAATTAATCCGTAAAGCGGGCCGTAACGAAACAAGAGATAGAAGACGATGCATGGTATGAATAAAATAAGCAGTTGTTTGTCACGCTTGATATGCTTCCAAGCTGCCTCAAATCGTGAATGCAATGGCTTCTCGCTGCTTGGCGTTTCGAGTTCCAGGTTTGATTGCTGCATGATGTCTCCCTCCCAGCTTGAGTGAGGCATCCGGCGAACGAGCCGAATGCCCTGTCTCACCTTCTAAATGGCATCTTTATTTCTTTTCGTCGAACCGTTTCTGCGCATCGTTGTACACTTTAATGACCTGCTCCGCCCCATTCTTTGCGGCATTGCCCATCCAATCCGACCATTGCTTCTCCCCGTAATTTTTATCGAGAATATATTTGGCGTTAAATTCTTCGGCAGCTTTCTGCAAGGAGGTTTGAAGCTCGGAGAGGACCGAAATTTCGTCGTCGGTAAAATTCAGAATCGGATCGCGGGCTTCCCGCTTATCACCATTCAAAATTTTCTCTTGCGCCTCCTGCTCCTTCTCGGAAAATTTGTAATATACGCTGCGTCTGTCCGGTCTCAAATAAGCGCCCTCCAACCACATGCTGTAACGGTCCTCAAGAACGCCGATGTCGACTAAAGGCAAATCAGCCAGCTCAGGATAAACGGGAAAGCCGTCTGGACCCCACTCGAAGTTTACGCCTTCCACGCCAATCGTCATTAACTCGCTTCCCGATGGGCTGGTCAAGTAATCCAGCAGCTTTAACGAGATTTCCGTATTCTTATTGCTGGCTACCGCAATGCTAAAATCAGAAACTTCAGGCAGGCTTCTTACCTTCCCTGTCGGCCCTACAGGATTACCGTATCTGAGATCGTATTCCGGATTTTGGTCCTTGATTTGGTTGTAGAATAAGTCCAGCCTTCCGATCCAGTCCCATGTGATGAACGACTTGTCGGTCGTCATTTTCGTCGTCCACGAATCCTGTGTATCCGTTAGAAACTCGGGGTCCATGAGACCTTCGTTGTACAGCTTCTTCATAAAATCAAGCATGTCCTTATGAGCAGGCTGCACGCTCGCAAACTTCCACAATCCATCCTTTTCATCGTAATAAACAGGATAATTGTCGGTATTGCCGAGTCCCCATCCAAACGCCCAGTCTCTGAATATGTTGGCCAGCCCTTTGGAAGCGTATGGATAAGAATCCGGATAAGCCTCTTTTAGCTTTTTGAGCGCTTGATAGAATTGTTCCGTATCGGTCCATTCCTTGATCCCTAGCTTGTCAAAGATGTCCTTGCGGTACAAAAATCCGTGATTCACATCTCTGTTCAGGTTGAAAATAGGCCACGTATACAGATTGCCATTCTGATCCCCATACGACTTTATGACCCAAGGATTTTCCTCTACGTACAGTTTTTTGAAATTTGGCAGCATATCTGCGTAATCCGTAATGGCCGCTACGCCCTTCTGTTGCCCAATTTTCTTTAATTCCGCTGACTTCAGCCCAATGAATATATCAGGAAGCTTTCCTGAAGCAACGACCACCTTCAGTTTATCCTGATAGGTTTGGGGAGAATAAGATTGAAATTCAACTTTAATCCCCGTACGCTTCAACAGCTCGTTTACGACCAGTTTATTGTCGTTTAGGTTCGCGGCGTTGCTTGGCAGCATATAAGTAATCGTTGTCTGTTTGTCTACAATGGGCAGCTTCAAGCCTCCAGTATCGCCATATTGCTTGGAATCTGCAGCTGTCGTGCTGCTTGGTGCCTCACTCGGTTTATTCGTCGCTTTGCCCGCATTGTTTTTTTCTTCTCCGTTCCCGCTGCAAGCCGCCAAACTTACGATAATCATAGATGAGATCAGCATGACGTTTAACCATTTTTTTGACATTTACATTCCTCCCTTTCATTTCTCTTCCTTTTTCAAGACGGCCATGATTAGTCCCCTTCATCAAAATAACGAAGGCTGGAAACAGTCATCGGGATGATCTAGAATGCCACAACGTACAATGTCGATAACCGTGTCCTGCATTTCCAGTTTAGAAGCGCTTTCAATCATCGTAAACCAAATGATTTCCTGCGCCATCCTTTTTTTCCGAAATTCAAATAACAATTGCAAAAAACGTTGATAAATCAAGCATTTCAGCCGTGTGGAGAATGATAAAGCGGTAGAAATATATAAAATGCACAGCTTGTTTAAGTTGACATGAATGCCACATGCAGACAAATAAAAAAAGCGAAATAACTCAATCAAATAAGCGCCGCTTATATCGATTGAATCATTATCGCTTTTTTTTATCTGCTTTACATTCCGATTATAGACGTACCGCAGTTCCGCTGACAGCCACCATAAGCATGCCCTCGCGTACTACCTCATAATCAATATCGATTGCGACGATTGCATTTGCTCCCAGTTTTGAAGCTTGGTTTTTCATCTCATCAATCGCTACGTCACGGGCTTCTTTTAGCTTGCTCTCGTATGCGCCAGAGCGTCCTCCTACGATGTCAGTTATCGATGCAAAAAAGTCGCGTACGACATTCGCACCCATTATTGCTTCACCTGTTACGACTCCCACATAATCCTGTATGGGACGTCCTTCAATTGTTGGCGTAGTTGAAATTAGCATGTTTAAGCTCCTCCCGCTTCATCAAGAAGCGTTTCATATCGTTTTGCTTCTAGTACGGAGCAGTGTCATCAGATGTTTCATTTATTTTGAATCAAGCTCCTTCATCGTTAGACTTAATACTTGATCCGTACTCGTTTGGATCGTAATGCTGACCCTAACACCGAATTCCCGTGCATCCTTGCGGAGCCACAGCACAAAGCTTTCCTCTGCTTGCTCCTCTGACAGTTTGGTTCTGCCTACATATTTATAATCAATGATGGATGCGTTAAGATACGTTTTCGACGTCTCCTCCATAGCCATTTTGCCCCACTTGGCATAGGAAGGCTCTGCATGCAAGGCAGACTCATCTGCTGTCATGACCTCTGAGTGTGTGAGGCTCAGCAGCACAAATACAGCCTTCATGACGATATGACGCAGCATTTCTTCGACCACCTGTCTTTTTCATAGTATCCGTACTAGCGTCACCTTCTTCGTTTCGTCCTATTCATTCGAGGTACGCAAAGTACGATGGATCTTATTATTCATAATCCTGAGCACGCCCAATTTGTAGGGATAAGTGCCCTTTTTTCGATTTAGGCATATGGTAAGGTATGATAAAAAGGAGGCACACCATGATACCAAATCAGCCTTATGTGCAACAAACGGCTGGCATGCCGGATTATTACCAGCACATGCAAATGAATCCCAGTCAACCGGAAATAAATAAACCTCTTGAGAGCGAGCAGACTCAGAAGTCCCACTGCCATTGCTGTGTAGATCTAAGCCACATGCACGATTTCCATCACATGCATGACTTCCATCATATGTATGATGCCCACCACATGCACGACTTCTATCCAATGCACGATTTTCATCATATGCATGATTATCACCATATGCATGATTATCATCCGATGCACGATTATCACCATATGCACGATTATCACCATATGCATGATTATCATCCGATGCACGATTATCACCATATGCATGATTATCATCCGATGCATGACTTTCATCCTGCGATGCATGATGCAATGGATCACCATCATCCTCATGGAGGCTGGGAATACACCTCAATCGATTATCACCACGAGTGGGTACATCCATCGGTACATCCGCACCATGCGTGTATTCCCGTCGTTTGTTTCTCAACCGAGAAAGAAAAAGACCAACCAAGATAGGTGCGAAGCACTCTGCTTAATCAATCGAATAGACAAAAAAGACAGTGGGAGTGTCATCGACATGCCCTCTGTCTTTTTCGGTTTATTCTCTAGTGCGCCAAACTCCCTTCAAGCCGCGAACGGCTTCGACAATAACCAACCGGAATTTGAATTAGGCTCGTAAGCCCGGAAAAATCCAGCTTATAAAGATCATTGCTTAATTGGGCATCGAATCCTAGCAGTGGTCGTCCCCCCATTTGGGCAGCCGAAGCTGCAAGCAGCAAGCGATGAACAAGCATTCCTGCCTCCATCTGCAGGATGCGATAGCCTCGATAACCAAGCTGAGCCTGGAGATCGTCCATATTCCCTGCGACATGAAAGCAAAGCGATACTTGATGCAAATTCACATTATCCAATGACATCCCCTGCTGCAGCCATGACCGATGATCGCCGTCGCGAACCGGCTGCAAGGCATGCGCAAAGTCATCATAGCGATATGCGCCATTACTAATGCCTTCAACGCCATAGAAACAGCCATAAAGGGAAACTCGAGCTTCCGGCCTAACCAGCTTCCCGTCCAAATCATTTTGATACCTAAACGAGGACAGAACCTCTTGCAAAAGGGCAGCTAGACTACATGGACCTACAGGCTGCAAAACGAATTCAATTTCCGGCGAATAACGTTCTCGCAATACGGACGCCAGATCATAGTTCAGCCTTTTCACTTGAGGAAGACGATATGCTCCTCCTTTATCTTCACTTTTCCTCTCCCTCCCAATTTGCTGAAACGAACGTGAATATTCCATCATTGAAGCTTCATTCATCTTAATTAACATTGGATAATTCAAAACTTTCGTCGATCGCATATAATGCTCGTGCCTGGTCTCCGCAAGCTCCCTGCATAATTCGTCCGCGGATAGGAGTTCCTCGCCATCTTGCCCAGGAAGGAACCATTCCATTTCCGCCTCTGCTGACAGCGGAATGACCGCATATGCGCTCTCTTCTTGCTCGGATATTCCTAATAGATGGTTGATCGCACGGTCCAGAAACTGGAAATATACACCCGTCTCAAAACCAAACCTTTTTGACACTTCCAGCAATTGTCCGATCACTAGGCCGGCATCTAGACCTTGCAAGCGATAAGAAAAGTTATCGTACTTAAAATAATTTTTCCAAAACATTGTCGTCACGATAGCGACGCCGAAGCAGGCAGGTATGTCACAGCGATTCCCCAGCGCCTTGCTTAAATAGCTGTCATACTGCCCTTCTCGCAGCAGGATCAACCGGTGATGCGCAGCATCATAATGATAAATGCCTTGAGGCAGATCCTCCAGCTTCAAATAAAGATAAAGCTCGCTGGGATACAGCCCGCCGCCTGAAGGAACGAATCGCCTGCACAGCTGCAGCGAGCTTCCCCATTCATCCCCCGCATCCGGTCCATAAACAGATTGGCTCAGCTGCGCAAGACCGAACGTATACCATAGAAAATGGCCGAGCTCACGTAGTGTTGGCTGTGCACAATCCCGCTCTCCCTCAAGCGTAAGCGGAACCTCGGCAGAGAGCGGGTAAGCAGGCAAGCCCCGATAAAGCTTATAGGGGAGCGGCGCGTCTTCCCAATCGGTCTCCCCTTCTTTGGATTTGGCCTTATCCGGGTCGAATTGCAATTGATGCAAAAATGCCTTCAGACTCATTCCTTCTCCTCCTAAAGGCTTTCTTGGGGCATACGATTTGAAAATGTGGCTGCGGCTTACGGAAATGGATGCGGATGCGGATTAAGCTGTTCGGGCTCAAGCGGTTTCTCGGCATACCCCAGCATCGCGGGTATTGTTAGTACCCGTTCCAAGCCCGTCAAGCGAACGAGATGATGCCCGAACGTCATCGGCAGCATGCCCGGAATCAATACCTTTACGCAATGAAGCCCATTTCGGAGCGTTTCCGGCGTTGTCTGATCCACCACGATTACGTCCAGTTTCAGCTTGCGGAATGCTTGAAGGAAATCCTTTAAATCATCAGTCAAATCCGCATGCCACGCTTTTTTCTTAAACGCTTCTTCGAATGTTAGCTGCGGACGGTCATTACGGAGCAAGAAATCAAAACGATCCTCGGTTTCCTTCAAGCTGTACAGCATCGAATGATCATCCATTTGGCGAACGAGCAGCGGATCATCGATCATTTGTTCATATTGCTCCCGGTTCTCCTCCAGCTTCTCGTTCAACGACAGCAGCATGCCCGAAATTTCATGGATCGCTCCTTTTACCGCACGAACCGGATCAGGATGGGCGCCAGCCGCGCAGATCAGGTTGACTCCTTTATCTGCCTTGTTTTTGGCGAGCACCCATACGCTTGGAATGCCATGCTCCAGCGTCGAGTTGAATGCATACACGTCGTAGCCGACAACCTCTCGCAAACGCTCGACCATTAAATCCAATTCGAGATCGCAAGCGGAGAAAAGATCAAGGGGAGCAAGCTGCAGCTGCGCATACCAGGCCATTAAGAACGAATCGCGTTCGACCACTTCCAATATCCCGTAAAATATAGCTTCCTCTAAGCTGCCGCCTAACGCGCATCCATTTGAGGTTTCATAAACAAAGCCATGGCCGCAACCCGAGCTATAATAGGCCAGCAGCTCTGGAACGAGAATCGGCCGCTCCAGCAAAAACGAATAGCCCCATACCCAATCGATAGGCCTGCCGGGATCAAACGGTCGAAATGGAAAGCCCGGGCTATCATATTTATCCTTCTCGTGAATGCCAACTAAAACGGGATCGAGCGCCTGGTCCTTCAAGTTGCGGTAGCTGTCGTGAACGGTTGTTTGTTTCCCGCGCGGAGACACGCCGCAATATCTCTCCAAACCTTCCAAAATAGCAGTCATCTCGCTGTCCGCAAAGGAATGTGTGCGGCCAGCACAGCCTTCATCGCCCGAGAACAATGGCAAATTGATGCTTGAATCGGCAAACGGCGACTGGAGGTCAATCATTTTCCCGTTCAAAAAGCCCGTCCGAGCATCCAGATAGTCATTCGCCAATACCTCTTTCAGCTCCGTCATCGATCGACTACGATAGCTGTTTTCACTTATTTTCGGACTTGGTTGAAGCGAAATCCGTGCTGATAACGCAGAATCCTCTGGGATCTGGCCGCATAACGGACAAAGAGGGTCTGGCAAAAAGAAATGAGCCGAGCTATTCAAGGCTTGCAGGTGGATAAACATTAATCGATTTTCTGTCTGCGCAGGTGCACCTGCAACAAAGCTTCGAGCTTCCGATGCAATCATCTGTGCCATATGAAGCAGACCTATGCGTGAAGACCATACGTCGGGTGAAGTCCCTCCGTGCATAAAATGCTGCTGCTGGATCTCCCACATTTCCTTCCGGTCATTCCCCGCCATGAGGCGCCGAAGATCGGCGCACTGGGAGCATCCCGCCTTTCCCGGCACAACCAGCGGCCCGATCACGCCTTCTCCAAACGATACGAAGCCGCGCAGCCAAGGCATTCCAGAGCGCTGGAACAGCTCCTCCGCGAAAAGATGATCTGAAGGGTTATAGCCATCATGCAGAACAAGCGTTAGCTTAGCCGTTTCCGGCACTTCAGTCGAAAAATCGTTTCGCCTTACAATCTGATGGTCTTGGGATAATTCGGAGCATACAAAATCTGCAAGCAGACCCTGCCCAATAATGGCCAAGATTGCGCTCATATTCCTCCCTCCTCTCGAAGCGACACGCCGAATGCGCCAGCCAGCTCCTCCTTCAAAAATGCCTCGACCGTTAAGTCAAAAACAAGAAGGCGATTGCTGCTCCGATTTAATCGTTCAAGAGCGGATTGCAATACGTCTCGGTGCCTTGTTGAATCGCAGGCTGGTATTGATACATTCTCCATTGCCTCGACTTTCACACTCACTGTAGGCCAGCTGGTCGCATCCGCCGTATCGATAGCCTCTTGGTTTTGGATATCCAGAAGTGCGCGCTGCAATGCTCTGCGCAGCGCCCCAGTGCGGTTGAAGTCAACCGCGCCATACCAGCTGTCTTTTGTTCCGATCCACACAACAGGAAATCCTATTACATCCTCGCCAAAAGCAATCGTAGGCGTACCTTTTAGCGTCGTTAACGCACTTAAATAATAGCGGCTGCGGATATCATCGATTTGACTAATCCGTGCTAAAACGACAGAAGGATCGCGCTCTTTAAGCTTGTTGATAAACGCAGCTGTCAAACATTTTTGCAAGCCTCGGCAAATCCCTTCCGCGGTCGATTCCCCCGCTCCGACGCCCACGTATTCATACGGCCGCTTGATGTCAGAGCTGCTGTTCTCACGTTGCTCGGCTTGAATAAGCAAATCTGTCATTCTTGATAGATAAGACTCAATTCCAGCAAGCCCAGCCTCCCTGCGCGCTTCCTCATGATTAATGCCATTGCAAATTTTGACTGGAAGAAGCTCCGCCGGTCCTGCCGATAGCGGGTCTACCGCCTGAATTAGGCATTGGGAGAGCGGAAGCTGCCGTAATTCCCCTTCTTCCCAACGATGAAAAATGCCCGTTTCACTAGACGTTAACTGGCTGAAGTAAGTAATCAAAGCAGTTGAACTCTTCTCTTCTTGCTCCCTTTCCAGCATTAAATCCAAATTTTCTATTCGTTTGATAGAAGGGCGACTGCCTGCAAGCGGATGTGGGAGAAACGGATGCCATCCACCCTCCAATGTCTCCAAGTCAAGCAGAAACAATTTATTTTTGAGTGCGGACACCGCAACTTCTGTAGCTGTTTTCAGCCATTCAAAAACGATGACATTTGCAAGCATCGCTTCTGCGGTGGATGAGGCTGTGTTATGCTGAGGATCTTTATAAATGGCGCGATGGTGGACCCTGCGCCAAGCGGAATCCCAGTCTCCATCCGAATCCGGATGGATCAGCGGTCCGGCTAGACCAGCCTGCTTCAGCAGCATTGCAGGAAGCAGCACCTTTCTCTCCTCCCTGCAGAACTGTTGAAGCGATCTCAATACCGGCTCCCCATCCTCACCAGACACGAACAATACGGCATCGAACGGCTGCACCACCGACCGCCAATCGATCTCGCCCTCCTTTGGCAAAGCAATCTCGTCCAACTTGACCTCTAGGTCCTCACGGCGTGTATGCTCCGCGAGCTCCAATATTCGCTTTCGATTCGTCGATTCTGGATTCGTAATCAGCATGTGAATATGGGGAATTCCAGATTCTAACAATGACTTCATTAATGAAACAAAAAAAGAGCCAGACCCGACGGCAAGTACGTTTGACTGTCGAAAAAGCTGAAATCGGTAAGCGCCCGAGCCTTCAAAGCTGTCCAAAAATTCGATTTGAGAAGCATATTTCTTAAGTACAGCCTCTTGCAGCGTATGCGGCCGATCCCGGCTTACATCCCGAACATAACCGTTCGCATACAGCACTTCCGCGATTTCGTATACATGCTTTTGGTATTGCTCCGGCAATCCATCAGTCAAATCATTCATCGTGTGCTCACCGTTAAATACCGGCATTAATTTCTCAATCCATTGACTGATCGTATTGCCCTCCATCCGAAACGAGCCAATGTTGTTCCGAAAATAGACGCTTCCGTCAGAGCTCGGGAGAAAAAAAGTATCCCCTCTCACTTTAAGACGCATAGAAGGATCCAAATGCCATTCCTCCTTATCGTGAATAATGCCCATAAAAAAATTTTCAACATTTCCTCTTTAAAGGTATGTATGGCTATTTGTCCGTCATGCCAGTTCTTAAATAGAAAAAAACCCCTGTCAGCTGAATCGCTTACAGAGGCGTCTTGAATATTTCACTTAGTTAAAATGCATTAGCGGCAGCGTGCACAGCCAGCACAACGAGCGCAGCCTCCGCAGCGCGCACAGCCCCCGCACCTGAAACAGTTGCTGCATCCGGCACAGGAACCACAGGAACAAAAACCGATACAAAAGCCAATGCAAAAACCGATGCAAAGCCGTGCATTGTTAGGGTCCACTTGGCCTTGACCGGCATTTGGCGTCATTCCGCTCGATTTGTAAGGGTCAATATTCAAATTTTGCAGATCATTTTTAAACTCATTCATCTCAGTAGCCTCCGTATATGTTCATCATTTTTTCAACGGCTAAGACCAGCATGAACAACTGTAGTTAAAGCAGCTCAAACTGGCCTAATGCCGTTGTTTGTTCATGACATATACGTATGAAATTACCTCCGCTAGTGTTACTGCTGCATTTGCCTAGTTGCAAAATAATAGAAATGCTCATAAACATGCAAAGAGGCTGCCTCCATAGTCATTGACGTTGAAGGCAGCCTCCTATTTATGAAGACTTTGTTAAGCTTATTCTGCAATACCCGTTTTCTTCTTGCGGTTTAAGAACTCATATACGATAGGGACGATAATGAGCGTAAGCAGCGTGGAGCTCGTTAGGCCGCCAATGACTGTTACCGCCATCCCTTTGGAGATCAAACCGCCGGATTCAAAACCGAACGCAAGCGGAAGCAATGCTCCAACCGTCGCAATCGCCGTCATCAAGATCGGACGAAGGCGAGTACCCGCTGCTTCAATCAATGCATCGCGTACGGATAGACCTTCTTTCTCCTTCTGAATGACACGATCTACGAGTACGATCGCATTCGTAACGACAATACCGATCAGCATCAGCGCTCCGATCATAGCCGTCACACTAAGTGTTTCCCCGGCAATGAGCAAGCCTACTAATGCGCCAATAATCGTAAACGGCAAGGAGAACAAAATAGCAAATGGCGTTAAAGCTCCGCCAAACGTAATGACGAGCACCAAATATACAACCGCAATTGCAGCAAGCATCGCTAGACCAAGCTGTGTAAAGGATTCAGTGATTTGCTCCGTTACACCACCCATATCGATATCAATTCCAGCAGGCAATTCAGTATCGTCAATCAACTTCTGGATTTCTGCAGATACTTTACCAACATCAGAAGCTGTTACATCGGCCTTTACTTCTGCATAAATACGGTCATCTCGTCTTGTGATCGTATTTGGCGATTCGCCTTCCTCGATCGTAACGACATCTTTAAGAGCTACTTCTGTACCGAGCTGTGAGGTTAGCTTCACATTCTCAAGATCCGCTTTGCTTGAATAGGTTTTGCTTTCAACCTTCACATAAACATTAAATTGCTCGCCATCCTTCTCAATCGTCGTCAGAACGGGACGTTCACGAACGGGACTAAGCGCCATCGCAATTTGACCTGCAGTAAGGCCATTTTGGCTTAGCTTCTCTTGATTGGCGACGAGACGATATTGCTCATACGTTGCGGACAGGCTGGAATCAATATTTTTAAGATCCTTGTGATCCGCAAGCTTCGTCATTAAATCATCAACAACGGGCTGAAGCGACTTCATATCCGGTCCAAACACGAGCATCGAGATGCCCGAGCCTCCAAGGCCGCCGCCTGTAAAGTCCTGCTGCTTCCACTCGCCTTTTCCGCCAAGCTCCTGCAGAAGAGGTACGATTTTTTCTTTCTCATCTGTAAATTCAGCAAAATCTTCGTCATAGCTCAGGTTGAACAGCGCTTGCTTGGATGCTCCTGGGCTAAATGGATTTTGGCCGCCCACAGCATATTGCACGACGGTGATGCCTTCGCGATCTAGTAATGTTTTCTCCGCCTCAAGCGCCATCTCCTCAACCTGCTCGCGTGTTTCGCCAGGCGCCGGGTTGTAAGATACGACCATCATTTTCTGTTCGTCGCCTGAGATGAAGCTAGTCCCGATAACCGGAACGAGGAACAGGCTGCCAACAAGGAGAAGAACGGCTAATCCAAAAGCGATCAGCTTGTGGTTCAGCGACCAGCGCAGCACACCTTTATACCATTCAGCCAGACGTCCGGGCTTATCATGATGCGCCTTGCCTGGCTTCAGGCCTTTGCGGAACATCATATGCGCCAGCATCGGAACGACAGTAATGGCAACAAGAAGCGATGCTAAAAGTGCAAAAACGATCGTTAATGCGAACGGAAGGAACATTTCGCCAATCATGCCGGATACAAGCCCAAGCGGCAGGAATACGGCGATCGTTACGATTGTTGACGCCAAAATCGGGATGAACATTTCCTTCGTTGCATCGAGAATTAAGTCCTTGCCCTTCAGCTTCTCTGTTGAGAGAGCCATTCGGCGGTAGACGTTCTCGATCACGACGATGGAGTCATCAATAACGCGTCCGATTGCAACGGTCATTGCCCCAAGCGTCATAATGTTCAGTGTGATATCCATTTGGCCCAAAACGAGCAGCGCGATAAGGATAGAAAGCGGAATGGATACGACTGCAATAATCGTTGAACGAATGTCACGCAAGAAAATCATAATGATGATAACAGCTAACAATGCCCCTATAATCGCCTTGCTAAGCATCGTATGAACGGAATCCTCGATCGGCTTACCCTGATCAAGCGTCGTTACAAAGGATAGGCCGGCATTTTTACTTTCCATCTCTTTAATTTCATCTTTAACGTTATTTACGACATCGACTGTATTAGCATCAGCCGATTTCACTACGTTTAATCCGATTGCATCCTTGCCGTTCGTTCTGGAGATCGATTCCGCTTTGCCGACGATGCTAATATCCGCAATATCGCTAAGCTTGACTCCCGGCATGATGATTAAACTTTTCAGATCATCCTCGCTGGAAACATTTCCGTCAACAACGATCGCTTTCTCCGAATCGCCGAATTCATATATGCCAAGCGGCACGGATATCGTCGAGGCTTGAATGATGCCTTTCACCATATCCTCGGTTAATCCGATTTGCTTGAGTTTATCCGCTTTGAAGGCCAGCTCGCCTTCCATTACGTTTTGGCCGGACATTTGAATGCTGGCTACACCATCGATGCCTTGCAAACGAGGCAAAATATTAGTTTGCACTTCCTTCGTAAGCTGCTCCAAATTCATGCTGTCGTTAGATAAGCTAAGCGACAAAACCGGGAAGGCATTCAGACTGATGCGAGATACCGAAGGGTCCTGCGCTCCTTCTGGGAGCGATATCTCCGCAAGCACATTTTTCACTTCGGCTGCCGCTTCATCCATATCCATCTCATACGTATATTCGATTACAACCGATGAAGCATTCTCATAGGATGTGGAGCTAACCACGTTAACGCCCTTCAAATTGCGCGTTCGCTGTTCGATTGGCTTCGTAACTTTCTCCATAATTTCTTCAGGAGCAGCGCCAGGCAGTACCGTCGTTACGCTAACGATAGGCACTGTAATATCCGGCAAAGTCTCCATCTTCATATTCATGCCGGAGTAAAGCCCAGCAAACAACACTAGCAGTGTCAAAATCCATAAAGCAAATTTGTTATTAAGCGAAAATCGGATCATACTTTTCAATGGGTTCCACTCCTCGTCTTCTATCTATAGTTGCTATACTTTAAAGCGGTAGCCCACTCCCCAGATTGTCTCGATATATTGAGGTTTCGATGGGTCATGCTCTATTTTCTCGCGCAGCCTCCGTATATGGACCGTTACCGTAGCTGCGTCACCATTGGAATCAAGCCCCCAAATCCGCTCGAAAAGCTCTTCCTTCTCAAATACCCGATTCGGATGTGAAGCTAGCAGCAGCAGAAGCTCATACTCCTTAGACGTCAGCATCGCTTCCTGTTCATGAATCATGACTCTGCGGGACGGCTTATCTATCAATAATCCGCGAATGCGAATATGGTCGCCTCGCTCGCCTTTGTCCCCGGTAAGCCTCTCATATCGAGCCAAATGCGCTTTCACGCGAGCTACCAGCTCACTGGGACTAAATGGTTTCGTCATATAATCATCAGCGCCTAAGCCAAGACCTCTAATTTTATCGATGTCTTCCTTCTTGGCTGTCACCATTAGTACAGGAATGTTGACCGATTGTCTAATTTGCCGGCAAATTTCGAAGCCGTCTATTTTGGGCAGCATCACATCCAATATAATGAGGTCAAACTTTCCTTCCAATGCTTTTTGCAGGCCAATATCGCCTCTCCCCTCGATGTGTACGGAGAAACCATAGCTTTCCAAATAATCACGTTCCAGCTCGGCAATGGCCTTCTCGTCTTCAATGATTAGTATGTTCTTCATGCTCTTCCACCGTTTTGACGATTGTCGACTTCGGCAGCTTAAGACAGAACCTAGCTCCGCCATGCTTGACATTCTCTGCCCATACGACACCGCCATGCCCTTCAATAATTTGTTTGACTATCGCAAGGCCGAGGCCGCTTCCTCCTGTTTCCGAGTTGCGCGATTGCTCTGCACGATAGAATCGATCAAAAATATACGGTAAATCCTCCTCTTCAATCCCAGGACCAGTGTCTTCAATTTCCACCAGCGCATATTGCCCTTGCTCCTTCACGCTGACTTTGATCTCCTTGTTTGCTTGCTCGGACTGCTGGCCCATATATTTGACACAATTATTCAAAACATTAGTGAGCACCCGGCTTAGCTTATCAGGATCTGCGGCGATTAAGATCGAATTCGCATCATCCTTCGGATAAAGCAGCTTAACGCCAGACTTGTCCAGATCAAAGCGCTGCTCTTCCAAAAAATGCTCCAAATATCGACGAATATCGATGACTTTGAAATCGTATGCGACCGTTTGAAGATCGAGCTTGGAGAACAGGAACAGCTCATCGATTAATTGATCCATGTCAGCTGCCTTCCTGTAGATCGTTTCCATATAACGTTTGCGCTTCTCATCCGTATTTGCAATTCCATCCATAATGCCTTCAACGTAACCTTTAATCGCGGATATTGGCGTTTTCAAGTCATGGGAAATATGGGATAGCAGCATCTTTCGATTTTCTTCATATTGCAAGCTTTGTTCGATGGAATGCTGCAGTCTCACTCGCATTTCCTCGAACGCGATGCTCAGCTGTCCAATTTCCCCTTTAGTCGTCGCTACGACCTTGTGTGACAAGTCACCATCCTTAATCTGCAGCGCCGCTGCTTCCAGCTTCTTAATGGGTCGGATGATGCTTCTGGAAACAAAGTAGGTAAGCAGCAGGCTCGTTAACCCAATCAATGCCAAGGTGAATACGTTGCTTGCGGGTCTCCAGTGAATAGGAACGATGTCTTTGCGCCTAAAAAGCACCACCTTGCCTTCGCTTCCATCCGGATAAACAAAATGGAGCACATTTGTTTCGAACCGGAACGAATGAAAGGTCACCGACTCAGGCGGAAGGTCCAGCAGTTTCTGCCAATTTTCTGTCGGCTCGAGCTGATCGAGGAAAGGAGCAATCGATATGATCTGTCCATTCTTGGAAATGAGAAGTCCTGCCCACAGCTCTCCGAGCCTTTTTTGGATATCCAACAAATACTTCTCATTCTCTAACTGTCCCGCGTCATTTTTCAGCACATAAGACAATTCGCCGTACACGATTGCTTGCTGATAAGGCTCCCTACGCTCTTGTTCAAAATATTGGCGGACATCCTCTTCCCCGCGTGCGTAAAAAACGAATACCACAAAAACAAACATAATAATGAGCGGTACAAAAACCATTGCTAAGTAAGACATGTACAGCTTCACTCGGATCGACAATTCCGTTCACGCCTCGCTTAAACTTTATTGTTGAGTCTATGGTTAATCATAAAGGCTATTTCTAAACGAACTTGTAACCAATTCTTACGAAATTATTACGTTTAGTTGTATAGGCTTCGATTCTATTAATGTCATTATTATTTAATGCAATAAAATATTTATAAGATTAAATTGTACAGTTTAGTTTTTTTGAGATGAGAAACGTGCTAAGCATCAGGACTGCTGCAAGTATCCAGTGGTATATAACCCAAACGGTTAATGAAAATTCCTGCTGGTCATACAAAAGCTTATAGCAAAAAATAATGCCGATCAGTAAGGAAGAAAAGAAGATTCCTCGTGCAGCCCGACGATTCCGAACCGCTAATTGCAGTGCTGAAGTTACAAATAGCCCTACTAATGCGGATGTTATCGGCGCTACAACCCAAATGCTAACGGAGAAGAAGCGATCTGCAAACAAGAGTTTTCCTAATAGCAAAGCAAATGTAAGAAAAACAAGAAGCCCCCATTGCAAATAGGCGCTTCGCTGCTTAACATAGCTTTTATTCCTTGCCCGTTTCTTATACCAATTTATATATCGATACAAAAAATACAATCCGGGAACCATCGCGCCAAGAACAGACAACGACAGCTGGAGGATATGATAGACATAATCCCCCATGATCATGCTCTGTAGAAAAGGCACTCTCCTTACAAAAAAACCGCCGCTATGCGTGAAATGATCCAAAAACACATGCGAATAAAAACCAATTAACAATGATAAACAAAAGAATAGCCACTCAGAGGCTGTCGCCAAGCGCCATGGGCGATTCAAGGATGCGGCAAAAGCGCTGATTCCTCCAATGCCTGGCAGCAGCTCAGGCATTGCAGGCTTTATGATGCGGTGAAAAGCAAATGCAAACGCTATGCAAATAGGAAGCACAAGCAACAAGAAGCCGGACAAGGAATGGCCGATGGAACGAAATGGCTGCATCGCGATAAAGTATTCAATATCCGGCGCCATACTCCCGAGAATCAAACCGGTTAGGCTTAAGAAAGGAATCGCTTTCTTAAGCGGAGCCGCAAATAGCGGATGGGATAAAGTGAATGGCATCTTTTAGCCACAGCTCCTTCTAATCATTTAGCATGCCGAACTTTGGAAATGGCCATATGCGGAATATCGCTTTTCCTTCAATACTTGACCTTGCGATCGGACCGAGCTCTCTGCTGTCCATGCTGTGCTCGCGGTTATCGCCCATCACGAAGAGCTGATCCTCTTCTACCTTAAATGGTATGGCTACACGGCCCGGAAACGTTTGGCCTTTGACATACTGCTCATTGATTTTCTCTCCGTTTATGTAAACCTCTCCGTTTTGGATATCAATCACATCGCCTGGCAAGCCCACAACGCGTTTAATCAGGCGGAGCTCGCTCTCAGGCCCGTTAATAATGACAATATCCCCGTGCTTTGGCTCGTGGAAGCGATAGGACCACTTGTCTTCAATTAATCGCTGTCCCGCTACAAGCGTATTTTGCATGGACACATTTTGGACCTCCGATTGCGCATACACATACGTCTGGAATAGTAAGGCTACGACAATCGCAATCGTTAACGATACGGTCCATTCCCTAAGCTCTTTAACCCATTTTTTAGGTTGGCGTTTTTCTGTTTTCATTTCTATTCACCTCTTCAATTAATGGCTGCTGCAAGCTGTAACCTAAAACGTTCCTTGCTTAATACGCCATTGGCTGGTGAAAGTTCCCATATGAAGTCCTATGAATGACAAAGGACAGTCCAGAAAGCGAAAAAATTCTGGACTGCCACATTGAGTTGTCACACGATTAAATTAGAAACTAATTTAATTTCTTTATTAGAATAGATGCGTTTACGTTTGTTTGTGTTCCGCCGGCCGAGGTCTGAAGAATTACCGCTGCAGCAGAAAGGTTATTTCGCAGCGTAATTGTATCTCCAGCTGCTAGCCTAAGGATAACCTGCCCTTCGTTTTGCTGAGTGCCCGCACCCGAGCCATAAACGGTTCCAGGAACGGGAAACAGCGCGCCATTTACAAACAATCCGAATTGGCTCGACTCAAAACCCGATACTGAAAAAGTAACCTCATAGTCACCCGCTTCTACAACCCCAATACCTGCTGTTCCAAGAACATGCGTAATTCCAGGTGTTAAGATACCATTCGAATCAAAAAGAACGTCAGCATTTACTGCAACCACTTGAGGTCCTACATTATAAACATATCCATACTGGGATAGTCCGCCGCCAGTCGCTCCTGTTGCACCGGTAGCTCCGACTGCTCCCACACTACCGGCTGTCCCTACGGCGCCTGCTGCGCCGACGCTTCCAGCCGAGCCAACTGCACCTGCCGAGCCAACACTGCCGGCTGGTCCTACCGAACCTGCAGAACCAACACTACCGGCTGATCCTACTTCTCCTGCTGAGCCTACAGAGCCTGCTGATCCTGCTGAGCCAACACTGCCTGCCGAACCTACACTTTCGACACTTCCTACATTACGAGGTCTAATTACACGTATTATTTTTTTTCTAATGATAATTTTTTTACAGCATTTTTTTCTTTTCGAGCGTTTCTTTTTCTTCGTAGGGCAGATTACTATTTTCCAGTCATCTTTACGTTTTCGTACAGGACAACCCAATACAAACACCTCCATTAATATTTGTTGTATACTACTCAATTTATCTATTAATGGCATGGACATTTGTCTTCTGACTCATAGACTGCTATCTATCTTTTGCAAAAATAGGTATGAATATAAGGTAGATTCATCTGCCGGTGTTCATTATCGCTCGTAATTTCTGTCACCGTTGTTTGAGAGAGCTCATATAATAGAGGGGACAACCCAATAATAGTTTCACAATTTGACCCCTGCAATGATCTTTGTTGGGGTCCTTTTTATCGTACAACCTTTTTTTGTCACTTATATTCCTGATCGCTTGCGGTTCGTGATTTCGCAATGCACGAAAATTAGGAAGTGACAAAGGAAGCTGCCATACGATAAAGTGAAGCAGAAAGGGGATGTTCTACTGCTATGAAGCAAATAACGGCTGCGCAAAGATTGCTTTTTACGACTATAACGATTCTTTACTGGACTTCTATGTACGTTTATGTGCCAACCTTATCGCCTTACCTTAGCGATCGCGGATTATCCTTGCCTTTTATCGGCATCGTGCTTGGAAGCTATGGCTTCGTTCAAATGTTTGTCCGCTTTCCCCTCGGTATCTTGTCGGATCGCTTCGGAAAACGCAAACCGTTTATCCTGCTTGGCATGCTAACCGCAGCTATAAGCTGCTTGCTGTTTCTCATTCCTGGCCTTTGGCTATGGCCGCTTGCGGGCAGGCTGATGGCTGGCGTTTGTGCGTCCACCTGGGTAGCCTTTACCGTACTTTACGCCAGCTACTTTGGTGCAGGCCAGACTGGCCGTGCAATGGGCAATATTAGCGTCATGACCGTATCCGGTCAAATGATCGGTATGCTGCTTAGCGGCTGGCTCAATGATGCCTTTAATTCGAACGCCCCTTTTACGGTTGGAGCTGCCATTGCCGTGATCGGACTGCTGCTTGCATTCGTGCTGAAAGAGCCTCGGTCTGAGCAGCGCGATCAGCCTGGCATGTCTTTTGCGATGATCCAAAAAGTCGTACGCACTAAAACGCTGCTTCAGGTATCCTTGCTCTCCATTCTCGCCCATGGCGTCCTGTTCATTACCATGTTTGGCTTTACGCCGCTCAAAGCGGAAGAAATGGGTGCCGACGGACTTAAGCTAACGGTGCTTGTGTTTGCTTTTATGCTCCCTCACGCTTTCGCCTCACTCGTAACTGCGAGATGGTTTACACCTAAATTCGGTTACTGGGGCACGATTGGAACCGGCTTTATTTTGAGCGCGATATGTACGGCGGCGATGGTATTTGCGGATTCATTCGGTGTACTCGTCGCGACGCAGGCGATAAACGGTTTTGCACAGGGACTGCATATGCCTCTGCTGCTTGGTCTTGCCATTCGCGATGTTGAGCTTCCCGGACGGGCGACCGCTATGGGCTTGTATCAAGCTTTATATGCCGTTGGGATGTTCTCTGGCCCTTTTCTAGCCGGTTGGCTGAATGAAAGCTGGGGCCTCAACGGAGGCTTCGTGTTTGGCTCATTGCTTGGAGCGATGGCATTCGTTCTAGTCGTGATGTGGGCGATGACAGAGCGCAAGTCGTCTCGGCTGAGCATTGCGGGCAAACGTTCGGAGGAGATAAACGGATGACAAAGCCACAGCTCGTGCTCGATATTGGCGGTGTGCTAGCGACAAACTTGTCGCCTCTCTTCTGGGAGCTGCTTGCAGCTGAAGCCAACGTGTCTGAAGAAGTCATTTATGCTGTGTATAAGAAGCAAATCAGTGAACGACTATGGATCGGGGATTTAACTGAGGAGCAGTTCTGGCTGTGGGTCAAGGATTACACGCCCTTGCTTGAAACTAAGCGAGCTAGAGCGTTTATCGACAACAGCTTGCAGCCACTGCCTGCACTAGCAAAAGTAGCTGAATGGAGCGAGATCGCCGATGTGCATTTGCTGAGCAATCATCTTCCCGGATGGGTTGAACCGATCGTTAAGCCGATCAAGCCTTATTTGAAGAGCATTACGATTTCAAGCTTGGCGGCGGTAAGAAAGCCTCATCCGGATATTTACGCGAGGACAGCCGCCTATTTCCCCACTGGAAGCACGGCGTTGTTCGTTGATGATAAATCCAAAAATATAAAACAAGCAGCGTCGCTTGGCTGGCGAACGCTGCTTGCCGATGAGGATGGAAAATGGATTCCGCAAGTACTCCCGCTCTTAGAGCAAGTAAGAAAGCAGGAATAGCATTAGACCGCATGTCGCGGCAATACTTAGCAGCCAAGCATCAGCTCGGCCGAGCTGGAGGCGGAAGCCGTAGGTAGGCTTTTGCTTCGAATAGCCGAAGCCACGCGCCTCCAGCGCATCCGACATTTGCTCAGCGAGTCGAAGAATAGAACGCATATAAGGAATAAGCACCGAAAGAATCATTTTAAACGGCACCTTCTTCAGCGGCGCGGCCGCCTTCCCCCTCGCATGAGCGAGCTTCGCAAACCTCTCCCACTCACCTGAAAGCAGCGGAATAAACCGAAAAATAAGCGTGACGACAAGCGCAAACGAATGAATCGGTACCCGAAGCCTGCTGAGCCAGCCGAGCGACTGTTCGATGGCGCGCTGCAGCCTGTAAGGCGACATTAGCTTAAGCAGCGGCATCCCCAGCAGCATAATCAGAAGCAGCTTGCCAAACCTTAAAGCAATAGGCCATACCTTACTCCAGTCGAAGTCGAGCGGGCCAAAGCCTATTCCCCCTATTACGCAAAAGATGACAATCATAATGACATAAGCCCGTATTACCCGATTCCACGGCTTGATCAGCGCTCGAAAAGGCGTTAATAGCGACAAGGTTACAATTGTTGCTAACGACAGCTCCAAAAACGATTTTTGAGCAAGCACGCTTGCTGCAAGAAATAAATAGACGAGTACGAGAGCACGAGGATCAAAACGATCGGAACGAAGGAGCGTAGCGCTTTCCTTTGCGGAATCCATATGAGCTGTTTTAAGCGGATGCTCAGTAACTCCATTGCGCTCATCAGCCTCTAAATTAAGGTTATCAACTACTACTACTTGTACTGTTGTGCTCGCGGATTCGGTTGGTGCGATTCCTGCTGTGCCGACGGATGTGTCGGCTGCGGCTCCGCCCGCTCGCCGCTCCAGCTCCGCTGCCAGCGCTGCCGCAACCTCGCGGGGCGCAGGCCACGGCGCCCCGTCACCCGGCGCCTCCGGCGGCAAAGCCGCCGCCGCGCGCAGCTCCGCCAGCGCCCGAAGCGCCTGCGGCGCCGCTGCGGCATGCGCGATCGCCGCCGCAGGAGCCGCTGCGCGGACCGTGCCGCCGCTAACCACGGCGACCGCGTCCGCCAGCGGCAGCAGCGCGTCGAGGTCGTGCGTGGCAACGACCGCTCCACGCCCCGCCACCCTGTGCGCCTCAAGCACCGCGCACAAGCGGCGTATACCGACAGCGTCAAGCCCCGCTGTCGGCTCGTCCAGCAGCAGCCATTCCGGCTCACATGCCAGCAAGCAGGCAAGTGACAGCCGTCGCTGCTGCCCGCCGCTGAGCGTCCATGGATCGCGCGTCAGCAGCTCCTGTGCAAGACCCGCATCAGCAAGCGCCTGCTGCATTCTCCGCTCAGCATCAACATGAGCTGCCTTATACGGCTTAAGAGAATAGAGCATTTCCTCCCTTACAGTCGCAGCAAACCACTGTGACTCAGAGCTTTGCATCGCAATGCCAAGCTTAAGCGCCACGTTTGGATTAAGCCGTTTTCGACGGCTTTCCTTCAGCCATAAAGAATCGCCGCCTAGCTCGATATCGCCCTCCTGAATCGCGCGAATTCCAGCTATAGTTTCGAGCAGAGTCGATTTTCCGGCACCGTTCCGTCCAATTAGCAGAGTAATCCTGCCTGCCTCAAAGGTCAGATTGACATCGGTAAGCAGTTGTTTGTTTAATTCCCCATCCGCTGCGACGCTTACCCCGCTTAGCTTCCAATCAGCGCTCATATCGACTCACCGCCTTTGCCAGCATTGCAGCCGTAAACGGAAATGGGCGGAGCATATAACCCTGCTCCTCTAGCTCCCAAGCAACCTGCGCTGCATATGGGGCTTCAAAGCCGAGCTGTTCACAAATGCTGTCTTTCGCGCTCGCACTGGTTCTTGCAAACCAAGCACCAGCCTGACCATCAAATACGATGCCACCATCATTCATCGCAATGATTCGGTCACCTTCACACAGCTCCTCCAGCTTCTGTGTAATCCATATGATCGTTACGCCGTTCCGGTGCAGTTCCCTTACCTGCTCGAGTACGGCACTCGACGCCTCAGGGTCCAGCATTGCCGTCACCTCGTCAAGTACGAGCAGAGGAGATTGCATCGCCAAGCAGCCAGCAATCGCCACAAGCTGCTTCTGCCCGCCGGATAATGTCCCGATTGGCTGATGCATTCGCTCGCCCAGCCCCACCCTTTGCAGCGCTCGTTCGGCTTCATAGGGAATCGTGTGAGCCGGCAGCTCATTTTGCTCCAGCAAGAGAAGGACATCTTCCCAAGGCGTTGCCCCAATCATCGCTGCTTCGGGCTGCTGCATCACGATCGGAATCGGCTTGCCTTGCGCCGCTGTTTGTATGCTTCTGATGACTTGTCCAGCTGCGCCGGCGATACGAAAGCCAGCTGCTGCTTTCGCAAGCGTGCTCTTCCCGCTTCCATTTTGCCCCAGAAGCGAAATCCATTCCCCTTTACATATCGTTAAGGAAATATCTCTAATGATGGGCGCCTGCTGCTGTCCTTCCAGCATAACAGGAGGCGTGACTGTAACCTGCTTCATTTCGATTTGTGACTGATTCATATGCTTCAAAAAAAATTCACCCAACCTCTTCCCCAAAACGATTGGCTATGCTACAATTCGATTTGTTAACCTTATATAAATATATATGGTTAACATTAAAATCTCAAGCAAATAAAGGAGTCGTTCACCAACATGCAGTCCAATAACATCCGATCCCTTGTATTCATCGCCTTATTCGCAGCATTGTTTATCGTCATGAGCTCACTGACGATTAAGCTCGGAGGCTCATTTGTCCCCTTTACGCTGCAGACATTAGGCGTATTGCTAGCAGGCCTATTCCTGACGCCGCGCAACGCTTTTCTTAGCATTTTCATCGTTATTTTGCTTGCTGCAATTGGTCTGCCCTTATTCAGCGGCCAAGGCGGAATTTCAACGCTGACCGGTCCAACTGCCGGATTTATATTCGCATTCCCGTTCTGTGCGCTATTAGTCAGCCTTGCAGTAGGCGCTCTCCTAAAAAACAGCTTCAAGCCGAATAAAGCCATTGCATTTATCGCTTTTTTCATTATTTTCGAGCTATTCAGCTCACTCAGCGCATATATTCCAGGCATTCCTTGGCTCATGCATTCCCTTGATTTTACTTTCCAAAAGGCCATGTCGATCGGATTCTATCCATTCATCATCGGCGATGCGCTTAAATCGCTCGTTGGTGCCATTTTAGCCGTTTCCCTAACACCTTACATCGTCTACATTCGCTCGTCAACCGGAAAAAACAAAGCGAGCGAAGCTTCATTTCGAGGATAAAAATATCAACAAATCAAAACGGCTTATCCCTTTATTGATCCTCATCAATAAGAGATAAGCCGTTTTCTTGCTTTTCTCGTAAAGTGATGGTTGCGTTACTCTAAAAAAAAGCCGTATCCCATGCTTCGCTTTAATAAGCGACATGAAATACGGCTTGTTTCAGTTCATTCTTGCTGTTAATCGCTGCATTCCTCTGGAGCCGGCTCCGAAGCATCCTCCACGTTGATCTTCTCAGATACTGTGTCGCGTACGATGGATACGACTAACTGCAGCAAATAGTTGATGTCGGTTTGGCTTTGTTGAAATTCAGAGACGATCGGAATGCCATCAAGCTCATCCTGCAACGTTTCCATTTCGCCTTCGATTTTTTTAACCATATCGGCGTTTTTGAAAGTCGTTTCGAAAGCGACAACTTCCTTTTGCTTCTTTTTGATTTTGGTAATCAGCTGCTGTACACGCTCATTGCCGTTAATTTGCTGCTCTGCGCGGCGATAGTGCTGAACCTCCTCCGATGTAAAAATCAGATCGGCAAGCTCCTTCGCTTTTTTCGTAATATCTTCGCGAACGATAAGATCGCGCGTATGGAAGCTCGGAATTCCGCAGCCCTCTCCGTGCTCATGATCATGATCACATTGTGCTGCTTGATTTTCTGCTGTATGCTGCTCTGCCATTTGTCATCTCTCCTATTTTTCCGTTAGCTAACGGCTTCTTGTGTGCATTGTTCAATCGGTTCGGCTTTGATATACCAGGTTTGCGCCTCGGTTACCTTCGCCATAATGAACTGGCCGATCCATTCCTTTGGACCTTCCAGATGAACGAGCTTATTCGTGCGCGTCCGTCCGGAGAGGACGTTCGCGTTATTTTTGCTCTCGCCTTCAATCAGCACTTCCACGATCTCTCCGCGAAGCTGCTCATTCTTCTCTCTCGCATTAGCAGCCAGCTGTGCATTCAAGCGCTGTAGACGCGCCTTCTTCACCTCTAGCGGCACATTGTCCTCCATGCCTGCGGCAGGAGTCCCCTCGCGCGGAGAGTAGAGGAAGGTATAGGCGGAATCAAAGCCTACTTCCTTCACCAGCGTCATCGTATCCTCGAACTGCTCATCCGTCTCGCCAGGGAAACCGACGATAATATCTGAAGTAAGCATCGCGTTTGGAATGGCAGCCTTAATTTTTTGAACCAGCTCCAAATACGTCTCACGCGAGTACTTACGGCTCATTCGTTTCAATATTTCCGTGCTTCCAGACTGCACAGGCAAATGAATATGCTCAACCAAGTTGCCGCCCGTTCCTAGCACCTCAATCAAATGGTCATCAAAATCACGCGGATGGCTCGTCATAAAGCGAATGCGCGGGATATCGATCTTGGACATGTCCTGCATCAGATCGCCAAAGCGATAGCTGATATCCTCGAAGTCCTTCCCGTAGGCATTAACATTCTGGCCAAGCAGCGTAACCTCCTTGAATCCTTTTCTGGCTAGCTCGCGAACCTCGGCAATAACGTCCTCAGGTCGCCTGCTGCGCTCCTTGCCTCTCGTATAAGGGACGATGCAATAGGTGCAGAACTTATCGCAGCCATACATGATATTGACCCAAGCACGCATTCCCTCGCGCTTCTTAGGCATATTCTCAATAATATCGCCTTCCTTGGACCATACCTCGACAACCAGCTCTTTGCTGAAGTAAGCATTTCGAAGCAAATAGGGAAGTCTATGAATGTTGTGCGTTCCAAAGATCATATCTACAAAAGAATGCTTTTGCAAAATCCGTCCAACGACTGACTCCTCTTGCGACATGCAGCCGCAAACGCCGAGAAGCAAATCCGGCTTCTCCGTCTTCAGCGTCTTTAGATGTCCTAGCTCGCCGAACACCTTGTCCTCCGCATTTTCGCGAATCGCGCATGTGTTGAGCAAAATCACGTCCGCAAGCTTCCGATCCTCCGTAGACGTATAGCCCATCTCTTCGAACATGCCCTTCATGACCTCGGTATCATGCTCGTTCATTTGGCAGCCGTACGTTTGGATCAAATAAAACTTGCCCACGCCGATCGTTCGCAGCTCATCCGGGATTGCAAAATCGTAATGCACCTCGATATCCTCTTTGCCGCGTTTCTTCTCATCCTTGTGATTCGGAGTCGAGTTAATTTGAATGTTGCGCCCCTTGATGCGCAAAGTCGTTTTCCCGTCCTCTTCACTCAGCACCTTCGCATCTGAGAAATCAAAATATTTGGAGTAGTCCTTCTCACCCTTGACGGATTTTAAGTCCGTTGAGTTCGCTTTCGTCATTGTGTTCTCACATCCTTTTATTTTCAATGCCGCTAAAACATTATTTTTATTCTATTTAAACATCAATATGAAATTATACCACAACGCCCCCGCCTTATCCATCATATCCCTATGCAAAAAACCTATCGCCACATACACTTGCCCTATCGTTTTTTCCATGTTAAAGTTAATAGATAGGTTATGATTTAGGTTACTTAATTCAAATAACAGGGGAGGTATAGGTATGCCCAGCAAAAAAATTAAAATCGCTGTACCCGAGCATGAGGGGCAAGTATCGATCATGTTTTCCCGAGGCGGGCCTCGCGCAGGCGCCGGAAGGAAAGGAATTGGCGAGACGAAGAAAATATCTTTAACCCTCACCAAAGAAGTTTGGGATGAGCTGGAAAACAGATGCAACGAATCTGGCCTCTCCAGATCCGAAGTCATTCGAGGCATCCTTGAATTTTCATTGAACGAGAACAACCAAATCACGTAAAGGCAGGTGATGCTGGTGTTGGTTGAAACAAGACAGCAATCGTTACATATCGGACTGCAGCATATTGCAGCCGCAATCTCCGTTAAAGCAGTATCGCCCATTCTTACAGGTGTCAAGGTTCACGCTGGAAGCGGCGCGCTAACATTAACAGCAAGCAATGCTTCCCTATCCTTGCAGTATGTGGTACCCTGCCATCCCGATCATCTGAGAATTCATCAAGAAGGAAGCACAGTCATTCCTGCACGTTTCTTCATCGATATCATTCGCAGCTTTTCAACCGATAGCATAGTCACACTCAAACAAATCGAAAATCAATTTATTCGCATCGAATCAGACAATTCCGTTTACAGGCTCGCTGCAATGGATGCTTCCCAATTTCCGGACATGCATCATGTTGCCAGCTCAGCAGGGTTTAGCATAGAGAGCGTCGATTTCAAAAAGATGGTCAAGCAAGTCACCTTCGCTGCATCGACAAATGACTCAAAGCTGATATTGACAGGGATATCCTGCCAAGCCGATCTGGGGAAGCTGAAGCTAGTCGCCACCGATGGCATCCGGCTTGCAGTCCGCGCTGCGGATCTAGGCTCTGATCGTTCAAGCCTCGCGCCAGCAGTGATTGTCCCAGCCAAGCATTTGTCCGATTATTCCAAAATGCTATCAGACCGTTCAAGCGCAACACAAATTACGGTGGCAGATCACATCATTTGCTTTAGCTCACAGAACTTCACCATGCAGTCCCTGCTCATACAAGGGTCGTTTCCCTCGATTGAAAGACTCGTTCCCAAACCATGTTCTACCGAACTTACGCTGGATGCCGCTGCATTTCTTCATGCCGTTCAGCGTGTCACTCTGATCGCTCAGCATACGCCTGTTATCGGGCTGCAAATTTCATCGGCTGAGATCGAGCTGTTTGCTAATGCTGCTGAAGTTGGCGATGTCTCGGCAAAGCTTGAAGTCCAAGCGTTTAGCGGAGAGCCGTTGACCGTGTTCTTTAATGGCAAATTTATGCGAGACATTTTGCAGGCCATTGACAGCGAGCAGGTGTACTTGCAATTAACAGGCAAGCATAAGCCTATCATCATTAAGCCGACGAACAGCCAAGACGCGCTTTACATCATTACACCGGTTAGGACTGCGCATCAGCCTTGATCCGAAATGAAAACCAATCAAAAAAGAAGACAGCGAAATCGCTGTCTTCTTTTTCATAGCACGCTTTTGCTAACGAAACAAAGGATCAATAAAGGTGTTACAAAAACGATCCTGGATCTCCTCGCATGTATACCCCATTACACAACGCAGCTGTTTGTAGGTGTGCGGCGATTGGATGGATATAAAGGAATGGGCCGAGTAGGCGGGATCAATAGGCTGCATTTGTTCTTTCTCGACAGCTTCTTTGATCAAGCTGCTAAGCACATGATGCAAATATAAATAAGGCCGCGATTGAAAAAAATCGCCTTTATGATCTTCGATTTTATGAAAGGAATGCACGACGCCAAGCCATTTAAACTCCTTGTCGATGAATGCAATCATTTTGCGCATAACCCCGCTCAATCTCTCGTGTACGGGCAGCTGCGCACCCTCTGTCAAATATTCGTCGATCTCGCTGATGAAAATCTCGAAGTTTTCTTTCATCATATCCATACACAAATCGCCCTTATTTGAGTACCGCCGGTAAAGGGTGCCTTGACCAATGCCAACCGATTTGGCGATTTGGTGCATGCTGACCGATTCTACCCCATGCTCCGTAAACAAGTGATTAGCAGTATGCAAAATCGCTTTGCTGAGTTCTTGTTTCGTTCTGCTGTTTTCTGGTGCAGTCATCGTTCCAATCTCCTTTTTCCGCGTTAACAAATGAAACGATTGACAATTGCCTCATTCGTCTTTATTATTCAGTAGTGCGGACAATTGTCCGCACATAGATGCGGTCATCTTTTTATTGTAGCCTCACATGCTGTACAGGTCAATAATAGGAAGAATAGACCCAAATACGGATAGGAGGAAATGAAATGGCTTCAGCTTCAAAAAAAGCAGCACCCACTGGCGATCCGATGTCGATTCGCAATATTCTCGCACCGCTCATCGCTATCATTGTCGGTATGTTTATGGTTATTTTGGACGGTACTGCAATGAATGTCGCTATGCCTGGCTTGATGGAAGATTTCAAAAGCTCGATGACTGTCGTTCAATGGACGATAACGGGCTACATGTTAGCACAGGCCGCCGTAATTCCGCTTGCCGGATGGATGTCCGACCGTTTCGGAGCCAAACAAATCTTCTTGTTCTCGATCATCATGTTTACACTAGGCTCGGCTCTATGCGCTTTAGCAACAACAGCGGAGCAGCTTATCGTATTCCGGGTTATCCAAGGTCTGGGGGGCGGTATGGTAGCACCAATCGCTATGGCTTTCACCTTTAGACTCAGCCCTCCCGGCAAGCAAGGCGCAGTTATGGGGATGATCGGTATTCCGATGCTTTTAGCCCCTGCCCTTGGCCCTGTCGTAGCCGGCTGGCTTATTGATTATGTAACCTGGCACTGGATCTTTATCATTAATCTTCCGATTGGTATCATCGCCGTTATCGTAGGTCTTCGCACTTTGCCTAACGTTGAGCGAAAGCGTGTACCTACCCTTGATTTCTTAGGTATGATATTTGCTCCTTTAGCGTTCGCCATGCTTGTTTACGGCGTTAGCTCCGCAGGCGGCGGCGAGGGCGGCGAAGGCAGCGGCTGGACCTCACCTGAGGCATTGACGGGTATGATCGTAGGCGGTATCGCGCTTATCATTTTCATATTTGTTGAGCTTAACCGCAAAGAGCCTTTGCTTGAGCTTCGCGTTTTCAAATCAGGCCATTTTACCCGCGGCATCGTTTTGCAATGGATCGTACAAATCGCATTGTTCGGAACGTTGTTCCTCATACCGATTTTCTTGCAAATCGCCAAAGGTTACTCTGCTTTCGACACGGGCCTTATCTTGCTGCCGCAAGCAATAGCAGCTGGTATCTTTATGCCAATCGGCGGCAAGCTGTTTGACCGTTTTGGCGCGCGTCCCATCGTTATAGCAGGCTTATCCCTTGTCACGATAGCTGGCTTTATTTTAAGCCAAATCTCTGTAGATACGACTCTACTTACGCTTATGATTCCTCTCGCGATGCTAGGAGCTGGCATGGGTTTGTCGATGATGCCGCTTAACACGCATATTATGCAGTCCGCTCCAAGAGAGCTCGTAAGCCGCGTAACCTCTTTAACAGCAGCAGCGCAGCAGGTCATGACCTCCTTCGCAGTTGCTGGCTTGTCGACCATACTCGCTAGCCGGATGGAGCATTACGGTACGACAAACCCAGGTCCAAACGTCGTGTACTCCGCTTATGGCGATACGTTTTTCATTCTAGGATCGATTGCAATCATCGGCGCTATCGCAGCTTTATTGCTTCGCAGACCGAAACAAGAGCTCGGTGCTGACCCTGATGAGAAGCCTGAAGTGTCCATGATGATGGGACATTAATCGGAACTACTTATACGCATATAACAAAGAAGACAGCTCCCTGATCGTCATTAACGATTCGGGAGCTGTCTTCTCTTTTTTAGCTTAATCGATGATTACTGCTTTATCTCCGTTTTTCACGCCCGCCGCATTAGCTTCGTCTGTAT
Organism: Paenibacillus sp. PL91; assembly: GCF_012935325.2. Lineage (GTDB taxonomy): Bacteria > Bacillota > Bacilli > Paenibacillales > Paenibacillaceae > Pristimantibacillus. Next base: position 181,456 of record NZ_JABBYG020000002.1, read on the forward strand.
CGATATGCATATCAAGCGAAAATTGCTCCGATACGCGTGCGACTACATTTTCAAATACAACCCCGCGCTCGCCTTCAAAACGAACCTTCAGCAGCTGCTTGTCCGCTATTTCAAACCGCTCTGCGTCGCTCGTATGGAAGTGGATATGACGAGCGGCGACGATTACGCCCTCTTCGATCTCAACCTCTCCAGCAGGCCCTTGGAGCTTAATGCCTGCCGAACCCTTTGTATGGCCTGACTCCCTTACCGGAGGATTAATGCCAAGCGCAAATGCGTCTGTGCGGGAAACCTCGAGCTGAGTCTGCTTTCTTGCCGGGCCGAGAATTCTTACTTTAGCAAACGTCCCCTTTGGACCAACAACAGCAACCGTTTCATTGGCAGCATATTGTCCAGGCTGGGACAAAGGCTTCATTTCTGTTAATTGGTATCCTTCTCCGAACAGAAGCTCGACATGCTCTTCTGATAAGTGAATATGTCTTGCAGATACGCCGATTGGAACTTCCTTATGTATCATGTTGTCACTCTCCTGCTATGAAATAATCGACTTTCCAATCTCTCGAATGAAAAAGCATACAGCCGTTAGGCCGTATGCTTATCATACCATTTATTTAAATTCGGCAACAAGCTTCTCGAATTCCTCGGAGGAAATCTTGATATTCTGCTTAGCAAGGCCCTCAGGCTTGAAGCCTGTTACGAGATCCTCGTAGGATTTGCGCGTTTTGTTCTGATAAATAAGACCAGTAAGCATTCCGTTTGTTTCCATGATCTTGTTCATCGCAAGCACACGGTTGGAAGGATCGTAATCCGGGAATTGCTCCAGGTTGACGATATTTTCTTTAAACCAATCGTACGTATTGATTTTGTTGAAGGTTACGCATGGGCTAAATACGTTGATTAAGGAGAAGCCCTCATGGTTGATACCTTCTTCGATCAGCTTCGTTAATTGCTTCAAATCGCTGGAGAACGATTGGGCTACAAATGTAGCACCTGCGGACAGCGCGATCTCGAGCGGCGAAAGCGTCGACTCGATCGAGCCTTCCGGCGTCGATTTTGTTTTGAAGCCCTCAGCGCTGCGCGGCGAGGTTTGACCTTTCGTCAAGCCATAAATTTGGTTGTCCATGACGATATAGGTGACGTTCAGGTTGCGGCGAATAGCGTGTACGGTGTGGCCCATGCCAATTGCAAAGCCATCTCCGTCACCGCCTGAGGCGATTACTGTAAGCTCGCGGTTAGCCAGCTTAACGCCTTGTGCAATTGGAAGCACGCGGCCATGAATGCCATGGAAGCCATAAGCATTGATGTACCCGGAAATTCGACCCGAGCATCCTATGCCGGAAATGACAGCCAAATTTTCAGGCTCAAGACCGACGTTAGCTGCAGCACGTTGAATAGCTGCTTGAATGGAGAAGTCTCCGCAGCCTGGACACCAGTTAGGCTTTACATTATTTCTAAACTCTTTGAACGTTGCCATCTAAACTCAACTCCTTACATGCTTTGTGAACGTCGGAGGGCAGGAACGGATTGCCGTCATATTTAAGCAAGTTTTCGATTTTTTCTGCGAAACCTGCATTCATTTTGATTTGGGAAGCAAGCTGTCCAGTAGCATTGTTCTCGATGACGATCACTTTTTTTGCATTTTGCAAGTAAGGAAGCAGAGGCTTCGTCGGGAAAGGATGAATCTGGCGAATCGTAATATGGTTCGTCGATATGCCTTCTCGAGCAAGCAAGCTTCTAGCTTCATCAATTGTGCCGCCGGTAGAGCCCATTCCGATAATGAGAAGCTCCGGCGTTTCATGAGGTGCGTCTACGCGAATCGCGTCCCGAATGAGCATGTTATCCAGCTTGCTAAGACGCTTATCCATCATGTGCTGGCGGTTCAAGGCATTCTCCGACGGGCGTCCCGTCTCATCATGCTCAACGCCTGTTACGTGGTGCAGGCCGCCCTTCTCGCCTGGCAGTACGCGTGGAGACACGCCGTCTGCCGTAAGCTCATAGCGTTTAAATAAATCATGGCCTTCAAGCGCTGGTACATTCTCGACCAACTTGCCACGTTTGATTTCAATTTTGTTATAATCCAGTTGATCGCAGGATTGCTTACCTAGCGACAGCTGGAGATCCGTCATTAAAATAACCGGAACCTGATATTGCTCTGCAAGGTTAAAGGATTCGATTGTATCGTAGAAACAATCCTCGATCGAAGCCGGAGCGATAACGATCTTTGGAATTTCGCCGTGCGTACCGTATACCATTGCGTTCAAATCCGATTGCTCTTGCTTGGTAGGCAGTCCAGTAGACGGGCCTCCGCGCTGCGTATTCACGATTACGAGCGGCGTTTCCGTCATGCCGGCAAGGCCGATTGCCTCCATCATAAGCGCTAGACCAGGTCCAGCGGATGCGGTCATCGTGCGGACACCCGCATAGTTTGCGCCAATCGCCATCGTTACCGCTGCGATTTCATCCTCGGTTTGTACAACCGTACCGCCGAATTTAGGCAGCTTTTTGATCAAATACTCCATAATCTCGGACGCCGGCGTAATCGGGTAAGCAGCCATCAAGCGGCAGCCTGCCGCGATAGAGCCGAGACCGATCGCTTCATTGCCGATCATGAACAGCTTCTGCTGGCCGTCAGCCGCATCCAGCTTGAACGCATCGAGCGGTCCGCCCGCTTGCTCAAGAACAAACTCGGCGCCGCGCTTAACCGCTTCAATGTTTTTCTCAACGACAGCTGCGCCTTTGCGTCCGAACTCTTCTTCAACCGCTTTATTGAATACTTCAAGCGGCAGTCCAAGAAGCGCCCATGATGCGCCGGAGGCAACCATGTTCTTCATCAAAGAAGTGCCCAGCTCCTCAGCCATAGCTGTAATCGGTACAGCAAACAGCCTTGCATCTATACCCTCTGGAACGCTTGGATTAAACTTTGCATCCGCAACGATAACGCCGCCTGAACGAAGCTCCTTCGCGTTCAAATCTATGCTTTCTTGGTCGAACGCGACTAGAATGTCCAAATCATCAGAAATAGCACGAATCGGCTTCGTGCTTATACGAATTTTGTTATTGGTGTGTCCGCCTTTGATTCTCGAAGAAAAATGCCTGTATCCATATAAATAATAGCCCAAGCGGTTAAGAGCCGTAGAAAAGATTCGGTCTGTACTTTCGACCCCTTCCCCTTGTTGTCCCCCGATCTTCCAAGACAATTGACTGATCAAAATGCCCAACTCCTCTTTTTCTAGAACGTGCAAATCATGAATATTATTAAGCAATTATATAGTATAAGTCATAACAGTCACAACAATTTTAAAGCGCATATGCATAAAAATCAAGATGTAAACGCTTAACGAACGCATAGTTTGTTTCGATTGATTCCATACCGCAAGTAGATCGAATGCCTTTTAGCGTGCGGGAAGCATTTTTCTCAAAAAACGCAAAGCATTTCCCGACATAAATTGCTCGGCTTGGCTTGCTGAATATCGCTTAAGCATCGCTTCTTGAAGTGCAAGCAGCTCGCCGGGATGCGTCAATCCCTTTATATACTTATCGATGCCGTCAAAATCTGAACCAAGCATAATGTGGGACTCGCCGCCGAGCTCACAAATATGCTCAATATGACGAAGCAAATCATCGATGACCACGACTTCTGCATCCGATACGAACCAAGGCACAAAGGTAACGCCAATGAGTCCATCCTTTGCAATTAATTTCGCTATCTGAGCATCCGTTAAATTACGCGGATGATTGCAGATCGCTCTTGCATTAGAATGGGATGCGAGCACCGGCCTTTGCGATAGCTCGGCCACCTCCCAAAAAGCCCGTTCAGACAAATGGGATACATCTAACAGTATATCCAATTTATCACATTCTTCTACAAACAATCTACCTTTTGCCGTCAAGCCTCCGCCGCGCGGCTCCATCGCACCGTCTGCAGCCCAGTTGGCATGATTCCAGGTCAGCCCTGCAGCACGTATGCCTAGTTGATGCATGATCCGGAGCAGCGACATCTGTCCTTGAAGCCCTTCGACTCCTTCAAGCGATAATAGCGCTCCTATTTTCCCATCCTGTATACAAGAGTCCAGCTCTTCAGCCGTTCTCACCCACATCATATCCTTGCAAGACAGCACCAATTGGTGAAAGCGGTCCACGCTCTCCAAAATCGGCTCTAACCGTCCATTTATCGATTGAGGAATATAGATTGCGAATGTTTGCAGAATCGTTCCTGCTGCCTTCAGGCGCTCGTATGTAACATCCAAACTTCCAGCCATACTTCCTTGAAACGTCAAATTCTCGTCAATCAGCAGCTTGCAAAGCACATCGCAATGAAAATCGACCACTTTCATAGTCGCACCTCCCTATACGTTTGAATCGCAGCAAAAAAACCTGTCTACGACGTAAACAGGCGAACCGTTTCATTTTCATCCAATTGGCTTATTCATTTACGCCGCTTGGACTTGCTACCGAGGCTCAACAATCAATTTGATTGCTGTTCGATCCTCCCCGTCGATGACGATGTCCGTAAAAGCTGGAATACAAATTAAATCCACCCCGCTGGGAGCGACAAATCCGCGAGCAATAGCAACAGCCTTGATCGCTTGGTTTAACGCACCAGCTCCAATGGCTTGCAGTTCCGCACCACCACGTTCACGAAGAACGCCAGCTAGCGCACCTGCAACGGAATTTGGATTGGACTTTGCTGAAACTTTTAATACATCCATAAAAAGAACCTCCCCTTGGACTGTTGGATGGATTCCACTTTTAAATAGTATTCGAGGGAGATTAAAAAATTCCTGCTTTTATTCTTGTAATTAACAAACTGTTCTGAATTGTCGGAACTTTTCAAAGATTCAAAGCGTTACATAAGAAGCCATTCATCTTCCGTGAGACGTATTTTTTCGATTTTCCGGGCTTGTCCTGTTGCATCATCAATTTGTACGGATATCGCATGCAAATGCCAACTGCCCTCATCCACTACAAAACGGACCGGCAGCTGAGTAATAAATTTATGCAAAACAGCAGTGCGCTCCATTCCGAGCACGCCTTCCTTAGGTCCAACCATGCCAACATCCGTTATGTAAGCCGTTCCCCCAGGCAAAATCGTATCGTCATTTGTCTGAACATGCGTATGTGTTCCCAGCACGATCGAGGCTCTGCCATCAAGATGCCAGCCCATTGCGATCTTCTCCGACGTAGCTTCCGCGTGAAAATCGACGAGGATGTTGTTCGTCTGCTCCCTAGCTTCTTCAATTAGCTCATCTGCTTTGCGGAAAGGACAATCAATCGGCGGCAAAAACGTACGTCCTTGCAAATTAATGATGGCCAGCTGCTTTCCTCCGGCTTTAATGAAGGCCATGCCTTGTCCAGGTGCGCCTTCCGCGTAGTTCGCCGGGCGAACGAGACGAGGCTCGTCGTCAATCCATTCAAAAATATCTTTATTATCCCACGTATGGTTGCCCATCGTTATGCCATGGATGCCCCATTCGAAAAATTCCTTCGCAATTGTTGCCGTGATCCCGCGGCCAGCAGCCGCATTCTCGCCATTTGCAATGATAATATGAGGATTGTATTTGCTCTTTAGAGCTGGCAGCACGCGCTTCAATGCGTTTCTCCCTACGTTGCCTACGATATCGCCAATAAATAATACATTCATGTGGGTACACTTCCTTTTTTATGCGCCTGCAAACAGAAAAGTGGCTAACTAGCAGCCACTTTTCCGTAAAGCTAATATTTTTTTGTTAATTACTTCGCATATTCAACCGCGCGTGTTTCTCGAATGACCGTAACTTTAATATGTCCCGGATAATCAAGCTCGCTCTCGATTTTTTTCGTAATATCACGTGCGAGGCGGAATGCTTCCGTATCGTCGATTTTCTCTGGCTGCACCATGACGCGCACTTCGCGGCCAGCTTGAATCGCATACGATTTCTCAACGCCATCAAACGATTCGGAAATATCTTCTAGCTTCTCCAGTCGTTTAATGTACGTTTCAAGCGTTTCACGGCGAGCTCCCGGACGCGCAGCCGACAATGCATCAGCCGCTCCTACGAGCATCGCGATAACGGAAGTAGCTTCCGTATCACCGTGATGGGAGGCAATACTGTTAATAACGACAGGATGCTCCTTGTATTTCTTAGCAAGCTCAACGCCGATCTCAACGTGTGAGCCTTCCACTTCGTGGTCTAGCGCTTTACCGATATCATGCAGCAATCCTGCACGCTTCGCCAGCGTAATATCTTCGCCAAGCTCTGCTGCCATCAAGCCAGTCAAGTAAGCAACCTCCATGGAGTGCTTTAATACGTTCTGACCATAACTTGTCCGGTACTTCAATCGACCAAGAATCTTGATTAAATCCGGGTGCAAGCCATGAACTCCAACCTCGAAAGTAGCTTGCTCACCGTATTCACGGATACGCTCGTCCACTTCTTTACGAGATTTTTCAACCATTTCTTCAATGCGGGCAGGATGGATACGACCGTCAGCTACAAGCTTTTCCAAAGAAGTACGGGCAATTTCGCGTCTTATCGGGTCGAAACCAGACAAAATGACCGCTTCCGGTGTATCGTCGATTATTAGATCGATACCAGTCAATGTTTCCAAAGCACGGATATTTCGGCCTTCACGCCCAATAATGCGGCCTTTCATTTCTTCATTTGGCAATGTAACAACGGATACCGTCGTTTCAGCCACATGATCTGCCGCACAGCGTTGAATCGCAAGTGATATAATATTACGGGCTTTCTTATCTGCCTCTTCTTTCGCTTGCTGCTCGATCTCTTTGATCATCTGTGCTGTCTCATGTCGTACTTCCTGTTCAACATTGGATAAAATGATCGATTTCGCATCTTCCGTTGTGAGACTCGATATACGTTCCAATTCACTAAGCTGCTGCTTGTAAATGGAATCGATCTCCTCTTGCGTTTCTTCGATCCGTTTTTCTTTGTTGGCTACAGTTTCTTCTTTGCGTTCTAGCGCTTCTAACTTTTTATCCAGCGACTCCTCTTTTTGGAGCAAACGTCTTTCCTGACGTTGAGCCTCGTTGCGTCGTTCACGAATGTCTCTCTCGGCTTCGGAACGAAGTTTGTGGACTTCGTCTTTTGCCTCTAGCACGGTTTCTTTCTTCTGAGCTTCCGCTTCCTTCTTCGCATTTTCTACGATTTGGATTGCAGCTTGCTCAGCGCTTGAAATTTTGGCCTCGGCAATCGACTTTCGAATAAAATAACCAATCCCAAAGAATATTGCGCCAACAAAGAGACAGATCAAGATCCAAACGATCTCAGGCATCTTGTTCACCTCCTTGTTGCATACACCAAGGCACTGCTTGGGATGATATTAGGTTTTCAACCGGCTTCAAACCGTTTCAACAATTACTAATTTGACGAAAATAATCGTTTTGAATCAACTTTTGGAAGGAAAATTGATTCAATAATGAAGGAATACAACCTCATTTTATCTTTTCGTAAAATCAATTGTCAAGCAAAAGCCCATCATCTTCCTCGAATGCTTCGTCTTCCCCATTTTGATCAATCCACTTTATAGCTTCCTTCACGATATCTGATGGAAAGCCTCTACGCATTAAATAGCCTATTAGCTTGCGTTTTCGGTCAATCGGCTCGCCTTTTACGGATCGCCATTTCTTCTCCGCAGCTTTTTTGGCTGATGCTAATTCGACATCGCGGTCTAACGATCCGGTTGCTTCTGCTGCGGCTTCTTTCGACACGCCTCGCTGCTGCAGCTCTTGCTGGATGAAGCGACGCCCCTTCAAGCTGTTTTTGAGCCGGCTTGTCGCAAATTGGCGTGCATATTGTTCATCATCCACAATATGCTCCCTTTCTAAACGGTCGAGGGCATATTGAATGTTATCAGCTTCAAAAAGCTTGCGATTTAAATACTGCTCGATTTGCTTTCTTGTTCTCGGCCTAGCGCCCAAATAAGCGATAGCCAGCACATATGCACGGTAGCGTTCATCTTCCATTCGTATTTCTTCGATTTGAACCTCCGCTAAAATTTGCCCTTTGGTCAGTCGATAACGAATCAATATATCTTCATGTACAGACAAGATCGGTTCCTCTGACTCAGCAAAGAGATGGTATAATCTTCGTTCCTTCTTATCCAGGCGAACAGATAAAATCATCCATTCTTCTTCCTCGCTTATATTGCTATGGGCCACACCGTACATCCTCTCTAAACACAGCTTCGCCGTCCCTATCGGGACGGCGAAGCATCAGCATGTATGATTTCAGGTCGATTTATTCTAGATCTTCGAATTCTTCGTCGTCTTCCTCAGCTTTGAAATTAGCCTGAGTTGCAGCAGCCGACAGATTGCTCGCATCGCGAATCTGTTTCTCGATGACTTCAGCGATATCCTTATGATCCTTTAAGTACTGCTTCGCATTCTCACGGCCTTGACCAAGACGCTCGCCATTGTAAGAGAACCATGCGCCGCTCTTCTGTACGATATCCATCTCTACACCAATGTCAACAAGCGTACCTTCTCTGGAAATGCCTTCGCCGTACATGATGTCGATCTCTGCTTGTTTGAACGGAGGAGCCACTTTGTTCTTAACGACCTTGATACGAGTACGGTTACCGACCATGTCATTGCCTTGTTTCAACGTTTCAATACGACGTACATCAAGACGTACGCTGGAGTAGAATTTCAAAGCGCGACCGCCCGGCGTTGTCTCAGGGTTACCGAACATAACGCCGACCTTCTCACGCAATTGGTTGATGAAGATCGCAATCGTCTTCGATTTGCTGATTGCGCCGGAAAGCTTGCGCAAAGCCTGTGACATCAGACGCGCTTGAAGACCTACGTGGGAATCCCCCATATCGCCTTCAATTTCCGCTTTCGGCACGAGTGCAGCTACGGAGTCAATAACGACGATATCAACAGCGCCGCTGCGTACGAGCGCTTCGGCGATTTCCAATGCTTGCTCGCCTGTATCAGGCTGTGAAAGCAATAGCTCGTCAATGTTTACGCCAAGCTTGCTTGCATAGAGTGGATCAAGGGCATGCTCTGCATCGATAAAGGCAGCTTGTCCGCCAATACGTTGAACCTCTGCAATCGCATGAAGCGCTACTGTCGTTTTACCGGAAGATTCCGGTCCGTATATTTCAATAACACGTCCACGCGGCAAGCCGCCTATTCCTAATGCAATATCAAGAGCAAGCGAACCGCTAGGAACGGTCTCTACCTGCATGTGTGTGGATTCTCCTAATTTCATGATGGAGCCTTTACCAAATTGTTTCTCAATTTGACGCAAAGCCATTTCTAGTGCAGCGCGACGATCCGACAAGAAACTCACATCCTTCTTTATTTATAATGTAATGATACCTTTTTTCCCGCAGGTTGACAAGCATTTTTTCGAACATACATTCGCATTTTTGCTTGACGACTAATTTGGGCATAAAAAAACCGCAGCAAAGTATTCTTCGCCACGGTTCTTCCGATAACTATTCTTCATTATAGCTGTCAATTCGACAATTGACAAACTTTATTTATTTCACTTAAGGGATCGCATGCTGATAGGCACGACAAGCAAGCCCGCTTCCCTTTTAACGTGCCTGCAGTGCCATCCAAAGCCGATATAATGCTGCCTTTACCGCCCGCAGCCTGATCATGCTTCTTCCTCCGCTAAGGTTCAAGGTATGAACGACTGTCGGCTTGCCGCGTTCAGCTATGCCTACATAGACAAGTCCTACTGGCTTGCCCTCGGATTCCGCAGGTCCGGCAACCCCTGTCAGCGACACGCCAAAATCAGCGTCCGACAGCTCTCTGACTCTTTCAGCCATCAACCCCGCTGTCGAATCACTAATCGCGCCCGGCGCTCCTTCTCCTTCAAGCTGCGTCATCGGAATGCTTAGCAGATGATGCTTCATTATATTGGTGTAGGTAACAACCCCTCCTACATACTCTCCACTGCTCCCAGGAACGTTTGTAATTAGCTCTGCGAACAAACCCCCGCTGCAGCTTTCCGCGCTCGCCAGCTTGCGTCTTGAGGCTCTCAGAAGGTGCACAACCTCTTCCTCGATCGGAATGTCCTTCTGTGCATACAAATACTCGCCTACTCGTTCCTTAATCTTCTCGACAGTTTCATCTATTTTTAGGTCCGCTTCGATTGACGTGCTTGCTTTCGTGGATACCCGAATAGAAACCTCGCCTTCCTTTGCGTAAGGAGCGATAGTTGGGTCCACCTGTCCATCAATTAGATCAAGCAGCTTCGCTTCGAGATTGGATTCTCCGATCCCTGCGAATTTCAGCAAACGCGAATAAAGCGGATCTGCTGACCCTAGCATGGAACGCAGCCACACCTCTCCCGCACCATCCATCATCGGCTTCATCTCGCGCGGCGGACCTGGCAGAAGCAAATAAAGCGTGCCGTCTACTGACAAGCCATTGCCCACAGCGAGGCCAGTCGTATTCTCCAGAGGCTCTCCGCCCTCGATCATCAGAGCCTGCCTGCGATTGCTCTCCACCATATGAATGCCTCGCGAGCTGAACAACTGCTCAATTTGGGCCATCGAGGGCTCGTGAATGAGCAGCTCGCGGTTTAAATAATCGGCTAACACGTCCTTCGTAAGATCATCCTGCGTCGGGCCGAGTCCGCCAGTAAACACAAGCAGATCGGCTCTGCTTCTTCCGATTTCGATCGCTTGCCTCAGTCGCTGCGCGTTGTCGCCGACAACCGTCTGAAAGTAAACGTCGACGCCTAGCCCAGCAAGCTTTTGCGACAAAAACTGTGCATTCGTATTTACGATTTGTCCGAGCAGCAGCTCGGTGCCGACCGCAATGATTTCTGCTTTCATGGTTCCTGTTCTCCTCTGCGCTCAAATGGTCTAGGTTTGCATTTTTGCATGCATATAAGCAAAAGCATCTCCCCGTCTGACGGGAAGATGCTTTGACCTTATTCTACCGGAATCAAATGCTTGTTTTTCAAGAAATAATCGATTCCCGAATATACCGTAATCGCGGCTGCCACCCAGCTCGCGATGACATCAAACGGAAAATCAATGAAATTGAATGGGAAGTTGTTGATCAATAGCGCGATAATCATCGTAATTTGAATAGCCGTCTTCCATTTGCCCCAAGTGCTGGCAGCCATAACGGAGCCTTCCAGAAGCGCGATCTGGCGAAGACCTGTTACTGCAAACTCCCGGCTGATGATCACGATCGCAATCAATGCGTTCAGTTTGTCCATCTCTACGAGTGAAATCAGTACTGCAGCTACGAGCAGCTTATCTGCCAAAGGATCAAGCAGCTTGCCGAGATTCGTAACGATTTTGTTCTTGCGCGCAATATAGCCGTCTAATCCGTCTGTGCTTGCCGCCACAATAAAAATGAGTGCCGCTGCGATTTGATTGTATGTAATGGAGAAGTCAGAGATGCTGAACGACCCCAAATCCACTTTAATAAGCAGAAAAAACATAATAACCGGCACCAAAAATATTCTGGCTAGTGTAATGCGATTCGCCAGATTCACGCAATTCCCTCCTTAGATCGATCTAACTCATAGGTGTGCGTTACGCGAACCCCTCGTTTGTAAATGAAATCGGCTTTCATTTCCAGCTGCAGACCATTTGATAAGCAGCTTTGAGCAATAGAAATTGTTCTCTCTCTCATCTATGTATTCCCCCAGATCCTTCCGTGAAGCTACCTAACCAAGTATAATACATGCCTTTACACGTGTCAAAAGCGGCTAAAGCCTCAATTTTTATCGGAAGCAGCATCTAAACGAAAAGCCCCGTTTCTCAAAATGCGATGAAACGAAGCTTTTGTTTTATGAGCGATAATTAGTGAATTGAAGCTCTACTGGCAGATCTGCTTCTCTAAGCAGCTTCATCACTGCTTGCAAATCATCGAGGCTTTTGCCTGAAACTCTAATCTGATCGCCTTGGATCAAGCTTTTCACTTTGAGCTTCGAATCGCGAATCAAAATATTGATTTTTTTCGAGACATCCTGCTCAATGCCTTGTCTTAGCTTAATGCGTTGACGGACGGTGTTACCCGATGCGCCTTCGATTTTGCCGTAATCCAAGTTTTTGATCGGAACGCCGCGTTTCACCATTTTGGACAATAGGATGTCAAGCACGTTCTTGAGCTTATAGTCATCCTCGGAAGCGACAACAAGCTCTTCCTTCTCGAGAGCGATGGAGCTCTTGCTGCCTTTAAAATCAAAGCGCGTTTCAATCTCACGCTCAGCTTGCTTAATCGCATTCGCTAGTTCTTGCATATCCACCTTGGATACAATATCAAAAGCATTTTCTGAAGCCATTTCATACCTCTCCTTTGGTACAGTAATCATTTATTCCGTTTTAGGCGTCTCCGTTGGATTTGCTCCATCCGTTGTAGCTGCCTCATCGCCGACTGGCTTTAGCAGCAATTTTTTGGAGCCTGCCCGATCGCCATCAGGCACGGGAACGCCATTTACGGTAATTTCCGTCAAATCAGATCTGCCCACATTGATGTAGATCGGACCTGTAAGATCATAGGTTTCGATAGTGCCATCCTCTGCATTCGCAGAATAAAGCTTCTCTCCCGTATTGCTGCCTGTGCGAACCTCAAGCCAGCTTCGGCCGCCAACCACTTTAACTTCAACCTTATGGGCTACCCCAGCCGGACCAATATCGTATTGATCAGCCTTGCCCACCTTGCTTCCGAACGTAACCGTAGTTGGCGCAACAGTCGGAGTGGGAGAAACGGGTGGTGTACTAGGCTCGTTTTCGCTCCCAGTAGTGTTGTTATTATCCGTATTCTCAGTCGGCGGCTCGGACACTTCTGTAATATTGGTGCTGTTATCTGCTTGTTTCGGATCGCCAGAATCTCTGTTGATCGCATATACCCAAATGACGACAACGATCAAAATAAGAAAGGACCACATCATAACGCTGAAACCGATTTTGCCAAGTCTCTCTGACGATTGAGATTTGACCCTGCGCGGCGCCCTAACGACAAGCGGCTCGGCAATTTGCTCTACCGGCGCAGCAGGCACCTCATGCTGATACAAGCGAAGCACTTCATCCGGATCGAGTCCAACTGCTTCTGCGTAATTTTTCACAAATGCCCGTACATAGAAAGGACCTGGTAAAACCGTATGATCCCCACTCTCAATCGCTTCCAAGTACCGTTTTCTAATTTTTGTCGTTTCTTGAATATCGTCAAGCGTTAAGCCGCGTTGGTCTCTCGCCTTGCGAAGTAGTTCGCCTAAATCAGACATGAGACGGCCTCCTTCCGATTAGAAATCGTCTGTATAGTTAGCTGTGAAAGATTCATAAGAAATTTCCTCATCTGGCGTATTGCGCAATTCTACAATAATGTCAAAATGGCTGTAATCAAAATTGGATTCCTTAATGAATATATCTGGATGTTCAATTACTTTCGTCGATGGCATAGCCATAATCTCTTGCAGCAGGCCGTAGTGCTTTTCATTCGAGCGAATCGTGCTTACGATTCCATCTATTATAAAAATATTGTTAGGCTGCATTTCGTCTTCAGACAGCTGGCTTCTGACCGTTTGCCGAAGCAAAGTAGAGGAAACAAAGGTCCAGCGCTTATTCGAGCATACGCTGCCTGCAATGATGGACTCCGTCTTGCCTACCCGCGGCATCCCTCTTAAACCTATAACCTGATTGCCGTCACGTTTAAACACTTCGCCCAAAAAGTCTACTAAAATACCGAGCTCATCGCGCGTAAAACGGAACGTTTTGCGGTCATCGGAATCACGTTCGATATAGCGTCCATGGCGGACTGCTAAAATATCGACGATGGTAGGCGTTCTCAGCTTGTTTACAGTAATATTATCAACCTTTTGAAGCATTTTGCCAAGCAGCTCGATTTTCTCGTCATCATCGGTCTGAAGAAGCATTCCCCTTGTTCGATCCTCAACGCCGTTGATCGTCATAATATTAACCTCAAGCATACCTAGCAATGAAGCGATATCTCCAAGCAAGCCTGGGCGGTTCTTATGTATTTTGTATTCCATGTACCACTGCTTCGACTCCAAAGCTTTCACCGTCCTAAACCTAATCGTATAGAAGTATGTAAATGATTGAACTGGCCGTCATAAAACATAATTCTACAATTTTCGTCACAATCCTGCAACCCAAAAAGAAACATTGCAGAAAAGCCTCCTAAAGGGAGGCTCTTCTGCTGCTGCTTCTGTTGACGAAATGCCGCCATCGCAAAAAATGGGCTACGATTTTTGGACGAGCTTGACCATCAAGCAGGCTAGCGTCTTGCGTTCAGACTCGTCGCCTGCATCCCAAAGCTCTTTCAATACGCGTTCTTCCTCATTTTTCGGATCAACCTTTTCTTCAAGAAAAGTGCCGATCTCGTAAGCTAAGGAAACAATCGTTTCTTCCGTCATCCCAATTTTTTTCGCTTGTGATACACGGTCTGCCAAAAAATGCTTCCATGTTGCAAAGTTAGAAAGGACAGTCGACATGCTTCTTCGCCTCCTACAGGTATAGAAAAGAATCATCAACAGTCTTATCATGCGTAAAAGCATGTCTAATTATGCAAAGGGGCTTGTCCGCCAAAAAAGGACAGCCGCAAGCTATGTATGCCAGCCGCCATTGGGGCTAATAACTTGTCCAGTTATATACGAAGATTCCGGCAGCGCCAGAAAATATACGAGTGAAGCGATTTCTTCCGTTGAACCAAATCGCCCAACCGGAATTTCCTGCTGCATCGCAGCCTTCTCCTCCGCATTGAAGCTATCCATCATTTCGGTATCCACCGCGCCTGGCGCAACCGCATTTACTGTAACGCCCGTCGGCGCCAGCTCCTTGGCCAGCGCCTTCGTAAAAGCGTTCATTCCGCCTTTTGTTGTGGAATAAAGCACTTCGCAGGATGCTCCCGACATCCCCCAAATGGAGGAAACGTTAATGATGCGGCCATAACGCTGGGCAATCATATTCGGCATGAACAGCTGCGAGCATAAAAACATGCCCTTCAGGTTGACAGCCATCACATCATCCCAATCTTCCTCGGTCACATCCATTAACATGCCGTAATGCGAAATGCCTCCGTTGTTGACTAATATATCCGGAAGCATATTGTGGCTCTCCAGCTTCTCCCGCATCCGCTCAAGCTGCTCCTTGGAGCGCAGGTCGGCAGAGATAGTGAGTACGTTCGCACCAAGCGCCATACAGGTACGTGCCGTCTCGTTTGCCGTCTCATGTGATTGCAAGTAATGAATGACGATGTTGACTCCCTCAGCCGCAAATCGTCTGGCGATTGCTGCTCCGATGCCGCGGCCTCCCCCAGTAATCAGCACCGTCATTTCCTGAAGCGTCTTCATTTTGACGGCTGTTCCACAATAGATACGGATAGCTGATTAAAATCAAAGTGCTCACGAAGACGCTCATTAACCTCGTCAAGCGTGCATTTTTCATAGAAATCAAGCACATCGAACATATCGCTGTCACGGAATCGATATCTCGTAAATTCGCCGGCAATGGCTTCTGGGGAGTTTAACATACGCAAATACCCGCCGATTTTTTTGCGCTTGGCTCTCTCGAACGCAGTTGGTTCAATGCCTTTGGCTAAAATGCCCTCAATAGCTGAACGTATTTGCTTAATCAGCTCATCCGGATTTGGCGTGTCGCCCCCGATAACCGAGAAGGCGTATCCCGTGCTCGAATTGTACTCGTGTCCGAAGGAGTCCGAGATCAGATCATTCTCATAAAGCTGCTGATAGAGCGTAGAGCTCGGTCCGATAAGGGCTTCCAGCATCAGCTTAGTCGTCACCTCTTGGCGAAGCAGCGCTTCACCGGTTAGCCCCGTTTGCTTTTCTTTGAGTCCGAGCATGCATTTTGGCAGTGAAACGGGAAGCTCCGTCACCTTGCGAGCGATCTTGACAGCTTCGGGCTCTTTCTCAAAATATCGCTCGATCGGTCCCTGCGGCTCAAACGATTTGCTATTCTGATTATCGCGCACAAGCTGGAACACTTCTTCCGCCTTCACTCCGCCAACAACAAACAAGATCATATTGGAGGGATGATAAAAGGTTTCGTAGCAGCGATAAAGGGTTTCCTTATCGATTTGCCTGATGGACTCCACCGTTCCGGCGATATCAATATGAACCGGATGCTCATGATAAAGCGCATCAATCAACCCAAAATAAACTCTCCAATCTGGATTGTCACGATACATATTGATTTCTTGCTCGATGATTCCTTTTTCTTTCTCTACATTGGCATCTGTAAAATAAGGATTTTGAACGAAATTGATCAACGTCTCCAAATTGGCGTTGATCTGCTCCGTTGCCGAGAACAAATATACCGTTCTGTCGAAGCTCGTGAAGGCGTTCGCCGAAGCGCCTTGCGATGCAAATACGGCAAATATATCGCCCGTAGGCTCCTCGAACATTTTGTGCTCTAGGAAATGCGCGATGCCGTCAGGCACTTTCACAGGAGGCTGATTGCCAACCGAGAAGCGGTTGTCAACCGAACCATACTTTGTCGAAAATGTCGCATAGGTTTTATTAAAGCCTTCCTTCGGCAGCACGATAACCTCAAGTCCGTTATCAAGCACTTCGCGATACAAGGTTTCCTGTACGTTCGGATAGCTGAGCGTTTGCATTGGTTATGCCTCCTTTCGATCACGCAAAAAGTAAATCGTATCGAGCTGCACGCGCTCCGCAACCTTCACGATATCCTCAGCGGTAACCGCCTGAACCTGCGCAAGCAGCTGCTCTGCACTTCGCTCTTTCCCGGTCAGCACGCTGTTGAAGTCATAGGCGATCATCTCATAAGCGGAATCTTGAAGCTCGCGGAGATGATTCGAAATCATCGCCTTCGTCTGGCTCATCTCAAGTTCCGAAAGCTGGCCTTGCCTCATGCTTTCAAGCTGCTCCTCGATAATGGCGACAGCACGCTCGTAATTTGCGAATTCGATGCCTGATTGAATCGTGCAAAGCCCTTTATGTCCATCTAGCCTTGACGCTGCATAATAGGCCAGACTTTCCTTCTCACGAACGTTCAAGAAAAGCTTCGAATGCGGGTATCCTCCCAAAATGCCGTTGTACATTAAGGCTGCTGGATAAGCGTCGTCGCCATAGCCTACACCGGTGCGAAGTCCCAGGTTCAGCTTGCCTTGGCTTACCTCCATGCGTTCCGTTACTTTCTTCACTTCTTTGACCGCATGCTGGACGTTAGGCACCGTATATGCAGACGGCGTGCCATCCTTCAGCTTGAATGCTTCGGTCACGAGCTGGGTTACTTCCTCAAGCGTCGTATCCCCAACGACATACAGGTCAAGCGCAGCGTTATTCAGCCATTGCTCATAATTCTCAAACAAGGATGCAGGCGTTATCGCATCTATTTCAGATCGTTTGCCTAGGGGATGCAGACGGTAAGGCTCATCTGCGCACATTTCTTCCAAGCAGCGCTCAGCCGCATATCGTATTTTATCGTTCACGATTGCCTCAAGCCGTTTTCTAAGCGTCGTTTTTTCTGCGTCCACATATTTATGATGGAAGCCGTTATCGTCTATGAGCGGATCGGTAAGCACATCTCCCAAGAAATGCAGCGATTCTGCCAGTAGCGAGGTGTTTGATGAGACGAATTCATCGTTGATTACATCCATGCGGAATTGGACGATTTGGGCATCGCCTCTTTTATATACGTCAAAACCGAAGCCTGCGCCATATAAATCGTCAAGCTTCTCACGGAAAGCAATCGTTTCAGGCAAATTAGCAGTGCCTCTTCTGAGCACGAACGGAATGAGCGCAACCGGCGTTACCGTTGCTTCATCAAGCGTAAGTCCCGCAAATAAGGAAATGGCAAACGTTTTAAATCGTTTTGTAGGCAACACATGCAGACGGATGCGCTGCAGCTGCCCTCTTTCGAATTGGGTCACTCGGTTTGCTCCTTTCATCGGTGCGTTATAGAGTAAATCTATTCCAATTGACAAATCACTATACCATTCTAACCTATAGGAAATGGAAGAAGCAACCACTGCTGCGCTAGGCAGTAACGGCTGCTTCCTTTCGTGAAAAACGTATAGTTACATACAGAAAATGTGCTTCCCAATCGTCTTGATCTGCGTCCGAGTCCAAATCCATTTGGAGGTAGCTGTATCCGGATTGAAATAGTAGAGGCAGCCGCCACTTGGGTCCCAGCCATTAATCGCATCCTCAACCGCTTCCCTTGCCTTGGCATTTGGCTTCAGCCAAATTTGACCGTCAGCAACTGCCGTGAAGGCACCGGGCTGGAAAATGACGCCATAGATTGTGTTCGGAAAGCTTTGCGATTTCAGACGGTTAATGATAACAGCCGCAACTGCTACTTGCCCCTCATAAGGCTCGCCGCGCGCTTCGCCGTAAACGGCATTCGCCATAATCTGCAAATCATTATCCGTCAAGCCAAGTCGATTGGACTGCCCGATTGTCGTTTTGTCTCCTGTCGAGCTGGCGGTTTCCTTGCCGCCGCCAGATCCGCCGGAATTAGCTGTAGGCTTCCAGCTTTTTGTAGCTTCCCAAAGCTTTAGCTTTGTTTTTGCTCCGACAACCCCATCCGATTTAAGACCAAACTTCCACTGGAACCATGTTACCGCGTTTTTAGTCGTTGCTCCAAATTTACCGTCTACTGCACCTTTAAAATAACCGAGATGCTTGAGCCGTCCTTGCAATTCATAGACGTCCTGACCAGAGGAGCCTACCGTTAAGGTAGCGTTGCTGAATGTTTCCTTTGTTTCGTTGTGCACACCGCGCATGAACGAAAAGGAGCCGAACAGCAGCAGCACGATAATCGAGGTTACCAAAATTAAACGATTTCTCATGTTGGGATCTGCCTTTCTCTTGCAAGTTAGTTCGCTTAAGGTAGCGTTACCTAACTTTAGTATGAGAAATTCATCCCTCTTCTATGCATTTTATCCTGCTTCGTTCATTCCACGTAAATTATGAGCTGACTCTGCCGGCTTGGAATTCGTCCATCGTAATCAGAACTTCCCTAGGCTTGCTTCCTTCATATGGCCCCACTATAGAGCGTGCCTCCATTTGGTCGATTAGCCTTGCAGCTCTTGTGTAGCCGATCCGCATGCGTCGCTGCAGCAAGGAAACTGAAGCTTGCTTCGCTTCCAAAATAATTTGCACCGCTTGATCGTAAAGCTCATCAACCGCCTCATTGCCCTCTGCCGACTCTTCCTCGACCTCTGGCACAAGATCTTCTTTATATTCCGCTTCCGCTTGGCCGCGCGCGTAATTAACGAGCGTCTCCACTTCCTGATCCGATAGAAAAGCGCCCTGTACCCGAATCGGCTTGGACATCCCTACTGGCAAGAAGAGCATATCCCCGCGGCCAAGCAGCTTCTCTGCCCCTACCATGTCGAGAATCGTGCGTGAATCCACCTGCGAAGAAACGCCAAAAGCAATACGTGAAGGAATATTTGCTTTGATGACGCCTGTAATAACATCAACTGACGGCCGCTGCGTCGCAATGATGAGATGAATGCCCGCAGCACGTGCCATTTGGGCAAGCCGTGCGATGGAATCCTCCACGTCATTTGCGGCTACCATCATAAGATCCGCAAGCTCGTCCACAATAACGACGATATAAGGGAGAACAGCGGCTGGATTGTCAGCCATCAACGTATTGTAGCCTTCAATGTTGCGCGTTGCCGACTTGGAGAACAGCTCATAGCGGCTCTCCATCTCGACGACGATCTTCTTCAAAGCGAGCGAAGCCCGCTTAGGATTCGTCACGACGGGAGCAAGCAAATGAGGAATGCCATTGTACACGTTGAGTTCAACCATCTTCGGGTCAATCATAAGAAACTTTACTTCATCAGGCGCAGCCTTATACAAAATGCTTGTAATAATACCGTTGATACAAACCGATTTACCGGAACCTGTAGCACCAGCTACGAGCAGATGGGGCATTTTCGCTAAATTGCCCACAATCGTCTGACCGGAAATATCACGGCCGAATGCGATAGACAATTTGGAAGCAGCATTTTGGAAGGTAGCTGTCTCCATAACCTCGCGCATCGTAACGACGGATACTTCCATGTTCGGAACTTCTATGCCGATCGCTGATTTCCCCGGAATTGGGGCTTCCATCCGAATATCCTTTGCGGCTAACGCAAGGGCGATATCATCGGTGAGGCTTACGATCCGACTCACTTTTACGCCGGTAGCAGGCTGTACCTCATAGCGCGTCACCGCGGGGCCTCTAACGACATCGAGAACCTTCGCACGAACGCCAAAGCTTTCGAGCGTCGCCTCCAGCTTGCGGCGAGAGTCGTACATATCAGAAGCATCTGCGCTTTTGCCAAGTAAATTAGGCTTCGTAAGCAGCGAAAACGGAGGCAGCAGATATGGCTTCACCGTACTTGGCTCTGCTTCAGCTATCGGAAGCCTTGGTATCGGCTGCGCTGCGCTCTCGTCTATCACTAATGCTTCTGAAGCCTCGGAGGCTTCGCTTGAGAGCGAATCTGGATTAAGAAGCTCTGCCTCGTCCTCAAGCTTGCTCTCATCGGAATCATCAGCCACCTCGGAGGGACCAAGCTCTTGAATTGGCCACGATTCGTTCCATTCTTCCTCATTAGGCGGTGCTGGAAGCTCGGGATCGATGATTAAGCCATTCTCTGAATTTTCCCAAGGAACAGCATGCTCCTGAATAGATTGGGTATGTAGCGGTTCTGAATGTAAGTCTTCGCCAGATTTCTCCCATGGCGGATCGAGATCATTTTGCCAAGCTGGCTTGCTGTTTGTTCGCGCTTCAATGCTATTGGGCTCGAACACCCACTCATCCTGCTCGTCTTCCTTCTTGCCTTGTTCCTCGGTATTGCTTTCTTGTCTCCAAGAGAAAAACAAGGATCTCTTCTTTTTGGGAGGAGACACGACATAGCCTTCATGATCATCATCTATCGTGTCATCATCATCAGCATCGACTTGATCTACATTCACCGCAGATGCCGCAGAAGCACGCCTAGCTGCCTGTTTCGCCCATTTTGCTCCTAGCAATTTAAACATGCGGGTTGCACGCGAGCTTACCAATCTGCCTAATTCCACATACGACTTCCCTGTCATCAGCATAATGGAAATGGCGAACATGACGAACATAATCAGCTTTGCGCCGTAATAGCCAAACAAAGAGAAAAATAACGAGTATTGAATGGCTCCGACGTAACCGCCGCTTATTTCTTTGTCTCTAATGGGCAAATCGTTTGCAGCTGGAACACTAATTAAGGATAGCTGTAAATCGCTGCTAAGCTGCCTAAAAATCGTCGTGCCGGTCAAATCAACCGTGGGGCTTAGCTTCTGCTCGATTTCGGAGATCGAGCTCATCAGCGTAAAAGCAAGCACCAAAATAAACAATCCCGTCCGTCTATTCGTCCAGCCTCTTGGCCAAGCCCGTTTAATCATGACAGTTAGTCCAATAACGATGCCAATTAATGCAAGCACAAAATAAAACTTGCCGAGCACAAGCCCAAATAGCTTGGATAACGAGCGCCCGACAGCCGCTTCACCGGATAATGCAATAATGGAGATTGTAATAAGCAATATGCCGTATACTTCGTATTTTAAGTTTGTGCCAATTGTTTTTTTTCGTCTTCTTTTCTTTGCCAAATCCGTCACCTCTGGTAAAAGATTATACCATAGGTGGGCAAATGTTCCTATGAGACATTCGTACGAACATCCGTTTGCAGTTAATGGTAATGGACAATTGTGCCGGGCATCAAATTCGGATTCAAATAATCGTCAAGACCGCATTCGATAAGACGGACGATTTTCCCCATTCCGGGCGCAACCGGCATGACCTGCATTTTAACCCCGTTTGCCCAGACCTCCTGCACCTTTTCCACTTCATTATGAATTCCTTCCATCACTAATTCGAGCGGCATATTCGTATAAAGTGTCATTGGCTGGTCACCTCTACCCTTCCGAGCTTAGATGCCTCGATGCGCCGGTTTAATTCCTTAAGCGCTTCACCAAGGCCCCCGACCGCATCAATTAATCCATGCTTCACCGCATCAGAGCCAATAACTGTCGTTCCAATATCCCGTGTAAGCTCGCCCGTCTTGAACATCAGCTCCTTGAAGATGTGCTCTGACACGTTGGAGTGCGATGTGACAAACCGGACGACACGCTCCTGCATTTTATCCAAATATTCGAACGTTTGCGGCACCCCGATAACTAATCCGTTTAACCGGATAGGATGAATCGTCATCGTCGCTGTTTCTGCAATAAATGACATATCGCCAGCTACTGCGATCGGAACGCCGATGGAATGCCCTCCCCCCAGTACTAGCGTCACTGTCGGCTTAGATAAGGATGAGATCATTTCGGCTATCGCAAGTCCCGCTTCTACGTCACCGCCAACTGTATTCAGAACGATAAACACGCCTTCAACTTTATGGTTTTGTTCTGCTGCCACTAATTGCGGAATAAGATGCTCGTACTTCGTCGTTTTATTTTGCGGCGGCAGCACAAGATGTCCCTCCACCTGCCCAATGATGGTCATGCAAAAAATGTTCGACTCATTAAGCGCCGGTACTGCAGTCTGGCCAAGCTGTTGAATTGTGTCGACGACTGGGTTAACTTTTCTTTTTTCATCTGCATTTGGTTCCTGCTGTTCAGCCGATAAATCCGTGTGTAGTTGCGAGCTCATGTACAATCCCCCTCTAAATGAAATAATGCTTGTCATAGTATGAGGTCTGGCGCCGAATTTATACAATTACAGTCAAGAATCGCTATAAAGCACAAAAAAAGAGAACCGCCTGCGTCCGCCGCGGCAAGTGCGGAATGGACAAGCGATTCTCTTCATTATTTAATTTAATTATACTTCCATAATGATTGGCAAAATCATTGGGCGACGACGAGTTTGCTCGTACAAAAAGCGGCCAAGCGCATCTTTCACGTTCGTTTTGAGTGAAGCCCACTCATTCACTTTATCGTTCATGAGGCGTGTTAGCGTTGATGTAACGATACGATTTGCTTCATCCAGTAGACCCTCGGATTCGCGAACATAAACGAAACCGCGAGAAATAATGTCCGGGCCTGACAAGATCGCGCCATCCTGCTTGCTAAGTGTAACAACGACGACCAAGATGCCATCTTGCGATAACAGCTTGCGGTCGCGAAGTACGATGTTCCCGACATCGCCAACACCCAAACCATCGATCAATACGTTGCCGGCTTGTACTTTAGAGCCCTTGCGGCCGCTGCCGTTCTGGAACTCTACTGTGTCGCCGTTATCGATTACAAAAATATTTTCTCGTTCGATTCCAATCGCTTCACCAAGCTTCGCGTGCTGGCGAAGCATCCGGTATTCACCGTGAATAGGAATGAAGTATTTTGGCTTAATCAAGTTAAGCATAAGCTTCAATTCTTCTTGGCTGCCGTGGCCGGATACGTGAACGCCCGATACTGAGCCGTTTCCGTAAATAACATTTGCGCCTAAGCGGAATAATTCATCCACGGTACGTCCCACATATCTCTCGTTGCCCGGAATTGGCGTTGCGGCGATGATAACGGTATCGCCAGGCAAAATATCAACCTTGCGGTGTGTGGAGCGCGCCATGCGCGTAAGCGCCGACATCGGTTCGCCTTGACTGCCTGTACACAAAATGACAACGCGATCCGCAGCCAATTTGTTTACTTCCTCCGGTTCGATGATCATGCCTTCCGGAATGTTCAAGTAACCAAGATCGGAAGCGATGCCAACTACGTTCACCATGCTGCGGCCTACAACAGCAATTTTGCGTTTCGTAGCGATTGCAGCATTAATGATTTGTTGGATCCGGTGTACGTTCGATGCGAATGTTGCGACAACAACGCGTTGAGACGACTTCCGGAATATATCTTCAAGATTGTCGCCTACCTGAGCTTCAGACGGCGTATATCCAGGACGTTCTGCATTTGTACTATCCGACAATAACGCCAACACGCCGCGTTTTCCGATTTCGGCGATACGCTGCAAATCAGCGAATTGCTCGTTAACCGGTGTATGGTCGAATTTAAAGTCACCCGTATGAACGACAGTTCCTTCTGGAGTATCCAAGCTGACACCAACAGAATCAGGAATACTGTGGTTCGTTCTAAAGAAGGATGCACGAATGGTGCCGAGCTGAATTTCGCTGTCTGCGTTGATGAGAATACGTTTCGTTTCTCCGAGCAATCCAGCTTCCTTCAGTTTACCTTCAATTAGGCCAAGTGTTAGTTTAGTAGCATATAAAGGTACATTTAAGCTTTTCAGCACATATGGCAAACCGCCGATGTGATCCTCATGTCCATGGGTAATAATAATTCCGCGAACCTTGTCGCGATTTTCCGTTAAGTATGAAATATCCGGAATGACGATATCAATACCGAGCATGTCCTCTTCTGGAAACTTCAAGCCCGAGTCAACAACAACAATGTCATTGTTATACTGGATGACGTACATATTTTTTCCGATTTCGCCTACTCCGCCTAGTGCAAAAATGAGCAGTTTATCCTGGTTGTTCTTCTTAGACAAGTGTATCTTTCCTCCTTAAAATTTTGCGAAGCAAAATGTGCCTCGTAATCATTTTCATAAATTTTTACGAAGCAGAATGGCTTCGTGAACATTTTTGTGAAATTTTGCGAAGCATAAAGGCTTCGTAATATTAAATTATTGCGAAGCAAAAAATGGCTTCGTAAGTATGGTCTGAATATGGAAAAGCAGAATTGCTCCGTACAGTCCCATTTGGTGTTGTAATGCCGAAGCATATTACACCTATGCCCTGTTATCGTCAGATGCCGCTCTGACGTCAAGTTCATTTCCAAATATTTGCCGCACCCAGTCACTTGAAATCATTATACATGAAGAAAAAGCTGGAATACAAGTGAAACCCGATAAAGCTATTATCCAATATGCTTCCCAAAAAAATAAAACCGATGCTGGATGCACCGGCTGCAATCAACGAAAACGTCTATTTATACGAGTAAATTGCGTAAGAATGCGGCTTCTGCCTCGTTCACTGTAACAAGCGGCAGCCTAACTCCGCCTACTGAAAATGCTTTTAATCCGAGCGCAAATTTTACGGCAACGGGATTAGGTACAGGATGAGGACAGAAGAATAACCCTTTGAAAATCGGATGCAAACGTCCATTTAGGCGCGCAGCCTCCTGAACGTTGCCGCTTGTGTACGCTTGGATCAGCTCTTTCATCTCGGCTCCGACAATGTGGCTTGCTACACTAATAGTACCGTACCCGCCAATAGCTAGGGCAGGCAAAGTTGCGCTATCATCTCCGGTATACACTTTGAAATCAGCGGGAGCGCCGCTTATAATTTGAGTCAATTGATCTGTTGATGCGCAGTCCTTCGTAGCGATAATATTATCGATTTGCGCTAAACGAAGCGTCGTTTCAGCGGATAGGTTCACGCCTGTGCGACCTTCAACGTTATACAAAATAATAGGCAGAGCGGTTGCTTCCGCAATTGCTTTGAAATGTTGATAAAGTCCCTCTTGGTTAGGACGGTTGTAATAAGGAGCAACAAGCAATACAGCGTCAACACCCGCAGCTTCTGCCTCTTTTGTCAAATGGATGGAATGGGCCGTGTTGTTGCTCCCTGTACCGGCAATAATCTTGCAACGACCATTCGCATGCTTGACTGCAAATCGGAACAGCTCCAGCTTCTCTTCATCGGACAGCGTCGGCGATTCGCCAGTAGTGCCTGAAACGACAAGACTATCGCTTTGCTGATCCTCAATTAAATAATCAATCAATCGGCCTGTCGTATGCCAATCAATATGACCGTCCGCGTCGAATGGGGTTACCATTGCGGTAATTAATCTGCCAAATTCCATCTGAATTCCTCCCAAAAGTGTTGCTCTCTATCGATGAAGCTCGAACTTCGCGTGGAGAGAACGAAGCGCTTCCGCCATATCCGCTTCACGTACGAGCACCCAAATCGTAGTATTAGAATCGGCCGATTGCATGATGGAGATCCCTTGTTCCGTCAGCGCTTCCACAATGCGCGCCATAACGCCAGGTTCTCCATTCATTCCTCCGCCAATTACGGATACCTTTGCACAGCCGTTAATCGCTGAAGGAGCGAAACCACTCTCCTTCAACACTTCAACTGCACGCATGGCATCATGATCAAATACGGTATAAATAGCGCCGCTAGGCGTGACATTAATAAAATCGACGCTGATGCGATGCTTAGCCATCGATTGAAATACTTGCAGTTGAACATCATTACGGCCTTCAATCGCCTTGACCGAAATTTGTGTAATGCCAGAAACATGGGCAATTCCAGTTACATGTCGATCCTTAACAGACAGAGCTGCTTTCAGCTCGGCCGAATCGGTTACAAGCGTCCCCGTCTCATTAGAAAAGGTGGATCGTACTCGAAGAGGTATGCGAGCTTGCTGCGCAATCTCAACCGCGCGTGGATGTATCACCTTGGCGCCTTGCCTTGCCATATTGCATATCTCAGCATAGCTGACGACAGGAAGCGGCTTTGCTTCCTCCACAATGCGTGGATCAGCCGTCAATATTCCATTCACGTCTGTATAGATATCAACCATTTCGGCACGCAGCGCTGCACCGAGTGCAGTCGCAGAAGTATCGCTTCCGCCGCGACCGAGAGTAGTCGTATCGCCCTGTGCCGTGCTACCTTGAAAGCCTGTTACAATGACGACCGTACCTGCATGCAAGTGACTGAGTACCTTATCTGGACGAATCTCTTTAATTCGGGCTTGACCATATTGTTCGTCAGTAATCATGCCCGCCTGTCCGCCGGTTAAAACGGCGGAAGGAATGCCGCGTGCATTGAGCAAGCTGCATAAAGCGGCTGCGGATATCATTTCTCCGCAGCCTAACAGCATATCCCGTTCACGCGCCGGCAGTCTGTCGCCATTGTCACGAATAAGCTGGAGCAGCGTATCCGTAGCGTAAGGATCACCCTTACGGCCCATAGCCGATACAACAACGACAACAGCGAAGCCATTACTGCGTTCTCTACTAATGTGATGGATAACGTGTTCCCTGGCATGATCGGTTGATAGAGAGGTGCCCCCGAATTTTTGAATCAGGATGCGCATATGTTTATCCTCCGTGATCGATCCCGGGAGGAAGCAGCCGAATACCCTTACTTAATAAATGAACCGTTTGCGATGTGTTCGGCGATTTGAACAGCATTCCATGCTGCTCCTTTAAGCAGGTTGTCTGAGACGATCCACATATTAAGTCCGCGTTCAGAACCAAGATCACGTCTCAAGCGACCGACGAATACATCCGGCTTGCCGGCTGCATCAGTCGCAAGAGGGTACTGCTGATTAGCAGGATCATCTACGAGCGTAATGCCCGGCGCGTCTGCTAACAGCTGCTTAACCTCTTCCAAATCGTAGTCGTTTTTAAGCTCAACATATAGGGATTCCGAGTGACCGTAAACGACAGGAATACGCACGCAAGTAGCTGTAACCTGAATGGATTCGTCACCCATAATTTTTTTCGTTTCGCGAACCATTTTCATTTCCTCGAGCGTATAGCCGTTCTCTTGGAATTTGTCGATTTGCGGAATTGCATTAAATGCGATTTGATGCTTGACTGGCAATGCACCAACCGGAAGAATAGCTGGATTGACAGCCTCGCCATTCAACGCTGCTTGCGTTTGACGCAGCATTTCATCTATTGCACGACTTCCTGCACCAGATACCGCTTGATAAGTGGAAACGATGATGCGGGAAATGCCATAACGGTCTTGAAGCGGCTTAAGCGCTGTAACCATCTGAATAGTCGAACAATTCGGATTAGCGATTATGCCCTTATGCTCGCTAACCTTCTCGATGTTCACTTCTGGAACAACGAGAGGAGTATGCTCATCCATCCGATAAGCGTTCGTATTATCGATACAAATCGCGCCATGCTCAACCGCATGCGGTGCCAGCGCCTTAGTAACGTCGCCGCCTGCACTAAATAGAGCAATTTCAATGCCTTTGAAGCTATCCGGCGTGGCTTCCTCAACCGTCAGCTCTTGGCTTTTGAATGTAATTTTTGTGCCTGCCGAACGAGCAGACGATAATAGCTTAAGCTCATTGATCGGGAAGTTTCTAGAATCAAGTAATTTTAGTATTTGTTCCCCTACTGCGCCTGTTGCACCAACTACTGCAACATTGAACAATTTTTGATTCGACATCTGCTGTCGTCTCCCCTCTATCCGTGTGTCATGAATGACGTTCGACTAGCAGAGGCTGAAGCTGTTTTCCTTGAAGGGCAGCTTCACATGCTTCCAAGACCAAATCCATTCTTGCAACCAGCGAGTTAGGCTTCTGCACAGGGTTATCTTGGCCGAACGGCACGAAATAAATATGTTTAGCCACTAGCAGCTTCGCTATGTTAGCGGCATTTAAACCAAGTCCATCATTGGTAGAAATAGCGAGCACAAGCGGACGACCATTGCGCATTTGCGCCTTGGCAGCCATAAGCACCGCGCTGTCTGTTATCGCATTCGCCAATCGACTCGTTGTGTTGCCTGTGCAAGGCGCTATGACAAGAACATCCAGCAGCTTTGAAGGACCAAGCGGCTCTGCCTGCACAATCGTCGATATAAGCTCATTTCCTGTAATAGCCTTTAGCTGCGCTTGCCAATCCTCGGACTTTCCGAATCGAGTATCCGTGGTCATAAGCGTATTCGAAACGATCGGCACCACGTTGGCACCCGCATCGACGAACCGCTTAATTTCTGGCATAACTTCAGCAAACGTGCAGTGTGAACCTGATAAAGCATAGCCTACTGTAATTCCAGACCAATTCATATCCCATTCCCCCGCTTAATCGTATCGTCCAAAATCAACTGTGTTAAGCAATCCGCCATGATACGTCCAGCTGTTTTGGGTGCGACGATACCGGGTAGTCCGGGTGCGAGCATCGCTTTAATTCCCCGCTTCTCTGCAAAGCGGAAATCAGTGCCGCCAGGCTTCGATGCGAGGTCGATTATTACGGCCCGCGAAGGTAAATTTGCGATAATTTGCGCTGTGACTATCATAGTCGGAATTGTATTAAAAAGCAAGTCAATATTGCTTACATGCTGCAACAAACCACTGATGTAGAAAGGCTCAAACCCCATTTCTGAAGCCCTTGCGAATTGCTCCGAACGCCGTACCCCAACCTTCACTTTCGATCCTAAACCTTGAAGTGTACGCGCCATCGTGAAGCCCGTTCTACCGAATCCGAGCACCATGGAGGACGAACCATGAATCGTAATATCCGTATTCTGAATCGCCATCATCAAAGCGCCTTCCGCTGTCGGTATCGAGTTGTATATAGCGACATCATCACGGTCAAAAAGCTCAACGAGCGATAGGGATTGCTGCTCGCATAGCTGGCGCAAATAGGGTTTGGCCATCCCTGTATACACCGTACAGTGCTTTGGCAGCTTAGACAAATGGCTATCTGTCAGCTGCATTTGTCGATCGCTGAAAACGGCATGGATCATTCCTTGATCATCGGTGCCTACCGCAGGCAGCAGCAGCGCATCGACTCCTTCGAACAGCTGTTCCTCGAACTCCGCTTGCACGGCACCGTCCAATGACGAATGCAATCCGTCAAAACCTGAGACCGTGACGACAGCATCAAGCTCTGTCAGCTTGCGTATGACCTCAAGCTGTCTTGCATCACCGCCAAGCAACAGCACTTGAACGCCTGTTAGCATTAAGCTTCACTCCTTTCTTGCTACTAGCTCATGATTATCTTATGCTTGCGCCCAGAGCGGGGTGAAAAATAAAAAAAAGATCGGGCAAATGACCCGATCTTTTTCTTTAACAACGATATGCAGTTAAGGCCCTACACGCCTGTATGGCCGAACCCGCCTGTGCCTCGTGCCGTGTCCTGCAGTTCTGCTGCTTCAACAATCGTAACTTCAGGCACTAGCTGGAACACCATTTGGGCGATCCGTTCGCCACGCGTAATGGTAAAGGGCTCTTGCCCTAAATTAATTAGAAGCACTTTAACCTCACCGCGGTAATCCGCATCAATTGTTCCAGGAGAATTCAAGCAAGTAATGCCATGCTTGTATGCAAGGCCGCTCCGCGGTCTAATTTGCGCTTCCAGTTCACCGGGCATAGCCATAGCAAATCCGGTCGGTATAAGCTTACGCTCGCCTGGCGCTAATACGATAGGTTCGCCTACAGCTGCCTGCAGATCAAAGCCTGCTGCCCATTCGGACATTTTACGCGGAATCGCAATATCTTCATTTCCTTCCAATCGTTTAAACTGTACTTGGTACAAATTGATTCCTCCCCAATTGCGCTGCTGCCTTGTCGTTTGAGCCAACCATCGCAACGGAGAAAGGAACAGAAAGCATACGCTTCGTCACTTCAACTACATGCGGCATTTCTACAGAATCAATACGCTTTAGTAGCTCATCCAGCGTATAATGGTAGCCTAGCATTAGCTCGTTTTTGCCTAAACGGTTCATCCGGCTGCTTGTGCTCTCTAAGCTTAGGATCAGGCTTCCCTTCAACTGCTCCTTGCCGCGATGCAGCTCATCCTCGCCCAGCCCTTTGACGGATAGCTCGTTAAGCTGCTCCATCGTCAAATCAAGCACTTCTTTGGTTTGCTTCGGTGCCGTACCGGCATAGAGCGTGAATAAGCCTGTATCCGCATAGGATGTATGGTAGGAATAAACGGAATAAGCTAGACCGCGCTTCTCCCTAATTTCTTGGAAAAGTCTTGAGCTCATTCCGCCGCCCAGCGCATTATTCAGTAAAATCATCGCATACAAATGAGAGTCGGTGATGGAACAGCCCGGAAATGAGATGCAGAGATGATTTTGTTCGGTTTTCTTCTTGTAAAACAAATAATCACCGTGGAACGTCGGCGGAGCAACGATTGCGGAAGCAGGCTTGCTGTTCGTAAAGCCGCCAAAATATTTTTCCAACAATTCGAGCAATCCTTGCTCTTCCACATTGCCAGCTACGCTGATGACTGTATTCTCAAGCGTGTAAGTGTCATTCATATACCCGCGAAGCGTATCCGATGTCATCGCTGTCAAGCGATCCTCTAGTCCCAGAATCGAATAAGCTAACGGATGATCTCCAAACGCAGCACGTGATGCTTCATCATGCACCTTGTCATCCGGCGTATCCTCGTACATCGAAATTTCTTCAAGAATGACATTCTTTTCCTTCGCAAGCTCATCCGGATCAAGCTGGGAGTTGAAGAACATATCCGAGAGCGCATCAACCGCAAGCGGCAAATGCTCATCAAGCACCTTGGCGAAATAACAAGTATATTCCTTTGAAGTAAACGCATTGACATTACCGCCAATGCCGTCAAATAAATCTGCGATATCCTTAGACGTGCGTTTCTCTGTCCCTTTGAAGAGCATGTGCTCGATGAAATGCGAAATACCGTTATTTTCCGGCGTCTCGTTGCGCGAGCCCGTTTTGACCCAGATCCCAAACGATACGGATCTTACGGTCGGAATGTATTCCACTACAACTCGTAATCCATTGCTAAGGGTATATTTGTTCACCTGTAGTCCTCCTTATGTTCAGTGCGGCAAAGCAGCCTTTTACACGTTGTTGATACGATTGGCCGAACTAAACTGACTTCGTATGCATGTGTATTTAAACATGAATGTTTTTACTATAGCAGAATCAGTCAGCACCCTCAACAGCGGGGGGCGTGCGTTTGGAAGAAAGCGTCTCGCTAACCGTTCCGATTGCATATCCCTTCGCCTTGGCAGAAGCAATCATGCCTGCAAGCGCATCACGCGAGGATGCGGTAGGATGCATCAATATTAAAGCTCCCGGCTCCAGCTTCAACGATATTTTACGAACAATCGAATCAGCCGGTGGCTTTTGCCAATCAACCGTATCGATTGTCCAAAGCACTGTTTTTAAGCCCTGCTCCTCTGCAATTTGAATGGTAGCTTGATTAAAGGAGCCAGACGGTGGAGCAAACCATTTGTTATTCACTTTTAATGTGGATTTCAGCAGCGCCTCGGTTTTTGAAATTTGATTGTATTGGTCCTGCCTGCTTAACGCTCTCATATCCGGATGCGTATACGCATGATTGGACATCTCATGCCCTTCGGACTGAATTCGATTTGCAATCTCCGCATTTTTCTTAAGCCAGCTGCCATCCAGAAAAAAGGTCGCTTTCACATTTTCACGTTTAAGTGTATTTAATATAGAGTCTATGTATTCATTGCCCCAGGCTACATTAATCATGAAGGAAATCATCATTTTATTCGAATTGCCTCTATAGATCGGATGAGGCCCAAGATCGTTAAGCTTAATCTTTGGCTCTACTTCCTTGAATACATATGGAATCGTATTTGCGGAAGGTGCGAGCAATGCCGCATCCAGCGTTTTCTCAATATCGACTTCCAATCCGTTATATCCAGGGATGGCTTTCCATACACGGTCAATCCGCGCATCGATTGGAGCAATTCTACGCTTATTCGCTTCTTCCGATATCATCGTCAGCAGCCTTTGCCGCTCCTCTGTGGAAGAAACAAGCTCTGCAGATACAGCGTTGGCATCGCCATATTTCAATGAGGCAAGATATTGCGACACATCACTATTTATGCTCACAAAAACGATCAACATGAGCATACTCGCTGCAATCGTGGCAGCTTTTCTCACCGACATATTTCCCACTCCTATAAACAGCATCACATGCCTTCTAAGCTTGACCTTATTGAAGCATGTTAATCCATGTTTATGAAAAGAAGGACAAGATTATGCAGATGGAAAACAATGACGGCCTTATCTGGGCTAAAACGAAAAACAAAAAGAGACAGATCAAATCTGGCTCTTTTCTTCGTTATCTTCTATTTTTGCCTAAGACACATACGCTTATTGCGATGATACTTCCGGCGTCATGAGAACTTTCGCTGACAAGTTAATTCGGCCTTGTTGGTCAATCTCGGTTACTTTAACTTTGATTTGGTCGCCAATGTTCACGACATCCTCGGTTTTGGCAACACGCTCAGTCGACAGCTGCGAAATATGGACAAGTCCATCCTTGTTCGGCAAAATCTCAACGAAAGCACCGAACTTCTCTACGCGTTTAACTGTACCCAAGTAAACTTCACCAACAACAACTTCCTTCACAATGCCTTCGATAATCGATTTTGCCTTCTGGTTCATCTCTTCGTTAGAGGAAGCGATGAATACCATTCCGTCTTGCTCGATATCGATTTTAACGCCTGTTTCCTCGATGATTTTGTTAATAATTTTACCGCCTGCGCCAATAACGTCGCGGATTTTGTCCGGGTTAATGCGAAGCGTCAAAATTTTCGGCGCATATTTGGATAAGCTTGTCCGAGTAGTCGGCAGGCTTTCAAGCATTTTGCCTAGGATGAAAATACGTCCTTGACGCGCTTGTTCAAGAGCTTGCTGCAAAATCGCACGGTTGATGCCGGCAATTTTGATGTCCATTTGAATAGCAGTTACGCCTTCAGCTGTACCAGCAACCTTAAAGTCCATATCGCCAAGATGATCTTCCATGCCTTGAATATCGGATAGAATAGCGAAATGTTCGCCGTCTTTAATGAGACCCATTGCGATACCAGCTACAGGAGCTTTGATCGGTACGCCTGCATCCATCATAGCGAGCGTGCTTGCGCAAATGCTTGCTTGTGACGATGAACCGTTCGATTCCAATACTTCAGAAACAAGGCGGATCGTATATGGAAAATCTGCTTCAGATGGAATCACTTTGGAAAGCGCGCGCTCGCCAAGGGCACCATGACCAATTTCGCGGCGACCTGGAGGACGAAGCGGACGTGCT
Organism: Paenibacillus sp. PL91; assembly: GCF_012935325.2. GTDB lineage: Bacteria > Bacillota > Bacilli > Paenibacillales > Paenibacillaceae > Pristimantibacillus. The sequence continues at coordinate 215,164 of NZ_JABBYG020000002.1, forward strand.
TCACCAACGCTGAATGGCGGGAAATTGTAATGATGCATGAAGCGTTTTGTTTCCTCAGGCGAAATGCCGTCCAAAATTTGAACGTCACCCATCGCTCCAAGCGTACAAATGCTCAGTGCTTGCGTTTGTCCACGAGTGAACAAGCCTGATCCATGCGTACGCGGCAGAAGCGCTACGTCACAATCAATCGGACGAATTTCTTCAAGCGAACGACCATCTGGACGAACCTTGTCATGAGAAATAAGGCGGCGAACCTCTTCCTTGACGATATCGTACAGCACTTCCTTCACATCGGAAATCAGTCCTGGCGTATCGATATATTGCTCTTCAAAATGAGCAACTGCTGCGCTGTTAACCGCATCGATTGCATCTTGGCGAGCATGCTTCTCTTCTACTTTAATCGCTTCTACGAGACCCGCGGAAGCATAAGCGCGAACATCAGCATTTACTTGTTCATTTACAGTATGTAGCTTAACTTCCATTTTCGGCTTGCCGGCAATTGCTTGCAGCTCCTCGATTTTGGCAACGATGTTTTTGATTTCATCATGTCCGAACATGATTGCCTCAAGCATAACTTCTTCCGTTACCTCATTCGCTTCGGCTTCAACCATCATGATAGCATCCTTCGTGCCGGCTACAACAACAAACAAATCTGTTAGCTGCTCTTGCTCAACTGTCGGATTAATGACGAATTGACCGTTTACACGGCCAACGCTAACGCCGCCGATTGGACCGTCAAATGGAACGTCGGAAATCGATAGGGCTGCAGATGTACCAATCATTGCTGCGATTTCTGGCGGGCAATCTTGGTCCACGCTCATTACGATGTTCATCACTTGTACGTCATTCCGGAAGCCTTCCGGGAACAACGGACGAATAGGCCTGTCCGTAAGCCGGCTGGACAAAATCGCCTTCTCGCTTGGACGGCCTTCACGTTTAATGAATCCGCCTGGAATCTTACCAACGGCATACAAACGCTCTTCATAGTTAACTGTAAGCGGGAAGAAATCCAAGTCTTTTGGACCTGCGGATGCTGTTACCGTACACAATACAACAGTATCGCCATATTGCACGGTTACTGCAGCATTCGCTTGCTTAGCAAGGCGGCCTGTTTCAATGGATAGCGGTCTTCCGCCTACCATCATCTCAATTCGTTGTACCATCTAATCCCTCCTAAAAGTTATTTTATAGTCTATTTCACTGTATTATACAGGTTTTTCCCCAGTGTTTTCCTATTACAAAAAGCAACCCTAATCCGCTCGTCCGGTATTCCCGGACGGCTGGACAACCAGGTTGCTTTTCATTACGCATGTTTTAACGGCGTAGGCCGAGTTTTTCGATCAATGCGCTGTAACGTCTAACATCATTGTTTTTAAGGTATGCAAGCAGCTTACGGCGCTGACCTACCATCTTGAGCAAACCACGACGGGAATGATGATCTTTCTTGTGCTCCCGCAAATGTTGAGTCAAGTTAACGATGTTTTCAGTCAGGATAGCCACTTGAACCTCCGGAGAACCGGTATCAGTTGCATGTGTCTTATGCGTCTCAATCAGTTCGTTTTTACGTACTTGTGTAATTGCCATCCTAATTCACCTCCTTCTTGATAATCGCCATTAGCCTCGCTGCCGTCGGTGAGATCGGACACCCAAGCTAAGGTTAAGTTTCGAGAATGACATACAAGATGTATGTCTACTCACAACGTTGTATAGTATAACATATAAGACAGATGCTTGTCGAGGTGTATCTCCTAGTTGCTGCACAAACGCGCTGCTACAACTCAAACCAAGCATCCGCATTAGTTGTATCCGAGTATTTCCTTGGCCCTTAGCGCATCGGCACCGATTTGGTTGACAAGCTCATCAATGGAATTGAATTTTTTCTCTGAGCGGATAAACGAATGAAATTGCAGACGCATTTCTTCCCCGTAAATATCGCCATTGAAATCAAACAAATGCGCTTCCATTACCGGCTGCGGCTCTTTTTGGTTAAAGGTTGGCTTTAAGCCAAAATTCAAGACGCCAGGGTAAGCTTTCTCTTGGGTCCAAGCCGTTATCGCATAAACGCCTAACCGTGGGGCGATATATGGAGCGGTAATTTGAAGGTTTGCCGTTGGAAAACCGATTGTGCGGCCTCTCTTATCCCCATGAACGATAATGCCCTTAACTTCATAAGGCCGACCTAGCAAAAGCTCAGCCAATTCCGTATTCCCCTGCTCGAGAGCTTCACGGATATAGGTACTGCTAACTTTTATTCCATTCTCGTATAATGGCTCGATGACGTGAACAGCAATGTCGGGTTGACCAAGCTGCTTGAGCGCCTCCGTATTGCCTAAGCCCTTATGGCCGAAATTGAAATCGAAGCCTACAACTACCTGCTTGGCGCGAAGAGTACGCAATACCTCATTCACGAAGCGCTCCGGAGATACAGATGCAAACTCGGGATCAAATCGCATAATGAATACGAGATCAACTCCGAGCTCTGCAAATAATGCGGTCTTATGCTCAAGAGGCGTAAGACAACGATAGTATTGATCTCCTTGTCCGAGTACTTCCTTCGGATGGGGATCGAAGGTCAAAACCGCTGACAGCATTTCGGCTTCTTTCGCCTCAAGCACCGCTTGGCGAATGACGTTTTGGTGTCCGCGATGAACACCATCAAAATGACCGATTGCTATGGAAAGCGGTTTGTCCAGCGATAACGTAGACAAACCGTTTAAAGGAAAACTTAATGGAATAATTTCCAACGCTGAAGCACCTGCATTTCCTGTTAACTTTCTACATCGATAATTTAAGCTGAAAATACTTTGACTGGTCGGAGAACAGATGCTCCCAGATCAATCTGAAAAATGCCAAGAAATGAGCTATTTTCGTTGTATAGACGAATAAGCTGTTCATTATTATAGGTTGCATCATCTCGATGATCGGCATGGGAAAGGCTAATCTTCTGTCCCAGAAGCGCAAGCTTGCCGATTGCTTCCGGAACGACAACGCTCTCCAAATGAGTGATGGCTTCATCAGCGGCAATTAAGTGCTCGCTTAATTCGCCCGCATTTTGCAGCTCCTCAATTTGCTCTAACGTCAAGCAGCTTTCCTTTGTAATGCCGCCTGACATCGTTCTTGTCAGGTGGGCCATCGTCGCTGGAACGCCGAGCGCTTTGCCAATATCCACGCATAAAGTACGAATGTATGTACCTTTAGAACAAACGACAGAAAACGTAATTTTGGGCTGGTCGAGCTCAAGCTGCGCGTCAATAAGATCAATTTGATGAATCGTTACTTTTCTCGATTTACGCTCAACCGTTTTACCTTCTCTAGCCAGCTCATAAAGCCGTTTCCCATCCACTTTTACAGCGGAATACATGGGCGGAACCTGTTCAATTTCGCCTGCAAAACGCCTTAAAGCTTCACGTATGGCTTCTTCTGTAACAGCTACAGTAGATTGCTGCTCAATGACCGTTCCGGTTAAATCTTCCGTGTCCGTTGCAATACCAAGCTGCAATACGGCTTCATAAGACTTAGGTCGCTCTTGAACATATTCAACCACTCTAGTTGCACGCCCTAAACATAAAGGCAATACACCTGTCACCATAGGATCAAGCGTACCTGCATGTCCGATCCGCTTCATCTTTAGAATGCGGCGAACCTTTGCAACCACATCGTGAGAAGTCCAGCCTTCAGGCTTCCAAACTGCCAAAATGCCGTCCATCGTTTAAATCAACGCCTTTCTGACTGCTTCCACTAGCTCGTTAATCGACTCTGAAACTGAACCTTCAAGCCGACAGCCGGCTGCCCTTACATGACCGCCCCCGCCAAAATCTTGTGCGATTGCAGCTACATTGGCTTTGCCCGCAGAACGCAGGCTTGCTTTGACTGACCCGTCTTCAGCTTCCTTAAACAATATGCCGACCTCAACCCCATCAACATTAAGAGCATAATTTACGATACCTTCAAGATCCTCGGGTACCGCACCTGTCATTTGCAAATCGTCTTTTCCAATAAAGACCCACCCGATTTCCAGATTGTCTGAAAAGGTGAGCCGGTTTAACGCGATTTGGAGAAGCTTAAGCTTAGCCATCGTCATTTTCTCAAGCAAATGATCTGCAAGCTCGTTGCCAGCTACCCCTAACGCAAGTAAATGCGAGGCAATTTCCATGACACGCGGACTTGTATTGGAATAACGAAAGCCACCTGTATCGGTCAATAGACCGGTATAGATAGCTGTTGCGCAATTCAGGTCGAACGAAATTTCTGCCCTTTCGATTAGATCGTACAATATCTCGACTGTCGCAGCAGCTTCAGCACGAATGACATTTACAGAACCAAATCCGTTATTGGTCGGATGGTGGTCGATATTGAGCAGCTTTGCTTCTGGTGCAAAGCTGCTCGCAACCTCCCCGATACGTTTGAAATCAGCGCAATCGACCGAAATAATGGCATCGAACTTTTGCTGCGGTGCAGCCAGCTTATAATTTACAATCGAATCAAATTGATGCAAATAGCTTAGTCTCGACGGCAATTCGCTTTCATTGATCAGAATAGCCGATTTACCGAGATTCTGAAGCAGCCAGCCGATGACAACAGTAGAGCTTATTGCATCACCGTCAGGCTGTACATGCGACACGACCAAAAAATGATCGGAGTCCTTCATGAATGCCAGCGCATCATCCAACTGCTTCAAATAGCTATCTTGTGCCATCATTGACTTGCATTCCCGCTGTTGATGTTCTCAAGCAACGATTCAATGCGGCTGCCGTATTCAATACTGCTGTCGAACTTGAACAACAGCACTGGCGTGTGACGAAGTCGCATACGCTTGCCAAGCTCCGTGCGGATAAAGCCCGTTCCGCTTGCAAGAGCCTTAAGCGTAGCTTCCTTCTGTTCTTCACTGCCAAGCACGCTAAGGTATACCTTAGCTTGTGACAGATCGCTCGATGTTTCAACGCCGGTAACGGTAATGAAACCAATTCTAGGATCTTTAAGCTCTGTCTGTATAATTTGGCTGAGCTCTTTTTTTATCTGCTCGCCAACCCGTCCTACGCGGATTTTTGCCATGCTATAATCACCTCTCTACCGATTCCATGACAAACGCTTCGATCGTATCTCCTTCACGAACATCGTTGTAACGGTCAAGTGTAATACCGCACTCGTAGCCTTGTGCTACCTCTTTCGCATCATCCTTGAAGCGCTTGAGGGATTCGATCTTACCTGTAAAGACGACAATGCCGCCACGGATAAGACGAGCTTCCGCGTTACGAGTGATTTTACCGGATGTGATCATACAGCCTGCAATCGCGCCAACCTTCGTAACTTTAAATACGTTGCGAACCTCGGCATGACCGATAACAACCTCTTTGAAGATCGGATCAAGCATGCCCTTCATCGCTTGCTCAATCTCATCGATGACATTGTAGATGACGCGGTGCATACGCACGTCAACCTTCTCTTGTGCAATCGTTGCTTCAGCTTGAGGATCTGGACGAACGTTAAAGCCGATAACGATCGCGTTGGATGCCGATGCCAAAATGATGTCGGATTCCGTAATCGCGCCTACACCGCTATGGATGATTTTTACGCGTACGCCTTCGATGTCGATTTTCCCGAGCGATCCTTTAAGTGCTTCTGACGAGCCTTGAACGTCGGATTTGATAATAACGTTCAGGTCTTTAATTTCACCATCTTTGATATGGTTATACAGATCATCAAGCGTTACGCGTGTATTGGCACCCATATCCGATTGACGCTGTTTAATGGAACGACGGTCAGCGATAGCACGTGCCTTACGCTCATCCTCGAATACCATGAACGGATCGCCGGCTTGCGGAACTTCCGTTAAGCCAGTAATTTCTACAGGCGTAGAAGGACCCGCTTCTTTTAAACGGCGGCCTTTGTCATTAACCATTGCTCTGATACGGCCAAAGCAGTTTCCTGCAACGAAAGCATCGCCGATTTTTAGTGTTCCGTGCTGTACGAGAATACGTGCAACAGGACCTTTGCCTTTATCAAGCTCAGCTTCAATAACAGTCGCGCGAGCGCGTTTGTTAGGGTTGGCTTTGTAGTCATTTACCTCTGCAACGAGCAAGATCATTTCGAGAAGACCTTCAAGACCAATTCTTTGCTTAGCGGAAACTTCAACGAAAATCGTATCGCCGCCCCACTCTTCTGGAACGAGCTCATATTCAGTCATCTCTTGCTTGATTTTGTCAGCATTTGCTTCCGGCTTATCGATTTTGTTAACAGCAACGATAATTGGAACGCCAGCAGCTTTCGCATGGTTAATTGCTTCTACCGTTTGCGGCATAATGCCGTCATCGGCTGCTACGACGATAATGGTAATATCCGTTACCTGTGCACCACGGGCACGCATAAGCGTAAACGCTTCGTGACCTGGCGTATCTAGGAACGTAATTTTTTTATGGTTGATTTCAACTTGGTAAGCACCGATATGCTGAGTAATACCGCCGGCTTCTCCGCCTGTTACGTTCGTTTTGCGAATCGCATCAAGCAAAGTTGTTTTACCGTGGTCAACGTGACCCATGATGGTAACAACCGGTGGACGTGATACCAAATCTTCGTCTTCGTCGGATTCTTCAACCGTTTCGAAGGAATCTTCCTCTACAGGAATTTTCACTTCAACTTCAACACCGTAATCCGTAGCGATCAAATGGATTGCATCCATATCGATTTCTTGGTTGATTGTAGCCATAACGCCTAGGAAGATCAGTTTTTTGATAACTTCTGATGCATCCTTATGGAGCAATTTAGCTAATTCGCCAACCGTCATCGTGCCGCGAACGATAATCTTTTTAGGTGTGTTGTCAATTTTCTCGCGAGGCGGTTGTTGTTGGAATTTGCCGCCGCGGCCTTTTTGACCACGGTTGTTGTTTCCTCTATAGCCGCCGCCAGGCTTGCCGTCTTCAAAACGCTTTTGGCCTGGTCTTGTATTTTTATTGTCATTGCCGCGCGCTTGCCCTTGCGCAGGCTTGGAATCGAAGCGGCTTTGTCCTGATGGTGCCGGACGGCTGCTGCTTGCAGAAGTGCTTGGACGGTTAGTTGAATTTCCTTGGCCGCCTTGAGCTGGACGATTTTGTCCAGAAGATGCCGGACGGTTATTTTGACCGCCTTGCCCTTGACTTGGACGGCTTGAGCCCGCGCCTTGGCTTGGGCGATTTCCTTGTCCGCCTTGTCCTTGGCTCGGACGGCTTGCGTTAGAGCTTCCTTGGGAAGGACGGTTGTTGCTGGATTGTTGCGCAGGACGATTCGTTGATTGTTGCGTCGCTGCTGGTCGTTGTTCGGTTTGGTTGGTTTGTGGTTTCGTATTAATAGAATTCATAGGCCCCTGTCTGTCTTGATTCGTATTTTTGTTTTCCTGTACTGGTGTAAGCTTTCGTTCTTGCTGCTGCGGCTGCTGCGATTGCGGCCGATTTGCAGATGTTTGAGCGGAGGATACAGACACGCTTGTCGTTTCCTGTGCCCGCTTGGCAGCTGCATTTTGTTTAATGTTGCGGAAAAAGCCTTCGACCTTGTTTACCATCTCATTTTCCATGACACTCATATGGTTATTGACCGGTAAATCAAGTCGTTTAAGAATCGTAATGATTTCTTTGCTGCTCATATTAAGTGACTTGGCATACTCGTAAACGCGCAGCTTATCTTTATTGTCCTTGCTGTCTTGTTTATTGTCCAATATGATCCACCTCCGTATTATGGCTCAGATGACTCGCAATCATTTTTCCGAATTGTGCATCGGTTACCGCTAGTACAACCCGTTCGGGCTTACCAATCGCCTTTCCTAGTTGCTCACGGTCGAATGCTTCGGCGAGTTGTATCCCGTAGGTGTTGCATTTGTCACGAAATTTTTTCTTCGTATTTTCTGAAGCATCTCCTGCAAGGATAACGAGATGCACTTTATTATTTCTCACAGCCTTGAGTACAATCTCATCGCCTGTAATCAGCTTGCCGGCTCGCATAGCCATGCCCAGCTGTGATAAGCTCTTATTCTGCTTCATCGCTTATCAGCTCCTTGCCGGCAATAAACTGCTCCTCAACCGCTACAAAATCCTTCTCGAGCTGATCATAAATATGATCTCCCACATGCTGCTTCAACGCTCGATCGAGTGCCTTGGATTTCTTTGCTAATTTAAAGCAGCTCACTTTACCGCACAAATACGCGCCGCGGCCCGCTTTTTTGCCTGTCAGGTCAATTTGCACCTCTTCGGCCGGTGTCCGCACAATCCGAATGAGTTCCTTCTTCGGCATCATCTCCTGACAAGCGACGCATTTGCGAAGCGGTACTTTTCTCGGTCTCATTGTACACCCCTCCTCTGCCAGCTGAATTGACGCTTAACGAATTAATCGATGGAAACCGAGTCCTGGTGCATGATCGTCGTCAAAGATTTCGGACGGCCATACTCCTGCTCCGCTTGAGTCTCGCTCTTGATGTCGATCTTCCAGCCAGTAAGCTTAGCAGCAAGCCTAGCATTCTGGCCTTTAATGCCGATCGCTAGCGACAACTGGTAGTCTGGAACGATAACTCTTGCCATCTTCTCTTGTTCGAATACGATAACCTCAAGCACCTTGGACGGGCTGAGCGCATTCGCAACATATTCATCCACGCTTTCAGACCAACGAACGATATCAATTTTCTCGCCTTTAAGCTCGTTTACGATCGTCTGAACGCGCAGTCCCTTTTGTCCAACACAGGATCCGACTGGATCAACCTCAGAGTTGCGGGAATGTACAGCAATTTTCGAGCGGAAGCCTGCTTCGCGAGCAACCGAACGAATTTCCACGACTCCGTCATAGATTTCAGGCACTTCAAGCTCGAACAGTCGTTTCAATAGACCAGGATGGGTACGGGACAAAATAATTTGCGGTCCCTTGGTCGTATTTTCGACTTTCGTAATATAAGACTTCACGCGGTCGCCATGCTTAAACTTATCGGTAGGCATCAGCTCAGTAAGCGGCAAAACAGCCTCTACCTTGCCAAGGTCAACGAATAGGTTGCGAACATCTTGACGCTGAACGATACCGTTCACGATATCTTCCTCTTTATCGATAAAAGCGTTATAGATCAGTCCGCGCTCAGCTTCGCGTATGCGCTGCGTCACAACCTGCTTCGCTGTTTGCGCAGCGATGCGGCCGAAGTCACGCGGCGTTACTTCAATATCCGCAATATCATCCAGTTGATAATGAGGGTTGATTTCTCTAGAAGCCTCTACTGTAATTTCCAGACGTGGGTCCAGCACCTCATCAACAACGGTCTTGCGGGCATATACTTTAATAACGCCAGTGTGGCGATTGATATCGACACGCACATTTTGCGCGGTATTGAAATTTCTTTTGTAGCTGGAGATAAGCGCCGCTTCAATAGCCTCCAATAGGACATCCTTGGTAATTCCCTTATCTCTTTCTATTTCCTGTAACGCTTCAATAAAATCCATGCTCATTGGACTGGATTTCCCCCTTTCAATATAGAAAACGAATATTAGAACACGATAGCGAGTCTAGCGCCGGCTACCTTGGCATAAGGAATGGTGTATTCCTTCTTGCCTGTACGGACAACCGCATTTTCCCCGTCAAATGAAAGTAGCAGCCCTTCAAATTCTTTAGCGCCGCTAATCGGTTCATATGTCGTTATGTAAACGTGTTTACCGATTGCTTTACGTACATCCTCTTCCTTCTTGAGCGGTCTTTCTGCTCCCGGAGAAGATACCTCTAGAAAATAAGCGTCAGTTACTGGATCGTTCTTATCCAGCTGCTCGCTCATAAATTCGCTGATACGGCCGCAGTCGTCGATATCGATGCCGCCTTCTTTATCCACGAATATGCGAAGGAAATAGTTGCTGCCTTCTTTGACATACTCAATATCAACTAGTTCAAATCCATTACTGCTGAGGTATGGCAGAACCATTTCCTGGACGGCAGCTTTGATTTTGGAAATACTCAAATTCAGTTGACCTCCTGTTTATACGCACTATGCCATTTTGCCATTTACAAAACGTAAAGAGTGGGTTTCCCCACTCTTCTGCATCAAAGTCTTTATCATCATCATTGCCAGAAAAATTATAACATAACCGCACTATAGTGACAAGAAATCTTTTCTAACAGGCCTTCTTCTAAAAGAGCGAAAGCTGGTTGGATTCTGGCAATCCACGGAAGCATCCCATGTTGCCGAGCACCTCTACAATCGTCTTTGTCGCCTTCGATTTCATCTGGAAATCCTCGATTGACAGATACTCGCCATCGTCTCTCGAAGCTGCAATGTTGCGTGCCGCATTATCGCCAATACCAGCAATTGCAGCAAATGGCGGGATAAGCGAATCGCCGTCTACAAGAAACTTCGTCGCGTCGGAACGGTACAGGTCAATTGGCTTAAAGGAGAAGCCTCTGGCCGTCATTTCAAGCGACATTTCCAGCTGGGACACCATGTTTTTCTCTTTCGGCAGCGCATTAAAGCCTTTCGCTTCAATTTCGATCAGCTTCCGCAGGATCGCATCGTACCCTTGGCATAGCAGCTCTAAATCAAAATCGTCCGCGCGGACGGTAAAGTAAGTTGCATAGTACTCAATCGGATAATAAAGCTTGAAGTAGGCCGTACGAACAGCGGAAATGACATAGGCTGCAGCATGTGCTTTCGGGAACATGTACTCGATGCGAAGGCAAGAATCAATATACCACTGAGGCACCTTGCACCGCTTCATCTCATCAATCCACTCCGGCGTGAGCCCTTTGCCTTTACGAACGCTTTCCGTAATTTTGAACGCCAAGCCTGCATCCATACCCGCTTTGTAAATCAGGAATAGCATAATGTCATCCCGGCAGCCGATTACGGTCTTAATATTGCAGGTGCCGTTCTTGATTAGCTCCTGCGCATTTCCGAGCCAAACGCCCGTACCATGCGACAAGCCGGAAATTTGCAGCAAATCCGCAAAGGAGGAAGGCTGCGTTTCCTGAAGCATTTGCCGTACGAACTTGGTTCCCATCTCGGGAACCCCATATGTCGCTACCGAAGAACGTATTTTTTCACCTGGGATGTTGAGCGCATTGGTCGAGTTGAACATGCTCATCACTTTAGGGTCGTTCATCGGAATGCTTGTTGGATCAACGCCAGTCAAATCCTGCAGCATCCGCATCATAGTCGGATCATCATGACCGAGAATATCGAGCTTAAGCAAGTTTTCATCAAAAGCATGATAGTCGAAGTGGGTCGTCATCCATTCGGCATTGACATCATCCGCCGGGTATTGAACAGGCGTAATATCCTCTACTTCAATATAGTCGGGAACGACGACAATACCGCCGGGATGCTGTCCCGTACTCCGCTTCACGCCGGTACAGCCGCTGGCAAGCCTTGCGAGCTCTGCTCCGCGCCATTTTTTGCTATGCTCTTCTTCGAATTTCTTAGCGAAACCATAAGCTGTTTTTTCGGCTACCGTACCGATTGTTCCTGCACGAAACACGCTCTTATCGCCAAACAATACCTTTGTATAGTTATGGGCAATAGGCTGATAATCACCCGAAAAGTTAAGATCGATATCGGGAACTTTATCGCCTTTAAAGCCAAGGAACGTTTCAAACGGGATATCCTGCCCTTCGCCCTTCATCGGCTTCTCGCACTTCGGACATAGCTTGTCCGGCAAATCGAAGCCGCTCGGAATGCTTCCGTCCAAAAACCATTCGCTATGGCGGCATTCCGGGTTTTTGCACAAGTAATGGGCCGGCAGCGGATTAACCTCGGAAATGCCGAGGAACGTAGCTACAACCGAAGATCCAACCGAACCCCTTGAACCGACCAGATAACCATCTGCATTCGATTTTTTAACGAGCTTCTCGGATATGAGATAGTTGGCGGAAAATTTAAATTTAATGATCGGAATAAGTTCTTTCTCCAAACGGTCGATAACGACCTGCGGCAAGTCCTCGCCATACATCGACTTTGCTGTGTCATAGCAGGTGTTGCGGATCTCTTCATCCGCTCCTTCTATATTTGGCGCGAACAGTCCTGTCGGGAACATATCATAAGGCTCAAAACGATCAGCAAGCTCAATCGTATTCGTTACGACAACTTCCTTCGCTCTTGCTTCACCGAGAAAAGCAAATTCCTCCAGCATCTCTTCCGTCGTGCGGAAATGTGCGTCAGGCTTGCGAATACTCTTCAGCGGGCTAAAGCCCGTAATGCCGTGGATCGTAATATCCCGGTACATTTTGTCCCGCGGATTCAAATAATGGACGTTCCCTGTTGCGATTACCGGCTTGCTAAGCTCATCTCCGATTTGACAGATGCGGCGATGCGCCTGCTCAATCTCGGCACGGCTGCCGACTAGCCCCTTCTCAACCAAGTGCATATAAAAATCAATCGGTTGAATTTCAAGGACATCATAAAACCGGGCAACCTCCAACGCTTCTTCGTATGATTTGTTCAATACCGTCTCGAAAAATTCGCCCTTCTCACAGCCGGAAATAACGAGCAATCCTTCTCTGAGCTCGACGAGCTTGCTCTTCGGAATGGTGGCAACACGCTTAAAATGTTTGGTATGAGAGATGGAAATAAGTTTGAATAAATTTTTCTTGCCGACCGCATTTAGTGCGTAAATATTGCTATGGAAAGGACGTGAATTCGATAAGTCAATGCCGACATAGTCATTCAACTGATGCAGATTCGTAATATTTCGCTCAGCCGCATCAGCAATCAAGCCGTAAAGCACGCCGCCAAGTGCAAGTGAGTCATCGACCGCCCGGTGATGGTTCTCTAGGCTGACCTTATATTTATCTGCCAAAGTATTCAAACGATGATTTTTGAGCGTCGGAAAAATAAACCGAGCCAGCTCAAGCGTATCGAGTACCGGATTTTTAACCTCAGGCATGCCAAATGCTTTGCAGTTAGCTTGAATGAAGCCGATATCGAACCGCGCATTATGCGCAACGAGAATATCATCGCCTATGAAATCGATAAATTCACGAAGCATCGGTTCGATCTCGGGCTGCCCTTTTACCATATCATCATTGATGTTGGTCAACTGCTGGATATGATAAGGAATCTTCTCATGAGGGTCAATGAGCGTCGAGAAACGATCAATTTCCTTCCCGTCACGCATTTTCACCCCTGCAAGCTCGATGATTTTGTTGTTGATAACCGATAAACCTGTCGTCTCTATATCGAAAACAATATAGGTTGCAGTCGCAAGAGGCTCTGGCCTGGACTGCAGCACCATCGGAACCGCATCGTTAACGATATTGGCTTCCACGCCGAAAAGCATCTTGATGCCGTGTTTTTTTGCCGCTTTGTTCGCGTCCGGATAACATTGCACATTGCTGTGATCGGTTACCGCAATTGCCTTATGACCCCATTTGGCAGCCGTCTTCACATAAACGTCTACTGGCGTCACCGCATCCATTGCGCTCATTGTCGTGTGTAGATGGAACTCGACGCGCTTCTCCTCAGCCTTATCCATACGATCTGGAGGAGATTTTACTTCATGCAGATCATTAGGCATCATTACGAGCTCAGGTTCCTGCATAAAGCGGTCATATTCGATCCGCCCGCGCGCTTTGACCCATTTGCCGTTGGCAAGCTGGCTCAATATTTTGACGTCGTCCTTTGTTTTGGCGAACATCTTCATCGCGATGGAATCCGAGAAATCAGTCACATTAAATGTAAAGAGCGTGCTGCCGTTGCGGAGCTCCTTCACATCGAGACCAAATACGGCGCCTTGCACCGTAATTTTCTTTTCTTCCTCGATGATATTCATCAAAGGCACAGGCTCTTCGCGAATATCGTAACCAACTGCGAGCCTAATTTCAGCCTCATCCACAAGCTCAGATTCGGATTGCGAGTTAGCCATCAGCTCCTGCACGTACTCACGCTCTTCCTGCACGATCCGAAGGGCGTATTCGTCCAAAATTTCTTGCCTTGACTCACTCATGATCATCTTCACTTTGCATGCGCGCTGAAAATATTGATTATAAAATCGGATGATTTCATCGTCTAAACGTTTCTTGCGAGCAAGCTCCAGCCCCGTATTATCGAGCAACGATAGCGTAAGCACATCGCCTTCTACCGTAATGCTGGCTTTTTGAAGCCAACCGTTAACGGATGCGATCTCGCGCTGAGCCCACTCCATAAATAAACCCCAGTATTGCAAAACAATCGATTCCGTCTCGACCACAGGGTCATAAACGAATATAAATGATACCGCAGCGATATGCTCGAACTTCATTCGAGCCGCTTGGCATAGACCATTATAGGCCTGTAAAGGCACCATGGACGTTTTGCGGATGCAAAACGTCCATTCCCGGTTACTGTTGCTGACGATAACTTGATCAATATAACCATCTTGAAAATAGGTTTGTATAAGTTCCTGCGGCAGCTCCGTCTGCTGTAAAAGCATCTCGAAGCGCTGCCGTTTGTCAGCGGTTTGGCTCATGAAACTCCACTCCTTAAGATCCGAACCGAGCTACTTCAGTTCTTAATAAGCACGTGCAAATACGACTGTATGTTTAGACTCATCGCCGCATACGAGACATGTGCTCTTATGCGTAGATGGTTCGAACGGGATATTGCGGCTTGTTGCCCCTGTTTCTTCCTTAACCTGCTTCTCGCAAGCTGCAGATCCGCACCAGCCTGCCTCTACGAAGCCGCGCTGCTCCTCAAGGAAGCTCTTCATTTCATCAAGGGAATCAACCGAACGCGAGTTATCGATACGGAACTGCTTCGCGCGGTTGTACATTTCCTGATGCGTTTCTTCGAGCATCGCTTCAACCTCGGCAATTAGATTCGCTTGCTGTACTACGCGCTTTTCGCCTGTAATACGTGAAACGAGTACCACTTGTCCGTTCTCCATGTCACGCGGTCCAAGCTCCAGGCGAAGCGGAACGCCGCGCATCTCATACTCGTTGAACTTCCAGCCCGGGCTGACGTCTGCGCGGTCGTCTACACGAACCCGAACGCCTGCTTTTTTGAGCTCGGCATACAGCTCGTCAACACGGCCGACAACCTGCTCGCGCATTTTCGCCGGACCGATCGGAATCATGATCACTTGGGTAGGTGCCACCTTTGGCGGCAGCGCAAGGCCGCGATCATCGCCATGAACCATAATTAGCGCGCCAATTAGCCTTGTGCTTACGCCCCAAGATGTCGTATGCGCGAATTGCAATGTATTTTCACGATCAAGAAATTTGATATCAAATGCGACTGCAAATTTTGTGCCGAGATAATGAGAGGTTCCGGCTTGAACAGCCTTCCCGTCCTTCATCATCGCTTCAATGGAATAGGTATCTACAGCACCCGCGAAGCGCTCAGATGGCGTTTTCTCGCCTTTAATGACAGGGATAGCGAGAAACTCCTCGACAAACTGAGTATACACATCGAGCATTTGCATCGTCTCTTGACGAGCTTCCTCTTCCGTCTCATGAGCGGTATGGCCTTCCTGCCACAAAAATTCGCTTGTGCGCAGGAAAGGCATCGTCCGTTTCTCCCATCGAACGACGTTTGCCCATTGGTTAATGAGCAAAGGAAGATCACGATATGATTGAATCCACTTCGAATACATATGGCCGAACATCGTTTCCGATGTTGGACGGATAGCAAGACGTTCTTCCAGCTTCTCCCCCGCCGCTTCCGTTACCCACGGCAGCTCCGGATTAAAGCCTTCAACATGCTCTTTCTCCTTCTGGAAAAAGCTCTCCGGAATGAATAGCGGGAAATAAGCATTGCGATGGCCCGTTTCTTTAAAGCGGCGGTCAAGGTCACGCTGAATATTTTCCCAAAGCTCATAGCCTTCCGGGCGGAACACGATACAGCCCCGCACCGGTGAGTAATCCATAAGCTCAGCTTTTTTAATAACATCAATATACCATCTGGAGAAATCTTCGCTTTGCGGCGTAATTTCTGTAACAAATTGTTTATCCTTAGACATGAGCGACTATTCCCCTCTAACCAATCGTAAAATATCATTATAGGTTACTACAAGCATCAGAAGCATAATGAGCGCGAAGCCTACAAAATGCACCATGCTTTCACGGTTTGGATCTATTGGCCTTCTTCGAATCGCTTCAATTCCGAGGAAAATGAGGCGGCTGCCGTCCAGCGCTGGAATCGGAAGCAAATTGAAAATACCTAGGTACAAGCTGAGCAATGCTGTCCATGAAGTAAGCTGCGCGATGCCTTGCTTGGCAATTTGACTGGTTACCTCAGCGGTACGCACCGGCCCTCCAAGATCATCAAGCTTGAACTCTCCGAAAATAAGCTTCTTGAACCCTTCAAAAATGCTTATCGTCATATTTTTCATCAGCTTGCCTGCACCGGTAAATGTTTCGGAGAACGAAGCAGGACGAGTCGGCAATGCCGCGCTAATGCCTACCTTGCCTACCCCTTCCTCGTTCGGCTCGGGCGTAATAACGATCTGCTGTGCCTTGCCTTCCCGAATGATGTCCATTTTGACAGGCACATTCGGTGATTTGCCGATTATTCCAATCATCTTATCAAAATCAGCACCGATTTTGATCCCGTTTACCGCATCGATAACGTCGCCTTTTCTCAGATCGACCTTATCTGCCGGCATTCCTTCGGAAATTTCGCTGACTAGCAGCTTATCCGGTGATTCAACTGGTATGCCAACCATCTGAATATACGTCGCAAACAATACGAATGCGAGCACAAAATTCATCAGCGGCCCAGCAAATATAGCAAGCGCGCGCTGCCCTACCGTCTTGCTGCCAAATTGTCTGTCAAACGGCGCAATTTGGGTGTCCTTGCCTTTGGCAATCATCAAAGCCTGAGGATGCACCGAGAAAGTCTCGTTCTCGCCTTCAACATCCAATGTTACGGATAGACTTCTTTCTAAATCAATTTTGACAATTTCGCCGCGAATAACGCCGCTTCTCTCGTCAAGACGATCCAAATACAATCGCGTAATTTTGTCATCCTTCAGACGAACCGCTATCGTTTGGCCGGGCTGAACGTCGACAATTTCAGGATCCTCGCCTGCCATGCGAACAAATCCACCCGCCGGCACTAGCCTTAGCGTATATCTAGTCTCGCCGCGTTTTACCGAAAAGAGCTTCGGCCCGAACCCAATTGCAAATTCTCGAACCAATATTCCCGCACGTTTTGCGAAATAGTAATGACCCCATTCGTGGATCGTTACGATAACGAAAAAGACGAGTATAGTCAAAAAGACGACCTGAATCATGTGCATAAAGCTGAAGCCTCCTGTTCGTTACGGCCTGTACATAGATTATCATTATTCTCCCGTCCGATACAAGAGAACCGGAATTTGACCGATATTATACGGATTCTGCCAGCTGGCGCGCCCAAGCGTCCACTTCTGCGATCATTTGCAGGTCATTAATATTCGATGCTTCATGACGTCCAACTACCGTTTCCAATATCCGCTCAATGTCAAGAAACGTAATTTCACCCTTTAGAAAACGAGCCACCGCGACCTCATTAGCTGCATTGAACACGGTCGGCGCAGATTGACCAAGACGGCCGCATTCAAAGGCCAGCCTAAGGCATGGATACCTGTCATAATCCATTTCACGGAAGTTCAGCTTGCCGATTTGAGCTAAATTCAGCCTATTCGTTGGTGTAGCGTTCCGCTCTGGATAGGATAACGCATATTGAATCGGCACACGCATATCCGGCATCCCAAGCTGCGCGATTACGCTATGATCGGAAAACTCCACATAAGAGTGAATGATGCTCTCCGGATGAATAATGACATCTATTTGCTCGTATGTAACGTCGAAGAGCCATTTTGCCTCAATGACCTCAAGTCCTTTATTAACCATCGTCGCGGAATCAATTGTAATTTTGGCGCCCATGGACCAGTTCGGATGATTAAGCGCCTCGGCAACCGTCACACCTTCAAGCTGCTCCCTAGTGCGATCGCGGAAAGAACCGCCAGAGGCTGTTAGCGTAATTTGCTTGATCGATTTACGATCTTCCCCATTCAGGCATTGGAATATGGCAGAATGCTCGCTATCAATCGGGAATATCGAAACGCCGCGCTGCCGCGCTCGCTCCATTACGATATGGCCAGCTGTCACAAGCGTCTCTTTGTTCGCCAAGCCAATCGTTTTGCCCGCGTCAATTGCCGCGAGCGTAGCAGGCAAGCCTCTGCTGCCCATAATTGCCGTTACAACGATGTCAGCGTCTGCACCAGCCGCTACCTCAACGAGACCCTCCTCGCCATGTACAACCTTAGTACCCGCCGGTAAATGGGGTCTTGCGGCGTCAGCATCAGCCTTTGAGGCCAAACTAACGATGGATGGCTTAAATTGCTTTGCCTGCTCTATAATCAAATCGACATTTGCACCCGCCGATAAACCGACAACCTGATAACGATCAGGATCATGGGCTATAATGTCTAGCGTCTGTGTTCCGATTGAACCTGTCGAACCTAATATACTTATTTTTTTCATGCCAAAAATCCTCCTGACTTATACGGGCAGCAGCTCGGTCAGCACTAACAGCGGAAATACGATAAGCCAGCTGTCGCATCGGTCAAGCACACCGCCATGTCCCGGCAATAACGTGCCTGTATCCTTAATATCTCGAACACGCTTATACGCCGATTGTATCAAATCTCCAAATTGGCCAGCTACAGCAGCAACTAAGCCAATGAGCAGCGCCTTTGGCAAATCGATAAAATCAGGAATCGCTAAAGCGAATACCGCAGACACAATTAAGGAAAATAAAACGCCTCCAAGGGCGCCTTCAATCGTTTTATTTGGACTAATGGATGGCCAGAGCTTCGTTTTCCCGAAAGCTCGTCCCATAAAATAAGCGCCGATATCCGATGCCCAAATACAGCCAAAGGCCAAAAACGTCCAAATTAAACCATCCTGATCAATTTGACGTGCCTGAACCATAGCGGAAAAGCCATAGCCTACATATAAAGCGCCAAGCAACATAAGTGCGGCGCCGTCAATTGTTGTTTTATTTTTTGTAATTACAGTTATGGACAGCAGAAGGAAGGCGAGCACCCAAAGGATGGTTAGCGGCGAAGGGATTGTTATCCCCCAATAAGACCAAGGCAGCACGAACAGTAGCACACCCGCATATCCAAGCAATGAGGACGGATGCGACCATGCTACACCATTCATGCGCGCATATTCAGTAAAGCCGATAATTGCAAGTAATACGAGTAGACTTGTGTATAGCCATCCGCCTACTATTGCTAAACCGATGAACACAGCACCTGCTACAACTCCGGTAATAATTCGTTGTCTCAATGAAAAGTCACACTCCGTCGCTTGAAGCTACAATCCGCCATATCGACGTGCACGGCGCTGGTATTCCAAAATCGCCTCTTGAAAATGCGCTTCCGTGAATTCCGGCCAATACACATCTGTAAACCACAACTCACTGTACGCAAGCTGCCACATCATAAAATTGCTAAGACGCAGCTCACCGCTAGTGCGAATGAGTAAATCTGGATCGGGCAATCCGCTCGTAAGCAATCGATCTGCCATCACTTTTTCATCAATGTCATCCAAGGATATATCTCCTTGCTGAACGTCTGAAGCGATGCTCTTTATTGCTTCAAGCATTTCCTTGCGGCTACCGTAATTCAGAGCAAAATTTAAAACAAGTCCAGTATTATTAGCAGTCTTCACAATGGCCTCTTCAACTGCGCTTATCGTAAATGATGGCAAATCCTCTTTATGGCCCATCATGCGAACCTGAACATTGTTGGCAATCAGCTCTTCTAATTCAATTTCAAGAAACTGCTGGGGCAGCTTCATGAGGAAATCCACTTCAGCTTTCGGTCTCTTCCAGTTTTCCGTTGAAAACGCGTATAACGTCAAATATTTGACGCCTAACCGGTCTGCTGCAATTGTTATTCGTTTGACCGCTTTCATGCCGGAATGATGACCTGCCATTCGTGGCAATCCACGATCTTTAGCCCAGCGACCGTTCCCATCCATTATAATCGCAACATGCTCAGGCACATTTTCTAAGGACACAGAATCAGTCGGCTGTAAGGACGATTTGCCTAGTTTGGCCCAAAGTCGCTCGATCATCTTACTTCCTCCCAACCGAAATCAAAACCAAACCCCACCTATCGGAGGGGCCCAGAGATTATTATACTTCCATAATTTCTTTTTCTTTGGCAACAAGCACTTTATCAACTTCAGCAATAAATTTGTCAGTTGTTTTCTGAATATCCTCTTGATGTCCGCGCGACTCGTCTTCGGAGATCGTCGTTTTTTCAAGCTTCTTCACGCCATCGTTGGCATCGCGACGAATGTTGCGAATAGCTACCTTCGCTTCTTCACCAAACTTCTTCGACGTCTTCACAAGCTCTGCACGACGTTCTTCTGTAAGCGGCGGAATCGAAATGCGAATCGATACGCCATCGTTCGAAGGCGTTAGACCAAGATCGGATTTCATAATTGCTTTCTCAATGGCCGACATGGACGATTTGTCCCACGGCTGAATAAACAGCGTGCGTGAGTCAGGCGTGTTGATGTTCGCAAGTTGATTGACAGGCGTCATTGCTCCGTAATATTCCACTTGAATACGATCCAGCAAAGCAGTATTCGCTTTACCAGCGCGCAGCGACGACAAATCACGCTTAAGCGCGGAGATCGCTTTTTCCATACGTTCTTCTGCGTTTTTCTTCAGCTCTTGTGGCATTATTTAGCACTTCCTCTCACTATCGTTCCGATTTTCTCACCCAGTACGACGCGTTTAATATTCCCTTTCTCCGTAATTGCAAATACGATAAGAGGAATATTATTGTCCATGCAAAGTGAGGCTGCAGTTGAATCCATTACACCTAAATTGCGGTTTAACATATCGAGGTATGTAAGCTCCTCAAATTTCTCAGCCGTATTATCCTTAAATGGATCTGCGGAATAAACGCCATCCACTTTATTTTTCGCCATTAGTATTACTTCTGCTTCGATCTCAGCTGCACGCAGCGCTGCTGTCGTATCCGTTGAGAAGAACGGATTTCCGGTTCCTGCTGCAAAAATGACGACGCGGCCCTTCTCCAAATGACGGATGGCACGACGTCTAATGTACGGCTCAGCGATTTGCTGCATCGCGATTGATGTTTGTACGCGAGTTGGCACATCAATTTGTTCCAATGCATCTTGAAGTGCGAGTGAATTCATCAGTGTAGCCAGCATACCCATGTAATCGGCTGTTGCACGGTCGATCCCTTTTGCAGAACCGGCAATACCGCGCCAAATGTTGCCGCCGCCGACGACAATTGCGACTTCTATGCCAAGTGCAACAACTTCTTTTACCTGATCAGCAATCGAAGATATGACTGTTGCTTCAATGCCATAACCTTCCTGTCCAGACAATGATTCACCGCTAACTTTCAGAACGATACGTTTATACACAGGTTGCTCCAACGTTAATACCTCCATCATGCACCTCATTAGATGAGGTCCCTCAAATATGTTCTAATCATACAAGCAGGCGGGGCGGACGCCCCGCCCCGCCTGTGCGTTCGGATTAATGTTTTACTTGTGCCATTACTTCTTCAACGAAATTGTCTACTTTTTTCTCTAGGCCTTCACCAAGCTCGTAACGTACGAAGCGACGGATGGAGATGTTTTCACCAATTTTGCTGATTTTTTCGTTAAGCAAAGTGGCGATTGTTTTGTCTGGGTCTTTAATGAAAGGCTGCTCAAGCAGACAGAATTCCTCGTAGTACTTCGAGATACGGCCTTCAACCATTTTCTCAACGATTTTTTCTGGTTTGCCTTCGTTAAGCGCTTGAGCTTTCAAAATTTCGCGCTCTTTTTCAAGCTCTTCGGAAGAAACTTCTTCACGGCGAACAAATTTCGGGTTAGCTGCTGCGATTTGCATAGCAACATCTCTTGCGAAATCACGGAATTGATCTGTTTTCGCAACGAAATCTGTTTCGCAGTTAACTTCAACGATAACGCCGATACGGCCGCCAGCGTGAATGTACGATTCAACTACGCCTTCAGTTGCAATACGGCCTGCTTTGTTTGCTGCAGCAGCCAAACCTTTTTCACGAAGGAATGCAATCGCTTTTTCGATATCATTGTTTGTTTCATCCAAAGCTTTCTTGCAATCGAGCATCCCTGCTCCTGTTCTTTCCCGTAGTTCTTTTACCGCGCTAGCACTAACTGCCATTGTAAGCCCTCCTATAAGTTTTACGAAGCCTTGTGACTTCGTAATAATATATTGTTGGTTCTAGTCATTTACATTCGAAAAAAGGGCAGTGAGAGGTTTATCACCATCTGACCACCCTTTGTTGACTAACTAAAGCCTCTAAATTAAGCCGTTGTTTGTTCGCCTTGGTTAGCTTCAACGATTGCATCAGCCATTTTCGACGTCAACAACTTAACGGCACGAATTGCATCATCGTTACCTGGAATAACATAGTCGATTTCGTCTGGATCACAGTTCGTATCAACGATACCAACGATTGGGATACCAAGTTTGCGAGCTTCTGCAACAGCAATGCGCTCTTTGCGTGGGTCAATGATGAACAACGCGCTTGGCA
This sequence comes from Paenibacillus sp. PL91, assembly GCF_012935325.2. Classification (GTDB taxonomy): domain Bacteria; phylum Bacillota; class Bacilli; order Paenibacillales; family Paenibacillaceae; genus Pristimantibacillus. Next base: position 237,663 of record NZ_JABBYG020000002.1, read on the forward strand.
AACCTTTCATTCCTTTGATACCGCCAAGGAATTTTTCCAAACGGTCTTTCTCTTTGCGAAGAATGATAACTTCTTTCTTCGGAAGAACTTCGAAAGTGCCGTCCTCTTCCCACTTCTCAAGCTGTTTCAAGCGATCGATACGCTTTTGAATGGTTTGGAAGTTAGTAAGAGTTCCGCCGAGCCAACGTTGGTTGATGTAGAAGTTGCCGCAGCGTTCTGCTTCTTCTTTCACGGAATCTTGAGCTTGTTTTTTTGTACCTACGAACAGCATAGTGCCGCCGTCTGCAGCGATCGATTTAACAAAGTTGTATGCTTCGTCAACTTTCTTAACCGTTTTTTGCAAATCGATAATGTAAATCCCGTTTCTTTCTGTGAAGATATAACGATCCATCTTCGGGTTCCAACGACGAGTCTGATGACCGAAGTGTACCCCAGCTTCTAGTAGCTGTTTCATGGAAATAACCGCCATTTCTTCAACACCTCCTGTAATGGTTTTTTTAGTGCTCCTCCGCTAGTCGCATCTTTCACCAAAACTTCCGCCGGGCGGAAGCACCGTTTGGCAAAATTGACCTGCGTGCGTTTTTAACACCGTGAATTAATATACCATAAATACATGTCACGTGCAACATTCGTTTCAGAAAAGATAGGTTAACCAGCCTTTTTGCTAGACGATATCGCATCCGCTTCTTTTTTCGTTAAAGGTTCGCCCGTAACGACGTTGATTGCTTTATCAACCGTCATCCTTTCTTGAAACAAAAAATAACCGGCGCGAACCAGTTTTTTTGACTTTTTCATTTGACTGACGAAAGCTGCCTTATCAGCAATAATATGATTCTCAGCCAGCAGCTCTGCTGTTTTAGTTAAGCCAATTCCCACTTCGATCCGAATGACATGGTTTACTGCTGCCTGCTCCTTCACCGGTTCATCGGATGGCGCAGGAGCAGCAGCGGTCGCAGCTGGCTTCTCCTTGGACTCAGTCACGGGCAGCTCCGCTTGCTTCTTAATTACCGCCTTCGCATCTCGGTCAAGCTTAAACGAGTCGCGCTCAGCCTTAAGCAAGGCGTCTACCTCTACTTGTGTGTAGACCTTCTCGTTAGATTCATTGCCGAGTTGGCCTAGCTTTTGCCTGTTTTGTTCACCGGAGAGCATCAACTGGAATAATAAAGCGCCTAAAATGATACCTGCGCCGAGACCGATTAGAAATACACGATTTTTAAGCATGTGCGGATTCCTCCTGCTTAGCGAGCTGAATAATGAGCTGTACCTCGCCTTTATTCATGCCAAGCTTTTTGGAGATCATTTCAATCGATTTACCTTGTTCATATAATAGAAAAAGTTCCGAATACCGGGAATGAATGGTGTTCGTTTGAGGTGGCGCCTCTTCTGCTGGTTCTGGAAGCTTGTATATCGATGCATCCTTTTCTGCAGCATCATTCGGAATAGACAGGGTAGGAGCCGCTTGAGGCGCTATTGCTGAAGAACTAGCCTGCGACTTTTGCAGTTGAGCTGCAAGCTGCTCGCATTTTTTCTCTAGTTCTGCTATCCTCTGCTCCTTACTCTCTGCATCAACCTTAGACTCCTGCTGTGCTCTTCTAACCAAGTCAACAAGCTCTTCATTATCCTTCTCCATGTTCTCCATGAACTGCTCCAGCGCGTTTTCCATGTTTTGCATCGTTTGTGAAGGAAGGGTAGGCTCCTGCTTCTTCCTAGGCATTACAAAGGCGCCAACAATGACAACCGCTCCGAGTAATACAATATATTGCAAGTATGGCTGCATCGTTCATAGCCTGCCTTTCTAATATTCGCCTTTATTTTAAAGCTTTATATCTAGTTTATATCCTTTATAGGGATGAGCCGGAGGCTGCTCTTGCATGCTTTCTGCATCGTCGGTTTCTGAACGCTTACGTTTTGCTTGCTGATTGGCATGATCCGGATTACCCTCTTTGTCGCTGCGCACGTTAAGACCGTTCGTATGCTCTATCGCCGTATTTTTCCCTCTTGCAAGCTCTGTTTCCTTCGTTGACTGAGCTGCCAGCATATTCTGATCCGCTACAGGTTTATGTATAGCTTGTCCATGCATACCGCTGAATTCTTGCGTACGTGGAACAGACATTTGCAAATCTAGAGATTTGAACGTCATACCAGCTCGCCCCCTTGCGTCATTCATTTGCACCTTGTAGAAATTACCTTATAAAGGGAACTAAAACGATATCCCCTTCCGAATAACGGAAAGAAACGCGCTGCGAAGAATCCTTGACGAATTTGGTGTATCTGCCGATTACAATTTTGGTACCGCCAAATACGATATTGCTTACGTCGATTCTCGAACGGTCGGCATCCTCAAGCGATTTTTCAATGTCAAGAACACGAAGCTTCGTTTGATCATTCTCAAGAATCGTTTGACGCTTCGTTGCTGTTAATTTAATGCGAAGTGCCATCTTCTCCGGTGACAGTTGACCTTTTGCAGCTAGTTGATCCAATATAGTTAGCGCTTTTTCCGTTTTGTCTAGGTTTTCCATATTTTGTTTAAGCCGGCCTCTGAGTTCAAGCAGTTCTTCGCGATGTTCTGGCTTGACGCCTACCTCGATTGTTGTAGCGGTTGACATGGAGTTGCCGATCGTTCGAGCACTAACCAGATCGCCCGCTTGTACGAGACCTCCAACGATTAAACCTTTCGCGCCAGAGCAAATGACATTCTTTCCTGCCTTTACATGCGAATGCATAATGCTCTGAGAGACAAGCACTTCTTCACCGGCGATGACGTTGCCTTCTTGAATAAATGAACTGCGCACATTTTGACCAGCCTTAACGAAGCCTTTATTGCTTCCTAAAATTCCGCCTGTTATTTCAACGGAGCCCTCTGATTCGATTTCTGCCCCTTCGACTCCGCCGATTACTCGAATATCGCCAGATGCCTTCACGCGGAAACCGCTGAGCACGTTTCCTCTAATGACGACTGTTCCTACGAAATCGATATTTCCGATACTGTAATCAACGTCACCATTCACTTCATATACAGGGAAAACATTAATTTTTTCTTTGTCAGTCAGCGAAATAAGACCGTCAATGGCTGAATACATGGCCGTCTGATCATCATTAAGGACGACATTTTTGCCAACTTTAAATCGAACATGCTTGCCAAGCTTTGCTGGAACTTCTTCCCCCGTCACCGTCTTGCCGGATGGACCTGGCTGCGGGTCAAATCGCTCTGCAATCAATTGGCCTCGCTTGACATTTTTAAGCTGAACGACTTCTTTGAAGTCGACTTTTCCATCTTCAAGCTCAGCAGGAGCGCTGTTTCTTTTTTCCATATCATAAACAAGCCTAATGCTGCCATCCTTACCGGGTATGGGTGACTCGCCTTTTGCAATCAATGTTTGATCCTTATAAAATGCGAGCGGGTTTTTTGCAATTTGATCCAAAAGTTCATCTCGTATGCCATAAACGATCCCTTTGCTGCGTACGAAACGCTCGAGGTCTGCGCCGCTGCATCCAAACTCATCCGTAATTCGGGTAAATATTAAGAAGGCAGACAACTGATCGGTTGATGTCTGTATGCTTAGGTATGATTCTAATTGTAGATTTTCCACCTTACTCCCTCCTTCCTATTGCTGCATGAGTTGATCTTTATGCTTAGCCAAAACTCCCCGCAAGCGCAAAATGGCTTTTGAGTGGAGCTGGGAAATTCTCGAAGGTGATAGTGACATTACTTCAGCAATTTCACTTAATGATAATTCCTCGTAATAAAATAGGGAAACGACTGTGCGTTCCTTTTCGGTAAGACGTTCAATTCCTTTAACCAAAGATTCCTTCAAATAAAACTCATGTACTTTATGATCCGGATTTTTTGCCTTATCATCTACTAACAATGACATTCTAGTCTCCGATTCCTCTTCTCGAATCGGGTCTTCCAACGAGCATATTGTAGTTACGGCAATATCTTGGAGCATATTCGTAAATTCTTTCTCCGAAACTTCGAGGTAACGGCTAATCTCAGCATCTGTGACGGTGCGCAAATATTGCTGTTCCAAATGCTGATACGCCTCTTCCACTCGCTTCGCTTTCTCCCTTACGGAACGAGGAACCCAGTCCCCCTGCCGCAATCCGTCTATAATAGCACCGCGAATACGCCAAGATGCATACGTTTCGAATTGTAAGCCGCGGCAATAATCGAACTTTTCAATTGCATCGATTAGTCCCATAACGCCATTGCTGGCAAGATCATCCTTAATGACGTTTTTCGGCAGTCCAATTGCCATTCGATTCGTGACATAATCAACAAGCGGCAAATATTGCTCGATCAGCTTCTTCTTCGCTTCCAACTCGCCTTGTTCTCTCCAGGCTTGCCACATCTGCAAGTTTGTCAGATGAGGGTTTTTTTGCTCAATCATCGACTCACTCTCCTGTCAGGTGACGAATGGCTTTAACCAATTCTTCTGGCTGTGTATTTTTTGTAGATAATAATTGAGGAGGATTCAACGGTCGAAATCCAGTTGCTTCATTAGATTGTGCATCCCCACTGGATTTCGCCCCGCCATCCTGCAGCTGTGTTTTTAACAATTGATTAATATCCGCTGACTCGTCAGGGGTATGCAAATCCAGCCGGCTGCCCTTGCTCTCATCGTCTTCGATCTGCTCGCCTACTAGTATAGGAGGCTGAAGAATGTATGCCAATATGGCACGTACTCCATACGCAAGAACAAAAAAAGCGATGAAAGCATACATACTTCTAAGCAGCATTACAGAAATCGGATTATTTCCGATTGAGAAAGCTACCGTAAGCACGGTGCCGAAAATTCCAAATACGACATTCCATCGCCATGTTCCTAGCATATCAAATCTCCTTTGTACCGAACTGCACACTTCTTATTGATAACATTCCATTTTCACTATTAAACTCTATCGTGCGTCCAAAGCTGCCACCCGTATCCTGCGAAATAATCGGGATCTTAAACTTAAGCAGCATTTCCGTACAGGAATCCACGTTTCGGGGACCAATTCTTAATGAATCGGTATGGCCAGACATGGCAAACATTTGTGCTCCACCTGCCATCTTAGCTTTCATTCTCTCAACGTAAGCTCCGGCTGCTATCATCCGATCTAGCAGCTCGGGGATGGCTGTATCTGCATATTTAGCCAAGTTCATTTTGGTCTCGCGGGCAATCTCTGAAGACGGCAGCATGACATGTGCCATACCAGCTATTTTTCGGATAGGGTCGTACAACGTGAGCCCTACACACGAACCTAAGCCAGTCGTTTTGAGTATCGCTCCATCTGTTGCAATATTTAAATCAGCCATGCCTACTTTGACCAAGTTCTGTTGTATCATTCAATAACGACTCCCAAAGCCCTAAATATTTTTTCAAATGACTCTGGATCAGGTATTAGGAAAAAATGTCCTTCAAGCGATTGACAATCTTCCAAAAATGTCGTTTCAATAAGTAGGGCCGAGTCTCCCATCTCTCCGTATTGCATGAGACCGTAGCTTAGTACGGCTCCTGCCATATCTACTGCTATGGAAGGAACAGATGGTGCCATCGTTAAACGAGTAAAGTCTGCCAGCGAAGACAAGTATGAGCCTGCCAAAATGTTGCCGATCTCGCAAAGCGCGGACAGCTCCATCTCGGAATAGCTCTCTTGCGATTCTAAATTCATCGCCAGCAGCTGCCGCAAAATCCGCTTAGCAGATGCTTCCTCAATAATGAAAAACATATTGCCAGGCGCTTCGCCTTCCACCCGAAGAAAGACGGCGATGACGATTTGCTCGGAACCGCCAACACGCTCAGCGATCTCTTCAAAGGGCAGTAAGCTTACTTTGGGCACAGCCATATCTACTGGTTTGTCCAACAACCGTGATAGTGCAGTCGCAGCGTTTCCTGCTCCAATATTGCCGACTTCTTTTAATACATCAAGCTCAAATGCTTCTAATCGGTTGAATAGATTCACTCGTTATACCTCTAGCTGCTCTAGCTGTATGATCTCGTTTTTGTTCAACACTTCAGACAAATTCAGCATGATGAGAAGTCGACCTTCACCAAGCTTTGCGATGCCTCTTAAGTATTTAGCTTTAATGCCTCCAACAATTTCCGGCGGCAAATCGATCGTATCGGTATCGATATCAATAACATCATTTGCGGAATCAACGATAAAGCCCACCTCAATATCAGCCACTGCTACAACAATAATTCTGGAATTTTCGGTTGCAGTCGTTTCTGAAAGATTAAAGCGGCCACGAAGGTCGATCACTGGAACGACCACGCCCCGTAAATTAATAACCCCTTTAATAAACGAAGCTGTTTTGGGTACGCGTGTAATTGGAGATAATCTTTCGATCGTGCGTACCTTATCCACTTCAATTCCATACTCTTCGTTCCCAAGAGCGAACACGATAACCTTTAATTCTTCTCCCATCGTAAAAACCCCCTTTATTTGATTAGTGCATTCGGATCAATAATCAATGCCACATAGCCATCGCCTAGTATCGTTGCGCCAGAGATCGCTTCGACATTGGTTAAATATTTGCCTAACGATTTGAGGACGATTTCGCTTTGGCCGATAAATTCGTCAACCATTACTGCAGCCCATTTCTCGCCTTTGCGCACCACGACTATTTCAGTTTCCTGCTCTTGATTCTCATCAAAATCCGGAGAATCAAGCACTTTGCTAAGCGATACGAGCGGAATGATGGTGTTTCTAAACTCAATCATTTTGTTGCCGTGAACATGTAAAATATTTTCCTTACTGATGATTCCGGTTTCTACGATAGAAGATAATGGAATTGCATATTTCTCTGAACCTAGCTTAATAAGCATCGCCGATATAATAGAAAGGGTAAGCGGCAGTTGAACGGAAAACTTAGTGCCTCTGCCAAATGCGGAGTCAATCGTTACGTTTCCGCCTAACGATGTAATTTTGGATCGCACGACATCAAGACCGACGCCTCTTCCTGAAATATCCGAGATCTTGTCAGCAGTGCTAAAGCCTGCTGCAAATATGAGCATATTAATCTCGTCAGGTGACAGCAGCTTTGCTTGCTCTTCCGTAACAACACCATTTTTAATGGCTGTCTTTAGGACACGTTCGTGATGGATGCCACGACCATCTTCTTCTACCTCAATAAAGACATGATTTCCGCTATGGAAGGCACGTAAGTAAATTGTACCCGTTTCCGACTTGCCTGCAGCAACTCGCTCTTCAACGGTCTCAATGCCATGGTCAACCGAGTTACGTAGTAAGTGAACGAGCGGATCACCAATCTCATCAATTACGGTACGATCAAGCTCCGTATCTGCGCCTGTAATGACTAAATCGATTTTTTTGTCTAACGATTTTGCCAAATCTCTAATCATGCGAGGGAAACGGTTGAACACCGAGTCGACTGGAACCATCCGCAGCTTCAGCACGATACTTTGCAAGTCTGAGCTGACACGCGTCATATGCTCGACCGTCTCTGTTAAATCGTTGCGCTTAATTTCACTGGATAGCTGTTCAAGTCTTACGCGGTCAATGAGCAATTCGCTAAACAGGTTCATTAGCGTATCCAATCTCTCAATGTCCACCCGTATCGTTCTCGCTACATTTGCAGGTGCGGCAGGTGCGGCAGGCGCAGCCTGCGCTTGCCCTTTACCAGCTGCTTCTTGAGCTGATTGCTCCTTAACGATCGGCGGGGCCGGAGCTGCATCAACAACTTCTACTGCTGCAGCAGCGGTTGATTGACTGAGTACAGCTAACGACTCAGCATCGAGCAACGTTACGGTTGCCGTTTCGATTTCGGAGATGTTTAGAAGCTGCGATTGAAGATCTTCCTGCGTTAACTGAGAGATTGTAAAGACGGTGAACGAGAAATCGAATTTTTCCTGCTCGATATCTTGGGCAGGCGGATCAGATTTAATAACCTCTCCGTTTCGTTCCAGCAAATCAAACACCATATAAGCGCGTACTGCTTTAAGCATGCAATTATCACGAATTGCGATCTGAATGTGATAGACATAGTGTCCGGACTCGATCGATTGAAGCAAAATGGAGGATTGAAACTCATCAAGCAGCATCGCCCCTGATACGCTTGATGATGAAGCACCTGCTGCGTTTGCTGCCACTGTTGGAGCAGCAGATGCATGGCTAGCGCTATAATCGCTCTTTAGTATCGTTTGCAAGGATGCAACGATAGAGGTGACGTCAGCTTTGCCCGTACCTCCGCCAACAATATCCTGAACCATTGCTTCAAGAGCGTCTAACCCTTTGAATAAGGTGTCAAAAATAAAGCTGTCCATTTTGAGCTTATTATTGCGAACGAGATCCAGCACGTTTTCCATTTCATGCGTTAACGCAGCCAAATCCTCAAAGCCCATGGTCGCTGACATCCCTTTCAGCGTATGAGCTGAACGAAATATATTTTGAACGATACTAAGCTCCTCAGGCTCGCTTTCTAGCCTAAGCAAATTTTCATTCAGCGATTGCAGATGATCATTAGATTCATCGATAAACATCGATAAATAGGCATTCATATCCATTTACTAGCACCTCCTGTTAGTATGTTTAAACGATTCTAGCCTATTTATTTCAGCACTGCCTGTACAAGTTGCGGGGCAATGAGCTGCAGCGGCAATACTTTATCTACGCAGCCAGCCTCAACCGCAGATCTAGGCATCCCATACACGACGCAGGTTTCTTCTGCTTCTGCGATCGTAGTTTCGATTCCGCTGCCTTGAAGCAGCTTCATGCCCTTTGCGCCATCGCTTCCCATGCCCGTCATGATGACAGCATGCCGCTTCAACTCTCGAAACGGAGCCAATGATTCAAACAATACATCGACCGATGGCCGATGACCGTTGCGCGGCGGCTGCTCTGTCAGTAAGATCGAATAACCCGCAGCATCCTTGGCAAGTTCCATATGGAAGCCGCCAGGTGCAATGTAAACCACTCCTACAGATACTCTCTCCCCCTGCTCTGCTTCCACCACTTTCAACTCGCTAAAGCTATCCAGTCGCTGAGCTAGAGATTTCGTAAATTTAGGAGGCATATGCTGAACGATGAGCACTGGTGCCTGAAAATCTCCTGGCAATGAAGTAATGACCTCATGAAGCGCTCTCGGGCCCCCTGTTGAAGTACCGATGGCTACTATATGTTTGATTGATGCTAGCGGGCTGCCCGCCCTTTCCTTCCTAATAGAAGGTGGCTCTACATGAAGGGGCTTAGCAACAACCGGTGTTTCTTTATGTACGGTTTTGTGCGCGGCAATCGTCGGTTTGATTTTGCTAGGCGCAGCAACCTCAGGCTTCGTGCTTTTTTGTTGTTTATGTAAAGGGGGTGCCGTTTGCTCCAACGTCTGCTTGTCCACCATTTTCGGATCATTCGGTTTGCTCCGATCCTTGATGGGAGTAGGCAGCGGTGTTGCTTGCGGCTCCTCTTGTTGTGAAGGCTTAATCTTTGTTGATTTTATAATTTGCTCTGCCCGCGCAGGGCCAACCTCGTTTGGAGCTTGCTTCTCGCTAATTGCAATAATCGGTTGATAACGCTTTGTGAGTACAGCAATCCGCAATTTTTCAAGTAAAAAATCGCCAACCTGATGAATGTCATTCGATATGGCGCTTGAAGGCTTTCTAATGAAGTCGAAAGCGCCAAATTGCAAAGCCTTAATCGTTTCTCTCGTATTGTCTTCACTAATTCCCGAGAGCATAATGACAGGTGTCGGATTGTCCCTCATGATAATTTGCAGCGCTTCAATTCCGTTCATTAAAGGCATTTCTAAATCTAAGGTAACGGCATCCGGCTTCCATTCACGGACCGCTTCAATCGCTTCTTGACCATTTTGGGCAGTAGCTACAATTGTAAATTGCGGGTCCTGAATAATTAAATCACTAATAATTTTCCGCATAAAACCGGAATCGTCAACAACAAGTATGCGATAAGGAGCCATGCCATTTCCTCCTCACTTCCAAAGGATTATCTTGAGAGTCTGAACATTTTATGCAAAAATCCTTTGACTCCGCCGCTAATTGTAGAGCTCTGTGGTATTTCGAGAAAGCGCTTCGCTATCCGATCAATAGCTATGGATGCCTCGCTTCCTGGGTAAGCGACCGTAAACGGTACTTGGCGTTTAACCGCTTTAGTTACGTTAGGATCATCCGGCAAAATGCCCAAATGCGGCAAGTCGGATTGAAGAAAACGCTGAGCTACCATAGTGATCTTATCTGCCGTTTGCTTACCTTCGCGGGGATCCACGGCGCGATTGACGATTAATTTGAAATGAACGTTCACATCCATACCTTTAACCATCTTAATCAAAGCATACGCATCCGTAATCGATGTTGGTTCTGGCGTCGTAACCACGATTGTTTCCTGAGCGGCGGTAATAAACTTTACCGTTTCCTTCGAAAGTCCTGCGCCTGTATCAAATAAGATCACGTCATACTTCCCATGCAGCTTGCTTATCTCCACTTCGAAGCGATCGAGCTGATCTTCCGATAAATCCATCAGGTCGCGAAAGCCTGAGCCGCCAGCGATAAAGTTCAGCCCCTCTGGACCTTCCTGAACGATTTCCCAAATCGTCTTCTCCTGCTTAAGCAAATGGTATAAATTGTAGGTTGATGAAATGCCCATAAGCACATCGATGTTGGCCATACCGATATCCGCATCGAATACGAGTACTTTTTTGCCGAGCCTCTGAAGCGATAAGGCAAAGTTTAGGCTGAAATTCGATTTCCCGACGCCCCCCTTCCCGCTGGTGACGGTTACAACGCGGGTCGTTCGGCCTTCGTCTTGAAGCTCCTGCTGTTTGACTAAGTTGCGTAATGCTTCTGCTTGATCCATCATGGGCCATTGCTCCCGAGCAGCTTCTTAATGTATGAATCGATTTGAAACAACTCGATATCATCAGGTACTGTCTGTCCGCTTGCCATATAAGTAGGCAGCAATTCAAAGTTCATAATCAGATTGAAGATCGCGCCGTATACAGACGTTTCATCTAATTTTGTAAACAACACTTTTCGGACGCCATATTTGCTGAAGTGATCCGCAACCGCCGCCATATCGCGCGTTTTGCCAGTCAAGCTAAGCACGAGCACCGTTTCGCTGGGCTCAGAGGTTTGAAGCAAGCTATTTACTTCAGAGACATGCAGCTCGCTGCGAAAATTCCGTCCGGCTGTATCCATATAGATCAAATCCTGCTCGGCAAGCTGCTTGAAGGCACGAGTGAGATCCATTTGCGAGAATACAACCTCAAGTGGGACGTTCAGTATAGTGGCATACGTTCTTAGTTGATCTACTGCTGCTATTCGGTACGTATCAGAAGTAATAAATCCAACCTTGCGGCCCTTTTTTAGCGTTTGCTCCGCTGCCAGCTTCGCGATCGTTGTCGTCTTGCCAACACCGGTAGGGCCTACAAAATGAACGACTCGTGCATGATTGCTGATTCCGCTGCCGCTATAGGGCTGCAGCCACTCCTCAATCTGCTTTGCTGCATGCTCCCAAACTAACTCTTTACCGAATTCGCTTTGTTCTTCAAGCTGCTTTTCTACCATTAACTGCAGCAACCGCTCGATCCATAACGGGTCCATTTCCTGCTCGATCAAATGCTCTTTGAGCTGAATCAAATGCTCGGACATCCCACTATGGTTGCTTTGCTGCTTCGAAAGCTTAACCATGTATTCTCGTAAGTCGCGTATTTCGTCAATAATGTACTGTTCACGTTCTTTTCTATAATCTGATTCTTTCACAGAGACTGCCGCAGGCGGTTCCATGACAGCAGTAGCCGTACGCTGAGCCGTTTGCAAAATCTGTTCAACCGCCGCATCTACTTGAGGATTTGCTGTTCGCTGCTGGGGTGAAGGGATATTCGCTTGATTCGACTCGATAGCGGCTATCACTTCCATCTTCTTCTTGCGAAACATTCCCATAAACCCGCCAACCTTAATTTCCTTTGTATTCAGAATGACGGCATCTTTCCCAAGTTCGCTGCGAATCATAGTTACAGCCTCGGGCAATGCATTGACGACATATCGTTTTACTCTCATAGGTTCACCACCCCGACGCTTTGAACTTCAATGTTAGGTTCAAGCTCACTGTAAGAAAGCACGGGCAAATCTTGCATTGTTCTCTCCACAATTTGTCTCAAATACATACGGATAGTGGGCGATGCGAGAACGACAGGCTGTTGACCGGACTGAATTTGACGATTGACTTGCTCATTTAGCTTCTGGTAAATCTGCTGTGTAGATATCGGATCTAATGCGATATAGCTTCCTTGATCTGACTGCTGTACGGATTCTGCAATTTTTTTCTCTAACTGCGGGCCCACTGTGATAACTCTTAACGTATCGCCACCGGAAGAGAATTGCTGGGTAATTTGCCTTGACAAGGATTGACGAACATACTCGGTTAAAATATCCGGGTCCTTCGTATAATTCCCATGATCTGCCAACGCTTCGAAAATCGTAACTAGATCTCGAATAGACACTTTCTCACGCAGCAGCTTGGCTAGCACTTTCTGTACATCGCCGATGCTAAGAATGGAAGGAATTAATTCATCGACAAGTGCTGGATATGACTCTTTGACATTTTCCACAAGCTGCTTCGTTTCTTGCCTGCCTATGAGCTCATGCGCATGTCGTTTAATAATTTCCGTTAAATGTGTGGCAACGACAGACGGCGGATCAACAACCGTGTACCCTGACAGCTCTGCACGCTCCTTCATCTGCTCATCGATCCAAATGGCTGGCAATCCGAAGGCTGGCTCGGTCGTTTCAATACCGACGACAGAATCGTCCTCGAACCCTGGACTCATTGCCAAATAGTGATTGAGGAGCAAGTCGCCGCGAGCAACGGTGTTTCCTTTTATTTTGATCACATACTCATTCGGTTTAAGCTGGATATTATCTCTGATCCGAATTACAGGTACAACGAGTCCAAGCTCCAAAGCACACTGCCTGCGAATCATTATGATCCGGTCTAGCAAGTCTCCGCCCTGCTGAGTATCGGCAAGCGGGATTAGCCCGTAGCCAAACTCGAATTCGATTGGATCAACCTGCAAGAGACTGATAACACTCTCAGGACTTCGAACCTCTTCAATCTGTTGCTCCTCAACCAGCATATCCTCTTGCTCCTGCTGCTTATTAATCGCCTTCTGCATATACCAGCCGCCGAATGTAAGCATGATGGCGAATGGCCAAGTCCGAATCGGACCGATAGGCGTTAAGCCTAGCAAGCCGATTGTGCCAGCTGCGATAAACAATAGCTTTGGATATTTAAACAACTGCGAGGTAACATCCTCGGCCAAGTTGCCGTCTGATGCTGCCCTTGTTACGATAAGACCTGCAGCCGTTGAAATTAGCAAGGCAGGGATTTGACTGACGAGACCGTCACCTATCGTAAGAATAGAGAAGGTTGAAAGCGACTCGCCAAAGCTCAAATCATGGATAGCCATCCCGATAATGAAGCCGCCGACCAAGTTGATGACTAGAATGATGATGGAGGCAATCGCATCACCTTTTACAAATTTGCTGGCGCCATCCATGGCTCCATAGAAATCTGCTTCTCGTTCAATTTTGGATCTGCGGGCTTTTGCTTGCTGCTCGTTAATCAAGCCGGCGTTCAAATCCGCATCAATACTCATTTGTTTGCCGGGCATCGCGTCTAGCGTAAATCTTGCCGCGACCTCCGCCACCCGCTCGGAGCCTTTCGTAATTACGATAAATTGTACGACGACAAGGATGAGGAAGACGATAAATCCGATTGCGATTTGCCCTCCGCCAACCCAGCTGCCAAATGTAGCAACGACTTCCCCCGCTTCAGCATGCGATAAAATATTTCTTGTTGTAGAAACGTTCAGCGCGAGACGAAATAGGGTGGTTATTAATAGAATGGCCGGAAAAATAGAGAAGTCTAGCGCTTCCCTCGTATTCATAGCGATTAGCAAAATCATCAAGGCTATCGAAATGTTTAATATAATAAGGATATCTAGTAATAGGACTGGGATCGGGATAATCATCATGAGCACAATACCAATTACGCCAAATAGTACTACAAAGTCCTTTGCTTTCATGATGCCGTCTCCTCTCGTAGCGTTATGATGATTTTACTCGGCCCTTCATCTTATATACGTATGCGAGCACCTCGGCCACAGCTTGGAACAGGTCTGGAGGAATAACATCCCCTATCTCAGCACGTTCATAAAGCGCTCTGGCCAGTGGTTTATTTTCCATAGTAACAACGCCGTTCTCTTTGGCTATTTCTCTAATGCGAAGCGCGACATGATCCATGCCTTTGGCAATTATTTTTGGCGCCTCCATCTTCGTTGCATCATATTTCAATGCGATAGCAAAGTGTGTAGGGTTGGTGATGATGACATCCGCGTTAGGAACTTCCTGCATCATTCGCTGCATGGCCATTCTGCGCTGGCGCTCACGAATTTTGCCCTTGATGATCGGATCGCCTTCCGATTTCTTGTATTCATCTTTTATATCTTGCTTGGACATTCTGAGACTCTTGTTATGCTCGTAACGTTGATAGAAAAAATCTGCAAATGCGAGTACTGTAAGCACTGCACCAATTTCAATGCCTAATCTAACCGTCAAACCGGCTGTAAAGCTAAAGATCTGCTGAACAGGCAAGCTTGCCAAAACCAATATGCGGTCCCACTCTTTTGAAATAGCCATATAAACGAGAACGCCTATAATAAGCAACTTCAGTACGCTTTTCAGAAATTCAACGATCGTTTTTGCGGAAAAAATTTGTTTAAAGCCGTTTATTGGGTTTAGCTTGCTTAATTTCATTTGAAGAGGTTCGCCGGTGAGCAAAAAACCAAACTGGATGATGTTCCCTAGAATCCCAATGACAACGGCTATTGCAAATATCGGCATCAAAATGAGCAGCAATTGAATGGTTACGTCGGTAAAAAGTGACATCACGTTTTCGGTCGTCAGCTCCATCAGCAGCCAGTCTTCAAACAGATTTCCAAACAGCATCATAATATGCTTTTTAAAAAATCCGCCCAGCATGATGAATCCCATAAATGTAAACAGCATTATTAATGAACCGGGTAGGTCAGAGGATCTAGCAATTTGACCTTTCTTCCTAGCTTCGTCCTTTTTCTTCGGAGTTGCTTCCTCGGTCTTCTCCTGACTGAAAAGCTGAAGATCAAGCTTTAGTCGGTAATTACGCATGGGCAGCATCCTCCTATTGTCCCTCAGGCGGCGGTCCTTGCACGATTCCGAATAACTGCTCCAAAGCATCGAACATGATGGAAAACAATCTTTCGAATATGCCAGCAAGACTTGGCATTAACAAAATAAGCAAAAACATGCCAATGATCAGCTTAAGCGGGATACCGATTACAAACACATTGAATTGAGGTGCCGTTTTGGTCAAGAAACCTAGTCCAACATCCGTCAAAAACATCGCAACGATTAACGGTGACGCAATTTGGATGGCCAGTAAAAATGTGTTGCCTACGGATCTCGTCAAAAAGTCGGTGACGCTACCACTCATTAATTTGCTGAATAGTTCGTTTGACAAAGGCATCCATTTGTAGCTATCCATAAGCGCTGTCAACATAAAATGATGGCCGTTCATCATTAGAAAAATGACGATGATCAGCATGTACTTGAAATTGCCGAGCAATGGGGCTGACGTACCAGTGTGAGGGTCTACGATGTTAGCCATTGCAAAACCAACCTGCAAATCCATAAAGGCGCCTGCTGTTTGTACGACAGTAAAAAACAAATAGACCACATAACCCATCAGTACGCCGACCAATATTTCTCGCAGCAGAACAAGCACATATTCCGCATCCGGTACGATGGTCTGATTCATTCCATACGTCAAGAAAACGATAAATGAAATGAATGAGCCAAGCCCGATCTTGAATACATTCGGCACGCCTCGGGAAGAAAAGACAGGCGCTACGACGAAAAACGCTGTAATTCGACAAAAGATAAGCAAAAAAATAGGAAAGCCTTGTACGATTGCGTTCATCCACTCACAACCTAACCGATGTAATTATGAAGATTATTCAGCAGATTGTAAGTGAAATCGATAATCGTATTTAGAATCCATGGGCCAAATACAATGATAGACACGAAAACCGCTACAATTTTTGGAACAAAAGCAAGCGTCTGCTCCTGAATCTGTGTTGTTGCTTGAAATATGCTGACAATTAACCCTACAACCAAAGCAAGAACGAGCATTGGCGCACTGGCTTTCAAAACCACGAATACGGCCTCGCCGGCTAATCCGATTATGAAATCAGTACTCATCGAACGTCCCTCCCTGCTAGTCTCACGTGTTGAAGCTTAACAATAATGATTTTACGATTAAATACCATCCATCTACTAATACAAACAAAAGCAATTTAAACGGTAACGATATCATAACGGGCGGAAGCATCATCATCCCCATCGCCATCAAAGTGCTTGCAACAATCATATCGATGACTAGAAACGGAATAAAGATCATGAAGCCCATTTGAAACGCTGTTTTGAGCTCGCTTATGGCATAAGCAGGTATTAGTACCGTAATCGGAATCTCCTCGAATGAAGCCGGCTTCTCCGTCTTGGTGTAATTCATGAAGAGCATCAAGTCCTTTTCTCTCGTATGAGAGAACATGAACTTCTTCATTGGCACGGATGCTTCCTTAAAGGCTTCGGTTTGCGAGATTTGACCTTTTAAATAAGGCTGTAGAGCAACCTCATTTACTTGCGAGAATGTCGGAGCCATGATGAAAAAAGTTAAAAACATCGCAAGTCCTATTAGCACTTGATTGGGAGGCATTTGCTGCGTTCCGAGTGATGTTCTTACAAAGCCAAGTACGATAACGATACGGGTAAAGCTGGTCATAAGAACCATAATCGCTGGCGCGATGCTTAGCACTGTAATTAATAGAAGAATGGATAAAGCGCTAGTACCGGGCGTTTCGCCGCCTCCATCGCCGATATTGATGGATATGTCGGGCAACGGCTCTGCAAATGCTTGATTATGTAAAAATAGTGCAAGCAGTTGTACAGCAACGATTGATATCAACCATTTATTTTTCATCATCCATCAACCGTTCATTTGTTTTTGAGTCTTGTAGCAGTGATTCCAGTTGTTGTTTACGGTCCGCTTGCTTGCTTAGCTTGCTTTGTAACAAATCCGAAAAGGAAGATTCCTTGTTCCATTGTTCGTTTGACGGTTCGGGACTTGCATTCTCATTTCGGTTTTTCAGTTTGCTAAGCAATTGAGAGATTATATCCTTTGACCAGGCAGACTCTTGCTGGCGCTCAAGCGCCGATATAACCGCCTGAGCTTGCTCTGGATCATCAAGCTTATCAAGTAAAGTAATGTTCTCTCCTACGCCTACGATGTAAATCCGACCTGCAATTTCAACGACTTGAAGCGAGTTGTTTTGTCCTAGCGCAATTCCGCCGAGTGAACGAAGCGATCGATTCGTTCCCCACATACGGTTGCGCTGAGATAGCCATTTTATAACGAATATGATCAGCACGATAACGATGGCTAGCGAGATGATCACCCAAACCAAGCTGCCCGCTAGATCCTTTGACCCAGTAAACACCATCTGTTCATCTTGATTTGCGCTGCTGCCGTCAATTGCAGCAGCAGCCGCAAAACGAGGCCATATCGCCATCCCAAGAGCAGACACCATTGAAATGCGCGAAGGTATGTTAAGCATAATGTCCTACCGTTATCCGAGCGTTTTCTTAATCGCTTCAATTACGCGATCTGCTTGGAACGGTTTGACGATGAAGTCCTTTGCGCCTGCTTGAATCGCATCAATAACCATTGCTTGCTGACCCATTGCTGAACACATAATAACTTTAGCATTGCTATCAAGCTTTTTAATTTCCTTCAGTGCGGAGATTCCGTCCATCTCAGGCATCGTAATATCCATTGTCGTCAAATCAGGTTTCAATTCCTTGTACTTCTCAACCGCCTGAGCGCCATCTTGGGCTTCACCGACGACTTCGTAGCCGTTCTTTGATAAAATGTCTCGAATCATCATGCGCATGAAAGCTGCGTCGTCTACGATTAGAATGCGGTTTGCCATCTTTTTATCCTCCTAGGATACTATTGTAATTTTTGAATGCGGTCCCATTGGCTTACGATATCAGTTACGCGAACACCAAAGTTTTCATCGATGACAACAACTTCGCCTTTAGCAATTAGCTTGTTGTTTACTAGGATGTCGACTGGCTCGCCAGCAAGCTTGTCCAGCTCAATAATCGAGCCTTGCGACAGCTCTAAAATATCCTTTATTTGCTTTTGGGTCCTTCCTAATTCTACCGTGACCTTAAGCGGTATGTCGAGAAGTAAATTGAGGTTTGTTTCGTCTGGTTGAACAAAAGGTGCATTTCCAAAATTAGCAAATTGCACAGGCTGAACGTTCACATTTCGATTTGCTGATTGGCCATATGTATGCGGTCCAGGCGGCTGCATCGGAATGTCATAGCCAGCAGCTGGTGTTTGATACTGCATAGGCGGCATTTGCTGCATAGGCGGTTCCGTATACATCTGCGGCGGTACAGCGTTCATTTGAGCCGACGCAGCCGTTTCCTGCATCGCCATAGCTTGCTGTGCTGCGGGCGCTGTAGCTGGTGCTGGCTGGGCCGTAACAGCTGGCGGAGCCGGTTCTTCCTCTACAACCCCCATCAAAATATCCACCATTTGCTTTGCAAATGGGATGGGCAGCAGCTGCATAATCGTCGAATCGATTAAATCGCCTATCGTCAATCGGAACGAAATTTTAATAAACAAATCCACAGGCGGCAAATGATCCATGCCATCTCCGTTGTTTACATCTAAAATATCAATTCCCGGAGGCGAAATATTTACAAATCTATTAAATATCGTCGACATGGAAGTAGCGGAAGAACCCATCATTTGATTCATTGCTTCTTGTACAGCACTAATATGGATTTCATTCAGCTCTTCAATCGTAATGTTGTTACCATCACCACCCAGCATGAGATCAGCTATGATTTGGGCATCCTTCGTCTTAATGACGAGAGAGTTAATGCCTTGAAAGCCATCGACATACTGCACGCTTACTGCTACATGCGGCTTAGGGAAGATGTCAGGAAGCTCATCTTTCCTTACAATAGTAACTTGCGGCGTCGTAATATCTACTTTCTTGCCAAGCAGCGTTGACAATGCTGTAGCGGCGCTGCCAAAGGTAATATTTCCAATTTCGCCGAGTGCAGACTGTTCCATTTCGGATAAGAAGTCTGCAAGCTGAGCTCCGCCATCAGAGGACTGCACGGGCTCCGGCTCCATGGAGGATTGACGAAGCAACGCATCAATTTCCTCTTGCGACAAATAGTCCTTACTCGTCATAATCTTCTTCCACTCCTTCGCTGACGATCTCATCTACTTGTACAGCCAGTCGCCCTTTAACCGAGCCTGGACTGCCAATGAATTTAAGCTTGTCTCCAACTTTAATTTTCAGGCCATCATCGACTGTCTTATTCAAGGAGATCACATCGCCGACATTCAGCCCTAAGAACTCTTTTATTGTAAGCGCGGACTCGCCAAGCTCAGCGACAATAGGCAGCTTAGCTTTGTTTACGCGCTGCTCCAATATTTCAACTTCTTCAGGCGCACGCGCTTTCTTCTGCGAAACAAACCAATGATGAACGGAAAGTCTGGACATGATCGGTTCGATGACAACATGCGGAATACATAGGTTAATCATACCGGTAGTATCGCCTATTTTGGTACTGAAGGAGATTAGCGCTATCGTCTCATTCGGGGAAACGATTTGCATAAATTGCGGATTCGTCTCCAACGCTTCCAGCCTTGGAGAGATATCAATGATCGTTCTCCACGCTTCCTGCAAGCTTTCGAAAGTTCGGCTAAAGATACGCTCCATAATGATCGTTTCGATCTCCGTTAAATTGTTGATTTTGGAAGGCGCAATGCCTTGTCCGCCTAACATTCGATCAAGCATAGCGTAAGCTACGTTTGGATGCACCTCAAGCACCATTCGACCTTCCAGCGGCTCCGCTTCAAATATGTTCAAGATTGTCATCTTAGGAATCGAACGTATAAATTCGTCATAAGGCAATTGCTCGACCTGCACGACATTTATTTGAACAAAAGTGCGAAGTTGCGCTGAGAAATAGGTTGTCAAATATCGCGCAAAATTTTCGTGGATCCGTGTTAAGCTTCTAATATGATCCTTGGAGAAGCGAACGGCGCGTTTGAAATCATACAAGCTGACTTTACGCGTTATCTCTTCCTTTTTTAAATCCTCTGCATCCATTTCACCGGAGTCCAATGCAGCGAGTAGCGCATCAATTTCATTTTGCGATAAAACATCAACCAAATATCTCACCTCCTTCGAGGAATGTCTGCGTAGTCAGTTAAATCTCGGTAATTAGGAAATTAGTGATTTCAACCTTAACCAATTTACCTTTCGGTATAATCGGGGTAATTAGGTTAAGCAGCTTTGATTCAAGCGCATCCTCGCCTTGCGAGCCTTGAAACTCTGCAGCAGTCATGTCCGCTAAAGTACGGTTAATGATAGGCCGAACTTCAATCTCAAGCAGCTTGTCAAATTCTTCCTTCGTCTTCTTGCTGTCAAGCTGGAATGCGAAGCTTAGCACCACAACATATTCGGGATCCTTCAGATTTCTTCTGAAATCTTTTAATTCGGATGTAACCTCTACCCGCTCATCTGCCGACAGCACTTTAACCTCAATCGTTTTGGTTTCTGTCGCCGTTTCCTTCGGATCAGTAAAAAAGGACTTAAACAAAATGATAGCTACAATTGCGATTAAAGTTATGGATAATAAGATCGTTATTAACCATGGAAGCATTTTTTTCATGTTGAGGGACCCTCCGTTTGCTCACTCTTCTGGGCCGCCGCAATGAGGCCTATTGTTCGAAGATACTGTTGATTAAGCAGCAACAGATCAGCTGTCTTCTCTTTGACTACCAGCTTTTTTCCTGTCGTAAGCGTAATAACCGTATCAGCAGCTTCTTCAATCACTTCAATGAGTAATGCATTAATCGTGACTTTTGTTCCATTCAAACGTGTTACGGTAATCATCAGTTACCCCCTCACACCATAGGGAGGCTTTAAGCCTCCCGCTCATTATGACTTACCTATCGTTTTAAGTTAACGACCTCTTGCAATATTTCATCAGAAGTCGTAATGATACGCGAATTGGCTTGGAAGCCGCGCTGCGCAACGATCATTTCCGTAAACTCAGCCGTTAAGTCTACGTTAGACATTTCAAGCTGACCTGCAATGATTGCGCCCGTACCTAGATCCGGGTCGCCCGCGAAGGTCAGAAAGTCTTCAATGGAAGCATCGGGGTTTGCATTAGCCGTCACACGATACATATTACCGCCAAGCTTCTCAAGTCCGCTTGGGTTTACGACCTTGGCAACGCCAAGCTGCGCAATAGGCTCCGTGCCGTCAGCAGTAACCCCCATAATGGTTCCATCCTGTCCGATGGAGAATGCCGTGATCGCCTCATCAAGCACGATCGGCTCCTGGTCAGCGCTTAGAACAAAGTAACCATCACCTGTAACGAGCTGTCTATTCGCATCGAGAGTAAAATTGCCCGCGCGAGTAAGAAGCATTTCAGAATCATCATTGGCTCTTACTACAAAGAATCCATCTCCATCGATGCGAAGATCCGTCGGTTGATTCGTTGTCATTGCACTACCTGCGGTATGTACCGTATCGATTGAACCGATAGATACGCCTAAACCGATTTGCTTCGCGTTTACACCGCCGCGTACGCCATCTTCAGGCGCAGTAACACCCGCAACCGTTTGGCTTAAGATATCTTTGAACATGACGCGGCCAGCTTTGAAACCAACCGTATTGACGTTCGCAATATTGTTACCAATTACGTCAAGCTTTGTTTGAAAGCCGCGCATACCGGATACGCCCGAATACATCGATCTTAGCATTGTTTGTTATTCCTCCTGGAATATGGATTAGTCTCATTTGGCTTGAAAAGGATGTATGCACTATCATAGAGCTGCTTCAATCGGTCCACAGCTTAAGGCTTCCTGATAGGTCCAGCCTTACGATAAAATAATAGCACTGTCTATTTGCGTAAATACATTGCTCTTCATTTGTCCGCCATCCATCGCCGTTACGACTGTACGGCTTGGCACATTCACGATCATGGCAATATCTCGAAAAACAATTAATGAGTCCTGAGCGCCTTTTGATGCTGCCTCTTCAACAGCATTCATAATTTTCGTCAAAGATTCCGGCTGCAGCTTAATGCCTCTCTGCTGCATGCGCACCTCTGCATGATGACTGAACTTAAGCACCTTCGCATCAAGCATCTCTTGAAAAGGTGTTGGCTGCGAAGTACGGCTAACTGCTGATTTGCTTGGCTGTAGAGGTGTGGACTTAACCGGAAAAATATGCCCGATTCTCACGCCATCATTCACTAGACCTCAGCCCCCTCCTCAGCATTTGCTGTTTCAGAAGAGCTGTCAACCGATTCGTCTGGCTGCGTACTATCGCCATTTGCCTCCGAAATCGAAGTGACATAATCAAGAGCTATTTCCGCACCGCCTACCCTTGCATAGAGGATGCCTTCCTTCGAAATAATGGAACTTACAACCCCGCTTGCGGATGTTACTTCTCCTGCTTCGTCGTACTCGTTCCATTCAATCGTTTTTCCGATCATGGTGGACGCGGAACCTATACTCTGACGCATTAAGGTTAGCTCGGTCGCCATGTTCATAAGCTGCTCTACCGATGTAAACTGAGCCATCTGTGCAATAAAGTCTTTGTCCTGCAGCGGCTGCATAGGGTCCTGATTCCGCAGCTGCGTCACTAGAATACTAAGAAATTGATCCTTTCCTAGTGTATCTGAATCCTTTTTGCTTGCTGCCGCTTGCACGTTCGCTTGACTATAGTTCGGCCAAACTACGCGAGTAGAAATGCTCTCTGACATTCCCGATCACCTCCATCCTCTTTAGCGATCAAACAGCTCAGCTAGGCTCTGACATTTATTCCTCTACCGAAGCCAAGTCCTTGAATTGCAGCTTGTTCAATCATTTCGGTTTCGAATTGGGCTTCGCCTGTTCCTTCATCGCCGATAAAAGTATGTCGGCTCGAAGATTGCTGCTCTCTGCTTCCTTGGCCTTGATGCTGCTGGGAAAGCTGCGCTGCCGACTGCCCCTGTGATACCTCAAGCTTATCAACCATTAAGCCTTGCGCTTGTAGAGCAGATCGAAGCTGTGCCATCTGATTGTCTAGCATATCCTTAGCCATAGCCGTATCGGTTTGGAAGATTGCCGTTAACAAGCCATTTTGCATCGTAATTCTAACGTCCACTTGACCTAAATGCTCTGGAAATAGCATGATTTTCGCTTCTGATACCCCGTTCAATGTCGTCATATCAAATTTCTGCACGATCATTCCTGTCATAGACTTAGCAAAATCGTCCGCAACAACGAATGATGCAGCTGTAGCTGCTGCATTAGCGGCAAGCGGTGCAAGTCCACGAAGTGTTTCCGATTGACTTGTGCCGAGCTGAAGCTGCACGTTAGGCTCGATTGGCGAAACCGCCGTTTCTGCATTGACTGCCTGCTCCATGCTCTGAACTGCCGTAGAAAACAATGCAGGATGAACAGACTGCTGCGATAAACGCTGAAGCAATGTGCTAACCTCAGCTTGTGGAGCATTTTGCAAAGCAAACAGTTGTTGTGTGAAGGCAGACGATTTCGTCTGTTGCTTATTCGTATCCACCGTCTCGCCTTCCAAAATCGCCGTTAACGCTTTAAGCTGCTCCGCTATTAGCACGGTTGGCTCTTGCTGTTGAATCATCTTTGACGTCCCTTGCTGAAGCATGGCTTGCAGTTGAAGCAAGGTGTCCTGAAGGCTTGACTTCACATTAGAGATATTTACTGCCGCTTCTTGAACAGACATGCTTCCATTCTCAACCTGCAATTGGACATTGGTTTGTTGTATAACAGGCACTGGAATTCCTAAAAGCGCAAGCAGCGCATTCATCTGATCAAGTACAGCCTCAAGCTGCTTTGACTGCTGCTCATCTACAACTTGCGCCTCGACGTCTTCTGCTTCCGGAGCTTCAAGCTGTGCAAGCAATCCGTCAATAATCGACATCAGATCGGATAAAGCAGGTGCAGCAGCTATCTCTGCTTCAACCGTTCCTTCCTTTGACACATTCGCAACAAGTTGAACTCCCTGTGTATTTCCAGTCCCGCTAGCCGCTTCCCCGTTAATTTGTTGCACTAACGTTTTTTGGAATTCCGCTCCGCCTGCACTTTTGCTTGCTTGTCCACTTGCAGTCGATTGCGTCTGTTGCTGGGTCGATGCGATTTGAGAAACTATCATTTCCATTTTTTTCACCTCCTTTCAATTAGGGGGCTTAAAGGCGCATGGACAGCCTCAGCTGCCCGGCATCAACTTCGATACCAGCTGAGCTGTGATCGTTTCATTAAGAGCTGACATTTCGGCTAAAATCGTCGATCTGCTCGTGTTGTCAACCGCATTTAAAATGCGCAGCACTTTGCTTGGGCTTACGTCAACCATTTTAACAAGCAATTCAGCTGCGCTTTTAGGGTCCATAGCCGTAAAAGTTGCGCTAAGCTGCTCTTGATCAAGTACAGAGGAAGCCTGCGTCTTTTGCGGCGTCTTCTGTGCATCAAGCTTTGCTTGCAGTGCTGCAATTTGCAGATCCTTGACCTTCACATTATCCTTTAGCTTCATTGCTGCGTCAGCAGCCGTCTGTGGATTCATTTTCTCCATAATACGTACTCTGTCGTCAGCTCGCATATTTGCAAACACAAGGACCATTTCATCCAAAGTCATGCTTTGCAAAATAGGTGCTGCTTTGCTTGGCGCTATTTTGGAAAACATGCTCGCTAATTCTTGAATTTTCGCCTGGTACTGTTCATCCTCAAGCAATTGATCATCATTAGCGCTCTTGAGCTGAGTATTATCGCTCTCCAACTCCTTAACCTCTTGCTCCAGCGTCGTCTTCGTTTGATTCGCAGCAGCAAGCTCGCTTTCAATCGCAGTAAGCTGTGCTTGCAGATCCGCAATCTTCGCTGACATGTTTGCTGTTTTCAAATCATCATCATTTATTGCCCCGCCTGCAACCTTTGGCTCCGGAAGCA
Organism: Paenibacillus sp. PL91; assembly: GCF_012935325.2. Taxonomy (GTDB): domain Bacteria; phylum Bacillota; class Bacilli; order Paenibacillales; family Paenibacillaceae; genus Pristimantibacillus. The sequence continues at coordinate 262,776 of NZ_JABBYG020000002.1, forward strand.
CGTCTTTTAAGAATGGGATAGAGTTTCCGGTTTCCAGCATTTTATTGCGAAAGTCAATATTGAACAAGGTATACAATACGCCGAGCAAAACGATGGCGAATAAAATCGGCGTCATCAAAAACATAATTCGTTCTAGTGTGCTGTAGCCTTGCTTCTCATTTTCCGTACCCGCCAATTCCACTCACTCCCTCTAGCCGGTATATCGCATCAATTTATGGGGTTGGTATCATGAAACGGACGCTTGCCAGCTCATCCAATTCGTTCTGCTCTTTAATTTGCATCGCATACTGGAACCGGTCACGCGCATGATCTTTTGCTTTAAGCCATACTTTCTCATCCTTCATCTTATCTGAAAGTCTAAGCCTGCTTTGCTCAACCGCCTTCTGTGCATGCCATACATCTCTCAACTTGCTCGTAATACAAGCTATTAAATAATCCAAGTACTGCTGTATGAGCTGCAGCTCCGACAAAGGAACGGCAATGCTTGAAGCCTCTTGCAGCTTCACTTCCCATACTTGCTGCTTCGCGCGAAGCTCCTCTAGCGACAGCTCCTCTGCAGCTAGAGCGCCAATTGCCGTTGACAGCAACCATTCTGCTTGTGTCTTCTCACTCGACTTCAAATCAATGACCTTCTGAAATGAATACTTAAACGATGCCATCTATCGATTCAACTCCTGTAAAAATCGGTAATTAAACGATTTTGCGCTTCCTCTAAGCTCACCTTTTCATTGGTCTTCTGCTTTGTGAAGCTCTGAATGGGCTCAATAAATTGCAGCGCTTTATCAATTTCTGCATTTGATCCTCGTTGGTACGCCCCAATATTGATTAAGTCTTCCGAATCTTTATAAATAGCTAGCATTTTCTTCAATTCATTGGCGGCATCCTGCTGCTCTTCTGTCACGATTTCTTTCATAACGCGACTGACAGATGCAAGGACATCGATTGCCGGAAAATGTCCTTTATGCGCCAATTGACGGCTCAAAACGATGTGACCATCCAGTATTCCGCGGACAGCGTCCGCGATCGGCTCATTCATGTCATCGCCATCAACAAGTACGGTGTAGAAGGCAGTTATCGAGCCTGTAGGTCCTGTCCCTGCTCTTTCAAGCAGCTTAGGCAGCGCTGCGAATACAGAAGGCGTATAACCGCGTGTAGCAGGCGGCTCGCCAATTGCAAGTCCAACTTCACGCAATGCCATCGCATATCGCGTCACTGAATCCATCATCAACATAACGTTCAGGCCGCGATCGCGAAAATATTCTGCGATAGATGTCGCAATCAACGCGCCTTTCATTCGTATTAAGGCTGGCTGATCGGAAGTAGCGACGATAACGACTGAACGCGCCAAGCCTTCAGGTCCAAGGTCCTTCTCTATAAATTCCAGCACTTCGCGTCCGCGCTCGCCGATCAATGCGATTACGTTGACATCTGCAGATGTGTTCCTGGCAATCATGCCAAGCAGCGTACTCTTCCCGACGCCGGAGCCTGCGAAGATGCCTACACGCTGACCGCGGCCTACGGTAAGAAGTCCGTCGATAGCTCTCACGCCTATGCCGAGCGGTTCAACGACTCGAGGACGCATGAGCGGATTGCTTGGTGCATTATGTGTCGAATAATGAGGCATGCGGCTTGGCAAAAAAGAACCGTCGAGCGGATTGCCTAAACCGTCAAGCACTTTTCCAAGCAGCTCTGATCCGACTTGAACCGTTAGAGGCTTGCCGGTACCTACGACATCGCAGCCAGGGCTAATCGCATGAAGATCGCCTAGCGGCATCAAGATAACCTTGTTATCACGAAATCCGACGACTTCTGCTTTGATCGGCTTCGCGCCTTTGGATGGATAGATGAAGCATACGTCTCCTATGCTAGCATCCGGTCCCTCCGATTCGACCGTTAGACCGATGACCTGCGTTACTTTTCCGTTTATTCGTACCGGATCAAGCGGCTGTAGATGCTCAATGTATTTCAGAACATCCAAGTTATTCACTATCATTGTAATGACCTCGCTCTTCGCCGCTATGATGAGCAAGATGGATTAACTCACGTTTAATCTCAGCAAGCTGCGTATCGATGCGTGCGTCGATGCTGCCAAATGAAGAACGAATAACGCAGCCGTTATCCTTCACTGTCGAGTCAGGCAAAATTTGCAATTCCGCTTGTGAATCGATCGCGAAATGAAGTTCTTCCCTTGCTGCTTGCACGAAAGCAAGCTGGCCAGGAGCGACGCAGAGTGTGATGACTCCCTGCTCTCTACGGCGAGACAATGATTTGCGTATTAATTCAATCGCCATTTCAGGAGCTAACGTAAGCTGCTGCCCAATAATTTTTTCGGCGATGGCACAGCTTAATTCCACTAGAAATGGCTCTGCTTCCTGAATGATTTGTTCTCTCATTTCGAACGCAGTTTTCAGCACATCAGAAGCCTCAGTTAGCTTCTGCTCCCAAATTTCACGCAATTCCGTTTCTGAGTTTGCGGCTCCTTCCGCATAACCAAGCTCATAGCCGGATTGCCTTGAGGCTTCAGAAGCCGCTTCGTCATCGGTGCGCTTTTGCAGCCACCAGACATCGATTTGCTGCTGCGTTTCAGCCAGAAGCCTTTCGCTTTCCTGTGCTGCCTCGCGAAGACGTTCTTCAGCGTAGAGCTGTGCATCATTCAAAATTTGATCTCGCAAAGAGATCGTCTCTTCATCAGGAACAGGTTCGGTATTCGCTTCCTCTTCTTGCGGTTCGTTGATTTCTAGATTCCGTTGGTGCAGCCATTCAAGCTGCTTTAGTTGTTCAAGAGTAATCACGCTCGAAGATTTTATCAAATTAGACAATGATATCGTCTCCTCCACCGCGGGCGATGATGATTTCTCCTGACTCTTCTAATCTGCGAATGGTAGCAACGATACGTGTTTGCGCTTCTTCCACGTCGCGTAGTCGCACTGGGCCCATGAACTCCATCTCTTCTTTGAAGGTGTCGGCCATGCGCTTCGACATATTGCGGAAAATCGCTTCCCGTACTTCTTCGCTCGCCACTTTGAGCGCAAGCTGAAGATCTGAATTTTCGATATCCCGAATGATCCGTTGAATCGAGCGGTTGTCGATATTGACAATATCCTCGAACACAAACATGCGCTTCTTGATTTCTTCTGCAAGCTCCGGATCTTGAATTTCAAGCGCGTCGAGAATGGTACGCTCTGTACCGCGATCGACACCGTTTAGAATTTGTACGATTGAATCGATACCGCCGGCATTTGTGTAATCCTGTGTAACGGTAGCGGATAGCTTTTGCTCAAGAACACGCTCTACCTGCGAGATTACTTCTGGCGAAGTACTATCCATTAGCGCAATACGCCTTGCGACCTCTGCCTGCTTCTCTTGCGGAAGCGAGGAAAGAATATGCGAGGATTGCTCGGATTGCAAATACGACAAAACCAATGCGATCGTCTGCGAATTCTCATTTTGAATAAAATTCAAAATTTGTGTAGGCTCTGCTTTTCTGGCAAAATCGAATGGCCTTACCTGCAAGGTAGCCGTTAACCGATTAATGACTTCAAGCGCTTTTGTTTCACCAAGTGCTTTTTCCAAAATATCTTTAGCATACGAAATACCGCCTTGCGTAATATACTCTTGAGCCATGCATATTTGATGAAACTCGCTTAGTATGGTTTCGCGGTCTAGACTATCCACTTTGCGAACGTTCGCAATTTCAAGCGTTAACTGCTCAATTTCTTCATCGCGCAAATGCTTGAATATTTGTGCCGATACTTCAGGTCCAAGCGTTATGAGCAAAATGGCTGCTTTTTGACGACCAGACAAGCCTTGCATTGATTTTGACAATGGAACCACCTCTATTCATCCACAAGCCATGTGCGAAGAAGATTAACGAACTCATCCGGTTTACGTTTGGCAAGTGTTTCAAGATTTTTACGTGCTTGACTGTCATTATTGACACTTTCCAAATCAAGCGTAGGGTATTCAACTTTTGCAGGAGCAGCCAGTTCAATTTCTTCTTCAGCCACTTTTTTGCGTCTGCGGGCAGCAATTACATATATTAATCCGCCGATTACTGCGAGAGCAGCGACACCAATACCGATTAGCCATGGCATTGACAGTACACTTGCTTGGTTATCCGTGCTGCTTCCAGAGAATGTTCTCGCTATCAATGCAACCTTTTTGGCCATTAATGCGTCATCATTCACATCTTGACCGGAATCAGCGAGCTGTGCTCTCACCAAAGCTGTCAAATAAGTCATAATAGCTGTTCTGCTAGCTTCATCATTCATTTCTGCTTGCTCAATACCGATACTAATAGAGAGGTCTTTGAGAACGAACGGTCCTGAAACGATATTATTGTTTATTCGAGTTACTTCATAATTCCGGATCTGCGAGTTTGATTCCGAAGACCCTTGCCCAGCTGATGAATCTGTATATCCTGGTACATCAGTCTCTCCAGTACCCGCAACACCGCCAGCCTCACCAGCGCCTCCCGTTGAAGTACTGCTATCAATTTGTTCGCTAATGATTATTCCGTTATTGTTATTGTTATCTAACGGCTTCACAACTGATTCCTGCGATGTCTTCTTGTCGAAGTTCATGCTGCTAGAAATTTGAATAACTAGATTATCTGCTCCAACGATTGGTCCAAGAAATTGCTGAATGTTTTTCTTAAGCTCTGTTTCATATTTCCGTTGAATGCTGAATTGGGATTCTACAGCATCTGTACTATTAGCTAAACCGCCATCCACTTCGGAATATGTAAGTTCTCCTTGCGGGCTAGAAATCGTAATGTCCTTAATAGCTAAATCAGGGACTGCCGTTTTCACAAGGTTATAATAACCGTCTATTTCTTTTTGACTAGGTCGATAGCCCGACATGAATTTCATCATGATAGAAGCTGAAGCTTGCTCTGCGTCCTCTGCTGATAGAAACACGCTCTCTTCTGGTAAGTTAATAAGAACCTTAGAGCCGTCTACTCCCTGCATCGCATTAAGCAATTGCTGAATTTCGCCATTCAACGCATTCAAATATTTAACATTGAACTCATTTTCTGTCGTTCCAAACTGGCTGGAGCTTGTATTGAAAGCTTCAAATCCAATGGACCCGTTCTGAACCAGACCTTGTGAACCTACGTCTACCTTTATTCGCGATGCCTCCGTGCTGGGAACCGAAATGCTTTTCCCATTGTCGCTAAGCTGATATGGAATTCCGCTTCCGTCTAAGTAAGTCATTATGGCAGCTGCATCGGTTGTGTCTAAATTTTGAAAAGCAATCTCGTATTCCGTTCTCGTAAATACGATTGTCAACAAAATAATTGTCAACAATATTCCACTAATGGATGCCCCCAACCATATTTTTTGTTTTCTGCCCATTTGGCCCCAAAATTGAGTAAGCCTGCCTCTAAATTGGGCGATTCTCTCGTTCACATTGTCACCTCACCCAAATACTTATGCTAGGTCAAAAGTTGGATTAAATTTGCATCCGCATCATTTCTTGATAAGCCTCGACTACTTTGTTGCGGATTTGTGAGGTAAGCTGCAAGCTCAACTGCGATTGCTCGGAAGCAATCAGAACCTTCGTAACATCCACTTGACCCATCAAATATTTGTCATTGAGCTTATGAACGCCTTGCTCTTGGTTGCTTACGTTATCAATTGCTGTTTGCAAAAACTGTCCAAATGATTGTGTTAATTGCGCCGGAGTCGCTTCTTGAACCGATTTAGCTTCAATGAGTTTGGTTGGCTGAACCGGACCGAGCGACATCGATTGAATCATCATTATTCCTCCATTACTTTAAATGATGTTTACTCCTACTTATTTCCCTATTTCAAGCGCCTTTACGAACATGGATTTGGTTGCATTCAGAGCTGTTACGTTCGCCTCATAGGAACGTGTCGCCGCAATCATATCAACCATTTCCTTCGTAACATCCACATTAGGCATATTTACATAGCCATTCGCATCCGCATCAGGATGCGTCGGGTTATAAATCAGCTTATTCGGTGATTGATCTTCTTTAATTCTCGAAACCTTAACGCCCTGCGCAGCTGAATTACCGCTTAATTGCTGGGAGAGCACGCTTGAAAACGACTGCTGCATAGGCTCCATTACGACCATTTTTCGCTTGTAGGGCTGAAATTGTCCGTTTACGAAACTGCCGCGTGTCGTTTCTGCATTTGCGATATTTGATGAAATTACATCCATCCTAAGTCGCTGTGCCGATAAGGCGGAAGCACTAATATCAAATCCTGTTGACAACTTCACCCTTAGACTCTCCCTTCAATCGCTGTGCGCATCATTCTCACGTCATGATTAATTTGTTGGATATAAAAGTTATAGCTTAATTGATTTTTTGCTAGCAAAGACATTTCACGGTCGATATCAACATTATTTTCATTGTTGTTCATCGAAGTTGTTTCATCGGTAATAAGTTTGGGTATAGGTAGATTAGAAGACCCTGATCCGATCGGAATATGCTTTTGATTTGTTCGTTTGCCGATCAATTGCCCTTCCGGATTTCCCATCGATTGTTCTAATAATTCCTCAAACAAAACCTCAGACCGTTTGAAATGCGGCGTATCACCGTTGGCCACATTGTTAGAAATGACGCGCTGACGCATTTCAGCTGCTTGAAGCGCACCTTCCATTCTTCCAAATGCTGCGCCATTCAACAAATTCACGTAGTTTCACCACTTTCACATAGAAGATCTTCATAACGTATTCAACAGATTAATCCTCAATCCTTCTTTGTTCGACAGTAAAAATTAAAAAAATGAGACACAAGTGTCGATTTTTGCCGACATGATAATATTCAACAATTTCCTAAATTATTACAATAAGAAAAAAGCCCTATCTTTGCAATAAGATAGGGCAAATGTGGGTTTAACGTCCTATAATCAGGACTTAATTTTGTCCAATTCCTGTAAAAGCTGGTGATTTAAGATTTTAATGTATGTGCCTTTCATCCCTAATGATCTAGTTTCGATTACTCCGGCACTTTCCAGCTTACGCAGCGCGTTTACAATAACTGAACGTGTGATGCCTACTCTGTCCGCAATTTTGGATGCGACAAGCAGGCCTTCCTTGCCATCCAGCTCCTCAAAAATATGCTCCACTGCTTCGAGCTCACTAAACGACAAAGATCCGACCGCTACGGCAACGACAGCACGGCTGCGAACCTCCTGCTCAATTTCCTCTGTCCGCTCGCGCAAAATCTCCATGCCTACAATCGTAGATCCATATTCAGCCAAAATAAGATCATCATCATCGAATGTGCCCGACAACCGGGTCAGCACCAAAGTTCCTAGACGATCTCCCCCGCCGATGATCGGCACGACCGTCATAATTTCTTGATCGCCTAACCTAGGGAAAGTTTCATAAATGCCAGGATCAGGCTTAACATTTGTCATCGACTCTTGCATATCAAGAAAACGGACATTGCTCTCCTGAGGAAAACGAAGCTCATCTGCCGATAACGTTCGCATAAAATCATGATCATACGCATCAACAGCAGAACAGCCAAGTATTTTCCCTCTGCGACTAACGACAAACACATTCGTCTGAATCGTTGTGCAAAGCACTTCCGCCATTTCCCTGAAGCTGAGCGCCTTGCCGGCCGCACGCTGCAGCAAACGGTTTAGCGTTCTTGTCTTTGTTAGTAAAGTCATTCTATTGCCTCCCAAAACTCATAACAACTACAGTATATATTGACTCAAATCGCGGTTTTGTGCAATGCTTCCCAGCTTTTCCCGTACATATTCCGGAGTAATCGTCATTTTCTCGAGTGACAGCTCGGGCGCTTCGAACGAAAGATCCTCCAGCAGCTTCTCCAAAATGGTATGCAGACGCCGTGCACCAATATTTTCGGTATTCCGGTTTACGTCTGCGGCAATGGATGCCAGCTCATGAATCGCTTCATCCGAAAACTCGATTTGGATGCCCTCAGTCTCTAGCAAGGCTGCATATTGCTTTGTTAAAGCATTTTTAGGCTCCTTCAATATGCTTACAAAATCATCCAGGCTAAGACTCGTCAGCTCGACCCGAATTGGGAAACGCCCCTGAAGCTCAGGAATCAGATCGGACGGTTTTGCGACATGGAATGCGCCTGCAGCAATAAATAGCACATAATCGGTTTTGACGGGGCCATACTTGGTCATGACCGTTGAACCCTCTACAATTGGCAAAATATCTCTTTGAACGCCTTCTCTAGAAACATCCGGGCCTGAACCGCGTGAAGGGCTGGCGATCTTATCAATCTCATCTATGAAAATAATGCCGGATTGCTCAGCTCGTGTTATCGATTCCGATATGACATCATCCATATCGATCAGCTTATTTGCTTCCTCTTGGGTCAACACCTTGCGCGCTTCCTTGACAGGCAGCTTGCGTTTCTTAGGCTTCTTCGGCATCAGCTGGCCGAACAGCTCCTGCATATTCATGCCCATGCCTTCAGGTCCCTGACCAGATAGCATATCCATCATATTAGGCGAGGAATCCTCTACCTCAATTTCAATCACATCATTTTCAAGCTTGCCTGCAGCCAGCTGTTCCTTGATCTGCGAGCGTTTTTGATAAAGCTCATTTTCTACCTCAGGCGCTTCCTTCGGCTCATCCGCTTGCTGTTGATTGCCAAAGAGCATCTCGAATGGATTTTTTGAGGACTTGGCCTTTGTGGAAGATGGCGCCAGCAAAGTAACGATCCGCTCGTTAGCGAGCTTTTCGGCGCGATCTTTTACCTTTTCGGTTTTTTCGGTTTTCACCATACGAATCGCCGTTTCGATGAGGTCGCGGACCATCGATTCAACATCGCGGCCGACATAGCCTACTTCCGTAAATTTTGTCGCCTCAAGCTTTACAAAAGGGGCTTTGACCAGCTTCGCCAAACGCCTAGCTATTTCCGTTTTACCGACTCCGGTTGGTCCAATCATCAAAATATTTTTCGGAACGATTTCATCGCGCAGCGTTTCATCGAGCAAACTTCTACGGTAACGATTGCGAAGCGCAATGGCTACTGAACGTTTAGCCGGCTTTTGTCCAACGATATACTTATCAAGCTCCGCTACGATCTGACGCGGCGTCAGTGCATCATTTCCCATTATAAAATCCCTCCGATATCTATTCTTCGCTATGGCATTCCGAAGCTTATCCGTCTATTCCAAACAGCATTATGATTTATACGATTTCTTCTACGATAATATTATTATTCGTGAAAACGCAAATTTCAGAAGCGATCTCAAGCGACGAACGCGCGATATCCTTTGCTTCCATCTGGGGGGCATGGCGCTTGAGCGCTCTAGCCGCCGATAAAGCAAAGCTGCCGCCTGAGCCAATCGCTAAAAGTCCATCATCCGGCTCGATAATCTCGCCATTGCCCGAAATTAGCAGCAAACCGGTTTTGTCCATCACCAGCATCATAGCTTCCAGCCTGCGCAGCACGCGATCCGAGCGCCATTCCTTCGCAAGCTCAACAGCCGAACGCTGCAAATTGCCATGATGCTCCTCCAGCTTCGCCTCAAACTTCTCGAACAAAGTGATAGCGTCTGCAACCGAGCCTGCAAATCCTGCGACAACTTGGCCACGGTATAGCCTTCTCACTTTTTTTGCTGAATTTTTCATGACCATGCTGTTCCCGAAAGTTACCTGTCCGTCTCCGGCAATCGCGCCCTTCCCTTCATGACGAACTGCACAAATAGTCGTTGCGTGAAATTGCATTTCCATTGCGTTGCCTCCTCAAGGTTCCATATTGAAAATAGAATGCCATGCCATCATTACGAAATACTATTGCAAATGTTCCCGTTTAAATTGCTCAATGCCTTCTAGAGCCCGATTTGCAATCATTTCGTTCTTTTCTTTCTTGCTGCGAATCTTCTTCTCAAGCGGCGGGAACAAGCCAAAGTTAGCATTCATCGGCTGAAAATGCTTAAAATCTGCAGTCGTAATGTAGTTAGCCATACTTCCAAGCGTTGTATGCTCAGGCAGCACTACCGGCTCAAGGCCACGCGCTAGCTTAGCAGCATTAATGCCGGCGATTAATCCAGATGCCGCCGATTCCACATAACCTTCAACTCCAGTCATCTGACCAGCAAAGAAAAGGGTGTCGCGATTGTTAAGCTGGTAGGTCGGCTTAAGCAGACGCGGCGAATTGATAAATGTATTGCGGTGCATCACACCGAACCGTACAAACTCCGCGTTCTCAAGGCCAGGAATTAGCGAGAACACGCGCTTCTGCTCGCCCCACTTCAGGTGAGTTTGGAAGCCGACCAAATTATATAAAGTGCCAGCGGCGTTGTCTTGGCGAAGCTGAATAACCGCATGCGGCAGCGTGCCTGTATGCGGATTAACTAAGCCTACCGGCTTCATTGGTCCGAACAGAACCGTTTGCTTGCCTCTGCTTGCCATAACCTCGATTGGCATACAGCCTTCAAAGTAAACTTCCTTTTCAAAATCTTTAACTTCAGCTTTCTCAGCCGTCGTCAGCGCCTCATGAAAAATTTCAAATTCCTCTTCTGTCATCGGACAGTTCAAATAGGCTGCTTCCCCTTTGTCGTATCTGGAAGCCAAATAAACTTTATTCATATCGATTGAATCTTTTTCTACGATCGGAGCGGCGGCATCATAGAAATAAAAGTACTCCTCGCCAAGCAGCTCTTGAATTTGGGAGGATAAGCCCGGTGCCGTTAACGGGCCAGTTGCAATGACGACGATACCATCAGTTGGAATCTCCGTAACTTCCTCATTGCGAATCTCAACTAATGGATGCTCATGCAGCCTGCGCGTTACTTCACCCGAGAATCCGTCGCGGTCAACGGCAAGCGCTCCGCCTGCCGGCACAGCATGCAAGTCGGCGCAGCTTAAAATAAGCGAGTCCAGCTGGCGCATTTCTTCCTTAAGGACGCCTACAGCATTGGTAAGTCCATTTGCTCTTAGGCTGTTGCTGCAGACAAGCTCAGCAAATTGATTGGTATGATGGGCAGGCGTTTTCGTGACAGGGCGCATTTCGTATAAAACGACGGGCACTCCCTGCGATGCGATTTGCCAAGCGGCCTCGCTTCCTGCTAGTCCAGCTCCGATGACGGTTACTTTTTGTGGTTGTGACAAAATGTATTCAATCCTTTCGAAATATAATTCACATGGCTATAACTTCGCTGCACTTTATTCAAAGAAACCCTCATTGTATCTGCTACTCATTTAGCTACACTGCACTTTATACAACAGAATTACTTAATTCATCTTAACTCCCACTTTAAAAAACGGATTCCATTGCAATTATGCAACGCAGTCCATCTTACATCGTGTCATGTTAGGTTTCTGTTGTGCTTTCTGCAATGGAGAAGCCTCGCATTACAATTTAGTCGTTTTGTATGGTCATTAAGAAGCAAAACCGTTGTCAACACGTTTCATCATTTGTTAGCTTTCTTATCGAGGCTCTAAAACCTAATCGAGCAAATAATCATATAAAGCAACATATAGACGTTGGTTAAACCCTCCTAAATTTAGGAGGGTTTAATATGATTTAACTGCCCGTTTAACAACGGTGTCCTCCCTATTGCAGGGAGGACGAGTACAGCGTTATCATTCGTTTGCAGGCTGGCTAATGAGCGATACCTGTGACATGTTGTGTAAAATACCTCACATGGCTTGTTAATCCGTATCCGTACCTTGCTCATCCTCGTCCAAAACCTCTTCGGAATAGTCGCAGGTCGGGCAAAGCAGCTTCACCCCGCTGCGATTGCGCTTTTCTACGAGCTTGGAATCGCATTGCGGACAAGGCTTATTCGTTGGTTTGTCCCACGATACGTAATCGCAGCCAGGATATTGATCGCATCCGTAGAAAATACGGCCCTTCTTGCTCCTACGCTCAATGATCTTTCCTTCGGCGCATTTCGGGCAAGTTACGCCGATGTCCTTGACGATCGGCTTCGTATTGCGGCATTCCGGGAAGCCGGAGCATGCTAGAAATTTACCGAAGCGCCCCATTTTGTAAACCAAATGGCGTCCGCATTTCTCACATAACTCATCCGAAACTTCATCTTGAATCTCAATTTCCTTCATCTCATCCTCGGCTACTTCCAGCCGCTTCTCGAAGGATTCATAGAAATTGGCAAGAACCTTTACCCAGTCCTCCGTGCCTTCCTCCACATGGTCAAGGTTGCCTTCCATGTTGGCTGTAAATTCGGCATCGAGAATTTCAGGGAAAAATTCCTCCATAAGCTGTATGACGAGATCACCAAGCTCTGTTGGCATAAATTTTTTCTCTTCCATTGCAATATAACCGCGCTTCTGAATCGTCTCAAGCGTAGGAGCGTATGTACTTGGACGTCCTATGCCCAGCTCCTCAAGCGTCTTCACAAGCCGAGCCTCCGTAAAACGCGGTGGCGGCTGAGTGAAATGCTGTTTCGGATCAACAGATTCCGAGCTGATCACATCGCCAGCAGCGAGCGGAGGCAAAAATTTATGTTCTTCAACCGTGCCGTCGTCATTGCCTTCCACGTATACCTTCATGAAGCCTGCAAACTTCACTTTAGAACCGGTAGCTCTGAACACAGTCTCGCCAGCTTGCAAATCAACTGTCATCGTATCCAGCACCGCAGATTGCATCTGGCTCGATACGAAGCGCTCCCATACAAGCTTGTATAAACGAAACTGATCGCGACTAAGAAAAGGCTTCATTGTTTCGGGATCACGCAAAATGGATGTTGGACGGATCGCTTCATGCGCATCCTGCGCGTTGCTATTTTTCTTCGTATATACACGCGGTTGTTCAGGCACGAATGGCGCACCATACTTTTCCGTAATGTACTCCTTCGCTTCCTCTTGCGCGATTGGCGAAATACGAGTGGAATCCGTTCTCATATAGGTAATTAATCCGACGGTTCCTTCTTTGCCAAGCTCTACGCCTTCATAAAGCTGCTGTGCGACAGACATCGTCTTAGAAGCTCGGAAGCCCAGCTTCCTTGCCGCTTCCTGCTGAAGCGAGCTTGTGATGAACGGCGGCGCCGGATTGCGCAGGCGCTCCTTCTCTCTCACGTCAGATACGGTAAACTTGCTACCCTTCATCGCGGCGAGCACTTCCTGAACCTCAGCTTCCTTGCCAAGCTCGCGCTTATCGCCATTAATGGAATAATATTTTGCATCAAAAGGGATTCCGGAATGGCTCAGCTTCGCAGTAATCGACCAATATTCTTCTGGCACGAAGGCATCGATTTCATTTTCGCGATCAATGATAAGCTTAACCGCAACGGACTGCACCCTGCCGGCCGACAAGCCCTTTTTCACTTTTTTCCATAGCAGCGGACTGATTTTGTAACCTACCAAGCGATCCAAAATACGTCTCGCCTGCTGTGCGTTGACAAGATCCATATTAATTTTGCGCGGCGTTTTAAATGCATCCTTAACCGCTTGCTTCGTTATCTCATTAAATACGACGCGGCAAGTATCGGTTTCATCCAGCTCCAAGTAATGTGCCAAATGCCAGGCAATCGCTTCTCCTTCGCGATCCGGATCGGCTGCTAGAAAGACATGTTTCACTTTTTTGCTGGCATCTTTCAATTCCTTAAGGATGCTGCCTTTGCCTCGAATTGTTATATATTTTGGATTAAAATCATTATCAACCTCGACGCCGATCTGGCTTTTGGGCAAATCGCGAATATGTCCCATGGAAGCTTTAACGATATATTTGCTGCCTAGATATTTGCCAATCGTTTTGGCTTTTGCGGGTGATTCGACGATAACTAAAGAATCTGCCATGTAAGGCGCCTCCTCTCTCCATTGCAAGCTATAAAGCAATATATATTGATCCGGGCTGCAATTCAATTTTGCGTTTTATACATAAATTTAGCAGAAGTGCGTTCAAATGTCCAAACGGAATAGCTGATAGCTCGTGCAATTCATTGATAGATAATGGCTGATCCCTCAAAAAAGCGATCAATTTGCTCTCCTCCAGCGTCAGCTGGACGCTATCTGCCTTCTGTTTGGCATCGCTCGTTTTCTCTGCATCCTTGTACGCTTCTAATGCAGCCGGCAGCCAATTCAGCTCATCGATAATGTCATGTGCGCTGCTTATCAGCTTGGCTTCGCCGCGCTTAATTAGTTCATTTGGACCCTCACTCTTAGGCGATGTGATCGGTCCTGGTATGGCGAACAGCTCACGCGACATGTCAGAGGCGTGCTGAGCGGTAATAAGAGAGCCGCTCTTTGTTGCGCCTTCTACGACGACGGTTCCGACAGATAAGGCAGCGATAATCCGATTGCGCTGCGGAAATTGTCCCGGATGCAGCGGTGTGCCGATGGGAGTTTCAGAGACTAACAAGCCGTGCTCCGCGATTTTGTGAAATAAAGACAGATTCTCTGGCGGGTAACACTTATCAATCGGTGTCGGCAGAACGGCTATCGTTCCTCCCGCTTCGTAGAGAGCCGCTTCATGCGCTTTGCAATCTATACCTCTCGCTAAGCCGCTGACAACTGTCAACCCCTCAGAGGATAGCTCCTGTGCAAGCGTAGCCGCTGAATGCCTGCCATATGCGGTTGGCACTCTCGTTCCAACAATCGCAATGGACGGTCGCTGCAACAACTCTAACCTACCTCTGGCATATAAGACCCAAGGAGGCTGAGCAATTTCTCTCAATATCGTTGGGTATGCCAAATCATAGGGTGTTAACGCAACTGCATTCAATCTAGTTACTGCTTCATCCCGGACCTCAGCAAGCATCCATGACTGTTCAGCATAACGCTCCGCAGCTGCGTTTGCTTGGCCGCGATGCAAGCCTATCACAAGTAAATCCTCTATACTCCATAATGGCTTATTCCAAAATTGATGCCGGACGGCCTTCTGAATAGCATGCCATCCAATGCCGGGAATTTCATGCAAAGCCATAATCATTTGCCTGCGAATATCGTTGTTTTGTTCCATCCTCGTCCAACCCCTTCTTCAATAGGGCTGGCCTGCATACTTATCTATTGTGCGTTACACAGCATAAGAATGCAAGTCAACCCACAAAATAATGGCGACCGGCAACAAAAAAAGCAACCTTCCAACGCCCGTTATCGGGTAGTTGAAAGGTTGCTTACCTTGTATGGATCTATTTCATTATTTACGCGTAATGCATTTTTCGAGCAAGCCTTGCTCTTCAAGAACGCTAACAAGCGTTGAACCCATTTCCGATGGCGTTGGCGCTACTTTAATGCCGCAAGCTTCAAGCGTTGCGATTTTTTCAGCAGCTGTTCCTTTACCGCCAGAAATGATTGCGCCTGCATGTCCCATCCGTTTGCCTGGAGGCGCTGTAGCGCCGCCGATGAAGCCGACAACCGGTTTTTTCATGTTGGCTTTAATCCACTCAGCAGCTTCTTCCTCTGCCGTACCGCCGATTTCACCAATCATGATGACCGCATAGGTATCAGGATCTTCATTGAAGAGATTCAAAATATCGATGAACTCTGAGCCTTTAACAGGGTCGCCGCCAATACCTACCGCTGATGATTGTCCAATTCCGCGAGTCGTCAATTGATGAACCGCTTCATAAGTCAATGTACCTGAACGAGAGATAACGCCAACATGTCCAGCTGTATGAATGTAACCGGGCATAATGCCGATTTTGCACTCATCCGGCGTAATGACGCCTGGGCAGTTAGGTCCGATTAGAACGGTTTTGCTGCCGTCCATGTAACGTTTAACTTTTACCATATCAAGCACTGGAATGCCTTCTGTAATACAGATGACAAGATCCAATTCAGCGTCAACCGCTTCCATGATCGCATCGGCAGCGAATGCCGGTGGAACGTAGATTACCGAAGCGTTAGCTCCAGTAGCAGCTTTAGCTTGAGCAACCGTATTGAATACAGGCAATGATACGAGCGTGCCGTTATCAAGTGTAATGTCAACGTTCGTGCCACCTTTGCCAGGTGTTACGCCGCCTACCATTTGCGTGCCGTATTCTAATCCGCCTTTGGTATGGAACAAGCCAGTAGCGCCTGTAATACCTTGGGTAATGACTTTTGTATCTTTATTGACCAAAATGCTCACTCTTAACTCACATCCCCTGAATGAATTCGTATGCAGCCTAATGCCGCACAGCAAGTTATCTTATTTCACGAGAGCGACAATCTTCTGCGCGCCGTCCGCCATGGAATCCGCAGCCACGATGTTCAATCCCGATTCTTTCAAAATGTTTTTGCCGAGGTCTACGTTCGTACCTTCTAGACGAACAACGAGCGGACGGTCAAGACCGACTTGCTTCGCTGCTTCGACAACGCCATTAGCAATAACGTCGCAACGCATGATGCCGCCGAAAATGTTAACGAAAATACCTTTAACCTTCTCATCGGACAAAATGATTTTGAATGCTTCCGTTACCTTCTCCGCTGTAGCACCGCCCCCTACATCTAGGAAGTTGGCAGGGTCGCCGCCGTAATATTTGATAATATCCATTGTCGCCATCGCAAGGCCTGCACCGTTAACCAAGCAACCGATGTTGCCGTCAAGGGCGATGTAGCTAAGGTCGAATTTGGACGCTTCGATTTCTTTTGCGTCTTCTTCTTCCAAGTCGCGGAGCTCAACGATATCTTTGTGACGGTAAAGAGCGTTGGAATCGAAGTTAAGCTTCGCATCAAGTGCAATAACTTGTCCGTCGCCAGTTACGACAAGCGGATTGATTTCTGCAATGGAAGCGTCTTTCTCTACGAATGCTGTGTAGAGCGAGATCATAAATTTAACCGTTTTGTTAACAAGCTCATTTGGGATGTTGATCGCATAAGCCAATTTGCGAGCTTGGAAAGCTTGCAAGCCAACAGCTGGATCAACGATTTCTTTGAAAATTTTCTCCGGGGAGTGCTCGGCTACTTCTTCAATCTCCGTGCCGCCCTCTTCCGAAGCCATTATAACGACGCGACCTGTACCGCGGTCTAATACAACGCCGATATAATATTCTTTTTTGATGTCGCAGCCTTGCTCGATCAGAAGACGTTTTACTTCTTTGCCTTCTGGACCAGTTTGATGGGTTACGAGCACTTTGCCTAAAATTTCGCCAGCGTATGCGCGTACCTCGTCGATACTTTTTGCTACTTTAACTCCGCCCGCTTTACCACGGCCACCTGCGTGAATTTGTGCTTTCACGACAACTACCGGTGTTCCGAGCGCTTTAGCCGCTTCAACAGCTTCGTCTACGGAGAAGGCTACTTTACCTTCTGGTACGACGACACCATACTGTTTAAGGACCGCTTTCCCTTGATACTCATGGATATTCATTGTTGAAATCCTCCATTTCACAGACTGAAATCAGTCATATGTACACAAACCTCTATTATTGTAGCACCTTTCCCCATCCGTTACCTTATTTTAATACATAATTAATACGGCTTTTTTGATATGGGTTTCATCTCAAATTGAGATTAAATGAGTAAAGCCTTGTGCGGCGGCCATTTAACGGTGCTTTAAACTACGCCATCTAGTATGACCCAAAGCGCTTCTCTATACCCGAAACATTTTATACATTGACAACTAGAAGCAGCCTCCTCTATGATATTGGCAAATTCAAATTTGCAAACGGAATCGTAAGGAAGCACCTTCATCCATCATATTGGGGGTGCTTTTTGTCATGTTTAGTTTAATTCAGAGTGCAAGCGTATACGGGGTAGACGGCAAAGGGATATCGGTTGAAGTTGATATTGCAAGCGGACTGCCGCAGATCAGCATCGTCGGCCTGCCCGATCCTGCCGTCCGCGAGTCTGTTGAGCGAGTCAGGGCTGCGCTCAAAAATAGCGGCTTCACCTTTCCGATGGACCGGATTACGGTTAATTTAGCTCCCGCCGACCTGCGCAAAGAGGGGACATCCTTTGATTTGGCTATTGCTGCAGGCATCTTGACAGCAAGCAGCCAAATTAGCGCTGCTCTCTTCGAAAACACGATTCTATTAGGCGAGCTTTCGCTTAACGGTAGCGTTCGTCCGGTAGCTGGCGTATTGGCGATGCTTGAACAAGCAAAGCGACTTGGGCTTACGCGTGTTTTGCTGCCTATCGGCAATGTTAAGGAAGCAAGCTGGATCTCCGGGATGGAGCTGTTTGCTTTAAGTCATTTGAATGAGCTTGATATACACAAAAAGAAACAAGAAGGCTGGGCGCATATTCGCGTCGTTCACGCTAATGATCCCATCTATAATCCGAGCAGCTCTGCTGCTGTCTTGGATGGTCACGGTAATACCGGAGATTACGGGGACGTCATCGGTCAGCATCAGGCCAAACGCGCGATGCTTATCGCTGCCGCCGGCAAACATAATATTTTGCTGAGCGGGCCTCCAGGCACGGGCAAAACGATGATGATTAGAAGATTGCCCGGCATTTTGCCGGCCCTTAGTGAGGAAGAAGCGCTTGAGGTGACGAAAATATACAGTGTGGCAGGCAAGCTGCCGAGCAGCTCTCATGGCCTCCTTACGCAGGCTCCCTTCCGTGCTCCTCATCATACGATTTCATCCGGCGGCTTAATCGGCGGCGGCTCTATACCGAAGCCCGGAGAAGTCACGCTTGCACATCGCGGTGTGCTATTCCTAGATGAATTGCCTGAATTTCCAAGGCAGGTGCTAGAGGTATTGCGACAGCCGCTAGAGGACCGAATCGTCACGATATCCCGCTCCAAGGCTGTGTTCCAGTTTCCCGCCAGCATCATGCTCGCCGCTTCGTACAACCCGTGCCCTTGCGGTTATTTCGGTCATGAATACGGAGATAAGCGCTGCACCTGCAGCTCATCCATTATCAGCAGGTATCGATCCAAAATATCCGGCCCATTGCTCGACCGCATCGATTTGCAGCTGGAAGTTCCACGTCCGATTTCGCTCGATAATGCCGCCTCTGGTCCATCGTTGAACACTGCTCAGATGAAGGCGCTCGTAATGAATGCCATAGTCTTTCAGAATGCCCGAAGCGAGGATTCCAATTCCAAACGAATGGGTGAATTAACGGGTGCTGCCCTCCGTAAATCAGTAAATATTAAGCCCGATGCAATCAGCCTCTTAGAGCATGCGTTTGATGCGCTAGGCATCAGCATGCGTGCGTATGATCGTATGCTAAAGCTTGCACGGACCATTGCCGATCTTGAAGCAAGCGATTCGATTTCGGCAGAGCATGTTGCTGAAGCTATTCAGTATCGTGGTCTCGATAAGCAGCAGCCGTGAACATATAGAAAGGGCTTTCCCTGCAGGTTAACAGCCCTGGGAAAGCCCTTCATCAATTATTTTTCAAAAAGCGCCCTCATAATGGTTGCATTCAACGACCGTCGCATCCATTCGGTTAATGGCTATAGCGATGACATCGAACCGAATGGCCATATTTGCATGTCCAGCGCTCCGCATATAAACCTGAGCCGTATTTCTCACCTGCTGCTGTTTTCGCCGATCTACCGATTCGGCTGCTGTGCCGAATCTCCCGCCTAACTTCCTTGTCCGAACCTCAACAAATACGAGCCTTCCTTCATGCTCCGCGATAATATCGATTTCCCCGCTGCGGCAGCGCCAATTGCGCTCGACAATGGAATAGCTTTTCTTAATCAAGTATTCGGATGCGGCCGCTTCGCCAATCATGCCAGTCTGCTTTCTGGTGTCTCGTTTCTCTTTCTCGGTATTTGTACGCTCGCGCTCGCTTTCGTGGTCAACCATTTTTCATATCCCTCGCTTTACGGTCTGAGCGGTAGACGAAGCTTAATATTTCTGCAACGAGCGTATAGAGCTCAGGCGGAATCTCCTGATCGATATCAAGCTTCGAGAGCACTTCGACAAGCGAAGAGTCCTCTTGAACTGGAATGCCGTTTTCCTTCGCTTTCTCCAGTATAAGATCGGCCATATGCCCTTTTCCCTTGGCGACCATAACCGGTGCTGTACGTTCGCCAGGCTCGTATTTTAATGCTACTGCCTTCTTGATTTTTGATTTGGGCAGATCATTCGCTGAATCGCTGCTCATATGCGGTAATCGACTCCTTTGTAGCGATTCGAGGAAAAAGCGGTCATATCCGGCACTTGCAGGCTCGTTGCTGCAGCTGCCGCCTCCTCTGGCGCCTGAGCGCCAGCTTTTGGCAAAGGCGTAGTGCGCAGTGAAAGCAGCTGAAAGCCGGCTTGCTGAAGGCTGCTGGCAATTTCGCTTCGGGAAGATTCAGCCAGCATGGAAATGGCAGGATGATCATTCCATAAATTCAAGCTAACGATTTTGTCCATCACATTAACGTCAACCATCGTGTCTCCTAGCGTATTCATAGACAAATTGAACAGCAGCCTGCAGTTGGCAGAGTCCAGTTCTCCCTTTCGTCCTCTTCTCGTCTGAATATGAACCGAAGCGGTCTGTTTGCCATCCGGACTGTTAAGCGGAATAAACATCGTTACATGGGTTAGCACGGAGCTATTTCGCTCTGGGGTCAGCAAAAGCTGTTGTCCCGTAATTTGCTGAACGAGCTGCTGTGCGGTTTCTTTAATGGCAGGCGGCGTTTGATCGGAAGATACTAATGCAAGCAGCGCGCTTTTTAGGGACTCCTGCTGTGCAGGCATTGCATGATCTGTTACGGGAATACCGTCAGCAATTGAAGAAATGATGGCTGCTGCTGCTCGCTCGACATTATGCTTCGTATCATGGAGTCTAATCTGCAGCGGCTCATCCAGATCATCCGTGCTTCCTTGAGGAGGCGCGCTCGTTTGAGGCGTCTCCTTGCTGCTCATTTCAACGGTTTGACCTGAATGCAGGGCGGGCTGAGGCACAGCACCAGCCGCAGGCTTTGCAGCAGCTGCAGTATCAGCTGCTTGAGATGGCTGCGGTGCTATTGCCGTCTGACTCGCGGACGTTTCATTCCCCGCAATAAATGTCTTAGCTAGCTGCTGCTCGTGGTCCACACCCATCCACTTCATCATTTGTCCGAGCCAATTCGGCTGAGCCGCAGCGGATCTGCCCGCTTGTGATACCGGTTGATCTGCCGTCCCCTCATCGTTTGATGCAAGGCCGCTTGCAGTGGACTGCCCTTGTGTCAGCTCAGTTCTAACCATTTGGGCAGGCGGCGCTTTTACAGCTGCAGCCTCTTTCGTTCCGATTCCTGCCGTTCTAGCCGACTCGCTCTCATTTGAAACGACGCGCAGCAATTCCATGCCTTCTGTCAGCAGCGCTTGCACCTTTGCGACTGCTTGAGTTAATGGCTTCGCATCCCCCGAACCGTCATTCGAATCGCTGCTTGTAAGGGCCGCAAGCTGCTGCTGCATGGTTTCCAGCAGCTCATGCGCGCTGCGTCCGAACATAACCTGCTGCATAGCTGCTACGGTAGCACCTGTCATTGGCAAGCCCCGTTTAAACGTAGCCGCGGCGGCCTGCATCCATTGCTCCGCATCCCCTCCAGCCGGCATCGCGGCTGCGGCTTGCTGGAAGGCTTGCGCCACCTCGCGGTTTAGAATAACGCCTTCTTTTCGCAAATCCTTTACAATATGCGCCGCCCATTTCTGCTCGGGCAATGCGAGCTGCTTAGCCCATTCCTTGAATGTATCCTCCGGCAGCCCCACCGCACCGGGCTCAACCTGCTTTAACGTCACGAGCGCACCGCTTGATTGCGGTTGTACCTGAAGCATTGCGGTTTGCCCCACTTGAAGGGGGGCCTCCAGCTTCGCTCGCACCTGCACGCCGTTAATTTGAACGAGCGCCTCATTATTTTCCATCACCTGCAGGATGACGCCGCGCACCACTTGTCCCACCTTAAGCTCCATGGCCCGCGTATCCGTGCCAGACGCTTCTCCTAGGAAGCTTCGCATCATTTGACTAATATTCATCTGTTCATTCGCCTCCGCTGCGCTAGCGCCTATCTGCGCGTTTCTACGCACACGCTTATCGTTCTACTTTCTATGGTCACACGACACCATTAAACCTATAAACCATATATCGGTCACAATGCGTCCAGCATGAAGCGGTAACACCCAAAAACATGTTTCTAAACGAAAAAACGCCTGATCAACAAACGAAGCGTTCCTCTGCCTCGTACCATTAATCAAGCGTCATGCTTGTTTATTATTCAAAAGCTATTTCATTAAAAGAGCACTAGCTGCTCCTCTGTAAACAAGTTGCCTAGAAACGATCTGCGATGCAAAGGGCTTGGCCCTTTCTCTAGCAATCGCTCGCGGTGAAGCTTCGTCGCGTAGCCTTTATGTATAGCGAGCCCATACTCTGGATACTCCTGCTCCCATTGTCCCGCGCAGAGCCGATCACGAGTGACCTTGGCGACGATCGAAGCAGCCGCGATGGAC
Source organism: Paenibacillus sp. PL91 (assembly GCF_012935325.2). GTDB lineage: Bacteria > Bacillota > Bacilli > Paenibacillales > Paenibacillaceae > Pristimantibacillus. Next base: position 285,005 of record NZ_JABBYG020000002.1, read on the forward strand.
TGGCTCGTGGCATCACCTTTGATAATCGACAGCTGAGGCAGTGATACGTCCACCTTCTCCGCGTCGATAAGCAAATAATCGGAAGGAATCTGCAAGGATTCCACTGCAAGCTTCATCGCAAGCCTAGCAGCCTGCTTTATATTGATACGGTCAATCGTTTCCGCGTCAACACGTGCAGCAGACCAAGCCACGCATTCTTGTAAAATAATTTCATATAGCTGATCCCGCTTCTTCTCGGACAGCTTCTTGGAATCATTGACTCCTTCAATCACGAGTCCTGGCGGCAAAATTACAGCTGCTGCCACCACATCTCCAAACAAGCAGCCGCGTCCTACCTCATCCACTCCGGCAATCGCCTTGTAGCCATCTTGCCATAACGACTGTTCATGTTGCAGCACGTTACGTTCCCCCGTTTCACATCAATAAGGTGGAGCTTCCAGCGTGATGCGTCCAAGCTTTCCTGCACGCAAATCACGTAAAATGATGCCTGACGTCTTCTCCAAATCGACGCGTCCGCCGCTTAGCAGACAGCCTCTCCGACGTCCGATATCCTCCATTACTCGTACGATCTCATCCGAATCGGATGTATCCTTTGGAGGCGTATCAAGCTCATAACGCTCCTTCATGTTAGGCCAGTACCGATCTAACAGCTCACGCATCGCAAAAAAGGCGATATCGTCAACGTTCAAAATTTGCTCACGTATTGCTCCTGTCATTGCAAGGCGGTAGCCGACCAGCTCATCTTCAAACTTCGGCCACAAAATACCCGGCGTATCAAGCAGCTCCATTTCTGTTCCGATCTTAATCCACTGCTGACCTTTTGTTACCCCTGGGCGGTCGCCGGTTAAAGCAATCGCACGTCCAGCCAGCTTATTGATCAGCGTAGACTTTCCGACATTCGGTATGCCGACGATAAGTCCGCGAATAGCGCGCGGATTTATCCCTTTGGCGATTTGACGCGCTATTTTGTCATGCAAAATCTGCTTCGCCTTAAGCGGAACCTCATTGACACGCGTTCCCGTCGAGGAATCGATCGCAATCGATTCATGGCCTTCGCTGCGGAAATAAGCCATCCATTGCTCGGTCGTCTTCGGGTCAGCCAAATCGGATTTGTTCAAGACGATCAGTCTTGGCTTGCCGTTCAAAATTTCCTCTATCATCGGATTGCGGCTCGAAAGCGGTACCCGAGCATCCAATAGTTCGATGGCAAGATCGATTAGTTTGAGCTTTTCTTGTATTTCCCGCTTTGCTCGGGTCATATGACCCGGAAACCATTGAATGGCCATTTACTCACCTCATTTTGTCCAGTGCTTTATAAACTCTAGCTTGTCCAATGGCCAAAAAATAATATCGGCGCGGCCAACAATTTCTTTATCGGTTACAAAGCCGATTACGCGGCTATCTGTGCTGTCGCTGCGATTATCGCCAAGCGCGAAAATCATGCCTTCCGGAACCGTCATTTCAGGCACATCGGCATTCGGGAAGTTTGGTCCGCCGCCATTGTACAACTCACCATTGGCATGCGCTTTTTCAATCGCTTCCTTAATATAAGGCTCTTCGATTTTTTTGTCATTGATATAAAGGTCATCGCCTTCTACTTTAATCGAGTCGCCAGGTACGCCAATAACCCTTTTAATGAATTTCCGGCCCTGCTCCGGAACGTCAAATACAACTACCTCACCAAACTTTGGCTCGCTGAACGTATACAGTATTTTATTTACAATTAGACGCTCACCTGTCTCGAAGTTAGGCTGCATAGAAGGGCCGTCAACGATAAATGGTGAAAATAAAAATTGGCGAATAAGAAATACGAGAACGACCGCAATGACTAAAGCTTTGATCCATTCTACGATTTCCTTGTAAGCACCGCCCTGCTTGCCTGAGCCGGATGCATGGGCCACGGCACGGTCTGGTAATTTTTGCTGAAAGTCTGTATGGTTTGGCGTATCTTTCAATTCATTATCATTACCGTTGTCCAGCCCGTCATTACGCTGCTGTGAGTCCACTTTTGTTCGCCTTCTTCCCATATGCTGTAATATGTAAATGACCTTTGTGAAAAAACGAAAAGGAGCTTGTTTGCGCAAGCCCCTCTTGTCGTTTGTTCTTAACGAATTTCTTTAATACGAGCAGCTTTTCCGCGAAGACTACGTAGGTAGTACAATTTCGCGCGACGTACTTTACCACGGCGAGCCACTTCGATTTTTTCGATTTTAGGCGAGTTAAGCGGGAAAGTTCTTTCCACACCAACACCGTAGGAAATTTTACGCACTGTAAAAGTTTCGCTGATTCCACCGCCGCGACGTTTGATTACAACGCCTTCGAACAATTGGATACGCTCACGAGTTCCCTCGATAACTTTTACATGAACTTTTAGCGTGTCACCAGGACGAAAGTTCGGTAGACCTTGGCGCAGGTTTTCTTGCGCAATAGTTTGCAAAAGATTCATTTGATTCACTCCTTCCACCATAGACGTTCTTATAAGCTCACCGAATTCCTCTGAACCGGTTCATCGCTGATAGCGGACCGTCCGACTTTACGAACAACATTAGAAATTTTACCACAGCCAGCCCAATAATACAATATGCTTTTTTTATTCATTATTCATGTATACTAAATAATGACATACACCGACAAGAAGAGGTGGATTATTTGATTCCTTTTACAAAGCGTTATTTTACCATAAAAAAAGGGGGGATTGTTGCTGTACTTTTATTTTTAGCCCTTTCAACGCCAGCTCGCGCAGTCGCCGAATCCATCGTATTCAAAGACACAAAGGAACATTGGGCCGGCTCTTACATATCATGGGCGATTGAACAAAAGCTAACGCAAGGGTATGGCGACGGCTCCTTTAAGCCCAACAAGCTTGTTAATGAAGCGGAATTTCTAGCTATGCTGCTCCGGGCATATGGCCTTGTTGACGAATCGCCCTCAAGCGGCAGTTCATGGTTTGAGCCTTATTATGATTATGCCAATCGTCTCGGGTGGCCGATAAGCGCAGCGCAGCAAAACGGCGAATTTCGACGCGGACAGGCTGCATTGCTACTTGCTTCTGCAGCGAGCGGCAAAGCATTCACGGAGCAAAGCGCTGTTCAATGGCTGCTGAATGAGAAAATATCCAATGGCCGAACATCCGCCACCGTAAGCGGCTTTATCCCAGACGGCAAGCTTACACGTGCAGAGGCGCTAACCTTCTTCTACAATCTCAAGCAGCATTCAAGCACGCTATCTGAAGCGAAAATCCCAAAATTGGTTAACTCGCTTGGAGGAATCGCTCTAAACGACACGCTACAGAAGCTCCAAAATTCGCTTGGAAAACCTGCACGCATCGATCCTAGCGAATACGGCTTTTCCTGGCATGTCTATAACAGCAGCTATAATCATTACATGATGTTTGGCGTTCAAAATGACCGTATTACGGCGCTCTTCTCAAATGACAGCGAAAGCTGGGTGAGTTCAACCGGGATCCAAATCGGCCAAACGATCACAGCAGTTAAAAAGCTCATTACTCACGGTACAAACGCCGAAGCAAATGAAAACTATTATGCCTTTACAACCGGCAGCGAACGTACGACCCTTTTCATCGACCGACAAAACGGCAACAAAATTGCCGGCATGATGCGGATGAGTCAGGCCGCTTCCAAACCAATAAAATCATCTTATTCAAGCAAGCTTGCAGCAGCCTTTGAATGGCAGCTATTTGATTTGGCAAATGCGGAACGTGCTGTTCGCGGCATCCCTATCTTGGAGTGGGACAAGCTCGCTGCCGCCTCTGCCCATAGCCATAGCGGCGATATGAGTAATCGTAGCTTTTTTAATCACACGAATCCGGACGGTTCTTCTCCCTTCGATCGCATGAAGGCCAAGGGCGTCAAGTACCACTCAGCAGCTGAAAATATAGCTGCCGGGTACCAAAACAGCATTTTTACGCACTACGGGTGGATTAACTCCAAAGATGGGCATCGTGAAACGCTGCTTGACCGCAAGCTTACTCGGCTTGGCACAGGCGTTGCCATAGGAGGAAGCTATAATGTCTATTATACCCAAAATTTTTACACCCCATAATCTCTCACTTCTATAGTAAAAAAGTAGAAAGCCGCAACGGATTCCGTTGCGGCTTTGTTACATTCCTAGGCTGCACTTATTTGCCATCTTTATTGGGCCCCTGCTTCAGCTGTGCAGCGATCCATTTCCGTTCCTTATCCGTGAGCGCTGCGCTCTTCAGCAGGTCAGGACGGCGCTGCAGCGTGCGCAGCAGCGATTGCTCGCGCCGCCATACCTCAATATTCGCATGATGGCCGGAAATAAGAACATCCGGCACCTCCCAGCCGCGAAACTCGGCAGGACGCGTATAATGCGGATGCTCGAGCAAGCCCGTGCTGTAAGAGTCTGTTACCGCAGAAGTCTCGTTGCCCAACACGCCCGGAAGCAGTCTCACAACGCTATCGATAAGCACCATCGCCGGTATTTCCCCGCCAGTTAGAACGTAGTCGCCGATCGACAGCTCGTCCGTCACGAGATGCTCGCGAATACGCTCGTCATAGCCTTCATAGTGACCGCATATGAGCACCAGATGCTGCTCCTTTGCAAGCTCCTCTGCCTTTTGCTGCGTAAACTGAGCACCCTGCGGGCACAGCAAGATGACGCGAGGCTTAATATTTTCATCCAGCTTAAGATCTTCAACGGCTGCAAATACCGGCTCTGGCTTGAGCACCATGCCGCCTCCGCCGCCGTATGGATAATCGTCCACCGTATTATGCTTATTGCCCGAATAGGCTCTAAAGTTGATCGCTTGCGGGACAACAATCCCTTTTTCCTTTGCTTTTCCAAGAATGCTCGCGTTAAACACACCGTCGAACATTTCCGGAAACAACGTTAGCACATCTATTTTCATCGGTTAAATCAATCCTTCCATCAACCGGACCGTCACGATTTTCTCTTTCGTATTCACGCTGATCAAGACTTCATCGATGACAGGCAATAGCAGTTGCTTCCCTGAGCCCTTCGGACGATCAACCACCCACACATCATTGGCGCCGGGACTTAATATCTCCGAAATGGTTCCCAGCTCCTCGCCTTCTTCTGTAACGACGCGGCAGCCAATGATTTCGTGGTAATAATATTCACCCTCGTCCAAATCGACCAAATTAGCTTCGGACACCTTGAGCACCCAGCCCTTGTATTTCTCTACTTGATTAATGTCAGTGAATCCTTCAAGCTTCAGTATGTATACGTTTTTGTTCTCACGAGCGCTAACGACCTTCACTTCAAGCGTTGCTCCGCTTTCCTCGTTCAGCATGAGCAGCTTGCTTCCCGCTGCGAATCGAACATCCGCGAAATCCGTTTGCGATAGTATTTTCAGCTCTCCACGAATGCCGTGGGTGTTAACAACCTTCCCGACTGTAAACCATTTTTCGCTCATTACAACCAGCCCTTCATATGTGTATCTTCCTATTATACATGCAAAAACGGCTTCGTTCCACGTTGGAGAACGAAGCCGTTTGGATATGCGTAGTATCTAGAATTAACTGCATTAAAAAAAGGCTAGGACATGCATCCTAACCTTCTCTCTCCAATACGTGCATCATGACATAATGTCAACGATGACGCGCTTTTGCGATTTGACGGAAGCAGAAGTCACTACCGTACGCATCGCTTTCGCAATGCGTCCCTGTTTACCGATGATTTTACCGATATCCTCGGGATGAACCGAAAGCTCGTATATCGTGCCACGGTCATCATCCCTCACATTGATTTGCACCTGATCAGGATGATCAACCAATGCCTTCGCTATGACAAGAATCAATTCTTTCATCTCAAGGCCCTCCGCTGTTCAACAGTTATTTCTGTTGCTTAAGCTCATGGAACTTTTTAAGAACACCTGCTTTGGAAAGCAAGTCACGAACTGTATCAGAAGCTTGCGCTCCTGTTTGCAGCCATTTCAACGCTTTCTCTTCATCGATCTTAACTTGAGCCGGTTGTGCAACCGGGTTATAAGTGCCGATCTCTTCGATAAAACGTCCGTCACGCGGCGAACGGGAATCCGATACTACTACGCGGTAGAAAGGAGCTTTGTGAGCACCAATTCTTTTCAAACGAATACGTACTGCCATGAAAATTCACCTCCTTCAAAGAGTAAACTGCGATTAAAACGGGAACTTCATATTTTTGCCGAGCATGCCCTTCAGGCCTTTCTTGCCGCCCTTCGGACCTTTCGGCCCCATCATCGATGAGAATTGCTTCATCATTTTCTTCATGTCGTCAAACTGCTTAATGAGGCGGTTAACCTCGACGATCGTCGTGCCGCTGCCAGCAGCTACACGTTTGCGACGGCTGTGATTAAGCAGCTCGGGCTTTTGCTTCTCCTCTTTCGTCATGGAGCGGACAATCGCCTCAACTCGGCCGATTTGCTTCTCATCGACCTTCATATCCTTCATGCCCTTCATCTTGTTCATGCCGGGCAGCATATCCATAATTTGATCAAGCGGTCCAAGATTGCGAACCTGCTCCATCTGCTCAAGGAAATCGTCGAACGTAAATTCTGCTGTACGCATTTTACGTTCCATTTCCTTCGCTTTCTCCGCATCGATGTTCGACTGTGCCTTCTCGATCAGGGAGAGCATGTCGCCCATGCCTAGAATTCGGGAAGCCATGCGCTCCGGATGGAACGGCTCCAAGGAGTCGATCTTCTCGCCCATCGCCGCGAATTTAATCGGGCAGCCTGTTACAGCTTTAACCGATAGCGCCGCGCCACCGCGAGTATCGCCATCAAGCTTCGTTAGTACAACACCCGTTAAAGCGAGCTGTTCGTGGAAGCTTTGTGCTACGTTAACCGCATCTTGCCCCGTCATTGCATCGACGACTAGCAACACTTCGTCCGGCTTCGTAACCTGATGAATTTGCTTGAGCTCTTCCATTAACTCTTCGTCGATATGCAAGCGGCCCGCGGTATCGATAATGACATAATCGTTGCCGTTCTCTTTGGCATGCTGGAGTCCTGCTCGCGCAATCTCTACAGGCGATGTCTGATCGCCCAAGGAGAAGACCGGCGCATTGATTTGTTCACCAAGCACCTGCAGCTGCTTGATCGCGGCGGGACGATAAATATCACACGCGATAAGAAGCGGTTTATTGTTGCTCTTCTGAAGCAGCTTAGCCAGCTTTCCTGTCGTCGTTGTTTTACCGGCACCCTGCAAGCCCGCCATCATAATGACCGTTGGCGGCTTGTTGGCCTTCGCAAGCTTGCTCTGTGTGCCGCCCATAAGCTCGGTCAGCTCTTTATTTACAATATCGATGACGACCATGCCGGGTGTAAAGCTCTTTGACACATCGAGGCCGATAGCCCGTTCCTTCACTTTCGCGATAAAGTCCTTCACGACCTTGAAGTTAACGTCCGCCTCCAGTAGCGCCAATCGCACCTCGCGCATTGCTTCGCTGACATCTTCCTCAGAAACCTTGCCTTTGCCCCTCAGCTTGCTGAACACATTTTGAAGCCGACTTGATAAGCTCTCAAATGCTGCCATGTACCGTCACCCCCACTCTTCATGTTATTAGTCGTTTAATTGAAATTGTGCAATAACACTCATGAGCGCCTGCCTGTCCTGCTCGGCAATCGATAGCTCATTTACGCTGTTCACGAGCTGCACCGTTAATTGTTGGAGTGATTCATGCCTCACAAGCAAGCCAAGCTTGCTTTCATAGCTTTCGAGCATCTGCTCGGCACGCTTGATATGCTCATATACCGCTTGCCGGCTAATGCCGAACTCGGCTGAAATCTCCCCAAGGGAGAAGTCATCGTGAAAATAATATTTGAGAAACGTCCGCTGCTTCTCAGTCAAGAGCGGCTCGTAAAAGTCGAACAACAAGTTTATTCGGGTCGTTTTGGATAAGGCATCTGGTTCATTTGCTTTCATCCCGTCAGCCCCTCCTGTTATTAAGCTTGTGTCACCGACATGGTAAACACCTTTACACCTGACAACGTTTATTATCATACATGACGCCATAGGCAGCTGTCAAGCATTTCCCCTTGTCACCTTTACAAGCAGCTATGACTGACTCTTAATAGGACTCAAACACAGCTTATTCCGCTGTTTTCTCCTCATCCTGCGTTTCCTCGCGCTGGATTAATCCAGCGAACAGCGCGTGAATGAATTGCTCCGAATCGAACTGCTGCAGGTCGCCCATCTTCTCGCCAAGCCCAACGAGCTTAACAGGCAAGCTGAGCTCATTGCGAATCGCGATAACGATGCCGCCCTTAGCTGTACCATCCAGCTTTGTCAGCACTAGGCCGGTAACGCCGCTCTTCTCTCCGAACAGCTTCGCTTGGCTAAGCGCGTTTTGACCTGTCGTAGCATCAAGGACGAGCAATACCTCATGCGGAGCATCGGGCAGCTCGCGCTGAATGACGCGAAAAATTTTGTTCAGCTCTTCCATCAAATTCGTTTTATTTTGCAGTCTTCCAGCCGTATCGCATAGAAGAACATCTACGCCGCGCTGCTTGGCAGCTTGGACGGCATCGAACATCACGGCTGCCGGGTCTGATCCCGACTGCTGCTTAATCACATCAACGCCTACGCGCTGGCCCCATACTTCAAGCTGCTCGATCGCTCCTGCACGGAACGTATCGCCCGCTGCCAGCAGCACGCTTTTGCCTTCGCTCTTGAACTTATGCGCCAGCTTTCCGATTGTTGTCGTTTTGCCGACGCCGTTAACGCCCACGAACAAAATAACGGTAATGCCGCTTGACGCCATGCGCAAACCGGAATGATCGTCACCCTTCATAAGCTGAATCAGCTTCTCGGATAAAACAGGCTGCAAGTCTGCAGCGTCCTCGATTTTGCGCTTCTTCACCTCGACGCGAAGCTCGTCAATCAGCTGCATGACGGTGTTAACGCCAACGTCCGCGCCAATTAGAATTTCTTCAAGCTCCTCGTAAAATTGCTCATCGATCTTTTTCCGGCGCGTAATAAGCTCCTCGACCTTCTCTACGAACGCCGTGCGCGTCTTCGACAAGCCCTCTTTGAAAATATTTGTCACCGCTTCGGTTTTCGTTGCGATGCTTTCCTTCAGCTTCTTAAAAAAGCTCATCGTTTCAGCTCCCTATCCTCACATTGCCGGTTTGTCTTTTTTTATGCGGATACCGGCTCTTCCTCATCCTCCAAGCGTACGGAAACCAGCTTCGATACGCCGCCTTCTTCCATCGTAACGCCGTACAGTACATCTGCTTCCTCCATCGTGCCTTTACGATGCGTAACGACGATAAACTGCGTAAGCTCCGAGAATTCGCGCAAATATTGAGCGAATCGCGACACGTTAGCCTCATCAAGCGCGGCCTCAACCTCATCGAGCACGCAGAATGGCACGGGCTTCACCTGCAATATCGCAAAAAGCAATGCAATTGCCGTCAATGCGCGCTCTCCACCTGAGAGAAGCTGCAGGTTTTGCAGCTTTTTGCCTGGCGGCTGCGCAACGATATCAATACCGGTATCAAGCACGCGGTCCGGCTCAACGAGCACTAGATCAGCCCTGCCTCCGCCGAACAGCTTCGCGAATACGACGACAAAATGGCCGCGAATCGCCTCAAAAGTCGCTTTAAACCGCTTCGACATCTCATCGTCCATCTCACGGATGACTTGGTATAGCGTCGTTTTCGCGTCAATCAGATCATTTTTCTGTTCCGACAAAAACTCAAAACGTTCGCTGACTCGCTCATATTCCTCAATAGCGCCGAGGTTAACCTCGCCTAGCGACGTTATTTGGCGCTTAATATCTCGAACCTCGTTTTGCGTTCCAAGAACATCCTCCGGCACGGGATACTGCTCCTTAGCCAGCTCATAGCTCAGCTCGTATTCCTCGCTAAGCTTGCGAAGCAAATTGTCAAGCTCAACGTCCAGACGGTTAGCAGCGATTTCGGTTTGCCTCATTTGCTCTTCAACCTGTCTTAGCTGAGCGCGCTGCTCCTTCGTCTCACTTTCGCCCAAATCGAGCTCGGCAATACGCTGTGCACGCGCGGATCGCTTCAGATCCGTCTGCTCCGCGCATTCTTGCTTCTTAATGCGGAGGTGATTGAGCTGTTCAATTTGCTGAACCGTCTCATTCGCATGTCTCGCAATCTCTTCCTCTTGCTGGACAGATAGCGAGCGCAGCCCTTCCAGCTCCTGCTTCGCCCTTTGAATATCAGCGCGAACGCGCGCCGATTGGTCCTCGAACGAAAGCTTTTCCTGATCCGTCTTAGCTGCTGCGATCTTAATATCGGTAAGCTGTCCCTGCAGCTCTTCCTTAGCGGATTCGCTCGCTTTGCGGCGCTCCTCCGCCATGCGGATCGCTTCCTGCAGCCTTGCTTCATCTACTACAAGCTGCTCTAGCCGCAGCTCTGCCGAAGCTGCCGCAGCCTGAACATCCTTTTGCTCGGTTAAATGCGTATTGCGGTCCGCCGAATATAGCTGCCGCTGCTCATCCAAATGCTTTGCTTCATTGTGCAGCTGCTGAAGCTCGGCTCTGATTTGCTGCTCCTCAATGCGGCTTTTCTCGCCTTCAGCGCGCAGCTCCTCAATGTTATGCGTGCGTATCGAATGCTCCTTGCGCAGATCGCTTAGCTTGCTGCGAAGCTGCTCCGCCATCCTTGTTGCATCGGCAATTTCTTTATCAAGCGAATCGATCTGGCGTTGACGGCCAAGCAAGCTGGCGCCTTTCTTCTGCAAGCTGCCGCCCGTCATCGATCCGCCTGCATTGACGATATCGCCCTCAAGCGTAACGACGCGGTAGCGGTATTGACATTTCGATGCGATCCGATTCGCTTGCTCTAGCGTTTCTGCAAGCAGCACGTTGCCAAGCAAATTGTTGACGATTGCAGCATAGCGTGAATCCGAGCTGACCAAATCAGCCGCAACGCCGACGAAGCCTTCTACAGACTCCGCAGTCCGTTTGTCATGCTCAGGCACTTGCCTGCCGCGAATGACGTCAAGCGGAAGGAAGGTTGCCCGCCCTAGCTGGCGCTGCTTCAGAAAGGCGATCGCGGTACGGGCCGTTTTCTCATCCTCCATGACGATATGCTGCAAGGCGCCGCCAAGCGCCGTCTCAACAGCTGTCTCAATCCGTTCGGGCACTCGTACAAGCTCTGCTACAGCTCCATGAACGCCACTGATGCCTCCATTGCCGCGCCTTGAAGCTTTGAGCACCTCTTTAACGCCCTGCATGAATCCGTCCAGCGCATCCTGCATTTCCTTCATCGTATCGCGCCTCGAAACATGGCTGTCGAGCTTTTGCTCCCACTTTCGAATCGCAAGCGTAACCTCTTCCAAGCTTTGCGAGATCGCTCTGGTTTGCTCGGACTCGGAAAGCGTCTTGCTCCTTGCCTGCTCAAGCCGCGCAAGCGTAGACTCCAGCGCCTCCGCAAGCTCCGAGCGCCTTTCATCCAGTTTCTCCTGCTGCTCCAGCCATTTTGTCTCGTCCTCGCTAATTCGCTCCATACGACGCTGCAGTGTTTCCTGCTGCTGTGCCGCGTAACGAATTTCATTGCGATGCTGCGCCATTGCGCTGAGTACCTCAAGCAGCTCGCTCTTAAGCGTCTCCTCTGCATCAGCAACCGCGCCGCCTGCAACGCCGAGCAAACGAGCTTCCTCTTCGGAGATTTTCGCGCGAAGATCAGCAAGCTGAAGCTGGAGCGCAGCTGCACGGCTGCGGAATTCCGCTTCCTCCTGCGTCATCGTGCCAATTCTGGCATCCTGCGCCGCTATGGATTCCTCCAGCTGCCGCTTATTCTGCTCCAAATTGCGTTTGCGTTCTTTCAAAACCTCGCCGTAGCCTTCACATTTCTCAAAATCCTCGCTGATCTGCAGCATCGATTCATGAAGCTGATCAAGCGCCTGCTCAAGCTCCCGCAGCTGCTGGCGATCCTTCTCCAAATGCGCATCATGCTTGCTGACTACGGTGGATAGCTGCAGCTGCTCCTGCGTCAAGCGCTCCAGCTTGCCGTTCGCTTCCGTCCATGTGCCGTGGATCTGTTCAATGTTATGTACGTACATGGAAATTTCTTTGGTTTTGAGCTGCTCCTTAAGCGCCTTGAAGTGAATAGCCTTCTCGGACTGCTTGCGCAGCGGACCAACTTGATCCTCAAGCTCTGTTACAAGATCATGAATGCGGAGCAAGTTCGTCTCGGTTTCATCGAGCTTCCTCTGCGCCTCGCGTTTGCGCGACTTGTATTTGACGATGCCGGAGGCTTCCTCAAAAATACCGCGGCGGTCCTCCGAGCGCGTACTCAAAATTTCTTCAATTCGGCCTTGTCCAATGATGGAATAAGCCTCTTTACCGATACCGGTATCCATAAATAGCTCGGTAATATCTTTTAGCCTGCATGGCTGCTTGTTAATCAAATATTCGCTATCGCCGCTCCGGTGTACACGCCGCGTTACGGTAACCTCGTTATACTCGAGAGGCAGCGCACCGTCTCCGTTATCGAGGGTGAGCGAAACTTCGCTGTAATTAACCGCTTTGCGGGCGTCGCTTCCGGCAAAAATAATGTCTTCCATCTTGCCGCCGCGCAAACTTTTTGCGCTTTGCTCCCCCAGCACCCATCGAATACCGTCCGAAATGTTGCTTTTGCCGCTGCCGTTTGGCCCTACCACCGCAGTGATCCCGGTTACAAACTCCATTTCCGTTCGATCGGCGAAAGACTTAAAGCCTGATAATTCAATCCGTTTCAGAAACATGTCTTGGTTTTCACCTCACCCCTCATTGTACCACAACTTCTAGGCCTTGATAACCATTTCAGCCGTTAAAACAGCCTCGCCCCAATCAGAATTCACCGTGAATTCGCAATATTCGTTCAATCTTCTTTCTATAAAAAAAGAAAGCGCCCAGAGGGCCGTATGGCCTGTTCTGGACACTCTCTTCGCATACTAGACTTGCTCCTGGGAAAGCGTACGCCATGCTTCTGCCGCAGCTCGCTGCTCCGCTTCCTTCTTCGTTCTCCCGCTTCCAACGCCAAAGCGTTCTTCCCCGAGATATACCTCAACGACAAATTCACGGTCATGCGCAGGTCCACGTTCCTCAATGATGCGATATTCAACAGCGCCAAGCCCATGATGCTGCGAGCGCTCCTGGAGCTTCGACTTGGAATCCTTTACGAGCAGGCCATAATCGTTAGACTCAACGAATGGAAACATATGCTCATTCAGAAATGCCCTCGTTTGCTCAATACCCGCATCAAGGAAGATCGCGCCGACAAAAGACTCAAACAAGTCGGCAAGCAGCGCCTGACGCTGCCTGCCGCCTAGCTGCTCTTCGCCGCGTCCAAGCAGCACGTGAGAGCCGAGCTCTAAACGTTCCGCGAACTGTGCCAATGATGGCTCGCAGACGATGGATGCACGCATTCTCGTCAGCTCGCCTTCCGGGCGCTGCGGATAGGTCGCGAACAAATATTCCGATACAAGAAGCTGAAGCACGGCATCACCCAAAAACTCCAAACGCTCATTGTCCTGAGCAGAACCGCGCTTGTGTTCATTCACATAAGAGGTGTGGGTAAAGGCCTGTCTCAGCAGTTTCGTCCGCTTAAAACTGAGCTGCAGCCGCTGCTGCAGTTCATAAAAGGAATCACGCTTCATAAACTTTCATCACGATCGATGCATTGTGGCCGCCAAAGCCAAACGAGTTAGACAATGCTGTCTTCACATTTGCTTCCCGCGGTTTGTTCGGAACGTAATCAAGGTCGCACTCTGGATCCTGATTGTCCAAATTAATGGTCGGAGCAATGATGCCGTTTTTAAGTGTAAGCCCGAGAATAACAGCTTCAACGCCACCAGCAGCACCAAGCAAATGGCCTGTCATCGATTTTGTCGAGCTAACCGCTACTTTATATGCATGATCTCCGAGCGCTTTCTTAATTGCCTTCGTCTCCGAACGATCGCCAACCGGAGTCGATGTGCCGTGCGCATTGATGTAATCGATCTCTGAAGGCTCGATTCCAGCATCCTTTAGCGCCTTCACCATACAGCGAGCAGCGCCATCAGGATCAGGCTCAGTCATATGATGAGCGTCGCCGCTCATGCCGTAGCCAATGACCTCTGCGTAAATTTTCGCTCCGCGTGCTTGCGCATGCTCAAGCGATTCCAGAACCAATACGCCAGCGCCTTCTCCCATAACGAAGCCATCGCGGTCCGTATCGAACGGACGGCTTGCCTTCTCCGGCTCGTCATTGCGAATAGACATCGCGCGCATCGAGCAAAAGCCTGCCATACCCGTCGGCCTAATTGTCGCTTCCGCACCGCCTGCGATCATCACGTCGGCATCGCCGCGCTGAATCAGCTTGAACGAATCGCCGATCGAATGCGTTCCAGTGGCACAAGCTGTAACAGCCGTGCTGTTAGGGCCTTTTGCGCCTGTAAGCATCGACACCTGGCCAGAAGCCATGTTCGCGATCATCATTGGAATAAAGAACGGGCTGACGCGCTTAGGACCCTTCTCCAGCAAAATGTTGTGCTGATCTTCCCATGTGCCAAGTCCGCCGATTCCGGAGCCAACCATCACGCCAACGCGCTCAGCGTCTGCATTTTGACCAATTTGCAAATCTGCATCTTTTACAGCTAGTTGACTAGCTACTGCTGCAAATTGTACGAAGCGGTCCATTCTGCGTGCTTCTTTTTTATCCAAACCGTAATCTTCGGGATTGAAATTTTTAATTTCAGCGGCAATACGTGTTGGGTATTCAGAGAAATCGAAAGCCTCAACAACCGATACCCCTGATTTACCTTCTAGCAAGTTACTCCAAAATTGCTCCAAATCGGAACCAAGCGAAGTAATAACCCCCATACCCGTAACGACAACTCTTTGCTTCATTCGATTCACCTCTATGTCCTGCAATATAGATGAGCATGCTGCATCATCTTGTCAAATATTAGTCGATGTTAACGTGATGCGTATACCCTGCTTATATTTCTCGGTAAATCCAAGCTATGCCGTTCGTGAACGGAGTGAGCCTTTACACTCGAAATATAAGGAGGTATAAAGTCGATGTGTATATCAAGCTATAACGCAGTGCATAATCGTAAATATTTAAAATCGCCTAGATGGAGAGAAGTCCCGTTTGTTAATAAACGGGACTTGTCCAACTTACGTATGAGATTGTATGTATTTAACTACTTCTCCCACAGTGGTGATTGTCTCAGCATCTTCATCAGAAATTTCCATATCAAACTCGTCTTCTAGCTCCATGACCAATTCAACGACATCAAGAGAGTCAGCGCCGAGGTCATCTTTAAATGAAGCTTCTAGTGTAACTTCCGCTTCGTCTACGCCTAGTCGGTCGATGACGATACGTTTTACGCGATCTACTACTTCGGACATCCGGTTCACCTCCTCCATGGTATTATACGAGAATTAAAGATAAAATGCCATACGTAACCGTTTTAATTCCGTTTAACGAAATTATTTGGTGCTACATATACATGCCGCCGTCCACATGAATCGTCTGTCCAGTCATATAGGCTGAAGCATCCGAAGCAAGAAAACGGACCGCATTTGCGATGTCGCTCGGATCGCCGAGACGGGCAAGCGGAATTTGGCCAGACAATGATTGGCGCATTTCTTCCGGAAGCTTATCCGTCATTTCGGTTTGAATAAATCCAGGGGCGACGCAGTTAACGGTAATGCCGCGTGAAGCAAGCTCGCGAGCACTAGCCTTCGTCAGGCCAATTACACCAGCTTTCGCTGCAACGTAGTTGGCTTGCCCCGGGTTTCCGAGCACACCAACGACTGAAGAAATGTTAATGATGCGGCCGGAACGCTGCTTCATCATCGAACGAGTGACCGCCTTAATGCCATTGAAAACGCCCTTGAGGTTCGTTTCAATGACTTGGTCGAACTCGTCCTCCTTCATGCGCATGATTAAATTATCTCTAGTAATACCCGCATTATTCACCAAAATGTCTACAGCTCCGAATTGCTCGATGACTTCCTTGACCATCGCTTCAAACTCGTCTACTTTGCCGACATTAGCTTTGATGACTAATGCGCGTCTACCAAGCGCTTCAACGGCTTGTGCCGTTTCAGCTGCCGCAGCCTCGCTGCCGGAGTAGTTAATCGCTACATCTGCGCCTGCCTCGGCAAGTGCAATGGCAATCGATCTGCCTATTCCGCGCGACGCTCCGGTTACGAGCGCTTTCTTCCCTTCCAAGCTGGCAAACATGCTATCCCTCCACCCTAATGATCAATCACCTACAGCGCTTCAAGCGCAGAGATGCTGTTTATCGAAATGACACGAACGTTTTTGTCGATCTTCTTGATCAAGCCGGCAAGCACCGTGCCAGATCCGATTTCTACAAACGTATCCACGCCTTGCTCGATCAAATAGCGCACGCTATCCTCCCAAAGCACGGGAGAATAAACCTGCTCTACAAGCAATGAACGAATCTCATCTGCTGCTGTAGCTACCCTAGCTGTTACATTAGCCACAACAGGAACAGACGCATCCTTCATATTAATCGTTGCGAGCGTCTCTTGAAGATTAGCAGCGGCAGGCTTCATGAGCGAAGAATGGAAAGGACCGCTCACTTCAAGCGGAATGACCCGCTTCGCGCCTGCTTCCTCCTTGCCGCGTTCTACCACCGCTTGAACGCCTGCAGCCGTGCCTGATACTACGATTTGGCCCGGGCAGTTCACATTGGCCAGCTCGACAGCAGATCCTTCGGCCGTAATAGCCGCGCATAGCGCTGCGAGCGTCTCGCGCTCGGCGCCAAGCACTGCCGCCATTGCGCCAAGGCCGCTCGGAACGGCTTGCTCCATAAATTGTCCGCGCGCGCGAACCGTACGGACGGCGTCCTCGAAAGACAATACGCCTGCTGCGACAAGAGCGCTGTATTCGCCTAAGCTGTGGCCCGCAACATAATCAGGCTTCAAGCCGCGTCCCTCCAGCGCTTTAAGTAGAGCAACGCTGACGGCAAGCAATGCAGGCTGGGTGTTGGCTGTTTGCTTAAGCGCATCATCAGGTCCTTCAAATATAATGCTGCTTAGGGAGAAGCCCAGCGCTTCATCCGCTTGCTCAAAAATCGACCGTGAACGATCAAATGCTTCATACACATCTTTGCCCATACCGACAGCCTGAGCACCTTGTCCTGGAAAAACAAATGCTGTTTTACTCAAAGTGTTTCCCCCTTGCGCATTCCAATAACCTATCCCACATGAGTAGCGGTTAAGCTTGATAGCGCGTTGTAATGTAAGCCGAGCGTAAGAGGAAAGCTTATCACGGCTTATTTTATAGAAATAACTTACGAAAGTACAAATACTACCAGACCAGCACCGAAGCGCCCCAAGTCAAGCCGCCGCCAAAACCAACGAGCACGAGCTTGTCGCCTTCATTCAAACGGCCCTGCTCCACCGCTTCGGCAAGCGCAACCGGAATGGAAGCAGAGGACATGTTGCCGTATTTATCAAGATTTATCATCGCTTTATCCTCTGACAGGTTAAGACGATTCAATGCAGATTGAATAATGCGAATGTTCGCTTGGTGCGGCACAAGAAGATCGATATCTTCCTTCTCAAGCCCTGCCTTCTGCAAGGCTTCTTCAGCCACGCTTCCCATAATTCGAACGGCAAACTTGAAAACATCATTGCCGGCCATGTGAATGTAGTGCTGCTTCGTCAGTATGCTCTCTTCCGTCGCCGGAATGCGTGAGCCTCCACCTGATACCTTCAGCAATTCTCCGCCGCTGCCGTCTGCGCCGAGCTGGAACGACCGGAAGCCGCGCCCCTCTTCAACCTGTCCGAGAACAACAGCGCCTGCTCCGTCTCCAAACAAAATACATGTATTGCGGTCTGTGTAATCCGTAATGCGGGACAGCGTCTCCGCGCCTACGACAAGCACATGCTTGTACATGCCGCTAGCTACCATGCTCGATCCAGTCGCCAGTCCGTAAATAAAACCTGAGCAAGCAGCAGACAAATCGAATGCGGCAGCTTTTTTGGCGCCTAGCTTATCTTGAAGCAAGCATGCTGTCGATGGAAAAAACATATCCGGAGTAATCGTAGCAACAATAATAAGATCAATATCTTCCGGCGTCAAACCAGCCGCAGCGATCGCTTTAAGCGAAGCATGCAGCGCGAGGTCTGACGTTGCTTCCTGAGCGGACGCAAGGCGTCGTTCTTTGATGCCCGTGCGCGTAACGATCCACTCGTCGTTCGTTTCTACCATAGCTTCTAGCTCTTTATTTGTTAAAATGCGTTCTGGAACATATTTGCCTGTTCCGATTATGCCTACAGGATGTAAACTCATTTCGCACTCTCACTTCCCGTTTATTTCTGCTGCAATGGTTTCGATCAATTGACCTTGGATAGCGCTGCGCGCCTGCCTTACGGCGTTCTTAACAGCGAGAGCGTCCGATGAGCCGTGGCATTTCACGACGAGGCCGTTTAGGCCAAGCAATGGAGCGCCGCCATGCTCTTTGTAGTCCATTCTTTTCTTCAATGAACGCAAATTCGGCATCATGATCGCCGCTGCAAGTTTTGTCAATAACGACTTACCGAAAGCATCCTTAAGCGATGTGAAAATCGTACCCGCCGCGCCTTCCATCGCTTTCAGCATAATATTGCCGGCAAAGCCGTCGCAAACAAGCACATCACAATTGCGGTTGAGAACATCCCTAGCCTCGACATTCCCGATAAAATGAATCGGAGCCTGTTGGAGCAAAGCGTATGCCGCTTTGGACATCTCGTTTCCCTTCATCGCTTCGGTACCGACGTTCAAAAGGCCAACCCTCGGCTTCTCTAGGCCGTGTACTTTAGCACGGTAGATGCTGCCCATAATCGCATATTGGAGCAAATGCTCCGGCTTTGCGTCCATGTTCGCACCCAAATCCAGCGTCAATATGCCGACATCGTCCATCGTTGGCATCATAGGCGCAAGCGCCGGCCGCTCAATGCCATCCATTCTTCCTACAACGAGAAGCCCCGTCGCCATCAGAGCGCCAGTATTGCCTGCAGAGAGCATAGCATCCGCTTGCTTCTCGCGAACGAGCTGCCCGGCAACAACCATGGACGCCCCTTTCTTGCGGCGCACCGCTTTAACTGGCTCGTCATCGGCTCCAATAACTTCATCCGCATGACATATAGTAACGTTAGAGGGCTTCTGCCCTTTCATGAGCGGTTCAATTACTGACGTTTCACCGACAAGCAGCAGCTCCGTATCCGGCCACTGCGCCGCCGCGTCAAGCGCGCCCTGCACAATTAAGCTTGGTGCGTTATCCCCGCCCATAGCATCAATAGCGATCCGCACGTTCGTCGCCTCCTTCAGTATCTGTGTCTCCCGCGGACCGAAAAATTACAAAGTTACCTTGGAACACCATTTCATCTCCAACATACGTAAACAGTTCCACCTTCGCCTTGCTCCGCTCGCCCGAGATGGAACGAACATAAGCCTTGGCAATACATTTCTCCCCAAGCTTAACGGGGCGAATGAATCTGATGTCCGCTGTTACGGTTAGTGCAATTTCATCATCTATAATAGCAACTGCAAGTGAATTCGCTTGAGCAAATACGTGATGGCCCCTTGCGATTCCGGTCCTGGAGAATACATGCTCCTCGCGAATCTCGAACACCGAGATGCCGCTCTTGTCCAATTCCAGATCGACAATGTCACCGATTACCTCATGCAATGGCAACGATCGAACCGAATCATAGGAACGTTCAGCCATCAGCTTAAGTCTTTCTCTAAGCTCCGGAATGCCAAGCTCCATTCGGTCAAGCCGAATCGTTTGGATGCTTACTTTCAGCAGTCGCGTGAGTTCCCGATCAGTTATAAAAGGATTTTCATCAATGTGTCGGGCAAGCTGCTGATGCCGCTGCCGTTTGGGCATTCGTTCGATGTTCGGCACCACCTTTTACCGTGTAATGACATAAACGATTCTAATTGCGCATAAGCCGTTTAAGGCACCAGCACGATTAGTATATGTATGCTGCTTGATATTATCACCTGGTACTAATTAAGTATATAAAAAAATACGCGAGAGCGCAATGTAGCATGAAAATATAAGACTTTTAGCGCATTCTATAATTAGAACTACGCCTCCTTACAGCAAAAAATAGCACCTCATCACTGATGAAGTGCTATTTCTGACATCAATCCACTATTGGGAAATGATCTCTTTTGTTTTGTAATATCCACAAACTTTGCATACGTGGTGAGCCAATTTCAACTCTCCGCATTGCTCACACTTCACCATGCCCGGTACTGCAAGTTTGAAATGCGTACGACGTTTATCACGGCGAGTCTTGGATGTTCTACGCTGAGGTACTGCCATATTTAACACCTCCTTCAAAAATTCAATCAGCTTTACGCTTATTCCTTAAATAGATCCTTTAGCGCTGCAAAACGAACATCAATCTTCTCGTTCGAACAGCTGCATTTGTGCTCATTTAAGTTCTGTCCGCAAGTCTGACAGAGACCTTTACAGTCATTGCTACAAAGCGGCGCAAAAGGCATGAACAATTGAAGCGCTTCTTCCACATAAGGCTTCAAGTCCAAACTTTCTCCATTCACCTCAATGAAGTCATTCTCTTCCTCTTCCATATCCTCATCGCGCTCTTCAGTCGAAGGCCGCTTGAATACTTCCGAGAATGGAATAACCGTATGGTCCTTCACCGGTTCAAGACAACGCGAGCAAGGAAGCTCGAGATCGATGGCAAGCTTGCCGTCGACTTCAATAAATCCTTCATGCCCAGTCACCTGAAGCGATACATGGAGCGGTCCCGTACGATAAACATCTTGGCGTCCTTTAAAAAGGTCACTGACATCCAACTGTTCGTCAATTGTCGTTTTCAACCCTTTGGACATTGTTTCTTGAATATGAAACTGCATCAGATCACCCCAAACAAACAAAGATTATTATATCTATCAGACTACCGTTTTGTCAACATTTTCACACTGCTTTTCCGTAAGTCTTTGAGCAGCCCGTGATTGAACGCCTTCTCTATGCTATAGTGAAACGACCAACATTTAACAGAGAGAGGACCCAAGCGAATGCGCACAGTCGGACTTATTGTCGAGTACAACCCGTTTCATAACGGACATTTGTATCATTTGCAACAATCACGTAAAATAACGCAAGCTGACGCAGTCGTTGCGGTCATGAGCGGCCATTTTCTCCAGCGCGGAGAGCCTGCCCTGCTCGACAAATGGGCCAGAACGCGCATGGCGCTTGAGGGTGGCTGCGATCTCGTTATCGAGCTGCCTGTCGCTTACGCGACGCAAGCCGCCGAATGGTTCGCCTATGGCGCAGTATCGCTGCTTGAAGCGACAGGCGTCGTTGACAGCTTCTGCTTCGGAACAGAAAACGGCGAGCTTGAGCCGCTGCTGCAGGCAGCGGAGATCGTTGCAAACGAGCCGCAGGCGTTCAAAACGCTCTTGAAGCAGCATCTTCAAACAGGCATCAGTTATCCAAGCGCATACAGCAGCGCCATAACCGCTTACCTGTCGGAACAAGGATATGCCTCTGCTGCTAATTTCCCGTTCTCGCTTCCAAATCATACATTAGCGCTTCACTATTTAATTGCCTTAAAACGGCTTGGCGGCAAAATGGAGCCCTTCACCATCACCCGAGAGAAGGCGCAATATAATCAGGATACGCCTACCGACAGCCTGATCGCAAGCGCGACAGCGATTCGCAAGCTGCTCCTCGAGCAGCGCTCGCTTGAGGAAGCCCGCGCATACGTTCCTGAGACAACCTATCGTATCTTGACGCAGGAATGGTCGGCAGGCCGCTGCCCGATCAGCTGGGAGCCGTTTACCGACGCTTTGCTGCATGGCATCGTCACTCGCTCACCAGCGGAGCTAACGCTCATGCATGAAATATCAGAGGGCTTGGAGCATCGCTTGCTGAACGCCCTTCCGAAGCTTGCGTCACGACAGTTCGAAGATCTATTGGAAGCATTGAAAACGAAGCGCTACACGCGAACGAAGCTTCAACGCGCGCTGCTCGCCATTCTGCTCGGACATAACAAAGCCGACCTCACACAAGAGAAGCTCGCTTCAGGCGTTGAATATATAAGAGTGCTTGGTTTTACGGAAAAAGGCAAGCATTTATTACGCCGTATGCGAAAATCCGCTGAATTGCCTGTGCTGCTAAGCGCTGCAAGACCGCCAAAGCCTTTCCGCTACCTAGAGCTTGACACCCAAGCAAGCAGCGTTTATATGCTGGGTGTTTCCAAAACATCATCCCCGCAGCCATTGTTCCGTGATTATACGGATAAACCGATTGCGGTCGAATAGCATGTGGCATAGAAACTATGAAGCATTTGCCGCTTGGAGGGCTTGTATTTGATCCACCGCTTCCTGCAGCGTGCTGACGCTGACCACCTTCATCGATGTGCCTAGCGCTTTTGCTTTTGCGCTTGCATCCTCAAAATTATCGGCAGGCGCCAGAAACAGCTGAGCGCCTTCTTCGCTTGCGATTACAATTTTCTGCTTGATGCCGCCGATCGCGCCGACCTTCCCGTCTAATGTGATCGTACCTGTCGCCGCAATGCGATGACCGCCCGATAAATCGCCTTTCGTAAGCAGATCCAAAGACTGGAGAGCAAAAACGAGACCAGCCGATGGACCGCCGATATCTCCAGCTGTTATAGTCAGATGGTTATCGCGATCCGCCGGAACTAGGCTGCGAAGCTCGGTTAAGCTCCTAATGCCAAGCGCCTCCAAGAGCTGATCATTCGACATGCCTGAATGAAAAGTGTTGGCCGGGAAGTTCACGCTTAGCTTTTCTCCGCTGCGGTCGATGTAAATCTGGATCGGCTTATCCTTGCTGAGACCTTGCAGTATGTCAAACATTTCATCCGTGCTGTTAATCAGCTGTCCGCCAGCCATGCTTAGAAGCCTGTCTCCCGCTTGAAATGAGCCGGAATCGGTTTGATCCTTCACTACAACGTCAGAGACTACTAATCCGTCCAGCTTGCTCTCATAAGGCAGGCCTGCGAAGCGGTAAGCAGCTTCGATTGCATTATTTTGCGAGCCCTGCATGATGACATTCAGTCGTTCTGCGTATTGCTCCTTCGAATAACCTCGCAGCACGTCCCGTTTACGATGCACCTCCATGCTTGAATTCAACATCGACGAGAACGCGCGTAAAAAATTCGGCTCCGTTAATTTTACCGCGGTCAGCAAAAAATCACCCTCGCCCAGAAGATCGCCCTCTTCAATCGACACCATGGACTTAACGGGAACAGCAATCCCGGGTTCATAAACTACATAAGGCGTCGGCGCATACAATAACACCCACATTAAGACTGCGGTCGAACCCACAATCATAGCCATTCTGCGCAAATCAGATTTTTGCTTTTGCATCCGCCACTCCCCTTCAAGCCTTCATTCCCATTTCAAAAATGCCAAAACTGTTTTTACGCCTGGACAGGCAATCTCATATGGTCTATCACACGTTTTGCATGCGTACTATTTAACGTATAGGATTGTCCATTTCATCATGACAGCAGCTTGTTAATCAAGATGATACAGTCATGTTTTTCCAAGCGTATTAAAGGAGTTGAGTAGCATTGGCTAAAACGGTTCTGTTAGCGTTCCTGTCCGTATCGCTTGTCGTAGCTATTATCCTCCAGCCGGATGCTTCCTTTCAATCCTCTTTGCAAGGACTCACCGTGTGGTGGAATATCGTATTTCCCGGCTTGCTGCCGTTTCTTGTATTGTATGAGCTCATTGCCGCCTTCGGCCTCGCTAGCGCCATTGGGTCGCTGCTCCAGCCGGTCATGACCAAATGGTTCAAGCTGCCAGGAGAAGCCGCGATCGCAATCGTTCTAGGCTGGATGGGAGGGTACCCTGCCGGTGCGGAGGCAGTGGCTTCCTTGCGCAAAAAAAGTCTCGTCTCAAAACAACAGGGCCAGCGATTGCTAGCCCTTGCCCACATGCCTAACCCCTTGTTCATGCTCGTTGTCGTCGGCGCAGGCTTTCTTCATAAGCCAATTGTCGGGGCAATCATCGCTGCTGCTGTATGGATTTCCGCATTGTGGCTGATGCTTCTAATGACTCTGGTCAGCCCTAAAGGGCAAACTGTAGACTCCCCTGTTACGTCAGCGAACGCAAACGGATCAGAGCAAACAGGCGGTATGCTTCAGAGAGCTGCAGAGGCGCTTCGCATCGGCAGGGAGCAGGATGGCCGCACCTTTGGCAAGGCGCTTGGCGATTCCGTCGCAGCCAGCGTTCAGAAGCTTATGATGATCGGCGGCTTCATGATTTTCGCCGCAGTACTTGCTAAATTGTCAGAGCCGCTGTTATCCCCGCTTCTGGCTAAGGCCGGACTAAGCTTCGTCAGCCAAGCCTTCTTTGAAGGTCATTTAGGCGCTTACGCAGCAGCTATATGGGACTCGCCAGGCGCTGGGACGATTGGAAACGCGGCCGCGATCGCTGCGGTACTCGCATGGAGCGGTCTCAGCGGTATTTTGCAAGCGGGCTATTCGATTACCGGAACGGACCTTAAGCTGCTCCCGTTCGTCGCATGGAGAATCGCTCACGCCTTGCACGCCCTCCTATTTATACTACTTCTATGGAAGCCAATCACCACGTTGCTGAGCCCTCTGCTTGCTCCGAGCGCCAGACCAACTTTCACAGACATGTCCAACACGCCTGATCAAGCTGTTGCCGTTGCTGTCAAAGCCGGTGATTTGCCGGTATTATGGCAGTTCTCCATATCCGCTTGCGTGCTGCTTGCCCTCTTCGGACTCATCGTATCCATCATACTGCTGCCATTTCGCCGTGCAAACAGAACATTATAGTAACAGGATGCATAATGGCTTTTTATTCATATCCGATTAAAGTTTTGGCTTGTATTTCTCCCTTAATTGCGTCTCCACAACCGGTGGAACCAGCTCATGCACAGCCCCATGGAACTGGGCAATTTCTTTTACAATGCTAGAGCTCAAATAAGAATATTTAGGGTTTGTCATCATAAACATCGTATCGATTTCGTTATCGAGCAAATGGTTCGTCGAAGCGAGCTGAAGCTCGTATTCAAAATCGGTTACCGAGCGAATCCCTCTAATAATAACGTTTGCCTGCCGGGATTTCATGAAACGAACGAGCAGGTCCCTGAAGCTGTCGATCTCTACATTCGGAATATCTCGCGTTACTTCTGCAAGCAGCGCCTTGCGCTCTTCAACGCTGAACAATGGATTTTTGCTCGAGTTATTCAAAACGGCTACGATAAGCCGATCAAATTGCTTCGCGGATCTGCGGATAATATCCAGATGACCATAGGTAACAGGATCAAAGGTACCTGGGTAAACGGCTACTCGCTCTTGTTTATTCGTTGACATCAGCTTTACTCCCGTCGCAGCTGTCTAGGCTGTTATATTGATATATGGACACGGCGGTATCCCCGTATTTCGCATGCTTCAGCTGGTCAAAATGGTCCAACTGATCCGAATACCTGTGAGCGGCGTCATGCTCAACTACTATAATCGCATCCGGCTCCAGCATTTGTTTCTCAACGAGCTGTGCCATCAAGCTATCCATCGTGACCATTTTGTATGGGGGGTCAAGAAAAACAAGCCGGAACTTCTGCCCCCGCTTCGCTAGCGCTTTCAATGCGCGCTCCGCATCATTCCTATAAATTTCAGCAGCACTGCCCATATTCGCCGTTTGCACATTTTGACGAATAATATCGATGCTTATATGCTCCCGATCAACAAACACAGTACGCTCTACGCCTCTGCTCCAAGCCTCTATGCCCAAACCGCCCGTACCTGCAAACAGGTCCAGTGCGATGCCTCCGTCGAAGTAAGGTCCAATCATGCTGAAAATAGCTTCCTTCACCTTATCCGTTGTCGGCCTCGTGTTCATGCCAGGCACAGCCTTTAGCGTGCGGCCCTTGGCCTCGCCCGCAATGACTCTCACTGCAATTGCCCCCTTCTATCTCATTCCCGCCTATCGTACCATAGAATCCGTTTCACAATAAAGCAGAACTCGACAAAAATTGAATGGCACCAAGCGGTTCGGGAGAATGAAATAATTATTCAATTCCCTGATGATGTATATTTTCCAGCAAACCGGACATGATAAACTCATCGGCGTCGCAAGATGTCGTAGACAACCGCGGAGAAGACTTACGTTTCCCCATAAGCTCTTCGTCCGGTTTCTCCTCTCCCATGAAAAGGGCGCCCCGAAAGGGGCGCCCGATTTTTTTGTTTAAAGCCTTATATATCAATGTTTCTTTGAGTTTCATTGAATATCATCTATAAACTCGTCTTCCAACCAGTATTATCCACCAGTGCTATCATCAACATATTCAATTATCTCTTCATCGTCCATGATCCTTTAGTTTGCACTTATATTTACGCTAATCCAGTTAATCCGATTCCACCTTTAGTTATTCTTGATTTCGAATGCTTATCCGGTGCCGAAAAGGCAATGGGAGGTGAACCAGAAATGAATTTATTCTAATCCACCTTAATTTTTTCTAATTGGCATTACGCGCGCTAATTAAGTACCATACGTACATAACCTTTTTTTCTGCTCCTCTAAAGCGGCAAGATAACCGCTCTAGAGGCGCCTTTTAATTATTGAAATTCTTCCCTGGATATGAGTGAAGACGACTTTGCAATCATGGAGATTACTATTCAAGCATGCTTAAACATCTCCCTCTCCAGCGATCTGTCGACTGTCTGTTAATTTATAACCCTCCCATGTTTGCCATTATTCAGTCGGTATTCATGCCTTCGACGTTCCCGCAATTATTGCACTCCCTACTTTTACTCTGTTGCTGCTATGCTTTTCAAAACCTTCACATCTACGACAACCCATGCTGACGACGCTCACAATTGGCATTTTTTTATTTCTTCCAAAGCAACTCCACGAACTAACCCCCATGTATTTCTGTATTCATTCAATGTTCACTCTGCTCGCGGGAAAATATCGATCTCTACCGGATTTACATAATTCCAAAATTCGGTCGCATAGCTGCCGGAAAATCAATATTCAAAACGGATTGAATGGGGTTGATATGTTCTCGGATATGAAATCATTTGCCCGTTCGTTCCAATCCTCATTTATATTGTCTCGCTCGTTCTCGATGTCCTGTTCAAGCATGCTAATTTTATAATAAATCAGCTTTGATATTGTCAAATTAATTAATAATATCTTTAAATAAGAGAGAATTTAATAAATAAGGTGTACAATACAAATAGACTCCGGTTAAGCAGTAAAATTAGATGATG
Organism: Paenibacillus sp. PL91; assembly: GCF_012935325.2. GTDB lineage: Bacteria > Bacillota > Bacilli > Paenibacillales > Paenibacillaceae > Pristimantibacillus. Next base: position 312,203 of record NZ_JABBYG020000002.1, read on the forward strand.
AGGTGTTCCATTGATCCCAGAAGGCATTGACTGTTCAGTATTTTTTGATGAAATTAAACAAAAGCCAAAAAGTAACTCCACATTATTAATTAAAGGAATTGTCAGTTCGGGCTTTAAAATTAAAATGAGCTTGGAGTACTCCGGGTCAGAGCTTATCGATAACAGTAACGCCATGATGCCGAATGAGATTTTAACTTTATTAAATGAAGATCTATTTGAAATTTTCGGGAACGGTCCATTTGATAAGAAGGTATTAAAACAAGAAATCAAAAACCTCAATATGTTGTACTATGTAAGATATAATGGTAAGGCATATCGAAGTGATGAATGGGATGCTATGCAGCCAGAAGACTTTGCACAAATTCAATAAACGCCATCATCAATAACAAAATGTCCAATATCCCAAGCGCTTGGGAAAATAAAAAATGAGCCCGCCAACCGAAATGGATGGTGGGCTCTTTTTTATTTGCTGATCCAAAGTTTTATTATGATTGTTCTTTTCACATACAATAAAACGGAAACGGTTCTGTAAGGATGCCTTTGGTTCTTTGGTAAAGTTGTATACGAACACGGATGAAACTTGGCATGGACGTATGTTTCGTATCAAATTGCCGCTCTCTCACTTATGGAATCTACCATATAATTTCAAAACACGAGTCCGCAAACTGAATTGCTTAACCCTACTTTTTAGATTACTGAAATATGCCTATAATAAATGTCATCACCATCTTCATGAAGGAGCCAAATATAATGAATGCCATTCCAAAATTACTTATAGTAGCTGGTATTGCGTTAATTATTGTTGGATTGATTTGGGCTGGGTTAGGACGGTTTATCAATCTTGGCCGTCTACCTGGCGACATAGCAGTTGAAAAAGGGAACGTGAAGTTCTATTTTCCTATAGTCACATGTATAGTCATTAGCATTGTTTTGTCATTGGTCGCTTACATTGCGAAATGGTTTTTTAAGTGATTCTATAGAGATGTAGGCTTAATCAATCACTCTATTGCCTTTGCAGTTACCGCATGCATGCGTCGAGGGGAGATAGCCAATCTAGAATGGTCTAAAAGCAACCTTGAGCTAGGTCAAATCTATATTACTCAAACTATCCCGCAAATGAAAAAAGGCTCACCAAACTTGAAGTTAACCAAGAATGGTAAGCCGCGTAAAAATGCATTATCAGAAACATTGCTTATAGATTGGCGTCTTTTTTTGCTGAGTGTGAAGCAATCTCGTTCAACGTTTTGTCATTAAACAAGTGGTGCTTGAATCAATGTTGCGAACTTGAATTGATGAACATGACCATCATTTAATGTCGTTTGGCCTGTTACAAAATGTACGTGTTTGCCATTCCCGACTGGAATAGCTGGTCCCGTGCGAATCTTTTTCAGTTTATGAAAATGGTTAAAGAAATCCGTGTTCGTAAGATCAATATCATGGACATGACTTTTTCCTACTCGAATCGCTTGCCCTGTAACGCCTGCAAAGCGATGGTTATGTCGATCATCGCCTTCTTCAGCCTGTTTTGTACTACCTTCAAATTCATGTACATGCCGTTGTACCTTTTTACAAGATCTGATTTTCTTTCTTATTGTTGGTTTTTTCCTCTGCATCCGTGCATGCCTCCTAATAATCATGTGACTCACCACATCCTATTAGGAAAAACAAATATATGTGCTAGGCAACTATCAACGTTTCTAATTTTGTGTGATTATATATTGATTTAACAAATAAAAGTACCATGTAATTTTAGTACTTAAATCAATATGCTTCAAAAGCTCAACTATACACCCATTTTCCATAAAAGTGCCAATTGTCTAATCAAATCTATTAATCTATGAATATTCTAGATTAACTTGAGAAGAGGAGATGATTTGAATGGGATACTGTAACTGCAATAAAAAAGAGAAAGAGAAAGATGTTAAAGTTATTTTTGTTAAACCGGGTCAAAAAGTTCTTGTTATCGGTAAAAAGCAGCATCGGACATGTAAACATTATTACTAATCGTTTCGTGAAGTGCTGCTTTATTCAAGCGTGCTTAAAATGTCACAAAATGACCAATTAATATTTCAAAGAAAAAGACCTAAATTCTCTATTTTATAGAGGATTGAGGTCTTTTTCTGTGCCTCGAGTATTTCGAAGGCTTCATTCATCTTCTCTTATTTCATTTTTATTTCAGCGAATCTATCCATTAGAATCTTGAAGTGGATTGTTTTGAAGAGTCATTGCAGCGGCTTGTGCCTGTTGAAGTATTTGTTGTGCCAATTGAACGTCTTGTTGTTCCTGTTTGACTTGTTGTTGTGCTTGTAATACTTGTTGAGTCTCCGTTTGCAACTGTAGTTCCGCTTCTAGCAGTTGCTGACTCTCCGCTTGCAACAGTTGATGTGCTGCTTGAACTTCTTGTTGTGCCTGCTGTAACTGTAAGTTTTCCTGAAGATCATTAGCTAACTGTTGTTGATTTTGATTTATCATAAAGCGAGCCTCCCATATTTATTGTTTTAGTCCTGTATTGACCAATAATTATGGTGCTCTTAATACCAAGTTTCTATGCGATCAAATAATTGCTTTTTACTGTACGTTTCATTTGCACCTTGAATGAGGAAAAATCTTCTTTTTTGTTTAAACACCAAAACATTCATTCTAAGATTATTCATTAAATGACCGGGATCTATAATATTTATTTTGCTTCAAAACCAAACCGTTCACCCAATCTTCTCCAATCTATCAATTGTCCAATCGAATCTACTAATCTATGAATATACTATGATTATCTTGAAGCGTAGGAGGTGATTTGAATGGGATACGGAAACTGCTGGAAAAAAGATAAAGAGAAAGACGTTAAAGTTGTATTTGTAAAACCTGGTCAAAAAGTTCTTGTTATCGGCAAGAAAAAGCATCATCGCACATGCAAACCTTGTAAACATTTCGACTACTAATCATTATGGAGCGCTTGGTCCTCAAGCGCTCTTACATACTTATAGAAGCGGAAGAGGGAAACCTCTTCTTTTTTCATGAATAAAAAACTCTTTTCGACTTATATTTCCTGCTTAATACCCAAATTGTTCCGAATAATCAAATGTCCAAGCGAATCTATCATCTATGAATATATTATATTATCTTGATAAGAGGAGTTGATTTAAATGGGTTACGGAAACTGCTGGAAAAAAGAGAAAGAAAAAGACGTTAAAGTTGTATTTGTTAAGCCTGGTCAAAAAGTTCTTATTGTTGGCAAGAAGAAAGAACGGAAATGCAACTGCAACCATAATTACTAATAATTTGATGGAGCGCTTGGTTCTCAAGCGCTCTTACATACTACAATCAGATACATGTTGCTGCTGAGCTCCGAGGACCATAATGAATATGAAAATCATTTTGAAGCACAATAAGATGTCTTGCCAAACAAAACCAAAAAGGAGTGCTGTTTATGCGCGAAGGTTTGATACCTGCCGTTCTTGGAACTGTAGTTTCTGCTTCTGGTGCAAAAATGCTGAATAGCAAGTACAAACTTGTTGGTATCGGTGTCCTTGGCTTTGGTCTAGCCCACGTCATTCTTGGAGCGATCGATTTGGTTGAACATCGGTAAATTTGGCGAGATAAACGGGGAGGCTTCCTATGCCTCCCTCCCTGTCTATATGAAGACTTTATTTAGAATGAAACGACATGTGGGTGAGAAATGGGAGGTCATTTCTCTTCCTTTTAAGTTTGGGCATTTGGCCTAGTTAAAATGCCGCCGTGACAAACATCCAATCACTAAGCAGCCGCCACGCATAACTTACAGGGTACTTAAGATGCTGGGAGGTGAATGTTTAATGTCTGGATTCGTTGGTGGTGCTAACAACAGTATTGGTTTTATTCTTGTACTGTTCATTTTATTGGTGATTATCGCTTGTAGTTGTGGAATTGGCGGCTTCGGCGGTTGTTAAGAATAGTACTTTAACATCTAATTGCAACCCCTCCATGCGTTAACCGTTCATTTTCTCATGCTTTGCCGAAGGGCTCATATTATGGGCCTTTTGGTATTCCCTTCCTCTTACCAGACTTTTTAATCCATTACATAAAACAAATCGTCATTCTCTTTCGCAAACATGCTTTGGGCTAATGACCGTTATCACGTATCTCCGAGACAAATACCCAAGCACAAATCAACATTGATGCATAATTTACAGAGTACTCAACTCGCAAGGAGGTGCATTTATACAATGTCCGGTCATGTTGGTGGTGCTTTTACAAACATTGGCACAATTTTGGTGCTTTTCATCTTGCTGGTAATCATCGCTTGTAGCTGTGGCGTATTCGGAGGTTATAAAGGCTACTAATAAAAGCCTCTGGATGTCCTCCATGCATTCAAGCTGCTAACACCCCCAAAATAGAATTTCCGAAAAGGCCTATCGCATGGGCCTTTTCCCTTTTTCATTTTCTTTTCATTGAATTGAAAGCGATAGTAAATAGCAATCTCTTAATTTTTAAGCATAAAATCAGTCAAATCTATTAAAAAAGGCTATTAGCTTATAGCAAGCTGCTTCCGATCTGCATTTGATATAGAGAGCTTCTTGAAAGTGAGGTGATCGATATGTCTCGTGTAGGTATTCCTCTTGAGCCAGATTTAGTATTAGTTTCTTGGACAAGAAACCCGCTTGCTCCCGGCTCAGCACGTCGAATAACGGCTTCTCGCGTAATCGGCAGCGCTAGACCCTGTGGCTGCAAGCTAAAACCGAATTCACTCCTAGTCCCTGCTATTAAATGTTTGAAAAAGAACGGATTTGTAATTGTGGTCAGCAAGAAAACAACGGACGTATCAGGGTATATTCTTTTGCAACGCGGATAGCCGTTTACGGATTTGATATGCGGATTGTAGGAGGCTCCATTTATTGGGGCCTCTTTCCTTGCGTAGCGTGGTGTTTACCTGATCAATTTGTCTAGGAAGGTGACAAACACCCAATCAGAACGCTGCGTCCACGCATAACCTACAATGTACTCAACACATGAGGAGGTGCAATGAAAAATGTCCGGTCATGTTGGCGGTGCTTTCACAAACACTGGTACAATCCTGGTCCTTTTCATTTTATTGGTCATTATCGCGTGTAGCTGCGGTGTCTTCGGCGGTTACTAAGGGATAATGGAATACCCTCTCCAATGTCATGTCCCAATCACGAGAATGTTTTATTTTATTCAAAATAGTTGTTCAAAAGGCCCATATAAAGGGCCTTTTGTGTTATTATTCCCTCTATAAATGTGCTGCACGGAGAAACAAGCTCCTCCCTAAACGCCGCAAGATGTAGTATGATGTTTTCAATCCATTAACGAGAAACGGAGTCCCTCCATGAAATCATTATTAACCGCATTGCTAGCATTGTCTCTTATCCTCTCAGGCTGCGGAGCTTTATCAGTCAAGCTGGAAACAAACCGTGCTGCAACCGATTTAAATGTGGATACGACCATCGTATTACCGACCGACCGTTACCCAGAGACGATGGCTCATATTGCTGCAGCCATTCGTGCAGGCGCTTCAGCCATTTGCACAATCGATAGAAATGGAGCTGAAGCCAACCGTGAAGCGTCTTTAAGCGGCATTCCTACCAAAAAAGGCTTCGACCGGGATGAATGGCCGATGGCCATGTGCAAAGAAGGCGGAGACGGCGCAAATATCGCATATGTTTCGCCAAAAGATAATCGCGGAGCGGGTTCGTGGATAGGAAATCAGCTAGCGGATTTAAAGGATGGCACACGGGTATTATTTGTTATTGAAGGCCCGGCAGCTGCTGCAGCTCCAGAAGCAACGGAGCCGCCGCCGGTGAATGAAAAAACGGTATACTACGCCAATTGCACTGCCGCAAGAGAAGCGGGAGCCGCTCCGTTACATAAAGGCGAACCTGGCTTTAGCGACAAGCTCGACCGGGATAAGGATGGTGTCGCCTGCAGCTAATCAAGCAAAACCTATCACGTTGCCGATTGCTCTTTACTTGGCTTGATGACGAGCAGAGCCAGCACACTGCATAGGATTGCGAATCCAGCAAATAAGTAGAATAACAAAGCTTCGTTTTGCAATAGCAAAGAAGCCACTGGAGGACCCACCGCCACACCTATAAAGCGTGCGCTGCTGTAGAGCGAGGTAATCGTTCCCCGTTCCTTCTTCTCGATTCCTTCCGTTATTAATGCGTCTAAACTAGGAAGCGCGAGACCGATCCCAGCGCCGCTGACAAACATGAAGCACAGAAGAAAAATAATCCCTTTCGTATTCATCACTGCACAGAGAAGCATCATAATTGCTAAAATAGCCATACCTGTGACGATCAACCACTTCATTCTCCCCTTGTTTTCACCAACGATTTTCCCAGTGATGAACGAAGCCAGGCAGATCGCGCTAAGTGGAATTGCAAGCAGCAATCCTTTCTTAATGCCATCTATTTGATTGCGATCCTCAAGGACCGATGACAAGTCATAGAGAAATCCGAACATGATGAACATGCCTATACCGCCAATTGCAAATATTGCATACAGCCAGCGGCCATTCTCAGCGAGTATCTGTTTAATCGATTGAAAAAAAAGCTTAAGATTGCCTCCCTCTTTCTGTCCTCGCTCCGGCTCTTTGACAAGAAAGATGACTCCAATGATGGCAATCAAGGATATGAACGGAATGACGGCTAGAGGCAGAAACCATACGACAAGCGCAAGCGCTGCGCCTAACACAGGACTGAGTACCTTTCCAAACGTGTTGGAGGTTTCAATCATACCCAGCCCGCTGCTTACTTCCTCCTCGCTCTCGAACATGTCCCCTACCAAAGGAAGGACGACCGGAAATGCCCCAGCAGCGCCAACTCCTTGAATAAAACGGCCTGCCAAGATAACCGCATACGCATGAGAATCCATTAACCACGCGGCTAATCCAGCTACCAAGCCTCCAACCGCTGCAATGGAGAGTCCGGTCGTTATAATGATTTTTCGTCCATAGAGATCAGACAAATAACCCGCAACTGGAATACAGAGGATGGAGACAGCTGCATATACCGTAATGATTAAGCTCGACTGTACGGAGCTAATATGCAACTTTTTCTGCATCAACGGTAGGACTGGAATCAGCATTGAGTTAGCGAGCGTCATAATTAAAGGAATGGATGCTAATGCAGCTAAGTCCCACTTTTGTTTCACTACAGCTCTCCTCTCTCTATTCTGGCAGCTATAAATGGATTACTATGAATCGCAATTAGAGGTGCAGGGTCTTCAACGGTTTCTCTGCTGGGCCTTCGACTACTTCGCCGCTTACTGAAAATCTCGAGCCATGGCATGGACAGTCCCATGTTCGATCCCCATTATTCCATTCCACTTCGCATCCCATATGAGTGCAAGTCGTATCCACAAGGAACAGCTTTCCTTCGGAATCCTTGTAAGCCCCTGCTCGTTTGCCATGAAGCTTAACGACACTGCCTTCATCCGGCGCCAAATCCTCTGGATGCTTGTGAACCATTTCAAGCTTGCCAGCTATGAGATGCTTAGCCACGTCAGCATTGTCGACAATAAGATTTTTGATGGTCCCAAGCCCGATCGAGCGCGATGGAGCATACAGCTCCTCGTACGCACTGTCCTTTTCCATAATTAAATCTCGAATGAGCAGAGCAGCCGCCGTACTATTGGTCATTCCCCATTTGCGAAAGCCGGTTGCTAAGTACACATTTGGCGAAGAAGCCGTTATTCGGCCGATGTATGGTATTTTATCTCCAGTGACAAGGTCCTGAGCAGACCATCGATACGCAATTTCCTTCATCTGAAAATGTGTCTCCGCAAATTTACGAAGCTCTTCGTAGTGATTGATCGTGCAAATCCCTTGCCCCGTCTTGTGGCTCTGGCCCCCTATAAGCAGCAATTTGCCGTGCTTCGCCGTTTCAGCATAACGAATAGATCGCTTCGGGTCCTCAGCACTTAAATACATGCCTTCCGGACATTTATTCTCAACATGGACTCCAAGCACGTATGAGCGGTCCGCATGCATTCTTGCAAAATAAAAGCCCAGCCCGTCATAAAACGGAAAGTGTGTGCAGGATACGACATGCTTGCATGCAATGCGATGGCCTTTGCTCGTAATAACCTCAGGATGGGAACCCGGCTCGACATCTACGGCTGTTGTGTTTTCATAGATCTTTCCACCCGCTTCTACAAACTTAAGCGTTAATGCAGATAAATATTGCAGCGGATGGAACTGTGCTTGATTATGCATAATGACAGCTGCTTTTGCAGGTATTTGCAGCGGCGTTTGTTCCACATAGGCTCCCGGTATTCCTAAAGAGGCGTAAGCGGACATTTCCTGCTCCAGCTTATTTATGTAATCATCCGAATTCGTATAGACATACGCGTCCTGCACCGAAAATCCACAATCGATTTTGTTTTGCTCAATCGTTTGCTTCATGAACTGAAGGGCATCATGATTAGCCTTGTAGTATAGCGAGGCCTTCTCTTCCCCTTCTTGATGAATCAGCTCATCATAAATCAAATCATGCTGCGCCGTTATTTTGGCCGTCGTATGTGCCGTTGTACCGTTTAGAAGCCGCCCTGCTTCGATTAGCACGACGCTTAGCCCTTCCTTAGCGAGCAAATATGCTGTTGTAATGCCGGAGATACCCCCTCCGACAACAGCAACATCAGCTTCGATGCTTTGCTCAAGCGTTGGATAAGATGTAAGCCCGGGCGAAGATTCGACCCAATAAGACTCTGGGAATTTGGGGATATGGTCCTTTTTTGACATTTCTGATCTCCTCCTAGTAAATATAGCATCTTAATTTGTGCCATTTGATTACATTTCATTCTGTGTGAATCCGATCCCGCGATACATTCGGAAAATTTTCAAGTCTTACTGCGGTTTCAAGCAGAATAAGCGCCTGACTTTAGGACAGTTTATAAAGGAGAATGATGACAAAGGAGGCGCTTTGCTTGGAGAGCTCATTCGAGCAATCTTTTATGCCGATTACCACTTTTGCTAGTGGAGAGGGTCTTGCTTATCGACCTGATATTTATTGCTACCCGATCCAAATCGTAAACGTTTGTTTTATTGGCGATCCGAATAACAAACAGGATGGCTGGGTTCTCGTTGATGCCGGCATGCCAAGATCGGCGAAAAAGATCATTAAAGAGGCTGAGGAACGTTTCGATTGTGCGCCTAAATCCATTATTTTGACGCATGGACATTTTGATCATGTTGGTGCCATCATAGAACTGATTGAGCACTGGAATGTTCCCGTATATGCCCATAAGCTCGAGCTTCCCTATTTGACCGGAGAGTCTGACTATCCTCCTGCCGATCCCTCGGTTCATGGCGGACTCATCTCTGAGATGTCCTCCTTCTTTCCCCATGACGGCATTAATCTTGACGATCGCGTAAAGGCGCTTCCAGAGAAAGGCGTGGTCCCTGGTCTCCCGGATTGGAAGTACATTCATACCCCAGGTCATACGCCAGGCCATATCTCGCTGTATCGCGAGGAGGACGGCACATTAATTGCCGGCGATGCTTTTGTGACGGTTAAGCAGGAATCGCTTTATAAAGTGATGACGCAGGAGCAGGAAATTAGCGGCCCGCCAAAATATTTTACAACGGACTGGGCATCCGCTGAGAAATCCGTGAAGAAGCTGGCTGATCTCGATCCTTATTTGGCTATTACAGGGCATGGTGAACCGATGTTTGGCGAGACGTTGAAGGGCAATTTAACGCTGCTTACGAAGAAATTCAAAGAAATTGCTGTGCCGGAGCAAGGACGTTTTGTCCAGTAGTGCCGGCATTCATCACATAGAGCCCCTGCCTAAGGCAGGGGCTCTATGTTTAAGCTCTAGGTTCCTTGCAGCAAGCCGCTGCTTTCAGCTTTCAAGAAACAAAAATCAAGTACGCTCCCGGTCACGGCCTTTTAAACCGATCAAGCCTAACAGACCGAGTAATCCGAGCCAGCTCCAATCCATATCATCATCGGCTGCGGTTGTACGATACTGGTTTGCATTCATGTTGTCATCCACATCGAGTGCTCTTGCCGTGTTATTAACACCTCGCTCGACATCCGTACGCAGTTCTGTAGCAGGCCCAGCATTGCCAGACTTCGCGTTATCTCCAAAAGCGGGTACAGCCATTACGAATGTTAAGCAAACAACCACACTGAAAATCGTCCAAAACTTCTTCATGTACTCGTCCCCTTTGCCTATTAGTTTCGTGCATTTTATTTTGTCTCAAGCTCAAATAATCTATACGAGCGCTTATAATCATTTACATACCTGTTCCGTAAAAATTCCATAATTTGAATACCTAATCGAAAAAATGAGTACTTTTATGAAAAAGTTTACAACGCTATTCTTTTGAAGGGGATGATGATTGATAGGTAGACAAGGAGATGATCAGACGTTTCGACTTATTTTTGAAAGCGTTTCCTAATAGGCTTGGCCATTTAGCCCACGATTCGCAATGAACAAAAAATGAGGAGGCGTGATGATTTTGAAAAAAGGGTTGCTTGTTATGCTTTGCAGTACGCTATTGCTGGGATTGTTTTCGATAATGAGGCCTGCTGTCGCCAATGCCGCATTTGGATCGGGAGATTTTCTGAAGACTAGCGGTACCGTGCTTAAAAATAACTGGGGAGCCGGTTCTGTAATCAATCTGCGGGGAACGAATCTCGGCGGATGGCTGCTGCAGGAGGATTGGATGACGCCAGCGGGTGCGGTCGATGAATATACGATTCGTCGCACACTCATTAACCGCTTTGGTGAAGCGGACGCTCAAACGTTAATTAACGGCTATCAGGATGCCTGGATTCAAGCAAGTGACCTCGATAATATAAAAAATATGGGTATGAATGTTGTGCGCGTTCCTCTCTATTGGGAGGATTTTATGTACACGAACGGAACGATGAAGCCGGATTCCATTACATTCCGCAAGCTTGACTGGCTGATTACGCAGGCTGGAAACCGCAATCTATACGTCGTATTAGATCTTCACGGAGCCCCTGGTGCGGCATGCCCATGGCATTCCTGCGGCCAAGAAAATGCTAACCAAATGTGGACAAATGCCACGTATCAAAATTGGACCGTTCAAATTTGGGAGCGGCTTGCGACCCGTTACAATAACAACCCAACTGTCGCTGCGTATGATCTGCTTAATGAGCCCCTCGTCACGATGGGGTCGGGCGAGAACGCAGCTCAAATTAAACAAAAGATGGACTTCTTCAACAGGCTGTACCAAGCCGTTCGCGCAAAGGACCCCAATCATATCATCATCATTGCCGCCTTCTTCGACTGGTTCGCAGCCTCCCCTCCTTCTGCTTACGGATGGAGCAATGTGATGTATCAAACCCACCATTATCAATTCGCCGATTATAACGACTGGAACCTAACCAACTCCGAAATCGATAGATGGCTCAAAGATATGGCGCTTTACCAAAAAAACTGGAACGTTCCTGTCTATGCGGGAGAATTCTCTTTTGGCCAAAATGATTTGTATGAAAAATGGCTGAACGGCTTAAACGGCCTAAACGCCTCCTGGACGAATTGGAGCTACAAGGTCAAAGGCGGAGGCAACTGGGGCTGTTACATCAATAACAACAACCCTGCTCCCAATCTAAATAGTGACAGCGCAGCAACCATTGCATCCAAATGGAATCAGTTCACGACCGCCAATTTCACCTCGAATACCGTCTTTCAAAATTTAGTAAAAAAATATACAGGTGCCGCTCCTGTTGCGGCGACATGGTCAAGCCTCAAAGCGAATGCAAACAGCATGTTTGTCAGCGCAGATAACGCAGGCGTTAATCCGTTGATTGCCAATCGGACGACGGCGGGGGATTGGGAACGGTTTAAAGTCATCAACAACGCAGACGGCACGATTTCCCTGCTATCACTCACCAACATCAAATATGTCCAAGCCGATCTAAACAATGGCGGCCGACTGATCGCGAGCGCCTCATTCATTGGGACATGGGAGAAGTTTTATAGGCAGGATTTAGGCAACGGGCTGGTTGCGCTTAAATCGGCGGCCAACAATCTATTTGTTTGTGCCGATTTGAATAACGGCAACGTTCTGTATGCTAACCGCTCTGCGGTCGGTGGTGCTTGGGAACAATTTATTATCGCTTCTACTCCATAAGATTTAAAAAATGGTTTACCTTCCTGAGCTTTCAACAAACCGACAAACATTTTTAATCTTGAGTTAAGGTTCACTTTTTATAATAAAAGACATCAACCCCACTGTTGATATATATAGTTCTAGGACACCGGCCCACAGCGATGTGGGCCATTTTTTTGTCCTCATCCCTCCTGCAGCACATTATTTGGAACCAGACAACCCATAAAAACGTTATAACCGAATATACTTTCTGGTAGTGGCTGCTTACGAAGAGGGGTTTGCTATGCAAAACCCAAGCATAGGAGGCGATTGACAATGGAAACATTCGGCAGAGGCTGTCTGTACATTATTATTGGTGTCATTATCGTGATGGCGCTCGCTTTTATCGTTGGAGGTACGATTACTATTCCATGGTACATTCTCATTCCCCTTATCATACTTGCCTTCTGGGCTGCTTCCAAGAAAGGCAAATAAGCAGCGTTTTGTAAGAAACGCAATGAAACCGGCATTCCAGCGGCTCGCGGCCGAATGCCGGTTTCATTGGGCTCAGCACTTATGAATAACCTAAACCTTAATGAGGAGGATCTCCTTTGATCATTCAAAATGAAGAAGACATTATAAGGCTCGTACGTGAAGATAAGTGGATGATGGACGTATTGAGCGCCGCTAAAACGCTGCAATTGCCGGATTGGTGGGTCTGCGCAGGCTTTATCCGTTCAAAAATTTGGGACATGCTTCACGGCTTTCCAGATCGGACAGGCACACCTGACGTGGATGTTATTTATTACGATGCCGGCAATCTGGAGGAAGCCGAGGAGAAAAAGCTGGAGGAGAAGCTTAAGAAGCTGAATCCGAGCATCCCTTGGTCTGTCAAAAATGAGGCAAGAATGCATCTCATCGATCAGTCGCCTCCTTACTCCTCGTCAGTTGATGCTATTTCCAAGTTTCCGGAGACGGCTACCGCGCTTGGCCTCACGCTAGATCGTGATCATCATGTTGTGCTTGCTGCCCCATGCGGAATAGACGATGTCATCGAAATGCGAGTCAAGCCTACTCCTTTTTTTGCAAGCTCGAAGGAGAAAATGAAGCATTACGAGTCACGTATCGCGAATAAAAATTGGCAAAAGACATGGCCAAAGGTAACGATTGCCGAACCGGATCGAATTTAACTGCTTCGAATAGACTATGCACAAAAAAAAGCTTACGGCTGCCCGTAAGCTCTATTTGTCCTTTGATCATTTGACTCAATTTAGGTCAGAAGTATAGCGCGTATTGCCGGGTCCCAGCTGACAGCAAGCCCTAGCTCCGTTGCCAAAGCTCGTACCTGAACATAGCCCGTTGCTTCTGACAAAATGGATTCAAGCTCTTTGCCATTTACGGTTACCTCTGTTCCTGTCCAACTAATCTTCGCCCCCAGCGCTTCGCCAAGCACCCTTGCAGGTACCCAAGTTACCCCATTTAACAGGTAACCGTCCGAGATCACCTTACCCTTATATTCAACCGCAACATGCTCCGCATCCCCCAGCTTCTCCGGTTTTGGCACCTGCTGAACGCTTATAGCGTCATATTTTTTCAAATTATACTGTGCAATAACAGCTTTTAATTTAGCTGGATATGCTGGATCCGTTGCGTAGCCGCATGCAAACAGCATATCTGCTTGCTGCTCGGGCGTTACAGCACGGCGAACGCGCTCATAGCGAGGAGATGCGAGCAGCAAGTCCAAATCCTTATAGAAATCGTACACGCTGTCGTAGGCTCGAAATGCGGCTTGTGTTTTTAAGCTGCGCCCGTCAATAACCTCCCAAGTTCCTTTTACAACCGCTCTACCATGCCAATATGCATTCGTCTGACCACTGCCAACCTTAATGCCGCCTAAGTTATTCCAAGCATGAATGACTCCTCCCGTTTCGAGAAGGTTTTGCGCTAACCGCACGGATGGAAACATCGGCGAGCCTTCTCGCTTTACCCTTAAAACAGTTGGCGCCAATGTCTCGATAAATTGTTCCTTTGTGAGCTTTGCCATCGTCCCACTCCTTTCTGCCTTCCTTGTGCCCTGGCATATTACCCTGTCCTTATTTGTATGCTGCGGCAACGGCTTTGGCAATGGACAAAGCGGTACGATTGACGATTGCCGCAAACAAAGCGAAGGCTGCCTTATAGAATTATTCATTCTACAGGGCAGCCTTCATTTAGTCGATTAGAGTCCGTAAAAACGCCGCGTGTTCGCCAGCAAAATCTTAGCGGCCTCAGGAGCGGGTAGCCGCTTAATGTCCGCAATATGTCTCGCTGCATCGGCAGCCATGGCAGGGCGCGTCGGCTTGCCGGCATAAGGTCCCTCGAATGGCCACGGCCCGTCCGTCTCGACCATCAACTGCTCGATCGGATACTGTACGGCAAGCTGTTGAATTTCCTCCTCGTAAGCAACGTCCGGCGTAACCGAAACCATATAACCGCTCGCCGCCATTCGGCGAACGACATCCTCGCTGCCCTTGAACCAGTGAAAATGCGCCCTGCGAACGCCATGTCTCTCCAATATATCACAAGCTTTGGCCGCATCCTCATATACCGCATGCAGCACAATCGGGCGATCCAGCTCACTGGCAAGTGCCGCGAAGCGCTCAAGCAGCTCCAAATACGGCTTTTCGTCAAATGGCATACCCGCTTGTGAGGCTTCTAACCGCGTATAATACGGCAGTCCGACCTCTCCGATCGCAAAACGCTCGCCCGCTGTATGTCGCAAGCGAATCCATGAGAACAGCTCGTCCAGCTCCGCTTCGGAAGGGAGCGGCTGCTCCGGATGAAAGCCATACGCCGGATGAACCCGTCCATCGTAGCGCTGAGCGATTTCGCGGTTCAAGACCGAGGATTGCAGATGCATAGAGACAGCAACTACCGCCTCAACGCCTTCAGCGAAGGCAGCAGCAAGCAGCGCCTCCCTCTCCTCCTCCGCATACAAATCCACGTGAAGATGGGCATCCATCCATAAGCCAGCTGGTGAAGCAGCCTCTAAGCTCGAACGCTTCTCAGGCTGATTTTCGCCTAATGCTTTTGCCATCTGTTAGCTCTCCTCCTTCGCGCCGACCTTAAGCAGCTCATAAATCTGCTGCTTCAATGTATTGAACCGCGGATCTGTCCATAATGACTCATGTCGCGGACGCACGAACGGAACCTGGAATTCCTCCAACACCACAGCGGGTGAAGCGGAAAGCACGATAATCCGATCGGAAAGAAACAAGGCTTCCTCAATGCTATGCGTAACGAGCAGCACCGATCTGCGATTTCGCTCCCAGATCGACATGAGCCATTGCTGCATTTGCATCCGTGTCAACGCATCCAAAGCTCCAAACGGCTCATCCAGCAGCATCAGGCGCTGCGGCGCAAGCAATGCCCGAAGAAACGATACCCGCTGCTGCATGCCGCCGGATAACACATGCGGATAGGCATCCGCATATTCATGCAGTTCGATTCGCTCCAGCCATTCCCTCGTTTTCTCCTTCGCGATCTTACGGTCAACGCCAGAAATCGCAAGCGACAGCTCGATATTGCCCGCAACGGTTTGCCAGGGCAGCAGCGACGATTGCTGCGGCATATAAGAGATATGTCCGCGTTCGCCTGTCGTCTGCTTGCCGTCGATCCAGATCTCGCCTTCCGATGGCCGCTCCAAGCCGCCAATGACTTGAAACAAGGTTGTTTTCCCGCTGCCGGAGGGCCCTACGATGGACACGAATTCTCCATCTGCTACGGAAAATGATAGGCCTGCCAGCACCTCTTTCGTGGATGACCCTCGGCCAAACTGCTTCCGAATGCCCTGCACCTGCAGCGTCGCCTGTAAATTCTCACCCTTATTGCTCATTCGCTATCTCACCTCTTTCTCAGGGCGCCAGCGAATGACTAGGCGCTCTGCTATGGTGATTAGCCCGAATAGCGCTAAGCTGATCGCTACGATAATAATGACCGAAGCAAACACGCGGTCAGGCATAAACCCTTTGAACGAAATGATCATGAATGCGCCGAGCCCTTTGTTCGTGCCTATCCATTCGGCCACAACTGCGCTTAGCACGCTGTAGGAGGCTGCGATTTTTAAGCCGGAAAATAAATGTACGATCGCATGAGGAAGCTCCAATTGCCAAAACAACTGCCATTTACGTATGCCGATCATTTGCAAATAATTGCGAAGCTGTGCATCGGTGTTCATTAATCCGCTCAGCATCGCAACTGTAATCGGGAAGAAGCACACCATGATGACAAGCAGCACCTTTGGCAGCATCCCCCAGCCCAGCAGCATCGTCAGAATAGGCGCAATCGCAATAACCGGCACGTTTTGCGACAAGACAAGCAAGGGATATACCGCCGTACGTACGCCGGGAATTAAATGCAGCAAAGCGGCGAGCACGAAGCCCACCGCCGATCCTCCTACAAAGCCGAGCAGCATGATTCGCACTGTCGCTCCCGTATGTTCCATTAGCCTCGGCCATATTTCAATCGCTTCCTGCACGATTGAAATCGGCGACGGAATGAGCCATTCTTGAAATAATCCAAGCGAGGCTGCTGCCTGCCAGCAAGCCAGCAGCGTGATAAGCACTGCGGCTGGAGGCCATATTTGGGGCCAAAATGTTCTCCTATTGCCCATCTGGATATTTCTCGAGCAGCCTGCCCATCGAAGCGCCGCTTGCCGGATTGTAGTAAATTTTAATTTGTGAAATAACAGACGGGCAGCCCATCTCCGTCATCGCTTCGCTCATCGACTGCACGACGCTCAGCAGATGGCTAAGCTCGCCTTCCATCGTTGTTTCAAGCGGTGCGACGCGGTACGGGACCCCCGCCGCTTTGATGATCTCGATTGCCCGATCCACGTAAGGAATGACACTTTCGCCGCCCGGCGTTGTCGGCAGTATTTGAATGCTTACCAATGCGTTAGCCATATGAATTCCTTCTTTCTCATCGTTGTTGGCGAAAGCGGCAGGTGCTGCCGCCTTCTTATCCTTGCATGATAACGCTTATTCCGGCAAAAACTCGTTCGTGAAAGCTTTGTCCGCTTCAAGCTCCTTCTCCAGCAGCTTGTGCTCAAACATCCAGCTCGCGTAATTTTCCCATACGCTAAGCTTTTGCTCGCCCCAACGCGGCGCGTCATCCTGATATTTCGGGCTCAGCCACTTCTGGCTTGCGCGCACAAGCTCCGCATTCAAATCAGGCTCGGCTTTAATCAAAATCTCTGCCGCGTCCTCCGGATTGTCAATCGCGTATTGGTAGCCTTTTGCTGCGGCAGCCGTGAACGCTTTGACCACTTCAGGCTTATCCTTAATCATCGTCTCGTTCGTCGCAAGCACTGGCGTATAGTAATCCAGTTTGTCGCTGTAATCGGTCAAATAAACCATGTTGATCTTTTCGCCGCGAAGCTCAGCTTCCACGCCTGTCCATGCATAATAGATCCATGCAAAATCAATATCTTTCTTAACTGCCGTGAAGAAGTCGCTGTCGCCAATGCTGATCAGGTTGACCTTGCTGACATCCGCACCCTTCTCCTGCATAATGGATTGAATGACCGCTTCCTCGACAGGAGCGCCCCAGCCGCCGTAGGTTTTGCCTTCGAACTTCTCCGGCGAATCGATCCCCTTAGCAAGCGGAGACGCGAAGCCTGAGGTGTTATGCTGAATAACCGCTGCGATCGATACGAGCGGCACGCCCGCAATCCGAGCCATCGTGATCGACTCCTGATAGCTTACGCCGAACTGCACGCTGCCAGTCGCTACCATTTGGTCGGCGCCGCTTTGCCCTGGCTGTATAATTTCAACGTCAAGTCCCTGCTCTTTAAAAAAACCTTTATCTCTAGCTACATAAAGCCCGGTATGATTCGTATTAGGCGTCCAGTCCAGTACAACCTGCACCTTCTCTAGCGGCTTGTCCGCTGCTCCCTCTTGCTCTTGCGGCTCCTTGCTCGCTTCCGGCGCATTGTTGTTTGTGCCGCAGCCGGCCAGCGCCATGACGAACACGAGCATTGCGGCTACGATTCTCCACGATTGTTGCCCCGTTTTCTTCTGGTTCATGATGTGTTTGTTCCCCTCTCACTGCTTCTATTTGTATAAGATGACGAGTCCGTATCGGTATCCGGTTCAGCAACAACAAAAAAAGCGTCCCCCTAATCCGGAGGACGCCATATAATCGGCTGTGCAGCTGCTTGCAGCAAAGACTTGATCGCTGTGATCGAGCTTGCTGAATAAACAGAGCTTCTGTCCCTACGCTGGCATTATCCAGATCAGGTTTAACGGGTCGGAATTGTACAGATAATTCCCTCTCAGCCGGCCTAACCAGCTCCCCGGAACGTATTCGGTTCGTCAACACCTTCAATTGTATAGCAAAACCCGATCATAATGCTAGTATTTTTTTGAAAATGATTATCATCAAACTGCTTGCCGGCGCAATGTCGTTCATTTGGCGCAGCCAGCCTTCGCTCGCAGAAAATCTGGAGTCGTCGAACGCATTTTGCCCATACACAGCGTTGACCGCCTAGTGCTGAACGAGCTTTCCACTCTGCTCTGCCGTACACTATTCAAAGCAGCGTATCCTATCCTTCCGCGCGAACACCCTCTCCCTCGGCGAGCGCATCCGTTTCCTCAGCCGCCTGCAGCGCTGCTGCGGAAGCAACGCGGCCATACACGAGCAGATAAGCGGCCGTAAGCTCATCCGCAATCGATTCATTCGTTACCTGTCCCAGCAGCCTGATATAGTCAAGCTGCTCCTGCGGTTTATGCTCGACTAGCGTCACCTTCGCGTATGCAAAGCCAGACTGCACGTACAGCTGCTTCACCTGCTGAAGCGTATACTGGGCTGCCGCTTGGCGCTGCGCTTTCGTATTCAAAGGGTCTAAATATTGCCGAATATTTTCAAAATAATATCGATTCGCGAAGCAGCCCATAATCCAGCCTCCAGGCCTTAGCAGCCTGATTAAGCGCATCATCGACTGCGGCGTGCCGTAAGCATGGGCATGGGCATCCCCGACCAGAATGCCGTCCAGCCCTTCAGCAGGCAGCGTCCATTCTTCAGGCTCTTTCGAGCGGAACACTGTTATTCCTGACGCCTCGGCAACGCTCGCCGCTAGCTCGCTGTGCTCGACACCGTACCATTTGGCCGCAGGGAATTGCTTCTTTAGATGATGGATCGTTGCCCCGCAGCCGCAGCCGATTTCCATGATAGAGCTATTCCCGCGCCTGTATTCATGGGATTCTCGTTGTATGACCGTGTTGAAATCCATTCGTATATGCGTCGCAGCATTCGGATCCATGCCCCATTTCGCCCTAAACACTTCCGCAGTGCCATTGAAGGCTTGTTGAAAGTGCTCCGGCTCATCCCTAAAGGTGACGCTGCCGTAATGGTGAATAAATGTATCTCCGCAAAGCATAAGCTTGTAGCCTGCCAGCCGCAGCCTCAAGCCGTAATCGTCGTTCTCGAAGCTGCCGATACCGAAGCTCTCGTCAAGCGGTCCGACCTTCTCCCACGCCTCCCGCCGCATAAGCAGGCAAAAGCCAATCAGCTTCACGCGCTCCTCCCACTTCGTTTTGTCGGGAAGCGCGTGCAGCGCGGAAGCGAACAGCTCCAGCTCCTCTATCGTCTTATATGCGGTCGGAATAGTCGTCCAGTAGGCTGCCGAGTTCGTAACGGGGCCAACCGCTCCAATCCTGTCATCGCTAAGCAAGCAGCGCTTTAATCCGTCAAGCCAGCCCGGCGTTGCGATCGTATCGTTATGCAGCAGCATGAGCAGCTCGCCCGAAGCTGCTGCAAGCCCTAAATTGCAGCCTTTAGGAAAACCTGCATTGAAACCGTTGTCGATTACGATGAGGTCCCTCTCGTTTTTTGCCCATTCCACCGTATGATCCGTCGATCCATTATCTACAATAATCAGCTCATAGCAGCCTCGCTGCGTATGCCGCCGAATGCTCTCCACGCATTGCTTCGTGTATTCAAGCTTATTGTAGGCAACAAGAATAATGCTTGTCATGCACCTATTGGCATCGCTCACGCGTATCCCCCTCAAACAAGCGTAAACGGCTTACGCAGTCCATTGGCGGCAAAAAGCTCGTTCCGCGATGAAAGATAAGCAGCTCATTAAGCTCATATTTCAAGCTGTACCCATAAAATATGTCAGCTCAGCCGTTTCGGTGAGGAGTGCCTAGCAACTACCCGGTTCTATGCCGCTTTCTTATACTTCTTTCGTATGCCCACGATCAGCATAAGCAGCGGGAGCAAAACTTGAAATATCGGGGCGACCTTCAGCGTAATGTCGAGGCCGACCCACATATGCACCGTATTATTCCTCTCCAAAAACGACGCGGCGTAGATAAGCAGGCCGATCGGCATGACGCAATACCGATAGGCGATGCCTGTTACCGCGTTAAACGTGAATACCGATGCCATGTACAGCGCCGTCATTTTGACATAGAGCCCGATAAACAGAAGCAGCGTTACAATGACATCCAGTCGCTCCAAAAAGTTAGCCAGCCTGATCAGCTGCACGACCTCAAGCAGCGGCAGCGCGGTAAGCGAAGCGAACTCGGGTCCAAGCACGCACAGCGTGAGCGCATTCATGAGGATAAGAAAAGCGGATACCCCAATATAAGCCCAATAAGACACGCGTCCGATAATTTTTTTCTCGCTGACATGCTTCCAGAACACGAAGAAAATTATCATTTGCCCAAAGGGAAAGGACAGCAAATCGGGAAATGCCGCCTTCACAACAGGCATAGCCCCATGCTCTAGGAGTGGAAGCAAATGCGTGATTTTCGGCAATCTGGCAATAAGCAAAAGTAGAATAATGAAAAAATAACTAAGCGCTGCAATGGGAAACAGAAGCTGCACGACCCGGACAAACACTTCAAGCCCCTTGCTTACGGTGTAGGCCGCAGCGCTCAGAATTAGCAGCATAATAATCCATTTTGGCGTAAAGGAAAGCAGCGCCATCATCGTAAGCTCGCCGACATCCCGCACGTTGCGCATCGATTCGTATGCAAACCATAAAGCATGGAGGATGCCAATAAAGCCGCCGATCCATTTGCCAAAATGCATGATGTAAAGCTCGGCAAGCTCCGATTCAGGAGAACGCTTCTGTACGCGAATATACATGACAGTAAGCAGCAGGCCGGCAAGCGCTGCCAGCGTCATCGCCAACCATGCGTCCTGCTTTGCCTTGATGCCGAGCTCGAACAAAGGCGTGCTTCCTAGCAAAAAAACGATGACCAAAATAGAAAGCTGGTTTTTCCCGATCTGCTGCATACGGTCTCCTTTCCGTCTATGAGCTTCCCTTCTCCTGCTCCTTCTTAAATCCGCTTCCGCTCATTCCCGTTGATACGATTTTTACTTTTACCGATATTTTCACTTCCGTGTTTGGAAACTGCTCCGTCCAGTTCTCTTTTGACTGAGACCATTGCTTCGGATATTTTTTGTGGATGACATCGCCAAAGCCCAGCACATCGGCTTGATGCTTGCGAACAGCCTGCCAGCCATTCTCTATAATGGCTGCAATCTCTCCTTCAATGAGCTGCTCGACCTTCACCACCTGCTGAGGCTCACCGAGATTGCCATTGCAATTGTATTCCATCAGCGTCCCTTCCGCGTTTGCATTCACGTGCATAATCCACTTGCCGTTTGACAGCTCTGGTCGCAGCTTTGTCTTCGCATGCGTTATGCGTATAGAGGAGCTCCGCTTTCCCTTCCCATCCTCCGCGCATGCAAATGAGATCGTTGTTCTCTTCACGTGATTTGCAAGCCACATGGCGCCTTGGCTCTCCTCATTGTTAATCCAGCCTACCAGCTTATCGTTTTTAATTAGCGCCATTTCCGATAATCTAACCTTGGAGGGCGTATTGGTACGGGTCAGTTTTTCCGCCTTATCCATGCTTTCTTTCGTGCCCGCAACAACCAATCCTGGTATGCCCGTAGCGTGTGCCGTTCCGAGCAAGTCCATCAGCACTTGATGGATGGTCATCTGCCGAAAGATAGAGCTGTTCATCTCTTCATTGGTGATCATCCGCTGAATGGCTGCGCCTGGGATTTTCTCAAGCGGGATCAGCTGCTCCAGCATCCGGCGCGCGCTGCCCCTCGCCAAGTAGACGCTTACCGTCTCACGGGAATCATGGTTGCGAAGATAAGTGTCGAGCAGCGGGCTCAGCCCCTTGCGGGCAGCCTCCTGTCCGATAATAAGAATTTGCGTATGCGAGAAGTAGAGACGCCGCGACGTTTCCTGGCTCGCCTTGCTGACAGCGCTCCGAATGCTCTCGCCCTTCGTGGAAAACACATTGACCGCCGCTGAGTTGCTGGATGCGCCCTGATTGGAAATCGCTTGTGGAATAACAACCTGATACGACAACACCCATTTGCCGTCCTGCCAATCAACGCCGGATGCGGAAATAACGGCAATATCATTCAGCTCTACACGGTTCCAGCAGCCGGCAGCAAGCAAGCATACAAGCAGCGGCAGCAGCAGCTTCCATTTATTCATTGCCGTTCCTCCCTTTCTTTACGGCTCTTTACGGCTCTTTACGGCTTGCCGGAATGCCGCTGGGCCGGCGGTTTTTTGCCATTTGGCCGACGCTTCGGATTACGCAGGTTCAAATCAAGCGGCCGAAGCACAACCGCCCACCATGGCAGCCGTATGAACACATCTCGCCATATTCCTTGCTTCGTGGGTCCCGGCGCCATCGGTGACATATATGGCACGCCGAAGGATCGCAGCGATGCGAGATGGATGAGCATAAACAGCACCGAGACGAAGATGCCAAAAAAACCTAAAATGCCTGCCATAATCATGAAGAGGAACCGGATAATGCGGGAGGTCGCCGCCATATTGAATTCCGGCATGACGAAATTGGAAATGGCCGTGAAGGATACCACGATAACCATACCCGCTGAAACAATGCCTGCCTGTACGGCAGACTGTCCCAACACGAGAGCGCCGACGATGGAAATAGCCGGCCCGATCGCACGCGGCATTCGCAATCCCGCCTCACGGAGCACCTCGAACGTGACCTCCATGAGAAGCGCTTCGAGCAGTCCCGGAAACGGGATGCCTTCCCGCTGCGCCGCTAGACTAATCAGCAGCGTTGTCGGCAGCATCTCCTGATGATATGTCGTGACTGCGATATACAGAGCAGGAAGGAGAATCGAAACCACGTAAGCACCGTAACGAATTATGCGGACGAATGTCGCAATATCGAACCTTTGATAATAATCCTCTGGCGACTGAAAGAAGGTGAAAAAAGTTGTTGGGGCCATTAAAACCATCGGTGACCCGTCAACCATAACCGCGACTCTTCCTTCAAGCAGAGCTGCCGCTACCGTATCCGGACGCTCTGAATTGAGCAGCGTCGGAAACAGCGAGAAAGTTTCGTCTTGAATAAATTCTTCTATATATCCGCTCTCCAGCACGCCATCGATTTCGATTGACGCCAGTCTGCGGTAAACCTCCTTCACGATCCCTTCATCCGCTACCCCGTGCAAATAGAGCACGCCCACGTTCGTATGCGTCTGCTGGCCGATCTTATGCACCTGCACATGAAGGTCGGAGGAGCGAATGATGCGCCGAATTAAGCTAATATTGGTTCGAATGTTCTCGACAAAGCCATGCTGCGGCCCCCGAATGACGGTTTGGGTCTGGGGAATAGTGACGCTGCGCTGCTCGCCTCCGCCCGTATCCGCAGTCAATGCCGATGCGCTCCCATCCGCCATAATGACGCATAGCCCTTCCGCCATAAATTGGAGAGCTTGCTCCAACGAATGGATGTGCTGTACCGATCCGATTGAAACAATGCAGTTGCGAAGCGCCTCCAGCAGCTGGCTACCCTTTACAAACGCATGTTCCGGCAGCTTCATGGACATTAACGGCTCCATGACGCTTTCGTTAATCGTCTCCGAATCCACGATTCCATCCACATATATAATCGCGACCTCGCGATCTGGCGCGGCATCGCTGCGAAACAATCGGGTCACGATATCCGAGCTGCCGCCGAAGCGATCACGAATCGTCTCGACGTTCGCATGCAGCGATGGACTGAACGGCGTTAGCGTCCCTTCATTTTGTTTGTTCATAACCGGCACCTTTCGTTTCCATGTTGCTTCTATTTTGGCGCATTATGGATGTAAATATGTACGGCGCTATATTTGTCATACTATAAGCTCCCATGCAGGACAAAAAAGACCATTCACATAATGGCCTCCCCCTCTCTCGCCATGCATCGCGTATGCAGCGGGAAAGTCCGCTAATCCTTGTAAAAAACATCCACAAAAAACCAGTGGTATAAGAACGGGTGTTCTGTATATAATAAGAACAAACGTTCTTGTTGTGGAGGGATGCATCATGACATTGGAAAAAGGGTTCAGCGCAATCGGTTGTGTCGTTGATGTGATTTATATGAGCAAAAAAGGCAAGTTTACGAAACGAAGAATTCGGGTCATATCCGTGAGGGACGGTTACGTCAGAGCCTTCTGTATCGACTCGGGAGCGCAGCGCGTCTTTCTGGCGGCAAATATATTAGCGGCAGAGCTGGTGAGCCGAAATGTCTCTTAGCAAGGTCATCATGCTGGCGGATTGCCAATCGTTTTATGCGTCAGTGGAGAAGGCGGAGCATCCGGAGTACCGCGATTTGCCGGTTGTCGTTGCGGGCGACCCCGAACGCAGGTCCGGCATTATTCTTGCCGCTTGCCCCATCGCCAAGTCATTTGGGGTAACGACTGCCGAGCGGCTCGGCGACTCGCTCGCCAAGTGTCCGAATTTAGTGATCATTAGGCCGCGGATGCAGCTGTATATCGATATTTCCATGATCATTACGCGCATTTATCAGTCGTATACCGATCTTGTCGAGCCCTATTCGATCGATGAGCAGTTTCTCGATGTGACCGGCTCGCTCCATTTGTACGGATCGCCCGAGGAGCTGGCTCATCATATCCAAACCCGCATTTCCGCCGAGCTTGGCATATACACTCGCTTTGGCATCGCGGAAAATAAAATTTTAGCGAAGACGGCCTGCGACAATTACGCGAAGAAAAACGATTCGGGCATTTACATCCTCTCGAAGGATAAGCTTCAGGATACGCTTTGGACTTTGCCCACCACCAAAATGTTCATGGTCGGCAGCCGGATGACACGGCATTTTAATGCGATGGGACTCGATACGATCGGCAAAATAGCCGCAACGCCGCTCGATAAGCTGAAGCTGATGATGCGCCGCAAATTCGGCAAAAACTCCGATATCAACGCCGAGCTGTACTGGCGGATTGCCAATGGAATCGATGATAGCCCCGTTACGCCGGGAACGCATCAGGTCGCTCCGAAGGCGGTAGGGCATATGATGACGCTGCCGCGCGACTATGGCAGGCTGGAGGAAATCAAGGTTGTGCTGCTTGAGCTGACGGAGCTTGTTTGCCAGCGCTGCCGCGGCAAAGGGTATATGGGGCACGTCGTTTCGGTTGGCTTAATGGGCGCCGACTATGACCGCCCGACCGGCTTTAGCCGCCAAATGAAAATGGACGATCCGACCAACGTCACCAATCAGGTTTACCGCGCCGCGGTACAGCTCGTGCTGCGGCACTGGGACGGTAATCCCGTAAGAAAGGTCGGCGTCAGCCTGACGCAATTTTCGCAGGATGACGAGTACCAGCTCTCGCTGTTTGACCCGCACCGCGAGAAGACGATGGCGCTTGAGAGAGCAACGGATGCCCTGAAGCAGAAGTACGGGGACGCCGTTATTTTAAGAGCCGTGTCCGTATCTCCCGCCGGGCAAGCGCTGCATCGCTCGGAGAAGATCGGAGGACATTACAAATGAGAAAGAAGCTTGAAGGCAATGGACTTTGGGAGTCGAGCCGCATGATGCTGCCCGAGCACAAGGTCGCTATTAATGAGCACGAGAAGGCGCTGAGGAATCGAGAGCGCGTAGAGCTTGACGAGCAGGAATGGGAAAATGTAGCCCGCCTCGTCACCGAATCGCTGCAGCAGCGCCATTCCATCACACTCCGTCTGTTCCACCCGCTTGAGGAGCTGACCGTCGCCGGCATTGTCGATCGGGTCGATCAGCTGAAGGGCCGCTTTATGGTCGACGGCGAATGGTTCTCGATTCGGGATATCGAAGGCGCTGCGATCGAGTAAATAATGAGGCGGACCCCTTTTTTAGAAACTCACATATATGCACAGCATAATAAGGAGCTGCCCCGCGCCAAGGCGGGATAGCTCCTCTTTTTATTTTCTGATTATTAATAGCCTATGATCCCTAAACCCCGGGCCTTAGCTTATCCAAGTCAGCTTGCCAATCAGCTAGCTTGTAAGCCACGAACAAGGAACGCTCAACAGGCTGAAGCAGCGGGTCAAGCCATCCCATTGTCACGTTACCTGCTTGTGCACTATTCAATTTCACAGCAATCCCAAGTTTATTTCCCGCGCTGCATCGCGAGCACAGCCAGCTCGATCTTATTGAGCATTAGCCCGTATTCATTCGTAATTTCAAAGGAATGGGGCATCGGCAGCTTCCCAAAATAAGGCGCGATATCCGCTGCCGACTTAAACCAATCGCCGAGCTCGGGCGGCTCAAGGGACTGATCGGCCCACGCTGCGCTAAGCTCCGGACTATAGATCGGCTCTGCTCCAGGCTTCAGCCGCCCGCCAAGCAGCCGCTCCACATAGATGCGCTTCGGCGGCCTTTGACGAATGCGAGCGAACATATGCGGCGCATAATCGGCGCGCGAGCCGCTATGCTTAACCGCTCCCGCAAAGCATCTAGCGCCTTCATGTACGCGCGGGATGCCAAATAGCAGCGCATAGAGACGCTTGCCGAATTCAATTCGCTCCTGCAAATTTTCGAAGCTTTCCAGAATAAGGCCGGACAGCCTGAGCACGTCACCTTCATTGCCTTTTTCTTTCCCATTTCCATATGGAAAAATAACGCCGTTCAGCTGAAGAAGCGACTGCAGTCCAAAAAACAACGTATGAAGCACTTTTTCGCGGAAATACGGCTGCTGGACGACACGCTGCTCGATATAATGCTGCTCGTTTACAATTAGCGCAATCGTCAGCGGCACCGCATCGCGGTCTCGCCAAAACTGCTTCCAGACAGGCGCCATAAACGCCGATACCCCAAAGGCAGGCAGCAGATGAAATAAGCTTCTCCCCTCACGCCTGCTCCACTCGTACAATAACAGCTGCGGATATGCATCCTGAAAGATAAAGGCATTCGCCTGCTCCAAAAACCGGAATACCGCCTCCCGCTGCTCTTCCGTAAGCAGCAATGGGAGCCACTCCCCTTGCAAATCCGTCATATTCCAGCCGCCATTTCGCGATACCATATGGGCAAGAAACGCCCAGTGGAGCTCAGGCGTACGAAAATAGATGCTGCGATAGGCCTCCGTTCGCGTCACATTATTGCGGTTGCTGGTTGCCGTCTCCGAGCGGATTCGATCAATAAGCGCCAGCTCCTCCATGCTCCAGCTGCCCGATGGCCCGGCCGCAGGCAAGGCGATAGGCTTTGACCATGCGTACATCAGCTTCGCTACGGCGGCAGATGACAATTGCAGCGGAATCGCCTCCGTCATCATCGCATGCGAGGCGCTCATTGCGCCCCACTTCCCCAACGCGTAATCAAACGCCGCGCCGGGAAGCGCGAGCAGCTGGCGCAGCCAGTAGCCGAATGAACGGCGATATGTCCCTACTCCATTATTTTTGCCCATCGTCAGCGCTCCTTGTTCAACATCATTGCCAGTGCAGGAGATGATACAAAGCTGCATGCCTATATGAACCAGTATCTGCCATAGCGCCGCTTGTCATACCGTTTAAGCAACATATGCGCTTCGATTTCCCAAGATGTATAATAAGGATATGCGAAAGGAAAGGAGCCAGGAGTCATGTGCGGAAGATACACGCTCACCGTAACGCTGGAGGAGCTGATGGTCAGATATATGATCGAGGAGACGATGGTTCCGTTTCACCGGCCAAAATATAACGTAGCTCCAAGCCAGCAGGTGCTGACGGTCATTAATGACGGACACCACAACCGGCTGGGAGAGTTAAAATGGGGACTTGTGCCGCCATGGGCTGACGATCCGAAGATCGGCTTTCAAATGCTTAACGCGCGCTCAGAGACGGCTGCGAGCAAGCCAGCCTTTCAGAAGCCGCTGCGCCACAAGCGGTGTCTCGTCCCGGCAGACGGCTTTTATGAATGGAAAACGACGGCGAGTGGCAAGCAGCCGATGCGCATCGCGCTGAAGAGCCGCGCTATATTCAGCATGGCCGGTCTATATGAAACATGGCTCTCGCCCGACGGAACCAAAATCAATAGCTGCACGATATTGACAACAACGCCAAATGAGCTCGTCGCCCCGATTCATGACCGCATGCCGGTCATTTTGCGTCCAGAGGATGAGCAGCTTTGGCTAAGCCGTGCAGTGACGGACGTTCATGCCATTGCCCCGCTTCTGCGGCCATACTCGGCGTATGAACTTGATGCCTATCCCGTTTCAACAGCAGTTGGCAGTGTCCGGAACGATGAGTCCTCGTTGATCGAGCCATGTAAAGTGGACGAGCAGCTAGAGCTGTGGTAAGTGCAAGGAAGGAAGCGATGACCCTGCTGACAGCAAAAAAAAATCGCTGACCGTAAGCGGTCAGCGAAACATTCCCCACAGCTTCAACAAATGAAACGTGTTGTTGGGATCGATTTTTTGCCCCATCACGAAGGCGACGATTTGATCCTCTTGCGTATCCGTTAGCTGCTCCTGCAAAATAACGGCCGCCGCTTTCACAAGCTTCCTCACCTTTGGCCGGTCTTGCAGATCATATTTCGTCACATTTCCAAGCAGCTGCCTAATTTTGTCCTTCACGACAGGATTTTTCATTTTGTATTTAACGCGCTCGACCAGCTGCGGCCGAATTCCATAATTTTGGTAACTCACTGTCCTGACACCTCCATCCGGCAATCCAATCACATCGTTAAACTATATGCCGCATGGAGGTAATTATTGCCTAGTCCAGCTGTTCTCCCTGAAAAAATTGATCCTTCGCGAGCACGCTCCGTACTCTAGCATAGGACTCATTTGACCAAAAATCGTCACGCTCCGTTAGTTCAGCCGCATCGTCTCTAGCAAGCTCCAGCACCTCGTAATCGGCTACCATATCCGCCAAACGGAACTCCGGCAGCCCGCTCTGCTTTGTGCCAAAAAAGTCGCCAGGGCCGCGAATTTCAAGATCGCGCCGCGATACCTCAAAACCGTCATCCGTATCCGTCATCACCTTCATCCGCTCTTTACCGGTTTCCGATTTTGGATCAGCAACAAGAATACAATGCGATTGATGCTCGCCACGGCCTACTCGGCCTCTAAGCTGATGCAGCTGAGACAAGCCAAATCGCTCAGCGTCCATAATAATCATGAGCGTCGCATTCGGAACGTCGACACCGACCTCAACAACCGTCGTCGCGACAAGCACATGCGTCTCGTTCGCGCCGAAAGCGCCCATAACCGTTTCCTTCTCGGCAGCAGAAAGCCGGCCGTGCAGTAGCCCTACGCGCAAGTCTGGAAAGGATTGCTGCGTTTGCACGTATAGGTCAATCGCATTTTGCACATCGAGCTTCTCCGATTCTTCAATCAGCGGACAAATGATATACGCCTGACGCCCCTTGCTAACTTCTTTGCGAATAAAGCCAAGCACGCGCTCCATCATGCTGTGCTTCACCCAATACGTTTTGATCGGCTTCCGACCATGCGGCCGCTCGCGAATCGTCGATACATCCATATCTCCGAACGCCGTAATCGCCATCGTTCTTGGGATAGGCGTTGCCGTCATCGTCAGCACATCGGGATTCATTCCTTTGCGCCGCAGCACGCTTCGTTGATTTACGCCGAATCGATGCTGCTCATCGACGACAACAAGCCCCAGACTCCGAAAGAAAACATCTTCTTGTATAAGTGCATGCGTTCCGACTGCAATATCGATGATTCCCATCTGAAGACCGGCAAGCACGTCTCTCCGCTTCTTCTCCGTAAGGCTTCCAGTCAGCAAGGCAACCTGGATACCCAGTTCAGCAAACATTCTCGTTAGTGAGCGCATGTGCTGATCCGCCAATATTTCAGTCGGCACCATTAGTGCTCCTTGATGGCCTGATTTAACCGCAACGTACAAAGCGATGGCTGCAACTACCGTTTTGCCGGAACCAACATCACCCTGGAGCAGACGATTCATGCATGACAGCCTTCTCATATCCACGCATATCTCATTAACGACCTTCTTCTGGGCATCGGTCAGCTCAAACGGAAGCGTAGCAGCGAACTTGCGAATCGTCTCGCTCTCGATCTGATGCGCAATGCCGTCATTGCGCTTGCGATTAAGCGCCCGATAGGCCTGCAGCTTCAGCTGGAAAAGAAACAGCTCTTCGTACACAAGTCGTTTGCGGGCAGCTTGTCCTTCCTTTGTGTCATCCGGCAAATGAATGCGCTCAACCGCATCGCGCCTTGCCATCAGATCATGCTGGCGCACCAGCTCATGCGGCAGCATCTCTTCAATCATCGCTCCGTACTGCGTCAACGCTTGGCGTATCGTCTTACGTATCCATGTCTGCGTAATGCTTCCGCCAACCGAATAAACCGGCTGCAGCGTTCCAGACTTCGCTGCCCCGCCGCTTCCCGGAAACTCCGAGTCCGATATCGTCATTTGCAGCCGCTGCTGCTCCCATTTGCCCGTGAGCATAATTTCCCGCCCGATTACAAGCTGATCCTGAAGGAAA
Source organism: Paenibacillus sp. PL91 (assembly GCF_012935325.2). GTDB lineage: Bacteria > Bacillota > Bacilli > Paenibacillales > Paenibacillaceae > Pristimantibacillus. The sequence goes on from NZ_JABBYG020000002.1 coordinate 343,028, forward strand.
TGACGATTGAACCAAACGGCCGTAACCAGCCATTGTCCAACCTCTACCTTGCAAGTCAGTCTCGACTTGCCCTTCCCGTAGCGCTGCAGGAGGGGAACGCCCCGAACATGCCCCAGCACCGTGACCTTCTCGCCTTCCTTCACGTCGGTAAGCTCACGAATGCGGTAATCCTCATATCGAAACGGAAAATAATCGAGTAAATCCGCAACTGTTCTCACGCCAAAGGCGTGAAGCTCCTCTTCCTTAGGAGCGCTCACGCCTTTGATTTGCCGAACAGAAATTTGATCCAGCGTCATCATTCTATCACATCCTGTACATAAACACGGCCGATGCGCCAGGTCCCGTATGGGTGCCAACAACCGCGCCTATTGTCGTCCAGCCAATGGCTTGCACATTGAACTGGCTCTTCAGAAGCGCTAACAGCTCCTCTGCCCCTTCCTTACGGAAAGAGTAGGCCATTGTGAGGCCAACCGGCTCATCGCCGTACGTCTGCTTCAGCAGCTCGACGATACGTGCCATCGCCTTCTTTGAGCCGCGCACCTTATCTACCGCAAGCACAACGCCATCCTTGTCCAAGGATAGAATAGGCTTTATGTTTAAAATCGAACCGATCAGCGCTGAAGCTTTGCCAATCCGTCCGCCCTTTTGCAAATACTCAAGTGTATCCACTAAAAAATATAAATTCGTATCGCGCTCTAATTGCTCAATGGCCTCGATTATCCGTTCCTTCGATTCGCCTGCCTGTGCCATTTCAGCCGCTTTCACGACGCGCATCCCAAAGCCAAAGGAAGCCGATCTGGAGTCCAACACTGTAATATCCGACTCTTCTTCGAGCATCGACTGCGCAATAACAGCCGATTGATAAGTTCCGCTGAGCGCCGCAGAGAGATGAAGCGAAATAATAGGCGACTCAGCGTCTTCCGCAAGCAGACGCTCGTATACGTCTGAGAATTCCATTGGCGATGGCTGCGATGTCGTAGGAAGCGCAGAAGAATGTGCCAGCTTCTCATAGAACTCCTCAGAAGTAATCGTCACGGCATCCAGAAACGTTTCTTCGCCGAAGAGTACTTTAAGGGGGACTATTGTAATTCCCAAGCGTTCTCTAATTTCCTTTGGAACGTCCGCCGTGCTATCCGTTACTATTCTGACCTTCCCCAACATAACCCCTCCCAGCATTAAAACGACTGCAATTTATTCCAATGCAAAAACATAAGGATACAGCGGCTGTCCGCCCTTTTGCACTTCCAGCTCCAGCTCAGGATACTGCTCCCCGATCCATTCGCATAGCGACGCCGTCTCTGCAGCATCTGCTTCCTCGCCGGTAAGAATCGTCAGCAAATCTCCGCCTGTGCTCAGCATGCTAGCGATAAGCGATTGGCAGGCCTCCAGCAGATCAGCGTTAGACACGACAATCGTTTTTTCCTTGATCCCGATGAAGTGGCCCGCGCGAATATCCACGCCTTCAATCGTCGTATCTCGCACAGCCTTCGTCACTTGTCCAGAGAGCACCTGCTCCGCCGCATTTTTCATCCATGAACTATTTCGCTCAGCCGTTTCATCTTCCTTGAAAGCGAGAACTGCCGCTAACCCCTGCGGTATCGTACGCGTCGGAATGACTGTGACGCTGCGCTCGCTTAGCTCGGCAGCCTGCTCCGCCGCCAAAATAATGTTTCCGTTATTCGGGAGGATATAAATATGCTCCGCGGACAAAGCCTTGATTGCTTTTACGAAATCCTCCGTGCTTGGATTCATCGTCTGCCCGCCGGACAATACCGTATCGACTTCATTTTCCAGAAAAATATCCGCGATACCCTCGCCTAGTGCCACGGCGATGATGCCAAATGGTGCCTTCTCAAATACTTGGCCCGGCGGAGTGACTGGAACGGCCTGCCCTGCTAGCAGTTCAGCCGCTGAAAAATCTGCAATAGTAGAGTTTTCTTGCTCATGCTCAAGCAAATCACGATGCTGCTCACGCATGTTGAGAATATGAATATCCGTCAATTCACCGTAAGGTAGAGATAGATTGAGCACGTCTCCAGGCTTGCGCGTGTGAACATGCACTTTAATAATATCGTCTTCAGTTATGACTAGTATGGAGTCTCCGTCTTTTCCAAGCGCTCGTTTGTAAGCGGATTCATCAAAAAACGCTCCTGTATGCCCCGATAGCTTGCGATTGATAAAAAATTCCATATCGTATAAAAACTCAATCGCTTCCGTTGATAAGCGTGATTGCGCCGATGACAGCTCTTGCTTACGGATGATTGGCGGTGCAACTGTCGGAACAGCGACCTCTTCCGGTGGAGCCGCTTCTGAAGCCATCGAATAGGAATCCAAATTGCCATCTAATTCCGCAAGGCTGCGCACGAAGCCTTCATAAATAAATACGAGGCCTTGTCCGCCGGAATCTACTACGCCTACCTGCTTTAGCACTGGCAATAAATCAGGCGTGCGCTGCAAAGCTTCATGTGCCTTCTGATGCACCTCGCGCATCAATTCAACCACATCATTCGTTCTGCGGGCATATTGTACGGCATGCTTGGCAGCTTCCTTCGCGACCGTAAGAATCGTTCCTTCGACTGGCTTTACGACAGCTTTATAAGCGAGGTCAACACCGTATTGCAAAGCAGCGGCAAGCTGCGCCGTTCCCGCCTCTTCAAGACCGGCAAGCGATCTGGAGAAGCCCCGGAACAGCTGTGACAAAATAACGCCAGAGTTGCCTCTTGCGCCCATAAGCAGCCCCTTCGATAATGCTTCCGTCGCTTTTCCGATGCTGCTTGACGGCTTGTTGCGCAGTTCGCTAACGCCAGAGGACATCGTTAAGTTCATGTTTGTTCCCGTGTCGCCATCCGGCACTGGGAACACATTTAGTGCGTTAACGTACTCTGCGTTGCGCTGTAAATAATCCGCGCCGAGCAGTGCCATTGCGGCAAAATCAGATCCGTTTATAAAGCGCTTACTCAACGAAATTTCCCTCCCTGTTACTTAAGTACCCTGACATCTTGCACAATTATATGGACTTCTTCCACTTGTAGACCGATTACGTCATTCAGCACATATTTCACCTTGGATTGAATGTTATGCGCTACTTCGGAAATTTTCGTTCCATAGCTCACGATGATGTAGAGGTCGATATGCAGCTTTTCATTTTCGCGCCTAACTTCGACGCCGCGGGTCAAATTATCCCGTCCGAGCAACTCGGCAATTCCGTCCTTCAACTGTTTGCGGGAAGCCATTCCGACAAGTCCATAACAATCCATGGCCGCAGAGCCGGCAATAATGGCTATGCAATGATCTGAGACATGTATGGAACCTAATTCGGTGCTTAGCTGCAGAGGCATGGAAATACACTCCCTTACTGTATATATTATGGACTACGTTCATTGTACTATAAACGGGACCTTTATAGAAGTCCGTTCAATAAATCCAGTATTTCTGCGTCATTACTAGCTTTGAAAGCGATGTGCAACAATGTTGTCCATATATTTAGGTTGAATAGAACCGATGTTTATGATACGATATTCAAGTGTGTTTAAATGTTATTTCGCTTACGAATGAAGTTTTCCTCACGCATAACGAAGCCATTGTTAAATGGAATCAGTTTTGCTCTAGCAAGACTTAAAGGAGGTGTAGTCATGTCCCGCAAATGTTTTCTTACAGGTAAAGCACCTGGTAAAGGTAACAACGTTTCCCACGCAAACAACAAAACACGTCGTTCTTGGGGCGTAAACGTGCAAAAGGTTCGCATCTTGGTTGACGGTAAACCAAAACGTGTTTATGTCAGCACTCGCGCACTGAAAGCTGGTAAAGTTACCCGCGTATAATGATGGCTTTGGCCATAGACAAAAGCACCTGAGCGCTCAGGTGCTTTTCTTTTACTTTTCATACGATCACGGCCGAAGGGTGCCCTGCAGCATCTGACCTAATTTTTTTGGAAGGTATTCAAAATCGCCTTTACGAACCCGCCCAAAAATTTAGGCAGTTTGATTGTATAAAATTTCATGCCTCATCCCTCCTCAGACACGCTCATCGAATTAATCCGTGACAAAATTCCTACGCTCATGTAAACATCCTATGCGTTATCAGTTCGTCCTATTCCATCGTGAGCTAGTGAAGCGAGGGGACTACAAGCCCATTATTGTGTCTGATTATCTCTCAAAAAGATAAAAGCAGCAACAACAACAGCGATTAGCAAATAAAATATGATCGCCAGAACGAAGAAAGTAATCCGCAGCCCGACCGTCTCAAACCTCCGAAAGAAACGTATGCCTATGTATAGGGCAAGCAAAGAGAATAGATATCGATAAATTTCCGTCAGCATCGAGAAAATCGCCAGCATCAGGCCTGCAAGAAAGGTGTAGCCGAGCAGCCAGAACGTAGTTTTCAACTTCTCGTTCATGCGCCCGCCCCTATCGTAATACCGCGATTGCCGCGGCAAGATCGTTCTCTGCAAATACGGCATTCCCCGCAACAAGCACATTAGCTCCAGCCTCGCGGATGACCGCTGCGGTCGTCTTGTTAACGCCTCCGTCAACCTGAACATGCACCTCGTCCAGGCCCTGCTCCTCCAGCATAGCGCGCAGCTGGCGCAGCTTTACCAGTGAGTACGGAATGAACTTTTGTCCCCCGAAGCCTGGATTTACCGTCATAATGAGCACGAGATCAAGATCATGCAAAATAGGCTCGAGCACGGATACTGGCGTTGCTGGATTAATGGCTACGCCAACCGGAAGCCCCTTCTCTTTTATATAATGTACCGTTCTATGCAAATGCACGCACGCCTCGGCATGAATCGTAATGCGGTCAGCTCCAGCGGCTATATAGTCTGCAATAGACAGCTCTGGACGCTCGATCATGAGATGAACATCGAACGGCAGCTTTGTCGCTGAACGTACCGCAGAAATGACTGGCGGGCCAAAAGTAAGATTGGGAACAAAATGACCGTCCATCACGTCAATGTGAATCCAGTCCGCTCCAGCCGCATCCACGGCTTTAATTTCTTCACCTAGTCGTGCAAAATCTGCTGATAATATGGAAGGTGCAATAATAGTCATCGTGTTTAGTACCTCCGTTTTTTTTCTTTCATCTCAGCTAGAAACAGGAGGTAGTGATCATGCCTGCTTTTCTCAATTGTGCCGCTCTCAACCGCAGCGAGCACCGCACAGCCTGGCTCATGCACATGCGTACAGCCTCTAAACTTGCAATCTGGAGAGAGCTCTCGCATCTCGATAAAGCAATAGCCTAGATCCTCGATCCCTAGTTCCTGAAAATCCAGCTGGCTAAATCCGGGTGTATCCGCAACTAAGCCGCCGCCGATTTCAATGAGCTCAACATGCCTGGTTGTGTGCTTGCCGCGACCAAGTCTATTGCTGATTTCGTTGGTCTCGAGCTCCAGACCGGGCACGATCGCATTAAGAAGCGACGACTTCCCAACGCCTGATTGACCGGCGAATACCGCCAAATGGCCCTTCAGCCTCTCTTGAAACGGGGCAATCCCTTCGCCAAGACGGGAGCTTGTCCCATATACCTCATAGCCGAGGGCACGGTATATACGATTAACAGAGGCGGCCGCAGCCCGCGCCTCCTCTGTTTCCAAACCGTCATTTTCCAAATCCTGCTTGCTTAAGCAAAGAACCGCCGTAATGCCCGCATGCTCAATATGCACAAGAAACTTATCGAGCAGCTGCAAATTAAGCGCCGGCTCCGTCACCGAAAAAACGAGAATCGCCAAGTCGATATTAGCTACAGGAGGACGGATAAGCTCCGACCTGCGAGGAAGGAGCTCCTCAACGGTTCCCTCCCCATTCTCAGTCAGGCTGTACATAACCACATCGCCAACGAGCGGAGTAAGGCCTCTATTTTTAAAAACGCCCCTGGCACGGCATTGGATCGTTACAGAGTCCGATGCCGTATTTTCCGCTCGCACATAGTAATATCCGCTGAGCGCTTTTACAATCGTGCCTTTGAGATGACCTTCTTTGCTGTTATGGCTGCTGTTGCTGTTGCTCTTCTTCAACTGGCTCATCGCTTTCGGTAACCTCCGTTTGTACCGGCGCATCTGTCGCCTGCACTTCTTCACCCGGAATGGTCAAGGTGGATGATTTCGTACCCTGCAATAATTCGTCGTACGTGATCGTTTTGCTATCGATGAACTGATTGTCACGGAAGACCGTCACTCTAGCTTCTGTATCCGGCGCAATCAGAACGGTCACAGGGAATGTTTGCGTGCTCGTAATTTGCCGTTTATCCCACTCGATATTTTCACCGCGCGCATCGGAATATTCAATTCGAATTTCACTTGTCTTGCCAGCTACAGCCGGCGAGATCGTAATGTTGAATTGGTGCTCCTTTGCATCCGCAGGCGGCCCTGAGCTTACTCGGATCGAAATTTTTGCCCCTATAGATACAAGATCCTTCGGTTTGTACGGGTCTTGGCTAATGACAAAATCCTTCTGATGCAAATAGCTAGGTTCGTACAAAATATCGGCGTTATCAAGCGTCAGTTGACTTGCCTTAACCATATCCTTGGCTTCATCCAAGCTTTTGCCAATTAAATTTGGCATCTTCACAGTCTCGCGGCCTTTGCTGATCATAAAATGAAATTCTACGGATTCCGGATTATATTGCTCTCCTGGCTTTGGCGACTGCTGAAGTATCGTATCCGCAGCCTCCTCGCTGAACACCGGTTCAATATCGATCTGCTCCGCTGTTATGCCTAAAGCGCCAAGCTCGTCAATCGCAGTCTGCAGCGGCTTACCTACATAGTTGCCAAGTTCCTCGAGCTGCGGTCCATCGCTGACTGTAATTTGAATTAAGGAGCCTTCTTTCACTTTCATGTTCATCTTAGATTGATTGAGTACCTGATCCTTCGGAATTTCCTTGTTATGCTCATGAAGGACCGGCTCTTCCACCTTAAGACCTGCGGCCTCAATCATTTGCCGCGCCTCGGTTTCCGGCTTGCCTACGACATATGGCACGTCTACTTCCGCTACGTCAAGGAAGCCGAGCAGCCAGATAAAGCCCCAGATGATGAGCCCCAGCACAGCTAGCGTGACACCAACGACAGTAAGCGGCTTCTTCCAGCCTTTCGCCTTTGGAGCCAGCTCCTTATCATCGATCGCCTCTTCCTTCTTCGCTTTAATCGGCTGCTCTCGCTCCATGGGAGCTGCAGAACCGATATCGCCGCGGATAGCAGGCATTACGCGCGTCTCTTCCAGATCGTTAACATGCGTAAACGTAATTTTGGGCTCCTTCAACCGCTCTGGGCGCATACAAGTATCCAGATCGAGCAGCATTTCATGCGCGGAGTTATAACGCTCGCTCGGATTTTTGCGCATCGCTTTAAGAACGACATTTTCCACGCTTTGCGGAATATGCGGATTAACGATACGCGGCTCCTCGAAATTTTCCTGCAAATGCTTCAAAGCTATGCTAATCGGACTTTCGCCGAGAAACGGAAGCTGTGCAGTCAGCATTTGATAGAGCACGATGCCAAGCGAATACAAATCAGACTTTTCCCCCGTATTAATTCCTTTCGCATGCTCCGGAGAAAAATAATGAACCGAGCCCATAACAGAGCCGGTCTGTGTAATCGTTGACGATGTAACCGCGCGCGCGATACCGAAGTCAGTAACCTTAACGCGCCCGTTTTTGCCAATTAATATATTATGAGGTTTAATATCGCGGTGAATAATATGGTTCTGATGCGCGTGATCAAGCGCATCTGCAATTTGCATGGCAATACGCACCGCTTCATCTGTTTGCAACGGCGCACGCTCTTGTATAATTTCATTCAAATTGTGGCCTTCAATGTATTCCATAACGATATAATGTGTATCCTCTTCTTGTCCTACATCATAAATGCTGACGACATTCGGATGAGACAGCGCAGCTGCTGACTGTGCTTCACGACGGAAACGGCGTATAAATTCCTCGTCATGCACAAATTGCTGCCGCAGCACCTTCACTGCGACCTTTCTGTTAAGCAGCACATCATGGGCTTTATATACAAGCGCCATTCCGCCGCCGCCGATACGTGTTAAAATCTCATAACGTCCGCCTAAATCCTGTCCGATCATCCTTGTCACCCCTCTCGATTCGTGCCAGCCGCTTCTTGCAGGAGAACGACCGTAATATTGTCGTCTCCGCCAGCATGCAGCGCAAGCTGAATGAGATGATCAGCTTTAGCTTCCAGCTCCAGCTGCTCAGTTGTGACCGTTAGCAGCATTTCCTGCTCGCTCACCATATTTGTTAATCCATCGCTGCAAAGGAGCAGAACGTCTTGAGGAGACAGCTCCACCGATTGCACATCAATATCCACATGCGAATCCGTGCCTATTGCACGGGTGAGCACATTGCGGCGCGGATGGTGCGCGGCCTCCTCTATGCTGAGCTGGCCGGATTTAACCAATTCATTGACCAGCGTATGATCATTCGTAATTTGCGTGATGACGCCTTCGGTAATTTTGTAAGCGCGGCTGTCGCCAACGTGCCCAATGATCGCATTATTCTGCTTAACCAAGGCAGCGACAATCGTAGTGCCCATATTGTGATATTGCTCATTGCGCGAGGCCAACTCAAAAACAGCCTCATTTGCTTGCGAAATGGCTTGCCGAATGAGCATTTTACCTTCTTGAAGGGACAGGTCAGCCTTGGCTGCGCTTTGCTCCAGCATACTGCGGAACGCGTCCACCGCTTTCTGGCTTGCTACGTCGCCAGCCTGATGTCCGCCCATGCCATCAGCTACGATGGCAAGGGTGATCCCGTTATTCAATTGACTTACCCAAGATTGATCTTCATTGACATGACGAACCCGTCCGATATCACTGCGGTTTGCCGTTAACAATCAGTCATCACCTCGCCTGAGACTCCATATGTTTCGCTCTTAATTGGCCGCATGCAGCCGCAATGTCATGTCCTTGCTCCCTGCGAATCGTTACGCTCACTTTATTTTTCTCGAGCACGCGTTGGAATTCAAAGATGTCCTCGCGCGGTGTACGGACATAATTCCGTTCAGGCACATGGTTTACAGGAATCAAATTGACGTGGCAGAGCATTCCCTGAAGCACCTCTGATAGCTCTTGTGCATGCTCCGCACGGTCATTGACGCCGCCGATCAATGCATACTCAAACGTAATTCTTCTTCCGGTCTTCGCAATATAGTTATGGCAAGCAGCTATTACGTCATCAAATGGGAAGCGGCGGTTAACCGGCATCAGCTTTGAGCGAAGCGCATCATTTGGCGCATGGATCGATATCGCCAAGTTGATTTGCGTATTTTCCTCCGCGAACTTATACATGCTTGGCACAATACCGCTTGTTGATACAGTTATATGGCGTTGTCCGATGTTTAGACCCTTCTCATGAATCATGATGCGAAGGAATGCCATCGTAGCGTCATAGTTTTCGAACGGCTCGCCAGAGCCCATAATAACGATACTGGAAACACGCTCACCAGTAGCGTCAAGCATTTGCTGCGCAGTCACGACTTGAGCGACGATCTCGCCCGCAGTCAGGTTCCGCTTCAAGCCGCCCAGCGTCGATGCGCAAAACGTACAGCCGATTCGGCAGCCGACCTGCGTGGTGACGCAAATGCTGTTGCCATAGTTATGGCGCATAATAACCGTTTCGATGGCATGCGCGTCATGAAGACCGAACAAAAACTTAACGGTTCCGTCCTTCGATTCAAACTTCGTAATTTCGTTTAATGTTATAATTTGAAAGCTTTCCTCAAGCTTTTCTCTAAGCCCCTTAGATAGGTTGGACATATCTTCAAAGCTCTTCACCCGCTTCACATACAACCAATCAAACAGCTGTCCGCCGCGAAATGCCGGCTCGCCGTTGTCTATCATCCATTGTTGAAGCTGCTCGAGCGTGTAGTCATATACGCATGGTTTCATTTCATCACACCTGTACCTTATAGTAGGGCGGCTAAACCGTTTCGGTCGCCGCCATCGATTTATTTTACCACAAACGCCCATGTTCAGCCATAAGCATAGGTTATGGACGCTTTACCATCCTTGCAATGTAGAAACCGTCACTGTCAAAATGCTGCGGAAGCAGCTGTGCTTGTCCATCGAATTGCTCGTCGATCGCGCCCACTTTCTTGAGCTGCTCAACGACGGCCTCAGGCCAATTGCGATCCAATTCAAATTCAGGATGCTCCTGCAAAAAGTTCGCAACCTGCCGCTCGTTCTCGTCCTTCTCGATCGTGCATGTGCTGTATACGAGAACGCCGCCAGGCTTAACCAAATCACACACCGCGCCCAGCAGACGCTGCTGAACGGCTGCAATATCGGATACATCGCCTGCGGTTTTGGTCCATTTGATTTCCGGTTTCCGTCTAATAACGCCAAATCCGGAGCACGGCGCATCCAGCAGGACGGCATCCATCGATTGCGGCTTGAACCGTTCTGCTAGCTTAAGCGCATCCTCGGTAATCGCCTCGACGTTGCGAAGCTTCAAACGCTCGGTCTGCGTGACGATCAAATCCCGCTTGTGAGCATGCAGATCATTCGCCCATACTTTGCCCTTGCCGCCCATAAGCTCAGCCAGATGCGTGCTTTTGCCGCCAGGGGCAGCGCAGCAATCGAGCACCTGCATGCCTGCTTTTGGCGCTACGACCTCCGCAACCAGCATGGAGCTTTCATCCTGAACCGTCCACATTCCTTCACGGAATCCGTCCGTATCGGCAAGATTGCCGCCGCGATTTATCGCTATGCCCGCAGGCGCGATCACGGATGGCTCGGCATCATAGCCCGCTTCCTTCAATAGCGCTGTTACCTCTTCGCGAGTTCCGCGAAGCGTATTCGCGCGAACGCTGGAATGCGGATGATCGTTGCCAGCAGCGCAAATGGCCTCAGCCGTTTCCGCGCCATAAGCGGCAACCCATCGGCTTACGAGCCACTCCGGATAGGAATGGCGAAGCGCGATTTGCACGATTGGATCAGCATGCTTAATCTCGGAAGCCTGCAGCTCCCCGCGACCGCGATCGATGCTGCGAAGCACGCCGTTGACCATGCCGGAAATGCCGGAGTGGCCTCGCTTCTTCGCAATCGTTACCGCTTCGTTCACCGCTGCATGCGCTGGAATGCGGTCCAAGTACAGCAGCTGATAAGCACTCATTCGAAGCAGCTGATGAACCCATGGCTCAAGCTTATGCAGCCCCTTGGAAACAAATCGGCTCAGCCAGTAATCCAGCGTCGCTTGCCGCTGGATCGTGCCATACACTAGCTCGGTTACAAGACCGGCATCCGCCCGCTGAAGACCAGCATCCTGCAAGGTACGATTAAGCTGCAAGTTGCTGTAAGCGCCGGTTTGCGCAACCTTTACCAGCGTATCCATCGCCAGCTCGCGCGGCGATTTCGTTTTGCGGGAACCAGGCTGTTGCATCTGCTGCTGCGAAGCTCCCGCAGGTTTGCTGCCGCTGGCTGGACGTTTATGGCCTTGTCCAGCTTTAGGCTTCCCTTTCCCGCCATTGCTGCTGTTGCGGTTGGCGCTAGGCTTCTGCGTGCTCTCCGTCATACAGCACCTCCGTCGCCAAGCAGGGTGCCCGCTTCAAGGCGCGCACCCTTCAGCCAATCCGATGCGTTCATCGCTTTTTTCCCTGCTGGCTGAATTTGCTCCAGCACCAGCACGCCATCACCCGTTTGGACAGATATGCCGCTGCTGTCTGCAGCTAGAACCGTCCCAGGGGCAGAAGCTGCTGCTTTCGAAGTTGACGAAGGAACAGCACATTGCCAAACTTTGAAAACCTCGCCATTCAAGTAGGTGAAAGCCCCCGCCATCGGCGACAAGCCGCGCACCTGATTAAATATGGCGCGCGCGGACTTTGTCCAATCGATTCGTTCGTCTTCGCGAGTCAAGTTCGGCGCATAAGTCGCCTGCTCGTCCTGCTGCGGCACTGCCTTCGCCTCCCCAGCAATGATAGCCGGCAGCGTTTTGCCAAGCAGCTCCGCACCTGCGATGCTAAGCTTCTCGAACATCGTTCCCGACGTATCCTCGTCCGTAATCGGAAGCTCAACGACGCTAATCATATCGCCCGTGTCTAAACCCTCGGCCATATACATGATCGTCACGCCCATCGAGCTCTCTCCATTGATAATGGAGCGCTGAATAGGAGCTCCGCCGCGATATTTGGGCAGCAAGGAGCCATGCACGTTAATGCAGCCTAGACGCGGAATTTCAAGCAGCGCTTTCGGCAAAATTTGGCCGTAGGCAGCCGTTACGATCAGGTCCGGCGCAAACTCCGCCACTGCTGCAACAGCTTCATTGTTCCGCATCCGCTCTGGCTGCAGCACAGGCAGGCCAAGCGACAACGCCGCTTCCTTTACAGGCGGCGGCGTCAGCGTTTTTTTGCGGCCCTTCGGCCGATCAGGCTGTGTTACGACAGCGACAACATTGTACTGCTGCTCAAGGAGCAGCTTCAAAGAGGGAACGGCAAAATCCGGCGTTCCCATAAATACGATACGCATGAAGCTATTCGCCGCCTTTTCTAGCTCTTTCCGATATGTCGTAAATGTTCTCCGCCAAATCGGTAAACAAAATGCCGTTCAAATGGTCGATCTCATGCTGAAAAGCGCGAGCAAAGTAACCCTGTGCTTCAAGCGTAAACGACTCGCCGTCAATGTGTTGACCTGTCACGACAATGCGGTCAGCACGGAGCACATCACCGTTTAGGTTAGGAATGCTCAAGCAGCCCTCAGGACCAAGCTGCTCGCCATCCTGCTCAACGATAACAGGGTTAACCATTGCGATCAGACCGTTGTCATCGCCTACATCAACTACGATAACCCGCTTAGAAATACCGATTTGCGGCGCTGCAAGGCCAACGCCATCAGCGTCATACATCGTCTCAGCCATATCTTTTACTAGCTTTTCCAAATTGGAGTTGAATTTCGTTACTTCCTTAGCTACTTCCCGCAATACCGGGTCTGGTTCTTTCACAATTATACGGATACTCATAGTATTCCCTTCCTTTTCGTTCATTAAAATAGTAATAGCTATTTATAATATAACTTGCGGATCTACGTCAATACTGAACTGCACCTGACGCTGCGGCGGTCCGTCTGTGAACGAAGTAAGCGCCTTGCGAATGAGAGCCGAAGCATCGATGTTCCCCCGATATTTTATCACACATTGAAAACGGTAGCGATCCTTGATTCTCGAAATCGGCGATGCTACAGGCCCAAGCACCTCGAGCGCCCTACTAAATCCGCTGTTCAGAGGCAGCAGCACGCCTTTATTCTCTGCTAACTCACGCAGATCCGTTGCAAAGCGCTCGCTGATAGATGACAGCAAGGGCAGCTGTTCATGTGACATCGTCACAAGGATCAGCCTGCAATAAGGCGGATAGCCCATGGCGCTGCGATGCCGCAGCTCCTCGCTTACAAAAGCTGCGTAATCATGCTGCTGCGCCGTTACGACCGCATAATGCTCAGGCGCATAGGTCTGTATGACAACCTCTCCCGGCAAATGATGCCTGCCCGCTCGCCCCGCAACCTGCGTAAGCAATTGAAACGTTCGTTCGGCTGCGCGAAAATCAGGCAAATTAAGCGAAGTATCCGCCGCGATGACTCCGACTAGCGTAACGTAAGGAAAATCGAGTCCCTTCGCAACCATTTGCGTGCCTAGCAGCACATCTGCTTTTCGCTCTCCGAACTGCTTCAGCAGCTTTTCATGCGAGTTTTTCTCCGTCGTCGTATCCACATCCATTCGGATCACCCGAATGCCCGGAAATAGCTTCGAGAGCTCTTCCTCAACTCGCTGTGTCCCTGTGCCAAAATATCGAATATGCTCGCTTTGGCAGGAAGGGCAGGTCGTTGGCGCCTGCTCGGCATGCCCGCAATAGTGGCAGCGGAGAGCACGCGATTTCTGATGATACGTGAGTGAAATATCGCAGTGCGGGCAAGCCGCCGTGTAGCCGCAGGAGCGGCACATCACGAATGTCGAGTAGCCCCGCCTGTTAAGCAGCAGCACCGACTGCTCTCCGCGCTCGAGCCGCTCTGCAAGCGAGCTGTGAAGCAAGCGGCTGAACATGGAGCGGTTGCCCTCTCTCAGCTCCTCGCGCATGTCGATAACGGCAACGGGAGGAAGCGGCCTGCCGCCTACGCGGATCGGCATTGGCAGCAGAGCCGGCTCACGGCCCTCATCCCGGGCCGTTAGCGGCCTGCTTGCCGCCGCGAACGACTCAAGTGAAGGTGTCGCCGAACCTAGCACGACTGCGGCGCCATGCTGCTTCGCCCTACGCACAGCCACATCTCGCGCATGGTATTTCGGGCTTTCCTCCTGCTTGTAGGACGATTCGTGCTCTTCATCAATTATAATAAGCCCTAGTCGTTCAAACGGTGCAAAAATCGCGGAACGCGCGCCGATCGCTACCTGCACCTGGCGGCTGCGAATTTTGCGCCACTCGTCATAGCGCTCGCCATTGGAGAGCCTGCTGTGCAGCACTGCTACCGCATCTCCGAAACGTCCTTTAAAGCGCTCAACCATTTGAGGGGTTAGCGATATTTCCGGGACGAGCACGATCGCTTGCTTCTCCTGCTCCAAGCAAAACTTAATCGATTGCAAGTAAACCTCCGTCTTGCCGCTGCCCGTTACGCCGTGCAGCAGCATCGTCTGAGGCTCGCCTGCATGAACAGCTCTGGCGATTCGATCATATACATCCTTCTGACCTTCGGTCAGCGCAAGTGGCGTCGTTCTCTCGAACGCCCGGCCAGCATAAGGATCGCGCTGCTGCTCTACCTCCTCAAGCACAAGAAGCCCTTTCTCCGCTAATGAACGTACGCTTGCTGCTGATCCGCCTGCCTGTGCGAGCAGCTGCTGCATCGGCAATGGTCCGCCGTGATCGAGCATATAGGCTAATAATTCGCGCTGCTTCGCCACTCGTGCCGGCAAAGCTTCCATTTGCCTGCGGACTTCCTCCGCATCATCAGGAACGAATACGGTCAGAACCTTGCGGATCGCAAGCCGATCTCGGATCGAGGTTTGTTCCACCAGCACTCCCTCGCGAAGCGCGGCCTTCACTGCTTTCGCATGCTCTGGGAATCGCTCCAGCAGCACCTCCAGCTTTACGAGCTGTCCACTCGTTCCCATCCAATCCGTCATAGCTGCTGGGAGATCCTCCTTCGCCGCTTCCTCGTCCTGAATGCCGACAAGGCGCTCAGCCTTCCCCTTCAAAGCAGCCGGGATCATCGCTTGCAGCGCCGTTGTCCAAGAGCAGCAATACTTCTCGCTCATCCACTTCGCAAGCTCGATGAGATCGGGCAGCAATGGCGGTACGTGATCGAGCAGCTCCGAGACGGGCTTGAGCCGCTTCATGTCTACGTCCGTTGTCTCTGCAAGCTGTGTAACGAATCCCTGCAAAACACGCGGCCCGAAGGGTACGCCGACGCGGCTTCCGACTTCGACCCAGTCCTCTAACGCCGCAGGCACCTCATAATCAAACGGCCGATCCGTCTGGCGGCTCGGCACGTCTACAATGACTTTAGCAATCATTCGCCTCTCCCTCCAAGAGAAGGAAGACGGGCAGCAATCAACTCCAGCAAACGTGAAGCAACCTCGCGCTTAGACAAGAGCGGCATCGACTCAACAAGCCCCTCCGAAGCAAACACTTGAACGATATTCGTATCCCCGTTAAAGCCTGCCCCATCCTTGCTTACGTCGTTAGCGACAATGAGGTCGCAATGCTTCCTGCGCAGCTTGTCCATCGCATAGTGCTCAATTTGCTCCGTTTCTGCCGCGAAGCCAACAAGAAACTGATGCTTCTTTCGCTGCCCAAGCGTCTCCAAAATATCCGTCGTCCGCTCAAGCTCCAGCACCAGCTTCTCGCCGCTCTTTTTAATTTTCTGATCGCTAACGTTTACTGCCCGGTAATCAGCCACGGCAGCCGATTTTACAACAATGTCCATGTCGTCATAGACGCTCGTTACCGCCTCCAGCATTTGCTGGGCGGATGATACCCGGATGACCTTAACGCCGGCAGGCGGCGCGAGCGAGGTGCGTCCTGCGACAAGCGTCACATCAGCGCCCATCAGGCGAGCCGCCTCTGCAATCGCAAATCCCATTTTACCGGAAGAATCATTCGTCAAATACCGTACAGGATCAAGCCTCTCCATCGTGCCGCCTGCGGTTACCAGCACCTGTTTTCCTTTCAGCTTGCCGCCTTTGCCGAACCACGAATCAATCGCCATAACGATGTCTTCCGGCTCCGCTAGACGCCCCTTTGCGACGTATCCGCAGGCAAGCTGGCCTGTGCCGGGCTCCACGAACATAACGCCGCGTGATGCCAGAAGCTCCAGATTGTTCACAACGGCAGGGTGCTCATACATATGCACATTCATTGCCGGAGCGATTAATATCGGGCAAGTTGCTGCTAGCAGCGTCGTGCTAAGCATGTCGTCCGCATGGCCTCCGGCCAGCTTCGCAATCGCATTGGCAGTAGCCGGAGCAATGACAATCAAATCCGCATGGTCAGCCAAATGTATATGTGATACGACCGCGGGATCTCTCTCGTCGAACGTATCGATATAGACCGGGTTTCGCGATAACGTTTGCAAAGTAAGCGGCGTAATAAACTTTGTCGCTGATTCCGTCATAATTACATGTACAACCGCGCCAGCCTGCACCAGCTTGCTGCATAGCGCTGCGCCTTTATAGGCTGCAATTCCGCCTGTAATGCCGAGTATAATCGATTTTCCTTTTAGCATGGTGTATCTCCCTATCAAGCGTAAACGGCTAAAGGCCGCAATTGCAGCAAAAGCTCGTTTCGCAATAAAAATGATAAGCCGCATGATGAGCGTTAGGCTTACCATTTTTTATATTTTCACATTTGCAATTCAACTCGGTTGTTCAATACTATTCAAACGCCTACCAGTCCTTGCGTTCCCTCAAGCTCGTAATTTGAGCAACATGATGCTTTCCATGCCACGCTACGAATCCTAGAAAATTGGCCAATCCGATTTGGCTGCCCTTCTCCGGATGGTAGAACATTTTTTCGAAATCTGATGCCTGCATCGAACGAAGAAGCAAGACTAAGCGTACATAAATGCCCTCTACGATCGCTACGCTTACCTCTGGCGAGGCTTGGAGGCTGTCTGCCGTCTCCGCCCAGCGTTCTTCGTTAAATGGCTTGATGGTCGGATTGGACTCTGTGAGCGCAAGCTTGAAGCGTGAGAAGCAATTCATTGAAGCATCTGCAAGGTGATGGACGACCTGGCGCACGGTCCAGCCGCCGCTCCGATAAGATGTATCTAACTGCTCATCGTTCAAATCCGCAAGCGCCGCCTTAAGCTGCCCCGGCAGCTTCTCGATGTCTGCAATCCATTGCTCGCGATGCTTTACGGTCATTCCCTCGAACGAGTACCTGCCAATTGGATAACGCAATTTGTCCATTCCGTTCCCTCCTGTTCATTCGTCCCTGAAACGTAAGTCCCGCCATCTATCATAACATATGCGGCTTCAAAATCTAACCAGACCGATTACATTTTATATGATAAAATCTGATTTCTATGTTTAAATAATACCGTTTTTCAATTGATGCGCCATCTTGTAAAGCTCTGCGATATCGCTCCGGCCGATTTCCTCGAACCTTCTTACTGCCTCATCAATGTCAACAACCTCAACCGCAATGACCTGCTCGCCATCCGGCGGGTTTAAAGGCTCGGCGACAATACTGACTTCACCGTAGCCGACCAATCTCACGAAATGGGGATGGGGAATATGGGGTCGGTAAGGCTTGCTCGCAGACGAATGGCATTTAAAGCATCCAAAGAGCGTGTAGGATACGAGCTCCGCGCCAATCTCCTCCATCACTTCCCGCTCTAACGCATCCAAATAATGCTCTTCAGGCTCTAGCGTCCCGCCAATAAGCTCCCATTTGCCATTATCAATCTTCATCACGACATATTGGTCGCCTACCGTCGGAATGATGCTAATATTGCTCACCGATGCCGCATCCACTTCATAATCGAGCGAAAAGCAATTTTCAACAAAGCCCCATACAATCCCTTTAGAGAGCGCGGGATATTGATTTAATGTAATTGCCATGACTTCAATCTTCCTCTTCATTTATTTAAAATTACTAACAAACTGCACAACGCCAATAGAAATAAACATCACAAAAAATACGATTAGAAAGCCGATCGCAAACCTAGACCATCCTGATCTCTGACGCTTCGAATCAGCTCTTAATTGAGCGACTTGGCCTTCCAGCTTCTGCAGCGTTTGTTTAATTTCTTCCAACTCTTGTTCGTTAGCCAAAGTCACCAACCTCTCCAACAGCCCTATTTATCGTTTATCCATTATCATGCTGTGCTTCATTGAAGCTATTATTAGTTTATCAAATTATTGGCGTTCATACTTAAAAAAGCTGCCCAAAACCGTAAAACGGCTATTGGGCAGCTTTCCTCGCATTAGATGCTTATTTTTGATTTCGCTCAAGCAGCATATCTGTAATTTCCTCAGCTTGTGCTAGCACCGAGACCGGATCAAAATACCAGTAGCGATCAGCTGCAAGCTCGTATACATGGTTATTTTTTACCGCGGGGGTCGCCTTCCAAATTTCACTGTCCTTGAATTGATCCGTGCCATCCTCTGAAAACAAAAGAACATGATCAGCAGCATAATCCGGCAGCACCTCAAGTGTAAGCTCCTTCCACTGCGTTTTCATTAGCTCTTTCTTTATAATGTCAGACGGAGTCAGCTTTAAAGCGCCATAAATAGCTTGACCCCCTCTTCCGAAATTGTCTCCAAACGTATAAAACACTTTAGATGCCGCCTCGATAATCGAGAATGTTTCCGTTGGAGCAATGACCCCTTCGAGCTTACTGCGCAGCTGAGCGATTTTCTTATCATATTCGCCGAGCCATTGCTCAGCCGTCTCTTGCTTATTTAGCAGCTCACCGATTCCTCTTACTTCAGCATGCACGCCTTTAAACGTAGCATTCGTTCCAAACGGAATGTTGACAGTCGGCGCAATTTTCGCAAGCTGCTCGTATGTATTCGAATCCTCGGTCGCCGTAATAATGAGATCAGGCTCAAGCGCTGTTATTTTTTCCAGATTGACTGCGCTTCTATCTCCGATGCTTTCGATTCTCTGAGCTTGATCCTTCGTGTAGGGATTATCAATATAATATTGATCGGCGCCTACCGGCTTAACACCTAAAGCAAGCATCGTTTGCAAATACTGGTCAGCGACTATTCTTTTGGGATTGACCGGAATCTCGATATCGCCATGGATCGTATTGTAGAGACGAGTTTTCTTCTCCTCTGCAGCTGGCGCTTCAGTACTCACGCTTTCCAGTGTCGCTTCACTTTCTGCTTTGTTCAGCTTGCTATCGGCCCCGCCGCAAGCCGTTATCAAAATAATAAATACGAGCAAAACAGATCCTATCCACATACCTTTGTTCCATCTCAACATTCTTTTGTTCCTCTTTCCTTCAGTTATTTAATACGAATGATAATCATTCTCAAAAATAACTTTACCAACAGAGCGCCTCAAACGTCCATGCCTTAATGTGATGCAGCTTGCGAATTTGCTTTTCATGTTCTGGTCAGCAAGGTTACGATATCGAGTAGCTGCTTTTGAGTAGAAGCCGGATCAAAGCCATAAAAGGATTCTCCGTCAATGGAATAGGCCTGTTTATTTTTGACGGCCTCGATACGATTCCAGCTTTCTGTATTCATAGCGGCAAGTACCTTCGCTCGTTCATCCACACATGGCGGCAGTGCAAAAAACAAATGATCGGCGGCGTATGTAGGAACGGACTCAATCGACATCTCAACATAGCCAACTCTGCAGCTTCCGTCCTGCAGAAGACTTTGAGGCGGCGCGAACTGAAGTTGATCATACAGAACATGCGTGCCTCGTCCCCACCTTTCGCCAAAAACATAACACTTGTCCATGCCAAGCTCCACAACAACGGCTGTTCCGCGAGTGCCCATCTTTTGATCCAATTTCCGATTTGCTTGCTCAATTAATCCCTCGAGCCGATTCAAACATTCGCTTGCTTCGCCACCTTTGCCTACGACATCTGCGATAAAACGAAACTGCTCATCCCAATCCATCTGCTCAAACGGCAGGCTTATTAACGGTGCAATAGCGCGCAGCGCTGCGGTTTGTTCCTCACTTATCCTATAATCAAAAATCAGATCAGGCTTATACGGACTTATCGCATCGCTTATACGAACTGGCACATTTCCAAACCATTGCTGTGGTTGTTCTTTCTCCACATTTCGAAAATGATTAGAAGCCCAGCCTGAGACGACCGCAATGCTTGGCATCACACCTAGAGCCAGTAGACTTGCCGAATAATTATAAGTCAAAGAAGCTATTTTCTTCGGACGTTTAATATAGAACATTGGTGCCGTACCAACCACTTGCTTGAATTTCCTGCTCAAATAAAATCCGTCCTTGTAGCCGACATTCAGCGCGATATCAACTAAACCCGATTTAGAGCTTAACAGCTCCTCCTGGGCCGCTCGAATGCGTAATTCCGTCAGGTACGCTTTGAATGTTTTGCCCGTATGCCGCCGGAACTCTCTTGAGAAATGTTCGATGCTAACGCCCGAAAGAGCTGCGAGCTGCTTTCTCGTTATCGGATCTCGATAATTGTCTCTAATAAATTCAAGTGCGGAATCCAGCCAAGGCTGCGCTATTGGTTGCTTTTGTCGGCCATGGCGCTCCGTTTTTGGATTGCTTGTTTCAGTTTTCTTGGACATTCGTCTAGGCCTATTCAGCATGTGGTCAGCTTCAGCAGCATTGATAACCACAGCCCTTCGCTGCGTCAACCATGCATCCTTGTCCAATCGCAGCTGTAACCTTACTTCATCCGCCTCTGCATCTGTGAGAACACCAAGATTCGAAATTAATCGATGCTTCGGCTTTCCAAGCTCATCTCGATAAGATTCAACCACTTTATAGTAATAACAGCTAACGCCTTTACGTTTCACAGGCACTCGTTTTAAAAACATCACAAACCACACCCTCTTTTTATAGGACTACAAACGAAATGATTATTTAAGTGATAATCGTTCTCATTATACCCAATAGGGTATCCATTTGAAATAGAAAATTGTTTTTATCCTTTTGAGCTGCCTTCGTGCAAAAAAAAAGAGCACCTACTATGCAGTAGGCACTCCGTTCCTTGTTAGCGAATATTGTATTAATCCTCTTTAGTTGCGAGGTTTTCTACTTGGAGAATGTCGCCGTAAATTTCTTCCAGCGCAACACCTACATACTTGCGGGAGCGTGGATTTTTAAGCTCCGACTTGTCTCCGTTGCGGAGCATGCGAGCGCGTCTGGAAGCCGCTACAACAAGCGTGTATTTACTGTCAACTTTTTTCACCATTTCATCAATGGACGGATATAACATCGTTCATTCTCCTCACTCATGCTTTCTCAATTGCGGCAACCATACCCGAAACGTAAGGCAAATATCTTTCTCTGCGGCAGTGCTCAGCAATCATGATGCTGCGAATACGATCGCAAGCAGCATCTATCTCATCATTCAATACCGCATAGTCGTAGTGGCCGAGCAAATTCATTTCTTCTACCGCTACAGACATACGATTATTGATCGTATCCAAGGTTTCTGTGCCACGGCCGGTAATTCGTTGCTTCAGCTCATCCAAGGATGGAGGCAAAAGAAATACGAAAATGCCTTCGGGAAACTTTTGTTTCACCTTCAGCGCACCCTGCACTTCAATCTCCAATATAACATCCTTGCCGCTTGCTAAAGTACGTTCCACGAAATCACGAGGTGTTCCGTAGTAATTACCAACATATTCAGCATGCTCCAAAAGTGCGTCTCGCGCAATCATATCCTGGAACTGCTCTCTGCTTTTGAAAAAATAGTTAACGCCCTCTACTTCACCCTGACGCGGCAGCCTTGTCGTTGCCGACACCGAATACACCAGCTCAGGAACCTTTTTACGAAGAACGGAGCAAACCGTCCCTTTGCCAACCCCTGAAGGGCCGGACAATACAATTAGCAATCCCTTATCCATATTACTCCCCGTACTATTCGTCGTTATCGTCGTCCTTAGTGGATAATCGGTGCGCAACCGTCTCAGGCTGAACAGCCGATAATATCACATGATCGCTATCTGTAATAATAACAGCTCGCGTGCGGCGTCCATATGTTGCATCAATAAGCATGTGCCTATCGCGTGCCTCTTGAATGATTCTCTTAATCGGAGCCGATTCCGGGCTTACGATTGAAATAATGCGGTTTGCTGATACAATATTACCGAATCCGATATTAATAAGTTTAATAGCCAAGCCTGGTTCCTCCTCCGCCTACGGCCTTCCCTGTGCATCTGCCTGCAAATGTTCAAATACTCGTTTATATTTTATAAATGTGAATACGACAAGTTTGCGTTCTTGCCAAAAACCGACAGAACTACTGCACTATTGTTGACGAAAAAAGTGCCGGACATACGTCCCGATGCACGCTAAAGCATATGCCGAAGCCGCTGATCGGCAGCCTGTCCTTGCCATGCTGTGTAAGCGTGGCAACAGTATCCATGCTTTATTTTAATTGATTTTTTACAAACGAACAAGCGAAAATGCGAAAACAAGCAAAAAAGCTTGATTTTCGCATTCTTTTCCGCTTATTTGGCTACATACGCTCTGTCTTCTTCCACACGTATTCCGTGAGCTGAACGCCCATATCATAGAACATAAACGGCGTAATTAAATATATTCCTTTAAAATGAGGCAATGCCGCGTCGAGAAGCTCCTTCGCGATTTGCACGCCTTCCGCTCGACCCGCTTCGCCTTCGAGACCCGACATCCGCTGACGAACCTCATCGGAGAGCTGTATGCCCGGCACCTCGTTATGCAAATATTCAGCATTTCGTCCACTAGCCAACGGCATGATGCCAATAAATACAGGTACCGATAAATGCTTCGTCGATTCTGCGATCCGCTCAATCAAGACCGAATCATAAACAGGCTGGGTCATGATATAGTCCGCGCCTGACGTGATTTTGCGCTCAAGACGCTGAACAGCCTTATCCAAATGCTTGACGTTCGGATTAAATGCCGCGCCTACTACGAATTTCGCCTTTTGCTTGAGCGGTTTGCCCGAGAATGCCGTTCCGTCGTTCAACTGCTTGATCATCCGAATCATTTCGAACGAGGTAAGATCGTAAACCGAGCTTGAATCCGGCAGGTCGCCGAACCGGGCAGGATCTCCCGTTACAGCCAGCACGTGATCAATATCGAGCGCATCCAGTCCCATCATATGAGACTGCGTCCCGATCAGGTTGCGGTCGCGGCAAGCGATATGGACAAGCGGACGAATGCCTACTTTCTCCTGCACCAGCGCCGCAAGCGCAATGTTGCTCATACGCGTAACCGCTAGCGAGTTGTCAGCCATCGTAACCGCATCCGCCTTCGCTTCCTTCAGCGCTGCCGCGCCATCCATAAACTTGCGAATATCCAAATCACGAGGCGGATCAAGCTCAACGATGACCGTATGCCGCTTCCTTACTAGATCAACGATTGATGGCTCCTGCACCGCAGCCTTCTGTGGTGCCGTTTCCGCTTCTGCCTGCTTCTCAACAGGCTTAACGACAATTTTCTCCATTACAGCCGTTGGTGAAGCTTGTCCGAGCTTAGGAATATAACCGTCAAGCGCTGCCGCTATTGCCTTGATATGCTCAGGCGTCGTTCCGCAGCAGCCGCCGATCAGGCGCGCGCCGCGATCAGCGAAGCGCTGGGCTGACTCTGCAAAGTATTCAGGGCCTGCGCTGTACGCATATTTGCCATCAATATAATCCGGTATGCCCGCGTTCGGATATACCGATAATGGCAAGCCTACCGGTCCTGCTATCGAATCAATCGCTCTCATAATTCCGTTAGGGCCGCTACGGCAATTGAAGCCAACTACGTCAGCACCAGCTTCCTGAAGCTGATTAAATGCCCCCAACATCCCATTGCCATCCTGCGTGCGGCCAACATCCTCGACCGCAAACTGGCAAATGACAGGTACGTTGGATGCCGCCCTCGCAATGCGAAGCGCAAGCAGCATCTCATCAAGATCGTAGAACGTTTCGAGCAGGAGTCCGTCCACGCCCTCTTCAAGCAGAGCATGCATCTGGCGCTGGTAGGCTTCGATTACTTTTGCCGTTCGCAAATTTTTCAGCTTGCCGTCACGAATGGAGCCTACCGCACCCACGACATAAGCGTCATCGCCGATGGCTGCACGGGCAACGCGCACGCCTGCACGGTTAATCGCATCCATATCGCCCTCCAAGCCATATTTAGAGAGCTTCTCCAAATTTGCTGAGAACGTATTTGTCTCAATAACACGCGCACCTGCCTCGTAATAGCGGCGATGAATGTTCTCGATGACATCGGGACGAAGCGTATTAAATTCTTCGTAAGAAACGCCGACAGGGAACCCCATCTGATAAAGATAGGTTCCCATCGCGCCGTCCCCGGTCAAGATACGCTGCTGGAGCGCTTCCCTCAAATCCGGTTTCATTATTTTCATACCACCCATCTGACGTTGCTCTTACAGTGAGCCGCGGAACGATACCGCAGCAGGACCAGTCATGTATACGTGATTGTCGGACTCGTTCCATTCAATGAGAAGATCGCCGCCTTTAAGCGATACGGTAGCCGTCCGATCCGTTGCGCCGGTCAATACCGAAGCGACGACCGTTGCGCATGCGCCGGTACCGCAAGCAAGCGTTGGACCCGCGCCGCGCTCCCAGACGCGCATGTCGGTATGGGAACGGGAATTAACCGTTACGAATTCCACATTGATTTTGCGAGGAAACAATGGATGCGTCTCAAGCTTAGGTCCCCATGTGTTCAGATCAAAATGAACAGCATCGTCTACATAGATCACGCAGTGAGGGTTGCCCATCGATACAGCGGTGAAACGGAATTCACGTCCATCCACCTCAATCGGATGCTCAATGACACGCTCAGCATCGACGGTAGTCGGCACTTGAAGGCCATTTAGAATAGGCTCTCCCATATCTACGCGGACCGATGACACTTCGCCCGCTTGAACGGTGAGCTGCACCTTTTGAGCGCCGGCGCCGAGCGTTTCGATCGTAATCTCTTCTTTATCGGTTAAGCCATTATCATAAACGTATTTAGCTACGCAGCGAATAGCGTTGCCGCACTGCTCTGCTTCAGAGCCATCGGAATTGATAATCCGCATGCGGAAGTCCGCGACCTCCGAGGGCAAAATATAAACAAGCCCGTCTGCGCCGATTCCAAAAAACCGGTTGCAAAGACGGATGGCCAAATCCGCCACATTATCAGGGAGCTGCTGCTCGCCCGCAATGACGATAAAGTCATTTCCTAAACCGTTCATCTTCGTAAAATTCATCTGTTAGCCCTCTCCTTGCCGCATCTCTAGGTATAATAAAACTATGATTAATTCCTAATAGCATACCGCAAAGCAAGGAGAAAGGCTATTCATAATTTGTATCATCATTTGTATTTTTACGTTATCTTGCCGCGGTTTGCGGACCAATCGGCCATTTTGTTTTGTTGTTGTTTTTCTTCTTCGTGCCGAGCACGCTGCCAATTCCCATTAAGAATGTCGGAATTCCAGCGGCTACAAAGACAAGGCACCATTCGCGGAAGTTAAGCGGAACGGTTTTGAAGATCGGCTGCAAGGCTTCGATATAGAGCACGCCGATCATAAGCAGCAGCGACGAGAGCACGGCGAGCACCAAATATTTATTTTGAAATGGATTGCGGTGAAAAATGGACCGAGAGCTCCTGCAGTCGAATACGTGAATGAGCTGTGCCATGACTAAAGTAGCGAATGCCACCGTCTGCGCCTTCATGAGCTGAGCGGCGCTGCTTGGCGCGTCATGCAGCGTAATCCAGAATGCTCCAAGCGTGCAAACCCCGATCAAAATGCCGCGGCTGATAATTTTCCAGCCGAGCCGGCGCGAGAAAATGCTCTCTTTGGCCGATCGCGGCTTCTGCTGCATCAAATCCTTCTCCGCCTGATCCACGCCAAGCGCCATCGCCGGCAAACCATCCGTGACCAGGTTGACCCATAATATTTGAATCGGCACCAGCGGCAGCGGAAGCCCCGCCATCATCGCCAAAAACATAACGAGAATTTCTCCTACGTTCGATGCAAGCAAATAGCGAATGAACTTGCGGATATTTTCATAAATACCTCGTCCTTCTTCAATTGCGGCTACGATCGTCGAGAAGTTATCGTCGCTCAGGACGAGCGCTGAAGCTTCCTTCGACACATCCGTGCCAGTGATGCCCATCGCGATGCCGATATCAGCCGCTTTTATCGCAGGAGCATCATTAACGCCATCGCCTGTCATGGCGACAACATGCCCTTGCCGCTGCAGCGCCTTGACGATCCGCAGTTTATGCTCTGGCGAGACGCGCGCATAAACGTAAATATTATCCACCAGCCGGTCAAGCTGCTCGTCGTCCATCGCTTCCAGCTGCCTGCCGCTCATGGCGATTCCGCCGCGCGGCATAATGCCGAGCTGTCCGGCTATCGCTTCCGCCGTCAATTGATGATCGCCAGTGATCATAACCGTCTTGATACCCGCGCGTCTGCACATTGCTATCGCTTCCTTCACCTCGCGGCGCGGCGGATCGATCATGCCGGTCAAGCCGACGAATACAAGCTGGCATTCCGCGTCGCTCTCCGTCTCGCATACATCGCCTGCGCGCAAATCGCGATAGGCAAGTCCCAGCACACGCAGGGCCGATTGCGCCATTAGCTCGCCCGCTTCCGCGCATTTGCGTTTTAACGTGGCTGTGAACGGCACAACCTTTCCTTCCCAAAGCACATACGAGCAATGATCCATGAGAAGATCTGGAGCGCCCTTCGTGCAAACGAGGCGTCCGCCCTGATGCGACACGACGACCGACATCCGCTTCCGCTCCGAATCGAACGGAAATTCCTTCTCCCGCTTATAAAGCTGCTCCAGCGCCTTGGCGGATGAGCCTAGCTTGGCAGACAGGACAGCTAGCGCACCCTCTGTCGGATCACCCTTAAGCACCCATTCCTCTTGCACATCCTTGCTTTTGCGTTTGCCCGTTTCCGCAGACTCAACCTTCACGATCTGAGCGTTATTGCATAGGGCGCTAATTTGAAGGAGACGCTTTACGGATTGATCATGCTTAATATCGAGGGCATTGCCCGCTTCATAAATAGCGCCGGTCGGATCATAGCCCTCTCCGCTTACCTCAAGCTGTCTTCCGCCAATCCATACATGGGTAACGGTCATTTTGTTTTGCGTCAGCGTTCCCGTCTTGTCCGAACAAATAACCGATGCGCAGCCGAGCGTCTCAACAGAAGGAAGCTTGCGAACGATTGCTTTCCGCTTGATCATCCGCTGTACGCCAAGCGCTAGGGCGATCGTCACGATAGCCGGCAGACCTTCCGGGATCGCTGCAACCGCCAAGCTTACGCCGGCTAGGAACATGCCATACGCAGGCTGGCCATGCAAAATACCTGCAACGACAACCATAATCGTCAGACCTACTGCGACGACGATCAATATTTTGCCAAGCTGCTCCAGACGGTGCTGCAGCGGCGTTTCCATCGATTCCGTCTGCTCGATTAGCCCTGCAATTTTGCCCATCTCCGTATCCATGCCCGTACGAATGACGACGGCTTTAGCCGTTCCACGCGTGATCATCGTACCCATGAACCCCATGTTGCGCTGATCACCGAGCGGCAAATCTTCTTCTCCAATAGCAGCAGCATGCTTCCCGACAGGCACAGATTCCCCTGTCAGGGCCGATTCCTCGACATAGCAGCTATTAGCCTCCAGCAGCCGAACGTCAGCCGGTATCCGGTCTCCGCTTTCCAAATAAATAAGGTCTCCGGCAACAAGCTCCTTAGCCGGAACTGTCATTAATTCCCCGCCTCGGATAACTTTAGCCGTTGGAGCTGACAATTCCTTGAGCGCCCGCAAGGAACGTTCCGCGCGAAATTCCTGAACGAAGCCTAGTACTGCGTTAATGGCGATGATGGCCACAATCGTGATTGCGTCCAAATATTCGCCAAGCAAGCCAGAAATCAAAGTCGCTCCCATTAAGACGAGCACCATAAAATCTTTAAATTGATTAAGGAACAGCAATATCGGCGATACGCGCTTCCCCTCGCTCAATTCGTTCCGACCATGCTTCTCCAGCCGCTGAGCCGCTTCCGACGTCGTCAGCCCTTGATCTGGGGAGCTGACTAACGCATCAACCAACTCATTTGTCCCCATTTGATGCCATTTCATTTGTTCCATGGTATAACTCCCTCCCGTAATATGCCGAGCCAAGCAGCAACGACGCCGGCCCTTCGGACAGCCTTTATAGGGTAAATGTATTCGGACAGCCCATAAAATATCCCATCAAGGACTTAAGTTTTTGTCTCAACTATGGCATGATAGAGAAAGAAAGACCAAGGAAGCGAGGAACTACACACCATGGCATTAGACGGTATCGTCACCCATGCGATTACGCATGACCTACAGCGCTGCGTTGGCGCGCGTATACATAAAATCCATCAGCCCACCGATCACGAGCTTGTTTTCAGCATTCGCGGCGCCGGTACGCAGGGCAAGCTGCTGCTGTCCGCCAATCCAACCTATCCCCGCGTCCACTGGACTACAGGTACGTATGTCAATCCGATGGAAGCGCCTATGTTCTGCATGCTTCTTCGCAAGCATTGCGAAGGAGGCATGATCGAATCCATTCGCCAAATCGGGCGCGAGCGGATCATTCATATCGAAGTGAAGCACCGCGACGAGCTCGGCGATCTATCAAACAAAACGATAGTCATCGAAATTATGGGGCGGCATAGCAACATTATTTTGATGGACCCATCAACAGGCATCATTCATGACGGCATTCATCATGTCACGCCAGCAATTAGCAGCCATCGCATCGTGCTGCCCGGCAGCAGCTACACTTCGCCGCCCGAGCAAGGCAAGCTTGATCCTTTAGCCATCGAGAACGAGCAGCAGTTTCTTGATGCGCTTAGCGATACCGACGAGACGGCCCCCTTGCACAAAAAACTCGTGGACAAGTTTAGCGGCTTTAGCCCCCTTCTCGCGAAGGAGCTTGTGCACCGTGCAAACATTGACGCGGTAGAACCTGCAGAAGAAGATGGCGAATCGCAGCAAAGTCTTGCATCATTGTGGAGCAGCTATTCGAGCTTTATCGAGCAAGTGAGAAACGATCATTACACGCCAACGATAAAAACAAGCCCGGACACCGGAAAATCGTTTTTCTCCATCACGGAGCTTACGCACATCGACGGTGAGGCTGTCCTTTATCCGGACATAAGCGCTTGTCTTGAAGGCTTTTACGGCAACAAGGCGGAACGCGACACCGTCAAGCAGCGAGCTGCGGATCTCATTCGCTTCGTTCAAAATGAAAAAGCCAAGAACATATCCAAAATCAAAAAGCTTGAGGATACGCTCGTTGAAGCGAAGGATGCGGAAAAATATCGAGTGCTCGGCGAGCTGCTTACCGCTTATATGCATCAAATAAAGCGAGGCGACAAGACTATTGAGCTCGTTAACTTTTACGATGAGGAGCAGG
Source organism: Paenibacillus sp. PL91 (assembly GCF_012935325.2). Classification (GTDB taxonomy): domain Bacteria; phylum Bacillota; class Bacilli; order Paenibacillales; family Paenibacillaceae; genus Pristimantibacillus. Next base: position 372,585 of record NZ_JABBYG020000002.1, read on the forward strand.
CTGTAGTCAAAATTGATCTGGATCCGCAGCTTACGCCATCGGACAACGCCCAGCGATATTTCCGCCGATACACGAAGCATAAGAACAGCTTGTCTATCGTCGCCGAGCAAATGGAGCTCGCCCGTACCGAAATCCAATATTTCGAAGCGCTGCTGCAGCAGGTCGACAATGCCTCACTCGGGGATATTGGCGAGATACGCGACGAGCTCGTTGAGCAGGGTTATATGAAGGAGCGCGGCCGGCGCGGTCCGAAGAAGAAAAAAACACTTAAACCGACCTTGCTGTGCTATACCTCCTCTGAGGGAGCAACGATATACGTCGGCAAGAACAATACGCAAAATGAATATTTAACGAACCGGCTCGCAGCGCCTTCCGATACTTGGCTCCATACGAAGGATATCCCTGGGTCGCATGTCGTGATTAGAGGCGGCGACTTCGGCAATGCCACGCTTGAGGAAGCAGCGATGCTATCCGCGCATTACAGCCAAGCGCGCGACTCAAGCTCGATTCCGGTGGATTACACGACGATTCGACATGTTCGCAAGCCAAATGGCGCTAAGCCCGGCTTCGTTATTTACGACAACCAGAAGACGCTGTACATTACGCCTGACGAGCAGCGCATTAAATCGCTTGCAAGCGAATTAAAGTAAACAGCAAATTAATGAAGCATGAAAAAACACGGCTGCTTATTCTTTTGGAATAAGCAGCCGTGTTTTTTTGCGAAGCTCTTGCTATCTCCCTCTAGGATAATTGCGCCTATACAGCCGTTCCACTCGGGACAAAATGCTATGATTCACTGCGTTCTTTCCGCAAGGCTGGCTCAAGCTGCTGAAGCACTTTAGCATCTACCGTACGATTGCCTATCTCACCATGAAAAATAACGCCTTGACGCGATCCATGAAAATCCGAGCCGCCTGTCGCAATTAATTGATATTTCGCTGCGAGCTGCGCATATCGGCTTTCATCCTCAGGGTTGTGATCCGAGTGAAACACTTCGATCCCTTGAATGCCATAGCGGATAATCTCCTCGACCAATGAATCATTGCCATATAATCCCGGATGCGCAATGACGCTGGTGCCGCCAGCTTCACGAATCCAATCCACAGCCTCGAACGGATTCAGCCTCGGAGGGTTGACGTAAGCCGCAGCACCTGTTTTTAAGTAAAGATCAAATGCTTCTTTCATATTGGAAACAATACCTTTGTTTACAAGCACGGCAGCAATATGAGGACGACCGATACTAACGGCTGCAGCCTGCAACGACTCCATGTTGCTGTTGCCGTGCGCCGCAGCTATGACCTCCTCCATCGTGACCGCAATTCCGAGCTCGTTCAGCTTATTTAGAATCATCTCATTTCGTTGACCCCTTAATCCCCGGAGGCTTGATAATCGCGAAAGCCACTTCTCGTCTTCGTTATTCGTGTAATAGCCAAGTATGTGAATATCCGTCCCGCTTGCAACGGTGCTCACTTCAACGCCGGGCACAACCGTAATACCTAACCGCTTTCCTTCCAGCATCGCTTCCGCTACGCCAGCAACGGTATCGTGATCGGTAATGGCGATTGCCGCAAGTCCTGCCTCTTTGGCCAACCGAACGTTCTCAGCTGGGGATTGCATGCCGTCAGAAGCAGTCGTATGGGTGTGAAGATCAGCTAGTCCGTTATTTAGAGCCATTGCTGTAAGTCCCTCTCTCTCAAAAAGGATAAAAAAGTGACGGCGGAAATCGGCAAAATGGCTGATTTCAAATATATCGAATAAAATTGCCGCTGGAACTTCGAATCCGACACCTTAATCATTCGGATTAAATCGAGCGCCACCTCATGCTTTACGGAAGAGGATGAGATGAAGGAAATGCCTAAGCCTGCCTCTACTGCTGACTTTACGGCACCCGTGCTTCCCAGCTCCATTACGATTTTCATAGAAGCGGGATCGATGTTTTTGTTTCTCAGCTGCTCTTCCATCACCAGCCTTGTCCCCGAACCTTGCTCACGCAGCACAAACGGATATTCCATAACTTCCTCTAACGTAACGGAAGCACGCTCCGCTAATGGATGCGACTTGGATACAATCAATCTCAGCTCATCGCTCATTACCGCTTCCATATGCATATCCGGATGATTAATCGGAGCCTCGATGAGACCAAAATTGAGCTGATGATTCAAAATATCCTCCATAATTTGCGAGGTGTTCATAACTTTCATGCTTATTGAAATATGCGGATATTCTTGACCGAACGGACCGAGCAAGCGCGGCAGTATGTATTCGCCAATCGTTAGACTTGAGCCTAGCTGCAGTCTCCCCTTCAGCTGTTTCGTGAAGGCTGACATCGCCTGATCCGTATCGCGAATTAAATCGATGCTGCGCTGGGCATAAGGCATTAGTGCCCGTCCCGCTTCTGTCAGCTCAATGCGCTTCGTAGAACGCTGCAGCAGTTTTGTACCGAAATAATCCTCCAACGACTGCACTTGCATCGTGACAGCGGGCTGTGTCATATGTAAAGATTGCGCCGCAGCCGAGAAGCTGCCGCGTTCTGCAACCGTACAGAAAATATGCAGCTGATGAAAATTAAGCGCCATGAACCAATCATCCTTTCTTCTGGTCAATATTATACTACAAAGCTTGATCAGAATCTTACAACCGCAATAAAAAAGCATGCAATCTATAGCGATTGCATGCTTTCACCGTTTATATATAGTTATAATGTCCTATTTACGTTTTCTACTGCTCTTCACAAGAGTCATTCGCCTAGAGTGTCGAAGCCATGAATAATAGGATTTCAGGTCCCTGAGCTCAATTGTTTCCGACATGCGTCCTAGAAAGGTTACGATGATCATCTTATGTAAAGGAACTCCGGTAATATCCGTTTCCGTTAATGATTCTGCAAATTCAGCAACAAATACGAGATCATCGTCTATAAGATAAACATCCTGTTCGTTGCGGTAATAAGGCTCGACCCGTCCTTGCTTCAGACATTCCCATAGAAATTCAGCAATGTCCTCAAAACCGGTTTTCTCGCTTTCAATCCGGTCTAACCAGCGGCTTTTGGCATGGTTCGTAATTACGATATCTGCAACTTTCTTATCACCCAGATCAATATAAAACGACTCATATGTGCTCCATCTTCTCGTCATTTTATCTTTCACTCCGCAACCTACTCCTTCCAAGGAACCAGGGCTTTTATACTATGTATTTTATTCCATTTTACCACGATTGTCCGAGATTACAACAATAAAATAAAGTCAAACCATTTTTGTAAGTTTTTGGCATTACAATACAAAAAAGACGCCTCCCAGCATTATTTCTCACTGAGAAGCGCTTGTAATTCGCAAGAATGTAATATTTTACATTATTACACAAACTTAACGAAAAATGCAACGGCATTCCCGTCAATTATTATCTAATATTTATTGAAAAACAACTTACAAGCTATAGAACCTTGTTTTGTCTTCGCTATCCTTGCTATATTCGGTCTTGATCTCATTTCGATAGGAGCGTTCAATCTTACGAACGTACGAAAGCTTCCCCATTTGCCGCACAGCCTCTTCAGAGCGCTCCGCATTCATATACATGACGACATAGTGCATTCTGCGTGACATGTAATGAACCGTCCCGAATCTTTCCAAAGACCTTGCAGCCTTCAAATCACTTACCCACACGATATAACCTGTTCGATCCGGTAGCATCCTTTCCCTCCTAAAAGGTTTGCGTAGCAAACCTACTTCGTAAGCATATGCTAAGGTTTGCGTAGCAAACCTACTTCGTAAGCACATGCTAAGGTTTGCGTAGCAAACCTACCTCGCAATCAATATGCTTAGCTGCAGCCGCCGCTTCCGCAGCTGCATGAACCGCCGCTTCCACAACTTCCGCCGCCAGCTTTTTCATTGCCTGGCACTTTAATATTTTCCGATACGGACTCCGCTATCGTACGAGAGACATCATAAAGCATCTCGTCTACGACCTGCTCGGCATATTTAAAGCGGCGAACGCTTTCAATCTCGCTTAGCTCCCGCTCAATGCCTTTTACTTTGTCCTTCGCTTCGTTGTAATCGGGGTGAAAGCGGCCAAAGCGTTGGCATTCTTCGAACAGCTCCTTCGCTTTCTCGAAGCGCTTCGTCATTTGCTTCACTTCTTCGTCCTCATTCACAGCCGACTTCCAATATAAATATTCGGCAACTTCCGCCGATTGATTGATCCAATCACCTAATTCATAGGCGCAAAGCAGCAGTGACGCCATATCGAGAGAAGAAACACCGCCTTGCGGTTGCTCCAACTGAAAAGCCGTTAAACCTTCAGCAGTAGGCATTCATCCACCTCATTTCATTTCGCTAAATTCTACACTATCATATCATATTCACGCAGCCAATAGATAGAGATTATATTGGAGTCCCTTGACCGGGAACGACAAGGCGCATTTCCTCCCACATATCCGGAGTTAACCGAATCATAAGTCTCTCCGGCTCATCGCGAAGCAATCCGACGACAGCCCAGCTATCATCCTGCTGCTCAAGCTTTTCAGGTATAAATGAACGAAGCTCGCGCTCCATTCGCAGCTGTACCGGCATTTGCCACTGCAATGCTTGTTCGATAAGCTCCTTCCTGGTGGAGTAGTGATAAGCTCGCAGCTGCTTCGTCCACATCGCTGGCACCCGGTCAAGCTCAGCCATCGATTCAAGCTTCTTTCTTGCAGCCTGTTCATTAAGTTCAAAATGTTGCAGCGGAAAAGCTTCATAAATATAGGACGGTACTGGTCTGCCATGCTTGCTGGTTGAGAGCTCTTCAAAAGCTTGCTCGTTAAAAGGCCGGACAATCGGATAGCTGCTATTTTCGTTTTGAGCGTCTGACTGCACAGCCTTGCGCGCTGGATAACCTGCCTTTTGCAGCAAGCCTCTAATTGCATTAATTTGCGCCCTGTCCACAATGAAATCTAGGGAACCCAGCTTCTGTACAAGCAAGGGAGAAATAGCTGGACTATTCTCAACGACCGCCGCCATCGCTTCGTTGTCGCAGCGCAAAAGCGCAACCTCTGCAAACGTTGTGCGGCATGCGCGACTCGTCCATTCTTCCAGCAAAGCCAGAGCCGCAAGCGGAAGCGATATTCCACCCGATGACTGCTGTAGAAAAGATTGAATAGACGCTTTTGTTCTTCCATACTCTAGTGCACGTGAAATCGATGCCGCTTCCAATCTATAGATCGTAATCAGCTCATCCGATTTCCGTTCCGCCAGAAGCTCAAGCTCCCATCTGATCCAAAAGGGGCATGCCGGCTCAACTATAATTTCCCCGTTCGGCTGTACGGCAATAAAAGGATGATCAGCCGAGTATGGTTGCTCGTTCACGCCACTTATTGGAGCTATAGACTTCCATCTAAAAAACAGCTCTTTGACATCGGAACGGTAACTATCCACAAGCTCAAGCCAGCCGAGGCTATACAACAGCCCGTACCAGCATGGGACCAGGCTGCCTTCAACGGATTCCGCGTCGCCGACTTCCAGCAAGCCTGCTTCGCTTAACTGATTGTCAAGCTCACTTACTAAATACCATTCCCCAGCTTGCAAAGCGGTTACCGCTGCCGCTAGATGCGCGCTCCAGCCTCCAGCCGGAAGCAGCAAAGCGAGACACCAGCTCAACAATTGACGCTCCCGCTCTGTCTCCTCAAGGCTCATCCATCTGCTGAGCACTTCATCATTCCATTGAAATGACCCATCCACGGCTTCAAACAAGCCAAGGGCGGACGCCGCTTCCAATATAAAGGCTGCTTTCAAAGGATAAACGTCAGAATAGGACCATTTTAGATCAAACGATTTCAAGTGGCTTTCATCTATATCAACGGCCTGCAGCAGCTTATTCACCGTTTTTTTCGGAAGCGTTCCATTTATCGTAAGCGCCAAGCCGCTTCGCCCCAATGCCGAAAGGGCGGAAAGCAGCTGCCTGCCAAATGGCCTGCAATACGGTCTGATGACCCCGTTCATTAGCCATTCCCTGTCCTCAGCTGTTATCGACATAGGCTTGCATGGGAATAGTGCCCTCTGCCAACTGGCAAAGCTATCGACCGGGACAAAATACAGGCTCTCCCCCCATACTTTTGTTACGGAGAATAAAATGCCAGCTTCCTCTAGCTCAGCTATTCCGATCTGACATTCTGCACCCGATAAATCGGTATTCCGACGCAATTGTTTAATGAGCCGCTCACCCTCGACAGGCGCAGCGCAAAAGAAACGCAGCATCTCCTTCAACACCAGCGCCGCGTAAGGAGATAGCAAAGCAGCTGCCTCTTGAATGGTCTCCTCCTTTGCCGCTGCTTCCTGCCACGACAATTCCCGTTGACTTGCAGGCTGCCATATGGACGCTTGCATGAAGCTCTTTAATCGCTCCTCCGGTAACTTATCTACTAATTGTTGCATTCTCATTGAGCAGCAGCCTCCACAACCTCGATCTCGTCATGAGGCAAGCTAACTCTTTCATACTGATAGCCTTGCTCAAGCATAAACAGCTGCCTCTTGAGAGCAAATTCCGTTTCCTTTGTTTGATCTGTCACAATGGTATAAAACCACGCGCTATTGTTGCCTGCCTTCGGTCTAAGCAGTCTCCCGATCCGCTGCGCTTCCTCCTGCCGTGAGCCAAAGCTGCCGGAGAGCTGAATCGCGACGGCTGCATCGGGCAAATCAACCGCAAAATTCGCCACCTTTGATACGATAAGCACTGATATTTGACCTGCCTTAAAGCTGTCATACAGCTGCTGCCGCTCCTGCTGAGATACTTCTCCGGTAAGTAAAGGGGCGCAAAGCTCAGTGGACAGCTCATGCAATTGATTCAAATATTGTCCAATGATCAAAGTGGGCTTGCCTTCATGCTCGCGCAAAAGCTGCTTCACAACAGGGATTTTACCCGGATTTTCCGCAGCTAGCCTGAGCTTTGAGCGGGCACTGGCCTGAGCATACAAAATCTCCTTATTTTTATGGAGCGGCACTCTAATTTCCGTACATGACACCGAAGCGATATAAGAGCCAGCCTCCGCTGTTTTCCACTGCATATCGTACTGTTTCGGGCCGATCAAGGAATAAACGTCCTCCGCGCAGCCATCTTCCCTCACAAGCGTCGCCGTAAGGCCAAGACGTCTTGTCGCTTGTATATCCGCTGTCATCCTGAATACTGGGGCAGGCAGCAAATGCACCTCATCGTATATAATGAGTCCCCAATCCCGTTCAGAAAACAGCTTCATATGGGTAAATGCGGAATCCTTAGACTTGCGGTGTGTCATCATATTATAAGTGGCAATCGTAACCGGCCTTACCTGCCGCAGCGTGCCGCAATATTGACCAATCTCCGGATCGGTAAGTGACGTTTTATCAAGAAGCTCGTCCTTCCATTGCTTTACAGAGGTGGAGTTTGACGTAAGAATAAGCGTTGCTCTGCTCAACCTGGCCAGTGCCGCAATACCGACAATCGTTTTTCCCGCACCGCAGGGCAGCACGATAACACCGCTCCCACCCTGCACTGTCCCTTCCTTATAAAAAAGCTCGACAGCAGCCTGTTGATACTCCCTAAGTTCAAAAGCACGATCACGCAGCGTTCGATTCCTCATTTGAACAGTAAGCTCCTCGCCCGCATGATAGCCGGCCAAATCGATAATTGGATATCCAAGACGCGTCAGCTCCTGCTTCAGAGCTCCTCTGCAGCTATCGTTCAGCTCCCAAGCGCCGTCACTCCGTGCCGTCACATAGCTCATTATCGATGTGTGAGCGGTCAACTCACCCATTATCGATATTTCTCCATGCAGGAAGAGTTTCCCCGAATCAGTCGATAGCCAGAGCTTGCCATATCGGCCCATCAGCTTGCGTATCATTGCCTCTGCTTGAAAAGGCAGCTCATAACGCCCATATTTCACAAGCAAGCCGATAATATCGTCCGTTGTAACGCCTGCCGCTGCCGCATTCCATAGCGTTAAGGGAGTTATACGGTAGGTGTGTATTGATCCTGCTCGCTTTACGGCATCCATGAAGAGAACGAGCTTCTCTCTTGCTTGCTGTGCCTTAGGCTTACTCTCATCAAGGAGCACCAATAAATCCGATTGGACGACTAATGGCCTTTCATGAAGATCGTGCATCATTCTCCTCCTCCAGCAATTTGTTCCTCAAATGATCCTTGCTGTCATTAGCTTTAGGTTTTCTACACAAAAGCCCTCTCCTGTCAGTATGAAGAATTTAACACTTTTTTATGCTGCTTCTAGCGCATGCACTACGCGATTTTTTTATATAAAATGTGTTATAGTAATTAAGAAGTTCTCATAATTGACCGCATATTGGGCTGGAGGTATCACTTCTATGAAAAGAATTATAATCATTCTCCTTATGCTCATTTGCATGCCGCTTGTTGGCTGTTCGGCCATTTCCGAGCTTTCCTCGAATGTTATTCAGACGAACCAATGGTATCAGGTAGCCGGGTATGTTGACGGTGACACCTTTAAGATCAAGACCGGTTCCGATGAAACGACGATTCGACTTCTATATGTAGATACGCCGGAAACCAAAAAGCCCAATAGTCCGGAGGAGCCATTCGGACCCGAGGCATCCGCAGTAACGGAGAAGCTGTTGTCTGAATCGCAAGAGGTCCGGCTTACCTTCGACAAGGAGACCGCTGATCAATATGGTCGTACGCTGGCAGTCGTTGAGCTAAAAGATGGCCGTATGTTAAACGAAATACTGCTGGAGCAAGGTCTGGCAAAGGTCCTTATTATTGAACCTAATGTCAAGATGGAAAACGCATACAAACAATTGGAGCAGCAGGCAAAGCAAGCCAAGCGAGGACTCTGGAGCAGCGACTTCGAGAGCAATCGCACGGAGTTCCCTGTTAAGAAGGCAGCTCGTAGCGGCATTATAATTGTAGTAGACAAGCAAGCAGAGCTTGTCACTGCAACGAACACAACTGATCAGGCGATTGATTTGAATGGCTGGAAGCTCGTAAGCGTACGCGGCAATCAGACATACCCGTTTGGGGATTACTTGCTGGAGGCTCACCAAAAAGTAGTTATTTCCTCCGCAGACGAGGCGATCTCATCAGATATAGCCATGCTGCAATGGGGCGCAACGAATATTTGGAGTAACAAAGAGTCAGATCCTGCTGAGCTCTATAATCAATACAATGAATTAGTGTCCGTCTGGGAAGATGAGTAAGTATGCTGTCTCCCATGCAAAATAAGGCTGCCCACTTGCGTAATCCTACGCATCGGGCAGCCTTATTTGTTTGTTCCAATGATTAATGAACCGCTGTATGCCCGTGCTCGGAAATGGCACTTAGTGCCTCCCCTGCTTCATTGACGAATATCTCACGAACCGCCAAGTCCCCAATCGCTAGCACGCCGACCAGCTCGCCGCCATCCACTACAGGCAGCCTGCGGATTTGCTTTGATGCCATCAGCTCTGCTGCATCATCGGCAGACGTATCCGATGTTATCGTATCCACATCCGTCGTCATCACTTCCGATACTGCCGTTGAGCCGGAATGCTTCTCCGCATAGCCGCGTACGACCAAATCTCTGTCTGTTACTACACCGATAAGCTTCTTGCCGTCAACAATCGGTACGAATCCGATATCATGCTGCTTCATCTTCACAGCCAGCTCGTATACATTATCCTGCATCGTAGCTGTGACGCAATCCGTGGACATAATTTGCTTAATGGTTTTCATCTGAATACCCTCCTTGATTGTGAGTCCAAGGAATAGCATGTCCGCTTCAAAGCTTGAACATTCATCTTTAAGGGGATTCAACAGATCCGCTCGCGTAATCTTCAGCCATTCCGATCAAAAGTCTCGCTGCCCGAACCATGGCCCTCTCATCGATATCGAACTTCGGGTGATGATGCGAGTAATGGGCTCCGCAGCTCTCGTTGCCGGCTCCTACAAACATAAAGCAGCCCGGAACCTTTTCCAAATAATAGGAGAAGTCTTCTGCCACAGTGATGGCCTCCGACTGGATGACAGCCGATTCACCGAACAATCGTTCACCCACCTTGAAAAAACGCTCAGCCTCCGCCGCATCATTCACCACAGGCGGATATCCGATCCGCATTTGGTAGTCGAACTCAGCTCCATGCATTTGGCAGACATGCGTAATCAGCGATTCCAAGCGTTCGTGAATCATTTTCCGCGTCTTCTCGTCAAATGATCTGACCGTGCCCATAAGCCTGCATCGCTCCGCAATGACATTGTTGGTAGTGCCTGCTTGGAAGGAGCCAATCGACACGACAGCCGGATGGAGGGGATTCACATTTCGGCTAACGATCGATTGAACCGCCTGTACGAGCGTAGAGCCGATCATAATCGCATCGATGGCTTGATGCGGCAATCCGCCATGTCCCCCGCGTCCAACGATATCAATGACGAATTCATCCGCTGCGGACATGAACGGCCCTGCTTTGGAAGCAACCAATCCATGTGCAAGCGGCGTCCACAAATGCACGCCGTAAATGGCATCTACACCGTCAAGCGCCCCGTCAATAATCATCGGCATGGCTCCGCCTGGCGTAACCTCCTCGGCAGGCTGGAACAGCAATCTGCGTTCACCGCTAACATTGGTGAGATTAGCGGAATAATAAGAAGCGACCGCAAGCAGCGTTGCCGTGTGACCATCATGACCGCATGCATGCATAACGTTTGGCACTTTTGAAGCGTATTCGCATTTTTTCTCGTCTTGGATGGGCAGTGCGTCAATATCCGCCCTAAGCGCAACAACCGGTCCCGGCTTGCCCCCTTTAAATACGGCGATTAGCCCGTGCCCGCCAACATCCTTCTGCACCTCGCAGCCTAGCTCCTCTAATTGGCTCGCAATCCAGCTCGACGTGACACGCTCATGAAACGAAAGCTCCGGATATTGATGGAGATGCCTCCGCCAGCGAATCATATTCGGGTATAGCTGCTGAAGCTCTAGATCTACGACATCCTCTGTCTGCAAATCGCAAACCTCCTAACATTTTTGTGAAACAAAAAACTTCTGAAAGCTCACTCTGCGTTTTATTTCACAAAGCGCACCTAAGGAAGCCTTGCTCCCTAACGGATAAGATCATTTCATCTATTTTACCAGAAGACGCCCTTATTAAGGAAGCGAATGCGACAATGAATCAAAAGGAAATATACATTTCTTCAAAATGTCACTTTTAACCGCGGTGAGGGGTTGGAGTAAGGGTTGCGCTTGCTGGGGAAACATACTATCATGAGAAAAGAATGTACAACTCTGTCTTTTGAAATGGAAGCATATGCTTACGAAGTCAGTTTTGCTTCACAAAACCTTTAGGAGGAACTACCATGATTATTGAAAATACCGGCTTAAACGGTGTTAAAAGCGAACTAGACCATTTAGATGAATCAGCTGAAAAAGTTGGCTTCGTCCGTTGGCAATGGGAATATTATCGCGCTACATACGATTTAAAACTTGAGGACCGTGCAAGCGGCTCCGAATATTTTCTAAGAATTACAACTCGTGCTGTTGAAGGTAAGCTTGAATCACCGCATGCTGTGCTAGTCATTGAATCCGTCTATATCGGACGAGCTACTTTTCCGCATGGCCTTGAATATGAATCTCCGGTACCGCAGCCAATTATGAATACGGCAACGCAAAGACTTCAACAATTGAAACAGCTGCTAGTATAACGGTGAAAACATGAAAGCCACGCAGAACGGTAGCCGTGGAAGACCGGACTTTCTGCTTCTCATTTTGACACTTCTGCTCTTAGGTTTCGGGCTTGTGATGGTATTCAGCGCAAGCTCAGGAATTGCAGCCGTTTCAAAATCAACAGGGAATGATTCACTTTACTTTATCAAACGCCAGCTCATTTGGGCTGGCCTTGGTACGTTCACCATGCTGTTTATGATGAACCTGCGATATCAAGTATATAAGAAAGCTTTCATGCTCTTCTTCGTACCTGTCATTTTCATGCTCGTTCTTGTCCCTTTTGTCAGCGAGTCTGTTAACGGTGCTCGAAGCTGGTTCGGTATCGGTTCACTCGGCATCCAGCCAACGGAACCTGCCAAGCTTGCACTCATCTTGTATCTCGGAGCGCTTATTTCCAAGAAGGGAGAGAAGTTTCGCGACTTTAAGAAGGGACTGCTGCCGGTCATCGTCATCGTTGGTTTCATTTGCGGCCTAATTATGATGCAGCCCGATCTCGGTTCTTGCTTAGTGCTCGGCTCGTGTGCAACCATAATGATTTTGGCGGGCGGCGCAAACCTTAAGCATCTTGTTGCGGTTGGAGTCGTCGTCGCGATATTTGGCGCCATAATCGTCAGCATAGGGATGGCTTTCGACCCAACAGGATGGCAGTATAGAATTGACCGGTTTACCGCTTATTCTGATCCTCTTGCTGATGCACAAGATACTGGCTTTCAAATTGTGTCTTCTCTGCAAGCGTTGGGACATGGTGGATTGACAGGAGCTGGTTTTGGAGAAAGCATTCAAAAATTGCATTACTTACAATACGCCTACAATGATTTTATCTTCTCGATTATCGCCGAAGAATTTGGCTTTATCGGAAGCACGATTTTCTTATTATTTTATTTGGTATTTTTATGGCGCGGCCTTATCGTAGCTTTGCGATGCCCTGATGAATATGGAACGATCGTAGGCATCGGCATCGTCGGCCTGTTGACCATGCAGGCTTTCATCAACATCGGAGGCGTTACCAACGCGATTCCAATGACGGGCGTCACCCTGCCATTTATAAGCTATGGAGGTTCATCCTTGCTTATTTGCCTCATGAGCATGGGCGTTCTTCTAAGCATCTCAAGAGAATCGAATAAAGTTGAAAATCGAAATGCGAAAAACGGTTCGCAAAACCGATTTACAACAAAACAAAAGACCTCTTCTATGTAAGAGGTCTTTTGATTTCTTGGCTATCCATTTCCTTACTTCAGCCGTTGCTGCTGCTGCTGCGATTCTTCTATTTCTTCCTCTTTGAAAGCAACGCCTTCTACCTTCACATTCACTTCCACAACATGCAGGCCAGTCATATTCTCTACCGACTCACGAACATTAAGCTGCAGTTGACGGCATACCTCTTGAATCGGGATGCCGTAATGGACGATAATTCGAAGATCAATAGCTGCCTCAGTTGTGCCGACCTCAACAGATACGCCTTTTTGCACGTTTTTGCCGCTCAGCCTTTTGGCAAGACCTTCGGAGATTCCGCCAGACATTGCTGCAATGCCTGGTGTTTCAAGCGCTGCGAGTCCAGCTATCGTTGCTACTACATCATCAGAGATTCGGATTAGACCAGTTTGAAGTTCTTCGGACATGTGACTCACTCCTCATTTTGCCATATACGTTTATTGTAATGGAACGTCAGTCGCGAAGCAAGAACACTGCTTTTAAATGAATGCGAAAATCTGTTATTTTAAAATATAAGAATTTGTAAGTTTCATTTTGATCGTATGATGGTAAAGTTTACATGTCTCATCATTTCCGCTATATTATTAACAGGTTTTCAGCAAATTTGCGAAGAGGTGCTTAGTTTGAATCAAAAATTGTTTTTCACAGGCTTAATCGTCATGTTCGCGCTAAGCGGGATCGGTCATTTTGCCCACTTTGGCAACACGCTGCAGTTCATTATCTCCGCGATTGCCATTATTTTTGTGGCAGGCTTCCTTGGCAAAGCGACCGAGAGCGTCGCGCACTATGCGGGTCAGCGGCTAGGCGGCTTTCTAAATGCAACATTCGGCAATGCCGCTGAGCTTATTATCGCAATATTCTTGATCAAGGAGCAGCAATTCGACATGGTGAAAGCGAGCTTGACGGGCGCGATCATTGGAAATCTGCTGCTCGTGCTGGGACTTAGTATTTTGCTCGGCGGACTGAAATACAAGGAGCAGCGCTTCAACAACCGATTGGCCGATCACAACTCTACCCTTATGATCATGGCTGTTATCGGACTCTTCGTACCCGCAGTATTCGTTGTTTCAGAGAAGTTCACCTTTGAGAAGGATCAATTCCTAAGCCTAGCGGTTGCCGGTATTCTGATCATCTCCTACATTTTGTGGCTCATCTTCTCGATGGTCACCCACAAGGATATGCTCTCTGACGAGGTCATGAATGCCGATCACGGCGAGGAGCCGGCTTGGTCCAAAGGGAAATCGATCTTCTTCCTCGTCCTAGCTACCGTCATGGTCGCTTTTGTGAGTGAATGGCTCGTACATACCCTTGATGCATTTAGCGAGCAATTTGGCCTATCTGAGCTGTTTATAGGGGCATTTGTCATCGCTATCGTCGGTAATGCCGCAGAGCATAGCGCAGCCGTGATCTTGGCCATGAAAAACAAGATCGGAGCGGCCGTTGAAATCGCCATCGGAAGCAGTCTTCAAATCGCGTTGTTCGTTGCGCCTGTGCTCATTCTCGTCAGCGCGATGTTCGGCAACACGATGGATATCGTGTTCACCCCTATCGAGTTGACCGCAATCGGCGTATCCGTTTTTATCGCCAAATCCGTGTCGCGCGACGGACAGACGAACTGGTATGAGGGCGTTCTTCTCCTAATGGTCTATGTAATTCTCGGTATTGCCTTCTACCTTGTATAGGCAAATACCAATGCTCCATCCTAACAAAAAAAGAGTAGTCTCCATTTGGAGGCTACTCTTTTCTTTCCAAAGCTTCGTATAGCATTGCTAAATTACGCTCTAATCGACTCACTATTTCCTTGCCTGCAAGCTCTGCTATCAGCCCTGCACGAACAGCAAAGTCAACCTCTCGCGAGAATCCATACATTTGCGTATCTAGCACTTCCTCGTACAGCGGACATTGACGGGTTGTCAAGTTTTCCATCTGAACTTCGATTAGCTTTTCTATTTTACTCGCATCTTCTTGAAGGAGACGAAGCGCTTTTTCATGCAATTGTACCGTAATTTCCGGTGAAGACATCGTTTTCCCCCCTGTGCGCGTATCCGCCGTCTTCTATACCCTTTATATTAGACGAAAAAGAGGGATTATACAAGGTCAAAACAGAAAAGCGCCCCTTCAAAAATGAAGGGACGCCATTCTGTAATATTATAATACTACTAATCCGTAATAACGGTAACGTTCAAGTTATGCTTTGCAAAAACATCAGCCATCGCTGTTTTTGCTTGCTCAGCATCAGGTCCGTGTACATGCAGTTCATATGCATGGCCGCCTACTAGTGTTGTGAATAGCCCGAGAATGCTTTTTACATCAATATATTTGCTCTCGGCTTGCAGAACGATGGACGAAGTGAATTGGCTAGCCGTTTGGGAAATTTCTACAATAGCTGCATTGTTGGACATGGGAGATCCCTCCAGTTAAATTAGTAAAGCTTACCTTTGTCACCATGATAACCCGAAATGTAACATCGAGCAAGTGTTAAAATGAAAAACGCTTTATTTTCCATTTATTATATAAGAAAGCAATGACACTTTCTTCATTTATTTCAAGTTTTCTGAATTTAACGCTTCAAGCTCAGGAATAACGAACACGCCATCCTTGCGAATGAGAATATCGTCAAAATAAATTTCTCCGCCGCCGTACTCCGGACGCTGGATGAGCACCAAATCCCAATGCACGGAGGAGCGGTTGCCATTATCCGTTTCCTCATAAGCTTGGCCTGGCGTGAAGTGCAGGCTGCCCGCAATTTTCTCATCGAACAAAATGTCATTCATCGGATGCAAAATATGCGGATTAAACCCTATAGCAAATTCACCAATGTAACGAGCGCCCTCATCCATGTCTAAAATTTCATTCAATCGGGCTGTGTCATTGCTCTCTGCCTTCACAATTTTCCCGTTCTCAAACGTGAGCGAGATGTTCTGGAACGTTACGCCAGAATAAACGCTAGGCGCGTTATACGTGATCGTGCCCTGCACGGAGTCGCGTACCGGCGCGGAGAATACCTCTCCGTCGGGAATATTGCGATGCCCGGAGCATTTTTTAGCTCCGATGTTTTTGATCGAGAAGCTAAGGTCCGTTCCTGGCGATACGATGCGGACGCGATCTGTTTTGATCATAAGCGCCTGCAGCGGATCCATCGCTTTGTCCATTTTGGCATAATCCAAATTGCATACATCAAAATAGAAATCCTCGAACGATTCCGTGCTCATATTCGCCAATTGTGCCATTGAAGGGGTCGGGTAACGCAAAATGACCCATTTCGTTTTTTTAACGCGCTGCTCCATATGTACCGGATTTCTGTAAATTTGCTCGTATAAGCGCATATTCGCATCAGGAATACCTGCCAGCTCGTTGACATTGTCGCCTGAGCGAACCGCGATATAACCCTGCATGTTTTTCATCCGCTCCAAGTCAAGCGATGACCATAGCTCCATTTGCTCTTTGGTCGCATGCTGAAGCAAAGTACGAAGCACGGAGCGATCGCTCGATTCTACGAAAGGTCTTCCGCCGCGCCTTGCAACCTCTTCTATTAAACATTTTGTCAGCTCCCGTTCTGAACCGACCATGTCAATTAAAACATTTTCGCCAGGCTGAACATCAATGGAATATTCGACTAAATTTTTTGCCAGCTTTTGCAATCTAGGGTCACGCATGTTAAAAATCCTCTCCTTCTTCCTTTGTTCTAATCCATCGTAACACGTTTTTGCGTACGTTGAACAGTTTCGCTCGATGCTCCGTTAAAGGATTGAAACCTTACAGTCGTATACCTTTCCTCTGATACCGGATTATGATTGTACGAATAGCTGAAGGAGGTTTTCTCCTCCATTTTCAGCGGAAGCATCCGATTTCGGTCAATGACCAGCTCATACTTTGTCATGGCTTGCATAGATGCCAGCATTTCATCTAACTGCTTGCGAGAGCGCGCAAGCTCCTTCAACCATTCTTGGCGGTACGGACGATCCTCTGCCGGGACGTCGAGCTGATCGAGCTGCTGACGCAGCCTTTGCTCCCATCTTTCCTTTGTTACGGTTGCATTTTCAGTTATCAGCAGCGTGACCGTTTCAGGGTCGTAGGTGTCGTTCGCCAAACGAACGTCCTCATTTGCATTGTTCAAGGCCTCCAGCACTTGCACAGGATTCCAATGCAGCGGATCAGCCGTATTCGTCTGGATCGTTAATTGCTGATGATCCACCACTTTGCCTTCGAATACTTCCGGCTTAAACTCCAAGCCATCCGCCGTCTTTATGCTCATCGAGCCCGTAAAAGCGTATTGATCGGTAGCCGCAAGCCCTGAATAGGATAAAGAAAGCCATTCCCCCGGCGATCGCTTATCTCCGGCATCGCCGCATCCGAGCATCGACAATATGAATGCTATTGCGAGTAGACACACTCCAATTGCTTTGTTTCGTCTCATTTCTGCTCCTCCCGTCCAAATCGGTTATTGTAGTATCGTCCCTAACCTGCCTGCTACTTATTCCACTTAGGAGCAAAAAGAAAAGGATGCCCGCAAAGGCATCCTTTATCTGACCTGTATTTCTATCAATAACAGGCTATATTCCGTTTTGTCCTACGAATATACAATTTCTTCCGTTATGCTTGGCCTCATAAAGCGCCATATCGGCACGGTAAAACAACGTTTCCACGCTAATTTTATCATCCTCAAACGTCCACTCGGATACGCCGCAGGAGACGGTAACGACAGGGTCCGTCTCTTTCTCCACCTGCTGCCTGATCCGCTCAGCTATGCGGAAAGCCTGCTCAGCTCGAATGCCCGGCAGATATACCGCAAGCTCTTCGCCGCCCCACCTCGCCGCGATGTCGCCTTGTCTGATCGAGTTCCTTATAATGTCGCTCACTTGAATGAGAATCCGATCACCGACCTGATGCCCGAACGTATCGTTTACGCGCTTGAACAAATCAATATCCACAAGGATTAGGGATCCAAACGGATCCTTGCGCTGACGGTTTTGAATTTGTTCATTTAAATAATGACGAGCATGAAGCCCGGTCAGATTGTCAGTAATAACCATCCGGCGCACCTCAGCATGCAAGGAAGCGTTCGTCACGGCAAGTCCGATATGGGTGCTCATCACTTGAAGCAGCTTATAATTTTCGTAAGAGAAAAAATTTGGCGCCTTATGCGTAACAAGAATGACGCCAACGACTTCGTTATCCGCCAAAATCGGCGCTGCGATAAGCGATCTCGAGCCCGTATTGTCCATCAGCTTGGAGGTCACAACGCGCGTATGCCAGTAATCGGATATGATTAAAGGCTCTTTAGTCCGGTAAACCATGCCGCAGAAGCCATAGTCGGGCGAGAAATGCTCGCTCGCAAGTGCCGGGAAATTGCTGGACATCACGACAAATTGATTCTTATCTTTATTCAGCTGCAGGACGCAGCAAAAATCAGCATCAAATATCGTCAGAAGCTCGCTTGTCGCAAATTGAAAAATTTCTTTCAGCCTAAGCGACTGGTTCAGTCGTTTCGTAAGCTCATTAATAAGGCGCAGCTCATTGATAAGCAAATTAGACTGCTCGTACAGCTTCGCATTCTCGAACGCCGACCCTGAAGTATCGGCTAGCAGAAGAAAGGCCGGCAAATCTGCCTCATCCCATTGGCCTGGCCCGATAGACATGCATAACACGCCATACGCAGCTTGCTTGCCGGTCATCGGAACAGCCAGCCGTAGCGTTCCGTCCCTCTCCTGCTCGGACACCGATTTTCCGTTCAGAAACGCTTTGGCCACGAGATCATGCTCGGCATTTTTGAATACGAGCGGCTTCACGCGAGGATCGCCGTTCAAGTGATCCTGCGATAAATACAAATGGACCTCGGAGCTCGGGTATAGCATCTCTAAACTGCTAAGAAGCTCTGAGAGAACAGAGGAAACGTCGATTTGATCATACAGCCGTTTGGCAGCTTGAAACAGCTCATTTCTTTTTTTCTCTTCCTTCTCTGCCCGCTGCTGCTGCTGGAGAAGATCCTTGACGAAAATTTGTTCGAAGTTATGGTAAAAACAGCTGCGAAAATGAAGCGAGCAGCCTATAAGTTGGGACACATCCCACTGAGAGCCTCTTGATGTTATATATGTGAAAACGCCGAAAACAGCGCCATCATTACGCCGATGCAAAGGCACCGCTGCCACAAATAAATCTTCCTCGCTGCACACATCGTTCTCTCCGCTGCTCAGAACACGGCTGGCAGCCCTTTCAAGCGCAGCATTACGATTTCCACGATCATCGGCATACTGCCCGGCTGCAGCTACCTCTTCCGCATCTTGATTGAATAGCACAAACTCGCCATTCTCAAATGCTGATGCCAAAGCTGCTGATTCATTTGCCCACCGATTAAAGCTTTCTTGTAACAAAATAGACAGCAATGGCTTGTCCGCATCGCTAATATCTTCTCTACTGAACCAAACCGGTTGTGATTGTGCTGATGTATCCACAATTGTAGTGGTTTTATGATATGCAAAATTGCTATTCACTTGATCAACCATGCAGCCCCAACCCTTTCATCTTATAACCAAGGAGATGAGCTTCCCATTTTAGCTTATTATAACAATCATCATACTCCATCTTTGAGAAATTTGCACTACTAACTATATAAAACATAGGACTTTTGATGCTCATACAATCTCGTTTAAATTCATGCATGAACCTTGACAACGACTATATATTTCATATATTATTTATTGATGAATAGATGGGCGTACGGTTTTGTGTCACCCTCATGAAATACGTTCGCTGTAGGCCAGCGGCTGACTAGCCTATCAGGGACGAGCTTGCTCGGACGTTGAACGTATTCGGCGAAACACAACCCCATTCACAAATTTATTTGATGAAGGAGTTAATATTACGTATGTCACGTTATACAGGACCTAAATTTAAACTAAGCCGTCGCCTTGGAATCTCTTTGAGCGGAACGGGTAAAGAACTTGCAAAACGCGCATTTCCACCAGGTCAACACGGCCCTAACCAACGCAGAAAAATGAGCGGTTATGGCGTTCAATTGCAAGAGAAACAAAAGCTTCGCCACATGTACGGTTTGAATGAAAAACAATTCCGCAACTTGTTTGACAAAGCGGCAAAAATGAAAGGTAAAGCCGGTGAAAACTTCATGGGCCTCCTTGAAAGCCGTCTTGACAACCTCGTTTACCGCCTTGGCCTTTCCAACTCACGCGCAGGAGCTCGTCAGCTGGTATCACACGGTCACGTAACTGTAAACGGCAAGAAAGTGGATATCGCTTCATACAGCGTTTCTCTTGGCGATGTAATCGGTTTGCGCGAGCGCAGCCGCGGCCTAAGAACAATTAAAGAAGCTATGGAAGGCCGTCACCACCTTCCGAACTACCTAGAGTTCAACGATCAAACATTGGAAGGTAAATTCCTTCGTCTGCCTGATCGCGGTGAGCTTTCCCAAGATATCGACGAGAAACAAATCGTCGAATTCTACAGCCGTTAATGATAAGAAAAACCTTGAACCTATTGGTTCAAGGTTTTTTTTTGCTCTTTCTTACGATTGTTCAGGCAGCTTAGCAGCAGCAGTAATATCTACAGGTTTTCTGCTTTCGCTCGGTGCACTGATCGCTTTGGATGTCAGTCCTTTAATAAGGGCATTCACATCGATGCCGGACACGCTTTTCAGCATCTCTGGCGCGGTAGACATCAAGGAAGTCACATAATTGCTTAATCGCGCTGCCCCTTCTCCATTCCCGGTGTCTACAACGGTAAGCTTATCAATGTTGCTGAGCGGCTCAGCCACTTTGCCGGCAAGCTCAGGCAGCATTTTGACAATGATATCAAGCACGGCAGCTTCTCCGAACTTCTCGAATGCTTCAGCAAGCTTCTCTTTCGCTTCCGCTTCCGCCAAACCACGAAGCCTGATTACGTCTGCCTCCGCCGTTCCCTTCGCTCTCTCCGCATCAGCAACTGCTAGACCGTCCAAACGCTTCTGAGCGGCATGCGCCTTCGCTTCTGCCTCTATACGGTATTGCAACGCATCTGCTTCACGAAGGAGCTTCGCCTTATTCGCTTCAGCCGCCTGCTCGACCGCGTAACGGTCCGCATCAGCTTTCTTTTTCACTTCTGCATCGTACTGCTTCTCGCGGCGTAAAATTTCTTTCGCTTCGAGATCGATCTCACGCTCCTTGCGCACGAGCTCTACCTTCATTTGCTCCTCGACTACGCTTTGCTTCGCGCGGGCTTCATGAATCGAATAAGCCTGATCCGCTTCTGCCTTGGCTGTATCCTGATCCCGTTTAAAGGAAGCAACCTTCATTTCCTTCTCTTTCTCCGCTTCTGCAATGTTTGTATCGCGCACGAGCTCGGCTTTTTGACCAGCCTCGGCTGCAAGCGCCTTTTGAATTCTAGCATCCCGAACCGCTTCGGCCTCAGCAATCTCCGCGTCACGCTTAACTGCTGCGATACGCGGCTTGCCTAGTGCGTCCAAGTATCCATGCTTATCACGCAGGTCCTTGATCGTGAAGGATACGATTTGAAGGCCCATTTTCTTCAAGTCCTTAGCCGCAACGCCTTGCACTTCCTGCGCAAATTTGTCACGGTTCCGATACACCTCTTCTACTGTCATAGAGCCTAGAATAGCACGCAAATGCCCTTCCAGCACCTCCTGCGCTTCACCCTTCAGCGCCTCGGTCGGCTTGCCTAGAAACTGCTCCGCCGCCGTTGCCACATCCTCTACCGCTCCGCCGATTTTAATAATCGCCACGCCGTCGGCCATAACCGGAACCCCTTGCTCCGTATAAACCTCTGGTGTCGACACATCAAGCTTATGAGACAGCAAGGATAAAAACTCAGCCTTCTGGAAGATTGGCAAAATAAATGCGCCGCCGCCTCTAATGATCTTTACTTTACGACCCGATTCATCCGTGCTGGCATTGCGAGAACCAAGAAACGAACCCGTTACGAGCATCGCCTCATCCGGGCTAACCGTCTTATAGCGCGCCCAGAAGGCAAGACCCAAAACAACAAGCACTCCGACAACGATTGCGGGTATTACGAAAACCTCCGGCATTGACATTCCCCTCTCTCCTATATGAATTAAGATAAGTTCACTTCGGACACATAAAGCGTACTGTCTCTTACCTCGACGACGACCACTTTAGATCCGCCTGCAATTTCAACGCCCTCAAAGCTTGCGGCGATCTGATTCGTAAAGCCAGCACCGACCTTTACCATCACTTCACCATAGCCCTCAGCCGGAATCGGTACCAATACTTCCCCAAGCATGCCGGACATGCCATTAAGTGAAAAAGCGATTGAGTTCTCACTCTGCTCCATAGGCTTAATATACAGGAAAAACACGCCCGTTCCCGCTATGAGCGCAATCAATAAGGCGACCAATAAAACGGCTGACGCTCCTAAAGAGGTGTATCGTTCGAGCATGAGCCCTGCCCCACCAAATACGGTAATTCCTCCAACAAGCGCAGTCGGCGACAGCCATGAATGACCGTCTAACGATAAAAAATCGAGCGCTCCGTCCAACAGCAGCCCCAGCCAATCCCCGAATATTACACTAACGAGAGCATACAAAATTCCGCCGATTAGACAAGACATAAATAGCGTCTCCAACTTCCTCCCCCTCTCATAGAATCCAGAACCTGTTAATACTTCCGTTATTTATTACGTTGGAAACGTTTTTATGTTTCTAAAAAAAATAAAACTTGCTGAATTTTATCCATTCAACAAGCTTTATTAGAACCATTATCCTAATTTAATTTTGACGAACTTGCGTTTGCCAACCTGAAGCACGTCACCATCATGAAGTGTAACATCAGCATTTACATCGGTAATTTTCCCTTCATTAATACGTACCGCTCCCTGCTGCACGCTGCGCCTTGCTTCACTGCTCGTCGGGAGCAAACCAAGCACAGTAAGAAGCTTTACGATGCGAATTTGTCCGTTATCCAAATCTCCCAAGGAGACGTGCACCTCTTGAATATCATCCGGGAGAGCGCGCTGCTGAAAGACAGTAATAAAATGATTTTCGGCGGCATTCGCTGCTTCTTCACCATGGTACATTCGCACAAACGCAGCCGCCAGCTGCATTTTTGCATCGCGCGGATGTACGGAGCCATCCTCAAGACCGGACTTCAAAGCGGCCAGCTCCTCATTGCTTAAATCGGTTGCAAGTTCATAGTACTTGAACATAAGCTCATCTGGGATCGACATCGACTTGCCGTAAATTTGGTTTGGCTCCTCATCGATACCGATGTAATTGCCCAAGCTTTTGCTCATCTTGTTTACGCCATCGAGGCCCTCGATCAACGGCGTCGTAATGGCTACCTGAGCCTCTTTGCCATATTCCTTCTGCAGCGTTCTGCCCATGAGCAGATTAAATGTCTGATCCGTACCGCCAAGCTCTACATCGGACTCTAGAGCAACCGAATCATAGCCTTGCATAAGCGGATAAAAAAATTCATGTATGCTGATCGGCAATCCGCTCGTGTAGCGCTTAGTGAAGTCGTCACGCTCCATCATGCGCGCAACGGTTACTTTCGCAGCTAAATTAACGACATCAACGAAGTTGAGAGGCGCCAGCCACTCCGAGTTGTAGTAGAGCTTCGTTAGCTGTGGATCCAAAATTTTGTAAATCTGCTTCTGGTACGTTTCCGCATTCCGCTTCACATCTTCTTCCGTCAGCTGCTTCCGCGTTTCCGATTTGCCGGTAGGATCGCCGATCCTCCCCGTAAAATCACCGATTATTAGCTGAATCTGGTGGCCAAACTCTTGAAACTGACGCAGCTTGTGCAAAACAACGGTATGCCCGATATGAATATCTGGCGCCGATGGATCAAGGCCCAGCTTTACTTTAAGAGGCGTGCCTGTCGCGACTGATTTTGCTATTTTATTTTTCAATTCATCCTCAGGCACGATTTCTACGACACCTCTCCGAATAACCGCAAGCTGGCGCTCGACCTCCAATTGTTGCTCTTTCGACAAACTTTCCCACTTTACCATACAACTTTTCCTCCCTCGTATACGTCTATATAGACATAAAAAATCCTTCTTGCCCCAAGGGACGAGAAGGATTAGCTCGCGGTACCACCCTCGTTAGAGTATGTCTGTCATTCAATGACCTTAATCATTGGGACTCGAGCAATACTCTCACTTCGTTGTTGATAACGGAGACGGGCTCCGAAGTGAACTACTACGGCTTTCGTCAGCTGCCTTATCAGGCAAATACTGATCGTTAGCATCGGTTCCTTCACTTAGCTCCAGGCGGTAATTCAACATGCGGCGCATACCGGTTTCCACCACCCACCGGCTCTCTGAAATTACGATTCGCTGTCTACTCATGCCCTTCAAAGCATTGATTAGATAAAACATTATAGATTTTATACCATAGTACAAAGCAGGAAGTCAATGCTGTTAAAGCATGCGTTACTTTGGTGATTTATGTTATAATAGGTGTGCTATTTGGAGGAGGAGTCATAAAAATGCAAGAGGATCGTCAACCGTCGCCAGTCAAAAGAAGCAAATGGCGTACATTCGGAATCGTAACATTTATAACAGTCAAATGGATGGTATACTTCGGAATCTTCATCGGATTGCTTGCAGGCGGCGCAGTTACTGGCTATGTTGCAGCACTCGTGAAAAATGAGGAGGTAAGGCCTCGGACCGTCATTGAAGAAAAAGTCGGCGAAAATGCCATCACCGGGTTCGTTTATTTCAATGATGATACACTTGTCGGACAGCTTAGAACGTCTGAGGATCGGATGATCATTACATACGATGATTTACCGCCTCAAGTTATCAATGCCGTACTCGGTATTGAAGACAACAACTTTTTCGAGCACAAAGGGGTAGACATCAACGGACTTGGACGCGCCGTGAAGCAAAAGCTTCTTAACGAGGATACGCAAACCGGGGGAAGCACGCTTACCCAGCAGCTAGCTCGCCGCGTATTTCTAAGCTTGGACAAAACGGACAGCCGTAAGATCAAGGAAATATTTTTGTCCCTGCGCATGGAGCGCTATCTAACGAAGGAAGAAATTTTAACGGCTTACTTGAACAAGGTTCCGTTTGGAAACGGTTCTAGCGGCTACAATCTATTCGGTATTAAAGCAGCAGCAAAAGGTATTTTTAATATTTCCGATCTTAACCAACTAAATCTTGCGCAGTCTGCCTATCTGGCAGGTCTCCCGCAGCGGCCTTCAGCCTACACTGCATTCACGGGAAAAGGTCAATTCAACCAAGGCGGATTCGACTTGGCGCTTGGCCGGCAACGGACCGTGCTGATGCGGATGTTCGAGACGGGCCGCATCACGCAGCAGGAATACGATGAAGCGCTCAAATTCGACATTCGGAAGACGCTAGCCAAGCCATCTGAGAAAGCCTATACGACTTATCCTTATTTGATGCTTGAAGCAGAACGCCAAGCAGCGGAAATTATGCTTATGGCGCAGGATAAGACGTTGACGAAAGCTGATCTTCGCAAAAAGGAAAATGCCGCGTTAATCGAGGAAGCCCGTGATCATCTGCTTCGCGGCGGTTATCATGTCTATACGACGATTGACAAGGATATCTATCAGCTTATGCGTGAGATCGGCAGCAACGATGAAAACTTCTCACCTTACAGTGAGGAAAAAGGTCTCGAGCAAATCGCAGCGATTATGCTGGATCACAAAACCGGAGCCATCGTCGGAATGCTCGAAGGCCGCGACTTTTACGAGGAGCAGCTAAACTATGCTACTCAAATGACTAGGCAGCCAGGCTCTACCATGAAAACGCTAGCCGCCTATTTGCCTGCTATTGAACAAGGCCTTATCCAGCCTGCCAGCATCATTGATGATGCACCGATCGTCCTCAAGGACGGTCAGAAGGGCTTCCATATCCCGATGAACGTCAACCGGAAGTTTGCGGGTCTCGTTACGGCGCGGGAAGCATTAAACCGATCATTGAATTTGCCAGCCTTGAAAATTTTTAATGAAGAAGTCAAAATCGAAAATGCTTGGGCTTTTGTCAAAAAGCTCGGCATTACGACGCTCCAGCCGGAAGATGCCTATGCGCAAACCGGCGTAATCGGAGGATTAAGCATCGGCACATCCGTGGAAGAGCTTACGAATGCTTACGGCTCCATTCCGAACAAAGGCGTGTTCAATGATGCTTATATGATTTCAAGAATAACCGATGCCAACGGCAAGATCGTATACGAGCACAAGCAAGAGCCAAAACGCGTGTTCTCGGAGCAAAGCGCATTCCTGATGACCGATATGCTGTCTACCGTTATATCGGACAGAAGCGGCTCTGCCAACAAGCTAAAATCACAATTCAAGAAATACGGCGAAATCCCGATTGCCGGTAAAACAGGCTCGACACAAAGCTATGGCGACGTATGGTTTATGGGCTTCTCGCCTGATATTACCTTAGGTGTGTGGTCCGGCTATGAAGAGCAGGTTAACTCCCTCTCGGAGAACGGCAAAGCAAGAGCCCGTTCAATATGGGCGTTAATTATGAACAAACTAGCAGAAACAAAACCAGAAATTTTCGTAACCGATAAATTCGAGCGGCCTTCCGGCGTCGTCAAAGCGACAGTGTCCAGCGCAAGCGGCTTGCTGCCAAGCCAATTAACGAAGGAAGCCGGCATGCTCGTAACCGATTGGTTCAACAAAAAGGATATTCCGAAGAAAACAGACGATACTCTAGTTAAGATGGCGTATATTACTTACGAGGGTGTAAATTACGTCCCTAACCCCGCTACGCCAAGCGATATGGTTAAAGAGCAAATCGTCATTAAACGAAAAAAACCTTTAGATGTCCTGATGGATGAAATCAGAGCTGCCCAATCCAAATTACCGGCAAAAAGCCGGCGTCCGATATCGGTATACTTGCCTGCGGACGCGGAAAACAATGCGCCTTCCAAGCCAGATCCGCGTAACGATGACGGTGCTGCTCCACCGCCTCCTGCAAGCATTAAGCTGCAATCAACGGATGGTGTGCTCATTTTGACATTTAGTGAAAGTTCAGCTAAGGATGTCGTTGGTTATCGCGTCTACAGATCGATTAATCAGGGCGCTTACGAGAAGCAAGGAGGATCCATCATTGCTGGTGACGAGAAGCGGATGAAGTTCAACACCTCCAGCTCTCAGAGCTATACGTATTACGTGACTGCGGTAGATGTCGTCGGCAAAGAATCCGCTCCAAGCCAGTTGGTTCAGTATGGAAATACGCCTGTCATCCCAGATCCGCCTGAGGGCGGCGATAATCCGGGAGGAGAGCAGCCAGGCACAGCAGCGCCTGCTGCTCCAACAGGCTTAAAGGCTGCAAAAACGGATCTTAGCGTACGCTTAACTTGGGCGTCTAACAGCGTCTCAGATCAAGTGGTACAGTATCATGTATACTATAGCTCAAATAATGATGGTCAATATTCGAAGATCGCTTCCACCTCGGAAACAAGCTTTGAATATGTTGCACCGCTCGTAACAGGAAGCTTCTATGTAACTTCGGAAAATGCAAGTGGCGAATCTGCACCATCCTCGAAGCAAACCATCAGTTAGCAAGTACTTGTTGCTTCGACCGTAAGTAAGGCTAGTCACATAAGGCCATTTAGTCAAAAAGGCAGCAGCCTCGTAAGAGGCTGCTGCCTTTTTTTCATATGACATAGGATGAATCCGTTTCAAATAATCGGCTGATTTGCTCAAAGTCTTCTCTTGATAAGCTCCATTTTGCAGCAGCAACATTTTCCTCAACCTGCTTAATCGTTTTTGCGCCTGCAATGACGCTCGATACTTCCTTCCGATATAACAGCCAATTTATGGATACCTGATTAAGCGGCTTTCCGATAGCTCTTGCTATACCCGTAAACGTTTCAATGACCACCAAATTTTTAATAAACTGTTGTTCAGAAAATAACGGGTTAAGCTGCGCTCGCACATCTGTCTGAGGGAGCCTCGTTAAATAGTTGAATTTACCCGTCAACAAGCCTTGCGCCAGTGGGCTATACGGAATAAAACCGATATTCAGCTGTTTGACATAAGGCAGCGCTGCATGCTCTACGTCTCGTTGAAACAGGTTATATGGCGATTGCAAAGAAACGATAGAACTAACCGTTTGCGCAGCAACTAATTGCTGAACATTGAAGTTTGAAACGCCGATATAGCGTATCTTTCCCTCTTCCACTAACTGATTCAACGATTCGAATGTCTCTTCGATTGGTATATTGTTGCTTGGATCAGGTGCTTGAACTTGATACAAATCAATATAGTCCGTATTTAAACGCCGCAGGCTCTCCTCTACTTCGCGCACGATATTCGCCTTTGCTGCTTTAATGCTCCCCTTCTCATGTTCGTGCCAGGCGAGGCCAGCTTTTGTCGCGATAATGACTTTTTCACGGACAGGCTGAAGTACTTTTCCAAGCGTTTGCTCGGAGTGCCCCAAACCATAAACAGGTGATGTATCAAAAAAGGTAATGCCCAAATCATATGCACGATGTATGGCGGCCTCAACCTCGTGATCATCGACCTCGCCCCAGCCCTTCTTCCCGGCAGCCCAAGCGCCAAAGCCAATAACTGAGGGAAACAGCTCGCTATTTCCTAATTTCCGTTTCTCCAACTAGCCTGCCTCCTTATCATAATTATTCCCATCCGTTTACTAGGATCTAACAACATTATAAAGGTGCACACATGAATGTCAATCCATTTTCTTCAAAATGCAATGCATAGACAGCTTTCTCCTCCTTATGATAAAATTTATTGATTACATAAACGAAAAATTTTATATTTTATCTTAGGAGGGAGCAATAACGATGGCTAACAGACGCTTGGATCATGTTGGAGTAATGGTGAAAGATATTGAGGCTTCCATAGCCTTCTATACCAACATCATCGGTTTTGAGCTTAAAGGGCGCACGCTTCATACAAATGGGGTTATTGAGCTCGCTTTTCTCGGCTTTGGCGAAACGGATGAGACGGAGCTGGAGCTAATCCAGGGTTATAACGATAGCCTTCCGATTGAAGGCAAGGTGCATCATTTCGCCGTTACCGTTGACGATGTGGAAGCGGAGTT
Organism: Paenibacillus sp. PL91; assembly: GCF_012935325.2. Taxonomy (GTDB): domain Bacteria; phylum Bacillota; class Bacilli; order Paenibacillales; family Paenibacillaceae; genus Pristimantibacillus. Next base: position 401,491 of record NZ_JABBYG020000002.1, read on the forward strand.
CGAACGTCTGAAGCAGCTCGACGTATCCTTTGTTGATGAAGAGATTACGACGCTTCCGAACGGTTATAAGTACTTTTTCGTAAGCGGGCTTGATGGCGAGCGGATTGAGCTATTCCAGCGGTAATTTACTGAAAAAGAGAGGATGCCTCCTGAACGGGAGACATCCTCTCTTTTATGGTAATGATCTTAATCCTCGATCGTGGACAAATCGCCAGTTGGCAAATTCAGCTCCCACGCTTTCAGTACGCGGCGCATGATTTTACCGCTTCGTGTTTTTGGAAGCTTGTCCTTAAACTCGATTTCTCTAGGCGCAGCATGCGCGGATAATCCTACTTTTACGAATTGCGATATTTCCTGCTTCAATTCATCTGATGCCACATATCCTTCGCGCAGCGCGATAAACGCTTTAATAATTTCCCCACGCATCGGGTCCGGCTTGCCGATTACGCCCGCCTCCGCTACCGCCGGATGCTCGACCAGCTTGCTCTCTACCTCGAATGGTCCAACACGCTCACCCGCTGTATTGATAACATCGTCGATACGTCCTTGGAACCAGAAATATCCGTCTTCATCCATATACGCGGAATCACCCGAGATATACCAGCCTTTCAGGTAGAAATACTCTTCGTATTTAGAAGGATTATTCCACACCTTGCGCATCATGGACGGCCATGGGGTTTGAATCGCAAGATTACCCATACGATATGGCGGAACCTCATTGCCGCTATCGTCAATAATCGCAGCTTTAATTCCCGGAAGAGGCTTACCCATAGAACCTGGCTTGATATCCATGCTTGGATAGTTGCAAATAAGCTGGCCGCCAGTCTCCGTCATCCACCATGTGTCATGAATGCGTTGGCCATATACCTTCATTCCCCAACGAACGACTTCTGGATTGAGCGGCTCTCCAACGCTTAGCACATGCCGCAGGCTTGTCAGATTGAACTGCTGCGAAATATCGTCGCCAGCACCCATCAGCATGCGGAAAGCTGTTGGTGCGCTATACCAAACCGTGACGCCGTATTTCTGAATAACGCCATACCAATCGCTTGGGCTAAAGCGTCCGCCTCGAATGACATTCGTTGCGCCGTTCAGCCAAGGTGCAAATATACCGTACGATGTGCCAGTAACCCAGCCTGGATCGGCAGTGCACCAATAAATATCATTCTCTTTCAAATCAAGCACAATTTGTCCTGTATACATATGTTGAACCATCGCATTTTGTACATGGTAGACGCCTTTGGGCTTACCTGTCGAGCCGGAGGTATAATGTAAAATAAGGCCATCCTCACGGTCAAGCCATTCGATTTCCGCTTCATCCGATGCAATTGCCATCTCTTCCGCAAAATCGATAATGCCCTCTTCCTTCGGCACATCCTGACCGAATACGATAATATGTTTCAAGTTTGGCAGCTCATCGCGCTTTATTCGTTGGAATAAAGCAGGCGTCGTAATAATCGCAGTAGCTTCGCTATCCTGCAGCCTGTCCTTTACTGCCGTCTCCATAAACGCTTCGAATAAAGGCCCTACAACTGCGCCAATCTTCAACGCGCCAAGCGCACTGAAATAAAGCTCTGGCGTCCTAGGCATAAAAATAAAGACACGTTCGCCTTTCGAAACGCCAAGCTTGCGTAAAACGTTTGCAAAACGATTGGATTGCTTGCTCAGCTGTTCAAAAGTGTAGGATTCATCGCGCACACTATCACTGTAGTAGAGAGCGATTTTCCCGCCTTTGCCTTGCTCAACATGCCGATCGATGGCTTCATAAGCCATATTCACTTTTCCTGTCGTATGCCAGCTGAATTGACTTTCGATCTGACTCCAATCAAAAGAGTCTACTGCTGCTTCATAGCTCGGTAAGTTTGAATTTAGTGCCGTTGCTGGAATTCTTTCTTGATGCAAGTTGATCATACTGTCACTCTCCCATCAAATCTGTGTGCTTCATCCACAAGAATGCGCTTTCATAAACTAGTCAAACCTGAGGCAAACAAGCTGACAGCTATAGGCACCCTTATCACTTCAACCGCCTAACCCATTATAGCATAACCTATTTATTTTCGACTACGCTTTTCATTTTAACCAATGTTTGTTATAAAAGAATAGTAGGGGCATGAGATCCGACAGCAGCCTATCAACAAAGGAGGTTCAGCCTTGGAACATCGAAAGCGTTTGCAGCGGGAACAGCTCGCTCTAGACGCAAGCCGTGAGCTAATTATCGAAGGACCCGTACCGCCTGAACGACTAGCAAATATGACGATGCACAAATCGCTAGACGCATTCCGCAGGCCGAATGAGCAGCATGATGCCCTTATTGAAATCGCCGGATTGAGTGAAGGGCGAATCATATTAACCCGTGAGGGAGACGTTATTGTAGGCTATGTCACCTTCCATTATGCCGATGAGCTTGAACGCTGGTCGGAAGGCGGAATGACCGATCTCATTGAGCTCGGAGCGATAGAGGTAGCAGATGATTATCGCGGCTGCGGCTTGGGCAAACGAATGATTCAGCTCGCTTTTGCAGAAGAGCAGCTAGAGAACGTAATCGTCTTTACGACTGAATATTATTGGCATTGGGATCTCGAAGGCACGAAGCTGAATGTATGGGATTACCGCAAAATGATGGAGAAATTGATGCAATCCGTTGGAATGGTTTGGTACGCTACGGATGATCCCGAAATTTGCTCCCATCCCGCTAACTGTCTTATGGTGCGTATCGGCAAGGAGGTTCCGCTAAGCTCAGTGGAGCATTTTGACCGGGTTCGCTTTCGTCAACGATTTATGTATTAAGCTCATGCTTACGAGGCAGGATTGCTACCGTGAACCTTAGCTTATGCTTACGAAGTAGGTTTGCTACCGCAAACCTTTTAGGAGGATAGGGATGGCTTCAGATGCTATTTTCATTCATCATACGGATTCTAGTGGATATAAATTTGGCGAGGAGCATCCTTTCGATCCGCTGCGGATCACGCTAACGATAGATTTGCTTAAAGAAATAAATGCTATTTCCGAGAAGCAGATGGAAGCTCCTCCCGCCTACTCCGAGGAAGAAATGCTTTCGCTTGTTCATCGAACCGACTACTTGTCTGCCGTCAAGCAATTAAGCGAGGACGCGTCATTAGACGACAGCAGCTTGCTCGCTCAGCAATTTGGTCTGCACACTGAGGATACGCCCTATTTTCCAGGCATGCACAAAGCTGCGATGACTATTGTCAATGGCTCTGTAGCCGCTGCTGATGCTGTTATGACGGGCCGAACTAAGCATGCCTATCACGTCGCCGGCGGACTGCACCACGCCTTTCCTGACCGCGCTTCGGGCTTTTGCGTATATAATGACGCCGCGGTCGCCATTAAGCATATCCGTCAAGCCTACGGCGCTAAAGTGCTTTATATCGACACCGATGTCCACCACGGAGACGGCGTTCAATGGGTTTTCTATGATGATCCTAACGTATGCACGTATTCCATTCATGAAACGGGTAAATTTCTGTTCCCTGGAACAGGCTTCGTTCACGAGAAAGGCGTGGACCATGGATTCGGTGCCTGCTATAATGTTCCCCTTGAGCCTTATACCGAGGATGACTCTTGGCTGGAGAGCTTTAATGTTACTCTACGCAAAGTTATCGCTGCGTTCAAACCGGATATCATCATCAGTCAGCACGGCTGTGATGCGCACGCATTTGACCCGCTCTCTCATATTCATTGCAGCATGCGGATCTATGCCGAAATCCCAGCGATCATTCATGAATTAGCTCATGAGCATACTAATGGACGATGGATTGCGCTTGGCGGAGGCGGCTACGATATTTTTCGCGTCGTGCCTAGAGCTTGGTCTTTAGTTTGGCTCACAATGATAGAGCATCCAATTGCTAAAGCGATAGCTGCCGGAGAAACGCCGCCGCTTCCTGAAAGCTGGCTTCGGCGCTGGACCACCTTAAGCCCGCTCAAGCTGCCGACAAAATGGTTGGATGATCAGACTGACATTGAGCCTATGCCAAGGCGCGCCGAGATCACTGAAAAAAATAGAGCTATGCAAAAAATCGCCGTTCAGGATATATAAACATCAATGCACTCAAGACAATGCTCCAATCATAGAAAAAAGGAGGAGCCCCGATGCCAGCATCGGGGCTCCTCCTTCATCTATCTCATTAAAATTAAACGTGCCGTACGATATCATCAATGATTTGATATGAGTTGTTGGCAGCCGTTACTGTAAACTCCGAGAAGTTCACATGGGCTGAGCCATCAGCCTTGTCCGACATCGAGCGAATGATAACAAATGGCGTTTCATTCATATCGCATACCTGCGCAACCGAAGCGCCTTCCATTTCCGCGCATGCGCCACCCAGCGTCTCATGCAGAAGCTTTACTGTCTCGCGGCTAGCAATAAATTGATCGCCTGAGAGCACTTTGCCCTTCAGGCTGCGCCCTGAGAATAGTCGCTCGCTTGCTGCTGAGGCGAGCTCAATTAAACGCTCGTCTGCTGGAAACTCCGATCTTGGGTGAAATGGAATCGTTCCACGAGCAAAGCCGAGAGGCGAGCAATCCATATCATGCTGCACGCAGCTTGTGGAAATAACAATATCTCCGATGTTTAGCTGAGGAGCAACTGCTCCTGCTACACCTGTAAAAAGAACGCAATCAGCTCCAAGATCAAGCAATATTTGCGTACAGACAGCGGCATTTACTTTGCCTACGCCCGATTTGCAATAAATGATCGCTTTGCCATGCAACGTCCCCTCGTAATAGGTAATGCCTGCCTTCGTCACCTGAGACGCTACGTTTACATGCTCATGCAGCAGTTCAATTTCTTCCGCCATAGCGCCAATAATTCCAATTTTGTTAAACGACATTTCTTTTATACTCCTCCAACCGATTGACGCACAACGATTTCATGCGGTAGTACGACTTTGGATTGCTCTACATTTTCTTTTTTCATTAGCTTTGTCAGCAAGCGCATGGAAACCGCACCGATATCATACATCGGTTGCGCTACCGCTGTAAGCTGCGGTCGAACCATCGAAGCCATCCGGCTATTATCAACGCTAATAACGGAAATATCATCTGGAACTTTCAAGCCGGAATCCTGAATGCTGTGAATTGCGCCGATCGCCATTTCGTCCGTTGCAGAAAAAACAGCCGTTGGACGCTCGTCCAGCTCAATAAAATATTTCATCGCATCCGCGCCCGATTCATAACGATAGTTACCAATGCGCACTAAGGAATCGTCATAGGCAATGCCAGCACCTTCAAGCGCGCGCTTATAGCCTTGAAATCTTGCATAACCGATGGATGGGTCTTGAAGGGTGCCGCTGATCATCGCAATCCGTTTATGGCCTTGCTCAAGCAGCTTTTGAACCGCATCAAAGGCAGCATCCTCATGGTTGATGTCGACAGACGGAATTTGTCCGCTCTCATCGGAAGTCGCACAAAGTACAATTGGCACATTGGCTGTCTTAAATGCTTGCAAATGCTCTTCTGTTACAGCTCCGCCCATAAATAACAGGCCGTCGACCTGCTTCTCCAATAGCGTGTTAATAACGCGGATTTCTTTGTCCTTCTTCTTGTCCGCATTGCACAAAATAATATTATAATGATACATATTCGCAATATCTTCAATTCCACGTGCTACTTCAGCAAATATGGCATTTGAAATATCGGGAATGACAACCCCTACGGTCGTCGTTTTCTTGCTAGCTAGACCTCTTGCTACAGCATTCGGACGATACCCAAGCCGCTCAATTGCCTCAAATACTTTCTTGCGTGTTGCCGGTTTCACATTGGGATTGTTATTAACAACCCGGGAAACCGTAGCCATCGACACTCCTGCTTCTCTTGCTACATCATAAATAGTTACCGTCACAGTGGTTCTCTCCATTAGCTCAGATTTTAAAATTTCGTACGCCGTATATTAACGTAATCATAGCATAAAGGGAATGGCAACGCAAAGCAAAAGACGTCAAAAACCCTGATATTCCGAGCTTTCATTTATTTTTTCAACAATTGTCCATACCTCGAAGCACATGACAACCAGCAGGAATTCTGCAGGAAAATTGAAGAAATATAAGGCTTTCAAAGGAACTTGAGAAACGGTTACATGAAGGATAGGGACCAATCTACTCTTCCAAAATATTTCAGCAGCCTATAAAAATGGAAAAAAGACGAGCCTCAGAAGTTTCCTCCTGCAAGCTCGCCGAATGGTTTCTCATGCCTTACATATACAACGTCAATCAGCCCGTTCCAATTTGCTTTTGCATTCAATACTTCAATACTTTAATACTGTAAGATCTCAAATCTTGACAAAAAGTTTCCGAGCACTTTGCCGGTCATCCCCCATCTCCCCATCCACAGCCCACGCTACAAAAATAGCGAAACATGGCAGCTCTCGCAATGTGAAGCTGGGTCTGATCTGCTGCATTGCAAGCAGCATGGATGACCGCGAGTCCATTCGGCTATGTATGGAGAGTACGACGGCTTATTTGTTCAAGTCTCTTACTCAAATCTTCAATCCATGCCTCATCGTTAAGCGTCTGAGCAAGCAAATACAAATCGAGAAGCTTGTTAATGCGCTGCTCTACTAATCTCTCGAAAGCGGTTTGATCCGTCTGCTGCTTGTCCGCTTTTGCTTCAACTAACAAATTCGCCCATTCGTTGCATTCGTCAAAAAGAAAGGTTTGCTTATGTGGTTGAGTTCCCAATTGAGAAATTAATCCCGTTAAATCCGGCTTAACCTCCGGAAAAACTTCACTCCTATTGCAGGCCGTACAGGAGAAAATCGGTACGTTGTCGATCTCAACCTTCCCCGAATAAATAACTGTGCGCAGTTTCATCTTCATGATGTCACCACAATGACACCGCTTATGCAAAGTGGTCCACTCCTTCTTAGTAGCAGCAATTGCCGCTAAGCATTGCTTTTTAGAGTTGCATTGTATAAGTGATTCGACCATTTTCGCATAAATTCCTGCTTACACAGCTATGTAATTTTTACTACTAAAATCAGTTTGATGCCTTCCAATAGCTTCCGATTACCGGGCGATTTTTCTCCATATCTTTCGAATCGGCGGAATCGCAGAAAGCGCGGTCCATACCGCAGCTCCTATCATATCATTGCGTATATCCATAGGGTCAGGCATTCTGCCGCCCACAAAGGATTGATGAAACTCATCCGTAATCCCATACAGCCCGCAGATTAGTACGATAGCAACCTTCATCCAGAATCGGTCACCGTTCCTGCCAATTCCAAAATCGATTGTTAAAGCTAAAATAAAATAAGAAACATAATGGCCCCAATTAAAATCTTCCATAAAAGGAAAGAACGTTTGAAAGAAAGGCAGCAATGTTCCGATCTCGTCACTAGTTCTTGAGGATAATATAAAAATAACGGTCATCCAGGCGACTGCAGGCAAAAAGCGAAGCAGCCTTAGATAAGAGAATGATTTTGAATTCGAATCCGTTTGCTTCATTGTTACTCCTTCGTTACAATAATAGAGATCTTTAATAGATGGAGGGGAATATAATGTCATTGCAAAACAAAACCGTCATCTGCTTGCTTGACGACGAGTTTGAGGATTTGGAGCTATGGTATCCCGTATATCGTGCGCGCGAAGCTGGTGCAACCGTCCTGTATGCTGGGCCTGAGAAAGGCAAGAAGCATATCGGTAAGTATGGCGTACCTGCAGTAGCCGATTTATCGTTCGATGAAGTAAACAGCGAGGACATTATCGGATTGCTCGTGCCAGGCGGCTGGGCACCCGACAAGCTTCGCCGTTATCCGAAAGTGCTTCAGCTGGTACAGGAGCTGAATGCGGCAGACAAGCCGATCGGCCAAATCTGCCATGCAGGCTGGGTACTCATTTCGGCGAAAATACTAGAAGGCCGCAAGGTAACCTCAACCCCCGGCATTCGCGACGATATGGAAAATGCAGGCGCTACATGGTTCGATGAAGCCGTTGTCGTGGACGGAAATCTGATCTCCGCGCGTCGTCCGCCGGATCTTCCGCCTTATGCCAAAGCATTTGTAGACGCATTAGTACAGCGAATGGGTTAACCATTCGCTGTTTTTTTATTTATACGCTCCATAAAGCCATTAAGCTGCTCTAATATTTCTGTGCTCGTGCGGCAGGCATGCAGCTTCTGGAACACCTCTCTGCTCTCTTCCTGAGAGGTGCAGAGCAGCCTTTCCTTCACTTGTAAAATGGAATGTGATGACATGCTTAGCTCATCCACATCCAAGCTAAGCCAAATCGGCAGCGCTCTTAAATCTCCCGCTAGCTCCCCGCAAACGCCAACGGTAATTCCGCTTCGCTTTGCCGCTTCAACTGTCATACGCAGCATTCTAAGCAGCGCAGGATGGTACGGCTCATACAAATGTGAGATTTCCTCATTCATGCGATCGACCGCAAGCGTGAATTGAACCAAGTCATTTGTTCCAATGCTGAAGAAATCCACCTCTTCCGCAAGCAAATCGGCAATCATAACGGCAGCTGGCACCTCGATCATAATGCCAATCTTCATTCCTTTGTCATAAGGAAGGCCTGCTTCCTCGAGCTCGCGCTTTGCTTCATTCAGCACCGCGTTTGCTGCCCGAACCTCATCCACCGATGAAATAAGCGGATACATCAGCTTTACCTGACCATAGTAGCTTGCGCGAAGTATTGCACGCAGCTGCGTTTTAAATAAGTCCTGACGGTCAAGTGAAATCCGAATCGCCCGGTAGCCAAGAAACGGATTATCCTCTTCCGGAAGCTCAAAATAATCAAGCTGCTTGTCGCCGCCAACATCAAGCGTCCGAATGACTAATGGCTCGCCGCCAAGCCGCTCGGCTACGCTGCGGTAAACCTCGAACTGCTCTTCTTCCTTCGGAAACCGATTGCGGTCCATATACAAAAACTCAGTACGGAACAATCCTACGCCATGTGCCCCGCTCGCTAATGCAATTTCTAGCTCCTTGAAGGAGCTGATATTAGCCGCCAGCTCCAGTCTCTTGCCATCTGGCGTTACAGGACGGTGACCTGCAATGCCGTGCAGTCTTTTCTTCGCTTCCGCTTGATGGCTGTGCAGCTCGGAGTAGGAATCTATCACTTGCTGCACAGGATCAATAAATACGGTCCCGTCACTGCCGTCGATAATGATCGTTTGCCCGGTTTGTATAGGCTCCTCAAGCTTCGTCTCCACGCCTACAACGAGCGGAACGCCAAGCGCACGCGCCATAATTGCCGAATGAGAAGTCGTGCTTCCAGCCAGCGTCACAATGCCTAGCACATGCTGCGGATTGATGTGGGCAAGCTGTGAAGGCGACAGCTCCTTCGCGATTAGAATAAACGGTTGCGTATCCGACGGAAGCGTTATTTCCGGCGCTCCAAGCAAATGCTTCAGCAAACGATTGCCCACATCCTTAATATCAAGCGCTCTTTCCTTCATATATTCATCATCAAGCAGATCGAACATCGTAACAAAATGGTCGATCGCTTCTTTAACTGCTACTTCTGCTGCTTTGTACTGACGCTGGATAATGCCTTGAATTTCATTCATAAAGACAGGATCGTCCAAAATGGCTATATGAGCATCGAATATATGTGTTTCCTCCGAACCGACAACATCACGCAGCTCATCCTTAATCTGCTCAATTTCCGATTTAGAGGTACGAATTCCTTCGTAAACACGTTCGAACTCGCGGGCAAAATCAGCTACATCAATCTTTTGCTCCGGTAATTCCCATTCCCAATTCGGAAGCACAAACGATCTCCCAATCGCTATGCCTGCTGACGCTCCTATTCCTTGAATCATTGTGTTTCCCCTCCACCGTTTCTCTCTTTAAGTACAACAGACATTACAGAGGACTGCCCCTTTTTCACCGCTTTGAACGGTGCAAAACGCCATGAGTGTACAAGATCGGAATTCGTAATAACCATCGGCGTAGCAAGCGACTTGCTTTCCTTCCGTACTCGCTGCAAGTCAAATTTGATGAGCAGCATGCCTGGGGTAACTTCGTCGCCTTCCTTAACAACCGCATTAAAATAACCTTTACCTGCCAGACCCGAGGTATCGATTCCGATATGAAGCAGCACCTCCAGCCCCTCAGGAGTAAGAATGCCTATCGCATGCATAGTCGGGTAAATATGAATGACTTTGCCTTTGACCGGAGAGACAAGCTCCCCTTTGTCTGGAAAGAATGCAACGCCCTGTCCAACGAGCTTGCCTGCGAATATCGGGTCCGGTACTTCATCAAGTGGAATCATTCTTCCTTGCATAGGCGAATGGAACAGCACTTGCGCTTGATCGCGATGGATCGTCTTGATCATCTCTTCACGAATGAGCTCCGAGTAGGTCCCGAATACAACCTGAACTTGCCCGCCGCCCAGCTTAATAACGCCAGCAGCGCCTAGATTGCGCAGTGAATTTATATCGAGCAGCTTGTCATTGGATACTTTAAGCCGCAATCTAGTAATACAGGACTCCATTTTTTCAATATTTTGTTTGCCGCCAATGGCTTGCAGAATAAGCGGCGCGCGATATGGAATGTCGCCTGCCCACTCGTCAAGCTGCGAGCCTTCCTCGCGACCCGGCGTCGGAATTCTAAACCTGCGAATCGCCCACCGAAACAAGAAATAATATACAAATCCGACGACGATGCCAATGGGAACAATAAGCCAGCCCCGAGTCGCCAAATGCAAATTAATGACATAATCGATCGCCCCGGCTGAAAACGAAAAGCCATGCTTAATGCCCAGCTCGTAAGTAACCCACATGATAATACCAGACAATATCGCATGAACAACGTATAAATAGGGAGCCACAAATAAAAAAGCAAATTCTACCGGCTCAGTGACACCCGTAAGGAATGACGCGAGCGCCGCATAAAGAAATGTTTTTCGTATTTTCGGCTTCAAATCCTCACGCGCTTCATGAATAATCGCAAGAGCGATGGCCGGCAAAGCGAACATCATCGTCGGATAAAGCCCGGCCATGAACACGCCAGCTGACGGATCTCCGGCGAAGAAGCGAGGCAGGTCGCCAAAGACCATGCTGCCCGTTTCAGTCTCATAGCCACCAATTTGAAACCAGAACACGTGACTGACTAAATGGTGCAGGCCAAACACGACCAAAATGCGGTGCACAAAGCCGTATAAAAAAACGCCGAACCCGCCGCCCGATGCAACAATTTCTCCAAGCTCCACAAGCAATTGCTGCAAATAGGGGGCGATGTTGATCATGCCAATCGAGAATAACAAGGATACGAGGCTTACGAACAGCGGAACAAACCTCGGCCCTCCAAAAAACTGTATGTACTCCGGCAAGCGAAGACTTTTGAATCTCTCGTGGCTGACTCCCGCTATGATCCCGATTATTGTTCCTATTAAGACAGTAGGTTCAATTTGAACATCAGCTGTTCCTGTAATCCCACTATAGATAAACATACCGACCAGAGCTGCCATACCGGCTGCAAGCGCATTTCCTGTCAAACCAAGCGAAATGCCCAGCGCGAAAATATATGGTAAAAACGTAAAAATCGTTTCGCTCGCTGTAACTAAATAACCTTCCATTCCTGGCAAACCAATGTACGCCCAAGGCAGCTTGCTCAAACTCAAAAATATAGCCGCGCCCGGCAATACAATCATCGGCAGCATAAAAGCTCTACCGAGCTGCTGCAGACTTCCTATGAAAACCATTATGCACCTCCTTAAAGCTTTGCGTGGCAAAATTATGCGCGGCAAAACTAGACATCAAAAGCAATTAGTCCGATATATCTATAACGATGTTAAGCGTTTGCTTCGATTTTGTCAAAGTAAAAGGCGAGCCTTGTAGGGCCCGCCGATGTTGATGATTCTTTTCAGTTATTTTATAACGATGTTAGCGATTGCCACCAAAGTAAGGCGAGTTTTGTGTGTTTGAAGCTTGGTAGCCACCTACATGCGAAATAACCGGACCTGCTTGTTGGTAGGAATTCGTAGCTTCCAACACTGGGGTTTGCGAAGATGTGTACGATTGAGTCGGTGTCATACCATATCCGTTTTGTGCATTCGATTGGTTGAAGCCACCGTAGTTGGATGCTGTAAATTGTGCATTTTGCGATCCATAAGACTGGTTAAAAGACTGTTGACGGCCTTGTTGATTATCTGGGCCAGCTTGAAAACCAACATGCGAAATAACTGGACCAAAGCTACCAAACGCTGTTGCAGGCGATTGTGCATAGCTTTGAACTGGTTGATGCGAGATGAATGAATTGTTCGTTCCCACCGGATTTGTCATATTCGAATAACCAGATGGCGAAAACTGTTGTTGTGCGCCTTGGTTATAAGAATAAGACGATTGATAACCGCCTGGCACATTCGAAACGATTGAATTCGTTTGTCTGCCAAAAGTCGGTTGGCTGAGCTGCCCTTGGTAGTGCGATTGCACATTGCCAGTTGGCTGGAATTGTGCGTTTTGGTTTTGGAAGCTCTGTTGTCCTTGGAAATTACCCGGTTGTTGCGAAAATTGATTCACGTCGTGTCCTCCTTGGAATACAATCATAGAGTCTTCAGATGACTGTCGACCGTTTCGCCCTCATTGATTATGCGATAACAAGTTCGGCACTCGCTCTTGAAGCCTTTCTTATTGTGTAGGAGTGACCGTTTTTTTATTACAGTTATGTTTTGGGTTTTCCACCAGGAAGCAGGATAGAATCCTCAACCTTGATGCACCGATCCATAATGACCTCTAAGCCGCCTGCAGATGCAATGGCAGCTGCCTCCTTATTTGCGATGCCAAGCTGCAGCCAGAGGGTATTGGCGCCAATAGCAACCGCCTCCTCCGCAACAGGCGGCGTATGCTCGCTTCTGCGGAATACGTTGACGATATCAACGGGTACAGGTATATCTTTGAGCGACGCATAGCTTTTTTGTCCCAATATAGTATCGGCGTTAGGATTGACGGGAATAATCGTATAGCCCTTTGCTTGCATCGCTTCGGATACCATATAGGATACGCGATCTGGCTTGTCGGATAAACCAACAACGGCGACAGTCGTGCTTTTCTCCAAAATACCCTTTATCTGCTCACGTGTAGGATTCTCAAATGCCATCATAACACCTCAATTCATTATTTGAAGAACAAATGCGTAACGCCTTTCATCATTTAGCCTTCAATCCACTCGACGTTCGCACCCAATGCTTTCAAATGATCGAAGTAAATGGGATACGACTTAGCCACGTGATGAGCATCGCGAATGCGAATCGGTTGTTTTGCACGCAAACCTACGACCGTCAATGCCATGATGACTCGGTGATCGTAATGGGCATTAATCTCAACGCCGCCTTCAACGCCCTCAGGACGACCATGGACAATAATCTCTGCCTGGCGCTCTTCCACATTCGCGCCCGCTTTGCGCAGCTCATTTAAATAGTCGGTAATGCGGTCGCATTCTTTGTAGCGCAGGTTTTCTACATTATAGAATCTGGAAGTCCCTTCGGCAAAAACAGCCGCAGCAACCATCGCCAGCACAGCATCCGTTGCATGATCGCCATCAAACTCTACTGCCTTAAGCTTTCCATTGCCTTTTACATGGACGATGCCGCCTTCATGCGTAAGCGGAACCTCCATCATCTTGAGAACATCAACAACAGCGCGCTCGCCTTGCTTGCTCTTCTCTTCCAGGCGGTGCACGATAACATCTGACTCGGTAACGGCAGCAGCAGCCAAAATCGCCGCAGAACCCGGATAATCGCCTTGTACGGAGTACGTTTTGGCCGCATAGCTTTGTCTGCCTGGAACACGGAAACGCATATAGTCCTCATCGGCATGAATGACGATACCGGCCTGCTCCAGCACTTCAAGCGTTTGACCAACGACGACCTTCGATTTCAAGTCATGCAGCACCTCGATCTCGCTGTCTTCCTCGAGTAAAGGCGTCAAGAACAGCAGCGCACTCAAAAATTGCGAGCTAATGTTGCCTGATACTTGAATTTTTCCGCCTTTAGGAGCGCCCCCTTGAATGCGAATTGGAAGCTTGCCGTCCTGGTGTTCGATAGATACGCCCATCGCTGTCAACGATTCAATCAAATCGCTGTGCGGACGTTTACCTAGCGAATCCGGATAACGGTTAATGAAGGTAACATCTGGGCATAGTGCAGCAATGGCCATCAAAAACCGCAATACAGCACCCGCATTGCCTACATCAAGCTGCTCGACCGGCTTCGGATTGCGTCCAAAGCCTGTGATGACGATTTTCTCATCATCCTCCTCAACGGTTGCTCCTAAATCTCGGATACAGCGGCGCATTGCATCGCTATCCTCGCTATGAGCCGGATAATAAATCGTGCTCGTCCCTTCCGCAAGTGCTGCTACCAGCAGGTAGCGAGTGGTGTAATTTTTTGAAGATAGCGCTTGAAGCTCGCCTTCAAGCCTTGGCGTTGGCGTCACTAATACGTCCATAGTTCGTATGATCTCCCTTTACAATAATATATACACCCCAACCGGCCGAGCGGCCGATTGAAGTGATGAAAAATCCAGTTATTACGAAATCATATGCTGCGTAAGTATTGCCGCAACGACCTCTTCTGCTGACATATTCGTCGTATCAATCGTCAGATGTGCAAAATCATAGGCATGCTTGCGCTGCTCTAGCAGCAGATTAACTCTCTCCTCCGCATCGCCTTGCAGCAACGGGCGCGCCGTGTCGGTCTTTACCCGTGCAATAATTTGCTCCGGACTCGCCTTCAATGCGACGACAAACCCTTTGCTGAGCATAAGCTCCCTGTTAATCTCGCTAAGTACGGCACCGCCTCCTGTGGCAATGACAGAAGACTCCTCGCTCGCCAAAATCGTTTCAAGCACATTGGTCTCGATTACACGAAAGCCCGCTTCGCCATCGGCAGCAAAAATATCAGAAATAAGCCTGTTTTCAAGCCTTTCAATTTCCTCATCGCCGTCGACTCGCTTCCAGCCAAGCTTCTCTGCGAGCAGCTTGCTGACGGTTGACTTGCCGGTTCCCATAAACCCGATTAACACTAATTTTTTCAATGGTAGCCTTTCCATCGTAACCGTTTCACCCTTTTCGCTCATGCTGAACCATTTTTTCTTCAACATCATATCATTTTTTTGGGATTCTAGGGTATAAAAAAGTTGCATATGCCGTATGGATGATAATGATGAATAATTAGGAATAGGAGTGACGTTAGCGATGACCAGTGATCTCCACCTGCAACAATTTCACCCCACTCAAAAACGTGTCGATCGTATTCTCGATCCTGATCACCCGCTCTGTCGCGCGGATGTCGTCTGGATGCTCGAATTGATTAAAAAAAAGGTGGCTGACGAAGATCCAGCCTTAATGGATCTTTCGCAGCCACGCTTATTGCAAAACTTTCATTTTTTTGCCGAAGCGGCCATGTCCCTCGTTCACCGCAGACATTACAGCAATCAAGAGGCTGATCGGCTGCGGGAATGGCTGCGTCAAGCAGCACACGGACTGTATGTGGACAATCCCCGCGAGCGGAATCGTTAAACAGCTGCTCGTATTAAGATTGCATCCAGTTGAAGTGGAAGCTTCCTTCTTTGTCCAAACGTTTGAATGTGTGGGCGCCGAAGTAGTCGCGCTGCGCTTGAAGCAGGTTCGCAGGCAAACGCTCTGTACGGTAGCTGTCGAAATAAGCGATTGCGCTTGAGAAAGCAGGAACCGGTACGCCGTTTGTAACAGCAGCAGAAATCACTTCGCGCCAAGCGCCTTGGTAGGACTCAACGATATTTTGGAAATATGAATCCAATAGCAGGTTGCGAAGGTTCGGATCACGGTCGTAAGCGTCTTTGATGTTTTGCAGGAAGCGAGCACGGATAATGCAGCCGCCGCGGAAAATCATTGCGATTTCGCCGTAGTTAAGATCCCAGTTATATTCTTCCGATGCTGCACGCATTTGAGCAAAGCCTTGTGCGTACGAGCAAATTTTGCTTGCAAACAGCGCTTTGCGCACGGACTCGATAAATGCTGCTCTGTCGCCTTGGAAAGGAGTTTTTGCAGGGCCGTTAAGCACTTTGCTTGCCGCAACGCGCTCTTCCTTCATAGCGGACAAGAAGCGAGTAAATACGGATTCCGTAATGATCGAAAGCGGAACGCCAAGATCCAGCGAGCTTTGGCTTGTCCATTTTCCAGTTCCCTTTTGGCCTGCGGAATCTAGGATCACGTCTACCATTGGCTTGCCTGTCTCAGGGTCGTATTTCGAGAAGATATCTCTTGTGATCTCGATAAGGTAGCTGTCAAGCTCGCCTTTGTTCCACTCGGAGAAAATTTCGTGAAGTTCTTCCGCGCTAACGTCAAGCACGTTTTTGAGCAGGTCGTATGCTTCGCAAATCAGCTGCATGTCGCCGTACTCGATTCCGTTATGTACCATTTTCACATAGTGGCCAGCGCCATCAGGTCCGATATATGTGCAGCAAGCGTCATCGCCTACTTTAGCCGAAATAGCTGTCAGGATCGGTTCAACGAGCTCGTAAGCCGATTTTTGGCCGCCTGGCATAATCGAAGGTCCTTTCAAAGCGCCCTCTTCGCCGCCGGATACGCCTGTACCGATAAAGCGGAAGCCTTTTGCTTCCAGGTCTTTGCTGCGACGTACCGTATCAGGGAAATAAGCGTTACCGCCATCGATGATAATGTCGCCTTCAGCCAAATGAGGAACGAGGGAATCGATTGTTGCGTCTGTTCCTGCTCCAGCTTGAACCATGATCAAAATTTTGCGCGGCACTTCAAGCGATTGAACAAACTCTTCAATGGTGTAGGTCGGTACAAGATTTTTGCCTACAGCTTCTTGAACAAGATCATCAGTCTTCTCGCGGGAGCGGTTAAATACCGAAACTGTAAAGCCTCTGCTCTCAATGTTAAGGGCAAGGTTCTTACCCATTACGGCCAATCCAATAACGCCAATTTGCTGTTTAGACATATGGTTCTTCCATCCTTCATCATCTATTTTGGGTCACAATATTTTCATTTTACTCTTTTTATGCCAAGAAGAAAACTATTTCCCTATAAAAATGTCGGATTTGTGGCATCAAAAATATTGACCGATTCAAAAAGTTTATCTTATATTTGAAGGAATACACCTGTTATTCGATGCAGCGCGGCATCGTTTAACGATCATAGCACAACCTAAAAACGATCAAATGCTGCAGGTGGTGCACAGCTTTCGATCGCTTTTAGTCTTTCATATAGGGACCAGCATCCATCATCAGAGCTCCAGTTGCAACATTTCCGAACGAAGCGCCATCAGTCGTTCTTTAGATTCCGTAACCGCTTCCTCGTCATCGCCTTGCAGCGCATCGAAGAGCATCGACAACTCGTAATCAAGCTCATAGCGCAGTACGATGGCTCTTTCCTCTGCTCGCTTGGATTGAAAAGCTCTAATCATTTCTTCTATTGTAACAAAAGGCTTCTTCTGATAAATAATCCGATGTTCCATACCGGACACCTCCACGAGTCGTATAATCTCACCGAACATAATACTCTCAATGACGATTTGACGATCTTTAATGCGCTTCACAACCGCATGTCCACGTGTGTCATTAATCAGCTTTTCAATCAACTCTGACAGTTTCTCGTCCTTGATGATGTAGTCGCCGACAATTTTGTAACGATTCTTCATTCGCTGGAATTGAAGCTTAACGAGCTTGCGGCCTGTTCGAATGGATACTAAAAACTGCCCCTCCGTCTCGCTCCAATACAAGGAGTAACCTTCCTGAATAAGATCGCGGATGAGATTTTGGATTTGCCGGCGGTCAAATCGCAGCTCCAAATTGCAATATTCGACTTCGTGGCTTTTGTTCACGGCAATCCCTCCCTTACCTCAGTTTAGATGATGAGTTGACGAAATAATCTGATAATTTGTTCTTATCTTCATCTTATACTCCATCTTATGTTATGGCAACTTGGATTATTGACTAATTTTACGAATACAGCCGACTAAACTAAAAAAAGGGCGCGGCCGTCTCCAAATGCAGACGGCTCGTTCCCCTTTTGTTCCACTATGCCATAGGCGGCAGTGGAAATTTTATATGAAAGCGTATTATTTTCGTTCTACCGCTTACTTTTCGAGTGCAAAAGCGATGGCTTCCTCTAAGCCTAGCTTTTGCGCTTCCGCTTCGTTTCGAAGCTTGAGCTCAACGACCCCTTCTGCGGCATGCTTCCCTATTACGATGCGAAGCGGTATGCCGATAAGATCCGAATCCTTGAACTTGACGCCCGGACGCTCGTCGCGATCATCAAGCAGAACCTCAATCCCTGCCTCTTGAAGCCGTGCTGCAATATGAAGCGCCAAATCCATTTGAACCTGATCCTTTGCAGAAACGGGGACGACATGCACCTGATAGGGCGCGATAGACTTCGGCCAAACGATGCCGTTGCTGTCGGCATGCTGCTCAAGGACAGCGGATAGCAGCCTGGATACCCCAATCCCGTAGCAGCCCATTATGAATGGCTGCTCCACACCCGAGGCGTTCAGAAATTTAGCGTTCAACGCATCGCTATATTTGGTCCCAAGCTTGAATACATGGCCAACCTCGATGCCGCGATGGAACGTCAAGCGTCCTTGCTCGCAGCGCGGACAACAGTCGCCCGCAATCGCATTGCGAAAATCGCCTACTTGCACATTTGCCAAATGAACGCCCGGCTGCACGTTCCCTAAGTGATAGTCCTGCTCATTTGCACCCGCGATTCCCGCTTCCATTGCCATCACAGCATAGTCTGCCAGGATAGGAATCGTTAAGCCGATCGGACCTGCGAAGCCGGTTGGCGCGCCTGTCACCCGCTCCGTCGTCACATGATCCGCAAGCTCAAATTGCGCTGCACCAAGCACATTTTTGACCTTTATTTCATTAACCTCATGGTCGCCTCGAACGATAACCGCTACAGGGCTGCCGTCGGCCGTATAGATCAAAGTTTTCATAAAGGCATCGGCGCCGATGCCAAACGCCTCGACAAGCTGCTCAATCTTCTTAATGTCTGGCGTATGGAGACGTTCAAGCTCTCCCTGCTCTGCTGCTTGCATGCTGTCTGCTTGCTGCTCAACGCGAAACTCCGCTTTCTCAAGGTTAGCCGCATAGCTGCATGCATCGCATGCCGCAATAGTATCTTCACCGATTTCAGCGAGCGCCATAAATTCATGCGTGCCGCCTTCTCCTCCAATGGAGCCTGCATCCGCCTCAACAGCACGGTAATTAAGGCCACAGCGCGTAAAGATGCGGTTATACGCCTCGTACATGCTCATATAGCTGCGGTGAAGGCTATCAAAGTCCTCGTCAAAGGAGTAGGCATCCTTCATTAGAAATTCTCTGCCGCGCAGCAAGCCGTAGCGAGGACGCTGCTCATCGCGAAACTTCGTTTGTATCTGGTACAGCGTCATTGGCAGCTGCCGATAAGAGCTTACCTCGCTGCGAATGAGAGCGGTAATTACTTCTTCATGTGTTGGGCCAAGCGTAAACTCCCGATCATGGCGGTCATGCAATCGTATCAGCTCGGGTCCGTACACCTCGTAACGACCAGACTGCTGCCAAAGCTCGGCAGGCTGCATCGCCGGCATCAGCACCTCTTGCGCGCCTGCCTGATCCATTTCCTCCCGCACGATCTGCTCCAGCTTTCTGAGCACGCGGCGGCCGAGCGGCAAATAAGTATAAATGCCAGCCGCAAGCTGTCTGATTAGACCAGCACGCAGCATTAGAATGTGGCTGGCTGCTTCCGCTTCCGATGGCGCCTCGCGTAAAGTTGGCATTAATAGTTGGCTCTGTCTCATGTTTGGAATAGCCTCCTCTTGATCGATTTTCGGTTATAAGAAAACAAAAAGAACGCATTCGAAAGGGACGAATGCGTTCGTGGTACCACCCTCATATAGCTGCCGGCAAATCTAGACAGCTCTTACTTAGATAACGGAATATGAATTCCGGCAGCGGCTTTGTAGCTTTGCCGCTGCAGCTCGCAAGGTAGGGAATAATCAGTCGTTTATAGAAGCCTTACAGCCTGCGGGCTTCCTCTCTGCCATAAACGGCGGCTGATCAACATAGCCTTGGTCGACGCTGTTATGATGTCGTTAACTTTTGATAAAATTTACATTATAAAGGTAACGAAGTCAAGCGTAATTTTGCTCAACGAACACAGCTTATGATTTGCTTGCACGATTCGGTCTTAACACGGCCGATCCGAACGCGATCATGACGGCTGCGAATAGCAGCAGGATAAGAAGCTGCAAGCTGATATCGCTGATGCTGCCTCCGCCGCCGAGACGGTCAACCGCTTGGATAGCCCATTTTTGCGGCGTGAAATTAGCGAGCTTCTGCATAAAATCAGGCAGGATGGAAAGCGGGAAAAAGCATCCGCTGACCATGCAGGTTGGCGTAATAATGAGATTGTTGATTTGAGACAATTGCGTGCTGTTGCGCACAAGGCCGGCTACCGCCGATGCCAGGCCAACGGCCGCCAGCAAGAAAAACTCAAGAACAAGCAGCATTGCACCAAACGAGATGCCTGGCGAATACCCGAATACGAAATACAATAAGCTGAGTACAACGACTAGCTGGATGGTTCCTACAAGCATGCTCCCCATAAAATTGCCGAAGGCAATATCAAAAGCGCGGAGCGGAGCGGTAAACATTCTAGCCATCGTTCGCTGCTCCCTATCCTCCATGACGAAGCCGATCGATTGACTGACGAGCAGCATGACGAACATAAGGATAAGACCGATCATCATCGGATTGGAAACGATCTTGCCCAGCTTCATGCTCACATTTTCCACTCCAGCCTTCGGCGCTTCCTGCGCTTCTAGCAGCGCGGTCAGCTTCGTTAAATCCGCTCCGCCATCGCCCTGCACAAGACTTGCAGAGGACGAAAGCTTACTCGCTTCCGTCACCAGCAGAGCTGCAAGCGAAGCATTCCACAATTGCTCATTCATTCGGTACAAAATCGGCTCCGGTTGGCCGCCTTCAAGCAGCTTGGCTGAATAATCCGTAGGGATATAGATAGCCGCATCTGCTTTTCCGTTCACGACCAAATCCTTCAGCTCCTGCTCTGTAAGCTTTGGCTCCAAATGAATCTCGTAAATGCTCTCCTGGTCGACTGAGGAAGTGAGATAGCCCCCTAATAGGCCAGCGTCCTTATTGCTAACGGCAATAATCGCTTTATCTCCTTCCAAGCTTGCGAACAATCCTGCCATGATCGAGAGTATGATAGCAGGAATCATCACATTCATAATCAACCCTCGGCGCGATCCCATTGTCCTGCGTAATAGATGTGCTGCGATATGCAAGCTAGGCATGCATCTTCACCACCTTTGGCAGTCTGATGACTGCGATTATAGAAAGCACAAGTGCGATAGCGCCAAGTATTCCAATATCGTTCCAAATGGCCGTTGTATCCGTATCGGTCATAAGAGCTCGCAGACTAACGTTTGCCCAATGATTAATCGTTAATTTATTGGCTCCTCCTACCATTTTCTCGATGCCGGTCATCATGCCGCCGCTGAGAAAGGTCATGCTGAAAGCAACGATGGAAAACATGGTTTGCGTCGTTTTTCTAGTACGGGCAAACGAAGCTATCGTAAGCGCAAGACCGGTTCCTGCGACAGTCGTTAGCAAGCAAATCAATGTAATGGAGCCAAAATGGCTGCCCCACTCCACACCATATACATTGGCGGTGAACGCAATGATAATGACCGCTTGAAGCGCGCCAAGCATGACCGCTCCAACGATGATGCCAAACACCATCACTCTAAACGAGCCCGGTATCGCGTACAAACGCTGCAGCGTTCCGCTCTCCCGCTGGTTCAGCAGGGCGATAGCTGCCGTCATGCCGCTGTACAGCAGGAACATAATTAAGTAAGCTGCAGAATAATACTGGATCGCAGACGTCTCGCCAAATATTTGGCTGTCTCCCGCTCCTAGATTGTAGGTTGCAATCAGATTTCCGCTTGTCTCCGATTGGCTGTCCACGCCGCTGCCGATTGCTGCTGCACGCTCCGAGCCTAGCGTCTCTATTGCCGCTAAGCGCAAATTCACATTTGCCAAGTAACGATTAACGACCGAATCCGCTGCTATATTTTTCTCTACATAGCGTCCTGAGTAAGTCAACCATTTAACGGTTTCACCAGCCATCAGCTGCTCAGAATAATTTGCCGGAATGAACACGCCATAGTCGGCAATCCCTTCCCGCACAAAGTCCTGAACCTCTTTCTCCGATCCCGCTTCAAGAACCTTAATGTAAGGAGAAATCTCCTCATCATTCCAGAACGAGTCCATGCTTGCTTTCATTTCTCCCTGGTCCGCATTGAACAGCGCGACCTTCGCTGGCTTGATATCCGTATCAAAGGCGCTTCCAAGCAGCAAGATCAGCAATAACGGCAATCCAATTAATAGGATAAGGACGGAACGCATCCGACTATATTTGATCAGCTCATAATAAGCTGTCGTCCACCATGCTCGCATCGTTAGCACCTCCTATTCGTCACGCAATGTGCGCCCGGTCATTTGCAGAAAGAGCGATTCGAGATTCGGCTCTACCCTTGTCAGCTTGCGAAGATTGATTCCGTGCTTCTGGATAATAAACAACAAATCCTGCAAAATGGAAGGCGATTCCTTCACCGACACTTCGAGCGTCATGCCATCGTCGCGCTCATCGAGCTGCTGGACGCCAGGATGATCGACCATTTCCGTCAGCGCAGTGCTCGATTTCCGATCGATCTCAAAAATGAGCTTTTCTTCTTGGCCTACTTGACGCTTAAGCTCATCCTTCGTGCCGCATGCGATAAGCTTGCCTTGGTCAAGAATGCCGATTCTCGAGCAAATCGACTCCACCTCTTCCATATAATGACTCGTATAAATGACGGTTGAGCCCAGCTTATTCAGTGCTCTTACCGATTCCAAAATGTGATTCCTCGACTGCGGGTCAATGCCTACAGTCGGCTCATCCATAATAATAAGCTTCGGCCGGTGCATAATGGCGCAGGCGATATTGAGGCGTCTCTTCATACCGCCCGAGAACGTAGAAGGCTTATCCTTGGCACGATCAAGCAACCCTACGAATTGCAGCGCTTCATCAACACGATCGCGCAGAAGCGACCCTCTTAAGCCATACAATTTTGCAAAAAAAGTAACATTCTCTCTCGCCGTCAACGTATCATAAATGGCAAGCTCCTGCGGCACTAATCCGATCCGCTTCTTCACCTCTAGCGGCTGCTTCCGGATCGAGAAGCCATCTACCAAAATGTCGCCGCCGCTTGGTTCCAGCAGGCCTGACAGCATATGAATGGACGTGCTCTTGCCCGCGCCGTTTGGACCAAGCAAGCCAAAAATCTCACCTTCTCCGATATTGAATGTAAGATGGTTTACCGTTAATGTCGTATCGTATTTTTTGACGACCTCGCGAAATGCGACTAGACTCATGTTTTGCTCATCCTCTCGGTTTGTTTCTGATAAACCAATCATACGCGAAGGCCACGGCCGATACAGGTCTATTAAGTCACCTTCTGAAGGTGACAAAAGTCATCTCGTGCTTAATGCTTGGAATGAGGGATGAAAGTTGGATGAAATGCTGCTTTCGTTATCGTTCGTCCATGCAA
Organism: Paenibacillus sp. PL91; assembly: GCF_012935325.2. Lineage (GTDB taxonomy): Bacteria > Bacillota > Bacilli > Paenibacillales > Paenibacillaceae > Pristimantibacillus. The sequence goes on from NZ_JABBYG020000002.1 coordinate 425,052, forward strand.
CATTATGCTATAATGAAGCAAATTCAGCTGCGGGAGCTTTTCGACATGAATATATGGCTATACCGGATTCGGATTTTGCTCGTAGCGGTCCCTCCTATTATTAGCATCGTTAACATAGATGCAGGCTCGTATGCCTTATATACGACCTTTGTGCTGCTAGCCCTACTCCTGATTAAAGGCGCCTCCTCGTATCCTAAAGCCGCCCAATTGTTGCTGCTGGCGGAGTTATTCGGCTTTGCTTGGTTTTCCTACACCTACGGCGGAGTGTTGTTTCTATTGCTCTTCTCCACCCTTATTGCAATATTCCGGAGCAGGCCTGCTCCCATGATGTGCCTTTTGTGGGCTGCAATCGGGTTAGCGTCATTATTATCAAGCTTGCATGGCAGAGATAATGAGATCATTTTTGCGGTAGCTGTGCTTTGGATCACGACGGCAGCCATTCTCTATGCGTCAAATGAGTTTGAGGAGAAGCGACATCAAATCGAAGACTTATATGAGGCATTGGCCGCCAGCCATGCGGAGCTTGACGCCGCTAGGCGCAGAATGCAGGATTATGCCTCTCAGGTGGAGCATAATGCCCAGATCGAAGAGCGCAATCGTATCGCTAAAGATATTCATGACGATCTTGGTCACCGGCTTATTCGGGTCAAAATGATGTCTGAAGCCGCTCTGCATTTGTTTGATGCGGATGCAAGCCGAGCCAAAGGCACTCTCACGCAAATTCGCGACCAGCTTCAAGACAGCATGGAGCTCATGCGCCGCACGGTGCGGAGGCTCGCAGCAGACGGAGAGAAGGATGCCAGACGTTATGCGCTGGATCGTCTCGTAGAAGAATCGGCAGAAGCTTTGGGAATAGCCGTCAGCTTCCGAGTAACCGGGAACCCAAGGCCGCTTTATCCGAGCATGGAGCTTATTTTGTTCAAAAATGCCCAAGAAGCGATCACAAATGCAGTTCGACATGGTAAAGCCACTTCCGTTAACGTTGATCTCCATTTCTTGGAAACTAGCGTCGCGCTTACTATAGCGAACAATGGCAGCCTGCCAAGCGGGCCGATCGAAGCCGGACTTGGCATGAAAGGCATGAGAGAGCGGATAGCGCTTATCGGGGGCTTGCTGGAGTGGCAGAACGCAGATCGATTCTCGGTTACGACGACGCTTCCGCTCCTTGGCGGATAACGTTAATGAAGATACTGCTCGCTTAGAAATGGAGATGTTCGAGCTTATGATTCAAGTGCTAATAGTGGATGATGATCCTTTTATTCGGGAGAGCATGAATGTTATTTTGGATCTGGATCAGGAATTGCAGGTTGCCGGCGTATGCGCAAACGGACAGGAAGCAGCAGAGTTTGTCCGCCAGCATCCCGTCGATGTTGTCCTCATGGACATTCGGATGCCAATCTGTGACGGCGTTGAGGGTACGAAGCTGCTGCGCGCGCTTGAGAGTCCCCCTGCTGTACTCATCCTGACGACCTTTGACGATGATGAATATATCGCGCAAGCGATTCGCAACGGAGCAAACGGCTATCTGCTCAAAAATGTACCTCCAAGCCGAATTATCAGCGGCATCAAGACGGTGCATGAGGGCTCTGTGCTCATTCACCCCGAAATTGCCCGCAAGCTGGCAGGCATGCTCGAGACGTCTCGTGCCGATACAAGCAAACCGGTGACGATCAGCGGCCTCACGCCAGCAGAAGGCCAAATCGTCCGCCTCATTGCGGATGGCCAATCAAACAAAGAAATTGCCGCCTCCTTGTTTTTAAGCGAGGGCACGATCAAAAATTATATAACAGAAATATTAAACAAGCTTGAGCTGCGCGACCGAACACAAATCGCAATCTTTTATTTAAAATTATTGCACCAATGATTCTTGTTAACCGAAGGAGACTATAACGATGACAACACAGACTGCTACTACTTCTCTAGCTGGCTTCACACAAGCCGATTTTGATGTATTTGGAATCGAGGGTCTCGAAGAACGAATGTCAGCTATTCAAAATCGGATTCAACCTAAATTCCGTGCGCTTGGGGAGCAGCTGACGGTTGATACAGCCGTTCACGCCGGCAATGAAATGTACCTGCATATTGCTAGGCATGCCCGCCGCAAAGTAAACCCGCCGAAGGATACGTGGCTCGCGATTTGCAGCAACAAACGCGGCTACAAAGCACATCCGCATTTTCAGCTTGGCTTGTTTGATGACCACTTATTTATATGGCTTGCGCTTATCTATGAGGTTCCGAACAAATCCAATATTGCGACGGCCTTCTCGAACCAAATCGACGACGTAATCGCAGCCGTTCCAGCACATTATGTGCTCTCGCTCGATCACATGCAGAAGGAGTCAATAGCGGTCAGCGAAATGTCAAGGCAGGATTGGAGCGACGCGCTCGTTCGCTTCCGTGACGTGAAGAAGGCTGAGCTGCTGATTGGTCTCCATGTGCAGGCAGATGATCCGATCCTTCGCGACGGCGATGCGCTGCTGGCGCTCGTTTCCTCCACCTACGAGACGTTAATGCCGCTGTACCGCATGGCGAACTTATAAAAATAAAGGCTGTACCTGAGGTCGATTTCGACCTCTGAGGTACAGCCTTTTCTATTTAAGCCTGCTGCGCGACTGCGGCTGCGGCTTCCGCTTGCGCAGTTGCTGCGCCAGCGCGCCGTTGTTTGCGCGAGGTACGGAAGAATAGCAGCTCATACACGCAAGGAACGATGATCAGTGTAAGCAGCGTTGCTGCGATCAAGCCCCCGATTACGACGATAGCTAAGCTTTGGGATACGATGCTTCCCGATTCATGTGAACCGAACACGAGTGGCAGCATCGCGGACACCGTCGCTACCGCCGTCATGATGATCGGACGCATCCGCGTCGCAGCCGCTTCGATTAGCGATTCGCGAATCGACATCGTCTGCTCGTTTTGCTTCACGCGATCAATCAATACGATCGCATTCGTGACGACGATTCCAATCAGCATCAGCGCTCCGAACATCGCCGTGAAATCCGGCGTTACGCCCGATACGAGCAAGCCCGTTACGGCACCGATGGCTGCGAGCGGCAGCGAAATCATAATCGCAAGCGGTGCTCGAAGCGTTTTGAAGGTCAGCACCATAATGAGATATACGATACCGATGGATATAAGCGCCGTTAAGCCAAGGTCTGCAAAATCACTCGACTGATCGGCAGAAGCTCCGCCCACCGAAAGCGCTACGCCTTCCGGCAGCTTTATTTCCGCCGCTGCTTTATCGATTTTATCGCCAACAACCGAAAGCTCTTTAGGCTCTGCATTAGCAGTAACTCGGATATAAGTTTTTCCTTCTTTATGGTAGTAAAGGGCAGGCTCCTCGGAGCGTACCAATTCCGCCACCTTCGAAATAGGCACAGCGCCTGTCTCCGTCATCACGGTAAGCTGCTCAAGCTCAGCTTGCGAATCGGGATTCAAGACTGGCTGTAAAATAACCGGCGTGTCGCTTCCCTCTATCCGAATTTTGCCAATAGGCACCGGATTAAGCATGCTTTGCAGCTGCATCGCCACCTCTTGGCCTTTCGCAAGAGTAGGATCGACTTTAAAGGAGTAAACCGATTTCTTCTCCTCCTGATTGCTTTCTACCTTTTGCACTCCATCTATCGGCTTAATGGCTGCGATAAGCTTTTCTGCAGTTTGAGCGAGCTGCTCTGTATCGTCGCCAGTCACGTCGATATTGATTTTCGGCGACCCGCCGCCCATTATTAAGTCCGATGCATTAACCGTTAAGGTTGCTTCTTTATAGCTATCCTTCTGCGACCTGATGCTCTCCATTAACAGCTCAGCGTCGACGCCATCCTTCAGATCAATCATATACGTAATGAGCGTTGGCGACGATACAGAGCCGTATTTGGCTGCGTCGGCGCTATTGCCAAGCATCATCATAACCCACTCGATATCTTTATTGCTTGTCAAAGAGGCTTCAAACCTCTTCCCAGCTTCGACCACTTGATCCGCAGGCGTTTCGCTCGGATATTCCAGCGTTACGTTAACATTCTCGGCGCTGGAGGAGTCGAGCGCCCCTTTAGGCATAAACATGTAAGCACTAATAGAGCCGGCAAACAGCAATACCGCGATAATTAACGGCACTAATTTATGTGCAAGATTCCAGCGGATGAATGCAGCGAATTTAGGCGAGCCGGCATGCTCCTTCTCCTTCGTATTGCGCAGCAAGAGTGCGCTTAGAAGCGGTACGACGGTCAGCGCTACCAAGAGAGAGGCTAACAGCGAATAGGCAACCGTAAGCGCGAAAGGCAGCAAAAAGGCTTGCAGCGAGCCGCGCAGAAGACCCATCGGTAAAAATACCGCAACCGTTACGAGCGTAGAAGATGTAATAGCGGAAGCTACTTCCTTCGTGGCATCCGTTATAAGCTTGACGGAGAAGGATTCCTTTTGCAGCCTTCTATAAATGTTCTCTATCACGACAATACTATCGTCAACAAGGCGACCAACCGCAACCGCTACTCCGCCAAGCGTAATGATGTTAAGCGATACGCCTGAGAGCTGCAGCAAATATAGCGTAATGCCAAGCGAAAGCGGAATCGAGACGATCGTCACGATCGTCGCTTTAAAATTGCGCATGAACAATAAAATGACGATCGTAGCGAACAAAGCGCCAAGCAATACTTCACGCATCATGCTGTTAACAGAAGAGACAACCGAATCGGACGTGCTTAAAATAATAGAAGCATCGATTCCTTTGTTCTCATCGTTTAGACGTTCAACGGTTTGCTCGATTCCTTTGCCGACCGTTACCGCATTCGCATCCGCAGACTTAGAGATCGTGAACATGACAGCATCCTTGCCGTTCATGCGGCTAATGCTCTCTTGATCCTTAGCAAGCTCGACTGTAGCCACATCACCAAGCGTTACGCCAGCAGCGACAGGGAGCTTTCGCAGCGTTTCCACATCCGTCACCTGATCATAAACGTTAAGATTGCTGGCTGCTCCGTCTAAGGTGCGTTCACCGATTGAGACCGATGCCCCTCTTCCCTGCAGAACACCCATTAGCGCTTGTACCGGAATACCCGCGTCAGCAAGCTTATCACTCAGCGGCACAACATGCACGGACGGCGACGATTTGCCGCTAATGCTGACCTGGCCCGCACCTTCAGACTTCTGAAGCTCCGCCGTAACCGCTTTAAGCTTCGCATCCTTTTCTTGTTCGCTCATCCCCTCGTCAAAGGTTAAAGTTACCCAAGCGATAGGAATCATTGATGTATTGAATTGAACGACGAACGGCTTCATCACATTTGAAGGCAGCTGCACCTGATCTACCACCCGCTCGATTTCAGCCTTAGCTTCCTTCATATTCGTTTTTGAATCAAAATTCATATTAACCTGAGCGTATCCGTCGCCTGAAGTCGAGAACATGCTAGACTTCCCTTTCACGAACGATACAGCCTCTTCAAGAGGGTTCGTGACCATCTGCTCCATCGACTTCGCGTCACTTCCCGGCCCAATTGCGGTAATCATAACCTGTGGATTGTCAGCTGCTGGCAGAAATTCCATCGGCAGCCTAAAATAGCTGATTACCCCCATTGCTAACGCCATAATGACGATCAGAATCATGGCCGCCTTATTTCGGAATGACCATTCTGTTAATTTACTCATTAGTTCTGACTCCTTTTCCCTTTACGGTTTTCTTTTGTTTTGTCTTCACTAATCATAGTGGGAAGGTATAGGTAGCAAAAACGTCCAGAGGAGGGAATTGATTCTCGCCCTTAGTCGTAAATCTTCTACGACTGTAGACCGATTGCCAGCTTAGCAAAAAAATGAGTAAGTACTCACTTCTCGAACAGCAAGGTTCTGCGTATAATAAAGTGAGTGCTTACTCATTTATAGTTTAAGGAGTGTGAACAATGTTGCTATCGAGCCAAAAAGAACCCTCTGATGACGCTTCAGCTGCGGTAGAAGTACAAGGAATTGCCCGTTCGTTTGGCGGCCGCGCCGTGCTTGAAGACATAACCCTTTCCATTCCACGTGGCGAGCTATTTGGATTGCTGGGTCCCTCCGGCTCGGGCAAAACGACACTCATCAAGCTGATGACCGGTATTGACCATGCCGATGCAGGAACGGTCCGCATGCTTGGAGAGCCGATGCCGCAGCTGAAAATGCTGCAAGCGTTCGGTTATATGGCGCAATCGGATGCGCTCTACAACGAACTGACGGGCAAGCAAAATTTAGCTTTTTTTGGCGCGATGTTCGGATTAAAAGGAACGGCGCTGGAATCGCGGATTCAGTCCGTATCCAAGCTAGTCGCGTTAACGGATCATCTGAACAAGCAAACCGCAGCCTATTCTGGCGGCATGAAGCGTAGGCTCTCGCTGGCGATCGCTCTTCTGCATGAGCCGATGCTGCTCGTGCTGGACGAACCTACGGTCGGAATAGACCCTGTCCTGCGCCAATCGATCTGGAAGGAGCTATCTGCACTTACCAAGCAAGGAGTAACCATTATCATAACGACACATGTGATGGATGAAGCGGAAAAATGCGATCGGCTTGGCTTGATCCGAGGCGGAAAGCTCATTGCCGTCGATACGCCGAGTGCGATAATCGAGAAGGCCGGCTGCAATACCATCGAGGAAGCGTTCATCGCGCTTGGCCGCGAAGGAGGAGTTGAAGCATGAGAATACGCGCGCTTGCCATTCGTATCATCAAACAGTTCCTTCGTGATAAAAGGACGCTTGCCATGCTATTTCTTGCTCCCCTGCTCATTTTAAGCCTGATGAAGCTCGTATTTGACGGGCAAGCCGTTTCCCCTGCAATAGGCATGACCCAGCCTCCAGCGGCTATAGCGGAAAAATTAGAGCAATTAAATGCCGACGTAACAAGCTATGGCTCAGCGGAAGAAGCGCAGTCGGCAATTGAAAATGGCGAGCTCGATGCCATTCTGCAATTAAACGAAGCCGGAGCGCCCGAGCTAACGCTTGAAGGGAGCGACCCTTCCATTAACCGTTCCGTATTGATCCTTCTGCAAAAAGCGCTTCAGACAGGCGGAGCAAGTGCCGCACCCGCCGTTTCTTATTTGCATGGAGGTCCCGATATGGCCCCTTTCGATTCCTTCGGACCGGTACTCATCGGCTTCTTCTCATTCTTCTTCGTCTTCCTTCTTGCAGGCGTCTCCTTCCTTAGAGAGCGCACAAGCGGCACTCTGGAGCGATTGCTTGCCACGCCGATTCGCCGCAGTGAGATCGTAGCCGGCTATTTAGCCGGATTCGGCATTTTCACCCTGCTGCAAGCGTCCTTGATCGCCTGGTATTCCGTCGATGTTCTCGGATTGTATATGGCTGGAAGCATTGGCTATATGCTGATCATTAACTTGTTGTTATCATTAACGGCATTAACGCTTGGAACCTTGCTCACATCCTTTGCCAGCAGCGAATTTCAAATTATTCAGTTCATTCCGATCGTCATCGTACCGCAAGCGTTTTTCTCGGGACTGTTCAATCTCGATGCCATGAACCCGTGGCTGCAAAAGCTGAGCTTCATCATGCCTCTCTATTATGGCGCTGATGCTATGCAAGGCATTATGATTCGCGGCGAGGGCTGGGGGGATTTTCAAACGAATGTTTACGTGTTGGTGGGCTTCTCCTTGCTGTTTGCTCTCTTGAACGTGCTCGCACTGAAGAAGCATCGACGCATGTAGCAGCGCTATGCTTCTGATATAATAAAAGGAATGGGTATGAGCGAAGGAGTGTCTTAGATGCAAGAACCGGTAGAACAATGGCTGCAAGAGCTGTTGAAGCTTGATAACGAAGAAGTAAAGATGACGGATAAACAATTAAAAATCGTGCAGGCCGCCTCAGAAATTTTCGCCCAAAAGGGATTTGCCGCCTCTTCAACAAGTGAAATTGCGCAGCGGGCAGGCGTAGCTGAGGGGACGATTTTCCGCCATTACAAGACGAAAAAGGATTTGCTGTTCTCAATCGTTGCGCCTGTTATGGCTAAGCTTGTGGCGCCTTTTGTGCTCCGCGATTTCTACAAGGTGCTCGACAGCAGTTATGACAGCATGGATCAATTGCTGCGGGCCATCATCGAGAATCGCATTGCGTTTGTAGAGCGGCACATTCAGGTTATCAAAATATTTGTCCAAGAAATCCCCTTTCATCCCGACCTTCAGGAGCAGTTTCATAAGCTCATCCTGACGAAGGTATTTGAAAAGTTCAGCGTCAATATACAGAAGTTTCAGCAGCAGGGCGCAATCGTGGATTGGTCGCCGCTTACGGTCATTCGCCTCACAGCCTCCTCCCTAATGGGCTATGTCCTTTTTCGTTCCTTCACTAGTACCCGCACAGACAGCGGCTGGGATGACGAGAAGGAACGGGAAGCGACCATCACCTTTATTTTGAAAGGCCTTGCTCCCTAATAAGAAAAAAAGCCGATGGTTCATCTTGTGATGAACCATCGGCTTTCTTTGTTTATTTGGCAGTATCTGCTGCGCTTTCCGGGAAGCTGATCTTGTCCAGTTGGCGGAAACGAAGTAGCAAAAGCAGCGCTGCCAAGCACAATATGCCGCCAAGCAAATAAGGAAGTCCCATTTCAATCGTGAAGAAGAAGGAGCCTAGCAGCGGCCCTGCAATGCGGCCTAAGCTATCCATGGACGAGCTTAGACCGGACGCAACGCCCGTACCGACAGTCGTCTTCTGTGTAATGAGCGACGTAACGCATGGCCGGATCAAGGAGTTTCCGATTCCAAATACAGCTAGCGACATCGTAGCCCACCACAAGGAATGTGCGGCGAGTAGAAGGAAGAATCCAATGGCTGATATGACAAGCCCCAAAGCGATATATTTGGGCTCCTCGCCTTTCTTGATTAATCTGCGAACAACGCCGCCCTGCACCAGCGCCCCAACAAATCCGCATACAAAAAATAATATGCCGACCTGCAGCGGAGTCACGTCAAACCGCCTCATCCCAAAAAACTGCAGCGTAGCTTCCATTCCTGCGAGCGTGAATGTTACAAAAAACGCCAGTACGTACAAATATTTAAGCGGTCCCGTAAAAGCCGCCAGGCGCGATACCCGCTTCTCCGACTTGCTCCTCCGCTGCTCTGGCGCAAGCGATTCCTTCAGCTTTGCCGCGGCAAGCACGAAGGTAATAAGCGCCAAGGCCGATGCCGCATAAAAAGGCGTTTCAAGCGTGACCACGCTGAGCAGACCGCCAACGCCCGGTCCAATCGTAAAGCCAAGGCCGATCGACATGCCGACGAGCCCCATTCCCTTTGTCCGTTCCTCCGGCGGCGTTATGTCAGCAACATACGCCACGATAACGGAGGCGACTGCACCCGAGAACAAACCGCCGAGCACGCGAGATAGATACATGAGCGTCAAATTGCCCGAGGACAGCCCAAACAGCAAAAAACTCGCTGCAAATCCAAGCACGCCGACTAAAATAATTGGTCGTCTGCCGATGCGGTCGGACAAGCTCCCCCAGAACGGTGATAGAATGAACGAAACTGCGGAATAAATAGCCAGCATTCGTCCCGTATGTATTTCTGCTTTGCTTGGATCCGCTGCTTGGATAATTTCAGGCATAACCGGAATGATAATGCCGAACCCTATAAATGTTGTCATTAGAATAGCCATTACAATAAGTATTCGTTTATCTTTCATGCTGCAACCCCTCCACCAACCTATGTTACCATATCCTTTTAACCATCATGTATGAACAATTGAAGAACAAATAAGCTTTCTCACAAATTATTAAAAAAATGTAGCTTGCATTCCCCCCTGTATTTGCTATACTCAACTTTGTTTGTTACCTCTAATGAAAGGCAGGGATGATAGCGATGGATCACGATAAAACCCCGCTCTTCACCGCGCTTCGCCGACATGCGGAGCAGGATCCCGTTCAGTTTCATATTCCCGGACACAAAAAAGGATTGGGCAGCGACTCGGAATTTCGCGAATTTATAGGCGATAACGCGTTGTCGATCGATTTAATCAATATAGCACCGCTTGATGACCTGCATCAGCCTACAGGCGTTATTGAAGAAGCGCAGAAGCTGGCTGCTGACGCCTTCGGATCGGACTATACCTATTTCTCCGTACAAGGAACTAGCGGCGCGATTATGACCATGATCTTAACGGTATGCGCACCCGGTGACAAAATCATCGTTCCTCGCAATGTGCACAAATCCATTATGGCTGCCATTATTTTTGCGGGCGCTAGACCAGTATTCATCTCGCCTGCTCGTGACAACAATCTTGGTATCGACCATGGCATCACGACTCGCTCCGTCCGCAAAGCACTGGAGCGTCATCCGGATGCCAAAGCCGTGCTCGTTATCAACCCGACCTACTTCGGCATATGCGCCAACCTCAAAGAGATTGTCGATCTGGTTCATACCTACGACATACCTGTCCTTGTGGACGAGGCGCATGGCGTGCTCATTCATTTCCATGAGAAGCTGCCGATGTCGGCCATGCAGGCTGGTGCGGATATGGCTGCGACGAGCGTTCATAAGCTCGGAGGCTCCATGACGCAAAGCTCGGTGCTCAACGTCCGCAAGGGCAGAGTCAACCCGCACCGCATTCAGACCGTCATTAGTATGCTGACGACAACGTCGACATCCTACATTTTGCTCGCATCGCTTGATACGTCGAGACGCAATCTTGCTTTGAACGGACATGCTATCGCTGAGCGCGCGATCGAGCTGGCCCAGTATGCCCGTAAGGAAATCAATGAGATTCCAGGCTTATATTGCTTCGGAGAAGAAATTCTCGGCGATGAGGCTACCTATGATTACGATCCGACCAAAGTATCCATTCATGTCCGTCACCTTGGCATTACCGGTTACGAGACGGAAAATTGGCTTCGCGACAACTATAATGTGGAAATCGAAATGAGCGACATGTATAACATTCTTTGCTTAGTTACGCCTGGAGATACCTCTGACTCCGTATCAAAATTATTAATTGCGCTGCGCGGCCTGTCAGAGCGGTTCCATGAAGGTGCTGAAGCGCGTGAATTAGTTGTCAAAATCCCGGATATCCCGCAGCTGTCCCTATCGCCGCGCGATGCTTTCTACGGCCAGACGGAAGTGCTGCCGTTCAAGGAGTCCGCAGGCCGAATCATTGCGGAATTTATCTACGTATACCCGCCGGGCATCCCGATTTTGCTGCCGGGCGAGGTTATTACGCAAAAAAATATCGATTATATCGTTGATCATGTCCAAGTCGGCTTGCCGGTCAAAGGACCTGAGGATCGCAGCATCGAGTTCGTAAAAGTAATCGTTGAAGAAACGGCTATCTCATAAATAAAGCTATTTAAACCGACCTCGTGAAGCATAGACAATGCTTACCCAGGTCGGTTTTTTTCGATGCGTCAATTCCGGAATGCCACTTATTGTCAACCGATTTGCTGCATGCTATGATGTTGGCAGAGGTGAGATACGATGAGTCAAAGCGCTTACATAAAATTTGTGCAAGGATCATCCGTGGAAAAGCTGACATTAGAGGAAGTGCAAAGCCAGCTTCTGCATTACCAAGAGCAAACCAAGCTAACCGGCTCACAATTAGATTGGGATTACGCCGAAGCCGCATTCCCTTACACGATCGAATCAAAGCAGGATGACCGTTGGTTTTATTTGAAAGGTATTAATTCTCTTTATAAGCATATTATATTTGGCCCAAGTGAAACTACGAGTGTGTCAGGCAAAGTCGTACCCTGCGTGCAGGTCGTTCTTCCCGAAGAGGCTACTCACGGCGACAAGGCGAAAGCGAATGAGCTGTGCAAATATATGGCCAAGCAGCTGCAAGCAGAGCTGACTATGTTCAATGGCCGAACGATTTATTATAATCCACGCAAATAAACAGGCAAATACACAAAAAATCCGCAAGCGGCGCTCGCGGATTTTTTGTGTTTACTTGCTTGTTCGTAAGATGGCGACCCGGAACTAATTCCCTTCGCTCTCCGTACGTGCAATTTCCTCGTAGATCGCTGTTACGCGATCCCACTCAGCATCATCTTCGATGCCAACAAGGAAGGACTCATCGTTTTCTTCTTCAATACGGAAAATGACGCCGTCTGCTTCTGGATCGTTACGATCCAGCAATACAGCGTACACATTGTTTTCGGATTCAAACGTATAAACCATGACCATCTCGCGCTCCTGGCCCTCGTCGTCAGTCACGATAAAGACATGCTCTTCATGCTCGTGATCTTGACCACAGCCGCAATCATCTCCATGCTGATGCTCGCTCATGATATTACCCCATTTCAATAATGTTTACAGACTATCGTATAGTAACATGACACTCTATAAACGGTCAAACGAAGACGCCCCCCATCGCTTGAGGAGCGCCTTCGCTTGGCATATGCATCATTGAGAAGAAATTAATTTTTCAGAAACAGGCGTCCATTCATCCGAGCCTTTCAGCTTAACGAAGAAACGAATCGGATATTTCCCGCTAGCTTCGAACTTATAATCAATTTCATCGGTGGCATACCAGAAATTGTCCTTCGTCTTTGCGACGGGTTCCGTTTGAATCACTTTCTCTTTACCATATGGGTCAAAGATCGATACTTTCACAGAGACGATATCCGTCTTCAAATTATCGATCTGAGCAAACACTTTGAACTTCGCTTGATAGCCCTTTGATACGTTCCCGAATACCGCATTGTTTTGGAAAAGGAACATATGCACATTTGGCTTATACACGGTTGCTCGTTTGGTTTGATTATCCCATTCCACGATCGCTTGCATGGATGTGGCTAATTGACGAAGCGGCAAATAGGTTTTGCTGTCTGTGACTAAACCTCCGTCATCTTGCTCATTACCGTTAATGTAGACGCGTACCTTTTGTGTTGCAGAATCTGCGAACAGCATGGTTCCGCCCCAAAGCGACAGCAACAGCAGCAGAATAGCAACTTTTCTGAGTTTCATAGATGTAAGCCCTCCATCCGATAGCCTGGATGTATGGTTATACTCGTCTGCACCCGCAAAGTTGCGCCTTGGACGAAACTTTTTTCACCCCTAAGCATAATTCGACCAGTACTGTCAAACGCTGTTGAATCATGCGCTTGCCTGGGAAATACCGAAATGAAATGACGCTATTACCCAAACGTTCTTGTTAACACGCAAGGTACGCCCTTCCCTACTGTGCCTGGCTGTCTCATCCTCGCCAAATAGTTCATTCCCCTTGCGCATGGCGTCTTGCACACCGCACAGGTATCCGATAACACCAGCTTGTAATTATATTGCTTACGGTCGCTTGCAGGCTGTTTCTTCTTCGCTACTTTACCTTTTCCTTTGCTCATCCTTCGTTCGCCTCCACTATACGTTTCGCTTTAGCATTGTATGTAGGGAAGGGCGAATGTGCATCTGTAATTGTCAGGGATACACAATTTTTGGTACAGTAATATTGTGGAAAGTTGAGGAGGTTTGATCATGAACATAAAGATGATTGGAACAGGAAGCGCTTTTGCGAAAAAATACGATAACAACAATGCAATTATTGAAGCAAACGGCTTTCGCTTGCTTGTTGATTGCGGAATTACTCTCCCTAAAGCGCTGCATCAGCAGGGATATTCCTTCACTGAGCTTGATGCGGTATTGATTAGCCACATTCACGGTGATCATGTTGGCGGCTTGGAGGAGTACGCTTTTCAGATGATGTTCAAATATAATCGCAAGCCGGTTCTTTTCATTGCCGAATCTCTCATTGAACCGCTATGGGAGAATACACTTCGCGGCGGGCTAACGCAGGAGCCGTTAGATAAGCTGGAGCACTTCTTTGAGGTCCGTCCACTCAAGCCGAATATAGAAATTGAGCTTCATCCCGGCTTAACGGTAAAGCTCCTACAAACGAAGCATATACCGAATAAGCCCAGCTACTCCTTTCTATTTAACAAAAGCTTCTTCTATTCAGCCGATATGCGATTCGATCCCTTTCTGCTTCAGCAATTAGTCGATGATGGCGTCACCACGATTTATCATGATTGCCAGCTTGAAGCTCCAGGTGTCGTTCACGCCAGCTTAGAGGAGCTTCTAAGCCTTCCAGAGGAAATCCAAAGAAAAACATGGCTCATGCACTACGGAGACGCTATAGAGCAATTTGAAGGCAGAACCGGCCTCATGCGTATCGTCGAGCAGCATAGGCAATATACAGTTGAGTAGAAATAATAAAGGCGCCTGCATATTCATTATGCGGCGCCTTTCTTTATAGAGTCTTAGTCATCGATGGACGATGGTGGCTAATTATTTATGCTGGCTTGGTGATACATTTAAGATCATTAACTATTTTGTTCTAAAAGGTTGGCAGCTGGTCTAAATTGTTCGTCGGATCGCCATCGGCATCACCACGGATATACGTATCGCCATCTCTGCCCTTGAAGGCGTTAACGCCCGAAATATGTCCGGCCTGGACTTCCTGAAGCGCCGTTGCATAATCAAGCACGCGACCGCTTGTTGTTTTGAACGCCGTAAGGTCACCGTCTCCGTTTTTTTGTACTGCGACAATCTGCTCTCTCGTGTCTTGTCCGCCAATCGAATCGCTCATTTTTCGTTAGCTCCTCTCAGTGTAGAAGAATGTACAACAACTCTTATATTGCCTAAGAGGAAGAGTAATTATGCAGAGATGCCCAATTTTATGTTGCAGCATGTGCTTGGAATAAAAGAAGCTCGTAAGTGACAGAGATGCCTTCAGGAAGGCTGAACTTCTTTTCATACTCCATGTACATGTTAGTGAACAGGCTTCTTGTACTTAATCCTCGAAATTCGGCAGCTTCTGAAGCGCTGGCTCCTACGGCTTTTACAGCGTGCAGAAACTCTCTTACGGATGTGAACATTTCGATTTGAGTCGAGCTTTCAGCTTGAATGGCTGAGTAGCCTGCTTCAGCCAGCATATCCTTCCACTCAGAAACGGATTGAAAGGTAAGCCCGTGACGCTGAGGTACATTTCCGTTGGCATAATAAACGGCATTAAATGCTTCATGCAGCTCGCGAAACGTATCCGGTCCGAACGTTGTAAACACCAGCATGCCTTCTGAACGAAGCAAGCCCTGTAGATTGCGCAGCGTCTCGCTAGGTTCGCCCAACCATTGAAAGCATGCGTTAGCTACGATTAAATCAAACGAGCCTGCTGGAGCCTCGGATGCCCAATCCTCGACATCGGCATGCAAAAAACGAATATGTGATCGTCCAGAACCTAGATGGAGACGAAGCTCAGCAGCTTTTAACATCTCCGGTGCCATGTCTAGCGCGGTAATCATAGAGTTTGGCCATTCGTTAGCCAACATTTCTGTTAGCGTCCCGGTTCCGCAGCCTATCTCAAGTATTTGAAGCGCGGGGGGCTCTTCTGGGCGAGCTTGCTTTTTAAGCGTTTGAGAAAGCCGATCCGCCATATAGCGCTGCACGTTCGCATGCTTATCATACGTACCGGCTGCGCTGCGATTAAAATGACGTCTGATCCTTTGTTTTCTATTGCTCATGCCACCATCTCCTTAACTCGCCGGCTATGCCCGCTTCCCTTCCTATAAACGGTGCATGGCCGCAGCCGGTTAACGTTAGCAGCTTTGCGCTAGGCATTAGGGACATCAGCTCCTCGGCAGCGCCGTATGGACAAACCTTATCCTCGGTGCCGTGAATGATTAAAGCGGGGCATGCCATTTGCGATAGCAGAGATAAGCACTCCTCATTACGCAAAAGCTGCAGACCAGCGATTAATGCCGAGGTTGACCAGCTTCCTAGAGACGGAAGACGGACAGGCAGGCCTGCTTCCCTTTCCGCATCCGTAAACATGATCTGCCGAAATTTTGCTTCTACTTCATTTCGGTCATTTTGAAGGTTTCTAATCATCTGCCTCATATAAGCGTCCGACCACCCGCGTGACTTCTCTTCCTTTGAACGGGTAAACCGGGCCGTTCCTCCGAGCAGCATAAGACCGTTTGCGTACCCTTTTGAAGCAAGTCTTAGTGCCAATAATGCCCCTAGCGACCAGCCTGCAATCAACAACGGGCTTTCGGAAGCTTTTGCAGCCGATTCGGCCAACTCCAGCATTTCTTCTGGCAAATCCGCCTTGCTATAATCTACGGTGATATGATTAAATTCCGGTAAATAAGCATGAAACCGGTCGAAGACTGTATTCGGAACGCTCCATCCCGATAGCCATAAGATCGAGGTTTGCTTCATGGCGGTGCTGCTTCCGACGAATTGGTTAGTATCTTTCAACGAATGATCAACCATTGCTGTCACGGACTCACCGCCCCCAGCTGCAATCCGATGCGACGAATGCGCAGGGCGGCATCGACCAATTCATGCTCAGCATGCGCTGCCGATAAGGAGAAGCGAATACGCGCGGTTCCGCTAGGAACGGTTGGCGGGCGGATCGCCACTGCGGCTATCCCTTCCCCTTCGAGCGCTTCGCTGAACCGAAGAGCTACCGCGTTATCGCCGACGATCAGCGGGATGATAGGCGTGTCCCCGGAGCCGACGTTAAACCCGGCAGCACTAAGCGAGGAGCGCAACTGCCTGCTTGCCAAAATAAGATGTTTACGCCGCCAGTGCTCGGTTTGCACCAAACCCAGTGCGGTTGAAATCCCTGCAGTGAGTGATGGGGGGAGCGCCGTTGAATAGATCAGCGCCCTTGCCTTGTTGATTAGCCAGCGGATTAACGTTCGATTGCCGCAAACATACGCGCCATATACGCCAAACGCTTTGCTGAATGTTCCCATATGTACATCCACCTCATTTTGCAGACCCAGCTCATGGCATAGCCCCTGGCCGCGTACCCCATAAATCCCCCCGCTATGCGCCTCGTCTACCATCAGCATCGCCCCGTGCTCTCTTTTGAGTAAAGCGAGCTCCTGCAAAGGTGCACGGTCGCCATCCATAGAGAAAACGGCATCCGTAACAATCAGCTTACGACGCCTGTCACGATGCTTGTTCAGCAATGCCTTCAAATGCTCCATATCGTTATGGCGGTATCTAGCATGCTCCGCACGGCTCAGGACAATGCCGTCCACAATGCTCGCATGGTTGAACTGATCGCTGAAAACAACATCGCCTCGTCCTGCGAGTGCGCTTATTACACTTGAATTAGCCATATAGCCATTTGCAAAAACAAGTGCAGCCTCACTATTTTGCCAAGCAGCCAGCTCTTCCTCAAGGTACCCATTCAGCGGTCGGTTGCCGGTTACCAGACGCGAAGCGCCAGAGCCTGCCCCGCCAATAAAAAGCTGCTCGCGAATCGCCTCAATAATAGCCGGATGCTGCGCAAGCCCCAGATAATCATTGGCTGCCAAATTTAGCAGCACTCGTTCTCCGCGCCGCACATAACCAGGGCGATCCGGAACCGCGGCACTCTCGCGCAGTCTGCGCTCGAGCGAGGCATCAGTCAATTTCGCAAGCTCATCTTCCATCCACTTCATGTTCTGTACCGCCTTAAAGGGCATTCCGTTCAATTTCAAAGCCCATATCTTCAATGATTTGATGATCAGCCGAAATCTCTTGGCCTGCTGTCGTTAAATAATCGCCAACAAAAAGCGAATTTGCAGCGTACAGCGACAAAGGCTGCAGTGAACGGAGATTGACCTCGCGGCCGCCCGCGACACGAATCTCCTTGGCCGGGCAAATGAACCGAAACAGCGCAAGAACCTTCAAAGCTTTTATAGCCGGAGTACGTCCTGCTTTTTCCAGCGGAGTTCCCGGAATCGCATTCAGGAAATTGATTGGAATCGAGTCCGCATCCAGCTCGCGAAGGGCGTACGCCATTTCAACAATTTCCTCATTCGTTTCACCCATACCGATAATAACGCCTGAGCAGGGAGACATGCCGTGCGTTTTCACCTTCTGTACAGTTTCGACACGCTGGTCATAGGTATGAGTAGTTGTAATAGACGGGTAGTTGGCTTTGCTCGTATTCAGATTATGGTTGTAGCGATGTACCCCTGCTTCCGCTAAGCGCTCAGCCTGTCCGTCCTTTAACAGGCCTAAGCAGGCGCATATTTTGAGCGGCATCGTCTCACGAATTTCTTTGATCGCATCCACGACTTGATCCAGCTCCCTTTCCGTTGGGCCTTTCCCTGCCGCAACAATGCAATAGGTGCCTGCTTTGCGCGCCATCGCTTCGCGGGCTCCCGCAAGCAGCGTTTCCTTATCCAGCATCGTATACTTTTGAACAGGCGCCGTTGATACGATTGATTGCGAGCAATAGCCGCAGTCTTCGGGACAAAGGCCGCTTTTGGCGTTGATGATCATGTTCAGCTTCACTTTTTTTCCGTAATAATGTTTTCTCACCATAAATGCCGCTTGCAACAGGGGTAGCAGCTCCTCATCATCCGCTACAAGTATGGCAAGCCCTTCTTCAACCGTAAGCCGTTCGCCATTAAGTGCTTTCTGTGCAAACGAAGTCCATTCAAAATGAGCAGCTATTGCATTCATTTTCCTTCAGCCTCCCGTTAATTGAACAGCTATTCCTTGTCGGATAGTAGTCCATTGAATCTCTTCTCTAACCGTCCTGTTCAACAATTGTGCATTCATCTCGTCGTGCAATCGTGGAAAACGACCGAGTACCTTTACACCGCTATACTGTTCAATTAGCTGTGCGTTCGTTGCGACGCTCGGGTCGTCCTGTATGTCTGTTGATTCGCCATCGTTCAAAATAATGCCGAGAACCGGGATCTTGCGAGCTTGCAGGAAGAACACCGTAAGCAGCGTATGGTTAATCGTGCCGAGACTTGAACGAGCCACGATAATGGCGGGTACGCGCAGCTCCGTGATCAAATCCGCTACGAGTGCGTCATTGGTTAGCGGAACAGCAACGCCGCCTGCCCCTTCGATGAGCAGCGCTTCGTAACGCTTTGCCAGTGGCTCACCTGCGTCGATGAGCTGCTGCAGCGTTAAGTTCTGCCCCGCATGTTTGGCAGCGAGGAGCGGAGCAAGAGGTGCCTCGAATGTAAATGGCCCTACTGCCTCTGCCCTTTCTTCAATGCCGGTGCACTGAAGCAGACGTTCAGCGTCGGTAGCTCCGCTGCCAAGAGGCGCACCTGACTGCACAGGCTTCCATACGCCGACATTTAGCCCTTCAGCACGAAGCGCAGCAGCAAGAGCTGCTGTAACGATTGTTTTCCCAACGCCGGTGTCCGTTCCCGTTACAAAAAATCCGCGTATTCCAATCATGAATGGAAACCACCTTCTGTGACATCCATTATGGATTTCGCCAAAATATCTGTCATTGCAGCAAGCTCAGCTTCAGTGCTGGAAAGCGGAGGGATAAATACGATGACGTTGCCAAGCGGCCTCGTAAGCAGGCCAAGCTCTCTAGCTCGCCTGCTCGCTCTGACCCCAATTCGTTCTGCCCATTCGTAAGGCTCTCGTGAAGCCTTATTGCGTACGAGCTCAATGCCGATCATCAGTCCCTTTTGCCGGATATCGCCGACATGCGGACGGTTTTTAAGCGCAGCGAGCTTTTGCTCTACAAAAGACGCCTTCATGTTTACTCCTTCAAGCATGTTACGCTCTTCAAACAGCCTCAGGCTCGCCAGAGCCACCGCACAGCCAAGCGGGTTGCCCGTGAAGGAATGTCCATGAAAAAATGTTTTCTGCTCTTCGTAATCCGCATAAAACGCATCGTACACCTCGTCCGTAGCAAGCGTTGCAGCCACAGGCAAATAGCCGCCAGTCAGCCCTTTACCTATAACCATTAAATCAGGCGAGACGTCCTCAAGATCGCAAGCGAACATCGCGCCCGTCCTGCCAAAGCCCGTTGCTACCTCATCAGCAATTAACAGCACGCCATGCTGACGGCACAGCGATGCCATCTCGCGCAAGCAGCCTGGCGGCATGACGATGATGCCGCCTGCTCCCTGCACAATCGGCTCCACGATAAGCGCAGCTATCTCATCAGCCTTTGTCTCCAGGAGCTTTCGCAATGCTGTTAGTGTAGCTTTCATCGCTTCTGCAGCTCCGCCTTCATGCCGATAAGCATTTGGGTAAGGAATCACGTGGGATGGAAAAAGCATAGGGCGGAACACGTCATGATAAAGCGGAATAGCACCTACGCTGACTGCGCCAATCGTATCCCCATGGTACGCTTGATTCATCGTAACAAACGTTGATTTGCCCCTATTTCCGAGGTTATGCCAGTATTGAAATGCCATTTTGATCGCAATCTCGACACCGGTTGCGCCGGAATCAGAATAAAAAACTTTATTTAAGCCTCTTGGAGCGATCGCTGCCAACCTCTCTGCCAGCTCGATTGCCGGCACATTTGCCATTCCGAGCAAAGTGCTGTGGGCGACACGTTCGAGCTGATCTCTAATCGCATCATTCAGCTCCGGCACGTTATGCCCATGAACGTTGAGCCATACGGACGAGAAGCCGTCATAATAAGCACGCCCTTGCACGTCATATAGCCGGACCCCTTCCCCACGTTCAATGATGAGAGGATCAGAGTCATTGTAGTCTTTCATTTGGGTAAAAGGATGCCATAAATGCGCCTTATTCATTGCGGTAAGCCATTCGTAACTCCGTGTCATCATAATCTCCATCCGATAATCATTCCTATTGTTAACCAAAATAAATTAAAAAAGGTTAACAATAGATTGTTGCTAGTTTAGCAGACCATGATATTCCTGTAAAGAGAAATCAATCCGTTCGTTAAACGATTTGAATGAATTTTTTTACTCCTTCCTGTACATAAAAAAAAATCCGACAAATTCGCTTGTTAGGCGAACGCCGGATTTTCGTTTTATTTTCTTTTCAATGCCTCTGCCGGAAGCTTCCTTCGCCATACAAATTGCTCATCATGCGATAACGTATCTTGAATAGCGAATTTTGCCACAGCCCCGACCACTATTCCGATGATCCCAAACATTCCCAATAGCCAAATAGCCAAATAGGCATACTGTGCAGCCAACAGAAACCGCCTCCTGAGCGCTTTCTAAATAGGTATGCGGATTGGCTTAGCTTTAGTATACGTTTCCAATATGCATATCCATCGTCAAACGGCTCATACTAACTGACGGACATTGGATAACAATTCTAAAGTCCAACCTTAAGGATTGGAGGAAAAAGCGATGCTTGAAAATGTAGACAGCAACTATAATTGTGCGAATGCGTCTAATGATTTACCAAGCTTATTACAGGAATTAGAGCAGCTAGAGCAAGCCGTACAAGGCGAACAAACCGAAGAAGAGCAGCAGCACCTGAATCGAGTTCGAAACCAAATCCATTTCATTCGAAACAAATGCGATATTCCGCATGAGTCATAATCAGATGTAAAATAGTTCCTCCTACAAGCCGATAATTGAAGTAGGAGGTGTTATATGGATATTGCAGCTGCATCGATCTCGATGAGCCAGAACAGCCTTATTCTTGCGAAAAATATCCGTGTCTTGTCGTTAGCCAAAGAGCAGGCCACACTGCAAGGACAAAACCTTGTACAGATGCTGCAAGGCGCTCAGCCTCATTTGGGACAGAGCATCGATATACGCGTTTAAACATGTACCCCCAAAGGCAAGAATTCCTTGGGGGTTTTCCATCTCAATTTTTTGAAAATGTTTCAGAATAAACGTATTGGTGTAGTTAATCAAATACGAAGGCTACTATTTACAAATTTGTTCAATAAACTAACAATTTCCTAATTATTATTTTCGAAAAATTCTAACAACCTTCGTTTATTCTTATAATCACAAATGAAAAGTTGGAGGGGTTAATATGGAACACTGTTTTTATCAGAAAAAAATTGAAGAAGTGCGTGCCGAAATGGTCCTAATTTTTGATGCATGCAACAATTTCACGGATCAGGCAGTTGTTAAAATCAGCCAAGAGCTTGATTATCTCCTCAACGAATATTCAGGCTGCTTGGCCAAATCAGAGCGATAATCAAGCTTTTTAAACGTATAGGTGAAAACCTTTTTATTTTGCGTAAAACTCAATAGCGTTGCTCTCATCCTTGAGAATAGCAAAAATGAATTGAAGACCAGGAGTAACCCATTCTTCCACTACTTCCGGTACTGTAAAGTCCAGATCAACAATTGCGCTATCCCAAATTTCGATGGAATCTTCTCTGCCTAGTACATTTAGAAACGATAATTTAAAAATCATCGGATCTCTCTCGTCATCATAATGCTCAGACACTTCGAATCCGGTAAATTGCTGCACAACTATCTTGTAATCTACATCATTTTGCAAGTGGACGATACCTGATTTGCCAATCAAATGTTGAACTGCCTTTGCGAACTGATTGTGAATGTCGTTATTAAACATGTGAAATGCCATCTCCTGTCGATGTATCGGTTATCGTATCCTATCGCATGTTAAGCAAAACGCTTGCGCTTCGTAAAGCATTATAACCCTTTGCTTATTAGCTCTGCAATCTGGCGGCGTTGACAAATGATAATCGCATGTAGAAAATCTCATTTATAATTCCTTAATAAATGTTCCAAAAAGTGTTGACTTCACTTCCTTATCCTGCTATATTATTAATTGTCGCTAACATGATCTGGTAGCTCAGCTGGGAGAGCACTATCTTGACAGGGTAGGGGTCACAGGTTCGAACCCTGTTCAGATCACCATAACTTAAACGTCGAAAGCCTTGTATATCAAGGCTTTTTTTGTATTTATTTTTCTAACACATTTTAAGCGTCCCTCACTTTTTAATGTTTTCTTGCGATTTGCAACAAATTGACTTATTATTGCGTCAAATAAGTGCTGCAGCAAAAAAACGAAGAGGTGACCGTATGAGAAAACGATCGATAATAGTATTGACACTGGTTGCAATGATGCTCTTCACGCTTGGACAAACCGTCTGGGCATTTAAAGATGTCAAAAATGATGTGAACGAGCAAAAAATCGCCGAGCTTAAGAAACTAGGCATATTAAGCAACAATAAAGAGGATAAGTTCAATCCGAAGGGCAAGCTCACTTACGCGGAAGGCGTATCATTGATTGTAAAAGGGTTAGAGCTCAACATCGATCATATTCGCTTCATTAAAGAGCCTAAAGCAAGCGATTATTTCACTAACCTGAAGGACAATGCCTGGTATTCGCAATCGTTTATCATTGCTAACCTTAACGGACTTGAAATTCCGAAATCGGTCAAAGCTAATGATGTCATGACTCGCGAGCAGTTCGCCCATCACTTGTTCAAAGCAATTTTGACGAAAGGCGATTATGCCTTTATCGAAATTTATATGATGCTTGGGGATGAGGCTGACGTTAACAAGGATTACATGGAAAGCATCCAAAAGCTGCTCATTAGCAAAATCGTTACACTGGATAGCTCGAACAAGTTTTATCCTAAAAAAGCGATCACGCGAAGCGACGCCGCAGGCTGGCTCTACGATGCCATTACATTCGTAAAGGAGACGACTCCTATTCCTGAATTGCCAGAACAGCCGCAACTAGACCTTAAGCTTGCTGTAACTGCCGTAAATTCCGACATCAATAAAGTAACCATCAGCACGCAAGTGCCGCATCCTGGTTACAGCATCCGGATCTCTTCCATTGGCTTTGAAGGAGACCAAGCGATTATTTATGTCGAAACGATTCTCCCTGATCCAGATAAAATGTATCCGCAGGTTGTAACCGATGTTCAGGTTTCGACCTACGTAGACGCAAAGCTAAAACCTGTGCTTCCCCAATCCGCTTCTTCTAGCGATGCATCCACAGGCAGCGCGATCATCGCCGAGTAATAGGAAAGTAAAAGGCTTCTCCAATGGTATGAGCAATCGCTCAGTCATGGGAGAAGCCTTTTTTAACTGCTTTTTAGTTCTGATAGCATCGGTATCGTCCAGTCAATAGGCTCGCTTCCAATCGCCTCTAGAAAGGCATTCGCCCTTGAGAAAGGCTTACTTCCAAAAAAGCCCTTGCGAGCCGCAAACGGGCTTGGGTGCGGCGAGGAAATAATATGATGCTTCTCCCTATCAATATGAACGGCCTTCGACTCTGCGTGCTTGCCCCACAGCATAAATACGACAGGCTTGTCCCTTTCATTCATAGCCGTAATGATCGAATCGGTAAATCGCTCCCACCCTAGTCCTTGATGCGAGTTCGGTTTGCCCTCCTCCACCGTAAGCACCGTATTAAGGAGCAGTACGCCTTGCTGCGCCCAAGATATTAAACTGCCATGGTCAGGAATCGGTGCGCCAACATCCGCCTCCAGCTCTTTGTATATGTTCTTTAAAGAAGGCGGCACCTTCATGCCCGGCTGCACGGAGAAGCTAAGTCCATGCGCCTGCTTAGGACCGTGATACGGATCCTGTCCCAAAACGACCACCTTCGTTTGTTCATAGGATGTATAGTTTAGGGCATTAAAAATATGCTGCTTTTCTGGGTAGACCGTCATCGACTTATATTTATCATCAAGGTAATCAAGCAGCTCAAGCAGATACGGCGCTTTAAGCTCTTCTTCTAACCGCTGCAACCAATCGTTATTCGGCATTATCGTCACAAGAACTCCTCCTTCTAAGCTGTACAGATGAAAAACGCCCTATTCTTGTTTATCAAACCAATTAAAATAGTATTGATTAATATATTGTCCAGCTAACATATAAGGAACAGTTTCTTCTTCAACGAACGTTTCTCTGCCTCTGATGCTAAAATAAAGCCATAGGGCGATTCCTTCAGAGAAAGCCTCAACGTTATATTCCGCACCGTTCAACAGATTAGAAATAACGCCCATGCAGCTCTCAATTGCGGCTTCTCCTTCTGGATGGTGCGCTTGGAGCTTTATTTTCAGATAGGAATAAACATAAGGAAACTCCTTGCTTCCCGACAAGACTGTGCTAAAAAGCGCAGTCGAGATAGCAGCTGCCATAATGCCCGTTTTCCACTGCTCTTTGTTTTCTAATAAAAAATGATCATCCTTGAACCTATCGATTAGATCGTGATATAAAGTATCCTTTAACGAAAACACTTCCGCATATAAACGGCGCGAGCTTTGCTTAAGTGAAGACTCCTCATTCTTATGCTGTTTCATTCAACCGCCTACTTCCCCTATTTGCTCAAGTATTGCGTTACAGCTTCTAGTTTACTTCATTCAAATTGAAGAAAGCAAAAGGTTTGCAATAAAAAAAGCCGGCTGCGTTAGACGCTGCCGGCTTCACTTGCATTAAGAATTGGCATGAACAACTTCTGTTCCCGCGATAAAATCATGAATGGCCCGCTTATCCTCTCGCATACCAACCATAAAGGCGCTGACGATGGCTGCAATACCCAAAGTTACTCCGTATATTAGCCCGCCTACAACATGTCGCAGCAGCATCGTTCCTAGACCAGGAGGAGAACCGTCCAGCTTTCTGATCTGAATCCCGCAAATCCGCTTTCCAATCGTATAGCCTCTCCAAAAGACAGGAAGCAAGAGCGTATAAAGGAATGAGATCACATCCGTGAAATATTCTCTTCCCTCCAGTCCTCCAGTAATAAGCAATGAAATAATAAATAAAGGAACACCAACAATAATACCGTCCAGCAACGCAGCTCCTAATCGAATCCAAAATCCTGCATTCATGTTTGAAATCCCTCCAAAACAAGTAATATTATTGCTTCAATTCAATAACCGGACTGCAAATGAGTTTATCGCTTATCATGTAAGGTGTATGCGTGAACCAAACTCATGTATGCCTATTCGTAAGATTAACCATCATATTTTTTGACTATATTAAATGTAATGTACAATCATTGATCGGATTTCAAAAATGCCGTGTCTCAAATTTCTTATTGAAGGAGATTTATAAACTCGTGGATTCAATCAAGGATCTATTGATAAAAAAAGCCTATGACAACCCTAGCTTGAGACAAAATATACTAAACAAAGGCATGATCTGCCTATATTGCGATTACGCTGGTTTCATAGCTCAAAATGTATATGGCGTTGCATGCTGCTTTGTCTACAACCGAACCGTACAAGTTACTGCTAAGAAGCTTCTTTTAGAACATGATGAAGGCTCAAATTATGGAGAATTACTCGCTATCCTTTACAGCATTGAAATACTTACAAAAGCATTAAAGGAACATCAGCCGAAGCTTGCTTTCATATTTACGGATTGTAGTCGAATTGACCACATTTTATCGAGAGACCGCTTACCAAATCTGTATTATGAAAATGCTAGAGTTGAAATTCTAGCTTCGCTACATCGTTTAAATATGATGTTCCCAGAGATTGAAGTTAAAGTAAAGTATATGAGCAAGCACAAAAAAAATAATCCTTTGCATAGGTTAGCTCATAATGCAGCGAGACAAGCTGCAATTAAGAAAGAGTAGCACAAACACCCCACTACTTATCCAAAGAAAAAACCTCCTTCGCATGCATCTGATTAAGCCAGATATTGCATGCAAAAGAGGTATTGTCGAAGCGAGGGCTTAACGCTCGCATGCAATCAAACCTTTGTCACGATCACTTTTTTTATTGGCATCATAGATAGCCTGTGAAACAAAAGGCTTATATTTCGTTTTCCCACACTTCCTTTTCCTTAAACTTTATTCACTTTTAGCCGCACAAAAATACTTAATCCTCGATCATTCTAATCCCACATTTTTATCCAAGGATATGAATCTGTATCTACTATATTTAAGCAAGGACAATGAAAAAACCTCCTTTGCTTCTACCTGATTAATCAGATATTCCAAAGGAGGTCTTTCAGCTTCTAGAGCCTTATGTACTTCGTGAAAACCATTGAAATCTCAAGGTTTTCGAGGTATGCCGAGGACGGGAATCGAACCCGTACGGTGGTCACCCACCGCAGGATTTTAAGGACGCTCGGATAGGCGTGTGGGTAAAAAGGCTTGTCCCACAACGTTATCCGGCGTAAATCCCACCGCTTTATTAGGCACGTTCGCATAATACTTTTCGGATGCTTGGCGTAGGCTTAAACGGAGGCTATACGATACCGCGCTTTATTAGATACGTACAGCCGCGCTTTTCCCTCGTAATCTACGGACAGTATAACGCAAATAATAAGCTCAACGCAAGTATAGAGCATCGTATCTTTCGTTGGTGCGGCGTTTTAAAAGTCAAAGTGTTTTTTAAATACGTTGATTTCTCGTTGACCAAGATCGACCGCTAGTAAGTATGGCCTTGGGGGTCACGCACTTCACCGCGCTAAAGTATTACGCATCCCAAACGCTTCATCGCGTTAAAGTATCGCAGATAGTAACGTGAGAAAACGCGTAACTCACTTTAGCGTGCTAAAGCTCCATGCGGCGTATAAATATGCATTGATGCGCGGTAATTTCGGGAAATAATCGTTTCTCAACGGAATGAGAATGGCGTAATAGCGCGGTTTTTGAGCGATGCATAAAACGTGTATAAACGGGGACCCTCTTCGCGGCATATGGCCGGCATAAAACCGCGTAACGGCGGGCTTTTTTCGATGCGCGTGTGTTGGTACATATGTACAAAATTCGTATTTTGCGCGTATGTCTATGTATATTTATGCATTTTAAAAAGATACTTGACAAATTGCAATCGATACTATTCGTTCTCAATGTCCAATTTGCTTTAGTGCAGTAAAGCGTCTCTAAAAATTTCGAGGGGGACGCGCATTTCGAGCCGTCAGCAGAAAATTTCGCAAAAAGTACAGTTTTCGGACACCCAAATTAAGCGTTAAATCCCCGTCACGTCAGTATATTTGCGGGTTTTTCGTATATTTCGTATCACGGTAGTAATCCGACTAAGCCGAGGACCTGCGTTAGGTGTTTTGGATCGGCTACAACGGCGTTTATTGAATTGTCGATCGGATACATGACGTTAAATCTCCGTCGTGTAGCGCGTATAAGCGCGTTATAGAAGTCCGGACGCTGTCTCCAACGATAGAGCGTGCGTACGCTGATTCCGAGCTCCTTCGCTGTATCCTCGTAATTCTGTCCGACTCTAAGCGCCATTAATTCGATCGCGATGTAATGTAATTCGCCGAGCGGCGGAACGCGTTTCGGGTAATTTCCGCGTTTTTTCTTCCGTTTCTCCATGATAACACCTCCGTAACCAAAAATAAACGGAGGCCAGCAGCGCCAGCACTCCGTTTTAGTTCATTAACGCCGCCGCGGACGGAATCCCTTTCGCCTTAACGTCGATTCTATCTCGCGTTCGATATCTGCGGCCCATTTCTCGGCGTTATCCTCTAGTGGTTGGTCGATAAAGCGCGGTATTGTACCGTCCGTTGTCGGGTTTTTAAACTTTTCACCGTGCTTTTCCGGATATACATCGTGCAGATAGGCCGCATAATCGAACCGCCTACCTCCGCGCATCTCGATAACACTCGCGGATATCTCGCCGCTAATTTCGCCGTTACCCTCGGTCAGCTCCGTTTTAATGTTGCGACGGAGGGTGCCCTTTTCCAAAGGTGCTAAGTCGGTTGCTTCGCGCTTCCACTCCATTAGAACTTCACGCGTTCCTTCTTCGCTGCCCTCCGTTATTGCGTCCTCTAAGCGGCGTTGATAGCCGCGGAAGAACGTACCGAGAATACGCTGTGCTATCGAAGCACGTCCGCTTAGATCAACCGTTATGCGATTTGAAGCCATGGAATCACGCTCCTATTCGTTTTAATACCGATCGATCATCGCGTAAGCATTTCCGCCTTGCATTCCGATAACGAGTACGCGATCGCCGACTTCTAGCGCGCCTTGTAAGCGTTGCGGAATCGCGATATCGTCCGAATCGAGCTCGAGTTTCATGTCGTCGATTTGAACGCTAAGCTCCGGTGAAATTGCCTTTACCGTGGCCCATTCCGGCTGTGTGTCGTTATTTGAGCCGATGCGTTTAATTAGGCTGTGGAGTTTGGAGCCTGGTCCGCCTTCATCAACAAACATTAGTACGCACCTCCCATTGCGTTATCCGCACCTTTAATCATGCGGTATAACTCCGTTGCGATTTCGTTTATATCCGTGTCCTTACGGACGATGAACGTATTGCCGGTAACGTTGACAGGTCCGCTCGATCCCCCGCCGTTTCTATAGTCGCGTGCGGCTGCTCTCGGCAATACGGCCTCGTCGCGGTGTAAAATCGCCGGATAACCGTTGTACGGAACGCGCGACAGTCCGCCCGACTCCTTATGCTTATTGGCTTTCGCGAAGAATCCGTCCATACCCGTTTTTCCATCCGGAAACTGCGCTTTATCCTGGCCGACGAACGGTATCGACGGGAACTTGTCCCATACGCTTTTTACCCAATCATTAGCACTACGTTGTGCAGGACGCGTCACACCTTCGGCTGCCGTAATCGCAGCAGTAGCGGCTTTAAGTGGAACCGGTCCTGGCGTTACTACACCGACAGCAAGTCCGGATAATAGCGGATGGTCCTCGATAACTGCGTTCAGTCCTTGCAACGCGCCGCCACCGATCGCCCGACCGATATCCATACCGATATCACTAAGTTTTGTTAAATTTCCTTCTGATCCCGCCGTACTAATCATCGTATCGATTAATCCTTGCGTTGTTGACGCAATCATCGTTTTACCCGTAGTATCGTACCAAGTGTCCCAACGCTTTTTCATATCGTCTAAGACTACGGTGATCTTATCCGCAAATGGCAGCTTCATGAACGCCTCGTTTTCAAGGTAATTCACGCGGATGTAATCGAATGCGGTCCGAAATCCGCCGGCCACGTCTTTTAGTATGCCGCTACCGAACCTCGTAATCGCCGCGCTATTCCTATCGAGCCAAACGTTAATATCGCGCAACATCGGCTTTAATTCTTCGAGCGCGCCGAATCCCATATTACGGAAGGCTACGCGAGTCTTATCAACCGTTTTGTTGTATAATCCGAGTGCCGTTTGTCCTTGCGAGAAGATCATTTCCTGCGTGACTCCGTATTTTGTAAGCTCATTATCAAGTGCGGCAAGTTGTTTCTTAAGCGGAAGGTTTTTAATTTGGTTAAGTACCTTCTTTGGCATCTCAAACCGTTCGGCCAACGATACAATGTCTCCGCCTGACAATTCACGGAGGGCAACTGCGGCGCCTTCTATGCCTTGTGCGGGGTCCATGACCGCCAAACGTTCGCCGATATCAACGAGTCCTTTTAACTCGCCTATATCCTTCGTCATTATCGCGAATGTGCGTGAAGCAGCCATAAAATCATCGTCGCTTAGTACGGATTCTGCGCCTTTCTTTTGAATGTAGTCGTAAAATCCTTTCGCAGCGACCTCGTTCCCCTTAAAGAGCGCCGTCATGTTCATTGTTGCCATTTCGGATTTTGCTGCAGCGCCGATCGTACTGTTAAGTAGCTTCACCGCGCCGGCTGCTCCGCCTGCTACGCCAGTAAGCGCGCCAACTCCTGCTGTGATTTTAGTCAGTTTCGAACCGAAATTTATGATGTTAGATGTCGCACTACGTAGAGGCCGGCTTAAATGATCCACCATCCTCAAGTGCCCGATCAAATCGAAGCTCATTTCGTTCCAACTCCTTTCATTAGGTCTTGTGCTGTAAACTTGTAGTACTTCATACACGCTTCGGTTGCCTGGTCGAAATAACGTTCAACTCTACGCCATTCTCGCGCGTCATCCTTTTCTACTGCGGTAATGGCCGCCCCGATCCCGCGTCTATACGTTTGAAGCCCGCTGACTAGCTTAGTGAGCGCCCTACGTTGTGCCATGTGCGGAAAGCGGACTGTTTTAAGCTGCGCGATCCCTTCGGAAAAGGCTACGTCAGCCGCACGCATAGCCTCCGTAAACTCCGCTTTTGTTTTCTCGCCGCTTACTAATCCGGTAAGGAGAAGTGCGTAATAGGTACCGCTGTACGCAGCCATGTCGCCGCATATAGCGCTCACCTTCGCGTATTGTTGTTCAGTTGTCATCCCGCCACCCCTTCGCTATTCCAAAAGTCAACTGACGCCTGATAAGCGTTGTCGAAATACTTATCGGTCACTTCCCACCGTTGTTCTCCGCTCTTCGCCGTCTCTATGGCCGCCGCTATTCCCTGACGGAACCTTCGGAGACTTTCGATAAATTTAGCGAGCGCCGCGCGTTGGGAAGCTTCCGGAAAATCTATACGGCGTAGCTCCGCAATTCCGTCCGAATAGACCTCGTCTGCAATGAGCATCGCGTCGATAAATTCTCGAACCGTTATCTGCTTAAAATGAAGCGCCCATGCATGTTTGGAAAAATATGCGCCACTATGGTCCGTGATTGGTTTGATAATTTCGTTGGTCTTATCATATAAGTTCACTCGCTATCCCTCCGTTCAAATAAAAAGGAGCCCGCGAAGGCTCCTCGTTTTTCTATTCATCGCGCAGACCGTCGATGTCCCTACGCTTGAACAGTGCCAGCACACGCGTCTTATGACGTAAATATGCGGCAGCCCACTCCGGTCGTTTTGTAGCCTCTGCCATATTAAACAGTCCCGACAAAGTATCGAGGTTTGGACGGTGACTACTTACGTCAACACGAACAGTCTCCTCTACTTCAACTAGGTGACCCGTGATATCAATTCGTTTTAGAGTGTAGATGTACTCCCAGTATGGCGCGTCAATATCTACGCTTTGTGCCAGTTCAATTACTTGCTCATCATCCATAATGATTGTTTTGCCCTCATCTGTTGTAAATACCTTCATCTTTTATTCCCCCTGTATTTTATCGTTCTATTCAGTCACTTTTACGTTCTCCGTCAATTCGTTGATGATTTGCTTTACGCGAGCGTATTCCATACGATCTTCGATCCGCCCCGTCTTGCGTGCTTTCTCGCGTAGTGGCTGCAGGTGCTTCTCCGTAATCTCTGTCATTGCTGACGATTTATCGGTTTTCTCCATTATTTCTCACCTCGTTTTACGTACTGAATGCTAAGTGGAGCCTGTTCACGAGCGAGAAAACGCAAGTCGTCGTCCTTGATGTAGTATTTATTTGAATCTTCGGCACGATGGAAATCGCAGTCAGGGAAACTATACGCGTACTTTCCGCGGCCGTCCGTCGGATGTAACGCCCAAATAGCTGCAGTCTGTTCCGCCTTTAGTTCGTTAATCGCCCCTCTATACGCCATAAACGCGTCAATGTAAGCTAATTTGGCCGCTAGAAGCGACTTTGCAGCCGGATCGACCTTCGCTTTTTTGAACGCTGGCATAAACTCTTCGCGCCAGGACCTCGAAAGCTCCTCCGGAGTTACATTACCGACCTTTAGCGTAGAGGAGACGGTGTATTCGCGTTCCTTGCGCCGGTAAACTTTCTCTGCTGCGTCGATACGATCGGATAGCGCATCCAGCTCGGCCCCCGCATCGATACCTTTTTCTACGGATTGGCGCAGCTTCATCTCATATTGCGCTTTTAGCTCGCGTACTTCCGCTTGAGCGGCGTCTTTTTGCGTTAGAATGTCCTGGACTTTGGCGAGATGCTTCGCGTCCTGTTCGCGGAATTCCTGTAGTTTTTCAAACTTCATATTCGTAATCCCCTTTTACGTAGTTTGTAATCGTATTTAGCGTTGAAACTAAAAAAGCCCGCCATTTCGGCGGCTCTCTGCGTGGCTCTATCGGTTCAATCGCGTACAATTCGCGTAAAATATCCGCGCTCTGCTCGATGTGCCGGCGTGTCTCGCGTGTATCGGATGGATGTTTGATCGTAGCGAGCACGCCAGGACGCGATAGCGATTCCATATATAGCGCCGTATTCGACGTCCATATCTCCGACAATCCGATGTTATGCGCGGTCGATAGCGATTTAACAGTTAGCAGCGCGGTATTAACGTCGCCGCCTTTTACGGTCATTCCGTCCATTAACTCGCCGGCCTCGTCGTACAATAGAGCTACTACGAATGGTGACGCCTCGACGTGTTCGACGTTTACGACGAAGAGCGTCCGCATTAGGCGCCGTCCTTTACGAGCTGCACATCGACCGCGCACACTCTGCCGTGTCTGTCCGTGCCTTCTTCGTATGCTAGCGTGACGCCTTTGCAGATAAACGACGCGTTGCCGTCTATGACCGCGGTAACGTGGAAAAATACGTCCTGCTCGCCGATTTTGCCGAATCCCTTGCCCGCGTTGAAATAGCGGACTTTATCGATGTGCTTTGACGAGCTCACCGGTTGATAATCCGGTTCTCGACGTTCTACGGCTGCCTTACGTTCGCTGAATCCGAGTGACGGACCAATTCTCGCGTATACTTCGGCCATTTCTGCTTTCGGTAACCCGTCCCATACGGCTGGCTCATGTTGGCGCTGGCCAAATGCTGGCAATCTCGATTCATTTCCGTTACTCATTGTCTTGATCCCCTTTTAGTTTTATTTGATCTTAATAACGATGGCGCCATCATACGGATGTGCCGGTCACTTACACTATCGCCAAACGTGAGCACGCCGGCTATCTCGCCCGTTGTAGATTCAACGATGGTCACGCGTTTCAAGTACGAACTTACCGGCTCTATCGCGGATACGAATAACAACGCGGTCACCTCCGAGTTTTGATGACGCAAAGTTCGAAGTAGCGGCACATCTCTCCGCCATCGTCACGCCAGTATTTACAGCGCGGGTCCGTCTCCGTTTTTAGTTGCTGCATGAGCGTACATGTTCGATCCGGCTGTATGTAGCTGCAGTATCGCGTTGCTTGATCGGCTCTATCGTTGATATCGTTCACCTCCGAAAAACTGCGCGTATATGGTACGGTTTCCCACGTTTCTGCCACATTTTAGACGCGCCAAAGAAGCACCGAGTACAATACATCCTCCGCACATAGAACGTCTTATATGACGGTAAAATCGCGTTTAGCGCTCAACGTTTACGCCGAGCAAGTTAATCGCCGATCGTTTACGTTTTGACGGTACGCTGTATTGAATCGCGATAAGCTCGCCGCCTTTGTGGTACGTTGCGAATTGGATAAAGTCCGGATAGCTGCGGCGTATCTTCGCTATAACTTCGCGATCCTCTACGTATGCGGACAGGGTATCGCTATCGAGGCGCCATAACGCGTTATTGTACATAGCGGTCACCTCCGTATTGAACAAACGTTTTTTCGTTGATCGCGTACTCTTTCGGCCAGCTACCGACGCTGATTGCCGCGCTAATGAAGAAGTAGACGGCGCCGCGTATCTCCGGCTTAGTCACGCCCCAGTTCGTTGTCGGTGAATACTCGCGGCAGCATAGCGTTGATAGGCGCTCGATCATCGCCCAGAAGTTCGCCGGCTCCATCCGCGCTAAATGTTCCGGCGCGTTGGCTTGCGTCTCGACAAACCCGTTTATACGCGCTAGTTGAACGGTTCGCTCTGCACTGTCGATTACGTATACAGCGAGCTTAAGCGGCCTTTTGTCTTCGCGGTACGTGATTAAAGTGATTCCGTTGTCTTGTGCTACGGTTGTCATTCCGTATCTTCCTCGTCGCGTGCCGCTGCGGTCTGCGCACGTCTTCGTATTGGAGCCCGCGTATTCCCAGGCGGTTTAATGTCCAGCCCGTAGGACATAAAAATAGCGCTTCGGGCGTGTTTGCCTTCGGCGCTAATTAAAATATGCTTTTGTTGCTTGTAACTGCTCCGCGTTTCCTCCGAAGATGACTCGCGGGTTGATTATAATACGGTAGCTTCTCGTATCATGCGGATTAACTGCCAGCATAAAGACAGGCTTATCGTCCAGTTTCACCGCATGCAATGCCGGTTTTAACCGTTTGGAATCGCGGCCCAGCTTTTCGGCTAAGCTTCCGAGCTCCATCGGTATCAGCCGATCCGTTACCCTCTCCGTCGGGTTCTCACATACTAAGTTTGTCGCGAAATTAATGTACGGCAATACTTCGTAGATGAGCGCAAGCTGTTTAAGTTTGCGGCCGTTATACTGTACGTAAAGATCGCGAATCGTCTTTCGGTACATGCGAATGTGCTCGTAATCGCCGAGATAATACGGAGAATCCTCGACCTTTCCGCGATAAAATACGGTTGGATTAACGTAAATGTCGCCGATTTCGTCTATGCGAATAATGCCCTCGTCGCGCAACTTTCCGAAAAAGGTAGTAAATGACGGTCGGCTGACGTTTAACATTTCCGCAAGTCCTCGGCGCTGGATTGGCTTGCCGTTATCGTGTTCCAAGCGGCCCTCGCGGTAACTTACGTATGTACCAACAAACATAAGCCGCGCCAGGTCCTCGCCGCTGTTGAGCGTATTAAAGCGCGTATCGTACCGGTTAAGGTGCTGAAACATCGCCATTACGAATCCGCCGTTGTCGTCGCCGTGCTGTTGCATTACTCCCATTGAACGGTAAGCACGAACCTGGGCGTCCGTTGTCGCGGTCGGTAGCGAGATTTGAACCGTTTCAGCATAGTCGGCAACCTCCGGAATGCCGCGAAGGGCCTCGCGAATTGCGTCCGCTTGCTGAACGTGATGGCGCTTCTCAACTCGGGTAAGGTTTCTCCACGCTGTATGTTCTGATTTAAAATCGATCGCCATCGGTTCGGCCTCCTAGTTTGAATGAGATAGGTTACTTTGACTTTACACTTTTGCGGAGATAGGTTACTTTGACTTACACACCGAAAACCCCGAAACCCCATACGTGGCGCGGCTTCCCGCCGATTTCGGCTCGGCTGACCCTAAAGATAACCTTATTCTCTCTTAAAGGTCCACGCGGTAAAATATATACGAGTGTGAACGGGTAACACCTATTACGTTTGCTCGCGTTCGGTGTAAACACCGTTCGTTGAGCTAAAGGCTCTCTGCCGAGGAAAAGCGCCTCGTCACTCACCCATCCGCGCAAAAGAAAAACCGGCGCGTCTGGACAGTGTTTTAACTGCGTTTCTTCCTTACGTTTAGGGATAACGCGGTAAATGATAAGCCGGATACGCGAGACGGTTTTACTCGCGGATTCGTAGGGCTTGACCTTTGTTCACGCTGATTCAATGAATCGACGCGAACACTACGTTATACGGGTATCCTCGTACATGGCGAGAAGCCGACGCAGCTTGTCCGGAGTTAAATCTAATACCGCGATAAACCGGTGACGGAATGCGTCGGTGATCGATCGCTGACCGGCCTCGATGCGGAATAAATGCGATTCACTTACGCCGACCATGGACGCCATTTCCGCGAGTGATTTACGGTGCAATTCGCGCAGCCTTCGGATTACCGTACTATCGATGTTCATAGCGCTCCCTCCTTCCAGTAGTGTCAAGATTTCTTGCTTAATGCACAAATAAAAACGCCATCATTCCGGCTAGGCATCGCGGACAATGGCGTATTAGTAACGTCATAACGAAAAAACTCGGCAATACCCGTAGGCAACGGGCGCCGAGTTCGTTCTGGATCGCGATGAATATCAAGCGTTTGCGCAGTACACTTAATATCTCCCTCTCCACTTAATACAGATTTTTCTTCCATGAACTATTCGAGCCCGACAAGCGTACGCCACGTTGCTGCGCTGCTCCGACCTTTCGTCCACTTCTC
Source organism: Paenibacillus sp. PL91 (assembly GCF_012935325.2). GTDB lineage: Bacteria > Bacillota > Bacilli > Paenibacillales > Paenibacillaceae > Pristimantibacillus. The sequence continues at coordinate 461,347 of NZ_JABBYG020000002.1, forward strand.
CGCCTTCGGAAACGCTTCGGCCCTAACATCCCAAACGATATCTAACCAACATACGCTAGGCTGGCGCTGTTCGTCGCTACTTTCGGGAATCCACACTTTAACCGCGTGTGACTCGTCTCCGTCCATCGTTGGCCGCGAACCAGTGACGCTATTCCCGTCGTTACGGATATCGGATGCATGCCGAACGTGTTCCTCGACATCTGCGACTAAAACTTCGTAACGGGCAGTTCGCTTCGATTTCGTGGCCTCACGCTTGTCCTTGAAGTCTTCGACGTTCAAGTACGTACCATGTGTCCGGAATCGAGCGTTCGCTATCTTCTGTTCGGCCGCGCAATCCACACAACAATACTTACTTCCACGTTTACCGCGGATATAGAGTGTGTGACAGTTCCACGCAGCACAAACCGTCCGCGGATCGTCCTCGTCTAGAGTCGGCTTATATCCGACCGCATCGAATTCTTTCGCTTCCCATTCGCTACGAGTCCGAGTTAGGCTTTCCTCTTTTTCGCGCTGCCTGTCGAGCGTTTCCTGGACGTACAGAAGTTTGTTCCCCATTACTTCGGCCCAATACCAAAACACGCTACTCTCGACTCGTATCGCCTTATCGTTTGGACCGATGCGGAGATTCTTCGTGATTAGGTCACGCATTTCAATTTGGCGAAGATAGGATTCCGTTACGGCGGTGTACTGCAGAGCGAGATAGGTTAGCCTCGTAGTCTTGACCGTGACCTTACCTTTGGCCACTTCGCGAAGAATATCGATCGCTACCTTTCGCTTACTTGCCGGTGATACGTACTCAACATACACCGGTGTACGACGTCTTTCTAATGCGATTGCTGATAACATACGGATTCCCCCAAACGGTTATTTAGCGCCGACTCTACAACGCTAGGCATCCATTCGAGTCGTGTCTACTAACCGCGGTTCTTCCTCGTTATCGCCTTGATTATATCGCGTGTATGATCTACCGGACAACCCCTTTCTAAAATTATTTACGATAAAATGAAACGTATGTTCGCATCCCCCGTATTACCCTACATAACGGAAACAAAACGCTCGACAACGGTCCTACCCGAAGCCGAGCGCGCAATGTACATACGATTCAAACAGCGGTCGCTAACGGTTTTTGTTTCTTTGTCGCCATCCAGCGTATAAAAGCAATTGCTTCCGAAGGAAGGTCCGCGATTTCCTCTATCGATCGTGCCGGAATATCGAGATCACATATGAAGCCGCACTCTTCGTAGAAACCTTCCTCTAACGCTGGCCTGACGTAGAAAAAGTCCAGCGTAAAATTGTTAGGTATAGCTACCACATCGTCTGCAATCAGCAATCCCTCGTCCTCATACCGATCTATCACACCGGAAGTAACCTCGTAATACCCAAAGATAAGCGCTTTTTTCACCCTCGTATCATCTCCTCGTAATAAAATAGAACGCCGCCTATCCGTTGTTCTTATTGGCGTAAGGAACGGATAGGCGGCGAGGTAATGCGAGACACGTTTGCACACGCGCCTCCTACGATCGCGATTGCCGTCGTGACCGGTAAAGCACGCAAGGTAGCGGTCCCTAGCCGTTTGCAGCCGGCGGGCACTTGCGGTCCAAGCGGTTGCAGCCGCCAGGGTACGAAAAAAGACATACGGAATAACACGCTCAATAAATTGGCGTAAATTAAACGGTTATCCGCGACGACGGAAGCATAGCGCGCTCCCTTCGTTTCGGCCGGTTACCATCCGGCACTTATTCAAGCGGAATATCAAACGCATCGAACTCTTCGTCATAATGGCGAGTAAGCAGCTCATAGGCGCTAACCTCCGTCAACCGGCGGTACAGGTCCGCGATGAACACGAAGGTAGCTTCGGCCTTGATCGAAACGACGAAAGCTTCGCGGACCTGTAGGTACTTCCCGACATCGGGAACAACCGCAATTAGTAAAGCGAATCCATCAGCAACGTATAAAGCGTGCGCGGCGTCAGGCAGCAGGAATCCGTCATAGTTCGATTTGGCTGCGCTAATTGTAATCGGTGTGAGATGCGTCATCGTAACGCACTCGAAATCAAGCAACGCGTTATTTCTACGATAAGTTCGGCGATGATCGATAATACAAGGCTGCGACGGTTACGGTATACACGAGTATTAGTTGGCATTGGCGATTGAATAGCGTACATGCGGATAACCTCCTCTTTTTACGATAAAGCCGAGCGCGGATAATTGGGCAGGCGTTGCTTCTGTACAGCCGGCTACTACGTTACGATCTACGTCGGGCAGAATGCGGTGAAACGCGCCTGGTAAGACTACGATTTGCTGGCGATAAGAACCGGAACGCGCGGGGAAAGACGGATTGCAAAACGTGACGATTTTGTTGCCGGAGCGTCCGCAGATTACGAAGCCGATCGTATAAGTGCGATAGATACTTACGGAGCCCTGTTCGAATGATCCGGACTTAACGTTGAAGCGGTCGATTTTAAAAGTAGTTGTCATAAGTGAATACCTCCTAAATGGATTCGATTGTGAGCGTGACATTAAACTCGCGACGTTGCCGTTCTACGAGACTTGTTCGGGCCTTAAAACTTTCTTCGACCGGTGGAAAGTGCGTAGCTATCATGTAATGAATCGGACTAATACGTTTAATTTCTTGCTTTACAACGCGGCGCTTTTGCAATGTATCCTGCAACCGTTTAGCGTAACGATAACCGCCTAATACGCCGAATTTATCGTTCTCCATCTCGTGGTAAATTGCGTTTACCTCGCGATCGAGTTCGGACATACGACGATTCAATTCCGCCTGTACGTCCGTGATGCTGGCGTGTAGGCTGCGGAGTTGTTCGAACATTTCGTCGGCTAGTGACAATCGCGAAACCTCCTTTGATATTAGCTTGTCCAATTGACCGTTAAACGTTCATCTTCATGTAAAATATACCACCTGACCGTTAAACGGTCAATAGATTAATAGGAAATATTTTCGTATACTTATTTATGGAGGTGACTTGTGAGTGGATTGGAACCAGAATCCGGTTAATTTACGTTGCAATTTAGGTGAACTACTTAAGCAAAAAGGCATATCCGCTCTACAGTTATCGAAAGACCTTGACCATAGGCGCTCCACGATAAATGATTTAATTAATAATAAGGATATAAGCACAAAACGTATTCCTGCGCAGCTTATAGCGAGGATATGCGCTTACCTTGATGTAACACCTAACGAACTATTTACCATCATACATACGGAATAAGCCTCGTTCATTGAACGGGGTTTTTATTTCGCGCATATTGAACGTTTAACGTTCATAACCTATATCACTACCGCAGGAACGTAGCTGCGGAATATTCGCATAAGGAGCGTGTTCGCCTTGATGACGTATGTAACGATCGGCGCAATCGTGATCACCACAACGCTATTAGAGAAACGCAGCCGTGACGCCGGCAATACGGATGGAGCTTTAACCGCGCGTAGGTTCGGCCGCTACTTCCTGCTCGGTTCCGGCGCCATGATCGCGTATGAGTGGGTCACGGGTATGCTGGCGTTAATACTTTAAACCGTGGTACGTACCACGCACTTCGGACGATGGAAACAACAACTCGAATTGTCAACGAGTGTACGTACACTCATTCCGTTCACCCTTCCGCTGCTATCCGCCCGCCCTTGTCCGCTACCCTACCGTTATACATTCCGATTACCGTACGCGCACCGAATAAATGAACGGAAATGTCCGAATCGCGCGGCGCCTGGCTTTGGGCTCGTCCGCTACCCTTCCGTTTCCGCGAAAGAACTATAGGTTTTAAAGGAGGCCACCATGATATTTGAGATTGGATTTGGGTTATTGTGTGGATCATTATTAACATCACTTCACTCTCTCCCTTTCTCTCGGTCCTTTAAACGTAGCAGGCAATTCGTAGCCGCCTGTAAGACGCTGGGCCTGTCGGTCACGTATGGCGCTGACGTAGCGCTCCCCACCGTCAACGCGGAGTATAAGCATCCGTGGGGCGAACGTTACCTCGTTAACCTACCGGCCGGCTTATCGTCCGCGAAAGTCATCGATCAGCAGCGCGCACTCGCCGAAGCACTCCGCGTTAATGCCGATGATATGGAAATGCGCTACGATAACGGATTAATCATCGATATCATAACCGCGAAGATGCCGACGAAGGTTGCGTATCCAAACGTAAACCCAGGTTTACAAACGTACCGCGTATTCATCGGCGTTAACCGGCGCGGGGAACAACGGTTTTATGATTTTGATGGACCATACGCCCACCTTTTAATAGCGGGGATTAGCGGCGGCGGAAAGTCCGTCCTATTGCGCGCGATCCTTACTCAACTCGTGACCGGCTCATCAGCGGATATGTATCTTTCAGATTTGAAGGGCGGAACCGAGCTCGGCATATTCCGCGACCTGGCTTGCGTGGCCGGCTTCGCCTCTACGTTACCGGAAGTGCGGAATACGGCGGCTGCCGTTGAGTCCGAAATGATTCGCAGATACGAGGTTATGGCGGCTAATGGTTCGCAGCAATGGGCGGGTAATAAAACGATATTTGTATGCGATGAGCTTGCGGACTTTAAAACGCGGGCCGGCGATCCGGAGGCAAAGCTTAAGAACGAGATTAAATCGATCATAACGCGCCTATCCGCTAAGGGCCGCGCTGCTGGCGTATTACTCGTACTCGCTACGCAGAGGCCAAGCGCGGACATCGTAGACGGCCTGATTAAGACGAATATAGCCGCGTCTATCTGCTTCCGTACACGCGATGGCACGCAAAGCCGCATTGTACTCGATCATGACGGAGCCGCTGCGCTACCGGACGTACCAGGCCGCCTCATCTATCAGACAGCGCATGACGAAACGCTGCAGGCTCCGTATTTGACGGCAGAGGACGCGAAACGGTTGATTGCGGAGTTACCAAAGAAATTATGCCACGTGGCACAAATTGAAAAGGAGGAGGAATCGCGCCATGTCGTTGACGATAAACCGTACGCAAGCGAAACTAGCCCGCTGGATAGCGATATTACATTCTTGTGACCGCTTCGGCTACCTCACGACCTCGCAGATACAGCGGCTCCATAACCTCGGAGGCAGCCGGAATACTACGCGCATCCTGGGCGATATGAGCGAGTTTTTATCGTCCTTCCGCGAAGGCGAGACGGTATGGTATCTGAACGCGCGCGGCCGCAAGGAAATCGGCAGCCAAACGCAACGCCGGCGCACTCTTCATGTTAACCATGCGATTATTCGTAACGAAGTGTACGTCGCATATCGGCCGGAACAATGGCGCGAAGAGCATACGGTTAAATGGGATGATAAAACGTTGATTGCGGACGCCCTATTCCGCGCGAAGGCTGGCGGGCCGTTTACGTTCCTCGAAGTCGATAACACGCAGGCTATGGCGCAGAATGAACGTAAGATCGGATTATACCGCGAGCTCTGCGCGACTGGACGGTGGCAGGCGAAGAACGGTCCTTTCCCTACGATTATGTACGTTACGGTGAGCGAGTACCGGCATAAGCGATTGACGGCGTTGTTGCACGGGATGGACGCGAAGGTGCTTACAATTGCGGATTTATGACGTGCAGAGCCCGCTGATACTGGCGGGTTTTTGCTTTCCAGTTTATACTAATACATATACATACGGAGGTGTTTACGTGGAAATAAAGGGCGAGGTTAAAGAAGTATCCAAAACAAACATTACCGCGAATAAAGAAGCTAAGACTGCAATCAATTTTTACGGAGTTGCGGGTATTATTTTTATTGTAGTCGGCGTCTTTATGTTAATATTTGATAATATCTATTCGGGAATAACAATAGCGGCTTTAGGGTTTTTAGTTATGGGAATTGGTGAGATTCTTCGTTTTTTGAACAAAATCAGTAACAGGTCTCTATAATATGAAAAAATACGCAGGATTCCGGCAATTAACAGCATCAGTACATTTCCATACGGCTGCTCTCGATGAAGCTATCGTGCTCGCGTTTCAAGACAACGAACTAATTGGAGATGGGCGGATCGAGGAAATCACTGAAGATACAGTAAAAATAAGTGATGAGCACTTTATGCGCAAAAATTGTACATTCGTATACGCAAAATAAAAAGCCCTGGCTCTAGGGCTTTTTATTTTTTTATATTACCTTAAACGCGTTGTACGTAGAAGATTACTAGTTAAGCCGATTTTTGGGTTGTTAAGTGCATTCCTTAATTGTAATCTTGTGTTAACCGGTGCAGGTGCAGGTACATTCCATGTATTCTCCATAAGAATTGCTGATTTCGGAGGTATATTATATGACGCGTATGAGGTGACTTCTGTAACATGCAAACTGTCGTTAGGATCAATAAAAACTTGAAGATGGTTTCTGACTTGCACAGGTGTTAAATTTGTACGTAATGCCCAAAGAGAACCTTGAACTCTTTCCGCTTCCCCTAGTACATGAATAGCTTTAATTAAAAAAGTGTAATCTTTGCGAGTTTCGGGCGAGTTGAGATCGTAGTTTATATGTAACAATCGCATGCCGACACCCCTCCTTATTAGCAGTCACTCTCAACGAGTGCTAAATACATTATAATGGAAATATTATTAACTTTCAACTGTATATAGCGAAAAAACTAAATTCCACATCTATATATAGAGAGTCCCAAAAACTCTAATCGCAAAAAAAAGCGCGGCCACTAACGGAACATACTCCGCTAATGACCACGCCTATTAAAATCGTCGTTATCCGGACCGTCCAACGAGACCGCCGCGCTAAATGCCCTCTCTAATCTTATAAATACAAATTCTCTAGTGGTGAATGACGTTCGTGTTTAATCGATATATCCGACGAAAACAAGCGGACGTAAGTTCTGCACATATCTAACGTAGAGTGACCGAGTATAATCTGTAATGACAGCGGATCGCCACCGTTCATAACGTACATTTTCGCCATCGTATGACGAAACGTATGCGGAGACACGCGCACACCCTTAATACCTGCAGCAACGCCAATTTCCGCGATAACTTCCTGCATTGTGCGCGTCTTGATCGGAGTATTATCGATGTTAACGAATAGAAAATCGTGATCAAGTAAGCCGCGTATATTAATGTACTCCTTGAGATGACGTTCAAGTGTGCGTTGAAACGGAACGTAACGCTCCTTCCGTCCTTTTCCGTAAACTTTAATTCGCCGCTCGCGCCAATTGATATTCGGTATCGTGATACCTTCTGCTTCGGAAATGCGGACGCCTGTTTCGAGCAAAACCATCATAATCAAAAAATTACGGTAGCCGGTAAACGTCTGCTTATTTGGCGCATCAAACATCGCTTTGACCTGTGGTTTGCTGAACGTTTCAACGATACGCGTTTCCGATTTTATTTTAGCTACGCGATCAAACGGATTCTCCGTAAGGAAGCCTTCCGTTGACATATAGTTGAAGAAAGCGCGCCAGCCTCGTATATACTTATCGACCGTAGCATCTACCGCGCCCTCCTCACGTTTTGCGAGAATACATTCATGAACGTGGTCATGCGTGACGTCAATCGGCTTCTCAACGCCTTGGTGCGCCATCATGCGCGTAAGCATCGACAATACGTCTTTATAGTACGTAACTGTCGTATCTGCTAGATTCCGTATTCTACAATTTCGCAGGAATGTCGCGATCGCTACGTCAAACTCTTCGGACTCGGCCGCAGCCTTTACCGCGTCATAACCGCTAACCGCTATCGTATTCTTTCTCCGTACTGGACCGGTACTGCTTCGTTTACTTGCGGACATAGAAAAAAGCACCCCTTCGCGTAATAATCGTTTTTCAACGAATAAAGCGCGGTTACGAGGTGCTAATTCCGCCTGCTAATCGGTTAGGATCGCGCAGGATTATGTATTTCGCGTGCCGTATAATACCGTCTATTAACGTATGCTTATCGTAGGCTTACCGCTAGGCAAAACGTTGATATAACGGGCATTTACGTAGGTATGCCGAGGACGGGAATCGAACCCGTACGGTGGTCACCCACCGCAGGATTTTAAGTCCTGTGCGTCTGCCAGTTCCGCCAAAAGCTTGATAATACTGGTTTTTTCAACACTTGCCTTCTCTAGCTACACAGAACCCGTAACAGCATTTTAATAAATGTTTAGGTCTAAAATCCCTCAATCCTGTGTACTGGTTCAAAGATACTCTATTATCCATTCCCTGTCAATCTCAACCAATACCCTACCTTCTTTCAATTGAAATTGTTTCAAGCCTAATTAATTCACATGTATAAATCGATTGTGTAACTCTAAATCATACATCCTCAACCTTAACTCCTTCAATATCCCTAATAAGGAGCCACTCACCATCAATCATGAACCGACCTTTCAACTGGTCTACCCTATTCACAACGCCAACCACAGTAAGCATCTCAGTTATATGGAACATCCGAACACTTATTTCCACACGATGTTGCATCGACTCAGCAACCATCCTTGAAATGTCTTCCCACTCTTGTTCGTCAAGATCAATCCGCTGTCTTTTCTTCATTTCTCGATCATATTCATTTAATGCCACCTTATGTTCAGGAAGCATCATCCTAGATGATTCCCACATCCCATTACCTTCAAGTTTTTTCCTCATCATTTCACCGTCCTTTTCATAGGTGCTATCATTATATACGAACAAATGTTCTCTTAGCAATCTTAACTCATACTACGTAACGAATAAGTCAGTTGTGATCTTTCAATCAATAAAAAGAAAGAGCCTAATAAGATTCCACCCCCATTAGACCCTTTACTTCATCCAGTTTAATACCTCAAACATCTTCTCGGAAAAATTGAACTGACGCTCTACGTGACATTGTCTGTATCACACTCATACGAGTCACCTAAGCATGTTACAAGCGCCTATGCACCTCTAAGCATTACGTTACAACGCAAGTAATATAATCCACCAACGACTTCAACAGCATCATCATCGTAATCAGCGACCACGCACACCTCTTCGAACTCACCGCCTACCCATACCTCAATCTTCTGTTGAAAGTAGATGCAGTTTTGCAGATCAGCATCAGTTCGTATCTCGTTGTCCTTCATTCCAGCTTCAATCCCTCTCCTGAAGCAAAAAAAGCACCGCTAAATCAAGGACAGTTTTGTCCTTAAGATAGCAGTGCTTCTGCTTGTGGTTTATTTAACTAACAATAATTTACACAAAATCCACTGAGTTTTCAAGACACTATTTTTTCATTCATACATATTAATCATTCAGGCGTTAAATAAAATAAATAATTATAAATCAATTCATATATTAAAGTCAAATATTTTCTTGAGTTTTCTGATGTAGCAGTTTATCATTCGATATATACCCTCACATAAGGCAAACGATACAAAAATCCTATTATTACTTATTCCATAGAAAGGAGCCTTAACCAGGATGTTGCTGGTATCGTTAAATGGTAACTAATCTATCGTTTAATTTGGAGGTGAACAATATTAGATCAAATACAACCCATCTCGTTGAATTACCGTTCCCCATGCATCCAATGTCCAATAAACGACGTGCTAGGATGAACTTAATTCGCTGCAACCCTGAAATCATTTCAGTGTATAGCGACTCATCCTCCATCGTAAATAGCAATGTTGTTGGACTAGCTGGATGCTTTTCTGGGAATGGAAACTCCTATGTAGCAGCGGATAAACAATATCTAGCTTATGGGAACGAGACATTCTATGGTGAATTACTTGCTGTGTCCCTTTGTTTAGGTATATTACCCATAATGCTTAGTGATTATCGAAGTCTTCTTCTTCGACCAAGTAGAGTCACTTTGTACACTGATATGGAGTTAATTGGTAGGGTGCAAGATGGAACTATAGTATTTAAGAAATCGCATTATGATGATGCTGCATCAGACCTTCGAAGATTGCTCGCTGAAGTGCGAAGTGATTTCCCATTCGTGGAGATCAACGTCGAATATCTGAGTAGAAGTCTCAGGCAAGGTAACTCCTACTACAAAGCCGCTCATAAAGCTGCTAGAAGGGTTATTGGAAAGTAGTCAATCACACAACTATTACGGAGGTGATGAAATGCCGAGTCCTTGGTTCCTTTACGGATGCCTTATCGGGGCTATTGTTTACACAGTCTACTTGCTATTAAAGCGCAGATATGAGCGCCGAAAACGCCATGAAGCAGAGGTTAAGCTTTTCATGAAGTCACTGATGACACCTCAATCTGAAGAAAGCAAAGTCAGGGGCAAGCAAGCTATAGAATTTCTTAAAAAAGTAAGAGAGTCAAGTAAAGCTAATAGAGATGATACTAATGAGAGGGAGGAATGAACATAAATGTCCGACGAACCGCACAACAAAGAAGAACGTAACACTGCTTTCAAGGAATTTATTGAAGACAACAAAAACGCAGTACGATCACACTCAGATTCACAGCCTAAGTCAATCAAACCAGACGACGAATGGGCTGAAGAACACGGGTGGACTGAGATGCATGAAGGATTGCAATCGAAGTTGAAGAAAGATGATTAACAAACTAAGAACATACAGAAGCAAGGAGGATATGTATTTGCCTTCTGATCCCCTAAGTTTGATGGACTCTGACACACTTCCTCCCATCTATTTCTTCTTACTGGGAATGGGTGTTGCGCTTATTGCCATGCTTTTGTATTACCTGTTTAAACGAAACAAATAACCCGATGGAGGTGTGGGCATGCCCCCCCATAGTAATGACAGTGACTGGATAGACGAGTACGACTGGCATATAAAGCGCAGAGAAACAAATGGTTATAAGCGTATAAAATTCGATGCGATTACGATCCAAAGTGACTACTGGGAGTTGTGGGACATTAATACTGAATGTAGACGAAAAAGGAGCATTGAACCACTCAATAAACTAAATCTGAAAATCCCAGCTTTTCACTTCTCTACAACTGAACACAGATTAAGGAATTACGTTGATATATTCCAAGGGTACATCATTTATTGCATATTTGATGGTACAATTTTACTTTATGTTGGAAAAACTGGCGATATACGAACAAGGATATTGTATCATCCTTTAATGGATCGTCCTCTGTATATTGATCTTTTTGCTGAAAACATCACAGTAGAAGGCTTTTTTGTAAACACAGATGCTGACCTTCACACTTATGAATTATTCTCCATCAACACGCTTAAGCCTTTGCATAACATACATCGTGTATATACTTATTGATGTTATGTTAGCACAGCCCACGATTCGTCGTGGCTGCTGCTCTGAACAAGCGTGATATAAAATAAATCCTCGTCGAGCAGCTGTAGTGCACACCCACTATCGGAAATCCTCATAAGTTCTTTGACTAGTAACTATCCCCCCCCTACCATAGCGCAAATTCTCCTAACAAAAAGCCTTCACATGGAAGGACCTGTAGCTGATTTACGTTTGGCTAACTCCCTGTATAAAGTTGGCTTTGATGCACCTGTAAGTTCTGTTATCTCTTTCAACATGTACTGCATACTCTCATGCATCTTGATTGCTTCCTGCACTTTTGTTTTCAGGTGTGTTAATGTCTATCCTGTTGTTACCTGTTGCTTTGGCAATACACTGACAGCACGATACATAAAAATACATGCGTTTGCACTATTATTCAACCGTTAGATGGTACAATTTTGCCTACATACGTCTATGTCGCAAAAGACCAATTTTGCGACACGATATTTATCCTATTTTTATCCTGATAAATCGCAAAAGAATGGATAATTATGCAATGCTGAATCATTTCAAGCAACAACGTTTATACTTCAATCCGCTACCACAAAAGCAAGGTTCATTCCTACCTTTTTTTCTAGTAGTTACTGATACGTTTTCTTTAGGGACATTTCTGAAATCGGAGATAAGCCCTGCTAGATATTCTCTTTTTCGATTTTCCGTATCTTCTAATTGATTCTTCTCTATGAGTATAGCATTCCTTTGCATTCTTGCTGATACTTCTGCTACCTTTTTCAAATGTGAAAGGAATCCATTTTTATCAAATACATTATCTGTTGAGTGTTCACTTGCAATCCTTTCTAAATTAATAGTTGTAAAGTTAGCAGAATCTATTTCTATTCTTTCACCTAGATGATCCGATACACCTTTCATCACATCCAATACGTCTTTATGGTATTCCATAGGAACGCAACTTAAACCTGCCACTGCTAGCCCAGAACCCCAATCTACCCAATCAGTAGCCTTATACTCTGAAACAATTGATGAAGATGCATCAAATAGTTCTGCACCAAAACCATGTATTAGTTCCATTGGAACTTTACGACCACATGGATTCTGAACGAAAGCCACAGGAACTTGTCTAGTTATCATCTGGAATGCATGAGACACATCATTTAGAAACTCTTTGCCTTGGATTGATCGTCTGAACTGATGTAAATGCCTGATAATAAATACTCCATCTATTAGTTCAAAACGAGGTTTGCCCTCTACAAACGTATTTTCAGTAAACAGCCCATTCGCTGGGTTTAGTAATGCTGCCATAACCTCATTAGCATGATCATCCCATACTATAAAGAGAAAACGAAAATCATCTTGATAACTTTCCGACTTCGTATACTCTTTGTATTTGCCCTCTGCGCTTACCAAAAAATCTTTGACTGTCAATACTTTCGACTTCAGTGGATTTTCCTGCGACAAAAGTTCCCTCTCCTGCAAATGGGAAGTCAATTGATACCTAGATTTGCGATCTTGCATATAAGTCATTATATCTGCTGCTTTTACTTCCGCTGCGTAATTGTGACCAAATGCCTTTGATCTAAACTCTGGGTTCTTTCCATTTCTTATTGATTGTGGTTCTGACACAATGTACTTATGTCCGTTTTGTTCATCAGCTATTTGTACTGCTTGGGCAAAGACCAAAACCTCAGCTAAGTTCGAGTAAATTTGTGACCAAGATTCAGTTTCTCCGATCCTATTGATCATTTTCATCGAGTAGTCTGGCACAACTTTTTCGATAATAGCAAGTGTGTCACAAAGCATGCTTACGAATGGATTTATTGGTGGAAGAAATTTATTTTCTACCCGATGGTAGTCATGCACTTGAAATTTAAGTGGGTGAGATTGGGGTATTCTATCCCTCAATAGCTTAAAAATCTGATTTGAGTTCATAGTTGTTATCTCCCTTACACTGGATTATTGTACTGACACAAGATACAGTTGATTAAGGAACCCTCCACGTTCATCATGCTTTTTCTGTCGAATACGTTCCAGTTCCTCTAGCACAACGCCTTTACAACGAAAGTAGCTATAGACTACTTCAAGCAAATAATCCAGACTCATTTTCGCACAATGGATTGCATCGACATTCTTCATCATTCAGGTCATCTGAGAGCATGTTACGCTGTCATAATACCAAGCATATACGTTAGCACCTATCTCTGATGCTTAATCTATAATTTTAATCGATCTGTACCTTATCAATTGGTCTTGCATTACATAGATAGATCATACTAAATTCAAGCCTTCATGTCATATATATGTCCCACAGACAAACAAAAAAAGAGCATTCAGTGTGAAGTACTCTTAATAGGTATTGGTTATTCGATATCTATTCAAACAGCTGGAAAGTATAATTCTTTATTCCCTCTGGAAACTTGGTCATCATCTCAAACTTCTTAGTCTCGTTTGGCTCAATCCCTAGTGAATCAATGGCGTATGTCCAATCAGTATCAATTACATTATCATTCCCATCCTTATATATAGCCTTAACCTTTATATAAGAATAGGATATGTCTCCATTGTTCTTTACTGATCCTGTTGCACGAATGTAGTCTCCATCTCGACTCACTTCTATATCAGTGATTTCAAGCATAGGAACTGCATCTTCATTTGTTTCGTCCAGAAGTTCAGTGAAGAAATCCATATCCTCTGACTTTATAACAAGATCACCATCCAAAACACTCATTGCTTCTTCTGACTTACCCTGCTTATGTAGTTCTTTAGCTTTTTCCATTTGTTCATTGTATTCGCTATCAGAGATTGAATTATCTCTCTCTACATTGTTTGAACATCCAGATAATATGGAGATAGATAAAGCAATGAGAATTAATATTGTATTACGCAATTCAAACACCACTCCATCCTCTATGAAGTTCCTGCTTCCCATTTATGCCCACAACTCATACAGCCAACCATTAGCTTCTTACTCCCAATAAGTCCTCCTAGCAATCCAACTCCACCTAGCAAAGCACCTCCAACAGCAGACTTGCCAAGGCTAAAGCCTTTGTCTCCTGCGGACAATTGAGTGGATTTACATTTTGGACATCGCAATATCTCGTTTGAATTATCCGTATCTTGAAATAACTGTTTGTTTGCTGGCTTCTTAATGATGTTTGAAGACTCTCCACAGGAGCACATAATAACTGCATTGGACTTATAGCCAATGTCATTCGATTGACAGCTAATCTTAAGAACCTTATTCTCCTTAGAGCATCTTTCACAGCTAATATAATAATATCTTCCTGATTCATGTAATAACTTCATACCAAACATCACCCCTAGAACCCTAGAAATTTGAATAACAATCCAATAAGAACAAAGCCACAGACTACAACTGCAAAGATAGCAGCTAGATTAGTACCTTGTGGCAATGTTACAGACCAAGGGGCTTTCTCTGAAGATGTGTTTTCAGTAGTAGAAATGTTTGAAGGCAATTCACTTGCACACTTGCTGCAAAATGACATACCAAACACCTCCCCCTATATGGTTATGCTTACATCATACAATATTATACAAATATGAGGAAGGAAACTTCCTTCTGATAAGCTTTTTCTACTATAACAACAGGTTCTTTCACAGGCTCTTGAACTACAGCTTGTTCAGGCATATGACAAGTTCTGCTCAGGCTATCTGCTTTTTGTTCAACATCCGTCTTAGTGCCCTCACAGTAGCGCTAACAGCTTTCTCATACTCTGCACTGCACACTGATTCAATTCTCGATCTAAACCACTTCACTGGCTTCACTGAGCATGATAAGCCCTAAACCTCCCCCTCTAATAAAGTGTCATTTATCAGGTTTAGCAAATAATAACTTAGCAATATCCTGAGCAATGCCAACTTGGTTAGTTGTATAAGCTGATACTTCGGCGTATAAATTTGTAGCGATAGTCGATATACCTTGACTCATTGATGGGTCGACATTATATTTGTAGCGTTCTGTAAAAACTTTAATACGCCTGATCCTTGATTCTTTTTGATTTGATGGAATTTTCATCTTTGATATAAATGAGAGCCAATCTTTTGCATTCTTATCCCTATTACATGAATTACACGAAGGAACAACATTGCCCCATGAATGCAATCCTCCACTTTTTTTATTCATAGGTATTAAATGATCCTTATCAAATAAAACTGCCGTAATTTTTTTCCTACAGTAGCAACACTTATATTTAAAAAAACCTAATATCACGTGTATGTCAGTGTCATTACTATGATCAAAAGGATTGAATCCTCTATATTGGTCATACTCTCTGCCTAATCTGTAAAACAACTCCCTTACCGCTTGGTTAGCTGCTCTCGATGCTGACATCTAATCCCCCCTAACACCAACTTTAAATCGCATTGTCCATTAAGTCATCTCTAAGTTATCTCTACCTAATAATGAAGTTATTATTCCAGAGAGACAAAACAACATCCATCTGTGAGTTATGGGACATCTCCACTCCATTCATAACCTCTCTCCACAGTTCAAGCTTATCTCCTGCCAACTCAGGCTTGTCTCTCAAAATCTGCACAGCTTGGATTGCATAATTCTTGTTCTTCTGTGACCCACTTCTCTCAGCATATATTCCTTGTACGACACCCTGCACCAAACCATCTTCGCACAAACCAAGAAAAGCATTCTTTGGGCAACCCTTTTTCTGTGCTGCTGTGCCTACTCCAAAAGTTTCGTTAGCAACTTCATTCCAAGCATACAAGGGTGTCCAACCTTCGTTTACCTGAAGTTGTTGAACAGCCTTTACAGCAGTTTGTCCATATTTATTCAATAGATGACCTCTCCCCTATTTGTCCTCACTTGGTATCCCTCAACTATCTTTGACGCTTTCATAGAATATACGATTGCCATTTCCCAATAATACAACGAATTCCTTCTTTTACCTTAGCAATAATTGTATTAAAATAAATTCTAGTATGCAACAACTGAATCTTAAGTCACAAACAACTAGGAGAAAATACATATGTCTTTCTTAAAGGGTTTAGGTCAATTTGCAGGGGAAGTAACAGGCAAAGTTCTAGGTGGAACAGTAAGAGTAGTAGGTGAAGTCGCAGGAAGCCCATTTATTAAAGAAATAGGCAACGGGGTTGAAAAAGCTACAATAAATACTGGAAAGACAGCTGGTCAACTGGCAAGTGGAGCATTTGATGTTGCAAAAGGAATGATTAAGCAAGATGGAGATGCAATTGACAATGGTCTAAGTGATATTGGCGGTGCTGTTGCAACCACAGCCGTAGGGGTAGCGACATCTGCTAAGTACGTTTATAACAGCGGTAAGGACGTAGTGGTAGGAATTAAAGAAGATGATTACGACAAAGTAAAGTCAGGAGCAAAGGGGCTTGTAACAGCAGCTGCTGTAAGTGTTATCGCTGTTGGTCTTTTTGAACTTATTGACGTTGCTGATGGTGGAGTCGAAAGCGCTGATTTGGAAGCTGATGCTGGTGTTGAAAGCGATTTGGATAGTGGAACAACCACAGAAACAGTTGATATAGAACAAAATGTAAATCCAGATTCTGACGTAGTTTTAACTGAAAATCCAAACACTCACAATGTTGATGCTCATTATGTTCATGAATATACACGAGCAGATGGGGTTCATGTGGAAGGTTATTTTAGAGATGGCGATGGTAATACAAGCATTGATAATCCAGATGGTGAATATGAACAAAGTAATCCTGACTATAAGTCAAAGGCTTAAGATCAGGTGATTTAGGGCTGCTCTCTTTCTGTTGTAGTCTATGAAGCCATCCAGCAGGCTTATACGAGTAAGGTGTATATGGCTGTGCCGAAGCATGGGTTATGACCATAAATGGCTTACTGAGCAGGCATGTGATGGTACAAAACGTCTTGGCATTAAGCTTTGGGACATAGAAGTCTTGATTGAGCAGATGGCGAAGATCAAAGCCACGTAAACGATTAGTGTGAATTGATTTAGGAAAGCTGCCAGTTTATATGTTACAAACATAAGGTAAACAAAGGAGTGGTTCTCTTGCTAATAACTAAATTAACTGTAAAAGGACTGAGAAGTCTTACATCTGTTTCACTGCGATTTGAAGAATTTAGTGTAATAGTTGGTAAAAATGATATTGGCAAGTCAAGTACACTAAGAGCCTTAGACATTTTCCTTAACGATTTGAAACCTAATCGAAATGAAATATCACATGGGGAAAATAAGCTAGAGATTTCTATCACCTTCAAACTCACTAGTGAAGAACTTGAAAATGAAGAATTTCACGAGTTGGTCAAGCCTTATCTCGATAGCGATAGGTTCGAAGTCAAGAAAACAATCTCCATTGATACAGCAGATGTAACTAAACTTAGAACAGCAGAAGTTTACATCAAGGATGAAAAAATCAAACCAGCTGACTGGAAAAAACTCTCTTTCCATCTACCACAATTCATATATGTGGAATCCATTAGAGATATCGATAAGGCAACGAAGCTAACTTCAGGATCGATACTAGGAAAACTTGTAATGCCCTTGGTTTTAAAGAAAAAAGAAGTAACTAATGGGATACAACAACTTAAAACAATAATATCAGATAATATTAGTTCAATTGTTACTGACATTGAAGGCTATTTGAAGGAGCAAACGGCTGATGTGCTTAACCTAATTCCAAAATCTGATATTACGATGGATAAAGCAATCGAATTGGATTTACTTGTTAATGATGGTTTTAGTACAACCTCAATCAGTGGAAAGGGTTCAGGAATTCAGAGTTCTCTAGTAGTTTCATTATTCAGGGCTTACGCTAAACATCATGTTGGTAAGAATCTTATCTTTGGTATTGAAGAACCAGATGCTTATCTCCATGTTGGAGCGCAGCGAAAGATATTTCACTCCCTACAATCCATTACCGAGAATGAAGGTCAGGTAGTTCTCACTACGCATTCAACAGTATTTATTGATAGAGGAAATCTAAAGGGAATTACACTTCTAAAGCGTAATGAACAAGGTAAAGTAGAAGCAAAAAGAATAAAGCAAGATAGAGACATTAGTATAATTCAAGAGAACCTTGAATTACGAAACAGCGATTGGTTGCAATGGGATGCCATATTAATGGTTGAAGGTGGAACCGAAGACGCTGTTTTAGACATCTGGGCTAAAAAACTTGGCATTAACTTAGATAGTATTGGAATTAAAATCCTTGTAATAGGTGGTAAGGATAAAGCGCTCTATTTTGCTAATGCTACAATACTTGATGACTTAGGGATTCCATATGCCGTTCTTTTAGATTCCGATGAAAAAAATCCTAATGAGTATGCAGAATACTTAATCAAACAGACTAAAATCAAAAGAGAAAGCTGCTTTATATTAGATAAAAGAGAAATCGAAAACTACTATCCAAAACATGTCTTACAAAAGGTATTTCCTGAAAAGGATTTTGAATCCGTCAATTTCGGTGATAAAGATGATGTTAAAGATCAATTATTAAAGATTGTCAATAAATCTCCAGAATCCTTAGGCAGAATAGTTGCTTCATCGATGATGCCTACTGAAATACCATTTGCAATCCAAGAAGCTATACAACATCTAATTGATAAAATTCTTCATGAAGATGGCAAACTGTCTTTGATACAGCGCCTAGCTGCAGCTACTAACGAACAATAACTTTCACTCTTAAAACTGCTTTGGTTTGTTCTAACTGTCATCGGATGCTTCATCGCAGACGACCTTGGCTAGGAATAAACCAATTAAAATCTATACTTCAAGCATCAAGTTTGGTTACATAAAAGTTTTATTTCATATACGGCTCATTCGGCAATCACGTTAAGTCGCTAACGAGAATATGCCTGTTTTTTATTGGAAACCAAGTAGTACAATTGATATTAAGAAGCAACCTTAACGGTAATTGTAACAAGCGGCTGGCTGCTGTAGTATCCTAGCGTCCTAGCCTACTCAGTTACGATTCAAGGAGTTGAGCAACATCGACAACCTCACTAGGCTTTACGGAGAACAATATCTGAGCAGCCTACCACTTCGTCTATCAAGAATGGATGATCCAGAAGGTGTTGCGTACTTCCTAGCCGCCACAGACGAAGGATTGGTAATCAGGCAGCTTGAATTCGATAAGTACATCCAACCAGCATTCAAACACAACATCGTCGATGACGATATGTTAATCGTTAAAGAACTCAAAGCAAACGGGCAGGATAGCTAGATTTATAAGGGATTTTTGAAACTAATATAGACAAATACAATAATATCCATGCCTATTATTGAAGAGTTAAGTCAGAATTCGGCAATACCCATATATTGGAGGAAACCTACAATGACAACATTTAATGAGTATGAGCAATTTGTTATACGTGAGATGGCGAAGAACGCAATCTCAACTAATCCAGTTCAAGTCGCTCTTGAAGTAGCGGGAAAACCTGTAGCGAAGCTTATGGAAGTTGCTCATTCTTCAAAAAACAAGTATATAAAGAAAGCTGTTTCCAATATAGATGCTACTATCGAAAAATCGTTAAGAGGAACTGTTAAATTAGCAAAAAAATTAACAAGCGACGATGCCGTCCGAAAGGAGTTTATGAAGAATCATAAACTCAGCATTAACCACATAGAAGAAATCCGTAATTTATCCTTAAAAGAGATGGATATTGTTGCAGATTCATTTGATGCCAGTAACGGCTTCTTTGTTACAGCAGAAGGTGCAACAATGGGGTTAATTACTACTTTTACTGCTGGGCTTTTAGCACCAGTAACCATAGCAGCTGATGTGACAGCGTCAATGACACTGATGTCTCGACATATCAGCCAGATTGCAACTTCCTATGGATATTCGCCCGTCGATCCAATGAATATGCCACATATTTTAGCCGCTATGGCTCCTACTTCTTCTTCATCAGACGAAGGATTCTTATCAGCAAAGTCTTTAGCTTTCGCAGAAATTACAGCTGCAACTAAGTTTGCTAACGCTGTAACTAAAGAATGGACATCTGAAGTTATAGAAAAGTCTTGTCCGAGTTTGATTAAATTAATCCAAAAAGTTGCTGAACGTTTAGGCGTTGTGATTACTCAGAAAGAATTGGGTATGATAGTTCCGATTGCTGGGGCGGTCATCAATGGCGGACTTAATCTAGCATTTCAACAAATGAATCATACAAATGCAAAAGACTACTTCCGAAAGGTATATTTATATAATAAGTATGGAGAAGATATTGTAAATAATGCACTTGCAGGGGAAATCCAAAGGTTGGAAAGTAGAGTAAGCTAAGACGCTAACAAAAATGTAACTGTTGATCTTCACAGGTTACACGAAAGTGTCCATCATTTCTGTAACTGTAGGAGTCAGGCACACTAGAAGCCCTTTGCGGCACCCACAAGATTTCCCTAGGTATGAATGAATCTGGTATGACCACTAAGCCAGTGATCGAGTTTGAGCCTACTGGGTTGTTCCAGCCAGAACGCAACACACGTATTAGCGCAGTCGCCACAGTTCAAGTACGATGGAAATGATTAAAAATCAAAAGCCATCCACTCAATGAGGGATGGCTTCTTCTTTATCTCGAATCATCATTTTTAATTCTTCAACTGAAAACGCTGGTTTTCGTTTATGAAGCATTGCATGACAATTAGGGCATACAGGTCGCAAGTCCTCTACTGCATCAACTTCATATTCTTTCCCAACCTCATACAATGGCTTTAAATGATGAACATGAATAAAGTCATTTCCGATCACCCCATAGTAATCAGAGAAATTAAACTCACAGACACTACATTTACACCCATGATGCTCTATGCATTTTCTTCGAGCAATTGGATTCCTTTCGTAGACATTGACGAATATTTGCTTTACCGCACCCTCGACAAGTTTATTTGGTTCACTTTCTTCCTCCGAAAGAATTTCAGGGTGGTTCTCTAGTGGGTCGTTGAACTGCCAAACTACATTCACTGGAGATGTATCTTCAAAGCTTTTCGCCATACCGTTGCCAATGTAAACGAACTGCGGGTCGTCACTATCTTCTCTTGCAAATATGTGTACTTTACTATTTGGATCAATGAGAGACTGTATAGAATCATGTAATAATTTCGAACCCTTTTTCCCAAACCAAACTAAGTCATTCCCATCAAATCTGTTAGGGTGATCATGCCCAGTTCTACCTGCTGTACCAATGTTTGCAAATACATAGGAATCATTATTAAAACGAGTGTAGCCTGTGTCCCAATTTCCTCCCTGTTGGGCATCAGGAACGTTCACTATTCTGTAAACATCTTTACGAGTATAATATTCACCTACAATGAAGGTGGGAGCCGCCAATTCATTTGAAGTGTTGTCATCAAATACTAAACCCTGAATTACATAACCATACTCCTTCAATCGCTCATAGGCAGTACGGCGCTCTTCAACGGTAAATAAGACTTTGTACTGAGGAAGAAGAACACTTGCTTCAATGGTCAAATCAAGTCTCTTCTCACTCCACAACCTTTCAAAGCCTGTCGTTGCAGTATCTCTTGCAAGGAAGTCCTTCGCAACACTTACCGCTCCACGTTCACTAATCATTTGAATGAAAGCCCTTGCATTGTATTTGTACTCTGTCTTAGCAGTGTTGTAAGCTGCGACAACCGTTTTATGAAAGCTATTTGCAGCATCATTTCCAATATCGGTGTAGATCACATCGTTCAATTTATCAATAATTATGAAGCCTAACTGCTTTAAGAAGCCATTAGCTTCAACACCACCACTGAATTCATGCGGTTCTAGTTCAGTTCCGTTAACAAATGTATTTGCAATAGAGAGGACATACTTTGGCGGGTAATTTTTATCGTTATATACCAAGACATACTTGGTTGAAAGTCTTTCATCTGGTACAACACTTTGATTGATGTATTCTATCGCCTTTATAACGTGTTCCACAGATATGTTTTTAGGTATTGGCATTGTCTGCTCCTTTGAACTGTAAATTAAACCCTTCACTGCAAACATACCAGAATTGTACAATTTTAGATATACGTAAAACTAAGTGTCGAGGACACAGTAGAAGGAATAATTGGGATACAGTTAAGCGTTGGCTTAGGGTCTCTTTAACAATAGTGAAACATATAAATTCTGTTAAACAAATGTTTAACATGATGGACAGACGTACACTCCATGCTATTAACTAGGAATTCATCGTTGGTGCATGAGTACCGCTTGCGGCACGATACGAGCGGAGCGACTCAAGCTGATTCTTAATTCGTATCCCCACAAACTGGTACAATAGGGTTAGATGTTTAGCATTTGTGGAGGCTGCTTCAATTTTTCTGTTTCATACGTTATATTTTGGCTGTACTGCATGAGATCAGGAAGACTTCATTTTGAATCATCGTAGTAACCTATTCCTAATTCACTTTTCATGAGGTCAGTTAATTCATTAATTGAAGCCATTATTGTATTATGAATCTCCTCCTGATTGTCAAATTTATTATTACTAAAAAAGTCAATTGTAAATAAAACATTATTCAGTTCATTTGTTAGCCTTTCGACTATTAAGGTCACACCAGCGCTTAAGTAAATCCGATTTAATAAAAACTCATTCTTTGCATTGTTAAAGGCTGTTCTACTTCTGATTAACTCAAGGTCAAAAAGGAAATCACTAATTTTATCTGCAATTTCTTTTTTGTCATCACTTCGACTCCATTCTTCTAGGAAGTGAAGAAGCTGGCTCTCCTCTAAACTAAATCGCCTGAGATAATTTTCAAGTTCTATTTGACTATACATTAAAAACTTTGAGGGACTAAATTCGTTTCTCAAAACTAACCTTACTTTACTTTCCGCACGTAAATAAAGATCATATATCTTTGCATATTTCTCATGCTTCTTATTAGTAAACAAAATAAAATCTTGAGTTTTTCGTTGGAAATCAAACCTCATGTGTTCCATCATTATTTGCAAATCATGCTTATGACTCTCAAGTTTCTTGTTAAAATAATTATTAGTAATAGATTTTGCAAAGTATTTCATAGCCAACCCCACGATAGCTACTATACTGACACCTGATATAGTCAGTGTCCCCCAAGTCCAAACTATATCTATACTATCTCCTCCTAAATGAGAATTGACTTTCATAATTATTCCATAAACTATAATAATATAGTTACCTTTAAAAGTCTCTATCGTATTCACTTGGGATATATGAAAGATGCGAAGAGCCTGTTACCACCGTCAAAAAACCATAAAGCCTTCAAAGCTTCATGCCAACTTGCTGTAAATCTAGCTGGTGCAATGACAGACTTCGTGTTCTTTACATGGGAAGAAAAAGCTTCAATTGGTGAGTGACGCATTGAACAAAGAAGTAGGAATCGCAGAATCACGATTTATTATTTCTGACAATGGCATTAAGCAACTTACCAGCAAATGGATGGTACTGGTTTATTTTTCGTTTCAATTCATCATTTAGGCTCAATGCAGTTTGCCATACAACTGATACCCATGGTTCTTTTAATAGAGATTGTATATCCAAGGATATATTACCTCCATTCAATCGTGCTATTATTCATTCAAATTGGATTCATCACACTTACCAAATATCAATTCAAAATCACCTTTTCTGATTAAATGCTCAATAACTTCCTCAATCCGAATACGACTACATTCATCAACAAATAGCATATCACTGCCCCAAAAGTACTTTCCATGTAAGCATTCGCCAGTTCGTCTATTCTTTTCAGCAAGCGTTTGTATGTTTTTGTATGTATAAAATGAAGCAACCCACCTCGAACCATCTTCAAAAGTGACTATTATATCCGTATTATCGTCATGTATATCCCATTCACCTTCAGCCCATTCTTCTGCTTCGATCCAAATGGAATACTGATTACTTTTCATTTAAGAACTCCCATCAATTCTATCTCTCTATTATCAATACTATACCATATGCTGGAATATCGTGCGTGGCAGAAGCCCTCTACTCTCACATAAGCTTGTTTTTTGATGTGAATGAGTCTAGGACGATTAGAAATCCAGTAATCGAGTTTGAGCCTACTGAATCATTCAGACGCACCTCAACAAACTAATCTGTTTTCTCACTACATTCAAAGGCATGCTCAGTCTCCGAGGACTTCAGTGTATTCTCCTGAACTTATAATGTAACCAAGACTATCTGATGTGCTTTAAATGGACATAGGAAAAGCACCATCGAATGATGATGCTAACTGGATAAGCTTCTCGTTTATAGAAATCTATATAATTGTTGCTGTTGCAATATCCTTTCCAGCCCAAAGATTAAAGCTATAACCTGTTTCGAGTAATTGCCAAGGTGCTTCGTCAACAATAAAAGCCACATCTGCATATGTAACCCACGTATTATCAATATGTTTTGTTATCCTTACTAACACAGTCCATGTGTCTCCATAAAATGACTTATCCTTAATTTCACCGTAGTTTACAACAATGTCCCTTATCCATTCATTTACTTGAAATCGGCTAGGGTCTTTTTTCCAATTAATAAAGGCTTTTACAAACCTTCTGTCCACGGCGATCCCCCTTTGTTTAGAGAAAGGTGTGAATATTATTCAGGTATACTCCAGGTATACTCCGTATCATTAACATAGAATTCGCCCCAAGGAGAAACTCCATTATTACTAAGTTCTCTTATGTACCATTGTGTATTTCGTTGTTGTAACTCATAATCATTTCGAATTATACCCCACCATTTTTTCTGAATCATAGCAATTGAACCATCCTCAACTATTGCAATAGAAAGAGAACTAACTTTAGTTAATATCAACATTACAGTTAGAATAACTATTATGATCCTTAAACTTGTTTTGTCGATGCGCTTCACAACACCTCTCCTTCCGATTCGCTAGATGCCCCCAAAAATAGTCTCAATATCCTTAATGTACATTTGCGGGTTCACTTACGTTCCCCTTAGATATTCGTTATAAAGTTCGTATTCCCTCTCAAAATCTTCCTTATAGCCTGCCAGTCAAAAATTTAACAGAGCCTACTTGGAATCCGAATGCTACAACAGTCTTTAATGGGTGTAAGCAGTTTATTAAGATACAGGAACGATGGTCTTGATTGTATGAAATTGTAATACAACGTATCAAGATGTATTACATTTGTCACACAATTTGATTGGGGAGATAGGACATAGTTGTCGAAGCAGAGAGTGCCGTTTGCGGCACTACAGGAGCGTAAGCGACTTAAGACTGATTCTTATTTCGCATTACCACGACTGGTACAAAAGGTCAGCTGTTTAACAATTGTGAAACAGCAACATTCCGTTAAACAGTTGTTATACAATGTCTGAGTATGTACTAAACGACGACAGCAATACTATAACCTCTCCAGTTCAGACAAGATTTGATCTATATCATTTAAACATAAGACTTTGGTATTGTACTTTTTATCAATACCAAGTTGAACAATTCTATTTTTCATCTTTCGATCAGTAACAACGATATCACTGTAAGGCAATACTGTACTTATATGATTGACATCCATCGAATCACCTGAAACAACTGGAGTTATACTAGTGATAATCTTAGCAAGCAATTTACTCCCTATGTCTATATGTGGTATTTCCTTATAACATTCGGACTTAAGAAAGTCTATAAGTCCTTCAGGTCTATCAGAAAGCTGATTCCACATGGTTCCTAGATCAGTGATAATTGATAGCTGGTCAATGTCCTCTGTAGTAATCATCAATCCATTACTCACTTTATTTCTTATTTTGTCTATCACTACTCTACTCGCTTGAATAATACCAGTGTATTCCTGTTCAAGCTGCTGTTCATATGTAACTCCTGAAGCAACTAATATCTGTCTTAGTTCATTAAATTGTTCAAGTATAATTTGTTTCCGATTGGTTCTTTCTCGTATTTCTTGCTCTGTGACTTCACCATGAACAGATATTATTAATCCATTAAGAATTTCTTTGTTCCTTTCTTTAAGTTCCTCAACAGGATCATTATAGAATGCATCCCTATAATCCATTATCACTGTGTCTTCTTTATTAATATAGGCTTCCATAAAGGCATATAACTGTTCATCATGAATTGCCTTTCTAAACTGGAATTTAATGCCCATCGAAAGAAATGACTGTGTCCTGTGCGCTTCGTTATTCAAGCTGTTTATTTCTTCATCTTGATCACCTTCGACATACAGTAGCTTTCCTGCCCTTGTTTTCTGGTAAATGACATCAATTAACTTCGAGACTCTCTCTCTTTGTAAATCCTTTAACTCCACATCTTCTCTATATTTGGTCATATCGATGACTACATTCGTATCAAGCCAGAGAATTGGAAGTGGACAGTCTTTCATCTGAATGATCATTTCAATCAATAACTCCCTTCAGGATGTATTACATTTGTCTTATAGTCAGATAGAGAATAAAGATACTAGTTGTCGATGCAAGGAGTGCCAGCGGCACGACGACTCGGAGCAGAACGTCATTTATTTAATTTAACTTACAGGCTACCGCACAATTGCTGCCGCAATTGTTTGGTTAAAATGGTACACCTGCAGTCGCAGGATGTCCCATTTTTACTAAACACTACTTTTGATCAAAACTATGCCCTAACTTTTCGAAAAACAGCAATCTATTTTCCAATAAACTTTCTGCATATTTAACTCCAACTCGTACTCCCCTCTATATAAAGATAAAGAGTACGAGTTGAAGAGGAACGGCTATCGTACTAATATGTATCTCGTAAACAGTTTAATGCAGCCTGTCTGGTCTAGTGCTATAAATCGACTATCCTTAAACAGGCTACTAAAATTGCTACCAGAGAACTCTAATACTTTGGCAATCTCGTTTTTTTGATATTTCCCAGAGGGTAGACTCTTTAGATATTCAATAAGTCGCTCAACTCTGTCAGGCGCAACGACTTTGGTTGAAGTTCTTTTCTCCTCGAACTCAAGATTCAAGTATTCTCTAGAGCCTGAACCTTTAATTTGACCTAATACAGTCTCAACAATTTCACTGTCATTGTTAACCAGAAAGAATTGACCACTAGGCATTTCATTTCGTTGTATTCGTTTGATGCTTTGATACAACTCAGCGGCAATATAACCCATCTGATTTGATCTGAATTCGTTGTTCTTAAATCTACCTGAATGTAAGTCTAGCGACTTTCTACCCAAGTCAGAATTGTTATAGATCATGTACTTTAACAGATATTGTTCATATGGAATGTTTGGCGTTCCAAGAATCCAGCATTGGGTGAAGTCAGAATAGTCGTTTCTACCGACAAGATTACCAAACCAGTTGATTGCATACTCCTGATTCGTATACTTATCATCTACTCCTATGGAGTTGACTTCCATACGATGCAACGTCAATTCAATTCTCTCAGCATTCTCCTTGTGACACAAAATCAGCGTCTTGTCAGCAGTACTATGTCGTTCTTTTATCATCTTGCAAATCTCAGGATAAAAGTCGTCTTCATTTAACCGTAGATTTGATTTGCTTGAATTGAAATCCACGATAGTGAACAACGAATTGCTGTGATCAATTAAACGCTCCTGACCAACAACAGTGAATATATCCTTGCTGTTGTAAGCACCATCAATCCCAGCACTAGCATCTAGGATGATATTGTTGTCCAGTCCCCAGAGATGATGTCTTTGATCGAACGTACTGATGTTACCATTGTTGTATATATTGTTGTTGCTATACCACAAGGGTAGTCCCTTTATCATCGTTTCAAGGTTGTTACGTTGCACACGTGATAGAGTTTTTAATGACGGAATATTACGATTGGCTTCCATCAGACTCATAAAATTTACTAAGGTGTTCGGATGAATTCTAACCCTAGTCCTTAGGCATGTGTTCTCTTTTTTATCAAGTTTATATTCCTCTAGTTTGGCATTCATTTTCTTACAGACTTTATCGAGTTCACTTTGAATCGAACTATCGAGATAACCTCGAACTTCATCGTAAAGCTTTTTCGAGAAAGAATATGTAGGAAAACTCACTTTTTCATCTATGATTAGTATGTTTCTGTTCAAAGTAAAGCATTCCCTTAGTTCGTCATCCAGACAGAGGTTAATGTAACGCTGATGTGTAATAATAAGAACTCTAACGTTAACCAGCTTGTCAGGATTATTCTTCCATTCAGAACCCCAATTCTCCTTTGTAAGTCCAACTACATCTAATTTCAATGCATTGTTATGATGATCAAGATATGCTGCCGCTTCGTCAACATCCCTACTGAAGCGCTTCACAATCAAATACCTGTTGCTGCTATCCAAATCACTTAGGCTTTCTTCAACGATACGAATCATTTCCCTGCTTTTGCCGAAGCCTGCTTCGTAGTTGAATACCTTAAAATATGTAGGTTGATTTGTTACTTCGTTTATAGCCTGTTCAAGCTGATTGACCTTTAAAGTGTATCTATCGCTGTATGTTGCTTGCATTAACATCATCTCCATAATTTATCTGTAAATAAGTACATAAATAATCACTTAACGGTTAGTACGTTATCGCTCGATAACGCCTTTCTCGATGCCACGCTCTTTGTATTCTACTAGATATTGATGTAATTCGTCATTCCTCTCAAACATCCAGAACTGTTGTAGCGTCCTTTCATGTAATCCTGTGCATAGATACTTTAAGCTTTTTCCCAGCTTCAAGAAACTCATTAGGTTCCTGCTGTAACAAAAGAAATACTGTTTTTCGTTGGTATTCATATTTTCCTTCACTCCCTTTCATTTAGCTTTATAGTAAATAGGCTGCCGCTGATATAGCGGCAACCTGGCATCCAAAATTTTGTGTTACGATGCAGATGATCTTATTTCAATTCCACTGACCTCTGACTGAACCTGTTGATGCGTTCTAGCAACCTCAACACCTGTGACTAAATCGTAGAGGATTTTATATTTGTTCATTACCATGATGTATTTACTCTCATTTCCTACTTTAAGCTGCCCATCATTTGTTTGTAGCAGCAAATTGACTCCGTTATCAGCTTCAACAATAGTTCCATGATCGACACAGTTCAAAGCGTTCTTTGGAATACGGTAAAGGGCAGCAATAGCCTTCTTGGCTTCTCCTATACCGCTATAATCGATCCTATGGTCTATTCTCGTGTCTTTGATCACAAATACCTGACACTCTTTCAGAGCGCCTTCAGTGACGTTCTTCCAATGTGGAAGCATTCTGATATTGCTTTTCTCGTATCCACGTTTTGAATCAATCCTATCCAATGTGGGACGATCCTTTAAGATGCCACTCATATTATAGATATTCGTTTGAGCAACCCAATCATCTCTGAATTGATTATCATTCCAGAGGTCAGAGAAAAACTCCTTTACATTCTTATAGGAACATGAGACATGGTCATAACCATCTCTTGAATAATTGGGTTGGCTTCTCCTGAAAGCAGCCTGACATGATCGTTTTAGTAACTGTAATGGTGGATTCAAGTCATACACTCGTTTACGTGACTCCTGTTGGTACTCGATATTACATACCTTACAGTAGTTATTTTTCCCATCCTTGCTCTTTACTGATTTGCTGTAATTGTCTAGCGGCAGGTGCTGTTTACACCTGCTGCATCTCTTTGTATTCGCTTTCATTAATGTTCACTCCATTTCATATTCTTCATTCTAGGCAAAGGTAGCGTGAATCCCTGTTACTACTGCATTACTAAAATCCCATTTCCCTACTGCAACCGCTGTATTCGCTGCACCTGAAAACTTCAGGTACTCGTTATCGAAATGTTTGAACGATACATGATCTATGCCGTTGTAGATGGTAAAGTAGTTGATGCCATTGTAATTCAATTCAAAGTCCCCAAATTGTCCGCCAATCTTAGCGTAGTTCGATGGGTAGCTTTGTTGGTATATCTTCTGCGCAGCAAGGTTGGTTGTGTCAATATGCTCTGCCTTGATCTTTCCTGCGATAATTTGATCTGCTTGTAGCGTTCCAGTATACACACCATCAGCGTCAATGTGGGTAAGTCTCGTCGAGTTAATCATAAGACCGCCAAGCTGAGCCGCATTAGGTTGATTTACGACCTGTTCCCAAGTAATAGATGCGTTAGGAGACATAATTACATTTCTTCCTACTTCAAGTGTTTCAATCATCGCAGTTGTTATTCGTCCTTCCGATACATCCAATTGCCCAATCTTTATCTTGTCGATATAATCACCTTGGATTTTAGCTTTGTCCGCTGTCAATACTTCAGAACCATTAAGCTTCAACGAACCTCTTATGTTCATATCGCCATCGAAAGTCATATTCTTGGTGTTCACGTTATAGTAAAGCGAATCGTGCCAAGTCGAACCATTATCAGAACTCGTTTGAAACCTCAAACCATCTGTGGCGTTGAAGGTTGCCTTGGTTTTGTTGTCGCTTCTAGTAATGACTAACCCATTTGTCACATCAAGGTGAACCGCATCACTAGCATATTTAATTGGTCGTGAATCAATAATCGGTGAATGATATTCAATCAATTTATCTTCGTCTAAGTAGTACTGGATCATTGTGCCGCCAATAGTTTCACTTGAATGAGCATTATATACCTGTTGAAATAATCCGATATTATCCAACACCCCATTCAATGATTCCACCATAGCGTTTGTCTGTTCATCTCCACCAATGGACATGAACATAGTCGATACTTCGCCTTCAATTCGTTTTAAGTTGTCAGGGTTGGCAGAAGATATGTTATAAATCACTGGAATTATGCCTTCCACCCTTGCAACAATAAATTCAGCATGCCTTGTACTCCCCAAGTCTATTGTAGATTCATCCTTGAATCGCTGAATGTGTTTTTTGGTAAGTTGTTGAAGCTTCTCCATGCTGCTACTCTTAGATTTAATGAACTCGTCCAATATATGCCTTGTTATTGGCTCACTGCCACTTCGAAAAATAACCATATCATCAACTTTTATGATCTTATTGCATTCACCCACTGCAAATTTCTCTCCGTCAAGTTCAATGGATGTTCTGCTATCGCCAGCTATAAAGATTCTGTCTCTTTCGAGAATTATGACGCAAAGGCTCATTTTTGTTTCCTCCCTTCGTGTGTGTCGATGTACTCTTTGTACTTGTTGATCTTATCTTCTGACATTCCGTATCTACCACTTTCGTAGTTGCTCAATGTCGTTTTGTGACAGTCAAGCATGACACCAATTTCACGCAATCTAATTCTCTTCTTCAAACGTAATAGTCGATATTCTTCTCTGGTTTCCATTCTGAACCCCTCATTTTCAATAGATTTTCATAAAATAACAACGCAAATAAGGAGGACATATTGTCCCCCTAGATTGTTTTTCAATTATGTTTATACAAGAAAAGAACGCTCCACTGAAGGAACGTCCACTTTCGATTCAATACTAGTATTATACCACAGCACATCAAAAATGTCAAATACTAGTAGATTTATCAATAACTTATTGGACATTTGACATGCTTTTCTGCAACATGTCCTCCCATTGATATCAAAAAAAGTTGAAGACGCCCTCATCGCTTCATAGAATATCCACCAATACCACGTAGCTTTGCGACTCCATGAGTTCAACAAAATCCTCATCATCGTATCGCAAAATTTTACTCATGAGTCGCTGGCTTGATGTGCTATGGGTGTTTCCATAAATCGCAATCATGGTATGGATTTTAACTATCCCCGAGTATGTCCTCAAACAAAAAGCCACTCTTAGAAAATGGAGTGGCTTCTTTGATAGAAATTTCTCTTTTATTCAACTATCGTTTTCCTCTAGGTTTATTTCATGTTAGCTACTCTTTATTTGCAATTAATCTCAACGATTACTTAACGTTCACAAGCAATCAAGTCTTTGTCCCTGTCGCTTTTTTTATTGGCGTCATAGAGTTCCTTAGAAACAAAAGGCTTGAACTTCGTTTTCCCACCTTTATTTTTGACTGAGGAAGAACGAGCGACGCCACCTTTATACACTTTATTCAACTCCGTGCAGTTTTTATATGTAACTATCTTTGCTTTTGCTTCTGCTACGCCAGTTAAATTTGAAGTAAAACTAAGAATAAGACCTAAAGATAGTAAAATCACGAATACCTTTTTAATACTAACACTTCCTTTCATCCCATAATTATCGTAAATGCCACTATAACCTCTATATTCTTTTTTTTCAAGATAAGTGAGATATAAATTTAAACGCAAGTACGTTATTCACAAAAATAGTTAGCTAGTCTTTAAGTATACGATCTACCACTTTCTGCTTATCCTCATTACTTGGCATACTGTACCTCAAAATCATATCTGATGAACTATGATCGCTAAGACTTTGTATCACGCTAATGTACTCTCCTGCTCTCACAATTTTTAAGAATAATGATTGTAGCAGTGTTAAGTTGTGCCTAAACGAAGAAAGAAGCCCAATCCGCCCCAACCCTGACAAGTTGACGGAGAGTGCTTCCTCCTTCTTAAGCAATGCTTTGGAAATATACTAATTTTTTAATCTTCCCATACATCATCCATCAGCTTTTTAATCTGTTGTTCACGTTGTTTAGTCTCCGTTGTATCAGTTGTCCATACTCCAGCAACTAATACAACTACATCTCCAACCTTTACACTCGCAGAAACATCTTTTTTGCTCACATCTTGTGTTTGTCCATCAATCTCAATAACAGCATAATCACCTTCAAATCGATCAACTATACCTTTCATAAACTATCACTTCTCCTTTGTAGCTACTCACAAGCAACTCCATCACCATCTCGATCCAGCTTAGTGCTGTAACCAGCATCACCCTTATACAATGGAGCCTTCCCCGCTTCCCTAACTGCTGTACAATTAGCGTAGACAACATTATCTTGTGGTTTCTCTGATGGCTTAGGAGTAGGTTTAGGAGTAGGTTTAGGAGTAGGTTTAGGAGTAGGTTTAGGAGCCTGTGTAGCCGTTGGCTTAGTTGCATTTGCTTTCCATTCATTTTGTGATGTCGTAATTGTCTTACCATCCGTTGTAAAAACAATAGTACCTTGTTTATCATTCCTATAAATCTTTATCTTTTTGTCTGTCAAGCGTTTCAAAACCTCACTAGTAGGATGTCCATAGCTGTTCTTGCCTACTTGTATAACTGCATGTTTTGGGTTGACTGCATTTAGAAATTTTTGAGAAGTTGATGTCTTAGAGCCATGATGACCGATTAACAAGACATCAGACTTTATATTCTCTTTTGATTTTATTATATCGTTCTCACTCTTTGATTCAACATCACCCATCAGCAAAAATGAGGTGCTACCATAAGTGAGTTTAATTACAGCGCTCATATCATTTGCATCATCGTAAGTACCTACTGGAGCAATCATTTTTACAGTAGCATCTTTTTCCCAATCAAGTGTTAACCCTGCCTTTGCAGTCGTAACCTTAAGATTTTTCTTCTTAATGGCAGTTAATACATCTTCATACGTTTTGGTGGTCGAAACAACTTTAGGCATATAGATTTTACCAATTTCAAAGTTTGAAATCACTGCGTCCAATCCACCTACATGATTTGCATCGGGATGTGTCCCAATTAAGATGTCGATCTTCTTTATCTTTTGTTTCTTTAGGTAATCAACAATTGTCTTTTCTTCACTGTTGTTGCCTGCATCGATGAGGATCGTTTTACCAGTTGAACCGATAATTAATTGTGAAGCACCTTGTCCAACATCGATGAAGTGAACCTTCAGACTTTTTGTTTGTGTTGCTGCGTGAACTGGTACAACAGATAGAACTAGAATGAGCATTAGTGCAAATAAGAATAAACGTTTCATTATTACTTCCTCCTCTTCCAACAATTATTCGAGGGAATAGGTAGTTTGTCTCAAATAAAGTCAAACTAACTTAATCAAAGGCTCAGTTATCGTTGATTGTTGATTTTCGAGCAAAAGAAAGTCGCCCTTAGTGTTGGGCGGCTAATTATTATTGACTTTCTTCATTACTTCTATTAACTGCTCCGCAAAAATACGTGGTGAATTAGCTTCATAATAGCCTTTTACAACTTGAATAATTACTTTTCCTGATGAATCCAGTGTAAGGCTCGACATATAATCTTGTTTCCTAGAACCAGACTTATACCAATACTCCAATTTGTCACCATCAATTACTGCTTTCACGCCTCTAGCTGTATTTGATACTATCTCATCAATCACACTTTGCTTGAGTCCACCAAACGACTTTTCCGCATTAATTATAGCGTCAGAAGTAACTTTTACTATGTCAGAAACCGCCCTAGATGTTTTTTTTCTCTTTAATGCAACATATCCAAGGGCTCCCACTCCCGCTATCGCTAATAGTGGCTTAATCACTTTTGACATTTTCATATCGACATTTACCCCAATTCTAATTTAAGCAAGTTTCTGTTTCATAAGAACAAATACTTGAATGTGACCTGTACGGTTTCAAATTAATCACTAATTTATTGACAATTATATCAGACACCTCTAGAATCCCTCAATTCCAAATCTTAATGAACCGTTAGCGAAATCAATAATCAACAACTAAGTTTAACATAGCCTAATCAAAAAAAGGCTTCCTCCATTGTGAAGGAAAGCCTAGTATGATCTTCTGGATATTCAATGTTCATTCAGAAATGGCTACTGCATTCATTTGAATCCATTGGCTAGATCACAATTTTCTGAGCCTTTTCGTTTCTGGCATCAGATTATTAATAGGACTAGCTAAAGAATGTTCTCTTTTTAAATCATTATTGGTTAATGCCACATAACGTTTAGTCATCGTTAAATCACTATGTCCAAGTGTTTTTTGCAGCGTTAGAGCATTTGCACCGTTTCTAATGTATTCAAGTGCAAACGAATGCCTTAAATCATAAGGTCGAATATGATAACCTAGGGTTTTACTATACCTTTCAAGTCTATCTCCCCATGTATGACGATTAAGCATATTTCCTTCACATGTACAGAAAATGGGAACATCTTCAGTCCACTCCGAAGGTCTTACAGAAATCACCTGACGGATTGCTCTGACTGTTGGGATAGAAATTGGTAATGTCCTAGAAACCCTTGTTTTTGCTTTTACAGAAGTAATATATATTTCTTGCGAACTTGAATTAAAATCTTGAATCGATAAGGAAAGTGCTTCTTTAGGTCGTATCCCTGTATCTAATGTCAACAGGATTAGTGCAAAATCACGCAAACCAGTAAAAGTTTGCTTATCAGGCAGATCAAGCAACCGTCTAAGCACATCTTGGTCAATGCTAACGACACGTCCTTCATCTTTACGCTTCTTTATGGATTGCAAAGGGTTAGATTTGACGATTGTTTGCTCCAAACACCAATTCAAAAATGTTCGGAGGTATACTAAGCGATTATTAAACGTACATGGCTTAATGTCATCTTGACCTAGATAATGAAATACGTTGTGCTTCAAGTTTTCAATGGATTCAAATGAATCAGGATAACGCTTGAAAAATAGTCGTACTTGCTGGTTATAATCCTTGTACGTTTGCTCACTAATGCCCTGTGCTTTCTTCCAAAATAAAAATTGCTCTAATGCTTCAGTCCAATTTACAGTCATTACGTTTTTGATTTTCTTAATTCTTACCATGAAAAAAACTCCCTTTCATCACTTGTTTATGGCAAGTGTTGAAAAAGAGTTTTATCTTCGCTTTGAGTTCTGTGCACTTATAAAATTTCTAATATAAGTACTCAGAACCTTCGGCATTTGTACATCTTATGTACTTCGTGAAAACCATTGAAATCTCAAGGTTTTCGAGGTATGCCGAGGACGGGAATCGAACCCGTACGGTGGTCACCCACCGCAGGATTTTAAGTCCTGTGCGTCTGCCAGTTCCGCCACCCCGGCATGTTGTGAAGGTTTTGCTTATGGTGGGCCCTGAGGGACTCGAACCCCCGACCAATCGGTTATGAGCCGACCGCTCTAACCAACTGAGCTAAGGGCCCTCGAAAAACGTCTATTTCAACGTATTCATCGAAAGGTTGGTTGCGGGGGCAGGATTTGAACCTGCGGCCTTCGGGTTATGAGCCCGACGAGCTACCGGGCTGCTCCACCCCGCGACGTATATCCATTTGAGCAAAGCTTCTTGAAATGGCGACATAAAATAATATACTATATGGAGCTGTTTTAAGTCAAGCAAAATATTCTATTTTATTTTTTGTTCCTTTTTCAAGGAATAAATCTAACGCCAAATCGCCCTTTGCGGGATCTAAAAACCTCGACCTCACGCGGACAATCGTAGCCATAGACCCACCAATCATTTTCCATTCTTCTGACTAGGCAACCAGCTTGAAACTTCGTTTCGTATAGGCGAACCCAGTACACCCATCTCATGCGAATCCCCCCACTGTATTATAGGATAAGCAGCTTATTTGCCACACCAATAAAGGCTGTAGCCATTAGAATACCCACAAATTCGGATATTACTAGCGTAAATGGCTTAATCCTTTCCAATTGCTTCTTATATTTCATGCAAATCGGGTATACTCAAATTAGGTCATTACGAAGGAGCTGATGTCCATGTTATATGGAATAGTCGTTTTCCCGGAAAAGCATGTGCAAGATGTCGCTAATAGCTGGCGAAGACGCCATGATCCGCATTACTCAGCAATCCCTGCTCATCTCACTGTAAGAGAAGCAGAGGAATGGACGGATGACGAGCTGAAGCTTGCCGTTGCCCATTTGGAGCAGGTAACTTCGACGATGCCTGCATTCTCCATCCAATTGAACCGAGTCTCGACCTTCTATCCCGTTAATCATGTGCTCTATCTAGCGCTGCAAGACACTGCTGATATGCAGAAGCTCCACGAGCAGGTATGCAGCGGTCCAGTAACATGCACCGAAGGAAAATACGTTTATACGCCGCATGTCACAATCGGGCAAGAGCTTTCGGCTGATGAGCTTCACGATTTATACGGCAATCTTCGAATGCAATCAACTGAC
This sequence comes from Paenibacillus sp. PL91, assembly GCF_012935325.2. Classification (GTDB taxonomy): domain Bacteria; phylum Bacillota; class Bacilli; order Paenibacillales; family Paenibacillaceae; genus Pristimantibacillus. The sequence continues at coordinate 498,335 of NZ_JABBYG020000002.1, forward strand.
CTTGTTTCCAAAATCGATCGCGTTCACTTGCTTTATCAGACCGATAACGGCGCATGGACCGCTTATCAGTCGTTTCTATTGAGAGGATAGACAGAAAGTCTGTTGTAATGTAAAAAAGCCCACAATCGGCGCTCAGGCCGATTGTGGGCTTTTTACGATATTACTTTGTTATTGGCATCACTTCGACTGTACCGCCGCCATCGGTAGCTGTTCCAGTCGGATTGTTTTTGATTTTTTCAAGCACTGCATTTCCTCGTGTTTCCCACTCCGCAAGCGCTTCTTTTGCTGTCTTTGTTTTTTTGATGACTTCCTGGAACAACTCGTAGCCAGGCTGCTGAGCTTCCCATACGCCTGGTTTAGTACGATAAATAAGGTCAGCATCTGAGCTTGTTGGCGGAAGCGGCTTAAGTGTAGTAAAGGCATTCATGTTATATTGCAAGCCGCCGATTGGCGTTAAAAACTCTTTGCGTGCAACCATCTCATAAAGGCTTCTCGACTTCAGCTTCGCCCATTCCTTGCTGTTTGAGAATTTAATAAAATCCCAAGCGTCTTTATCATTTTGCGCTTTGCTGTTGATCCCCATCAGCTGGCTAAGCGAAATGCTGCCGCCAACATCCGGATCGTTAGGATGAACGGGTACCGTTACGACATCCCAGTCAACAGGCTCAAAATCTTTGATTTTCGAAGCGTTGTCCGAAGCTTTTTTGAGCTCGTTAATATAGCCATAGTCTCCAATTGTCATCGCCACTTTGCCTTTGATGAACAAATCACCATAGAAAGGATCATTGCCATTGCCGCCATCTGCGCTTTGCTTCTCATACATCTTGTTAATGAATTCTTGAGTTGGAACAACCTCTTCTTGGTAGAGCGATGCTACTGTATTCCATACGCCTTCCCATTGATCGCTGTTAACAAGCATTTTCTCAGCTTTGTCATCCCACATTTTTAGTTGCAGCGCTTGGCTGTAAACTTGCGTATCATTAAAGCCATCGGATGGCCAGCGATTGAACGAGAAGCCGAACTTACGGTCTTCTCCCTCACCTTTGGCAACTTGACGAGCAAGGTTAAGAATGTCTGCCCATTGCATCTTGTCTGTTGGCGGAGTTACACCTGCGTCAGCGAACATTTTTTTATTATAATAAAGTGCAGAAGAGTTGAACGTAGGCGTTAACGCATAGAGATTGCCGTCGCCTGCCGCTTTAATACCGTCAATAACGGTAGGTACATAATCGCTCAAATCAAATTTGTCTTGCGTTACGAGCGGATCAAGCGGCTGAAGCAGGTTATCCTGCGTCAATCTACGCAGCATATTGTAGTCTAGAACGACAACATCTACTGGATTTTGGCCGTTTAGCATTTCCTTCATCTTCTCGTAAGGATCAGGCTGCGTTGAAGGCTTGGATGGATCTTGCTGTTCAAAGCGCTGTTCATCATAGTTAATTGCGCCCACGATTTCGAACTCGATGTTTGGATGCGACATTTCATACATATCTGTGTATTGCTGGCGGAAATAAGGCTCGTTGTCCGAACCACCGTAAAGCACGCCAATCCGCAATACCCGCTTTTCCGCGGACTCCTCAGAGCCGCCGCTGCAAGCAGCAAGCAAGCCAATAAGCAAAGCAAGCGTTAAGCTAACCAAAGTAAATTTACGAATCCGCATACCTGACAACCGTTTAGTATTCATTCGAATTAACCCCCCAATGATTTTGGCGGCGTAATAATAATCCGCTCACCGTCAAATTCCATAGTTGCTTTGTCTTTAATGTTTAAGGCGGATAAATATTCCTTAGGCACTTGTAACCGTCCAACTCGATCTACGACGACATAGGCTTCATGAACAGATTGCAGTCCACTAGCAGCAGCTGGCAGCTCTGCCTCACCCCCATCAAGATTGATATTCGGATTCCGTTTAATAAACTCCGTGCTCGTTAAGCCGTCGCGAATGGCTACTACCCGATCGACCTTACCCGCAAGCGTCAAGTCATGCGTAACGATCACGATCGTAATTCCGATCTCGCGGTTCAGCCTTCGGAAAATACCCATTATTAAATCAGAGGTTGCCGTATCGACAGAACCGGTTGGTTCATCCGCAAGCAAAAGTTTAGGACGGTTCGACAGCGAAATCGCGATAGCGACCCTTTGCTGCTCCCCTCCGGATAGCTGATGGAGCTTGTTATGCATCCGCTCCTTCAAGCCGACCCATTCAAGCAGCTGCTTTGCGTATGGACGATCGACCTTGCCAGACAACATCATCGGCATCTCGACATTCTCAAGCGCGGAGAGATAAGGTAGCAGGTTGCGGGCATTATTTTGCCAAATAAAACCTACTGTTTCCCTCTTATACTGCACGAGGTCCTCTTCCGAAATCTTGAGCAGATCCCATGGGCCAACTCGCACCTGTCCGGCGGAAGGGCGGTCAAGACCGCCCAGCGTATTCAGAAGCGTAGATTTTCCGCTGCCGCTGTTGCCGATGATAGCCATAAGCTCGCCTTCGTTTACTTTTAAGTTCAAGCCCTGCAGGGCGACGACCTCTAGATCGTCGGTTTTGTAAATTTTCACCAGACCTTCGCAATCGATCATCGCTGTTGTCATCGTTCTTCTCCCATCTTGACCGCTTGATGCACTCTGAGCCTGCGAATATGCAGGAAGAGCAGCAATGCGCCGATCAGCATCATAAATCCGACTACGATGAACAATTGATTCGTATCGCTCGATTCGAAAATGACCCTGAAAGGCGGTACCGTTTCAGCAACGTTTTCCGTTGTTTGCAGGAACGGCAGGAACAGCAAGCTGACCGCTTTCCCGATTAAAACGCCCAGGCCTATGGCAAGGCCAGCTGTGAAAAGCTGCTCCAGCAGCAGCATCCCAGTAAGCTGCTTACGAGAAAGTCCCATCGCGCGCAATACCCCGAATTGAACGACACGCCCCGATAAATTAAAGAACCAAAAGAGCACGTAGCCAGCAAGGGTAATGATAACGGAAACGAGGAAGCCTAAGCTCAGTATGCCGAATACGCCGCCTCTCGTCGGAAGCTTCGATTGCAGGATTAGCTCGCTTCTAACATCATTGATAGATGCTAGCTCTACACCGGCCTTCTGCAGCGCTTGAACGATAGGCGCAACCTTCGCATCCGGCTTCATCTTCAGCCATACCTCATATGGAATAAGCGGAATTTGATCATAAATATAGTCCAAATTCGTGATGATAAACGGTGATTTATCCGGATATTGACTAGGCCAATAAGGCAATATGCCAACCACTACAAAATCAACCTTACCTTCCGTGAAGCCGACTGACACCGGGTCTCCCAGCTTAAGCTGATATTTCTCGGCTACCTTTGAAGGAATAAGCGCTGCATGCTCATACAGCCCCAAATTATTCAAATAATAGTTCGGATGTGTGGGATACAGATCGTTGCGGAACCAGCCAACCTTCGCAAAATCAACGTTGTCGATACCCATTATCGTACCTTGACCGATCGATTTGCCCGAGATGACGACGCTCCCCTTCGCCTGTAAGACGCGAGCTGCTGCTTCTACCCCTTCCAGGGAACGGAACAGCTCGAAGGGCGGCTCACTGAATAATACTTTTGTAGGAACGCTTTGACCGCCACCACCTGCACCGCCGCCGCTTCCTCCTCCGGAACCGCCTCCGGCACCTCCACCGCCAGCGCCGCCGCCTGCTCCACCACCGCCGCCGTTTCCTCCATTGCCTCCGCCATTATTGCCCGGCTTCGTTGTAATCTCTGGAGAGCCTTCCCACACCGTTTGAATGGTAACGTCGGCGCCGTACTTATACAACGTCCGTTCCGTCGAGTTCAAATCGATCGTTCTAGCTGCCGATGCGTTATAAACGCCAAGTCCCAGCGTTAGCACCAGCAAAATCATAAGCGGATAATAACCCTTTGACGAGCGGGAAAGCTGAGTAAGCGTCAAATAAAGCGGCACCGGTAAAAACTTGCGCCCAAGCCAAGTGAAGAGCTTCAACAGCCACGGGAACAGCCGCAAGAAAAATAATCCAAGTGCAAAAATAGACAAAGCCGGAACAAAGAATAAAAACGGTTGAACATTTAATTGATCCGTCGTCATCCCTGTTTTGAATGTCAGCATCTGGCGTTCATTGAACATATACCATCCATAGCCTGCAGCTACGAGCAACAGTACATCGAGATACCACCGCTGCCACACAGGCTTGCGGTCAGATCGGGCCAGATCCTGCTTATAGCTGACTATGGATGATCTAGCATACATAATAGCTGGAATAATTGTTGCAAGAAGAGCAAGCAATACCGCTGCGCCGCCTGCGATTATCGCGTCCGTAGAGAAGCCAACCGGTATCGACTTGCGATTGACGAAGGATAGGAAGCCATTGGCGGATCCTATGCTCTTCGCCATGAACCAGCCGATGAAGGGACCGCTGGCAAGCGCTATGCCGCCAAGCAGCAAGCCCTCCAACAAATAAATCCAAATAATTTGCCGCGTGCCTGCACCCCGGCTTCGGAGAACCGCGATATCGCTTCGCTGTTTATCAAGCGACTGGCGAGCATTCATCGCAATAAAGAAAAATACCATAGCCAGCATAGGTGCAGCTAGCGTAAACAGAAGCGTTTGCAGCTGCAGACTTTGCTTCTTAAATTCTGAGAGCGTAGACGAAAACGAGATTTCTACTCTCGTATCCTTGAGGCGCTGATACAATTCAATGTTGAGGCGCTCAAGCGTCCTGCCAAGCGGTGTTAATTGGCTCGTTTGAATTTCCGATAAATCGAAAGCATAATACCAGCTGGCATTATGAAGCGGAATGGTTTTCTTAGCGAGCAGATTTTTCTCGAACGCAGTTTCGCTAATTTGCAACGTATTCAGCAGGCTTTCCATTCCTTGATACCAGTATGAACTTGTATCAGTAAGCGGTTTGACCGCCCCGACGATTTTGACCCGTAAAGTAAGGTCTAATCCGCCGTATACCGGATATTCGAATATGTCACCGATATGTACATCATTACGATACATCGCTTCCTCGAACATCACCGCTTCGAGCAGCTCTCCATCCCCTTCAGCATTCACAAACCATCTGCCTTGTGTAAGCTCGGTATTAGCCTCAAGTCCGGACATGGTCATAATCGTCAGCTGGCGATTGCGCCCAGCATCAACCTTAGTGGGATCCTCAGGCACGACCTCTGTGCTGCGAATGGAATAGCTGTTGACGTATGTTTGAAAAGGAAAGCCGATCTCCTTCGGCACTCCGTCCGTAATATAGCTTTCAAGCCCCGATAGCGCCGATAAATCCGTTTTCCCGCCAGCGGGTGATTGATACCTCATTAGCAGGGAGCCAGCCGGTAATCCTGAGCTCTTCTGCTGCAGCGATTCGGCTACGACTCGTTTGAGCGCGCCATCCGCATACATCGGTATACTGGTCGCAAAAGCAACCGCCAAGGTCAGTCCCGCCAGCGTGCTTAAGGTTAGCCAGCGCGTGTTCCACATTTTGCGGAACAAAAAACGAAATAGCGGAATACCCATCGGCTATCGACCTACAACTTTCTGCCCCGGCTTCAAACCTTGCAGGATTTCAACCTGCGTCGCGGTCTGTTGGCCGACCTCTACATCCACCTCACGCTTGCCGTCAGCATCAATAACCTGCACGTAAGTTCGGGAACCAATTGAACGAAGCGTAGAAGGAGGAATAACAATGGCGTTTTCAGTGCGCTTCGTAATAATGCTGATAGACAGCGGAGTTCCTCTGTTTAAGTTTTTCGGCAAATCCTTAAGGTCGACAATAAGGAAGTCCTCTGGGCGCTCCGGCTTCGTCGTTCCAGGATTCCCGCCGTTACCGCCGCCATTATTCGGATCCTCCTCCGCTTTGATCGGAAGCTGCTTCACTTTGCCTTTAAAGGTACCGACGCTGCTTATATTAGCGGAAACCTCCAAACCGACAGCGACTTTTTCCAGCTCTGTTTTGGAAAGCTTCGCAGCTGCCGTAATTTTGCTCGTGTCCGCTACAATCGCAATCGGCGCATAGGCTTTAATGAGATCGCCTTTCTGAACATTTAACGTCACTACCGTTCCGCTAAATGGCGCTGTCAAAGTCGCCTTTGCGATTTCCTCTTCCATGTCAACCAGCTTCTGCTTGCGCTCTTCGAACGCTATCGACTTCTCCTCGAATTCAATCGGATCCATCTCATCGCGCTGACGCAGCGTTTCCTTCATGGAAACCTCTTCCTTTTTAAAAGCAAGCTTCTCCAAGCGCAGCGTTTTGACCAAATCATCCACGTCCAGCTCGCCGATCACTTGCCCGGCCTTAACGGCTTCACCCGCTTTCACATAGACCGATTTCAAATGCTTGCCGTCTAGTGTGAAAAACAATGTTTCTTCCTCCAAGGAGATCAGCTTGCCAATCACCTGCACCTTCGTCTCGAGAGTGGCAGTCGTCACCTCGTACTCCGGCTTTTTGGATATTTGCGGAGGGGCGATTTCCGGCAATACCTCTTCCTCTTGCTCGGCGGGAAGCAGCGAGCACCCGCTTGCGAATACTAATGAAACTCCCATTACAACAACCATCGAACGTTTAAATAAACTTTCCGTCCACCATTTCATAGACACGGTCGGCAACCTCCAAAATCGTAGGATCATGTGTAGTCATACAAATTGTAACTTGTTCAGTGCGAATAATATTTTGGAAAACGGCCATAATTTGAGCGGACATGCCTGTATCAAGCTCTGCTGTCGGCTCATCGGCCAAAAGCAGCATCGGCTTATGCGCGATCGCCTTAGCAATAGCAACACGCTGCTGCTCGCCACCCGAGAGCTCGAATGGACGGTGACTCATCCGCCGCTCGAGTCCAACAAGCTCAAGACATTCAGTCACTCTATCCTTCCACTCTGAACGTGGAACACCAGCCATGCGAAGGGAAAGCTCCACATTCTCCCGTGCAGATAAAAGCGGCATAAGTGCGAAGGCTTGAAAGATAAAGCCCATGTGCTTACGCCTAACTAACGTTCGTTGATCGTCGCTCATACTATGAAACGGCAAACCATTAAACAAAATCTCACCCTTGCTCGGGGTATCCAGACCGCCCAAGCAATTCAGAAGCGTCGTCTTGCCTGAACCCGATCTGCCTCTAAGCATAACTAATTGGCGCTCCTTGAGCTCCATTCGAATGCCCTTCAATACATGAAGCGGAGAACCTCCAACCTGAAACGTACGCTCTACATCGGTTACGGTAAGTAGATTACGACTTTCAACGGCGGGTTCTATCTGCGCTTCTGCGATTTGCTCTTCTTCCTGCGGAATGGCCATTAGCGCTTCCGATCCCTCCTCAACCAAGCTTTCATAATTCTAATCTTACATGATAGACGAAGGACATGGTTAAAAAGTTACGCCAAAAAGAAACATATTTTAAAAAGTTTGCAAAGTAAAAAAGCTGCTTTTAGCGAATGCTCCCGCATCACGCCTAAAGCAGCTATAACAGCAATTTACTTTACTTTAAAATGAGAAATGGCTTGGTCCAGCTCTTGAACGATTTCATCCAAATGGCCGGCCGCATTTGAAATGTTATCCATAAGCGCAAGCTGCTCCTCCGTTGCTGCAGCAACGCTTTCCGTCTTCTCCAAGTTGTCGGCAGCCGTCGATGCCGATTGCTCCATCGAAGCGCTAACCTCCTCAGAGCTGGCGGACATTTGCTGCGTAATCGAGGAATTCTCATGAATCTGTTCGCTCATTTCATTGATTGAATTTACGATGATATCCAGGTTTTGACGAACGTCTCTCACACGCTCGCTGCCCAGCCTCATCTCTTCTATCGTTTGCGACATAAAGGCGGAAGCTCCTGCAATCTCCTTCTGCGTCACGTCTACGAGCTGGTGGATGCCGTCTGCCGACGCAAGCGAGCCTGCCGCAAGCTTGCGGATCTCTCCTGCTACAACTGCGAATCCTCTGCCATGCTCGCCGGCGCGCGCTGCTTCAATGGACGCGTTAAGCGACAAAATATTCGTTTGATTGGAGAAGCTTGTTATGTTCTCGGCAATTGCGCCAATTTCCATGGAGCGATGCTCCAGTGTTCTGATCGTCTCTGAAAGCTTGCCGATGACTGTAGTCATTTCATCCATTTGATCAATCAAGCGAAGCAGCGCTTCATGTCCGAGCTCGGCCTGCTGCGAGGTAGAAGTTGATCTGTCTGCTATGGAGGCTGTATTTTCAGCAATTCGTTGAATGCCGATCGTCATTTCCTCAATCGCTCTGGACGTTTCCACCGCGCCTCTCGCCTGAGCTTCCGAGCCTCCTGCTACTTCCTGAATGTTCAATGCGACATGCTCAGCCGCAGCTGCCGATTCCTTAGAGGCCGTCGTAAGCTGGGATGCTGATTGGGTCACGTCAGAAGCATGGACGGCAATGTCGCTAATAAGCTTCTTCATCGCTTCGATCATGTGGTCCACCGATTTCGATATGCTGCCTAGCTCGTCCTTGCTGTATTTCTGATCCGGCAGAGCTGTTAAATCACCTCTTGCTACACAATCTGTCTTATACACGACGCTTTTGATCGTCTTCATAATGTGGCGGATCGAAAAGTAAACGGCAATAGCTAATCCAAGTGTAACGATAATAATGGCTACAAATATGTAAAGCTGTGTTTTATCCAGTTCTTCCGTTATGTTTGTAATGGTCGAATTGGCATGGACGTCAATGGCTTGTCCGATCTCATCGATGCCTGAACGGCTGATCAGAAAGCTTTTATCAATCTGACTATTTATAAAATGGTTGTTGCCGTCACCAGCTGCTTTTAGAGCTGCCGCTGACCAAAAATTAAAATTAGCCTTGAATTCGACCAAAATTTGATTGATATCGCGTGTTGACTCGCTGGCCGCCAAGCCTTGCAATCCCTTAGCGAATACGATCTCTTGCGCTTCCCCTACGCGATCTTCCACCTGTTTAAGATTATCCGCCAACTCTTCTCTGGCCGCATCAGCCGCGGCTTGATCCAGGCTGCCTGATTCAACTCTCAAATAGGCTTGGTAAGCTTGATACATATCTCTATCTGCATTCAATACTAACGTATCCACTTTATTCGTGGTCTCATAAATCTGTTCCTTCATTTCATCAAATACCGCCCGCTGCTCCCCAAGCAAATAAAGCCCTGTGAATGCGAAACATACAAGCGGAACAAGCGATAGCAGTGCCAACCTAATTCTTACAGATAATTTCATTAAAATACCCGCCCCTCAATTCATGAAAAATAGTTCTATTATTATTTATCGGGTAACAGAATAATTAATAAGAGATTAAGAAAAACTTTTTAATTTTTTGTGTCGAATTTCTAAGTCTAATCATATAAAAAGCGTGCTATCACATGAATGCGAGAGCACGCCTTTTAATCCGTTTAAGCATTATTTACCAAAAGATTGGGGATCTTGTCGCCAAGCTTGCAAAGCTGCCACATCTTCCGGTGCAACCTTGCCGAGCTGAACAGCCGTTTGAATTAATGCGCTGTAGTTGGACAGCGTTGCAAGCGGCATTTGCTCAGCAGCAAAGGCTTGAATCGCAGAATCGAACTCATAGGTGAAAATCGCTAGAACGGCTAATACTTCCGCGCCTGCTTCACGCACGGCTAGACCGGCTTTCAGCGAACTGCCGCCTGTCGAGATCAAATCCTCGATGACAACAACCTTCTGGCCTGGGTTCACGCGTCCTTCGATTTGGTTTTGCTTGCCGTGCCCTTTCGCTTTGTCGCGAATATAAGCCATCGGCAGATTAAGCTTTTGGGCTACCCATGCTGCATGGGGAATTCCCGCTGTCGATGTTCCCGCAATAACCTCAGCATCAGGATAATTCTCACGTATGATGGTCGCGAAGCCCTCAGCTATCAGATCCCGAATAGCCGGGTAAGTCATCGTAAGACGGTTATCGCAATAGATCGGCGATTTAATGCCTGATGTCCATGTGAAAGGTTCATTGGGACGAAGCGCAACCGCTTCAATTTCAAGCAAGCTCTTGGCAATTTGGTTAGGCAATTCGATTAACGTTGATTTACTCATAGGAAGTCAGCTCCTCAATAATGGATTCTATTGCAGCTCTTGGGCTAGGTGCCGCCGTAATCGGACGTCCGATTACCATATAATCGGTGCCTTGGCGCAGCGCTTCGCTAGGCGTCATTATGCGCGATTGATCGTTCACGTCAGCGCCTGCCGGACGAATGCCTGGCGTAATCGTTTTGAAAGCTGCTCCGCACGCTGCTTTTATTGCTTCTACCTCGGAGGGTGATGCAACAACGCCGTCCAGACCAGCCTTCTTCGTCAGCTCCGCATAGCGCAAAACCGCTGACTCTACCGTACCGCCGATGCCAATCTGCTCGTTAAGCATCAACTGGCTTGTACTCGTCAAATGGGTAACCGCGATAACGGTTGGCCTGTGCAGTCCGCTGCCCGTAAGAGCAAGGTCCACGCCTTCAAGCGCAGCTTCCATCATTGCGCTTCCGCCTGCCGCATGCACGTTGAACATGTCTACGCCTAGCTTGGTAACGCTGTTTGCCCCGCCTTTGACCGTATTCGGAATATCATGCATTTTCACATCAAGAAAAACGTAGTAGCCTCGCTCTTTCAAGCTATTCACAAATGAAGGACCTGCGGCATAAAACAGCTGCATCCCCACTTTAATATAACAAGGAATGCCCTGCAGCTCGGCAATTAAACGCTCTGCCGCTGCTGCATCTGGATAATCCAGCGCTACCATAATCCGTCCTGCAGCTTGCTCGTTTGTCAACTTCATTCGAAATCTCTCCATTTCTCTATACATTTGCATAATAAACGGCCATACGTCTTGCTCTAGCTTGCCGCCGCAAGGCTGAAAGCCCTTTGGAAGCAAGCAAAGCAATGAACGCTGGCCGTACTTTTAAGCTGCGTGAGCTTATTTCTTTTGAAGCACCACTGGCATAGAGCGCGAGGAGAAGTTTAGCGTCTCGAGCATAACTAGCAATGCGCGAACGGTATCCAGCGATGTCATACAAACTACTCCATTCTCAACGGCTTCACGACGGATTCGGAATCCATCACGCTCAGGCGCCTTGCCTTTTGTCAATGTGTTGACGACAAATTGCGCTTGGCCTTCGCGTACGAGATCCAAAATATTCGGTGAGCCTTCGCTGAGCTTGTTAACAGTCGTAACGATCAAGCCTGCTTCTTCAAGCGCTTTTGCCGTTCCGCCCGTTGCGATGATTTTGTAGCCTAGGTTAAAGAAGCCGCGCAGCAATTCTGTTGCCTCTTCTTTGTCCTTGTCCGCTACTGTAGCAATGATTGCGCCTGATGTCGGAATTTTCATTCCTGCGCCGATAAGGCCTTTATAAAGTGCTTTTGCATACTGAACGTCGCGGCCCATAACTTCACCCGTCGATTTCATCTCAGGCGTCAAGGTAGGGTCAACGCGGCGCAGCTTAGCGAAGGAGAATACCGGAACCTTAACGGATACGTATTCATCCTCTGGCCACAAGCCTTCTGTATAACCAAGATCAGCAAGCTTAGTGCCAAGAATCGCTTTAGTAGCCAGGTTTGCCATCGGAATATTCGTTACTTTACTTAGGAAAGGAACGGTACGCGACGAACGCGGGTTAACCTCGATGACATACACTTTATCCTGGTGGATAACGAACTGGATATTGACAAGTCCGATTACATTCAGCGCTTTGGAGATGCTGATTGTAATGTCGACGATTTGTTGTTTAATGTCATCCGAAAGCGATTGTGGCGGATAAACCGCGATCGAGTCACCGGAGTGAACTCCAGCGCGCTCAACATGCTCCATGATGCCTGGGATAAGAACAGTCTCGCCGTCGCAAATCGCGTCTACTTCCGCTTCCTTGCCCAGCATGTAGCGGTCAATCAATACCGGGTGCTCAGGGTTGATTTTTACAGCAACCTCCATATAGCTTAGAAGCTCTTCATCCGAATATACGATTTCCATTGCACGGCCGCCTAAAACATAGGACGGACGAACAAGCACCGGATAGCCAAGTCCTTGCGCAGTAACAACTGCATCGTCTACTGATGTTACCGTTTTGCCGTCAGGCTGTGCGATGTTCAAGCTGCGAAGCAAGGCTTCGAACTTTTTGCGATCTTCCGCGGCATCGATGCTTTCAAGGCTGGAGCCGAGAATGCGTACGCCTGCTTTGGAGAGCGGAGCAGCAAGGTTGATGGCTGTTTGTCCGCCGAATTGCACGATGACGCCAATTGGATTCTCTTGCTCGATAACGTTCATAACATCCTCGAAGAACAATGGCTCAAAGTACAGTCTGTCGGATGTGCTGAAGTCAGTTGACACGGTTTCCGGGTTGTTGTTAATAATAACCGCTTCGTAACCAGCATTTTGGATAGCCCATACAGCATGAACCGTTGAGTAATCGAACTCGATGCCTTGGCCGATACGAATTGGACCGGAACCAAGCACGAGTACCTTTTGTTTATCCGTTGCTGTAACTTCGTTCTCTACCTCATAGGTCGAGTAGTAGTACGGAGTAGACGCTTCAAACTCAGCGGCACAAGTATCAACCATTTTGTAGACAGGCTTCAGATTATGCTGAACGCGAAGTGCGCGAACCTCTTCCTCTGTCGTATGGCTGCCGTTCGGGAAGCCTTCGCGGCGGATTTCTGCGATCGAACGATCGGAGAAGCCTTTGCGTTTTGCTTCATATAGTGTTTGCTGGGAAAGCGTTGATTCGCTCCGCATCCGATCTTCGAATGCGACGATCGATTGAATTTTGTCCAGGAACCACCAATCGATGTTTGTAATATCTTGAATTTCCTGCAGCTTGTAACCGCGGCGGAACGCTTCCGCTACGAGGAACATGCGCTCGTCGTCCGGCTTCTCAAGACGTGAGCGAAGCACGGCATCATCCAGGGACGAAGCTTCTTTTAGGTGAATGCGGTGCGCGCCGATTTCGAGCGAGCGAACCGCTTTGTGAATCGATTCCTCGAATGTACGGCCGATCGCCATAACTTCGCCAGTTGCTTTCATTTGCGTGCCTAGCTTACGGTTCGCGTTAACGAATTTGTCAAAAGGCCAGCGTGGAATTTTCGAAACAATATAATCAAGTGTTGGCTCAAAGCATGCGTAGGTTTGGCCAGTTACTGGGTTTACTAGTTCATCAAGCGTGTAGCCAATTGCGATTTTTGCTGCCATTTTGGCAATCGGGTAACCTGTCGCTTTGGAAGCCAGCGCCGATGAGCGGCTGACACGCGGGTTTACTTCGATAACATAGTATTGATAGCTTTGTGGATCAAGCGCGAATTGCACGTTGCAGCCGCCCTCGATGTTCAAAGCGCGAATGATTTTTAATGATGCCGAGCGAAGCATTTGGTACTCGCGGTCGGACAAGGTTTGGCTAGGCGCTACGACGATGCTATCGCCTGTATGTACGCCAACCGGGTCAAAGTTCTCCATGTTACATACAACGATACAGTTGTCGTTCGCATCGCGCATCACTTCATATTCGACTTCCTTCATGCCGGCAATCGATTTCTCGATCAAGCACTGGCTGATCGGGCTGTAACGGATACCGGAAGCAACCGTCTCGCGAAGCTCCTCTTCGTTAGTGCAAATACCGCCGCCAGTTCCGCCAAGCGTGTAGGCAGGACGAACGATGATTGGGTAACCGATCGTGTTTGCAAAAGCAATCGCATCCTCAACCGTAGTTACGATATCGCTATCCGGTACAGGCTGCTCTAGTTCGCGCATCAGATCACGGAACAAATCGCGGTCCTCTGCTTTCTCGATGGCTGTAAGCTGAGTACCAAGCAGCTTCACGTTCTCGCGTTCAAGAACGCCGGCGCGTGCTAGCTCAACTGCCATGTTAAGGCCGGTTTGGCCGCCAAGCGTCGGAAGCAAACCGTCCGGACGCTCTTGGCGAATGATTTGGGATACAAAATCAAGCGTGATTGGTTCGATATATACTTTGTCGGCCATGTTCGTGTCCGTCATGATTGTAGCCGGGTTACTGTTTATAAGAACAACCTCGTAGCCCTCTTCCTTGAGCGCTTGGCAAGCTTGTGTGCCGGCATAGTCGAATTCCGCCGCTTGTCCGATAACGATCGGACCGGATCCGATCACGAGAATTTTTTTGAGTTCATTATTTTTGGGCATACTGAAGCTCTCCTTTCAACGTCTCCGATAACACCGCTTGACGAGGTTTTTGTGGGTTGTTTTTCTTGTGCGTACGGATCATTTGCAGGAACTCATCAAATAGATAGCTGGAATCATACGGTCCAGGTGCTGCTTCCGGATGATATTGAACCGAGAAAGCCGGGAAAGTATTATGTTTAAGTCCTTCGATAGTGCGGTCATTGTTGTTAATGTGTGTGACCGTCAAAGGCGTGTTCGCTACAGACTCTTCAAGCACCGTGTATCCGTGGTTTTGCGAGGTAATGTAGCAACGGTTAGTTGCAAGCTCTTTAACCGGGTGGTTTCCGCCGCGGTGACCAAATTTCAGCTTAGTCGTTTCTGCTCCGCAAGCTAGCGCGAACAGCTGGTGTCCTAGGCAAATGCCGAAGATCGGGTACTCGCCAAGCAGCTCGGAAATCATTTTTACAGCGTATGGCACATCCTGCGGATCCCCAGGGCCATTGGACAATTGAATGCCATCTGGAGCTAGGCGACGAATTTCGTCTGCAGTCGTATTATGTGGAACGACGACAACATCACAGCCGCGTTTCGTAAGCTCGCGCAAAATACCGCTTTTAGCACCGAAGTCAACAAGTACGATACGCTCGCCTTGTCCAGGGCTTGAGAATAGGTTAGGTGTCGATGTCCGTGCAACTTGATCTGTCATCAGCTTCGAGATGTTAAGACGCTCTGCAAGCTCTTCAACACGCTCGTTGCCCGTTGTGATCAGACCTTTCATCGTACCGTAGTTGCGAAGCTTGCGAGTTAGCATACGCGTATCGATTTCGCTGATGCCCGGAATGCCGTATTCTTTCAGAAGCTGACCTAGCGAATATTGAGCGCGCCAGTTGCTTGGCACTTCTTCATGACGACGAACGACGAACCCATGAATGAATGGGCGAATCGATTCAAAATCATCGCGCGTAATGCCGTAGTTGCCGATTAGCGGGTAAGTCATCGTTACGATTTGTCCGCAGTAGGACGGATCGGAGAGGACCTCTTGATAACCGGTAATACCTGTATTAAATACAACCTCGCCCATCATTTGCGCTTCTGCACCGAACGAAAGGCCCGTAAACAACGTACCGTCTTCCAACAATAATCTTGCTTGCATCCGTATCACTCCTCAGGTGTTCATTATTCCCCATATATTGGCTTAATTAAGTAGATATTATTATTCGGACCAGACGACAGCGCCGTCAACGATGGTTGTCACTGGCCAGCCGCTAAGCTTCCAGCCGCCGAATGGCGTATTGTTGCTCTTTGATGCAAAAGTGCTTGGATCAACCGAACGCTCGCTGTTCAAATCCACAATCGTTACATCGGCAGGTGCTCCTTGCTCTAATCGTCCAGTCGGAAGACGGAAGACGCGAGCCGGGTCTGCAGTCATGCGCTGCAAGAGGAAGCCAAGCGTCCATTTGCCGGTTTGTACGAATTTCGTATACAAGAGCGGGAAAGCCGTTTCGAAGCCGACGATGCCAAATGGCGCAAGCTGTACGCCGCGTGCCTTCTCTTCCGCGCTATGCGGG
Source organism: Paenibacillus sp. PL91 (assembly GCF_012935325.2). Taxonomy (GTDB): domain Bacteria; phylum Bacillota; class Bacilli; order Paenibacillales; family Paenibacillaceae; genus Pristimantibacillus. The sequence goes on from NZ_JABBYG020000002.1 coordinate 513,997, forward strand.
GCATGATCGGTAACGACCATATCGATCGTTCCATCCTCGAGCGCTTCGATGACCGCTTGGACGTCGCGCGGCGTGCGAAGCGGCGGATTCATTTTCCAATTGGCATTATCAAGGCCTGGAATGTCTTCGTCTGACAAAAGCAGGTGATGCGGGCAAACCTCAGCGGTTACCCGAACGCCGATTTGCTTCGCAAGGCGGATCAAGCGTACCGATTGCTCTGTGCTCACATGGCATACGTGATAGTGCACGCCCGTAGCTTCAGCCAGCAATACGTCTCTTCCTACATGAATCGCTTCCGATTCGTTCGGAATTCCTTTCAAGCCATGCTTGCGGGAAAACTCGCCTTCCGATGCCCAAGCGCCCTCAACCAATGTGTCGTCCTCGCAGTGCGCGATGATTGGCATATCCATCGACTGCGCAAGCGCCATCGCGTTTTTCATCATTTGCGCGTTTTGAACGCCTACACCGTCATCCGTGAAGCCAATCGCTCCTGCTTCTTTAAGTGAAGCAAAATCCGTCAGCTCGCGTCCTAGCTCGTTTTTAGTAATGGATGCGTAAGGCAGTACCTTAATTACTCCAACCTGCTCTGCTTTGTTCTTAATGTAGGAAACCGTCTCAGCTGTATCCGTTACCGGGCGCGTGTTAGGCATGCATGCAATCGTCGTGAAGCCGCCCTTAGCAGCGGAACGAGTACCTGTTGCGATATCTTCTTTATATTCAAAACCTGGATCGCGCAAATGAACGTGCATGTCGATAAAGCCTGGCGATACTAGTTTGCCCTGCGCATCAATAACCTCCGAGCTGCCTGTATCCGGCGTTTGTGCGCCGTCTACGATCGCTTCGATTTTACCGTTTGCGATTTGGATATGCTTGCTTTCTAGGCTGCCCGAAGTTTCATTCCATACGTTACCGTTAATTATCCATAATGACATGATCGTTTCACCCTCCGGTTGGTTCGTTCTATGTTGCTGCTATTAGCTGAGTGCGCGTTCTATGACGGCCATTCGAATCGGTACCCCATTTTCCATTTGCGGAAAAATGCGTGATTGCGGATGTTCAACCAGCTCATCGTCGATTTCTACGTTGCGATTGATTGGCGCTGGGTGCATGATGATCGCATGATTAGCAAGCTTGCTTGCTCTCTCCACCGTCAAGCCGTAATGCTCGCGGTAGCTCTCAGCGGAGCTCAGCATGCCGCTTTCATGGCGCTCGAGCTGTACGCGCAGCATCATGACGACATCTGATTTCAAAGCTTCATCTATAGTGACATAAGAGACATCCAGTTCAGCGGCTTGCATGTTCGGCGGTGAACAGAAGTTAACGTTAACCCCAAATTTCTGCAGCGCCCACAGATTCGATCTTGCAACTCTGCTGTGCAGCACATCTCCGACAATCGAAACCGTCAATCCTTTGAGTTGTCCAAAATGTTTGCGCATCGTATACATATCGAGGAGCGCTTGGGTAGGATGCTCGTTGTTGCCGTCTCCAGCATTGATTAGTGGTACTTTAATTTTTGTCGCCAGCTCGGCAAGAACGCCGATTGGCTTGAGCCGAATAATTCCAACATCGATTCCCATCGATTCCAGCGTGCGAACCGTATCGTAAATCGATTCACCCTTTTGTACGCTTGATACCGCGGAAGAGAAATTCAGCACCTCTGTTCCGAGACGCTTCTCAGCTACCTCGAAGGAAAAGCGCGTCCGCGTACTATTTTCGAAAAACATATTGGCTGCGAACTTGCCTTGCATCGTCGTGTGGACTTTCGTGGATTGGTTCTCCCAATAAGCCGCCCGATCAAGAATAGATTCAATCTCTTCCTTGCTTAGGTCCTTTAATCCGAGCAAACTCCGTTGCTTAAGCTGTGTCACCGTCATCCGGCTTGCCCCCTCTTGTTAATGTTACTTGATCGATTTGGTCGATTTCGGTAAGAGCTACTTCAATTTGCTCCTGCTTGGAGGTTGGCACGTTTTTGCCGACAAAATCAGGCCGAATCGGCAGTTCCCGATGCCCTCTGTCTACAAGCACCGCCAACTGGATGCTTTGCGGCCGTCCGCAATCCATAAGCGCGTCCATTGCCGCCCGGATCGTTCGTCCTGTGTAGAGCACATCATCGAACAATATGATTCGTTTGTCTTGGACCGTGAAGGGCACGCCGTCGGTATCGCTTATCGCCGCCGCGACTTCAACGTCCGCAGACATGCCGGCTTTGCGATCATCGCGGTAATGCGTGATGTCAAGCTCGCTCACGAGCACCGGCTTTCCTTCAATTTCCCTGATGCGTTCAGCAATGCGGTGCGCGAGGTAGATGCCCCGCGTGCGAATGCCTACGACTACGCAGTTATCGATGCCCTTGTTCTTCTCCACGATTTCATGAGCAATCCGCGTTAATGCCCGGCGAATTGCCGTTTCATCCATGATGACCAAATGCTCTTCTTCCGTCATTTCCGCTTACTCCTTCCATAATCGCCCAAATGCCAGGTTGCGACAAAAAAGCTCCTTGCAAAATTCGCAAGGAGCTTGTGATAAGCCATGAAGAGATAGGGTACATTCCCTCGCCGCTCTCGTCACAGAAAGCTGCACATTAGGATGTCCTATTCTTCTCTTCTATAGACTTGTTATTCACGCTACCTTGCCAGCCTCTCGGGACTGAGTTAAAGGTACTGCTGTTTATCAAAGGAATTATCCCACATTCGACATATGATGTCAAGTGAAAACGAATATTTCCGCTTGTACACCGTGTGAACCAATTCCGATCAGCTATACAAGAATAGCGTTAATTTGTTACAGGCTAAGCTTACGAATTCTTTCAACCGCTTTTTCCGTATTTTCGCGGCTGCCGAATGCTGTTAGGCGGAAGTAGCCTTGGCCGCTTTGTCCGAATCCTACACCCGGTGTTCCAACGATATTTGCTTCCGTAAGAAGCTTATCGAAGAATGCCCATGAATCCATGCCATTTGGCGTTTTCAGCCAGATGTAAGGCGCATTGACACCGCCGAATACTTCCAAACCGATCGATGCAAGACCGTCGCGGATAATCGCAGCGTTAGTCATATAGTAATCAACCAAAGTTTTGATTTGTGCTTTGCCTTCCTCCGAGTAAATAGCAGCAGCACCGCGTTGTGTCACATACGATACGCCATTGAATTTAGTCGTGTGGCGGCGATTCCACAAGTCGTTGAACAAAACTTCGTTACCGGAAGCATCAAAGCCTTTAAGCTCGCGCGGAACGACCGTATATGCGCAGCGTACGCCTGTGAAGCCAGCGGTCTTGGAGAAGCTGCGGAATTCGATAGCAACCTCGCGCGCGCCTTCGATTTCGTAGATGCTGTGCGGAACATCCTCTTCTTGGATGAATGACTCGTAAGCGGAATCGTAAAGGATGATACAGTTGTTCGCCTTCGCGTAATCAACCCATACCTTAAGCTCTTGCTTCGTCAATGTCATGCCAGTCGGGTTGTTCGGGTAGCACAAGTAAATAATATCAACCTTGCGGTCCGGCAGGCTTGGCTTAAAGTCGTTCTCAGCTGTGCACTCCAAGTAGGAGATGTTCTCATAGCGTTTTGTTTCTTGATTGTATTTGCCTGAGCGGCCAGCCATTACGTTCGTATCTACATACACAGGGTACACAGGATCTTGAACGGCAACGATGCTGTTTTCGCTGAAAATTTCTTGAATGTTGCCGACATCGCATTTGGAGCCGTCGCTTACGAATACTTCATTCGATGCGATTTCGATGCCGCGCGCTTTATAGTCATTTTCAATAATTGCGTTGACCAGAAAATCGTAGCCTTGCTCGGGGCCGTATCCGCGGAATGAGCCTGGAGCCGCAAGCTCGTCTACTGCGCTATGCATAGCTTTTAGAACCGCTTCTGGCAAGCCGCGAGTAACGTCGCCAATTCCTAGGCTGATAATTTCAGCATTTGGATTTTCTTGAATAAATTTTGTGCGGCGCTTTGCAATTTCAGAAAACAAGTAGCTGCCTTGCAGCTCCAAGTAATTTTGATTAATGGATGTCATTTCGTGTCACCTATCCTTATATTTTCATTAATTTCAGATGTTACTGTTAGAATAACTTACTTCACAGTTCGAAATAATGAATAAAGTGGTGAAAAGTTTGCACTTTTGCACGTTTTGAACTACCTGGATCTCAAGCTGCTAAGCACATTCTCAAAATCTGCCGGCAAAGGCATCTCGAACTCCAATCTCTCGCCGCTGCGCGGATGCGTAAAGCCGAGAAGCGCGGCATGCAAAGCTTGTCCCTTTAGCGCCACGGTCTTATTGCGCCCATAAACCGGATCTCCCGCAAGCGGATGTCCGATATATTTCATATGCACGCGAATTTGATGGGTGCGTCCCGTTTCGAGCTGCAGCTCGACAATCGTATAATCGCCCAAACGCTCCAGCACATGGAAATGGGTTACCGCGTGTCTGCTGTTGCGCTCCGTTACCGTAAACAGCTTCCGATCATTCAAGTCGCGTCCGATCGGCGCGTCAATAGTTCCCTGGTCATGCGGCAAATTGCCGTGCACAAGAGCGATATATTTGCGCGTTACCGTATGATCCTTCAACTGCTCCGCAAGGGAAATATGCGCGAGGTCATTTTTGGCTGCCATCAGCAATCCCGTCGTATCTTTGTCGATACGATGCACGATGCCTGGACGAATCATGCCATTTATGCCGGACAAATCCTTGCAGTGGTACATAAGCGCATTTACAAGCGTTCCGGACGAATGTCCCGGTGCGGGATGAACGACCATACCGCGCTTTTTATTGATGACAATAAGATCCGAATCCTCATAAATAACCTCAAGCGGAATGTTCTCAGGCACGATCGCAGCCTCTTCCGGTTCAGGTATATGAAGAACAACATGGTTGCCTTCCATTACCTTCACGTTCGCTTTTGCTACCTTCCCGTCTACCAGCACGGCTCCTGCTTTGATCCATTCCTGTACTTGCGTTCTCGATACGCCAGCATCGTCGATGCTGTCAGTTACAAACTTATCTACTCGTTCACCGGATTGCTCTGCTTCTGCGATCCATTCCAAAGGCTCTTCATTATACAGGCTGTTGCTCATGATTGTTATGATCCTTGTCCTCTCCATTTTGCAAACGTTTTTTATCATCCTTAGCGGACAACAACGTATCAATTAGTATTAATGCTACGCCGCAGACGATACCCGAATCCGCCACGTTAAAAATCGGAAATTCATAGCTGCCGAAGTTAAACTGCAGGAAGTCAACAACCTCACCAAACCGAGCGCGATCCAAGAAGTTGCCAATCGCACCTCCAAGCACAAGTCCTAGCCCAACGAGCAGCCAAGGCTTGGCAGACCGGCGAATCGACTGAATGTACCATATAATGCCCGTTACAATGACGATTGTAATAATAATGAAAAAAAGCCGTTGCTCCTGCAGGATGCCAAACGCAGCACCCCGATTTCGATGCGAAGTAATGAGAAAAAAATTACCGATAACGCTAATTTGATCCCCGATCTCAAGCTTTGTTTCAATTATTTTTTTTGTTACAAAATCAAGGACAAACACGATTACGGCTACCCAATAATAATAAAAACGCATCTAATCACTCCTAATTTTTTGTGAAGCAACATTTCAACCCCAGAGAGCTGCGTGTTGGTCCATTTCGAACCGACGCGATAGCTCCTTTCAAACAATTCCAATCAATTGTAGCATACTGGGCCAAACGAGAGCCAGCACGAAGCGTTGTTCTTCCATTGAAGCCCATACTGAAAATCCGCCTTTCGGCAAAAGCTAATACAGCAATTATGTTCCCTGCTAAGGAGGGCGCTCAAAAATGACAACCCTAACAAACGCTCATATTAAGCTGTTGCAAAGCAGGTTATTGGATGAGCAGCACGACATCGAACACAGGCTTGCAGAAAATGATCATTACGGATTATCCCATTCGCTTCGCGATGATACCGGCGAGCTTTCATCGATCGATAACCATCCAGGCGATATCGCAACCGAGCTGTACGAACGTGAAAAAGACGTTGCCCTGCTTGAACAGGAGGATCTGCATCTAAGACGTATCGATGCGGCGCTTGATGCGATAGCAAGCGGTTCATATGGCATTTGCTTGACTTGCAACGAGCCTATTCCGTTTGAGCGGCTTGATGCCGTTCCCGATACGCTGTATTGCATTGAGCATGCGCCTCGCCAGCATTTATCCCTGCGCAGGCCCGTTGAAGAATTAGTGCTTGATCCTCCATTTGGTCGAACAAGCATGGACGAGCATGACAATTACAACGGCTTTGACGGTGAGGATGCTTGGCAAATTGTTGAACAATGGGGCAATGCCGATTCACCTGCCATGTCAGAAAATCGAGATGTTGCCGATTATGATCATGTCGGCATTGAAGCTTATGAGAATGACGGCTTCGTTGAGCCGATCGAAAGCTTTCTTGCGACCGACATCACCGGCCGTCATGTCTCCGTGATTCGCAACCGGGAATATTCGCATTATTTGCATGCCGGCGAAGGAGATCACGGCCTTGAGACTGAAGAGCTTGACGAAAAATAAACAAATCAATACGTTTTTCCTTCAAGCTGGATTTGTACGATTCGAACGATGTCCGCGATATAGTCGCCGATAATCGGCAGGTTCAACGCACCTAATATACGCAGCACATAAAGAATCGTCGCAGCAAAAAAAGTAAAGCCGATTGCGATACCGACGCCTCGCGCCGTACCGGCAAGCAGATTTTTCCAAATCAGCGTTCTGGGGCGGTTCAGCAGTTGGACATAATCGGCAATTTGCGTACGCTCCAAATCTGTTGCGATATTTAACAGGCGTTTATCAAGCATGCTGAGCGAAGATTGCAGCTCGTTCAAATTTTTCGGTTGATCCGGGTTATTTGTTTTCATACGAGGCATCCCCTTTGTCAAACAATAAAACGAGGCCTAACCTCCCTGCCATTGCAGCTGTGCGACCATTTAAGTCGCTTGCTGCAGCAGCCGGTAGGCGACGGCCTCGTTTTTCGCTTGTTGTTTTCCTATATACTATATCCTTATCCGCGGATGAAAATCCCTATAACCTTCTCGCCGAGCGATACTCTCTCCATCTCAGGCGTTTCTTCATAGGATACTGACTGTACAAGCACATTATCGTGCAGGACATCCTTGAATGCTTCAAGAGCTGCTTTAAGCTCAGAATCTACATCCAGCACAAGGTCAATCCTTTTCTCGATCGGCAAATCCAGCTTTTTGCGCGTATCCTGAACGGCACGAATAACTTCGCGCACCCAGCCCTCCTGCTCAAGCTCCGGCGTAATATCCGTATTAAGCGCTACGGTAACGCCATAGCCTGATGCAGAAGCGAATCCAGACTTCGCTTGTTTTTCAACCAACAGCTCTTCAACGGCAATGGCCAGCTGCTCGCCCTCAGCGCTCGTGAAATCGAAGGTGCCACCATTCACAATGCTGCGTGTTTGGTCTGCATTTAAGCCTTTCAGCTGTGCCTGAATTGGCCCTACGTTTTTGCCATACTTTTTGCCGGCAACTTTAAGGTTCAGCTTGAGCGTAAAATCAACAAAGCCGCTGTCTGAATGTTGTACCGTAATCGCTTTGACGTTAATTTCGTCCTTCACGATGTCCTCGTATTCTGCCACGTTGAAATCACGATCCAGCGAAACGATAAGCTCGGATAATGGTTGACGCGTCTTGATGCCCGTTTCGTTCCGAACGTTGCGCGCAAGCTCAACGATTTGTTTCGCGCTTTCCATGTCGCGCTCCAGCGTCTCATCGATCGCAGCTTCGTCAGCTTTAGGGTAGTCAGCCAAATGAACGCTGCCCGCTCCGCCCAAGTTTCCGTATACATCCTCAGCTAGCAAAGGAGCATATGGCGCAATTAGACGAGACAGCGTAAGCAAAACGCTGCGGAGAGTCTGGTAAGCAGCCAGCTTGTCATCGGTAAGCCCGCTTCCCCAGAAACGGTCGCGCGAGCGTCTGATATACCAGTTGCTAAGCTCGTCAACAAACGTCTCAATCGATTTGGCCGGGTTAAGGAAATCATTAACCTCTAGTCCTTTGTTCACCGTGTTGATTAAGCTATTCAAGCGGGAAATGATCCAGCGATCCAGCTTGTTACCCGATTTGATCTCCTCATGTGCGTTAAAGTCAAAGCCGTCAATGGATGCATAAAGCGCAAAAAACGCATGCGTGTTGACGATAGTATCAATGACCTTCGATTTTGCCTCGCCTACGATGCCGCGCGAGAAACGTTTGCTGTTCCACGGCGCGCTGTCTGCAAGCAATGCCCAGCGGAATGCATCTGTGCCGTATTCGTTGATGATTTCCCATGGATCAATGACATTGCCTTTTGACTTCGACATCTTCTGGCCATTCTCATCCAAAATATGTCCGGTTGAGATAACCGCTTTGTAAGGCGCTTTGCCATTGTATAGCGTCGATACCGCCAGCAAGCTGTAGAACCAGCCGCGTGTCTGGTCAATGCCCTCGCAGATGATGTCTGCCGGGTATTGCTCGGAGAACTGCTGTTCATTCTCAAACGGGTGATGATGCTGCGCAAAAGGCATTGAGCCGCTGTCGAACCATACGTCGATCACTTCCGGTGTACGCGTCATTTCTGCGCCTTCGGCAAATGGAGATTTCAGCTTGATTCCATCTACATATGGCTTGTGGAGCTCGATATCCTCCGGCACGTCGCCGATTGCCATCGCGCGTAAATCAGCGATGCTGCTCGGCGAATATTCTTTGCCTGTCACTTCACAGAACCAAACATTAAGCGGCGTTCCCCAGTAGCGATTGCGGCTGATGTTCCAATCCACCAAATCCTCAAGGAACTTGCCAAAGCGGCCTTCGCGGATATGGCCTGGATACCAATCCACACTGTTGTTGTTAGCGATCAGTTGATCCTTAACAGCCGTTGTCTTAATGAACCAGCTTTCCATTGCATAATAGATCAATGGCGTTTTGCAGCGCCAGCAGAATGGATAGCTATGCTCGTAGCGCTCTTTCGAGTAGAGCAAGCCGCGCTCGCTCAAATTTTTGACGATATCGATATCAAGCTCGCTGTCTTTGACGAAACGACCCGCAAAATCCGTTACTTCCGCAACGTAGCGGCCAGCCAAATCAACGACGCTCAGCATACTGATTCCGTTCTCGCGCGATACTCTGTAGTCATCTTCGCCGTGTGCAGGCGCGATATGAACAATTCCTGTACCGCTTGTGTCGCTGACAAAATCGCCGGCAATGACGATATGTCCTTTCTCAATCGCAACGTAATTGAATGGCGGCTCATAGCTTAAGCCAACCAGCTCTGCGCCTTTCACAACGGATAGCACCTCATACTCATCCTTCAGCACGCTCTCAGCCAAATTTTGAGCAACGATATACACTTCGCCATTTTTGGAAGCGCGGATATAATCAAGCTCCGGATTTACAGCGAGCGCCACGTTAGCTGGCAGCGTCCATGGCGTAGTCGTCCAAGCGAGGACAAACTCTCCAGAATCCTTAAGCTTGAACTTCGCAGTCGCGCTTAGATCCTTTACATCCTCATAGCCCTGTGCAACCTCATGCGAACTGAGCGTCGTTTGGCAATCCGGGCAATACGGGCTAACACGATGTCCGCGGTACAGCAGGCCCTTGCCGTGAATGGTGGATAAAATATGCCAAACGCTCTCGATATACTCATTTTTAAGCGTAATGTATGGATTGTCTAGATCTGTCCAGTATCCGATCGCTTCTGTAAGCTCACGCCACTGCTTCTCGTATTCGAATACGCTGTCCTTACATTTTTTCACGAATTTCTCAATGCCGTATTCTTCAATTTCTTGTTTGCCGGAGATGCCCAGCTGCTTCTCAACGCCAAGCTCAACCGGAAGACCGTGCGTATCCCAGCCTGCTTTACGGATTACGCGGTAGCCTGCCATCGTCTTGTAACGACCGATAAAGTCTTTGATAACGCGGCCAAGCACGTGACCGATATGCGGTGCACCATTAGCGGTAGGCGGTCCTTCATAAAATACAAAATTCGGCTTGCCTTCCCGATTTTCAATTGATTTCTTGAAGGTATCCTCTGTCTTCCATTGCGCAAGCACTCGCATCTCACGACTGCGGGCACGTTCCTTTACATCTACGCGTTGCATATTCCAGCCTCCTAATTTTAAACAAAAATAAAGCCTCATCCCTATGAGAAGGGACGAGGCTTAGTCGCGTTACCACCCTTGTTCCGCATATTCTTCTGCCGTATTGCTAGCAAGAAGATGAAGGCTAACAGCTCTCTCGAACTGCGCTTCATGCGGCACCTTAGTCGCGAACGTTCTGTTCGCGTTCCCTGTAACGGGGGACAGCCGTCAGCACTTACTGCTGCTCTCGCAGGTTCGGCGCCGCTTCTCAGAGAGGATATTCCGAATTGGCTCACACACCGGGCTTTCAGCTGCCGCCGGCTCTCTGAGGAGTGACCCTAAGACGTACTTGTTCTCGTCAACGAAGTTTAGATCAATAATTCATTATCATTAGTTATAGCTTAACAACAGGCCAAATGTCAAATGTCATTTCGCCTATTTGTAGTTAATTACCCGAGCGTCAGCTCATGCTCTGCTTGTCTTACTTTCGGCTCAAGCGTATCCCAGCCGTCTACCGTGAGCAGCTCTAGCTGTGCTTCTACGAGCGTCCGGAAACGAGCGCGATACACAGATGCTTGCTTCTTAAGCTCTTCAACCTCAAGAGATACCTTGCGTGACTTCGCGAGCGAATCATTAATGATACGATCGGCATTTTTCTCCGATTCCTTAATGATCAGCTGCGCTTCCTTCTTCGCATTGCTTCTTACTTCGTCAGCGGCTTCCTGCGCGACAATAATCGTTTTGCTTAGCGTTTCTTCGATATTTGTAAAATGATTTAATCTTTCCTGCAGGCCAAGCAGCTGATTTTGCAGCTCTTTATTTTCACGAATGAGCGATTCATAGTCTTTGATGACTTGATCTAGAAATTCGTTGACTTCGTCCTCATCATAGCCGCGCAATCTCCGACCAAACTCTTTGTTATGTATGTCCAATGGCGATAAAGGCATTGGCGCACCTCCTCATGGTATTTGTGACTCTGGCAACCGGATTTACTATTGATGTGAACACTTTCGACAACTACAGGTAAAATCCTGCAATCGTTCAAATAAATTTGCCTATCCTGACGCGTATTCTGCCCTTTTTTGTCACACCATCGACCTCAATCACTTTAAATCGCCCAAGTCCCTTGAACGATACAACGTCTCCCGCGCGAAGCTGCTCGGATGGATCCTCTTCCGATTTCCAGTTCACTCTGCATCTGCCTGCTCGTATCGGATCTACAATTTTGGATCTGCTAATCCGATATACGTCGCTCGCAATGCCGTCCAATCGCATGGAAGCAACGGATAAGCTCATCTCCTCCAGCTTCGGCACAACTGTCTGCAGCTCTGTTAGCGGAATGATGTCCGTCAGAACATTAATGCGATGAACCTGTCTCAGGTGTATATTTAAGTAATCGGCAATTTCATCTAAAACGATGATATGGCAAAAATGTTCATGTACATGTATATCACCAATTCGATCACGTTTAATGCCAAGTCCGAGCAAGGCGCCCAAAAAATCACCATGATCAAGCTCAAGGCTAGCTTGTCCAGGCCCATTAACCGCAAGCACCGATATGCCAATCGCCTCATCATCCAAGCTGCGATAATCAGGTCCAATAATGGCCCGCTTCCGTTCTGCCAGGTCACTGCCGCCATCAAGGCGAACGCTCACATCTGGATTGCGATTGGCTAATATAGTCAGGATTTGCGCTTGCCTAGGGTCTAAAAAATCGGTCCGCTTCAGCTCATGCTGCTGTGCGGACCGCTCTATCCATTCCTCTGCCCGATCGACAAATGCTTTCTCATCGGGATGGAAATGATCATATATACCTTGTTTCATAAGATTCCATTCCTTTAGTTAACGAAAAATTTAATTACTCCCATCAACCCTGCAGCAATGAAACGCAAAGCGAAGAGAGCAATAATCGGGGATAGATCCAGCATGCCGCCAATCGGCGGGATAAATCGCCGGAATATTCCGAGATAAGGTTCTACCAGCTTGCCAAGAAACACACCGATAAAGCTATCGCGAGCATTTGGCAACCATGACAGCAGCACATATCCAATGATCATAAAACTGTAAATGCTTTGTAGTGTATTTATTGCTCCTTCAATACTATTTAACAACTCAAGGTCACCTCATTTTATTGTAGTCGTTCTCCTCGGCCAGCATTTCCGTTATAGCACCTTGAATTTCCACTGAATCCGGCGTGCATAGAAAAATATTTGGGCCTAGCTTAGAGATGCTCCCGCTTAAAGCGTACACTGTACCGCTTAGGAAATCAACAATCCGAACAGCAAGATCATTGCGGACGCGTTGCAAGTTAACGATGACGGCACGTCGCGAACGCAAATGGTCAGCAATTTCTTGTGCTTCATCATAAGAACGGGGCTCGCTAAGCACAACTCTTACATTTTTCTGCGAGTGAATGCTGACAACATTATTACTCTTTGTGTTTTTACGTGCCTCGAAGGGAGAAGTTTCAGCTTCTTGCTCTTCCTGCTGTACGACCCGTTCTCTCTCAACGACTTCTTCTTCATCCTGCAAGCCAAGAAAGCTCATAAACCGGTTCATGACACTCATCTATTATTCCTCCTCTTTCCCCACTAGTATCGTACCAAGGCGAATCCATGTCGCTCCTTCTTCAATTGCTACGTCAAAATCATTCGACATGCCCATTGATAAATGGATGATCGTATTTGGAAGTTCCGGGTGCTGCTGCAACTCATCCCGCAGCTCTCGTAAAGCTCTAAAAACTTTTCTCGTTTGCTCGGGTTCCGCTTCATACGGAGCCATCGTCATTAGACCGATTGGCTTAATCGAATGGAACCTTCTAAGCTGCTCTACAAATGAAAACAGCTGCTCTGGTTCAAGGCCTTGCTTTGAATCCTCGCCAGAGACATTTACCTGGATGAAGCAAGGAACGACAATGCCGAGCTGTGAAGCCCGCTTGTCGATTGCCTCAGCTAACGACAGCCTGTCCAATGAATGCATGTATGTAAACTTTCCAATGACGTCTTTCACTTTATTCGTTTGCAATGATCCGATAAAATGCCAAATGGGCTGCTCGTCCGCATTTTGCTCGGCATTCCCGCTGATCGCTTCCCATTTCTCCTGTGCGACCTTCCAGCGGTTTTCGCCAAGATGGCGCAAGCCGTGCTCGAAAACCGTTTTTGTCGTATTTAAGGACACATACTTAGTGACCGCAATAATTTGTATTTCTTCCCTGCTTCGTCCCGAACGCTCGCAAGCCTTCTGGATCCGCTCTTCTACGTGCTGAATTCTATCCTGTATAGTAGACAATTGCCTCACCTCTCCCGAATGCCGATCCAACTGGCCATTCGGCCGGTCATGCCACCTTCTTTGCGATGGGAAAAGAACAAATCCCTTCTGCATCCGGTGCACCACTCTGTTAATTCGATACGTATCGGCAAAATTCCTGCTTTTATCATAATCTGTCGGTTTATTTCTTTCAAGTCTAAGTTCGCTTTGTCAATACCTGCTGGCTTGAGCATCGTTTCAGCTTCTTCACCCTTCAGTCCAAGGCTCTCCAATAGCTGCTCGACTTGGTTTATAACCGGTCCATCAACCTCATAGCAGCATGCACTGATAGAGGGGCCTATCGCAGCAAGCAGCGCTTGCGGATTCGTTCCATAAGCGTTCACCATTGCTTGTATCGTCTCTGTAGCAATTTGCTGCACGGTGCCCTTCCAGCCGGCATGCGCAAGCGCGATCGCATCATGCTCGGGATCAAAGAAGTATAGAGGTACACAATCCGCATAAAAAGAAGCGAGCAGTACGCCCGGCACGTCCGTCATAATCGCATCGCAATCCTTTAGCACATCGTTCAGAGTCGCTCTGCCTCTGCCTTTCTCCGCTTCCGTCACCTGATACACACGGTTGCCATGCACCTGCTCGGCACAGGTCCAACTTTCGAATGGCCAGCCGACTGCATCAGTCAATAGCCGTCGATTCGCAATAACCGCTTCATCAAGATCGCCGACATGCAGGCCCATATTTAAAGAAGACCATGGCGCCTCGCTTACGCCGCCATCTCTTCCAGTAAACCCAGCCGTCAATCGCTCATGACGAGCACCCCATTTGGACAACAAAAAAAGCGAAGGTCCCTTCGCTGATTGCTTATGTTTAAAAGCTTCCATGTCGTTTTCACCTCTATTTAAAGGATTGTTGGCACGCCCGACATTTACTAAGGCACGCTGAGCAATCCTTCCATTCGTTTAGACACAGTTTACCGTGTTACGAGCGAGCGTGCAAATCGTCCTCCTCGGAACGCAGCTGCTTCGTATCATCCATTCTGACAAGCACAACATCCGCTCCGATCTTTACAATGTTGCGCCAAGGAATGACGACCTCCGTGCCGCTCCCGCCGAACATGCCAAGAAATTTTGTGAACTGCGGCACTACGATGGAATCGATGCGTCCCTGCCGCAAATCAAGCTCCAAATCGGATATTTGACCGAGCTTTTTGCCATCTACAATATTGATAACGTCCTTCGTCTGAAAATCAGATATTTTCATTTCCGTTCACCGCTTTTCAAATAGAGTGATCGTCCGTTTTGCCTCTCCTATAACTATATGAGCAATTTGCCCAAAATGTCCTTCTTCTCTAAAAAACGAGCTGTTGAAATTAAAATATATTTTTATGTACGACAGCGTACAATACTTTCCAATTGCCATCTTGCCTGTTATGATTAATGTACGCCATCGTACAATGAACTGGATTAGGGAGGCACCATGCCAAAAATCGTAGCGACCGAACTGGATTGGGTGAAGCTTGGACTTCAAATGTTCGCAAGTGGAGGAATTGAAGCTTTAGTAGTGGAGCAGCTAGCTAAGCAGCTCCGCAGCAGCAAAACCAGCTTTTACTGGTATTTTAAAAATCGTCATTTATTTGTTGAACGCATCGTTAATTATTGGCATGAAAAAGCGACCAGCTCGATCATTGCCATGATCCAGCAGCATCAGACCTTAGAACCGAAGCAGAAGGTGCAGCAGCTGCTTGCCGTCATGTTCAGCTCGAATGAAGGCAAGGACTTTGTTTATCATTTGCGAAAATTAGGAGCTTCGGAGCCTTCATACGCGGAAATGCTGCTTCAAATCGAGCAGCAGCGATTGGATTACATGAGCAGCCTGCTTAAGGAGTACGGTTTATCCGATGAGGCAGCATGCCGCACGTCCGAGCTATTGTACAGCTATTACTTAGGATGGCATGAGCGCAATAAGCATCGCACACTGTCCTCCAAGGAGGCAGAAAAGCAAATCAACCTGCTTTTGCCGTTTATCGAAAAAAATCTTGCCTTTTAACGGAGGGGATAAAGATGCAAGTGGTGCTTGCAAGTATGGTTAGCGCGGTGTTGTTTTTGATAGGGTGCATTCATTTGTATTGGCTGTTTGGGGGTCGCAAGGGCTTCTCCATCGCTATTCCGACTAGAAGCAATACAAATTCGCCGCTCTTTAAGCCAGGACTCTTTGGAGTCGCTGCCGTTACTTTGATTTTTTGGGCTGCTGCTGTTTCTCTTTTGATGTTTGTTGAGGTGTTTCCGCCAATTGGCCCTTCTTGGCTTCCCCGCTTTGCAGCCTGGTCGCTTGCAGTTGTGTTTCTCTTGCGAGCGATTGGTGAGTGTCGAGCGGTCGGTATTTTCAAAAGCATCCGCGACACCCCTTTTGCACGATTGGATTCGCTTATTTACTCTCCGCTCTGCCTGCTCCTAAGCGGTTTAACGTTCTGGATGCTGCTGCTCGCATAGTCTTTTTTGATCCGAATACGTACAAAAAAACGGTGCCTCGCGGCACCGTTTTTCTAGTTTCAACTCATGTTTTAACATGCTTTTGCATTTGCTGAATGGCTGACTTCTCAAGGCGCGAAACTTGCGCCTGCGAGATGCCGATTTCATCGGCTACTTCCATTTGTGTCTTTCCTTCAAAGAAACGCATGGACAAGATCATTTTTTCACGGTCGTTCAGCTTGTGCATCGCTTCCCGAAGCGCGATTTCTTCGATCCACGATACATCCTTGTTCCGCTCGTCGCTAATTTGATCCATTACATAAATCGGATCGCCGCCGTCATGGTAGATCGGTTCAAACAAAGAAACCGGATCCTGGATGGCGTCAAGCGCAAAAACGACGTCTTCCTTCGGAACATTCAGCGCCTCAGATATTTCAAAGATCGTCGGCTCGCGTGAATTTTTGTTCGTCAAGCTATCTCTGACTTGAAGCGCCTTATAGGCAATATCCCTCAAGCTTCGTGATACGCGAATCGGGTTATTGTCTCGCAAGTAACGGCGTATTTCCCCGATAATCATCGGTACGGCATAGGTGGAAAATTTGACGTTTTGGCCAAGGTCGAAATTATCTATCGCCTTCATAAGTCCGATGCAGCCGACTTGGAACAAGTCGTCCACAAACTCTCCCCTATTGTTAAACCGTTGTATAACGCTAAGCACTAGCCGTAGGTTGCCGTTTACTAATTTCTCTCTTGCTGCCCACTCGTTGCGGGTTTGCAATGCCGTAAACAATTCTCTCATTTCGACATTATTTAGGACAGGCAGTTTCGCGGTATCCACTCCACAGATCTCGACTTTATTTCGGGTCAACGTGATTACCTCCCAAGGAGAAACATTAATGTACATTATCTCCTTGGGTGGTCTTTTTATTCCTATTGCGACATCGTTCGACAACCGCAAGCGTGGTGCGGCCTTACACCATTTTGTTAAATTCTTTTCGAAGTCTTTTTATAATCCGCTTCTCCAGGCGCGAAATATACGACTGCGAAATGCCAAGAAGATCAGCCACATCCTTTTGCGTTTTCTCCTCGCCATCGGCAAGCCCGAAGCGAAGCTCCATAATAATCCGCTCCCTCTCCGAGAGCTTATCCAGCGCTTTATGGAGCAGCTTGCGGTCCACCTGCTCTTCGATATTACGATAAATCGTATCGTTCTCCGTACCGAGCACATCGGATAAAAGCAGCTCATTGCCGTCCCAATCAATGTTAAGCGGTTCGTCGAAGGATACTTCTGTACGGGTTTTACTGTTGCGACGCAAATACATCAATATTTCATTTTCGATACAACGCGAGGCGTAAGTCGCAAGCTTGATCTTTTTTTCCGGATCAAAGGTGTTTACCGCCTTAATGAGACCAATCGCGCCAATCGATACGAGATCTTCAATATGAATGCCGGTATTTTCAAACTTACGGGCAATATATACGACAAGCCTTAAATTTCGTTCAATAAGCATTGCACGAATAGCCGTATCGCCCGTAGGCAGCTTTTCCAGCAAATATTCTTCCTCTTCACGTGTCAATGGAGGTGGAAGCGCTTCACTACCACCGATGTAATAAATTTCTTCGCTTTTTAATCCGAATAAAAACATAATGCGATAATAATATAACTGAAGGATCAATTTGTACTTGACGAGCATCTGGCCCATCCCTCCTCGTTTGTATGAGCATACGGTTTTATTGTTGTACCATAGACGGATGGATAATGGCTCGATATGCCCCATCAGACGTTAGCTTTCCGCCGTCAAGCCCGATAAGCACCTTCCGCGTTTCAAATACTTGTCCTTCCCTAGTAATCTCAACTGCATCCGGCTTTATCGCTAGCATGAACTGTGACCCTCGGTTGACACCTCTGAATGGAACGAGACGAAGCCTATCCTGCCACACGAAGGGCTGTTCATCCATTCCCGCTACAAGACGATCCACTTGTGCATCTCGTATGCTATTCAACCACGATTCGGGCAAATCATCTTGCCATAAGGAAGCTTCCATCACCATGACCGGCGTTCGTGTTAACGGATCATAGAGCTGATTGCCGGTGTCAATCAGGCCAACGCAGGTTTGAATACGATCTCCAATAGTAATTTTGACTTCAGCTAGATGAGTGTGCACCAGCTCCCTTTCTCGTTTTTGCGTCAATACGGTACGGTATATATACAGTCCGATACAAAACGCAGCAATTAAATAAAACAGTCCCATCTTGAGCTCCACGCGCATGCTGCCGTTTACGAACGTAATCGTCCTCCAAACCTCGCCGGACCCTTGCATGAACAAATAATAGAGCCCAAGCACCGCACCGGCGGCAACAAAGTTAACCGCATAAAATGCCGCCACATTTCTCAAAAAATGCTGAATGGACGCGAACCCAAAAGCAATCCACACCATCAAAAGCGACATCCCGATTTTTACGGCTAATGTAAATAAAAAGGATAATTGTGGAAAAAGCATCAAAACGACATAACAAGCTCCGACAGCAGAAGCCAATAACACCCGCCAAGGTCGTGGTTTTAGATGACGGGCCCATGCGGAAGTTAATAGAATAGCACCATCAACAAGCAGCTCTCGCAAAAACATAACATCCACATAAATAGCCACTTCGGTCACCTTCCTGCACTGGCGGTAAACGGGCCTGCAGCCGGCTCCCGGGAGAACGATTGAGACTAGTATATTAAAATCCTATTTCAAAGTCTGTCTATTCATGACAGCATGACATATCTTTTTTTGTCGAGTAGCTGTATAAAAACCGCCCGTAATTTTGTTTGGAAAAATAGTACGCTTCGAATCAAAGATATATAGTTATGAAACACCTCTATTCAAAAGAGGTATGCTTTTACCATCTTCAGAGATAGATTATCGATCGAAACACCGATGTAACGCAGTAAAGAGCACTTTCCACCACGGATACGTAGATTGCTGAAGTATGCGGATTTTTAGTCTGGAGGGAGTTGATTCTTTTGTCGTTTGGATCGGTCTACGAACGCTGGCTGGAGGTAATCTGAATTCACGTAAGGGAGAGAGCAGGCGAAGACTCGAGCAAGGTCTTGGACATGCAGAAAAACATTTTTTAGAAACGGTATGGTATCCAGCCTTTATGGGGCTGAGCGGGTTGTATCCTGAGTATGAAATTTCTGCTTCCGTGACGGCACCCGTTTTTTTGGATTTTGCATATCTAAAGGCTGGCTTGCAGCTCGCCATTGAAATCAATGGCTTTCTCACACATCCAGCAGAAATGACTCGCTGGCAGTTTTCTGATTCCTTAATGCGCCAGAACCATCTTATTCTCGACGGTTGGAAAATCTTACGCTTCTCGTATGACGACATAAAAGAAAAACCTCGCATATGCCAGCAGCTGCTTCAACAATTTATGGGTAAGAGCTTGATTGGAAAAAAGAATGAATCTAGTGCAGAGAATTTTTTGCAGCTGGAGGTTTTAAAATATTCATCCCGTTTGGAGCATCCTATTCGTCCAGCAGACGTAATTGCGCTTTTAAAAATCAAAAAAAGAGATGCTCAAAAGCTGCTGCAGAGCATGGTACAAAAACAAATGCTGCCTGCGGGCAACGGTACAAAAAGGATTCGATGCTACAAAATAAACCCCGAACAACAAACGTCATTATCTGCATCTTTGTAGACAGCGCAAATTTGTAGCTGTAATCACATATTTGCGCTTACGGCTGACATTCGACCATGCTCCACACGACGATCTTACCCTGTATGCGCATATAGGTGCTTGCAGGGTGAAATTTGTTACTATCCCCGTAAGCACCAATATGCGCTTACGACAGCTATGAGCCCCCTATGACATAAAAAAAAACGCCCCACCCTATAACAGGTGAGGCGTAAATAATAAAGCTCTAGCGATCGCTGCGAGGGCGATTGCGAAGGAATGCAGGAATTTCTAGTTGATCACTAGATGTATTGCTAGAACCAAAAGGCTTAACCGGATTAGCATTGCCTGCTTGTCTTGTATCCGTAGCTTCTGGCTGTTGCTGCGGAATACGGCGAGCTGCAGCCGATTTATGCTCAAAGCCCGTTGCAATAACGGTTACTTTAATTTCATCCTTCAAATCTTCATCGATGATAGCACCAAAAATCATGTTCACATCCGGATCAGATGCCGAAATGACGATTTCAGCCGCCTCATTCACTTCATAAAGTGAAAGGTTGCTGCCGCCTGTAATATTCATAATAACGCCGCGAGCGCCGTCAATCGATGTTTCAAGCAACGGGCTCATGATTGCTTTGCGCGCCGCTTCAGCAGCACGGTTCTCGCCAGTTGCGATACCGATACCCATCAAAGCAGATCCGCGTTCTGTCATAATCGTCTTCACGTCTGCAAAGTCAAGGTTGATCAAACCCGGTACGGCGATTAGATCGGAGATGCCTTGTACCGCTTGACGAAGCACATTATCCGCTTCGCGGAACGCTTCCAGCATCGGAGTCTTCTTGTCTACGATTTCAAGCAAACGGTCATTTGGGATTACGATCAGCGTGTCTACCTTTTCTTTAAGCGCTTCGATGCCAAGCTCAGCTTGTCCCGAGCGCTTGCGGCCTTCAAAGGTAAACGGACGCGTGACAACCCCAACTGTCAATGCACCGCATTCGCGGGCAATTTCAGCTATTACCGGAGCTGCGCCTGTTCCTGTTCCGCCGCCCATGCCAGCGGTAACGAATACCATGTCCGAGCCTTTAAGCTGGTTCATAATAATTTCGCGGGATTCCTCAGCAGCCTTGCTGCCTACATCTGGATTAGCACCGGCACCAAGACCGCGTGTCAGCTTGTCGCCGATTTGCAGCTTATGCTCGGATTTAGCCAAGTGCAGCGCTTGTGCGTCGGTATTTACCGTAATAAATTCGACGCCTTTAACACCATTTTCGATCATACGGTTAACGGCATTGCTGCCGCCACCGCCTACACCTATTACTTTAATTTGAGCAAGTTGTTCAAGCTCAAAGTCGAATTCCAACATCTTCATTTTCCCCCAGTCAAGCGTAAACTGCTGATAGTATCAGTGATCTATACAGCAACGTTTCGCGGTAAAATATAAGCATCGTATAGAGGTGAATCTTATATTATCTTATATTTTCAAATAAATTCATTAAACATGCTTTTGATCCGCTCGAACATACCGGGTTTCGTTGAAGCTGCTGGACTTGCTTTGCGGCTTGCCGTTTTCTTCACTGCTCCTGTTCCTCGAGCTCCCATATATTTCGACACGTATTGGATCATGCCAACTCCGCTGCTGAATGCCGGATCCCTTACTCCGATATAATCAGGCAATGCGATTCTGACGGAAGACTCCAGCTCTGTCTGGGCCAAAGCGAGCGTTCCTGGCATCGAAACGGAGCCACCGGTTAAGACATAGCCGTTAACCTTATCCCCATAGCCGAGTCGACGTACTTCTTGGCGAACCAGATGGAAAATTTCTTGCATGCGCGGTTCAATAATGCTTGCAAGGTCAACCTGCGAAAATTCCTTCTCCACATTGCTGCCCATGCGAGTAACCTTAAACTTCACATCTTCAGCCGCGTCGAGCACGTTCGCGCATCCGTATTTCAGTTTAATTTTCTCCGCTTGATCGCTTTGTGTACGCAAGCCGTAAGCGATATCGTTCGTTACATATTCGCCGCCGATTGGCAGCGTTGATGTAGCAGCAAGTCCGCCTTGATCATAAATCGCGATCGTGCATGAGCCCGCTCCAATATCCGTTAGTACAGTGCCCATCGATTTCTCATCCTTGGTCAGTGATACAACACCTGACGCTAATGATAACAAAATGACACCAGAAATACGAAGGCCTGCTTTCTCTACACAACGCATAAGGTTGTGTATCGCAGTCTTCGTCCCCGTGACGATGGTCGCCTCCACTTCGAGACGCACTCCAATCATACCTCGTGGGTCGGAAATACCTTCCAAACCGTCAACTAAATACTGTTTCGGCACCAAATTAATAATTTCACGCTCTGGCGGCAGCGCTACAACTTTAGCTGCTTGCAGTACGCGTTCAATATCTTCTTCCCCAATTTCACGATCCTCGTTGGATACTGCAACGACGCCACGATTGGTCTGCAGTGCGATATGGTTGCCCTGAATTCCTACGTAAACATCTGATATTTGAATGCCTACCATGCGCTCCGCATGCTCAATTGCATTTCGGATCGATTGCACGGTTTGGTCAATATCTACAATTGCTCCTTTGCGAATACCCTCTGAGTCGGCTGATCCAACTCCAATAATATTAATGGCTCCATTATTCACTTCACCAATAATAGCACGAACTTTGGATGTACCGATGTCCAAACTGACGATGATGTCGTTACTGCTCATCCTGCGGCACCTCCGTTTCAAATAAAAATTAATATTTCACTTGTTCAAGGTCTTCCTACTTATTCAACGCCTTTAATATTTTCCCTCTTTTTTCAACAAAATTTTCGTAGTATTTTCGCTTTTTGTCGAGTCCCGCCCCTTGCAGTACTCTATATTTCCTAATGTTATCCAGCCTCATCGAGTATAAATGCGATAAATAAAATTCTACCATTCTTTGAAGCTATTGAGTAGTCTCTTTTTGATCAGCGTCCATATTTTCTAGACTTTCGCTCTGAAATGGTACATATGTATCCGCAAGCAGCATCGTGATTTTGCCTGGCTCCTGTGTCTCGATAACTGCATTCAGCGCTTCAATCTTCTCCGTAAGCACAGAAACGGCTGTGACCACTTCAAATTTCGTTCGTGTATATATCCTTATGCGATCAGGATAAGCCGATGAAGGATAAGGGATAATCTCCGAAAGGTCAGAGAGCTGCTTAGTCGTTATCTTGCCGAGCTGTGTCGTTAATGCTGCCTTGACTGGATTATCGTCGGTCCAGCCAGACAGAACCGGCTTGTCCACAAGCTGCATAACGTCGCTGTCGGCTTCCACGGTTGTGCCATTAGACAAGAGCGCTGTCATTTCCCCTTGCTTGGAAAGCTCGAAGGCAACCACCGGAAACTCCTCCACTGCAATTTTAAGAAGACCAGGAAATACCTTTGTAACCTTCACATCATTTACTTGCGGCAGCGTCAAAACTCTTTCTTTGATCGTCGAGGATGAAGTGCGGAAGAACGCATCGCCAACCAAGATCGCAGCTGCCTTGCCAATTTCTTCATGCGTAACAAATCTTGTACCCTCAATTTGGATTTCGGAAACCTTGCTTATGGAAGAATTAAAAAATAATACCGCCAGCAGAGCAACAAACAATAGAATAAGTATGGTTAACAGCTTTCGGCTGCCCATTCGCTTTCGATTAGGTTCCTTCAGTACAGGCATCTGCGAGCTCATAACTTGTCCCTTCTTTCCCCAAAAAACATCCGGCTAACCTCTATGCTTCAGCTTTCGCTTTGCATCAATAGGGTACCGGCTGTTTCTATCTTGCAGCTCATGCGCATAGTATTAGTTATTAGGCACCGGAGAATATCGCGAAATGCGCGCACCCAGCCTAGATAACATCGTTTCGATTTTCTCGTAGCCGCGGTCGATGTGATGGATTTGCTCTACGACCGTCTTTCCTTGCGCTGCTAGACCCGCAATGACTAGGGCTGCGCCCGCTCGCAGGTCTGTCGCCTCCACCGTAGCTCCATAAAGCCTTGGCACACCACGAATGAATGCGGCATTCATATCCACGCGAATGTCGGCGCCCATGCGCGACAGTTCATCCACATGCTTTAGTCTGCCTTCAAAAATCGTTTCCTTCAATACGCTTACACCATCAGCAAGCGTAAGCAGCACCATAACCTGAGACTGCAAATCGGTAGGAAAAGCCGGATATGGAGAGGTTACAATCCTCTCAACCGCTTTGGGTCTGGCTGCACTGCCAACTTTAATTATATCACCGTCGACAACGATTTGAACACCTGCCCTGCGCAGAACATGAATCAATGAGGATAAATGGGCCGGCTGCGTATTTTGGAGCGTTACATGACCGCGTGTCGCGGCGGCAGCTACCATAATCGTCCCAGCTACTATACGGTCGGGAATGACTTTATAACGACATGGTGTTAGCGACTGTACCCCATCTATCGTTATCGTGTCGGTTCCGGCACCCATAATCTTCGCGCCCATCGCATTTAGAAAACGCTGCAAATCTTGAATCTCCGGCTCACGTGCGGCGTTGCTAATTGTAGTTCGGCCCTCCGCCAAAGCAGCGGCCATCATAATGTTTTCTGTTGCTCCAACGCTTGGAAAACTTAAATGAATATCGGCGCCCAGCAATTTGTCCGCACGGCATATAATACGGTTGCCGAATTCTTCGATCTCTGCCCCAAGCGCCTTCAAGCCCTCTAAATGAAGATCGATCTTTCTCTCACCAATTGCACAGCCCCCAGGCAGGTAAACCTGCGTCTCTCCAAACCTAGCTAGCAAAGGCCCCATTAGAAAAATAGAAGAGCGCATCTGTCTCATTAACGATTCCGGCACGTGAGAGGTATGTGCAGTTTCAGTATCCAGCACTACGGTTCCTCCCGAATGCTCGGCGCGGCATCCTAATTCGCGCAAAATGTTCAGCATGACATCGATGTCCAGCAATTCAGGCACATGATCAATCGTTGTTGTGCCTTCGGCCAGCAGACTGGCAGCCAGAATCGGCAAAGCGGCATTTTTCGCTCCTTGGATAACTATGGTTCCTGAGAGAGGTTTCCCACCTTCAATCACCAATTTGTCCAATGTATCACCTCCGAATTACCGCTCACCCACCACCAATACTTCCGGCACCAGCAGGATGCCGTAGCGGTCCTGAACGGTGCTTTGTATATGAGTCATGAGGGCGAGAACGTCTTCAGCTGTTGCTTGCCCGGTGTTTACGATAAAATTGGCGTGCTGCTCCGATACTTGCGCCCCGCCGAGTCGTTCACCTTTGAGTCCTGCCTCTTGAATAAGTCTAGCGGCATGATCATTAGGCGGATTGCGGAACACGCTGCCTGCAGTTGCAAGCTGAAGCGGCTGCGTTCTCAATCTTCTCTCTTTGTAAGAAGCCATTTCTGCGAGGACTTCCTTCTTATCCTTCTCTGCCAGCTCAAAGGTCGCCTCAACGACGATGCCCTTTTGCTCTTGCAGAATAGAATGACGGTAAGAAAAGTGCATGTCATCTCGTTCGTAGCGAACCAATTCTCCTGTATCCAGAACAATATCAGCTGACTTAAAAATACGTGACACATCCGATCCATGCGCGCCAGCATTCATATAGACGGCTCCGCCTACCGTGCCTGGAATTCCCCCCGCGAACTCAAGCCCGGTCAGACCTTCCTTACCCGCCATGACTGATAGCTTTATTAAAGAATACGAAGCGCCAGCTATGACTAGCGATCCTTCAAATCGCACGTAATCTAACCCTCTGTGCGGTTTAATTACAACACCGCGAATGCCTTTATCGCTCACCAGCATGTTAGAGCCTCTGCCCAAATTAGTCCACGGCATCTGATGCTTTTGCACCAAACGAACCGCAGAGACTAATTCTTCTTTGCTTCGAGGGAGGATTAATATATCAGCGGGACCGCCGATTTTCCATGTTGTATAGTTCGAGAGCGGTTCGTTGTACAAAACTTCGCCAAGATTGGCTTGTTCCAATTCCGCCTTAAATGCTTCCATTAGTTGAACCTCCTTAAGGATTGCAGGGCAAAGCCTGCCTCGTAAGCATAGCTTGGGATTTGCAATGCAAAACCCGGTCGTATGCACATGACTTGCTGAATAAAGGATAATGAAATCCATTCGCTGCTCTCCGAATGCTAGCTCAAAAACGCTGCAGCCGGATCATTTAGTTGCAATAACCGCTCCTTTCGGGCGACGGTCACGAATATAGTGTATCCTATGCCCTTATAGGCTCTTGTGTGACAATGGCCCATATTGAACAATCAGTTATCCTGGCTCGGAAGGAGCCTTATTCCTTTGCAACAATTGCTGCAGCCTTTTGTTTTGGAGCAGAGCCGTTTATACAAATCAGACAATACCCGCAGCTGCTTCGTGCCGCCGGGAATTGCCTGTACTTTTCGCGTGTGGGTCTATCCTTTTCCAGCCATTCCTATCGACAGCAATATCCGGCTTGAATAGCCGCAGCCGCCGAACAGGAGCCGCAAACCATTCAGAAGCCGGACAGTTAATTTCATTATTTTCGATAAAAAGCTCATGCCACTCCGATAAAGCATCCAACCTCACCTCGAATAACGAGAGATGTTCAATAAAATACCCAGTGCTGTTAAAAGAAGCGTAAGCGATGAACCCCCATAGCTGACGAGCGGCAGCGTTATGCCCGTTACGGGCATCATGCCGATGACGACGCCAATATTAATGAGCACCTGCACGCCGACAATACCGGTAATCCCAACAGCAAGCAAGCTGCCAAATGTATCCGGTGCGGCGATAGCCGCACGTACGCCTCTCCAAACGACAACTAAAAATAACAAGATAAGCGTAACCCCGCCAATAAAACCGAGCTCCTCGGCTAATATAGAAAAAATAAAATCCGTTTGCGGCTCAGGCAAATAACTGAACTTCTGACGGCTCATTCCAAGGCCAAGCCCTACTAATCCGCCGGGTCCGATCGCATACAGGGATTGAATAATCTGATAGCCTCCGCCAAGCGGGTCAGCCCATGGGTCAAGGAAAGACGTAATTCTCTGCAAGCGGTATGGCGCTGCTAAAATCAGTCCGATGAATCCAGCAACACCGACTAGCGCCAAGCCGCCCAAATGAGCCATTCTAGCGCCGGCAGTAAAAATAAGCAATAAAGATGCCCCTACCATTACCGCACCAGTACCTAGATCAGGCTGCAGCATAATTAAGCCAAAGGCTAGTCCAACCAAACCAAGCGGCGGCATTAGTCCCTTCGTGAATTGCGTGATCGTCTGCTGCTTCTCAGAAAGCCATTTCGACAGAAACAAGATCATAGCCAGTTTCATAAATTCCGACGGCTGAATACCGAAGGAGCTGATGCCAAGCCAGCTGCGGGCACCGCCGCGAACGACGCCGATACCGGGTATTAGAACGAGCAATAGCAATCCAAAGCAAACAATCAAAGCCATCGGCGCCCATTTTTTCCATACGGTGTAGTGCGTGTTCATTGTAAATAGTAACGCACCAATACCTAAAGCGGCAAATATAACCTGACGTTTCACAAAATAGAAACGATCGCCGAATTCATGAAAAGCTAGCACTGCACTAGCGCTGTATACCATAATCAACCCGATCGCGAGAATGAGCCCAATTGCAGACAACATCCAAATATCCGGGGCAGAACGCGCTTTGGCCATAGCGAACACACCTCTTAGCATGGGAAAGTAGGGACATGCCCCCTACTTACAAGGTATGCGCCGAATCTTTAAAAATGCGCCCTCTTTGCTCATACGAAGCAAACATATCCCAGCTTGCGCAGGCAGGCGACAATAGCACGATATCGCCAGGCTCAGCCATTGCTGCAGCTTGCTTCACCGCTTGTTTTAGGACGGACTCGGCGTCCTCATTAGGTTCGACGATTTCCACCTTACCTAAACCTGCAAGCTCAGCTACGCGGGAAAGCTTCTCCCTAGTCTCGCCTAGAGCGACCAGACCCTTCAAGCGGTCGCGGAATAAAGGCACCAGCTCCATATAATCGGATCCCCGGTCGAGTCCTCCCGCTACAAGCACAATCGGCGCCGACAAGGAGCGAACCGACATCGTTGTCGCAACCGGATTTGTCGCTTTGGAATCATTATAATATTTGACCCCATTCACTTCGCGAACGAACTCCAGCCGATGCTCTACCCCTCTAAATAGCTGCAAGGGCTCTATAAGCTGATCCGGAGCAACTCCGGCAGCCAAACATGCCGCTATCGCAGCAAGCGCGTTAGCCGCGTTGTGACGGCCTGGAATACCAAGCTCAGAGACAGGCAAAATCGTGATTTCCATCTCTTCTCCCTGGCGGAATACGATTTGTCTATTTTTAGCCGTTTCTTGCTCCAGCGAATCGATTACGTCCAGCTCGTAGGGGGGTTCAATATAAATTCCTGCATCAAGCCGCTCGTAAAGAGAAAAAGGCAGCTGCTGAGCAATTAGAAACTCGGATAGCGCTCTGCACTCCGGGTCATCCCAATTGATGACCGCTACATCGTCTTCGGTCTGGTTGTCGAACAGCTTTGCCTTGGAATTGACATAGTCGTCCATATCGCCATGATAATCCAGATGCGTCTCCGCAATGTTTAGCAGCAGCGCAATATGGGGCCGGAAATCGCTTGTGCCTTTTAGCTGAAAGCTGCTTAGCTCAGCAACTATCCACTGGTCTGGCGTTGCCTCCAAGGCCGCTTCGCATAGCGGACGGCCAATATTACCCGCGACGATGGGCTTCAAGCCAGCTGCGTTTAAAATCTCACCGATCCAGGTCGTCGTCGTCGTTTTGCCGTTTGAGCCTGTTATGCCGATGATTGGGGCAGGAGAAAGCCAATAGGCCGCCTCTACCTCTGTGATCACTTCAACGCCCAGCTCCCCCGCACGAAGCACAGGCGGAGATGAGTAAGGTATGCCGGGATTTTTAATCAATAGCGCGGTATCCTCCGTTATCAGATCGTCTGGATGATAACCGCACAGCACAGAAATGCCCAAAGCAGTCAATTCGTCCGCTTCGGGGCATAATTCGCGTGCTTTCATATCGTTCACAACGACATCAGCGCCTAATTGGTGAAATACTTTCGCTACGCTAACCCCGCTTCTAGCCAAGCCTAATACGACAACTCGGCGGCCTTGATAAGATGCCGGATGATTCATAACTGACAGTCCCTTCTATGGATACATGAAGCGGCCCCAAATAAATTGGCAGCCGCTTGTTCGCAACATTTCTCTCCATTATATTACAAATAGCAGCCCAATTGCTGCAAGCACTAATCCAACGAGCCAAAACACGGTAACAACCTTCCATTCGGACCAGCCAACCAGCTCAAAATGATGGTGGATGGGGCTCATTTTGAAAATACGTTTGCCTCTTAGCTTGAAGGAGCCTACCTGCAAAATAACCGATAGCATTTCAATTACAAAAACGCCGCCAATAATAATAAGCAGAAGCTCTGTCTTCGTTAAAATGGCTACTGCCGCAATCCCGCCTCCAATGCCGAGCGAGCCCATGTCACCCATGAACACCTTCGCCGGATGCTTGTTAAATACGAGAAAGCCAAGCACCGCACCTACCATTGCCGCAGAGAACACGGCCGATTCATGAGCCGACGTTTGCAGCGCAACAACTGTGAAAGCGCCAAAGGCAATCGCGCTTGTACCCGCCAGGAGACCGTCAAGCCCGTCGGTGAAGTTAACCGAATTGCTCGCAGCAAACATAATAATAACGACTAGCGGGTAATAAAACCAGCCTAGATCAAAGCCCCAGCCTGTACCCGGCACCGTAATTTCCGTGCTGTGATTCATATTGTAGAGCATCGCGCACACGATAATGGAAAACAGCAGTTGGCCGAACAGCTTCTGTCTAGCAGTGAGGCCAAGCGATCTTTTGAATACAATTTTAATATAATCATCCAAAAAGCCAACCAGGCCAAAGCCAAGCGATGCAGTCAGCAGCACCCAAAACTCCGCCGTTTTATCGGAAAACTTCAAAAAGGCGATCATGAGCGCAAACATTATGATGATGCCGCCCATCGTTGGCGTACCGCTTTTTTTCAAATGGCTTTGAGGGCCTTCCGTACGGATTTGCTGACCGAACTTCAAGCGGCGAAGCAGCGGAATGAACAATGGCCCGAGCAAAACCGCTAGCAAGAAGGAGGCGCCTATTGAAAATAAAATGACCATCATGTCCATTTCCTCACCCCACTTCCAAAGCTTGGACAATCTGTTCCATCCGCATGCCGCGAGAACCTTTTATAAGGACGATGTCCGTCGGCTGCAGCTGATTGCGCAGCCACTGCGCAAGCTCTTCTTTCTCTTCGAAATGGCGAACGACATCGCTTGCGGATGCAGTCGGGAAACGCGATTTCGCACCCTGCGCGATATGCTGTCCCAGTGGTCCAAAAGTTAGAACAGCATCCGCTTTGCCTGGCGTTATATAAGCCCCTGCCTCGAAGTGCAGCGCCTGCTCCTCCGGCCCAAGCTCCAGCATGTCGCCAAGCACGATCCATTTGCGAGTAAAGCCATCCAATTGTTCAACGAGATCAATAGCCGCGCGCACGGCTGTAGGGTTAGCGTTATAAGCATCGTTCAAAATCATCGCGCCATTGAAAGCTCGTACGGGCTGAATACGCATCCCCGTCAGCTTCAAATCGCTCAAGCCTTCAATGATTTTTGCAGCCGGGACGCCGAAGAATCGGCCAACGGCGATCGCGGCAAGCGCGTTGCTCACGTTATGCTGGCCGGGTACAGGTATGCGGATCGTTCCCAACCCGCTAGGCGTTCCGTTATAAACCGCAGTAAAAGACGCTGCTTCCGATTCTATGACGATATCGTCTGCCGACCATTCGTTATGGGCAGCTAATCCAAATGTTCTGCGCACGATGCCCGCCGGAAGCACGGAGCGTCCAAGCTCGGTTTCGAGCAGCGGCTCGTCGCCATTATAAAGCAGCAGGCCATCCTCGCTTAGGCCAAGAGCGATTTCCAGCTTCGCTTTGGCAATTCCTGCCCTTGAGCCCAGATGCAGAAGATGAGCATCGCCAATGTTCGTAATGACCGCGGCATCAGGCTGGGCAATCTTCGTAAGCAGCTCGATTTCGCCGAAGCCGCTCATTCCCATCTCAAGCACCGCTACCTCCGTATCCTCCTCAAGCTGAAGAACCGTCAACGGCAAGCCAATATGATTGTTCAGGTTGCCTTCCGTCTTGTGAACCTTATATGTGGTTCCAAGTATAGCAGCCGTCATATCCTTTGTCGTTGTTTTGCCGTTGCTGCCTGTAATGCCAACAACGCGCACAACGAGCTCGCTGCGGTAGGCAGCAGCGAGCCGCTGCAGCGCGACGAGCGTATCTCCTACGATAAGAAGCGGCACATCGGCAAGCGATTCCGGCACCTCGCGCCCCTTCTGCCAGAGCGCTGCAACGGCTCCGTTTTGAACAGCCTGCTCCAAATAAGCATGCCCGTCGAACTGCTCGCCAACAAGCGGGATGAACAACTGGCCAGCAGCAGCATGCCGCGAGTCAGTCGTTACACCCGATATCATTAATTCCTTATTGTTTCCATTCCATTTTGCGCCGCTCATCTCGGCAATTTGCTTGATCGTACGTTTAATCAATGTATGATTCCCCTTATCGCTTCTTTCGCTACTTTTCGATCGTCAAATGGATACTTGACTCCGTTAATATCTTGGTAGGTTTCATGACCTTTCCCCGCAATCAATACTACATCGCCTTGGCTTGCCATTTCAACCGCTTTTTGAATTGCGGCCTTGCGATCAGCAAGTAATTCATATGTGGAAGGATCGATTTTACCTTTTATAAGTCCATCCTCAATATCCTTAAGTATAAGCTCCGGCGGCTCCGTGCGCGGATTATCGGAGGTAATAATGGCGTAGTCTGCATATTTGACTGCAATGCTTCCCATTAGCGGCCGCTTCGACCGATCCCGATCGCCTCCGCAGCCGAATACGCATATGATTCGTTTCTCGGCAAACTGCTGGACGGCTCGCAGCACATTTTCCAAACCATCGGGCGTATGCGCATAATCGACGATCACCGCGAACGATTGCCCGGCATTAACAGCCTCCACCCGTCCAGGAACGCCGGGAATCGCGCTTAGGCTACCCGCAATCGCCTCCAGCTCCACCCCTTCAAGCAGTACAGCGCTGATAGCGGCAAGCGCATTGTATACATTGAACTTGCCGGCCATTTGCAGCGTAACGTCCGTCTCTCCCCGGAAGGTATGAACATGAAAGGTCGTGCCCTGCGCCGTAATCCGAATGTTTGAGGCGCGAACATCCGCTTCCTTATCGATGCCGTATGTTACAACCTCCGATGCAGTCAGCTCCGCGTACTCTGCTGCAGCGTCGTCATCCGCGTTAAGGACGGCGTACGAGCGCTCTCTCTCCTGTGCGGCATACTCGTTTCCCAGCCTCGAAAAAAACAATCCTTTAACAGCCGCGTAACGGCTCATCGTTTCATGATAATCCAAATGATCCTGCGTAAGATTTGTAAATACTGCCGTCCGAAAGCGGCAGCCCTTCACCCGCCCTTGCTCAAGTGCGTGAGAGGATACTTCAATCGCGCAATATTGCGTGCCCGCATCGCGCATTTCGCCGAGATAACGCTGCAGCTGGAGCGTCTGCGGGGTCGTGCTCGTCATCGGGAACGATAAGCCAGCATAACGACGCTCGATTGTGCCGATCACTCCGGTAGGCCTATTCTGATCATTTAAAATTTGCTCAATCAAATACGTTGTTGTTGTCTTGCCGTTCGTACCCGTTACCCCAATTAATTTCAAAGCATGGCTTGGATAGGCATAATAATAATTAGCAATAACAGCCATTGCAAGCCGGCAGTCCCTAACAATAATTTGTGGAACAGGCAAATCCAGCTGCCGCTCCGCAATAAGTGCGGCTGCGCCGGCTGCGGCAGCCTGAGGCGCAAACAAATGTCCGTCAACTGTATGTCCTCGCAGGCAGATAAACAATTGACCCTCGCTGATGCATCTTGAATCGGTTTCGATGCCGTTCCATTCCGTTTCCCCATCGCCTATGAGCCGCGCGGTTGCAAGCAGCTCCGTAACATCCTTTAAACGCATCTGCCCCACTCCTCCCTTAAGCGCTGACGGAGTAACGATAAGCCGCCCTCAGCACCCTCGTTAACTACCATTATAGTCAATGGGAGTGGGATATATTATCTTCTTCGCCTAAATAGATGCGAATCGTGGAGCCGCGATCGACCCGGGTTCCTGCAGCAGGAGCTTGTCGTATAACCGTTTTTCCCGAGCCTGCGGATGTTAGATTAAAATTCATGTTCAGATCCTCATATAAATCGGACACCGTTTTGCCAACCAGATTAGGTACGGTTACGATTGGCGTTTCGCCGTACTTATAGATCCGGTCAATCTGCTTCTCACGAGCCGGAACTTCCAAAATATTCAGCGCGTCCTCCATAATATTTCGGACGATTGGAGCCGCTACAACGCCCCCGAACTGAATCCCCTGCGGATTGTCTACCGCTACGTAGATGACGATTTGCGGGTCATCTGCAGGTGCAAAGCCGACAAAGGAAACGATATGCTCATTCGGCGAATATCGGCCGTTGATAACCTTCTGGGCCGTACCTGTCTTGCCGCCTACGCGGTAGCCGTCGATGAAAGCATTGCGGCCTGTTCCTTTGGCTACTACGCTCTCAAGCGCTTCACGCACTTGCTTTGACGTCTCCTCGGAAATGACCTTCCGCACAGCCTCCGATTTCACGGTCTCAACGGTCGCGCCGCTTTCCGGGTTAATCCAAGCTTTCGCTACATGCGGCTTGTATAGCGTACCGCCATTAATGGCAGCAGATACCGCTGTAATCTGTTGAATCGGTGTAACCGATACCCCTTGACCAAAGGCTGTCGTAGCAAGCTCTACAGGACCGACTTGACTGAGCTTGAACAAAATGCCATTCTCCTCACCGCCAATATCGATGCCTGTCTTCGTGCCAAAGCCGAAGTTTTTAATATAATCGAATAATTTCTCTTTGCCAAGTCGCTGGCCGAGCGTTACAAAGCCGGGGTTGCACGAATTCTCAACAACTTCCAGAAAAGTCTGGCTGCCATGGCCGCCTTTTTTCCAGCAGCGAAGCCTTGCTCCGCCAACCTCGATGGCGCCTGGATCGAAGAAACGCTCGTTTTTTAAATCAACCTTTTTCTCCTCCAAAGCAGCGGCTAGCGTTATGATTTTGAAGGTGGAGCCCGGCTCGTATGTCATCCAAATCGGCAGGTTGCGGTTGTAAACCTCTGTAGGCACCTCGCGGTACTTATCCGGCTCATAGGTGGGACGGCTTGCCATCCCGAGAATTTCCCCATTATTTGGGTCCATTGCAATTGCGATAATGCCATTTGGCTGCAGCTTCGTCATCGCTTGATCAAGCTCTCGCTCCATAACCGTCTGTATTTGTTTGTCGATCGTAAGCTGCATCGTAAGCCCGTCCTTCGGCTCAACATATGTATCCGAGGAATTCGGCATTTGCCTGCCTGCTGCGTCCGATAGAAAGGATACGCTGCCGCCTATGCCGCTAAGCTCTGTGTTATATTTTGCTTCAATGCCCGTCAAGCCTTGATTGTCGATTCCCGTAAAGCCAAGGACATGTGCGGCTAGGCTGCCATACGGATAAAAGCGTTTATTATCTTCGGCGACGACGATGCCCGGAAGACCTAAAGCACGAATTTGCTCGGCTTTATCAAGCGTGATTTTCCGGCCTCCAGGCCCGAGCTTAACGATCATGCTTTTTGTTTTTATTTTAGTGAACAACTTCTCCTGCGACATGTCGAGCAGCGGCGCCAGTGCAGCGGCAACAGCCTGCTTATCTTTGATCTGTACGGGAATCGCGTAGACCGTAGGCGAACTGACATTGTAGGCCAGCTGTATCCCGTTGCGGTCCACAATCTCGCCTCGCTTGGCGACGTACGGGATATCGCGTCTCCAAGAATTTTCCGCTTTATTTGCGAGTTCCTCGCCCTGCCACAGCTGTACATAGCTAAGCCTGATACACAAGGCGAGGAATGAGATCCCTGCCAATATAAGTACGATAAACAAACGTCGTCTGACCGTCACATTGGATACCTTCATAACTTGTTCCCCCTCCGCTTGACTGTTTCGAAGGAGCGCTCAATGACGCTCATTCCCAGATTATTCGGGACAAGCGGAGGATAGAACAAGCTTTAGACGAAGGCAGCCGCCTTCGTCCGTGTTCAATTATAGATTACTCGCCTGTTGCGTTCGTATTGGCATTGGAATCGGCTGCTTCACCTTCACCTTTACCTGCTGCTGAACCTGCACCGCCAGATTCATCCGTCTGAGGGTCGTCGCTATCCCCCTCCTTGATTGCCGCTTCTGAATCTGATCCTTGATCAGCCGCATCCTGTTCCCCATCTTTGCTAAGCGGCGGAGCGAGTGTAACCTTCAATACTCTTACGTTATTCAACGTCTCCTCCTTCTGGGATACGACAAAGCCCTCCCCGTCCGGAATAAGACGAATGCCGATCAGCGAGGTGATTTCAAGCGCATCGCGCAGCGACACGCCCTTCAAATCCGGAATGGCTAGCTTCTCTCGCTGCTCTGTAATTAAATATATTTTCTGAGTGGGATGAGCGGAAGAACCTCCTGCTGGGATTTGCTGCAAAACGGTCTTTCCGTTCCCGACCAGTTCAAAAGTCATTCCTTTTGCTTTTAATTCTGCTTTAGCCTGAGCAACCTGAAGCTTCGTTAGCTCAGGAACCGTTATTGACACTTCCTTTTTCAAATCGTTCGTATCCGTCGGGTAATTCGGCGCTACGCCCATTTTGCGCAAGCTCTTCAGCACGATCTGCTTAAACGCCGGAGCCGCAACCTTGCCTCCCCCCACGAGGGGGTCATTTGGTTCATCGACAACGATATATACGACGATTTTCGGATTATCAACCGGCGCGTAGCCGATGAAGGAGACTACAAACTTCGTAGCGGAATATTCGTTGTTGATAACCTTTTGTGCTGTACCTGTTTTTCCCGCTACCCGGTAGCCTTCGATATACGCGTTTTTACCGGTACCCTTGTCCTGATCGGATACGACCTGCTCTAAGTATTCGCCGACTTTACGCGATGTTTCCTCGGAGATCACTTGGCGAACGACCTTCGGCTCAATCGTTTTAGTCGTTTTTGTTGTCGGGTCCGTTATGCTTTTCACAATTTGCGGTTGAAGGAGCTTGCCCCCATTCGCTACAGCAGCGACTGCCGCAACCTGCTGAATAGGCGTAACTGAAACCCCTTGCCCGAATGTCGCATTGGCAATCTCGCTTGCATATTGAAAGCGAATAGAGCCTGAAAGCTCACTGCCTAGCTGTATGCCTGTTTTTTGGCCGAAGCCAAAATTCGTATAATAATCTCTCAGCTTTTGCTCTCCTAATCTCTCGTATCCCAGCTTGACGAACGCCACGTTACTGGAATACTTCAGGCCATCTAGAAACGAAATGGTTCCCCAGCCCTCTCGCTTAATATCACGAATCGGCCTTGGTATGCCTTTAATTTTGATTTGGCCTGATTTGTACATTTCATCCGGATTAAAGACGCCTTCCTCAACTGCCGCTGCCAGCGTTACGATTTTGAACGTTGAGCCTGGCTCGTATAATGATTTGATCGCATGATTGTAGGAGTTCGAATTGTTTTTCCAAAATTCATTCGGATCATATTGCGGCGTATTTGCCATTGCCAAAATTTCCATCGTGTTGGGATCGGCAGCAATAGCTGTCGCGCTTTTCGGCGCATACTCCTTCACAATTTCTTGCAGCGCTTCCTCTACGTAATGCTGAATTTCGCTATCGATTGTCAGATTAACATTTTGGCCGTTCTTAGCAGGCTGAAATTCCACTTCACCTTCGGCGAGCTGAACGCGTTTCCCGTCCTTCTCGTACTTGATAAAGCCATTTGTGCCGGTCAGCTGTTTGTTGAAAGAAGCCTCAATGCCAGTCATTGCTGCGCCGTCTCGGTCCAAATATCCAACCAGCTGCGCAGCTGAAGTTTTTCTAGGATAATAGCGTTTTAAGCTTTCTGCTAAATCAATACCGACACCAGTTACCTTCTTTTCTTTGGACAATTCTTCGCGGAACGCTCTAATTTTATCGGCCACTGTCTTGTCGATTTGCCAGCCGCCTTTACGCATCTCCCGATTAACAACATAAGTCCCATCTTCCTTTTTGGCGGTCACATTTTTCCGAAGCTCTTCCTTCGAAATGCCAAGTATTTCATGCAGGCCGTCGATAATGTCTTCCGTTAGCCCCTCTTCATTGATGACCTTTGGATTCACGGAAACATTATAGGTAATCGTGTCCATTGCAAGCACATTTCCATCGCGATCGGCAATCGTGCCTCGTTTAGCGACAATCTCCTCTGCAGCCGACCATCTCTTTTTCGCCAGTTCAAAATATTTGGCGCCTTCTACTACCTGCACGAAATAAATTCTGCTTATTAAAATGAGAAAAAGGAGGGTCATTACCCCTCCAAACAACAGTGTCCGCAATCTAATTCTCTTTTTCATCTTACTCACCTTGTTTACCCATTGCCGTTTTCAACTCGTTGTCACCAGTATTTACCGTTATGCCGCCTTCAATCGAGCTAACCATCCCCTGTGATTCGGCAATCTTGCGAATGCGCTCAGGATCACTCAGCATCTCAACCTGCTTTTTCAAATCTTCCATTTCAATGTTCATCGTTTGAGATTCGCTTTTGAGATTTTTGATGTCGAGGTTCATATCATAGATTTGTGCGTAGCGGAAAATAATGACACCAGCTACTACAACGCACATTAATACAGTGAACATGTACAACAGCTTCTCTTGAACCGGTAAGGATTTACGACTCTTAACCAATCGTTTCGTTTCTTTGATAACAGTCTGCTGATCCTGCTTTCGCTTAGGTTGCAGCGCTAAATTGCCATTCACATACGCCAATTCAAATCCCCCTTACAATTTTTCTGCGACTCTAAGCTTTGCCGACCTCGCCCGAGGATTAAGCTCCAGCTCTCTCTCGGAAGGTACGATCGGCTTGCGGTTAACTAATTTCACTGTCCCGCTGTTTCCGCATACGCATAACGGAAAATCGGGCGGACAAGTACATTTCTCCACAAACTTCGCAAACATTTGCTTACATATGCGGTCCTCAAGCGAATGAAACGTAATGACAGATGCACGGCCGCCAGGGGCCAAGCAGCGAATCGTCTGCTCCAGCGCCTCTTCCTCTGCGCCAAGCTCGTCGTTTACAGCAATGCGGAGCGCTTGAAAGGAACGCTTGGCAGGATGCCCGCCTGTACGTCTTGTTGCAGCTGGGATCGATATTTTAATCAATTCTGCCAGCTCGCCGGTTTTCTCGATTGGCGCTTTCTCTCGCGCTTTCACGATGTTTCTTGCGATTGAACGGGCGAATTTCTCTTCGCCATAGCGATCAAGTATGCGGGAAATGTCACGTTCATCCCACGTATTGACGATTTCATGCGCTGTAAGGTCACCTTCACGATCCATCCTCATATCTAGCGGAGCATCGTGGTTGTAGCTAAAGCCGCGTTCCGCTTCGTCAAGCTGCGGGCTTGATACGCCTAGATCGAACAAAATGCCATCTACCTGCGGGACGCCATCTTGCATTGGAACGCCGCATCCTCTAAGCTCCTGCTCCAAATCACGGAAATTGCTTCTAACAAGCGTTACTTTATCCAAGTATGGAGCAAGCCTAACGCGAGCATTTTCCAGCGCCCAGTCGTCCTGATCGAATGCGATTAACCGCCCTCCTTCGCCTAATCGGGACGCAATGAGCTCACTATGCCCTGCCCCTCCAAGCGTACAATCGACGTAGATGCCGTCTGGCTTAATCGCTAGACCGTCAACCGCTTCTTCCAAAAGTACTGTAATATGCTGAAACACGCCTCAGCCCTCCCATTCCTGTTGTCCATTCTAGAAGTTGAAATCAAAATCGACGAGCTTCTCAGCGATTTCGTTAAAGGTTTGCTCCGATTGCTCGTAATAGCCGTCCCATGTCTGCTTGCTCCAAATTTCAACGCGACCGGAGACGCCGAGCACCATGCAGTCTTTGTCTAGCTTCGCATATTCGCGAAGATGGCTTGGTATGTTTACCCTTCCCTGTTTATCAAGCTCACATTCGGTCGCACCGGAAAAGAAAAACCGGGTAAAAGCACGCGCATCTGACTTCATTAGCGGAAGTGATTTTAATTTTTGCTCCAAAACGCTCCACTCGCTCATGGGATATACGAATAAGCAATTGTCTAAACCACGGGTAGCGATGAACGAGGCACCAAGTGATTCGCGGAATTTCGAAGGTATGATGATGCGGCCTTTCTCATCGATGCTATGTTGATATTCACCCATAAACATGACTTTGACCCACCCCTTCCCCTATTTCCACCACTTTGCCCCACTTTTCCCCACTAAGATACAATAGTTCGCCACCTAAAATAAAAATCCTGCTCCATGAGCAGGATTTTTCTAAAATATTTCATAGTATTAATGATTATTAATCTTTAAAGGGTAGGCGGCAGCTTTTCCTCATCTGAATCCGTCTTCTCAGCAGTCTTTGTCTCCTTCTTCTTTCTCCGATAAAGCCAAAAGGCAGGTACAGCGATAACCGCTCCAACAGCAGCTACCGGAACTGCTCCCGCTAGCACAACGAGCAAGAAGTTTAGCGCATCCCATACGACCTTTGTGCTTCCTGTTATCGCATCTGACATTCTTCCGCCCAAATTCGGCTTCTTTACGCTTTCATTTTTCAGCGTTTGGTCCGTTTGGTACATGCGCAGCTCTACCGTGGAGAACGATACGTTGTTATCCAAATAACGAATTCGTCCTTTGATGCGCTCTATTTCGAGCTGCACCTCCGAAAGCTGCTGTGAAAATTTCAGTAAATCATCCGCTTTAACGGCCTTATCCATCATTGCGAGCAGCCTGGTTTCGACCAGCTGCCTTGCCTTCAGCCTTGATTCAAGGTCAACATATTCCTCGGATACGTCCTTGCCCCCGATATTTCTCTCGAAGTCATTATGCTTGATAAGCTCGACCCGATCTATGAACGACATAAAGCCGGCAGCCGGAACCTTGATCGTATAGGTTGATCCGATTTCCCCATCATGCCTCGTATCTTGGAATTGTAAAATATAGCCGCCGCTTTGATGAATCGCATTGCGAAGCGATGTCGCGGCTGCTGCCAGCTCATCCACCTGCATGCTTAAATTGGCGGTGTAAATAATTTTTTGATTAAAGCCCTCTGTACCCGCAGCGGTTTCAGAAGCAAAACCTCCGCCTGCTGGCGACTCGCTTTCACCACTGGTAGTTACGGCAGTATCAGCCTCAGCTTGATCAGCACCGGAATTACCATTACTCTCACTGTCCGATTTAGCTTCGTTCATTAGCGCTGACTGTTCAGAAGCTTTATTGCTCGCTGTATCGAAGTTTCCTGAGGAGCATCCTGCCAATAAGCCAATCCATAAAATAACGACTGCCCATGCTGCTAATCCTTTTTTCTGTTTATACAATGCCATTCCCCCTTACTGTATTGCTCTCTAGACGCAGGTTGGGAATAAAAGGTTACAAATAAAAAAGCCGCGATTGCTCGCGGCTTTCCAAGTTATTTATTCAGCTTCTTTCCAGCTGTCCAGATAGGCTGCTTGCTCATCCGTAAGCTTATCAATGCCAAAGCCAAGCGATTGCAGCTTGAGACGAGCTACCTGCTCATCAAGCTCGTAAGGCACGTTAACAACCTTGCTGCCAATCGTTTTGTATTGCTCGTTCACGTATTTTAGCGCAACGGCTTGAAGCGCGAACGTCATATCCATAATTTCGGCTGGATGTCCGTCGCCGGCAGCCAAATTAACAAGGCGCCCTTCAGCCAGCAAGTAAATGCTGCGACCGTCCTGAAGCTTATATTCTTCAATGTTGCGACGAACCGTACGCACGCTTGTCGACAATGCTGCAAGCTCCGGCTTGTTCGCTTCAACGTCAAAATGCCCTGCGTTCGAAATGATCGCGCCGTCCTTCATAACCTCATAGTGCTCGCCGCGGATTACATCACGGTTGCCTGTAACCGTCACGAAAAACTCTCCTACTTTTGCCGCTTCAATCATTGGCATAACGGCAAAGCCATCCATATAAGCCTCAACGGCCTTGATTGCATCGATCTCGGTTACGACGACATTTGCGCCAAGCCCCTTCGCACGCATCGCAACGCCTTTGCCGCACCAGCCATAGCCGACGACAACAACTGTTTTACCAGCTACCATCAGGTTTGTCGTCCGGTTAATGCCATCCCATACCGATTGGCCCGTACCGTATCGGTTATCGAATAAATGCTTGCAATACGCATCGTTTACAGCAACCATCGGGAATTTCAAGGAGCCGTCCTTCTCCATCGCTTTCAGCCTAATAATTCCCGTCGTCGTCTCTTCCGCTCCGCCGCGCAGGTTCTCGCCGAGCTCAGGATGCTCCGAATTCAGAATCGTAGCCAGGTCTCCGCCATCATCGATAATGAGATCCGGCTTCCACTCAAGCGCCTTAATGTTAAGCGCCTTGAACTCTTCTGGGCTAGGATTGTATTTCGCAAACACGGTAATGCCATCCTCCACGAGTGCGGCACATACATCGTCTTGCGTTGACAGCGGATTGCTGCCGGTAATTGTCACCTCAGCGCC
Organism: Paenibacillus sp. PL91; assembly: GCF_012935325.2. Classification (GTDB taxonomy): domain Bacteria; phylum Bacillota; class Bacilli; order Paenibacillales; family Paenibacillaceae; genus Pristimantibacillus. The sequence continues at coordinate 555,198 of NZ_JABBYG020000002.1, forward strand.
GCCCGCTTTGACAACCTTGGCCAGATATGCGGTTTTCGCTTCCAAATGCAGTGCAATTGTAACCTTCAGTCCTTTAAAAGGCTGCTCCTTCTCGAACTGCTCGCGGATCGTATTCAGAACCGGCATATGCGCAGCTACCCAATCAATCTTCAAATGGCCATCTTGTGCCAATGACATATCGGCAACAATGCTTCTCTCAACTGTACTCATCTGTATTTACCTCCTGTTATTTTACAAATAAACGATTTCGTGTCCGCCCTCTCGGTTATACGGCGCTTCAAGAAGCTTATCCAGCCAATTTAAGCTGTAGCGGTTCCAATAGGCTGTCATATTAAGCACACGCTCCTGCGGCTTTCCAAGCGGCTTAATAGAATGATGAATACGGTCAAGCTGCCTGGTGGATGCTTCAAATTGCTTGTTGAAGGCATCTACGGTTTTTGAGCCCATGTAGCTGATCTGCTCGACAATTTTCTGCATATTCGTATCCCCGAGCTTAGCAAGCGAAGGCTGAACGGATGTTGCCAGATCAAGCAGCGGTTTGTAGAGCTGTTCGAATTGCAGCCTCGCATCATCGAATTGCTGTTCGATCGATAATCCGTCTTGATCCTTCAGCCACGTGCTCTTGCGCTCCTCGAAGCGCTCCATGACATCCTCGAAGGAAAGCTCGTATTTGTCCATATGCTTAGCTACGGTTCCTTCTATTAATGTAAAGGACATGCGGGGCACGATGATCGGCATTTCCATGCCAAGCGCGCGGAACGCTTCGCCAGTCAAAGCCCAATAGGCAATTTCCCCGGGACCAAGCACCGTAGCGAGTACCGGAAATAAATAATCCTGCATAAGCGGTCTCGTAAGGACATTATTGCTAAGCTGCTGCGGCTGCTCATCCGCAATGTGCAGCAATTCCTTCTCCGTTATTGACAACTGGCCTTTACGGTCTTGAAAAAGACCATCCTTCTTATGAAGTAGCGTTCTTTCATCGCCATTTGCCGAGTGGAACAGAAATAAGTTGGCGCTGCCGGGCGTTACATCCGCCTGCAAGCTGTATCCAAACTCCTTGACCTTCTCGGCAGCAGACATATACGCTTTCTCCAAGTCGTCATTGCGCTCGATCATCTTTCTAAACATCGGAGCTTCCAAGCGGCGGATAGCCGGATGATCTGCATCAAGCAGCACAAGCCCCTGTTTGCCGAATAAGTGGCTTAAAATCATAGCAAACAAATCCGACAACGATTGCGACTTCTGCGACATCTGGCGCAATTCCTCCAGAAGCAGAGGCTTGAACTCAGAATGCGGCAGCGCTTGCTCCAGCTCTTCCAGCAGCTGTGTCCACATTTCTTCTGAAAGGGACGAGCGGCTCACCGATGTGCGCGCGCCTTCTGGGCGTGCCGCCGATAGCTTGCGCAGCTCCTGCTCGGCAGTTAGTACATAAGCGTGGTTCGCTTCATCCCAATCATGATCCTCGCCCGCAACCCAAAAAACTGGAACGACCGTGCGCCCTAGCTGCTCGCTCGCAGATTTAGCAGCACCAATAATGGATACCGCTTTATGTATAACGAGCAAAGGGCCGGTCCACAATCCGGCTTGCTGGCCTCCAACGACAACCGGTGCACCTTCCGCAATTGCTGAGATGGATGCAAATACTTCAGCGCTTGCGCCTGCCATCTCATTGTAAACTCGCAGCGCACGCGCAACCTCTGCTGCCTCGGCTCTCACATGGCTCGTTTGCTCCAAACGTTTAAACCGTCTATCCCAGTCCTGCTTCGCTCCCGCATGATAGCCGTACAAAGCTTCTATACGGTCATCTGTGCGATTTATATAAGCCTCTGTCAAAGGCTGAGCGCTTGGCAATGAATAATTTTCTGTTCTCATAGCGCAGCCTGTAACCTCCTGCTTGATAGTCGCCAAAGCGACTTAAAATGTATTAAACTGAACATTTTAATTGTACACAAAGGTGAAGCCGTCCGTCAAAGCAAAAACGCCTCTGCTTTTAGGAGGCGTTTGGCGTATGTACTTCTAAATTATGCGGTAAGCACCAATTTGCCGATGACAATGCACATGAATACGACATACAGCACGCTCATTGAAAAAAAGCTTAGCCGCCAAATCGTTCTAAAAATTTTTTTGCCATCGATCGTGCCGCGTTTGCGGAACTGAGCATTGCCAAGCAATCCGCCTCCAAGCAGCATAAATAATAAAATGCCGTAAAGACCGAATTTGGTGCCAGATAAATTATCGAACAGTACGGCTACGCAGCCGATTAATAACGCCGTCGTGACATCCATGGCCAGTCGAAAAGCCTTCTTCCGATCCTGAATATATGCCCCATAACCAAATAAGATGATCGCGAAAGGTATGACTGGAATGACCGCCAAATAAGCGTATGCATGTTTTATGCTATCCAATATCATCTCCAACGTCCTTCAGTCCCTCCTATTCAGCTTTCGGATGCAGCGCTTGCACGAGTTCCGTAATTGCCAGATTTAGCGGTGCCTGTAAGCCATGCTTCGCAGCCAGCCTTGTAACTCCGCCATTAATCGCATCTATTTCTGTTACCCTGCCTGCCCGAATATCGCTTAGCATGGAGGAAATGTTGCGGCTAGTTTGCCTGCAAACATCAATAATGAGCTGCCAGCCATCTTCCGGCATGGCCATGCCCGCTTTCACAAGAACATGCTCGGTTTCCATATATAGCTCACGCATAAGCTTCTCGCGAGCAGGATGAGCTGGGAGCTGTCCGTTTTCCACATCATAAATCGCTGTTAAAGGATTAATTACCGCGTTAATAAGAAGTTTATGGAAAATTCGATTCTCCAAATCATTCGACAGAGAAGAAGCAAATCCTGCCGATTGCAGCATAGAAACCAACATTTTTTGCGAGATAGCGAGAGTTTCATCCCCTTTACGCCCATTCCCTCCCCACTCACCCAGCCAAAGCTGCCCCTTGCCCGTATGCGCTACCGTTCGCGAATCAAGCCGTTTAGCGCCTTCCGTCGTCACAGCGGCATGCAGCGGCAGATTTGGAAGAGCCTCTTGAATACGCTCCAAGTGGCCGACCCCATTTTGCAAGCACATCATTGCAGCAGCCTCATTCTCAGGGCCATTTGTTAGCAGTGCAAGTTTCTTTAACAGATGATCATTCAAATCCGTTTGTTTGACCGTTAGAAGCAGCCAATTATAGCCCGCGCTTTTACTATTTTGGTCTTTATTCCATTCTCGTAAGGAGGCATGCTCCATCCACTCGCTCTTGACACGAATCACCCGCTCGCTTATTCCATCAACCTCAATTAGCCTAATTCCTTGCTCCGCAAGCTGTACCGCCTGCTCCATGCTGCGCGTCCATATAGTGACATCAGCGCCCGCGTCTGCTAGCTTCGCCCCATAGAGCAGCCCAAGCGATCCTCCGCCTACTACATCTATTTGCAATTTCCACGCCTCCTTATACGACAGCTGCTCTTCGCTATATTGCAAACATCGTATCAAATCTGCTGAAAATGATGCAACTGATATGATGCGTCTTGAAGCTTATTATTTTTGTACGACATAAAAAAGAGAGACCAGCCATTGTTAATGGCCAGCCTCTCTCATTTACGGTTTATAACTTATTCAATACGTTCCAAATTGCCGTTTGCATCCATTTTAAATCTAGGCTTCGCCTCGTCATCATTCGTTAATACAGTAAGCCTTCTTGCACGATCCATAATTTGAATGAGCGTCTTGTAATCATCGTTTACTGCGCGGTAATCGGTTTGCACATTGTTGACCTCTTTGGACAATCTCTCATTCTGATCGCGCAAACGATATAGCTCATCCTCTTTGTCTTTCAGTTCCTTCTCAAACCATTTGATTTGACGCGTCAAATCCTGATAAGTCGTCTTCCATCCACGGAGAAAACGAATAACAGCATCAACGGACAAACCTTCCTCGATCGAGCTGCCTTCTTGCTTGAAACTGCGCTCATCCGTTTCAAAAACGGCAATCGATGAAACATGCGGCGTTTGGACAATCGTTTGTTTTTTCAAATAATTTCGTTTCTGGCGCTGCTGCTTTGCAATTTGTATCGCATCCTCATACCTTTTGCGAACGCAGCTATTCCAACGGAAACCGCATGCTGCGGACGTCCGTCCGATTCGTTCGCCTACTTCCTCAAAAGCTGCAAGCTGGGTACTTCCTTCTCGAATATGGCGTAGTGTAACCTCGGCGAGTATAAGATCATCGTCCGGACTCCACGCATCTTGTCTGACTGCTGTCATGCAACAAAAACCTCCTAACGTAAAGGCGCTTACTTTATCTCTATGCCCTTGGTAGAGTTCATAGAATCTATTGGATACTAAATTGTATAACCAAATTTTCAATTGCTCATACATGTTAGCTCTTATTATTGGTCAAACTATATCTAGACTCCTCATGCAGGAATGGCTTTAAACAAAAAGTTTGCGATTTCGTCACCGTTTTTGGTTTACACTTATTTCGCCAAACGTTATAATGATCATTAGAAAATCGGGTCGCAGCGAAAGGGGGATGTCATCATGGCACGCATGTATCGGGTACTTGGATTTTGGACCCTGGTAATCGGACTAATGGCTTTTGCAGGCCATATGACGGAATTTGCGCTTTTATTTTTTGCACAAGCCGTCGCTTTCGTATTTCTAGGCTACTTGAATTTCTCCGAGAGAACTTACATCGTAATGTTCTGGGGATATATGATCATTTCATTCGTGGGTTTCACGTATTGGTCGGTCTTCAAGATGGACTTGCCGTTTTAACAAGGGCGACACAGACTCTCGCCTAGGCAGGTCATATACTTAAGCTAAGCGAAAACGAGCATTGCTGTCCTTGACGGCAATGCTCGTTTCGCGTAGAAATACCCCTGTTTAATGAACAAAAGAACGGTGTCAGCCCCATTGAGCTGTCACCGTTCTTTTATTTTCATTATATTTTGTCCAGTATCATCACTTTAAACGATTCGCTCATCTGATCGCTGAGCAGGAGCTGCCTAATCGCTCTGTTCATTCGGGCCGACTCGCTGAAAGGATCTGCGCCGGTATGGTTTTGAAGCAACTCCAGAACGCCATGATCGATCAAAAATTGCTTTTGAGTCGAATAGCTTGTAACCTGCCAGCCACTTTCCTCCGCTTCGCGTCGTATAAACGTAAATGGGACATGCGAAGTTATATCTTGCTCGCCGATTCGGATATAAGGACTGTCGCTTGCCAGATGACGCCAATAACACATAAGCGTTCCATTCATGCGATGCTCTGCCGTATATTCAGCAGCCTCATGTCCGTAGTCAATAAGCACGAGGCGTCCGGTCGTCATAACACCTCCCAGCCTCTTTAAAAACGCCGCTGCATCCGCATGAACCTCCGTCCGCTGTCCCTCCCTAAGGTGAATGCCGTCGCGCGCAAGCCAGCCGCTTATTCGCGAATCTGTGATCGGCATATAAACCTCGTGAAAGCCATGGACCTCATCTCCTGCAACGCCAAGCTCGTACAGCTCTCCATCAGTACGTTGAATCCTGTGAACGGGAAATGCGTCCAACAGCTCATTGGCGAGCACGAGCGCCGGTTGCTTCAGCCAGCTTGAATGCCACGCATCATCTGACGAGGCAATCAGCGGCTCAGCAACCAATTGACCGCAGTTATCAACAAAAGCCTCTCTTGCCGCTCGGCCGTGCGCTGGATGATCTTCAATGAGTATAGATTGGAATCGTTCCGGCCAATCGCTGCTTCGTTTGCCTCCTGCTGCCGCGATTTGAGCAGAAAGCCTGCCTGTTCCAGCTCCCCATTCGATTAGCTTAAGCGGCTCGCCAATCGCTTCGCCATAAGCTTTTGCGCAGCCAGCAAGAATCTCCGCCAGAACGCGCCCAATTCCCGAGCTTGTATAAAAGTCGCCTTCCTTACCCACACGAACTGGCCCCGAGCGATAATAACCATACGTCCTATCATAAAGGCAAGCGTTCATATAGTCATAAAAGGAAATACATCTTGCTTCATGCCTTCTCCCCTCATTATCGATATGCCAGCCTGAGTATCGTGATTCAGCAATAGCCTCCGCAATAGAGACAGCAAGCGGGTTTTCCTTCATCATAAGGTTCATCCTTTTCCAAATGTAAGATATAATAGAATGGATTGCCGCATAAAATGAATGCTGAGGAGGGACGATGCCGTTGACATTGACAGCCAAGCGTAATCGTATTTCCATAGCAGCCACGGCGATGCTCCTAATTGCATGGCTCTTTATTCAGCTTCCCGTCTGGGCAGAGCCGCTGCCAACAGATGAAGAGGAAATGCATTCGCTGCTTGAAAAAAGTTTATCCGTCGCAGAAATTGATAAAGAAATCATCCGTATCCAAGAGCAGAAAGAGCAGCTTACACTGACGATGACGGACACGGAGAAGCAGCTGCACGTGCAGGAGCAGCAAATATCGGACAAGCAAGACGAGGCTGGAAGCGTTTTGCGCGCTTATTATATGGGAGAACGGGATTTCTTGTTGAGCGCACTATTATCTTTCGATTCGTTATCGGAGCTGTTTCAAATGCTGGATTACGCAGAAATCATTTTAACCCATGACAAGCATACCTTGAATACATATGTGGAGCAATATCAGAAAGTGAAGGAAGGCTATAAGCAGCTTGAGACGAGACAAGACGAGCTGACCATCATGGAAGAACAGCTTCGAACGCAAAGAGAACGCGTATTGGCGCTAGAGAAGCAGCTTGACGAGCAGCTATCCGGCCGGTCGGATGCCGATCGCATTCGAATATTAATGAAGGAGCTTACCTCATACTGGGATACGGCGGGAATTGACGTAGTCAAGCAATATTTCCGCGCGCTTTCGAAGGCGATGAAGAAGCTTCCTAGCTGGATACAGGATAACAAACAGCTGCTTGAAATCAAAGGCTTTCAATATACGATCCGAGTGCCTGAGGATGATTTGAACCAATTTTTGCGGGAGCAAAATGACATTTTCAACAATTTCTCCTTCGAATTCGTTGACGGAAAAGTCATTGCCCAAGGCAAACAAGGCAACATGGAAATTAAAATTGCCGGCTATTACACGGTAGAAAACGATCCAAAAAACGCTATTCTGTTTCATGTAGATGAGCTTTTGTTTAATGGCTTTGCGTTGCCCGATACAACTAGGCGAGCTTTGGAGAAGGAATTTGACCTTGGCTTTTATCCCGATCTTATCGTATCCTTCCTGAAAGCAGACTCCGTAGATATGTCAGATGGCGAGCTCACAATAAAGCTGAATCTTAAGCTTTAAGCCAAAACTTGATGAGCCCTTACAATAGCCAAAAAAGCCCGTCCCCACTTGCTGGGGGCTGGCTTTTTTTCGGATCATTCGCTTCGTGCGGCGAGCGAATCGATGTACGGCTTGATTTGGAACGTTCCTTCGGAAAATATTTCCCACATTCGCTCCCGATACTGCCATTTCTCTGGCCACATCGGATCAGGCTGCGGCAATTCATTCTCCTCCCGCTTAACGATCAACACCTTTTTCCACCAAGCAGGCGGTATTTGGATTTGATCCTTCTGCAGTGAGCTGTTAAACGAATATAAAGAAGCTCTTGCCGGCAGCTGCCCCGACCGGTCGTAAGTCATCTGCTGGTTGTTTACATCCGTTATTTCCCTGATCCACAGCATCGCTTCCTCCTCCGCATCGCTGCTTGAGGAGATGGCATAGCTATGTCCATTTAACCACGGAGAATAAATATGATCCCGATCGACGATCAGCTCATTTCGCAATTGTTCATTTAAGCTCTCATAGTCATTCCAAGGAATAATGGCAGCGAGCAGGTTATCGGTTTGAAATGAAGCATTCAATTGATCAATCGCATGACTGTCGATCCGGCTTATATGCTGCTCCATTTTTTGAAACCACTCAAGCTGTGCTGTTTGCTTCTCGTTTAAGGGCTGCATATTCAACAAGTTAGACTGGCCCGCGTCGAAGGCAGCCATCCAAACCAGCTGCTGCTGCAAATCGCCTGCGCTCCAATTCACAATGCTTGCCTGTGGATGAAGCTCGATAATCTTAGCTGCGGCAGCTTGGTATGATGCCCAGTCGGTTGGCAGTCCCTTCAAGCCTGCCTCTGCAAGCAATGTGCCGCTCCATACGACAACATACGGATTGACATCACGCGGGACTCCCCATAAATAACCGTTCCATTTGAGCGGGTCTAGAAGCCCTGTCATCTGATCTGAGAGCGTATCCCCTGTCATCACGCTGTCAGCAGGCTTCAGAAAACCGCGAACGGCGAATGGTCTGACCCACCCATTGTCGAGAAGCAAGATGTCTGCAGACTCCCCCTGTTGACTTTGAAGCACCCACAGGCCGTAAGCCTTATCTTTGGATGGTTCATTAGTTAGCTTTACTTGTATATGAGGATATTTCATCATAAAATTCCGATTTAGGTCCTGCAGCTGAAGAAACTGCGAATTCGGCAAGGAAACGTTTACAAAGATGTCGGTAAGCTGATCGACGATAAACTCTCCCGGTGCTGGCTGTTCATTCGATTTCTTGTCCGGTTTTCCAACGCTAGCTTGATCTGTATTGCGCGAGTAAGGGATAAGCAATAGTGCTGCTAACAGTAACGTACCGATAAGAAACGGCACATATTTTCTGGGAGTCACAGCGTTCTTCCTTTCATCCTTGAATCTACTAAAAATAGGATAACAATAATTCGTTAGTTTGTCCAAATGAACCTGTAAAACTTGATGGCTATTTGCGGAAAAAGTAAATAAGCCTATAGTTTCCTTTTAAGCTTCATTTGCATATCGGGAGTCCTATGAACGGAAATAATGCCAGAAAAAGAAAAACGAGCCTTAGAATTGCTTCTAAGGCTCGTTTGCGTATGGTTTTAATTCCTTTACGTTCTCTAATATCAGCGCCTAACCAGTTTGGGGCCATTCTTTTAAAGTAAATCAGCGGCAAGCTGCGCAAGCTTAGAGCGTTCGCCTTTCTCCAGCGTCATGTGTCCGCTTATTCCTTCGTTTTTGAAGCGTTCCACGATATGCGTCAATCCGTTGCTGATCGAATCAAGGTACGGATGATCAATCTGCTCCGGATCGCCCATAAGAACAATTTTGCTGCCTTCGCCGACCCGCGATACGATCGTTTTCACTTCATGCTTCGTTAAGTTTTGCGCTTCGTCGATAATAATAAATTGACCTGGGATGGACCGGCCACGAATGTAGGTTAGCGCCTCGACTTGAATGCTGCCCATACCCATCAATATTTTATCGATGTCGCCTGCCTTCTTCGTATCGAACAAATACTCCAAATTATCATAAATCGGCTGCATCCATGGACGCAGCTTCTCTTCCTTCTCTCCCGGCAAATACCCGATATCCTTCCCCATTGGAACGACAGGCCTCGCAATAAGCAGCTTCTTGTACTTATGCTCATCCTCCGTCTTCAGAAGGCCTGCTGAAAGCGCTAGAAGCGTCTTCCCCGTCCCTGCCTTGCCTGTAAGCGTTACGAGCGGGATATCGTCATTGAGGAGCAGCTCAAGCGCCATGCGCTGCTGTGCATTACGGGCCGTGATGCCCCAAATCGGATCATTGCTAAGATATAGCGGCTCAAGCCTCGCTCCATCTTGGCTAACCTTTAACAGCGCAGACTTTGAGGTTCCCATTTCATCGCGCAAAATAACAAACTCATTCGGATTTAATCGAATGTTCAAGTGCATGTTGTTCACGGTAAGAAAGCGGTACGTGTAAAACTCGTCGATAACTGCCGGATGCACATAAAGCGTCATATAGCCTGCATAGAAGTCTGAAGATACAACGACCCGGTCCGATAAATAATCCTGTGCCTGCAAACCAAGCACATCAGCTTTAATGCGTACAAGCACATCCTTGCTTACCAATACAATGCTTTGCTTCTCAGGCTCATTCTCTTGCTCTATGTGGTAATTCAGCGCAACCGCCAAAATCCGATTATCATTTGACATTTCTCCAAACATTTCCTGCACGCGCATAAAGCTGCGGTGATTTAATTCCACCTTGAGGACACCGCCGCTCGGAAGCTCAATCCCCTCGTGCAAATGACCCTTTTCTCGCATTTTATCAAGAAGACGTGAGATGGAACGGGCATTTCGACCTAATTCATCAGCCAACCTCTTCTTGGAATCGATTTCCTCCAACACGACCGCGGGAATTATGACTTCATTATCATCGAAAGCAAAAATCGCTTGCGGATCATGAAGCAGCACATTTGTATCGAGCACGAATATTTTTTTCATGAGAACCCTCCCGGCGTTGGATATTCATTAGAGGCCATACATAGCAAGTCGCTGCTGCGGGTAAACTATGATTCACTGGTGACTTTTAGATATTTCAACGAGAAAAAAGAGGTGGCAAACATGTTCAAATGGCTAACTTCAGCGATCATTGTTGCGATTGTAGCGACAGGCTGCAGCACCGTCGCACGTAATGAGACATCACCCTCTCCACAAAATAATGGCCAAGTTAAAGCTCAGCAATCTGAACCGCGAAAAAAGGAAATTAAAGATTCAAAAAAGGTTGCGGCACATCTGGAGCAGTTGGCCAAAGGAATTGACGGCGTAACGAACGCGCACTGTGTCGTGTTCGGAAATACAGCTATCGTTGGAATTGATGTAGATGCAAATCTCGATCGCTCAAGAGTCGGTACGATAAAATACTCCGTCGCCGAAGCGTTTCACAAGGATCCATATGGCGTAGACGCACTCGTTACTGCGGATATGGACCTCTCCCAACGAATTAATGAAATAGGCGCTGACATCAAGCGCGGCAGACCGATCGCCGGCTTCGCAGAAGAAATGGCCGATATCATAGGAAGACTCATTCCGCAGATACCGCGTGACGTGACGTCGATTGAGCCTGAGAAATCGCAAGCTCCTAAGATGAATAAGAAATTGTAAAGGCCTCCTGAAGACACAAAAAGCCTAGTGAGCTATCACTAGGCTTTCTTCATGGCCACGGAAACTTGTACAGCTAAAGTATCCGCAACAAAGTTCTTATTCGATTTGTCGCACGCAATGGTAGTGGACAAGCACGCGGCATTATTCATCGCGTCCCTGTATTCCATAATGCTCGAGGTCAAACTGTCAGATACCGCATGTAGCTCGTGCAGTAGAACGATAGGCTGCTTTTGCAATTTTTCGATCGGTTGCTCGGATCTTGCGGATTCGGCGTTGGTCATTCGCATGACCTCCTTCTGAACAGATTTCAATAATGGCCTCTGTAGCATTATTATATCCATAATATTAGTTGCAGTCTACGGTTATTCAGCCATTTTTGCCTGCAAGGCAGCCCGAGCTTCATCAAGCTTTGCATCATCTAGATAAACATAAGGACTTTTCCATTTTCCTTCAAGCGGAATGAACGTAATATCATTGCGGCCCATGCTCATATATTCTGCAATCATGTTCTTGATTTCTTTGGAAGGCATATCCATCGTCAGGTTTTTGCCGACGGCCTCCATAACCGAACCAATCTTCGTTACACCGTCCAAAGATTTCATCTTATCCGTTAGAGCGCCGATAACTTGGCTTTGCCTTGCATTGCGCTCGAAATCGCTAGACATATTTTTGCCGTTGTTCGATTTGCGATAGCGAACGAAATCAAGCGCCTTCTCGCCGCTCAGCACTTGAACGCCTGGCATCAAATCAATGTTAGTGCCATCAGCAGTATCCCTGTATTTCATACGCATGTCAACATCGACTTCCACGCCGCCAAGCGCGTCTACAACATCCGCAAAGCCCTGAAAATTAATTACCGCGGAATATTTAATGTCAATATTGAAAAGCCTGCTCATGACATTGCGGACCTCTTGCTTGGCATCTGCATAAGCCGCTTCTTTATCCAGATCTTTCTTATTAAGCGCGTTCATATAAAAATCAGCATAGAAGCTATTCGCTTTGCGTGCTCGATAACCGTCAACATCGATGTTCGAATCACGCGGAATCGTAACGATCGTTGCCGATTTGGAATTCGGGTTAAATACGGCTACCATCATGACATCCGTGTTCAAGCCGCCTCCATGGGAGCGCGAGTCAATACCCATCAACAGCAGAGCGACTGCTTTTTCCTTAACCGACTCTCCTGCAGGAATTACAACCTCATTATCGCTTGGTGCCGCGATTTGGTCCACAGCCTCATCCGCCTTGAAAACCAAATAAGCTAAAGCCAAAGCAACGAGGATAAGAACCGCAAACAGCAATACAAAGATCGTTTTCCAAACCGAGCGCTTTTTGCGCGGTTTTTGTTTTTTTGCTTTTGCCGGTTGACGCGCTCCCGCCCTTGGAGGTAATTCCGTTGAACCCTTGCTCATATGTGCCACCTTCAAGTTCAGTTGTATTTTGGATTTGATTCAATGTCCGTCAATAGCTGCTCGCCAACCTCGCGAGGATAGAACTGCAGCTTGGAGCGGCCATCCTTCTCATATTTCACATGAATCATCGTATCGTCAATCTTCGTTATGACAAAGCTCGACAAGCCATGATCCTCTGTCAAAATTTGCTCAAAAAAAACAAGCGTGTCGAGAGCTGCTTGATCATCTTGCCTGGCACTTGCAACCAGCTTAATTTGCAGCCAGTTAAAAAGAGCGTCCTCTAGCTTCATTTGCCCGATTCCGCATTCTGAGGGGCATTATCTCCGGCCTTGCTGCCCTTCCACTTGTCATACAATTGACGCCCGCGAAGCATGAGCATCATAAGAACCGCTACTCCCATACATTGAATGATCGGCAGCTTATCCACCTGCAAAATCATCAAAACGAAGGAACCAAACGCAATCAATGCATAGACCAAAATCTCTTTCAACAACGGCAGCTTCTGCTGAGCACGAAACACTTTATTGAATATGTATATCGTAAAGCCGAGAATGATCAAATAAGAAATCAGCTTATGATCGCTTAACCAAGCCTGCATGCAGCATACCTCCTTCTCCATTGTAAACGGCCATCGCCGCATTATAGTTGCACAGCAATCGTTTCACTGTGAAATATAAGTGGGATTATAAGTTAAGAACTTATAATCCCACTTATATTTTAAAGAAAACGTAAGGCTTTGCGCGAGCAAAGCCTTACGTTAGTTGATGATCAGCTCTTAAACGCTAGCTTGTGCGTTTTTGCGGTTTTTGTCCGCGCGCTCGCGCTCGCTTTTGTTCAAAATTTTCTTGCGTAGACGAATCGTCTTCGGCGTAATTTCACAATACTCGTCATCGTTCAAGTACTCAAGCGCTTGCTCTAGCGAGAACAGGCGAGGGCTTTTCAATGTAACGGTATCGTCTTTACCAGCAGAACGAATGTTGTTCAATTGTTTTACTTTACAGATATTGACGATGATGTCATTCTCACGAGTATGCTCACCAACGATCATGCCTTCATATATTTCTGTACCTGGCTCAAGGAACTGAATACCGCGATCCTCTACGCCCATCATGCCGTAGAATGTCGATGTTCCGTTCTCACTTGCTACTAGAACGCCTTGGTGACGGCCGCCAACGCCAGCGCCAGCAAGTGGACCATAACTGTCGAAAGCATTGTTCATGATGCCGTAGCCGCGTGTCAAAGTCAAGAACTGTGTACGGTATCCAATCAAGCCGCGTGCTGGAATTCTAAATTCCAAACGAACTTGGCCGTTGCCATGGTTAATCATGTTAAGCATTTCTGCTTTGCGTGTTCCAAGGCTCTCCATAACAGCGCCCATGCTCTCTTCTGGCGTGTCAATTAGTAAACGCTCGTAAGGCTCTTTCTTCTGGCCATCAATTTCCTTGATGATAACTTCAGGCTTGGATACTTGAAGCTCGAAGCCTTCACGGCGCATGTTCTCGATTAGAATCCCTAAGTGAAGCTCTCCACGGCCGGAAACGATAAATGCATCCGGGCTGTCCGTTTCATCAACGCGAAGCGCTACATCTGTCTCAAGCTCTTTGTATAGACGCTCACGAAGCTTACGGGATGTAACCCATTTACCTTCGCGGCCTGCAAAAGGACTGTTATTGACAAGGAAAGTCATTTGAAGCGTAGGCTCGTCGATTTTTAGAACTGGCAAAGCTTCTGGCTTCTGCGGATCAGCAATCGTCTCACCGATGTTGATTTCACGGATACCTGCGATTGCGATGATATCGCCAGCGCCTGCTTCCTCGATCTCAACGCGCTTCAAGCCTACGAAACCGAACAGCTTCTCAATTCTTGCTTGTTTATTGCCGCCTTCACGAGTCATTACTGCAACGGTTTGACCTTGCTTGATAATGCCGCGGTTAACGCGACCTACCGCAATACGGCCAAGATACTCGTTGTAATCAAGCAACGTCACGAGGAATTGCAATGGTTGTTCTGTGTCCTCTGTTGGCGATGGAATGTTGCTGACGATTGTTTCATATAGAGCTTCCATGTTTTCATCTTGTTTCTCAGGATCAAGACTGGAAGTACCCATTAGCGCGGATGCATAAACAACAGGGAATTCAAGCTGCTCGTCATTTGCGCCTAGCTCGATAAATAGGTCAAGAACCTCATCTACAACCTCTTGAGGTCTAGCGTTCGGACGGTCAATCTTGTTCACGACAACGATTGGCGTCTGATTGGATTCAAGCGCTTTGCGCAAAACGAATTTCGTTTGCGGCATACAGCCTTCAAACGCATCAACGACCAAAAGCACGCCGTCAACCATTTTCATAATACGTTCAACCTCGCCGCCGAAATCAGCATGTCCAGGCGTATCCACGATGTTGATCAAATAATCTTTGTAGTTAATTGCTGTGTTCTTAGCCAAAATCGTAATACCGCGTTCGCGCTCAAGATCGTTAGAATCCATTGCGCGTTCCTGAACTGCTTCATGATCGCGAAACGTACCTGATTGTTGAAGCAGCTTGTCAACCAACGTTGTTTTACCGTGGTCAACGTGGGCAATAATAGCGATATTCCGTAAGTTCTCTCTTGCTTGCATAACTTGTAATCCACTCCAATTGTTTTTTATTTAAATCTTGTTTTTCCTTACCAACGTCTGCGCTTGCTTAGCATCATCCAAACACCCGCTGCAATTAGTGCAACAGCAATCGCATAAATCCCCCAGCTCCACAAAAGCACTAAAATAACGAACACGGCCGATGCGGCAGCAAGCGCAATCGATGCCGTGAGCACAACACGCGGTCTGGATGAACCGAACAAATAATATTCGTAAAGGCCTGCTGCTACGCCAAAAATAAACAGCGGCCACAAATATTTCAAGCTATCCCATCCAAAAAGGTTGCAAACGACAAACAGCAGGGCATATACGACGAGCATTCCGCCTGGTACAAGCACGACCGCAGGAACTAATCGCCCGAAGTAAAGAACATGCAGAAGCACTCCAGGAATCAACACGAGCAGCGGCCAGAAGATTGCGCCCAAAAAGCTGAATACACCTAACTTGCCCAACAAAATAAAGACCCCGGCTAACAGCAAAATAATTCCAGCGGAATATTTGTTATTAGGCATTTGCGCTTCCGCTCCTTACAACGCCAATCGCATATCTTGACGAAAGACGACAGTTTTTATCTATATTAGTTTAAAGGAACTGAGGCAAAAATACCAGTACATAGCGAGGGTATACGCAAAAAAAAACCGTTCCTCAATATTTTGAGTAAACGGAGCATGTCATAAACATTATAAAATAGGCTTTTTTTTGACAATTGCTAACGCAATGACAAGCGGCACACAAAGGAGCGGAATCGCTTCGGCAAGCGTTTTGGAGCCGTGAAAGAGCAATTTGTCGAGGCCGGGATCATGCATGAGCATTTCTCCAGCCGCATAGGCAAGCAAGGCAGCTCCAATATAAGATAAGGCAGGAAATCTTTGCAATAGGGATCCGAGCATCTGACTTCCCCAAATAATCATAGGAATGCTTAGCGCGATTCCGAGCAAAATAAGAATTGGATCGCCATCAGCGACAGCGGCAATGGCCAGCACATTATCAAGGCTCATAATGAAATCCGCTACTACGATCGTCCAGATCGCTTGACCGATCGTTTTCGCTTTCTTTACAGAATGCGGATCCTGTTGCCCCCCAGCCTCTGCGAGCAGCTTCACTGCGATATAGAACAGCAGCAGAGCTCCGATAGCTTGCAAATAAGGCACCTGCAGCAGCTTAATGGCTACCAACGTTAAAATGCAGCGCAGCCCTACTGCCGCGAGAGCTCCCCACCAAACGGCGCGCTTGCGCTGCTCTGGCGGGAGCTGGCCGCTCGCCATTGCGATAACAATTGCATTATCTCCGCTCAGCAATACATTAATTAAGACGATTTCGATAAATATAATGACGCTGTCCAAGCTGCATCCCCCCTCTTATCAGAGGTATGAACAAGCTATGAAGAATATGTCCAAAAAAAAAATGAATCCATCTTCACCAGCAAGCGTATTTATTGAAGACTCCAGGAATGCCTGTATATGGAAGGAGAGAGATTTCTTATGGAACTATTTTCAGTCGAGTTTTTCTCCGCCCTGCTGACCATCGTTTTCATCGACCTGATTTTGGCCGGAGACAACGCCATTGTTATAGGGCTCGCAGCACGAAACCTGCCTAAGGAGCAACAAAAGAAAGCTGTCATTTGGGGAACAGCCGGTGCAGTCGGTATTCGAATCATCGCAACCTTGCTTGTCGTTCAGCTCCTGAATGTTCCATGGCTAAATCTTGTTGGAGGCCTCTTGCTGATATGGATCGCATACAAGCTGCTCGTACAGGAGGATGCCCATGACGGCATTAAATCAGGCAACACGCTTTGGCAATCGATACGGACGATTATAATTGCCGATGCGGCAATGGGAATCGATAACGTTATCGCGGTTGCTGGCGCAGCACATGGCAATACGCTGCTTGTCATCCTTGGATTAATTATTAGCGTACCCGTCGTTGTATGGGGCAGCACGATCTTCATCAAATTGATCAATCGCTTCGAATGGATCGTTTACGTCGGTTCTGCGGTGCTTGCTTATACGGCTGCCAAGATGATAACGCATGAAAAATCATTCAAACCATTTTTCGAAAATCAGCTGATCTTCTGGGCATTCGTAGTCATTATCGTTGCTATTACGATCGTAGCTGGTTTATTGACCAATAAGCACAAGAAAAAACAAGCACAACAAGAAAGCAGTGAGTCCCATTAATGGGATTCGCTGCTTTCTTTGCATCATTTGAATGTTAAAACCAGCTATCCTCGCCTGCCGTTTGTACGGATGTTTGAAGCTCAGGCGTTAGATGCAGCAGTTCTGTTCCTTCTACGGCATCCGCCAGCAATTGCGAATAATTCGGGATGAGAGCCTCAAGCTTCTCAACGATTCTAAGATTCGGATTCGTGCTTGGCGATTTTGGCAAAAATAATGTACAGCAATCCTCGTAGGGCAAAATCGACGTCTCAAACGTTCCAATCCGCTCAGCCAAACGTATGATCTCATGCTTGTCCATCATGATAAGCGGCTTAAGCTGCGGCAGCTCCGTTGCGCGGCCAATGACGTTCATGCTCGGAAGCGTCTGGCTTGCTACCTGCCCCAAGCTCTCACCCGTAACGATGCCATTCGCCCCGCTTCGCTCAGCCAACTGCTCCGTTACCCGAAGCATAGCTCTTCTCATCAAAGTGATGATCAGATTATCGCTTTTGGCTTGAACCAAAGTCGTTTGGATTTCAGTAAAGGGCACCAGATGCAGCTTGATCGGCTCGCCGCTGAAGTAAGACAAGCGCTTTGCAAGCTCAATGACTTTATCTTTCGCCTGTTCGCTTGTAAACGGGTAGCTGTGGAAATGGACAGCTTCCACCTCCAGCCCTTTGCGCAGCGCCAGCCAGCCTGCTACAGGACTGTCTATGCCGCCAGAGAGCAGCAGCATCGCTTTGCCGTTCGAGGCGAACGGAAATCCGCCAGCACCGGGAATAACGTCGTAGAATACATACGTCGCTTCCTCTTGGATATCGACACGCAATTCAATATCAGGCTTGCTCACATTCACTTTAAGTCCCGGCATCGCTTGCAGCACATATCCGCCCACCAAATGATTCATCTCCTGCGAGTTATGAGGAAATGGCTTCCATGCACGCTTGGCGCTTACTTTAAAGGTTGCCGGCTTCTCTGGCAATGCCTGCATAAGAGCCAGTGCGGCAGCCCGAATTTTCTCAAGGTCCAGCTCCGTGCTGATAACTGGGCTTAACGATACGATGCCAAACAAATCCTTCAACCGATTCGCAACAGGCTCATACGCATGCCCGTTCAGCTTAACAAACAATCGCCCAAAAGATTTAAAATAAGTAATATGGTCATAAGGGAGCAAAGCTTGCTTCACTTGGTCAAGCATTCGCTTCTCGAATTTATTTCGGTTTCTTCCCTTCACCATTAAATCTCCGTAACGGAGCACGATTTGATCATATTGCAAGTTTAAGTCAATCTCCTCTCAAGCGGCTTCAATTGCTTGACGACATGACGCAGCGCCGCGCCCAAAGCATCAATATCCCGCTCCTCGTGTTCATCCCCAAAGCTGATTCGCACCCCGCTGGCAGCACGCTCTCGGCTTGCTCCAATTGCGAGCAGCACACGGCTCGGTTTGTCGTCCTTCGAGGAGCAGGCAGATTTGGTTGAAGCCATTATACCATGCTGCTCAAGCATATGAATGATGACCTCAGGCTTCATTCCCGGGTATGAAAAATGAAGGATATGCGAAGCGGAAGGCTCAGCGCCGTTCCGCTTTAGCTCCGGCAGCTCATCCATATGCTGAATGAGCTTATGCTTCAGCTGCTTCATTCGCCGCTCTCGCTGCTCCATGGCCCCAATGGATAAACGGAGCGCCTTGGCGGATGCAACGATGCCCGGAACATTTTGCGTGCCGGCGCGATAACCGAATTCCTGCGTGCCTCCAGTAAGCATAGGCTGCAGCGCAACACCCTCTCGGACATAGAGGAAGCCAACACCTTTAGGACCTCGCAGCTTATGGGCTGAGGCGCTAAGCAAGTCAATCCCCCAATCCTCGATTCGAACCGGCAGCTTGCCAATGCTTTGTACGGCATCGACATGGAACAAGGTTTTCGGATATCGCTTGAGCAGCCGTCCGATTTCTTCTATGGGCTGAATCGATCCGATTTCATTGTTGGTATGCATAACGCTAACCAAAATAGTCTCGTCAGTCAGCGCCTCTTCCAATTGTTCTAGACGAATATGTCCTGACTCACTAACAGGCAAATAAGTCACTCGGTATCCCTCTTGCTCCAGCTGCGCAAAAGACTCATACACAGAAGCGTGCTCAATCTGCGTCGTAATCAAATGCTTGCCTCGGCCAGCATATTGGCGCGCAGCGCCTTTTATCGCTAAATTGTTGGATTCGGTTCCGCCTGATGTAAATACCCAATTGCCTCTTGTCGTTCGCAGCTGCTCTGCAAGGAGAGCGCGCGAGCGTTCAATTAATTTATCAGCATCAGTGCCGGCGCGGTGAAGGGATGAAGGGTTTGCAAATTGCGACTTCATGACCTCCATCATCGTCTGCACGACTTCATCATAAGGCGGCGTTGAAGCGCAATGATCAAAGTATAGCATCGTACTACTGTCTCCTTTCCAAAAAAGAAAAAGATCAGCGATCGCTCCCGCCTGTTTGGCAGAAAACCAAATCGTGATCTTATTGCTGCCGATTTACTTGGCTTGAAGCACCTTCGCAACATAGCGCTGCGTCTCTTCAGGCAGCGCCTCGAGATTTTCTATAAGCTGCTCGTTCGTTCGTATGCCTGTCCGATCAACGCGGCCAGGACCCGCATTGTAGGCTGCCAAGGCAACCTGCTCATTTCCGTTATACTTCTTCAGCAGCATTGATAAATATTTGGTTCCGCCCTCAATATTCTGTGCGGGATCAAATGAATCGGTGACGCCAAGCCCTCTTGCCGTTCCATCCATCAGCTGCATTAAGCCCTTTGCTCCGGCACCGGACTGCGCATCCGATCGGAAGCCGGATTCGGTCTTGATAACCGCTTGGATCAAGGCTGGATCTACGCCATACTTGGCGGATGCTTGCTCAATGAGCTCGTCATATTCGCTTGGCGAGCTGCTTGCTTCGCCTTGGCTGCTAAAGGAAACGTTCGGAAGACTGCTAAGCGTGGAAAGCTGAGCAAGCGCATCTGCAGGCAGTATGGGGGCAGAACGACCGCCTTTTTCAGCCGAGCTGTCAGACATATATTGTGATAATAACGTATCAAATAAGGAAGCAGAGCCATCGCCCGTCGTTGCTTGCAATGGATTGGATGCTGCTTGCAAATTCAAGCTTGGAGAAAGCTGCAGCTGCAATAATGTCTTGATAATACGAGGGTCAATACTCATGATTTCCTCCTAGCTGTACCTAATCGTGTATGCGTGCATGTTTACTTTATGTATATCGGTTTTTATTGTACATGTTTTTAGAGCAAACAGCCAGTGTCCCTATTTTTCAGCTGCGTAATCATTGGCAATACCTCATGAATGGATTGGCATTCCATATATTTTACGTCGATGTCCTCCGCATGAGGCTGCTGTTTCCTGGGGTTTAGCCATATAGGTAACCACCCGGCCCGGAAGGAAGGTGTAATATCATTATGCCATGCGTCCCCCACATACGCCATTTGATCAGGCAGATACGCTGTGCGCTGCTGAACATGATGAAATACGTGGGGGTCTGGCTTCGCGATGCCGATTCCGTCCGAAATGTATACGGCATGCTCATCAAACACGTTTAAAAGCCCAAGTGTTTTTATTTTATTCCATTGATGCAGAACGGGACCATTCGTAAGCAAACCAATATCGATGCCGCTATCCCTCAATTGCTCGAACAACTTAAGCACGCCAACTCTAAGCGTAAGACGATTTTGCTCAAGCTCGTAATTTTGTTGCAGCAGCAAAGCGTCTTCAGCCGATATTTCAATTGCCAGATCATGAAAGGCCGCGACAGCCCGCTCGACTCGCAGCTCCTCAAGCGTCATTTGACCGCTACTATGTTTCTCCCATAAGCGATCACTATGTCGCCTAATTCGTCTATATAAGTCTTCTATGGTTAAACGCTCATTGATATAATGAACCAAATTAGTGCTTTGAACCGCCAGTTGGAACGGTTGAAGCTGGTCATACAACGTATCGTCCAAGTCAAAATATACCGCTTTAATCAATTGTTTTCTCCTATCTCCACTAAGCGCGGCACTATATGTGTAAAAACCACCTCCATTATAGGCTTTGCAGCAGCATTTAACCAGCTTAATAGCAATGTCAGCACTGAATAATCCATAATGCAAAAAAAACAGCCGTCAGGACTGGAATCTCCTGTTCGACTGTTTTTGCGTATTAATCATTTTTCATGCTTTTACTTAAATACCTTCACGCGCTCATCGATCGGCTGGAATGTTTTCTCTCCAGGCTCCGCTGTCGGTTTGCCGAAAGGCATTTGTGCAATCAATTGCCAAGAATCAGGCAAAGACCATGTTGATTTAACCTCTTCGTCTATAAGCGGATTATAGTGCTGAAGCGAAGCGCCAAAGCCTTCTTTCTCAAGCGCAGTCCATACAACCAATTGATGCATGCCTGAGGATTGCTGGGACCAGATCGGGAAGTTTTGCGCGTATGACGGGTAATTTGCCATAAGGCCATCAACTACTTTTTTATCTTCGAAAAATAAGACCGTGCCGTATCCGCTTTTGAAGGAACTCATTTTTTGCTCCGTGGCCTCGAATTGATCGGCAGGAACGATCGCGCGAAGCGTATTCGTTGCAATATCCCAGAGCTTATTATGATTTTCGCCAAGCAAAACAGCTACTCGCGCGCTTTGTGAGTTAAAGGAAGACGGGGTGTGCTTTACTGCCTCATGCACCAATTCTACAATTTTTTCATCGGAGATTACTGCCTCGTTGCTAATGCCGTAATACGAGCGTCTTGCTTTGATTGCATCCAAAAATGCTTCTGATGTCATGATTTCTCCTACCTCTCAAATGTCTTGTGTCAGCCGATTTTTCGAATTAATCTAAACGTTATTATTAATTACTTTACAATAGTTACTTTATTAAATATCGTCCAAGTTGTCAAGCTAGACGATTTCATTATCTCCATCGCAAAAAGAATTATGTCCCGCTGCATGTCTGTTCCCCTATTTCCACAAAGCCCTCGTCTTTCATTCACCATTTTCATTATTTTCGAGACTCCTGTTCCTTCTATCGATATCTGTATTGCTTTTAAACCATCGGTCGAGAAGCCGTACGATGGCGTAAAGCATCGAGCAAATGGCGAAAACGATGACTTCCAGCTGCAGCAAATACCAAGGCCACGGCCCCAGCAAATCGAGCAAGGACGCTGTACCGGGCTTATGTGCCAAAAACATAAAGTTAGTCGTCCCCGTGACGGTATTCGTAATGGCTGCGGGTACTGCGAGCACATGGAGCCAAACAATGGCTTTCAGCACAGAACGAATGGTCGGACGATACCGCTCCACTGCCATAATAAACAAAGCAGCGCCAATGATTCCGATATGCGCAATAAAGAAATGAAAATAACGGAAATGTGGAAACGTTTCATCTAAATTAGGGGTCAAAAGCGCTTGAAGAGCTCCCATGCTTCCGAGAAAGAACACGACGTCATAAAGATTTTTTTTATTCGAAAATAACAATAGCGCACTAACCAGCACCATCAGGCTGCACAGCTGAAAGGGCAATGACCCAACGCCCCAACTATGATCCAGGAAGTAGGATAGCTGAAGGGAGGCTTCGCATACGATTAACAGACTCGCCAGCCCATAACGCACCTTTCGGTTCACCGCCGGCTTCCTCATAGGCTTGCGAAAAACGATAATACCGACAAATACGACAATCGCCGCGGCCAATCCGACAAAATGAGCGGCTGAAAACATCTCAAAAACCATCATTTAACCCTCCTTTCTCTTTCTATTATGTAAAAAATGGCACAAAAAAATAGTACCAACATTATCTGGTACTATCTTCGTCATTCTTCTTATGGAATAAGCCCATTTCCTTGGCTTTATTAGCCGCTTCACGTGAACCGGTCAAATTCAGCTTCTTTAGAATATGATTAACATGGTTTTTGACCGTACGGATCGATACAACCAGCTTATCGGCAATTTGCGGCTGCGTATAGCCTTGATCAATCAGGTCGAGCAGCTGCAGCTCCGATGGCGTAATCAGATCGCCCAGCTTCTTCACTTCGAATTCGCGCTCTAGCTGCTTCAATCTTCGGAATTCCTCGCGCATCCGATCTGCAACGGCTGCGTTGATCGGTGATTGGCTTCGGAAGGCTGACCTTACGGCATCAGGCAGGCTTTCAAAATCCGATTTGATCTGATAATCGATAGCTCCCGCTTGAAAGGAACGGAAGATGAGCTCCTTCTCCTCCATAGAGGTCAGCATAATGACTTTCGCCCCAGAAGATACGGCTGCCTCCTCGGCGAGCAGCACGCCCTCCGGCCTGCCATCCAGCATAATGTCCATCAATACAACATCCGCCGGTATCGATTGCTGCTTGCCTGCAAGGAATGCTTCCCTAACATCCTCCGCCCTGCTCGCTGTCCAAACGACGCTGATATCCGGCTCCTTGTTTAAATACGCAACAAGACCGCGAAGCCAATCGGCATCATCCTCAACGATCCATACCCGAATATTATCCATGAACCTCTCTCCTCTCGGCTTCTTTCACTGCTGCTCGTTCTGCTAGCACGCTTCGTTTAGGAAACGTCATATAGATGGATGTGCCTAAACCCGGCTTGCTTCGCAGCTCCAGCATACCCTTATGCTTGCGCATAACGTGGTACGCATAAGGCAGGCCTAGCCCAAAATTGGTGTCGCTTCCGCTTTTTGTCGTATAAAAAGGTTCCAGCACCTTTGTTAATTCGCTTTTGAACATGCCGGGACCCGTATCACGCACCTCGACTACGAGCTCCCGCTTCGTCTCGCTTAAATGGATGTGCAGCTCACCCTTATCCTTCATCGCCTCCAAAGCATTAGCAATGATATTGCCAAGTGCCTCGCCTACCTGCGCCGGATCAATGCGGCAGCTCCATCCTTCGATTAGCGAAGCATGAAGCTTGATATTGCCAAGAACGGGTTTGTATCCATTCATCGTTTGCTCGATTAGCGCTGCCAAATCCGTTGCTTCAACGCGCAGCACCAAATCCTCTGTTCGGCGATGAACGCGCTGGAGCATCTCTTGCATATGCCTGGAGGCGTGAAGCACCGTCTCAATATCAGCTAGCAGCTCTTTCTGATCTGTAGCGATCGCATAAGCCTTCATTTTCTCCGAAAATAGCCGCATTTTGCCCGCGTCGTTCTTAATGGCATGATTAAGGATAGCCGTACCCGACGTTACCGCTCTGAGCGTAGAATCATATCTCCGCCGATCGATGTTGACCCGCACGCCCATAAAGCCGTATGTGAATAAACCAATGACGAATACCGTTACGCCTAAACCTACAATCCACGTATTATAAACCCACATGCGCAGCATGCCAAAGCTTGGCAGCACATAATTCATCACCATGCAGAACATAACCGGGGGCAGCACGGCTGAACAGATGATCCAGTGCGTGCGCGAGAAGGATGCATGCAGCTGGCGCTTAAGCAGAATTTGTACCGCGCCATAAAGAATGTAAGGCACTGCCCACCAGGCTACTATTTTGAATGAAATGGGATACATTTCTGTGTAGAAGGGCGTAAATACAATACACAATAAGATGGGTAAAAGCAGTAAAAAGGGCAGAAGCTGCTGCAGCCGCTTAGACAGGCGAACAGGCCGATAAGCGACGGCGAACAGCGCGAAGGAATAAGGCAATCCATAATATGATGTTAATGAAGAGACCGCTTGCAAGCGGTAGAGAAGCTGCTGCGCTACCTCATTCATCCCCGATTCCGCTGCAGCAGGAAGCCATTGCAGATCCAGAACGGCAGCAAGCGCTCCCGCCCCTCCGCTAAATGCTACGGCGCCTAACCAATGATTAATGGAAGCTTGCCGATCTGAGAGCCATATAATGGCCGCAATACCCCACAATGCAACAAGAACGAATAACATAATGCAGCTCCTTCACAACAGCTTACTCATTTATTTCAATCGTAATGGGCGACCACTCTGCAATTACCGTCTGGCCATGCACCGACACGCTGCCCTCTGGCGTCAAATCCTTTTCCGTCATAATGCCAAGCGCAACTGTAAATTGATTGAACTTCACCGGTACGTTCTGCTCTCTCCGCACCTCACGTCCATTCACATAAAAAACGACGACATCAGCAGCACGGTTATACGTTATCTTATACGTATTAAACGCTCTTGCTTCAAAGTCCGTATCCTCCTTGAACACGCAAAAATAACGGGTTTTGTCCGTTTCAGGCACCTTTACTCCAGGAAAAGGAAGTACGGCGTATACGCTGGCGTATTTATCGTTGCCTGCAAAGAAATCTAGCGCACCGCCTGTAGAGAAATCAAGCAGGTTTAAAGAAACAAAACCGTCATATAAATCATCGGGTGCCGTGTTTTGGGACCTCGCGCGAATTTGAAGCTCAAAGCTGATTTCGCCTGCCTCAGGTACGGCAACCGGCTCGGCGGAATAATACATATGCTTAGCATTATCCAGAATTTGAATGTGATCATTCGATCGGCTGAGCGGCGCGCGAACATACAGCATTCCGTTGCGGACGATTACGACTGCATTCGGCTCGCGATACTGCCAGAAGGAGCCGTCCTGCAGCGGAAACCCGCCGATTTTCCACACCTCTCCTTCATTTAATATCGTATGAAAATCTCCTAATGTCCATTGTTTGCCCATCGTGATGACCTCTCTCTTTGTTGAATTATTAGACGAGTCCTTGGATAATTAAAGAAGCGATTAAGATAGCGCCGCAACGGACGGTTGCTTGCAGCGAAGCGCCCATTAGCGGCAAATACGCTGGTGATTCGTTATGTGAGCTAAGCCTTCCGTAAACGAGGTACAGCGGGATCGCCGTAGGCAGCGCAAGCAGTGCATAAATCGGCAAAGCGTCTGCCATTACGCCGATCACAAGCGTGAAATAAGCCAGTACAAGCAATACCCTTGAGAATAACAAAGCCCGTCTCTCGCCCCATACCACCACTAACGTCCGCTTGCCAGCCTGCCTATCAGCCTGCCAGTGCAAGAAATGATGATTGAACAAAATAAGCGTCGTTAAAAGCCCGATCGGGAGCGACAGCAGCAATGCCCGGTAATCAAGCTGCGACGTTTGCACAAAATAAGCACCCACAACAGGGAGCACGCCGAAGGAAAGTAAAATGGCCACTTCGCTGTATCCCTTCCCGCGGTAGCCAAACTGAATGGGCGGCGCCACGTAGAAATAGGCAATCAATGCCCCAAGAACGCCAAATACGAGCACAAGCCAGCCGCTTAACAGGCTGAGAATAACGCCGCATATCGCCGCGATGCCAAACAGCCCCCATGTGACGGCTGCAAAAGTGCGGATACTCCACGTCCCTTTGGTCAAATAACCAGAGTTCGTCGCAATCGCTCCTTCCGTCGATTGAGCAGCAGAATCGGTGCCATTATAATAATCCCACAGGTCGTTGATCATATTGGAGAACAAATGAGCCGTTCCCGCGCCCACTAGCGTTATGACAAATAATAAAGGATTGAATAAGCCATCCCAAACATAAGCCCCAAGCGCACCAAGCGCCACCGGGATAAGCATAACCGGAATGACCCTCACCCTTGCGGCTTTCATAAATTGTTTAAACATAATTGAGCACTGCCTCTCTGATGTCATAAAAGATGTTAGTTCAATTGAACCACTTCCATTTGCTTTCCGTCAACCGTATTCCGATTTAGCTGCGTCAATGTTGGAGCATCAGAAAGAATATTTATAATATCGTTGAAAACCTTGCTGGATGTGTCCCTATTGTAACATTTCACCTTTAAATCATTTAAAAGGGCTTAGATCAAGCAGCTTCAAATAACGGAAATGAGTATTCGAAACAGGCGAGCCTTGGTACGAGATTTTTTTTTTCGAAAGTAAAAAACCCAAAAGATTAACACTATTCCTAAAGTGTTTTTCTTTCGGGTTCTTCCAATTATTCAACTCACGAAATGAGCTTAATTACACAACAAATACAGAAGCCTTTTCCTTCAAATCCTGAGAAGAATGAGTTAGCTTCTCAGCAAGCGTGCGCAATTCATCGGAAATATCATTTTGCTTAACGGAGAGCTCGCTCATATGCTCCATTTTCCCATTAACGTCCGAGGAAGTAGTCAACAGCTTATCAACCGCCGTTACAATGTGGGTGATACCAGCCGTAATCTCGTTGATCGCCGTAGAGATTTCGCTCATTTGATCTGACAGCACACTGCTCTGCGATTCAAGCGCTTGGAACGTGCCGCTCGCCGTTTCCGATGCTTGGCGCGTTGAATGAATAACATTTGAGAAGCTTCCGATCGTTTTGCTGCTAAGCGCCACGTCGCTTTGAATGAGCGTTAATTCCTTTGTGATCTGCTTGGAAATTGTATCCGTCTGGCTGGACAGCTTCCGAATTTCCTCCGCGACAACTGCAAAGCCTCTTCCATGCTCACCCGCTCTTGCGGATTCAATCGACGCATTCAGAGAAAGCAGGTTAGTTTGCGTATTTAAATCCTGAATGCCATTCAAAAACTTAGACACATTGTTGTAACGGTCATTCATCGTCTCAAAAGCTTCTGTCAGCTTAGCGAATTGATCCACCGTTTCGTTCACCATCACGACAACTCC
This sequence comes from Paenibacillus sp. PL91, assembly GCF_012935325.2. Lineage (GTDB taxonomy): Bacteria > Bacillota > Bacilli > Paenibacillales > Paenibacillaceae > Pristimantibacillus. The sequence continues at coordinate 582,912 of NZ_JABBYG020000002.1, forward strand.
CGCCATTTGCTTCGAGCCGTTCTGGGAGGATTGCTTCATTTGGCGCATATCATTATTTATGTATTCGCTTGATGCTGCGATTTGCTGGGAGCTTGCAGAGATTTCCTCCGTTACTGCTGAAATAGAGGATGCGTCATCATATTGCGATAATAAGACCTCTCTTCCAAGATCGACCTGACCTTTCACATCCTCCGATGCCTTACGGTTGCTTCCGATCATCGTATCCATGTTGCGCGATACGTGAAGCACTGATTCACTTACCTGCAGCGTCGCTTTAATCGTTTCGCGCAAGTTATCGCCCATTTCAGCCAATGCTTGATCGATTTGTCCGAATTCATCCGTCCGCACAAGCTTTTCATGGATTGTAAAATCATTATTTGCATATGCGCGGATGCGCCTTGTAATTCCCAAAAGTCCTGTCTTGATCGATTGCGTAACGCCAAAGATCATAATAGCCGGAAGCACAGCAAGCAAAATAACGTTGATGAGCACGATAATGTTTGCGCTAGAAACATCATCATTTAAACGGCCTTGAGTTGAAGCGGTATCGGTGGTCAGCCTCTCATTCATGATATCGTTGGAGAAGCTTAAAATAACCGTGTAGACGCTAATCAAGCTGCCGATCCGAAGCGATCTTTCCTCCGCAGTCAGTCCGGAAACATCTGTATTTGTTTTCATCAAGTTGTCATAGGCAAGACGGATGACACCGACTTGATTGGCATATTTCGCACCGTTATCTGTAAGCGTCGGATATTTTTTATCCATTTCGATGAGCTGCTTCTCTAAATCATCAATTTTTGGAGGCAAAGATTCCAAGTCCTTTATGACAGCATCCAAGTCGCTATCGCCATTTTCAATGACATCGACTAGGAGCAGCATCCCGTTCAGCAATCGGTTCGAAATGTTTTGGTAATTGCGCTCGACCTTTGTCAATTCCTCTGTATCCTCAATTGAACGGGCCACGGAAAGGTTTTGAACATAAATAAAAATGCCTGATCCTAAATTAAAAATGGTAATGATTGCGGAAATAAGCAACAGTCTGCTTGTAATTTTTTTCGTATTCAACCTCTTTGTTAATTTCCCGGCTCTCTCCAGCCATTTCTTAAAAAACATTTGTTTCTCTCTCCTCTTTGTTCTGAAAAACACAAAAAAAAAGCTATCCAGCCTCAGGAGGCGGACAGCTTAAATAGCTATATATCCTTCTGACGGTCTGGCAGCCTTAGTGCATGCACCTTAGGCCCATAACTTTGCGTCCTTGCCTTTCAACAAGTTTGCCTTTTTCAGTTTCTAGTATATTGTAACTATGAAATGATAATTATAAGGCATTAATTGGAATCTGTATATCCCTTTTGAACTATTTTATTCCGGATTTAGAAATAAAGTCGCATTGCAATATCGCCTTGATAAAGAATGAAAATAGGACGTTTGTATTGAAATAACTGCGATTAGCAAAATATTCCTAATCGCTTCCCGCTGATTATCCGTTAAATTAGGCAATCTGCTTGCAAATTGATTCGCTGACGAACGTATAACATGCTCCGTCAACGAATCCTGATGGGGATGTTCCTTCAAATGACCGGAAATATCTAGCAATTGATCGTTATTTGCGTCCAGCTCCTCAAACATACTGGTGTAGGATGCATATAATTCAATAGGTCCAACTAAATCATCCGATTCATCCTCAGGCTTCTTAAATACGATCTCAAACAGCTTGCGAATCGATTCAAAATCGAGATTTGATTTTAAATCATCGATTATAAACAATAACGCCGCTTGGTTTAGAGAATATTTTTTGCCCGCTTTCGGACAATTAAAATAAGGCTTAAAATCTCGCTTTACCCAATTTTGCATGGAGGTAATCGACAGATTTGAATACTCGATCAGCTGGCCGAGAGCAGCAATTTCGTGAAGCGAAAAGCCTTTCAGCTCATTTCCCTTAATTAGCTTCTCTATGATCGGCGGCAGCAGCGTGGATAGAAATGCGGGCAGCCCCGTCCCCTTTTCCAAATCATATTGATGCGTCTTCGTCCATGCGGCCTGCAGCACCTGCAGCGGCTTCAGATTATACTTTCCATCTAAAGCAAGCAGCAGGCAAGCCATCTCTTTTCGAGTAAGCGTAAAGGACTCCATATCGCTTCCTCCTCGCGCTTTCGTCAAACATTTTGAATTTCAAGTTCATATGAACTCATCATATGCCGGAGAATGACACTTGTAAAGGCTCGAAAATCAATGAGAATAAGCTTTTCCACCTCGTAAAATCGCTCTAAAAGCGCATTTAAGGCTGTTACCGTTGCATATGGCGTTTGTCATAACCTGTAATCATTCGTTATAGTAGATCATAAGAATAAAAAAAATATAAATATAAAAGGGTAGTGAGAAACGAAAATGGGTATAGGATTCAATTTATTCATGATTGCTCTTCTTATTTTATTAACTGCTTTTTTCGTCGCAACGGAGTTCGCCATCATCAGACTTCGCTCCAGTCGGATCGATCAGTTAGTGCTTGAGGGCCGGAAGAACGCGCTTGCCGTTCAACGGGTTACGAGTAATCTGGATGCCTACTTGTCAGCCTGCCAATTAGGTATTACCATCACAGCACTCGGGCTTGGCTGGCTGGGAGAACCAACAGTTGAAAAAATGCTTTTACCCTTGTTTGAACGCTTTGCTTTAAATGATGACATCAGTCATATTCTATCCTTTTTGATTGCATTTATTTCGGTAACGTTCCTGCACGTTGTAGTCGGGGAGCTTGCACCAAAAACATGGGCGATTCAAAAAGCCGAGTTTATTAGTTTTTTAACAGCAAAACCGATTATTTTATTCCACAAAATCTTATATCCTTTCATTTGGCTGCTTAACGGCTCGGCTAACGCACTGGTTCGCCTGTTCGGTTTGAAGCCTGCCACGGAGCATGAAGAAGCGCATTCGGAAGAAGAAATTCAAATCATTCTTAATGAAAGCTACCAAAGCGGAAAGATTAACAATACAGAGTACGGATATGTGAGCCGCATCTTTGCCTTTGATGAATTGCTTGCCAAAGAAATTATGGTGCCGCGCACCGATATGATTTGCTTGTACACAAACAAATCGTTAGCCGATAACATGGAAATTATTCGTAAAGAACAATATACGCGTTTCCCGGTCGCGCTTGAAAGCAAGGACAACATCGTGGGCATGATTAATACGAAGCAGCTTTTCCTGGAATATGAAACCGATCGTGATTTAGATTTCAAGAAGCTCGTTCATCCGGTACTCAGCGTGTCCGAGGTTACGCCAGTTAAAATGCTGCTGAAACGGATGCAGCTGGAACGCGTTCATATCGCCATATTGGTCGATGAATACGGGGGCACTTCTGGCCTGATTACGATTGAAGATATTTTGGAAGAAATCGTTGGGGAAATTCGAGATGAGTTCGATGCCGACGAGCGCAAGGAAATCGAGCAGCTTGCAGATAATTGCTACCTGCTGGATGGTAAAGTATCACTCAGCGAGCTTAGCGATCTAACTGGAATGAACTTCGAGGAAGAGGATGTTGATACGGTTGGCGGCTGGTTATACAGCCAGGTTGCTGATCCGAAGCCAGGCAAGGAGCATTTCTTCGAAAATTATAAATTCATCATTCGCGAAACTAGCAAAAACCGTATTCGCAAGGTCGAAATGCTTATTCATCAAAATGAAGAGGCAGTCGAAGGCGAGACGGCATAATCTAATTGCACATCATGAACAATGAACAAGCAGCCCTTGCTAGACGCAAGGGCTGTTTTTTTGTATGAAGCTATCTGCACTCCATCCCTATCCTTTATTCGTTCTTAATAGGCTGAAAATATGGATCATTCTCTCGCGCATCCACTCATCCGTTCGGGCAATCGCCTCTTCAACAGAGCAGGGACCCGGCACGAGTGAGAAGCAGGCGCACAGGCCAAGCTTCGCCGTGTACGCCGCATTTGCTTCTACCGACCCGCATACTGCGATGACCGGGATGTGCTGCCGGGCTGCCGCCACACACACAGCCTCTACCACTTTGCCTGATCCGGTCTGCCCATCTAGCCTACCCTCGCCTGTTATAATCCAATCAGCATCACGGATATGCTCGTCAAATGAGATAGTATCCATAACAAGACGCGCGCCAGCTTGCATCGTAGCATCAAAAAAAGCCAACAAGGAAGCACCTGTTCCGCCAGCAGCGCCGCTGCCAGGAAGGCATGATACGTCAACGCCCGTATGCTTGCAAACCAAATCAGCATAATGAAGCAATGCATGGTCCAGCAGCTTTACTTCATCTTGTTTCGCTCCCTTCTGCGGTCCGTAAACGGCTGAAGCGCCATTTTCTCCGCATAAGGGGTTGCGCACATCGCTTGCTATAATAAATGTACTTTCCCGAATCCCGCTTTCAAATTCAGAGTCATCTATGTACACGAGCTTCGATAAATGGACTCCGCCTCGCTGCAGTTCGGCCCCGCCCTCATCCATCAGACTCATGCCGAGCGCTTGCAGCATACCGGCGCCGCCGTCATTGGTCGCACTTCCTCCCAGGCAAACGATAAATTGGCGATAGCCTGCTCGAATGGCATGCCGAATCAACTCGCCAGTGCCATAAGTTGAAGCAATAAGCGGCGCCTTCTCATCGCCTTGCAGCAATGCAAGACCCGATGCTTCCGCAAGCTCAATAACTGCCGTACGTCCGTCTCCAGTAATGCCATATCTGGCTTGAATGATCCGGCCTAAAGGGTCATGAACCGGTACGGTTATGAACTCGCCGCAAGTAGCCTGCACGATAATTTCCATTGTGCCTTCGCCGCCGTCTGCCATCGGAAGCTTTACGATATCGGCATCCGGATATACGATACGGATGCCCTCTTCCATCCGATTTGCGATTTGAACCGCGCTTCTGGAGCCTTTGAAGGAATCGGGAGCAAGTACAACCTTCATCGCAATCACCCTCTTCAAAAAAAATTAAAAAAACAGTTGCAATTAGTATAAGTTATGTGCAATAATACATCTTGTGTTTAACGAATTCGACGTGCCGTTGTAGCTCAACTGGTAGAGCAACTGACTTGTAATCAGTAGGTTGGGGGTTCAAGTCCTCTCGACGGCACCATTTTTTTCGGGACGTAGCTCAGCTTGGTAGAGCACCTGGTTTGGGACCAGGGGGTCGCATGTTCAAATCGTGTCGTCCCGACCATCAAGCAAATTCATAACGAATCGATATACATAGAATAAAGAAGCTTGAGCAATCAAGCTTCTTTTTTTTATATTTGATTACCTTGTTGAAGCATCAAAGCGATATCCTCAAAGCCATTCTCTAGCGCGTAATCCTCTGCCGTATATCCCATTTCATCCACCTTCATCGGATTGGCCCCGGCTTCCAGCAATAGTCTCGTCGCCTCTACGTCACCATTTGATGCAGCTGTCATTAATGGTGTCCAGCCTTCACTATCCTGCAAATCAGGGTTTGCGCCCTCTTCAAGCAGCAGCGCAACCATTTCCAGACTGCTATTGTATAAGGCAACGGTCAATGCTGTTTCTTCATAGCTCATCTCCGCCATATCCAGATCTGCTCCGGCATCTATTAATGCAGCGCCGATCGCTGTTTCATTCAATTGAGAAGCCCACATCAGCGCTGTCCAGCCCTCTTCGTCTGTTGCGTTTGGATCAACCCCAGCAGCCAGCAAAGACTGTACACGCTGAAGATCTGACTCTGAGGCCGCTCCAAGCAGCTCCTCATCCGTAGGCGTATCAGCAACAGCCGAGCTTATAAAGGTATCAATCGATTTTGAGAATGTGACCCCAATGCCAATCGATCCAGCCAACACCAGTACTGCGATTACAGCGATAATTGCGCCAAAACGCGTTGACTTAAACACAATTTCAGTTGGAATGCCGGCAAACTGCTGGATTGCATGTATCCGCTTCGGCAAGGGCGGATGCGTCGAAAGCTTCTCAGCAAGCCAAACAAAAAAACCTTTTTCATAACTGCTTTGCATCAAATATTGTTCACGGTCGACTCTCTTGTAAAGCGTTTTGCCAATGGCAAGAATCGTTAGACCGTTCATCGCGGATTCTGCATCATCGGTGAAATGGGCTGCCATGCGATCGCATGTATATTCGCAAGCGCGGGAGTACGCTTCACCGATAAACGGAAACCACAATGCGGGAATAATCAGCAGCTGCTTCGTTAAATGATTGCGTTTGATGTGAGCCAGCTCATGTGAAATGATAAACGCAAGCTCCTTCTCGCCCCCAGTCTGAAGGATTTCGCACAAGTCCGAATAAAGGACAACCATATTTCGCCCAAAGAAACGCGAGGCGAAAGCATTTAATACGCCGCTTGATTCCATGATGTATATGTCCGGAACGGTTGCAAAGCCCATTTTAGCACACTGCTCCTGCGCGATTTCAAATACCTCTGGAAATTGCCTTGGCGTAATTCGTACCCCATTTGTCCGAATGGTTGCCAGCATGATCGCCTGAGCGAAAAGCGGCAAAAGAATAAGAATAGGAATGATGGCAATAAAAATAATCGTAACAAATAGTGCCAGATAAACCGCAATACTAAAAATAAGCGCCAATACATAATAGCGTTTCTCTTTCTTATGTATGAGCGACTGAGCCTGGTCATAGGGAATCAATCAACAGCATCTCCTTCATCATTAACTTTGTCCATATTATACACGCTTTTCCAAGTTTATTAAATTACGAAAAACACATACAAAAAAACTCCTTGGCCGGTCAAGGAGCCTCATGTACAGTCGATTCAAAACGATTGATCATTCATCAGCGGCTTGCTATGTATCTGATTCATCCCATTTTTTGGAATAAGCCTTCTTTGTGATCCATAACGTCAGCCAAGTGAGCAACACGACGATAATGCCTGCAAAAATCCAAACGCCAGCAGGAACTCCCATCTATATGTACCCCCCTTCATTTTCTCCCTTTCATTTATATCATAAATCCGTTTTATTTTCATGTTAACCGTTGAATTGAGGAAATCATATCTTTTTGCCATAAAAAAAAAGCATGCTGCCTTCGCAGGACGAAAAACTTTTTTTCGAGCATAACAGAAAAGAGAGACAGCTTGCCGAAGCTGTCTCTCCTTTAACTGCAAAATTTGAATTAACCTTTATTATGAACGATAATGTCGATCGGATAACGTCCTGCATTGCGTCCGTATAGCGCCAATCCGCCATGCTCAGCTGCGAGTTGAAGCTTAAAGCAGCGACTTGCGTTTAGCTTTGCAGTCAGCGTGCTCGGCAAAACAACTTTACATAGATAGCCATATGAGCCTGCTTCCTCCAGCTTGTTCGCAGCTGCTTGATAATGCCAGGACAATACACCGCGGCTGTCAGCAGGGTTATCCGTGAGCAAAATCGACTCGATAAGCTCACCATCAATCAGCACGTTCAGCATCGATTCATGGCGATCCGTATCTGTCATGTAATAAGTGTTCATATTGAACTCTGGGTCAGCTAAAGCGCCATGCATGAAGGAGATGTCCGGCTTCTTCCATACACTTTTCTCTAAATTGCGCTTCAACAGCCGCTTCGAGCTTGCTTCAAAGAAAAGCTCAATGTCATAAATAACGGGTTGCTCCGATTCAGAAGGAAGCTGAATATCGTAAGTAAAATAACCCGAATCACCGCCATTTGCCTTCTGATCCCCAATCGCCTGCCAGCTGTAAGGCCATTCGCTTTCCGAGTAGCTCGCGACCGGAACGCTAACGATTTGCCCATCAGCTTCATATTTCCCATTTGCCTCGCTGCTGCGAACATCAAAGGTTACAAAGTTTCGCGTAATCGTTGTGCCCTGTTCGGTCAACAGACGAACCGCAAGCACAGCAACTGCGTCCTGCTTAGGCATCTGCGAGTGCAGAGAAGCAAGCGGACTAACGCCGTATCCATCCCATTCGATGGCTTCATTGCCTGAATCCAATACGACGCGCGAGCCTAAATTATCGTACCACAGCTCCCAAGCAAGCTGAAGCGATTGACCATGGTACCGATCCGCAAAGCTCGAACGGAGAAGCTCTATATTCACAAAAGCGCCTGCATCCACCGTCTGACACGGCGGAGCATCAATGACGATAAAGTCAGGCGAATGCAAATCAGCCACGCTCATGCCGGGCACAAACCATTCGTATCCAAAATGCTTATCCGTGCCGTCCAAACGGTAATAGCCGTTAAATTCATTAACGACATCGCGGAATTCGGTAAACACGAAGCCGCACATTTTATCATGACGACGGAATTCATTCATCATATAACGGTAGTGCCATGCTAGATCACTGTCGCCTGCGCCGCCTTCGATTCCCCAAACATTGCCGCACTCGCTGTTCATTAAAGGAGCATCGGTTTGCGTGTTGCCGCCTATATAGTTAAAGGCAGAGCCTACGTGGGTCTTCTCCACCACTTCCGTCACATGGCTGCGAAGCTCGTTATACCCATTAATATAGAAATGCCATGTGTTGATATCGGATTCCACGTGATCGTAATTGCATGGCGAATTGTCTTCCACAATGCGGGTTGGATCTGCCTGTTTAGCCCAGCGGTACATGGCGCGTACCCACTCCTGCGTTTGCGTCAAGTAGTTATTCGGCTGCGCAGTATCTGTCGTAAGTGACGCTGACTCGCTATTCGTCTTCAAGCCCCATGTCTCATTAAACATCACCCATGAGAATATGGACGGATGATTGTAATCCCTATCAAGGATCTCGCGCGCTTCGCTCTCATAAGAGCTCCTTGCTTGTTCGTCCGGGTCCCCCCAGAAGCAAGGCATGTCTTCCATGACGAGGATGCCCAGCTTATCAGCCCAATACAGCTTTCGCGGCTCCTCAGGCTTAATATGAATGCGGACGAAGTTTAAGCCTAACCGCTTCATGAGGAAAATTTCTTCCTGCATCTCTTGATCAGAAGGATAAGTGAAATAGCCAGTTGGATGGAACGATTGATCCAGCGTTCCGTTTAAGTAGACGGGCTTGCCGTTTAACGTGATCCAGCGATAGCTTCGATCGCCAACGATCGCCGTTCCGATCTCGCGCACGCCAAAATAGGTGCTGATCGCATCCGTCTGTCCCTCGCTAGTCAAGCTCACTTCGCCTTCATATAAATATGGATTTTCCGGGCTCCATAGCTCTGGGTCGGAAATAACGAACATCGTATGGATGGAGTTGCTGCCTTCCGTCAGTTCCGCTTCGATCTCATGCGACACCGCGCCTTGCGCAAATGAGAAGGAAAGCTGCGCCTTTCCTGCGCTATGAGCCATTACGGTTGTAATCACATCAACTGTTCCATCTATTTTCGTAGTAAACTTGGAATCACGAACATAGCTCTGCGGACGGCCTTCCAGCCATACCGGCTGCCAAATGCCGCGAATTTCACCATAGCCCTGCTTCCCGCGAGCTTGATAATTATGATCAAAATCTTCGACACGAACCGTAATCGAGTTGCACTTATCCAAGGACCATACTTCTGTTACGTCAAATTCAAATTGGCCATAGCCGCCCGAATGTGAACCGATCGAGTTGCCGTTTACCCAAATATCAGCTTTATAATCTACAGCGCCGAAGCGAAGAAATATTTTTGAATTTTCAGTTGCAGGCGCCCATTCCATCTCCCTATAATACCAAGCGATCCCTTTATCATCGCTTCCAATGCCAGACAATGGGCTTGACCATGAGAAAGGAACCGTAATTTGTGATTGAAAGTGCTGCCCCTTCGACTTATGCCAGTCCGCTTGAAGTCCTGCATTCTCGTGGTCAAACTCGAAAGACCAAATTCCGTTTAAATTCATCCATTCTGCACGCTGCCAATCGGGACGCGGATATTCGGAACGGGGAATGCTGACCTGCTCAGCTTTTACGGTATTCAAAGCCATTTTCATCACACAACCTCTCTTCTTCTCGTTTCAGCATTTTTCATTCATTGAATTAATATATAAGTTAATCATAAATCCAAAAAACAACTATTTCGTAACAAGAATACGCCTTCATCATCTTAATTGTCAATAAATACTTTAATAAAAGGATATATTCTTCATTATTCATAACTTAAAAGTTAATTTATTTATCTCCTTCTTCGATCAACCCGCTGTCGCACCGCGACAAGCTTCTTCTTTTTATGCCGTTAGACCCGTTAAGCTAACCTTATCTAAAGGATCGGCAAGTTTTTATGACGATTAAACATAAAAACAGCCCATCCTTTTTGCCTGGAAGGGCTGTTGATTGAACTTATAAATGTGATCCGCCCGTGGCATCGACCATCTGGCCGGTAATCCAACGGCCGTCCGATGACGAGAGAAAAGCTACGATGTCCGCGATATCCGATGGTTCGCCGACCCTGCCAAGGGCAGACATTTCGCCCGCATGTCGTTGGCCTTCCGGCGTATGCAGCCATTCCGCATTTACGTCCGTATCCACTATGCCAGGGAGCACGGCATTAACTGTAATCCTGCGATGCCCTAATAGTTTCGCAAGATGCAGAGTAAACGTATTTATGGCACCTTTCGTCAAGTTGTACGCCATAATATGGGGATACGCAATTCTCGTAACGCCTGAGGAGATGTTGATAATTCGCCCACCGTCACGCAGCAGCAGCAAGGTCTGCTGGACGAGGAAAAACGGCGCTTTTACATTTACTGCAAATACCGCGTCGAAATCCTCCTCCGTAGTATCCTCCAATGTTTTGGAAGTTCCTATACCGGCATTATTAACGAGAATATCGATCTGCTTCTGGCCGGTTTGGCGAAGGAGCGTTTCCTCCATCGTTTGGACCAAATCCGTTACCCCGGCAACGGTTTCGAGATTTGCTCCTATAGCCAGAGCCTGTCCTCCCTGTGCTTCAATGGCCCGGACGACTTCTTCTCCAGCAGCACGGCGGCATCCATAGTGTACGACAATTAGAGCGCCCTCTTGCGCCAGTCGCAGCGCAATTCCTTTTCCGATACCGCGGCTTCCGCCTGTGACCAATGCAATTTTACCTTCCAATCGTTTCATAGATCTCACTCCCTTATGATGTGTAAGGCTACTGTACACCTTCCCGTAAAGGGGAGAGTCAAGAGAGGGAGATGAAAATATTTTTCAGAGTAAAACTGAACTCCGGAAGGAGGAACGGAGATGAAATAGATCTTAACCAAACTCTACTCTAGGGGAATAAGCAATTCAGCCAAGCGCATTTTTCCGTAAATATCTTTGTCCGAAGTTAAATAGGTTTCGCGGATCGGCTCTTTGTAGGAACGAACATAGCCTTGAGACGAGATCCATGATTCTAACTGATCAGCAGCAAGGCATGAGTCATCGTAAGGATTGCAGAGGTGTACGAGCGAAGCGGCCGTTTTTAACTCAGGCAGAAGGCTGACGTTTACTCTATCGTTGCTTGGAATTGCTTGAGTCAGCGGTACTGAAACCTCTAGATTGGCTTGTTCCTTGTCCATGCCGCCATGTTCATGCCATAGAATCGTCAGCTCTCGTCCTTCGTCCGCCCCATACGAATTGACGTATTTTGTGAGTTCATCAAGCAGCAGACAAAGGTGCTTTCGCGGAACGATATCACGAATCGAAGCCGAAAGCTGAGGCTGTACATTACGGACGGTTATCGGTGTTTCTTGTTGGCGGTTATCCGCTTCCTCGACGCGGGCAATCCTATTATCGATCTCTCTCAACTGCTGCTGCGCTTCCAAGATGGAACGCTCAAGCTCTTTCTTCTTATCGGTTAACTTTAGTTTTACGTCGGGTATAGCATGCTTTTCTAGAAAGGGTTTAATTTGATCCAGCGTGAAGCCATGTTCCTTAAAGGCGGTAATGCGCTTAACGGTTAAAAGCTGCTCTTGGCTATAGAACCTATAGCCATTATTAGGATCTATAAAGGCGGGCTCAAGCAGCTTCACGCTATCGTAAAATCTTAACGTCTTAACGGAAACACCGCTCAGCTTGGAAAAAGCACTGATTTTTAGCACTACTTATCTGACTCCTTTTATCAAATGCCTATAATCAAAAACTATACAATGGCGTGAAAAATAAAGAAATAGCAGTCTTACCTATTTTTGTTGGCCATGTCCTTTTTTCATTTGCTTTCAGGATTCGGTCCAGCTTTTGATTGTAGGATGGTTCTTGTATAATAATCCAATAGATATGGACGTCATAAGGAGCTGTATTATGTCCAACCGAAAATGGAATATTGGAATCGCCATATTATTTATTGTGTTTTCCAGCCTTCTGCTTAGCTTTTTGTTCTCGACGCTGCGAATACGCGAGCTGCTGCAGCCTATTCTCTCTAATGAAGCCAGCGACAAAGAGCCCTACCATGTTGTTCTCCTATCTCAAGAGCTCGATAATCCTTATTGGCGGTCGATCGAACAAGGAGCAAGGGAAGCTTCAACTAAATACGGGATGCAGCTTGCTTACACAGGACCGCTTCGCATTAATCCGAATGAGCAAATCAAGCTGCTGGAGAAAGCGATAGCAGCCAAAGCAGATGCGCTGCTCGTGCAAGGGATAAACGACCCTCAATTTGTGGATCTCATTAATCAAGCTGTAAGCGAGCGTATTCCCGTCATTACAATAGATACGGATGAACCGAGCAGCCGAAGGCTTACTTATGTAGGAACGAACAATCTCGATGCCGGAAAAATAATGGGCGGGCTCGTTGCCACAGCTGCCGGACATAAGGGGCAGGTTGCCGTTCTGATAGGGAATGAGCAATCGCCTAATCAACAGCTGAGACTCGAAGGCTTCCTCTCGGTTATCGCCCAGTATCCAGAGCTGTCCCTTGTCGCTGTTCGATCCTCCAATATTTCTCGTCTTCAGGCGGCCGGGGAAGCTGAAGAGCTGCTGCTCCAATATCCGCAGCTGGATTATATGGTCGGGCTTAGCGCCTTGGATGGGATCGGCATTGCGGAGGCTGCCGAACGATCGAAGCAAAGCGGCTTGCACATTTTTGCGTTTGACGCCTTGGAAGAAACGCTAGAGCGGATCACCAGCGGTAAAATCAAAGCAACTATCGTCCAGCAGCCGTACAACATGGGCTATGACGCCATTTCGCTTCTGAATGATTATTTGCATGGCGAGACGCTTCCCGAGCGGCATTTTACGAAGATTACGGTTCAGGACGGACAAGCCTTAAATGATAAAATTGGAGCAACGAGCCCATGACCATTCGTACGAAGCTGCTTATTTTTATCCCATTGCTCGTTCTGCTAGTCAATCTTATTACCTTCTTCTTGTTTCAAAGTGGAAAAATGGTGGAGCAAGGCTATAATCAAATGATGGATCGCCTCCTCTTATACAACCAAACTTCACAGATCGCCGAGAGCGGCCTAGGAGCGCTTCACAGTTATTTACTAAATCCTGACGAGCTTAATCATGAACGGTACACAAAAAATGCAAATAAACTGATGGAGCTCCGCGCCCAGCTTCACGCTGAGTCAAAAACCTCCGTCCACTCGTCTACTATAAGAAGCTATATAAATTTGCTGGATACTTTTTTGGAGCAGCAGCAAGCTGCCTTCGCGGCCGTGTCAGCCGAAAGCGCAATTGCTTCCCTCGCCCCCTACGAAAAAGCGGAGAAAACGGCAAGCTTTATTCGGGAGGATGGACAGCAGCTTGTCGAAATGGAATTAAGCGTCTATCAACCGATATACGAGCAAATTCAAGCGGAAAATAAGCGCATGTACCTGCTCGGAGCAGCGGTATTCATCACCAACACGCTGCTGAGCATTTTGCTTGCCATATGGATATCGCGCAGCATTACCGCTCCCGTAAGCAGGCTTGTCACACGTGCAAAACAAATTTCAAAAGGTGAGCTTCAGCAAACCGCAAGCCAGAGATTGCATAACTCCAATGACGAGCTTGGCTTATTGACGGGTGCATTTGAGCAAATGTCGAGCGACCTGCTCATCTTGATCGAGAAGGACAAAGAAAGCCTTAAGAAAGACCGGCTCGTTAAGGAATTGGAGCTTCAGGCGCTGCAAAGCCAGATCAATCCGCATTTTCTGTTCAATACGCTCAATGTGCTGTCCAAGCTCGCGCTCCTCGAAGGAGCCGAGAGAACAAGCGATCTCATCGTATCGATGTCTAATTTATTAAGATACAATTTGCGCAATCTCGATCAGCCGGTTACCCTGCAGGACGAGGTGGCACATGTAAAGGAATATTTCATCATTCAGCAGGCCCGCTTTCGCGACCGCATACAGCTTGTGATGGATATCGAGCCGTCTGCGCTGCAGCAGCCCATTCCTGCGCTAACGCTCCAGCCAATCGTAGAAAATGCTTTTATGCACGGCATTGAGCATATGGAGAGCGGCGCGATCATTCGGCTTGAAATCGTACGGGACTCGGATGGCGTGCTCATCTCGGTATCAGATAATGGAAGCGGGATGACCGAAGAGATTCGCCAATCGTTGCTGCGGCTTGAATCAGAGCCTCATCACAAGCAATCAACTGGACTTGGCACAAAAAATGTGTTTAGACGACTGCAATTGTTTTATGGCGTACATGAGCTGATCGAGATACATAGCGAGCTTGGCAAAGGAACCACGGTTGCGATTCGGATACCAAACGTTAAGGAAAACGGAGGTGAACCTATTTATGTACCGACTGTTGATCGCGGATGATGAGGCGCTTGAGCGTGAAGGCTTGGAATGGATCATTGAGCGAATGCTGCCAAATACGTTTCAGATTCTCCATGCCGAAAACGGACGTATCGCGATAGAGCGGGCAGAGGAGCATCGTCCGCATATCGTATTAATGGATATCAATATGCCAGGCATTCAAGGATTAGAGGCTATACGCGAAATAAAAAATAAATTGCCGGATACCAAATTTGTCATGGTGACGGCTTATGATTATTTTGCATATGCCAAAGAGGCACTTTCTCTTGGTGTAAAGGAGTACCTTATCAAGCCAGCCAAGCGGGAGCAGGTCGTAGAAACCCTTCAGCAGCTTATAGAAGAGCTCGAGCAAGAAAAAAAGAAGCGTTCGGATGAGCTGGAGCTGCGGCAAAAGCTGTCTCAATTACTGCCCTTAGCAGAAAATGAGCTGGCGATGATGTTTATGCTTGATCATATTACGTACACCGACATTGAGCAATTGTCCGAATGGCTTAGCTTTCCTCTATCGCAAGGCTGTGCTATCGTAATCGCCTTTCCCGAGCCAATTAAAATAGACAATAAGCATAAAATTTACGATACGATCAGAGGGTTTGCCAAAACCAACGCGGCGACAAGCATTGTCAGCTCCTTAATCGAACGCCATATGGCGATCTTCATAAACAAAGCCAGCTCGCTGACAGATGCGGAATGGAAAGAGACGACTACGGCATTCGGAGAAAAATTATGTGCGATAGCAGCAAGGCAGCTGGAGTTCGAAATCTTGATCGGCATCGGACAAGCTCACGCTGGCGCGGAAGGTCTGCGCAAATCTTATTTTGAAGCGGTATTTGCCTCCAATTACTTTGAGCAATGCGGCAACGTATGTCACTTCGATGAATTGAAGCAAGGAATCGGGCAAGCCGCATCCGATCAGCCGCGCCTGCCTGCGAGTGCTGAAACGATCCCTGAGGCATACGTTCTCTCCGCTATGCAGCGTATTCGCGAGCAGCGCGAGCAGCAAACCCAAACGGTTCTTGACCGTGCCAAAGCATACATCCAGGGGAGATTTTCAGAAGACCTGTCACTTGAGGAGGCGGCGGACTTTGTGCATCTTAATCCCCACTATTTCAGCAAAATTTTCAAGCAGCAGGTAGGCACCACTTTTATCGACTACGTCACAGCCCTTCGAATCGATAAAGCGAAAGCGCTTATGGCCTCTGGAGAGCTAAGCCTGAAGGAGGTTTGCTTCGAGGTCGGCTACAACGATCCGAATTACTTCAGCCGTGTTTTCAAAAAAGTGACCGGCGTCACACCTTCCGATTATCGCGGTCAAACGAAATAAGCACGGCCATCTAGCTCCATGTCGCTAAGACATGGACTTTTTTGTGTTTGGCAGGACAATAAAATGCTAGTTTCCCTAAATAAGGGCACCTTACATCTATAGTCCAAAATTAATACAGCAACAACACTGATTTGTGAAGGTGTTTGCACGCGGAGACGTGCATTTTGCGTGATATAATGAAATTCGTTTTAACGCAGGATGGGATTGTCAGAGAGGAGAAAAACGATTGTGGGAATGGCGATGACGAGCAAAAAAGAACAAGTGAGCATGAAATTTGTAACCCTTGTTTCTATTGTATCCGCTCTTGGCGGATTATTATTTGGCTTCGATACAGCGGTCGTATCGGGTGCAGTAGGATTTATGGAGGATCGATTCGACTTAACGAAGCTCCAAGTTGGATGGGCCGTTTCAAGCTTGATCATTGGCTGTATCGTAGGAGCGGCAATGTCGGGCGTTTTAGGAGATCGCTTCGGCCGCAAAAAAGTACTGATCTCAGCGGCGATCTTGTTTATTATCAGCTCGATCGGCACTGCGATTCCGGACAGCTTCTCCGGTTTTATAATCGCGCGGATTATCGGCGGAATCGGGATAGGCATTACCTCTACCCTATGCCCGCTTTACAATGCTGAGATTGCTCCAGCAAAATATCGGGGCAGGCTTGTTGCACTCAACCAGCTTGCTATTGTAACTGGAATCTTTCTTACCTATTTTGTTAATCTGTGGATTTCAGGCTCGGGCGATGAAGCTTGGGCTGTAGCCTCCGCTTGGCGCTGGATGTTCGGCGTTGGCGCAATACCCGGCTTGCTCTTTTTGATTTTGCTGTTCTTCGTGCCTGAGAGCCCTAGATGGCTGATCAAGCAAGGACGAGCAGCGGCAGCACTGCCTATTTTATTGCGAATTCACGGCGAAGAGCTTGCTAAACAAGAGGTGCTTGACATTAAGCAATCGTTCGAGCAAGAAAGCGGTTCGATCCGTCAGCTGTTCAGCCCTTCACTGCGAATAGCTCTTATCGTAGGAGTAGGACTCGCAGTTCTTCAGCAGATTACAGGAATTAATGCGGTCATGTATTATGCCCCGGAAATTTTTAAAGCGACAGGTGCCGGTACGAATGCTTCTCTGATTCAAACGATTCTGGTCGGCTTTATTAACTTCTTATTCACCATCGTCGCCTTATGGCTTATTGATAAAGTCGGACGCAAAGCGCTGCTTCTCGTCGGCTCGGCTTCAATGGCTATTTGCTTGCTCGTTATAGGCATTGCCTTCCAAACCGGACATGCTGATGGCCCGCTCGTGCTTATCTTCATCTTGCTGTACGTAGCCTCCTTCGCGATTTCGCTTGGGCCTGTCGTATGGGTCATCATGTCCGAAATATTTCCGAATCGTATCCGCGGCAAAGCGACCGCAATTGCGGCTATGGCGCTCTGGGCAGCGGATTACATCGTATCGCAATCATTTCCGCCATTGCTAAGCTCCGCAGGTCCTGCAGCCACGTTCTGGATTTATGGCAGCATGGCGCTGCTCGCCTTCTTGTTCACCTGGCGCGTTGTACCGGAGACGAAAGGAAAATCGCTCGAGGAAATTGAATCTTTGTGGGCGAAGTAGTATAGCTGTATAATAGATTTAGGTAATAAATCTATGTTTAGGAGATACTCGAATGGACTTCCGGTTAGATTTAATTGAAAACAAGATTGAGTTTTTTGAAGCCTATGATTTGAAAACGCTGGAGCAAAAGATCGATCAGCAAATTGAAAATAATAAAGGCTTGCTGCTAGAGGTGTTCCACGTCAGCCATCATGCCGTATTTAATCCTAAAATCGAAAAAATGCTCTATAGCGCGGTCGTTCATTTCAAAGCCAAAAAATAAACGTCTAACGAAAAAAATCCTCCCGACATGCTATTGTCTGGAGGATTTTTATGATGTAAAGCTGCCTAAATAAAGCTCTTTAAGGAAGGCGGCCTGCGAACCCGGCTATGCTGCTCATAGGCATAAGCAAGCTTGATGAGCATCGGTTCCTCGTACGCTCTCGCTGCGAAAGTGACGCCAAATGGAACTCCCTTGGCGGTATAGCCCGCCGGAACAACAATAGACGGATAGCCGGCGCGCGACGTAATTCTGGCTCCAAAATCAGCTGGAAACAGCAGTGCATCCAGCTGATGCTCTTTCATCGTTGCATCCAGCCCTTCGTCCTTGCACAATTTGAGATCGGCAGCACGGTCTCGAAGGTATGGTACATCGGTCTGTGTGCCCGATGTTGTAGTTTCGGCAGAAAGCAGCGTCGATTGCCCGTACTTGAGCGTCTCGATTGGATGCTCATTATTAAAAGCGATAATGTCCTTCAGCGTACGAATTTGAGAGCCGGGCGGCAGCTTGGACAAGTAAGCATTCAGCGAGGTTTTGAACTCGTTGAGCACGACCGAGGAATACTTGATTTGGCGAGCGGTCCGTACATCTGCCGGGTCTACAATAATCGCGCCGCATTCTCTCATCAGCTCCACTGCCCCGTTAAAGATCGCTAACTGCTCGTCCGTCAATTCTTCAAAGAAATAGTCTCTCGGAATACCGATTCGAGCGCCTTCGAGACCAAGCGGATCAAGAAATACGCAATAATCCTCTTGCTTGCGCCAATATCCCGCTCCCATTGCAGCGTCACTCGCATCATGCGCTACAATATCGTTTAGAACATGCACAGCATCCGTTACCGTCCTTGCCATTGGACCTGCTGTATCCTGACTGTTTGATAGCGGCAAAATGCCCGTTCGGCTCACCAGCCCGACCGTCGGCTTAATGCCGACAGTTGAGCTTAAGTTGCCCGGATTCAATATCGAGCCCGAGGTTTCCGTACCGATTGAAGCCATGCAAAAATTACATGCAACCGCGACGCCCGAGCCAGCGCTCGACCCGCCTGTCGGCGTAGAAATATTGTACGGGTTTAAAACCTGCCCGCCGCGCGAGCTATATCCGGACGGCATTCCATCTGTCATAAAGTTGGCAAACTCCGTCATATTCGCTTTTCCGAGTATAATAGCCCCTGCTTCGCGGAGCCGCTTCACAATAAAGGCATCCTCTCCCGCATAGCTGTTGGCAAGTGCAAGCGAGCCTGCGCTCGTATGCATCAAATCACCCGTATTTATATTGTCCTTGAGCAGAATCGGAATGCCATGAAGCGGCCCTCTTGGCCCCTGAGTTGCTCGTTCACTATCTAAGGCAGCAGCAATAAATAAAGCGTCGGGATTAAGCTCAAGCACCGAATTGATCGTAAGGCCTTCTTTATCATGGGACGCGATTCGGTCAAAATAAAACAGGACCAGCTCACGAGAAGTAAGCTCCCCTGCTTCCAAAGCTGCTTGAATGGACGAAATGGTTGCTTCTACGATTTCCATGCCCATATGACCCCTTATACGACCCGAATAAATGCTGAACAAGCCTAGTATAAACTATTTTTTGGCAAACAACATCTTTAAAACTTTGTCTCTGTCTATTTTTAATGATATAAATAACTTTTCAGCTACTTATTGCGTCTAACCTTTTATACCTTATTATCACATGAGAAGGAGAGCCAACAGGATGAGACTGCAAAAGAAATGGACAGGACTGACGTTTCTGCTTCTCTGTATGTGCTTCATGCAGGTTCATACGGCATTTGCCGAACAGGAGATTGTGCGCAAAGGCTCCGAGCTAACCGGCATAATCGACATCGATTCGTCGTTAGAATCGCATATGGCGCTTCAAAAGGACGGTACAATTTGGACATGGGAAGGCAATGAACAAGCAAAGCGAGGCCCTAAAATTGCGGGAGCGATAGCGGCCGAAGTTGGCAATATTGCACTGAAGGCGGACGGCACCGTATGGACCTGGGGTTCAAATGAATCGGGGCAGCTCGGGAATGGCATGATCGATAAGCCAAAAGCAAGCGCGAACCATGAGCCTGAGCAGGTCAAAGGGTTAAAAAACGTAGTCGCCATTGCAAGCGGCCGCTCCTTTCATGTTGCTCTTACAAAAGATCACACGGCATGGATCTGGGGAAATTCGTGCATCGTGTCGATGACACGCTCAGACTTTACATTTAATGAAAACTATTGCATCGCCTATGAAGAGCGGCCTCAAGAAGAAAAAGCCTACGTTCCCGGCTTGATTAAGAGGGAGAACATTAAAGCGATTGCGGCTTCTCAAAACAATATATCAATCGTCAAAGAAGATGGCAGCGTCAATCGCTGGGGCTATTGGAACAATGTACGTATGGGCGAGGATACATTGCCCTGGGCAACGAAGGATATCATGGCCGTCTCGGAAATGTTCAATGACTACATGGGCAACCTTTTATTGCTCCGGAAAGACGGAACGGTTGGCTACTATGAGCCACCGGCTGTAAAGCCTAAAGGCGGCTTCACAAAAATATCTGCAGCCCCATACAGTGCTAATTACAACCTGGCCTTGCATCAGGATGGCTCGGTCTGGAATAGCGAGGAAAATGGCTCATTGATTCAAATAAAAGGCTTGAGCAATATGGTAGATATTGAAGCTAGAGCAGCGAATAGCGGGCTAGCCTTGGACGACAAAGGGACGGTGTGGTCCTGGGGCGAGGCTAAATATGGGGCTCTTAATCAAGGATCAGCATCACCAAAAACATTATCCGTCGTCAAGCCAGCTGCTGTGTTCAAAAGCTTCTCCATTCAACTAAATGATGCCTACATTCCGCTAAGCGCTGCTCCGGTTATCATAAACGGGACAACCTTCGTCCCGCTGCGCGACGTGTTCGAGGCTCTGGGCGCGAAGGTGAGCTACAGCTCTGGCAAAATTGCGATCAGCAAAGGAAAAACGAGCATACAGCTTGAGGTATATAAACATCAAACAATCGTTAACGGTATGAAGAAGCAAATCGCTGAAGCGCCTCGTTACTACCAAACCAGGACGATTGTCCCGCTCCGCTTCGTAACGGAAGCGCTTGGCGCCAGCGTCAAGTGGAACACAGTTAACGATACGATAATGATCGAGAGTTAACATCATGTCGGAAAAGCTAAACGAAAAAGGAGAAGGCCCCTACTCGCCTTCTCCTTTTTATTTTTAGCAGCTATCTTCAATCGATAGGAAGGATTACTCTTTGATTTTTTCAAAGGAAGCATCGTAAAGCCGAAACATCGTTTTATAGCCGGACTCATCAATTTTAACACCGACATCCAGCCTCCCGGGAATTTTCAGAGGACCGGTATGATGCCTCGTTTGTATAGCTGGACATTTGATAATATTACATTATGGTCACGGTCGCAATCTACGATCCTCTGAAAGGAGGAAGAATTGCATCACTGAGGCAACACTGCTATTTTAAAAAGGTAATGTTGTTCTCTAGAAAAACACTAAGGAGTAAGCGCAATGATGCTATTTGTTCGCCCGATATGGATTGGGACAGGCAGCCTGCTTGTCCTGCTGCTACTCATTTTGATTGCTGCTAGCTTTTATTTCTATCATGTTGCCATTAAGCGCAATTCCAAGCAATTTTTGAGCGACAACGCAGATTTAGCCCAAATCCAGAGCAGCAAGAGTAATGAAGATTCTATCGACCCTGCTATTACCGAAAAGGTGCAGCCTACTCCAGTAGACGTGATGGGAGTGGATTGGGTAGAAAGCCAAGACTACGAAACTTGGCGCATTACGTCCGATGACGGCTTGGCACTCGTCGGTTATTACCTTGCAGCCAAGGTGCCAACTACTCGAGCAGTCATACTCGCTCATGGCTATTCCTCGCAAGGGAAAGATATGGGCAGCTTCGCTAAGTTTTATTATGAGAAGCTTGGCTACAATGTGCTCATGCCTGATGACCGTGGTCATGGCAATAGCGAAGGCGATTATATCGGCTTCGGCTGGCCCGATCGGAAGGATTATCTGCTTTGGATTCGCAGGGTGGTAGAGGCTGTTGGCGATTCTGCGCAAATTGTTCTGCATGGCATCTCCATGGGAGGCGCAACCGTCATGATGATAAGCGGCGAGGATGTCCCTAGCCAAGTCAAAGCGATTGTTGAGGATTGCGGCTATACTTCCGCGCATGATCAGCTCCTTTACCAGCTAAAAAGGATCTATAAGCTTCCCGCCTTCCCTATTATGCCTGCAACGAGCTTGGTTACCCGGTTGAAAGCAGGCTACCATTTTCATGAGGCATCAGCATTATCCCAACTGAAAAAAAACAAGCTGCCTATGTTTTTTATTCATGGAGCAGCAGATACTTTTGTTCCCACCGAAATGGCTTGGAAACTGTATGAGGCCTGCACGGCGGAGAAAGAAATTTATATTGTAGCAGAAGCGGGGCATGGTATGGCTTACGCTACCGACAGACGGACCTACGAGCAGAAAGTGGCTGCCTTTATTGGAAAATATTTAAACAACGACGGCTAATACGGCCTGCTCATGAGGCGTATTGCATTCCTCGACAGAAATTGTACGGTTTCCTATTGTATATGGACATAACCTTTAGCTATCGCTGATATGATTAAACGAACGATGCGATGCTGATTCAAAGGGAGGTGTGTATATGGAGCCTTTTTCCACTGATCTATTGAAAGGAAAGGTCGTGCTGATTACTGGCGGAGCGACAGGTCTTGGCCGTGCTATGGGAGAGAGGTTTGTTGCGCTTGGCGCCAATCTGGCTATTGCCAGTCGCCGCGAAGCCGTGCTCGCAAAGGCTGCAGAGGAAATGAGCCTAGCGGCAACCCCCGTATATTACAAAAGCTGTGATGTCCGTGACCCCGCTCAAGTGAGTGAACTGATAACGGCCGTTGAGAACCATTTTGGGCACATCGATGTACTCGTTAACAATGCTGCCGGCAATTTCGTCAGCCCTACTGAACGGCTCTCGCCTAGAGCGGTAGACACTGTCTTGAATATCGTACTGCACGGCACCTTTTATACGACACTTGAGGTTGGGAAGCGTTGGATTGAACAAGGAATCGCCGGCACTATGCTGAACATCGTTACCACCTATGCCACGACAGGCTCGGGCTATGTCGTACCCTCTGCGGCGGCAAAAGCTGGCGTACTGGCGCTTACAAGATCGCTGGCCGTGGAATGGGCGGCTTATGGAATCCGGCAGGTTGCTATTGCGCCAGGGCCATTCCCTACAGAGGGAGCATGGTCACGCCTTGCTCCTACTCCAGAGCTGGAAGAAAAAATGATCGGCCGGGTTCCCTTAAAACGGGTAGGCAATAAAGAGGAGCTTGCAAATCTGGCTGCTTATCTCATTTCTGACTATGCAGCTTATATGAACGGTGAAGTCGTGACGATTGACGGCGGCGAATGGCTGCAAGGAGCAGGCCAATTCAACAGCTTATCCGAGCTGACGGCCAAGCAATGGGATGATTTAGCGGATTTGACCCGCAAAGGGAAAGGATAAGCAAGCTAGCTCAGCGTGGAATTCAAAGAAAAAGCAGCTCATACACCCGAGGAGGAATGAACTGCTTTTTTTACGCTATTCTTTTTCTTGTGCGCCCTCTACTTGATTTAAAGTCCGAAAGCCAGGTCTCTTCCTCCTGATCTATTTCCTGAGCGGTTGCCGCCTGTACGATTGCCTCCAGTACGGTTTCCGCCTGTACGATTGCCTCCAGTACGGTTTCCTCCGGTACGGTTGCCACCTGTGCGGTTACCTCCTGTACGGTTTCCGCCTGTGCGGTTACCTCCTGTACGGTTGCCACCTGTGCGGTTGCCGCCTGTACGGTTGCCGCCTGTACGGTTGCCGCCTGTACGGTTGCCGCCTGTACGGTTGCCACCAGTACGATTTCCATTGTTTTTTGCATTTTTCTTTTCTTTTGGCATATGCGTAATACCTCCTCATAGAAGCTACTTACAACATATGTAGCAAATCTATCATTCGCAACTAGTCATCTGATTGTTTTATAGAATAATAGATTCATATCCCTGCCACAAACAATGAGCTATCCCAAAAGTGGCATCGTCTAAAATAGGTCTACTTTCTAGACCTATTTCATCGAATCGCCCCGTTTAAGAGGAATAGATCTAGTTTCTAGATCTATTTCCGCTGGCGGAGCGTCAAAATGCCCATTAGGCAGCTTTCACGACTAAAATAGGTCTACTTTCTAGACCTATTTCCTCGAATCGCCCCCCTTTAAGAGGAATAGATCTAGTTTCTAGATCTATTTCCGCTGGCGGAGCGTCAAAATGAACATTGGGCTGCTTGCGAGCCTATAATAGGTCTACTTTCTAGACCTATTTCCTCAAATCGCCCTCCTTTAAGAGGAATAGATCTAGTTTCTAGATCTATTTCCGCTGGCGGAGCACCTCTTACACAGTTAACGTGTGATGCGCATAAATAAAGAAGCTGTCCTCAGGGGTGATAACCCTTTGAGACAGCTCCTCTATTCTAAAGCTATAATGTATTAGCCGAATAGGAACCGGTATCCGTTCCGAATGCTTTCGTCCCGCGCGGCTGATCGCCCTTCTCATCAGGCTCCAACGTTATGCCGATGCTATCATAGGTTAATTGTTCTGACTCTATCCCCATAGCAAGCAGCCCGACTCCTTTCTCGTCAACGCGGAACGTGCCTGCGCTCGTTCGAATACCTTCTCGGAGAAGCCACACTTGATAAGCCTCCTCGTTTTTTGTTTCTTGGGCTCCGAACACATAGACTACAAACTGCTTGCTCTTTCCATTGTCAACAATGCATGCTACACCATACGCATGCTCCTTCTCCGTGGATTCCGCCTTCAGCATCGTGATCTGAACAATCTCGGAGGCTGGAGCAAATAAAGCATTTTCAATGGATTCTAGTCGCGAATCCTGTTTTTTAACGAAAGGATTTTCCCATAACGAGCCGCCGACAAAAATAAGCGCTGCCGCCGCTACCGCTATTGCGGGCTTCCATAGCTTTCTTCCAATCCGTGCTTTATGGCGCCTTGGTACTGCTTTGGCAGCAGCCATAATCTGCTCCTTTAAATCCTCTGGCGGTTCAATTCGATTCATATCCAAGGGAAGCTCCTCCCATACGATTTGCAATTCGGCCAGCTCTTGCTTGCAAGAATCACAATAAGTCAAATGACGCTCGAAAGCTTCCCTTTCCTCATTTGAACCAGTACCAGATAAATAATCGAGTATGAAATCGCAATCGCGGCTATATGCTTCGTCATTCATTTAAAGTTCCCCCTTTGCCGCAAGATGCCTTCGCAATATTTTCAAAGTCTGATGAAGTCTGTTCTTGACTGTTCCGAGAGGCTGATCATACAGCTGTGCCAGCTCTCTCAAGCTATAGCCTTGCCAATAAAAATGCTCGAGAAGCGTTTTCTGTGATAGAGATAAATGCTTGCACGCCTGCTGAATTTGCTCCCTTATGGAATGTCTTTCAACATGCTCCTCGGGCGACAGACCCAGTTGATCAGGCAATTCATTAAATCGTTCATCCGTAATTTGTACAAGGCCGGAAGCTTCTCTTCTTTGTTTACGAATATGATCCATCGTTATATTACGGGTAATGGTAAGGAGCCAGCTTGTAAAACGTCCCTTATCTGGGTCGTATTCCGATTCTGTCGTCCATAAACGCATAAATACCGCCTGCGAAATGTCTCTTGCGGTTGACTCATCCCGAACCGCCTTGATGGCAAAGGAATACACCAAAGAGCCATACCGGTCATAAAGAACGGACAGCGCTTTATTTTTACCGTTTCTAATATGCTGCATGAGTTCTTGATCGGTAAGATTAAGCATTGATTAGCGCCTCCACGACAGGCTTTTTTTCTTCATGTTATCAGAAACAGGAGCAGCCATAAACAGCTGCTCCTAATCTTTTAATAAATGATAAATTATTTTTCCTTTACTACAATTGACCCTCTCATGCCTGGATGAGGAATACAATAGTAGCCGAACTCGCCTGCTTCTGAAAAAGTAACCTTCTTGCTTTCATTTTGGGCAAGCAACTCCGTATCGAATTGTCCATTATCATCTGTTGCAGAATGCTTTACCTCATCCTTATTGATAAAAGTGACGATATCGCCCTGCGAAATTTCGAGCTTATCCGGTGAGAAGGCGAAGTTCGTAATCTCAACCGTATGAACGGTTACCTCGTCGGAAGGCTGTTCTTTGTCTTTAATCGGCTCCTCCGTTTTGACCGGTGCCTTTGGCGTAGACTTAGGCTGGACTGGAGTAGCCTTCGGCTTCGTTTCTGTCGTCTTCACTGTTGCAGCAGGCTTCTCAGTAGCTTCAAGCTTTTCCGTTACTTTCGGCTTCTCCGTTTCAACCGGCTCCTGCACCGGGGAGGCTGCATCGGATGGGCTTGGGGTTGGAGTATTTTCCGATCCAGAACCATCATCATCTGCATGCTCATCAGCAGCTTCAGAGCTTATCGGAGCAGCTGTCATATCCATTTTCGTATTGTGGGCAGCAGTCTCGTTAGATTCCTGAGCGCCGCCGCAGCCCGATAAGAAGAGGAGCAACAAAGTCAGCATTAAACATCCAAAAGTTATTTTTCGCATGTCCTCACACTCACTTTACGATGATTTGACCGGTCATAAATGATTTGTGCGGCTCGCAAAAATAATTATAAGTGCCTGGTTTTTCAAAAGTTACTGTATAGGTTTCGCCTTTAGCGAGCAATGGAGTCGAGAAGGAACCGTCCAAAGCAACCGCATTATGCTTCATCTCATCGTAATTCGTGAAGATAACCTTGGAGCCTGCTTCCACAGTAAGTGCTTCCTTGCCGAAGGAGTACTCTTTAATGTCAACGTTGTACGTCTTAACCGTCGCGACAGGTGTGGTTGGTGTAGTGTTTGGTGTAGTTGATGCAGTTGTTCCATTAAATTGGGCTGGATCGACGATATACCAGACATCATTAACGCCCTGCCCATTCAAATCTCCATGCGCCTTGTCATTTAAAAAATAATAGAGCGGGAACCCTTTATATGATGCTTGCTTGCTTCCATCCGAGCGGGTAATCGTTCCGATATCGCTTCCATTGATCGTAGATGGGACACTAGCGCTTGATGATGAATATGCAGGCCAATTGACGAGGCAATTGCCTTCGCAAACGCTTTTTCCGGATGTATCCTTGTCAAAATAATAAAGGGCTCTGCCGTAATCGTCAGTCAAATAGTTGCCCGCTTCCTTTGAGGTGCCAAGCATAATCGCGTAATCCGACTTCGCCGCAAACCACACGCCGCCTACGCCCTCACCGGTTACATCGCCAGGCTTGCTATCCTTTGCAAAATAATAGAGCGGCCAATTTTTGTATGTTAGCTGCTTCGCGCCGTCTGTGCGTGTAATAACGGCGAAGTCAGCTTTATTCAGCCAAGCCGGTATTTGAAGATTCGCATCGTAATAGATCGGCCAGTTTTTCAAGCAATCGCCTTGACAGGCATTAACATTTTCCGCGTCCTTCGTGAAGAAATAGAGCGCACGCCCGTTTTTATCTGTAAAATAGTTGCCGAGCTTATCGTTTTGCCCAATGCCGATCCGCTCGCCTTGCGGCAATGCTGCCCCGGAGGCAATGACTCCGCTCGCTTGGAGCGTGTCAAAGAACGGCGTGCCATTTTTCGTATGGGCAGACAGCGCCTCAACAAGAGAGGTTGCTAGATGTGCATTCAGCAGCGACGACTTGCCGGCAATCTCTTTCAAGCCATGCGAAGCTGCGAATGTTTCCGATTGTTGGTATGTAAAGTCTGATCCGGATTTATAACCGAGGTTCTCCAATATGACCTTGTAAAATTGCTGGGAGCTGATCGCTGCGCTTGGTTCAAAACGATTGTTACCCGCGCCCTGCCAGCCTAGCTCCGGTTTGCTCTTCAGATAAGCCAGCACGGACTGATTGGCTTTGCCTACCTGTGCAGCGTCAGAAAAATTAGTTTCGCCTGTAAAAGCTAGTGCGTCCTTCAGTTTTCCATTAAGGCGAAGCGAGATAATAGCAGCTTGCAAGCGCGTTGACGCTTTACTCAAATAGGCCGTATCCACACCGTTGCCGTCTCCAATTAGAAGCCCAAGCTCAAACGCCGTATCGGCATCAGACTTGACCCCGGACGATGATTCTGCAGACGCCGTACCAAGCGGAGCGGCAATCATTGTCGTGCACATTGCAGTTACCAAAAACAGTTTCTTTAATCGTGTAAGCATAAATAATTCCTCCTTTATGGTCTTTTCATGTAGAGATAACGCTGCGGAGGAAGGATAGGTTTGATAAAAATATAAATATTTTTTTGCCGCATTCATCGTTTGCGAGGATATGTAGGCGCTTGCATCTTGCTGTGTTGATAACAAAAGACCTTGATTATCAAGAACTTCACTTTTTTGAGAAAACTACAAAAAAGAACCCAGATGCGTATGCACCGAGTTCAATTTTTTATTAAGCATATGTTGGTGTTACCTCGTATTAGATTCCAGCGTGATGACTACATTTCCCTTTTTATGTCCTGTTTCAACGTACCTGTGAGCCTCGGCAATCTGTTCCAGCGGATAGCGTCTATCAATGACTGATTTTATGTTTCCCGCTTCAAAAAGCTCTTTGATAAAGGTTAAATTTTCTTTGCTCTGCTGTAAGCCCGAAGCCGTGAAAACAGCTTTCTTGCCGCCGATTTTTGAAGTCCATAACATTTGAAACATAATGGCTAGCGTAGGGATCGTTAAGAGATAGACCCCTCCTTGCTCCAGCGAGCCTTTACAACGTGAAAATGAGCTTTTGCCTACCGCATCGAAAATGATGTCATAGGTTTGGCCGCTTTTGGTAAAGTCAACTTTGGTATAATCAATAACCTTATCGGCTCCAAGCGATTTCACTAATTCTAAGTTCGAGGCACCGCATACTCCGGTAACTTCTGCCCCGTAGTACTTGGCAAGCTGCACCGCATATGCGCCTACCGATCCAGAAGCGCCATTGATAAGTACTTTTTGTCCGCTCTGAATTTTCGCCTTATCTCTAAGGAAAGTTAATGCAGTGGTTGCTCCATCACAGACGCCGACAGCTTCTTCATAGCTTGCATTGCCCGGTTTTACTACGACCTGTTTATCTTCGGGCAGACACAGGTACTCGGCATGAGCGCCAAAGTGATTTGGACTTATTCCAAGCACCTGATCACCCTTCTTAAATAACTTCACATCTTTGCCGATAGCTTCAATTTCCCCAGCAAACTCGACGCCTAGCTTAGTATTTCTTGGTTTAGTAAAGCCATAGATGAGTCTAATCATAAACGGGTCGGCCTTACGAAATGCGCAGTCCGACGGTGTTACGACTGCCGCATAGATCTTAATAAGCACTTCATTGTCCTTTGCTGTAGGTTTTTCAACCTCTTTGAGCTGGAGAACATCCGGTGATCCGTATTTTGGGCATACAATTGCTTTCATGGGTTTCCTCCAAGCTGCTTTGTACGGGTCCACTCGCTCCGTATACAGGTAGTATATTTGCAAGCCGATATTATCGTATAGACACTTTGGTGTTGCTTAGAGATATTTCTGTACCCAAAATTACAACAATCCCAGCTCGCGAGCCCGGGCTACAGCCTCCGTGCGTCTTTGAACTTGAAGTTTCCCAAAAATTCTGCGGTTGTGCCCTTTAACCGTATCTAGGGCAATGAAGAGTCTATCGCTAATCTCATGATTCGAGAGTCCTTGGGCAATAAGCTGCAACACTATTAACTCGCGTTGGCTCAAAGGCTCGATAAGCGGCTGGACAGCCGGTACATAATCATCGCCCCTCTGCCCTTTAGCTTCAAAAACAGCCTTCAACTTGACTATGTAGTCCTTCATTATCCCGCGAGCAGCCGCATCAGATAATAGTCCAGCCATCGGAATACCTTCGTCGATAAAGATTCGAATGAATCCGCCGGACTCTGCTAGTGCCAAGGCATCACGTAGCAATTGTATTGCCTTATCCTTTTCGCCATGCTCCTGTAGAGCGACTGACAGCAGCACCATAATCCTGAGCCGCTCATCCTCCCATCCCTTTGCCTCCATCTGCCGGAGCAGCGGAACGAGAACATCCAGCACAGCCGCTGTGTCTCCCTTAGCCAGATGTACCCGAGCTTGAACGAGGGGGATTTCGTGTTTCTGAACCAGCTTCGCCGCTGCTGCCAGATGGCCCTGACGAAGCAGTACAAGCGCTTGGACGGCAGCAATCTCAGACACCCGATGCACAAAATGATGCTGGCGAACGAACTGAGCCGCTTTTGACACAATAGCGGCTGCGCCCCCCAGATCACCCTGGGCAAGCTTTAAGCGGGCGAGAATCAGCTCGCAAGCTACCAATCTATCTGTATCTTCTAATTGAATCGCAAGTTGGACGCTCTTTTGGCCGTGCTGCCCGGCAGCATCCATGTCGTTCCATTCATAACCTATACGAGCCAGGCCAAGATGAGCTTCGCAGACAACTAGCAGCGGCAAATCACCCGCCAATTGCAGAACACGGCGGTAGCTCTTAGCTGCCATATCGAGCCGATTGTCTGCTTCCTGCATGTTGCCGAGGCCAATAGTAGCCATTATGGTAATAATGAAATGGCCAATCGCCTCGCTGATCGATATCGCTTCGGTATAGGCTTTTGTAGCCGAGACACGGTCTCCCTGAAGATGGTAGGCATACCCCAGCGTCCAGATAGTTGCTGTGCGGACAGGCAGGTTGCCTGGGTGCAAATATTCCAGGGCGCGTCGCGACTGGACAAGAATAGTTTCTGCCTCGTGCTGAGTAACAGCCAGCGTTGCGCGAATAGCAGCAATATGCCCCATAAGGTCATCGGTTTTCTCGTTTGGCTCGGCCCCTTGCAGAGCTGCTTCTGCTGCTTTCAGTTTTTGTTCGACGCCAGCCATTTGGCTGCCAAACAATAAAACCGAAGCATAGATCACCCACAACGAGGGCCGCTCATCCAGTATCGCGGATGGAAGCGACTCCAGCCAGTTCCGCACAGGGGCGACTGCGCCACGAAAGTGCAGGGGCATCCCGTTCCCTTCGATCAGGCGCGCAGCACGTTCAATATCATTAGCGGCAGCCGCATGCTGGAAAGCTTCTATTTCCAGTCCGTTCTCTTCATACCACCGGCTCGCCCGTACATGTAATTCGGCTGCACTGCTTCCCGCATCCCCTTTAGGCGATTGGGCACTCAGCTGCAATCGCTGCCGGAGCAAATCTGCAAAAAGATGGTGATAACGGTACCAGCGCCGTTCGTTATCCAATGGGACGATGAAAAGGTTAGCGTGCTCGAGCGCTAGCAAGGTTTCTTGACCGGTTGAAAAGGCTCCCTGGTGTAAGGAAGATTTGGAAAATACACCTGCGTCCGTCTGTTCCCCTTCTGCTCTGCTAAGAACGGCATCACAAAGAGGGCCGCACATGCGATCGAGGATAGAAGTGCACAGCAAAAAAGTCTGAACGCTTTCGGGCTGCTGCTGCAACACTTCTTCAATCAAATAATCGAGCACAAAATGATGGCTGCCAGTGAAGGACTTGATAAAACTTGTGGTGTCCTTAAGTCCCTTCATGGAGATCGCGGCTAATTGCAAGCCTGCAATCCAGCCTTCTGTGCGGGCTTCAAGCAGGGCGATGTCTTCGGTTAAAAGGTTTAGACCCATCATCTGGTTTAGAAATCCGGCTGCTTCAGAATGAGTGAAACGCAAGTCTGCGACACGCAGCTCAGTCAGTTGGTCCCGGACGCGCAACCGAGCAAGAGGTAGATGTGGATCCTCACGGCTTATGATGACCATATGCATCTGCGGCGGCATATGCTCGATAATTAAGCTTAGCGCTTTCTCAACCGGCTTGGCGTCTATGACGTGATAATCGTCAAGGACAAGGATAAAATGGTCAGGAATAGCTGTGAGTTGATTGATCAGAGTAGTTAGAATGGATTCAATCGGCGGGCCATGGGGGGAATGGAGCATGCCAAATACGCTCTCTCCAATATTCGCAGCAATCTTTTGCAATGCTGCGATAAGGTAAGACAGAAAGCGTATTGGGTCATTATCCCCTTCGTCGAGCGATAGCCAAGCGAACGGTCGTTCACAACCGACGAGCCATTCGCTGACCAGCGTTGTTTTACCGTAGCCGGCGGAGGCAGATATAAGGGTCAGTCTACGGCTCAAACCTTCGTTCAACCGCTCAAAAAGTCGAGGGCGAAATACCGCATTAGGCCGAGGCGGGGGAATATATAGTTTAGTTGATATAATTGGCGTAGACATAGATCAATTATAATAACGATAGCTTAAAGCCGTCAATAACAGCTTCTACACGCGTTAGGCGGGGTCAAACCGCCCGTGGAGGTCTTATTTGAGAATATTCGTCATGAATTCGATCACCGAGTAGGATACGACCTGCCGATCACGGTAAATGGAGCTAATTGCATCCTGCTTCGTACTCAGGATTCCCTTTTGTAAAATCACTGAACGGAACCCTCTCTCCACCGCGCCGTTTAAAGTAAACGTAACGCATTGTTCAGCGGCAAAGCCAGATACTACAACCAATTCAACACCTTGATCTCGAAGGATCTGTTCCAAATCCGTTTTCCAAAATGCATTCGAAAACTCTTTCTCAAGCACAATATCCTTTGGTCCAATGGACACTTGAGAAATTATTTTTCTAGCCTCCGGATCACTCTCATCATTTGCACCTTCCATGTCCTGTATGTGAATAACGGTTTGCTCTGCTGCCCTCAATAAACCTGAAACATGATTAATATACTCACAAGCGGATTCCAATTGATGTTTGTCCGCTAACTCATTCATGAATATATTTTGCATGTCCACAATTAGTAAGCCGATTTTCATAGCTATCCCCTTCCCGGAATTATGTTTCAATGTAGATCAAAACATGTCTGGATTCATAAGTAGATTATAGATGAAGTTTATCTAACTAATCTCTAGCATGTTTAATTATAATTAAACAATACCAATCGATAATTAACAAGCTTAGTGGGCCTCGATCTGCGTTGTCAGGTTTCCCTCAGCGCCACCGATCTCCGCGTCTCTTCATTCTGGCAGCTCCTCTCGGTTGGAAGTGAAGCAATCATACCCCAGTGCCATTCTTTAATTGTACTTTTTTAAGAACAGAAACCGTATATTAAGCCTCTCCTTTTATTTAAACTCGACCATTTCATTACTGGAATGGCAAACTACATCCTTATATCAACAAAACAAATTTTCAAAAAATGTTGTTCCCAATAAAGAACAATGTTACTATTAATGACTGTGAGACAAGCTCGATTTAACGACTAGCTAGTTTTCACGATTTAAAAATAATAATTAGAATGGACACGTGTATATGAATTCAAAATTAGGTATGCAAATTATTGGAACTGCAAAGCAGCGGATTAAGGAACACCAATCTTCAAATCATCCAATTTTAAAACTGTTAGTGCCGGCTTTATATGTTTTGTGGAATACAATGGTGACCACGAATCGCATATTTGTCGATAGAAACTTTCGATCCATCTTTCTTATGCGGTTGCTAAACGCTAAAAATGTTCACCAAACGACTTCCCTCACCTACTTGGATCGTTACCCAACCATTTTTTCAGCTTGCAGCGACTATTTCGATGGTAAACAAGATTTAAAAATACTTTCATACGGCTGCTCCACAGGCGAAGAGGTTTTAACGCTTCGTCGGTATTTCCCAAATGCTCAAATCATTGGTGCAGACATCAACAAACAAAGCTTAGATATATGCAGAAAACTCCCCGTAGACGAGAAAATTAACTTTATATATTCATCACTTAATGAAATCCGCAAGCAAGGTCCATTCGATGTCATTTTCTGTATGGCTGTCTTGCAGCGGAAGCCGCATGACACAGAAGCAAAAGGAATCACGAGCCTTAAAAAAATTTATCCTTTTGAAAAATTTGAATTACAAATTATCGAGTTCGATGAGCTAATTAATCCACAAGGACTACTAGTTGTTCACTTTACGCAATATTCAATCTGGGATACTCAAATCGCATCTAAATACGAGGCGCTAGGCGATCATAACCAAGATGATTATTTATCCCCTGTCTTTGATAAAAATAGTGATTTGATAATAGATCCGCCCACTCAAAATACCATTTTTATTAAGTCGCGTAAGTAAAGCTATGATTCAATTTATCGGGTATAGGTAATTTCTACCACATAAAAAAGAAACCTCAATAATTTGAGGGTATAAAGTATTGGTCTATTTAGCACTAGTAAAATATTACCATTCTCTGTTAAAATATGTCTTTCAAAGATTTTCGCTTAATAAACACACCATAAAGGAGACAAATATTGATGAGAAAATTAAGATTAGGTTTTATTACTGGTTTTTTAGTAGTCTGTATGTTACTAACATTTTCGGGAGCAACCAGTGCAAGTGCATATCCAGGTCCAGTGATTTATGGGGAAGATTGGCCTGAAAGAGGTTGGTGCTAAAATTTAGCCCAAAGATGGTTGTGATTTCTTTGGATAATTCTAATTTCTAAATTCTAAAATAATAAAAAAAACGAGCCTCTAGAATCGAATCTAAGGCTCGTTTTGCATGTAGGGAGACATATTTCAATGCGTGGTTATGTAAGACTGCATGTTTTGTATTCCGATAAGAGGTTTGATATTCCAGAAATAATTAGATAACGGAGCCCGCAAAACCGCGCAGCTCCGTTATTGTTGTTTCAGGACTCATTAGAATTTGAAGACCGGCGTTAAAGTCGATTTGTTGCAGAATTCGATCCAAAAAAGGATCAGCGCCTTGATTCAGGGCGCGTGTTCCTTTCTATCACTGCTGATTATTCTTTTTCATAGATATCGGTAATAAAAAGTGTATCGTCATCCCTGATATAGATGGCCTTTTTAGTGGCAGCCGCAGAAACATTGCCTGGAATGACATTAGCATCTTCAAACGGATCAGGCGGATTTATCGGATCTGGCGGATTTGACGGATATTTGTAATAATAATATTGATCCTTCGAATCATTGTACCAGAAAGAATAGACGCATTTATCAACAGCTCCAACGTTTTCATTAAATTCCATATGATGTTTGAGGAAATACTCTTTATCGCTGCAATCAGGTATGTCGCATCCTGCACCGTGCTGTCCCGATGTGAGATTAATGCTTGGCAAGTTAGAGGAGGCGTATGGTTCGATCTCCATCTTGTCTTGATCGCATTCTTTGTTTACAAATTCGAACTTCCTACCGGTTTGATTTACAACAATTAACAGTTTTTTCTCCAAGAATCCTACCTCCGAATCGATTGGTTTTTCATGCAAACCTGTAGCAAGCAGACCCGTAAGATGAACCACTACCTCCTTTTTCCTCTACTATGTACTGCATTATTATTTTATCAATAGCCCCCGAACTTTTTCTTAATGAAATCTTAACGGGCTGGTACCTTTAGCGGAGAGAGGTCGAGACATGAGTAAAGTTCTAATTGTCGATGACGAGCCTGACATTCGTGCGCTGATCCGCATTCACATGGAGCGGGCAGGATTGCAAATCATCGAGGCCGAGTCAGGGCGACAGGCGATCGAGCAGATGCAGAAGCATCCCATTGAATTAATGATTTTGGATATCATGATGGACGACGGAAATGGCTTCGAGGTCCTTCGCTATTTGGGTCAAAACCGTTCAAATACGCTCGTTATCGCGCTTAGCGCCAGAAGAGAAGTACAGGATAAAGTGGATACGCTCGGCTTGGGAGCGGACGATTATGTCACGAAGCCGTTTAGTCCGATGGAACTCCTCGCGCGGGTACAAGCTCAATTAAGGAGGCATCGTTCCCATACGCCACATCAATCCGAGGTCATACGATTAAACAACCTGGTGCTCGAAGTAGACGATTTGGTTCTGCAAAATGGCGAGCAACGGCACTTTTTAACCCCATATGAATGTGAGCTGCTGCAATTGTTTATGAAAAATCCCGATCGCGTGCTGACCAGAAGATACATCTACCAGCATGTCTGGAAGCACGAGAATTACGATGACAACAACTTGAGCGTTTTTATTAACCGGCTCCGCGCTATGCTGGATGACGCTCCCGATTCTCTGCGCCATATTCATACTGTTCGAGGCATCGGATATCGATTTTCAGGAGATGGTTTATGAAGAATCGTACAAAGCTATGGCTCATCATGCTGATCAGCGCAGTGAGCAGTTTCATTCTGTTTGTTTTGCTTTCCTTGGTTGTAGGAGAGGTTTGGAACAAGGGTTACAATTTGGAAAAGCTGAATTCGATTTCGCATGAAACCCTTAGTTTCATCGAGCGGCAAGGCGCTTTCGGCAAGGATAACATTCAGCCGCTGCTGGATTCGGTTCAAAGCCGGAATCCGGCTATGCGCCTGCAATGGGTCGCTTCGGACGGGTCGGTGATCTACGATACTTCCGACGGAACGCAACAATACGACTTCAAGCAATTGGCGAATCGCATGGTGAACATGCCGACCAACCTTTGGGGTGAACACGAACCGGTAACGCTCATTTATTCCCTTAGCCAAAACGGGCAATCCTATTATTTGCTCTTGAGTGTGCCAAGCGAAGCGATGAAAGGAGGACAGTTCTTCTTCTATGCGCGCACGTTCAAGGTCCTGTATACGTTAACCTTGCCCTTGCTATTGTCCGCCTTAGTGCCCTACTTTCTATCTCTATGGTTTTTCTCCTCGATCAATCGGCGCATCGGCAAGCTGAACAAAGCGCTGGGTCAAGTCAGTTTGCGAAGCGATGTTATCGTTCTCGAGGATAAGTCGAAGGATGAAATCGGCCAGCTTACCCGGCATTACAATGCGATGGCGCACCGGATTCAAAGCCAATCCGCTCAAATCGAGCAATTCGACAACCGGCGAAAGCTTCTGCTGTCCAATCTTTCCCATGATTTGAGAACACCGCTGACGATGATACTGGGTTATGCCGAAACGATTCGCACAAGTTCGTATAAAGACGAGAACGAGCTTCAGACCGGCGCGAAAATCATTTTGCAGCGATCCCGCTATATGGATACACTGCTGGATCAACTATTGGACGTCTCACGGCGGGATACGGACGCGCATAAGCTTCATTTCGCCCTGACCAACTTGTCCGAATTGATGCGGAAAATAGTGGCCGACTACCTGTTGTTTTTGGATGGGCAACATTTCACGGTTGAAGCGGACATTCCCGATGAGGAGGTAGAGGCGTTTATAGATGCGTCTCTTGTGGAACGCGCCATTCGCAATTTGTTGGACAATGCGATTAGTTACGGGAGTGAGGGCCGTTTTCTGGGAATAGGACTTGTTGAAGAAAATGGGGATGTTTGCATTACAGTAAAGGACAAGGGAAAAGGAATCGCTTCCGAGAATCATGAACGCATCTTCGAACGGTTCTATCGGGCTGACGGGGGAAGGAAAGGCGATGGACTAGGCATCGGACTTTCGATCGTCAAGGAAATCGCCGAAGCGCATCATGGCCATATTCATTTGATGAGTACTCCCTATGTGGAGACGATATTCCTGGTATGGCTCCCAAAAAACCAAGCGGCATAATGCAGAAACTCCAAACACATAACGAGATCCGGTACCTGTGCTGAGCCTGGTCTCGTTATTATAGCACGCGCAAAAACAAACTCCGATCGATCCCTCCGTTTGTTACAAAATGGATTAGTTTTCATAATTTTCATAATCTTGAATGTACTGGTTAGGTAACAATTTCGAAATTCATACTCTCTTTTCAAAAAAATGGGGCGGGAAATTGACATCATTGCCTAACTTCGTTCCGACTCAGAGCTATCCTTGATATACCCGAAAAACGTCATTTTGCCATTTTCGTTTTCAGCAATGCTGTAGGGATGGATCTGGTCAGAATATCTGCGAGCAAATCTACTGTCACCTACCGGATAGATTTCTATATGAAGATTGCCGGAAAATCTCGTGAAATATAATTTTCCATTAAAATATTCAACTTGGATCTTATCTTTCAAGTATGTTCCGCAATACTCTTTAAGTCTGCTTTCGTTGATGGGAAGCTCTTCATGTTTTTTTGGAGCACCTACATCTACTTGATGCAAAATATCTGAGCTTGCATTGCCCAACCTGTACTGATTGATAGCTTCATTATTTGAAAGAATGATGATACAAATATCTTCATCGAAATAATTTTGCATATAAGTGCTTATGCCGAGGTGATCTCCGCCATGGGAATACCTGTCTGTGCCATAAACATACTGACGTTCAAGTCCATAACAATAGTTGTTTTCGTTTTCGTTAAAAAACCTGGCATACGTTTTCTGCGACAGTATTTTCCGATCCCTCAAACAGATATACCATTTGTACAAATCATGACAATTTGAAATGATAGCGCCTGCACCGATGCTAAATTTCTCGTTAAAATACGGGCTTTTGATGGTTGCATCAAAATCTTTTACATAATTACATGATCTGTTTTTAATAGGTTTGCAGCCATCATCAACATCGCTGTTCATCATATTTAAAGGCAGAAAAATATGGTTTCGAATATAATCTTCATACTTCTCTCCTGAAACATTTTCAATCATCCATGCGAGCAAATTATAGTTTGAGTTATTGTAATCATATGTCGTACCCGGTGGCTTTGTTGGCTTTTTATTAATATAGCGCCGGAAGAAATCGTTTCGCGAATAATCCATTCTGTTGTATCCAGCAAAAAAATCATTTTCAAAATTATAAAAATTATATAAGCCAGAGGTATGCGATAATAAATGATGTACCGTGATTGATTTGTCAATCTTCATATCATCAGGAAGGTATAATCGTGCAGATTTATCGATGTCGAGCAGTTTCCCTTCATATAGGAGCATTATTGCGAAAGCAGTAAACTGTTTGGATAGGGAGGCGATTGAGAAGCACGAATTTATATCGTTTTTTAATCCAAATTCTATACTTGCATAACCATATGCGTTTTCAAAAAGCACTTTGCCTTCTCGTATGACTTGAATAACGCCGTAAAAGTCCCACAATTCCATATATTTGTTAATATATTCTTCTAGTTTCAATTTTTCTGCGTGCATCAAATCTCACTCCTCATAATCCCGCTCCTAATCCTTTAATGATATCATTCTAAGTTCATTGAATCTAGAATTTCCCAATTAACTCACGTACCTTTAGCTTAAAAAATACAAGAAGCAGCTGCCGAGGCAAACTGCTCCTTTGTTCCGTTGAACTACACGCACAGGTGTTACATTCCCCTCAATCCACCTATCAATTACATTTGCTATACCCGCAAACGCTGCACTGCTTGCAGCCTTCAATATTAATTAATGACGCGGAGCCGCAGGATGGAC
The DNA here is from genome assembly GCF_012935325.2 of Paenibacillus sp. PL91. Lineage (GTDB taxonomy): Bacteria > Bacillota > Bacilli > Paenibacillales > Paenibacillaceae > Pristimantibacillus. Next base: position 622,015 of record NZ_JABBYG020000002.1, read on the forward strand.
ATAAATCTCTTGATGTTATTTCCTCATGAAGATGATGGTCGCTTGCCCCTATGTCACCTTTAGCTGTTTCTCCATTAGAAAGGAAATGTGATTCAGACTGTGCTTCAATCGAAACAACCTGCTCCTCTCCGCTCGCCAGATGCAGCTCCAACGATTTGGCTACAGCGTCTGCAATCGACTCCACCCGATTCACGCCAAATCCAATCGCCCCTGAGCCGCCGATCCCCTTTAGATGCTTAATGAGCAGCTTCACCTTGTTTCCATGATCGCCATAACGCAGAAATAGCGAACAGACGCGTCCTAATGCTTCAGCCATCGCAAAAACATCCGAGCCCGCTTTGCCTACGTTCAAAAATATTTCGGCTGGCGTACCGTTCAAGTCGTTAATTGTAATATAAGCCATGCCAAATGGCGTATTTACCTTATAGGTCGCACCTCGAAGCACCTGCGGCCGGCGTTTGTATTGCTTATCGACAACCAGCTCCGTTGGAATAGCGGGCACAGCAGCCTCAACTAAATCGGCATCAAAATATTCGTCACCGCCCTCATCAGGCGAAGAAGCGGAAATCGACTGCACTTCGTCTATTTCTGTTTTAGCCTCAGTGAAATCTTCCTTCTTCGTTGAAAGCACCTGTACATCACGGCTGCCATCCCGGTAAATCGTTACGCCCTTGCAGCCGAGCTCGAATGCAAGCTCATAAAGCCGGCCCGTCTCTTCTACCGTGAAGTCAGCCGGACAGTTGGCCGTTTTCGAGATCGAGCTGTCAACCCAGCGCTGAATCGCTGCCTGTACGCGAATATGATCCTCCGCCGACAAGCTCATTGACGTCACAAAGTAATCGGGAAGCTCCTCACCCGGATGCTTTTCCTTCCACTCCGCAGCAATGGGAACATCTTGCTTGTCAAATCCGAGCCGGCTCTGACGGAAGTATTCAAATGCAAAATAAGGCTCAATCCCTGTGGAGGTTCCGACCATTGTCCCCGTACTTCCGGTAGGCGCCTGAGTAATGACGGTCACATTGCGCATGCCTCTCTTCGCAACAGCTTCCCCTATCTCCGGAAACTCGGCGAACATGTGCTTCATAAACCCGCTTTGCACATACTTTTCAGCATCGAATGCTTGAAATGAGCCCTTCTCTTCAGCAATTTCGGTTGATGCCAAATAAGCTTCACGAGCCATAAACGCATATAGCCTATCTAAAAAAATCAACGATTCCGCGCTGCCATAACGAACGCCTAGCTTAATCATTAGTTCTGCAAGCCCCATCGTTCCAAGTCCGATGCGGCGCTCAAGCTTCTGATTGCGCTCATTTTCCTCAAAATGATACGGCGTCTTATCGATCACATTATCAAGAAACCTTACGGACCAACGCGTAACCTTGGCAAGTTCATCCCATGCGACATCATGCTTTTCCTCATCATAGAACTTAGATAGGTTCACAGCTGATAAATTGCATACGCCCCAGCCAGGCAATCCTTGTTCACCACACGGATTTGTACTAATAATTGGATTAAAATACCAGCTGTTAGACATTTGGTTGTAATACTCCATAAAGACGACGCCGGGCTCTGCGGATTTCCATGCCGATTCGATGATCGCATGCCATATCTCACGAGCGCGCACGGTTTTGTATGGAATGATCCTCTTGCCTAACCGCCGCCACTCTTCGATATCTCCCGTCCATAAATCGTCATAGCCTGCTTCCTTCGTATCCGGGAACACAAGCTCCCAATCCAAATCTTCTTTAACAGCCTGCATGAACGCATTGCTTACGCAAACCGACAAATTCGCATTCGTCACTTGGCCCATCGTTTGCTTGACTGTGATGAACTCCAGCACATCCGGATGCCAATCATTCAGCATAAGCATCAAGGCTCCACGGCGGCTTCCTCCCTGCTCAATTAATCCAGTCGTGTAGCTGAACAAGCCTCCCCACGAGACGGCGCCGCTGGATGACCCGTTTACCCCTGCGACTATCGCTCGGCGAGGCCGCAGCGAAGAGAGGTTCATTCCCACACCTCCGCCGCGCGCCATAATCTCAGTCATCTCGCTAAGCGTCGTCATAATGCCGCCCCTGCTATCTTTGGGCGAAGGAATAACGTAACAGTTGAACAACGTAAGCTCCTCGCTCGCACCTGCCCCCGCAGCGATTCGTCCCCCGGGCACTAGCTTCCAATCGTCCAAAATATAGTTGAATTTCTGCTGCCATTCCGCTTGCTTCTCCCTATCAGCCTCAACGGAAGCCATCGCTCCCGCAAGACGATCCCACATTTGCTCAGGAGTCTTCTCAATCGTAAGCGTCAGCTTCTCGACGCTCGACTCGATTAGCTCCCCGCTTCTAAGCTTAACCGTAACGCTATTTCCTTCACGCGCGATCACTTCCCCTACTTCCTTCGCCGGAAATTTCGGATCATCCTTCGTCAGGACGAGTACGATATCCCCGATCGACGTTTTGCTCGTATCTGCATTTTTCCAAGCATATCGATCCAAAAAAATTTTCTCGCTTAATCCTTCAAGTCGCTTGCCGTTAGCCGTCTCCATCTCTGCCACTTCCTCCTTCGAACCTCTGCGCTGCAAGCATATTTAAGATATTATATGCATTCAGTACAATATATTGTGTGTTAAAACCATTATACACTACTACATATTGATATTCATGCTTGTTAATGGCTAAATATTGCAGCATTCCCCGCTTACATGGCCTCTCTCACTCTTTTGCTTGTCCATTCTCTTTTTTAATCGCCTTCTTATTATTATTGGATGAAAAGGCAATACTGATTACAACTTATCCCTTTTACTGCGGAAGGAGCTGCTCAAAATGACTATCCCGACAACGCCGCAGGCTGCCTCAGCCGAAGCAGGCACAGCAATCGTTACGCGCAAGCTTCATCCTTTAGTCGATTTGCAGTGTGACCGCACCTGGTTTGAGGAGCTGCAAAATCGTCTCTCCAAAAACGGACCATGGGATGATTGGACGTTATATCAGCTTGCTATTGAGGCTGAACAAGCGAAGCGAATTGAAAGCTTCGAGGAACTGCTATGTTTGCGATCGCTGCCATCCTTCGAGCCGATGCCGCATCAAATTAGCACTGCGCGCAAGGTTGTCCATGAAATGGGCGGCCGTGCCATACTTGCCGATGAGGTCGGCCTTGGCAAAACGATAGAAGCAGGGCTCGTTCTCAAAGAATATATTGTGCGAGGACTAGCAAAGCGCGTCTTAATTCTCGTCCCTGCCTCCCTTGTTCTTCAATGGGTGCGCGAGCTTAACCAGAAATTTGGCATTTCCGCTGTAGCCCAAAAGAAGGAGCATACCTGGGGTTATGATGTTGTCGTAGCTTCTATCGATACCGCTAAGCGTGATCCCCATCGCGAGCTTGTCCTTGGGACCGACTACGACTTAATTATTATCGACGAGGCTCATAAACTAAAAAACAAGAAAACGACGAACTACCAGTTTGCAAATCTTTTGCGCAAAAAATATTGCTTGCTTCTTACGGCTACTCCGATTCAAAACGATATGGACGAGCTGTTCAATCTCATTACGCTGTTAAAGCCTGGACAGCTAGGCGGGCAAAGCGATTTCGCCGCGAACTTTGTTGTCGACAAGCGGCTTCCAAAAAATGAGGATCAACTGCAGGAAGCATTGTCGGGCGTCATGATTCGCAATCGGCGCGGAGACGGCGGTATCCATTTCACGAAACGGTTTGTCAAAAATATACCTCTTACGCTGTCCGAGGAAGAAAAGGCGCTTTACGATGCGGTTACAGGCTTCGTGAAGGAGCGCTATGAAGAGAGCGGCGGCGATTTATCTAGCATGCTCTCCCTCGTCACGCTGCAGCGCGAAGTATGCAGCAGCCGCGATGCTGTATTTTTGACGCTGGTCAACCTGTTTAAGAAAACGTCTGAGGATTCTCCGATGCGTCCAAAAATATGGGAGCTCGTTGAGAAAATACGCGATATCAAAGCCAATACGAAAGCGGAAAAAGCGATGGAGCTTGTCAAAGAAATGAATGACAAGGTTATCATCTTCACCGAGTACCGGGCAACGCAGGAATATTTGCTGCAGTTTTTCCGCGCGCAAAATATGATTGCCGTTCCGTATCGAGGCGGCATGAACCGCGGCAAAAAGGACTGGATGATGGATTTGTTCCGCGGCCGCGCTCAAATTTTGATCGCTACAGAAGCAGGCGGCGAAGGTATAAATCTGCAGTTTTGCCACCATATGATCAATTTCGATTTGCCTTGGAATCCGATGCGTGTGGAACAGCGCATTGGGCGCGTCCATCGCCTTGGGCAGAAAGAAGACGTCAAAATTTACAATCTATGCACCATCGGCACGATCGAGGAGCATATCGTCAATCTTTTGCATGAAAAAATCAATCTGTTCGAGCTTGTCATCGGAGAGCTGGATCATATATTGGAGCGCTTTGAGAAGGGGGACGGCTCGCTTGAGCAGCGCCTCGCACGAATGCTGCTTGAAGCCGGCAATGAAGCGGAATTGAAAAATAAAATCAATCATTTGGGCTCCTCGCTTAGCCGGATTCGCGAAGAGGTGATGATCGGTGAAAATCCGCTGCCAGCAAGTCCCGATCTGCTTGTAAATTTGGATTCGCTTGGACAAACCGTGGAGGTGCAGCCTTGAACGAGAAGCAAGTGCACAAATTCGTAAATCGTTACTTAGAAGCGACAGAATGCTCCATATTAGAGAAATCGCCCAACCATTTTACGGTCAAGCTCTCTCCTCACGCCGATCGCGAGCTTACGAACCGGCCCTATTATTGGAGCTTCGTGGACCGAGTCGGCGCTGAACCTGAGACGATGACGTTCCTCTTTGTGACGGATAAAAACAAATATGACGCTGCCGAGGAATTGAAAAAAAATGAAGCTGCTGCCATTCCGCAAGATCCAGCCATCACGTCTCAAGATGCCGCAGCAAATGCCGCGCTTGGACGCTCACTTGGCTTCGTGCATGGCAGCTTGGCCGCGCCTGCCCGCGTTCCCCGCGAAGATTTGTACTTTGGCGCGCGCAAGCTGGATATGCTGTTTGACGCAGCCAAAGCGAAGGGCAGCTTCGTGTATCTATTTCAGGAGCCGGATAAGCGCAGCAGCAATCCTTTCAGCTCTACGCCGTATACCGCATGGCTGGGCGTCAATATGCGAGTTGAGTTCGCATGCGATCGCAAGCGCGAGGAGATTCATTGCTACGGGGTTTCACTGGCAACTGGCCAGTGCGTGGAGCTTTTTTACGATCGACTGCTCAATCACAAGCTTACACCGCGCCTGCCTGCCAATATCCATATCACCAAAAATGGCATCTCCTTCAACAAGGCGCTTGGCATCGTCGAGCAAGCGCTTGAGCGAAAGCTACGCAGCTATGATTACAGCTGGGCAGAAAGTGCCTCCGCTAGGCTTGAGGAGGAGCTCGAGCGGATCAGCGGCTATTATGAGCCGCTCATAAAGAATGGGCTTGAAGAAAATAAGCCGGCGATTCGCGAGCAATTCGAACAACGGCAGTCCGAAATTAGATGGCAATACGAGCCCCGTGTGACTGCGTCCGCCATTAACTGCGGCATCTTTCATCTCGAGGGCATCGATTGACGGTAATTAGACGTTTTCCCCATGAATGCGTCAAAAAAAGGCGGTCGCAAGGCCGCCATCTCACGACAGGTTGCAACAGCCTTCTTAAAGCATGTCCCTTACAATAGCTTAGAGGTGATAAAATTGATGCAAAAAAAGTTGATTAAGCTTACAGCTGCTTGTGTGTTAACCGCTATTGTATTATATGCAAGCGGATTGCAGCCGCAGCCTGCGACAGCAATTGCAAATCGTGCGACGGCGTATGAGCCGCTTGAGCAGCAAGCGCAGCGCTGGGTGGACGAGCTTGCGGACGCGCCATCTTTTGCAGCATGGAAGAAGTCTTCGCTCGTTATTTCACCGATTGGGCCGGGCACGCATAGCTGGCTTGTCCTTGTGAAGCAAAACAATGAAACGGTAGGCTACCTCGTTGTCCATGCCGTTGAGGCAGGCGGATTTCAACTTGGCGAATATGGTACAAGCCAAAACCCGCTATTCGATGAGCATACGCTTTCTAAATCGATCAAGCAGCTGGAGCTTATTCAGCCCGCCTCCAATACCGAAGCACTTTATATTCATCCTCTCCTGGCAGCCTGGAAGATAACGGCGGATAAGGATACCTATTATACAGATGCCGCAAGCGGCGAGGTGCTTCCCGTTCAGCCTAGTGATTGGCTAGCTGCATCAACAACGAAACTGTCCAATGGAGAGCAGATGCAAGTAGCTGATAACGCGGCCCTACTGAAGCATGTTACACTTCCCTCCTTTAATGCATTTGCGAGGATGCCATGGCTCACGAAGCAGCCCCTTCCATTAAGCACCAGCTCTTATTCCTCCTTGTTTGCCAAAATCAACAACAAAGAACAACTCCGCTATACCGCTGAGCTGTTCGATGGCCAAATGCTGTATGTGTGGTCGGTTGTCGGTTATAACAAATGGACTACCGGACCTATTTACGTTGCGCTCGAAGCAGATGAGAATGGCTCAGACCGCCGTTATATCCCATTACCGCTGCTGATCGAGCTTGGCCATTTTTACCGATGACGATCAGCTCTGCCCCGCCACCATAACATAATACTCATCGGTCCATATCCGAACCACTTCGTCAGCCAAGGCTCTCTTCGCGCTTTGGCTGACGTTCTTTGTTGTTTTCTTTCTTCCCTCGGCGTCTCCATGTAGTTTACGAAACGCTCAGTCACATACTTTACGTACTCATCGCCCTTTGCCATTTGCCCAGCTCCTCTCTCCATATCCGGATGAAATGATATTATAAAGTTTGCCCTGCAGCAATCGAATGTAAACATGCATGAGTTTTCCTTCAAACAGCCACGCTATACCGTAAGTCAAAGTGATCTGGAGGAAAACTTATTATGCTTCGTAAAATAGCCCTAGGCTTTATCGTGCTGTGGCTTGCAGCTCTTAACAGCTCATCCAGCGCTCAAGCTTGGCCCCTTCTACCGGTCGGTACCGATCAGGATTGGGCATTGCCGTCTACTGTCGTGATCATTGACGTTGGGCATGGCGGCATCGACGGAGGGGCATCCTCTGCCGATATTCTCGAGAAGGACATCAATTTAGCGGTCGCCCGCAAGCTTTATTTTATTTTAAAAAGCCAAAATATTCCCGCCGTTCTAAATCGTACCGGCGACTACGCGTTAAGTGATGAAAATCGCTGGCATATTACACGTTCCAGACATCGCAAGGACTTATCGCAGCGTCGGCAGCTTACCGAGGAGATTGAGAGCGAGCTGCTTGTTAGCCTTCATGTGAATTGGTCGAAAAAAAGCTCCCAGCAAGGTCCTCTCGTTCTGCATCAGAACAGCGGAGAAAGCTCCCTGCTTGCTTTTTGCATTCAGGATGCCCTTAATCGGCAGCAAAATACAGCCTTCCTCCCGAGGGAGGGAAAGCCGTTTTATTTGCTCAATCGCGTTCAGCAGCCTGCCGTTATCGTAGAAATGGGCTTTATCAGCAGTGTTAAAGACCGAACTATGCTTACCGATCCGCAGCGTCAGCAAGAAGTTGCAGCAGCTATCGCCTCAGGAATTAGGCAATACAAGTGGATCGTTCATTGAACCTCCGCTAATCAGCTCGGTCAGCTTCACAAATTGCACCCTTTGCTGCATCGCTGGAATGGACTGCTGCAGAACGGCTGCTGTCTTGAGTCCCGCAGGCCCAACATGTCCAATGGTGATGCAGCTCGCGTGCAATTCCAGATGCTTGCGCAGCTCGTTAATTTGCTTTGATATATGCTGAACCGTGTAGACATCATCGAGAAAAACATCATTGGAAACAAGCGGGACACCGAGCTCCGCCGCTATTTTGGGTACAACCGTTTTGTAGGTCGTTCGGCTATCGAGAAAAAACAAACCCCGCTCCTTGCATACGCCTAGCACGATTCGCATCATTCTCTCATCAGCCGTCACCTTCGAGCCCATATGGTTATTCATGCCAATCGCATACGGCACATTGTTAATCGCATCCTCCACACGCTTGCGAACGTCTGCATCGCTCAAATCCGTGGTGATCGCACCTGGACCAAGCCACTTCTTCAGCCCCTTATTCGGCTCCATCGGCATATGGACGATCACATCGTGACCAAGCCTATGCGCTTCCTCCGCATCCTGCTTTGTTGTCGGCATAAAGGGCATAATCGCTGCGGTAATCTTCACAGGAAGCTTAAACATTTCCACAGTACCGTCCATCCCATTGCCAAAATCGTCAATAACGATTGCGACAGTCCGATGCGCCTTTTCCTCTGCAGCAGCTGACGACTGCCCTGGCGCTGGTTGAGCGGATACTCGATCATAACCAGCAGTGCTTCCAGCAGCAACTAAGCTGCACATACACATCACAGCAGCAGCCGTCTTAATAAGGAAGTTCCTCTTTCTGCATCTCTTTTTCTCGATCATTTTTTTATACCATCCTTCCTGACTGATCATAGCTGCATACACCCCTCATCTTTTACTATCATTGTTTGTGAATAGGCTGGAAAATATTCTTAAAATCAACAATGGGGCAAAAGAAAGAGGCCTAGCTAGAGCTGGCCTCTTGTTCTTGCATCGATTCGATTAAAATTTGCTTACGACATCCATGGTGACTGCCTTCAACGTAATGTTGGCAAGTTTATTCTCCATCGCCTGCTGCGCTTCGTTGAAAGCCGCTTCGAGTGAGGACTGAATATTCCGGCCAACCGGGCATGCCGGATTCGGCTTCTCATGTATAGCAAACAGCTCATCTTGACCATTGTTATGGACAGCATTGTATATGTCGAATAGCGTAATTTCGCTGGCCGGTCTGGTCAGTACGGCTCCCGCCACGCCAGCGCTTGTCGTAACGAGGCCAGCTTTATTTAATAATCCAATAATTCTGCGAATGACGACGGGGTTCGTATTCACGCTGCCAGCCATATAGTCTGAAGTCAGTCGTGCCTCCTTATTTGTCTCCAATAACGTTAAGATATGAACCGCTACCGCAAATCGATTGCTAGTCAACGCATTCACCGCCTGTCAAAAAATTAGGATGATAACAGCCTGCCACAATACTGACTGTCCAGCCGATTACCATGTAAGGATTATAGTTACACGGTGCATCGATTGTCAATCTTTTGACGAGGTTTGCGCAACAGGCTCAGCGGCGAACGTTACTTTCCCATCTGCCAAGGATGCGACTCGCGCCAAGGAGTGCACGCTATAGCCTAGCTCAATAAGCTTTTCGCGTCCTGGCTGGAATGCCTTCTCAATGACGATGCCGATGCCTGCCACCGTACCACCCGCCTGCTCAACGATACGAGACAAGCCAAGCGCCGCATCGCCGTTAGCTAGAAAATCATCAATAATAAGAACGCGATCTTCCGCTGACATAAATTTGCGCGACACCGTAACCTCGCTCTCCTCCTGCTTCGTGAAGGAGTAAATCTTCTCGGTATAAAGGTCATCCTTGAGCGTTAGCGACTTGCGCTTGCGAGCAAATAGCAGCGGTACATTCATCGTTAATGCAGCCATGACAGCCGGCGCAATGCCGGACGATTCAAGCGTAAGCACCTTCGTAATAGCTTCTGCTTCAAAAAATGATGCAAAGGCTTGACCAATGCTGAGCATGAGCTGCGGATCAACCTGATGATTCAGGAAGGAATCCACTTTCAGTACATTCCCGTTTAGGACAATGCCTTCCTCTAAAATCTTTTGCTCTAATTGCTTCACTGCATTTTTCCCCATTTCTATAAAATATTGTTGACAATTCCACCTAATTAATGATACGATATTTTCTGTTGAAACAAAATATGCGGTCGTGGCGGAATTGGCAGACGCGCTAGATTCAGGTTCTAGTGGTGTAACAGCCGTGGAGGTTCGAGTCCTCTCGACCGCATCCTAAAAAACTTTATAGACTATTTTAGACGATATTTCATCTAATGGTCAATGTTTGTAAATTCAAACCACTGATTAGCAAAATAATTAGTGGTTTTTTTGTTGTTTAAATTTGCTATTCAAAATTTCATGTGTTAACTGCTTAATTTGTCTGCTTCTATTATGCCGTTGGGCTGAGATCATTTCTGCCCCCTTTTGGGACAGCCCTTTTTCGCTGGCACAGCGCTTTGGTGCTGATTAGCGTGTACGCTCCTATAATAGGTCCACTTTCTAGACCTATTTCAGTGAATCGAGATGGTTTGTGAGGTATAGATCTAATTTCTAGATCTATTTCCGCTGGCGCAGCACCCAACTGCCCATTTGGCGGGTTGCTCGCCTAGGATAGGTCTACTTTCTAGATCTATTTCAGAGAATCGAGCTGGTTTGTGAGGAATAGATCTAGTATTTAGATCTATTTCCGCTGGCGATGCTCCCAGCTGCCCATTTGGCGGGTTGCTCGTCTAGGATAGGTCTACTTTCTAGATCTATTTTAGAGAATCGAGCTAATTTGTCTAGAATAGATCTAGTATTTAGATCTATTTCCGCTGGCGCAGCATTCTGCAAGCCCATTAGGGCAGGACTCGCAAAAAAAGCTGTCCTTAAAGGTTAAAACCTTTAGAGACAGCTCCTTTTTTGATTTATGGATATGACTATTCATGTTTTAGAAGAAATACGAATGTCGAATCGTCTTCCCAATCCCTCATGCTATGTAGCATCCTCAAAAGGCTTTGCACGTTCCTCCGATGCTGGCGCATAGCTGTAAATGCGGCTCAGCTTCACTACCCGTCGATTTGGACGACGAATGACGACAGAGGACTCGTCCCATGCCACTACGATCCCGAGCACATCATTTACTTCCATCTCATCTCTTACGACTCTAACGGTCTCGCCGCTAACGCGGAATTGATCCAATTGCTCTTCGCTAATCACTGAATTCCCTCCTTAGTCTTGATTGTTGCTTGTGTATTGAAAAACCTCAATGCATGCTCTCGCATCACATTGAGGTTCCATTCAACCTATAAAAAAATGATCACTTAACCTTGCACATGCCATTAACCCGCATGCTCTTTGGCATCGTTGGTTTCATACCACTCATCCAGCACGCGTGAAGACATTACACGTTTACCGATATATTCGCTCTGACGGTCTGTAAATTGATCCCGCCATTCAATTGACAATTCGTCACACAGCTTCACAATCGTTAGCAGCTCCGACCACGCCACATAGCGTTTGTACCAGAAAAACTGCGGATGCTCAATCATATAAGGATACAAATCATCAAATTCCGTATGTTTGCAATCTAGTGCGCGCTCAAAGTGGACTTTCGCATCGCTAAGCTTCGCATACATAAACTCTGCCGACATTTCCCCCATAACTTGTGCCTCCCCTCAATCACTTCTGTTTTAGTATAAGCGATAATGCTGGATGGGAAAAGAGCATTTGTACTGGAACATGTTACTCAAATGTAATTTCACCGTTATCCAGCGATGAAATACGAACGAGCGGCTCCACTCGAATGCCCTGTTCCCGTAAGGTTTTCCCACCGGCTTGGAATGATTTCTCGACAACCACGCCAAGACCGATTAAGGTTGCGCCCGAACGCTGAATAATTTTGATAAGACCGCGCGCAGCATCGCCATTCGCGATAATATCATCAATGAATAATACCCGATCCTCTGCGGTTAGAAACTGTTTTGACACCATAATATCGGTAACCATTCCCTTTGTAAAGGAAGGTACTCTTTCCAAATATGCGTCCGGATCAGCAATCAACGTCTTCTTGCGACGAGCGAATACAAGCGGTACGCCAAGCGTGTACGCCGTTGCAAAAGCAGCGGGTATGCCCGAAGACTCAACCGTAATGACTTTCGTAATATGCTCTTCTGCGAAGCGTCTTGCGAATTCTTGTCCCATTTCCATCGTCAATGCAGGGTCGACCTGGTGGTTGATCAAAGCATCCATCCGCAGCACGTTGCTCGACAATACGGATGACTCTGCTAAAATACGTTGTTTTAAGCTTTCCATCTTTCATTACCTCCACCAAAATCCTTTTCGTTAACGTACCATAGGTCAGGCAAAAAGTGCAACCCTCTTGATGGCGTTAGCTCGAAACCAAAAAAGAATCCGAGTATATCTAAGGAATAATTTCAAATCTTCGGAAAAAAAGAGCAACTTTTCCCACCATTTTACGTCTAAATCAGGAGAGCTATTCTTATTCATACAGAAGACAATTTATTCAAACCATTTTTAATGCAGATGCCGATTATATGATTATAACGAAAGGAAGTGAGCTCATGTTTCCTAAGAAAAAAGAAAAAACAAAAGCAGCGATGCTTGCGGCTACCTCTGCCCTTATCCTATTGTTCGCAGGCTGTCAGAGCGCAGTGACGACTCCGCCCGATTCCTATACTGGCAGCGCTACTCCGATTCAAAATGAGGAGGACGAGCTAAACAGCCCCCAGAAGACTTACGTTGAGCAGGTTGAAAATGATTTCCAAACGGATGAGCCGCATTCAAACTTTGTCGATACGACTAGCGATACAAGCGCAAAAACATCAACGGTCCGGAAGAATGACGATACGAAAGCAACGGTCAAAACGGCTAGCCAAGACGCCGAATGGAGCGCTGATAAGCCGATGCTAAATGGCATTACGATCGGCAGCAGTGATGCGACTGTCAACAAGCTATTTGGCAAGCCTGTAGACAGCTACCAGCTTGATGACGAGAATGAAGCAATCAAGGTGCTTGAATACAAAGGCTTCGCCATCGGCATCAACGCTAACAAGAAAGTGCAATATATCGAGGTTTATGACAAAAGCATCTCAGCTGGCTTAAGTGGACTACGCATTGGAGACGACCCGGAGACTGCGCTGAAAGCGCTTGGAAAGCCAGATAAGCAGACAACGTATTTGTTGACCTACAAAGCAGAAGGAGCGCTTCTTAAGCTTGACCTAGACCCTGTACATAACGAAATCGTTTCCATTAAGCTGCTTGCACTTCATTAAAGGCTATGACCAGCTTTGCAGCCATAAACCAAACAATGCGAGCAGCAAGATCGGAAAGGTGAACAGCAGGCCATATTTGGTGTACTCTCGCCAAGTGATAGAGATACCTCCCTGCCGAACGAGCTGAATCCAAAGCAGCGTGGCAAGCGAGCCGATAGGCGTAAGCTTTGCCCCAACAGAAGTTCCGAGCAAGCTTGCAAACGGCAAATAATCCGGACCGTTCACCTGCTCGATCGCAAGGGATGAAACGAGCACCGCAGGCAAGTTATTTATGGCGGCTGCAAGCAAAGCAAATAATAGGCCGGAGCCAAAGATGCCGATCCATTCGCTTTTCTCGGCTGCTGGCTCAATAACTGCAGGAAACCATGCCGTCGCCCCATGCACATGCAAGCTGTAAACGATTAGATTCATCGATAAAGCAAATACGATAATGAGCCAAGGAGCTCGTCCTATCGTTTCCTTGAATGGCGCTTTTCCTGCCAACGCTGATGCGATCCACTGCACCGCCGCGCATCCTAGCGCAACTGCCGCCACCGGTACCCCAACCCTCTCCGAGCCTAAATATCCTATCATCATAAGCACGATGTTAAACCATGATAAGTAAAACAGTCGTTTATCCTTAATAGCTGAGGTTGGCAAAGGGAATAAGTCAGGCGCGAGCGCTCTTGTTTCCTCTCGCTTGATCGACTGACTGAAGAAAGCAACTGTCACCGCAACGGTCGCAGCAATAGCAATTAAACCGGGCAGCAGCATGCGGGAAGCATATTCTCCAAATGTAATGTGAAAGAAGTCCGCTGTTAAAATATTCGTCAGATTGCTCATCATAAGCGGCGCGCTCGCTGTATCCGCCATAAAGCCTACGCCTAATAGGAAGAGTAGCCTTCCGCTGCGAGAGAGACCGAGCAGCGCCGTCACTTCAAGCACAATCGGTACCATGATCAGAATAGTCCCGTCATTATTGAAAAATACGGTAATAAGAGCAGCCATCAATGACAATCCAATGAATAAGACAAGCTGACGGTGATGAAAGCGTTGTACGATATGCAGCGCAGCCCAGCGAAAAAAGCCGTTATGATCAAGCAGCGATGTAAATAACATAATGCCGATAAGCGAAAATGTCGCATTCCAGACAAAGCCCCATATGTAGGCGGCATCCTCCGGCTTTAAGAGCTGAGCCGCAAACAGTAAAATGGTGCCCGCTAATGCAATAAACGCTTCGTTAATCCCCTTCGGCTTCACTAATATGAATACTAATGCTGTAATAAACACAGCAGTGGTAATGAGCATGGACATGATTTGACTCCTCTTGATGTCATTCTAGTTTCCTAAAATTTTGAAAAAAGTCATGCCTGTCCCTTGTTTGACATACCTTATTATATAGAGGGTATCGAACGGAGGACGGTAGACGATGTGGAAACGTACAGGTAAGGTGCTGCAAATCGCTTCAACCTATATGGGTACGATAGTAGGAGCTGGCTTTGCCACCGGTCAAGAAATATTGCAATTTTTTACCCGTTTCGGATATTGGGGAACGATTACGATTGCTCTCTCAACTGTATTGTTCATATGGCTGGGCACCAAAATGATGCTTATTGCCAGCGAAATTAGAGCAAAATCGTACGAGGATTTAAACAAGGCCTTGTTTGGCGACAAATACGGGCGGCTCATCAGCCATTTTATGCTCGTCGTGCTCCTTGGCGTAACAGCCGTTATGCTCGCTGGGGCCGGTACGATCTTTTATGAGCATTGGAATATTTCCTACCAATCAGGGCTGCTTATTACGATGGCCGCCTGCTATTTTTTGCTGCGCAAAGGGATGAATGCCATTCTGACGGTTAATGCTATTGTCGTCCCTGTCATGCTGCTGTTCACCGTTCTAATTATGATCAACACTTTTCAAACACCGGGCGCAGACAAGTTCATTACGCTAGCGAGCGACCATTCGATATGGGCGGCATGGGCATCGCCGTTTCTGTATACCGCATTTAATCTCTCCATGTCGCAGGCCGTGCTCGTACCGCTTGGCGCGGAGATTAACGATCGCAAGGTCATCGTTGCCGGCTCCTGGGTCGGCGGGATCGGCATTGGCTTCATGCTGCTGGCCGGGCATATCGCCCTATCCGTTCATATGCCGGGCATTCAGCAATTTGCCATTCCGATGGGCGGCATCGCAAGGCAGCTTGGGCCAAGCGTTCAATTCATCTATATTTTTATTATTTTCGCGGAGATCTTCACAACGCTTATCGCTGACATTTACGGGCTCACCCTTCAGCTTCATGAGCGTTTGAAGTGGGCGCGCAGCTTAATTGTCCTTCTCATCCTTGCCATCTGTTATGTAGCCAGCCAAATCGGATTTGGCATGCTGCTGTCGACGCTTTATCCATTGTTCGGACTGATCAGCTTTGGCTGGCTTATCTTGATTATCCGCAAGCGTGTAACCCATACTTAAGTGATGCAGGCATATGAAAAAGGAAAAATCAGATTTGTACGAGCACTGCATCGTTGCAATGCTCCAGCATGGCATCCCTGACGTGTTCATGACAGGTCATCACAATCATCTGCCTATCGCCGGAGAGCTCTGCAAGCAGCCCCGTTACGGCATGCAGCCTCCCGCGGTCAAAATTAACGAACACGTCGTCCAGCATAAGAGGAAGCTTAGTCCCCAGTGAAGCTTCCTCTGCTAATGCGAAGCGCATCGCTAAGTACACCTGTTCCGCAGTCCCTCTGCTAAGCAGCGCACTGTCTATAAGCCGGTTGTCCGACGTTTCAAGTCTTATTCCAGGCTCGCCAGGCGTTGTCAGCACCCGGATATATTTGCCGTCCGTCAGCTTCGCGATCAATCGGGACGCATTACGAAGCACGACAGGCTGTCGCTCTTCCTCGTAAATCCGCTTCGTTCGGCTAATTAATGCAGCGCTTATCGAAAGCACAGCGTAACGCTCCGCATCGGCTTCCAGCTTCGCAATCGTCATTTCCTTGTCGGATAGCAGCTTTTGATGCTCTTCTTCCTTCAGCAAATGCTCCAAAGACTGCCGCAAGCTTCCGCGCTGCTCAAGCTGCTCCCGCTTCCGCTTCTCAAGGTCTTCAAGCTCGCAGCTTGAATCAGTCTGCATCGCTTGCAGCTGCTCTTCATCGTATAATCTAAACAGCTCCTCCAGCTCGGCGATTCGCTCTTCTGACAGCCCGGCCGTCATCTCAAGCGTAAGCTTGGATAGCTCCAGCTCAAGCTCCTGCAAATCGCGGCGATGCTGGGCTGCCAGCTCATATTGCGCTTCGCTAGCAAGCCCTGCCTCCTTTATTTGCGCTGCGATTAGAGCTTGCAGCTCCTGCAAACGGGAATCGGCCGCTTGCATGGCCATATGCAGCTCATCGCGGCGAGCGAGTATTCCGCGCGCCTCCTGCTTTGCTGCTGTATGCCGGCGTATCTCGGCATGCAGCAGCCGAAGTGCGAGCGCGGGATCAGCGGCGAGCTGCGCTTTCGCTTCCTCGAGCTGCCCGCACAGATCGGCCGCTTGCTTAGCGAAAGCGGCCAGTTGTTTCCCTGCGGCGGCCTGCTTTGCCGCCAGCCGGTCGTATTGCTGCAGCCGCTGCAAAGCTTGCTCGGCAAGGTCGAAGGCTTCGAGCGCGGCTGCCGGAGACATGCCGGCCGGCAGCGAGCGTGCTGCAAGCCAGCCGGCCCATTGCCGGGCGAGGGCTTGTCTGGTTTGAGCAGCGGCGGCTGCTGCCTCGCTGCGACCTGCGGCGTGCGCGCGCAGCCGCTCCAGGCGGCGGGCGAGCTCGCTGCTGTTGTCGATGAGGCGCTCGCTCGTTTGGATCGCCTCGAGACGGGCTTCGACTGCGGCGCGCAGCTGTGTGCGCGCCTGTTCGGCTGCCAGCATATGCTCAGCCGAGCTGTGATGCTTTGCTGCAAGCAGCGCTGCCGCGGCTTCCTGCGGCTCGCGTACCATGGTCTCCAGCGCTTGATAGATCCGCTGCTCCCGTTCGCTTAACGCAAGATGATCCGCTCTGTCTCCAGGTGCGGCATTTCTTCCAAGTCCACGGCCGCGCAATCCATCGTTGTTGCTGGCCGCACGACCCGCGCTGCGGCTCCGCAGCACCGCAGCCGCAGCAAGCACAAGCGCCGCGACTGCCAGTGCCAGCGCAGCCAACACCGTTCCGCCGGCCGTCTTATCCGCCGCCGCAAACCACAGCGCAAGCGCAGCTCCGCCCGCGCCAGCCGCTGCAGCCCAGAGCGGGCCGGCTCCGCCTCGACCCGCACCAGCTGCCGCGCCGCGGCCTCCCGCCCCGCTATCGCTCGCGGCTCCGGCGGCGCCGGCAGTGCGCGCCCGCTCGAGCTCCCACTCGCGGAGCGCGCTATCGAGGGCGTTCCACGCCCCCTTCAGCGCATCTCGCGTCCGCGGCAGCACCTCAAACCCGGTGCCGCCACCCTGCTCGCGCCTAGCAGCGTCTCGCTCAACGGCTGACCTCGCTTCCTCCAAGGCGCTGACCGCTTCCCGCTCCTGCTGCTTCAGCGTCTCAAGCTCCGCTGCGAACCGTTCCTCCGTCCGCGACTGCTCAAGCTCCTGCTGCCGTGCCTCTCTTACATAGTCTCGATCGGCTACCGTTACTTGAAGCTCCCTAAGCTGCCGCTCCGTCCACTCCGGCGCAATGCTAGTGACGAGTCTCGCGATCATTTCATCATGCTCCCGAAGCTCTGCCTCCCGTTCGGCGCTATCCTGCGCAAGCTTGCGCATGCTCTCCGATGATTGCAGCAAAGCTTCCGTTTCATCCCCGAGCCGGATTAGCTGTTCATCATAACTGATCGCCTCCAGCTGAAGCTCCAGCAGCAGTGCTTTCTGACGGTGCTTCTCCATTTCCTCGCGATACTCCGCCCGCTGCCGAAGCAGCTCCTCCCAGCTTTTCTCCGCATGCACGGAAAGCCGCGCTGCATATGCGATTTGCTCGCGCTCCAGCAGCAGCTGCTCCTTGCGAATCCATAGCGGCCTTGCCGAGCAAGCCTTGTTCAGCAGCTTTTGACGCGATTCCATCGCAGGCAGTTGCTTATCCAGCGAGCGGATTGATTCATCCAGCCTCGCCGTCTGCTGCACCAAATCATTGTACGAAGCGATAGCGTCTGTTCTTTTCCGCAGCGCAGCTTCAAGCTGCTCCAGCGTTTTGAGCTGCTGGTTGATTTGCTGATTCGTGCCGCGCGGCTTAAAAAGCGCTTCCATCTCCTGCGCCAGCCGTTTCTCTGCTGCCGCAATCGTCTTGCCGTCATCCCAGCCCGCTTGATACAAATACCGTCCTAGCTCATCGCTTGGCAAAGTACCCACCTCTTGCAGCTCGGTAAGGGTGACCGCGAATAATTGACGGTACAGCCTTTCACTGATTCCTCCAAGAAATTGCCGCTCCCAATCCGATTGCGAGAGCCAGGCGCCTTCTGCAAATATCGCTTCAGCGCCATCCGAAAGGCTCTGTTTGTCTTCGGGCTGTTGGGCAGCATCTGCCAAATGCCCGATTTCACGTAATTTCAGCTTGCCTGATCCGTCCGCCGCATAGCGTTCAAGCACATATTGACTGCCTCTCGCATCGCAAAAAAACAATCGTCCTCCATGCCTGCCGCCATTTACCGGTTCCTGCCGCTCGCTAGGCTGCCCACGTTTGGCGAAGCCGTAAAGCATCGAGCGCACGAAGCCGAAGACGGTGCTTTTGCCCGCTTCATTCGGGCCATAAACGATGATCACCGGCGCATCGAGCGGCACCTGCCGCCGATGCAGCTGTCCGAAACCGTCAATCTCAGCCTTCATAAGCTTCATGCATCGTCAACTCCTAAAGGTTATCGTATCCGTCTACTGCCATAGAATCATACATCCCGATCATTTCCACGGATTGCTCCAACGGTCAGCTCCTGCGCTTGCGCAAGCCAGCGCCTTGGCAGCTCGTCCCATTTGGCTTGCATAAGCCTGCCCAGCTTCGCGTGGCTTGCGACCTGACCCACGGCTTCCTTTGCAAATTCACGCCATAGCGTTTCGTCCTCTGCCAGCTTCGCGCTTAATCGGTACAATTCACCAGCGAAGCTGTCCTCCACCGCCAGCTCCTGTAAGTTCAGCACAGCTCCCGTGTTCACCTCTAGCCCATGCACGAGCACCCAAGCTTCGCCAGAGAGAATCTGCCTGCCCTCCTGCAGCTGCTCAAGAAGCGTACTTACGACCGCAGGGTCTGACAGCTTCTGATGCAGCGGGCCACGGTCGGTCAAAATAAGCCGGAGCATGACAGAGCGCCCCTCTGCCTCGGCCAAAACTTGGTCAATTACACCATCCAGCTGCTGCAGCAGCTCTTGTTCCGAGCTTACCGCTGCGATTGAAAAGCTTTGCTCATGCCAGCGTACCCGATCAAGCGGCAAAAACTTCAGCTCGATGGCTCTCGAAGCCGAAACATCGACGATGTAGCAGCCTTTCGCACCAATCTCGCGAGGATTTCTCCCCTGTGTATTGCCCGAATAAACGACATGCGGATAGGTATGCAGCACGCTGCGGTGATGGATATGCCCAAGCGCCCAATAATCAAAGCCTTTGCCGCCAGTAAGCTCGCCTAGCGTGCATGGCGCATAAGGGTCATGCGATCCGTCCCCATTGACGTTGCCGTGCAGCAGCGCGATATGAAACGGCGCTTCTGGCTGAATGCGGTAGCCGGCTGCCATATTTTCCGTCATCACTCGCGTGCCATATGATCTGCCGTAAATAAAAGCAGCCAGCTCACCGCTCCTGCGATAAGCCGGCATATATTCCATCTGTTCCGCTCCAAAAACATATACATTAGGCGGCAGCTTCAAGGCAGCTCGAGCGCCATTCAGAGGATCATGATTTCCATGAATGATAAATACTCCGATCCCATGCTCCTCCAGCTTCTCCCATTCTCGAACGAGCATGAGCTGCGCACGCAGCGAGCGATCCGCCTCATCGAACAAATCGCCTGCCAAAACGATAAAATCAGCGTGCTCGCGAATTGCGGCAACCGTCAATTGCCGCAGCGCCGCGAAGGTCGAGTCGGCCAATGCTTCTCTTACTCGGCCCGGCGCCTTCGCGAGTCCGCGGAACGGGCTATCCAAATGCAAATCAGCTGCATGAATAAATCGAAAAGATACAGACATCCCATTACCGCCTATTCTATTAATGTGAATGGTTACTCCGGCTTCATATTGAGATAAACCTTCTTCAGCTGAGCAATGACGCGTTGCAGCGAATAAACCTTCTTCGCCTTATCCCAACCTGCTCTAGCTAGATTATACCGATAGGTAGGATCGGTCACGACCTTCTCTAGCGCGTCTGCTAACGCGGCTGGATCCTCCGGCGGCACAAGCAAGCCGTTGACTCCGTCATCGATCTGCTCGGCTATACCGCCCACGTTCGTTCCAACCAGCGCGAGCCAGCATAACGCGGCTTCTGCGAATACAGAGCCGAACGCCTCCGCTCTAGATGGCAATACGAACACATCGAAGAAGGGCATGAACTCCTCTGGATGAAGCATGTAACCATAAAAGATAATATCGTCGTACAGATCGAGCTTTACCGCTAAAGCCTCCAGCTCCTCGCGAATCGGTCCGTCTCCGATAATATGCAGGACGAACGGATGGCCTTTCTTCTTAAGCTCCGCGCACGCATGAAGCAGCACGTCAAGGCCTTTCGCAGGGACAAGCCTGCATACGGTAATGAGCTGCGTTACCGCATTTTCATGGGCGATCGGCTTAAAGCGTTTTTCATCAAACCCGTTCGGAATGACTTTAATTTTCTCCGGATGCTTGATATGTGGTGATATATAGGTACGGAACGACTCGGAAACCGTCAGCAAATGATCCGCCTTTGCCTCAAGCTCGCCATATAAACTCATTAGAAATTGATGCTCTGGTCCGCCTTCTTTAATTTTCCCGTTCAAAATAAGCTCGCGTTCGTAGCTGGAGTGAATCGTTACCGCGAGAGGCGTGTCCGGGAATAGCTGCTTCATAACGAGCGCAGCAATCGGATGGTGGGCATGTATAATATCGTATGGCTTTTTAATGCGCATTTTGGTCCACCATACATAGTCTTTATAGGTTTGAATATATTTGTCTACCATTACGTTTCCGCTATAAATCGTATGATCGAAGGTCTCGAACACAACCTCTTCCTGGCCCTTGCTTCTTACTCGCTTCGGCAAGGAGAACAATTCCATCTGCCAGCCTATCTTAATAAATCTATCCTGAATGTACGGGATCATCGATGAAACTCCGCCCGGCTGCTCCGGTGGAAAAAACAATGCTTGTAAAATATTCATGTGTCCCATCCTTTCAACATAAAACGTCTGCCCTTAACTATTCGTTCACCGTAAAACATGATATATTAGAACATATGTTTCTGTAAAGCTGTCGCAAACAATACTAGATAATGGTGGTTAATTCATGTCAATTACACAATGGCTTTCAGGTCCAAACGGTCAGCTGCTCTCTTCATCGGCAGTCATCGTCATTCTCGTTCTCATGTTCTTCATGTCGGTTAGGCTATTTGCCAGCTATCGCAATAAACGAATTTACCGCTTGCTCATTACAGCTATACCGCTTATTATCGTCAAGCATGGCTTGCTCGTCGTTCTCGCCTATCCGAGCTGGTCAATATCCCCGTGGCTTCATTTAGCATTTACGATTATGCAAATCATTTCTTTTATTATTATAAACTTTGTTTTCATGAAATTATATACTCAACGTTCGGCTCAGCTGAAAGTCATCCCCTTTATCATTATGAGTATGATGACTTTCGTCATTGCAGGTATACAATTTGCGATTACGCCCTTTACTGCGGATACGGTTGTCGAGGCGCAAGCCTTTACTTTTCCTGCGCTCGACTTCTATGGATTAATTGTCATTTTTATGGTCATGCTCGACACCCGAAGCGCGGATATGAGCTCTAAATATTATGCCAGCCTTATCGTGTTTTTTGCGAGCGAGCTTGCTAGGCTCGCCAATGCCTATGTGTTCCACGGCTCGCTCATCTGGTTGATTTCGTTCACCCAGCTGCTGCCGATTATCTATTACACGCTTTTATTTATTTTGCTCTTTGAATGGGTAATCGAGCGTCTTATGTATACCTATCAATCGTCTATTATGGATGGCTTGACCGGCTTATATAACCGCCGTCATTTCTATTCTAAGGCCGAGCAGCTGCTCCAAAAGAACAAGCCGATGGCGATTCTTTTTTGCGACATTGATAACTTTAAGAAATTAAATGATACGCATGGCCATCATAAAGCTGACGGAGTGCTGAAGCAGGTCGCCGAAATCATTAAGGAGGAATCCAGCGGCATAGGCTCGGCTGGACGTTATGGCGGGGAAGAGCTGCTGAGCTGCATTAGTACAGAGCGTGTGAAGCCAGAGATTGTAGCTGAATCGATCCGGTCCAGAGTGGAGAAAGAGACGATGGTTACGATAAGCGTCGGCTTTAGCACAACCAAAGAAAGCAAGGTTGTTCAAGATATGATCAAGCAAGCCGACGAAGCGATGTACCATTCGAAAACGACCGGCAAAAATAAAGTAACACCTTTCAAATCTACCGATTCGCACAGAAAATCACGTGCATAAAGCCGATTTTTCGCTTGTCCCTCATGCTTTAAGCGTGATGGGCAAGCTATTTTTTATTGCGCACCAAATGGTCATGGCTTTTTACTGTTATGGGGGCTACTTGTTTGAGAAAATTGTTCATCAGCAAAGGCAAGGAAATGAGAATAGGCGGATCGTCCGGTCGAGGCGTATAGAGCATAACCTGTTGATGTGGAACAGAGAGGCAGCCTGTGACGGTGATTGGCTCTTTGGATCTCGTGCGCAGCGTATTTTGCGGAAGCAGAACATCACTTGCTTGCATTCCCCAAGAAACCGATGTAGCCATTAGATAATAGGTGCCCGGCTTGACGCCCGTCAAGCAAAAATGGCCGAGCGAGGAAAGCAGCGTTCCGTATAACGGCAGACCTTCAGGAATTGGTTTGGCGAACAAGCCGATCAGAATGACTCCCTTAAAAGGAATCTCGGCATCAATGGTTCCTTCAATCCGGTCGTACTTGTTCGTAGAAATCTCAAGCTTCCTCCAAACGTCCAGCTCCTGCAGAGAACGCATTTGATCGTCCACTTGAAGGGCTGAATGGCGAAATTCAGACGGCGTCACGCCCACTCGCTCGGTAAATCTGGAGGTAAAGGTTCCAAGGCTCTGCTGCCCGATCTCGAGTCCAACATCGCGAATGCTCATATTCGTATGCAGCAGCAAATCCTTCGCTTTTTGCAAGCGATGGGAGGAAGCATAATACAAGGGAGAGAGACCGATTCTCTCTTTAAAAATACGCGTGAAATGAAAGCTGCTGTAGCCGGCATGCTGTGCCAATCGAGAAAGTGGAAGCGGCTCATAAATATTTTCATGAATGTAAGCGATTACCTCATCAATTTCAGAATACCGATCTGTCACCATTGCGATCCCTTCCCTCCGCCTATGCTCTGCCTTGGTAGCTTGTCAGCATAAAAAAACAGAACTAGTGTTCTCATAAATAATATCATATCTTTCTAATATATGGAACCCCTCCTATGCAAAAAGTAAAAAAAACACCGTCTGCTGCGGTGTTTTTTTCATGGATCGGTATTTTTTTCATGGATCGGTTATCTGCCTTTATTCCTCTGTTTGCGACAAACCATGCGCTCGCAGCTGCATCGCTTCAATACCGGCAAGCAGCACGATGCCTATGCCATGGGTATCATTGAGCTGCCAGGTCAACTCGTTCTTATAATACGAAGCTGAATACGAATAGCCTGAGCCTCTGCAAACGCCGTACACGTTGCCGAGCTTGTCGATGCACTCGTTCTTCAAGCCTTCCCAGCCTTTATGAACAGAGCGGACATAACGGTCAGTGTCCTCCTTAAGCCAGCCATAGCGAACACCGCGCGCGAAGGCGTAGAGGAACATGGAGGTGCATGAGGCTTCCCCGTAAGAATCCGGATCGGTCAGCACTTGATGCCATAAGCCCGATTCCCCCTGCAGCCTTTCATAGCCTAGGCAAAGCTCTCGAAAGAAGCCTAAGAGCTGCTCATAGCGTTTGTGGCTGACTGGCATCACCGCTAACAATTCAGACAATGAAAACAGCACCCAGCCGTTTCCTCTCCCCCATGGCACGCCGTTTGGCTTATTAAACTTAAAATCATAAACATGATGCATGATTTGCAGCTCCGGGATAAACAACTTTGATCGGTATAGCAAAAATTGCTCTGCCGCATCGTCCAAATAGGTGGTTTGTCCCGTCAATTCGTAATACTTCGCTAAAAATGGCGTGCTCATATACAAATCGTCGCACCATATCGTATCCTTCATGAAATCGGTCGTTCCTCTTGCCCTATACAAAGTGCCTTCAGGCAGTCGATCCTGCTTCTCCGTTATATAGCCCGCTATTCGCTCGGCAGCCTGTTCAGCCCCTATGAGCTTCCGTGCTTTATTTGCTTCCAGCATTGCCGCCCCGAATGAGCCGCAGTCATCCAAGCTGTCAATGAGCGTCAGCTGGTGGTTTATTCCCGGTGAGCCGAATCTAGCACTATCCCAAACGCTATACGTATGCATAGAGCTGCATTGTTCTATATGTTCAGTCGCATAATTTGTAAAATGCGAATCGGACAACGCGGCGCCAGTCTTGAGGATGCCATATAGCGTAACGCCTAGCGGGTAATTCCACTTGCCGAACATTGCGTTTTCCAAATAAGGCCTTATCCACGTGTCCGGCCTGTCCGCACGCCAGCATAAGGGCTCTCCAGCCGCATCAGCTGCGGGATGGATATGCGTAATCGCATTAACTTCAGGCACGTTATCCCCTGCGAATAGACCAACGTAGTACCAATGATCGTTTATACCCGCTACGGGGAAAGGCTTCGATAGCTTCACCATCTCATTATCGGATGCATGCCCTTGAGTCTGCTCCAACATTAGCTCAAAGCCCCAGTTGCCATCCGCGCATTCCGATTGGACGACTAAATCATGCGAACCATGCCTCAGCTGCAGCATGATGTCCAGATTGCCCGCTCTCTCTTCCCCATAGTAGACCATCGTTCCATCCAAATAGATTTTACAGCGTCCACGATACTGTCCTTTAAGCTTCATATTTTGCTTACGAAGACTTAAATTGCCGAGCTTCGTCCAAGCAAACGCGCTGCTGCCTGGATTTATGCCAAAGATCCGGGCAAAGCAGCCCTTCTCTGCTTCATCTGGCAGCCAATCAAGCTTGGGATACCATTCATTGGTTGATGAAAAATCGCCGTCCCCGCCTGGAAGAGTCAGCCACTTCTCCTTTTGCGGACTGCTGTACGCCCAGCCTTCCTGGCCTTCATATTCGGCTATCGGGGACAGAATGTGCGTCGGAAAGCCTTTCACGCTGCCTGTGCCAAAGCTAGCGCCGCAGCCGGTACCGGTTTTGACAAGCTCCAGCACGATATGGTTCCAGCCCTTGCGGAGCATCGCACGAAAATGGATTTTCCGATCAGGAAATACATCATCATTTAGATTGGATTTGAACGACTGGCTTTCATTCACAAATACCGTTGCCGGCCCGAAGCAGCTTATGCAAAACGGGCTGTCCGCCTCCTGGTCGCTCCATAGCTTTCCCCAAACATACAGGAATTGCCCGTCCTTAAGCTCCGGCCACCGCTCTTCCAGGTTCATCTCGTAACGGTAGTCGCTGCCTCGCTGGAAACCCCTCGTCGTGTAGGTCCGATACATCGGCGGAAGCTTCGGATGGGAACCGATAAAGCGATTCGCAATTGCGGCGAGCACAAGCTCATCGTTTTCAAGCGTAAACTTGCCCATTGCTTCATGCGGATCTAAATACGCGTTTACACTCATACACTCTTCCCCTTCCTTAGATTTCTCCTCCCGGATACAGCGTCGAGCTGTATAGGCGCTTCGGCTGCGGCAGCTGCTTCCCGTCGCCAAACGTCTCGCTAATATCGGCATACCGGCTTGAATAGATCGATGCCGTAAGGTCATTGTAAATAACGACCTGCTCCGTCCCCATTCCGAGCAAATCCGCATGTACGGCATAACCGTCTGATGGAAAGCGCACGACCTCGTTCATCCTGCCATCATATAGGGTCGGGTACACGCCTCCGCCGCGACGGTAGGCCAGAATATAATCGGGCGCATCCTGCTCCCAGCCTCGCAGCGTCTCGATAATCGTCAACCAGCCATCCGTCTTGCGATCCTCCTTCCATACCTCTCTTCCTTCTGAATCGAGGAGGAACAAGGCGTCCTTGCCTTTCAAGCCTTTTCCGTCATCCTCACGTACGAGACGATCCAGACCGGCAATCTGCATGCCAGGCAAGTCGCTTCGAAATTGCCCAAGCGCGATATGCTGCGATTCGACCGACCCCTCATGCCTCCACAATTCCTTGCCGCTTCGGTCATACATGACTGTCACGCTGCCGCCGATAACGAGCTCAGGCAAGCCGTCCCCGTTCACGTCCCCAACCCAAATACAGTCCGCGTGATCTTCTAGATCCTTGCAGCTCCAAAGCAGCCTTCCTTGCGAGTCGAGCAAATCATAGCCCGCCATCACCTCATCCTTGCCGTCTCCGTTCAAATCGTAGACCCATGGAAAATGTCCCGGATTGCCCTCATGGGTCCATAGCAGCCGAAACTCACGATCCAGCGCCCACATTTTATGATAGCGATCCTTCAAAATAATATCGGTCGCACGGTCGCCGCCAGACAAATTCGCAATCATGATGCAGTCATGGGCATGCGGATCAGGCAGCTCGTACGTTTCCTTCTTCTCGCCGGTCGCGCCGTCAATGATCTGAAACCGGTCATCCATGACGCATAAAACTTCCAGCCTGCCATCGCCGTCCAAGTCGTAAATTTGGGCTGGATAGTCCGAGCCATGGCTGCCTGCCTCCGGATTCGGCGTTCCTCTTTGCCACAGCAAACGGCCTTCTAGATCGAAGGCGGTCAAGCACTGTACCTGATGAGGAATATATCGAACATCCTGCCGATTATCGGGCTGAACAAACAGCAGCTCCATTTTGCCATCACCGTTCAAATCGCCGAGCAGCAGCTTGCACCTAGGCCCCGCCGCGCTAATATCGATCTCCGCTAATTTTATGGCATCCAAAGCCTGTTGCTCCATTGTTTCCCCTCCTAAACGTTAATGTTGCTGTTTGATGCGAGGCTCGTTTGGCTCCCGCCTTTTACTTCTACGATGTTGCCGTCGACACTAAGCCAAATGCTTGCAGCCGTTGGGTTATAAACGAAATCAAGCCCGGCTGAAAACTTCAGCTGGCTGTAGGCACCCATATAGTCCATGATCTGCAGGTTCGTTGCATACCAAATGTTTTCCTGGCCGGACACCCGCTCGCAAAACTGTTCCATAAGCTCCCAATTGCTGTCGTTATCAAACTCATAGCTATGTCCCCATACATACATCAAATACAAATACTGTGTTTTGTGGAGACCAACAAACGTCTCCGCGCGCTCCAGCAGCCTGTCATTATGATGGCAGGTGGGCTTCCATTCATGCCAGTCGTCCGGCATAGAGAAGGCTCCTGTCGTTTGCACGACTCTAGCGTATTCGATTCCAAGCAGGGGGAGCATTCGCTTTATTTCTGCGTTAAATGAACCGTTCGGGTAGGACATCCCGCGAACCGTACATCCAATAAGTCGCTCGAGCCTTTTTCGGTCCTCAATCACCTCATGCACAATTTGCTCTTTGGGGCAGCGTGCAATCGTTGGATGTGTCAGCGTATGCGCGGATACCTCATGCCCAGCGTATAATGCCGGCGCCTCCCCTTCCGTCAACCGATTTCCCGTACCGAACAGGCCGGCGTTCAAATGAAAGGTTCCCTTTATGCCATATCGATTAAAGATCGACACGAGCCTTCGGTCGGCTGTCGTGCCATCGTCGTAGCTCATCGTCAATGCCTTGTGCTTGCCTTCCGGGAAACATACTAATATTTTTGGCATAAGCTGCTTCTCCTTCTCTTAATAAACTTGTTATCCGCTCTTTTCTTAATCCGGCTTCGCCAGCCCATATACCTTAAAGTTCGCATACTCCGCTATGAATGGCGACATTTGCCGAAAGCCGATCTTCCCCGCTTCGTGCGCCTGCCCAAACGCTGTTCCATCATCATCCCAATCCAGCACTGGAAGCTCGTTTATTGAAAAGACGATGCGCGAGCCCCGCTTCTCAAGCAGCATGCGATAGAAGCCGTTGCAATCCGCAACTCCGGGCAGGGGGTCGGCTCCCTGGGCAACTAAATGAAAGCCGTAGCTCTTTCGCAAATTGCAGGTGTGAAAATGCCGTTCCTCCGGCCATCGCCTGCGATAATAAGAAAGATGGTACGCGTCCATCTCTCCATGATGGTATTGCTCGTATTCGCCCGTGCGCGGCGCAAGCGACGAGTCGAACAGATCAACGCCGTTTGCTCCGCTAGCCGAGAAAAACAAAATCGCGAGGCCCGGCTCCCGAATAGGCCTAAACTCCCATGCAACCGCTATGTCAGCTGGAAAAGTCTCCGGGCACCAAAGCACAAAATTCGCTTGCTGCCCGCCCTCTGGCTCCTGTGCGCTCTCCATGCGCATCCGCCCCTTCGGGAACGTGATGACCGCATCTCCTTCCGCTCGAAAATGGCTAATCTCCTCGGGTGACTGCAGACTATTGCTGTAAATCAGCTCCCACCCTGGCGATATCATGGTTGAGCCTCTACCCACTGTTCTGGCAGCCAATCGTCAATCAATTCCAGGCTGATGATCGTATTCAGTGACCACTGCGCCGCTTCGTTCGTATTGATCCAATCAATTTCCTTCAAATCGCCGACATACGTAACCTGCTCCGCTGCCTCCTGAAGCCGCACTTGCGCAAAAGGATTTTCCATAAGAATCTGCCAAGCTCGCCTCGCCGCGGCAGCGTCTTGTTTATAAAAGGCGCCAAAGGCCGCAATCGCAATGCTGAGCACAGGATGAGCAAAATGATTATTGCTGATCTCGCCGCCTGTTACCAGATCCTTCTCTTCTTGCGTCATGTTGTAATAAACGCCGAATTCGGCCATCATCGCTTCCCATTCCGGATCCTTAAGCATGGCCGCCAGCTCGAACCAAACCTGCGGCGCGCCCATGCAGATCGCCAAATGGCGCCCCCAGTTATCGTCGCCAAGCGAGGTCAGTATTCCGGTCTCGGGGTCATAGCCGTAGGTCGGACCGGAAATCAGGCCATATTTGGCCTGCTTGACGCAATCGATGCCTACTATTATTTTGTCGCGGTATGACTGATCTTCAAACCGTTCCCATCTGGTCATCCAATTCGAGCTGAAGGCTGCCCAATCCGGTCCGATCCGTATATGCGTCTTATGCTCGTCCTTCGGAAAATAAGCGCGCATCGGGTCTAAGCTGACAGTCGAGAAGTCCGCATCCTTAACCTCATCCATCAAGTCGCCTATTCGCTCATCTGCGGTCAAATAATAATAGTAGCGGTGAAGGCCGGCCATGGCGATTCGCGCCTCCTTGCAGCCACAGCCCCAATGAACGACATTATGTCTGGAGCCGAGTCCCGCATATTCGCCAAAATGATAAACATCCACCTCGCTTGTATGCCGCGTCATCGCTTCGGCAAGCCGGAATACGTCCTCACGGCCCGACCGCAAAAACATGACCCACAGCCACATATTCGGGGCGAGCTCTGTATTTTGCCAAGCGCAGCCGCCTAAATCATAATTCCATACATGCCGAACCGGGTCATAGCTGTGCATGAAATCGCCATAATCCCAAAATCCGTACCATTTCCGCTGCTCGACCTCCGCCTGATAAAAAGCGACAATCCCATTGAGCTGATCCTCCAAATGCGCTTTCAATGGCGTGCTGCGATCCGGCAATCCCCATAAGCCGAATGCGCGCGTCTCATGCAGGTAACCCGGCTCGCAAACAAGCATCGCCGGCGATGCGATCTGCTCCTGCATCGCTTGCAGCCGCTGTGGATTAGGTGTCTCCGAGGTGCACCAGAGCGTCAGCTCACTCGTATTCGCGATTCCGTACGGGGTTGCACGCAGCTCATCCGCTCCTTCATAGGAAGATTCCACATGCGTCTCCATATCGTAATGCCGAAGATCCATGGCATCGCCATCCGGCGACCAGAACCAAACGGTAAGCTTCGCCTCCCGTGAAGCCGTACCGCCCATTTCAAGGCCGGAGGGATGCTTCTCCCAGAAGCTCCGCAAGCCGGCTGCCAGCCCACCGCCCTCGCTGCCGACATAACCGAGCCCGCCCGCTCTGCGCCCCTCGGCGCCCTTGATCCAGCAGCAATCCGCCTTCGTTCGCTTCCACACCGCGTAATGATCGGCTGAACGCTGCACCAGCTTGAAATCATCCCATACGGCAGAATCATCCAGCAATCCAAGGAAATAACGGTCAGCCTCCTCATCAAAGCGGACTGAATCGCCCTTCGTCTGCTGCTCGAACAGCTCCCTGTATTTGCCCTTTGTTCTGCGGGTATGCAGCGTCTTCGGTGATTCGCTAAAAAAACCGCTGTCCCCTGCGAATCGAACATGGCGATTATATAACGGCCCTCTCATCGGAACCGCAAATTGGATGCCTAAAGCTTTAATGAAATCCGAATTCGGATTTCCGTCATAATGGAAGCTGTGTACGATACGAATGGTCTCAAGTCCGGCATAAACATATAAGCGCAGTGAAATCGGCAGCCATTCCCTCGTACCTGATTCGGAGCGATGCTTCCCTTCCAGCTTGATGACAGCTCTGACCGGACCGCTTTGCTCTAGCGTAGCCTTATGGATCTTGCAGGCGAAGTCTTCCTCGCGAATAGTCTTGACCCCAGACACCGAGCTGTGGCTTTCCTTGATCGACACTAGCCCGCCTCCGCTACAAAGCAAAACGCCGTTTCGATATATTTGATCAATTACCTTATTGCCTTTCTTGGGTACGACTAGCGTAATAACGCCCGTATTCAGCTCAATGGATTCATCTGTTTGCTTGACCGTGACGGAGCAAGCTGATTCGGCGCCTTTCCCTTTGACGATCTCGTAGCCATTTGGCGCGGATGTTAGAGAAGCCGCAGCATGCGCGGACCACTTGACGCTTCCGTCTGGCCAATAAGCGGTGGGCCAGCTTTGCATAGCTGCTTTTTCTGCACTGCCTGCATGCTGCAAGGCCAGTGCATCCTCCCGCAGCAGCTCCCCTTCCTTCCACGGAATGCCAAAGGTTAGCCCAACAGGGTGTGCTCCTGTGTGCTTCAACCAACGCAGCTTAACGGATTTTGGTAATGACAATGTTGAAAAGCCTCCTTTTGAACAACAGGTTTGCTTCACGCATACCTTCATCGTAAAGAGGCTTTCATTTGCATACAATTAGACATTTTTGATTAGGGCCAGCACTAGACTTGCACATTTTTAGTCGGTTAGCACTTTATTGCTTAGCCGTTTATTCCGCTTGGCTCAGCTCCCGGTAACGGCTGGGGGTCATCCCCTCCAGCTTCTTGAAGATCCGGTTGAAGTAGCTGTGCTGGTAGCCGACGTGCTCGGCAACATCATTAATTTTCAGGGCGGATTCCCTGAGCAGCTCCTTCGCTTTATCCATGCGCAGCCCGGTTAAATAATCGATAAAGTTTTTGCCTGTCACCTGCTTGAACGATTTGCTCAAGAAAAACGGATTCGTGCCGATATGGTCCGCGCAATTGTCGAGCGAAATATCGTTCATGTAATTTTGCTGCAAATAAATCATCGCATGCTCGATCAGCCGCTTCACCTGGGAATCGGAGCGCCCGCCAAGCTCCTTCAAAAACGGAACGCATACGCGGTCTTGGAACCAAGTCAATATAAGCTGCGGCTCCCGTATTTGCGATAGCTGCTCATACATATTCACGCAGTTGAACAGACGCGTCGGCTGAATGCCGGAAACCATGATGGCATGCTGAACGCTGCCGAGCAAATGGAGCATCCCCTGCTGCACATCAACCGCCTTCGCTCCCTTGCAGGACAACGCTGCAAGAAACGCGCGAAGCAGCTCAAAGGCATCCGCGTCCTGTCCGGTTCGCAGCGCCTGAATGAATTCCCGCTCCAGCGTAAAGGGATATTGCTGCTCCTCGCTTCCTTCTCCGCGAGCATGCAGCTGTCCGATATCGATGAGCTGATTCTCGTTATCGAAATTCCGCTGGCTGGCCGCATGCTTCGCCCCCTCGAACGATAAAGGGATATTCGATATCGCATCCGCCGGCTCGCTGATGGCAATGGTGAGGCGCATGTTCAAAATATGGTTGATTGCATGCGTCAGCTCCTCGCCAAAGGCGCGAAGCTCCACAGCATAGGAGTGATCCTTCGGCACAATTAGCAGCAGACCTGCCGCAAGATCATGGAAATTGATCGTCTTGCTCTGCTCGAAATGCTGGGCGGCGAACTCCTCGATCATATTAACCGCAGCAAACGTGACAAGCCCCTCGTCCCCGTATTTGAATTTTCCCTCAAGGCTCGCAATGCCTGTCAGCTGCATATAAATGACGATAAAGCGGTGGTTGTCCACCTTCCACTTGTAGCGCTCCATCCTCTCGAGCAAATCCTCCTCCGAATACGCGTACAAATAGCCTTGAAGCAGCTGGTGAAGGAAGCTTTCCTTCACATAAGGGAGCTGTTCTGAGAGCTTGGAATGAAGCTCCGTGCTTTCCCGGTTCAGGTTATGCCATTGCCGTTCGATGAGCGAGAACTCGTCCCCATTTTCCTGGGACAACGATTTGCCGGCCATAAGCATGTTCAATAGCCGGTTGACCGGGGAGTAAATGGTTCGCGAAGCAAGCCATGCGAGCAGTGCAGCCAGCAGCAAAGCGCTTATGCTTACTGCAAAAATAATTTTCGATACGAGCATGACAGGTGCCGTAATGCTTGTGATTGGAGAAGCGGAGACGTATGTCCAGCTGTCCGCGATTCTCGAAAACTTCCCGTACGTAACGGTAAAGGTAGCATCCTCCCAATCGAAGAAAAAGGAGCCCTCGTCTTGGCCCTTAGCTGCTATTTCCTCTCTTAGGGCGGCAACGAATGGCGATTCTATCCCGTTCCCTCCTGTAGAAGCAAAAAGCTTGCCGTTGTCCTGCAGAAAAAAAGTGGCTCCGCCGTCGTAAGGCGTCATGGTTTGAAGCATATCCCCGACCTTCTCGTTATCCAGCCGAATGAGAAGCGCGCCGAACGGTTTTAAGCTTCCGCCGGGAATGTGGTGCACCAGCGTCAACTCCTTTTCTTGAGGGCGCTTCGCATCAAACGCCAATTCGGTCCAATAGGTTACTTTATCCGATTGAAGCAAGCCCGCGTAAAGGTCTTGCTCCGGCTTTGCCGTAAGCGGCGCATATTCAGGATCAAAGAGTACAGGCTGCTCGTCCCCTCCAAGATAAAGCCCAACCAGCTTGTTTATTGTATTCGAGCCCTGCATCACGAGCAGTGTTTTCGTAATGTCCCGTGCCTTCTCGAAGTTTTGGATGAAATTGCGGCTTTCGAGGCTGTAATCAAATTTGGAATCAAACGCCCAATGGGATAACGTCAGCTCTAAATTCGTTAATTGCGTGTCAATGTTTCGAGCTCTCTGCTCGATTTGCTTATTGTTCAAATGCAGCAGCTCGCTTTCCAGACGCCCCCCTGCAATCCCGTAAACGAGTGCGCCGGTAATCAGCCCAGGAATGCTGGCTACGATAAGAATCATAATTAAGCTTTTCCGGTAAAAGTGTCTTTTGGCTCCGCTTTTCCCTTTTTTGCTGCGCATTAGCCTCGTTTTCATTTCCTTCAGCATTTTCTCACCAACCGAATCAGAATGATATTTCCATAAATCAACCTTAAATGTAAACGCATTCATTTCTATTGACCAAGAATATAACGCATTAAAGAAATGAACAAGACCTTTTTTTCAGTATGACTATCGTTCTTATGAACTACAACAAAAGACAAGAGACCCGCTCTATCGTAAGCGGGCCCTTGCCTCGTAAGCTTCTGATTTACTTGCTGGCTGCGTAAAGCTCATTCATTTCTTTGATCAGATCATCGCCGCCGCTTTTTTTCCACAGCTCAAGAGCCGCTGCAAAGCCTGCTTCGTCAACCTGTCCGACGATAAATTTAATGCGAGCGTCATTCAAAATGTTATCGAGCTGCGCGCCCTTCTCGGTATATACCTTTGAAATGAATGGCTCCGCAGGATTGGTTACGATATACTTCTCATTCTCCTTCTGCAGCTCCGTTTGCTTCAGCCTCAGTGGCGTTTGCTTCACTTTTTTGGCGCGATCCTCTGGGATGAAGGTCAGCATTTGGTTGAGACCCTCCACCTCCGATTCCAACAGCACCGTATCCTTGCTTATAACGACTGAATCCTCTTCAATCGTATGATGCTTGCCTTCAAGGCCATAGCCGAGCATCGTTTGCAATTCCGGCGCATTAAGCTGATCGATGAACGTGAGTACGCGCTTCAGCTCCTCCTCGGTCTTTACCGCAGATTTCGGAACGGCCAGCATGCCTGCAAATCCAGAGGTCGGCAGCGTATGCAGCGCGCCGGCAGCATCCTTCACACCGCTGAACACGTCCATGTAGTGCACATCCGGCTGATCCTTCCCTTCAGCGGCAAGAGCAGCGTGGATTTTGTCATCGACGCGGGCCGCGCCATCCACGACGTCAATAATGACGCCAGCCTGATTGTTCACTAGCGGATCGGTCCATTTCGCGGAATCCATAATGGCAAAATCCTGATTAATAAGCTTCTCGTCATACAGCTTTTTCATAAATTTTAAAGCTTCAAGGTATTCCGGCGTCAGATGATCAGGGACGAGCTTCCCATCCTTTTCTCCCCATTTATTCGGCGCGCCGAACCATAATTTAATGTTGTCAAAGCCGCTGGACCAGCCTCCGGTCCATTTTACGAGCACCATCCCGTAGGTATCTTGCTTGCCGTTTTTGTCCGGGTCCTTCTCTTTAAACGCTTTCAACATATTGTAGAAATCATCGATAGTCTCCGGTACGGGAAGGCCTACGTTGTCGAGCCAATCCTTCCTGTAATAAACGCCGTTTCGTCCAAGGGCGCGACCGCGATAAATGCCATAGTTTTTGCCTTCGACAGAGGAGTTGCTTAGGATGACCGGGTTAGCTCCGCTAAGGTTCGGATAATCCTTCAAATAGCTGCCAAGCTCCCAAAACGCGCCTGATTTGGCGGCATTCACGAAGCTGGGAGACTTCACGTCCGGTACATACATTATCGTCGGGAGCTTGCCGGAAGCAAGCGTAATATTAAACTTATCCACATAGGAAGCATTCGGTACCCACTCGAAATGGATATCCGAATTGGTGCTCTTCTCAAGCTCTGCCGCAACCGGGCTGTCGTCCTTCGGATAGTTCGTCTTGAAAATCGGCAGCATGATGCTGAGCTTGAGGGGAGTCTCTGCCTTGTCGCCTGCATTCGTCGGCGCCGCATCTGGCGATGCCGCGCCTGGCGCTTCGTTATCCGCACCGTTATTTTGCTGCGAGCAGCCGATAAGCGTACCTGCGGCAAGCGTGCCGACAACCAGCAGCGAAGCCCATTTATTCGCTTTGTTTCGATTTCCTTTCATGCATGTACCTCCCTTAGATATTTGTATTATATCGTAAAACCTTCTGCCGTAGGTCTTGCAAACCTGCGGCAAACGGACGTTACCGTGATTAGCCCTTAATCGATCCAATCAGCACGCCTTTGGCAAAATGCTTTTGGAGAAACGGGTAAACAAGCAAAATCGGAACGGTTCCTACGACGATAACGGCCATCTTGATCGATTGGTCCGGCGGCTTCACGAAGTTGGGGTCCATCGAATTCAAGTCCCCAGCCGCAGCCTGCGACAGCAGCACAATTTGACGGAGCAGCACTTGGAGCGGCCATTTTTCCGGATTGTTAATGTAGAGCAGCGCGGCAAAGAAATCGTTCCAATGCCCTACCGCATAAAACAGCGTAAAGGTAGCAAGCACGGGCTTCGAGAGCGGAAGAACGATCCGCCAAAGCAAGCCAAGCTCCGTGCAGCCATCGATTTTTGCCGCTTCCTCCAAGCCTGGCGGAAGCTCCTGAAAAAAGTTTTTGACGATAATCAGGTTAAATGCGCTTATCGCTCCGGGCAAAATAAGCGCCCAATAGGAATCCAGCAGCGACAGCTCGCGAATAACGAGATAGGTCGGAATCATCCCGCCTCCGAACAGCATCGAGAAGACGACAAGGTTAAGCACCGTATTGCGTCCCATCAAGCTGCGCCGGGCGAGCGGATATGCCATCGTTACGGTAAAGAATAGATTGACTGCCGTCCCGATGATCGTGACGTACATCGATACCCCGATGCTTTTCATAATCGTATTGGTTGAAAATATAAATTCATATGCCGCCAGCGAGAACGTTTCCGGAATTAGAAACACCGCTCGCTTCGTCAGCTCCGCATCGGTCGCGAACGAGCCCGATATGACATAGATAAACGGAAGAATCGCTGCGATCGCGAATGCGCCCAAAAAGATGTAGTTGGCCACGTCAAAAATCGTCCCTGGAACCGATCTGTATGTTTTCGCCAAATTGTTGCTCCCCTCTCTCGCGAATCCGTTTAATAGAGTCCGGATTGTCCGAATTTTTTCGCCAAGTAATTGCTTCCCAGCACGAGAATGACGCCTATAATGGCTTTGAATAATCCGACTGCCGTACTGTAGCTGAATGCCCCTTGCGTAATCCCCATCATATAGACGTAAGTATCGAATACTTCGGCTACCTCGCGGTTGAGCGGGTTAAGGAGCAGGTAAATTTGCTCAAAGCCATTCTCGAGCACGTTCCCCATGCGCAAAATGAGCAAAATGATAATGGTGCTGCTGATGGAAGGAAGCGTAATATGCCAAATTTGCTTCCAGCGATTGGCGCCGTCCATGATGGCCGCTTCATACTGCTCGACGTCGACTGCCGCAAGCGCCGCGAGAAAAATAATCGTCCCCCAGCCGCATTCCTTCCAAATCGTTTGCAAAATAATGATGGTTCGGAACCATTCGGGACTTGCTAGAAACTCGATTTTTTGCCCCGTATAAGCATAGATCAGCTCGTTGACCGGTCCGCCAGCCGTCGTCAAAAACACGTACGTCATACTGGCAACGATAACCATCGAAATAAAATGCGGCACATAAATCATCGTCTGAATCGATCGTTTGAAGATGGCGATCCGCACCTCGTTGAGTAAAATCGCTAAAATGATGGGCGCCGGAAAGAAAAACAATAAATTATAAAAGGATAGGAGGAGCGTATTGCGCAGCAGCATGAAAAACTCAGGATTGGAGAAAAACAATCTGAAATGCTCCACGCCCACCCATTCGCTGTTCCAGAAGCCCGTATAGGGCTGATAGTTTTTGAAGGCGAGCAGAACGCCCCACATCGGAACATATTTGAATAATAAGAAATACAGCAAGCCAGGCAAGAGCAGGAAATAAAGCCACTTGTCCTTTTGCAGCCTGCGCAGCACGCTGGGCCGGTAATCGGAAGGCTTTTTTAGCCTAGGAGCTGTAACCTGCTTCATTAGCGTTCACCTCCGGATGTCGTTCATCGCCTCGGCGGCGGTGTAGCCCTATTATGCGAGCAGCGCTCGTTTTCCAGCAATTAGACATTTTTGTGCCCGGTACAGCTGCGCTTTTGTGGTGCCTGGCAAGAAAGTGCAAAGCGCGCAAAACTATCGCAATGCTAGTTGCGGCGCGCCAAAAAAGTCCGTTTGCAACCGGTTTCCCTCTGCTTTTTTTTATAAAAACACGCTTCTTTGGGGAAAGCCTTTGATCGGATACCGGAGTGTGCTGGAGGTGTGGCAAGTGCTAAGCAAGCTGGATGATCAGAGAATTATTGACTGATTATTGTACACGGCTGCTGAATCTGTATGGGCATCCATCGAGATTTGTTGCTGGGAGGGGTAAACTTGGAAAGCTTGGAAGGCTTGGAAGGCGTCCAAGAGCGATTTGGGAGAATCAGGCTTTCGTTCGTGAGAAGTGGCGGAACCTGAATCGTAGGGCCGCTTTCAAGTGGACGTACATAGCAGCACAACATTTTATCAAATGTCGCTCTAGGGGATTTGGGCAAGAGGCTGGCGTGAGACCATCTAGATGTATCCGAACGTCGACAATACGGGAGCGATTGGTCATGCTGGAAATGCTCAACGATCACGGCACCAATGCCGCTGGCGTAACGCTGCGAACCGAGGTTACGCCGGCAACGATCGTAGTGCTTCATATATCCCGCTTAGCAAGCGTAATTTTATGGTTTAACGTTTTGTTACAATCGGCTTCTCCAGCGCATAAAGCTCGTCCTCAAGCGTTTGCATTCGCTCGAGTACGGCTTTGCGTGCATCATTAATCGCGTGATTATACAAATGTGGACCTATCTCTTGAATCATAAATTCGAGCAGCTGCTCCGCTGCGATCGATCCGAGCGTCTCTGAACGCTCCAGCTCGAAATACTGCTGAATCCGGCCGGTTAGCTGCTCTTTTTGTTCCTTTGGTAGCTTCATCATTAACATCGTATTACCCCTCCAAATGTCCTTTTAGTACCGTTACCGCTTGTCCCGACAAATAAACGCGATCCCCATCCGGCTTCACCTTTACGATTCCGCCACGCTTGGATGCCTGGTAGCCGACGAGCCTGTCCTTGCGAAGCCGCTTCGCCCAATATGGCGCAAGCGCGCAGTGGGCCGAGCCTGTAACAGGATCCTCATCGATTCCTGTTCCTGGATAGAAAGCCCTTGACACGAAGTCATATGCTGAGCCAGTCGATCGGCTCGTTACGATAACGCCTCGAGCTTCCAGCCTCGCGAGCATCGCAAAATCCGGCCGCAGCGTGCGAACCGTATCCTCGCTATCCACCTCAACAAAATAATCCATCCGATTGCGGCCGACATATCTCGGTATAAGTCCCAAGCCTTGAACAAGCTCCTCAGGCGCTATTGCAGCTTCTGGCGGCTCGGCTGGGAAATCCATCTCGATCCAAGCACCATCAAGCTTAGCCGTTAATATGCCGCTTCTCGTCATAAAACGAGCCATTTCCTGTTCAGGCAATTTGCCGGTCTCCCATAATACATGTGCGGTCGCAAGCGTCGCATGACCACATAAATCAACCTCTGCTACAGGCGTAAACCAGCGCAGGTCAAAGCTCTTCTCTCCCGGCACAATAAATGCCGTTTCTGGAAGATTCATTTCAGCGGCTACCTGCTGCAGCCAGCTTTCAGGCTGCGGCTGCTCCAATAAACAGATGGCTGCCGGATTTCCTTTGAACCGTTCATTCGTGAAAGCATCTACGATATACAATTCATAGCTCATATTTTAATCCTTCCT
Source organism: Paenibacillus sp. PL91 (assembly GCF_012935325.2). GTDB lineage: Bacteria > Bacillota > Bacilli > Paenibacillales > Paenibacillaceae > Pristimantibacillus. The sequence continues at coordinate 661,336 of NZ_JABBYG020000002.1, forward strand.
CTCTTCACCCACAGCATTCCAAAAACCGCTAATACGGCGCCATATACAAGATGGCCGATCAACCACCATAGCAGCGCTTGTACATCATTAATTAAAGGAGGACGCTCCGACAGCTGCGTCAGCGGTATCCATGTACAGCAAGCGACCGCAAGGCTCATGCCGAGGCTTAGCCTAGCAGGAGATCGCCAAAGCGGCAAAAGCGACAAATATAAAATGCCTAGCGGGAGGGAAACGGCCATATGCAGCGCAAATTCCACCTGTTCGCTCATTTGGTCCGGCAGCCACGATATAAAATCAACATTAAGCAGCAGCACATAGACAGCTGAACCCGTAAGCCGCTCCAAAAGCTTCATCGTAAGTCCCAGCACTATTCCGCTGAGCGCGCCTGCTGCGAGGCCAGCGGTGATCAGCCCTGTGAAGCTCCCCCGCGGCATGCTACTTTCCGCTCTTTCACTTGCTTCCACAGCGTTTCCTCTCTTCATTCTTCTTTGAGTCTCCAAACAAAAAAGAGCCTGCCTTCGCAAAACGAGCCGGAGTGAATGTCATCCATTCGATCTCCGTCCGTTTGCGCGCAAGCACTTCATATAAATTATCCTTTGAGCGGAATAAGCAATTCTACCGGCTCTTCCTCCAAATGATGCTCGTCGATATAAAAAAGTTCCAGCGATACGGCATTTTCCTGCTTCTCTAGCTGCATCTCGTTGATCCAAGTATGAAGCTGCTCATACCCCTCGCCGATTCTTTTGTTCGAACAGGCTACCATCGCGTAACGATGCTCGGGAATCGTGAACTGCACCATGCCGGGAGGAACCTCCTCGAGATGCTGGACCTCATAACAAGCCCAATACGTAGCAAAAACTTCATTTCCGAAATAGGGACTATACAGCACCGTAGATTTTACAGCGTCGTTCAACTCGTGTTTGCGTGTCAAAAACTCGGTTTGCAGCCGAATAGCTTCATCCGGAAAGGATGAATAGGGACCGCAGTAGCTAATACCCGCCAAATGGAGCGCAGGCTTTGTGACGATTGAGCAGTTTTCCACGCGATTTCCTCCTTCGAATCTGTCAGGACTTGTGCGCTAGGATGAGCTTTCTCTGCACATAGTGTATCATGCTTTACTAGTAAATGGATAGTCGTTTCGCCTTTAATCCTTCCAAGTACAGAATATACTTAATGCGCGGCGAATGCTACTCCATTTCAAGCCGCTTCATAAACTCTTCTACCGCGCTGTACCCTTGCTGCCTAAGGTACCAGTTGTTTGCAGCCGCCTCGATCAAGCCCGCGATATCTCTTCCCGGCTGAACCTGAATTTCGATATGCGGAATTTGCACGCCCATATATTCCGTAAATTTTGGCACAAGCTCCAAATCATTGTTCAGCTCATTGTCCCGCCATTTGGTCAGCTCGATATCCAGTACAATACGCGTCTCATCCTGGAAGGCCTGCCTGCCGTAAAGTCTGACGACATTAATTAGACCGATGCTCCGCAGCGCCAAAAACTCCTTCGTTTTCCCGTTGTGGGTGCCAAGCAGCGTTTGCGAGCTCAGCTTTTTCAATACGACGATATCGTCTGCCACCAGCCTAGAGCCGCGTTTGATCAGCGTATGGGCGGTTTCGCTCTTGCCGATGCCTGATTTGCCGCGCAGCAAAATGCCAATGCCCGATACGTTCAAAATAATGCCGTGTATTGAAATTTCCGGTGCAAGCGTGTTGAGCAGATAAGCATCCAGCATGCCCAGAAATTGTGCCGTTGGCACCTTTGTGCGCAGCAGAGGAATGCCCTCTTGATCGCAATATTTAGTCAAATACTTCAAACCTTCTTGACCTGCTGTAACAACGAAGCATGGCGGATGATATTTGACGATATTCCCGATATGATGATTTCGTTCGTCCTCGGTTAAGGTATGCAAATAGGTAATTTCTTTTTTACCTAATATTTGGACATGCTCCTGCGGGAAAAATTCAAAGTACCCAACAAACTCCAGTCCCGGGCGATAGGCCCTTGCTTTCATGATTTGCCGATCCAGCTTATCTTCTCCTGCAAGCACTTCTAATGAAAATCGCTCCGCAAGCTCTCGTATCGCTATCGATTTCAAAGCGAAAATCCCCCTTTGCTGTCATTTATGATCATATTCCACAACGTTCTTCTTATCCCTGCTTACGATCCTGTAGAGCGGTAATGGCGAACGCCAAAGCGCCAAATGAGCAGACACGGCAAAATAAAGATAATACCCGCGATTGGCGCCAGCATGTACGGCAAATCATTGCCTGATGTTTTGTCCAGCAGATAGAGCAAGGGCAAGTAGTTGACGCAGCCAAATGGAATAATAAATGTAAAAAAGCGCGTTACCCATTTCTGATAAATATTAAGCGGATACTGGGCCATTTCTCTGCCGCCGTCTGTAAAAATATTCGCGATTTCAAGCCCCTGAATCGTCCAAAAGCACATCGTCGCCGCCAGCATAAAAATGCCGGTAAAAATAAAAACGCCGCTCGCTATCATAAATACGAGAGTGAGGATCTTGAGCAGCGTCCAATCCAAGGATAGCTGGCTGACCGACCAAGTGAGCACCATGGCGCTTTGCAAGAGCCGTCCTACCCTCGTAAATTCGAATTTCGAGCCTAGCACCTGAAGAACGGTGCTGCGCGGACGCACCAGCAAGCGGTCAAAGTCGCCATTTGCGACCAAGCTGGAAAACGAATCAAATCCGCGCGCAAAACATTCGCTGATCGCAAACGCCATATGAATGATAGAGAAACAAAGCGCTACCTCTTGAAAATCCCAGCCCTTGATCTGTCCGAATCGATCGAACAGGAAATACAAGCCTGCAAATATGGAAAACGGTACGAGGAATTGTCCGAAAGAAAGCAGCCAAAACGATGTACGATACTGCATTTGCGACTTAAACAGGATCAACATATATTTTACATACAATTTCATTTTCGTTACCCTCCATTTACGACTACTCTGCGCAGTGCTTTTGCCATCGCTGCTCTCCCAAGCGCCACCAATACGATGAACCATACGAGTTGGATAGCGATGCCGATAAGCGCTTCTTCCTTCGGAATATGCCCGGAATAGACGCGAAATGGAAAATCGGCAGTCCAGCGAAACGGAAGCACATATACGATGCTTTGCAGCCATGAGGGCATAAGCGGAACAGGAATGACCATGCCCGCCAAAAACTCGCCGATCACGCCGAACATAAGCAGCGAGCCCGCCGGTGATAACGTGACGAAGACTGATATGTACATCAGCATTGAAAGCGAGACAATCATGCATAGCCCAAGGACGAGCGCCACGATAAACAATAATAAAGCAAGCGGATCTGACGGAGCCGGCATTCGATAAGGCTCCGGCAGAAAAAAAGCAACGGCCAGAATAGGCAGGCTTCTGAGAATCGCGCTTGCCAGACGTTGTGCGATCAGCTTGGCATACCATAACCCATAGATGCCGCTAGGCCTGCAAAGCTCATATGCGATATTGCCCGTCGTAATGAGCTGGAATAGCTCATTGTCACGGAACCAAAGCATAATAAAAGCTAAAAACGCTTGCTGCAGCCACACGTAGGTGATGAGCTGCTTTAATGAAATGGGAGGCTGTGTAACAGCCCCGCTATAAAATGCTTCAAATACCATAATGATAATGAAGCCCCAGAAAAACTGGGTAGCGATTCCTGCAAGCGCTGCTGTGCGGTATTGCAATCCATTCGTCAGGCGCAGCTTAAAAACCGATAGATACGCCTTCATTATATTTGGTGCTCCTTGTACAATTGTACAATCATATCCTCGATTGGCAGCGTGTCAATCGTCATATCAAGAAGATCTACCTGTGCGGATATGCCGATCAACAGCTCCGAAATGTTGACCTCTGCCGTATCGACGCTAAGAACCGTCCGCTCGGGAGACCATGATTCAATGATCGCCCCTGGTACCTGAAGCGGCTTCTCCTGATGGCTGTATAAGACGGTGATCGTCTTCCGTGTTCCGAACTGGTTCCGAATGGCGTTTACACTTCCGTCGTATAGAAGGCTCCCTTTTCCGATCAAAATGATCCGGTTCGCCAGCGCCTCAATGTCATTCATATCATGCGTGGTCAAAATAATCGTAACGCCCTTCTCCTCATTAATGGTGCGTATAAATCGACGTACCGCAATTTTGGATACCGCGTCAAGGCCAATCGTCGGCTCGTCCAGAAAGAGGACGCTCGGGCTGTGAAGCAGCGAAGCTGCAATCTCGCAGCGCATCCGCTGCCCTAAGCTAAGCTGCCTGACGGGCATTTGAATAATTTCCTGAAGCTCCAGCGTTTCCGTGAGCAAAGCTAGCGTGCTCCTATACTCCTGCTCAGGCACTTTGTAAATATCTCGAAGCAGATCGAAGGAATCGATGACAGGCACATCCCACCACAGTTGTGATCGCTGTCCAAAAACAACGCCGATATGCTTCACATAAGCAACCCGATCCTTCCAAGGCGTGTATCCCATTACCGTGCAGGTGCCGCTGTCTGGGACGAGTATGCCGCTCATTACTTTAATAGTCGTAGATTTGCCGGCACCATTGGGCCCGATGTAACCTACGATCTCGCCAGGCTCAATCGAGAAAGAAATATCGTTAAGCGCTTCCACAATCTTATAATCCCTTTTAAATAAAGCCTTCACTGCCTGTCTGACACCAGACGAGCGCTTCGCAACCTGATACGATTTGCTTAATCCATGAACTGTTATCACGCTTGTTACCTCCGTACAAGATTTGAGAGGAAGATATTAACATCCTCGCTATTAGGTGTCAATCATTTTCTTATTTTAAAAAATCAAAATCGCTCTTCTTCTGCCATAAGGCGGAATGAAGAGCGATTCATAGGTGGAAAAACGATTAAGTTATATTAAAAATTGAAAACGAAGTCATCGTCATTCAATGGCTCAACGTGAATCGTACGTACGTACCCATTACCTTTTTTGGAGAAGAAGTCATGCTGCTTCGTGTGCGTGCTGATGCCGTTGAACACGATTGGGTTAACCGGCTCCTCAGGGAAATGAGGCTCCATGCCTAGGTTCATAAGCGCTTTGTTCGCATTGTAGCGGACATAGACATTTACTTCTTCAGCCAAGCCGAGCGGTGCATACAGATGCTCGGTATACACGATCTCATTCTCGTACAGCTCGTTCAGCAAAGCATAAATCTCGATCTGCAGCTGGGCTTGCTCCTCAGGGCTGAACGTTTGGAACAGCTCCTGTGCTAGAACGCCAACGTACAAACCATGGATGCTCTCGTCACGTAAAATCAAATCGATAATTTCGCCGCTGCTCGTCATTTTGCCTTGGCCAGCCAAGTAGAGCGGATAGAAGAATCCGCTGTAGAACAAGTAGCTTTCTAGAAATACGGAAGCTGCCATCGCTTTATACAGCTCTTTCGGTCCCGTAATATTCGAATACCACGAAGAAATCAGATTCGCTTTCTTTTGCAGCTGCTCATTTTGCTCCACCCATTGGAAAATTTCGTCGATCTCTTCCCCCGATGCGAGCGTTGTAAAGATACTGCTGTACGATTTAGCGTGGATTTGCTCCATCATGGACATAAACGACAGCACCGCTTTGCGCTGCAAGCCATCTACATGCTCCAAAATTTTCGGCATGCCGATGCCGCCTTGAATCGTATCAAGCAAGGTCAGACCGCCGAGCACGTTTTTGTAGAGTGTGCGCTCCGCGTCGGTCATTTCCATCCAATCCATTTTATCGTCAGATAACGGAATCTCTTCATCCGTCCAAAATTGCATCACGTTTTGCTGCCAGAATGTTAATGTGAAATCGTCATCCGGGCGGTTCCAGTTTACTGCTTTCATTTGGTGAGCTCCTTCTTTGCTACGTAAGCGTCGATTAAAATTGAACTACTTAAACTGCGCAGCTCGTGCATTCCTCAACAGAAAGCCGCTTCGTTCTGGTGTAATAGAGCGATTTAAGCCCTTTTTGCGCAGCATAGACATAGAACCGCGCCAGCTCGCGTGTCGTTACATTGCTATTTACATGCAGGACGGACGAAATACCTTGGTCAACGTGCTGCTGAATTTCTGCAATTAGGTCAATCAGCTTGAACTGATCAATATTGTAAGCCGATTTGTAATAGAAGTAGTTGTCTTGCGACAAGTACGGCATTGGGTAATATGTTGTTGAGTTCGCGTATGTGCGCGTCTCGATATGCTCAACGATCGGCATAACGCTCGAAGTCGCATTTTGGATGTACGAAATACTTTGTGTCGGCGCAATCGCCAGACGGTATGCGTGGTATAGGCCGTGCTTTTGCACTTTCGCTTTCAGCTCTGCCCAATCCTCAGGCGATGGAATTTCCATGCCTTCGAACAATTCTTTCACTCTGTCCGTTTTTGGACGGAAGTCGTTCTCTACATAACGAGTGAAATAAGTACCTTTAGCATATTCGGAACGATCAAAATCTTTGAATGTAATGCCGCGTTCTTTCGCGATCTCCATACTTTGCTCAATGGAGTAGTAGTTCATCATCATGAAAAATACGCCGGCAAAATCCTTCGCTTCTTCACTTTCGTAAGCGATTTTGTTTTTGGCTAGGTAGCCGTTCAGGTTCATCGCGCCAAGTCCGACAGAGTGAAGCTCTTCATTCGCTTTGCGAACGCCCGGAGCATTGTCGATATTGGACAAATCGCTGACAGTCGTCAAGGCTTCGATTCCAACGTGAACCGATTCCTTCACTTTTTTGTGCTCCATCACGTTAACGATGTTAAGTGAAGCGAGGTTGCAGCTAATATCGCGCTGAATAACATCCTCGTAGCCATAATCTTTAATTTCCGAAGTCTCCTGCAGCTGGAAGATTTCTGTGCACAGGTTGGACATTTTAATAGAGCCAATATCCTTCAAAGCATGAATGCTGTTGGCATTGGATTTATTCATGATGTATGGGTAGCCGGATTCTAGCTGAATCGAGGCGATCTTTGTCAGCATGTCGCGTGCGTTCATAACTTTCTTCTTCGTTACGAGCTCGTTAGCGAGCAATTCCTCGTACATCTCATCCATATCCATATCATCGAGATGCTTGCCGTAAGCTTTTTGAACCGAATGCGGTCCAAATACGAAGAGCGGCTTGTTTTGAGCAGCTAGCTCATAAAATTTATTTGGAATTATAAGCCCGATGGACAACGTTTTGATACGTGCCTTCTCGTCGGCGTTAATTTTTTTGCAATCAAGGAACTCGATAATGTCCCAGCCGAAAATATTGTAATAGCCGGCTCCCGAGCCTTTGCGTTGTCCCATTTGATCTGCGTAGGAGAAAGCATCCTCCATCAGCTTCAGCACGGGCATAATGCCTTTTGCTGCGCCTTCAACGCCTTTGATCGGTTCACCGCGTCCACGAAGCTTCGATAGGTTAACAGCAACGCCGCCGCCGATTTTGGAAAGCTGCATGCATGTGCCTAATACGTAGTTAATCGAATTAAGAGAGTCGTCCATTTCGAGCAGGAAGCATGAAACCATTTCGCCGCGGCGGCTCTTGCCCGCGTTCAGGAAGGTTGGTGTAGCTGGCTGCAAGCGTTGGTCGATCATCGCTTCGGCTATACGGAGTGCTTTGGCTGCATCTCCTTCGCCAAGATGCAACGCTACAATGGATACCCGATCGGAGTATTGCTCCAAGTATTGCGCTTTGTTGTTAGTTTTCATCGCATAGTCCTTATAGAACTTCGATGCTGCCATATACGATTGGAATTCAAAGCCACTGTTCGCCGTTAGCGTGAATACAGCCTCAACCTGCTCGTATGTATACTTTTCGAATACATTATCGTAATAATCGTTCTCGATTAAGTAATCTAGCTTGTGACGAAGGGAGTCGAACTTTACGCTCTTCTCAGCTACTTCTTCCATAAATGCGGCAACAGCCTCTTTATCTTTATCTAGCTGGTAAAATCCGTCTGCTCCGCGCTGCATTAACTCGTTATTTAGTTCAATATGCTTCAATGGTTCGCACCCTTTCGACAAAATGTTGCGTATCTTGATTCGTACCTGATAACTCAAACTTCAAAATAACGGGAACATCGTACTTCTGCGAGATCGTGTCCGCGCTTTTTGCGAAGCCGGCACCCCAGTTGCGGTTGCCGCTTGCGGAAACGCCGCGGAGCATTTCGGAGTTGGTTTCTAGAAACGAAGATACCTTCTCCGGAACTTGTCCGAACCCCGTTGTGTACGTGACCAGCACGAACGGCTCGTCCACTTCATCCTTCTCATCGATAGGCACTGCCCGCATATTCAGTTTTTTGATGAAACGCTTGACATTGCCTGTTTTGGAATCATAGACGACTAGCATAACACGTTCGCTCCCCTACTGAAATTAAGCAATTAAAAAGTGCGTCTGACTAGTATTTTCGTCAGCTGCGCATGTTCATGATTTACAAAGGTCTAATCATTAAAGGCACTCTTCTACATCAATATGTAGTTTGTGTTTTTGATTCTACATCAATATATAGGAGTAGTCAATGAAAATTATGGAGAAAATATTAATCTATTTTTTTGACGCACTCGACTATTTTAACAGATGAGGATATGATGGGATAGTGACATTTTATTGCTATTTTGGAGGCCCAGATGAACCCAAAAACTACCGCAGAACAAATGCGAGAATCCATCGAAAAACTGTTCGAAGATGCCGGATATACGGTGCCTGAGCTGCTAATCTACATCGAAAAATTAGAAAAAGACCAGGAACAAATGAGCCAAACGATCAAAAAAATGAAGCTCGAATCCATCCGTAAAGCGTCAGCTGAAGCAGGAATGAACAGCCGATTGAAGGATGCCCTTCGCGAATAAATAAGGCTGCGAGACACAACATCTAGACATTTGCAAGCAGCTGCACCCCCTGAATCAATAGCACTTCTCGTTCACCAAAGCTCCGCTGATAAAATATTACAATCAGATCATGAATCGACACCATTCGACTCTAGCACCACATATAGAAGCGAGCGATCATGTTGCTTCTAGCGCACATTCGCCTCTTATACCACAAGATTTAGTTACCATAGCTGAACAAATACGCCGCACAACAGCTTTTGGGCTTCACTCATGCGCCGTTTCTACTCTGTAAGCACATATAGGTGCTTACAGACCACTAAGCCGTACCACCAAAAAAGGGCGCCCCCTAAAGTCTTATCAGACCTTATTTGACACCCTTTACTATTCATTTTTGTTATTTGACAGCTGCGAAGAACAGACGCTCCGATTCGCTGTTTGGCGGCTGCAGCTCGAAATCGGCGTAGCGGTCGACCGTTTGAAAGCCTGCTCGGCGCAGCGCGGACTCGATCCATCCTGGATCGTATGCGCGCTGCACATGCGATTCCTCAAAACGGTAAAACTTCGAATCGAGATCGCGAGAGAAAATCGTTAGATGATGCTCGATCTCGCAGCGCTCCTCCTCGAAATCGCATGTCCAAATATAAGCGACATCCCGTTCATCAAGCACGAATGGCTGCTCCTCCGCATATCGGATCAGCTGCTTGGGAGGATGCATGTCGAACAGAAATGTCCCTCCGTTTCGAAGGCCTGCGAAGGTGGCACGGAAGGCAGCTTCAATATCAGCTTCCTCCGTCAAGTAGTTCAAGCAATCGCAAAATGAAATGACCGCATCCACGGGCTCCTGGAGCTCCCACTCGCGCATGTCCTGTTGCAGCCACCGGATGGAGCCCGAACGCGGTCTTGTGACCAGCTGAGGCGTCTCATCCCACTTGCTGCGGGCGACGGTAAGCATGTCTGAGGAAAGGTCGATCCCATAGACCTGAAAGCCTGAGCGGGCAAGCGGAATAGATATGCTCCCGGTACCGCAGCCAAGATCAACGACCGTCGATGGCATGCCGTAACGCGACCAGCTTGCTCTAGCAAAGCCAAGCCACTCCGCATAGGGCATGTCCTCCATAAGCTGATCGTAGACCGTTGCAAACTGTCCGTATGAGCGTGTCATTGCTGATCAGCTCCTTCAGAATCGGAGCCTTGCGCCTGCGTCTCAGCAGATTGCCCTGCTGCATCCGCAGCCGGCTCTACAGCCAAATACGTCCAGCTGCCCTTCTGAGTAACTAGCCTTTCTCTCATCAGCTTGCCCAGAGCACGTTTGAATGCGCCCTTGCTTATGCCGAATTTTTGTTTAATAATGTCGGCATCCGTCTGATCAGAGTATGGCATTCCTCCGCCTGGTCTTTCCTTAATAAAGGCAAGAATGCGATCGGCATCCTCTACTCTTCCAATTTCCTTGCGCTGCGCCATCGAGAGATTGGCTCTGCCGTCTTCCCGAATGAACGTTACGCGTGCGCTCACGCGTTCGCCAAGCCGCAGCGGTCTGATCCGTTCGGCGCTTGGAATAAGCCCGTAAACGCCAAACCCTACAACGCCTCCGTCAATGATGACGAATGAGCCAAGCTGGAGCGTTTTCGTTACCCAGCCCTCGACCCATTGGTTGTTCCAGCTCTCTGGCGCTGGGAATACGAGCTCCGAGAGCTCTTCCTTAAAGGCGATTTTGGCGACTAGTCTTCCGATTTTGTCATGCTTCATCACGACAAACACTTCGTCTCCTGGAAGCGGTCTGTATTCAATGCTCTCGGGCAGCTCTGAAAGCGGCAGCAGCAATTGTCTGCCTAAGCCCATTTCCAGAAAGCATCCAAGCCTTGGGTGAACGTCCGCAACCTTCAACCGGGCGAGCTCGCCAAGCTGAAGAAGCGGTTTCTTCATCGTAGCGGCCAAGCGGTCCTCCGAGTCATAGAATAGAAAAGCTTCCACATCGTCGCCGATTTTTGGCTTGGAGCCCACAAGCTCGGTATAATGCATAAGCACATCCGATTCCCCATCGCTAAGGAAATAGCCGTAGGGCGACACTTCGCGTGCCACCCTTAACATTTGTGTTGTTCCAGCTACAAAGCTCATGCGAACTCCACAACCTTCGCATCGGACCATAGACGCTCAATGTTATAGTATTCACGCTCATCGCGGTGGAATACGTGAACGATAACATCACCAAGATCGATTAACACCCATCTTGCTGAATCCATGCCTTCAATACCGCGAATCCGATTGCCGTTTTTTTCTGCTTGCTTGCGAATTTCAGTTGCGATTGCCTGCACCTGCGTGTCCGAGTTACCGCTGCAGATAACGAAATAATCCGCCACCAAGGAAATTTCCTTTAAATTCAAAGCAACGACCCTTACCGCTTTTTTGTCTTCCGCTGCTGCGACCGTAATTTGTAGCAATTCATCCGAATGTAACGCCATAGCTCAGCCTCCTGTTATTTTCTATATTATTCCAATAATCCGTTCCGTGCTTCTATCGTTAGCGGAAATATACGTTTTCCCTTTTCTAATAAGAAAGTAATAGTAGAGTTGAATCCTGCTACCAAAGCTTTATTCAAATCCTGCTCGCTTAACTCGCGAATGACTGCTACTCCGGGAAAATCCCGTCCAGGCTCCATATAGTCAGCCAGACAAACGATTTTCTCAAGCTTCGACATTCCGCGGCGCCCAGAGGTATGGTAGCGAATCGCATCCAGCACCTCTGCATCCGTTACGCCATATTCATGCTCGGTCACCCAAGCTCCGACAGGCGCATGCCATAGCTCTTTATCATAATCGAGCAGCACGGACGGCAATTGCTGATCGCGAATGACCTGCTCCATCCGTTCGACTTTCCAATATTTAGCCACATCATGCAAAATGGCAGCCAGCTCAGAGCGAACCGGGTCCTCGCCGTATCTATTGGCCAAAATGACCGCAGTTTCCATAACGCCTTGCGTATGAAGCCATCTCCGCTCTGGCATTTCCGCCTTCACCTTAGCGATCATTTGCTCACGATTCATACAGGTTGTACCTCCTCATGTAGCTGTTCACCGAATCCGGCACTAAATATTGAACGGACTGCCCAGCATTCGCCATGCTTCTAATCGCAGTAGACGAAATATCGATTCCAGGCATTTGAATCAGCGTCATTCGCTCCTTCAAAAAGCCTGGCAGCGCATCAATCGCGATGGGTTCGCCTGGACGCTCTAATCCGATAAATGTGATTTGGGCCGCGAGCTGCTCAATCTGATACCATTGCGGGAGATCATTAACCCGGTCTGAACCAATGATGTAGCAAAATGAATCGCTCGGATAGAGCCTCCGCAGCTCCATCACCGTATCATAGGAATAGCTTACTCCGCCGCGCAGCAATTCAATGTCGAGCGCGCGGAACGAAGCATTGCTTTCGATTGCCCCGCATACCATCTCGAAACGCCGCTGTCCGCTAACGCCCGGTTCATTCGCTTTGAGCGGAGGACCGTAAGACGGAATGAACCATACCTCATGCAGGCCGCATTGCTCGCGCGCCGTTTCCGCCGCGATCAAATGACCGATATGGATGGGATCGAAGGTTCCGCCCATAATACCAATCTTACTCACTAGTCGAACTCCTCCTTACATCAACCATAAAAAGGCAAACCTGAAGCCGCTCCGAAAGATAGTATGCCCTTTTTCCCATCCTTTGATTGTTAACGATTATCTGCGTGCTGCGCTAGGAAGCTCGATTTGCTTGTTGTCCTTGGATTCCTTGTAGAGGACAATTGTCTTGCCGATTACTTGTACCAGTTCTGCACCGGCTGCTGCTGCGACCTCTGCGCCGATTTCCCTCGGATCGTCCAAGCAATTGTTGAGCACGGAAACTTTAATAAGCTCCCGCGATTCGATTGCCTCTTCGATATGACGGACGAGGTGATCGTTCGTGCCGCCTTTGCCCACTTGAAAAATAGGCGTCAAATGGTGCGCGAGCGATCTTAAATAACGTTTTTGTTTACCTGTAAGCATGTATGTGTTCCTTCTTTCATCTCAATAATTCGTCTGTTTTTTTTGCCATTATGAATAAGCTTGTCAGCTTTGCAGCGCGGCCAGTACAGTATCACGCATCGCGGTGGCCGGAGCAGGCTGTCCGGTCCAATATTCAAAGGCGTATGCACCCTGATAGATGAACATGCCTAAGCCGCCGTGAATACGGCAGCCGCGCTGCTCCGCTTGCTCTAAAAACGTTGTTTTTAGAGGATTATAAATTAAATCGCTTGCAACCGCACCTGGCCTCAGCCAGGCTGCATCGATCGGCGTCTCGCCCGTTTTCGGGAACATTCCCACGGATGTCGTGTTTATGACGATGTCCGCCTGCCCGCAGGCAGCTTGCAGCTGTTCATTCGAGATGGCTTCGATATCCGCGATGTCTTGGAAGGCCAAAGCGAGCTCACGGGCACGATCTACGGAACGATTGGCGATTGTGATGCGCGAAGGACTCTCGCTCGTTAAGGCATACACAATTCCACGAGCCGCGCCGCCTGCGCCAATGACGACGATTCGCTTCCCTGCAAGCTCATGCTCCGCTTCTTCCTTCAGCGAGCGCACATAGCCGATGCCATCCGTATTGTAGCCGATGAGCCGTCCAGCATCGTTCACAATCGTATTGACTGCACCGATCGCGAGCGCCCCTTCGTCAATTTCGTCCAAAACGGACATAATGTCAAGCTTGTGCGGAATCGTAACGTTGACGCCGCGAATGCCCATAGCGCGCACGCCTGCGGCAAAATCCGCTATACGATCGCTCGTTACGTGAAAAGCCGCATACACGCCGTTAATTCCCGTTTCCCGAAAGGCACGGTTCATCATGATCGGCGACTTTGAATGGCGAATCGGGTCGCCGATTACGCCATACAAAACGGTATTGCTGTCAATCCGGTTTCCTGCGCCCATACTCGTCACAGCGAATTCCCCTTCCAAAGCCAAATCTTTAGATCATCGAGTCGCGAAGCATAACCTTAACGCCCTTCGGCGCATAAATATCGATTACAGCTCCGCCGGTACCGTTCACTTGAATCCAGCCAAGACCGGATATGAAAACATCCTTATTCAAACCGCGCTTCACGCGAAGGGAATGTCTAGTCCACGCCGGGATAGTCTCCAGCTCCTCGAGGCTTGGCCCGCCAAGCAACTGGCCGCGATGATCCGCATAGAGCTCGTCTGCACGCTCAAGCTTCGTACGGTGCATGTTAAGCGCATTCGAAACGTAGAACGTAAAGGATTGGCGGTCTCCCTCGACAAAATCGAACCTCACAAGGCTGCCAATAAACAGCGACTGGCCCGAGTTCAATTGATAGACGAGCGGTTTAATCGGCTTGTCCGGCAATAGAGAGCCAAGAAAGCTGCGCGGCACAACCTCCGTCATCCTCGTTGTATAGACAATACCAGGCGTATCGATAATCGCTTTGCCGTCCTCAAGCGGAATATGAACGGCGTCAAGCGTCGTTCCCGGATAGCGCGACGTCGTGAGCTCACGCTCCATATCGCTGTAATCGCGAATAAGTCGGTTGATTAGCGTGGACTTGCCGACATTCGTTGCTCCGACCACATAGACATCACGGCCGTTCCGATACTGCTCAAGCGCTTCAATAACGCGCTCAAAGCCCATATTGCGCTTTGCGCTGCACAATACGACGTCGACCGTCCGCAGTCCTTCTTCCTTCGCTTGCTTCTGAACCCAGTTCCGAAGTCGATTCACATTCATCGCTTTCGGGAGCAGATCAATTTTGTTGACGACAAGCAGCACCGGGTTATTGCCGACGAAGCGCTGCAAGCCTGAGATTAAGCTTCCTTCAAAATCGTACAAATCGACAATATGTACGACGAGACTGTCCGTATTGCCAATGCTGCCAAGCAGTTTCAAGAAATCATCTTGATCAACCGCAACGGAAGATGCTTCATTATAGTTACGAATACGGAAGCATCTCTGGCAAATAACCGGATCGCGCCCATTTGCCGCTTCCGGCAAATAACCTGGCAATTCAGGATTTTTTGTCTGCAGCGCAACGCCGCAGCCTGCACATGAGCCAGATGTCTGACTTAGTTGTTGTTCCATTACTTTGTTTCCCCCTCATACCATAACCCTTTTTTCCTCAAACGCACTAATGCAAACCGTTCAATCCGGCGATTTACCCGTGTCATAACCCCTTCGTCTAAAGGGGCAATCGGCGTAACAAGAATGGTGTATAACCCCATTCGGTTACCTCCTAGCACGTCCGTCAGCATTTGGTCTCCGATAACGACAGTATGCTCAGCACCTAGCCCGAGTACACTAAGCGCTCTCCGGAACGATTTGCCTGCCGGCTTGCGCGCAGCGTGAATATAAGGAATATTCAGCGGCGAAGCAAATTTCCCGACGCGCGTTTCATTGTTATTAGAAACGATAACGACCTGAAAGCCACGTGAGCGAACGTAATCAAGCCACTGCACAAGCTCAGGCGTTGCTAGCGCCTCCTTCGCACCGACGAGCGTATTATCTAGATCCGTAATGATGCCGCGTACGCCTCTTGCGTGCAGCTCATCTAAATTAATTTCGTACACTGTATTGACGCGCATATGCGGCAACAGCCGTTCAAACATAATGGATATCCCTCTGCTTTCTGCCTGCTATCTTACGAAACTATACCATACAAACCAAATTTGTTGCAAAAAAATACCGCTGCCAATTTCACTGGCGAGCGGTATTCATTCAAATGATGGCGAATCATGGCAAGTTACCTTAACTGATCAATTAATGACTTCACCTTAAGAACAAAACGATCTGCGTCCTCGTTAGTTGCCATGATTGGGCTGTATTTGGCTTGCTCGAAACGATCCAGCACCGTCTTAAAGTCATCGCGCAGACGCTTCTGGCTCTGAGACCAGCGCATGACAGCCTCTCGCAGCGTCTCATGCTCCTCCCGCTCCATCCCGCGTTTCTTGCAAATGCGAAGCAGCTTCTGCGTCTCAAGTACAATTCGGTCGTTTGATGTGTACGAGCCATGACGCAGCTTGCGTATAAATGCAATAAGCTTGTCACGATTAACGAAAAGCCACGCTGCCGCAACTACAGCAAGAAATCCAACAGAAATCCATGCCCAAATCCTCGCGTTTGATTTGCTCTCTGTTTTTACCGATTCGGTCGCTTCCTCCGAATCTGTACCCGTTTCAGGCAGTGCCTCCATCTCTTCCTCAGCAAACGTATAAGGGAATGAGAAGCCAGACGTCGCTTCAAAGGGCAGCCAGCCGAAGCCCTCAAAGTAGATCTCCACCCAAGAGTGGGCATCGGAATTGCGTACCGTATAGGTACCGGCACCGCTAGGATTAATATCCTCCCTAAATTCGGTTGGAGGCCCAAAGTCGTTAGCCGGTAGCACACCCGGAGCAAAGCCCTTAACCCATCTTGTGGGCAGCCCAAGGCTTCGCGCCATTACCGCCATCGAGGTGGAGAAATAATCGCAATAGCCTTCCTTTAGCTCAAATAGGAACTGATCGACAAAATCAGCTGTCGAGCCTGTAAGCTTCGATTCATCCGGCTTGTTGTTGTAATTAAAATTGAGTCTTAAATACGTTTCCAGCAATTTTGCCTTGTCATAGTCGTTGGTTGCCTCGGCTGTCACTTCCTTGGCTAATTGCTTCACACGATTAGGCAGTGTATCCGGCAATTGCAAATAGTGGCTATTGCGTTCTGCCGCTCCTTGGTCCGTCCAGCCTGCTTTCGCTTTCTTCAGCAGCTCCTCATCCAGAACAGGCACGGATGAGGTTACCGAGTAGGTTTTTGGATATATACGATTTTTAATCGACCAATTCAGCACACGCAGTTCACTTACGTTCGGCACCCAAACTATTCCTGTCGGCATAGGCGCCTCTTCATTCTCAATCCAGTTCACTCTGGAGAGGGGAGTGGCAGCGAACAGCACAGGATAAGCATCCTTACGAATCATCGTAACGATTTGATTAATATCTGTCGTTCCAGCCAAAGGCGGCGCTTCTAACGAAGACAGCGGCTCGCCCTTGCGCACAAGCATGTTACCCTCGTCAGCTTGCTCTACCTTGACTTCTACCCAGCCCGTGCCCGTATAAAAGTTTTTTGATTCACCGCGCCAATAGCTCCGGTGCGAGGTGGTAACCGTCATCATCGGCGAATAGTCGTACTCAAATCCGCCGCCAAGTTCTTCATCACTTCTGCTGTAGCCCGAGCTTGCATTGCCCGTGCTTCCGGGAGTAACCGAATCGGCTCCTTTATCGCCAAGAAACACTTGTACCTGCTCGCCTTTCGCTTCCTTCCAGATCGTGTATGGATCCTGCAAAATCGGAGATATAGACGGCATATTCAGCCCGACCGTCATAAGCACCGCAAGTACAAGTGCGATTGGCATTATTAATTGAAGCGGATATTCAATGAGCTCCTTCCAGCTGTTTGGATGCTCGCGTTTAAGCCTCGACATATGGCTTGCGACTAACCATAGCAGCCCTATGAATACGACCATGCCTACTTCATCCCAAAGCCAAATCGGCGTAAAGGAGTCAGCTATCGTCAGCACCAGAATGCTCACGCCGACAAACCCGACCATGCGGGTCCGCGTGGTCGTCCATATGCCGAACAATACATGAAGCAAAAGCATCGCAGCACTAATCCAAATATACGGGTTTAGCTGTACGAAATGCGCTTGCAGCCACCAAATCCATTCCTCCCAGCGCTGCGGGCTCGCTACAAGCCAATCCATTCTAGCTAGCTGTGTTGTAATAAGTATAGCCGCGCATAGTTGAAGAATAAGCTTGAAATAGCGGTTGCGGAGCGGCAGAAGCACGTCGATCGCTGCTGCAGCAAATAACGTATAGTAGACGATGGCGTACGTTTCTTCCCACCAGTAGCCTTCAAAAATAGAAATTGTATTCACAAGAATGATAGCTATAAAAATAAATCTAAGCTTCTCATACCAATCAGCCGTAAAATATCGACCCAGCGATTTGAAAGCTTGTTTCATGCAATACCACTCCCTTCTAAAGCGGCTGGGAGCTCTTGCAGCTGACGAATTTCAAATACGGGCCATCCGCGTTCACGCATCATATGTTTCCATGAAGTATTATGGCTCAGCATATCAACCGAGGATGATATATGCAGCATGCAAGGCGTAATGCCTTTTCGAGACAGCCACTCCATGCTCCGAATGATATCAGCGCCTACTTCAGGCGTGATTACGACGGCGAAGCTTCCGGGCTCCAGCATGGAATCCGCCCGCTGCAGCGACGCATAAAGCGGCCGTGCCGCATCCGCATCAACGTAGGTTAAATGCTTCATAAGCAAATTCCGTTGATCCAGGCCTGCTTTAGGCGGAAGCACCGTCATCGTCTCGCCTACCGAGAGCAAGCCCATCGCCGTATCATCCTTCAATCCGTTCTCGAGCAGAGAGGCTGCGGCAGACACGGCTAGTTCAAAGCGTGTCGCAAGCTCGCCCCCATAGCCTCCCGGATGGCGGTCAAGGATGACGACCGTACGCGGAAGAGATTCGCGCTCAAATGCCTTTGATTTCCACTCGCCGGTCTTCGCCGTCGCATTCCAATGCACGCGAGACAAGCGGTCGCCGTACAAATATTCGCGAACACCGTTAATTTGCGTCGTTTCCTTCGCGGAGCGTGAAGCAATAGCATGTGAATAAGGGCCGCGAATACCTCGCTGTATGCCGTTCCACTGCCTAAGCGGTACCGTCTGAGGCTGTACGCTAAAAATGGTTTCATTGCCGAATCGGCCTGCGTGTTCAAATAGTCCGAACACATCGTATGATAAGCATTGCGTATGCGTAAACCGATATTCCCCGCGCTGCAAAGGAGGCGTTTGATAGGCGACCTGGCCGCTGCGCTTCCAATTGGGAACAAAGGATGTCTCGAACGCAAGCTTTTGCCCGTTATGGCGCTGCAGCTGATCTCTAACGATGACATAAGGCAGCGGATAAAAGCCTGGAATTTTCACTTGAAGGCTGACATCAAGCACGCTGCCTGCAGATAAGGAGTGATCAAGCCCTGAGGCGCCCGGGGCTTGGTAGGTTCTGCTGCCCACTACTTTATTAATGCCGCTCCAACGGCCAAGCACCAAATAAATAAGCAATAAATTTAATATCATAAAGAGCATCATGGCGGTTTTGCCGCCTTGAAACAAAAAATAAAAAAGACTGGTCAAATAAATAACTGCGACAAGCTGCCAACGCAGCCTCGTGGATTTAGTCGCTGTCATCGGACTAACGCTCTAGCCGAACCGGCACTTTCGTGGACTGAATCACCTGCGAGATGATATCCTCCGCTTTCAGCCCGTTCATTCTAGCTTCCGTACGGAGAAGAAGTCTGTGCGATAGAACGTATGGCGCAAGCTCCTTCACATCGTCGGGCGTAACGAACTGACGCTGCTGGATATAGGCGCTCGCCTTGGCTGCTCTCGTAAGCGCAAGCGCTGCACGTGGACTTGCGCCTAGCATGACGCTCCCATGCTCTCTAGTTCCTCTAATTAGGCCGACCAAATATTTGCCTACCGCCTCATCGATATGAACCTGCTGGACTTGATCCTGAATATGGATCATATCATTTATGTTGATCATAGGCTCGATCCGATCGGACGGATGTATTCCTTCATTAGATAGCACCATTCGCTGTTCGTCAGATTCACTTGGATAGCCGAGCGACAGCTTCATCATGAAGCGGTCAAGCTGTGCCTCAGGAAGCGTATAGGTGCCTTCAAACTCAATCGGATTTTGGGTAGCAAGCAGGACGAATGGGCGCGGCAGCTCGTAAGTATCTCCGTCAACCGTTACATGCCCTTCCTCCATGGCCTCCAGCAAAGCGGATTGCGTCTTCGTTGTCGCTCGATTGATTTCATCTGCGAGCAATATATTAGCCATTACGGGACCTGGACGAAATAAAAAAGCTTCCTGCTTGGGATGGTAAATAGAAACGCCTGTAATATCGGTGGGAAGCAAGTCCGGGTTGCATTGAATACGCCGGAATTGACCGCCGATTGATTTTGCCAGCGCTTTCACTAATTGCGTCTTGCCAGTGCCTGGCACGTCTTCTAAAAGTACATGACCGCCTGCAATAACGGCGATGAGCAATCTCTGGATCTCTTCCTGTTTGCCAAGGATACAAGTTTCTAAGTTTCGAAGTATAGTAGCGCATAATTGCATGTCTGCAGGACGGATATCCATTTCATTACCTCCCAAAATAACGCCTATGTTCGTTTTCAATACTACTATTTTACAGTACTTTCTTAAGTGTGCACAAATTTTTTCGCTCCAAAAAAAATTGGAAGATCCCACAGGATCCTCCAGTTTCAAAATCATATTTTTATCCTTTCGGCCTGACCACGAGCGCTGCCAGAAAGGAGAAAATAATAGCCGCCGATATGCCCGCGCTTGTTACTTTAAAGATACCGGATATTACTCCGATCCAGCCTTGATTATGCAGCTCGGTAAGCGCCCCATGAACGAGCGCATTACCGAAGCTTGTAATCGGAACCGTAGCTCCCGCTCCTGCGAACTTTACCAATGGTTCGTATAAATCGAAGCCGTCAACGATGGCTCCGATTACAACTAATGTGGACATCGTATGCGCCGGTGTCAGCTTAAGCACGTCGAACATAAGCTGACCGAGTACGCAAATTGCTCCGCCGACTAGAAACGCCCATAAGAAAATCATACCGTTTCAACCCCCTTTTGCACTTATTGCCACCGCATGTGCAATGCATGGAATACTCTCGCCTTGCTGGAACGAGAGCGGAGATAACAGTGCCCCGGTAGCAACGACCAAAATCCGTTTCAATTCGCCCTTCTTAATCCGTTTAAGCAAATGCCCGTAAGTGACGACCGCGGAACAACCGCAGCCGCTGCCGCCCGCTTGAACCTTTTGCTTCTGAACGTCATACACCATGAGCCCGCAATCGTCAAACACCGTATCGTCCATCGGTACGCCGTTTTGGATCAGCAGCTTCTTCGCAATCGGATGCCCAACTCCGGCTAAATCGCCCGTTACGATTAAGTCATAATCTTTAGGCTGCCGTCCCGTATCGTTAAAATGGGCCTGGATCGTATCGACCGCTGCAGGTGCCATTGCAGCTCCCATATTAAAAGGATCGGTAATGCCCAAATCGATGACTTTGCCGATGGTCGCGCACTCTACGACCGGACCGTCGCCTTTATCGGCAATGATGGCTGCGCCCGCTCCCGTGACTGTATATTGCGCCGTTGGCGGCTTTTGAGAGCCGTATTCCGTCGGATAGCGGAACTGCTTCTCCGCTGTACAGTTGTGGCTGCACGTACCGGCAAGCACATGGCTGCCTCCGCCCGCATTCACGACAAACGATGCGAGCGCCAGCGACTCCATGGAGGTCGAGCATGCGCCGAACAATCCAATATAAGGAACGCCGAGCGACCGTGCAGCAAAGCTGCTGCTAATGATCTGATTCATCAAATCGCCGCCAAAATAAAATTGAAGTTGATCACGCTGGATGCCGGCATTTTGAATGGCGAATTCAGACGCTTGCTCAAGCAAGAGCCGCTCCGCCTTCTCCCAGCTTTTCTGCTGCATATCAAGCTCGGGGTGGACCAGATCAAACTCTGCTGCCAGCGGACCTTGTCCCTCGTCAGGACCAACCACAGTCGCTTCGCCAATAATAACCGGCCGTTTCTCGAACCACCATGTCTGTTTCCCGCGCAGCATATTATTGACCTCCAGTGCCAAGTATGAGATGGGCAATACCGACGAAGAAAGCCGCGACCGTACCGAACACAATAACGGAGCCAGCGAGCTTGAACATATTTCCGCCAACGCCTAGCACAAGACCTTCGCTGCGATGCTCCAGAGCCGCGGAGCACATGGAATTCGCGAATCCTGTTACAGGGACGGCGGAGCCAGCACCGGCCCATTGTGCGATTTTGTCATACACGCCGAGGCTTGTTAAAATAACAGAGATCAGAATAAGCGTCGCAACTGTAGGGTTGCTTGCCGCTTCCTCGCTCATTCCCATCCCATGAACAAAAAGCTCTTGAATGCATTGTCCCACTACGCATATCGCACCGCCAAAAAGAAATGCCTTCAAGCAATTCCCGAGAATCGACCGCGGAGGCTCCATGGTTTTTGCGAAGGACTGGTATTCCTTAGGCGACATCGACATTTTTTTGTAATTGTTTTTGCTTTTGCTTTTTACAGCCACTGCAGCATCCTCCTATTCCGCTACGGCTTCTCCATATGCGCGAACTCGAAGCTCCGTAACCGTTTTGCTTTCTTCTCATTCATTATTTGTAATAGCAGGAAGCAATATTCCAGCAAAAAAAGGATTGCCCTCGGACTAATATCTAGTCGTGGACAATCCTTCCTTTAAAAGCACATCGCAAACAATAAAAGAACGAGTAAAACGTACAATACGAGCACAAGTATGCTCATTATATATCGTCGCCGCCGCTTCATGGACACAAGCGCTGCTCCCCTCATACCGGGCATTTAACTATAGCATATGCTTAAAACCCGGAGTAAGAGCCTATCCCTTGCGATTAAGCTCGGTAATGTTTAGCCCTCGATAATCATAATGTCTTTGGCCGCCAAGCTGTAAGTCCCGCTTACAAGCTCTCCAGTCAATAGCTCATTGCGTGGCTGCGCTCCAAGCTGCAGCTCGGCAGCTTCTGAATTATGGTTCAAAATAAACGTATATGAATTGCCGTCTTTGTTACGGCGGGTAACCTCTACCCCAGTAGGAGCAGCAAGCAATGGCTCGATCCCTTTTTCCTTGCAAAGGTTCGTGAGAAGCGACTGCAGGAAATGCTGGTCAGGACTTGAAGCAATATACCATGCCTCGCCTTTGCCGAACTTATTGACTGTTACAGCAGGCATGCCTTTGTAGAAATCAGAACCGTATTCGGCAACGACTTCAGCGCCTTCTGCATGGATAAGGTCACACAGCAGACTGCAAGTGTATGTTCCGCTAAGCGCGCCGTCTACTTTTGTCATCACCATTTGATTTTGCTGGCCGGGCAGCAGCGCGTCGATTTCCTCGGCCCAAATGCCAAGCACTTTGCGAAGCTTGCCAGGGTAACCGCCCGTTGTGACAAGGTCATTCTCATTTACGATTCCACTGAAGAAAGTCGTGATAAAGGTACCGCCGCGCGCGACGAATGCTTCTACCTTCTCAGCAAAGCCAGGTTTAATCATGTACATAACTGGCGCTATAACGAGATCGTACTGATCAAGACTTTCTTCCACGCTGATCATATCGGTCTGAACGTTCAGCTCGAAAAGGGCATCGTAATATTTATGAACCTCGTCCACATATTTAAGCGCGATGCTTGGACCGCTCGATAATTCGACAGCCCAGCGATTTTCCCAATCGAATACAATTGCCGCTTTTGCATCAATTCGCGAATCGAGCAGCTTATCCGAAAGCTCGGTAAGCTCATGGCCAAGCTCTGCGCATTCGCGGAATACGCGGGTATGCTCATGGCCGACATGCTCAATGACCGCGCCATGATATTTCTCGCATGCTCCGATCGAGCGGCGCAGCTGAAAGAACATAACGGTGTCAGCGCCATGCGCCACAGCCTGGTAGCTCCACAGACGCATAACGCCTGGACGCTTCAGCGCGTTATAAGCTTGCCAGTTTTGCTGGCTTGGCGTTTGCTCCATGAGCATAAAGGGCTGACCGCTCTTCAGGCCGCGCATCAATGCATGCGTCATTGCTGTATAGCTGACTGGCGTGTCAATGGAAGGATAGTTGTCCCACGACACCACAT
This sequence comes from Paenibacillus sp. PL91, assembly GCF_012935325.2. GTDB lineage: Bacteria > Bacillota > Bacilli > Paenibacillales > Paenibacillaceae > Pristimantibacillus. The sequence goes on from NZ_JABBYG020000002.1 coordinate 684,934, forward strand.
CCATATGCTTCGCCCATTTGAAATAATCAAGCTCTGGATAGGTCCCCATCAGGTTCGTCGTAATTTGTATGTTAGGCGAATGCTTGCGAATCTCATCGTATTCGATTAAATAGCAATCCAGCAGCGCATCCGATTGAAATCTGCGGTAATCCAGCGAAATGCTTTGGAAGTTCGTGCGATTTCCGCCCCACTCCTCGCTTAGCGCGTTCGGAGGAACAATCTCCTCCCAATCATAGAACGTATGACCCCAGAAGCTCGTATACCAAGCTTTGTTTAATTGCTCAATCGTACCGTATCGTTTTTGCAGCCATGCTTGGAAAGCCTCGGCGCAGTTGTCGCAATAGCAATAGCCGCCGTATTCATTGGAAATATGCCAAGCAACAAGCGCTGGGTGATCCTTATAGCGCTCAGCTAATTTACCTGCAATCAGCTTCGAATATTTGCGGTATGCCGGGCTGCTTGGGCAGGAATTGTGACGTCCGCCGAATTTGCGCTTGCGGCCTTCATAATCGACACGCGTAACATCTGGGTATCTTTTGGCCATCCATGCAGGATGAGCGCCCGTGCTCGTTGCCAAACAGACTGAAATATTGTCCTGATGCAATCTATTTATTATGTTGTCCAACTCTTCAAAATGATACGTATCTTCATTTGGCTGTATGCGCGCCCATGAGAACACATTCACTGTCGCCACATCAATATCCGCAAGCTTGAACATGCGAATATCCTCTTTCATCGTTTCCTCATCCCACTGCTCAGGATTATAGTCGCCGCCATACCATATTTTTGGAAGTTTATGATTGATCATGAATTTGTCGTTCTCCCTTCTAATTTCAACGATTGACAACGAGGGAAGAGAGCTCATGAAATGAGCCCTCTCCCTCGCTGCCTATTTTAAACTTATTTGGACCAAAGCGCCACGCGATCCTGTACCATTTTTGTAAATTCAGCATTCAGTTTGGCTACGCCCGCATCCTCAAGATCTTTAAGGAAAGCATCGTAGATTTTATCAAAGTCTGCCGGTTTAGCAAGAATGGCTTCAGGAATCCGTTTTTTCATAATGTCCTGCGTTTTTTGGAAAATAACGTTTGCTTGGGAGCCCGTCTCGAACGGAAGCGTCCAAGCCGCGCCGTATTTGCGCTCTGGGAACGCATCGTCGGCCGGCCACAAATCTCTGTAAGTTTTCGCGTTGTATTTCGCAAGCGTCTTCTTGTCTTCCTCCGAATACGCCGTTTGAATTTGCTCAGGGAACGTCGTCGTGTAGTAGTTGCCGGAAGGGTCCTTCACGCCATCGCCATAACGAGCCGACAGCAAGTAGTTGCCGATACCCGTCGTTTTCTTAAATGTATTGTTGTCGTTCGACTTCTGAGCTTGAACATCGGCAGGAATAACGCGTTTGCCGTCTTCGATGTTGTAATGCTTGCCTTCAATACCCCAGTTCACGAGTACTTGGCCTTCATCGGAAGCCAGGTAATCAAGGAATTTGATGAGACGAACAGGATCTTTAGCATTCTTTGTGATCCCTATTCCGTAGCCGGAAAGGTAGCCTGTGCCTTGGAAAGAGTGATCTTGGAACGTGTCATTCAATGTAACAGGGAAACGAGCGTAAGTTGCTTTGAATTTACCTTCTGCTTTCAATGCGTTTTCCGCATCGGCGTAATCCCAGTTTTGGTCGATTAAGCCCAGAACCCGTCCAGATGCCACTTTAGCTTTGTATTGGTCGTACTTTTGAACGAAGCTTTCTTTGTCAAGCAAGCCGATATCGTTCATGTGGTTCAACCAGCGGAAATATTCTCTTTCTTCCGGACGTTGATAGTGCATGATCGCTTCATGCGTTTCTTGGTTAACGTAGAACTCGCCATCATCCGGTGCCCCTGTTGCGTAGAAAGCAGGGTTCGTAACTGAAATCAGAATTTGCCATTCGCCGCCGTTAAGCGACATGCCGATTGTCGGCTGGCCGTCTGCCGTTTTAGGGTTTTTCTCGATATAAGCTTTGATTGCCGCTTCGTAATCTTGTACGGTTTTGATTTCCGGATAACCGGCTGCTTCAAGCACTTGATGCTGCAGCTGGAAGCCGCCGCCCGCTTCAAAGTACGTTTGGCCTACGCCGTCTTGTGGAAGCATGTAAATCGCATCGTCGTCCTCGCTCCAGCGAAGGCGGTTGAAGTATTCGCCATAAACCTTTTTCAGGTTCGGCGCGTGCTCCTCGATCAAAGGACGAAGGTCGATCATTGCGCCAGCATCAACCAATTTGCCTGCGCTGCCTTTTGGCATAACAAGGTCCGGATAATCGTCGCTTGCTACCATTAGGGCGAACATATCGGAATCGGTACCGCCAACAGGAAATTCCTGTTTAATCGTAATACCTGTTTTTTCTTGAATCGCTTTACCTACGTCGGATTGCATATCATCCCAGTTCGCGTTGTTGTCTCCCGATGCTATGCGAATGGTAATCGGTTCAGCTGCTGCGCCTTCGTTCGTCGAATTCGTTGCTTCATTCGTCGTTCCGTTGCCCGTGCCGCTTTCATTATTCGAATTGCCGCAAGCTGTTACGAATACAAATACAAGTGCCAACATCAAGCTCAGAGCCATTTGCATCTTTCTTTTCATTGCTGGAAAGCCTCCCTTTTTTCTTGTGCGTAATGTACATGTATATAACAGGAAACCTGCTATTACCAAAATTAGCTTTTTACAGCTCCAAGCGTCATACCCTTCACGAAATACTTCTGGAGGAAAGGATACACCATTAGGATAGGAACGGTAACAACAATCGTAATCGCCATCTTAATGGATTCAGGTGAAACCGATGCGATCGCTTGCTGCGCATTCGGATCACGGTAATTGCTTCCCGTTTGCGTGGACAGCAGCACCTTCATCAGCTCGTACTGCAGCGTCGTATTTTCGGGACTCCTGTTGTTGAACAGGTAAGTGTCAAACCAGGAATTCCAGTGACCGACCGCAATAAACAAGGCAATGGTTGCTAGTACAGGCTGGCAAAGGGGAAGGATAACCTTCCAAAATATCGTCCAGTCGTTCGCGCCGTCGATTTTGGCCGATTCTTGAAGCGCGTACGGCAGTCCGTCAATGTAGGAGCGGACTACGAACACGTTCCAAACGCTGAGGAGTGCAGGAATGATATAAACTGAGAAAGTGCCGATCAAGCCAAGGTTTTTCATGAGCAGGAAGCCCGGGATCAGGCCGCCCGTGAAATACATCGTCAAGGCGAATACGACTGACATCCATCTTCTTGCCTGAAAGTCAGGACGGCTTAACGTGTAAGCCATCATGGAAGCTGATAGTACACCGATTGCAGTACCTAATACCGTACGGATGACGGAGTTTTTAAAGCCGACCAGCAAGCCGTCGAAGCCAAAAATCGTCTCGTAGTTTTTCAAAGTAAATTCCCGAGGATATATGGTCAAACCGCCTCTGACGGTGTCCACTGAATCATTAAACGAAATCGCAAGTACGTTTAAGAATGGATATAACGTTACAATAGCAACGATTGCCATGAATACATACACGAATGTGTCGAAAATTTTATCGCCGGTAGCTCTTCTAGCCGTTCCTTGCATATGCGCTGCCTCCTATATGATTGATTCTTTGGTGACTCGTTTGTATATCCCGTTCGCAATAAACACGAGCAGAATGCTGACTACGGAGTTGAATATACCGATTGCCGTACCATACGAATATCGGCTCATTTGAATACCGTACTTGAGCGCATACAGATCGAGTACCTCTGAAAAATCGGATACGAGAGGATTGCCCAGCAAAAACTGTTTTTCAAAGCCGATGCTAACTAAATGACCGATGGATAGAATGAACAATACCATGAAGGTTGTCCGTATGCCCGGCAGCGTGATATGCCACATTTTGCGGAAACGGCCTGCTCCATCTACGGTTGATGCTTCGTATAGCTCCGGATCGATACCCGCCATCGCTGCTAAGAATATGATCGAGTTCCAGCCCATTTCCTTCCACAGATCCGATAGGGTTACGATGCCCCAGAACCATTCGCCCTTAGCCATGAACTGAATCGGCGCATCAATGATATTTAAGTACATGAGCAATTGATTGACGGCGCCGCCGTCTGTCGACAGCATCTTTGATACGAGTCCGGCAACGACAACCCAAGATACAAAGTGAGGCAAATAGGAAATCGTTTGAACAGAACGTTTGAAGAACTGCCCTCTCATTTCATTCAGCAGCAGAGCGAAGATGACTGGAATCGTAAAGCCAACAACCAGTCCCATCGTACTCATAGCAAGCGTATTTCGCAAAACGATATAAAATCGCTCGTCCTGGAACAACTCTATGAAATTATCGAGTCCAACCCACTTTTGATCCAGTATGGAGTTTTTGGGTTTGTAATTTTGAAATGCGGTTAACCAGCCCCAGACAGGCACATAGCTGAATATGAATATCCAGATAACGAATGGCAATGACATCATATACAAGTAACGCTGCTGGAAAGCTTTGAACCAGAATCGGTTCTTTTTGTTTGTGGTCCCTGCTTTAAGGGCACCTTCTGTTAGCGGTTTCATCGCTGCTCCTCCTTATGTTTTTGCTTCCGGCAAAAACGGCTTCGTAAGCTTCCTTTGTGTCTCTCGTAGCTTACCCTCTCTTATCTGTACTTATCATAAACGATGGATGCCACTGCCTTGCACCCGACAAATTAGATCTAAAATCATATCAAAATACGCACTTTCAAGCGCTTTCATAATCATTGGCTACATGCGAAAAATCATTAAAAAAGACGTCTATGTCCCGCTTAGCTCTATCAGCATGGCGATATAGACGTCCCTTGATCTTATAGCTTTTCGTTTAATAGGATTCTGTATTCAATATTCTGTATTCTCTATTCCGAAGCCGGCTTACCAGACACGCTCTTGAAGGAGGAGGGAGAAACGCCCTTATACTTTTTGAATTTGCTGTGGAAGTAATCGACATTCGCATAGCCGACTCGCTCCGACACCTGGTGCACCTTAAGTCCCCCCTGCAGCAGCTCGATCGCATGCTGAATGCGGACTTGATCCAAATAAGTATTGAAATGCTCGCCCGTATAGTTTTTAAACATTTTACCGAGATAGCCGCTATTATAATTGAACAAATCAGCCAGCGTCTCCAGCTTAATGTTCTCGCTGTAGTGACGTTCAATGAAATCCGTCATCTGCTTCATCACGGACAGGCTGTCCGATTTGCCAATCTTCGCTGCCAAATCCGACAATCGCTTCTGAAGCTGATCGATCATTTCATTATAATGATGCGCGAGATATAGCGCGGTAATCATCGACAAATCCTCTTGCACGGAAATCCCCGGACTAGAGGCAGTCGCTTTGTTCAGCACAATTGTAAGCAGCTGCGCCCAGCTCGACTTGATGGATTGCTCCGATGTTTCATAGGCGCAAATTTGATCAGAAGCCTCTTGGAGCGCCTTATCCACCCCATCCTTGCTCCCGATATCCAGCATGTAAAAAAGCTTCTGAGCAAGGCTGTCGATCGATGGCGCTTCTTTCTCAGCGTCCTCCGACTGCTTGTCATGATCAGATAAGGATACCAAATGAATTTGCTGCCCCTGCAGCATGAAGCGCCGCTTCAGCAAGCCGCGAACGGCTGGCGTCCACTTCAGCAGCTCCGCGGGCTCGCGAACCGATTCGCTTGCGGCAGCTGCGAAGCGCACCCGCGTTCCGCAGCATTCCTCGATCCATTGCTTCATTTGCTCGCGCGAGCCGTTTTGCAGCAAAAAATCTTTCAGCAGCACACCCACATAGGGCTCAGCAGAAAATACCCAGCCTAGCTGCTTCTGCTCAATGTGATCGGCCAGCTTCTTCTTAAGGGTAGCATTCATCGTTAGGGAATGCTCCCTGCTGTACAGCTCGATTAAGAGCAGCTGATAATATTTCGCAGGCGCTCCCAAGAGCAATTTCAGCTCCTGGCTGCCTGCAATGCCAGAATCAAGCTTGCCTGTGGCGAGCTTCTGAAGCATCTCCTCGCGCAGGAGCACCGTTGATTGCTCCACATTCAGCTGCTGCTCGGATTGCTTCTTGAGCTGGAGGCTGATGCGCTCGACGTAGCTCTCCAGCTCATCTTCATCGATCGGCTTCAATATATAACCGTCTACATTATGCGCGATCGCTTGCTTCGCATAATCGAACTCGGCATAACCGCTCAAAATTAAGAAATGACAATCCGCATCCGTCTTCCTTATTTGCTCTATTGCCTGCAGTCCGTCCATGCCAGGCATACGGATGTCGATTAGAATCAAATCGGGCCGGAGCACGGCATGCTTCTCTACCGCCTCTTTGCCGTTCGATCCTGCTCCAACGACGGTAAAGCCGTATTTACTCCAATCTACCAACGTCTGCAGCCCTTCTCGAATCATCGGCTCATCGTCGACTATAAGTACTTTATGCATGTAGATGACCCCCTATCGGTATTTCAAAAGTAATGGTAGTACCCGATCCAAGCTCGCTCTTTATCGTCAAGCCGCAGCTGTCGCCATAGATCATGACCAGCCGCTGGTGAACGTTGCGCAGCCCGATCCGGTACTCCTCCTCTTCCTCCATATCATGCAGCGCTTCATTAATTTGAATGATTTTGTCCTCGCTAATGCCTACGCCATTGTCAACAACCTCTACGCGAAGCAATCGATCGCTCACCTCCGTCGTTAACGAAACGAAGCCCCCCTCGGCCACATTTTCCAGCCCATGCACGACAGCATTCTCGATGAGCGGCTGGATAATAAGCGGCGGTATTTCAATCTCTTGTCCGGATTCATCAATATCGAGTCGAAAGGTCAACCGATCGTTTCCGTATCTAAATTTTTGGATTTCCAAATAACAGCGGACCATTTCGAGCTCGTCCTTTAGGGCGATTTTGCGCGTTCCAACCTCTAAGTTTCGGCGAATCATTTTGCCCAGCATACGGACGATCGACGATATTTCGGTCTCTCCCTTGATATGCGCCTTCATCCGAATCGATTCCAGTGCATTGAACAGAAAATGCGGGTTGATTTGGCTTGCCATCATTTTGAGCTTTATCTCTTTTTGCCTTAGCTGCAGCTGCGCTTGCTGTTTGTGCGATTCCGCTACCTCGTCCATCAAGCCGCGAATGCTGACGACCATATTGTTGAATTGCTTGGACAAAATACCGATCTCGTCGCTCCCTGTCACATGGGATATAACATTCAAATCTCCCATCGCTACCTTGTTCAAATCTTTATTCAGCACAAGCATCCGCTTCGCTAAAATCGCCGAGAAAATATAGATCAATACGAACGCGATAAGAAGACTTAGCATAATAATGCCGAATCCGAGCAAGCTTATGTGGTTGGCTCCGCTTACGATGCTGTCAATCGTAAACACAGAGACGATTTTGAGCCCGTTACGGCTTGATTCGGGAAGCAGGTCCTCTATTACGATTTTGGAGGGTTTGCCGTCATATTTAAACTCGTATGTGCCTTCCGCTTTATTCGTCAGCTTGCTCGCAAAGTCCAATTCAGCTATGTTTTTGCCGACCCACGCGGGGTTTTTGGCCGCGATCATATAACCGCTCTCATCGATAATCATCGTATCGAACGGCTCCTGGCTGATCATCGCGTTCAGCTCGTCTTGGTTGACCCCGATAACGAGCACGCCGCTTGTACGGTAGGTTGGAAACGAAATTTTTCTAATCAAGCTCAAATAATTACGGTTATTCTTCGTTTCGTCGGGTATATACCCCCAATGAATGCCGTCCTCGCCAATCGCGGTCTTATACCATGGCTCTTGGGCAATAGTATCAGTCAGCTTAAGAAATTCCCAATTATCTAATATCGTCATATTCGTCGTGTAGAAACGAATGTTGTAAATTTCATTGTACAGGTGAACATAGTCGCGAAAATCACGATAATCCCAAAACGCCTTTACAACCTCAAAGGTGGAGTTGTACTGCGTATTGACGACATTCGTCAACCGACTGTCGACGAGCAGCTTATCCGAAATCTCAATTGGCATCCGTATAATATCGAGTGTCTGCTTCTTGATTCGTTCTACGTTATTCGTAATTTGCTGCGTCGCTTGATCAAGCACGTTTTGGCGGAATGCGACGGTCAAAAATATGCCTACGATAAGCACCGGAACAAAAACGACTAAAATGAAAGAAAAAATAAGCTTGTTTTTTATGCGTATATTGTTCATTCTTTGCGCAATCGAATTGATGCCTGGCTTCATACAGCTGCTCCTCCCTTCAATAGGTAAGCGTTTACTTTTTTGCGCGAAGTTTTGAAGCATCCTATATTATAAAGCGGAGATGAATGCATTCATACATGGCTTATTCGTTATTTTATCATATAGAAATTAGACATTTCTCTTCCAGTGTGCTAGGAGCAGCTTCTTTCAGTCATATTAGGTATCATAACCGCACAAAAAACCGCTCTGATTAGAGCGGTATGCGGTACGATGAATGCTGCTCCACGACATGCTCTCCTTTGTTATACAGCCATTGAAACTTAAATCGATCGCCTGTATAACCCGTCTTGCTTCGAATATCCGGAAGAATCACCGTTTCAAAATGGTCCAAAATGATCTGCTGCATCGAGGAAAGCCGCTCCTCATTCGCCTCAAGCTGCTGCTCGGCCTCTTCATCCGATTGGGCAGTCTGCGCGAAGTATGCAAAAGCGGCATCTCTGTCGCTAACCAAATCAGGCAATGGATGCCCGGAGCCTCGAAATACTTCCTTCACCGTATCGATCCAATCCTTGTACAAGTCCATCTCAATCTCATTCTTCAATTTAACTAGCTCCTCTGCCTATGTTCTATGCTTCTTAAAACAATAAAGCCGTATTTGGCAAAATGCAACCGCAGCCGCATAAAAAAAGTGGAGCCGCCTAAGGCCTGTCATGCAGCCTTGAGCAGCTCCGCTCGTATGGTTTTAATGAAAGTTACGATTATTGCACCTGAAAATAGCTCAGCTTCACGCTTCCTGTCAAGCCGATAACCAATTCGCCATCTTGCTTGATGCTTGGCAGCTCAATGCGAACGGTTTGCCATTCTTGCTCGCCGCTTGCAGCGACGGTGCAAGCGCCGATAACGCTACTCGCTGGGCTGCCAATCCGAAGTGTAAGCTCGCCGCCCTGCTCGCCGCCGCTAACGCGTGCTTCAAGCACAGAAGAACCACTCGACCAATCGATGTCCTTGAACTTGATCCAGCCTCCGGATTGCGACAGCCGAACGGCCGTGCCGCCCTCCTTGCTCTCGTCCAAATAAACATGGGCATAATCATCATAATTTTCCGCACGGGTTTGCTGCGACAGATTGCGTGGCGGAATCGTTTCGCCTTCGATTGTGATTGTTCCGGACACCTTGACGTCAACGGATGAGCCGCCAGCCGCAAACGTATACTCCGCAGCCTCAAGGCAGAACCGGTCACGCGTTACGTCCCAAATCGCCAGCTCTTCCGCTGGCACGATTAATTGCACAGCCTTAGTCTCACCCGGCTGCAAAACAATGCGCGTAAAGCCGACCAGCTTCTTAAGCGGACGCTCCACCCTTGAGCCTTCTGTACGAACATATAATTGAACGACCTCATCCGCAGCAATGCCAGCTTCGTTCGTCACTTGCAGGTCAACGGTTACGCTGCCGTCAATGCTCGACGCGTTATTCGTTATTTCAAGCGGGCTATAGCGGAATGTACCGTAGCTGAGCCCGTAGCCAAACGGGTACAACGGCTCGCCGTCAAAATACAAATACGTTCTTTTGCCTTTCAAAATGTCATAGTCCATCAGATCCGTCAGCTGCTCTTCAGATTTGTACCACGTCATGTTCAGCCGCCCCGCCGGCGAATAGTCGCCAAACAGCACGTCAGCGATGGCGTTGCCAAGCTCTTGTCCGGCATGCGACAGGTATACAATCGCCGGTATTTTCTCGTTAACCGCGTTCAGCGCATACGGGTAGCTGCCGATGACGACAACAACCGTGTTCGGGTTAGCTGCAAATACAGCGCTTATCAATTCATTTTGCGATGCTGCAAGATCAAGGCTCGGTCGGTCGATCTCTTCCTTGCCGTTTATGAGCGGATTGTTGCCGACGAAGACGATCGCGGTTTCCGCCGCCTTCGCTGCTGCTACCGCTTCTGCGATGCCGTCTGTAATCACATCCTTAGTGAACAGCTCGTTCGCCCCGGCCTCAGCCGCTTCGGTAACTTGCAGCGAATCGGTTCCGCCGTTCGGAGCGGTTACGAGCTTGCCGTTCCATGTCCTTATCGCAAATTGATTATTCGATTGCTCGTCGAGCTTGAACACTTCCTTCACATACCAGCCGAAAGCTTCGCTTGCTGATGCTGCGATATTTACATCGTCGGCGCTTGTAAGCAGCTTGCCGGAGTTTTTGCTTTCGAGCGTAAAGCTGCCCCAGCCCCAATCGGTTACCTCAAACGTCTCGCCGGTCTCGGCTTTATCCGATTCGCCAGCCTGCAGGCGGCCTTCATTGTCCGCGTAAGCTTGCAAAGCCTTTCCATTTGCTGCCGATTTCAGTACGACGCGGTCGTTGCCGCTGCTGTACGAAACAGTCTTGCCAGACAGCTTGCTCTTAATGCCTTCAAGCGGCGTAACCTTGTAAGGAAGCGAACCGGAATACCAATCGCGGTATACGACATCGGCAAGCGGCCCGATAACGGCAACGCTGCTTAGCTTCTCTTTACTAAGAGGAAGGGCGTTGTTCTCATTCTTCAACAATACGATAGATTCACGCGCTGCTTGCAGCGACAATTGACCATGCTCAGGCGCGCAAAGCTTGGATTCCGGTACGTTGGCGTACGGATTTTGATCTGCTGGATCAAACTCGCCCAAGCGGAAGCGCACGCGGAACGTATTGATGAGCGCTTTGTCCAAATGCTGCTCTGTTAGCAGTCCTTCTGCCAATGCCTCGCGGATCGCGGCGCAGGATTTCTCTTTATCGTCCGTAATGCTGTCAATTCCGGCTTTGATCGCATGCGCCACCGCATCCTTGTATGAGTCGTAATAGTGATGATCGTTGACGATTCCGAGCAGGTCGCCTGCATCACTTACGATGAAGCCGTTCATGCCCCACTCCTCTTTCACCACTTTGTTTACATCCTCATGCAAAATAGTCGGCGTCCCATTGACCGAATTGTACGAGGTCATCATGGAATGCGCGCCGCCCTTCACGAACGCCGGCTTAAACGCAGCTTGATAATACTCCTTCATGTTGCGTGGGTCGATGCTCGCCGAGCAGCTGCCGCGGTTAATTTCATTGTTATTGCCGATAAAATGCTTCAAGGTCGCTACCGCTTTGAAATAAAGCGGATGGTCGCCTTGAATGCCCTGGACAAGCGATGCCGTCAGCTCGCCCGTCAGCTTCGGATCTTCGCCGTAAGCTTCCTCTGTCCGGCCCCAGCGCGGATCACGCTCCATATCGACAGTAGGCGCCCATAGCGTCAAGCCATTAATGGCTGGATTGCGCTGAAAGTAAACGCGCGCCTCGTCGCCGATCACAGAGCCCACTTCCTTGAGCAGCACGGGATTCCACGTACAGCCAAGCCCAATCGGCTGCGGGAATGTCGTCGCTTCGCCGAGCCATGCCATGCCATGCGCCGCTTCTGTTCCGTGCTTGTATGGCTTAACGCCTAATCTCTCGATTTCAGGCTGATATTGAACCATCGAATCTATTTTCTCATCGAGCGTAAATCGCGATACAAGGTCGGTTACCCGCTCTTCAAGCGGAAGGGCGATATTTTCAAACGGAAAACGTGTATTGGTCGTCATTATGGTTACTTCCCTTCAGTTCGTTATCGTAGTGATGCTGTACCATTCGTTTTTGCTCGTTGGAAAAGGCGCCGATGCGTCAATGGCTGTGCCGTCGGAAGCATGAACCGCGAACGCTTCCTTGGAACGCAGGCTGCAAGGCAAGCCATGCGTGGAAAGTATTCTGCCGTTGATTAGCTTGCCGTCCCTCCACTCGATATCAACGATGAAGCCGCCGCGAGCCTTGATTCCTTTTATATAGCCGCTTGGCCAAGCCGCCGGTAGCGCGGGCAGAAGCTCTATGCCGTTCAAATGGCTTTGCAGCAGCAGCTCCGCAATACCTGCCGCTCCGCCAAAGTTTCCGTCGATTTGAAAAGGCGGATGATCATCAAACAAATTCGGATGCGTCGAGCGTGCGAGCAGCGTATGAATGAATCGGTATGCCGACTCTGGCTCCTTCAGCCGCGCATACAGATTGATTAGCCATGCGCAGCTCCAGCCCGTATGGCCTCCGCCGTTCTTAATGCGGCTCTCTAGCGACAACCGTCCAGCTTCAACAAGCTCCGGCGTTTCTTCTTGATTGATCGTCGTACCTGGATATAAGCCGTATAAGTGCGAGACATGGCGATGGCCCGGCTCATGCTCTTTGAAGTGCTCGTGCCATTCCTGCAATAAGCCGTCAGGTGCGATTTGCAGTGACGGAAGCTTGCTTCTCGCAGCGGCGAGCCGCTCCGCAAATGCTTCATCATGCTGCAGCAGGCTTGCAGCCGTTATACAGTGCTCAAACAATTCGCCGATTAGCGTAATGTCCATGGCAGACGATTCCGCTACGCTGCTCGCTTCGCCCTCCGCGGTTAGAAATTTATTTTCCGGCGAGGTAGAAGGCGAAGTCATAAGCAATCCTTCTTCGTTTTCCTGCAGCCAGTCCAAGCAAAACAACGCAGCGCCTTTCATAAGGGGATAGGCTTTCTCCTTCAGAAAATGCTCATTCGGATTATACAAATAATGCTCCCACAAATGCTGCGTCAGCCATACGCCGCCAAGCGGCCAGAATGCCCAGCTTGGATGTCCGGCAGTCGGCGTCGACGTCCGCCATAAGTCTACATTGTGATGCGCAACCCAGCCTGCGCTGTTGTAATGAATGGCGGCTGTCCGCGCACCTGTCTCGCTAAGCTCCTCTATGAGCTGGAACAGAGGCTCATGGCATTCGCTCAAATTTCCTGACTCGGCGGGCCAATAGTTCATCTGTGTATTGATGTTGGTCGTATAATCGCTGTTCCACGGCGGCTGCACCCGGTCATTCCAAATGCCCTGAAGATTAGCCGGCTGCGTACCTGGACGCGAGCTCGCCATAAGCAGGTAGCGGCCATATTGGAAATATAACGCTTCCAGCTGCGGGTCCTGCTCTCCTCTTTTATAAGCTTCGAGCCGCTCGTCAGTCGGCAGCAGAGCATTAGGCGTTTGTCCTAATTGGATATCTACACGCTGGATCAAACGGCGATGATCTTCAACATGGCGCTCTCGCAGCTCTTCATAGCTATGTGCAAGAGCCGCTTCCAGCACGAGGTTGTTTTGCATGCTTACCACTGCCTCATTCATTGCTGGCTGACGATCAAAACCTTCAAAGCTCGTTGCCGCGCTTAACAGAAAGGTAGCCGTACGGGCACCGCGTATCTTTAGTTTGTTATCCTCGCTTACCGAGACCTCGCCACCGTCTATCTTCACGAGAAGCTTAGTCTGGAACGTAATGCCGCGATCCTGCTCATATTGGACAGCCATTGGGTGATCGCCCATATAATTGTCCGCGACATGGCTCGGACATCGTCCGTGCAGCACGATTGAATTGCTATCCTGCGATGATAGCTCAAACAGCACCGAAGCTTGCAGCGATGCCGTCAGCTCAAGAAGCTCGTCCCCCTCCGCTTCATATCGTGCGCAAAGCACTTGATCAACTGCGCTTACAAACATCTCGCGCATAAATGCGGTCTGACCGACCTGGAACCGAGTCGAAGCGATCCCCGCATCGATATCAAGCTTGCGAATATACTGTTCCGGCTGGTCATTCTTCTGAGCAAAATGCTGCTCAACGTACCAGTCTCCCATCGGCTGATAGGATTCGGTATTCGTTCCGAGCATTTTCGCCTCGATGAGCTGCTCTGCCTGAACGAATCGTTTCTCCGCGATCAATTCCCGAGCGCGCTTCAAATAACGCAGCGCCTCGTAATTATTAGTATCGCGGGGAAAGCCCGACCACAGCGTATCCTCGTTTAATTGAATACGTTCCCTTTTCACGCCGCCAAAAACCATGCCGCCTATTCGGCCATTGCCGATCGGCAGCGCCTCTTCCCATCTCGAAGCCGGCTGCTTGTACCAAAGGTTCAGCGGATGCATTTGCTCTGCTTGATTTGTCATATGTTCGGTCTCCTGTTTTAAAAAAACGGTTATGGTTATTATCCATCATAACGGAATAGTCGTCTTGTACAGTACCCATCAGATTTCATGCAAAATCATATAAAAATTAGCGCTTGTTTGCGGTAACGGTTAAATTGCCGAATTTTTCGGGAGGCTGCTAGTAACCTAAATAAAAAAATGGTTGAGCAGGCTCTCCCAAGCGCTCAACCATTTTTTTGTTCCGTTTTAAAGCTCTGCTGCGCCAAATACTTTATCAAAGCCAGCCTTAGAGCGCTGAATAAGCTCTTCCGGCGATTGCGATGGCGCCTCTGCCGTTAAGATCTCCTGCGACACAGCGCCTTTGTAACCGATTCGATCAAGCGCCTGTAGGAAGCCCACTAGATCAATAACGCCCTCGCCCGGATAAATGCGGCCATTATCGAGCGCTTCCTCCACCGGCACGTTTGGCGCGTCATTAATATGAACATGCACGATCTGATCGGCACGTAGCGCTTCGATATCGGCAATGGTCAATTCGTTCGTATACCAGTGGTACGCATCAAACAACAACCCAACATTGCTTTCGCCTATTGCGTCAATCCACTCCAGCGTCTCCTCAAGCGTCCAAATGAACGGATTTGCCCAGCGCGTACGCAAATGGTGAGGACCGACGAATTCAAGGCCGAGGCGAATGCCGTAAGCGCCAAGAATTTGTGCGCAAGTACGCAATCGGCGTGTTGCCAGTGCCATAAAGCGTGCGGCTTTCAAATCCGTGGATGGCAAAATGTACGTGCAGCAGCTCGTGCATCCAAGCGCAGCCGCAGCGGCAGCAGAAGCCGCGAGCTTTTCCAAGCCTTCCAGAAAAGCCTCTTCCGTCGTTCTCCATTCTACTGGCAGACCGATCGAGCCGATAACTACGCCGTTCTTGGCAAGCAGCTCGCGTGCCTGTTCAACCCCATGACGCTCGATTAGAGATCCAGCATCCAAATCTACTGCCTGAAACCCATTTGCGCCAGCGAGTTCAATAAAACGCTCATCACTTTCTATACGGCCAAGCCCTGCTCCGGTTAGTCCTCTTAACATGCGGTTTCCTCCTTATACCTTCAATGAGATTAGTCTAAATTCCAATCCAGCTTCACTTCATTGCCCGTACGGGACGATTCATAGATCGCATCCAGCACAAGGTTGTTCGTAAAACCAGTCAGTGCGGAAGTAATCGGCTGCTTGCCCTCGCGAATACATGCCAGGAAGTGACGGCTTAGACGCGTGCGTTCACCTTCATCGTTGTCGGGCTTGCGCAGCACCGTTTCGATCGGACGATCAAACTTCTCTGTCAGCAGCTTGCCCTCAGCTCCGCGGTAGCTTGCGCCACCCTCTGAGCCCATCACATGAATGAACGGCGTATTATCTGTATCCATGTGGACGGCCCAGCTAACTTCAAGCGAAAGCGTGCTGCCGTCTTCCATTTTGATCAAGGCGGTTGCCAGATCCTCTACATCGTAAGCACCGTTCCAATTCGGCGTACCCCAAGTGCCGATCCCTTTGCGGCTTGGGCCAAACTCGGCATAGGTTGCCCCGTACACGGATACCGGCTTTGGATTGCCCATCAAGTACAGCGCAAGATCCAGCATATGTACGCCGATATCGATAAGCGGGCCGCCGCCCGATTGATCCATTTGTGTAAACCATGTGCCCCAGCCCGGAATGCCTTTGCGGCGGAACCAGCCGGTTTTTGCCGTATATATTTTGCCAAGCTCGCCGCGGTCGATTTGCTCTTTAATTTGCATCGGCACCGATTCCCAGCGCATTTGATGGCCAACCATTACAACACGATCGGAAGCTTGGCTTGCTTTCAAAATTTGACGTGCCGCCTCGCCGTTGATGCCCATTGGCTTTTCGAGCAGAACATGCTTGCCAGCAGCCAATGCTTGCAGCGCAAGCGGAGCATGGTGCTGGTTAGGCACACCGATAATAATCGCATCTACGTCGGCGCGCTGAATAAGCTCTTCTGCCGAATTGACTACGTTTGCGATGCCGTATTGCTTCGCCCGCTCTACCGCTAGAGGCAAGAAAGCATCGGTTATTGCGGTAATGACGCATTCGTCGCCTAGCTTCGAAAATTGTCCTGCATGAACATTGCCGATATTGCCTGCGCCGATAATGCCGATTCTAATTTTGTTCTCAACGGTCACTGGATTTCCTCCTAAAATGTTGGACTAACATCGCAAGCATTCGAATTCGCATTCGCTAACGCTTGATCATGATATTTATGTTAAAATAAACGGGATCAGAAATCGTGCTTGTTTTTCGATAAAAGTCTCAGTTTTTCGGAGGAATCCATTATTTCATGACTTACATACCCGATTATTTGAAAACGTATCCAAATATGAACACATCCTCCCCTCTTCATATTAGCTTGAACCGGCTTTATCATGGCTTCCGCCCGCATCGTCACGATTTTTTGGAATTTTCTTATGTCGTCGACGGGAGAGGCTCCGAATCGATCAATGATGCCAAGCATCAAATGCTGCCAGGCACGTTTACCTTCGTGCTGCCCTACCAGGTGCATGAGCTATTTACGGAGCCGGGCAGCACCTTGGTGCTGTATAATTGTATGTTCAGCATGGATTTGTTGATGGAGCCAGGCCAAGAAACCGGTCTTATGGACTTAATTGCCCAAAATATGCTGCCGCCCTTCATTCAGCTAAGCGGTGCTGACAATGAACGCATGAAGCATTTAATTGAAGATATGTATCAAGAATACACTGGGCAGGAGCCATGGCGCCGTACGATGCTGCAGGTGCGATTAAAGGAAATATTAGCCTGCTTCGACCGCTATCGCCGAAAAGCCGCGCCTTCTGCAGAAGTATTGACGCCCATCTCGAGGTCCAGCGCATCGGTATGGCCGATCATTCATTATATCCACCGCCATTATCAGGATGAGATCGCGCTCTCCGATCTTGCGAGCCGCTTCTCGCTCAGCGTATCGCGCATAAGTGAGGTCATTAAGCAGACGACAGGTCAGACCTTCGTCCACTTTCTGCATGATTTGCGCTTGCGCCATGCTTGCAGCCTGCTCGTCTCAACTGATATGAGCGTCGCCGAAATCGCGCTTGAGGTCGGTTATGGCTCCTACAAAACGTTCTCCCGTATCTTTCGCGAGACGAAAGGCGTCGTGCCGAAGGACTACCGTAAAACGAAGTTAAATCAGGAGAAGCTTAGCCAATAGCCTTTTACCTTCCGTTTGAAAATGAGCAAGGGCTGCCTACTGTAGATCTTTCTACATGCGAGGCAGCCCTTGCTCTGTTATGTGTTTAATTGAAAATAGACAAAACCACGAATAAGATGGCTAGCAATACGTAAATGACAAGCGATATGATCATTAAAGTCCGCTTACTCACAGCGCTACTCCCCTCCCAGCACCGATTAGGCTATACACCATTATTGTATGTGCATGGGGACAACGCGGAAATTGTCCAGTTGAGAAAATGGAGGCTCTTTGTCTCATCCTCTTGGAGGACGATTACGCCCTTCCTTCTTATCCTTATGCTTCCCAGCTTGTGACGAATGCCTTACAAGCCCGCCCTTCCTTGGCTACCGGTTTGCCTTGCTCTGCCGGTCCGAAGGCAGCAAAATGGTGAGCATTCCGAGCAGTGGCAAATACGAAGTGCAGCGAATAACAAATTCGATGCCCATGGAATCCGCCAAGTTGCCGAGGATAGCCGAGCCGATGCCGCCAAGTCCAAACGCCATTCCGAAGAACACGCCTGATACGAGTCCAACTCTGCCTGGCAGCAGCTCATTCGCGTAAACCAATATAACAGAAAACGCCGAGGCTAATATAAGTCCGGCAAAAAAGATCAAAATGACGGAAAAAGTTAAATTCGCGTAAGGGAGCAGCAAAGCAAACGGAGCCGTGCCCAATATGGAAAACCAAATCAAGCTGCGACGGCTAAACTTATCCGCAAGCACGCCTCCAAGCAGCAAACCGATTACATTTGCAGCTAAAAAGACGAACAGCACCATTTGCGCTTGGCTGACCGACAATCCAAAATGATCGATCGCGTAAAAGGAATAATAGCTGCTGATCGCAGCGATATAGACGTTTTTGGAAAAAACAAGAATCATCAAAATCGTTAATGCAAATACGACCTTGCCTGTGGACACGTTCATCCTAGAGGCAGGCTTTGCTGCTTGCTTCGCACCCTTGGCAGGAGAAAGGGCAAGCTGCGTTCCGTACCATTTGGCCACATAATATTGAATGACGATTCCGATCGTAACGAAAAGCACAAACCAGATGACCCCTCGCTGGCCCGTATGTACGAAAAGCAAAGCAGTCATAATTGGGGCAAGCGATTGTCCGATATTGCCGCCAAATTGAAAAATAGACTGGCCCGTTCCCTTTTTCGCTCCTGCCGCTAAATAGGAAACGCGCGCGGATGCCGGATGGAAGACGGCCGAGCCGATTCCAATAAGCATGACGGCAGCCATGACCATCCAAAAATGCGACGCATAGGAAAGGGCAGCGACTCCGCCCAGCGTGAACAGCATGCCGATCGGCAGCAGCATCGGCCTCGGATGCGTATCGGACAAAATGCCAATGACAGGCTGAAGCACCGCTGCCGTTAAATTAATCATCAGCGAGATCAATCCGATCTGCGCGAAGCTAAGGGAAAGAGAATCCTTCAAAATAGGAAATAAGGCCGGTACGACGGATTGAATCGTATCATTAATTAAATGCACGAAGCTGATGGCAAACAATAACGGATATAGTGTTTTTAAAACGTTAGGCGATGCGGCGATAGTTGCTTGGTTGGTGGACATGTAGGTTTCTCCTTTATCTATTTTGATATGCGATATATTGCATATTATATTTCCTGGAAAGGTTAAAAGCAATATTTTCATTTCCTTCATCGGTCGTTTGCGTCAATCGCTTATTATGCGATATATTATATATTGGTATCAATCAAACCAGACAATCATGCAAGAAATGAATAAAGGAGAGCTTTCGTTGCCTATCCCAAACGATTATTCAACGCCGGTTAGACTATCCGCCAAAGAGCGTACATTGACTCAGCTTCAAAAATGGATTGTCGAAGGCACGCTCCAGCCTGGAGAGAAGCTCGTTGATTCAGAGCTTGCCGAGGCGCTTGGCGTAAGCCGCACCCCGATTAGAGAAGCATTCCAATTGCTTGAGGTTCAAGGGCTCATTCAGACCTTTCCGGGAAAAGAAACAAGAGTGACAACGCTTGAGAAGGACGATATCGTCAAGCTTTACGGACCGCTGACTGCCCTACATGCGCTGGCGGCCGAGCTCGCTGTAGCCAACATTCAGCAGGAGAACATCGAGGAGCTGCGCGCGATCAACGCGTCATTCAGTGAATGCTTTGACAAAGAGCAGTATTATCAAGCGATGGAGTTTGATGAGAAGTTTCATGATACGATTTTACAAATCGCGAATAACCCGTATATTCTCACCTTCAGCTCCTCCCTCCAAATGCATATCAGAAGGTATAAATACATTTTTATCAAACGCCCGAATTGGGAGTCGCAGGCCGCCGCCAAAGACCATGAGGCGATCATTCAAGCATTGGAATCACGCGATGTTGAAGCTGCTGCTAGCTTAATGAAGCATAATTTACTTCGGCCACTAAAAAATCTGGATGCCATGCTTTAAGCAGCCAGAACAATCCAGACCTTGTTCAACAACAAAAAAAGTGATCATGCCGCCTCTAGTTGCGCATCATCACTTTTTTTTGTTATCTATCACTATGGTAAGACGTCTGGCTTCTTGTAATTTCCTAGGCTTCTTTGCCCTCGATAAGCTCGTAATAGCGGCCGATTTCAATAATTAAAGCGCCCATTCTCTCCAGCTCCGGTACAACAATTCGCTTTACCCCGTGCCCCTTGAGCGCCTCCTCCGTTACTTTACCTACGGCAGCAGCAACAATCTTTCCTTCAAACGCTTCTAATAGAGACGCCTTGCGCTCCGTTTCGATCGCATACTTGAATAAATAATGCACCTGAACGGCAGTTGTGAAGCAAATCGTATCCAGCGAGCCCTCGGCCAGCTCAGTCATAAGTGTCTCTAATGTAGCTGGATCAGGTGGAACATGTTTATACGGCAGCACGCTCTCTACCTGAAGGGCGCCTTTGGATTGTAGAAAGGACACCAGCTCCGGCGCTGGCTCGCCATGCAGCTGAATCCAAACACGCTGCCCTTCAAAATCATAAGCAGACAGGTTGTCCATAAGTCCCTGCATCGTCCCGTCATCATCGCTGACAACCGCCTTTAGGCCTGACCGCTTGAGAAACGCAGACGTTTTGTAGCCTCTCGTTGCAATTTTCGACTGTGTCATACGTTCCAGAACAGCCTGTCCAATATCCAGCTTATGGGCAGCAGCGATCAAGCTTTCCGATCCCATCCCCGTCGTCAAAATCAACCAGTCGGTGCCCTGCTCAGCGAATTTACGCAGCGGCTCCGCAAGCAGATCCTCATCAAACATCGTTAAACCCTGCAGCGAGCGAATGATCGGAATGCCGCCTTGCTTCTCAACAATTAAGCTCATCTCATCGGTTTTGCGAGATCCGGCTATGACGATTCGTTTATTTTTCAAAGCGTTTATGCTCATATTCTATCTGCCACCGTACTTTCGGTTAATTTGCCTAAGTCGACGTCATTATACCAGAGAAAGGATATACACGCATCCCTTACGACAAATAAATATTAGGCATTTTCCCATAGCTGCTTAAAGAATAGCTCATAGACTTTGCAAAATACGATTTTCAAAATCATATAAACCGGAATGATCAGCAGTATGCCTAAAATCCCCGCTATATCTCCGCCAACGAGCACCAATATAATCGTCGTCATTGGATGGATATCCAGCTGCTTGCCAAAAACGTATGGCGCAACCAAATTGTCTTGGATTTGCTGAGCGATCGTAATGATGACAATCGACCAGAGGGCAATGGACGGCGCTTCAATAAATCCGATAATGACGATAGGCACCGACGAAAGGAATGATCCGATAAACGGGATAAAATTCAAAATAACCGCCACAACGGTAAGCAAAAGCGCGTAAGGCAAATCGATAATGAGAAAGCCGGCATACATCAATACGCCAAGCGCCAAATTTACGATGACACGCCCGACGATAAAGCTGCTAAGCATATGATCAATCTCAGCCATGACCTCCGTTCCATCTCGTCGGAATCGCTTCGGTATGAAGCTGACGATTTTTTCGCCGAACTTCCCGCCTTCCTTGAGCATATAAAACAGCAGAATCGGAAACGTAATAAGCACGATTGCAAAATTGGAGAAAAAGGTAAGCATTCCAGACAAATAATCGGTCAGCAACGTAAAGCCTTTGTTCAAATAATCCGTCAGCTTGGAGAGCAAATTGGAGTCCTGCGGCAAAAAAGACGATAAAAAGCCGTTATGCTCAAGCTCTTCCACCTGCTCGCTTAGCGTTGTGAACAGCGTAGGGGCATTTTCGACCAAATTAAGCAACTGGGTTCTTAACGAAGGCCAAACGACGATGCTAAAGCCAACCATGATGACGGCGATCGCCAAATAAATAAGTAAAATGGCAAAGGTTCGATTCACCTTGCGGTTCTCCATCACATTAACGAGCGGACGGAGCAAGTAATAGAAAAAGCCTGCAAGCATGAGCGGAACGATAATCATACTGAATAACGACAGAATGGGCTTAAAAATAAAATCGACCTTCGATCCCAAATAAATGATGATCAGCACCAAAATGATCGTGAAGCACCATCTGATAAAGCGGTTATGCTTGGCCATGCGTTCACCTTCTTCTCTTTTTAGATGAGATAATAAGCCAAGCGGCACAAAAAAACAGAAAGCTCATAGCTGCCGGTTGCTCCCAAAATAGGTTACTACCTTTTACCCGAACCTCTGCCTTGTGAAACGTAAAAAAAGAACGCAGCAAGAGCAATAAGCCCTCTGCTGCGTTCTTCCTTTCCAGTTATTCGTTTACTTTGCAAACAGCTTCTCCGCGTCATCGAGCGCCATGCTGTGGCCGATGGAGGAGTAATCCAGCCATTTCTGACCATCCAATACATACACATGCTTATTTTTGACCGCTTTTAAATTTTGCCATACGATATTTTTTTCAAGCTCTTCGAATTTCGCTTTCGCTTCACTGCCCTTGCTAATAATGACGAAGATCGCATCTGCGTCAAAGTCCGGAAGCACCTCTTGAGAAATAACCGCAAATGGCTCATCTACGATTTTTTCAACGCCTGTCGCAGGCTTGAGTCCAAGATCCTCAAACATAATCGGGCCCACCGGACGCGCCATTCCCATAACCCGAAGCTCCTTCGCTGTCATGCGGATTGCCATTACTTTAGCGTCTTGGCCGAGCTTAGCATTAACTAACTCCTTTACGCGCTCCGCCTTCGTCTCGTAATCCTTAATAAATGCTTCCGCTTCCTTCTCCTTGCCTACATGCTGTGCAATTAGGTTCAGATGGTCGCGCCAAGTGCCTTGATCCATATCAATACTTATCGTAGGAGCGATCTTCTCGAACTTTGCGAGGTCCTTGCCAGAGAGCTTTTCATCGATATAGATGGCATCCGGCTTCTGCGCCAATACGGCTTCCATATCTGGATCGGCTACGACGCCAAACTTCGCAGCGCCTTTCAAACGGTCTGCTACATGCGGCAGAAAGTCTTTTACATCCCCGCCGACAACCGAGCCTACAGGCGTTATGCCGAGTGCGAGCAAGTTATTCGTAAAATGTATCGACATCGAAGCAATTTTACCATTTGGATCATGCGTCTTAACATCTTCCGAAGATTCTGGCGCCTCGGTCGCCTCGTTTGACGGCGCGTTTGTGCCCTCAGCACCATTATTAGGAGCAGAAGACTGTCCGCAAGCGGCCAGCAGCACCACAAGCATTAGTAAAACAACGGTTGTCATTATTCTTTTCATCATGTTAGCGATTCCTCCGTGAGTTAGGTTTTGAATGCAAAAGCAAATATAGAAAATACGGACCTCCAATCGCCGCAACGACGACCCCAGCTGGTATCGCATTTGGCTGAAAAATAGAGCGGCCTACCGTGTCCGCGCTAACCAAGATGAGCAGGCCAACGAGTGCGGCTATCGGTAAAAAATGGCGATGCTGCGGCCCTGCAAGCCGCCTTGCAATATGAGGGGCGATAAGCCCGATAAAGCCAATGCCGCCAGCCATTGACACGCTTGCGCAGGATAAAGCCACCGCTAAGCCAAGCATAAGCAAACGATTTCGCGTTACATAGCTGCCTACGCTGGAAGCTGTCTCATCGCCAAGGGCGAATAAATCAAGCGACCGCGAGCGGAAATAAATGATCGGAACGATCAAAACGATCCACGGCAGAAGCGCCCATACATTTATCCAATCCCTTCCCCATACACTTCCAGCAAGCCAGCGGGCGGCGAAGGAGTAAGTATCCTCGTCCAGCCTCAAGGATAAGAATAGCGTGAGGGCGCTAACGCCTGCTTCAATAGCGATGCCGACTAGTATTAATCGAATCGGAATGATCCCTTTATATCGATCGTAGGCTAGCAAAATAATAATAATCGAAATAACGACGCCGCCAGCAAAGGTGAATATCGGGATTAGCAAGGCAGCCGGCCCTTCCATCGTGCGAAAAAAGGATACGAATAGAATTAACCCAAAAGCTGCACCCGCATGAATACCAAGTATGCCTGGGTCCGCTAACGAATTGCGTGATACGCCCTGCATAACAGCCCCTGAGATGCCAAGCCCAATACCAGCTAGTATCGTAATGACAATGCGAGGCAGCCGGTAATCGAATAAAATAAGCTGTTCGTCTGACGTGCCGCCGCCAAGCAGCGTTCGCCAGATCGAGGCCGGTGATAACCGAATGGTTCCCGTATTCAAGCTCACGATGACGACAGCTATTGCGATCGCAAGCAAAATAACGCCTACTGCGATCGCTCTGGCTGATCTTTTTTGCTCCAAGCTTGCCATCTTACAGCTCCCGCCTTTCTTTGCGGGCCAAATACAGAAAGAAAGGCACGCCAACTAATGCAACCATTGCGCCTATTGCAAATTCACGAGGTGGATTGACCATTCGCGATGCGTAATCGGCCCATACGAGCAAAATCGCCCCAAGCAATGCGGAGAAAGGAATGATTTTACGATAATCAACGCCCATGAGCCTGCGGGCAATATGCGGCACAACTAGGCCAACAAAGCCGATTGAGCCCGCTGCCGAAACGGAAGCACCTGCTAGAATAACCGCAGCAGTCATGCCAAGAACTTTGATTGTACCCGTATGTATGCCAAGACTAGCAGCCGTCTCATCCCCAAGCGACAAAAAAGTAATGGAGCGCCCCATCGTCGTTGCCCATACAATGACAAGGAGTACAATCGGTGCGAGCAGCTTCAAATGCTCCCACTTCACTCCCGCAACGCCGCCAGCGTACCAAAATGCGAGATCCTGGCTCAAATCATAATAAATCGCAATTCCGCTGCTGAAGGAATGAAGGATTGCTGCTACGACAGCGCCAGCTATCGTTAGTCTAATGGACTGGAGCCCTCCTTGTGTCGCCGATCCCAGCAGTACGATTAACAGCGTGCTTAGCGCCGCACCCAAGAAGGACATCAGCATGAGCTGCGAATAAGACAAGCCCGGCATAAAAGCGAAGCAAAGCGCAACGACGAAGGCACCTCCCGCATTCACGCCAAGAATGCCGGTATCCGCCATCGGATTGCGTGTCACGCCCTGCATAAGTGCGCCGGCAACTGCGAAGGCCATACCGGTTACTGCCGCGCCAAGCACGCGCGGGAGCCGATATTCATGCATGATTTGATGGGCCGTCAAATCAGGATTGTATTGAAAGACCGCAGACCACGCCGTTCCAAGGCTAAGCTCCTTCGCACCACTCGATATAGCCCAAAATATAGACATCAACAGCGCTGCTAATGCCGCTGCATACCAAATCGTTGTGTTCCATGTTTTATTCCCTGTCATAAGCTTCTAAATGAAATAGGCCTCCCTTCATTCTTTAATATTGATAATCATTATCATCAACTCATTATACCTTACCCTCTCTTTGCGTACATGACATAATTCAAGATGGCTTCATGGATTATTCCAAGATCGAAGACGCTCGCGGCTGCTACATAGTGCCAAGCAGCCGCTCGATCTCCTCTAATTGTTGATCAATGACATGCGGGGCATACACGATCCACTTCTCCCAATCGATAAAATACAGCTTATTGTTTTTGACAGCCGGATGCTCCATCCAATTACGATTAGTGCGAATGAGCTGCATCACCCGCATATGGTCAGCCTCAGTCTCACATGAGATAAACAAGTAATCCGATTCAAACTCCTTCATTTCATCCGGTTTAATCGACATCCAGTTAAAGCCAGTTCCAATAGCATGCGGAGCCTGCGCAGCGCTTATTCGCTCCGGCATCGCAAATTGCAGCGAACGATAAAAGATGTGGCCGATGTTCCGTGTGCCATAAATCCTCAGATCATTTTTGCGTGCCACGCATATCGCTACCGTTGCATCTCCGATTAATAAGCGAGCCTTCTTTCGCACCCGTTCCGCCAAACGTTCATGATTGTCCATCCATTGCTTTGCCGCCTGCTCTTTATCAACAAGCTCTGCAATTTCTTTCAAATGGGTGTAAATATCTTTGCTTACCCAAGGAATGGGTACAATCGGGGCGATATCGTTAATATGCGCCCTCGCTTTCGAAAGAACATTGTCCTTGCAAACGATCAAATCTGGCTTCATATCGCTAAACGCTTGCCTGCTAATCTCCCATGTGTCGGTAGCATGCTTCGGCAAAGTAAGCTCCTTCGTTACGAAAGGCATAAAGCGATGCATTTGCGCTGCGCAAGGCCGAAGACCAAGCGTATATAAATGATCCGTATAAGGGGAAGAGAGGGAAATGATATTCAAACCTTGCTTTCTCGTATAAATCGTAGGCGAATAACCGCTCGTCTCTTTAAAACGACGGCTGAAATAAAATTCATCCTCATAGCCGACATCCGCTGCAATATCGTTGACTGGCTTATCAGTCATAAGGAGCATCTCTTTTGCTTTGTTCATTCGCAAATGAGTTAGATAAGACACGGGGGTTTTATCCATAGTCCGCTTAAATATTTGCGCGTAATAGGAAGGATGCAGCTGCGCTAATTCAGCAAGCTTGTTTACCCGAATCTCTTCGCGGTAATGGCGCTGCATATATTCGAGGGTCAATCTCAGCCGGCCCTCTATTTCGTTATTTGCAACTGGCTCGGCATGACGAAGCAGCCCCTCCAGCAATTCATACAAATACTGCTGTCCGAGCAGGCGATTCCTTTGTTTAAGCTGCTGCCCATCCGACGTAAGCAAATAAAAATAGCGCTTGAACTCTTTGCCGCTGGTCCGAAGCTTGCCTTGCAGCGGAAAGGATGTCTCGCGCAAATAGGATCTTCCTGTATCCGAGCTCTCGGTCAAACGAAACCAATCAAACGCGATCCAGTAAAGCTCGGTGCTGGAATCAGATAAGAGCTGCAAGTCCACAGTCGAGCCGAGTATTAGGACATGCAGCGAATCACGCTCGATTCGGTTCAGTTGTCCGTCGATGCGGATGCTGCCGTCGCCCTTTGCGACGTAAAGCAAAATATGCTGGGCCAGCGGAACATTTCCGCCTGCCCAGCTCGGTGACTCCGTGCTTTTACACGCTTGCTCTATTTCAAAAATAACGTCACTTAATAATTGACCATGCTCAAGCGTGCTCATACCAGCCGCGCCCCTCCCGGATTTTTATCGCTGCCAGCGGCAGAAATAAATGAAAATCATTATCAATTGTAATGAAAATCCGGGATGATTTCAATCATTTTCAAGCTGTATATTTTTTCAAAATAATAACCGCATTGTGGCCGCCAAAACCAAAGGAATTGGACATTCCGATGTCAATATTCGCTACTCGCGCTTTGTTCGGCACATAATCGAGATCGCAGATCGGATCAGCTTCCTCTTGATTAATCGTCGGAGGAATGATGCCCTCCTGTATGCTTTTCACCAGAGCAATGGCTTCCACACCGCCTGCCGCACCCAGCATATGACCCGTCATCGACTTGTTCGCCGTCACTGGAATGCGGTACGCTAGCTCGCCGAACAGCTTTTTGATGGCCGCCGTTTCCGAACGGTCGCCTATTTCCGTGCTGGTCGCATGAGCGCTGATAAGATCAATTTGCTCCGGCTGCAGGCCAGCCTCGCGCAGCGCGTGCTTCATCGCCTGATACGCGCCGATGCCATCCGGATGAGTCGCAACCATGTGATACGCATCCGAGCTGGCGCCATAGCCGATCACCTCCGCATGAATGCGGGCTCCTCTGGTTAGAGCATGTGACAAGGATTCGAGGACGAGAATGCCCGCTCCCTCAGCCATAACAAATCCGTCACGTCCCGCGTCAAACGGCCGGCTTGCAAGCGAAGGCTCCTCGTTGCGCGTCGAAATCGAGGTTGCGTTGCCGAAGCTGGCGAGCGATATGTCCGTAATGGCTGCCTCCGAGCCCCCTGCAATCACGACATCCGCGCTGCCCGACCGAATAAGCCGCCAAGCTTCGCCAATTGCCGTATTCCCGATCGAGCACGCGGTAACCGGCGCCATCGACGGCCCCTGCGTGCCGAACCGGATGCTGATCATCGCAGCAGCCATATTGGCGATCATCATCGGAACCAGCGTCGGGCTAACCCTCTCAGGGCCGCGTTCATGCAGCACCTCAGCTTGACCCAGCAAAGTCTGAATGCCGCCGATGCCGGAACCAACATAGACGCCAACGCGCTCCCGGTCGGTCTGATCCAGCGAAAGCGCCGCATCCTCAAGCGCTTGCTCAGCAGCCGCTATGGCAAATTGGCTGAAGCGGTCCATCCGGCGTGCCTCTTTGCGGCCAAATCGCTCATCCGCATCAAAATCTCGCACAATACCTGCGATTTTAGCTTTGTGCCTTGCTGTATCGAAAGAGTCAATCTCTGAAATGCCTGACTCTCCTTTCAATAAACGATCCCAAAATTGCTCTACATCGTTTCCGAGCGGCGAAATAACGCCCATCCCTGTAATAACGACCCGTTCCATCGTAAATCCCCCTTCACGAATACCTTGATGAAGTGTAGTTTGTCATAGTTGTTATCCTATTACAAGTTGTAGTTTATTATAGTATAATGAGTACCACTATAATGAATAGGATGGATTCTATGATTAATCGAGAAACGAGACTTCAAGCGTTATCCTCCTTTCTAAAATCAAAGCGAGCCAAAATTAGGCCGGAGGAAGCCGGTTTTCCAGCTGGAACGCGGAGGAGAACGCCCGGGTTAAGGCGCGAAGAGGTCGCTTCCCTAGCCGGCGTCAGTCCAACCTGGTATACATGGCTTGAGCAGGGCCGTGATATTAAAGTATCTGCATCCGTTCTCGATTGCGTCGCAGCAGCGCTGCAAATGAATGACGATGAGCGAAAGTACTTATATGCGCTCGCGCTCGAAAGCGGGCACGGCCCCATTCAAATGAACGAGGAGCAGTCGGAGATTACGCCTTCCTTGCAGCGGATTTTGCAGGAGCTGCGCTTCTGTCCGACCATAATATCCGATCGCCGCTGCCAGATCGTCGGCTGGAACCAAGCGGCCTCTCATGTGTTTATGGATTTCGAGCAAATTCCGGCTGACCAGCGCAATATGATCCAGCTATTGTTCACTCGGAAGGAATTTCGGCGGCTTGCCGGCAATTGGGAGCATTTTGTAGGCGGTTTTCTTGCAATCTTTCGCGCTTATTACGGCCAATATGTGCAGGATGATTGGTATGAGCGTTTTATCGAGGAAATGAAGGGGATCCATCCGGAGTTTCAATATCTTTGGGAGCAAAGCCAGGTTAGCTCTGCTCCCGATGTACTGCTGGAATTTCGCCACGCGAAGGTAGGGAAAATGCTATTTCACCTGACTTCCTTTCAAGTGCAAGGAAGCACCGACCTTAGGTGCAGCGTCTATACGCCGGCGCCTGAATCGTCGACGGAAGCGAAGCTGCGACGGCTTATGGAGAAGCAGGATTAACGATGGATGATGGACATCCATCACCCTTTGCTAGCCGAATTGGACCGTGCGGCTGCAAATTTTATTTACAAGGGCATGATCATGGCTTATCACGAGCAATCCGATCTGACGGGCATGGACGATATCCAGTACGGTGTGCCAGATTTGTGCCTGCGTAATGGCATCAAGCATCGTCGTCATTTCATCTGCGATTAGAAACTTCGTCTTAGGACCAAGCGCTCTCGCCACGCAGCAGCGCTGCAGCTCGCCTCCCGACAATTCATTCGGATATCGGCGCAGCCACTCCTCTTGAATGCCAAGCGCCGCAAGAAGCTCAGCATCTGGCGTCCAGCCCTCCGTTAGCGTCTTAGCCATTCGCCACCTCGGGTTAACCGCGCGTTCCGGATGCTGAAAAATCATTTGTACCGGATCATAGCTGCATTCATGATCGCTTCGGCCTGGAGCGGCAACCTCGCCAGTCATAGGTTTTGCATAGCCTGCTAATAGGCGCCCCAGCGAGGTTTTACCGCTTCCGCTCGGGCCGATCAGGCCTACCGCTTCTCCAGGGGAAATTGCGATGCTGAAATCCTGAAACAGCCAAGAACCGCCCGGATAACGCCAACCGAGATTTCTTCCTTCAAGTTGCATGTACGCACCTCACCATTCCGCCTCTTACTTCGCGGGGCTCCGGTCTGCTGACGCTGCATGATTCTACAGCTTGGCTGCAGCGCGCAGCAAATAGGCAGCCTTGCACATCCGAGCTCCTCGAAGGCTGCGTGCCGGCAATCGGTTCAAAGCTGTTTTGCGGCAGCGCGCGCCATAAAGCTTGGCTGTAAGGATGACGCAGCTTCTCGCCGTTCCCATGAAAATCTGCTGTCGGTGCAAGCTCAACGGCCGTTCCCGCATAAAACACGGCTACTTTATCCGCGATACGCAGCGCCGCCTCAATGTCATGCGTTATGAATAAGACCGCGCAGCCCCCCTCAGCCAGCTGCTTGAATCTTCCCAAAGCCTCCGTTACATCATCCGGATGCATGCCTGGCGTCGGCTCATCTGCAATAATGAGCCGCGTTCTTCCAAGCGCAGCGGTCGAGACGAGCACCTTGCGCGCCATGCCGCCTGAGAGCTGAAACGGAAAGAGCCGTTCCACATATTCTCCGAGTTGAAACCGATCAAATAAGCCTCTCCGCTCCCTGCGCTGCTCGTCCCCGTCAGCATTCGTCCGCAGCTGCTTTCCTATCCGCATAAGCGGATCAAGATAGCTGACCGACTGCGGAACGAGTGCGATTTCCTTCCCGCGGTAAAGCTTCAGCTTTGCCTCGTCGAGCAGCTCGCCGCCATAAGAAATGTTTCCTGTCAACTCGACGTTTTTCGGCAAAATGCCCATAATGGCGTGGGCGAGCAAGCTTTTGCCCGATCCGCTTGCTCCAACGACAGCTACGACCTCGCCTTCGTTGATGGAAAAATCAAGCTCTTCCATGACGGTAACCTTTTGCTGAGTGCTGCCTTTTGTATATTGAATGAAAGAAATCGATAGTTTGCTTACCTCAAGCAGAGGCATGCTGCTCCCTCCCTTCCTTTGCTGTTATAGATGCGTATTCCGAGGATCAACAAGCTGCCTAAGATGGTTGCCAAGTTTATCGAACGCACGTACCGTTGCCAGCAGGCCTAAGCCTGGAAATACAGCCAGCCACCACATGCCAGTCGACAAATAACGCATCGATTCGGAGAGAATGATTCCGATTGCCGGCTGATGCGGCGACATGCCAAGGCCAAGAAACGTTATCGCTGCTTCATGAAGTACCGCATGGGGAAATAGAATTAGGAACCCCACAAGCAATTGCGGTAACAAGTGAGGCGCCAAATGGCGCGCTGCCACGTGATAGCGCGATCGTCCGAGCTTCCTTGCCACCAGCACGTATTCCGCCGACATGAGCTGGAGCGCTTCGGCGCGTATAATGCGAGCAAGGCTAGGCCAATGGGTGAGCATGATGCCGATCGCAATCCCTTTCAGGCCGCCCCCGCATACGAAGGCGATTAGAATGAGCATCACAAGATGGGGAACGCTTAGAAATACATCGATTAGCCATGTGATGATCCGGTCAGCCGTCTTTCCAAGCGTTGCCGCCATCAAGCCCATGAGCGCAGCAATCACGACGCTGCTGGCCGCTCCGAGCAGCCCCACCTGTATGCTTAAGGCGAGTCCTTTCACCGTGCGGGAGAGCATATCTCTTCCGAGCCAATCCGTTCCGAACAAATGGGCAAGCGACGGTGCCAAATTCCGATTTTCCAATTGCACGGAGAGTCCTGCCGAGCCTAGCAGCCAGCTGCCTAGTCCGATGCCTGCAAGCAGAATCGCTGCTCCTGCTGCGGAAAAGAGTGTACGCCGCCTCTCGTTCCAGCTTCGATCACTATGCTTCTTTGTTGATGCAAGCTGACTCATTCTCGCACCTCCTTCCCAAGCCGAAGCCTTGGATCAATCATGCGATAGAAATAATCTGCTAGCGCATTTCCTGTAAAAACGAACAGCGTGCTGCATAAAACAAGTCCCATCAGCAGCGGCACGTCGCCTCTGAGGCCTGCCTCCACCGTTGCTTGTCCGAGCCCGGGATATGAGAATACCTGCTCCGCCAGCACGGCGCCTCCAAACAATTCGCCAAATGAAGCGAACTGAAGCGTAATGGCGGGCAAGGCGATATTGCGCAGCCCGTGCCGAAGCAGCAAGCTCATTCCTCTCTCTCCTCTGGCTCTGGCAAACAAAATATAGTCGCTGTCCATGACATCAATAAGCTTTTGCCTTGTATGCAGCGCAATAGGCGCGATGCCCACAACGCTTAGCGTAATCGCTGGCAAAATCATATGCTTCACATAATCGCCAATTGTGACGCTGCTCGATAACACGCCTGCTGGAACGCCTAGCCCAATCGGGAGCCAGCCCAGCCATACCGCAAAAATCATCATAAGCACCAAGCCGACCCAAAAGGCGGGCGTCGATGCAAGCGTGTAGCAATAGCTTTTGATTAGCCGGTCGACCCACGTATCTTTTTTTAACGCAGCGGCAATGCCTGCTGTGAAGCCAATAACGCCCGACAGCATCCATGCAAACGCCATAAGCAGAGCAGAATGCATAAATCGCTCGGCAATCACTTTGGTTACAGGCTCGCGGTAGATCATAGACGTCCCCAAATCGCCCTGAAGCAAAGCCGACGCCCATTTCAAAAACCGTTCTGCGAACGGTCGGTCAAGGCCCCAATAAGCGGCGATTTCCTGCCTTTGCTCCGCCCCGACGCGCATCACATCTGCCCCGATGTACGACTGCACCGGATCGATCGGCGACATGGCGACTAGCGCAAAAGCAATGATGCTGACCGAGGCGAGCAGCGCGAACAGGCGAATGATCTTTTTTCCCAAAAATAAGGCCAACCCTTGCATCATCCCAATTCCCTCTTCCCGCCCGTTACTCTTTCCTGCTCCAGCTCTCGATATTGTCCGTTAGCGGCCATCCGTGTCCATGCGGCTGTATGCGCTGCTTGCCGATATCCAGTCCATCCTTCACCAAATAAAGATGGTCGATATTAACGAGCCATGCCCAAGGCGCATCGCCTTTGATGCTCAGCCCCGTTTGACCGTCCCATTGCGCTTTTTTCCAAAAGGCAAGCGATTCCTCCTCTGTGCGGGCATCAAGCGCTTGCTCGAACCATTTGTCGACGGACGGATTGCTGTAATAGCCTGTATTGTAATAGTCGACGCCGCCAAAGGAGCTGCTGTACAGGTTGTACATTTCCAGCGGATCATGGCTGCCCCAGCCAAGTAGAATCGCATTTGAATTCATCAGTTTTTCGATTTCATCCCAGCTCTTGCCCTCGACGTTCATCCGAATGCCTGCTGCTTGAACCATTTCAGCGGCAGCGAGCGCGAGTGATTGCCTCGTCACGTCTCCTGACGGATAAAGTAGCGTAAACTCCGCTTTCAGCGTCCCTTTTTCTACGATGCCGTCGTTATCGCTGTCTGTCCAGCCGCCGTCCGATAATATTTTTGCTGCAGCTTCCGCGTCATTGTCCTTGATCGCAGAGTCCTCATTCCACCACGGAAGTCCATCATTGGCGGTATAGGCCGGTGAGCCGTAGCCTTCCAAAATGCCATCGACCAATTGCTGGCGATTAATGACGGTATTGATAGCCTTGCGTATTGCGATATCCGCCGTTACATCATTGCCGATCGGATAGCTCTCCTCTGTCTTGCCGCCCGCCTTCACGTAAGGGAATGCGATGCCGCGGTTATCGACCGACTTCACCGCTTCAAGATGCATGCCTGCGACCTGATGCTTGCTGAAGGCTGACGGAATGTACGCGATATCAACTGTGCCCGCCTTGGCAGCTGCAAAAGCCGCATCCTCATTTAGAAATAGGAAGGTCAGCTTTTGAAAATGAGGCCTGCGCCCATAATAATTGGCATTGGCTTGTACGATTAACTGCTGCCCTCGATCCCACTGCACAAACCTATAAGGGCCCGAGCCGATTGGATTTTCTGCATATGTACTGCTATAGGCATGCTTAGGTACAATGCCGGTCGTAATGAGAAAATAAACAAAGGTCGATTGCGGCTTCTTCAGGTGAAAAGAAACCTCATTTTGCCCCGCCTCAACGGATGCCAAATTCGTTAAATCAATGGCTGCTCCGTTGGTTGCCGCTGTGTCAAAGGTAAATTTCACATCCTCGGCAGTGAGCGGCTTCCCGTCGGAGAACAACACATCCTGCCGCAATTTGACCGTCCATACCTTCCCATCCTCGCTAATCTCGTAGCCGGTGGCCAAATCATTTACGATTTTTAGATCATCGTCACGCTTTAGCAGCGTGCTTTGAAATAGCGGAGAGCCATAGCGTCCCCAGCCCTTTGTCGGGTCAAAGCCTGTCTCCGGTTCAGCGCCTATCGCAACAACGAGATCATCGGCGTTTGTCTCAACGCTAGCTGGCTTTGTCCCGGCGCAGCCTGATACAACGATCATGACGATTACGGTAGAGATGATTCCTGTAAAAATTTTTTTCAATGGAGTACCCCTTTTCAAATGTCAACTTTCGTAACACGATTATGTGATATTGTAACACGATAAGCTCATCATTTCATTATCTTTTTCACTGTATTTGCTTATAAAACGGCTCTATTATCGCTTGTGATTGATATACGACCTAAAGAAAACCGCCCTTTGAAAGGCGGTTGGTTTAACGATCGTGATCCTTTATTAATTGAGAGATTTTCAGTTAAGGTAAAGGTCTTTATTGATCCCTAGCTCCCTCGTGAATGTACTAAACAATAGAGTAATTGCTCGATCCATTCTATTTTTGAGTGTTCCGTTAATCACTTTCAGATTTCGCTTTACGCAGGGAGTGCAAGTTTTTTTCGCCTTTAACCCAGAAGAATCCGGTTTAACGCTAGTTGAAGATAGCAATAATGTTTGTCCATTAAGCGATATATTTAATAATCCGTTTAACTTGCTTTTTGGCAATCGCTGGGTTTCAACAACTTTTAATTTTAAAGTTCCGAAGATTCTATATGAAAAGAGGCGATCCGCATCACCGACCGCCTCTTTCATATGTGATAGATATTTAGAAAACAAAAAAAGTCGAGGGATTGCCAAAGCACGGGGAGCCGCCAATCGCGACTGTTATTTTCAACAACAATGAAGTTCCTCCGCCAAAAGCCTAAAGCTCCTACGTATTCTCTCAAATCATTACGATAAAACTTTAGAGCAACTTGAATTTGTAGAGATGTAAGCACCTATAAGAGGTTTACTAGGTATGCTTATGCTCCGTGTCATGCTGATGCTTATCTGCATAAGTTACGGAAAGCTCCGCGTAGACAACGCCCTTTTGTGCTTGAATTTGCTGATTCAACGATCGTAGCCGGGAGAGCTGCCCTCTAACGACGATTACCTCTAAACATTGATCGTGATTCAAATGGACATGCATGTTGGAGATGATGTCATGATGGAAGCGGTGCTGCACCTCCATGAGCACGATTGGAAGATCGCTCGCATGGTGATCATAGACGAGGACAATCGTGCCCGCAACATGCTCTTGGCCATTCATGCGGGCAGGCTCAAGCAAAGCTCGCCTTGCCAAATCGCGAATAGCTTCCGATCGATTCGAATAGCCCTGCTCATCCGTATACCGATCGAACTGTTCGATTAGCGGAGAAGGAAACGATACACCAAACCGAACCAATTCTTCTTTATCAGCCATGTATTCACCCTGCCTGCATCAATTAATTAAAACATTCGCCATGCTGCTATTTTTTATTCGAAATAGGATAATCGATTACGATTACATTATCGATGAGGCCATCCAGCTTGCTCACAAAGCTTTGATGGGCAGGATGCGGTCCATATGCGAGCAGCGCCTGTTGATCAGCAAACGTCACACGGAGTCCGAGCGTATAGCCTTGGATGTTCCCCGTTTCCGTCGTTTCATTAATGCCGGCTGTCAGTTCTACGATACCCGGTATTTCTGAAGGCAGCGCATATAATGCGTCCAGCAGCTCTTTTTCCAAACTGGCAGACAGCTCCTCTTTAAACTTAAACGACACTAAATGCTCATACATGTTTCGTCATTCTCCCTTCGATTGCGATGATCATTTCCTCTATCATATCACGGACAACTTCCAAGATGTTATAATCAAAACGATCGTTAGGACAATATCATTAAAGGAGAAATAGCGATGAATGAGCTGGTGAACGAAGCCTTGAATACTGCGTTAAGAAACTGGAACGCGATGTCGAGCTCGAGTTTTGACGAAGCGGAAGGATCGGCCGATCAATTCGAGTCGTCGTTCTATACTTTTATCGATGCTGTTCGGCTTTGGGCGAATACTGAATTGAAGCCAATGCCACAAACCGTTGAGCAATTTCTTGCATTGCCAATGGTTATCGCGATTTTTGACAAGCTTCCCGCTCCGCTGCATTTAAACTTCGAAACAGAGGCAGAGCTCATCGTGGACCAAATCATTCGTATCGACGACGAAAAATACGATTAGCGCAGCGAAAAATACGACACTGCATATAAGATTTCTTCGACCAACTATCCCCTTTTATCAAAAATAAATTGGAGGGTCTATAATACTTCCAATTGGATCTGTACATATTAAAGCTAATCCTTTACCTTAATGGTAGGATCAGACACGTCATCATTCGCAAAAGGTGTTGGTAGACCATGTGGAAACCCGATCGTTCAGCACAAACCCCCTTATACCAGCAAATTGTCGATCATATCCAGCGCGCTATCTCTTATGCGGAGCTTCCGCCCGGCAGCAGCCTGCCTTCCGAGCGAAAGCTGGCGGAGCAGCTCGGCGTTAACCGCAGCACCATCATACAAGCCTATGAAGAACTGCGCGCATCCGGATTAGTGGAAAGCACGGTCGGCAGAGGCACACGCGTGAGTCTGACTAAATGGGGCATTTCACCTACGAGTACGCCAAATTGGCGGCAATATACGGAGGGCGGCACCTTCCTGCCTAATCTCCCTCTTATGCGCCGCGTTCGTGAGGTTACGCAAAACGACTCGTCGATCATTAATATGGCGAGCGGCGAGCTGTCGTCCGATCTATTTCCGAACGAGTTGGTCAATCGTATTTTGCGGGAGCAGTCGTTTCAGGAGCATCTTGGCTACGATGATCCACAAGGCTTTTTTCCGTTGAGAAAATCACTCGTGGGCACCCTCAAGCATTACAATGGCATTCAAACGACTGAATCATCCATGCTCATTACATCCGGCTCGCAGCAGTCTTTATATTTAATTACGCAGTGCTTGCTGTCTCCGGGCGATGCCGTTGCTATAGAGGACCCTTCTTACAGCTATTCGCTGCCGATGTTCCAATCGGCTGGCTTACGAATTTTCCGGCTGCCCGTATATGAGGATGGTATCGATCCGGATGATATTGCGAGCCTCTATCGCCAGCATCGCATTCGGATGGTCTTTTTAAATCCCAATTACCAAAACCCAACCGGCACCATCCTCAGCGAGTCAAAAAGAAAACGGCTGCTGAAGATTGCTGCAGATTTGCGCATTCCGGTCGTCGAGGATGATCCGTTCAGCTTGACTGCCTTTGATGGAAATGTACCCGCTTCGCTCAAATCGCTGGATACGGACGGAATCGTGCTCTACATCGGTTCGCTTTCCAAAATAGCCGCTTCTGGGCTTCGGATCGGCTGGATGGTTGCCCCCCAATCAGTCATTGAACGTTTAACCGATGCAAGGCAGCAAATGGATTTTGGCTTAAGCATTCTTCCGCAATGGGTTGCGGAACGGCTGCTCGCCTCTGAACATTTTGACCAGCATATTGTGCTATTGCGCCAAGCTTTATATGAGAAGCAGCGGATCATGGTACAGACATTAACGGATACGCTGCAAGGAAAGGTAAGCATTGTCCCGCCGCTCGGCGGATTGAACTTATGGTGCAAAATCAATCAAAAAATCGATGATGCGAAGCTTTTGGAAGAATCGATCAGAAGAGGCGTGGCATTTGTGCCCGGAAGCGTCTATGGCTCGGAGCCCGGCTATATCCGGTTTTGCTTTGCGAAACCCAAGTACGAAGAAATATATCCCGGAATCGCCGCATTCTCGGATGCATTGGAGAGCTTTTGATTTACAAATTAATCATCTGATTTATTTTGAGATCGGTTTGGGAACAATCCAACGATTAATTTGTACATCGGTTTTGAGATTGGTTGTGAGATTGGTTTTGAGATTGGTTTTGATATCAAGATTGATAGAAATCTAATATTAGTCTTAAAATTATCCATGAAATCAAACTTGGAATTTAACTTAATGTGGATGAAAGGAGGCTGGAGCAATGACTTATATTATTATTTTGAGCGCATTGTTTTTCGGCGGCATTATTTATATTCTGATGGCTGGCGCACAAATTATACGCGAGGATGATCACATTCAGGATCAAATATTGAAGCAGATGAACGAATCTCATTAAAGGAAACTTTGTATAGCGACCAGAAAACGCGGGAAGCAATAAGTAAGGTCACATAAATTTAAAGATAAAACGAGCCTTTAGAATCACTTCTTAGGCTCGTTTAGCTTATTGAGAGACATAAAAAAACTAGAATCCTCTAACTAATCTCGTAAAAGTAAAAATAACAGGAAAAATACATCTAGAATAAAAAGTGGACACCTCGTTAAGAGAAATCAATAATGAATATATCTAGGAGGTGTTCGCATGGGTG
>NZ_JABBYG020000020.1 GCF_012935325.2 Paenibacillus sp. PL91
GAAGACGATTTCAACCTGGATGGGGCCGGTCAAGTAAGTCGGTTCGGAAATGTATACGAAGAATGGCCGTTCCCGGGCGGTGGCCATTTTTACACAAAACTCTGCTGTCCAACGAAGTGATTAGGACATCGCTATTTCACCACGGCCCCCTCCTGAACGTATGAAAATGATTAAAAACTACCCATGACGCATGTGCGTCATGGGTAGTTTTTGATCGCAATCGTATCTGCCGGATTTCTCCTTTACCTTACGATTTTTAATCTTTTTTGTCCGCAACCAACCGTGATAGGCCAGATGCTCCACATACTCAGCAGATCTATTCAGCAAAACTGCCCGTTAGCTTAATAAAGAAAGGAGCAGCTGCCGTAGCCTACCCCTTTTTGTTCAACTCAAGTTCGCTTAATATTCGATAAAAAACCTACTTTTCAATCCTTCATTTCATTTTTCGGTTGTCTAACTGTAACTTTCTAATAAAGTTTGATAATTTTAAAGCTACATACCCTTGGTTTTTCGCTAAGGAGATCAAGTATTTTTAAAATAAAGTTTGATAAAAACTGAACTTAACGACGAAGGGCTGCCACCTGGCAGCCCTTTTGTTATTCAACTATCGTTCCCAGTTAGCTTAATCGCCCTTACTTTTAAAACTTCGATCGTAATCTGCACTACATCAACATCCGCTGTGATTAGGATTTATATTTAGCATTATTCCGCAACAGGATACTACTATTAATAACGACCACCAAACGCATTTGGACTAACAGCATCAATACGGGCAAAATCATCAGACGTAAGATGAATATCAAGTGCCTTGATATTATCCTCCAAATATTTACGGCGTTTCGTACCAGGAATCGGCAATGTGCCTCTTACTACTGTCCATGCTATTGCTAGTTGAGGTACCGTACAGTTCTTTTCTTTGGCGATTTCCGCTAGTTTATCAACGATGTTAATATTCTTTTGGAAGTTCTCACCTTTGTAACGTGTAAAAAGATTGCGCATATCATCAGCTTGGAAGTTCTCATTCATATGACGTTCCCCCGTAATAAAGCCTCTGCTTAGAGGACTGTAAGCTACAAGTGTGATTCCTAATTCTTTTAGGGTAGGTAGAGCTTCTTCTTCAATTTCCCGACTCCAAATGGAGTATTCCGATTGGACTGCGGAAATAGGGTGTACTTCATGCGCTTTACGAAGTGTAGATGCACTAATAACTGATCCATTTAGGCCATTAGAAAGACCAAGATAACGTACTTTACCTGCTTTAACTAAGTCAGCCATAGCACCAACTGTCTCCTCAATTGGAACATTAGGATCTACCGCATGTTGATAATACAGGTCGATATAATCGAGACCAAGACGTCGAAGGCTTTCATCAATAGCTTTCTTTACATAGTCCGGGTGTCCTCCGATGAATTCCCAATTTGGACCATACGAAAACTTGGTAGCGACAATTGCCTGTTCTCTTCGTCCCTTCAACGCTTTTCCTAATAGCTCCTCATTATGGCCGTTGCCATATGTATCAGCAGTATCAAGCAAAGTTACCCCGAGATCAAGCGCCCGATGAATGGTTTTAATGGACTCCTCATCATCAATGGTGCCATATATGCCGGGGGACATGCCCATCATACCCAATCCGATAGAAGAAA
This sequence comes from Paenibacillus sp. PL91, assembly GCF_012935325.2. Lineage (GTDB taxonomy): Bacteria > Bacillota > Bacilli > Paenibacillales > Paenibacillaceae > Pristimantibacillus. The sequence goes on from NZ_JABBYG020000020.1 coordinate 1,644, forward strand.
CGACGATATCGCTGTGACCGAGTTTTTGCGTTTTCATTTTAGTTACCTCGCTTTTTATATGTTTTAGCTTCGAGTTACATCTTAGCATAAAGACATTTACACAGTAAACACTTTTAATCATTTCTGTATAATCCGCAAAATGTGTTTGTGCCGAAAGCGAAATTCAGGTTATAATAAAAGTAAGGGGGGCTTTATGTGAATAGCCAGATATCAGATAAAAAAAACGAAACACGAGCTAAGCTTATGAATAAGCTGCTTCCTTATTTACGAAAAAATGGCCTTCAGTCCGTTCGGATGGACGAAATTTCTAGAGTAATGGAGATAAGCCGAGCGACTTTATATAAGTATTTCTCAACCAAGGAAGAAATTGTCGAGTTCATCGTAGATGGTTTTATTGAATACATGAAGGAACTGACTCACAACCCTTTGGATTCGGTTCAAAGTTTCGGTACTCGTTTTTTGCAAATATTTGAACAAACCATATCTCTAGTCGTTTATTTCTCGGATATTATCCTTCAGGACCTCGAAACCAGTTACCCAGATTTATTTGATCGCTTTAATGAAGCTATGAAGGAGCGAGAAGAGAAGATACTGGCTTTCTTTGAGGAAGGTAAACAAAAAGGGATTTTCAATCAACTTAACGGCAGGCTATTAATAAAGCAGGATGAAATTCTAAGAGGGATGTTCGATGTTAAATTTCTGATGACCAATCAATTCACGGTTCAACAAGTTTTATATGATTATTTTCAATTAAAGAGGATTCAGTTGTTTAAGCCCGAAAAGCTGACAGCAATTGATGATGAAGTGTTGATGCCGAAAATAGAACATTTAACTCAAAAAGTGACCAAAAACCTTTTTTAACATTCACTAACGCGATACCACAATGATAAGAGGCCCACCAAATTAAATTAATGGGGGTTCTTCACTAACCTGCCCTTTAGCTTAAAAAGGCAACTGATCACTCTGACCAGCTGACTTCTCTTCTTTATTAAACTATCGTTTCCCGTTAGCGTAATCCTCTTTGGATGAAGACTACTCAAAAAGTACGTAAGTGTTATCCAGACCCACCATCTCTTTTAGCGATTTGCCAAGCGAGTAGTGGTTGAGCTTGTCTTTTGGAATCACACACAGAATATTCCCGGCTTTCCCTTCAGACAAATTAGTAAGCTGTAAAAAATCTTCATTATCGTAGATATACGACACAAGATATTCATAATAGTCCTGCTTTTTATCAGCCACATTTAATCCGACATTAAAGAGTCTTAACTTGGCACCAGCCCATATCTTTTCATCATTGCTTATGTTTACTAAAGGAATCCATCCCATTGGGTTAAACAATTCACCCTTTGATATTACGTATTTGAACTAGCGTCTCTCGTGAACTCAATGTTTTTTTATTATATCATGTCAGCTAGATGTCGCTCAGTGAGGGTTATCGAATGATATGTATTATTCGAAAAGGTAATACCCTCTATAATCGCCCCTTTGAATTCTGCACCATCGAGTGAATTGCCAACCAAGATTGCATCTTTAAAATACAATTAGAGAAATCGCACGTTTTAAAATTAGAGTTCATAAGTGTGGAGTTTTCAAAATTAGAACCCGCAAAATCAACCGAGAAGAAACACTCATCGAAGGTTATCCTCGAAAAGTCAACTCCATGATAAATGCCTACTTCTACGCAGATTTTGTGAAAGTATCTCTGACCATTTTGAATCATATCTAAAAATTCGTCTTTCGTAACATCTCTTTCCATTGCTCTCCACACCTTCCCCCTTAATAACTTAATACAGTAAAAATTCTACATGGCTTTCGAAGTAACCTGCCCGTTAGCTCAACGAGGCTGCCGTTTCATGTCGGCAGCCTCGTCCTGTTGATTGTTACGCTATAGTTCTCCGTTAGCGTAATCCTTTTTCGATTTAAAACCTTTTAGCTTCAAGTAATTATCCATAGGGAAATCATAATTAATCCATTTTTCTTTGTAACCTTCCCGTCCATGTTGCTTTAACAATAAGTCCAGTGCTTGAACTACTGCCCTTGTAAATTCCAGTATAGAACCAGTTTCATCTATTTCAATAACTTGCTTTTTCTTGTTCCGTAAATCTTCAAAAGACATAATTTGTACACGTAGTGAATCATCATTAATCTTACTTAATGTCCAAACGGTTCCACCAGGCTCCTCGTTCCATTCAAATTGAGTCTCTAAAACAGGATATAAACTGACTTCTGGAATAAGTGCATTTAGTGCCTTTAACATGTCATTAAGAGCATCAGTTATATAGCTGGATGCGAAGTAAAATGTACTTGAGTTCATTTCAATACAACCATCAGCCCAACCAATACCTGTTAGTTCATATTCAAACCTCATAACGCCCTCCGTTCATAATGGCATTTTCTTTTTTCATTAATTCGGTGTATACACCACGCTAACCTGCCCGTTAGCTTAATACAATGAGCAGGCCGCCGCAGCGCCTGCTCATTAATGTTTGTTATTCAACTATCGTTACCCGTTTGTTCAATAACACCTCGCAGTTTGAATCATCCTAATACTCTCCATTTAGTACTAAAAGTTAATACCAGTCGTATCCTACGTTTTTTGTTTATCCATCAAAACAATAACAATCATAATATGATTGTCTCGATTTTTAGTAGTTCATTTTCTATTTTTCAACCAATAGAGTTCAACTTGTTGTGCTGCGCTTGTTCCAGTAACAAGAATCAGCGCGAGGACATCATGGAAAAATCGGGATTGTCAAACTTGTTACCCGTTAGTTTAACGCTTTCTTGGTTGAGAACCCTGATATATACCTATTCCATTCTCTAGTTCATCTGTGTTGATCTATAAGAATGGGATTACATCAGGATCTCAAATTGTAAAAATTGCACGGCATTCGCTTGTTTCATCTGCTTCAGACAGTTTATAAGAGATTCTGAATCGAAACCTAGTTCAAAAATTCATGCTTATGTTGGCATACAATATTCGCAATATCAAAACAATATGAAGGGGCTGTCCCCTAAGTAGATGATCCTACTTGATGGGCAGCCCCTAAATGAACAGGTAATCGTTATTCGTTTATACGGTTAATTAAATTCAAAATCATCTGGGCACTTTCCGCTCTTGAGCCATTAGCGATTGGAGCAAAAATCTCATTCGTGCGTCCATACATGAGTCCAAGCTCAATCGCCGTTAAAATTGCCGTTCTTGCCCAATCCGGAGCAGCGGCTGTGTCCGTAAAGCGCACATTGCTTAGCGCAAACTCCGATTGTTTCTTCACTGCGTAGTCATAAGCTCTTACGATCATTACCGCCATTTCCTGACGGGTAACCGAAGCATTAGGCGCAAATGTAGTTGCGCTGACTCCTTTCACGATCCCCGCTTGCTGTGAAAGAGCTACCTCGTTTGCATACCACTTGGCTACGGGCACATCCGTAAACATAGGTGTGGCTTGACCCGTAATTCCAAGTACTCGTACAAGCATAGCTGCAAACTCTGCGCGGGTTATGGCTTCGCTTGGATTAAAGCGCTCAGTGGATACCCCTTGAATAAGCTGCTTGGCTGCGAGCTCTTTCACCGCTTTGGCTGCCCAATGGCTTTGCGGCAGATCGATGAACGATTTATTGTACTCTAATACTGCATACTTGCTAAAATGATTAACTGCAGCCGTCAGCCTTCCATTTACCAACTTGCCCCCTATATATTGCAGCTTGCCGTCATCCGCAATATAGTAGATGCCGAGCAAGCTTGCATCTGCCAGCGGATCTACCGCAAAGGAGATGGTGATAGGCTGATCAAACTTGGTTACCGTAACCGTTACTCCCGCTTCCGTCGTCATCGTCAAGCTGAAATCGAGAAGCTCAGCACTACCCATCCGCAATTGTGCGCCGGCTTGGCTGCCCACATTTACTAATATAGCTGAAGACTCATTGCTCGATGCTGCTTTTGCCGTTAACGAGATCGTGCTTTTACTCACTTGATCTGCTGGAAGCAGCTTCGTTAAATCTTCCAGCACCTGCGCAGGGATGCTAATCGCGAGGTTCTGAGCATCCACTTTAAACGGAGCGCCAGCAAGCAGTTGAGCCGTATGACCTGGTAAAACTAACTCTTTAAGCTGACCATTCGTTTCAATGACAACCTCGCCGTCCGCGTTTTTATCCGTTAGCTGCTTATCGGTTATTTTGACCACGCCAGGCACCTCAGGTGATGGTGTTGGCGTTGGCGTTGGCGTTGGCACTGGAGTTGGTGTTGTCACTGGAGGTGGTGTCGGCGTTGCTGGCTCCGTAACGTTTATGACAAACTCTGTTTGTTTGCCACCATAGCTTGCCGTTATCGTTGCTAGACCAGCTTGCAATGCCTTAACGGTGCTACCACCAACAATCTCCACGGTATTGGGGCTGCTACTCTTAAATTCAGCTTCCCCGCTCACATCCCTTGAGCTGCCGTCACTGTATACCGCTGTTACCTTTGCATTAGCCGACTGACCTGGGTTCATTTGCGCATTCAGGCCGCTCAACTCCACCTTGCTTAACGTGACTTCCGGCTCATTAGCCGTAACCGTTACTTCGTATTTTGCGTTAAAGCCCTTGAAAGTCACGGATATTTCCGCCGTTCCTTCCTTCTTCGCGCTAACCAGACCCGCTTCGTTAATTGCAGCAACTTCCTCATTCGAACTGGCAAATGCAAGTTCACTCAGAATAACCTTTTTCCTGCCTGAGCCATACACGGCTTCCGCAACCGTCTGATCCGCCGCGCCGATCTGAAGCGCCGTTTTCCCTTGAAGCGTTACTCCTTGCAGCATGTCCGTAACCGTAATCTCGCTCTCGGCAAATATATCCGGGTAACCGCTAACCGTCGCTCTTACTGTGGCTTGTCCTGGCTTCATCGCCGTTACCATTCCTTCTGCATTTACCGTTACCGCATTCTCTGGCGTCGATTGAACAACGGACCAGACCAGCTCTTTTTCGGTCGCATGATCCGGCAGCACGGTTGCCTTCAGCGTAATCGGTTGACCCGCTTCAAGCTCAGCGGAAGTATGATCCAGCGTAACCGTCTCCGGCTCCACCTTAGCGATAGCAAACCGGTCAATCTCCCGTCCGTCCACTGTTCTGCCTACAACTACAATCTCGTCTTTAGTAATATCAACAGCGGTAAAAATTTGAGCATCCTCGTCAAAAATCTTCTCCTGCCAATAATGCTCTGTTAATGCATAAAACTTCGGACCTGATGAGCCGCCTATTACATATCGAGTGCCTTGTCCTTCGGCAACTTTCTCTCCGCCCTTCATCGGGTGGGAGCGCATATAAATATGGTCGTGTCCGTTCATGACGAGATCTACGCCATGCTTATCGAAGATCGGCACCCAAGTCGACTGGACCTTTTCATTTGCATAAATACTTCCATAAGGCCCCTGATGAAAGAAGATGACCTTCCACTTTTTGTCTGATTTCCCTAAATCCTCATCCAACCATTGCGCCTGCTCATCGAAGATTTGGCTCGACATTTCCGTGTTCATCACGACAAAATGTGTATCCTTAACGTCAAAGGAGAAGTTCGAGCCTTTTACGCTTGCAGCGCCGTTTTGCGGATTATGAAACTGAGCCAGGTAATCGCCGGCACCATTCGTTCCCATGACCTCGTGGTTCCCGATAATCGGAACAAGCGTCGTATTCATCAGCTTGTCCTGAGCGGCTTCAAACCACCAGTCCCATTGCTCCTGCTCATACCCTTTATCGACGATGTCTCCGGCATGTACGAGCATTTCCGCATCCGGCATGTATGCCGAAGCTTCCTCTAACGTATTGCCCCAAAGCGCGAAGCCCGCTTTCGAGTCTGCCTGCGAATCTCCAATGAACAGGAATTTCATCGTATCGCCTGCAGCTGCGCTTGTTCGGAAGGTTCCTTCGCTGCTTACATTTGTCTTGCCATCACCAACACGGTACACATAAATCGTATCCGGCGTTAGCTGATCGGCTTCCGCTTTATGAACACGCATCGTTCCGTCATTATTGGTGTTATAAATCGAGCTGGTACCTGCGATTTCAATTATGTTGTTATCCTCAAAACTTGTGAAATCCGACTGCTTCACCAGCTCAACAACCGTATCCGTCGTAAGCGGGTCAGTCTGCCAAGTAAAATGGCGCGATGTGTTAGGATCAGCTCCCATCGTCACATTCATGTTGCGCGGCGCCGCCGTTCCCGCATACGGTGCAACCTTGAACGTCATGACCGGACTGTACGCACTGCCTTTTACCGCCTGCACGTTATACGTACCTACCGCCTGAGTCGCTGCTGTCGTCGTAAGCATACCGTTAGCGCTTGAGCTCGTATCTGCGACCTCGACTTGATTGATCAGCAGCTTCGAACCTTCGACAGCTGCTCCGCCTTGCACCTCAGCAACTTTGAAGGAAGCGGCATAGCCCATTCCGATCGCAAAATGATCCCAGCTCAGCTTCAACTGCGTCTTAACGGTCGCTTGCGCCGCAGCGCCGACAAAGCTGATTGGAGTACCTGTGCCTTCCGTAGAAAGGACAGAGCCTGAAGTATTTTCAATGACTAACGGCTTCGTCACTTCAACCTCGGTCTGCTCGAGTGTTAGCGGACCGATATAATCATTCCGGACCGTGTATTGAATTTGTCCGAGGATATCGGCATCCACAAGACTAGCCTCATTAATATTAAACAGATTTAAACGAACAAGACCTTGCGCCTCGTCAATCACCGGCTCCAGCTGACCCTCCTGCACCTTGCTGCCGCGGATGACTTGAAGATCTTTAATCGCTGCAGGATCAAACTTAAATGCAATATGGCCTTCCTTCAGCTTGCTCGCTTTCTCTGCATGAATATTTAAAGTATTTGTCGTGCCTGCATAAACCTCGCTTGGCGTATCGTAAACATAATAAGGTGATCCCAGATTGACCATGAAGTACCATTCTTTGATCGTCTGATTGCCAGCCATGTCGCGGATGGCCACCTTCACCTTGTGACGCCCTTCCGAAAGAGGAATGGTCGATTTATAAGTAATGAGGCCTGCTGGTGGATGGAAGCCGTGCCCTACGAGTTGGTCATCCACATATACGCGTGTTTTAGCAGGATCGATTAAAGTGGTTCCGGGATGCTGCACTGGATCATAGCCTGTATCCTCGCCATGAACCGCAATCGTCGGCGTTGCCGTTTTAATAACAGCATTCTCGGCAGGATAAATATCTTTGAACACAGGTGGCGTCGTATCCTCTTCGAGCGGTCCGTAGAGGGCACGTATATCATCAATATAGAGCGCGCCGTCCGTCTTCTTGACGTTGCTGGTTTCCATATAACGGATAGGCATGTCAATCGTGAGAGGTGTTGCTTTCCCTTTTGGCACAGCCACCTCCACGTACTTCCACCCTGTCCAATTCACGCCGCTCACATTATCCGTAAAATCAACAGGAATAGCGGCATTGTTGCCGTCCCTTAGCTGGGCGCGCAGCCAGTGCTTCTTCCCGTCCCCATAAACCCACATGCTGAGCTTCTCCGGATAACCGGGAATTTGAATGCGATTTTGTGTAGAAGAGGCTGCTAAGTAAGCGCCAGAGGTTCCCGTTTTGCCGATAAAATCATACTCCAGCTTCAGCGCCTTATTCCCGCTTCTCACATAGTCCTGATCCGTCACCTCTACGATTCTCGAGTAGTTTGCGGCAGCACTAGATGCTATGTACTTGTCTAATCCGGACTCAAAATCCTCCAACAGCACAGGCGGAAGACCGACATTCACCTCAAACGAGGTTTCTACATTACCGTATTTTACGAAGATTTTGCCTTGCTGCCCATTCTCCGTCGTAGCTTGGAATACTCCGTTCTCGTCTACAGTCCCGATATTTCCTTCCACGCGCCATTCAAAATTGCGATTATTTGCCTGAACGGTTTGACCATTCCGCAAGGCCTTCACCGATAAGGATGCCGTCGCTCCTGAGTTATAGGTTTTAATGATATCCGGAAATTTAAGCGCCGTAAGCTGATCGACAACCTCAATTTCACCCTTACCTTGCACAGCACCGGCTGCTGCCGTAACGAAGCCTGTTGCGAAAGCCGTACCTGCCGTAAATACGCCGCTTGCATCCACAGTTCCGAGCGATGGATCAACCTGCCAAGCGAGCGTATCCGAGTAAGCTGCCGGATGGCCATTAGCATCGATTCCTGCTGCTTTAAAGGTGAACGATGCGCCTTTCAAGATACGTTCCGCGTTGGGCTGAACCGCCAGCTTTGAAGCTGCATTAAGCTCAGGCGCTTTGTTGATGAGCAGCAAGCCGTTGCCTGTCTTCCGCTCGCCGCCATCGGAGCCTTGGTTCAACATCTGAACCTTGCTCGTTCCCGGCAGCTTCGCTGCGAACGTAGATGATCCGCCGCCGTCAAGGTTCATGCCGTTAACGACGCCTATATCCTTTAACATTTTTGCAAGCTCATCGGTTTCAACGCCTTCGCTAAAGCCCGGAGCCCTTCCATCGATTTCGAAGAGGACAATGCTTCCATCCGCCTTCGTCCCGATTGCGGTACGAGGATGTACACCTGCTGGTCCTACATTTAGCTGCGGAACGCCGTCCTTCACAAGAGGGCCTTGGCCGCCAATAGCAACCGATACTTGAGCCCACTCACCATCAAGTGCAAAGCTGGCAGCCATCTCATCACCAACCTGAAGCCCTGCTACGACTGCTCGCGATGTGCCGGAGGCGGATAAAACTACTTGGCCTTGAGTAATCGCCGTATCCCCTTGATCCTTGCGGAGCTCGGCTACCTTCAGCTTCATCGTCTGCCCGCTTTTCACGTCTCCTTCTATGATATCTAGTACAACCTCATCGCCCAGATTCGTCGACTTAGTTGTGGTATTATAATCCGCTGTGTAGAGGACTAGTTGGTTTGTGTCTCGGTAACGGTTAATGCTCGTCAGATTGGTTGTCACCCCGCCGATCGTGACCGTCTTCGTCAGCTTTGGAGCGCCATAAATTGAAGAACCATCCGCTTTCAGGCCAAAAGCATACGAGGAAATAGAGCTATTAAGAATTCGGCCCTCATCCATAAACAGACCGTTCGGCACACCTGTCGCAAAGCCGCTAATTTCATAGAAATCGCCGTTAATTCCGGCAATGACGCGGCTGCCCGGCGCATCCGCATGAGCTGCCATTTCGGTCACGCCCTTCATGCCATACACTTTTCCGTCCTTGGTGCCAGCACGCAGCTCCAGATTCGGATTTTTCGGATCAAATGCTACCGTATGTATTTTTTGCAAGCCTCGCTCATTTTCCATATCCATCCAAGTATACACCGCTCCCGGTGCTAGCTCCGTCTGGCGAATGTCGATGACCTTGCCGTATTCCGTAGTAGGAAGCTCTGTAATAGCCGCATTAACGATTAATGCCGGCTGAAGTAACGAGATTAATAGAGCAAAGATGATAAATGCGTTCGTTTTTCTTAGGTACTTCTTCACATTCAATTCCTCCTAGTGAAATTTCGCCGTCCTTTACGAGGACAACATTAAGGAGTAATCTTAATGAAAAAGTGTGAGGGGGGTGTTAGTGTGGGGTTAAGAGATTGTGAAGGGAATATAAACTAAAAAGAGCACTCTTATAATATAGGAGTGCTCTTTTAATACATTGAAGATATGCGTCCAACCTCTAGTACCCTGCTGACCATCAGTAAGCCAGCCTTTTTGTTGGAATAGACCAAATTACTAGTACTTGCATTCTTTGAGGGTTCCGACTCTACGACCCTTATGATTTTATTTCCATTTGGCTCTTCTCGAATGTACTTTCCATCCAATACATATAACGGAGCCCCTCCTAGTGCTTTGGCACCGTTTGTTTTATACGTTTGAAGGCCCGTCGTAATTCCTCTCCAGTAACTGCAGATAAGTGTGTCAATCCTTTTTGCTGAATCATTATGATTTGGGTTCGATTTCTTTTATCACTTTCGCTGGATTACCACCAACAATCATGTTTTCCGGAATGTCTTTAGTCACCACAGCTCCAGATGCGATAACAACATTATTGCCAATAGTTACACCTGGATTAATAACAGCTCGTCCGCCTACCCATACATTGTTACCAATCGTTACTGGCTTGCCATACTCTGGTCCCTTGTTTCTTTCATATGGATCCACAGGGTGTGTGGCCGTATATATGTGTACACCGGGTCCGAACATACAGTTATCGCCAATCCGAACCTCGCACACATCAAGAATGGTACAGTCAAAGTTTGCATAGAAGTTCTCACCAACATGAATGTTGTAACCATAGTCAAAACGGATGTTCGGCTCCATACCAAAGTTAGTTCCTGTTGATCCTAGCAGGTCTTTAAGTATCCGTACTCGATTTTCATCATCGATTTCGGTAGTCTGGTTGTACATGCGCGTCATCCGTCTAGCATTTGCCCGCTCACGTGTCAGTTCGGGATCCCAAGCCTTATATAGCTCTCCATCCAGCATCTTTTGTTTTTCTGTTTTCATTTATAAACCCGATCCTCTCTCATCATGAAATAAAGTATGAAATTATATTGGTCTAGCTGATCTGGTCAGAGAAGCTGAGATGACCAGGCCAATAAGTACAACAATCAGTGCACGCAATAACCCAAAATGTTCTCCCAGGAAGCCCAACAGAGGCGGGCCAACCAGAGCTGCGATATAGCCCGACGTAGCTACGGCTCCAACTCTTGTAGCAGCACCTTTAGGTTCATCTCCTACCGCTGACAACCCTACCGGAAAACCTAGTGAAGCTCCAAGCCCCCATAAGACGACGCCTACCGAAGCGACAAAATAATTCTGCCCCCAGATCACAAGCAGTAATCCGAGAATGGCCGCAATGGCGCATCCCGATAAGACCCACACCCTTCCATAACGATCCAGGGCCCATCCGCCAGTAAAACGTCCCATGGTCATCGCTGCAACAAACAAACCATAGATAAATGAACCTGCCATTGCGCTAACCCCGTAACCATCTACCATGATCAGTGGTAGCCAATCATTGGCGGAACCCTCGGCAAATGCCATTCCTAAAACCATAATCCCGATTAACAATGTACGCTTCTCGCTCCATACCTCTAACAGTTGCTTAACAGCCGAACTCTTCTGAGCTGCAGCATCCAAAAGTTCCTTTCCTGTATCCTTTGGCAGGTAACGATAGCAATAAAATAAAAGTGCGGTAATCAATAGACCGAGGATCGAGAAATGGGCCATGATCGGCATATGTATGGCCATAGCTCCTGCTCCGATAGCCGCTCCAATGAGTGTTCCTACACTAAAAAAGCCATGAAAGGTCGGTAAGAGCGTTCGATTCATTGCCTTCTCATTAGCAGAACCTTCCACATTCAGTGCGACCTCAGCCGCACCGAAACCACAGCCAAAAACGATCAACCCGCCCATAACGACAGTCACCATCGTCAAGGCTGCACCGATTCCGATTGCCACAAATCCAATCACAATCATTAAAAAGCTGCCAATTATGACAAGACGGGCACCTTTTCGTGCGACAACTGAACCTGCTGCAAGCAGACCAACAAGGGATCCCGCTGCGACCGCAAATAAAATGATACCCATCTCGGCAGTAGAGACATGAAGCAAATCCCGGACAGCAGGTGTACGGGATATCCACGAAGCAAAGGAAAGTCCTGGAAGGGCAAATAGAAGGAACAAGATGTTGCGGGCAATTCTGAGATCCTGTTTATAAGCAGTTGTCATATGCTTTTCGCTTCACCTCCGTTTCTCTACTAGCTGCAGCGAATAGGCCAGGCTTTCCAATGTCATTGTAATTAATCCATACATGTAATTCTCTTCCGGATGCTCGAGCAGCGTCAGCTGTGGCATATGCATCTCTGGAATATACTTTAGGCATTCCTGTCGGATGAGATCCACATCAGCAGACTCTACCAAGCTCCCCGTCAGAGCGATCATCTCTGGGTTCATTACTGCAATCAAGCTCGATACGACACGGCCAACCAGAGAATGAAATGTGGTCCGATCGTGCAACTGCCGGAATTGCTCTTCAAGTGTCATGCCTAACGGTAAAAAGGCAATCTCTCCTGCAAAGTGAGAACTGCCTCTGTGGATATGTCCATCCACCATCATACCTGCTCCAGGGAAGCTGCCTTCAATAAATGTCGCAACCGCAACCGATTTCTCTTCATCATATCCCTGCTTCTGGTAGAAGCCGTACACGGTCAAATTCATGTCGTTCTCCAAAATGACTTCCACCTCATGCTTTCCACGAATGAAAGCCTCCAGAGGAACATTAATCAGTTCCTGGATGTCGCTGAGATTAATGACTCCCTGATTAACAGCACCCGGCACCCCGATAGCAACTGCTCGGATTTGCGGGAATTGACCTATGAGCTGATCAACCAGTTGATCAATCACTGCAGGATCCATCCGATCGTTTTCCTGGTATCCTTCCTTGATTGTTTCTCCTGCCAGGTTGGCGAGCGTATAAGTGAGCGAACGGGTCTTTACTCCAGCTCTGACAATAATGCAGGCAATATAAAAGAAGTTCTCATTATACCGGTACAATCTGGCCGGACGGCCTCCGCTTGACTCCTCCATCCCCATCTCCAGCAGCTCGCTGGTGTCCAATAGCTCATTTAGAATGTTACCGCAGGTGGCTACACTTAATCCTGTAGCTTGTGCCACCATGGACTTCGTACCCTGCTTCATCATTTTGAGAGCTTGTCGGACTAACTCCTGGTTCATTTTCTTGACTCGCATCGTATTATTTGTAATGTGATTCATATATGGTGTTCTCACTCCTTTCTTTTTAAAATACTTTTAATAAGTACTAATTTATATGATTCTGGTCCTTGTGTCTACTTTTATTCGGGTTAAATTATCAGATACGAATGAAAGGTCTTGTCCTTATATTTGGACAAGACCTTTCATTGCTGATACTAAAAAGCGACACCAGTAATTTCTTGGATATCTAAACAACGTGCCCACTACTCCCAATACTCATGTTGCTTGAAAATAACCTTCTTTTGTTAACCGAGCACTCTTAAACCCAACGCCAATGCTCCACACAAGCCCGCATTGTCGCCTAGCCTAGGTGGTACAATATAATGTTGGATATCCGAAACAATCGGCGCGGCACTCACGTATCCATTTAGAATTCTGCCTACTGCCTCCCGGATCATCGGAAAAAGATGTACTTGTTTCATGACGCCACCACCCAGAATTACCTTCTTGGGGGATAACGTCAATTTTTCATCCTGACTTGACTTTACGGTTGGCTATGAGAGCATATACGGCACAATTAAGGTGGAATTATGGCAATTATCGTTTTTTCAGTTCCCCGTTCTTGAACTCCTTCTACCTTCAATTCCTCTGCGTATGCGATTTTCGCCTCAGCACTCATATTAGACATGGCAAACATAGCAATATTGAAATGAAAAACGGAAACAATCCAGAGAAGCCACGGACGCGCCTGACCGTGCTTTCTTCGTGTCTATCCACCATCACGACCATGCCGATATTTGCAAATGCAACGATCGCTTTGGTCCTGATCCAAAAAAAGACTCCTCGATTGGGAGTCTTTTTTACCCAGTATTTTTTTTCACCACATCGCGTCAGATCCACCTCTGAGCGTCTCAACCTTCACATTCTTGAATTGAGCATTCCCTTGGCTTACGAACAATCCGAGCCTTCCTCGTTCGATATCGTACATTCTAGCGCTTATCGCAACTTCCCGATTTATATATATCTCGCAAATCGATCCATCGATAAAGATTAGCAACTCATGGTAATGATCAGGCAGCAGCTCGATCGGCCGCTCTAATTCGACCTCATAGGGAAACGTCTTTCCCCCTTCCTCGCTCTGCATGATAGGTCCGCGAAACGTTACTCTATTTCGCTGCGGCTCCAGCGTTACATAATAAGCGTCATCCAGACCCTCCCCCGCACGCAGCATAACACCTGCCCCCTGCGTAAATTCCGAGAAACGGATATCCAACGATACTTTGCATCGATCGGGTAATTTCTCTTGCGTTAGACTCGCCGCAAACGCATAGGGAGATTCGCACACATGCTCGTCTAGGGCCGACGACGTCCATGTACCCGTGATCCCATCCACATGGAGTGGTTGCTTGACCGCGAACGCCACATTCACCGAGTCCGGCACTTTAACGGCGAGCGTACCGTCTGGACGCTGGATGATCTCATGGACTATGAGATTGCCACCCCAGTCCCATGTATCGTAATCTTTTCCGGGATGCTTAGGAGGATTCCACCCGAACAAGTCTTCATTCTTCGTCGGATTCCAGCCGAATAAATACCGATTCCGACCGTCCGATACCGACTTCGCCGCATAGAACGCCCTGCCGTCGAACGTATCAACCTTTGGTGTAATCCATGGACCATTCAAGGAGCGACTCATACGGTAGAAGGTGGCGAACCGATCCGTATAGTTAGAGTAAACCAGATACCACCAGTCTCCCATCTGGAATAAATCCGGGCATTCGTGAGCCCCGACATGAATATTCGGCGCATAGAGCGGCTCACTATACGTCCACTTCTTCAAGTCCTGTGATGTGAGCAGGGCCACGCAGCCCTTTCGATTGGATGCTCCCTTAGCCATCGCGGCGAGAATCATCCAATATTGCCCTTCCTCTTCGTTCCAGAACACAAAAGGATCGCGCCAATCTGAAAGCTCGTAGATCTGGTTATCGGCGGAGAAGGTATCCTCCGGAATTGTCGTCCAGTTCATCAAACCCGTGCCGGTTGCATGGCAGACCAACTGCTTCCCCTCGGGAAAGATGCAATAAAATAGATGATAAGTGTTCTCCACCTTTAGAACATGACCGGTCCCGCCGAGAATTTTGCAGGCCCCATACTCCCGGTAATCACAGAAATCGCTCGTTCCGACCAGATGCCAGCCGTGATCCAGACCTTCCCGGTAATTCTCACGCCATCCGTGAAGATAAAACAGTTTAAACTCATTGTCCTCATAGTAGGGGATCACATCTCCAACCCAGGCATTGTTAGGACGATAGAAAAACTCATTCATTGACTGATTCCTCCCGCTGGTTCAGTTTCATAGGCAGATTTCATTTCCCAAATTTCTAACGATTTTACGATAGTTGATGAAGCTCCTATTAGAGCTATGCCAAGCGAGTCTTGCCGAACCGGAAAGATACGGGTTGTTAAGCTGTTAACTCCGTTTATATAAGATTCGATCATGGATTTATCAAGATAAATATGCAGCTGAAGAGGCCCATCGCCAAGGTTAACGTACCCGCTCTCGACACCCGAGCCGTTTGCCTCGGCCGGGAATGCTGGTCGTCACCAGCATATACCACATGCTCTCTTCCTTCCACACGAAAGGATCGCGAAAATTGCCCCGGAGACCAACGCCTTCCGGTAGGGTAGCAACATAGTGAGAGTACTTTATCCAGTCGATTAAATCATTGTTCCCGTCCACAAGGAACGAACTTCTCGCCATGGCGAGGGATTGGTCCGGATCCTGTCTTTTATCTCCCGCCGCATAGGAGATGACCGGTACGCCTTCATCGTCGATCACAGTTCCGCCAGACCAGCAGCAGTCCGGGGCGATGTCGCCCTTCTCTGGGGAAAGCACGAACGGTACGTCGCGCCACCGTACCAGATCCGAGCTAACGGCGTGACTCCAATGAATATGGTTCCAGTACTGTATTTGAGGATTGTGCTGATAGAAAAGATGATATTGCCCGTTGAAAAACTTCGATCCATGTGGCTCATTCATCAAATGCTCAGGCGGTAAAAAAATGATATTGCGGTCGATGGCGATCACCGTTATAACGTTTTCTTCGCTGCCCAGTCTCCGGTTTGACGATAGTAACCGTCCGGTAGCTGTACCGGAGATCCTTCATTCCTTACCCTCCAATCAAGTCAAACTGACTCCTCTTCGTATCCCACTCGATCTTCCAAGCGAACCCGATCGTATCCGTCGCCGGCCCCCCTTACTTGATACCAGTATGCCGTTGCAGCGAATAGGCATCGGTTGTTCGATCCCCACCTGTCAGCTTTATACTTCTCGATAAATCCTTCGAAGGACTCGGTGAAGGGGATATTGTCGCAAACATGAAAACGGTTGACGGATGTATGTCCATTCGCGTCTATCTCGATGTACGGCTGACATGCGAATGCACTATCGAATATCGGGAAGGGAGGCTCCGCCGCCCAGGCATATCCGATGTAATCCTCGCTACCCGTGCCGAATGTAGAAGGAAAGTCTTCACCGTTGATGAAGAACTTCTCGTCGCCTTCTCCCCACCACCAGTCGATCGTCTTTCGATCCCATCGACCGTACCACCAGGTTTCTGCTTCTTCCTCAGGTCTTTCCCATGTATTGTAGACATGAAGATGAATGCCGCAGAATCGTCCAGGTCCCTTGGCCATCAGAATCGGCCAATCCGGCCAGCGGTCGCCTCCTTCCGCAAACCGCTTCCTATCTTTGCCGAAGTAGTTACCGCGATGCCATTTGGCATGGAAGCGAAGCAAATTGTCTGCATCCAATGAATTAAGCGAAATCCCACCGATTTCGAACGAAACCTCGTGCATCTCCGATCCGTCATTCTCAACCTCAATCAATGCGCCTTCCGAGAATGGCATGTACCAATAGCTGTAGCACTCGTGTTCATTCATCCCGAGCGGCAAAGATCTGTACGAATTGATGCCCGGTGCGCAACCGAAGAAGTCGCCTAATGGCGCCCATACGGAAGGAAAGGTTTCTCCATCCCATTTCATCGAGATAGTCAGTTGCCTGAGTATCCTATGCTGCTGCTCCATACTCTTGCTAGCCAAACTCGTCTTCACCCTAAGCATAGTAATAGCTCCTGCATCCCTTTTATCGAATACGACGGATCTTCCTCCTGCTGGAACGGACACCAAATTGGTCGTATGAAAAGAGAACTGTTTGTCCGACATGACGGACCTTGTTCCTCTGAGCTGTAGCACCCGGTCAGCCTCCGCAAGCGCAATAGCGGAATCTCGATCAAACAATCCGGTAAACACCGGTATTTTCACATTGGCGGGGAATCGCGTATAGGTTATGTGGTAATAATGGCCCCAATCTCTATCGAGCACGACTTTGCAATGCTTCTGAAAAGGAATCGGGATGAAGCAATTTCTTCCGCGGGATAGCGTAGTCATCAAATTCGGGAAGTTCGAAGGGCAGCCATCATCGCTGAAGTTTTCAAAATAATCTCTGAAGGGCCGATCAATGACAGGTTCTTTTGCTTGGTCCAGATATATCCTAATGTGTCCTGCCCCGGGCATCGCCGACCATACCCGCCAGATGACACCGGGGCCATCCAGCTCAAGTGCAACGATACCTTCCCCTTCTTTCCTTATATACCCGCCACCATCATTGTTGGCGCCCCAATTCTCATACAGTCCGGTCTCCGGATTGAATACTGAGCTTCGATCATAGCTTGAGAAGACGCCACCCTGCTCTTCCGGATCCGGTGGTATGGCAAGAAGCTCCAAGTCATACAATCGACGGACCAGATCCCGATACGTATATACCGTTTCATCGTACCGCATGCTACACCACCATCCCTATAATCACAATATCGATTACTTTTCCCATTCGGCATTAGCTTTCGTTGTTGTTGTCCCTCACTTGAATATCGCTGGTTGCCTTTCAACTCTCCTTACAAATTACAGAAACAATTTCATTCTGAAACATTATAAAGTAGTATTCCAGGAGTTGCTGTACGTCATTTGATTCCAAACTTCACTGCTACTTTTGATAAGCAGTCAGTTCGTCATTCTCGCATTTTATCTCCTTCAACTTGTTGAAAGAAAGCATCACCTCTTAAGTTTTTATGTTTACGTAAACGATTACGTAAACGTTTACGTTATTCGTAAAAAAATATGATTGAATATCTTATCTAAGTTGTCTCATCCAGATATGCATTTTTTCACAAAAAGAAAACGTTTACTTCAGATAATGTAAACGATTTCCTTAATATTGTCAATTCCCTGTTTGTTACATAAGTTAAGTAACCTCAAACAGTTTAAATTCTCGGCACTGAAAACTAGATACGCCGCACGGTCAGCAGATCATCCACCGAAAATGATATGTTAATTAACTAATTCGTTACATGCGTAATGCAATAATTCTTAAAAATAATTAAACGATTTCTTTTCTCGATTATGTTTTTAAGCTGGCGGGGCCTAAACTGCTAGATCCCGCAATCCTCACAAATACTCATTCCAATCGCTCCCTGCGCCCCTCCTTCTCCGAAGGGGCGCATTATTAATGGCTCCCTCCAGAGAGCGATTTGAAAGTTACGAAGTTTCCTATCTCTTAAACTAATGCCTGAATGATAGGATTATGGTTATCCGGTCCGCTTTCCTTTTCTATTTCATGCTCAAGAAGCGACTTGATATAGGCTACTCCATAATCATTTCCTCGTCGAAGGACTGCTTGAAAAGTGATACTTTCAAAAGGACTATAATCCTTTATCGTAAGATATTCATCTCCGCCGTTAACTTGGTTAATAAATACCAGGTTCTTATAAATATACGCTTGCCCGAGGCACCAATTTCCCCTATGAAAGAATTCGATCAATTCTTCGGCCGTTTCGCAAAGGTGGAAACTCTTTCGCGTGAAAAACGGATCATTGGCTTGACTAATCCAAGGATTTTCATACCCCAGGTATAACCACAAGTCGATCATCTTCCTTTGTCCACAATCAGCGCAAAGAACCTTCTCCTTTGTCCGATTAATATAGCACGACTGCCCTGCAGGGATGTTCCTGCCGCATTCGCATACAAAATCGGTTACACAGCCATTTGTCTTCCAAACCAATTTACCAGGCAGCTCGATGAAATCTCTCTTTAAGAGTTTCCCGAACCATAGCCAAATTATAAATCTATTGGTGCTTGGGAGCCAAACTAGGAACCTCTCTGTAATCTCCTCGGTCGAAGGGTCGAAAGCTACCTTCTCGAACAGATTCCAAAGTTGTTTCAGCTGATCCTTGCTGAGCATGGATAATTGCCTTCTCGTCGGATTCGTTTCAATTACGAGCACGCTTTGGCAAGCCAAGCAGTGCACCTCTTTATATAAAAAATCTGAAACATAGCTTTCACCGCACTCGCAGAAATATAGACCAATATTCATCCGGCTTTGCTCCTTATCAGCCCCTCTCGCATGGGGGGCTGTTTCTCCACCCCCATGCAGGGCACTGATAAAACGATAGACTACTAAGCCGTCCGCGAACTATTGATCCGCTTTCGTCTCCACTTTAGGTGAAGCGCATCAAAATCTCCTTCATCCACTATAATGCCGAAACAACTGCAGCTAAGAATCTGAAGAGCACTTCGAAAGAACATCTTGATCGTCCTTCGCAGCTGTCTACTTCAATTTGATTACGAGGACAAGTGAAGCTCGAATGCGCCGCCCATTGACCCGTCACGATATTTACCAGAAGGATCGGGAGTTGCACGCTGAAAGAATTATCGAAGACGCCGATGATAACAGTCGTTGTGTTGCTTTTAATACGAAATTCCCCTTAACGCCCCCCTCTCACCTCGGGGAAACGTGAGTTTACCTCCTCGCGGTAGGAATCTGGGATCTTAACATCCAGTAATTGATAATATTCCTGCAGCCTCTTTCAAAATGTATATGTCCTCTGTTTCTAACTTTTATGTCACTTAAACCATATTTTAGTCTAAAATTCTAGCTACCTGCGGGATGTAGCCGGAATCGGTGAGATCATCTATTCCCTTGCCAAGTGAAATGTCCCACATCGCCAGACTTAACGTCATGTCAGTGTTCTTCGCAAAGAAGTCGATACACTGTTCCAGTGCCATCTCGACCTCTGGTGTGCTCACAACATCAGCGTCGTATGCGAAAACAACATGCTTACATCCGAGTTGCTTAAGCGGTTCAAGCAGCAGGGAAAAAGCTCCAGCCCCGGGAATACCGAAAACCGGCTTCACAAGCGCATCCGCTGCTTTGTCTGCCTTAATAGGGCCTTCTGTAACCCAAACCTCATCACAACTGATCATTGTTTCTGGGGTTTCACCTACCGACCACATTTTCAGACATGGATACGGAAGTGCAAGATGTATGGGAAGCGGTCCACCGATTGAAGATCCATTCAGTTTATCCCCGCTGCTCCACCACCAATATCGGTTACCAGGCTTTAAAACAATGCCAGAGCCAAATTGATTGGATTTAGAATAAGATTCTTTCTTTTCCTTCTCAGTGAGAATGACCTCCAGTATTTTATCCTGAATGTGAAGTTTACACTTTGCTCTCCGCTTCCCATTTTCATCAGGGTTCACTTCTTCTACTATCTCTCCTTTGATTGCGCCATCCATGTCGAGCTCCAGAATGGGTTTATCTACGCGAATCTGCCAACCTGTAATCTCGTTTCTTATCGAACGAAAGGGAATCATAAGTCCCTGCGCGCCGCCCATGGTCCAATAATGACCATATGTGCCTTCATTACAGAAGAATCCAGGAACACCCAAAAGATCACTCTGCTCGCCTACTCGGCTTATTACTTGTTTCGCAACCTTGTATCGTTCTGGACCGGGCATTGTTCGATAATCACGCAACCTGATTGCTTCATCGGCCATATTACGGTCATTACACAGATGCTCGGCATGATCTCTAGTAAGCTGGAGCTCCTTCGTTAAGGCACGATAGATCCGATTAAGATGTTGATCCGGCTTCTTGTCAACAGCACGGTTAATTTCTATTTCACTCTTTGTCTTGAGAGCAGCATTCGGATCAAGATAGTGCCGATACTGCCTCCCAATCGTGGAATCAAAGAAATCGTCAGATACAGTTCGCATGCAGTAGACAACGGTTTGCTCTTTATTGATTCTGCACCACCCACGTTGTCCGCACACGACGCATGCCGACATAATTTCATACCATCCCTCGTGCTTTGTTCTTCGAAGCTTCATGCCTCTGCCTCCCTAGATGTTTGATTTAGATGTTCCTTCTTCAAATTCTCCTCGATCGCCCTGACGGCAATGTTGGTTCTAAGATTGATTATGGGAGTGGGAATTATTCCGCCCTGAGGTGATGTGCCACTTCCCAGGGGTTGTTGTTCGCCTCCCCGCGTACAATTGACCGCTTTTTGATCAGGCGCAGTAGGCTTCAAACTCATCCAACGCCTTTTGCTTCGATTTCTCGATATAAATGTCCTTAAACAAAGACAAACCAGATCCAAGTGCTAATGATGTGCTAGATTCCGCTTTTCCAAAGCCTTCTCCAAAATGTGCAGTTCTTGATTCCCCGCCAAGGAATCTTTTTGAGCGCTGTTATTTTGATTTCTGTCCTTTTACGCATTCCTCCAAAAGAAAATTTTTGAATTTCCTCCAGCTTCTTTCACGGACCAGGATCAAACCTCCTAATCTTCAAATACAAAAAAAAGACGCATTCAGATGAATGCGTCTCATTAAATGGCCGCAAAAAAAGACATACGGATTGCGTATGTCAGTTAAACGTCCATTGTTTGCTGCCTAGCCAGTTGGCTTCCCTATCTTCGCTGAATTAGGATCGGCGAAGAAAATCAGTATTACTAGAATGCATAAATTATAGCATTCAAGCAGCCAATTGGTAAAGTACAGATACGAAAAGATATAAGCTGCTAACCATTTGATACCTTTCATTTAAGCCAGCCCTTACTGCTTTGAATAGCTAAGTTTATCCATTATCCCGCATCCTAAAATTTGATTCTATAAATAACAAATGTGGATTTTTGTCATTCTCGTGCTTTACCACTGCGAACAGAAGTGCTATATTTTACTTGCGTGCTTGTCGGGTTTTGTCACTTTTTTGCAAAAAAAGAGTCAGGTCGATACCTGTGAACACTCAGCGCCTCAAGAAGAATATGTGTGCTTTCTTGATTATCTGGGATCGTTCTCCACTAGCAATTTTACATAATAAAAATAGAAAAAGCCCCTACCAAGTCACATTCATTGTCCTCCGGCCGCCAAGCGTTGAGACATTGAATGATTCAGGAGTAGAAGCTTTATTCACAGTATCAATGTGCTCATTGTAGCATAGGGATTCTGAAAAATAAAGTGTCTATTCTCTCTTGAGTATTGCCATTTATGGGGCGTCGTCGAGGGAGTTTTTTTATGTCGGAAAAGAAAAATTTGAAAGGCGGTACATCGAAGCTTCTTTACTATCGAAGCCGGCCAACGGGTAACCGCACACCAAAAACAAAGATAGCTCATGGGAAGCAAATTCCCTATTACGAGGAAGAGCTCGAAAGAATTTATTTTAAAGAAGAAGACGTACAAAAATTTTCCCTTGATAAGCATGGACAAAACATTCCGTACGTTGACGGTCACCTAACTATTATTAACAATTATATGTTTGATTACTGGAGTCACTTCCTCTCTGCCGAGGGGATCGCGTTATTCGGTCATTTACTACGCTATTGCTATGGAACAAAAGATATATGCTGGCCGAATCTCGAGTTAATATCACTAAAAATGAATAAGAGCCGGAATACCGTGAAAAAATATCTGGCCATTCTCGAAGAACATGGATTTGTATATCACTTTAATGTCCAAAATGCGGATATGAACAATACCGATGAAAGTCCCTTGTTTAAGGTGCGAAAGAAAGTTCCGTTCCTCTCACAAGAACTATACGAGCTGATGCCGCCGGTGCTGCAGGCTGATCATGACCGTTACCTCTCTCACCTTTTGGAAACCTGTGAAAAGGAAGATCTGGAACTGGATACTACCGTCAATTATAATGATCTTTACAATGAATTAATCGATAAGGGACATATTCATCGAAAGCCGAAGCAACTCTCACTTTTCGAGGCTCAGAAACAAACGCAGATTAAAAAACAGCTGCTGCAGCAAGATGTTACCGAAGCAGATAAGCTACTCTGGTCCACATTCATAGAGGAAGTCAAAACAAAAATCGCAAAACCTTCGTTCGATACCTGGTTTAAAGGAACTTTTTCTACGAAACGAGATGGCATTTACACAATTTATGCACCTCATAATCATGTTAAAGAATGGCTTGAAAGCAGGTATTTTGATCTCATAACGGATACTCTTCGTGCTATTGATAGCAATTTTACTGGAATCAAAATTGAAAACACTAGTTAGTTAGCTACAACTAATGGACTCTCGAGCAAATAAACTCGAGGGTCTTTTTTTGTTCCGTTTCCCAACCATAGAAAGTCGAGAACGGGAAATGACTCCTCGTCCTGTTAACTAATAATCTATATATTTCAACGTCTTCGCTCCGGTTCCGCTCACTCTTTTCCATTTTGAAAAACAGTCTATTTCTAATGAAGTAGTATTTAACTCAAGAGTTTTGCTGTATCCCGATATTGATCATTCCGTTATTCGGAGAGGGTCTCCATGGCTGCTATTAATTCACTTCCACTTTGAAAACAAATACAACAAATCCTTCTGGCCATTTTGCAGTATATGCGTAGGTGTGGATTCCATTGGTATAAGGAACTAGAATTTCATTACTTGAACTGTCTAGTGTATTTGATTCTTCACGGCTCAGAACTTCACGAAGACTACTTATTTCTTTTGGTTTTCTATCAAACGAAAATACAATCTTTGAATTAGGCGGAATTATAGCAGGTTCTACTTCTACATCTATTGTCGCCGAGTCGCCATACTCATACTTCCCACCCCAGTCGTAATAATGTACTTTAACTGGAATTATAATGTCGGTGTTCTCAACATGAGCGGTAGAAGTAGGCATGGGCTTGTTGCTAAACATACCGCAAGCGCAAAGCGTAAAAAGCAAGCAAATAAATATACTAAATACTGTTATTCTCATCGGTTCATGTCCTCCCATGTGGACGGTATACTATGAAACTTAACTAAGTAAAAAGAGGAAAGGGAAAGATTCCCTTTACCTCTTTTATAAGAAAATAATAATTTTATATAATCATCTTAGAACAATCATCTCTCCAGCTTGGATTTTCGCTGTATCCCGATTAAGGTTTAATCTGATGTCCATAGGATACTATCAGTCCAGAAGTTCCAGGAATCCCTTCCTTTTTCCTTATTATGAAGATCCATAACTTTATGTTGTCTTCCAGTAAAACCGTCAAAATATTGGTCATAGTAACTCGGATCATCTTGTGCCTCGTGATCGGTAGCCCACGCATACGCTGACAATTTGTTAATATACTTAACCATCAATGCATTCCATATTGCGTGCCGGAATGCATCTCTTTTCGTACCGTTTCCATCCAGACCTTTATATTTGCTGTTTGCTTCATACTCGACAGCTTTTCTTCTCATTGAATCTACGATCAACGCTTGACCAGTAGTTCTAATTACTAACACCTTTTCTGCCTCAGTCAGAGCATTCCATTTAGCAACATAAGAGTCATACGATGCAAGAGCTGAAAAAGAATTCTTTTGTTGTAAATTATCCAATTTTTGTTCAAATTGTTTAGATACTTCAGGAGATGTCAATTCGGGATGATCTCTCTTGAATTTCTCAATCTCTTTGAATAATTTTACTGTATCACTATCAAAAGTCAAAATACAATGGATTTCGTTACGCAAAAAACTTACTTACCGCGTCACTGAAAAGAAGCTGTGCCGATGGATTACCAGTATCCACCTCTCAAAATCCGATAAGCTGCCTATTAAATTCTGATATACCCCCATCAACGATTGACACCCTCCTCATCAAATTTTGAAAAGCGGCGCCTATCAAAATTTGAAAGGCGACTTATCCCCAGATTTTCCGCATATCGGGGGTACATCAGAATTTGATAGGCGATATCCGCATATCAGAATTTGATCCCCTCCTCTATCAAATATTGATCCCTCCCCATCAAAATTTGATAACGAATAAATACTATCTTAAGAAGGACGTAGTAACTAATAAAAACAATCTTTAAGATTTAAAGATTCATCTTCATAAATGTTATGTAATGTGTGCGATGTCATCATATTTAAAAAAATGGATACGAATAAAATAGTAGAGCAAAAAGAAACACGAATCCCGCAAGTTCATAATATATAGAACTAAGAATAGTGTTGGGAGGTACTAAAAATGCCTAGTATTCTTGTTCAAATCGCATTTGCTTCATGCTTCTGTTGCTATTGTATCGCTTCATTTTTTTCTAATCTTTTAATGAGACCGATAGTAAATAATACACACTTATCCTAAAACAATTGCCTAGCAAAAGATACCAGCGAAATATCGTTGATAAAGCTCATACCTTGATAGCATGGGCTTTTTATTTTGCTAGGGAAAACCGCTGGTATCTGCAAGGGATTAAAGCGTTAGAATTGACTTTTTGTATCACATTTCTCAACAATATTGACGCCACCCAAACATATGATGACTCCTAAAAATAAAAAGACCGCTCCTTAAACGGAGCAGTCCAAAAAATATCAATTAGGAGAGTTGAAACTGCCCCTCCTTGGTACTGATAATGATTAAATAACAAATCTAATTCTTATGATTTCTTCAGTACCTCTAAGGAAGATAGTCCATACCGAGAACTTGCTTCTATCATCTCTCTCCGCTTTCAATGGCTTCCAGGGTACGAGCTCTCTTATCCATTGAACCCCTCAATTACCTTTGATTACTGTGACCTAACATCATTTGAAAAGATAGATCGAGAGCTTCTACTCATGCTAGTAAAACGAATTGAAATTATAAAATAACTTTTCTATATGTTGACACTACACACTCAACATGCACGGTATGCGGGAACATATTGTCCTGGGATCAATCTGTTATAATCCGTAGAAACCTTGAATTGACGAGCTTTTTATTAATCAGCTTCTTTTATGGAAGGCTTCATTCCGATCGTTTTTTTTGATGTTTTACATCAATTTTACATCAACAGCAAATCCCTTGTCTCATCGCTTCCAGTGATAGAGATGGGTTAGGATTTAATATGTTGATGTAGGATAAATCCTTATTAAATAAGGATTTGATCCGACTGTTGTATTATCTAGTTGGTTCTTTTATGTTGCTTGGTGATGGTTTTCGTCCCCATAAGTTACCTTGTTGTTCACAATGCTATCATTCTTCATATAAAATGATCGAGTTTCATCGTATATGCATAAACAGCAGCCACCCTGTTCTCCTTAGGTTACTCCTAGCATAGATGGCGATGGTTTTAAATGAAATGTAATAGTTGCAGGAGACTACTGTACTATTTATGAATGTTGGATAAAAGTGGTTTCAAACTTCTGCTATAATGAACTCATAATTGTCATTTCAAAGGAGCCGGATTTGAATGGATCACTACACGCTCTCTGGACTTGGGCCTCTTGAGACAATCGGCATCTTGCCTGACTACTACTTCCCCCCTTTTATTACGCTTGCCCATATGTTCTCCGCACCTAAGGATTGGGCTATTCACTACCGGGAGATGAAGCAGTATGTCCTTCAATATGTCATTGACGGCTGCGCAGACTATCCGATTGAGGGAAGATCCTATACAACAAGACGTGGAGATCTTATCTTCCACCGGCCCAAGGAACGCCACTCCATATTGCCGCATCCCTCACAGCCATATGTCTGTATATCTATTGTTTTTCACTTTGGATTGACCGATTTCCCTGTCTCAGAACTGTATTCAGAGGAGCATTACCTTGGGAACTTTGCCGACCACCCCATCGATAATATGCTGTCGGAACTGGTAGCCTCTTATAGGCAGCCGGCTTAGTCCATCAAATGTACTGTCAGAGTCTTCTTATTCGAATCTTGTCCGAAGCCTCACAGAGAATCAAACATGATACCGACACGAAATCGGGCTCTTCCAATAAACCGGAGCTGGTGCTTGTTAAAAACTATTTATATGACAACTATCACCGGGATGTACAGCTAAGAGAATTACAACAGCTGAGCGGCTGGAGCAAGAATCACTTGCTTCTTATTTTCCGCAATTATATGGGGATGTCACCTATGCAGTATTTGGCCTGGATACGAATAAATAAAGCCAAAGAGCTGGCCATCCAGACCAACCTTACGATCAGCGAAATTGCTGAGCGTGTCGGTTATTCGGATGTCCATACCTTTGGCCGGATGTTTAAAAAGAAGACAGGGCATTCCTTAAGTCAATTTTGTGCTAATCTGATTCATTCGTGAACTTGCGCTTCATCATTCCCTCTTATCTTCTCAAATAATTCTCATGCGGGATGCGGTAGGATAAGGGAGCCTCATGATAGTAAGAAGCAAATGCTCCGGTAGGCTTGTACTCATAAACCTGTTCCCCTTCCGCATAACCGCACTGCTGCCGCCTGATTATACAGTCCTGCAAGATGCGCTGCTTGATCGGAAGATAAGCGAGTGTATGAGGGCCATATTCAGCCTCAATCTCTCCCGCCCGGAATTCATAATAGACCGTACGGCGCAAAGCATTGCCTTCCCCTTCCGGTGATCCGTGCAGAAGCTGGATATTGTGCAGAATGACGTCACCAGCCCTCATCGGAACGGGGACGGCATCACTTGTCACAAAACCGGGCCGGGAGCAGCGTTCTTCGGCTTCTGACGCTGCCCAATTCTGACTCCCCGGAATAACCCACAGACAGGAATGTTCATCCGAATTGTCCAGATAGAAATCCACATTAAATATTGGTCTTGAATCCTGACAGTCTTCCGGTACAGCCGCATCACGGTGCCAAGGTACTGAAGCCGCGTTATTAGGCACCTTCACGACTAGTGAATCCCAGGTCGGGATAAAATTCGCGCCTTGAAGTTTCTCGACTGTGTTCAGAATAAACGGATGGCCCAAAAGCACTTTATTCGCCTCACACTTGTCGATTACATATTAGGTCCTCCAATACACCTTATCCCCATTTGCCCGAGTCCGGTACAGGTAATCCCTGTCATCCGTTTGTCCTTCAAGTCCTTTCTCGACAATCTGAAGAGATTGCTCCTGCAACAGCCGAAGTTCTTCCCCTCTCACAACATTCCGGATTACTAGATAACCATTATTGAGGAAAAAGCGGGCTTGTTCATCTGTAATGACTTGCTGAAGGCTCGCATCGGCTTCTAGTTTTTCATTTAATGGACGGGTATTCATCTCACAATCAGCTCCTTTAATCTTACGAACAACTTAATTATATCGAGTGACAGCTGATAATGATTTAGTCAGAATCAATGATTTGGTTGCCAAAAGCACACAAGCCATTCCCCATCTCCCCAGATACATCTTGTATCAATGTTGAAGACATTTCATTGCCGGCAGTACGGTGCCCTCATGTTCATCTTACGATCTCTAACTTGAGATACAAACAATGATAAAAGTAAACACCTACATTTCTCGCATAATTTTTTCTCTCAAAAATAGAAATTGCTTTAAAAGTTAGTATGCAAGAGTAACATGTTCGTTCTTGCCACATCTTTTACCTATTTGTGTATGCGCCAATTGGATGGTTAAAGTTAAGGGGGCACAGCACATGGCCATGCCCCCTTAGATCGTTAAGGTTTTTCCGGATCAGCGGAACCGGAATATTTGTTAATCACTCGGTACACGATAACTGCCACTTCTGCCCTTGTCGTAGTAGCATTCGGGCTAATCAAACCTTCTCCTCTGCCTGAAATAATGCCATCCTTGACTAGTGCCGCCACAGCATCTGCCGCATATGCTGAAATTTCAGATGCGTCGGTAAAACTGTTCAAATCGGGAGCCGATCCATTAGGTTCCCATTTACCAACAGCCTGCAGTGCTCTTGCTACCAGCACCATCATATCCTGCCTGGAAATTTCCCCTCTAGGATTGAATATCCCTTCCTCGGTTCCCTTTGCGATTCCCAGATCCTTCACAATGCCGATCGCCTCATAATAGTAATCGTCTTGATCGACATCCTGGAAGTTGCCGCTGATTTCAGCTTTTAAGCCAAGCGCTCTGACTAGCAGCGTCACGAAATCAGCCCTTGTTATCTTTTTACCAGGCTCAAAAGTAGTTGCCGAGGTACCTTTTATGATACCTTGTTTGGCCAATGCTTCGATGGCTACCTCAGCCCATTTGTGACTATTGGTATCCGAAAAGATCGGATCCGTGGAAGAACCACCACCGGATTCTTTTTGTTTTGCCGTAACCTCGACAACCGCTGTTTTCCCTAGATAGCTTACCGTTACGGCCGCACTTCCCTTACCGACCGCTTCCATGATCCCGTTCGCACTTACCGCAATCACAGATGCATCCGAAGTGGCGTATGACGCTTTACCCGTCACGTTCTCCTTGGTTCCGTCGCTATAGGTTGCCGTAACCTGAATCGCTTGGGTTTTGCCTACTTCCAGCGAAGCTGATGCGGCATCGAGGCTGATTCCCGTGAGCACGGCCACATTCCCTGGATTTCCAGGATTTCCGGTATTGACGGCGTTTACAGTAACGTTATACACCGCTTGGTGACCGCCGTCTGCTGTCGTAGCCGTAATCTTCGCCCTTCCAGCAGATACGGCCTTCACGGTAACGCTTGTTGTGCCGGACGCTGCATCGTACACCGCATCTGTAACCGTCACTGCATTTCCTTCTACCGTAAAGGTCACGTTTTTATTGGCTGCATCAGCCGGATTGACCGTTGCAGTCAAGGTATGCTCAGCGCCTATGTCCAACACTTCAGACACTTTATTCAGAGTAACGCCCGTTACCGAGACTGGTACAGCAACAACCGTCGCTTCATACACGGCCTTGTTGCCGCCTGCCGTAGTCGCCGTTACTTTCGAATGGCCTGGCGACACAGCGCTTACCGTTACGCTTGTCGTTCCGCTTACCTCGTCGAATACTGGGGTAGACAATGTGACCGCATTTCCTTCTACTTCAAAAGTTACGGTTTTATCGGTTGCATCAGCCGGACTGACCGTTGCGATCAAGTCATCCGCAGCTCCGACGATCAGGGTCGAGGAGGACTTATTGAGAGAAACACCCTCTGCAGGCACTTGAACGTCGTTAACCGTAACATTGTAGTAGTCTTTGTATTGTCCGTCTTCGGTTTCTACCGTTATCTTCGCTGTACCCGCGGACAGCGCCTTCACTGCTGCGCTAGTCTTTCCGTCAGCGTTGAAGATCACATTGGACAATTCAACCACGTTGTCATTGTCTACCGTGAAAGTTACTTTCTTATTGCTTGCATTAGTCGGCGTTACGGTTGCCACCAAATGATCGGTAGCCCCTACACTTAGCGAAGCGGCCGTTTTATTCAGAGAAACTCCATCAGCTGCTACTATAGTTGTTGCCGGCAGCACAGTGACGCTGATACTTGTTGTCAATGCTACGTTGTTCGGATTTAGCACGTCTACAGGCAGAGTTACAGTTCCATTTACGGTGAATATTTGCTGCGTTCGTACAGCCGGATCATAGCTTGAACCGTCAACATCCCATGTCACATTAGCGTTCATGCTTCCCGTATCGGTAACGAGCTCTGTCGTTGCAGGTAATCCAAGGGCTTCTGCTGTCTTCTCCGTACCGCTCACCACCCCTGTGATTTCTGCAGGAGTTGTTATGCTCGTAAGCGTCAGTCCTTCCTCAGCATTCAGCAATTGCGTTACTTGATCCTGAGTCAACATATAGTTAAATACGCGAACGTCGTCCAGCAGTCCATTGTATGCTTCTCCCCATGGAGCGGCTCCCAGAATGATTTTATTCGTTGTGTTCGGAAGTGGCCCGAGATTCGTTGCATCGCTTGCCACTAAGTTACCATCGACATAGATCTTCAGCCCAATTGCTTGACCGTAGGAAGCCACATAATGATGCCAGTTGTTATCACTGTAGGTCCATGGAAACACCAGCGATTTATTACTAGATGAACCATTGGGCCAATAGGCCACTTGAGCTTTACCCCCGCCTGACAACTGTAAGGCCGTGAAACGACTATCTTGACGGATAACGCTATAGTAGCCGTTTGAAGGCTGAGAAGTCTTGAACCAGAACGAAACGGTCTCGTCACCCGTTTGATTCAAAGTTGCCGAAGGGTTGATCTCAGCCCTTGAGCCGCCGTTGAAAGCAAGCGCTCCGCCGAACTTGCCCGAATTGGTCCAAGTTGGGTTGTTAACCAGAGTTACGGTGTTGCCCTTGCCTGAAGAATCGCCAGCTGTTGTACCGGAGCCTTCATTAAACCTCCAGTAGGCTTCTAGTTCGGCAGGCTTAACAGTTACTCTATTGCTTGATGTCGAGTGCAGTATAATGTAGTCAAGGTTTACGTTTCCGCTATCTCCATCATCGTATTTATAAGATATCGTATTAAGTCCGGATTTTAGCGTTACAGTCTCAACCTTGTCGCCCCATGTATCCCAATTTGCCAAGCTCGGCAGGCTAATCTGCCTTAACTTGATGCCGTTCACATACAGGCTGACTGTCTTTGTTGCGCCCGTAGCATTGGCATACCTGAGATCCAGATTATAACTACGCGTTAACTCTGATGAATTATTTACTGTAAAGGTAGTCGTTGCACCAGTTTCCCCGTATCCGTCCACAAAACCGGTCCCGGAATACTTCAGATGGTCGTTAACTACCACTGCACCGCCCGATAGTGAAGCATCCTCAGCCTCATACTTGTTATATGCCGTTACTGTAATATAATCGAGACTAACATTTCCGCTGTCGCCCGATTCATACTTGTATGTTATGGTATTGTCCCCTGCATTCAGGTTTACCTTCTCAACCTTGTCGCCCCATGTATCCCAATTTGCCAAGCTCGGCAGGCTAATCTGCCTTAACTTGATACCGTTCACATACAGGCTGATTGTCTTTGTTGCGCCCGTAGCATTGGCATACCTGAGATCCAGATTATAAATTCCGGCTGACGCAGCATTTACTGTAAAGGTAGTCGTTGCACCGATAGACCCGTATCCGGCCGCAAAACCGATCCCGGAATAGTTCAGATGGTCATTAACTACCACTGCACCGCCCGAGAGTGAGGCATCCTCGGCCTCATAATTATTTTGTTCCACAAATTCCCATTGATCGCTCGTCCAATCACCTCCACCTACCATACCAGATTGTACATATTCGTTCTGTGTGTGTATATGCTGCAAGGCATGCTTGCGGTTTCTGAGCTGGAAAAATCCATTTTCAGAGCCGACTGGCATCCAATCCGCACTCCATCCTGTAGCTGGTCCAGTCTGAATTCGACCGTTATTAGCTTCAATATTCATATAGTTGCCGGTTAACCGGTTTCTGAAACGGATAAATCCATCACTATTTTCTAGAGCCCATTGATATTTATAACCCGTTCCATCTCCATAATTTACTGTTCCTGAATCATCAAAAAGGCTTTTACCTGTCTGCTTGCGATTATAGATTTGATAATACTTACTGTCGGAGTGCGCAGGGACAATACTCGTCGGCAGCGTAAGGTCTCCCGTGTATGGTACTCCATTAAATGTAACGTTTTCAACATAACTACCTATAGACAAGTTTCCACTTGCGCTATCTGTAACAAGCTTCCCGTCAACTTTTACATTTTCAAAATGTACATTTTTCACAAATTCAGTCGCACTTACCCCGCCTACCTGCGACCCGAAATCATATGGATTGGAGGTATAATTAATATTCTTGAACGTAATATTACTTATACTTCCAGTTGCATGATTCCAGATTTGATAGGGATATACTTCCAACATACTCCCGTATCTGGTACGTTCTATTTCAATATTCTCGAAAAGCACATTATCTGTTAAGCCGTTAGCTGAATAAACTCCAATAGTACCTCTTATGCCAGGATATGCATTAGAGTTAATAATGTAGATATTTTTAGCTGTATAGCCTGTAAGATTACCAGCGTTAACCATAAGACTATGCACTCTCATGCTAGCAACCACGTTATTCTCCCATAAGATGTTACTACTATTAGCGCCAGTCACAAGAGCATCGTCAGAAGTTCTAACAAAACTATTCTTCACTGTCACATTCTTATTGTCCATTACAAGCACAATACCGTCACCTTCATGCATACTGGTGAAGCCTTTAATATTGTCTATTTCTACATTTGAACTGCCGATTACATTGACGGACTGCCTTTCAGGATTGACGACAACTAATCCCTCAATTTTGACATTTTCCGAATAGAATGCGACAATACCCGGCATTTCGGGGTTCTTAGCTCTAGCAGCATCCGTAAAATCACCGCTCCACTTAGACATCTCAAGTATGCCTCGTCCTCTAATGGTAATATCCTTTTTAATAGGACTCTTATCCCAATTAGGCTCATTCAAATACGGATTGGTTCTAATCTGTGCCTTGACTATTGCACCTGGCGCTAAATAGACTGTTGTTCCACTCGGTACATCTATATAATCCATCTCAGCCATGTAGCTGCCGTTTGTGTGAGCGCGTATTTTCTGCCTCTTTATTATTCCATAATTTGGACTTGCCGGATTGTCCGAATACTCATGAACTCCAGGGCCAAAGTACATGACGTTCGCATCACCCTTTGACGGAATGTTCGTGTCGATAGGATTTGCAAATATATGCAGCGCATTATAGATATTATCATTTACCTCAAGTACGATGTTTTTATCTCCGGTCACTGAAAACGTGATCACATTTCCAACAATTGTCGGCTCTATTCCGTATGCCTGAGGCCAAACCTTTGCTGATGTTAATGGACCATCGCCATGATACGTAACCTTCATTTCCACTGTACCTGCAAAGTCAAACATTACAAAACCTGTAGGCATATTGCTATTACCTGGATCACCCGAATCACCATTAAACATTCTTGCCAAATGTGTAAATAATTCCTGATAAGTTCCCCCTGGAGTTTTTACCTCTGCTGTAAAAGCTGAATAGCTTGGTGCAGTCCCTTGCGCCGGAATAGGATATACATTAAGTTGATTTCCTGGATCTTGCTCAGCCGCAGAAATAGAATTTGGTGGAGAAACAATGGTAACAATTGTAAACATCACTAGTACCAGGACCAAACATAATAATTTTTTCCCTTTTCTTTTCATGTTAATTCTCCCTTCTTTTACCTACGATTTGGATCTCCTAAAGCCTTTTGAGTTTTGTCTTATGATTTAGTGGCAGCACAGTTGTTCAGACGTGTTGGATCATTCGCTCAATCAAGCTGAATGCATTTCCCTTCTCATAGGAAGAGCGTATGAAGTTATGTGTATCCCACATCTGATCCCCATAATAATTAGTGAAGAGGTACTCGTTCTAACATCCATATAGGTGAATGAATCGTACCAGGTTGTCCCGTCGCTGACTTTAACTGAATATAAATCCGATGCAGGTTAAGGAAAAACAGCTTTTCGTTTTTGCTTTTTTTAACACCCGTATCACTCCATCAAATATTTCATATTGAGTAGCAACCTATTAAAACGCTTACATGTTATTCCTTGGTTAATCCTTGATTACTTCGATACAAGAAATGTATCGATTTGTTGGCATTTTTAATGAAGGATCATTTTTAAAATTTGCTACAAACCACTGAAACACCATGATGATTCCGAACATCGGAATGATGCTGAACACGCATAACGGCAAGACGTCGGGAAGAATCATGAGATGATACGGTAATAACGTTTTTTGTCCCTCAATCCCGCTCACCTTCGCAAGAAGCAGGAAAGGCGCAAATTCAACAACTTTGCGCCTTTCTCTTCTTTCCTATCCTTACTATTTTTTGATCGCTGCTTCCACTTCTTTGGTGATTTGATCGCCGCCAAGCCGTTTCCATTCCGCAACGAACGAATCAAACTTGTCGACAGGCTCTTCACCCATTACGATTTTCAAAAATGTTTCATTTTCCAATTTCAGTAAGATGGCCCATTTCAATTCCATCGTTTTCGTCTGTCCGAAGAAGACGTTGCGCGTGACAACGAAATTGGCTGGATCGGTTTGAGCCGCGCCCTCCATTCTAGCCATCACTTCGGACCATGCAGCTAAATCCTTTTTCGGATTCTCATCATTTTTCTTCACGGCGTTATACCAATTTGTTAATTCCGTGTTAAGTTTGGACGGATCTTTCGCTTCCCATGCGCTCTTCAATTCGGAATGAGTTCTGAATACGGCATCTTCCGTATCGAGGTTGAGGGCAAACGGCCATACCCACCAGCCGACGTTCAGCCCCTTATAAATGTCTATCGCATCCGGATCAAGCTGACGTCCGGCTTGAGTCTGAACATTCAATATTTTCATAACCGCATCGGGATGTTCGTACCCCTTCCTGACAACTAAGTACGAGCCGGCCGGATCCGTATCATACGTATTGAATTTCCCGTCTGCATCAACAGGAACGGAATAGGCCTTCCACTCTGCTTTCGGATCGTTCTTGACGGAATCGGTTAACGGACTGCCATAAGGACTCCACCATGGTTCGAGTACGATGCCTAACTTCCCTGCCGCACCAAGCTCGTTCACATCTTTGCGTATGGCAAATTGCTTGTCGATGATACCCGCCGCATACAAGTCGCGAAGCTTGGCTAACGCCGTTTTCATTTCCGGCAAGATGGAGCTGTAGGAGACGTTGCCTGACTTGTCTTTCATCCACTGGCCTTTATAAGCATGAAGCGATCCGAGTATAGGACTGAAGTTACTCTTCCCTTCATACGTGGACAAATCCGGAATTGACGTTAAGCCGACCGTATCCTTTTGACCGTTGCCATCCGGATCTTTCTCGACAAACGCTTTCGCTACAGCAACCAGATCATCGAGTGTCTTCGGCGTTTCCATCCCGACTTTCTCGAGCCAATCCTGCCTGATCCAGGTTAAGCTATGCTGTCCGCTGATTTTCGTACTTGGAAGACCCATCAGTTTGCCGTTTATAGTGCCTCTCTTCAAAACACGATCCTCATAGGAATCGTAATAACCTTTAATAAGCGGGCTTGCCAGCTTCTCATAAACGTCAGACAGGTCTGCAATCAGATCGGCTTCCGTTAATTGCTTCAGCTGCTTTTCATTCACGAGGAACGCATCCGGAATATCTCTGCTCGCGATGGATACAGAAAGTTTTTGCTGGTAAGCTTCATCCGTTTCCGTCTGCCAAGCAAACTTAACTTTGACATTCAATTTTTTCTCGATATATCGGAAGTACTCGTTGTTTTCGACCGTGTCCCCATTGGGCAGATTAGTGCCTTTCGCGCTGATGCCTTTCCCGATGCTTAGCGTAATCGGCTGACTATACTTACCAAATGGATCATTTGTGGCGGCTCCTTGCGTTTCATTCGTTTGGCTCGGCTCGGTGCTTGGCGTCACTTCATTATTACCCGTAGTACAAGCCGTCATCAGGATTGTAAGTGACATGAGTACTGCTGCGGTTGTCTTGAGTTTCATTCTGTATTTCCCCCTTAGATCGTATATTTACCTTACAAAGCGATTGTACTATGCTTCTTGTCCTAGACAGGAGCGAAAACAGTCGATAGCAGGTAGAATTTGATCCTCCGTTTCTTATGTTTGTGTGTTTGCCGACCATTTTCACACCACCTCCGACTGAATTCCTACTCTAACGTACCTCTCCGCTGCGTCAACGGAATATTCATCGTCATCGTTGTACCATGACCAATGCGGCTTTCAACCTGAAACCGGCCTTTATCTCGATAATGGACGTTGATCATCCGCAATACGTAACTTAGTCCGATGCCGAGGCCTGATTTTTTCTTTTCGTTTTCGTATGAAAGTAAGCGGGAAACTTCTTCCTCCGTCATGCCAGCTCCGTTATCTTTCACCTCAATGTTCATATGACCGTCATAAGCAGCGATGCGCACTTCGATCACCCCTTCTTCATCTCCAAGCCCATGATACAAAGCGTTTTCGACGATCGGCTGAAGGATGAAACGCGGAATCGTCTGGTCCAGCAGTGTCTCGTCCACATCGTATCGAACATTAAACTGATAATCGTAACGAATGCGCTGAAGCGCCATGTAGTCTTTCAAGGCTTCGAGTTCATCGCGCAGACTGACGACGGATCCTTCTTTGCCTAAGTTATAGTGCAGAACACGTGTGAAAATGGAAACGAGACGGTCGATATCATCCTGCCCGTTCATGCGCGCGATCCATTGAATTGTATTTAACGTATTATGGATAAAGTGAGGATTGATTTGATGGAGAAGCTTTTCCACTTCCAATTGCGCTTTCATCCGCTCATTCTGTTCGATTTCCGCAAACAATTCCCCCATTCGAGTTCTCATGAGATCGAACTCGAATAGCACGCTGTCGAATTCGCGCACGTTCGTCTTATTGAGCTTAGAATCGAATTTGCTGCCTCTCAGGGAACGAATCTCTCTTAGAATGCTTCGGATCGGCCGGTATACGGTCCGCCATACCAATAATGCGAGCGCAATGCTTAGAGCAAGACATACGAGGCTGATGCCTCCGTATCGCAATAGCCAGGTACGGAATTCCTTCTCAAAATCTCGTTTATCGATCGCAACGATGACACTCCACCCTTGGTCGCTAACTTCCTTGAAAAAATAAAATCCTTTTTCTTCTGCTACATCAACAGCCGAGTTTTTAATAAAAGAAAAATCGGTGCCTGAAGGAAATTGAAGCTTGTTGTCACTGTAGGCAATTTTACCGCTCTGATTCAACAAAATATGCGAGGCGTTCATCCCATATTGATCCTTTTTGAGAATTTTCTCAAAAAAAAGGAGATTGGTTTCTAGATACACGTAAATCGTTTGCTCTTCTATTCCAGGGACATTTACCGGTCTTGTCAACGAGAAAACGGCATTCTGACTGTGCTTGTACGCTGTTTCGTGCGGACCGAAGAACGATTCACCCTTAACGCTGGACAGTAAAGGAAGCGATTCAATGGAGAAATCGTCCCTGATTTCCCGGTTTTCGAACTTCACTTTCTCATCGCCAGAAAAAAAATAGAGCATAACCCCCAAATATGGATTCGTGGAATTAACGAGACTCATATTTTTCTGAATCTCCGTCGTCAGCTGCAGCTGCTCAAAAATACTTTGAGACGAAAGTAGATTGGATAACGATTGTCCGACAGATCCTTCTTGCGAAAGCTGCAGAGAGGCATACTCCATATTGCTAAGCGTATTTTCAAGACCCACTCTCGATTGGGACAGCGTGTTTTTAATTCCGCTTTCGATTTTTTCATGAAAAATCGTTTGCAAAGCCAAATAAGAAACCACCCCTAGTGAGAGGAGTGGAATAATAGTACTCATCAGGAGCGTTACAATCAATCGCGTTTTAAGGGAAGACCAGTCGATCTTCATTTTATCTCGATGCTCCCTTCGTTCGCTTTTCGGTATTCCGCTGGATTCATCCCGGCCCGTTCACGGAATATTTTGCTGAAATACTTTTCATCCTTATAGCCGGTTCGTTCCGCAATTCGGTAAATCGGGTACTTTGTTTCGACAAGCAGTCCTTTCGCCTTCTCGATCTGCAGTTCCTTCATGTATTCACCGAACGATCTACCAATAATCGTTTTGAAGCATTCGCTGAAATAGCCGCTGCTTATGTTAAATGTTGCTGCCACCATGTCGCGATTGACACGCAAATCGTCCAATTGCAGCATATAATAAAGTGCTTTCAAAACGGTGACGATGATTTCGTCAGAGTAAACGAAGCCTTTCATTCTCTTCTGTATCGCACATCGAATCTCAATAAGGATTTGCTTAAACACGTACCAGCTTACCAACGATTCTGAGATGGAAGCGTATGTATCCAACTCGCCGCTTCGGAACATTTCGCGCCAAAGGCGCACGGATATACGGAGTAATTCCGACAAATATCGGTTGTCCGGTTTCGATTGCTCGATCAAGGCGATCAGACGCTGCCACCCCTCCTCTTCATAAAGCCAGCGGAAAGAGAACCATACTTCATCAAGCAGTTTTGGCTGATCGAGAATAGGTTTGTCCGTCGATTTTGCCGGCATCATCGTCAGTTCGTACACTTTCCGATTCGGTTCGTATTCGTAAAACAAATAAGTACGAATGCTTTCGACAGATAATTCCCGCTTTCCATAAACTTTTACAAGGACGTAATCGTTCGATTGAGCTGCATATCGACGTAAGGACGATTCTATTTCGTCATCCGTGCAAGCAATGGACCAAATTTGACCGCCGAGCAGTGTTACGGAAAAAATACCTGCCTTCATCAAATCAGGAACTGGATCTAGCTGCTTGGTTGTAAACATGAGCGCCAATAGATAAATAGGCTTATCTTCCGTCTTCGTTTTGGAAATACCCGTTCCCGCCACTTTATTCGTTTCGTCAAACCGGATTCTCTGTACGATTCGCGCCAGCATGTTATCCATGCTTTCTTTTTCCAACTGTGTTTTGACGATGTAGTCAATTGCTCCGGCACGCATGGCTTCTTGAATGTATTCGAAATCCTGATGACACGTCAGCACGACGATCCAGGTATTCGGATGCTGAGCACGAACCTCATGCATCAGTTCGAAACCACTCATTGTTGGCATCGTCAAATCGACGAACAGCAGGTCGACTTTGTGTTGCTGCATGAAATCGAGTGCCGCCCGACCGTTCCCCGCTTCGCCGACAATTCGGATGTCATATTTACTCCATGGCATCGTGGAAATTAGGCCCTTGCGAACCAGCTTCTCGTCATCCACAATCAATGTATTTAACATTTTGTATCGCCTCGATCCTAACGTAATTTCGCTGTAAGTCGACATAATCAAGCAAGGTGCTCGTTCATCCTTTATCTTCTTCAGATTTATAGTACCCATAATATCTCTTCAATAAAAAAAAGGGTAGCCCTCTGATATCATTCTATCAGAACTACCCTCAATGTTTTGGAGACCCTTTAATCTATCCCCTGACGTAATCATAAATCCCCTTAAAAGTGCTTGTAAGTGTATCTTGACTTATTAAAACATGCGTCCTAAGGCCCTGCGAAGCCAATCCCTCT
Source organism: Paenibacillus sp. PL91 (assembly GCF_012935325.2). GTDB lineage: Bacteria > Bacillota > Bacilli > Paenibacillales > Paenibacillaceae > Pristimantibacillus. The sequence goes on from NZ_JABBYG020000020.1 coordinate 41,401, forward strand.
TGAAAAGTGTGAGCGAACAAAAAGCCGCTATTGGAGATTTGGCCGCCTAGAATGATCCTGTCAGGTACAAATACACGTAGAGCAGGTGATAAAATGAGGGCCATTCGCTGACCAAATAGCTCAAAAAGCTGTCTCGCACCCGGCTCTTCGGATATAGCGGAATTCGCCAACTCGCGTACGTCACGACCTCTCAAATCCATCCCCAATTCCAAAGCCAATTGAATAATACCTCTTTTGGAGATATAGTCATCCGCAATCCCGTTTCGATAGGGCACTTCATACAACCAACCGTTTTCCGGAACGTCGCTCCGTTGTTTCACCAAGCGTCCATGCTCCAGAAAACAGGATCCGAGCCCCGTTCCGATTGTTAAGCATACGACCCTGTCTGCGCCTTGGGCTTCCCCGTAGACGGCTTCGCCGAGGCCGAACAATGAGGCGTCGTTCTCGAAAGTGATGCGGAACTCCGGGGCAAGCCTCTCCTGCACGGTAGCATCAGAGTGAAGCGCTTCCTCTAGCATCTTTCCGATAGGGAGCCTGTATAAGGAATCAAATTTGCCCAAGCCCCGAATGAGGCTTATCCCGTTCTCATAATCGAAAGGACCGGGAAACGCCATACCAATTCCGCTAATCCGCTGGTTATCTTGCTCTACTTTGGAGATAACGTCCCTAACAATCCTAGCAAAGTTATTGATGATCTCATCTGCGGATAATTCGGCTCGAGATTCGTAATGCGCGACGCTCGGCCCGATAATCGTTCCTCCGCATACCGCCGCGGCCTTGATCTGCGTTCCTCCGACATCGAAGGCCAGAATAATAGAAGAATTCATTTTAGGCTACCTCCTAAGCTCTGACATAAGCTTTTATCGTACCGATGGTTTTCCCTTCACTTTTACCGCTTGGCCGAATCAAGTAGGTCGAGACGGAAGCAGGGACAATGAAAGTTTCCGCAAATCGGACCACAAATGGCTCGAACGATCCATCAGGACTTTCAACGGTCGCCTCTTCGCCTTCGATAAGGTTCAGCATATGAACACTTCCGTTCGACTCGTGAATGACGGGAAGCGAGAACCAGTGCCGACGCGTCTCGATGAATTCGAGCTCGTGCAGACCCGTCCGCTCTTCTATCCATCCTTCACCTTCCGCCACCTTTTCGATCTGGCCCACGCATTCCGACGTCGTCCATTCGGTAGTCCGGTTCCATTGAATGACTTTGGCCCCATGCTCCACATGAACGGGTCTAGGCAGCCCGTCGAGACCGAGCCGATCCCAGTCCCATAGTTTAAACGTGAAAATATAAGGCGTAGCGCTAATCTCCAGCACCATACAGCCCGATGCGGAGCAATGGACCGTTCCTGCTGGGATGAGAAAATGATCATGCTTGGCTGCAGGATATACATTGACATATTCCTTCGCTGGAAACGTACATTCCCCATTCTGTGCTTTGCGCAAATCCGTTATCATGGCTGCGGGATCGATGTTTTCCTTAAGCCCTAGATACACTTCTGCCCCTGGCGCGGCATCAAGAATATAATAGCTTTCGTCCTGCGTATAAGACATGCCGAACTGCTCGCGGATATAGTCAGTAGTCGGATGCACCTGCAAGCTCAGGTTCTGTCCTCCTATCGTATCGAGGAAGTCGAACCGAATCGGGAATTCAGCACCGAAGCGCGAATAGACCTTCTCCCCCAGCAGCTTAATCGATTCGAAGAAGACTAGATTGATGGCAGGTATCTCCAAACGCAAAGATCCGTATTGAAAATAAAGGCTGTTTTCTTCCGGCACACCATCGAAACCCCATGCGTATGGATGATTTTTTTGGGGTAGATCTATGTTAGACTCCAACCACGTACCGCCCCATACTCCCGGGTCGAAGTAGGGTACGAGCCGGAACGGCTGGCTTGCGGTCTGAGATAGCCCGGCGAACAACGCTTGCTTGGATAACATCTTAGGTTCATTCTTGGAATTTGAATCCAGATAGTAATCGATACGATCGAACAGAGATCTCTTGAGCCGGTCCGCCATGCGCCATTCAAAGAAGAAACCGCGCTTGTAGAGACGAAGAGTATCATCTTCTCTTTTACTTGTCCGCCAGTTGCCCATCTCCTTCGCTCGGAAACGAAGTTGAATTTCCCAACGTGCTAAGTCCGCATAGATTAGAACGTCACCACTTGCGATAAGTGAGGCCCCGAATCCGATGACCACGATAATCCCGTTATCTATCGCCGCTATCTTACTACGTAATTTGTCGACTTTATCCGGCTGGTAAAACTCATCTATATTGAAAGGCGCCATGTACCCGAATACGCGATCGTCTGACATATAACGCTCGACTTTGCGATCAGCCTCTAATGGGTCGAGTGCTGCCTCTTCAGATCTGACAATCATTTTCGGCTTTAGGGAGACTGCCAATCCTTCGAGAATTTCCTCCTGTCTGACGCCAGGGTAACATTCCACAACGACGATCACCTTCTTCTTCCTCTTATTCGCAATTGACGCCTCTATCGTATCCCCGATCGCCTTATAGCCCGACCAAGCTTCATGCTCCCAATTTCGAATCGTGATGGATGGCTCCTTGTTGTATGAAGATTTCATGTAATTCCACAGCTCCTTCGCATTAATTTATCATAATATATCATAAATTAACACAAATGAACATTGTTATTTGTCATCTAGATGATATGTAGCTCCACGCCGCTTTCTTCGATGTGCTTCTTGTCCTCATCCCCTATGCCTTGATCCGTAACAAAAACATCAATATCGGTAAGATGAGCCACAGTCGAGAAAAATCTTCTTCCGATCTTGGACGAGTCGAGAACCATAACGACCTTCTTGGAAGAACGGATCATCGCTTTCTTTACTTGCGTATCAAGCAGATTAGGATCGGTAAAGCCTCCTTCGGATAAATACCCCAAGGCGGATAAAAACAAGGTATCTGCATGATACCGTTCGAAAAATTCTTCCGCGACTGGTCCGACAAAGGTTCCGGATACTTCCCTTAGCATGCCACCACAGCAAATGATGGTATTTCTCTCCGATACAAACGGGCGAAAGCGGCTCAACGTTTCCATTCCGTTCGTAAGCAAGGTCAACTGGTCGTACGACACTAGAAGCTCAGCCATACGGGAAACCGTTGTTCCGTTCTCTAGGATCAGCACGTCCCCATCTCGCACAAATCGTTCGGCCACATAGGTAGCCAAGCGGTCTTTAACATCCTGATTGTGGGACTGTTTAGCGTCCAAACCCGGTTCTTCTTCCGAGGAGAGAGAATCTCGAAAGATCACTCCTCCATGGGAACGTAGCACGTGCTTTTCCTTCTCAAGCACGTTCAAATCACGGCGGATCGTCATTTCCGATACTCCAAAATGATCGCTCAGCTCTTTCATTGTGGCAGCGCCATGTTCGGATATATAGTTTAACAGTGCTTGTTTCCTTTGCAACGGTAGCATATCGCACCCCCTGTGTTTTCACTCATTCTAACACAAATGATCGAAAATGTTCAAAATCTATCCCTTTTGGTTTTGAAGACCTTTTGGGAACCTTAATACAGAAAAATAGACGTGACTGGTTTTGTTCACGTCTTACGCTTATACCAAGACATGCTGCTAAAGATTGGCGCCCGAATCAACATGTCTCGTCGGGACAATTGTTAACCAATATCGTCCACAAAGAAAATTAAAACTAACGCCGTTACAGTACTGACGCCAATTTGCTGTGAATCATCTTTTGTTGGCTGTCCAAATTCTAGAAGCTATCGTGGGTGATCTCATACATGTAAGCCTTTATCTTGTTCCTTTCGTTAAATAGACTTTTTTCTACTTTATGCGAAGTTTTTGCCATTGATAGTTGATCCCATCTGTGCTAAAGTTGCTCACCGTCCTGGAAGGTATCAGATTCCTTTGCTTGTGCATAAACCCTGAAAGATGGAGTTGCAGTGCATAATCTTCCGTTAAATACAAATAATAACGATTATTCTGGTTTAAGGAGTCAAGCAAGATGGTAACGGCTGTATGCGAGCTTGTCTCTTCTCTTGACGAAAACACAAGCATGATTATAAGCAAATTAGGCGAGATTCCGGACCTTATACACCGAAGCTTTCAGCTTGGCGATAGCAGCGTGCAAGCTGCGGTGATATACGTGGAAAGCTTAGCGGACGACTCTGTCATCAATAAAGAGGCCATTAGAGATCCCGAGCTTTTTCCACTCTATATGTTCGCTTAACCCTTCCCGAATCCAGGCTTCGTCGTCTATAATTACCGCTCTGCATTCCGCATTAATCATTATGTTTACCTCACATTTATCTTGTAGTCAGCTGCAAGAAGCTCCTTGGTTCGACGAATCGTTCATACTTTTCTCCCTTGTTTCACATCGATGTAGTCAATTTTAGTTTCCCGTCCTCGCAAAAAGAATATCAAAAAATTTAAGTTTTCTCTAAAACGTACGATTATTTTCGTTTCGTGAGTTGACACCCTTATGTTAAATCGCTCCTTAAATACAATAAAGGATGCCATTCTTGCTTAGTGGCATCCTTTATTGATGAGTACTTTTTTAATGAATAAAATTGTAAATCACTTGCGCCGCTTCTGCACTTGAAGAGGTTATTCTACAGTCGTAGAAAGAGTCGCAACACTTTCCGCCATGTACTGGTCAGCGCTAATGGCTGCGGCTTTGATCAGCAGAAGCGTAAGCATCGTGCGATCTTCTCGTAGAACTCCAGTTCGCCAACATTGGCAAAGCCGTTTTCGGTCTAGATAATCGTTTTAGCCCACCGGATCAGGATGTCCGCTTGTTCTTTCGTAAAGGATTTTCCGGATTGACCCGTTACTTTACCAATATAGTCGGCCATCATGCTCTTCGCCGCGTCTATTTTTCCGCTGGCAGCGGCAGCTTTAGCCTGATCCAATTTAGAATTCAATGATGTTGCAACACTTTCCCATCCTTTGACATTCGTTGCCTGCAGAAACGCAGTTGTTACTGTCTTTAAGCTGTCAAACGTTGCCTTAACCATAAACGTATGCGTAGCCGTCGTTTTATGACCCGCCATGTCCTCCGCTGTGACCGATACCGTATTCTGACCGGACAATAGAGTATACGCTTTGGCCTGAAGCAGCGGTTTAGCGCATGGTGTACCGTATACACTCGAAATGACATCGGTCGCGCTGCACGTCATGGTGACCGTCTGGTCAATCGTATACGAAGGTGCACCTGTTATTTTCACCACAGGTGACGTAAGGTCGATTTTGACCTCCAGCGACTGGGCTACCTCCACATTGCCTGCTTTGTCTACGCTCCAATATACAAGCTTGTGAACGCCTTCTTCTAACAATACGACGGAAGTTCCCGTTTGCTCAGCGCCATCGTCTACCGTGTAGTAGGTATTGGCTACACCCGATCCGTTATCGCTTGCGCTTAAGCTTACCGTGATATCTTGATTGACCCAGCCGCTTGGCGCATTGTCTGTTGTCGTTGGTGCTACTTGATCGACGGCGGCATTCATCAATTGCGTGACTTGAGCCTGATCCAACGGACCGCTAAATACGCGAACGTCGTCGAGTAGTCCATTGTATGCTTCTCCGCCGGACTCATTGGCTCCAATTACGATCTTATTCGTTACAGCCAAAAGCTTTCCGATATTCGTTTCATCGCTTGCCACTAAGCTACCGTCAACATAGATCTTCATACCCATAGTGTGACTGTAGGAAGCCACATAATGATGCCATTCGTTATCGCTGTAGGTCCACGGAAACGTCAGCAACTTAAGCCTAGATGGAGCTTGGGGCCAATAAGCCGCGCGAGCTGTCCCCTCATTTGTCAACTGTAGGGCAGTGAAACGCTTATCTTGCTGGAAAAGGTTCAAGTATTTGGTTGCAGGCTGAGAAGTCTTGAACCAGAGTGACACCGTCTCGTCACCCGATTTGTTCAACGTTGCCGTAGGGTTGATCTCCGCTCTTGATCCTCCGCCGAAAGTAATCGCTCCGCCGATCTTGCCTGAATTAGTCCATGTTGGGTTATTTACCAAAGATAAGGTGTTGTTATTGCCTGAAGAATCACCAGCAGTTGTACCGGAGCCTTCATTGAGCTTCCAGTGGGCTACTAGTTCGGCATGCTTAGTCGTTACGCTAATGGTAGTTGTCAATGGAGCATTGTTCGGATTGATGACTCCAGTAGGCAATGTTGCTACTCCATTTACCGTAAAGGTATGCCCCGTCGTGACAGTCGGATCGTAGCTTGTACCAGCTACTTCCCAAGTCACGTCAGCCTTCAAAGCTCCTGCATCGGTTGCCAGCATTATTTTCGCAGGCAGTTCAAGGGCTTCCGCTGTCTTCGCTACTCCAATTGTCGCTGTGATCGCTTTAGGAGTTATAACGTTATGAAGCGTTTTAACTGTAGGATTAGGCCCATATACCTCAAACTCATAAATTCTTGCTGCCTGATCGGTGGTTTGCGTTGGTGTTGTAACATTCAACTTGATGTAGCGAGCCGACGCTTCAGCAATACTGTTTACCGTAACGCCGAACTTATTATTGTCTACGTTGACCACCGTAGTCCAGTTTGTGTCGTCATTGCTGACTTGAATCGTGTAAGCTTTCGTATTATAAGAGGCGCTCTCCGCAGCTTCCGATGCATGCTTTATGACAAACTGATTCACTTTTTGCTCGGAACCAAGATCAACATGCAACCAGCGGTCATTGGAGCTCGAGCACCATTTTTCCCCCTGGATTACGCTTCCGTCCACGGCATCAGCTGCTGCTGTTGTGTCACTGCATGCGCTATCCGCCGTAACCGTTTTGTTTAGTGCCAAATTCGGACTGTCGCCATTTATCACTTCAGAATACTTGAAAAATTTCATTGAAGTTTCATTTTTAATAAGATAAAAGTAGAATTCCCCCTCTTTTGATATAAAAGGGACTGCTCCGGTGTTGTAAATATACTCATTGCCTTCGCGCGCGTACAAGAGATTCTTATCACTCCACGGTCCCGACGGATGATCAGCCACTCTAAAATAGGAGTCCCCATCTACGTTCTCCATATAAACCAGAACATATTTGCCATCCAATTGACCACCCTTTGCTTTAAAAAAGCCAGGTATATTTCCGACAGGAACAATATCGTTTCCGGATACATCCTTTAAATTAGAAGCGGTCTCATAATTTCGCGACCAACCTGTGCCATTCCAGTATTCCCTTGCATTAAAATCTTCAAAGCTATCTTTGGGCACTCTTGAGAGAAGTAATTTAGATTTAGATTTAGGATCAACTCCATCATAAATTTCATCTGCACCTAGCCCATAAACATAGCCATCATCATCTTCCCAAAAAGCTAAACTCTCAAACTCCTTCAAACGAATAGTATTGCCAACCCTGGCATCACCTGCTTGTGGTGAAAATCCACTAGGAATGCTCTGGTAATACATATATGGAAGCGCATCAAAAGCTTTAAGGGAATTAAAATCAATCTCGCCATTAGTAATGGTATATCTCATAAGCTGGAATGCATTGTTATCTCTGTTATGAAGATAGAAATATAAGTAATTTCCTAAAGTAATCCCTGACTTACTCCAACTGTCGACACTTTTATACTTTGTGCGGTCAGCGGTAGAACCTGCTCTAGCTGATAAAACAAGCTTATGACCTGTGCTGTCATAGAGGCGGACAGCACTTAGACCAAACATGTCAAGGTCTCCCCAGTTACCGTCATTCGAAACCGGATTGTACGTAATTTTCACATATCTGGATGAAATGGATCCGAAATCAATTTCCTTCGCGTAGCCGTTCGGTGCTGTACCGCCAGCTTGCGGAATTTGGAATGGATAACTGTCGCCCGTAAATTCCGTATAGGATACTCCATCTTCAGATGTGAATATTTTAATATTTTTCAAGCCTTTGCTTGTATGTGTGGGCTCATTGAAATTCCAAATATACATTTTGCCCAGTTCCTTTACTGCATAAGCGTCAAAAATAACATAGCTGTTGGCCACCGATGGTTTATGGTCTGAAAGCCACATTTTGCGATAATTCGTATCATGTGTATCCGAAGTGCTTCTAATTCCACTCATTCCATAGCCGCTGACAAGGTTCCAGGCAACCGTTCCCGAATATCCGCTCTCCGCTTTATCGATCTCATGTAAAGGGTTGTAGTTTTGCTTTTGTCCATTAGTGCCCCAAACATAGTTGATGGAAGGGGTATTGGCATCAATCCCCGTATACTTTCCTAGCGTGCTTCCCGAAACCCAATTCCATCTGTCGCCAACAAAAGAATCATTGAAAAGAATGGCTGATTTGGTCAACGATGTCCCAAGTCCTTGCCGGTTCTTAATTCCGAATGGCAACCACAAAAATCCATCTCCCATATGATCCGTTTTATTGAACACGGCATCCCACTCGGGGGCTTCAGTCACCTGATACGTGTACGCGCCTTCTGCTGTGTTTGCAGTAGCGCGAAGAACAGGCTGTACGTCTTCGGTCTCTTGATACGCATTCTCACCTTCTGCGCTGACCCGCTCTGCAGGAACTTGTGTAGCGATTCCTATGACAAGATTCACCACAAGCAACAATGCCAAGGAAAAACAGCTTTTCGTTTTTACTTTTTTTAACATTCCTATCACTCCTTCAAATATTTCATTTTGAGTGGTATCCTTCGCTTCATAGATGCGCTCCACCCAGTCACCAGCCCATCTTCGCTCATCTTGACTCAATCGATGATGATGTTCGGCTTATCGCAAGCGAGGAAGCTGAACGCTTCTGGAGCATGACCGGAAACCGTAAGCACCGGACAATTCAACGCATAAGCTGCCTTAATGAGAGGATTGCTCATGACGTCCCCGATCTGCCCGCTCATCCGGGCACGCTTCATGATTCGGCCGGCGAATATACCCGTACTGAATCTCATTCATCACTTCCGTCGTGGTAAGCGTTTACAAAAATGGATAGACCACGAACAAAGTAAGCATCGTCACATCTCACGTTTTGTCTATTTCAATTCTGTTAACAATCCTATGACTCCGCTATTTTTTAACCGATCCGAGCACTATGCCGCTAAAAAACGGATATATCAGAAGAATCGGAAGCATCGCCACCATCAGCTCTGCCGCGTTTAAAGTTTTGTCCGATGCTTTCATCAGTTGGATCAGCTGATCTGAGGTTAAGTTACTCATCGCTTCCGGCGATATAGAGACGACCAACTGCTTGATATACGTCTGAAGCGGAAAGTTGTCAGGCTTGCTCATGTAAATCAGTCCGTCGAAGAACGAATTCTAATGCCCAACAATACTGAACAGCGTCACCGTTGCCATCGCTGGTAATGAAAGCGGAATATAGATGCACATCAGTGTATACCACGGTCCCGCTCCATCGATGACCGCCGCTTCGTGCAATTCCTTTGGCAAACTTCGAAAAAAATTCATAATCAGAATGACATTGAAAATGAGAACCGCCCCTGGAAGGACCAAAGATCAAATCGTATTTTGCATACCGAGTGTCGTTATGGTCATGTACAGGGGAATCATTCCTCCGGAAAACAGCATACAAAAGACGAGATACCACATGTACAGATTTCTTCCGCGGAATTGCTTGTTTTCCAAGGATAGATGATACGCCATTATAAATGTTAGGATGAAATTAATCATCCCTCCTAGAACTGCTCGTTTGAGAGAGACGCCAAATACCCTGAAAAATTTATCGTCGTCATGAATAATTTGTTACGGCGTCTGCTGCGGTTGTCTTGAACTTCATTCTTTATTTCCCCCCTTGGATCGTATATTTACCTTACAAAGCGATTGTACTATGCTTCTTGTCCTAGACAGGAGCGAAAACAGTCGATAGCAGGTAGAATTTGATCCTCCGTTGCTTATGTTTGTGTGTTCGCCAACCATTTTCATACCTCCTCCGACTGAATTCCTACTCTAACGTACCTTTCGCGTCAACAGAATTTTCATCGTCAACGTCGTACCATGCCCAATGCGGCTTTCTACCTGAAATCGGCCGTTATCTGCGTAATGGACGTTGATAATCCTCAATAAGAGCAACACTTCATCAAGCAGTTTTGGCTCATCGAGAATTTGTTTGTCCACCGATTTTGCCGGCATCATCGTCAGCTCGTATACTTTCCGATTCGGTTCGTATTCGTAAAACAAATAAGTCCGAATGCTTACGACGGATAATTCCGGCTTTCCATAAGCTTTTATAAGGACGTAATCATTCGATTGAGCTGCATATCGACGTAAGGACGATTCTATTTCGTCATCCGTGCAAGCAATGGACCAAATTTGACCGCCGAACGGTGTTACGGAAAAAATGCCAGCTTTCATCAAATCGGAAACTGGATCTAGTTGCTTGGTTGTAGACATGAGCACCAATAGATAAATAGGTCTGTCTTCCGTCTTCGGCTTGGAAATACCCGTTCCCGCCACTTTATTCGTTTCGTCAAACTGGATTCTCTGTACGATCGCGCCAGCATGTTATCCATGCTTTCTTTTTCCAACTGCGTTTTGATGATATAGTCAATTGTTCCGGCACGCATCGCTTCTTGAATGTATTCGAAATCCTGATGACACGTCAGCACGACGATCCAGGTATTCGGATGCTGAGCACGAACCGCCTTCATCAGTTCGAAACCACTCATTGTCGGCATCGTCTAATCGACGAACAACAGGTCGACTTTGTGTTGTTGCATGAAATCGAGTGCCGCTCGACCGTTCCCCGCTTCGCCGACAATTCGGATGTCATATTTATCCAAAGGCATCGTGGAAATAAGTCCCTTGCGAACCAGCTTCTCGTCATCCACAATCAATGTATTTAACATTTTGTATCGCCTCGATCCTAACGTAATTTCCCTGTAAGTCGACATAATCAAGCTTCAATAAAAAAAAGGATAGCCCTCTGATATAGTACTATCAGGACTACCATCTCAATGTTATGGAGAACCATTTGATTGCCTATACCGCGATTTTCTGCTAATTTCTCTCTCGGCTACCATATATATGCAGAAAATAATTTATCCCCTGACGTAATCATAAATCCCCGGGGGAAGCTTAAAATGGAATTGCTTAATAAAGGCTGAGATTAAAATTTGTGAATGGCATGCGTATTAACTCCTAGATGATAATATGATAATGAACAACAATTAGGTCAATTTCTACGCCAACGGCGCCCGTCACATTACATATGTAATATGAGCCGGTATCCCGTTGCAGAGCGAGGTAATGCAGCTTTAGTACACCTTTGGTACCATTAATCGTCCAAATCGATGGGGGGGAGAAAATTGATCTCCCCCCGTTTCATTACCGATCCATCCTACATTTCGCTATTGTGATGACATCTGTGTTTATTCTTTTGGTTTCAAACACTTGAATTGCTCTACTTTTGTGTCAATAAATATTGAGCGTCTCGAAGCAAATATCCAGCCGCTTTGCTTGAGATGCTCTTCCCGCTTTGAGCATTCACTAGATTCACAAAGCCTTTCAGATCGTTGTTTGCCAATTTATTCAGCAGACTAGTGGTAGTATCGGCTTTATTGATCTCTTTGTTATTAGCAAAGCGTTTCACCAATGCCTTTAAAGAATCGATGCTGGTTGCCGTCGTAAACTGAACTGTCTTGCTTACCTGGTTGCCAGCCAAGTCGCTGGAGGATACAACAAGCGTATGCTGCCCAAGCGGCAACTTATAAAGCGTGATCGTCGTTCCGATTTGGTAAGAATACGTATTGAGCGTCACCGTCGTCTTGCTGCTGTCCACACCCGACAAATTATCGGTCAGATTAATCTGAGGCGTCAAATCCCCGGAATCTTCATATATGCTGTTGTCTCCCGGTACGGTCACCGCGATCGATGGAGCTTTCTTATCCATACTAAAGGATACCGTATGCGCTTGCTCCACGTTGCCTACTTTGTCTACGCTCCAATATACAAGCTTATGAACTCCTTCTTCTGACAATACGACGGAAGTTCCCGTTTGCTCAGCGCCACCGTCTACCGTGTAGTAGGTATTGACTACACCCGTTCCGTTATCGCTTGTGCTTAAGGTTATCGTGGTGTCTTGATTGACCCAGCCGTTTGGCGCATTGTCCGTTGTCGTTGGTGCTTGTTGATCAATTCCAGCATTCATCAATTGACTTACTTGGTCCTGAGTCAATTCGAGGTCAAATACGCGAACGTCGTCCAGCAGTCCGTTGTAAGCTTCTCCGCCGAATTCGGCGGCTCCCAGCGCGATTTTATTTGTGACAGCCGGAAGCGGTCCGAGATTCATTGTATCGCTTGCCACTACGTTACCGTCGACATAAATCTTCAGCCCAGTTGAACTATCGTAGGAAGCCACATAATGATGCCATTGATTATCACTGTAGGTCCATGGAAACGATAGCGTTTTAAGATTGGATGAACTATTAGGCCAATAGGCCACCTGAGCCTTCCCGCCTGCCAACTGAAGGGCTGTAAAACGCTTATCTTGACGAAAAATACTCGTGGTGCTGGTTGCAGGCTGAGAAGTCTTGAACCACAACGACACGGTCTCGTCACCTGTTTGATTCAAAGTTGCTGGAGCGTTGATCTCGACCCTAGAACCGCCGCTGAAAGTAAGCGCTCCGCCGATCTTGCCTGAATCGGTCCAAGTCGGATTGTTAACCAGCGTTCCGATGTTGCCTTTGCCTGAAGAATCGCCGACGGTTGTACCGGATCCTTCATCGAACTTCCAGTGGGCTACTAGTTCGACAAGCTTTGTAGATACGCTAATGCTTGTTGTCAATGGTACGTTATTCGGGTTTGTGACATCGGCAGGCAGGGTAACTGTTCCTGGAACCGTGAAGGTTTGCGCAGTATCGCTATTCTGATCGTAATTAACGGTGCTCAAATCCCATGTCACAATCGCATCCATACTCCCCACATCGGTGACGATCGTTACCCTGCCTGGCAATCCAAGCGCAGTCGCCGTTTTTTCAGTTTTGACGGGAACTGTAACGTCTGCAGGCGCTTTTATGCTGACAACTGCCGATGGCGCCGTATTGGTGACTACGACTTCATTCAAAACGAAATGCTTCCACGTTAAGTTAGCGTTATTGATTTTAATCCGAAACCCTTTTTTGTTCGTAACTTGTGGAAAGAAGATAGACTTCGTTTGAATTCCAGAATCAGAATTGTAAGTCAATGTGCCGGAAGTAGCGACTCTTGTCCAGTTCGTGGAACCGTCATCGGATACTTCCACGTCAAAGTTCTTAACACCTTGGTCAGAACAATAAGCACATGAGATGTTGACCGTATTGAATGTTTGCCCTGACGGCCAATCCAACGTGTAATATTGCGGGAACCCGGGTGAATCCGTGCTCACGTAACTTGTGTCAGGATTCCCGTCTATCGCTTTATCCGGCGAAAAATTCTTGTCGCCTTTGACGGAGGATGCGCTTGCCGTGGCCAGTTCAACCAATCTGCCCACAAAGATTTCGTTGATCGCAAAATGATTTGACGATAAGTTAGCATTATTGATTTTGATACGTACACCTTTCTTGTTAGCAACTTGTCGGAACCCGATGGTCTTCGTTTCATACCCGGAGTTTGATGTGTTAGTTATATCGCCGGATGAAGCGACCCTCGTCCAATTCGTGGTACCGTCATCCGATACTTCCACGTCGAAGTTCGTAATCCCTTGATCTTGACATGAACCGCACGTAATACTGACAGTATCGATTGTCCGTCCTGTTGGCCATTTCATTGTGTAATACTCCGGGAAGCTGGGCGAATCTCCACTCTTGTAACTAGTATCTAAATCCCTATCTAAAGCTTTATCCAGCGAAAATTGAGGGTCGCTATTGACACTCGTAGCACTCAATTTTAGTGTAGGATCCAGGTTTAAATTATTCGTATACGCTGTGTTGACTGTGTCGCTATTCGTAAGCCTCATTTGTACCGTGTTGCTGTAGCCGTTAGCTATCGAAATATTTTTTTCGGCGAAATTGTCACAGCACTGAGTCTTCGTCGGAACCGCCCATAAGTTATTGATGTTCAAACGCGTATTGCTTCCATTGATCTGAGCCCTGATTGAGCCCGTTCCATCCCCTTCGGCACGGAGCCGGATGTTGGAGTCATTCAAAATCAAGGAACCGTAAATGAAGTAAGTTTTGGAGCTTCGGAAGTCATTTGTCCCCCGATCACCAGGATCGTTGGCTCCAAATTCCCCAAAGTTTTTTTCGTCAAGCGACCATGACCACGTCGGCTTCACTCCATAAGTATCCATCTGGCCCGATGGCTTATGTTTGATTGCCTGTCCTGCATTGCGCCCAATATGGTCTGACGGATAAGACGTCCATTTGCCGTTTCTCAGCCAAGATAGCGTATCCGCATTGCCCGTAACGTCGTACCCCACGCCTACTTCTGAATATCCGGATGGAGGATTCGTCACCGTATAGGTTGTACGGATAAGTCCTGTTCCGTCAACTTGGATGGCGAAGGTAGCTCCGACAGAACCGTAAGTCCCATCAATCGTAATGACGGCTTCGTTATTGACGGTGGAGCTCTTTATCGATTTGAAAGTCCAGGCTGAAAGGGATACCTTCCCCATATTCAAATACGGTCCACCTGTCAATACGGTGCTGCCGCTGTATATACCCGACGTGATCATACCAGTACTTTTGCTGAACTTAAGAGCATAATCAGTTCCCGTCACGGTCAAGGATGTCGAATCTTCCGTAATCGCCGGAGCTGAGCCGGACGGATCAGCAAAGCTATAGAGCGGTTTGCCTATCGTCAAGTTATATTCGTTTTCCAAATAACCCTGCGGATTTGTAAACTTCAAATTGAGGACTTCCCCCAACTTCCAGTCACGGGCAGGAATAGTAATCGTCCCAGTCGCGCGCGGATCGATATTCGCATTCACTGTTCCCGAGCTCGATCCGACATTGTAAGTGATATTCATCTCGCTCATATTAGTAAAATCGTGACGATTTTCTACCTTAATGATCAGAGGCTTATTCGCTCCAGGATTAACCAATGCATTCCCAGTAATTTTATTGGGACTGAATACTTCTTTCACATTATAGTATTCTGGTTTTTCACGGCCCCATGCATCCATTGTGGTACCCCAATTGGCGTTGACACCGTTACTACCGGCCGTCTGAAACGAAGCATCCATCACTGTCCACAACGCACCGCCGAGAATCCCCTTATTAGCGTACATGCCTTCCCAATATTTCGAGAGATATTCGCCGTAATAATCGCGAATTCCCGGATCAAAAGCAGGTTCCACGTAAAAACCGTGAGCAAGTTCATCGTAAATCGTCGGTTTCGTAGATGATGGCGAATCCGTTTGATAATGGACGCTATAAATGGAAGTGTTTACACCATTGTAGCCCCAGCTATGTTTATTCGGACGAGTCGGATCTTCCAGTTTGATGTAATCCAGCATTTTCGTCATATTAGAACCTGCAGCACTTTCGTTGGCAATGGACCAGTACAAGATGCTAGGATGCGTTTTGTCGGCCTCAACATTTTCTGAGAATTGGGTCATATATTCTTCAGTTCTTGCAGGGGCGTTCGTTTTCTCACCACCATTAAACATAACGGATGTCTCATACTCTACGAACATGCCCAATTCATCAGCCAAGTCCAGTACAACCTTAGGCGGCGCCATATGAGCAGTTCGAATATAATTGATATTCGCGGCCTTCAATTTCAAAAAGTTTTTCCGATGCTCTTCTGCTGATGTACGGAACCCTTCCGTTGCATAAGTGTGTTGATATGCAACGCCACGCAAATTGACCGGTTTGCCGTTTACAAGTACTTTTTGACCGCTCACCTGAATTTCACGGAAGCCAATCTTTTGAACAATCGTCTGAGTCGTCTTGCCGTCGACGACAAATGTGCCAGTCAACGTATACAGATTCGGGTGCTCGGCATCCCACTTGAGAGGAGCGGTCACAGGTATCGAGATACTGCCTTCTGGATTAGATAAACTGATGGAAATCGAGTTCTGGGCAAGTGCTACGTCTTTGCCGGATGGATCCTTCAATGAAAGATTGACGGTTGCATTCGATCCGCCTTTGAATACGACTCCACTTTCTACCTTTAATGTCGCATTGTTATAATCGGCATCCAGATCCGTCGATGCATGAAGCCGCATAGCGTAGTCCTGAGGAGCCGCGTATAGTGTCAGATCCCGTGTTATGCCTCTTTGATGGAAAAACGCTACTGACGTATCCTGCGCAGTAACGCCGATCGTAACCCATGCGTCGGAACCAGGCGTCACATAATCCGTAATATCCGCATCCCATTCAGAGAACGCCCCAATATGTGTACGTACCAAATTGCCATTCACCCATACCCGGGCAAAGTTGTAAGCAGCTTCAAACCGTAGAAATATTCGTTTCCCTGCAAATTCGGACGGGATGGCTATTTGCTTCTTGTATGGAAACTCTTTATCTTTATCTGTTAGACAGTTATCTTTTCCACAGTGTGTCCAAAACCCTTTGATCGACAAATCGCTTGGAATTTGAACGTCGTTAACATTTGGCCACGTCGCTGGATCGGACGAGTTATCCCAGAAATTGGTCGGCGGCGTTTTTGTAAATTTCCAGGTGCCATTCAAACTAACCTTAGGCGTCGTAACATTCGTAACGCTATCTGGCAACGGCGGGACAATCGGTCTCGGCCAAACAGAGTTAGCACTTACAACGCTGCTTATCATGAGCAACGAGGCAAATAGAACAATGGTCAAGAAAGGTACAGAGATTATCATTTTTTTCATTGTTACCTCCGTTAAAAGTAATTAGAATCTGGGAATTAATATATTAAATATAAACAAATACATCTACATGAGTTATGATTCCAGTACTATACAACCTCCTAACCTCCCTATGAATTTAAGACCAATGAATTCATTCATGTTTCCTTTTTCTTCATTCAATCCCCCCTTTCACCTAGGTTTTGCAATGTTGTCAAGCCACAACAAAGAAAACGCTTACAAAACTTTTCGCCCCGTATGTTGCCTCAAATCTGAATTTAGCGTAATCGGTTCCTCGACCGGCTTTAGATTATAATCAAACGCCCCCAGCTTGACCGCCTTCTGAGCGTAGGTGAAATCGCCGAAGCCGCTAATAAAAATAACCTTCTTATCGATTCTGCGCTTCTTTATTTCGTCAATTAATTCAATACCGTCCATAGTGGGCATCTTGATATCTGAAATAATGATTTCCGGAACATGGGATTCGATTAACTCCAACGCCTTATAACCGTCCTCGGCAACACCAATGAATTGGGTTCCGTACGGGCTCCAATCAATGGTCCGTTTCAATTCCTCCCGAATCCAATGCTCGTCATCAACTACCATAGGTTTTATCATTGAGTATTCCATCCTTATTCAATAGTTAAATCATTAACCAGACTGTGTTACACCCATGTTACAGAAATGGCGGAAGTTATATAAATCTTTATAGATTCGCGGTTGCCCTTTGTGGTTTGACATGCGGACCTGACAACGAGTGTGGAAGATCCGACAATTGCTTCAGCTGCTTTTCATTCACGAGGAACGCATCCGGAATTTCTATGCTCGCGATGGATACATAAGCAATACTGCAGTCCTGAACTTCATTTCGTATCCCCATTGAATCGAATTTTCTTTACACTTCGAGTATATAGCACTTTTTCCCAAGAGTGAGAGTGAAAATGGTCGGCAGCAGGCTGAGTTTGATCCGCTGTTTTCAATAGCTTGTCCGGCCTCCGACTGATTTCATACCGTCGCCGACGGAATTCCCGCCGAGGCATCGCCGTCCGGCTCCCCAGTCGGAATCTTCATCATCATCGAGGTCCCTTCTCCGATTCGACTTTCAATCCGGAACCGTTAAGGTCTCCGTAGTGAACGCGGATCATTCGCAACACGTAACTAAGCTCGATGTCAAGCCCCATCCAGTACCGCGCAGGTACCGGGTTTGTTGTATACTAAGCGCTCAAGACCGCTGCCGTTCAGAACATGAAAAAGATTGCCCTTCACATAGAAAGGAGGGCAATCTAGGAGAAATCCCTTTAAGCTCTCTTCAAACCATGTCTCAGAACAAAAAGAGAAACCCATCGCTTCGGAAAAAGCGTGGGTTTCTCTACAATCTGAGGGACAAACGGTTAGTTTATTACTTTTTATATCAAATCTCTTGTAAGACAAAGAGGATACTTCTGAAATCCCCCTCTAACTGTGGAATAGCGAGTCCGAAGTACATCAATTCATCGCCTCTGTACTCCTTGCCGTTATGCTGCAGACGATACGACTTATTCGGATCGAGTCCTGTCAGACGTAATCTACAGAGTGGTGCATTCGGCTCGGCAAGAACCTTAAAGTAAGCAGCAAAGGCTTCTTTTCTATCCTCCGATACAAACATCCACGCTGTCTCATTCCCTTCAAAAGGACTGAGCAGCCGATAGAAGTCTCCATACTGGATTAGCTTTCGAAGTTCTTTGTACTGGCCAACCTGCTGCCGGATATCTTCGCACTCCGATTCGCTTAACTTGGTCAGATCCAGCTCGTATCCAAAATTCCCGGACATTGCGACATGCCCGCGTGTTTCCAAAGGTGTATTGCGTTGTACCTGGTGATTTGGAATGGCTGAAACATGGGCCCCCATGGAACTTGCAGGATACACCATACTTGTTCCATATTGAATCTTCAATCTTTCAACCGCATCGGTGTCGTCGCTAGTCCAGGTCTGAGGCATATAGTACAGCATTCCTGGATCAAATCGTCCGCCACCTCCGGAACAACTCTCGAATAAAATATGTGGGAAACTAGAGACGATTCGCTCCATCACCTCATAAAGTCCAAGGATGTAACGGTGCCCTGTTTCGCGTTGACGTTCTGGAGGGAGCTGGGCGGAACCAATCTCCGTCATATTCCGGTTCATATCCCATTTTACATAAGTGATTGGCGCCGATGAGAGCACGGAACTGAGCGAATCCACAATATAATCCTGTACATCCTGGCGCGATAAATCGAGAATCAACTGATTCCTAGCTAATGTTCGTGTATGTCTTGGCACATGCAAACACCAGTCCGGATGCACCCGGTACAGATTACTGTTTGGAGATACCATTTCCGGCTCGAACCATAGACCAAATTGCATCCCCATTGCCGTGATATCTTCTCCCAGCTTACCGAGTCCTTCTGGAAGCTTGCGCCGATCCTCAACCCAATCTCCCAATGAGCTGTCGTCATTGTCACGCTTCCCAAACCAGCCATCATCCAGGACAAATAACTCCAAACCAAGTTCTTTGCCTGCATGAGCAATTTCTTTTATTCTATCTGCGTCGAAATTAAAGTAAGTCGCTTCCCAGTTATTAATGAGAATCGGTCTTTGCTGATCACGGAATTTACCTCTGCATAAACGGGTTTGATAGAGCTTGTGATAGGTTCGTGACATTCCACCTAATCCTTCAGCCGACCGTACAAGTACGGCTTCAGGAGCCTGAAATGTATCTCCAGGCTCTAACAACCACTGAAAATTAAATGGCTGAATACCCATGCCAACTCTGGTCATCCCATATTGATCCACTTCCGCCTGCGCTAGAAAACTACCACTGTATACAAGACTAAACCCGTATACTTCACCATGATTCTCCGTCGCATCTTTAGCCAGCAAGGCAATAAACGGATTTTGCTGATGACTGCTGGAGCCGCGTTTACTGTCAATCCGATGAATTCCAGGTACTAGCGGCCTCTTGTGCACATGGCGTTCTCTGGTCCATGTACCGGACAATTGCAACATATCAAAGTTGGAATGATGGAAATCAACATTAGCGCTTAATACTCGGTTCAGTACAATCTTGCCCTGTCCTAAGTTCTCGATACGTACGGAACGTGTAATTGCGTCAATATGGTTAAATACGGTGTACACAAGAGTCGCCTTTAGTCCACTTTTTGCATCTCGCAGAACCATTTCCAGCGTATCTGCTTCATCATCACTCTCAACATATGTGGAGGGTAGGCCCTGCAAACGCGGCTTACCTTTGCTTAACGTATAACCTTCATAACGGAAATCAGTAACTGTTGTACCATCCTGCAAGTGGACCTCGAGCGCTGGCTCCCTGAAATCACCATTGCCGTACGACGGAAATTCGTTTGGTAGAGTATCTAGAGAGTAGGCTTTATCCTCTAGCAGAAAACTTGGATTGAATGAGCATCTTTCTACTAAATCTAATGAAGGCTGGAATTGGATTGCTCCCAGTTTTGGACCCCAATAGAGATGGGCTGGAACTTCACCCTTAACGATTTGAATAATATAGCTGGAGTTATTGGATCGTAAATGAAACACTCGATTGCTGTTATCATAATAAATGGACATGATATTCTCCTAATCTATTACTTTATTATTTGTTAGACCTGAACTGTAATCGGAAACGATATTTCATATCTTCCTCGAACCACATCCGGAAATTCGTTCCCCAAGAATTATTGTGCAGATTAAAATGAAAGCCACCCGCGAGTGGAGCAAACGTATTGTCAAATTGCAGCAATCGTCTTTCACCCGGACAAACTACAGGAGCATCCAGTGTCTCAATCACGACACGTCCATCCGCACCTTCATAATAAAGTCCTGTATTCACAGCGTGCATATTCCGGTTGCCATTCTTTACTACCGATAACGGCGATATCCGTGTACCCAATTTGTCCATCGTCCACATGTTCGGACTGTCAACGCAAGGGACAAACGAGAACCAGCTCGCTTCCGGCAAACGGCATGCCGATTTATCCGTCCAGTTTAACTCCACATCGATGTTAAAATCGTTATGATAGAACGTGTATACGATCTCGAGCTGATGAGGTGCGCCATAATGCATGCAAGCATCGAAAGGCATCTCTAAATGAGCCCATACTTTGTCGGCGTCCGCTCGCCTTTCCAATTGAAGATTTCTTAGAATCGGACGGTACTGCTTATGTTCCGGAGCAGGCTCTGCATATTCAATTCCGGGCTTTCCGTGATCGGGTATCGCCCAAATATAATTCTTTTTCATGTCAACCGTATATTCCTTGAAATAGCGGTCGTAGTTTTCTTGGCCAAACGTTTCATATCGGTAGGCAGCCAACCTATTTCCATCATTTGCCCATACTTTCCTATTTGTATCAACCAGTTGATTGATAGAACCGTCAGAAGCGAAGCTAACTAGAAATTCTCCTAACGTATAGCATCGGTTCATTTCAAGATTTTCAATGTTTTCAGCGTCATTTGTATGATATGAACTGACAGGGTTCAGGCTGTCTAACCCTTTCTTTGCTTCGATTTGCAATTCCGAACTTAGCGCTGACACCGCCTGATCCAGATATGCGCGCTGCTCCTCCCACGAGCTTTCAAAGTGTCGATAGCTGCGCTCCTCCTTTCGTCCAAGTCGATTAAACGTATCATAATACGGACCTTGAACCACTTCATCCCTAAACTGATCCTTCGATCTCGCCGCCGAAAAATCAGCTGCAGAGTAATTTACGTAATCTGCCAAATATGTTTTCTCATCCAACCCCCAAGTATGCTCTGTGATCAACATGAGACGATTGCAAAACCTGCTGTAACTTTCGCCATTTGGATCTAGAGAACCCGTACTCACCCATTTGTCCCTTAATCGAAGCAGTTCCCGGTAGCGTGCCACTTTGAGCGGATCGGAAGCCGTGCCCTGGATCCACGAATCACCTATTTCCTCGCTAACGACCGGAAGCACATGCTTACATTCCAGCAGCTTTTCGGCGAATGCGTCCAGTGTTGACGCGGCAATTTCCGCACCGGGGTATTCCGTTTGCAATCGACTGTACAGCCACTCTATATCTTCTAAGGAAGAAGGACCGTTATTATCGCCTGTGTGGGCAAAATAGAGCGCATCCTCAAGTCCCTCCACTTCCAGAGCTTGACCATAATCACCGGCATAGTTAACGATCAGCTCGGAGCCATCGCTCGCCCTCCAAACAAACGCTTGCGGGACACACGGAGGCTTGCTGGAAGGATTTACTCCTATATGCAAATAACGAATTCCGTAACTAGCCAATATAGGTACGATGCCGATCGTATGTCCCGGAACATCCGTCATTTTCGCGGCAATGGTATTTTTCCCGAAACGTTGATCCAACTTCTTGGAAATCGACAAGCCATATTCAAGCAGTGTTTTATCCATCAATTCCGTATGGGTCGTAAAAGGAAGACCGTGCCATGCAATTTCGCCTCTGCTAATCGCATTCTCCATTTGGATCCGCTGCTCCTCAGGCGCAGATTGCAAATATTCGTCGATCAGCCAAGACCCAACTGTCCAAATAAATTTCGACCGTCCGTCATCGTTTTGCATACGTTCAGACAATGATAAGGCTTGCGGAATAAACGTATTCATGTACTTGTCAACCACATTAGCCGCAAGATCGGTAAACCCAATATCCAAATGCGTTTTAAAAATAACATGTACTTTTTTAACTGTTGTCATACATTTGGCCTTCTTTCCTTGATTTTCCTCTTAATTCTTCCCTTAATTCCTTCATTAACGATCCTATGACTCCGCTATTCTTTAACCGATCCCAGTACGATGCCATGAACGAAATAGCGCTGCAAGAACGGATAAATTAACAAAATCGGAATCATGGCGACCATCAGCTTTGCCGCGTTTAAAGTTTTGTCCGATGCTTTCATCAGTTGGATCAGCTGATCTGAGGTTAAGTTACTCATCGCTTCCGGCGATATAGAGACGACCAGCTGCTGGATATACGTCTGAAGCGGATAGTTTTCTGGCTTGCTCATATAAATCAGTCCGTCGAAGAACGAATTCCAATGCCCGACAATACTGAACAGCGTCACCGTTGCCATCGCTGGTAATGAAAGCGGAATATAGATGCGCATCAGCGTATACCATGGTCCCGCTCCATCGACGACCGCCGCTTCGTTCAATTCCTTCGGTAAACTTCGAAAAAAATTCATAATCAGAATGACATTGAAAATGGGAACCGCCCCTGGAATGACCAATGACCAAATCGTATTTTGCATGCCGAGTGTCGTTATGGTCATGTATAGGGGAATCATTCCTCCGGAAAACAGCATACAAAAGACGAGATACCACATGTACAGATTTCTTCCGCGGAACTGCTTGTTTTCCAGGGACAAAGGATACGCCATAATAACTGTCAGGATGAAATTAAGCGCTCCTCCCAAAACCACTCGTTTGACAGAGACGCCAAACGCCCTGAAAAACTTATCATCTTCAAGAATAATTTGATACGACGTCAGGTTGAACCCGACCGGCCATACAGTCACCTTTCCGGCGTTCGCGGCTGCTTGGTCACTGACGGAGAGAGCGATTGTGTACCAGAGTGGGTAAAGCGAAATCAGCGCCGTAAGGACTAACGCCAGTAAAATAACTAGATCAACGGTACGATTGGATAACGATTGCGATCTAACCATGATGTCCTCCTTTCTTACTTAAAAAATCCTATAGTTTGCGAATTTATAAGCCAATCGATACGAAATCGCAATCAGAACAATCGCTACGACCGATTTCAACAAACCGACGGCCGTGGCCAATCCATACTGCATTTGCACTATGCCAATCCGGTATACGTAAGTGTCGATAATATCCCCGGAAGAGTAGACGAGCGGATTATACAGGTTGAATATTTGATCGAATCCCGCGTTAAGCACGTTACCGAGACTCAGGGTGGTCAAGAGCACAATCGTCGGCATAATGCCGGGAAGCGTAATGTACTTCAGCTTATGAAAGCGGCTCGCACCATCTATTTCCGCCGCCTCGTATAACGCAGGATTGATGCCAGTCAAAGCAGCCAAGTACACGATAGCGCCGAATCCGAATTCCTTCCATACGTCGCTCCACACGATGATATGTCGAAACCAGGAATTGCTGGCTAAAAACATGATCGGATCAACACCAAAAAGAGAAAGTAATTGATTTAGAATACCTTCCAGCGACAAAATATTAATCATGATGCCCGCCAAAATGACCCACGACATGAAGTGCGGCAAATAAACGATCGTTTGTACCAAGCGTTTGAACTTTTGCAATCGGACTTCATTCAAAAGAAGCGCGAACGTGACCGGTACAATAATGCCTGCAATGATTTTCATCGAGGCGATGATGATTGTATTGAACAGCACTTGCTTACTATCTGGAATTTGCAGCATGAAGGTAAAGTTCTCAAGGCCGTTCCATTCCTGTTTCCAAATCTGCTTGCCCGGCACAAACCGCTGAAACGCCATGATGATTCCTAACATCGGAATGATGCTGAACACGAATAACAGCAAGGCGCCGGGAAACATCATAAGATGATAGTGAAATAACGTTTTTTTGTCCCTCATTCTCGCTCACCTTCCCAGAAGCATGGAAGGCGCTAAGTCGACAACTCAGCGCCCTCCGCTTCTTTCCTATCCTTTTATTTTTTTTTGACTTCCTCTTCCACTTCTTTGGTGATTTGATCGCCGCCAAGTCGCTTCCATTCCGCAACGAACGAATCGAACTTGTCGACAGGCTCTTCACCCATTACGATTTTCAAAAACGTTTCATTTTCCAACTTCTGTAAAATAGCCCATTTCTGATCCATCGTTTTCGTCTGTCCGAAAAAGACGTTGCGCGCGATAACGTAATTGGCTGGATTGACTTCCTTCGAGCCCTCCAATCTCGCCAGCGTTTCAGCCCATGCAACTAAATCCTTTTTCGGATTCTCATCATTTTTCACAAAGGATTCATACCAAATTTTTTCTTGCGAGTTAAGTTTGGACGGATCTTTCGCATCCCATGCGCTCTTCAGATTGAGATAGGTATTGTATACGGCAGGTTCATCACCGATTAGGAGGGCAAACGGCCATATCCACCAGCCGACGTTTAGCCCCTTGTAAATGTCTTTCGATTCCGGATCGTAACTACTGTTGAACTGGACATTCAGCACTTTCATAACCGCATCGGGATGTTCGTACCCCTTCCTGACAACCAGGTACGCACCGGCCGGATCCTTATCAAACGTATTGAATTTTCCGTCTTCATCGACAGGAACGGAATAGGCCTTCCACTCCGCTTTCGGATCGTTCTTGACAGAATCGGGTATCGGACTGCCATACGGACTCCACCATGGTTCGAGTACGATGCCTAATTTCCCTGCCGCACCAAGCTCGTTAATATCTTTGCGGATGGCAAATTGCTTGTCGATGATACCGGCCGCATACAAGTCGTGAAGCTTGGCTAACGCCGTTTTCATTTCCGGCAAGATGGAGCTGTAGGAGACGTTGCCCGACTTGTCTCTCATCCACTGGCCTTTATATGCATGAAGCGAACCGAATATCGGACTAAAGTTATTCTTCCCTTCATACGCGGACAAGTCCGGTATTGACGTTAAGCCGACCGTATCCTTCTGACCGTTGCCATCCGGATCGTTCTCGATAAACGCTTTCGCCACAGCAATCAGATCATCGAGCGTCTTCGGCACTTCCATCCCGACTTTCTCGAGCCAATCCTGCCTGATCCAGGTCAAGCTATGCTGTCCCCCCATGTTCGTACTCGGAAGACCCATCAGTTTGCCGTTTATAGTGGCCCTTTTCAAGACACGATCCCCAAAGGAATCGTAAGTTTTTTTAAGCCGCGGGTCTCCCAGCTTCTGATAAACGTCCGTCAGATCGGCAATCAGATCGGCTTCCGCCAATTGCTTCAGTTGCTTTTCATTCACGATGAATGCATCCGGAATATCTCTGCTCGCGATGGCAACAGACAGTTTTTGCTGGTAAGCTTCATCCGTTTCCGTCTGGAAAGCAAACTTTACTTTGACATTCAGTTTTTTCTCGACGAACCGGAAGTACTCGTTGTTATCGACCGTGTCCCCATTTGGCAGATTCGTGTCTTTCGTGCTGATGCCTTTCCCGATGGTTAGCGTAATCGGCTGACTAAACTTACCATATGGATCATTTGTGGCGGCTTCTTGCGTTTCATTCGTTTGGCTCGGCTCGGTACTTGGCGCCGCTTCTTTGTTACCCGTAGTACAAGCCGCCATCAGGATCGTAAGTGACATGAGCATTGCTGCGGTTGTCTTGAACTTCACTCTGTACCTCCCCTTAGATCGTATGTTTAGCTTACAAAGCGATTGTACTATGCTTCTTGTCCTAGACAGGAGCGAAAACAGTCGATAGCAGGTAGAATTTGATCCTCCGTTTCTTATGTTTGTGTGTTCGCCGACCATTTTCATACCTCCTCCGACTGAATTCCTACTCTAGCGTACCTCTCCGCTTCGTCAACGGAATATTCATCGTCATTGTAGTACCATACCCAATGCGACTTTCAACCTGAAATCGGCCGTTATCTATGTAATGGACGTTGATCATCCGAATAAGTGAGAACTATTATCATTTTTATTCACCGTGAAAGAATAATCTAACTTTCAGTTACTATCCTAATGTCTGCTCCCATCATTTAAACGTGAATAATATACTTCTATCCATGCATTTCCCAACAACGGTCCGAGTCTGAGATAAAAGTGCAGCAGTAACACCAAAGATTTCGTCCACATTTCCGTCCCCAAGATTATCAATGTGGGATCGTAAGTTATTGAAATCTAAATACAGCAAACAAAAAAGCCTTGCTACGCAAGGGCTTGAGTCGTTTTATGGTTGGTGGAGCCTAGGGAACCACTGACCTCATAGCTGCCAGTAATGAGGAAATTATTTCATGTCATCTTTTACTCATGTTTAAGGAATTAATGTGAGTTTCCCTCCTAAATTGCAACGAAATGAGCATGCTAGATTGCTATACCAATAATAAAACCTATTAAACAAATTCATCCTTTGTTATGATTTGCTATTTCTTTCAACCAAAATATTTGAAAAAAATCACATAAAAAAGCCACGCTGCTGGCCATTAAGTCTATGACAATATTAACAATGACACGTCATCTCTTCGCCTTATGCTGAAGTGCTTTTTAGTTTTGAACTTTGGCCAACTAGCCCACCATTTCTTTCATATACTGCTTTTATAATGTTTATATAATCACTTACTTTAACTAATGTTGCTTGAGATTCACTCAAACTTTTATTTTTTGCAGTTGCTGAATAACACCACCTTTGTATATTTCGCTCATTGGATGTTCAGGCCCAAACAAGCTGATTAACATTTCCTCCTATAACTATGTTGAGATCAAACCTTATCTTTAGCGTATCAAAAACTACACCTTATACATCTCAACCATAGAACTTAGCCCATGGCATGATTTACCTGTAGTTTAATTGTATATTTAGTGTAGATTTGTATTATTCATAAGTAAACCACCACCACCGACAATCCCTCGTAGGGATAGTTTGTGGTGGTTTT
This sequence comes from Paenibacillus sp. PL91, assembly GCF_012935325.2. Classification (GTDB taxonomy): domain Bacteria; phylum Bacillota; class Bacilli; order Paenibacillales; family Paenibacillaceae; genus Pristimantibacillus. The sequence goes on from NZ_JABBYG020000020.1 coordinate 68,678, forward strand.
TTTTTCAAAATTTTATACGACAAAAACATTTGTAGTTCCAATGGAAGCCCTTTATAAAGATACGCGAATGCATTTTTAGCAATACATCCTTTAACCATAAGTTCAATTGAAATCGCCAGGTTTGCTATTACAGCTTGAAATTTAGTATTTGGATAATCTCTCTCTTCTGAAAAAAACAAATCTAATCCTACTATGAGAAAATCATGAGCACTCTTTTCAAGACCTGAAGCTATCTCGTTTTTTAAAGCTATGACTACATCGGCTCTTCTTTCGGTGGTGGTGCAAGAATTAAAAAAGAGAGCAATTTCCTAATAAATTGAAATTACCTATGCCATAATACCAAATATTTTATTAAGCCATTCAACTGCAGAGAGGACAGACGAATTATTTTCGGCCTGCCCTTTCCTAATCATATGCATAGCCTCGATTCCCTTTAACGTCTGTTCTGCAGTTAGAAATGATTTGAAACCAAGCATCGGTTTTGTGATTTTCTTAATAAATCGGTGATCTTGCTCCACAATGTTGTTTAGATATTTTGTCTGTCTAATCAAGATTTCTTTTGATAGGGAATTCCGCTTTATTATTTCTTGTATTGCTGGTGGATATGCTGGATTTTTATCCAAGGTGATTACACGTGGGATTTGATTATGTGGAGAGGACAAGGCCTTTGTAAAGAAACGCTTAGCTGCCCGCATGTCCCGATTTTCAGATAACATGAAATCAATAGTTTTCCCCACAGAATCAACTGCCCGATATAGATACTTCCACTGACCTTTGACTTTGATATAGGTTTCGTCAGTCCTCCAAGAATCGTTTGTAGGTTTTAAAAAGGGACGGATTCGTTTGTCAATTTCAGGTCCAAATTCATGGACCCATCTCATAATCGTCGTATGGGAAATTTTTAATCCTCGCTCGCTCATCATTTCGACTAAATCTCGATAGCTTAAATTATATTTCAAATACCATCTCACCGTTAGTAAAATGATCGCTGATTCATATTGCTTCCATTTAAATAAATCCATTTTCGTTTCCAAAATAAGCTGCTCCATCCCATGACTTCATTATCAATTACGTTATCATGAATTAGAGCTTTGCACCACAACCATGGCGGTAACGTTCAGCTGTTTAATGAACTTCCTCCACAAACCGATTCGTGAGCGAACCAAGCTTCTCGATTTCGATCGTAACCGTATCGCCTGGCTTCAGCCACACCCGCTTCTCCTCCGGGTAACCGAGTACGACTCCCTCGGGCGTTCCAGTAAGAATGATATCGCCGGGGTATAAGGTCATATGCTGTGACACGTAGCTAACGATTTCATCGCAGCGGAATACCATATCCGATGTATTCGACTGCTGGCGTACTTCACCATTGAGCGTGGTGCTAATTGACAGATTGTTAGGATCATCAATCTCGTCCCCAGTGACCAGATAAGGGCCGAGCGGACTGAACTTGTCCAGGGATTTGCCGAGCAGCCACTGCGGCGTGCGCATCTGCAGGTCCCGCGCAGACAAGTCGTTGACGCAGCAATAACCGAACACATGCTCAAGCGCCCGCTCTCTCTCTACGTACTTTGTTTCCTTGCCTATGACGATAACCAACTCGGCCTCGTAATCGACTTGGCCCGTTACCTTTGCCGGGAGAGGTATAGCTTCTCCATGGGCAGCTAGGGTGTTATCAAATTTGTTGAACAGAATGGGATACTCTGGAATTGGTGCATTCGTTTCTAGCGCATGCTTGCGGTAGTTCAGCCCGACACAAATGATTTTTCGCGGAGCGGCAACGCACGGACCGAATGAAATATCTTCTTCACGATACAGGGCAGCGGAGAACTTTTCCGGCGAAGCAGCAGCTTCCTCAACGAACCGTCTCAACGCGAGCAATGCATTCGCTCCTCCCTCGATGACTTCCATGACCTGTGTCGGTACGCGGGGCTCATCCTTAATTTTCAGAGCCTCTAGGACATCCAGCACGCCTGTATCCAATTTGATTCCTAAACGATCGCCATCTTCTCTTTGAATCACCAAAAGCTTCATATATAACTTCCTTTCGTATATGGATTATCCAAACGGCCGGCGGGCTAGGCGTTCTTGCCGAAAACGACGCCTCCGTCGACATAAAGCGGTGAGCCCATCATGAAGCTCGACTCTTCCGATGCAAGGAACAGCGCCGCCTTTGCCACATCTTCGGGTCGGCCCAATTCATTGCTGAGCTGCCGTGTTTTTAGAGACGCGATTGCAGCCTCAGGATCTCCATACGATGTGCGGAGATAGTTTTCTACGAACGGCGTCAGAATGGTTCCAGGCAGAAGTGCGTTTACGCGGATATTGTACGGCGCATAATCGACCTGCATCGATTTGGTAAGCGCCAATACCGCTCCCTTTGTAGCCGAGTAGGAAGCACGTTTCGCAAGTCCAATTTCCGCAATGCAGGAAGACATGTTAATAATCGATCCGCTCGTGTGTTCCATCATGTGGGGAAGCACATATTTGCTAGTCAGATATACCCCGCGAATATTGACCCGAATGACACGGTCCCAGTCTTCCGGCTCCACCTCGTGGAGCGCCCCCACGCCGCTGATGCCGGCATTATTGAATAGTACGTCGATACGGCTGTATGCCGCCAAAGTCTCGTTCACCATGGAGCGCACGGAATCCGGATCTGTAACGTCCGCATGCACAAACCAGGCCCGCCCCCCTTGCGACATGATTTCTTCGACCGTTTCCCGGCCTTTGTCCGCATCCAGATCGTTGACGACGACAAACGCGCCTTCCCGCGCGAACAGCAGTGCCGAGCTCCTACCGATGCCCGATCCGGAACCGGTTATGAGCGCCACTTTATTCGCTAACCTCATGTTTAAACGTCCTTTCTCCGATTGGATTCTATACTCCCAGCTGCCGTGAAGACGAATCGGCCATTTCTAAAGGCTGGGGCCGATACGATTAATACTGAATTCTTGATGACCCAACGTTTCCGATTTCGTCCATTTCCCATCCGCTACTTCCACAATCTCGCGCCATATCCGTTCGCCCGCAGTCTCCAAGCTTATCGTGCCGTCCAGCATCGCGCTGACGTCGACGTCCATGTTGTCTTCCATACGTTCGAACATCCGCTTGTTGCCCGTTATTTTGATGACCGGCACGACAGCCGCTCCCGTAGGCGTTCCCCTGCCTGTCGTGAAGCAAACGATGTGGACGCCTCCCGCCGCCATTCCCGAAACGCATTCGATATCGTTGCCCGGCGAGTCCATGAAGTAAAGACCTCCCTCCGGTATCTGTTCCGCGTATTCGATAACTCCTTTGATTGGGGCTTTACCGCATTTGCTGATGCAACCGAGCGATTTCTCTTCGATGGTGGATAGTCCGCCTTGGATATTGCCGGGACTCGGATTGCCGCCTCGCATGTCAGTGCCCATCCTCTCCACCTCTCGTTCGAAACGGCTGACAATGTGGTAAAGCATCTCTGCTGTATCCGGTGTTGCACAGCGCTGTGCAAGCACATGCTCGGCACCGATGATCTCCGTCGTCTCGCCGATGACGACCGTTCCACCCGTTGCGATTAGCGAGTCAGCAGCTGCGCCAAGCGCCGGATTCGACGCCAAGCCGGAAGTCGCGTCAGAGCCGCCGCATTTCACGGCTACTTTCAGTTTGGAGAGCGGAATTGGTACTTTTGGTTGGCGTTCAAGCTCCCCCATCATTCGTTTTGCTATTTCAGTTCCTTGCTGAATCGCTTTAACCGAGCCGCCGACCGATTGAATATCAATCACTTCTACGGGCTTGCCGGTCTTTCGGATCTCGTCCGCAAGCGCATAAGGATCAACTACTTCGCAGCCCAGACTGATGACGATAACCCCGCCTACGTTCGGGTTTTTGCCCGTCCCTGCAAGCACCTCGAAAGTACGTTCTTTATCTGCACCGATTTGGCTGCATCCATGCTGATGCGGAATCGCCACGGTACCAGGAACAAGCTGCATGATCCGGCTGCAAACCTGATTGGAACAAATGACCGTTGGAATGATGAGCAAATGATTGCGGATCCCGATATCCCCGTTCAGCCTTTCATACCCCATAAATGTATTCATGCCCCCGCCTTTCCGGCCTTATCGCCTCTGCCCCGTATTCCTTCAATATTATGGACATGAACATGCTGCCCGACCATGATTGCGGAGCTGGAACGACCAATGATTTCCCCGTATTTCCGCACGTCCTGTCCTGCGTCAATCGCATCAATCGCCAGCTTATGGCCAAACGGGATCGCATCAATCGCCGTTATTTCATGAATGCCTTGATCATCTCTGTAGCGGACCGTTTCTCCTGACGTGATATCACGCAGCAGCGTAGCAACATGATCCCGCTTATCCATGATCAATGCGTCGACGCCTTTTGCTATTTCTTGCATCATACAGCATCCCCTTTGCTTTTATGATCGTTGACGATAAATCGCCTTATAAACAAGGTTTACAACAGTTAGGTTCATAATAATCGAGCTTCGAGGATATGAAAATAGCGAAAATACGCTTATGTGTACCTTATTTTGACTATTACTCTCCTAGCATTTACACTATAACCAAACACGATATGTTTTCTCAGCTTGTCAATCAGGGAGGGCCGCCATTTGAAACCTATTCGTAAGCAATTCGATGCTTCCGCTCCTTTCCCGCTCGAATTCAACTACCTTGCATTAAAGGATTCGCAAAACGAGCTACCCAATCACTTACACGATTGGCATGAAATCGTCTATGTCCATGCGGGAAAGGGGGTTTTTTTTATTGACGGGTCTTTCTATGCCATGGAGCGCGGCGATTTATTCCTTCTGCCCGGCAACACCGTCCATCGCGCATTGCCGGAGGAAGAAGCTCCTTTGACGGTGAGCGCCATTTATTTTCATGGTCGTATCGCGCAGTGGAACTCGTTCGGCGATACCTTTTCTTACGTCCAATGCTTCGAGCAGGCAAACAAATGGAAGTGTCATAAACTGAGTGTGGACACTGCCGACCGTGACTTTATTGAGACCATTCTGGTTAATATCAACAGAGAGCTGTCAGTCGATAGACCGGGGCATCGACATGCCGTCGTGCTCCACCTGCTCCAGTTGCTGCTTCTGCTTAATCGGCAAATCCCCGTTCCAACGGCAGAAGGGAAAAATACGGGAGCTCCGGAGTGGATGAGGACGACATTGCGTACAATCGACGAGCACCCATTCGACGACATCGGCTTGTCCACTCTGTCCGCCAAAGCGGCAGTGAATCCTTCCCATTTTACACGTGTCTTCAAATTACTTACGGGAATGACATTAACCGAATATGTCACGGCCAAACGGATTAGCCGCGCCAAGGAGCTTCTCCTATCTTCGGATGCACCAGTCTACGCAATCGCGAATGAGTGCGGCTTCGAGAGTCTGCCGCATTTTCATCGCACATTCAAAAAACTAACAGGCAAGACGCCTGCCGGCTATAAACGAAGAAGCCAGGCGCCTGACATTCCTCTCTTGTAATAAAAAGTTTTTTCAGCGCGAGCCCACGTATGTTAGTTTTATGCAAGTTTCGCTTAGTTTCGTGTATGTCGTATTGGCTACGCATCTCCTATAATCGGTGTAGAAATTCAAATCACCATTTTCCAGGAGGTTACCGATTATATGAGCAGCTCACCCATTTTACTGAATGACGAACAAATGAGACGATTTATTACGGAAGGTTTTCTAATTTTAAACACTGATTTCCCAGAAGCCTTTCACCGTGAATTGACCGATGAGCTCAATCGCGTATACAAGGAAGAGGGAAACCCGGGCAACAATTTACTGCCGCGCTTCCGCGAAATTCAACAAGTATTCGATCATCCCGTTATTACGGGCGCATTGACTAGCGTTCTTGGCCCGGACTATATGCTGCATGCTCACCGTCATGGTCATTACAATGCCCTGCCCTCTGCCGGCGGTTGGCATAAGGACAGCTACTGGGGCTATTCGAAAATGCGCAATCATCATCCATGGTGGGCGATGGTCATGTATTTTCCGCAGGATACCCCGCTTGAGCTAGGACCGACGGGCTTGATGCCTGGCACGCAAAATTATCAAACACGCACCTTTGCTGCAGACGAAACGCCAGGAGAAGCTTACGCTAGCGGGAAAGCCGGCACGTTCGCGCTCATCCATTACGATATTTGGCATCGCTCCACGCCTAATGTACTCGGGAGTGCCCGCTACATGCTGAAATTCGAGTTTATGCGTACTGCAGCTCCCACCGCGCCTTCTTGGAATAATCAAACTGCGGAATGGACGGAGCCAGCCGGTCTCAAGCTTCCTATCGGCCGTCACGAGACGATGTGGGAGGAAACGTGGAACTGGCTCTCCGGCAGCATCGGCAGCCTGGCCCATACGGCAGCTTCGGATGAAGAGCAAATCAGTCAGCTTGCCAAGGCATTAGAGGATACGTACGAGCCTAACGCGCTGAATGCGGTCTATGAACTAGCGAGGTATGGCGAGAAAGGGATCGAAGTGCTGTTGAAAGGACTCCATCATGAGCGTGTAGACGTATCAAGCTTGTCCGCTTACGGCCTGGCTGCTGCGGGTGCCTCAGCAATTGATGGATTAAATGATGCGCTATTAAGCGAACGCGAGGAAACCGTCAAACATGCGGCGTTTGCGATCGGGGAGCTGCGCCACTTGGCTGAAAATTCGCTTCCGGCGCTTGGCCGTCTCTTATCTCACCCCTCCGCTTCGGTGCGAAGCACGGTGGCTGAAGCGTTTGGTATGATTGGCGGTTCCAGCCAAGCAAGCGTCGATGGGTTGATTCGATGCTTGCAGGATGAGGATACTCAGGTTCGTTTTACAGCAGGCCTTTCATTATCACTCTTACGCTCCGCTGCCGCATCGGCCGTTCCCGCTCTAGCAGCTGCGCTTGATGATGAGAATCGCTATGTTAGGGCGCATGCGCTCGAAGCCCTCCGTTACATTGGCACGGAAGAAGCCAAGGACATTTTGATCAAGTCGTTGTTTAATGCCCGCTGGTGTACGACCACCACGCCGGCTAACGCTTTCTATCCTTAAAGCTAAGAGGTAATAGGCTATCCCACTTTTGGGATAGCCTATATTTTGTTAACGGCTGCTTCTTTTATAAGTTTAGGAGAGCCGCTTTTTCCGTGTATAATGTCGTTCATAGGCGGCGAGGGTATTCGTTCAAATACGCTTGCTCACCTCTTTCGCTGACTTTTGGCCGCTCATGAATGATTCGAATTCCTCACTGGCGATCGAGACGACCTTGAAATCGCTGTTCAGCTTTTTTCCAGCCCCGTCCAGAAGCTTTTGAATAGCCTGGGGGCTTTCTTCCACTGACTTAGCATCCGTCTTTCCTTTCGGCACCGGAAGCAAACCTTCGTTATTTTTTGACCGACTTCCTTGAGATTTTTCTCTGTGATGCCTTTGTTTATTGGGAAGCATAGCAATTCCGGGGAACTTTGCATGTCCACGGACAACAAAAACTTAACGAACTCCCAAGCTTCCCGCTGTGCCTTGGACTTGCTGTTTATTCCGAGTATGAAAGGGGATATGAACTGGCCGCCAAGAAGATATCCACTGACTCAACTCAACCCCAAAGAGCTCCTGTAAGAAATCACCAATTACAACCTCCTTCTCACGGTCAACACATATATCTAGGTATAAATTTTCGATTTTCTCAATCTTTAGCTTCAATTTATCGACGTAATGATCTATGAACTTTGCATAAATCACCTAACTAGGAATAACATCAAGTCTACTCATTCAGCATTGTATCTAATAACCATCTGGAACTGTTCCCAACTGGACCAAGGAGCACCATGGGTCGTTGAAACGAGCACAATAGATTGAATTCTAGTCGTTAGCCAGCCCCGTACCCCAGGTTTACGGATGCATCGAGAGTTCCCCACTCCCCCCTCATGGTCGTTCCCCTAAAAAATTAAATAGGACAATGAAAATCCCAATTTTCGTTGTCCTAAGATATTTCCAAACTCATGAACCAGTCTAATTTCTCAACCTCTCACTTACTAATACTACTTTTCTAAAAGTCTTTGTCCTTTCTTATCAAACGTTCCTTCAAGTGTCCAATATAAATCTGATCTGGATCATCTGGATTGTATTTCTTGAGGACGGCCTTATTAACCGAATCAATTTCTCTAGCAAAATCATAAGCATTTAAATAAAATCCAAAAGTACGTTTCACAGCCGGTAATATCGCAGCAATATTCCTTTAGCATCGGCATAGCCTAAAGACTCCAATTCCTTTAATACTTCCTGAATATATGGCTTATCCATCATATGTTTAACCATTTAGCTACCTCTATCTCAAAAGTGAATGTCCCAATAAAAACAAATCAAACAGCTTATCTCTTCGCCTTATAAAACTCATGATACAGCTTCATTAGTGCCCGCTTCTCTATCCGCGACACATAACTCCGCGAGATCCCTAATTCCTTAGCAATCTCCCGCTGCGTCCGCTCATCCCCGCCATGCTCCAACCCAAATCGACCGATAACGACTTACTTCTCCCGATCATCGAGTATATCCAGATTCTTATAAATTTTCGATTTTTCAATCTTCAACTGAACCTTATCCACGATATCATCAGCCTCAGTACCGAGGATATCAATCAACGTAATCTCGTTGCCTTCCTTGTCCGTGCCAATCGGATCATGCAAAGAAACGTCCTTCCGCGTCTTCCTTAAAGACCGAAGGTGCATAAGTATTTCATTCTCAATACAACGAGCCGCAAATGTCGCTAGCTTCGTTCCTTTTCCGGTTTGGAACTTTCGATAGCCTTGATGAGTCCAATCGTGCCGATCGAAATTAGATCCTCAAGATCCTCACCTGTATTGTCGAATTTTTTGACGTTGTGGACACAACCCGATGTAGAAGTCCTTATTCGGTCCATATTTGGAAAAGTTGCGGGATGAAACTCATTTCACCGTACATCTATGCACCTATGATAATGGGGAGTCGATCTGCCTTGAAAAGATCGAAGGTTTTGGCTCCGTCCGGTTTCTATCCTATGTTGGCGAACGGAAACCTCTGAATGTGTCGGCCTGCGGCAAAGCAATCGCAGCCTTCTTGCCTGAACATGAATTGCAAAAGTTGTTTGCCAAGGGACTGGTCTCCTTGACAGACAACTCGATTTCCTCGGAATCCGCGTTCCGTGAACATCTGAAGCAAATTCGGGAATACGGGTACTCTATTGACGACGAAGAGGGAGAATTGGGCGTCAGATGCGTGGGCACTCCTATCTTCAGAGATAACCAGCAAATATTCGGGGCTATCAGCATATCTACCCTGAAAGGAAATTTGCCAATGCAGAAAGTGGCTGAATATGGCGATAAATTGATGGGAACGGCCAAAATTTTATCCGGTTTTCTCGGATCGAAAACCTGATTAATCCGTTTTAGGCGCACAAAAAAGCTCTAAATCCACATCAAAAATGGATTTAGAGCTTCTTTCATGTTCATGCAAGCGGTCATTAACTATTTACTGCACTGGCAACTTGACTATTCTCACTTTGATGACCAAGATTCCAGCAACTGGTTTGCCAAGGATTCCAGCTTCTGCTTCGCTTCCTCCGTCACATGCCTCTGCATCGACCGATTATTCAAGTGCTTCAGGAAGTCTGCCAGATGTTTAGCTGCCTGTGAGTGTCGTCCACCTGACAAGTGATGTTCCACCTGATTCAGCCGGTTCGTCAATTGCTTAACTAGCGGTCCGCTCACATCGCCTGAGATGACGTACGCTTGCAACTGATTGCTCAACGTATCTACAGTGGGTGTTGGAATCGGCGAGTCGGATACTGTAATGATGCTAGTCGCCTGGTAACCGCTATCGACTGTTGTTACTGTAATTATAGCGGTACCTTGAGCAATCGCCGTAACAACCCCATTCTCATCCACCGCAGCTACATCGGGATTTGAACTGCTCCACTTCACGCTCTTGTCAGTCGCATCGGCAGGTTCCACGGTTGCGATAAGCTGGACGGTAGAGCTTTCGGAATCGGTATACAACTGCACACTGGTCTTGTCCAGACTCACGCCAGTGACTTGACGCTGCGGTTGGTAGCCCGCAACAGTCAGCTCCACATGAGGACTCGCCTTATGCGTATCCGTCGCGGAGTATCGGACCCAATACGTGCCAGGCGCCAAATTCGCAATGTCATCGCCCTCTACGCGAGACCATAAGCCCCCATTATCGGAAGACCATTCCATGGCGGCGTTCACGCCGGTGATCCGACCGTCATTGGCACCTTCGGCTGTTTCATCGACTGTTCCAAGCCCCTCAGGTGCAATCTTCGCTCCTCCGATAACCATGACTTTGAAATCATCGAAATCAATGGAAGCGTTGGCGTAACCGTCGACGCCAAAGAGCTGTCCGGTCAGCTTATTGCCGCCTGTATGACGGAAGACGTAGTTCTCGGCTATCGGAGTAGGATCATCGTTTAAATAGACGGTATACGTTTTGGCATCCCAGTTGGCTTCCATCCTGAACTTATACCATGTGCCATTGTAATTAAAGTCTTTGACTTTATGCTTGGTAGGTCCGGATTGCACGATAATTTTCCCCAGATCAAAGGCCGTGACCATAGAATAATTATCCGTTCCGCTGTCGTTTCTCACCATTGCGCCATTCGCGTACTGGAAGCTGCTGTTCAATCTGGCGCGATATTCGATGATGATGCGCTGATCTCCTGTAGCCGTCACCTCGTCCAGATAAAGAAGGAACAAGTTGGCTTTGCCCGGAGTAGCAGCGGTGGTCAATCGAAGGAATTTATTCCCGTCTTCCTCTAACACAGTGGCGGTAGCGCCATTCGTCAGCTCTCTGACCATAATCCCGAAAGGAAACTTGCCCGTCTCATCGCCGGAGAAATCCCGGTAAGCGTTGTAGAACACGCCATCCTGCGTACTGTTGAGCGAACCTAACAAAGCGGCTTCCGCTTCGGCAAGTGAAGTTCGCATCTGGTTAAATTGCTCTTCCGTCAGATTGCCGTCTGCAGACAACGCCTCTGCCTGAAGCAGCGCAGCCAAGAGCGTATTGTATGCGGCAAGACTATAAGTACCGAGGCTTTCGCCCAGAGGGTATGAGAAACTGTCCAGCCTACCGCGAATTTCATTCACAATACCATCAAGACCCCAGTCTGGAACAACTTCTACGGAAGCGCTCGCAGGAAAATCCTCGCCATTCAGAGTCAATAGGACTGGTATCTGTACGATGCCAAGCGAGTTGAAATGAATACCTTCCAGCTTCCAGCTGATCCCGGCTGTGTACTCCTCCCCATTATAGATGACGTTAACAACGCCGGGCAGTCTAGGTATCACTCCCGAAGGGGTCTTGACTTGAGAAACAACTTGCGGAACCTGGGATGGTTCAGGCGTTACCGTCAAGTTGAATGCGGATTCCTTGCCGCCGTATACAGCTTTAATCACCGTATCCCCGGGCTTGGTGTCATATACCTGACCGGTGGTCGTAACCTTAGCCACGTCGGGGTTGCTGCTGAAGTACTCAACGACAGCATCAGCCGTCACATCCTGTTCCTCATAGGTGTTGTAACGTGCCGTGATCTGCAGTTGTCCTGTCAGTCCGCTGGTCAGGACGTCGTTCAATCCGCTAATCGCAACGGACTGCACGGACCTGGGTTCAGCGGCAACATAAACAGCGGCCGTAGCCATTTGCCCGTTATAGGTTGCGGTTATCGTGGCACTGCCCGCCTTAAGCCCCTTGATCACCGTTCCCTCAATCGTTTCTTCAACAATGGCGACCTCTGTATTGGAGGAACTGAAGGAAACTCCACTGCCTGCAAGAGAATGGGTCGTACCTGTGATCGTATACACGGGCAAGCTGCGACTCTCCCCCAGTCCCAGCGTGTACCCCGGAGAATCGAATAATAGTTCGGAGCCTGCTTCAAGCCTGAACAGATCCAGACTGTCCATCTCGACAAGACCGCCGCCGCCCGAGAAGCGGATCGTATTGTCATCTTGTTCAAGATAGATTTTCGCCGTAGAGACTCCCCAGCGATTCCAGCCGGAATAGACGGTGTTCAGTCTAGCTCCGGGACTGCCGTTGACCGACATGATTTGGGAAGCGTCCCCCCCGCTCGATGAACCATTGGCACTGCGAACGGACATCATATAGAATCCTGCATCCGGCACGTTAACCGTATACTGGATATGATCGCCGGCATTTTGGATATTAGCGATCTTCATCCCGCCCGATGCGCTGCTTTCCCGCCGTACGGCAGGGCCGATTGCACTGGCGGGTTCTTTCCCCAGCACGGCAGTCTCCGCCTCATAGCGTTGACGTACCGGCTCTCCCGAAGGTATCGCAATCGGTATGTTCGGGTCGACGGGTTCTCCCAAGTTCGGTGTTCCGTCAGCGTTCCAGGAAAATTTCTGTGCGCGAACATTGCGAGTCCACCCTGATCCCGGCCAGCGGGCGGCATGGTAGATAATCCAGTCCTCGCTGCCGTCGGGCGAGGTCACCAGACTGTGGTGACCCGGACCATAAACGCCGTTAGCGCTAGAGAAGATTGGCTCGTCATGCTTAACCCAAGACTCGGGATCCATCAGATCGGCGCCAATATGTGCCGTAATCAACCCGAGACAATAACTGTCTGTCCAGCTTCCGTTGGCGGAATAGACCAGATTGATGATGTCGCCCTTTATCGTCACTTGCGGTCCCTCATTGATCCTGCCCGGGGACGATTCCCAATCATATTCAGGCGTCGAGAGCAATACCCGTTCCGAGCTGATCGTCCATGGATTGCTCATCTTCGCAATATATAAATTTTGAAAGCTTCCGTCCGTATCCTCCCAACCTGACCAGATGAAATAGTGTTCATCATTTACAGTCAGCACAGTTCCGTCAATAGCCCAGCGGTCGCTGGAATCGGTAATTTTACCTTTGAACTCCCAAGTTCCGGTCATCGGGTTCTCATTGGCGTTTTCCAGCACGTACATGCGGTGGTTAGCATTGGTTCCGTTATCGGCCGCGAAGTAAATATACCATTTGTAAGCGCCATCTGTATCTTTGAGATAATGCATCTCCGGCGCCCAGATATTAGAGCTGTACATGGTATCCTTGACCGGCGACCAGGTCAGTCTCCTCTCGCCCGCTTCAAGGCCGCTGATGGTCTTCGCTCTGCGGATCATGACACCACTGGCGTTGACAAAGGAGTTGTAGTAATAGCCGTCCGTGTGCTTGTACACCCAAGGGTCGGCGCCTACCTGCATAATAACATTGTAGAAATTAGACACTTCCAATCCCCCTTCGGTCGATGCCGGTATCGACACTGGCGAATCCGGCATGGATGCCTCAGCCGCAACCGCTCCAATTCCTTGTGGCAGCATCAATAACACCGCAAGGCAAAGCAAAAGATGCCTGAAACTGTTTTTGAACATTTATAATCCTCCTCGCACTATAATAGATTTGGACACTATAATAGATTTGGAGTCCATATAAGAGTCACGGGCCAACCATCTGCTTGCGGTATTCTTTGGGGGAGACTCCTGCTATCCTGTTGAACATATGCGTGAAGTAATTGGAGTCGTTGAAGCCGGTAGCCTCGGCAATTTCGAATATTTTCATATCTGTGCTTTTCAATAGAAGCTTCGCCTTCTGTACGCGCAGCTTCTGAATATAGCCGATTACACCTTCCCCGGTTTCCTTTTTAAACAGTTTGCTGAAGTAGCTGGGGTTGAGATGGACATGAGCCGCCACCTCAGCCAAGCCGCATACCCCCATGTATGATTCTTCAATAAACCGGATGGCCTGCTTGACCGGATTATCATTCTTGCTGGCAAGCCAGGTATTGTGAGACTGCAGAAATTCATCGATATATCCCTGCAGCCATGTCGCTATATCCTCCGACGTCACACATTGGTAGACAACATCCCACTCTATGGAACGCACGGTCATTTGCCATTCGGGGAACTGAACCTGCACCAGCCGGAGAATAGCGGCAACCAGCAGCAGCGCTTCGATCTTGGCGGCTTGCGGGGGCAACCGGCTGATCCGAACGGCTTGTTCCTGCAGTTCCTGACCCAGGCGGCTGTTATCCTCCGACATCAGCCAGGTTATAATTTCCCTCTCCTTCTCGTAAAGCGCCGTCTGGTTGAGCAATGATTCACCGGCGGAACTGTGATCACGCCTCCCCTCGTTGCAATATCGTCTGTAGCCCTGGTACAATTCCTTCGTGGTAGCACATAGCCCTTGTTCGCTGCATTCAAGAGTCAGTCCCAAATAATGATGAACCGAATCGGCGAGTATCTGCTGCCATGAGGGGAACATATCCGATCGGGAAGAACTCCGATCCACCAATAAGGCCCACTCCGATGCGTTCAAGGGAAACAGGCGAAAACTGCCGGGAAACCATCTAATCAAGTGCTCACCGGCAATATTGGCGAAAGCGAACTGCAACAGCGGTACATCTTGGTCGGAATAATGCTTCTCCGTGGGGAAAAAGGTAGGAATACGGAGAATGTGCAGTTCGCATTGCTTCATCCGCTTCAGCAAAGCCTCCACCTCTTCGCCGTTGCAGGGCAAGCCCATAATAGCCGAGCGCAGCTCGCTGTCTTCATGCTGACTTCTCCAGCCTTCCACCGAGAGCTGGGTCTGGCTTTCTTGAATCAACTGTACATAAATCCGATCAAGTACGCTTAATATATCCGATTCTACACAAGGCTTGGTGATAAAGTCCTGCACGCCGAACTTGACGGCGGACTGGGCATACGAGAAATCCTTGAATCCGGTTACAATTACAATCTTCGTCATCCAGCCGCGGCTTCTGATTTCTTCTGTCAGCTGCAATCCATCTATATGGGGCATCCGAATATCGGTCAGCAAGAGATCCGGGACACTTTGCTCCATCATGTACAAGGCGTCCCGACCATTAGTCGCTTCTCCCGTCACTACCCAGTCGGCAGGTCGCTTCCCCGCCAGCTTCAGCAGTCCCTTGCGGAAGTTGGGCTGATCCTCGGCAATAAACAGCTTGCCCTTCATCTATCCCCCTCCTCATGACTCCCCGGTGTCCCGGATTTAATAGGAAGCGTCATGTGAATAACTGTTCCGTTCCCTTTACTGCTGGTAATCTTCACTCCATATGCGGAGCCGTATACCAGCTGAATGCGCCGAAGCACGCTTTTGTAGCCGATCCCTAGTTTATTGCCGTCCTGCAGCACATCCTCCACCTCTGTCAAGGTTCTCAAGGTTTCTTTATCCATACCGCATCCGTTATCAGCCACCTCGATATGAAGCGCCTCATCTAATAGAAACGCTTTGATCCGCAGCACCCGGTCTTGATCCATATCACGGAAAGCGTGTACAAACACATTCTCCACCACCGGCAGCAGAAGGGATCGCATCATCCTCAGATTCAGCAAGGACTCATCAGCTTGAATAATCGTTTCAATCTCGCCGGTGAATAGTTCCGTCTGGATCTTGATGTAATTGCGGATCTGATTCAACTCTTCGCCAAGAGTCGTATCCGTCTGGACAGGTTTAAGGGAATACTTCAACATCTCCGAGATGGCGTGGATCAGAAGCGCCGTCTCCTCCTGATCGTTGCTGTACAGCTTCCAATACAGCTCATTGAACAGGTTGTGCAGATAATGAGGGTTCAGCTGTGCCTGGATGGCCTTCAGTTCCGATTCCGTCTGGCTGATCTGAGCCAGATATACCTTGTTGATCAGTTCGCTCACTTGCTCCGCCATGTTGTTGAAGCTATCTCCGATGTACCCCAGCTCGTCGCCGGAATTCACCTTGACACGAACCGTGAAATCGCCGGAACGCAACATCCGCAACCCCTGCATCAGATGGCCTAGAGGAGACAGAAACGTCCGGGTCGAAATCGTAATCAGCAGTGCACTGAGCAGGATGATACCGATTCCAGCGAATACCAATATTCGGATAATGTCTTTATTTCTCCTCTGTATCTCCTGCAAGGAAGCTCCTCCGTATAAGGTAAAGCCTGCCGGTATCAACTCGTGTCGGACGAACAGATAGGTGATGCCATCCATTTCGACATGCTGGGGATAACTTTCCTGTGACAGTTGCAAGAGCTGCTCCGCCTCGCTCTGGTCGGTATTGGAGTAGAGCATGCCGCCCATAGGTTCCAGCAGCAATAACTTGCCTCTGCCGTTATGCATAAGTTCCCGCAGCACCTTGGATACCAGATTTTCCTCTATCACCATCACCATAGTGCCGTACGGGATCAGCTTCTCATTGAGCATCCGTCTGGCAGCAATCAGAACGGTTCTGCGTCCGTTCGGATCAATGGCGCTGACCGCCTCGGCCCGGCTCCAAACCATATTCCCTCTATGAGGCTCAAGCTTTTCCATCAGTCTGGTCAAGTCATTCGTTCCCGGTTCTCCCGACGCACCGGTTTTGGAGAGAACCGTCAGTTCCCCCTTCTCATTGTACAGAAACACGGAACTGATGGACGGGGCATCCACCAGCAGCATATTCAACTGTTCTTCCACGTATTTGCGGTTCTTGAATTGAGTGTAGGAATCGCTTTCATAAACAATGTTCTCTTTAAGAAAGCGTTCAATGGACGGATTCAGGGTAATAGATAGGGATACCCGGTTGATTTCCTGGAAGGACATCTCCAGTCTGTTCAATGCCTGTTCGGTGGCGATGGAGAACTGCTTGCTAATTTCGTCCTCCATTAATTGGATATTCGATTGATAAACCATCCAACCTGCCAAGGCAAAGGAAAGTGTTACCATACACGAGAGCAGGACGATCAGCTTGATCTTGAAGCTGCCCTTTATTTTTCCGGCTATATACCCCAGACAGCTCTTCGGATGCAGTCGGCTCCCTCCTCGAGTTTCATATTATATTTATATTATTTTAAAGCCTCATACAAGGCAATAAGAGCAAGGGATTGTCCGTATGCCATCGGCATGATCGTGATGTTCTTATAATGGTCGCTATCCATTCCCATACCGGTTCCAGCCGACACATTCAGCACGGTTCCATCCTCGCTAATATTTTGACATACCGCCTGGATAGCCTTGTTCGCAACAGCCTCATAGGAGGAATCCAGAATACCGATTTTCATGCCTTTCAGGATACCCGCGCCAATGGCAGCCGACCCGGATACCTCTTCATAGCTGGCGGGGTCGCGCAGTACGGTGTGCCAGAGACCGGAAGCCGCTTGAAGCGGAACCATGGCATTGACCTGCGCCTTGTACGTATCAATCAGAAATTCCCGAACGCCCGGATTAATCGTATTCTGGCAAGTTTCCAGGTAATCGACGAGACCGTAGGTGAACCAAGAATTGCCACGACACCAGAAGATGCTGCCGAAATTATCATTACGCTCGAAACTCCAGCCGTGGAAGAACAGTCCGCTATGTTTGTCGTACAAGTACTTGATATGAAGCAGAATCTGATGAACGGCTTCCTGTTCCCATTCCGGTCGATTGAATTTGCGCCCGGCTTGGTTCAGGAACAGAACCGCCATAAAGAGCGTATCAATCCATAACTGCCCATTGTGCAAGTGAACTCCATCCCGATTGCCAATGGCCGTGACTGTATGCTGAAAGCCGCCTTCTTTCGTTTTGGGCAGCTCATGAATAAGCCAGTTCGCATGATCTTGGCATAACTGTTCCAGTTGGTTGGATGTCTCCAGTCGATCCAGAAGATGAACCAAAGCCAGATAGGGAGCTGTCGTATTAATATTTTTGGACGGCAGACCCACCTCCAGATTGCGGGAATACCATCCTTGAAAAAACTCTATATAACGGCTATCACGGTAATATTCTTGCAGCTTGTATAAACCATAAAGACCGACACCCTGAGGCCAGTCCCATTCTTCTATTCCGAAATCTCGTTGGACGATCCCTTTTCTTGTATCGGCTTGATCCACGGTTTTATCCTTTTCATAATCGCTGCCGCCCAGATTCATAAGCCTGTCCACTACCCGCGATATTTTTTGAAGCAGTATTTCATTGGTCACTATTCATCTACTCCTTCTCATATACAACGTGCCGAAAGCAAACCTAGCTCGATCATGTCCGAACTAGGCTCGCATTCATCCTATATTCCAGATCCCGCACCCCTTGCTAGTGCTGGGAGCGAACCAGCTCCAGGATATCCTTGCCAAGGAAAGCGATCTCCATGTTTTCCTTATACCAATTGTTCATAAATTCCTCAATCTGCTTGCCGCCGCCTTTCTCCCAGGCAGCTTTCGCATCTGCAATCGCCTGCTCAGCTGTATATTGAGCACCTCCAATAATGCCTTTGGTATAGATGTCCTGGATTTCTTTGTCGATATTGGTGTTGATCACCACCAGCTCGCTCGGCAGAGAAGGCATATGCTCATAGTGGCTTAACGCAGGATATTGAGCTTCGGGATTAAGCAGAAACTCGTCTGCTTTATTCAACATCTCCAGTCCGGCCTTCTGGTCAGGATCGTTCACGTCGAACGCAGTGGTGGAAATCAGAAGCGGATTCTCAGGGATCGAATAGAACATGGAATAGTCCATGGCCCAGTCCAGTTCCTTGACGTTCTTCTCAGGATCGATAACCTTTGGAAAACCGTCCTCGCCTTCTCTCCAATGCTCTCCCTCAATTCCTTTCTTCAGAATCAGAGCGTTCTCCGGCTTGATGATGAAATTAATATATTCCATGGCGGCCTTGGGGTCTTTGGCCGCAGCATTGATCACCGTGGTCATTTGAACCGGATTAACCACATGATGAACGAATTGCCCCATGGAAGATCTGGGCTGCTCCATCGGCGCTATCTCCGCCTCCGGAACAACCTTGCGGAGCGTTTGAATGTCCGTTACCGTATTCTCAAACCAGTTAGTGATAGCAGGGGGAAGGAACACGCCTATTTTACCGTTCAGATAATCCTGCTTGGCTTTAGCTCCATTCTTATCCGCGAGATAATCCTTATCGATAAGTCCTTCTTCAAATAATGTCTTCTTAAATTTAAGGGACTCCAGTGTGTTATCCCAGGTTCTAACAATTTTATCATCATCGGAGATTTTCCATCCATACGAGCCAAACATCGAATCCACCATGCCGCCCGAGGTGTAGCTCATATTGGTTCCATAAGTATCCTTCTTCCCATTACCGTCAGGATCCTGCTCCACGAATGCTCTCAGAACATCAAGCAATTCGTCGGTCGTTCTCGGAACCTCCAGATTGAGCTTTTTCAGCCAATCCATTCGGATAAAGGCTACACTCTGCAGATGAGGCTCATTAATTTTACCGATTTCGTACAGCTTGCCGTCCGGCTTAGTGCCTACTTTGCGAAGCTGGGGGTACTTCTCCAACAACTTCTGGTATTCAGGCGCATATTGCAAATAATCGTCCAGAGGCAATAATTGCTTCTGCTGATACAGGGAATTCCGGAACCCCGTATCGAAATCATTGACAATATCCGGCGCACTGCCCGATGCGAACATCACATTCAGCTTTCTAACCGACTCTGCCCGTGCCACCGGCACAAACTTGACCGTAACAGGAGAACGCTCATTAATCCACTTGGTCCAACGGTTCTCCTCAACCGTTCCCTCCGCTGCGGGAATATTTCCCCTGTCATAGTTGGAGACGGTAATTGTAGCTTTTTTTTCGCTCTTCCCCTTTGAACCTGTTTCCGCTTGGCTGCAACCGACTGCCCCTGCTGCCATAACTGCGGACAGCCCCAGTGCCAACGCGAACTTCATTCTTGGTGTGAATGTTTGTCCAAACATGTGGAATCCCCCTCAATTTATAATGAATTTCCTTGTTGCCGCTAACCCTTAATAGAGCCAAGCATAATGCCTTTGACAAAATATTTTTGCAGGAAGGGGTATACCGCCAGCATGGGCACGACCATCACCACAACCCCTACCGCTTTCAGTTTTTCGGATACCATTTCCTGCTGCTGCATCATATCCATGGCCGCCATGTTGAAGTTTCCCTGAATTTGCAGCATCCCCTGAACGACAACGGTTAGATTCTGCAAACTCGTCTCATTAATGTAAAGAATGACGCTCATAAACATATTCCAGTAGCCAACCCCGTAAAATAACGTCAGCGTAGCCAGCATAGGAAGAGACAAGGGGAGTATAATGCGCATGAGCAGTCGAACCTCGCCGCAGCCATCAATCTGGGCGGATTCGGCCACTTCTCCCGGAACGCTCTCAAAATAGCTTTTCATAATTAACATATTATAGGTGCTGACTAGCCCGGCAAACCAAAGGGCCCAATACGTATTGATTAAATGCAGGCTATTCATGACCAGGTATGTCGGGATCATGCCTCCGCCGAAGAGCATGGTGAATAATGCAGCCATTGTGATCGGCTTGCGGGCGTAGAGGTACCGTCGGGATAAAGGATAGGCCGTCAGCACCGTGGCCAACATGCTCAAGATCGTTCCTCCCAAGGTAATGATCACGCTGTTGGTAAAGGCGCGCAAGGCTGGCGTATTCTCGAAAAAGTAGTTGTAAACGGTGAAATCAAGTCCCACCGGCCAGAACAAGACCTGTCCCAGATCAACCGCATGCCCTGAGCTTACGGACAACGCAAGCAGATGCAAAAAAGGCAAGATGCAGGTGAGCGATATGAGAATCAAAATGATATGAATAAAGGTTACAAATGATTTACCGCCTATGGATTCCCTCAAGCGCAGCCTCCTTTCTTCAGAATAATCCCTGATCGAATTTACGGGCCAATACATTGGCCGACAAAACTAGCACCAGTCCAACAAAAGACTCAAACAACCCCATAGCTGTGGTCAGACTAAATTGAGCCTGTTGCAGCCCCACCTTATATACATAGGTGCTGATAACCTCCGCCTTCTCCAATACAGTAGGATTTTGTAAATTGTAAACTTGATCGAATCCTACTTCCATCAGACGACCTACTCCCAGAATCAGCAGAAGAATAATCGTAGGGCGGATGCCCGGCAGGGTAATATGCCAAATCTGTCTCAGCTTCCCTGCTCCATCCATCCCCGCGGATTCGTACAAACTGGGGTCAATGCTGGAGAGAGCGGCGAGGTAAATAATAGCACTGAAGCCCATCTCCTTCCACATGCCGGAGCCGATAAAGATGGCGATCCATGAGTCCGCTCGGTACAGGAAAGGCACCGGCTCCCATCCCCATTGACCCAGCAGCTTGTTAACGGTACCGCCTTCGATGGAGAACAGGGTCAGGACAATGCCTGCAACGATAACCCAGGACAAAAAATGAGGCAAATAAATAACCGTTTGAATCCAGCGCTTTAGCCAAGTCTTCCGCACCTCATTCAAGGCAATCGCGATAATAATCGGCGCAGGAAACCCGAACACCAGATTCAGAACACTTAAGGTAAGGGTGTTCCAGATAATCTGCAATGTAACGTTAGACTGAAATAAAACCTCAAAATATTTCCACCCCACCCACGGACTTGACCATATGCCATCGTGAAAATTGTAGTCCTTGAAGGCAATCACAAGACCGCCCATAGGCGCATAGCGGAAGATCAGATAATAAAGCACCCCCGGTATAAGCATGGCAAACAACGGAATATTTTGCCGAAACCGCTTTGTCTGGTAGAAAGCCTCTTTGGCTGCAGGCGCTTGATCCGTTCCTACGGCAGCAGGCGTTACTTTCATGGCTCCCCCTCTTTCTTACTGAACATTTTGTTTAAAATATAAGAATGTATAAGTTTCACTCTTATACCGCTTATATTTTTCGAAGATGCGATAGTTATAATATACTGCTTGTTCGCCAGTGCCAGCCTTAAATATCTTGAGGTCTTTCTGTGCGATTTTTGTTTCTCCTTAGGCATGTAATGATTACTCAGAGGCTGTCTGCTGCTTATCGAGAGGTTGAGCAATGCCGGGAATGGCTGACAGCCACGAGTTATGAAAGCGCATTCATAATTTCCCGCCCCTAAGAAGCCTACGATTGTTATTATCGTAAGCCTCGCTGTTTTCCCATTGTCTCATTCTTCCCCTTTTGCGTTATTGTCGTTATGCTGGATCATCATTTGAAAGAACTTCAGGACGGCCTGAAGCTCCGATTCCGAAAAGTCGTCCATCGAATCGATAAACCGGTTCTCGATGATGACATGCATCATCGCATGAACTTCGAAGATCTGTCGGCCTTAGTATGATTCGAGAGAACGTCCATATTTCAAATACCTTAGCAGGCCTGATTACTACAGTTCCACTGATAGCATTTGCATTGTTATCACCCTTTATACCAAAACTAGGACGTAGATACGGTGTAGAACGTATTATCCTCATTTCCCTTATTGTTTTGACTATAGGCATTGCTGTCCGCTCGTTATCTGGGGTGGTGACCTTGTATGTTGGAACCGCAGTTCTGGGGTTCGCTATTGCCATATGTAATGTATTATTACCGAGCCTGATTAAACGGGAATTTCCGCAGCAAATGGGTACTATGACAGGGGTTTATTCTGTTTCCATGAATCTATGCGGGGCGATCGCTTCGGGTATTAGGGTTCCCTTAGCCGTGGGAGTATGGGGGATACTTAGCGTTATCTCCATTCTCGTATGGTTACCGCAACTCAAGGCTCCAGCGAAACCAGCCGCTATTGCCAGCAGCGCAGGGAACAACCATCAAATTAATATATGGCGCTCTCCACTAGCATGGCAGGTAACTCTTTTTATGGGAATACAATCAACCATTTTTTATGTGCTGGTGGCATGGCTACCAGAAATACTAAAAGATCAGGGCATCAGTTCAAATCAATCAGGCTGGTTTCTCTCGATTCTGATTATAGCTTCGCTCCCTTTTGCATTTATCGTTCCTGTTATAGCCGGGCGCATGTCTAACCAACGGTTGTTAGTGATAATTACAACGATTCTGCTTTTGGTTGGAACCCTTGGACTTCTTTATAGCAGTATCCATCTGTTTTCAATTTGGGTTATTGTTCTAGGTATTGGCGCGGGCTTTGCCTTTGGCCTATCTATGATGTTTTTCGGCTTGCGTACCCAAAGTGCCCATCAGGCTGCTGAATTATCGGGGATGGCCCAATCCATCGGATATCTGCTGGCCGCAATTGGCCCAGCCCTAATTGGATATTTGCATGATGCCACTCATAGTTGGAGCACTCCACTCTTAACGTTGGTTGGCGCTTCTGCTTTGCTCGGTATGGTTGGTTTGGGTGCGGCCAGGAATCAATTTGTTGATTCTGCAAAGTTGTAATTGTGTACTACGATATTTTGAACCTTTATCCATCGCCTTATGCGAATGATAAGCTCACGCTGACGGATCTCGCCATTCACCCTTCTCGAAAATGCGGGAACAAGGCCATCCAAATAGTGAAGCCTGATGAAAAGATTACGATCACAAGTCCCACGATCGCTTGCAGTGCACTGACCGTCCATCTTCTTGAACCCGCGTCGACCACTTTCTTGCCAGCCAGGAACAAGACTATTCCGGTCACCAGGCTGCCGATCCACATGATCTGAGTCAACAAAGCCGGCGCATTGCCCGACGCATTGTTCACCCCCGGTGAATGCATGGCTTCCTCCTGAACGTTCATTGGTGCCACAAAAGCCTTCGCCGTCTCAACCGGAATATGCTCCTTTTGCTGCCCAATCTGCCCAAGCAGCTGTTGCGACAGTTCTTCGTTGATCATTTTCAGCGCTTGCCCCAATGCCTGTGTTACGTCCGTCGAGGCTTGAGTGCTCATCCCCTCGTTGGTGATAAGCTTCACAATAGGATGAATCGGCGAAGAAGTTGTGAACGAGAGCAATCCGGTACTCAGATCAACCGGAAGCACTACCGCTCCGTAAAAATCGCGATTATCCATCCCTTTCCGAGCTTTTCCCTCGGAATCCACAACATGCCATACGAATGGTAGCGCCGGGTTCGAAACTAGTGTCTCCTGAATTTTCTCCCCTACCGCAAACGTTTCGCCAGTCGCCAGCTCCGCCGGCTGGTCAAGGACAACGAGGGCCACCGGAAGCTCCTTTGGCTTCGATCCGAGCACCGAACCCATCATCGCCAACACCCGAATACGATCAACACGACCAGGACGATTGCCACTCCCAGCCACGTCATTTTTTGTTTCAGTATTCTCATGATCCGCTACTCCTCGTCTATTTATAATGAACATCTTGTTGATGATCAACTTTGCAATGTTCATCTGTAAAAGGCTCACCTTTTAATATAGCTGCCTCACAAGTGCACTTAATCGCAATGGATATAAAAGCGTTGCTGCAGCAACGCTTTTATATCCATTTGAAGAAAGATTTATCGCTCAAGTACATTCGCGATGCGAAAGACATCACCGTTATTAATTTCGGTGATGTCTTTTTTTCGATTCAGCTGCACCAAACTCAAAATCTGCTGTTCAAATTCTTTCGTTTTTCTGCCGGCAGTATGGCCTCTATGACGTCCCAATGTTCGGCGATCTTTCCATTCTCAACACGGAACATGTCGTAAAAAGCCGTGGGCTGACCATTAAAGAGACCTTCACTCACTGTAAGAACAAAATTCCCTTCTCCTAACACTTGATGGACATGAGTATATTCGAATTTAATGTTTTTCTCCTTGAGCGCCTGCAATGCAGCATGGAGACCAGAAAGGCCATCTGCTATATGAGGACTATGCTGAATGTAGTTATCACCATCAAAGTAGGAGGTAAGAAGGCCGGGGTTATTCCCAAGCAATATGTTCTCAACATAGCTTTTGACAAATTCTTTGTTGGCATCTGTTTTGTCGATATCCTTTATCGTGACCGGTCCGTCAATCATCGTATGGTTGCTTGGTGTCTTTTCTACCATCCCTTGCATATTGTCCCAATGTTCAACAATCAGTCCATCCTCAAAACGGAAAATATCAATGATGATTTTGGGGCCAAAAAACTCATATATGGAATGAAGTACCACATAATCTCCGTCGACCAAAGCACGCTTATTACTTACCTTCGTACCAATTTCCTTTAAATGGTCAAGTGCACCAAGCATGGCCGCACGACCATCGGATAAGCCTTGGTTGTGCTGAATATATTGATTTGGATGAACGTAAGCCGTAATCGCTTCGGAGTTGCCGCTCTCAAAACTTTCCAACACAGCGATTGCCTTATGGACAAACTTATTTTGGTTTTTTGATCTCATTTGTATATCCTCCTAGAAGTTTATAGTCATTAGATAAATAATGAACGTTATGTTGTTTATTTATCTATCGCTCATTATAATAGAGGGTAATATCACGCTCAATATTCAATATTTTTAGTTTTGAAGGATAACAGACATCTCAACAAACTTTGTCGCTTAACGCTTCTAAATAAATTGAGGGGACAGAAAATAATGAATAAGAAAACCGACCTAAGAATACTTCGCACGAAACAATCGATTCGAAAGGCGTTTTACGAGCTTATTCAGGAAAAAGGATATGAAGTGATAACTATTCAGGATATTGCCGATCGGGCAATGATCAATCGAAATACATTTTATCTTCACTACCAAAATAAACCCGATTTATTAGATACATGTATGAATGAATTATTGAGCGAATTAAAGGATGCGGTCGTCCTTTGTCCCATCAACATGAATCCATTCAGCATTTCTATACTCGAGACCGTCATGCAACTGGTACTGGAGCATATTTCTCTCAACACTACCTTTTACTACGCCATGCTAATTGAAGAGAACAGAATCTATCAGTTTCGAGACAAAATGGAGAATATCATTAAAGAAAAATTAAACGAGGGGTGGAATCCTGCTCAGGGAAACGCTCCTTTAGCGATATCCAAGGAATTACTGCTCGAATATCTCGTATCGGCTTTCATGGGGATTGTCATTTGGTGGATTAAAAACGATCAGCCTCTTCCTGCGAATGAAGCCTCATCTCAGTTTAGTAAAATTGTTACCTATGGACATTTGAAAGCTGCCGGCATCCCCGTCGAGGAATAAAATTTGCGAGGGTCGCTATTCTGCCTGTTAGTGAGGGAACTGAACCATTTCGAGGGAGCTTAATGAAGCACCCGCCAGTCTAATACTATATTTTCTCAGTCTACAACTTAATTTTCCGAGTCTAACACTTTGTTTTTCAGTCTAACACTTTATTTTCTATGCACACCAGGTTCTTATAAATCTTGCTCTTCTCGATCTTGAGCTGCACTTTATCCGCGACATCGTCGGACTCCGTCCCAAGGATGTCGATCAACGTGATTTTGTTCCACTCTTTATCCGTGCCGATGGGATCATGCAAGGATACGTCCTTGCGCGTCTTCTTCAAGCTGCGAAGATGCATAAGTATTTCGTTCTCGATACAGCGAGCGGCGAAGGTCGCGAGCTTGGTGCCTTTGCCCGTTTGAAAACTCTCAATCGCCTTAATTAACCCAATCGTGCCAATCGAGATCAAGTCCTCGAGATCCTCGCCCGTGTTATCGAATTTTTTGACGTTGTGGACACAACCCGTTCAGCAGACTTACCCGTAACCGCGCTCTTGCATAGTCCCAGCACGTATTCCAATGCGTCGGCGTCGGGCGGCGAACGCTGTTGAATTGGATATCGACCGTCGCTTCGTCAGCATGGAAGTCCTCCGAAAAAGCAACCTTGAGCAGCTGGCGGCGCTCGTGCCAATCAACCTGCGTCTCGAAATCGATGTGACGGCAGCCAGCGTAAAACAGCATCCGCTGATTGATGATCGAGCCACCGTATGTCCATTCGAAGCCGATTACGGTCCGGAGAGGGCACTTCTCCAAGACCAACACAGTAGCTAAAGTAATGATGAGTCTCATTTTCTCTTGATAGTAAATATCAATGTCCCACGCTTCGTGCCGACCTTTCGACTTGTCATCGAACACCTGCAGTAGTTGCCCAGCTTACCTTGCTTAAGCACGTGCCGGATTGGCGCCCCTATCGAACAGCTTGACGAGCTGGTCCTAACGATTCCACTCCACCTCGTAATGGCATCGTTATTCCGTTTTCATGAAAATATGTCGTCTTGAACGATGCCTCGTGAAACCAGGACGAGATCGCGGAGATTACCGTTTTTCCCGGCAAGACACATGGTATCTTGTCGAATGATGCAGGACGGCCGCTTCACCCTAGTTGAGCGGAGGCCAGTGGCTGGTCTACGTTAAAGATGTGCCTACTTAACTCCCTTCAGTGTGGCAATACCCCCATCTATGTGACTATTGATACCCTTTTATTTGGCACTAGCAGTTAATGGGGTTAATGGTCATTTCTTGATAAAAACGAATATAAACCTGCAACGCAGTAGAGACGGTGGCGAACTGAAGACGAACATATTAAAGTAGCTCAATTAGAACATTATTGTTTTTTACTGGTTTTAGGCATAAATAATTTCCTCTTTCATAGAATAGTAAATGGGTTGTAAGTGAGCAAAAAAAACAACCATTAACAATATTAATTTCCTCATAGAAAGAGAATTTTATCCTTTTAATTGAGGAATTTAGCTGATGCTAACTTAGGATGATTTCACTGCTGGGTAAGTTCTATTGAATTATTTGAGTTATAAATGTACTTTGATTTTTTCGTTAAGAGAAATGATAGGAAAGAGATGACTAAGTGTTGATGTATATATCTATTAATTAATAGTATCTATTAAAACAAAATCTTATAGATAGGTTATTAACAGGCCTGAGGCCTTGATATATATAAGGAAACAACTGAGGCATGATTAATAAATTAGACACGATTCTGCTAATTGCTAATAAATAAGACTTAATTATAAACATGTTAATAAATTAGAATAACAACAGATTTTTTCTTGTGGATTAACAATTGAGCTATAAATCATTCATTTATCCACAACCTTGAAATAATATCATCATATTGTTGTCTAATTTTATAACCGATTAACGCAAATCAGCGATCATTTTCTAAATTTATAACAATGTATAAATTAAAATAACAGTTGCTTGTACCAAGTCATCTGCTAATTCACTTTTTTATGATTCAATTAACATACCTTCTAGAAGAAAATAAAGAATGAAGACAGCAAAAACAGCCCTCCCTTCGGAGGGCCAAAATTTGGTATGGCGAATTTGTCATTCATGCGAGGCTTATAAGATAATCCTCTATGTAGAAATCCTCAGCTACACCATTATTCAGAATACTGACTGTGTTTAGTTCTTTACCAAATCTACTCTCCAACGCTGGAATGGCCATTAGGCAGACCCTCTTTAGTGACTTAAGAGATAATCTAGCTGATAAAAAGCGATATATTTGGTATGGTCTTGAGTCATCCGTTAATGGATCATTTCCGATGCCGAAGTAACGATTCACGCCTGTATCATTGACTATTTTATTAAACGAAATGAATGATTGATCGCGTAGTTCAAACTCAATTGCTGAAACCAAGTCTTTGCTCCAGTTACCGGGGTGTTTTAAAAGATCATATATTCTTTGAACTGCAAAGCGTAATGTTTTCATACTTGCATTTTTTAGTAACTTAACTAAACGTAAAAATGAAAGACCGTTCTCAATGTTCTCGAACTCTCGAATCTTAAACATTGAGAGCAATAATCGGAGCTTGGAAACTGTTTTAGAATAAGGAATTTTGGCTTTTGGGACAAGTTTATAATGATTGCCTTGCTGGTGTCTTACAGTATATGCTGCATTCAATTTACAACTCATCATCCATCTGCCGGTTGCGTCCTTCTCTACTGAGAAGGATCCAATGAGGGGAGTATCTTTAAGTGGAGCAGCTTTAGATAGAATATTAAGAAGTTTCTTAATCTGAGACGGTCTCGTTTTATGAGTAAGCGTATAGATCCAGCAATTTTCATAAAGCGATTCTTTAAAGTCACGTTGTTTTGAGCTGCCGGTACGTGATAATACATATATCAATAGTTTTTGAGCTGCTAACTCTAGTTTCGTAAAGGCTGCAGAAAACACGAAAGGATGAACGAGAATAAACCGTTCAGTATTCCTCTTGAACGGTTCAATCTTCATCATAGTGACAACACCATCATGGGTCATACTCAATAAACCACACGCTCTAAATTTAGCAATTTCAGCGTAAAATTGCTCTTTTGAACAAGAGGATTCATACTCCTCCTTCATTAGAGAATAAAGCGCGTGAATAGAGACGCCCGATAGCGTTCCTTCAGTATTGAAACGTCTGCTTAAAGTCATCAGCAAGCGCAATGATGTTTCAGTCACGTGATTTTTACGAATAGGGTGACTATTTTTTCTGAAATTTTTTGGTTCTTCGTTATGGTAAGCCTTTTCTAAATTCAAGAGAGCAGTGAGAAAGGAGTAATCGACAGAAACAGGATAAGATGGTGAAGGCATTTTGTTATTAAGCGTCATATAATTGGATTGAGTAACCTTACCCTGCTTCATGTCAAACCTCCTTTCAATATGCTAGACGTAGCTGGAATTGCTTGTTATAATTGATAGATAATAAAAAGGCAACAAAAAGCAGACCTTCTACAAGACATTTTTCTTGAAGGAAGTCTAATGGGCCATTACTTTGTTCCAGCAAAGTGCATGGCGCGATATGTTGTTTATCAGTGTGGAACTGAGAGCGGTGAAGTCAGTTTGGCGACTGAACTTCCTATAGAATAAACCTTCGATATTTCGAGGGTTTATTTTATTTTATCTCCTTTTTAGACATTACCATCATAAGGAAAGTGAAGCAATTCGGATATAACGTATGAAAATTCGTCTTCTATCGTATCTTTCGTCTTCTATCGTATATAAATTCGTATTACAACGTATAGAATGTATTTCATTGTATTAATTATTCGTATTACAAAGTATTTTTCGTATTCTATTGTATACATCACCGTCTTATAACGTATTTTTTTAAAACCGAATTATTTCATATTTTCTCTTTATTTTTGTCTGCAGATCACTTTCTCGTCTTATAACGTATTTTTCGTATTACAACGTATAAAAAATCGTATTTTGATGTATTATTCGTACTTTAATGTATATGAAATCGTCTTACAACGTATTTTTCGTCTTCTGATGTACACCAATTCGTCTTCTATTGTATTTTTCGTCTTACAACGTATAAAAATATGTCTTCTGATGTATTTTTTCTAAAAAAAAGAGCCCCCATACAAACGGAGGCTACTACATTCTAAATTCAGATAATTGTTTGTAATTGATTTTCGCGTTCGCTTTTAGCTGCATACCTTAGTTGAACTGCATTGGCTTGTACATAGTAAACCCAATTCCCGACGCCTACTTTTACATCCTCTACGCTGTCTATAATTCCGATCTCGAGAAGTTCTTGGAACCCCTTCTTAATGGTTTGACGAGCCCGGTTTGTATTATTTCTATCAATGTCAATGTGATTTCTCAATGTAGTAAAATCGAACTCATATAAATCTTTTTCCTCTTTACTGTATTCGGTTAAAATGAATTTATACAAGCTCTTAGCAATGTTTAGAGTAAGGTCATTCATAAGGTAAATGTTGATATTTACAAATTCCCCGCGTTGTAGCGCTTCATAAATATAGTCCTGAAACAATACTGTGAAACTGGCAAACTTATTTCCTCTTGCAGCGAATTTCTGAAAAATTCGATGATACTCATATTCAATATCTTCTTCGGAATCTTGACCATTTGATTCTTGAAAAATGATCGATGTGCTATATATATCCATGAGGCTGTTCCGAATGTTCTGGTAGTCGCCTCCACCTGGATTTGGGATCTTTAACTCACTTACGATATCACCAATTTCAACACGTAACTCTTTTGGCATGCCTTTATCCAAACAGATTTTGCACACAGCTGCAAAAACACGATGATCGTAATCAGTCAGCAAAGTTCCACGCTCATTTTGAAAGAGAAGCGTTCGATAACCACCACCTCTTTTTTCAACAAGAAGACCGTTATTACCTTGCTGGAGTTTTGCTAAAGTAACATTTCCAGGGCGATCCACACTAAAGATCGGATAATCAATATGTTTTTGAAGTACGGGATGGTCTCCCTTTTTTGAACGTACCTCTTTCCTAGTTACAATTGCGGCCTCAAGTATGTTCATTTTCAGATCCATGAACTCGAGTTCATAAAGTTCATCTTCTTCAAGATTCGATCCTTGCTGTTTGGCTATCAACTGTTTTTCTTTTAACGAATTGACATCACGGCCAATAGAAATAAAGGACTTATCGAGTTCGGTCGTATTGAAGTTAATAAATTTATTGAGTCGCACATCAACCATTCTCTTAATAATATCTTCTTTGCTGCCCGAAGGAACCTTACCACCGTTTACGGAAGATAGAATTTCATTCGAGCAATCTTCAAGTGCATTCATAAGTTTTTTGCTCATTTTTTAGAGTTCCCCTCCATTATCCGGGTTTCCTCCTTCCATTCTAAAGGTGAATCGTCAAATACACAATATAAGATGTGTCCGTGCTCGATATTCATTCCAGATAATAAAAATATTTCTAAAAAAGTGCCGGGTTGATTTTGTGAAGGAAATTGAATTTCTTTAATATTGAAAAAAGACATAAATAAAGAGCCGGATACAAGATGCGACTCAATTCATTTATTCTTATTCTTTTTCTTTTTCTTTTTTTGAGTGGTATGCCTGCCTCTTTCGCATACGCAATCGTATCCTTCGCGAAATATCTTTTTATCTTGTACGATCCATTTTCGAATGGCTGTAAAGTTTTTATAGTCAGATTCCTTTTACCCCAAACTCCCCTCTTCCCCCTTCTAATAACAAAACTATAGGTAAATCCCAGGGACGCAGGAACTCCGTTCCTAGGATAATAACTAAGGGGGGCTATGAATGAAGCAGGATAGAAGGAGGCAAATGTAAATATGAAGATCCGATCGGACAATAAAGTAAAAAGTATCTGTTGTACCAAGGGTGGTTAATCCCCAAAATAAAAGTTTCCCTAACTTCACAATCTAATGGACTACTCTTTCAAGAAGGGGTGGCAGACTAAGTTGCAATTCCAAGCTGTGTTAGATCAGGTTTTCCCTGCTTACAAAAGGTGTCTATGGAGCTATATGTATAGCATTCACGCCGCAGATCGATGTCAGGGCAGAAATCTGTATACAAAAACAGGAAGGCTGAATTTTAGGTGTAACTTTTAAAGACGGAACCGAGTAACAGCTAAGAAATACAGTCCCCAATCGTTGCCGGTCCGAGTACAAGTGTTGCTGACACAATACATCAAAGAGAATCGACCGTATAATCTTATTCATATCTATTCGGAGTAACCAATTTGATAAGATAAGTTTCTTAGGTTATAAAGGAATTAGATAAGACGTTTAATCGCAAGTACTGCGAACCCTTTTGGGTTCAGAAATTATGATTACAGCTTTTTCATTTACTTTCCTCAGGGAAACACACATTCAGCAATTCCTTTTTAATCCCAAGTATGTGGATTAAACCAAACCAACTACCAGTTAGAGTTTAAGTACGAGGATACAATTGATTATGTTTAGAGTTATTGTCCAGCGAAAACTAGATTCCGACGATTTTATGTCTAATAGGCGCAACCCGCCACGAACTTCACCTGAACAAAAAAAGGCCCCGAGGTTGTTTTCCACCGGACCTTTTTATCGACGTTTTCGGATGTCTAAAATTTCATATATAACCTACAGCTTCGACACTTACCCCCATTGGTTAAATACCACCTAAACTATTGGTTAGGCTGATTAGTAAAGTGACTTTTATAAAATTCCGCAGATTTAATGGTTTGACTTGCTTCTTGTGAATTTCCATCGTGGACATCCTGTCCAACGATGACTTTCCATTGCCCATTTATGTTTAATACAGGTACCACCATTTGTGTTTCTTT
This sequence comes from Paenibacillus sp. PL91, assembly GCF_012935325.2. Lineage (GTDB taxonomy): Bacteria > Bacillota > Bacilli > Paenibacillales > Paenibacillaceae > Pristimantibacillus. Next base: position 101,380 of record NZ_JABBYG020000020.1, read on the forward strand.
CAAGGATTCGGTCTCAGCCAGCACAGTTGCTTTGTAAAGATCCTTTTCAACCCTCTCAAGAGAGATCGTTTCAAATTTATAAACCTTCTCATCGAGTTGCACCACGTTTGCTTTGAATTGTTCTTGCTTAGGCCAACTAAGATCCAATGAGAATTGAACTATGCTATCCACATCATGTTTCTGCGCTGCAGCCTCGTACTTCTTGAGTACTGAACGTACCAAGTCCTCCTCGGTTTCCCCTGCATTTGCTGTTAGTGAGCTGACAATAAAAAAAATGCATATTGCGAGAACAAGAACACCAAGAATGCCTGGAGAATTTCTTTTTAATTTCAAACTAAACTCCTCCTTAGTGGTTTGTTATAGAGTGATAAAACGTTATTGTTCATGGCCTCTTGATTCGGAAAAGCGGAAGCTCATTTTACATGTTTCACTCATTGATCGTTCTAACAAACGCGATAAGTTGACTTCAAATTTATCCGGTAGACCAGCATTACGAATACTTGGTACTTGCGTACTTTACAGCTTTATAATCTGCTAGCACATCGAAGCATGGAAATTTGGACGGAAACAGATGTGGGATCAGTTGAAAACCACAATCTGCCCTCTTTGAACTTTTTCATTTCCCCAAATTACCTGCGAGTAATCCGTTTTTTTAATTCATTCCCCGAATTTCTCCATTTTTTCGCTCCACGGCTTTAAACGTTGGCTTAGTAAAAGAATAAAATCTTCTAGACTAGCACCATGCTATTTTGTCAGATAGCGTAACAAAGGCTAGTACGCGGCAATCTATCTGGTACTAGACCGTACGTACTTTGCGCTGAGATACATAGTAGTCGAACAACCTGATTACAATGAAGAGCAACAGACATACGGAGAGCTTCAGGGCTATGTCGACAATCCGAGCTGGGTCACCATTAGCAAACCGTTCATATCCGTAATAGACAGGGGAGCGAATAGACGAACCGATTAAAGCATAAAGCCTGAACGTCACCATATGCATCAGCGTTAAAGTGATGGACAATCCGAACGGCAACAACGCGATATACCGATTATGACATATTGCATATAGAACTAACGATTGAATAGCCAAACATATACTCCCAATTCCCATTAATTCAAATGAGAATATGGAAAGGCCTCCAGTGGTATCAAAAACGCCGCTGAAGAACAGATTTTGAAACAGGGTGAACTCTTGGCCTCTAAATGTATGTACGAGAACCTGAAAATAAGCTTGAAGGTACCCGGCAAAGAAAAATAATGGAACCGACACTAAACAAACCCGATCAACGTTCTTGCGTGTTAAGAGAAGCGACAAGCATAAAAATAACACCACGACACAGGTTATAGGCAGAAGTTCGATATAACGGTTATGGACCCCAAATCTGCTTAAAAATAGTCCTCCTGCAGTAGAGCATAAAAACAGTAGAACTAAGCCTCTTCCGACCTCACGAATGGATTTTCCGGAATACCCGTAAGTCTCTTTTGTCAATCGGTAGTTCAACTCTTCCGGGGAACCAAACTGCCTAATTGATCTGTCGATCGCCTCTTCAGGGTTGAAGCCTTGATCGAGCAATTCTTGTATAGAGCAATGGAGATGAGCTTCCATCTCTTCAGCACATTGACTTTTCTCCCGCTTTTTCAAATAACTACGTTCTAATATACTATCAATGTAATGCCGAACCCTTTCCATGTGCCTCCCCACCCAAAAAAAGATTTATAATTCGTAAATTGCCCACCCAGGATTGCTTACTCTCCTCCAGCTTTTTCAGCCCCTGTTTTGTGATTCGGTAGTATCGCCGACGTGGGCCTGATGGACGTTCATCCCAGTAGCCTTCGATGTAATTGTTCGCTTCCATCCGTTTCAGGGCGGGATACAACGTTCCTTCCTTCATCTCTAAAAGCCCCGCAGTCTCCTCGTTTACGATCTTCGAGATTTCATACCCATATGCATCCTCGCGGCCCAGTACTGACAGCACGATCGCATCTATGTATCCTTTAATCATTTCATTACGCAATGACTGCCCCACCTTACCTAGTTATTCTATGTATAAAGAATAACTAAATATGAAGGAAGACGCAACCTCGTTTTTTAAAAAAGTCTCAAGTCGCACTCTTTGAGCCAGCAACCTTTCGTTTGGAGGGTTGCGAAACAAACTTATGGTTTATAAGATCGCAGCAAATGTGCTGCACAACTGATAATGCTGCCGGCAGCTATTGACGAGATAATTATTGTTCAAAGCCTCTGTTTATCTATCATTACCCGTCTCTCGGTTTTAAGGGTTTATCTCACATATACTCACTCATTCGAAGGATTTCATCACCTTGAATGAGGTCAATTATAAGAAGCTGCACAGATGATACCAGTTGTAGTGGTGGGCAGGGTATGAGGAAATAGAAGGAACTATTAGGAATATTCCCAAGGTGGTTTCTAGCACGCATACTCCACAATCCCTTGGAGGTTCACCATCACAAATTGTTTCTGCTCTTACATTCATTCGTTATACCTGTCCAAGGTGTGGAGACTGATAGTGTTAAGCGGATAGGACTCAGAAAGCAGAGCTTTGATGTCCTTTTCAATCTGTTCAAGCATGGTGGTAACTCTTTCATATTTTTCAATGAGCGGAATTAAATCTACCTTTGATTCTTCTACGGCGGTTCGATCTCCGACACTGCATTTAGCATGTGCGAACGATGGAGGTAATGAAAGACTACGGGGACAGGAAGGGTTACATCGAATCTGGTCTACAAGATTTTAGGGAAATTCATTGGCTCTCCGAGGATCGGAAAGTGAGTTTCGAGTACGACGGGATTAAACATCTCAATACTTCGGTCACTAATGCTGCAGGAATATAATCAGCTGCAAACATGAGGGGATCTCCCCTCCCTTTTTATCATCGTTTACCTGTAGTTCCCAGACTTCATAAGTGTTTTAGCGTTCGGCAAGGCGAATATCCCGGTCATTATCATAGTTTAGGCAGTTTACTATTATTTTTGTATCCTGAATCGTATGCGCTCTTGATAGCGTAAGCTAATTCCGGTGTATATTTCCGGATTTTCAGTCTTCCTCGCTCTATGGCCTCTTTAGCGTATTCATCAGAGTAATACAGGGTATCATCCGTTACATGCACTAAATAGTATTGTCGTTCCGAACCAACTTTACGGCTTTTTACCTTTGTATTCAAGATCTTTTTAGCCCTACCCAATTTGGCACCTTCATGGATGTCAATTCCCCAGATTTCCTGATTACTATTATCTAAAACTTCATAGCCGACAACTACTTTGCGTTCTAAACTTTCGGACAAAGTAAGTAATTTAAGTAATGTACAATCCGTTTGCGGTTTGAATTTCCCCATTGTTTTTTTAGTGGATGACTTTCCTGTAGTCACATCTTTGGAGACTTTTTTCATTTTCGTTTTCTTTAATTCTGATGAAAAATCCCCATCACTATTCGTTGTATCTTTTTTGCTTGTCAATTTTTTCAAGAGTTCTTGTTCCATTTCAATCTTAATCTTTTGCATATCCTGCGACATTTTCAAGGTCAAATCCCGCTCCAATTTCTTCTGCAATGTTATGCTGCTCTCGTCCTTAGTTTTAGTCGTCGTCTTTGTAGGGGTGGTTTTCCGACTCTTAGTTTTCTTACGTTGGTTTTTTGGTTTCGTGAGAGTATGAATGGTTTTCTTTATCTTTTGCATCAACGACTTTTTCACCTTTCGTTGTCTAGACATTTTATTCCTCCTTTGCAGGCCGTAGGAGGCACACAGATATGTGTGCCCGTGATTTATCTTTTAATCTTGTAATGTTTTAACTATTTGTTTTTTCTAAATCATGTTCCTGCGAGTTAGTTTAATATCGTTGTTGCTATCATTTTACCATACGCTCCTTTCCAGCTGGTTAAGTAATCGGGTCGACATGGTTGATCACGGCTAACGATATATGTTCTTGTCCATTTTGGCTATGGTTATAGGATCATGTCCTACTACAATAGATACGTCTACTACTACTTTTCACCTTTAGGTGGTTTACGTAAATGAACGTATGTATAAAACCATAAGTACATTTCACTTCTAATTCCTTTAGTAGATGTATAAAAAGCAAAAAAATCCACAAAATAACTTCACATCCAGTTAAGGAGAGAACATACATGAGCAGAAAAAGTCTAGTCGTTCCACAAGCACAACCAGCACTTGACCAAATGAAATATGAGGTAGCACAGCAGTTTGGAATTCAATGGTCTTCAGATGGTTACAATGGGAATATGACTACTCGTGATGCAGGTATTATTGGTGGAAACATCACAAGAACATTAATTCAAATTGCAGAACAATCACTTGGTTCAGGGACAAGAAGATTCTAATATAAAATTAAAAAATAGCCCTCCTCAATCTCATATAGAGACTAGGAGGGCTATTTAAAGTTCAGTTACTGTTCAACTTGTTTAATGAGCTATAGATGATAAATTACAACACGCTACGCTGTATTTACTCACGCTTCAGGAAATCTTTGAGAAAACGAAGATAAGGTATTAGGAGCAAAACATTCGTATAGCCAAGGTACTTAGGTTTCGAGGGACAAAAAAATAACCGGTCGAGAGTGTATCTCGCCGGCTGATTGTGTTTGTTATTATAAACTGAACAGTGTGTTCATAGGCACTTGTAAATCTTTAAAGACAATGGATTGGATCGTTTCCTGCTCCGTATATAAATGACGTACCTGGTAACTGCCATCCTGCAGCGCATATACATGTACTGTTCGATTCCCAGGATCGACAATCCAATATTCCTGCACTCCATGCTCTTGATATAAGTTGAACTTCTCATTAAAGTCCTTCAATGCAGTCGAAGGTGACAGCACTTCAATGATTATAGTTGGCGCACCGTGACAACCGTTCTTGGATATTTGGTCCTTCGAGCAAACAACCGAGAGATCCGGTTGAGTGACTTGATCGGGTGATTGATACTCTTCACTTTCACTGAAAAACACATCAAACGGAGCCACAAACACATAGCAACTCCGATTCTGGAAGAACGTCCGTAGGGCGAAATGAAGCTCACCTACAATAAATTGATGCAATGAGGTCGGAGCTGGAGACATATTATAGGCTTTGCCGTTAATTAACTCCCACGATCCGTCCCATGTCAACCAATCTTGATAGGTATGAATTTTCTTCTCATCTGGATTTGACACAATGTTCGACCTCCTTATGATTTTTCGTGTGAACTTTTACTAATTGTACCATGATCAAACGGATCGTTGCTAATTTTCACTCGTTTATTATCAACAGTATTACCCGATTATTAGCAGTGTTTCACCTATCTCACAATTTCTGATCCTTGCTGTGCCTTCCTACTCGATAGCAATTTAGGCGTCTCATTGCTGATCCGGAAACCGTTGACGAGCTGACCAGGAGCCTTCGGCTTGACTTTGACCTTTTTGGCCTTTGAGGCCGCGGCAGCAGCTGGAACCGACTTAACTTCGCAAACAGATTTTATCCATTCAGTTATGCTGTACCCGCCTTCGCCATAAGAATCATAGCCATAGGATTGGTTCAACCTTCTCTCAATTCATGTGCAGTACTTTTGTTCACCCCGTAGCCAATACCCCTCGTTGAGCTTTTCACATTTTTTATTTCCTCCTTTGATAAGTTCTTTGCTAATTGCCACCCATTACGATGCGACTTTCAATGTCCGGCATCCCCGTTTCGCATACCGGAGACCGATTCCTTTTAACTTATAGATGGAGCATTTTAATTGAGCCGAATGAATCGGTTCGTCTCCTGAAAAAAGCAAACTTATGGGAATATCCACGAACACTAGCTCCTTCCCTTTAGCACGCTTTTGGATTCCGTTTTTATTGGAATACCAGGACGGCAGAACCGGTGGTCGGTTTAGTGACACACCTCGATTGCGAATGGCATACAATCGCACCTTTTCGCAGCTTAGCGTGGCTAAAATAGCTATTATCATCTGCAGCATTACGAATCTCTTTACTTGTAACATTCGAAATTTCCCCCTTGAGTAAATTCAATTTCCTGCAATGTTCACCATCCAATATTTTTTCAGACCGGTTGGATGTTTATCTTCTCGTTGCCTTCCTCGACTATTCCAGCTGCCACCAAGACTTTTTCCCAATAACTGAAACCCCGCGGCTCGAACTGATGAACCAGACTCTTCATCGAGCGTATACGTGATCAGTGATCGGTAGCCCATTTCTCTCGATACACGTCGTGCAGCAGCATAAAGCTTGCTGCAGGAGTGAATATACGCGTTGTTGACGCAAAGACGCGTCACTTCGAGCGTTTATCCATTGTCGCGATGCCTGGATACAGGTCTACCCGCCGTGAGAACTCCAATAAGCCGTTCACCGTTTGATAACCCAAGGGCAAACTTCATCCCCTGTGGCGCCACATGGTGCCGATGATGCTTATTGATGAAGTCGCAGGCCTGACGGAAAGATACGGGAGTTAAGACCGTATCGAATTTGTCATACTCCGGATAATAATCGGCCATGTAACGGGTCGCTTGCTTGCGGCTCTGTGCCGAATCCCAAAGTAATTCAAATCCCTCGTTGTGTAGTTCGCATCGGCGATGGTTGAGCTCGTCGTCCGAATAGATCAGGTATTTTTTCATCTCTTCGTGGATGAAAATCCAGTAAAAGCTCACCGGTACAGGAATAGAGAAGCTAAATCCACTGTGCACGATATAATCCAATTTCCAATTCCTCCTCTTTTGGGCACAAAAAAAAGGAGACGCAAAAAAACATACGTGTCCCGTATGTTTAAATGGTCTCCTATATATCGTACCTATGTTTAATCGCTGTAAAGCGGCTCCTTCCCTACCAGAACATGTTGAGCGGCAAGGAAAATTTTGTTTGTTTCGGAATGTCTATATTATAATATGGCACCTGCATGTATGTAAACTTTAAGGAAATGATATAGGGACAAAAAAGACCATTCGTAAATCCGGACAGTCAATTATTTTTATTTTATAGTATCCCGATTGTTTGAAGCACTGAAATACGGTTGACGTGGGTCGAACGTTCAGCCTATTATTGCTGGCCGGATTGGTCACGCTTGGTGTGTTTGCCCTGGTGAATTCATTCAAGGATTGGGAAGAAGTGCGCATCCAGTTCAAGCACCGTTGCTCGGAATGGGAGTGCTTTGCCTTTTGCTTGCGGTTGTGCTGGCTGTAACGCAATTTTAGAAATCGATAATCTAGGAGCTGATTATGGAAAACGTAATACAATTCAAACCACGAAAACCGGCTCTAACGCCTGAAGAACAGGCTGTGAAGCTTTCTCTGTAGGAACGTGATTTGCACTATACATCATGGCTGTTGGGCTTAAAACGATAGCGGAACAGTCCAAAAGCGTATCTGATGCTGGTGCTGATGACCAGATGTACAAAGGTATACGCTTTATGGCTGAAGCCAATTATCTGAAGATGATGGAAGTTGTCATAAGTGATGCGCTGATTTTAAAGGCGTTTGAAGGTCATGAAGAGTTGCATAAACAGCTACAGGATCTTCTCAATATATAAATATTTACGTCGTCTTTTTTGGAAGAGCAAGAATTGGAAGTGTAGCCACACTTCCGAAAAAACGCTTGTTAGGGGGTTCCCCTAATACCCCTGGCTGTCACGTTTGTCGAACTATCGTTGCCCGTTAGCTTAATGCCCTTGCTGGGCCGTAATGACCCCTATTTATTTTCTTGTTCCTGTTTTGTTGTACTTTCATGCAAATAAGGAATCGTAATTGCGCACAGAATGGAGTTCCCAATGATGAAAAGCGTGTTCAAACGCATGTTGAATGCGTCTACATAGATCTGTCCAGTCAGGGCGAAACGAAATGCAAAGAATAGGGCGGCAATCCAGCAACAACATAAGTGTGTTCTTATTGCGAAGTTCCTTAACATGGTTAGTCTCATTCACCTTCTTACATTGAAATTTATGTTAGTATTACCCAGATCATTTTTGTATAACCAGCGCAGAGAGCATAATGTGTCTTAAAACAGACGGGGTGCGCAGGCGCTTCATTTCATATTGAGCAAATGTTTTCCGTTATGATCGTCGGCTCTCCATTCGTGGAGAGCCGACGCCATGCCGGCACGGAGTATGTAAAAAGCCCAGCCGCTAGGACTGAGCTTGCAATGCACGGTATAGAACGGACTTGGTAACTCCGGTCATATCTCGGATTTCATTGATCGTGTACTGCTTGGAGACGTGGAGCTTTAGCGCCTGAGCGAGCTTGTCACAGTTCTGTGACGGTCGTCCTCCGACGTGTCCGCGTGCTCTAGCGGCCTCCAGTCCGTCTCTCGTCCGTTCCCTTATGAGATCGCTAACTGTACGAACGCACTGAGGATCGTTAACATAGCCTGCCGAGGTGGACGTGTCTATTTTATCTGTGGTGCTTGCAAACGTAATATCCCGTTTATGAAGATCATCGACCAAATTAACGAGCTTTGCTGTGGAGCGTCCTAGGCGATCCAGTTTATAAACGACAAGCGTATCCTCCGGACGAAGATAATCGAAACAAGCAGCCAAAATCGCGGAAAACCCAGTAACGACGCGCATCACGTTAGTGATATAGCGATATCGTGATAGCAAATATTGCCTAAATACGAGCTTGAAAAGCTTGAATCCCTCCTTCTTGCGGTCTTCGCTCAAATACCCAATCCCCAGTCTGACAGCATCCTTGGGGCTATCGATTCTGACCGGCTTCCCTCGAACCTCGATCGTGCCCTCTTCCAGACATAATCATGCTGTTTCTTTCCATAATCTCTCAGCATTAAAAATGGATTAAAGAGCGGGAAGCAAAAAGATTAATGGAAAGATGAAAACAAAAAACCGCTCGGCCGAAGCCGAAGCGGTTTACCTTACTTTATACGAACGAAGGTTTCTTATTGATTACCTTGCCACTATAGACCTTTACATATTCCTTGTCTGTGCCTTCGACGGACTGGCCAATGAATACAACACCAATGCTGCAATCACGATTAATTTAGATTACTCCTGGTCACATCGAGATTATTCTCCTGTGTCTTTACTTCGCAATCGCGGAAGTTCTTTGATCCAGCGCTACGAACAATATATTCTTTTTCAGTACTCTTCATCTCGAATCTCCTTTACATCACTATTGTTCCTTCTGCCTAATTTTTTTTAGCCAGGCGCTTCTTTTCTCTCTTCTTTCCTCTATGATGTCTTTTTGATATTTATCTTTTAGGGGTACTGGTTTCGGTGAGAACGGCACAATCTTTTTAACTTTCATCCTATTCATCCTTATTAAGAGAATAGTAGAAAGTGTTGCCGAAAAATGCCGAATTTATACAAAAAAACCCCCGGTTTCCCAAGGGGCTTGTGTATGTTATCTGGTTAGCTTGGCCAATTGTTCAATATTATGCTCAGTGATGGAAGTTCTTTGGCCTATTTGCTTGAGCATCTGTTCACGTAACTTCCGGCGATTTTGAATAATATTTTGTTGTGAAATATCTTTAATCACCAATACGTTGTCAGATTTGCTAGTTTGCTTTGGCATCAAGGTCAACCTCCTTCTGAGATATCATACGCTTTTGTAAGATTAAGCAAAAGGTATGGATAACTCTACGAATCTGTCTTGTCTCTATAATATCATTTTTTAAAATAAGAGACAAGGCACGCTCATCGTCATCATCGAAGTGAAAACACCAAACCCAGGTTTCCCCCTCCAGCATAGTCATCCTAAAAGCAATAAGATGACGGCCAGGATAAGGATTGTTATAGTATGCCTGTTCTACTTCATCTTTCGCTGCCGAAACGGCAGCAAAGTCAGTATCGCTTTCTAAATCAAGAATCCTATGCTTTCCTGAAGTACCCTTGTCCAAGATGAGCTTGAGCGTATTATCGACCTTCTTGTATAAGGAGAATCCGGTAATGAAATCCATATCGGTGAAGTCGAGTCGGTCATTGACATAACGATATAAATTTTCATTTACTTTTTTAATCACTCCAACAAGGTGGGTTAATACATTCTCGGACTTCACCAATTCGCTTTCCAGCTGAGAAATGGCATCCTCTTGCACATCGATGGTATTCTGCAGATCAGCAATTGTCTTTTGAAGAAAATCATGTTGACTCTGCGTATACGCCACGATATATGCAACACTTGAAGGATCATGTTCATTCTGGCTAAAGACTGTATTTACGATGTCATATAGACCTTCAAAAGTAAAATCATTTTTATTTACAAATTGCGCCCAAATAGCAAACTCGGTTGGACGCTTTGCCTTAAATGCTTCTACGTGAAACTCAGGCTGACCGATCGTAGCCATTTTCGCTATGTACGAACGAACATACATATAGTACGCTCCGAAAGTAAGCAAAGCTGCTAGGATACAACTAAGCCATAAGGGAACAACCCCAATGACTAGAGCTTCAATTATGGCTATGGCTGGCCCAATCACCGGAAGTGATGCCCACTGGATCGTTTTTATGACTTTAATATGTTTTAGATACCCAGCGATATCTTTGATTGGGCCGAGCCACGCCTTTCCACGCCATGGCTGACCGGCCTGAGTTCTCATATTAGTTATAACCGGATCTATCACAACCTTAAGCTCGTTGAGGTAGCTGTGATAGTTAGCCTTGATCTCTTTGACTACCATTCTTGTAATCACCCCACTTTTAATAGTACAACATTATCCGAAATAAATCTCAAATGTAGTTTCCTAATGTTGGAGTTACAAACCTAGCTTGTCCTCCTTCCCCCCACTGAACCAGGGGGATTCTACCAATCCTATTAGAGTCGTCACTCGGCGATAAAAGAAAAAGGCAAGCGTACGGCGTAAACTTGTTCGTGAGATACGATTGGGACGTTTGCTTTTTTCAGTGGTTATGTAAACGATAGTCTGAAGTAACTTTCTTAATGATATTCGGGCGCTTCCCCTTCACAGTAAGAAAGGTATACCCTTCCTTCCTGAATTTCTGGAAGAATGCCCTCTCCTTCTTTTCTGCCTTTGATGTAAAATGGGGATTCATATGAAGCATCATAAATGCGCTCGTGTAACCGGGCGGGAAAGCCCACCATTTGGTTACAGCGAGCTTCCCTACGTGGTTAATGATATAAATTACCTTCTATAGGAACTCTATTTAACGAGAGAATAAAGGAAAGTGAGAGCAGCAGATTCCTCAAAGAGAGGCTTGCATCGGGTCTGGCTGGCAGCACTGCGCTTCTCAATAAGCACCACGACGTCCTGGCCCCCAATCTTAGAGTGAAGATCGCCCCATTTGTGGCTAATCTTATATTGCGTCTCCCAATTCTTCCGGAGCGCATCCGCCTCCCAGATACCCACTTGCTTCGCATGTTCGCATTCATATTTCAGGTAACACCAACCACCATTCTCTCGGCCACCAAAGCCGCGAGTCACGGTGTAGACATTTACCCATATGCCAAGACCGAAAAGGCTTGTCGCAAAATGCCAAAGCCATATTAGAGCATTGACACACCAGTAAAAGAAAGGCTTCTTCATTGAACGTGGTTTACGGACCGCTGGCGTCGATGTAGCCGAGGTCGGCTTAGTGAGTACTAGAGTCACCGCAGCTATCTGTTGTTTGTCTATTTCCTCCAGAACCTCAAACAAGTCGATTTGCTCAACCTTCATCATACGTTCAATCTCCTTTCCTAGAGAGGAAGCGGGACTGAATCGTTCCGACGATCTGGAAGGCGCGTACAACGGCCTTATGCATGCCTGCGAGCTTATCAGCTACTACATCCCCTAGGAGTGGTTTGAGCAGGAAATGAAATAACGTTATTAGCACAAGAACATCTTCAAACACATCTTCAAACACATCTTCAAACATTCGAATTGCCTCCTTGGTGAATAAAAATAGGAGATAGCACCTTGGATGCTATCTCCTATTACCACAGTCTCATTACTACGATTTAACTTTGAATATTAGTCTCTATGACGTCATCAACGATAATCTGCTATCGGAACTAATTAGGCCTCTTTCCCTTAAGCTCGTCCAAGAATCTCCACCGATAATGATGTGGTCGAGCATGCTAATACCAATAAGTTCTCCCGCTTCGACGATTCGATTGGTAATGGAGATATCCTCGTGTGAGGGAGTTGTATCTCCAGATGGATGGTTATGACAGACAATGATAGAAGCTGCACCTTGTCGAATTGCTGCTTTGAACAATTCCCTAGGATGTACCAGCGACGCGTTTAGGTGCCCTATCGAAACGGTTTCCCTTCCAGTGACCACATTCTTCGTATTTAAGAAAAGCACGATGAAATGCTCCTTTTCTTGATACTTGATATCATCGAGTAAAGGAACGGCATCTTGCGGTGATCGGATAATTACCTTTTCGGAATTATTGTTTTTACCGAGGCGCCGTGCAAATTCGAATACGATCATCAGAGTGAAGCTGCTCTTTTCATCGAGCCCGAATATCGTAGAAATCTCGAATTCAGACAGAGATGCCAAATAGGGCAATCCTTTTTGGAGGATATCATCCGCAGTAGTAGATAGGGGACGATCCCGCAGAAGCGGCTCCAAAATCATGATTAGCAGTTCTTTGTTAGATAGCGTTCCGGCGTTGCACGTTAGGTAATAATTCACCAGAACGTCCTTAACTGCCGATTTATTCAAAACAGCGACATTATCATACATAATAATTTCCTCCTAGGCTTTCGAATATGAAAAAGCAACAAATTGCACTCCCCTGTTTCCCGATAACTACTTCCGTGTGCTGAGCTGACCGATGACAGTACAATTCTTTATCGCCTCACGAGCTTTCGTCATCCGAGAACATTTCATTAGCAAAATCATCTGTTGTTTACTCATTCTTATTCGCCCAACCAAGTGCCGGGGAAGCCCCGGCGCAAATGGCAGTGGGCTTCCTCCCTACATTATGGTTTTTGTGAAACCTTCCTATTACCCCAACTTCATGCCTGTATTTCATTCGATCGTAGCCGATGACTAACCGACTGCGCTAATATCGAATTGAATCTGAGCATCTGGCCGAGTAACCCGAGCAGGTTATGTTTTAAGTCCTCAAGCCAAGTCGAAAATCGGTGATGCTGGATCGCATTTTTCCTATACTTAGACCTGATTTCAAAATGAAAGATGTCAGGCTTTAGGGGAAAGAAAGAATAGCGGTTCTGTTTCTCCTCTTTCGTCCAGATTCGTGGCGATGACTCCTGAAATCCATAAAGTGAATGGAATGCCTCAACATGGACGATAGCTTGCATCCAGTAAACGGTTGTCGGTGCGTACTGGCTGACCGTATAGAACCATTTGGCAAGCAATCGTTCAAAACCACCCTTATCCGCATTTCCGCTTGCTTGCTGCCAACGGATCCAAAAGAAAGAACATTCCTTATTGCTGATGCCAGGTCTATATTCCACCTGCAGAGAATGATCGCCGATGGAGCGGGTCCAGTGATTGTGCTTCTTGGCATCCGGTTGAAGCTCGAGTTGTTCAAAAGCTTCCAATATACCGTTAAGCGGTAAATCGAGTCTCCATTTAAAAACAACATATTCCAGCTTCATTGGATCACGCCCCTAACTTCATGCCTTGGGTGATAGTCGTGCCAAGAGGAAGCAAACCTCTATACTTCTTCCCAGCTGCCAAAATGACAGCATCGCTTGTCGCAAAGCCTTTCTTATGTAGCTGTTCGTTTATCTGAGAACCCCATATATACAGTTCAGCAGGTGTAAGGTCGAGGACACTCGTGGGAACAAGATAAGTGCCCTCTTCGACTTTGACCAAACCTTCGCCAGCCAGTGAATACACCGTTTGGCCATAATTCTTCGCGAGCTCTAAGTTCTCACCCATGCGCGCTTCGAATCCACGAAGATTGAGTAGGAGACATACTTTCTTTTGCTCATGTTTCATTCCAATTACCGCCCTTCGTTTCAGTTTTTTATGCCGATACTGCGAAGACCCCAATTTTGAGGAACATCTTGCTTGATAAAGAGCTCGAGCAGCGACTTTTCGTAGAAGTCTGCATCTTCATTCGTATGCTGTTTGCCGCGGCTGCCGACAATAACAGTGATCGGCAGACTCTTAACCACATCAAAAAATATGGTCCTTCCGGCCATCCCGCTCCACGAAAGCACATCCACCGCATACTAAACTTTGGTTGATCTGAATCGAAACGTGTTTGATCATTTGATATTCCTCCTTAAATGGGCATAAAAAAAAGAAGCCGCCAGAGACGCCTTCTAATTTCAATCCAATATAATGTTATTAAGCCGGATCCTACGCTGGGGATACGCTTTTAGAAACAAAGTCCTGAATCGAAAATTTACCCTTCAGGTCTTTAAGCGAAACCTCGACTTTGCCGACGATGTTTAGATTTGCAAGATGTTTTGCATATCCCGCTATCATTGCACCGTCACCTAACAAGATTTGTTGTCCCTCTTCGCAGCCACATACGTCAGCAGGCACATCGGTAACGACCAATAAGCCGCCGTCATATGGGCGTTCGCTCTTAATGAACATAGTTTGAATCTCTCCTCTACACCGGTCACAACGAGACATAAACATCCCTCCTATGACCTAATTTTATCATGTGTTTTAAATTACTCCAAACAATTGGAACGAATTAACCGAAAACCAAATGATCGATTATAATCCATGTACCGATGATCCAGGAAAAGAATACTAAAGCCTGTACACGGTCGCATTTTTTTGTTGGCATCGTTCATCACCATCCTCAAAAATTGAATTATTAATTGCCCCCAGTGGGAATGTATTTCGTGTAACGAGCTCGATCGGCGGGGAAAACTGTTTTGACAATAAACCGGGTACCGGTCTTCATTAAAACAACAACCACGCAATAATCACTCGATACAGCAGGTCCGACAATAATGCGTTCAGGTTCAGGGTTTCGGCCCTTTTTAGAGCCTTCTCGTCCATTTTCTCCAGAGTCATAGCCCTCAACGATCTGTCCATTGGAAATTGCCCAAAGGATATCTAGTTCGTTAAACACGCGATCCGCATAAGTATCATTGTTATATCGGTCGTTTATGTAATGAGGAGAGATTGTGGTTTGATACCCGTCCTGTCTGTTTACGCCTTTTCGTATACAATCCAGTTCTAGTAACCAGTATTTTTTCATGTGATCCACGTGTGTATTGCCTCCTTTGCCTGATAGTAGACATAAAAAAGCCCCGAATGCTAAAAAGGCAAGTCCAAATAAGATTGGAATGCACTTTCTGCTTCGAGGCTCTATAAACTGTTATCTAAACGATAACGCTCCTTCTCCACTGAATCAGCGACTGCGGAGATAATTATTGGTTTTTCATAATACCATAAGTATATAGGAAAAGAATGAAGCGGGCAATAGAAAAGGAATATATCGGAAATAGTGTTTGAGTTTAAAATAGGAACCCGCATGAAGTTTAATTAAGGGAATTAGACTGCCCCGCTTCCTTCTTCTTTTTTACAGTTTTTACAGTTTGGGCACCAGGTTCCGTTTTTAATATTGTTAGACTTTGCCGGCCATACATGCCCCTGCTGCATCTCGAATCCAGATGAGTTTGATGGTTAGTGGTTGATTTCTTACACAAGTCCCGCACCACTGACCACTCGTTACATCGATAGGTTTCGCTAGCCATTCATGCAAAAACGTCACCTTTACCAAGCGACCTCAAGGTCTTCGCTGGTGTTATCTAATTTTGACGTTGTGGACACAATACGATGTCATTTCAAGCATAATTCATTGTAATAAAAAAGAACCAACCGATGTAATGTCACATCGATTGGTTCATACATCATTTTCTATTTCATTTTGTAAGTTCTGCTCTATAGTTTTTACACAGCTAGGAATAGTCTCAGCCATATATTTTATTACATTATGGAGTTATAGTGGTCTTTTAACGCAGTGCTTCTTATATCTATCTATGATGCGGTTCTCCGCGTTGTCTGTAACGGCAAGTTTTAGGACCATCCTTTTGCAGGATGGTCCCTTCTTTGAGATCCCTTTGATCAATTATTCTTACTTGGATTCGATGCGACCTAACGGATTGGCGCCCTCCTCCAGAGCTTTCTGGGCTGCCAGCCAGCTGGAATCGTCGAGATTGAGCGCATTGCGAAGGTAAGACCACGTGAACTGTCGGAGCAAAGCAACTCGTTCGGGGTTCTCGTCCGTCGTTTCCGCAACGTGGTACCCGGCAATTCCACCAAGAGTGTGTTCTGCCCCGAAGAGGGTGAGCAGGCTCTTGCTGCCCGGACTCAAGAAATAGGGGTCGGTGAACCAGTCCGGCCCCCGAGTAGATAGCAGGGATTGGTCATGATCCCCCGCTACCACCAGGGTCGGCGTCCTCATGTCAGAGAAGCTCGGGTTCATAAATGGGAAGTGCTCTGCCGCGAACGGAGTCAAGTCAGCCCCGCCCAGTCCGATCGTGGCAAGTAATACGCCAGCCTTGATACGCGAGTCGGACATATCCTCTCCCGGTTCCCCGTGGGCATCGAGGACGCGCGCACCGAGCAGCATGCTCACCGTTTGACCTCCCCACGAGTGTCCGGCTGCGGCGATACGGCTTCGGTCAAGACGACCGCTGAGGCCTGGAACGGAAACTTCAATAAGATCAAGTTGGTCAAGGATGAGCTTCAGGTCCTCGACGCGGAAACGCCAGATCAGTGGTGTACGGGGATCGTCAGGAGGAAGATTCAGCGTCCTCGAGTCGAGATGGGTGGGTTGAATGACCACAAAGCCGTGAGCAGCCCAGTAGTCGACTAACGGACCGTAGCCGTCCAACGACCAACCAAAGCCATGCGAGAAAATAATAATAGGCAATTGACTTCCCGTCGCTGGCGCTGATACCCGCACTTGCAAATCCTCACCGCGGCCCGGGGCTGACATCACTACCGGCTTTACCGAGATGACTGGAGTAAACGTACTTACGCTCATTTTCATAATAGATGTTCCTTTCTTTGTCTTCTCAATTTAAGTGTGGTTGACATATCAACCAACTTTCAGTAACTTTAGCATATTGAAGTTGACACGTCAACCGTGTTATTATAGTCCCATGGATAAGAGCGAACTGAACGAAGAAGAAATTCAATTATGGTATATGTGGAAAGGCTCTTTTCACAGCATCTTCGGTCGCGTAATTAAAGAGATGTCCGATCACACCGGACTATCCGAGGGCGATTATGGTGTATTGGATCGGTTAAACCTTCTGGGGGACGGCAGCCTTCGCCAACAGGAGCTGGCCGAATCCATGGACTGGGATAAGAGTCGATTGTCACATCATCTAACGAGGATGGAAAAGCGCGGACTTGTGTTGAGGAAATCATTGGACAAAGAGCGTGGCGTACAAGTCATCATCACTTCCGCTGGAAAATCAGCATTGGATGATGCCCGTCCGATAGTCGCAAAGGCTATACGCAACCATTTCTTAGATCAATTAACCGATCAAGACATTGAGTCGATTACGAAGCTAGCGGAAAGAACAAAAAAAGGGTCTACAGCGTCAAGTAATACCCCAACGCCATGACCATGTTTTTTTGAAGCAGATATGTTGAACGTTAATTAAACCGGCCCCTTCCACCAAAATGACGGAGGGGGCTTTTGCTTCAGCAAGCAAAAGTCCTCCTCTAGGTACCCCATCGTTCTGTGCTCCAAAAAGCAAGTAGAAGCCCGTTTACGCCGACTTTTTCAACCGAGTATGATCTATCCCAAACCCAAGCCGGGCAAAGTAAACCCTCGATAATTTCCGAAAAAACTTTACGTTACTTATGATCCGGTTCTCCGCGCTGTATGTGAAAAAGGGTTAAGGTTTTGTTGGTGTTTCGGCTGCTATCGCTGATTTGGTGACTATGAATAGCTATCCATAATATATTTATTAAAGAAGCTATTGCAGAACTTTCCTTGGGGGAAGTAGGGCAACTTCTCGTATAATGATTGTAAATGGAAGGGTTGCATGGCAAACAACTTCCCGCAATATGGACGGGCAAGAAAAGGCGCATTCTGTTCCTCAATTAGTGGTAATATTTTTCGAACTGCATTCCAATCCGCTTTCCACGTAAAGTGAATAGCCACCGAGTCTTGCTTGTAACAAGGGCTCATCCACAGATTGTCTTCCGCAATCGTATGAATCTCGGACACATAGAGGTGTGGCGATATGTAGTCCCTTATTCGGTCAATCGCACAAAGTGCCTGATAGGCATAGTGGCGCGGCACGAAATATTCACTTTGTAGTTCCTCACCGAGAAACAGCACATCATGAGAGGGAGATAACTATGTTTGGCCCCGTAATACACTGGTCTGACTAGCAGTATATTACTAAAAGTTTTAATTACGATCTTTCTTTCTATGCAAAAGGCTGACCCTGAGTCACCTCCGATGACTTTAGGGACAGCCCCGTTCCGTTATGCTTCGTCTTCTTCATCATCATCTTCCGACTCGTCTACGAAAAGAGTAAGAATAGATGGTAACGGTAGAAGTCCCGCGGCTACTGCTTTTACTTCTTCAGCATATTCCTTTTTGATTAAATGTTTCAGCGGTTGTTCGACACTATTGAAATACTTAAACGCTTCCCTCGCCATTTCATCCCATTCCTGAGAGAAATACAAATAATCATCCGCTCTCACTCTTGTCCGAGATGTTCCTTCCTCATGCACGCATTCAAAATCTTCATCCACTCCAACAATTCCATAATCACATGTCAATTGTTCCCCAGGGTGTATATCTCTTTCAGCTAAATTAAATTCAAATACCGTATCGATACAGGTCGGATGGAAGCTATGATTCATGTATTTTGCATGGTCCCAATGTAAAATATGATACTCACCGTCGTCACTTAAATAAGAATATTTATCCACCACTCTCCGCCGAAGTTCATCAAGGGATTCAACGAAATCCTTCTTTAATGTCATTTCTAAGTCATCCGAAATCCAAGCAATGGTTCCTTTTGGAATAAATTTTGTGGCAACAATACCGACACCTATCACATCGTTGATAAAGCGGAGTTCTGTATCCGGATGCATCATGATTGTGAGTTCATCCTCCTTTTTAGGACTGAAATATAATATTCATTCTTAAAAAGGAGTGACACGTTCATAAAACTATTTTTGGCAAAGATCGGGACCAAAAAAGGCAATAACCCCTCAAACTACAGTTGACTTCCCAAAAATTTGCGTTATTTATGGTACGGTTCACCATATCATCTCAAAGGCGAAATTTCTTGCGCCGCTTCACCCGCAGTTCGAAGCTGCAAATGGAGTTTCGGGACGATCAGTCCGAGCCCGTCTCCTACGAGCTCGTGCGCTCCCTGATGGACAGGTTCGATTCTCTGCTCCGCCGCTCGCCTTTCCCGAAACGCAAGACCCTGCTGCACCTGATCGTGAAGAGGATCACCCTGGATGACAGGAAGCGCGTCGGTAGCGTCGAGCTCGCCTTCAAGGAGGAGACCGAGAAGCATTTTTTAAGCGTTGCCCCTTTGAGCGATGGCCGCCGTTTGATTTATAACCGCTAAAGGATAAGTTCTTCAATGCTCTCCATTCGCAGAGACTTTTCTCGGTTATAGCAAGATTTGGACATCTCCATGAGATATCCGGCTGCTATCGCATCAATAGCTTTGCCGCGGTGAGCCTTTATTAAAGAATCGATATCCGCGTAAGTCTCGAATTTTCATATCGAACGGTCTCCGGCGTGTTCGGCCGCATTGACGGTGAAGGTATGAGCGCCGAGAGCCACCGTGTAGAGAGGAATCGTTGATCCGCTGTGAACTTTCTTACCGTCGAGGATGGCTGCTGTCTTAATAAAGACGACTTCTGGCATTGCATCCGTTACCCGATAGTCGGGAACCAGATCGCCCGCATCAAGGTACCGCTTCGCTTCCGGCGTCATTACTACATCAACCAGCTACCTTGTCTTGCTCCTCATTTATAATCAATGCATATACAACATCAGCTCTAAACACGGATCAGCTTCCGTCTACTCTTTGGGTAATAAAGTATTCGATAGGATTCATTAAAACCTTTTATGCTATCAAAAACTGCCTTTAAAGCAGCGAGGCTGCCGTTATCGTCCTCGTGATTGTTAAGTCTATCGTGTCCCGTTAGCTCGATGCAGCTAACTTACCGTTACACTAAATTTCAATTAGATCATATCCATATATACTGTTATTGCCACCTCAGCCATTTCGATTATTTTATCAGTAGATAAGTCCTTTACTTCAAAATCTCTAGCTATTTCTTCAAAGTAAGACCAATCATCATTTTCCTTAATTAACTGAATCTCTTTTATCAATTCAGAAAACGCGTCAGTGCCTTCAATATCTATGTACAACCTTGCTAAATTCTCGAATCCAGTTTTATCTGGAGTTTGACCTGTGCTAGAAAAACTAACAATGTAGTGTTCAAAGTAATTCTCTGGATATTTATTATCTTCCATTACCAATTACACCTCAGTTTCAGTTTAGTACTTATCATAACATAGGTCATTTGGCGTTATCCTGCCCATTAGCTTATTAAAAAGAGCAGGCCACTGCAGCGCCTGCTCATATCGTCTCCCGTTAGCTTAACAAAAAGCCACCAGAGATTGCTAAACACTTCTTCGTGAACTCCGTTGGCCTGGTATATTAATTGTTATCGGATTAGCTATTCGGAATAATTGTTTGGATTAGTAACGCCTCGTTTTTGTATCCCTCAATATCTGAACTAACAGCCGGCAATTGCCGCCCCGCTCCGCGGCCAGTTTCCGCATGTTCTCTCGTTTGTTTTAAATTCATGTTAACCTCATTCTTCAAAGAAAGTATGTATTAGACTGAATGATGTTGATTACTCGATGTAATCTGGTTGAACACCGAACTATGTCATTGATCAGTTAATTCATTTCAGAAATAGATTCTCGGAGTCTCTTAGGAAGATTTTTAAGAACCAATTCGTAAGAGTGGTCAATCATTTCAAAGATATCCGACTCTGGCAAGGAACCATCGATCGTAATTGTATTCCAGTTCTTTTTGTTCATATGGTACCCTGGTCGAACGGTCTCATGTTGCTCTCTCAAGTTTTCCGCAATCACTGGGTCACATTTTAGGTTTAAATGAAAATAATCCCCTTTGTCCTCAAAAATAAGCGCGAACATTTTACCTGCAATTTTGATCACCAATGGAGCGAGTCCGAAGGGATAATCCTTAGTCGCTCCTTTCTTCTTTAAACAGTAATCGATTATATTATTCTTCATATCTGCAAGTCTCCTATCATTATTATAACTGAATGTTGCGAGACCATTAATAACAGTTTGCTTTAATACGCACGTCAATCTAAGTCTTTATTTTCTTTCCACTATCATAAGCTAAAATAAAAAAAGCCCGGCCTAGTTGGTCGGGTTCGGTATAGTCATTTCGTTAGTTTGTTCTTCGTTGAATCTCCCATTATATAAGTCGTCCAGATCGTAAAAAATTAATGGCGACAATTGGATAAGGCTTTTTGAACTAACGGGAAACGGGTAACGGACATCACCCAATATGCCATCGGAGATACCTGACTGTATCTGTCGGCAATCAAGGATCTGTGCACGAATGAAATTGTAGCGTATAAGACGGGACGATCTGCCGAGAAAAAACTCGTATTGGATATGTTCAAAGAGGCCTTCAAACACAAGAAAGACGTGACTGGCCTGATCGTTCACAGCGGAGAACTGGAGTTATCGCGAGATCACGGAGCGGCTGGGGATCTAGGACAAGGATCGGGTCAAAAAGTGGATGCAGACATACCGGTTAAAGGGAGAACGCGTCTTTGAAGACCGCGAATCCATTCTCGGGACAGGATGCATAGGCATGAGTCCAGTCACAGTGAAAATAAAAACGTATACTACCCCTGAGGTTAAGTCCATTTAGGAACAAGTCTTTATAGATAAAAACAAAGTGCCTTTGTTGAGTGGATAAATAAACTTATAAACGGGAGGATTGATAGAATCTTGAAGAAGATAGTTGCAAAACGTAAATCAATGGATAGCAAACCATTGTTGAATAAAAAAACTATTATTAAGAAAATACTTCAGAATGAAGACCAGGTAGAGAAGTGGGAAAAGTTTCTTAACGATGCTTGCCAAAGTAGATGGGCTTATATCCAAATACTAAGAACTGAAAGCCCGAGGGTTCTCAATTTTAATATGAGAATTGATAAAGTCACACAAACAACACTTACCGGAAAAAGAGTTAATATCACAACAAATGGTGAACCAGGTTCATATCCAGATGACTATACCACAATATTAATTAAAGATATATTTTCTGCTGTATGTGGTTCGGGGGGCAAGGATGTATCCGGTGATGTGGTTATTATTTGTATTAGTGGTCGAGGTGGGGGCACAGAAAACGGAATGACCAAGTTAGTGAGTACTTTACGAGCTAATTTGACCAAAACATATGGTATAAATCCTCAAAATATCTTTCATAGTAGATGGAATAAGGATCATAATTCTGATCCTTTCGCAGCTCCATCATTAAGTGATTTACAAAATCAAATTAATAAAAGGGTAATAAATCCAAGTTATCTTGCTATTGTAGGGCACTCTTATGGAGGCTGGGCTTCATGTAAGTTATCAAGAGTCACAAAGAAACCACCAAACTTTGTTGGTCTAATCGATCCTGTATTTGGGCCAACAAATACTTTAAGCAACAACGACTTGCCTAAGGGGAATAAAATATTCAATTGGTACCAAAACAATGGAATTTCAGGGACACAGTGTCCATCAAAAACACTAATACCCTGCTCATCCCCTTCGGAAGGTATCTCATGTGGGTATCAACTAATTCCTGGAGTGAATAAGGCGATTAAGGTTGTATATTTAAAAAAGTGGGATAATAAAACGTTTAAGACAGTAAGGTGTCTAGGAAAAACAGTAAGGATTCGTGCATATCATACCAATATAGATGATGATGATGGAGTTCATCGTCAAATATTTGATCAAATCAATAATGATTTAAAAACATTATTGAAAGTGACATCTCTGAAGAAAGTGGGCTTCACCCGTTCATCTTCAAGAAAATGTAAATGTCAAAACAGAAGCCCAAATCACTTCACAAACATTCGAAATAGCCAACTAATTTCAATTGTTTAAAAAAACCCGCGGTCCTGCTATTGAAGTGCACCCCTTAAAGTAGACATTGGAAAAACCCTCTGGGTAAAACCGATGAAGACTTTAGGGGGTGCATTTCAGATCAAGTTTGTGCAGTTTCTCAAAAATGGCTTTCCGCTAATGGAGTTATCCATTCTCCTATCCAGCGGTTACGTTTATTTCAGATATTTGATGTAAGCCAGGTTATGACAAAGAAGCCAGTTTAGCAATGAAGGTATTTGACACTCCCACAAATGAAAATAAACAATTATCGCATTTTGTAGATAAATATGTGTCGAGACTTACAATATGAAAGAAACGACTCTTTGGATATGGTCATCGACGATATAAAAAACTTGTAATTGGCTGCGGGGCAACGTCGGGTGATAAGAACATTATCTCATTTAAAGGACGCTTAAATCGCGTCTCTTGCGCCGGCTTGGGTGCGGCAGCAGGAAAGAGATAAAGTTCTTGTCATTTATGACATCAAGTTCTTGTCACCCGATACCAAATTATTGAACATAATTGCTCGTTAGCGTAACAAAGGACTAGCGTTTTTTTCTATATGGAAGTAGAATGCACTCTACCCATTCATTAAATTTATTTTCTGCTTCTTCGTAGTCATGCACCTTTAAAATCACAGCACCAAACAATTTATGTCTTGGCTGAGTCCTTGCAAACAAACCTGTATCATGACTATCATCGTAGTAAACAACCCATTTGCCATCTTCAAAAAAACCAACAGCCTCTATATCATTGCCATCCTTGTAATACCCCAAGTGCCAATGGCTTATTTCCATTTATTCTTTAACTCCTTCATTTCGGAATAATTCACCACTAAGTATAGGTTCTAAACATTATGGTTTATTCAACTATCCTGCCCGTTAGCGTAATGAAGGGCTACCACATGGCAGCCCTTTCGGTGTTTAGTTCAGTCGTTCATCTTTTCATTAAACAAAAACTTATAGTTTCGTGCTTCTTATGGATACCTTTCCTGAAAACTCTTCACGTATTCCCAAAATAATTTTTCATTGAATTTTTTAGGATCATCAGAAAGAACTAAAGGTAAGTTATGAAATGTATCTGATAGATCATTAATAAATTTTGTTGACTTCTCTGAGTTCGTAAATGAATGGAAGCGTATATCTACCAGTACGGTAAACAACAAATAAAAATATGCACTTGTCCTTTTGTTGTCCAAAAGTTTCGCTCCTTTTTAAGTGCCTTATTCCAAAGCACCGCGCGATAGTTACCCGTTAGCTTAACGACCTAATCCTTTCATAGCTCACTCCAGTTACCTTATGAATCAATTCTTCCGATAGACTTAGCTCCATCATACTTCTAATCAG
>NZ_JABBYG020000021.1 GCF_012935325.2 Paenibacillus sp. PL91
TCTAGAAAATCTAACTGCTCCATGTTAAGATCATTCCCTGCATTATATTGATATCTTTACAATTCAAGATATTACTGCGTTATCCTGCCCGTTAGCGTAATGAAGCAGCCGATCATTGTGGTCGGCTGCTTCTGCGTTTTTATTGAACTATCGTTCTCCGTTAGCTTAATGATCAGCACAACTACATGTGATACGTACAAAGCGTAGGCCTTAAATTTCCTCTTGATAAACTTTTAATTCAAGGAGAAAATTACGGCTAATGGGAATTGAAAATTCCTTTAATGATTCAACTGTTGTAAAAAACGAATCAAGGTTATCATCAGTATCATATGACCAAATTGGCTTTTTCAATGACCTTAATTCATCAACAGGAGGAAATGTATACTCACAATGTAACTGTCCACAGAAAATAAAGTATTAGACTGAAAAATAAAGTTGTAGACTGAGAAAATAAAGCTTTAGACTTGCGGGTGCTTCATTACGCTAACGGGCAGGTTAGCGTGGTACTATTGAACAATCGTTCACATACGTTAGCTGGTCTAATGCTCAGCTGCCGTTTCTAATTGAAGTAACGAGCAGTCAGCATCCAAAATAGGTTGATTAGCGTGATTTCAACAACCGAGGATTTTTGTAAGCATCATAAAACTAAAAGGAGTAGCTGTTACTATGAAGGATTTACATAATTTTGTTTCAGATTACACGAAAGATAAGAAACATTTACATCTTGCGATCGGGATTATTAGAGAGGGCGGTATTGAATACTTTTCGTTTAGTAATAATCAAAAGAGAAGTACGATTCCTCCTGAGCATATGTTGTTTGAAATCGGCTCCATAACCAAAGTTTTCACATCCATTCTCTTATTAGAAATGGAACGGGAAAAACTGCTTTCCTCGGATGACATGGTTGGTAAGTTTGTGCCAAACGTTAAAAACGATTATTTGAATAAGATTACCTTGAAAAGCCTTGCTACTCATACCTCTGGTTTACCTGTATTGGCAACAAACCACAATCTGGCTAAAAAAAGATCGAATCCTTATTCAATGTATACCGAGCAAGATTTAACTGCTTTTCTATCTAATGCTGACTACACGGATAGTATTGGTTCATTTGGATATTCCAATATCGGTGTGGGCTTACTGGGGAATATTCTATGCAAGGTGTCAGGAAGCAAGTATGATGAACTGTTGAAAAAATACATAACGAGCCCATTAAAGATGAATGAGACAGCCGTTACACTTGATTCAGAACAGAATAGAAGGTTTTTGAATGGACATGCTTCAACTGGGAAGAGAGTCCCTCACTGGGATCTCTCTATACATGAAGGAGCTGGGGGGATTAAGTCATCGGTTAACGATTTGAGTTTATTTGTCCAAGCCAATCTAAATGATGATAATCCGATAGCCTCTACACTGCAAAAAAGTCATATCCCTATATGGATCGGAAATTCAAACCGTTATTTGGGCTGGGGTGAGGATAAACTTCTAGATAAAGGTATCCTCTGGCATAACGGGGGTTCAGCTGGTTTTAACAGTTATCTAGCTTTCAACAAGGAACTCCGTGTAGGAATTGTATTGCTATCCAATTATTCTTTTTTCTCGAATTCTCTTATGGATTATTATGTTGCTCAATTAATAAAATGGATTACTAAAAAAGAGCCTTCTCAAGGAACTATGATAGACGCTACAGGGTTAAAAATATTTGAAGCCATCCTAAGTAGTGAAAAGTCATGAACTAACGGAGAACGTTAGTTGAAATAGCAGCGGCAGTCTAAGACTTTATTTATCTGGTCTTGGTTCGCCGCTGCTTTTGTTATGGGGTTAGTCTAAAACTTATTTTTTAAAAGCTGACGATCCTTCAATTCAAAAATCGCGTTAATTCAATGACTCCAGTCTAATACTTTATTTTCACCGAACAGTAACTGCTCCATAAGCGAATATTCGCCTTCTTCCTCTATTGTAAACTGACGGACAAATTCGAAATAAAATAGTTCAGTTCCAGTAAAATTATATACACCACACTGAAATAATAATGAAGATTCCGCACATTCAACATCTATCTTGGCAAATGTCTTAAAAGTGTTCCAAACATTCAAAACTTCGTCAGCATTTATATCTCCAAGCATTGCTTTAAATTGGTTTTCAGCTTCTTTGACATTTATCATTAAACCCTACCTCCATACATAAAATCGTACGAACTACAATAACATTCCATATTTAGGTATTCGCGAAAGTGAGTTAAACTATCCTGCCCGTTAGCTTAATCAAGCATCGTCAAACTAAAACCTTATTTTCTTAGAGCCATATTACCCTTATTGATTCAAAATATTAGGAAAAGGGTAAACATACGATAAGTGGGAAGTGGTATTGAAAAACAGCGAAAACCGGAATTCAATTTTAGTTTCCGAAAGGTTGTTGATTCACCATGAAAACACGAAGAAGGATAAAAAGTTCGAGATTTCTGCTTCGATACTTTTTGAGTAAGACTTAGCTTCAGAAGTACATTTATAAACCGCTTCCCACTATAAGAGGACGCTGCGATTTAATTCGTGGGGTCCTCGCTTTTATGATACTATCAATCATTTTCTCCTTTGTTATTACGCTATCCTGCCCGTTAGCTTAACGCCACTGCCAGTCTACAATACAGTAAAAAACAATCTAAGTTGAAAATTATCTTTAGTTTGGAAAAAAAGTAGTGTTATTATTTTGGCAAGGTAGACAGTTCCTTTTGCAATCAAAAAGTTGAATTGGCTGTGTACTCCATTTGGCGATATAAATATGGAAAGAAGGGGTATCCGTGACCAATTACCACGACATGAACCGATTGAATTGGAACGATCGAACTGCTATTCATGCTAAGTCGGCATTTTACAATATTGAAGCTTTTTTGGCAGGGAAGAGTTCTCTGTCAGGGCTGGATCAGACCGAGATCGGTGATGTAGCCGGACGATCGATGCTTCATTTGCAATGCCATTTCGGAAAGGATTCGTTATCTTGGGCCAGAATGGGTGCTCACGTGACGGGAGTGGATTTTTCCGAGGAAGCGATTGCTTTGGCCAAATCGTTGAACGAACGACTGGGGCTTGACGCCCGTTTCCTGTGCTCGGACATTTATGACGCCGCGGAAGCGATTCAAGGAGAGCAGTTCGATATCGTCTATACGTCCTATGGTGTTCTATGCTGGCTGCCGGATTTGACCCGATGGGCGGAGTTGATCAGTACATCCCTAAAGCCGGGAGGAACGTTCTATATGGCCGAGCTCCATCCTCTTACTTTTATCTATGAAGCAGAGGATGACTGTCTAATGATCAATTATCCCTATTTCGATAACGAGGCGCGGCGCTATGAATCCGCTACAACATATACTGGTGATGAAGACAAGTTGGAGCATCCCGTCACCTATCAATGGCAACATACGCTTGGCGAAATCGTGAGCGCGCTCGTTGGGGCAGGATTGACATTAGAGTTTTTGCATGAATTTCCGTTCACCGTATACGATATGTTTCCGGGTCTCATGATTCAGGACGAACGGGGGAGATGGCGAATGAAAGAGAACGACCATTTACCACTGTTGTTCTCCGTCAAAGTAACGAAGCCATGAGTTTTGCAACTGAGCCCCAATCGTTTATAATGCAGGCAAACATGGGGATTTGAAGCCAAATATCTTTACAACTCTCAGAAAGAATTTGTTTTTTCACTTAATAAATCATATCTTGAACTTCCTTATTATCAAATTATCCTGCCCGTTAGCTTAACGAGGCTGCCGTTTCATGCCGGCAGCCTCGTTCTGTTGATTGTTAAGCTATAGTGTCCCGTTAGCGCAATACGCCGGCATTTCATCTCACCTTGCTTCACAACTACATTTATGAGTACAGCCATGCCAATAAATTTCATCCTTCACTTCACTATAAACAAAGAACAAAATAAAGCCCGCGGTTTCCGCGGACTTCATTCGGACAATAATATCTTTTTTCAAACTTTCTTTTTATACACCCTCATTGCAAAGAAATAGCCTACGAACAAAATCCCGACGCACCACGCAAGAGCGACCCATATATCATTGCCCACCGGCTGACCTGACAGAAGCGCACGGATAGCCTCTACGATCGAGGTCACCGGCTGGTTTTCAGCGAAGGCACGAACGACCGAAGGCATCGACTCGGTCGGCACAAACGCCGAGCTGATAAACGGTAGGAAGATAAGCGGGTAGGAAAAGGCACTTGCGCCATCAACCGTTTTTGCAGAAAGACCTGCAATGGCCGCTATCCAAGTTAATGCCAGCGTAAACAGAGCGAGTATGCCGACAACCGCAAGCCACGACAGTATCCCCGCAGACGAATGAAAGCCCATAATCAAAGCTATGAGAATGATTATGATAAGAGATATAGCATTGGATACTAGTGAGGTGAGTACATGCCCCCAAAGAAATGCGGAACGTGAAATGGGCATGGTTTGAAACCGCTCGAATATGCCCTTCTGCACATCGTTGAACAGTCGAAAAGCCGTGTAGGATATTCCGCTAGCAATAGCAATTAGAAGTATACCTGGTAGCAGGTAATTCACATAGTTATCCGTTCCGGTTTGAATGGCACCGCCGAACACATAGACGAACAGCAACATCAACGCAATCGGCGTGATGGCGACCGTAATGATGGTGTCCATGCTGCGAGAAATATGACGCATAGAACGTCCTAGCATAATGCTCATATCGCTGAAGAAGTGTTTCTTTACTCCCTCCATTTACTTTCCCTCCCTTTTGCCGACGATTGCAAGGAAAATATCCTCTAATGTCGGCTGTTTTTCAACATACTCCACCTTTGCGAGTGGGAACATCTTTTTCAGGTCTGAAAGCGTGCCGCTGGCAATAATCTTACCCTCATGCAGAATGGCAATTTTGTCGGCAAGCTGTTCTGCCTCTTCCAGATACTGACTGGTTAGAAGAACCGTCGTACCGCCGCCCGCAAGCTCTTTGACAATCTTCCATACCTCGATACGTGCCTCAGGGTCGAGTCCTGTTGTCGGCTCGTCGAGGAATATGATCTTTGGTTTTCCCACAAGGCTCAAGGCGATGTCGAGCCTGCGGCGCATACCACCCGAATAAGTGGATACTCTGCGGTCTGCGGCTTCTGTCAGGCCGAAGCTTTTAAGCAAATCGTCTGCAACCTGTCGTGGGTTTTTAAGGTATCGTAGCTTGGCAATCAAGATAAGATTTTCCCGTCCGGTCAATAATTCGTCAACGGCGGCAAATTGACCGGTCAGACTGATCGCTTGTCGCACATTCTCGGGTTTTGAAGCAACATCGAATCCGTTCACGGTAACGGATCCGTCATCTTGTTTGAGCAGCGTGGTGAGGATTTTGACAACCGTAGTCTTGCCTGCCCCGTTGGACCCGAGCAACGCGAAAATACTGCCCTCTTCCACCTCAAAATCTACACCCTTTAGGACCTGAAGATCCTTATAGGACTTTTTGAGCCCTGTTACTTTAATTGATTTGTTTAGCATATATTTTATCCCCCCTTAAATTACGGTAACCTTAGACAGATCGGCCTCCATGCCCTTAAGAGAGGCATAAGTCAACTTATCCATCATCGCTCCGTCAAAGCAGATCGTTTTAATGACGCGATAATATTTCTTCGTTAACGTAAAACCTGAAATAAATGACACATTTTTAAGCGTTGCTCCCCTAAACGAAACTTCGTTTAATGCCGCCTTGTCAAACTTAACGCCGATAAAGGTTTGCCCGTCAAAACGCTGCCCGCCCAAGGCGGAGTATTTGAAGTCAACCCCATCAAATAAACAACCTTCAAAAATCGTTTTGCTAAGATCGGTCAGCGTTAACGTCACGTCGGTCAGTCTTACTCCTGTGAATTTGGCTCCGTCAAGCCCCGACTTGCTGAAATTGGTTCGTACAAGGATCGTCTTATTGAAGCTTGCATTTGTCAGGTCAAGTGCGGATAGGCTGCAGTCCGTCAGATTCGCGCCGTCAAAATTGGCTTCGCGTACGTCGCTGCTCTTAAACGAACTGCCGGTCAAATCTGCGCCCGAAAAGTCGGAACCGTGCAACGCGCTACCTTTAAACTGTCCTTTATGGGCCGTAACGCCTGCAAAGTCGCTTTTCGCCAGGTTGCTTGCGCTAAAGTTTGTCACCACCTGACGTTCCAGCGAGCGGGAGAGGTTGGCGACCTCCAGGATCGTTTGCTCGATGTCGCCGATACTCTCAATAGTCATCTTAAACGCTGTTTCATCGTCCTTGCCCTCAGCTTTGAGTTCACGGAACCGCTCCTGTAAATCGGAGTGCAGGTCGGCCTTTAATTCGGTGACGCTTTTTACTCCATCGTATGGCGTAAAAACGCCGTTCAAATAATTCGTCAATTTCTGATTCATAACATCATCTCTCCTTATAATAAGTTTTCTAGCACGCGCTTCGCGTACTCCCAGTTGCTTATATTGCGGGCGTAAGCAGTCTTACCCTTTTCGGTAATTCTAAAATATTTACGGCGTCCACCCTGAGATTCATCTCCCCAAAACCACTCGATATCACCGTCCGCCTCAAGCCGTCGGACGCTGGAGTACATCGTGGCTTCCTTTAATTCATACTCACCGCCCGAGCGACCGGCAATCAGTTTGACGATCTCGTAACCGTAGCGGTCAGCTTCGGATAAGAGCCGTAAGATCATCGTATCGGTATGTCCGCGCAGCAGGTCGGATATAATTTTGTTTTCACTCATATAATCACCTCGCATTTGTATAATACGACATATTACTATTACTGTCAAGGTAGTATTTCTAATTAATTACTTTGCCTAAAAGTGTCTTGTCCTCAATGAGGAATCACAAAAAAAAAGCCGCGCAATGCGCGGAGCTTCATGGATGTATGTTCTTGTCCTTTGACAATGCAGTGTCACTCTAACCAGTTTCTTTTTCATCCGATATGTCCCAGGTTCATTTGCCATTCGGTTTGACCTAGTGATACATATTAAAATGCTAATTTCCACGCTAACCTGCCCTTTAGTTGAGTACCGGCAACCGGCTTATTTGGAAACTACCGCTACTTGGTGGGTGTGACAAGACGCTAGAAGAAGCGGCGATATAGTTCTCATCTCCGCTCTCCGAGCTGCAAGCCTCTTTAATGACCACCTCATCGTCGGAATTGCCATTCGTCGGGTAGGGTTCGTATCCGTCACAAACAATGCTCTACACGAATCCTCCCGACTCGCCAGGTACTTTTTCAACCAAACCTTGCATTCGATAGTAAAGTAAACTTCTCTTTGTTTGGAGCCCTATCCGTTAACAATCGCAGAGCAATTCTCCCAATTTAGATCTTCAATGTTTATCTTCTGTACTTCTCCAACACGACAGCCGGTACTATATAGGAATCCAATCAAAGCTCGTTCTCGAGCCTGAATCCGTTTATCAGCTTCATACAGCTTCCCTAATTCACTTAAATTCATAAAATAACCTCCCATTAGTCCTATTAAATCTAGGTTTGCTTCTAATGGGAGGTTTTAATCGTTCGTATTGCACTAGCGTTTCCCGTTAGTTCAACGACTTATACTGAAATTAGGAAAAAAAGCCAAGCAAACTTTCACTTTAATGAATTTGAAACCTTAGGTATAGTAGGTTTAGAGGTACAACTGAATCGTGCAGGATATTTCATTATATGGCAAGGAAGGGGTGAATTCAGAATGTTTGGAATGTTTGGAATGTTGGGTATATCTGGTCTTTCGTTTTTGCTTGTGGCGTTTTTTACACCACTACTCATTTGGGGGCTGCGCAGCCTGAAGCTAACGCAGCCCATCCGGTCTGAGTTACCCCCTGATCATCAAGCCAAGCAAGGGACTCCACTGATGGCTGGCCTCATTTTGCTTATCGGTGTGGTAACATCTCTACAATTTCACCCTGCACCATTGATGATCTTTTTGTGCGTTACGTTTCTCTTATTCAGTTCTGTTGGTTTTATGGATGATCTCAAAAAGGCAGCGTGGCAAGATCCATCAGGCATCTCCGGACGGACGAAACTTGTGTTTCAATTCGCATTTACCGGTATTCTGCTTATCACTTTGTTCCGTTCGTTTACGCTGACGAGCGATATTTCGTTGTTCAATGGTTTTCAGCTACACTTGCCCGTTTACGTGTACATAGCCATCATGTTACTATTTGTGGTTGGATCAGCGAATGCTATCAATTTTACAGATGGTCTAGACGGGCTATTGATCAATGTTGCGATCCCGACTTATTTTTTCTTTTTTCTAATTTCAGACAAGCAGGAAGTACAAACATTTTCGCTCGTAATGATTGGCTGTCTGCTCGGATTATTTCTCTACAATATTTATCCCGCCAGAGCGTTTATGGGGGATACTGGATCGCTAGCAATTGGAGGTTCACTCTCCATCTTAGCGGTAATTGAAAAGGTAGAAATATTAATCCCAATCCTGTTTTCAGTTTATCTGGCTGAACAATTTTCGGTCATCCTGCAAGTCTGGTACTATAAACGCACGAAATTGCGCCTATTTAAAATGGCTCCGATTCATTATCATTTCAGCTTGAAGTATGGCTGGAGCGAGAATAAGATAGTCATGGTATTTGGTTTCATTTCTTGGGCGTCCGCTCTTATCTGTTGGTTTATTTGGAAATATGCCCTCTAGGCTCGTCCTCTCTTATAAGGGACAAGTCCGAAAGGGCAATGAGCACCAAAAGTATTAGTGTCCGGATAAAAAATAAGGTTTATGGGCTTTTACTTCTGAAGTCAAATCACCCTTTATCCTCCTCTTATTAGACCCTACCAACCAAATGGTGGGGCCTTTGTCTTTCTCCCTCAACAAGAAATGTGGGTTTTCAACTATCCTGCCCGTTAGTTGAACAAAAGGCTGCCAAGCGGCAGCCCTGTCGGTATTGAACTATCGTTCTCCGTTAGCGGAATGACAATTTTCAAAAGCAGATTCACGTCAGGTTAAATGACTCCTCAAAAAGTAAGTGTCTCTTCCGCTGACGATGCTTGCGGAGTTGCTACACCCCTACTATTTGTGTGTTTATGAGGCAATAAATCAAAGCGATAGATTACTAACGTCCTTTTGTAAGGATCCGGAACGTGATACCGAATTTATCCGTTACATTACCGTAAGCGGGGCTGAAGAAACTTGCCTCTAGCGGGTTATTCACTCGACCGCCTTGCTTCAATGCTTCGAAATATTGGGTAGCTTTTTCTTTGTCGTCGGTTTGAACAACGATAGTGATTTGCGTTCCCTTCTCGTAGGTGCTTCCGGTAACATTATCGGTAATCTGTAGTTCGGAATCGCCAATTTTCAAGGCGGCGTAATTCACCCAGTCCTTCTTTTCCGGAGGCAGTGGAGCTTCCGGATTTTCCGGCATGTCTCCGAATCGAAGCATATAAGTGACCTTGGCATCCAGCGCCTTCACGTATAAATCGATGGCTTCATTCGCGCTTCCGTTCATTTCAAGAAAAGGGATCAAACTCGTACTCACAACAATCATCTCCTTGGTTAAGTTTTCAACGGACAACCGGTAGACTCTTCTTTCACATAGACCGATATCCCTTGTCACTTACTATGTCGTAAGTCATGAAGGAAACGTGACAGAAATGGCGAAAAGCGCTTTAATGAAAAATTCGAAATAATAACTGTAGTTTTGGTGCACTCCGTCACATTTACAGAATTTCTTACGACAAATAAGTAGATAAACAAGAAACGAAGGGAGAGATAGTGGCGCATGAACGATCACAACTGGCTTATTGAACAATTCGAGACGCATCGGAATCATTTACAAGCGGTGGCTTACCGGATGCTCGGATCACGGAGCGAAGCAGATGACGCTGTGCAGGAATCATGGATCCGTCTTATCCACTCAAATAAGGGCGAAGTCGAGAATATGGGAGGATGGCTGACAACTATTGTCTCGAGGGTGTGTCTTGATATGCTGCGAACACGCAAGTCGAGGCGTGAAGAGCTTGTGATGGCTAGCGCACCTGAACCGGTTACTGGTCATCAAGACGGAAGCGATCCCGAGCATGAAGCGCTGATGGCTGACTCCGTCGGACTTGCGATGCTCGTTGTCCTCGAGAAATTGAATCCTGCTGAACGCGTTGCGTTCGTGCTTCACGATATATTCGCCTTGTCTTTCTCGGAGATCGCTCTCATTATTGGACGCAACGAAGCCGCAGCGAGACAGCTTGCGAGCCGCGCTCGTCGCCGAGTCCAGGGTACCGAATCGACTTCGGAAACTGTTGAGCTTCAGCGAAAAAGGGAGCTTGTCGATGCCTTCCTCGCCGCGTCGCGTAACGGAGACTTTGAGAAACTGCTCTCGGTATTGGACCCGAATGTCGTCCTTAGAAACGACCCCGCATTCGCGCCAGTTGCAAATGCGCCGGTTGTTCGCGGTTCAGAGGCCGTGTTCAAGCTTGCCCAGCAATTCGCGAATCGTGCCCGGAGCATGAAGTCGGTGCTCGTGAACGGATCGGTAGGCGTCGTCGCGGGTCATTTGGATCAACCGATGTTCATTCTGGAATTCACGGTTGTGGATGGCAAAATCACCGAGATCGGCATGATTGCCGACCAGGCACGCCTTCACGGGCTCAACATCGCGGCTTTGAACGATTGATTGGATGAAGAGCTAAGGAACTGCAACAACATTAAAATAGAACACAAGAACACAAAAAAACGCACTGTCGCGATCGTAGACAAAGCGTTTTTTCTTGCTTTAACAGTAAATGATTCCACTGCATATATCATGACAATACTTGATGAACCAAAATGGGTTGAGACCAATGGCTTTAGCAAATCCTCAACATAGTATTGTCAAAAATAAGGGGAGCGCACCATGAGTAAAAGGATTACCACGTTATCCTGCCCTTCGCGGGAATTGACCCTAGGTTTACGCTTCAGGCAAGTTCACAGCGACAACCAATCGCATTACAAAGCGTGGCTCAAAAAAGCTGCGACACGCCTTATATCTCGCCGTATTGTGCGGTTTGAAGAAGACAGGCAGGTATCGCATTCGTTCCGATCTTCTCTGAAGGTGCGGAGAAAGTAAAAGAGTTCTCGACAACCACCTGCTCTCTGCAAGTCTCTCGTGTGCCTGCTTATCTATGCGGAGCAATCATCCAAAACTATTTTATTCTACTATAAGTTTAGCCTTCATATTGGAATGGCCTGAGCCGCACATTCTATTACAGAAGAATTCATACGTACCAGCCTCATTTATTGTCACAACCTTGGAATCACCGGAGCGCAGTTCTTTGATTTCAAGGTCTTCAAATGCAATACCATGTACGCCAGATCCCGACTCTAACGTTAGCTTAACGGCTTCTCCTTTTTTAATTCTATACTCGGCTTTATCAAACTCCCAGTTCGTTGCCGTGATAACGACTTCATTCGCAATTTTTTTTGACTCTTCACTAGGTCCTGATTGAGCTTCTTCATTTTTACTAGCTCCACATGCTGTTAGCAATATGACATATACCACAATAATGACGGAAACCCCTGTGATACGAAACACGCTATCCCCTCCTAGTAATGGTAATATAAAAAATTAAAAGCATTTTTTATAGCTTAAATCCTCCTATTTATATCTATCAATATGTCTTTTTCTATATCCATCATAGGAATTTCTAATATCTATGGGGAATACTCGGTCCACACCTATTTTCACACTGACTTTATAAAGATATAAACGATAGCTATGTCAAATATAGATAGACCCATATTGATGGAATCACAAAATGCTAATAAGATGTTCCTAACACCATCCTAAATAGATGTAAATAAATGAATGGGGTCAAAATTGTTCCATGGAGGCAAAAAATTCTTTCAATCTTGTCCGACGAACCAAATGACTTATTGCTTAGGATGGTTGGAAAGAAGTTGCTGATTTTATTTAATATATTGGAGGTAATTAAATTGGAAATCAAAAATGGCCAAATAACGACAAGTTGGGGAGCTCCAGTTGGAGATAACCAGAATTCTATGACTGCTGGCTCTCGAGGTCCAACGCTCATTCAAGACGTTCATCTTCTTGAAAAGCTTGCTCATTTCAATCGCGAACGAGTCCCTGAACGTGTAGTTCATGCCAAAGGTGCCGGTGCGCACGGATATTTTGAAGTAACCCATGATGTATCTTCATATACAAAAGCCAACTTTTTGTCTGGGGTTGGTAAACGTACGTCCGTGTTTGTACGTTTCTCCACTGTTGCAGGCGAACTCGGCTCTGCAGATACCGTACGTGACCCTCGTGGCTTCGCCGTAAAGTTTTACACCGAAGAAGGGAACTATGATTTGGTAGGAAATAACACTCCCGTCTTCTTCATACGGGATGCCATTAAATTTCCGGATTTCATTCATACTCAGAAACGACACCCTCAAACTCATCTTAAAAACCCTAACGCAGTATGGGATTTCTGGTCTTTGTCTCCCGAGTCCTTGCACCAAGTATCTATCTTGATGTCTGATCGCGGTATACCTGCTACACTCCGTCACCTGCATGGTTATGGAAGCCACACGTTTAAGTGGGTCAATGCAGATGGACAAGGGGTTTGGGTGAAATATCATTTCAAAACTGAACAGGGAGTAAAAACTCTGGATGTCGAACTAGCTGCCAAACTGGCCGGTGAAAACCCGGATTATCACATTGAGGATTTGTTTCATGCCATAGAAAAAGCAAACTTCCCCGCATGGAAGTTGTATGTTCAAATTATGCCGCTGGAAGATGCGAATACTTATCGTTTCGACCCATTCGATGTAACAAAAGTTTGGTCGCAAAAAGACTATCCTCTTATCGAGGTTGGACGTATGGTCCTCGATCGTAATCCGGAAAATTATTTTGCTGAAGTTGAACAAGCAACTTTTTCACCTGGAGCATTCGTACCTGGTATTGAGGCTTCTCCGGATAAAATGCTTCAAGGGCGTTTATTCGCCTATGCAGATGCACATCGCTATCGAGTGGGCACAAATCATAACACGCTTCCTATTAATAAACCTGTCGTCGAAGTGAATAATAACCAGCGTGATGGTCAAATGCGTTATGATCGCAATGGGGGAAATTCAGTTTATTATGAACCGAATAGTTTCGACGGCGTGACTGAATCTGCAGCATACAAGACAGCCTCGTTTGAAGTATCCGGTTCAGCCGACAGTGTCCCTTATGACCATAATGACCATTACACTCAACCTGGTGACTTGTACCGGTTACTTAGTGCAGAAGAACGCGGGCGCTTGATAAATAACATTGTGAACGCAATGAAACCGGTTGAGAAGGATGAAATAAAACTTCGTCAAATCGCCCATTTTTATAAAGCGGATCCTGAATGGGGAAATGCGGTTGCTGAGGGGCTTGGTTTAAGAGATACCGAGCTGGCTTAAAAAAATTTACCTCATTGAACAAAGAGCAGTTACTCGCAGCTAATCATAGCCTGTGTAACTGCCCTTTTTGCGTTATCAAATGCTCAAATCAAACTACTTTGTAACAAGAAAAGCAGCAACTTCAGCTAGCCGAGAAGCGTAACTCCACTCATTATCATACCAAGCGGCTACTGATAAAAGCTCGCCCTGCACTTGCGTCAAAGGCAGATCAATAATGGATGAATGAGGATCCCCTACAATACGGGAAGAGGCCCATTCACCCTCCAATACGTTTAGAACCCCCTTAAGTTCACCTTCATTAGCGGCAAGGCGGAACATTTCGTTGATCTCTTGAACGGAGCATGATTTCTCTGTTATCAGATTAAGCTCCGCAATGCTGCCTGTGCGAGTCGGGATTCGGTATGCCTTTCCAGTAATTTGGAGATCACTCCAAATAAACTTGAGAGCCTTGGCCGCTCCTGAGGATGATGGGATGATATTTTCTGCTGCTGCCCAAGAATCCCTCCGATCCTTCATAGGCTGATCTGTTAATGATTGTGTATTAGTATAAGAATGAACCGTTGAAAACAGGCCATATTTAATGCCGTAATTTTCCCTAACTAATTTCACTACTGGTGCCAGCGAATTGGTTGTACAGCTAGCCATACTGATAATTTTATGCTTCTCCGGATCGAAGCTGCTGAGATTAATTCCTTTAAGCAAAACGGCGTCGCAGTCTTCGAGACTTTTACTTGGCCCGCTGACAAGTACACGCTTGGCGCCGCGATCCAAGTGCAATTGTGCAACGGGTCTGGTTACAGCACGTCCCGTACAGTCAATCACCAACTCAACATCCAGTTCTCCCCAATTAGGCACTTCACTGGACGAATTCATATATCGGATTTCACGGCCGCCTATAATAATAGCTCCTTCTCGACTGAGGACTTCTTCATACCAACGTTTATAATTCGTATCAACCTCAAAAAGCGCCGCAAGTATAGATTCATCTTTTATATCAGAAATGGAATGGGGTACAAAGAGCTTCTCCTGAAGTGCTACTCTAAGTAATTGCCGACCGATACGCCCGAATCCAAATATTGCAATTTTACTCATGATACCCTCCCATTTATGTTTCATTGCTTGATTGACTCCAATTCGTGCACTTGAATAGGAGTCAGGATCTTTTCAATTTCAGCACGGCTGTCTTCAAACCATGATGGCAGCATTAATACCTCGCCCAGATGATCTTCAGGCTCATCATTTGCGAAACCTGGCGGATCTGTCGCGATTTCAAACAAAATGCCGCCTTGTTCACGGAAATAGATAGCATTGAAATACTGTCGGTCAATAATCGGTGTTGGATTAAAACCGCTTCTTTCCACATGGCTTCTCCATGCATCATGGTCTTCAAAATCCTTGGCTCGCCATGCGATATGGTGAACGGTGCCTGCACCGGGGATCCCCCATTCCATGGGCTCCGCATTCACGTCAATGAGGTTTCCGATGTCTCCTTCTGCCTTATAGCGAATAAAGTCGCCATCCTGCCCTACCTTTTTAAGACCTAAAACGTCCTCAAGAACCTTCATGGTCATTGTTGATGCAGTGCTGTATAGCACCGCACCCCCGAATCCTTTGATGGCCTTATCCGTTGGTATACCTCCGAATGACCACGTATTGAGAACCCCGTCTTCCCGTTCAACAATCTCTAACTGCAGACCGTCAAGATCTAAAAATTCGATATAGTTTTCGGAAAAACGGGCACTTTCTGTGAAGGCAATATCGAACGCTGTGAGGCGTGCTTTCCAAAAATCAAGTGCGCCTACTGGTACTGCGTATGTTGTTGTACCTACTTGTCCTCCTCCTATGCGACCCTTACTAGAAAATTTGTGTGGGAAGAACGTAATAATGGTTCCAGGGCTACCTTTTTCGTTGCCGAAGTACAAATGGTATACTTCGGGTGCATCAAAGTTAATTGTTTTTTTTACAAGACGAAGACCCAGGACCCCAGCATAAAAATCTACATTTCTCTGCGCATCCTTCACGAAACAAGTAATATGATGGATGCCTGCTGTTTTCTTTAAGATATTAACCATCTTTACCAAACTCCCTCTGCTAGATTTTTCGATCCTGCTAATGACTGAACATACTCCTAATTCAAATCATAGTGAAAAGAGAAACAGCGAACAATTCCATTTTTTCTATACTTGCATAGCGAATTTACTATATCTTTGGCACGAATAACCCATTTGGTTCCAATACAAAAAGCCGAGGATTTCCCCCGGCTTTTTGCGATGACATAGCAGATAGAAAACGGATCTCGGTTACCCTAAAAATGATTTCAACATCCATACATGCTTTTCAACCGAGTAATGAATGGCCAAAAGCATATCTCCGGTTGTCTCGTCGTCCTCACGATTAGCGATACTTATACCTTCTTTTAGCTCATTAATAATAGTTCCAAAATCGGCTACAAGCGTGCGGACCATCTCTGCAGCGCTCTCATTACCCACTGCATCTTTTACCGTTGCGGTTTCAAGAATTCCATGCAAAGTCGCTACAGGGCTGCCGCCTAATGCCAGTAGCCGCTCGGCAAGATTGTCCGTATGAAGTGCAGCTTCCGTGTATAGTTCTTCAAACTTCAAATGTAAAGTGAAGAACTGTTGACCTTTGACATACCAATGATAATTATGGAGTTTGGTGAACAGAAGACTCCAGTTCGCTATCTGAGTGTTTAGTACTTCCATACGTTTTTCAGACATAAAAAAGCCCCTTTCTAATTTAGCATTAAATTCCAGGACCCAATATAACACACCAACAAACTTCTGTATACTCGCATTTTTAAATATAAGAAAAAGCTATATGAGACATAGAAAGATTGATATTGATCGTTCGAACCACTGTTTATACGATTGTGTTACATATCAAGTTCTTGGAATTCGTTATCTATAGAACTCCTCGACTGGAAAATGAATCTCACCAATATAAAGGAGAATTTGAATGGGAGTACGTTTTTTAAAAATGGCGGTTATTTATATTGTTCTCGGTATTGGCATTGGAATCTACATGGGTGCAACATTGAACTTTGCATTGACTAGCGTTCATGCCCATACCAATCTTTTCGGATGGGCAACTTTGGCCCTTTGCGGATTTACTTATCTGCGTTTTCCCAAAGCCGCAGATTCCCGACTAGCTAAATGGCATTTCTGGTTGCAGGGCGCAGGCTTGCCAATCATGTTAATCTCTCTATCATTTATTGCGAACGGCTATGACCAGGATTGGTTATCGACTATAAAACGTATAGGTGAATCCGTTGCCGGAAGTGGAATTCTTGTTTTTGCTGTCAACGTATTTTTAAATGTTAAAGAAACCAATATAGCTGAAAAAAAGGGGGGGCACTTTTGATTAACCCAGTGAATCCAATTGCATCGCGTTATAATCTTACGACCCTTATTCTATTCTGGTGCTCATTAATTGTCGTCTCTTCACTATATTTAACGATCCCTCTGTTCTCCCTATTTGAGGACGTATTCCAGATCTCATCTTCTAAAGCGGCTTGGGCAGGAAGCGCCTTTTCTTTTGCTTTTGCCGGTGGAGCACTCCTTTTCGGGGGGCTTTCTGATCGCTATGGACGAAAAAAAATGATGATATCCGGGTTATGCTTGCTCACGGTATCAACCCCTTTTATAGGTACAGTTCATGAGTTTCAATGGCTTATTGTTTTAAGGGTTATACAGGGATTGGCAGCATCCATGTTTCCGCCTTCTGTGTTAGCCTACGCTATGGAAATGTTCCCAACTAAAAAAAGGGTAACTATCCTCGGGTTTATAAGCACCGCCTTTTTAATGGCCAGCATTGTTGGACAGATCTATAGCAGTACCGTCGTATTGGGACTAAGCTGGAAATATGTATTTTATATCCTTGGCATCGTGTATTTTGTTTCGCTTTTTTTGATTGCAGTATGTATACCCAAAGATATAACACAGAAGCCGGAGGGCAATTTTTTTTCTCCTCTAAAGCGCATTGGTGGTATTTTTAAGAAAAAAAGCTTGCCCTTCTGTTACATCATTTCCTCAATTCTTTTTATTTCACTCGTCGGTTTTTTCTCTACGATTGGAAGTTATCTAAGCAGCTCTCTCTTCGGTCTGAGCCACCAGGAAATCCTATGGATTCGTGCAGCCGGCATCATCGGTATGTTCATTTCTCCGTTTGATGGAAGGCTCGTTACTAAGTTTGGCGTTAAAAATGTTCTATGGTGTGGTTTGATTATGGCTGGTATTGGTCTAGCTCTGGTTGGCACCTGGGGGAACCTTGCATTTTTAATCTTGACGAGTATTATTTTTACTGCTGGCATAGCTATGGCCCTTCCCGCCTTGTTATCATTAATAGGTACTTTAGCTGGAGAGTTAAGAGCTAGCGCTCTTTCTTTCCATATGTTTATGCTTTTCATTGGAGCCTCGCTTGGCCCTATCATCTCCATTTATTTGATCGACACCGAAGGTCATAGGTTCACTTTCGAGGTGTTAGCCGGATTACTGCTGTTAAGCACGGTTGTACCATTCTTTATTCGCTTAGAGAGAAAGGAACCCATTACACAGATCAATCAGAACAATCAAACTAACGATAAGTATCATTGAGAAGTCGAATGAAACAACGAAAATAAAAAAAATGAAGCGGCCTTGGTCCTGAATTCCATTGGATTGAGGCCGATTATTTTTGCCTGTATGAAGCATAGGCGTGCTGTTGGTCGCTGCCTACAAGGCCAAATCTAACGTCTGAAATACGAGAGGATTATTATTGGAGTGTCCTAGGAGCCAATCGGTTTATCATGGGGATCTCTCCTTGATGATTGCCAATTTCTCTGCTGGATTAAGTTTATTTCTATGCACGAAAATGCTCCCCCTTACAGTAACAGGGTTGTCTTATTTCACCTGTCTACCATATGAGGAGCATATCACATACCTGGGATCGCCTTTGGTTTATTCCTGATGATCACATTTTTCAGTTGCCGAAATTGTTTATTTTCAAGGACAGCCTCATGGACCAAATCTTAATGGTTCTGCTTTCCATCAATCAAGCACGCGGTGCGCTTTCAAATTTACCTTTGTGAGCCAA
Source organism: Paenibacillus sp. PL91 (assembly GCF_012935325.2). Classification (GTDB taxonomy): domain Bacteria; phylum Bacillota; class Bacilli; order Paenibacillales; family Paenibacillaceae; genus Pristimantibacillus. The sequence continues at coordinate 18,459 of NZ_JABBYG020000021.1, forward strand.
GTCACAGAAAGGCTTTTGACTTGATAATCCGCACCGACAAAGAATAAAGCTCTCCTTTGTCTCGAAACGGTTACCCAACGCATCCACCATTTCTACTTTTTAATGGTCCATTATCATTGACTTTAATCGTAACATCGGACAAGATAATCTCACCTACCTTAATGATATTTAGAAGACAAAGCAATCCAAGTCACAGAAACCGCTGCCATGATGATGGTTACACTTATGATGAAGATGGACCTGTTTAGGGGTATGGGCACCTGATCCACCACCCCCATATTCCGGCCCCTTGTAATAGCCTCCAAAGAAATTATGCGGAGACCAGTCTGGACTGGCTTTGGGAGCCAGAGGCGACAAAGACTCAAATTCGTTGGTACCGTAGACAATCTTGCCTCCTACAACAGTGAAGACAGATTCAATTTTTTTAATTGCTTCTTCGGAGACATGAAAGAAATTATCGGAAAGAATCGAAAAATCAGCATAATGACCCTCCTTGATTTGCCCTTTTACATCTTCTTCTTTGGAAAACCATGCATTCCCCGACGTATACATGCGAAGCGCTTCATGCCTCTCTACACGATTAGAAACAGGGTACAGGCTTAACCCACCTAACGTCTTACCCGTCACTAACCAGTATAAGGCAACCCACGGATTATAACTGGCTACTCTTGTCGCATCTGTTCCTACGCCGACACGTAATCCAGACTTAATCATTTTGGTTATCGGAGGAGCATTTTCCGCTGCTTTGGCCCCATATCTTTCGACGAAATACTCACCTTGAAAAGCCATTCGGCTTTGAACGGCGATCGAACCGCCTAATGCCACAACTCGCTCCAAATCCTTCTCATGGATTGTTTCGGCATGATCCAGAATCCAGCGCAACTCTTTGAATGGCACCTCCTTATTCACACGCTCAAATACATCGAGAAAGCGTGAAATAGACTCTCCATAGGTTGCATGAAGACGAAATGGCCAGCGTTGTTCAACGAGGTGCCGAGAAACTCCAAATAGTTCATCTTCAAGTACAGCAGGGAGTTCCGGACGAGGCTCTACAAAATCTTCAAAGTCTGCTGCGCTATAAACAAGCATTTCACCGGCACCATTATGACGATAATAGGAACTGCCCGTGTACGGCTGCGATGAAGCGGTCCATGCTTTAAAATCACTCAATTCATTCTTGGGATGCTGAGTAAATAAATTATACGCAGTGCGAACCGTAATATCTCCACGTCTATCAAGTTCTTCAAACACCTGATAATCATCGGGATAGTTCTGAAAGCCCCCACCGGCGTCAATAACGCTTGTGACTCCAAATCGATTCAATTCCCTCATAAAAAGTCGAGTTGAATTTATTTGGTCCTCGTATGAAAGCTTTGGCCCTTTAGCTAAAGTAGCATACAAAATCGTAGCATTGGGCCGAGCGATGAGCATTCCTGTTGGATTACCTTTGCTATCCCTTTGGATTTCTCCGCCTGGCGGGTTCGGCGTATCTTTGGTATACCCAATTACTCGCAAGGCAGCTTTGTTCAGAAAAGCTTGACGGTAAAGATTGAGGATAAAAACGGGTGTGTCTGGAGCAACTCGATTGATTTCATCTAGAGTTGGCATACGGCGTTCAATGAATTGGAACTCTGTCCAGCCGCCTACAACACGGACCCAATGAGGAGCTGGAGTACGGTCAACCTGCTTTTTCAACATACGCAATGCATCCGCTACTGACGGCACTCCATCCCAACGAAGTTCAAGGTTATAGTTGAGACCGCCTCGAATGAGATGAATATGGGAATCGTTCAAGCCCGGTATTAACATTCGTTTGTTTGCGTTCACAACCTGAGTGGATGATCCAACATATTTCATGATTTCGGCATCATCTCCCACAGCCAGGAATTGGCCGTCCTTAACTGCAACTGCCGTTGCTGTAGGATTTGAATCATCCATCGTTACAATACCGGCATTGTGAATGACCAAACTAGCCTCAACATCTATCGCTTTCTTAGACATGATTCCACTCTCCCTTTAGATTATTTTATTTGTGGTTTAACCATTGCTGTACCCAGGGTATCAACCGCTGGCCTAAAAACATACCGGCAAGACCAAGTAGTCCCAAAAAAGGCGGTGCTGGCGAAGGGATCTTAAGCGATTGAAAAACAACGCCAATTACAATACCTGCAGCAAGAGCCAGAACCATAGAACCCATACTCATTTCTCCTCCTCAATACTAATAACTGTTATGTTTTTACTAGATGCCTTCTATTCATAAGTCTAAAAGTCAACATTCTTACTAGCAATAAGGCTTTCTCTATAACAGCCATAGGAATTGCTTATGCATATACTTTATAGAAATTTTGATATATATAGTTTTTTCCTATGAAATATATAGAAAACTGAAGATTGTTTGCACCGTTACATTTCAATAGACTGAGTACATGCAGCAGGATTTCCAATTTATTGGGACGGTTGTAATCATATCCGGAAAAGGTAGGGATCTTAGTATGTTTAACGGGAAGACAGATTTACTTACGGCTGATAACTCTGCAATTATTCTTGTAGACCATCAGCCCCAAATGCTATTTGGTGTACAAAGTGCCGATCGCCAAACTATCATTAGCAATACGGTTGCACTTGCAAAAACGGCTAAAGTTTTTAATGCACCAATTATTCTTACGACTGTTGCTGCTGAATCATTTTCAGGTCCTATTCATCCGCATATTCAAGATGTTTTTCCCCATCAAAAACCGATTGACCGTACAAACATGAACTCTTGGGAAGACGAAAACTTCGTGTCGGCCGTGAAAAAAACAGGTCGTAAGAAGCTGGTTATGGCAGCTCTTTGGACGGAAGTTTGTCTGGCTTTCCCTACAGTTTCAGCCATTAAAGATGGATATGAAGTATACATTGTAACGGACGCTTCAGGTGGGACTACCACGGAGGCACATGACATAGCCGTTCAACGCATGATACAAGCGGGAGCAATTCCTGTTACTTGGATGTCTGTTCTTCTTGAGTATCAACGCGATTGGGCACATCAAGAAACGTATGATGCAGTCATGGAGATTGCTATGCAACATGGTGGTGCCTATGGTGCGGGTATTGTTTATGCTCAAACGATGTTTGGTGGACATGAGTAATATTCAACCCAAAAAGGACAGTTTAATTTTGACTCTCTTAGCTTGTGGAATATGCCTAAAGTGAGTGTACTAAACCCAAACCAATTCTAAAGGAGTGAAGTATGGAGCATGGCTAAATTAACAGTCGGAACGGAAAACGGGCAACCCATTGAATTGTATTTTGAGGATCTTGGAGCAGGCAAACCTGTAGTTTTGATCCATGGCTGGCCACTGAGCGGGCGCTCGTGGGAGAGTCAAGTTCCAGCGCTCATCGATGCAGGTTACCGCGTGATTACCTATGACCGCCGCGGATTCGGACAATCCTCTCAACCGTGGAACGGTTACGACTATGATACGTTTGCAATGGATCTCCATAAGCTAATTGAACATCTAGACCTTAAGGACGTGACACTGGTCGGATTTTCGATGGGTGGCGGAGAGGTTGCCCGTTACGTTGGCACATACGGAACAAGCCGTGTCAAAAAAGCCGTGTTGGCTGCTGCGGTTCCGCCGTTCTTTTATAAATCTGCCGAGCACCCGGAAGGTGGCCTGGATGAAGCCACCATTAAGGGCTTCCAAGATGGTTTGAAAAAAGACCGTGTCGCCTTCCTTGACGGCTTCACTCACAATTTCTTTAAAGCAGGGGATAGAACTGACCTGGTCAGCGAGTCCTTCCGAGCTTACAACCTTGATATTGCCTCTTATGCATCGCCAAAGGGGACGCTGGATTGTACTGATGCCTTCGGCCGGACGGATTTCCGTGGCGATTTGGCGAAATTTGATATCCCATTGCTTGTTATCCATGGCGATTCCGATGCGATTGTGACGCTTGAGGTAAGCGGTCAACTTTCCCACGAAGCTGTTGCAGGCAGTCAACTCGTTGTAATTGAAGGTGGACCACATGGTTTGAACGCGACTCACCCTGAAGAATTCAATACCGCTTTGATTCACTTCCTTAATACTAAATGAATGAACAGTTACGGGAATAATCAGTTACTTTATATAGAGCGCTTTCGAGACTTTTCATATTGGAGTAAAGAGGAGAGTTAAATAAACTAGTACCCATAGAATTGATGAAAAGGGGGAAACTGTGACCCATAAGAAGGACACTTTGAAAAAATGACCCTCTATTGGGCCATTATTCTTTTAAACTAGAGCAAAGGCGAAGATCAACCAACTGGAATCACAGGTGGACTTGCTAAAAAATCTCGTAGCGTTCGAGAGGCAGAGAAACGCTTAAGCCTTCCAGGCGCTACGAGAACATCTACCGTACCATTCTTCGGGCATTTGGGCTAAGGCGTCATTGATGTTATCCCGGGGGCCACCGGACAAATACTTGTCGACTACGTCGCAGCCACGCTCGAGCTTTCGCTTGTCGAACGGACGCATCACCGTCTGTTAGAGAAAATGGACGGAAACATTCACCTTGAAACCATTCTGCACGCTGATCATGGTATGCACTACACGCACTCCAAAACGCGGCTGCTCATCACCAAGGATGGCCTCAAGCAATCCATGTCTCGCAGGGGTAATTGCTGGGATAATGCTCCCATGGACTCGTTCTTTGGCCACATGAAACGGGTCACAGTTCAGGTGTTCAGGCTATGTATATATCGACCAATACATGCAGGGCAGAGCCCCTCAAGAGATCTTTGAAAAGAACGTTCTCGACAAGACAGAAAGGTTTCTGGTAGCCTTTTCCACTACGCTATGCAATTCTTAATGCATGATAAAGCAAGTGATTTAAAAACCGTTAACTTATTAAGTCTGGGAGACTTTAACTGGTTTAGGATTCGAATATAGTTTCTCGCTTCAGTGTCCAATTTATTACCGATTATAGGTGTAGTCGCATGATTTGAGGGTCCCGCTAAGTTTAGTGCAATTTTTGCTCATACTTGGGTTTCAAACAACCTTCGCTGGCTTCGGAATTCCAGGGCTGTAATGCCTTCGGTATCCTTGAATATTCTCGTAAAATGCTTCACATTTTCGAATCCAACCTGATCACTGATTTCATACACCTTCAAATCGGAGTGCACCAGCAGTTCCTTCGCCTTGTCCAGCCTTAACCGGCGAACATAGTTCGAGAAACTCTCACCGCTATATTCTTGGAAGGCATGGCTGAAATACGAGTAATTGAGTGAGAAATGGTTGGACACGACCGCCATGTTCAAATTGTCGGCATAATGCGTCTGCAAGTAGGTGAGAACTTTTTGCATCGTATTTTGTTCCGTCGGCGCTTGCTCTCTCCGATCTTGGATGAACCGATCCAGACTATCGAGAAGCTGCTCAACAGCTGCGTAATAATGTTCAAATCGATCGAAATTCCCGATATGGCCAACACAGGCGTACGGCCTTAATAAGCCAAGCACTCTATTTCCGTAGATGCGGAACACCTTGTCGAACAGCTCTTCATTGAGCAACTGACTGATCCGTTCCAGGTAGCCGATTTCACAGCAGCTAATAATACGAACATCTAGGATTTGATCGAGAAGCTGTTTCATTTCGTTCCCGCGTCCCATTCCCATCAGATTCGATAATCGTTGAATCAACACAACAGGAACGGCATGCCGCTCATTGCGCTCACTTATGCTGGTGTAGTCCAACACATCGAGTTCTGGAAGCACAATACTGTATTTCAAGGTTTGCTTCGCTTGGCTGTATGCCCACCTTATCTGCTCTATCCCTTGAACAGACTCGCTAATCGCGATTCGCAGCTGCGACTCATATACACTCAACTTCCACCGTTCCGACAGCTGGTAGAACATAACCGGATCGCGTACGATCATAATCGTTCCGCCTTCTCCATCACGCGTGAGCATCCAATCCATATGCCCTTGTAACAGCTCAGCGATTTGATTCCTGAAAGAAGCAGCATCCGTACTGCTAGGCTGTGATCCTCCACCGTGTCGCGTAAGCAAGCCCAACGTATATCCAGCATCCAACAAGCTAAAGCCGGCCTGCTTCAGCTTGTTCTGTGTTATCGCATCACCCACATCCTTCTGGGTCAAATGCTGGGTAACTAGCTCGGCAGCAACAATGCTGGCATCTTCACCCGCCTTGTCTGCTTGCTCTTCTCTCATCCTTATGTCCCGCATCATTCGCTCCAGGACGGCAAACAACTCCTCCCGCACCACAGGCTTTACGAGATAATCCTTCACAGCAAAGCGAATCGCTTTCTGCGCATATACGAACTCATTATAGCCAGACAGCAGTACAATCTCGGGCCTTACAGGATTCTCTTGCAGTTGCTCGAGCAGTTCGATCCCATCCATAATTGGCATTCGGATATCTGTGAACATAATATCCGCAGGCTCCTGGCTAAGCAGCTCCAGCGCCTCTTGTCCATTCTCGGCAAATCGGTAGTTGAACAGATTAGGAAACTGCCTCTCAATCACCGATTGCAAGCCCCTCCGAATGATCTTCTCGTCGTCGACGATCAGCAAGCTAATCATAGATGTCTAATCCCCCTTCCATGACCCGATACGGCAAATTCATCATTATGCGTGTATAGCTTCCTTCCTGACTCTCGATCTGAATCCCATATTCCGTCCCATAGCTCATCACTAGGCGTTGGTCCACATTACGCAGACCGATTCCATTGCTTTCCTGGTTATTTTTGCGAACGAATAATTGCCGGACATCTTGGTAAGCGGACTCTTCCATTCGGAGCATTCGATTCAATAAGCCCAGCTTCTCTTGCGGTATGCCGCAGCCGTTGTCAATGATCTCTATGACACAAGCTTGATCACGACGGACGGCAGAGATCGTAATGACAAGATTTCCGTCGCTGGAATGCATGCGGCTCATCCCATGCTTGATTGCATTCTCTACTGCGGGCTGCAGTGACATTTTGAGCGATTCCTGCTTGAGGCATTCCGGTGCAATCGACAATCGGAGATCAAGTCTTCCATCATAACGGATGTTCATGACGGCTACATAATGCTGGAGCTGCTGAATCTCATCGCTAAGCATCACGTGATCCCGCTTCCATTCCATCGAATACCGCATCATACCGCCTAGCGAGGTCATTATGTCCGATATAAGGAACTGCCCTTCGATCTCCGCCAGCATCTTGACGTTCTCCAGCGTATTGTAGAGGAAGTGGGAATCGATCTGGTTCTTCAGCGCCCGAAGCTCGGCTTCTTTGCCTGCCGCCTGCCTAGCTGCCTGCTCTTGAATGAGCTCGTTAATCTTCAGGATGAGCTTGCGGTAATGCAAGCCCAGCTCTCCTACCTCATCGGTACCGGTAATCGGCGGCAGCTCGACGTCGAAGTTACCGCTTCTTACCTGTTTCATCGATTCTCTTAACGCCTTAAGCCTGCGCAAAATCATCGCCTGCATCGAGTAAGACAGCAGTACGAGAAATGCCGCTAGTAGCGAAATGAGTAAAATATAACGAACTCTCGAATGATGAATGCCTTCCAACGTGTCCGCAAGACTAACCATATTGACCAGATGTACGTCGATCGATGGAATGTAGATCTGAGATGCCAAGTAGGACTGCCCATTAACCTTGAACTGTACCGTCTCGCAATCTGTATTACTCGTCAGATTCACGCTGTTCATCAATTGCTCCGCGCTGTGCTGCTCGAACACAGGTGAAGCCTTTAAGCTGAATACCTGTCCGCTCCTTGCTACTACGATCAGTTGGGAGTTCATGTCCTGCACACTACTGAACGTTCGGGAGAAGAAATTCGACAGCTTCATCGATATCTCTAGAATCCCGTTATGTGTTGCGCTGTCCGCGTATTTGAATTCCTGCAAATACGTCATGAAAGGCTCATTCAGCGATGTTTCGGATGGCGCACCGGTGAGGGTGACGTTCTCCTGTATCTCCCACCAGGGCAAACCGCTCTGCTTCATCACCTCATCATGCCAAGGCTTGTCCTGAATACGTGATTCCTGTAGGATGACTGGCCAAATCTCATTCACATAAGGGTTGTCCGTGAACAACCGGACATTCGCAATTCGTGGATTGTTGAACAGAAAATATTGAAAGCTGTTGACCACATTATACTTAATATGAAGAACACGCTCTGCATCCTGAATTTGTTCAATTTGCAGATAATCGTTCATTTCCCGATTGGATAACGCAAGCTGACCGGTCCATCCCATCAGCTCCATGTTATTTTCAATGTTCGTCTTCTCGACCGCCAGCGCATTCTCGTTGTTCTTCGTCAATTCTTTCATTGCCTTGGCCGACTCTTCATTGAGCGTATACCAGGAGAATAGAACAACCGGTATGATGATAACGAACACAAATGACAAAATCAGTTTGACTTGAAGCGATAGTTTAAACGTAAATGCACGTATCCCCAATAACCGACGGATTGCAGCGAATCCCATCTCCTGCTTCACATCCTACTGCTTCCTCTATAGAACTATTGATTGAGCGACGACTTCAGCTTCTGTACATTTCGTTCATAGGCTGCTTGGCGGCTAGCTACGATGGCTTCATACTCGGGATCCTCGGTAATTCTGTTCATGAATTCGGTGAACAGTTGATCGAATTCAGAATCCGACTTGGACATCAGCAGCTTCGGCAGCGTCTCGGCCCAGAGCCGCACGTTTTGGCCATCCGCAATACCTTCCTTCGTCGTCGGGTCCGGATCCAGATTGTCGAACTCGCTCATGCTGATCGTCTTGCCCCTCGTCCAATCGGTAATTTGTTTGGCAGGCTCAGCATCCATCCCCGTCATCCATGCTAGTTTCATGTTCGTATCCATTAGCATCCAGTACATATAAGAACTGCCATATTTGCTATCAAACACATTGCGGTCGGTGTTGAGCAGATGCATGACCTCGGGCAGGAATTGATCCTTGCCGTCTATCGTATCGTAGGTAACGCCCTTCTCTCCTAAGTACAGATCCTTGTTTCCCTCTTCGCTGAGCAAATAGCTAAGGAAGGCAATTGCCCGCTTCTTATCCTTGACGTTCTTCGAGATGAGCGTCACCGTCCAACCGGAGATGCCATTTCCTGCAAGTGTTGGCGCATCATGCGCATCATTCGCCGGACCATCAATCGCGATATACACCTTATTCGGGTCCTTCTGATACAACGCTTGGTTAATCTCTGTAAAATCAGACCACTGATACAGCATGGCAAAATAGCGCCCTTGCGATATTTTTTCATCCTTTTCCAGTCGTTTTTCATCAATATAGACATCTGTCGGCATCAGCCCGTCCTCATTCGCTTGGCGGAACACCTTCAGCCATTTCAGATAGGTTGGATCGCTTCGACGGTCGTACAGTTTGCCGTTTTTCTGCTGCGGAATTGCTAGGAAGTTCTGAAGATACGCTTCCAGCGAATAGTTGCCGGTTTCCGTAAATTCATGCAGGCCGATCGGAATGAGCGGCTGGCCGTCCACTTCCGGAAACTTCTCCTTCGCAGCTTTCAGCGCGCCGAGAAACCCTTCCGGCGTGCTCATATCCGGCTTCCCAAGTGCTTCATACATGTCTTTCCGAACAACAAAGGTCTGATTAGACGTAAAAAGCTGACCATATTTCCGATAATCCGCAGGGGATGAAGATGCATTCGGGTAGCCATACACATTGCCGTCAGCCTGTGTATACCAGCTAAGCTTCGCGGGGTCTGCGACTTTAAAGAAATAAGGATCATACTGATCCGCTAGCTCATTCAATGGAAGCACCATATCTCCCTTGATCATCTTCAGCACGGAATCCTCGTACCAGCCTAGCGTGATGAAGTCAGGGAGCGACCTTGCTGCCATCATCGTGTTGAGCTTCTCGCCGGCGTCGCCAGCAGGCACGATAAAGTTCAAGCTGACGCCCGTCTTCTTTGTTATATAATCGGAAACGGCGTTTCCTCCCCACTTGCCGGTGAACCAATCGAAATTGATATACCAGTCAAACGTAATCGGTGTCGTGTCCAGCTTCCAGGCAGGCTCATCCGGAGAAGGCTTCGTTTGAGAAGCATCTGCCTCCTTAAGCTTGGCGTTGAAGTTCGTATGAACCTCAGAAGTGCCATTGCTCGATGCGCCAGTGTTCCCAGCACAAGCCGCTAACGTCCAACACATCATCAGTGTTAGTAACAGCATTGCTGATTTACGCATTTTATCCATTAATAATTCTCCTTCGGCTGTGAACGATGAATTTAATATTTTATTAATGTAATATATTACAATAAAAAAAGGATTACGCTGTTCAGTAGCCTCAATTTACTGCTAGTATAAAGGTTATTGCAAGCAAAGGGAAGTAAAAGGCTTACATTTTGAGGTGGGGTTACTCTATTTCTGTTTTCCTACGCCGCCAACTCGAATAAGCGAGCAAGACAAGGAAATATTCCTTCGTCTTGGCTCGCTTTCATTAGCTATGATGTTCTAGTTATGATTCATAATCTCCAGCGTCGTAAGACGCTCTTTCGAAATATCAAGTGTGCCTACCGGTATGATGTATGTGTTATTAATGGTTCCAGGACTCCCAGCTTCATTACCGAAGTATAATTTTCATTACGGTACTTGAATTAATCAGTGTGAGTCGCATTTAAGCTATGCGGTCCACCTTTAATATTAACTAGCTGGCTGCCTTTAAGCGCTTCATGGGAGAGCTGGCGGCTTGCTGCAATCCAACAATCGCATCAGATTGGCCCATGGATAAAAATCAACGGAAAACGGGATATCGAATCTAACCAAATCACTTCGTAAGCCGGTACTGCCGAAAGCAGCAACGCGATCCAGCGTCCGTTTGGGAGAAGCGAAAGAAGCGATTTCAAGGCAAACGATAGGATTCGCTGACGAGGTCGGTTCTGTTGCATACTTTATAGAAGTTATGAGTGAAGTCGTTAAGGAAGGAAACTCGATCTTTTTTCTTGGAATCCTTGAATGGTCGCTTCATCCAGACCTCCTTCCGGATGCTCTGCGGATTTGAGGAAAAAACTGAGGAATCCCAGCTACCAATACGGCCTTTTTAACACGGCTTGTTCCATATGTACCAATGTATCGGGCTGGTCTTCTGTCAGCTAAGTAGACACTTATTTATGAACGTTCGATTGTATCTTTTCTTTTTCGGTAAAGGTTTCAATAGGGGTTGGAGTAGGAGCGTTTAAGCTTCATAATCGCCCTATTTGCTATGGCCGTGGTCTGCCACTTTTTTGATTATTCTAGAAAAAAATTGATACATTTCTGAACAGAAGGATTATTGTCATGATACTTTTTAAAAATAAGCTTGATCTCACGAACAGGCGTTGGATCTACGAGACGGATCATTTTCAATTGCTGAGAAAAGTTTTCAATTAAAGAAGCAGGTAAAATAGCTACCCCCATCTTTTGCAGTACCATAGAAAGAAGAATTGCCGTGGAAGTCGACTCAAATTTTGATTGTAAGGATTTAGCGATTTTAGTGCTGAATGAATGAAGATGCTCGATTAAACTTATATCACCAACAAATAAGGATGATTCTAAATCTTCTAGCTCTCGAAAAGAAACAAAGGTTCGATCTGCCCATGGATGATCCGCATAAACGACCAATGCTTGTTCTTCTTTATACAGGTGCATCAGATGAATTTCTTTGTTTGGATTATATTTGTCGGTAATGCCAATATCAATACTACTATTCAATAATTGCTGTGATGTATTTTCTACACTGGAAAATTTTAATGTAATGTCAGGATACTGTTCATGGAATTTCAAAAAACGAGGTATTAAACAAAAAAAGTCCATGGGCGAAATGCCTATCGAAAGTTTATTTACCCGAGAATAGCGTAACTCGTAAGTTTCTTTTTTCGATTCTTCAATGAGCCTCATCACGGAAAGGGCTTTTTCGTAAAGTATTTCCCCGTCAGCTGTAATCTTTACCCCTCTACCAACTCTCTCGAACAAAGGGGTTCCAACTTCTACCTCTAAAAAACGGATCTGTTGACTTAAAGAAGGTTGAGAAATCATTAAAACTTCTGCAGCCTTAGTAAAACTTCCTTCTTTGCAAATTTGAATGAAACATTCTAATTGCCTGAACATGAAAGATTCACCTCAGCCTCTCTTACATATGATTCCATCTCTTGAATGAATATTCGTGACGTAAGCTTCGTAGTAACGGAATTAAGATATACAAGAGATATATCCCAACAAGGAATATGGCCTTCTAATTTGACAATACGCAAAGAATCGTCCCTTAGACTTTCGAGCAAAGATGTTGGTATAAGAGCTGCTCCAAGTCCATGACGAACCCAATGAATCAATACTGAAGTGGAGGACGTTTCTATTATCGACTTCAAGGTAAACCCACAAGAGAAACAATACATATCAATTAATGATTTGTTTTGTTCTCGGAACATGATCGATTTCATTTGCTTCAAAGATCGAAATGAAATCGAAGATTTATCGGCCAAAGGATGTTCTGAGTGAATTAATAGCGCCATTTCTTGTCTATACAAATGAGTCGAAATGACCGAAATATCAGAAACCGGATATGCAGTGATTCCAATGTCTACCCTTTGTTTCAAAACTTTATTCTCGGCATCCTCTGCATCGATAATTTTTAATAAAATATTCGGGTATTTTTGGTGAAATCTCATGAAGTAAGGAGCAAGATATTCAAGTTCAGCAGGACAACATCCAATAGAAATTGTTTCTCTAGATTTATTGTTTCGGCCATCTATTTCATTTCGCGCCTCTTCAAGAAGATTCATAATAGCGTTGCCCTTATTCAAGAGAATTTTTCCCGCTTCCGTTACTTCAACTCCCCTACTTACCCGATCGAACAATTGAATATTATACTCATCTTCCAAAACCCGAATTTGCTGACTTAGCGTAGGCTGAGTCACACCTAATTCTTCTTTAGCTTTGGTGAAGCTTCCTGATTTGCAAACATGAATAAAATATTCAAGCTGGCGTAATTCCACAGTGTATCCCCCCCTTAGTTAATCCAGATTAGAAACCCAGTTCGTTCATTAATCGTATGTCCGGACCGAGCGAGCTGAGCGAAGTGGAGTGAAGGAGGGAGGGCCGCGGTATGCTGCGCCACCCCCGTCCCTCTCCCCCTATGCCCCTGCTTACTTTCCCAATCTTCCGAGAGAGCAGTTTGCGAAGCGCAGCGCGAATTGTTGATAGCCGCATGTCGGGCAAGTCAGACGATTGTTCTGCTTGCTAAGATATTTGCCATGAACGCCGCGGAAAAGCATAAAGCTGTTCATTCTCTACGAGCGTTGATTCCACGATTTCATTAAGCAGCAAATCATCGCGATTCCGCCTGCGATCGGAGCTATACCGGCGATTCATGGCTTTTTACACCGTCGAATCCCTCGTCGTTGTCGTTTCCGATATTACCCACCAAGGAGGCGCCTTGTGTGGTGGTGATGAGCGTATCGTATTATTGCTGGGCTTTGTAAACATTATATGAAAGAACCCGTCATATAATATATCCGCTAGATTTCAGGTGAGGGTTGCTAGATTTTAGGGTTGGTGCGTTGGGAACACTATGTGTGTGGTCTGAAAATATGAAGAATCCGCTTCTCGATACGCGGAGCTGGAACACTGGTTAGCCCAGAGCACAAGATGTCGAGCAGCGGCTAGGGCAAGACGGGGGACGGGGGAATGGAAAATCGCGTTGGCGGTTTAATTGAACTATCGTTCTCTATCGTATTATGAGGTCAACCAGTTTTTACTGGTTGAACACTTTTGTCTTGGTGGTGTATTTCTCAGTAGCCCTGGGCTGATCGGACGTTCTCCTGGGGTCTGTAACTCGCTAAAAGGGATCGCCCCTACTTGTGGAAACCATGTTCCAGCAGTTTAATCAAAAGAGAGGGTATTGAGATGAGCGGACTTACTACTAGAAACAGGGCATTAAGCTAAGAGTAAAGTCTGCGTGAGGAAAGAAAACCTATTGCTTTTTGTCATACAACTCATGTTCGTTGCACCGATTTTGTACCAATCTTAGGAAGGGGGCAATCTTGAAACTGTAGCTTTGCCCAATCCCTCGCCCTAAATAGTCTTCAAATTCCTCTTAGTAGTACAGTTCACATAGCCTAAAAATATCTATCAACCGCATGAATTTCTCAATTGGCTTGTTGCAGAAGCGAGGTACGTACCTGATACGTACGCTCTAAATTGTCTGCAGCCGCTAGCTGCAATTGCATACTCTGCGCGTCAATTCCGAGTACAATATAAATCCCTCATTCGAATTATTGTCTGAAGTTTAATGCCTCTTCATGAGACCATGGAGAATGTAGAATAGTGCAAACTAAGTTCAGTTGTAGTCCGGAATCCTTTGCGCAGACTTCCTTCTGCCATTTTGTGTGGTAGTCAAAATCATTTACACGCCAAGCAATAAGATGAACCTTTCAGCTCCACATACTCCCCAGTTTATGTTGGCTAGGTTACCCTCTCTCCGGTTGCCTAAAAACGTTCATATTCAAAAGTTCATCAGACGTTTTTCCCGAAAGCTTAGTGAACCTAACCTTGCCTTCTATAATGCAAATTTGAATTTTTCATGCATTAGCATTCTACCAACATATTTTTCCATGCTCTTCATTATTTCTTCTACTTCATTTAAATAAGTTTGATCACCGAACAATTTATAGAGCAGCATATAATCATTGTATTCGTCCAGCCATTCGTCTACTTGGAATAGTGTCACTAATCTACTTCCTTTCCTTGACGTATTTTATTAATTACCGCTTAGGAGTGATAAGCGCTTTTTCATATTGTCTGTGACTCCTAGTATCTTGAATGTTATACTTATTCGAATCAATCAATTGGAGTTATAAAAAAATTCACGAAGTAATTTCTTACTTCGTGAATTTTTTCTGCTAATTGATTAGTGTCCCTCACTACCGCCGAACATTTCTTGCGAGTAAATAATACCTAGACCGTATGCGCCGCCGTGTTCTTTTGCAATATCTGTTGTCGCTTTGTACGTTTCGGAACGTGCCCAGTCGCGTTGCAGTTCCAGTAGGTACTGTTCCCAAGTGATTGGTGCCGCGCCTGCTTGAATCATGCGCTCAATGGCCATATCGTGCGCTTCTTTTGAGACACCGCCTGAAGTATCGGTTACGATGTATACTTCATATCCTTGATCGATCGCGGAAAGCACAGCTGATAAGTCGCAAACCTCTGTCCATAGACCAGAAACGACAAGCTTTTTATTACCATAGCTGTTTACTTTATCCACAACTCGTTTATCTTCCCAAGCATTCATCGTTGTGCGGTCAATTGGCTTCTGCTCAGGGAAAACCGCTTGGATTTCCGGGAAAATCGGTCCGCTGAACGACTCTGAAGCAACAGTAGTCAGAATGGTCGGCACCTTGAAAGCTTTAGCTGCTTTGGCAAGTCCGGTCACGTTATTGCGCAATTCCTGAATGTCAATCGATGATGTACCAAATGCCATTTGCGGTTGATGGTCGATCATGAGCAAGGTATGGTTCGTTGGCGTCAGCAATCTAGGAGACGGAACCGCCTTTGCTTGAATGACAGGTGAACTAGCATCAGCTCTTTCTATCTTTGCAACGAGAATTGATCCGAATGTGCTTGCCGATACGACAGCAGTTAAAAGTGCTAGAGTTGTTACGCGGCTTGTAAGTAATTTTTTCATGGTTATTAGCTCCTTTTATATTGAAATAATAGAACAGTATGTCCCAGCCGAAGCGTCTGTTACAATGCATACTTCGTAACCGTCCCTAATTGCTGACAGTGTGGGGAAAGCAAGGTATACTTCTGTCCACAATGCAGCCATAAAAAAGTATTGCGGCCAGTCTTTTTGACTGTAGCTAAAATTTTTCGTCTTTCCACGATTGCTAAGGAAGAACTTCTTGAATCTGATCGGCACTTTGCATGCCATTTAACATTTGTGGTTGTTGATGGTCGATAAGGATGATGGCTGAACTATCTGCGGTAAGCAAATCATTTGTCATAAAGCATGTAGAATCCCTACTTTCGTTTATTAGTTTTACGACGTATTCGAACTAACTAGTTAATAAGTTCGCCGTATCTCGAAGCTCATCGCATGCCCTTATAATATTGAAACCGAAGTATATCAACAATTCTATATTTTCTATACGTTCTATAGGTTGAAACTATAAGATCATTCCACTGAATAATATAAGTACTCCCTATATGTTATATAGAGAAAACCATATTGTTAGATACTTTGTTTTGCTAATAGAATTAGTCCAAGGTCTTAGTAAGAAAATAGGTAAATTATGTGGTCTGACCTTGCCCCGAATAGATGGACACGAAAAAACCTCTATAATAAATCATGGAGGGATTCAAATGGGACAAGGGAAGAAATACGACAAGGCATTTAAGGAGCAGATTGTACTGCGTATCTTGGCTGAAGAATCAACAGTTTCAGAAGCAGCCAAGGAGCTGGGCGTGCATTATACAACAGTCAGAGACTGGGTTAAGGATTGTTTGTCAGACCCTTCGTATCCCATCTCCGCACCACCAATGTTGGGATTGATAGGTCTATTCGGTATGTATTTAGGACAAAGACTTATCCCGTGGGTTAAATTACTGTCCTATCACATTTAAATCAGGCTGATTTATTGATCCACAACGCTGATATGTAACGATGAGCTATTATCAATAATCGGGGCAAGCTGTAGCAAGTGCTCCTTTAATTTTACCAAAGTATATGACCATCTAAATTTATCGCTTGTACGCTAGAATTAGGGTTCCTATTACTAAAACTCCATCATCACTTAAAGCTGGCGTAATAACAATTCCGTTATCACGTAACAAAGCTGCCGATCGTGAGCCAGCAGCTTCATTCGGTATGACTATTGAACTATCGTTTCCCGTTAGCTTAACGGCTGATTGATTATTTTAATTTTTGACAATACATTTTCCCAGTCAGTCTTGTCTGAAACAAATGACATTATTATTTCATGGGATTTCACTTTCTCAAGGAATTCCTCATGGTTTTTAACCAACATTTTATTATCAATGAACACATTTTCTATAGGATTAACAAGTATACTATTCACTTGATTATCCATAGCAATTGCAAAATCATTCAGCGATTGCGGTTCACCTAACAGGCATATCGGCGAAAAATACCACAAGAAAAACGAAAGGACCCGTAGTCTCTGCCACTAAAAACAGGCCCATTTTCAACAACTTTAAGCTGCAGCTTGGTCACGGTAATGTCCCAGCCCCATTTCCTACAAATTGAACCTCTTAATCGATTCCCTTAAGTGTACTGACATTTCGGCTTGTCCCTCCATGGAATCAGTGACTTTATGCATCACCTGATTAATTTCACCTAAACTTTCTTTCATTTCACTGGTGTAACCTGCAGCTCTAAATGAGCTCTCGGAGACGCCTTCAATGACATTTTCGATATCTGCTACAGCAGAACCCATTAATTCTGTAGAAGTATGTACTTCCTCAGAAAGCGACAGAATCTCTTGTGCATCACGCTGGTATTGTTGGCCAGTCTGTATAAGCAGTTCATAATCCGCTTTTACATCATTGTTCATATAGTCCAATATATCCTGTGAACTCTTCCCCAGTTTTAGGAATGCATCCTTCACTTGTGCGACCAGTTCATCAATTTGAGATATGGCTTCAGCCGATTCGCTGGATAATTTTTTTACTCTTTCGGCTACAACCTGAAAGCCTTTCCCATGTTGACCAGCTCTCGCTGCCTCAATAGAAGCATTTAAGGCTAGTATGTTGGTCTGTGAAGAAATTTCCTTGATGCTTGCAGCAATAATATAAATCTCATCCACGATGCGTCCAGCCTCAATGGCCTTCCGAAGATTCTGCTGCTTCTCTTCATACGTTCGAATAGCCTTCTCAAGGGAATGAACGGCCTCAACTTCCATTTGCGTCGCTCTTGTCTTTATATCACTAGAGGTTTCTAAGGAAGCTTTTACTTTATGTAATAATTCATCATTGGATCTAGTTATTTTAAGAAGGGATAGATTAGCGCGTTGTGTATCATTTAACAGATTCGTTGCGTCTTGTGCTAGAGTAAGTGACTTCGATTGAATACTTGCAATACTCGCTGTAGAGTTGCGCGTTGCATCCAGCATTGCTGAACTAGATTGTTGTATGTTATTAGATGCGTTATCAATTTCCACCACCAATTTCTTGATACTTGTCGACCCTGTATTTAAAGATTTACTTAACTTGCTTATATCATCATTCCCCTTGAAGCATAGTTCAGAAGACAAATCTCCTGCTCCAAGCTTACTTATAAATCTCGCAACTGATTGAAGTCTCCTTAGGACTAGCCGATCATACATGAAAACAACAATGAGTACCGATATCAGTGTGCTAAAAACAGAAGATACGTATAAGCCAATGTTCCCCTCCATAAACTCGTTTTGGATTCCTGCTTTGGCGATAACCTCCTTACCGGTATCCAAAATGAAGTTAACGAACTTACCAATGTTCGTACCGAGAATTTGAACGAGCACGATGGGGAAAATCAGCTTGAATTTAATGGACTCAACTGTCCATTTCTTTAGGGTGTCAATAATTTTCATAAGTGTCTCCTCAGTAAATGTTGTAGATGCGTAGAAATGATGGCAACCCTCCGTCAGAACAATGGTATTAGAAAAACAATCGGAGAACAGAAGCATGAACATTGGCGAAATTGACCGATGCTCCAAGGAAATAGCCTATAGATATAAACATGGCACACCAGAACAAGGCCCCTATGACCGAGTAGAGTAGGTATTTCCTGTGGCTCATAGCGCTCATCGCTGCTAGATAACAAGTTAGATGTCGGAGTCCCAGAATATAATAGCCTATACATATTGCCAAGGGGCCATAATGTTCGAACCAACTTTCTGTTTTCTCCAATCAAGCGGGAAATAAAGCAGCCCAATTGAAGAAAGATAACCGACGGTTGCCATTATGATTTCATCAGGCACAGGCAAACCAATAATATCAAGTGCCAAACAGAAGAAAATGGAGATGTACCCGTATTCCATAATGATGTCTTGTAATAAGGCGATGATGATCACGCTCCGTCTCTAACGGCTCTAGGCAAGAAAAGGTTATTCGGCCGCTTTAAGCCCTTCAAAATACAATAGCTGTATCTTAATTCCTTTATGGTCATACCTCCTAGTGACTAATTGTCACATGACACTTTGGGGTGACAAGACATCATAGATGACAAAATGAAACTTGTTGATATGACAAGTCCTTTGCCATACTCGGTTTAGCCGTCATGAGGCAAATACATTTTGAGGAGAGACCATTTATGAACAAAAAGATTCACACCATCGCGGTTCTGCTATTATCCGCTATGGCAACGACCGCATGTATGCCAGCTAGCGGCGCGACAGCTACCGCAACAATTGCCACACCTATTGTATCTGTAAAATCTAGCTTGGAGGGACCCCGCGATGCCAAGGAGCTAGAAGCATTTGCAGATAGCGTTTTTGCGGACGTGATGAAGAAGTATAACACAGTCGGTTCTAATTTTGCGGTCGTTGCCGATGGGAAAGTGTTACTAAGCAAAGGTTACGGTTATGCCGACAAAGAAAAGAAGATTCCCGTTGATAAAGACACCGTTTTCCAGATCGGCTCTGTTACCAAGACATTCACGGCCTTGGCGGCTATGCAGATGGTCGATAAGGGGAAAATCGATTTACGAGGCGACATTCAAAAGTACTTAGGAGGAGTGAAGATTCCGAATAAAACGGGGAAAAAACTGACCATGTATGATCTACTTACCTATTCAACCGGATTTGAATCACCCGATATCGCTTCGTATTATTCACCGGAATATGTTAACAAAAACTTTCCAATAAAGGATTTTGTCAGATCACATATGACAGCGGTTGTCATGCCTCCGGGAGAAGCATACGTTTATGACAATTTTGGGTTTTTGCTAGCGGGGTATGCGGTAGAGAACGTCTCGGGAATGCCCTATTCGAAGTATATGGAGAAAAACATTTTCAACCCGTTAGGCATGACCTCAACGAATGTGCGGATTACGCCTGAACTATTAGGCAGGATGGCTGCTCACTATGGACCGAAGGGTGAAAAGATCCCCATGGATGGAACTATTCCTACAGAAAAACCTGAAGGTGGCATCATCTCAACAGCAGATGACATGGCGAAGTATCTCTTAATGCATCTGAACAAAGGAAAGTATGATGGTAAAGAAATTGTGAGCCAAAAAAGCATAGAGCAAATGCACACATACCAGTTTTTTGCTGATAAAACGATTCCTCTTACAACAATCGGGTTCGAAGGCTACTTCAGTGAGAAGATGAATGGTCAGCATGTGATTCTAAAAGGAGGGAATGTTACAGGGCATTCATCCCTGATTGTTATTCTGCCTGAGAAAAATGCAGCCTTTTATCTGTCCAACAATGATGACAACGCCCACTTTAGCATTGACGTGTATGAAGCGTTTATGAATCACTATTATCCAAGAAAGACAGAAGTTTCAAAGCCAACCTATTCGGCAATCAGTGAGCAGCAAGCCAAGGCGTATGTCGGATTATATAAAAACACACGTATGGATGCTTTGAGGACTAAAGTTTCTTATTCGAACGGGAACTTAGTTTTGGAATCAGGAACTTCAGGCAATCATACACTGAAAATGATCCACCCTTTATTGTTCGAAGATGAATCAGGTACTAAAATGACGTTTAAGAAAAACGCAGCTGGTCATATTGCATATATGTATTCTACGGGTCTACCAGACTTAGCTGCATTTTCAGAAAAAATTAACGTTGATTCACCATTCTCTGATGTACCTGCGAATAGTAAGTATAAACCATATATTAACAATATTAACGCTTTGAAAGTCATGAGCGGGAAGTCTTCCCATACCTTTGATCCAAAAGGAACGATGACTCAAGGTGAATTCTCAGAAGTGCTACTTCGCGCCCATGGGTGGCATAAACAGCCTTTCATGGTTGAACCCAATAAGAAGCAGATGAAAGTCGGACTGCCTAATTATCAGCCTAATTCTCCGATTACTAGACAAATGGCGGCGGTAATGATCCAAAACCTGAAACAGGTAGAGCCTAGAACGAAGGTTAAACTGAGTGGCAAAACTGATGCTTGGGCAGTTGAAGCCATCAAAGCGCTTATATCCCAAGGGATCATGGACCCGGATACTAAGGTTAATTCTGATGGCTCCGTGAACTTCCGTTCAAAAGAACTTTTGAAACGTCAAGAAGCTAGTGCCTTATTGGATCAAGCATTTAATTACTATACTTTACCCATCAGTCACTAATTAATTCGATTCATGAACTCTAGCCAAGTTGAAGGGCTTATATAGTAAGAAACAAGCGGCTGCCTATGCTGCCGCTTGCTTTTAGTTATTGCCGTGTCCAGCGGCATTCTACACCGAGCGATAAGGTTATTCCAGCAGCCCGGCCTCTAGTGCTTTTTGCAACGCTTCCTCCCGGTTGCGAACCCCCAACTTCATGTAGGCCGATGATGCATAGTTTCTAACCGTACCATCGGATAAATACAATTTGGAGGCAATCGTTTTATATCGTAGACCTTTCGACACGAACTTTAGTACCTCAATCTCCCGTAGCGTTAAATCATAGGCGGCTCCCATTTGGGTTGGTGACGTATCGTCCCCGGTCTTATCCGCCTCCAGCTGTGCGAACAATTTGTGTGACATTTCTTGGTCGATCAAGGTACCTCCACGATAAACCGTGCGTATCGTCTCAGCAAGTTCTGCCGGCTTGATGGATTTTAATAAATATCCGTCAGCTCCGCTTCGCAACGCCTCCAGAGCTTGCCTAGTATCTTCGAACGTGGTAAGAATCAGAATGCGTAAATGGGGCCACATTTGCTTCATGGTACGAGATGCGGTGATCCCGTCCATGTTCGGCATGTCCAAATCCATAAGGACAAGTTGAGGTTGAACCTGCTTGCAGAGCGCAATGGCTTGTTCACCATCTTTTGCCGTTCCTACTACTTGCAAATCCTGCTGCTCCTCCAGAAGAGTCCGCAAGCTTTCACGGATGAAAGGTTGGTCATCGACGACTAACAAGCGGATGACTTCATCCTTAAGCTCCGTTTGCCGTGGCAAGGTGCAGGTAACGAGGGTGCCTTCGCCCAATTGGGTATAGACGGCGACATGACCTTGCAAATTCAACGCTCGCTCTTTCATGGCGTTTAAGCCGAAGCCATCCTGCACTTGTTCCATCCCGCGACCGTTATCTTGAATTTCGAGCCTCGTCTGCTGAGGCTCAAATTTCATTGACACGGCAATCTCCGTCGCATGTCCATGACGCACAGCATTCGTGAGCGATTCCTGTAAGCAGCGATACAGTGCTATCTTAACTTGCTTCGTTACTGGATATTCCTCACCAAAGGTCTGAAAACGAACGGATACCCTCGCATGCTCCTGAAACTCCTCGACCAGTTTCCGCAAATACTGAATCAGCGGGAGCGCCTCCTGTGGAGATTCAATCTGATGCACATATCCTCTTACTTCCTCCATATTTTGACGGGCTAGGTTCAACATGGAATCTAGCCGTTCCATTCCTGTCTCGGACGCTAGTTCAGGCCGCAAGGTTTCCAATCCCATAATGAGGGAAGTGTAAGCATGGCCGACGGTATCATGGAGCTCTTTGGAGAGTCGGCTTCGTTCCTCAGCCAAAGTAATACGCTCGACTTGCGATAAGTACTGTTCCAACACCCCATTTTGCTCCCTGATAATCTCGCTTTGACGATGATTAACCATCAATAAATGAAAAGAGAACCCTATCACATACGCCAATCCAACGTGAATGGTCATGAGCCAAAAATCACTCTGCTCTGTAAGCCATTTAATTATAGCGGGTATGAATAAAACGGATATAGGCCCTGACCAGAGATAGGCCCTTTGAGCGCTGTTAGCGGCGATAAAAAATGCATACACCAGGAACGTGAGGTAGGCTTCCGGAAAGTATGAAGCTAAATACAAGCACAATCCGCCCGAGATCACGATCTCTGTCAGCAAGTAGGATTTATAATTGAGCTGCAAGCACAGCCAAGGAACAGAAAAAGCGATAATCTGCCAAAACACAAGAACCCACAGCGGCAACGTGAAATAAGCTGCTCGCTCAACGGTAGTGAGCAGGAGCGAAGTGCTGCAAATCAATCGAATCATGAACATGAGCCAGTCATACCAGAACCACTGCTTCACCATATCGAACATAACGAATCAACCCCTCATAACGATCAGTATGACATTACGTAACTATTATAGAGTACACCACCCAACGATACTTTCTAGTCAAATCGAGGCAAGCCTTCTAGCGGTTCACGCTATTCATCATAAGACGGGTGTAGTGGCCCAGCATTCGTGTCAAGCGACTTGCAAGCCTACTGCTAACCATCATGAGTGCAACGCCTACGGCCGATACCAGCGCAGATTTGACAAAATTGTCTATTGGCACATCCATAAAGTAAATATTAATAAATGGAAAAAGGTACGGAATGACAATCACCACGAGTGGAAGTACATAAAGCATGACCGCCACGATAAGACTTGCAACCCCTATCGGAAACTTCAGCATCAACCAGCCGATAGCTATCCAGTTGCGCCTGTTCATCATCTCCCTTTTGGCTTGGAGCCAGATGGAAGTATTGGTGCTTAAGGGATTAACGTATGGCGCTGTCGTAATATCCGTATAGATCTTGGTCTGTATGCGTTCAAATTGCAGAAAGGTGGAAGTCGTCCGCAAAACGTGAGTTATCAGAGGAACGCCCGCGACGGTAAACGAAAGACTGAACCCTAGAGTAAGCACGACCAGATAAAAACTAAAATAGAACACCCCTGTAGCGAAAGTGAATAACAGGAAATAGCCATTTTGAATAAAGCTGACGACGGTTCTTGTCATCAAAGAGCCCACATCCTTTACAAGTAGTCATAGTAGTCTAAGGCTCTCGATGTCATATCTTCCAGTGTCATAATGTCATATGACACAAGTCGAATCATTCTGCTCCTCTATCGTGTCCCGGTTGTTAAATCGTTGCTCTACCGCAAAGGATGTAAATTCATCATTCCATTTTTTTTAGAACTCTATATTCCCATGAACGCATTGTTCTAACCTCATTATTTTTCTTTCAGCTATCGTGTCCCGTTAGTTGAAAGAGCTATTGTAATTCGTAATCTATCTAAAAATGTTATGCGTTGTTTTGTGTCTCGTAGCGAACCTTCTCAACCGGCCTAACCTCCATGTATCTGAATGAGTCCTGTTATACGCGATTAACTATAAGCTAGGTAAAATTAGGGAAATGCGCTACTTCGGAACGAATGTTGAGCGACAGACCAACTTAGGCAGAATTTCCGTTCGAATGCTGGTCCAACACTGGGGGGCTCCGAATGAGTCAGTCCTGATTAAGTCGGGCAAGACAGTACAAAAGAAAATTACCTATGTCCGCGGTAAGTACCAGCTGGAATTCATCTTTGATGGCACGAGTGGAATGAGCCTAAATCATATTAACCTTGTGAACAAAAATATTAAGTGAATTTACTCGCCATTAAGCCTGCTGATATCGATGAGGACTCGAGAGTATAGCATGAAAGGATTCACTAAAATAGAAAAACCGCCTATTGGCCAATAACGGCAGCTGATCCTCCTCTGATCGGCTGCCGTTATGTTGTTCCGAGCTTTACGACCATACAAAAAAGAGATCGACCAGAAAGATCTGGTGACCTCATCCACTGGTTCTGTAGAAATCGACGATCTCGGGGGCTGCTTCTACGAAAACTTCAAACTCCTTGCAGTTATTAGATTTGAACAGGACAAAAGCCCTTATCAATAGCCCGACACTAGTCATTGCCGGTCAGTATGATACAGTGACGCTTCCAAGCCACGGCGAATTGATTGCCGAGACGGTGCCGAACGCGAAGTTCGTCTTGCTGCCCGCAGTACACCTATCTAACCTGGAGTATCACGACGAATTCTTGAGTATCGTGATTGAATTCTTGCAATCGAAATTAATGAAGTAAACCCAAAGTGCCCGTAAACTAATGTAGCTGCCGATCGGCGCCGGCAGCTTCATCCTGGTCATTTATTCAAATATCGTGTCCCGTTAGCTTAACGTTTGGGTCCAACCTCATTCGCTTGGTTGCTTAGAAATAACGGTCATACCATCGGCTTTATACCCTTCTTCTACATCCGCCCGAAAGGTAATCTGTACTGTTTCAGAGCTGTTATCTTTTGTAAGTACTTCTCCTTCTATCTTGAATTCAGTTACAAGTTTATCAGAATTTATTATCGGTAGTACGCGAGCATTTCCGAAGAGAAAATCAGTGCGAGACCTATCTCTGAGGACGCATCTTATTTTCGTATGAATGCCAAAATCACCTTCATCAAATGATAACACCTCGCCATTGGGATATTTTAATTTTCCCAATAAGCGGTATTAAATGCGTGCTAATTGTCTCACTATCCTGCCCGTCGAAGTAGCCGATCATTGTGGTCGACTGCTTCCGTTTTTTTATTGAACTATCGTTCTCGGTTAGTTCAATCGACTAGACATTATTGAACGTATTTTATTTTCCTCTCGGAATAAGTCTTTTCGTCTGCTGTTCCATATCCATACCCGTCTCTGATAATTTGATTAACGGGAACATGTAGGGTTAGGACAATTTTTCTTTTACGACCCTCCATTTCGGTAACGATAAAGAAGCAATTTACTCCGTTTATGTGATACTTGTCCTCCCTAAATACCTCATAGTTTACAGCCACATAATAAATTTGAGGTTCGATAAATGTCTCGATATAACGTGTTGGTATATAAATTTTTCCGTATTCGTAGGGTATTTGCTTTGAAGAGACAATATGGGCTTTATTGATATTGAATAATCCAACCTTCTGGTTTTTATTTTGCTTGTTGTTTAAAAAGTTAATAATTAGGACATGTTGATCCTTAACCCACAAATCAGGTATGTCAGGCCATTTTTTTTCGTTTATTGAGTTGATGTAAATTGTAACTAAGTTTTCATCTAATTCATCACTTGCGAATGCTAAATTTGCTGTTAGCATGTTCAGCCATAGTAAAAGTAATAACGATATATTGAGGGACTAGTTCGGGGTCATGTGTTTTAATGAGTTGGGGTAAATCGTAAAATTTTCCAATAAACTCAATAACATACCATCGAATTGTCCAATGAGGGCTATCTGCTAATGGAATCCAATGATTTAGTTCCTTTTTGTCAGTATTTTGAAGTAAACCATGCAAGAACCAGGCGCGGACACTATTTTCTTGTTCAGCATTGAACCTATCCCAGTATTTTTCGCGTTCGGATTGGCCAACAGGCTCTCCTAATGAGTAAACTGCAATTTTCTAATAATAGGATTAGGATCGTTTGAAAATTCCCATAGATCGTCTCGCGTATATTCTCCTTTTCTAATATTTCTGCTCATGTGGATTGCACGTTCGACAATTCCTGTTGTATCGGAGAGTTGGTTTTCGTTCTTCGTTTTACCTTTCAAAATAGCTTCAGATGCTCGTTGTACATTTATGATCGGCGCTAAGTTCTGATCTCCGGTCATTTTATCTCCAAAACCAACCAACGCTTTTCTAAGCGTTAAATTGTCGATATACGGAAATCTAGATAACAAGTTTATACATGCTCCAGCTACTAATGTTGATGCTGCAGAAGTGCCTGTATATATCGATTGTTGCCTCTCGTCTGAATCCCCTTCACAATATGGAATGATTATACGTGTGCGTGGAGCGCGTACGTCTGGTCTAAACTTGGATTATAGTTTTTATTAGTAATATCACTACAAGTTATTGAATCATTTTCTACAATCACATGCTTAAGACGGTTAGCCAGGTGCCCAATCGTTGGATGTGGCGATATATCGTCGATAATTATAACTCCAATGCCTTTCCCAGAGAATTGATCTGGTGGCTCGGAAAACCCTAATCTCATCCACGAGGGTTCAATGAACACAACTCATCCTCCTATTCTAATTACCAAAGCTGCCCTTCCACGCCTGTATACTTCTGAAAATATTCTGATACTATCCACGACGCAAGGTTGTTGTGAGTGTATCGCTTCTGTCCGGCATCAATAGCCGATTTATAATAACAAATCTTATAATCCATTTTTTCCATGTATTTATTGAGTTCGGCAATCTTATCAAGAACAGCTTTTTTATGTTTTTCGGTCACTATGCCATATTATTCCTCGAAAATAATGACCATATTCTTACTTCCCATATATTCTACAGAAGTATTTAACTGCTCCGCCACAAATCGTACTGGGACGAACGCGCTGCCGTTCTTCAGAAGTAAAGGAGCGTCTTGCATCACCGTTTGCTGGTTCACCTTGACCTGCCCGTTCCCCACAATCCAACGAATTGTTTTACTTTCCTTTTGAATCGTCACCTCTTTGGTGGTCTGGTTCCAGTTCACGTTTGCCCCAAGTTTCTCGGAGATGAAACGAATCGGCACATAGGTACGACCCGATAGCATAAATGGCGCTGCAGAAATTTGGTAAGGGCTGTCCCCCACATAGGCAGTACGGCTGCCAATGACCAAACGCTGTGTCTTATGCTGAGTTCCGTAGTAACGATCCGCATTCACTTTATTGAATAATTTGTTTGTTTTGCTGCCTTGGCTTAAATCCAAGTAGTTGTCGCTCAAGTGCAGTTCGTAGCGTTCCGCACCCGTATCCCAATGAAAACCAAATTCAATGTGTTGAATCGGCTCCAAATCCCACACCCGATTGTTGTTCAAATCTAGAGTTCCAAGAAGTTTCAAATTTTTTAACGGTTCCAAATTCCACACTCGATTGTTGCTTAAGTAGAGGGAACTCAGCTTGTTCAAATGGGTTAACGGTTCTAAATCTTTAATCTTGTTGGATGATAAATCTAATCCAGACAAGCTAGTTAATTTCGCTAAAGGAGCAAGACTCTCGATATTATTGTTACTGGCAGTGAGCCACCCGAGATTGTAAAATCCTTCTAGCGGCTTAAGATCAGAAACCTGGTTGCTGTCAATCGCGAGATGGATCAAACTTTTGGGTAGCATCCGAAGCTGAGAAAGATCCCTGATTTTATTGTTAGATACGTTAAGATATGCCAGCTCTTTTATATTGCTAAGTGGAGCTATGTCTTCTATCGCATTGTGATCAGCGTCCAACTCGTTTAGATGGGGCAGCTGTTTCACTAAGTCTAGCGATGAAATCTGATTATAGCTAATTGATAGATATTTGATCTCCTTCAGAAGTGACAATTCCTCGATTGATTTGATTTTATTTCCTTTGAGGCTGAGAGTATGAATCTTTGAAAGTTTCTTAAGCGGTGTAAGATCCGTAATTTCATTCCCATTTAAACTAAGTTGTGTGATATTGACGGCATACTCCAATCCCCGCAGATCCTTAATTCCTCTACCTTCCAAATATACGACGGTAAGAGATTCTAAATCCGCTTTAGTAAGCGATTCATCGTCTTTTTTACCTAACCACGATTTAATCGCTTGTTCTAAATTAGGATCCTGGAAAACTACAGCCTGTTGGCTAGAAGCCTCCATGTAAGCTTGTCCTGGAAAACCCAAACATAGGATGAAAATAATTAAAAATCCAGCAAGCTGTTTCTTCATTCTGACCATTCCTTCTCATGATGATTGTATATTGTTGACTTGCAGAATAACCGCTACAAACCAGCCTATTTTAATTATAACACCTTAGTTCTTCTAAAAATAAGAAAAATAACGGAACAATACCATCATAATTAATATGTATCATTAATATGGGTGTAAAGAAAAGGGAACTCAGAATTCAACTACCTCTTGACGGTTGATTGGAACCACTTGTAAGCAAGAGCTAAATTAACCTGCCCTTTAGTTCAACAAAAAAGCAACCGAACGTTATACGCCGGCTACTGTCGCATTGTTACGCTATAGTACCCGTTAGCGTAACAATGCTTTCCGACTATTGAAAATAAATTGTGTACTTTTAATTACATTGTACTTTATTGTCTAGGTTTGAAAAATTCGGCTATTTCTTTTGGTAATTCACTCTCCCACATAGGCATACCATATTGACTGTCTTTCTCGGAGATAGGATATTTGTATCCTAATGAAGCATCTGTTAATAAAATCACATGATATTGAGGTGAATTATCAACTCTAAATTCATTAGGCTGCCCTTTTTGTTCAAAAAGAGAAACAAACTTTTGAACATCTTGCCCTTGGATATTATTGATTAATTCCATTTCCTTATAAATTTTTATCTGGTTTACCCTTGAATACGAAATATCCTGTGGAGGAGAAATTGGCATTCCACCGCCTTTGTACTCTCCATAAACACTGAACCCCGTAAAACTTTCTTTGTCTTTAACGGCTATAAAACTATGATTAGAAAATCCCTCAATCTCAAAAACGGCATTTCCCTTGCCCAAATGACGAGATTTTTCAACTGAACCAATCTTTTTAATTTTTGAAGTATCAGTAATTGTAAATTCCCAATGGTTTATATAGTATTTATTCTCAAAGTTTAAATCATTAGCATATAAACCATTGCCTTTATCTATTTTAGCTGAACAACTTATCATTAATAAAATAGTTAAAACGGCTGCTATTTTCCGCTAACAGATCTTTCCATCCCGGCTTGTTCTTGCGCGCTATACTCCCAATCTCTCATAGCACACATGACACCGTTACGGTACGTCTTAACCTTTACGCCCATATAACCTGTTGGAACATTGATTGAAGCATTTCCAACGATGCCCTTTCCTGTAATAATTGGAGCAGAATCATTAAAAAGCTCTCCACCATTATAATAATGGTAACCCATAACCGGACCGTAAATTTTTCCAGGGCTGACTACTTTCGCTGCATGTACAATAGATGGGAGTGTTCCAATCATAATCCCCATCATGAAAACGCCGATGACGGTCCTAATTCGCATCCCCTTCTTCAACGATTTGTTCTGCTTTTCTACAGGTTGTAGTTCAACTTCTCTAGTCGACATTGGACAACCATTCTTTCCTATAATTGTATCAAACAAATGAAATATACCAATTTATGTATGTCGAAGTAACCTGTATTTGTCGAATGGGAAAAATGGTCGTAGCGACACAGATCGATTGACTCTACAAGTTCTAAGCGGATTCGTCCATTATAGACGTACTTGGGGAGAGAATTGTTCAATGGCTGGTGTTTGTTTTACAAGACAGCCACAGTCTTGCAGCATTCAAAGCAGCCTAACAGCTGAAACCTTTCACCACAAGCCCCCCTTCCAGACATAGGACGCGAACGAAGGGCACGCCGTCGCTGTTGTAACTCGAGCACCTAGTTTCCGAATGCGGAGGGCGATGGCGGCCAACTACTGCAGCTCGGGCGCCGGAATACGAATTGTGTTTCGGGTCACCAATGAAGTGGTAGATATACTACGGATCGTTTATGTTCTTACTATTGAGCGACGTACGCGTGATATGGCTTTTAAAATCGCTCATGGAAGATTAAAGGTTTATCGGAAGCTTACTGAGGAATACGCTTCCGAAGTGCGATTCGATTACCTTCAAAAGCTTGAAACCTTCCCTTCTGTATAACCCGTAATGTCGTTAATTACTTAATAGTTATCACTTATAAATGATTAATGATATTAAAAGAGACGCTTAGATTAGGTATCTGAGCGTCTCTTTTTTAATGTCGTTAATCAGTTAATTCTAACTCACTTACAATGGAGTAAATGTACACACTTCGTTATCGGTCGTGATGGTCAATGACCACCCTCCGGCAATATTACCGGATCCGGGAACATCATCATCAAAAACATAAAGGTCCCATGCGCCATTCGGGGTCATCCCAATAAAATTGAAAAGCCTGACAAATACGGATGAAGCGGGTGCAGGAGCAGGGAGATTTTCTACTATACCTTGGTAGTTCGTTGGCTTAAATGTGCCCGAAACGATTTGTCCTAATTGCGGAAGGAAATTTGCTGCATCGTCATCGAACGTCAGTGTGACGTTGACTAAATCAAGAGAGCCTCCCGCATCGGACATGAGGATTGTATTTGTTATACCATTTGAGCCGACAAGTAATATGTCCAGATCTTCCGGGTTAGGGTGGTTCATATTGAAAAGTGTTACCGTTACCTTCGCAATCGTACCTGTCATACCAGTGACGGCAATGGTGGACGGGTAAGGATCGGCTATTCCTTGAACCGGTATTGTTATTGGATCGGTATTTACAAACGTAGCTGTGGTGCTGACGGTACTGTTGCACACCCTTTGAAACGGCCCGATGGTCAGAGTGGGGTCGACGTTAATGATTGGATTCACATTAATCGGAGTAGGGTCGACGTTAATGATTGGATTCACATTAATCGGAGTCGGATCGACGTTAATGATTGGATTCACATTAACCGGAGTAGGGTCGACGTTAATGATTGGATTCACATTAACCGGAGTCGGATCAACAATAACACGACGTTCTTTCTTCGACGTTTTCTTGCGGCATAGTCTTATTTTCTTAGGCAGACATCCCATCCGCATATCACCTCCCATGATTCTTGTAACGTCACATCATATGTTTATAGTCATGTGAAAGATTGGACGGGAATCTAAAGGTAAGTAGACTGTTACCCTATTTAAATAAAAATAGGTGATATACCTTAGAGACATGTCTCGATCTAATTTTACTGTCCGGGTGGAAGGTCTGTTAACAATGATTTAACGCTTGTTTAGAACCCATAAGAAAAAGGAAAGCTGCCGAATTGTGCCGGCAGCTTCAGAAAACCATCACTAGTACAGACGCTTCGAAAAACAACGGCCAATAACCTTTAAGTAAATCAGCTGTTTGCACAATTGACCGCGATGGAGCTGAAGAAAATCGAGAACAATCTTTAAAAGGAAGGATTCGATCGTGACGAATGGCCGATGGCCATGTGTGCTGAA
The DNA here is from genome assembly GCF_012935325.2 of Paenibacillus sp. PL91. GTDB lineage: Bacteria > Bacillota > Bacilli > Paenibacillales > Paenibacillaceae > Pristimantibacillus. The sequence continues at coordinate 50,361 of NZ_JABBYG020000021.1, forward strand.
GGCGGCGAAGGTGCTGACATTGCATATGTTACTCACGCAGATAATCTAAAGTTTTTCCAAACAAAAAAGAAACCTTGAAAGGTAATGACACCAATCAAGGTTTCTAGGGTTATATCCCAATAATTCCGTCAGCTAGATCCTTCCAATATCCTGTCGGAATTTCGTATTTCGTACCCCCTTTAGGTAATTCAAGTATTTTATCTACTAGATTCCGCTTTAATCTTAGTCCAGATTCATTGTCATCAATTTGTAGTTCTAAAACTGGGTACCAACCACTTTTTGATATATTCTCCATACTCGTTATTGATTTTTGAGTGAAATCCTCTAATGCCTCCAACAAATTATCAAATGAGTTGTAATATACCCTTATTTCCAATCCTCCTTCATCATATTCATACATAGTGCGGATAATTGGCATGATTAGGATTAAGAACTCCTGGATGGACTGGAAGGGTTACGCCCTCTTAAAAAACTTTCAAATGAAGAATAGGTACTTAGCGTACGTTTTTCGCGTTTTGTCGGCCGGTACCCTCCATTATAAAAGTCGATTATCCTTAGCGTAGGAAAATTTTATTACTGGAATTTATTGTCTTAGCGTGGGTTTTACGTCATTTGGTTGGCGGTACCCCAGATAACCAATGGGATACTTAAAATGTTATTTAGTCGCTGTCTTTTTACAATTATCGGTCCTCATTAATTGTGAAATAATGCTGACTACTAGGCTAAACTGCCCGTTAGCGTAATGAAGCAGCCGATCATTGTGGTCGGCTGCTTCCGTGTTTTTTTTGAACTATCGTTACCCGTTAGTTCAATCATATCGTTGTGCTACAGCCCCCTATTAGGGTAGCACTAATTTAACTACGGCCTGAAATTGCTGCTCGATCGATTCGTCAAGATAGCGCTCGCGATAATACTGAAGAGATGCTCAGCTCGTGGCGCAGACGAGGGCTGGTTGCTGAGCCACGCAAGCGCAGCAGCTAGCGAGAACAGGTCATCACCATCCATGTCAGTACGCGCCAAGCCCTCGGCCTGAGCGCGAGCGAGAAGTCGCGTGCCTGCCGTGCGCATCGTGACGCATGAAGCATGGAGTGCGGACTCCGTGTCCTCCTTGGCTGCCATCATCGCGTCCACAACACCTTGATAGTTGCCCGTGAATGCAACGACGTCGTGTAGCCACGACACGAGTGCATCATCGGGTGAACTCGCAGTTTCGAGCTCACGTGCCTTTGTCGTAAACTCGTCGAAATTTGCGCGGAGCAAAGCTTCGAGCAGCGCCTCTCTCGTCGGGAAATGACGATACAGAGTGCCGAGCCCGACACCAGCTCTGCGAGCGATTTCGCGCAGCGATGCATCGACGCCGTGCTCGGTTACAACGACGCTCGCGACTGCGAGTATGTGTTCATAGTTTTTCTTCGCATCGGCTCTCATATGATTCCTCCTTGACATCCGGAGCAGTGCTCCGTATAATCTTAAACGGAACAGTGATCCGATTATGTGAAGCACTGCTCCGGTAAGTATAACTCATCTGCAGGAAAGGAGAAAGCAAGATGTCTACAGATACAATGAAGGCGATTCGTCTGCATGAATTCGGCGGCCCTGAGGTACTGCGTTACGAGGAGGCGCCGCTTCCCGAGCTGAAGCCAGGTGAGGTGCTTGTCCGTGTTCACGCGGTTGGCATCAACCCCCCCGACTGGTACCTGCGCGAGGGGTATAAGGATCTTCCTCCTGAGTGGCGGCCGCCGGTGCCCTTTCCCGTCATTCTGGGCTCGGACGTGTCGGGCGTCGTCGAGGCGGTAGCCACGGATGTGCAGGACTTCTCCGTCGGCGATGAAGTTTACGGCATGGTTCGCTTTCCTAGCTTTGGAGAGAGCGCTGCTTATGCCGAGTACGTCGCCGCGCCAGCTTCGGACCTTGCAATCAAGCCGGCTGGGATCGATCATGTGCACGCCGCAGGGGCGCCGATGGCAGGCCTCACCGCGTGGCAGTTCCTGATCGAGTTGGGGCACAATGAACAGAATCCGCTTCAACCGGCGATGCATCGCCCGATGCCGCTCAACGGCAAAACAGTGCTCGTCAATGGTGCCGCGGGCGGCGTGGGGCACTTCGCAGTGCAACTGGCTAAATGGAAGGGGGCGCACGTCATCGCGGTGGCATCGGGCACGCATGAGTCGTTCCTGAGCGGGCTCGGTGCCGACGAATTCATCGACTACACCAAGAGCCCTCCCGAGGACGTCGCCCATGACGTTGATCTCGTCCTCGATACCCTCGGCGGTCCCACTACCGGTCGTTTCTTGCGTACGCTCAAGCGTGGCGGCGCTTTGTTCCCAGTGTTCTTAGGCTTCTCCGACGCCGAGGAGGCCGCAAAGCTGGGCGTCACGGTCTCGATGACCCAAGTTCGCTCGAACGGCCCACAGCTGGTGGAATTCGGGCGCTTGCTCGATGCCGGGACGGTTCGCGTCGCCATCGACAGCACGTTTCCACTTACCGATGCTCGCAAGGCGCATGAACGAGCCGCCGGTGGACACATTCAAGGCAAGATTGTGCTCACGGTCGTGTAAGGACGACAGCACGAATGATTATCGCACTCCTCGTGGAACGCGAATGAGCTTTGAAGAATTTGCTAACTTAATTAAGAAAAAAAGGATGAACAACAATGATTATACTCATGGGTTACGTTCACCTAAATCCGTCTGATGTGAATCAGTTCACTGCAGACGTTCAGGCCGTCGTTTCCAGCACGAGAGCTGAAAAGGGATGCCTCTTTTATGCCTTTACTTTGGAAGATGCGCGCGTCGGACGCATGCTGACTGTCCAGCGGTGGCAAGATCAAGAATCGCTGACTGCCCATGTTGAAAGACATGAGTCGGCGCCCTTTTTAAAAAAGTGGGGAAACAGGATGAGAATGAATATTCTAAAATATGATGTCTCGAACGAAAGCTCGTTCATGGAGTAAAAGAGGTCGAGTAAGGGCTGCTCTTGGCAGCAGAAGTAAGAAGGATCCGCCGCGGCTGGTCCTTCTGCTTTGTATTGAACTAAAGTATCGGCTCATTGAACATAACTGCCCGTAATGCCCAGTAGTACGTCTGTACAAAATTCTTTATTTTGTGTAGATGTTTGGAAATGAAAAAGGAAGGCGGATGGGGGGCCATCCGCCTTCCTTTTTCGTAATTTAATTTCCTCCTTTTTGATAAGAAGAGGCTTTTCTGAGCAGTGAATTTTTCATAACAGATTGTTTTGTCTTTTGTTTTTGAATGTACTCGTTTTGATAATAAAATTCCTCATCCTGCAATAATTCGAACAAAGCTTGACTGGCAGCTTGGACCGCCAGTGTTTCATCCTCGAGTAAGTAATAAGCGACTTGGCAACTGAAGACCTCGTACTGCTTTAATACGGCTGCTCGTTGTCGTAGTAACTCTTGCTTCTTAGGCGTTACCATCCCCAATACCATCGTGTACCTTCCTTAACCCTAATTACTTAAGTGTTTTCCAAACATCAATCCCTACTGTAAACTTATTCTATAATTAGGTGTACATTTCTTCTATGTGCTCATACTGAAAAAGGAATAACGCTCTATGGTGCAGCCTCAACAACAGATGATGATGGCTTCGATTGGGGTTGGCTTGGTCTTTTAGGCTCCTTGGTTTAGCTGGTGCTAGAAAACGTGCTCATGATCGTGACCGCGAACGTGCTTAATACTTAAATAGTATAAATACCCCCAGCTCATAAGGGGGTTAACCATGTAGTACAACTTTATATTCCGCTCTCTATTCGCAAAATATTTAGTTTTTCCATACATTAAGTTCGTGTTCTGGGACACATTATACAAGTTAAAATTAATCTAAAAAGGAGCATACTTAAATGGGAATTTTAAGCGGAAATCCTAAAGATGAACCAATGCACTATGGAGAAATCTTCAGTGTGTGGCAAGCATCAACTGTTGCAAAAGGTGCCATTTCCTGTTATCAAGCATACTTGAATCATTCCGGTGATAAGGATCTCAAGAAATCATTAGAATCTTTAATTGATCAAGCAAACCTTGAAATTAAAGAATTAGATACTTTGCTTACGGAAAACGGTATTGCTTCAGCCCCTATGATGCCTGATAGACCATCAGTAAAACTTGAAGACATTCCAATTGGAGCTCGATTTACTGATCCTGAAATAGCTGCTAAAATTGCATCTGATGTTTCGTTGGGACTTGTTTCCTGCAGTCAAGTTATGGGGCAATCAATAAGAGAAGATATTGGCGCTTTATTTGCTAAGTACCATATCACTAAAACAGCATTAGGCGTTAAAATACTCGAGATGAGTAAAGAAAAAGGCTGGCTCATTCCTCCTCCACTGCAAGTAAAGAGACCCGAGACAGTGAATGCTTAATTTTATTTTAAAATCCTGCCCATAGGGTGGGATTTTTTTTTGATGAGAAAAAACTATTAAACTAACCTGTCCGTTAGCTTAATGACAATTCCTTATTTCAATGTATATCGGCTATATGTTCTGGTCACATCTCGGCTAAGGATATATGTTCTTGTCCTCTGACATATTTATATCATACATTATATACGTAATTACTTTTATGCACCGAAAAATAAGTTATTTAGTTTCCCCCATAAAAACAAAAAAAAGCACATTTTTATAGTGTGCTTCTTCCTTTTTTTAGATCATCATTTGAATAATAACCTTCTAAGAAACCATTAATGTTTTCTTTTTCTGACTAATTGCGTGTATATATTTAATTGTAAGTCTCCATAACACTTTCCCCAACAAAAACATCAACACACCAATCACAATAGAAGTTGGTAAGAACTGCATTGGGCTTGGTGTAAATGCTCCAATTTCGATTGTTATTCCGGCAATATCATATCCCATAAGATACCCGACAAATTTAATAATTCCGCCTATTGGTGTAATAACTCCACTAATCATTAAAGCAATGGAAAGAGTACTGATAATCGGCAAAACAAACATACCGCTGGCGCCTGCAAAGCTGCTACAAAATGCAAATACAGCGCCGAATTTACGCCAACTAAATTTACTGTTCTTTGTAATGGCTTCACCTAAGTATGCTTTCGCTAATTCTTTTGGGTTTCCTAACCGTTCGATGATTTGCTCAGAAGTAAGACCATTATTTTGCAACTCAAGCATTAGACTTTTGATTTCATTTACAATGTCAATACGCTCGGAAGCGGACATAGATTTTAAATACTTTTCAATTTTTCCAAGATAGTTATCCATAATTTTACACTCCTTTAATTACTTCTATAGCAATTAATAAATTATCCCATTCTAAGGACATAGCGTTTAAGTATTCGTCTCCTTTTGTTGTAATGGAATAATATTTTCTCGGTGGCAAACCCTCTGTACTTTCTTGCCAAGATGAAGAAACATATTCTTCTTTCAATAACCTTCTAAGCAGAGGATAAATTGTATTTTCTTTTGCAGCAACAATAGGATACTGCTCTAACTTACTTATGATTTCATACCCATAATATGGTCGCTGCTTTATTAGCAATAGAATACAAAATTCGAGTGTTCCTCGCTTAATTTGTGATTTCCAATCTTCGACATCCATGTATTGTACCTCCTGCATATACATCGTACAACACAGTACATCACCAGTCAATAGTACGCTCTGAATAAATTCGGCTACGTCAGCCTCCGATGAAACAGGTGGGACATCTCCGAAGCAACCATTACCTTACTGCCTGCCGTACTACCTGTCTCTAGTGCAAGTTTTTGAAGAATATGTGGAGATAGATATCGCTGTAATTTTCAGCGAACAAATAATGAATCGATAGATTCATACAAAAACGCCATCCTATCCTATGATTCTATATTTTTAACTAGAAAAACTATGACAAATTTTTCTTTATTCCCGTTTTTCCTTTTTGCCTACTTGCTAAATTCAGCAAGTAAAATATTTTTAAAAGGATTAGGACTGTTATCTCTACCCAAACTGTTCAAACTGACGACCAACGTATGCTTGCCTCCAAGTGTACCTCCAGCAATAGTAGAAAACCCTAGAATACCACCTGTGTGTCCCCATATCGAGACACCGTTTGGAAGCTTAGTTTCAAAGATTCCAAGACCATATCCATCGATTCCTGCTCTTCCTGTAGGAACTGTAGTAAGCATTTGTTTTAATTGCTGTTCCTTCAGTAATTTGCCACCGAGCAAGGAAGAGAAGAATTTATTTAAGTCGTCAGCAGTAGAAATCATATCTCCAGCCGAGCTACCTGCACTTGGGTTATAATAAGTAACGTCTTTTATCTCACTTGCTTCGTCTGGTTGGGAATATCCCCGAGCATGCTTGGTGCCTGGAATAACGCTTGAATTTCCAGGTAGGAATGTATCCGACAATTCAAGCGGTTCAATAATCCGATTTTCAATCTCTTCCGCGTAGCTGTTTCCGGTTAATTTTTCAATAAGAATACCCAGTAATACGTATCCTGTGTTTGAATAAGACCATCCTTTTCCTGGGACAAAGTCTGGGGGCAGAGAAATCCCCATCTTCACTATTTCTTCAGCCGTATACGATTTTTTTGTATCCATAAAATCAGCGTCTTTTGACCTTGAGTATTCAGCGATACCACTTGTATGGTTCAATATCTGCCGGATGGTAATCTGTTTACCATTATATCCGTTTCCTTGAATGACACCAGGCAACCATTTTTCGATGGAGTCGTCTAGATTCAAGCGGTTCTCTCCAGCTAATTGAAGTACAACCGTTGCGGTGAACGTCTTCGTCACGCTGCCAATGCGAAAGCGAAAATCTGTTTCCATTGGTTTCTTGGTGCTCAGATTCGCTACCCCAGCAGCATAACCCCAGGTTTTTCCACCCTCAAAAGTTTTAGCAAGTATCCCCGGGAATCCAAGTTGCAATGTATCCCGCATTGCTTGCTTGACGGAATTATGATCTCGTTGAGTGATTGTTTGTAACGAACTAGATACATTTTGAGTGGGCTCTGCTTTTATAATTGAAGTTGGCGATGTGTCTAGCAGGGAACTTCCAGTTATTAGAATGGCCAGACTTGCAAAAGTAATTTGGCTACGTATTTTCATAAGGCATTCCTCTCTTCTATTAATATCGTATACGTGGTTGCATGTTGTTCCATATTAATCACGCAACTATCATCTCCACCAATGAAAAAATGTCATCAAAAAGTTTGTAAGCATCTTCATAATTGTTGTTTTACCAACGCCGTTCTGTCCTAACAAGTCCTCGATTAATTTGTGATTTCCAATCTTCGACATCCATATACTGTACCTCCTGCATATACATCGTACAACACAGTATATCTCTCGTCAATAGTATCCTCCAATGAAACAGGTCGACATCTTCGACAGCAATCATTACCGCACTGCCTTCCTCGCCAGTGCTAATGATGGTCAAGAGTGTGGATCGTACCGTTGCGTTGCACAGCGATACCATTACGTTTACCTTTGAAATATGCAATACGTCGAACTAGCCGCTCACTGATTTGTATTTTGTCGATGATTTACTTGTGGTCTTGATAAGACCGTGGAGTTCATCCCAGCCGGTTTCTTCATTAGGCTGATCTGAGCAGTTCCGATTTATTTCCGCTTCATAATTTCTTTAAGCGCCGTTCTAATATGTGAGCTCATTGGGATCTTCATTTTGGCAGTGTAGTCAACTCGCGCAGCGTTACCTTCATTTATTGCTTGGCCGATGATCTAGGCCCTCACTTTCATGCCGGCTTTGAGCTCTGAAGGAATCTACTAAGCCGCTGGTTACCCCTAGATCGCTTTAACGAAAACACCAAGGGATCGCCTCCCTATAAATGAGCAATAAATCGGTTGATAGTCGATTTCAATCAAACGTTCAGTGATCTTATTATTTTTAAGCAAAAATAAACACAAAACAAAAAAGCCCGCGGTTTCCGCGGACTTCATTCGGACAATGATGTTTTTTTACACCCGTTTTTTTATACACCCTTATTGCAAAGAAATATGCTACGAGCAAAATCTCGACGCACCACGCAAGAGTGACCCATATTTCTAAAAAACTTAAGTTTTTTGTATCTCTTAAGATGATTTTCGTCTCACTCTTGGAGGCGAAACTATCGTTCCCCGTTAGCTCAATGATTCGACCTCGATGCGGTTAGTTGGTAAGGGTATGTTCGCCTTTTTCCACTTCCATGCTGCTGCCAATGTCATCTTCGAATCAACTTCTAACTTCTGCCGGACCGAGAGCCGAATGGCTCGAAGCGTGAACATGATGTTATATGATAGGAATGCCTTCTTGAAATACTAAAAAAGCACTTCTATTTGTTTATAATCTTTCAAAGGTGATTTCTTCGTTAAAATCTCTTTGTCATCACTATGACCATTATAAATATTCAATAATCTTTAACTGATAAATCCAATCTCCTGTATCATTGTGTACTAATCTACCGTTATAGGTAATCCTTCCATATTCACTACTTCGAAGTATAAACGCATTTTCAGATAAGTAATGATATCCTGAATCATAACGAACAGGCTTGCCACAAGAATCAGAATACTTAAAATATACTTGTAGTTCGTCATCCTTGTTTTGTATTTCAGTACTTGATATCTTCCAATCATTTAGGTGTGAGTCAAGATACTCGACTTTGTTACTATTAATTTCAAATCCATTTTCGTTTTGAATAATTAGTATTTCCTGAAAAGGAATCGTAGTGCTTCCAATGTAATTTATCAGCTTATCTGGAATTGAGAACGACTTGCTAAATCCATTCCTCAAAGTAGAGTAAGGAGCTCCTCTGACCTTATTATCCCATAATATTGTGATAGATTGAATAATCACACATATTCGCTCCTTAGTTTAAGTATTGCATTCCTTCATATAACGTCTCTTTTCCGAACTACGCAAATTCTCCATACTTGAAGTATTCGTGAAGTAATTAAACTATCCTGCCCGTTAGCTTAATGCTGTACCTGTCTAATACTTTTTCTTTGGACGTGAACTATTCATTACCTGACATTGAGAACTTGATATAGTTTTGCTTTAGACACTCCGGTCTGCTCAGTTATTTCTTTTACGGTATATTTTAGACTGTCATAAAGAAGCAACGCCATTTCAACTTTGCTCTTATCCAATGGCGGTCTTCCTCCTTTTCTACCTCGAGCCCGAGCTGCTTATAAACCGGCCTGGGTTCTCTCTCGAATCGTCTCTGCCTCCATTTCAGCTAAGCCAGCCATAATAGCAAAAAAAAGCTTGCCTGCTGGCGTGCTGGACCCTTCCTTGTAGCAGCCTTCTTTGAGCGGACAACGCTTGCATGTCTCTACGTCAAAATAGTAGGTGTCCACCTGGTTTTTACCTACATCCTTCTTACCCTGACGTGCCTTTTTAATGGCCATAAGACCGGCCGTGCATACCTACATGCCCGCATCTTTGAGAGCACTTCCATCATCGTAGATGCCACGCACACGAAAGCACGCTACAACCAAAAGTCCTCACGGGAAATTCTGCAAGACCGCCGCGGAAACTGCGGAAGGCCGTTTATGCCATGGATGATTCGGTAAAAGCCAAGATGCCGGCCTAAAACACTAACGATATGCTCGAAGATGAAATCCAGTATTGCAAGAAACTCATTGATTTCGTTGTGACAGAATCGGGTATCGCGCAAGTGCCGAAGGTTTTGGAGCCCAACCAGCAACGAAGTGCTTACAAAAATATCAACCGCTGTTTTTAGCTTGAGCCTGCTCATAGGTAAAATAAATTTGGTCTTGCTTTAAGTCGCAATTTAAGATACATTATTAATTAATTGATCATTTATTTAATTAATAAAAGTTTAGTTTAAAGAGAGGGGAATACATTTGGCTAGACCCGTCAATGAAGAAAAAAGACTGGAGCGGCGTAAACGTATCCTAAAAGAAGCGGTTATCCTGTTTGCAGAAAGTGGATATTCTAATACTACAACGGCCATCATTGCGGAGAGGGTGGGCGTGACTCCTGGAACCATTTTTCAATATTTCCCTAGCAAAGAAGCTTTATACTACGCCGCCGTCCTTGAGCCGCTTGCTGATATTCAGGTGAAATCGCTTGCTTGTCTTCAACAAGAGGGGACGCCGGGCGTATTGATTAAGAACATGGTGAAAGAACAATTCAACGATATCTACTTCTATACCAATGAATTGCGGCTTGCCCAATCTGTTTTAGGACAACGAACGAGATTTCCTGAACTTACACAGAAGGTCCTTGAAAGTATAAAGGTAATGACAGATGAGATCGAATTCGTCTATGCCAAGGGGCAGCTAATGGGTGAGTTCGACAAAAGCTTTTCTCCAGCAATGATCTCTCGCAGCTACATCTCTTTTTTAAATGGAGTGGGCTTAACTCTTGGAGAAAGTATTATTCATCATCCCGAGTGGGAAAATTTGAAGGCGCATGCTTTTTATTTGTTCGCACCCATACTACCTAAAGAAAAACTGGAGGAGTCTGAATGAGTCAAACATCATTACAACCCGATCTGACATTTAACGTGCGTGTGAAAAAACGGAAGAAAATTTTATGGAGCCTAGGGATCGTGCTTTTGCTTGTGATGGCTCTTGTATTTTTTATATCTTATAAAGTAGTAGACACTTTGTTGCACTATCCTAGAGACACTAATGTCAGCTACGAATTGAATATCGATAAAACTCCCTACGAAGAGGTCGAGTTCAAAAGTTTGAAAAATGATAATACGATTAGAGGCTCATTCTTTCCTGCAAGTGATCTTTCAGGTGAAGCAAGTAATAAGACGATTATTGTCGTCCATGGATATACGAGCAATCGTTTAGTTAAAGGGCGGACTCCAAAGTTAGTAGAGCATTTCGTTCCGAAAGGCTACAATGTATTGGCATTTGACCTCAGCTCGCAAGGTAAATCCGATGGTGATTTGATTACATTGGGCCTCAATGAAAAATACGATTTGCTAGGAGCTGTAAGCTATTTAAAATCCAGAGACCATACGGGTGATAGCATTGGAGTTATCGGCTTTTCAATGGGTGCTGCTACTTCTTTGCTAGCCGCAAGTGAAAGTGATGACATCAAAGTCGTAATTGCAGATAGCCCTTTTCGTAATGCTGGTTTATTTCTGAGAGAGGGTTTGCCCTTCTTTTCAGGTTTACCTGCATTTCCATTCGGTTATACTTCGACATGGATGGCAAATTGGGCCTTTGAGGTTGATCTTGATTCCATATCTCCTATGGATGCGGTAAAAAAGATGCAAGACAAGCCCGTTATGCTCATTCATGGCACTGGAGATCAGCAAATTAGTTATAAAAATACTGAAGTTATTTACGAGTCCTTAAAAGATAACCCAAGTGCAGAAGTATGGTACCCGCAAAATACAGAGCACATCGATGCCATCAACCATTACCCCGCTGAATATTTCCAAAGAGTAGATCGCTTTATGGATGAGTATGTAGGGAAATAAATTACCTTTAATTATGCAGAAGCAAAAGCAAGGTAAAGACTCCTCAAAAAATTGAGCATATCTGTACCTCGCTTTCATAAAGGGGACTTTTTCAGTGGCCTCTATATTGGAGGGCTTTTTTAAATGTCATATTAATTCTGCCGTACTCGTTAAATAGATTGAACAAGTGGTTGTAATGGGGCTAATTTCACCTTGCCGGCTGCTGCATCTAGCAGCATTGATTTTTTTTCGGTAGTTAGGTGAGGTGCTTTTTGTTGCTATTGATTCTATCTTATCGGATCCTTTAGCTTGAAATTCAAATTTATGATTTTTATCAAAACGGTATTTATCTACCATCTTCTCAAATAAGTTATCTATTTTTTCAATCGGCATTCCTGGTGTGCGCATGAGTGCTGTTTTGAGTGATTCATCCGCTATTGGATGAACTCCCCCATCTAATGAACCTCCAAATCATACATGAGCATTGCTTTTTAAGATTCGAGGGAGATGATAAATCTCCCTTTTTTCATTTAAATCTCTGTTCAAGTTCAACGTAAATAGCCTGCTACCACCACGCAAACCTGCCCTTTACCCGCTAGTTCAATGAAATCTTCCATTTAAGGTGTCAAAACTCGTCAATCAATGAAATTCCTTTTGTAATCCGCATTCGACTATCTTGCAAAAAATTGCGTGTCCAATCGTCTGGTTGACTTAAATCCCAGCTCCGGTGCATACCGACGAATACGATAATTTCTCGTAATCTTAGAAAGAGCCCAAGTTGTTCCTTCCAGCCATCAGGCATTTGACGGCCATCCTCTGTATAGCCTTGCTCGAAATGTTTAGTGAAAAGTTCATACTGCACCTTTCGTTCGGACTTCGAATCTTCCCCGAATACATATAACAAGTAATATAGCTGGATGGCAATGTCTTCGATAAACCAACTGTACTGGCATTCGTCGAAGTCGAAGAGCGTTATTTCCCCAGATTCATCAACTGTAAAATTGCCAACATTGATATCCCCATGAATTAAACCGAAATTATCAGCAGTAATAGGCAGGCTAGCCAACTGTGATTTAAGTTTATCAAGGGCAAGAAGAATTGGTTGTTGCTCTGACGGTATATAATTTCTGGCCCGTAAAAGGTATTCATTACTCTCCCACGTATGTCTTTTAGCCGTAGGTTTGTACTGCTTAGTAAGATCATGGAGAAGGCCTGTCATGCGTCCGCATTGTTCATAAAGTATGGAATTACCTAGGCATTCTGGGTATCCAATTTTTCTACCGGGTGCATGTCTGAAGGAGGTCACGTAGAAATCAATCATATTACCTTGAATTCGTTCCATGTCCTTTCCATCAACCGACGATATCGAATTTGAGACCGACAAACCATTCTCAGAAAGATAACGAATCCATTCTATTTCAGCTGCAAGTCCGTCCCACGTGCGAAGAGTGCTCGGGGTAAAACGGAGAATGTATTTCAATTCATCGCGATTGTAGGAATAAATAAAGTTCTGAAAGCCTCCAATGAAAGTCAGCTCCTTTGGGCTGACGCCAAACAGCGTAGCACCTTCTATGGCATGTTCGTCCAGGAACATTGATTTTATTTTTGGGTCCATGGGTTCTCCTTGGTAATTGAGTCGTGATTGAACAATCTAATGAACTTTTCCCAAACTCCTTTTATTACCTCAATTTAATAAAATGAATGCCTGGTGACATGTGAAAGCCTCACTTTCGAGAAATCTTTATTCCATAGCAATCATACTAATCCAGCTTTTTACAGTCAACGAAAATTGGTTGAACCATTAAGTTAACCTGCCCGTTATCGTAACGAAGGGCTACCTCGCGGCAGCCCTTTCGGTGTTCAACTATCGTTTCCATTAGCTTAATAAAAGTAAAATAAATGGGTTCTATGGATACTTTCGTACACTGTTGGATATTATTAAATCCGCATCGTGTCGGGGCGCCAATCTTCAATCGCCGAACGGATGGCAATCGGGCTCATTCGCTCGATCGCAGCTCGGTCGCATAGAGCCGGAAATTTATCATCAGTCGCGTAACGCAAGGCGATAATCTGGGATATCGAAATCCTCGGGTCCAGCGTTCGCCCGGTCAGCCGGTAATGTCGGAAGTTCTCCTCCATCCGGATGATGCGGTCCTGTGTCTTTGTTGCGTATATGCGGATGAGCGCAACAGCGAAGACGAGACATACCGCTAGAATGAAAAGTAACCAGTCCAGGCGCTCTAGCTCCCCCTGGCCTAGACCCCCGAACAGCTCGATGGACGAGAGTACGAGAACAACAATCGCCAACGGCGCCGCAACATAGTGATAGGACCAGTCCAGTCGCCGAAATCCGCTTCTTTTTTCGTTATCCATCCCAAAACCTCCTTATATTCCCCATAGTTGTTGAGCATGCTCTTGCCCATCACTTCAACGCCTATACTCTGGATGGGTTCAGCAGAATCTCAAGACTTATTGGCATTTCCGCACAGCCCTTGGTGCTCTCGCATCTTTCCATTTCCATTACTTATCTCAAAAATTCCATCCTTAATACCCAAAAGTTCTCTATACTACAGTAAGATATTTCACATTCAAAGACATTATAACAGAAACGATTTCCTATTTTATTGCTATCTTTGAAAACCCATATGCTATTAAGCTTTGCTGCCAGTTAGCTGAATATGCTGCCGAATTCGGTAGCATGTTGTCATTGCACTATCGTTCCCATTAGCTTAACGGCATCCTGATTTGACGCCTACTTCAATAAAAAAGGGAACAGGCACCCGTGGCAGTCTGCTCCCTGGTTATCTTTATTCCCCATTACTTTGTTTTATCCGTAACCTTTTCATGGCCTTGTTACCTTCTTGGTCAACAGATTCTTGATAGATGTCAGCGTAAGTTTTTGAATCTTTGATTAGATCGTCGTTAATTTTTGATGATACGAACTCCCTTTTTTCCCAGAACTTCCGTGGTTCCTTGCGCCCCGCGTCGTTGAGGCGTTTGCTCTGACACGGATTTTACGTTTTCAACTCTCCTGCCCGTTAGCGTGATTCTCACTTAAATGTTTTATTTACGAAAGATGAGCTATTGCATCAATTTGCACCATGAATCCCATATTGGCTGGTGCAATTGTTCTTGCGGGATACGGTTGCGAAAAATATTCTTTATAGATTTCATTAAAGGGATCAAAGTCTGCACCTTCCCCTAAGAAAACAGTTACTTTTACCGCGTCTGATAATTTTGCTCCAGAAGCTTCCAAAACAGCTTTTAAGTTATCAAGAGCTCTTCTTGCTTGAACATCAAGTGTTGTTCCAACATTCTTTCCTGTTAGCCTGAGAGTATGGCATGCCTCCTGGTTGTTGTGCATCACTTGTGAAAATAACTTCTTTCAAGTTCAACCCTCCCGAAAATAAATCTACAACCACTATTTTACATTCCACAATTAAGATGAATTCTCCTCTATACTGCCCGTTAGCTTAATGACAAGAAAAATACTGAATTGCATGATCGACGCAACGAAAAAGAGAGCCAACAGTTTGGCTCTCAATAATGACTACTTAATAAACCTAGCATCAAACAACCCAATTACAGACTCTTTGAAATTGCATTTGTCGTACCATTCAATTGGAAAGATATTTTTTTTACGTTCTTCACATCGATATTAAGATCATCTGGGAATCACCTGCAACAAGTTTATTTTCTAATACTTTAGAATCATCCAAATAAACTGTAAAAAAAGGAGCTATCTCCCAAGTCGTCTCAGACCTATAGAGACAGCCCCTTTAATTATTTAAGGATCAAGCGCTCTCGTAATCGCATCCACATAGTTTTGACTGGCGCGCTGACTCACTTCCGCTTCCGGAACGAACACTTCAAAGCAGTGGTAGCAGCCGGGATACAGATGAAATTCGACGTCTACGCCCGCTAGCGCAAGGCGCGTCACATATTCGATCGTCTCATCTCGGAACAGATCGAGCTGGCCTACGCACGTATACGTCGGCGGTAGCCCCGCCAAGTTTTCCGCTCTCGACGGCACCGCATATGGGGATACCGCGCTGGCGTCGTTACCCTCAGCCAAGTACATGCTCCAAGCCTCCAAATTGTTCTTCCGGTTCCAGGTTGCGTTATCGGCCGAAATTTCATGGCTCGACGCCGTAATATTGCGATTGTCAATCATCGGATACAGCGGCATCTGGAAGATGAGAGCTGGTCCGCCTTTATCGCGAGCCATTAAAGCAAGCGCTGCCGTCAGACCACCGCCCCCGCTTGCACCGGCAATCGCGATCCGATCCAAGTCGACGCCCAGCAGCTCAGCTTCGTCCGTCATCCATGTTAATCCGGCATAACAGTCATCGATTGCAGCTGGGTAGGGGTGCTCGGGAGCAAGTCGATAATCAACCGATACGACGACGCATTTAGCTGCCAGCACAAATCCGTTCACACAAAGAGTCGTCCATATCAGGATGCCCCATCACATAGCCACCCCCGTGAATCCACAGCATGGCCGGAAGCTTAGCGCCTGTTCGCTGGGCAGGTTCGTAGATTTTGACCAATATCTCGCCTGCTACGCTCGGAATCATCCGGCTTGTCGTGCGTACGTCAACCGACTTTTTGGTAGGAAGATTCGACAAATAGCTTCTGCTCAGTTCTAAATTTTCCTCCAGTTGAAAACCGGGAAATTGTGCTAATGTCGACCTTAATTCTGGTAACACTCGACTTTCAAAATCCATTCGAATCACTCCTTTATTTGAATTATGATCCTATCTCCGTCTCAGCTTCCCACTTGGTTATTTCCTCCCGAACTCGGGGCGCTACCTCTGTTCCCAGCAGCTCAATGGCTCTCATCACCTCGGCATGCGGCATCGTACTTAACGGAACATACAGCATAAAGCGTGTAACGCCTACATTTTTGCGAAGGTGAATAATCTTCTTGGCAACAGTCTCGGGATCGCCGACATACAGGGCACCTTCAAAGCTGCGCGCGGCATCGTAGCTAGAACGATCATAATGCGCCCAGCCCCGCTCCTTGCCTAATCTATTCATACCTGCCATGGTAGAAGGGAAAAATGTATCTGCGGCTCGTTCAGTATTCTCTCCAACAAATCCTATCGAGTGCGACCCAACCTTAAGCCGCGATTCGTCATGACCAGCGTGCGCTGCTGCTCTCTTATAAAGCTGCACGAGCGGTGCAAAATCCGTCGGTTTTCCACCAATTATCGCCAGCATCAGTGGCAGTCCTAACAGACCCGCACGGATGGCAGATTCCTGTCTGCCCCCGCTGCCAATCCATATCGGTAAAGAATTCTGAACGGGCCGTGGATACACACCCAAATTGTTAATCGCTGGCCGATGCCCGCCCTTCCAAGTTACTTTTTCGGAACCCCGTATTTTAAGGAGCAATTCCAAATGTTCTTCAAAAAGCTCAGCATAGTCATTCAAGTCATAGCCAAACAGAGGAAAGGATTCAATAAAGGAACCCCGGCCCGCTATAATCTCCGCACGTCCATTTGAAATGCCATCCAGCGTAGCAAAATCCTGAAAAACGCGCACCGGATCAGATGAAGAAAGCACCGTCACAGCACTGGTCAGCCGAATCCGTTTCGTCTGTGATGCAGCTGCAGACAGTACAAGTGCCGGTGAAGATGCCGCATAATCCTCCCGATGATGCTCACCTACTCCAAACACATCAAGTCCCACTTGATCGGCAAGGACAATTTCCTCTACCACTTCACGCAACCGCTGTGCGTGACTAATCACTTCACCAGTCTGAACATCCGGCTTTGTATCTACAAACGAAGTAATACCTATCTCCACGGGCAATCTCCCCTATTTCAAAAAAATATTTATCCGGCAACAGCTTTGAAATCAAAAAAATGATTTAATACTATATATCTTTAATTCGAATTATTAGCCGATTCTTTTCAAGCGGGTTGATATGTAACTCCGATTCATGATGCTGAATCTGAATCTGATTATCATAAGACAGAAGCTTTATTTTAATACGGCAGCCGTAGCGCGGCTGGTCATTGCCCAAAATAGAAGAGCTAAAGCACTGACAACGGCCCCAAGCAAGCATACTCCGTCCCAGCCATAGTGTGCATATATATGGGTAGAAGTAATTGAACCGGTAGCACTGCCGATAGAATAGAAAACCATGTACCCGGCGGTGAGCCGACTACGCGCCTCCGCACGCAATGCGAAGATCATACTTTGATTAGTGACATGCACGGCCTGCACCGCCAAGTCAAGAAGAACAATACCTATGACCAATGCGAACAACGACTGTTCTATATAGCTGATTAGCAACCATGATATTAACAATAGGATCAAAGCGAGGCCTGTCGTTCTTTGTCCGTAACCTCGATCGGCTAGCTTCCCCGCTCGTGCTGCAGCTAACGCTCCGGCCACTCCTGCGAGACCAAATGCCCCAATTGCAGTGTGGGAAAGAGATAATGGCGACGCGCTAAGAGGCAGTACTAATGAAGTCCACAAAATACTGAAATCCGCAAAAATCAGCAGAGCCAAAATAGAGCGGATGCGTAATATTCGTTCTTGTGAGAACAACAAAAACACCGACCTAATCAGGTGGGGATAAGACAGTGATTTTACCCCACGCTCAACATTTGGCAATACCCTAAATAATGCACAAACCATAAGAAGCATCAACGCTGCAGAGACCAGATAGACGGAACGCCAACCCGCAAGATCTGTTAATATTCCTGAAATGGTTCGCGCAAGAAGTATGCCGATGACAATTCCGCTTGTTACTATACCAACGACACGTCCTCGTTCGGCAGGGGCAGCCATTGTCGCCGCGAATGCTACAAGTGTCTGCGTCACAACGGCAAGCAGTCCCACCAAAGCCATACCTGCAAATAGTACTGTGCTGGAGGAAGCAGTTCCAACTATAACCAGAGCTATCAAGGAGAATGAAATCTGACCGATAATCAATCGGCGCTGGTTCAGTAAATCTCCAAGAGGCACCAACAGCAGCAGTCCCAATGCATAAAAAATTTGAGTGATTGTAATGAGAATGCCTATGATTGAATAGTCAATAGCAAACTCCCTCGACAGATTATCGAGCAGTGGTTGTGCGAAGTAGATATTGGCAACAGACATCCCGCAGACAACCGCAAACAATAGTGTCACATACCGAGGCATTGAAGAAACATGAACGGAATCAGATGCGATAATCGTTCCCGGTGACGAATTCGCCTTTATACCAGCATTAACTTCTACTTTTGCTTTAGCCTCCTTCATTTTGTACACATCCTATTTCTTTTATTTTTTAATACCGAAAATATCATACTGTTCAGTATAATATAATTCCCAGTAAATATAACTCTTAGAAATGACTGCTGTCAATAGAAATATTAATTTCACACCGTTAAGTCTTATACTTGATCTTACCTTGTTAGGATTAACCAACCTACAATTGACAATATAAACGGATGAATATAAAATAATAACATATCATTTAGTACAAAAAATCCGCTAATTTGCATATGATCAGAATCATTGCGCTATTAAGAAAAAACCAAGAGTGACGAGAGGTATTGATTATGGGACGAATCCGCGAATTTAACGAAGAAAAAGTATTAGATGCAGCTATGCAACTATTTTGGGAGAAGGGATATGAAGCTACCTCATTAAGCGATTTAACTTCCAGAATGGGAATTCAACGACCCAGTATATACTCAGCTTTTGGAGGCAAAGAAGAATTGTTTGAAGCCGCGCTGCGCAAATACACGATGTCCCGTGCTTCTCTTACCCGAACCAAACTTCAAAGCAATCCATCTGTAAAAGAAGCATTTCGCACTTTTTTTGAAGGTGTGGTAGATGAAGAATATACACGAAGTCCTAAAAAAGGATGTTTTTGCATCAATACAATGGTCGAACTTGCGCCTCATGATGAAAAATTTGAAATTCTTACAAGGGAGCATCAGATGTACCTATCGGTCATATTTGAAGAAACCATTCAGCGAGGTATACAATCAGGTGAGCTAGAGGCCGATACAAACGCGAAGGCATTATCACAGGCGCTAATCGTATCGTTAATTGGACTAACCGTAATAATGAAATCTCGTCCCAAGCGATCATTTGTTGATAATACGATAAAAGTGACACTTACATTGCTTAAGTGATTCGAAATGTGCCCAGGAAATTATGTACAAGGTGAATAAAGCATTAGAATTATAATATCGTCAGACTTCGTAGAATAAGTATTAGACTGACCACAATAAAAGAAACAGCGGCAGCCATAGGCGAGAAAATAAAGTCTGATATGCTCCCCTTGCGGTAGACAGGTGAAATAATAAAACCTGCAAATTGTAAGGGGGGCTTTTTTATGACTAGAGGAAAATATAATGCTTTGGAGAAACTCACAGTTCTCTAAGAAGTATCAATGGGGGAAATTGGCTTTCTGGCCGCAGCGAAGAATTATGGGATTAATAAAACGACTCTGATAAGCCTATTCGGCTTGTCTGTCTATTATTATGACGCAGTTCATATGTGTGGAGAACGAACTTTCTTTATGAACTTAGCCATGAATGAAATCGATTACTAACTATCATAATAATTCCAAGGCGCCGAACAGCTTCTGCGTTGATATTATCGGATAAGTGATGGGAGGTAAAGGTCGAACATGAGAATATTTATGATTTCTCTTATGTTATTTATCCTTAGTGTTTGCTTTGTTATAGCCATGGATCTGATATTCCTCCAAATACCATTGCAGGTAGCGCTTGATAATCTCATTGTTCCTTTCAGATCCATGATGAATGAGGAAGTCTTAATCATGTTCCTTCTCTTCCTCTATCTTATAACCAAGCCGGTTGTTATTTATTTTAAAAATAAAAAGTAGCCGTCAAGCTGCCCGCTTTATGTCTTAGATCCGAGCCGTTTGCGTACCACTGCCGTTACCAATAAAAAGGTTGGCAAAAGGACTCCAAAGAACAGAAAAACGGTAACCAATAATATGTCACCTTCTTCGATTTGCTCTACAAAACTGCTGGAGATCATCATAGACATGATTATAATGATCACCCCAACGGGAAGAACGAGCTTCCGATAGTCTTTGGTTCGAGTTAAATCTGCGGCTGCTATTACACCGGCATAAAAAAAGATTGCGACTTTAAAAAAATCGCCGATGATGAGCGTTAGAACGACAAATACGTCGAGCCGTTGAATCATTTCGCCGATATTGATCAAACGAATTGTGGACAACAGCGGAAAGGTGGACCGATCGGCGATTTCAATCCCAAGAGCGGCCATATTCAACGCAGTGGAAAAGCTGAGTACAATTCCGCTGATCAACACAGCGGCGAACCCTGCAGAAATCCCCTTTTGCCGATGATTCAAATAAGGCAGAAGCATTGTGAAACAAATGACTTCTTCGTGAGGGAACTCGATCGTTTGTTTAAAGGTTGTTTGTATGACGGGGCCCAAGCCATTCCCCAAAACCGGAAGCAACCGGTTAATATCGATAACTCCGGAAGCAAACAAGAGGAGGAGGCTGATCGGCCCCAATATCGCCAAAATGAACAAGAAAATTTGGGCCGTTCTGGCCAGCACTTCAATCCCTTTATTCAGGACGTACACGATGGATAAGACCATAACGACAGAAACCACAATCAGAGGTGTTTGATCCATCACCGAGCTGATAATCAGAGCGCTCCCCTCGCGCAAATCTCTAGCCGCACCATGGATGAAGAAAAGAGTGTATAACAAACCCAAGGGCCACCCAATCCATTTTCCCAATATCGCTCTTATGTATCCGGTGAGCGGAAGCTCCGGGTATAAACGGTAAAGCGAAACATAAACCCAAAAAATGGCTAACCCGCCTGCAGTCCCCAGCAGAATAGCCAGCCATGCACTTTTCCCGCCGACATGGCCAGAACTCGCAAAATGGCGGTTCCCATATCAAACAGCACGATTAATGTGAATAATTGTCCTGGGCTGATTCTCGCTTTTTCCATTTTATCCACCACCATTTCCATGCACACTATTTCTTTATTTCGAATAAATACGGCTTCGATATCATGTTGGTGCGTCGGATTGTCGATTCGACGTTTACCTCCACCTTGCATGTCGCAAAAATCCCTTCCCATTCCTTCTCCATCTTCTTCCAGGCCCTCGGATTCGACCGTTCCACAGCTGCTCCAAATCCGATAACATCGGTCTTCAGCTTTTGTGCTGCTTTGACGGCAGCCATCACATCATGCACGGTCTCTTCGTCCAACTGTTTTTCTAGCTTTCGAATTTCCTCCGATTTGCTAAGATCAATCGGGCACAACGCTTCTCCAACCGTTGCGATCTCTTGAATATTAATGCGAATGATTGGTTGTTCGCCCTGAACCTTAGCCTTAATTTTGGTGTTGGAGCGGAGAATTTCAACCGCAATAGCATCCTTTTTCGTTTCGCAATCGAGATTGACAATCGTGCCTTTCATTTTATTATTTATCCATGAAATCCCCCGTGCCCGATCATCTTTCACCCAGCCTACCAATTTTCCTTTTTTAAAGAGAGCCATTCCGCTAGTATATAAATCGGTATGGAGTTCAGTCTGCTCCACATTTGAGATTTCATCGCCGGTTTCGATTTTTCCAATGTGCTTTATTCCGCTGATAACAGGACCTCCACCTTTGGTCAGCAGCCCGTGAATAACATCATCCATCTCGACTTCATAACTTTCTGCCAATACTCTTCCCGATATTTTCAATTTTCCGAGAATGGCATTGGCAGGAATGGCCTCAACTGCCGTGACGGTCTTCAGTATCGTCACCGCATCGGTATTTCTTGCGATAATAACTCTCGTTGTCATACGTGGTTCAGGATCCCGTTCCATAAAATCGAATACCTCTTCGATCCCTTCTCTAGCTAGTTCCTCCCCGATAACAAATATTCACATATGCTGTGCGTTTATTCGTCGAGGTACTTTTTGCGATGCTTTCCGGATTGCTTCAAACAAGGTCTTGCCCTTACCGGAGAAAACATTAACCGGTATCTGGCCGGATGATTTAATGCCGGAAATATCCCGGGCATTCACAACCTGGAACGAGAAGCGGTACTCGCCCGGTCCCGCTTTATCCGCTCCCATGGCGAGGGCAATGGCGAGCTCGTTCATCTCGCGGTAATTCCAGCAGCCGGCCAGAGGAAGCATACATAGAATCATAAGAGCAAGGAAACCCATCTTAAGTGTCATGTTGTACCTAGCCTTCCGATGTTTGATCGTTTTTACTGGATGATGGGGTTACGTCCTTCTTTGCGGTCTCCGACATCCGGCCCTTCAAACCCGGGCGTGTTGCAGGTGTTTTGAACGGTGACCGCCATATGGCATCCTTCTGATGCTTGAGACCAAATGGAGCGAACGGCGAAAGATAAGGAATCCCGAAAGACCGTAAACTGGTCAGGTGTGCGACAAGCAGAATTGAGCATATAAAAATCCCGTAAAATCCCAATGTAGTAGCTGCAATCATCATAGGAAACCGAATTAACCTAGCTGAAGTGGAGAGAGTAAAGCCAGGCATGGTAAAGCTGGCAATCCCCGTAAAAGAAACGACGATTACCATCATCGCCGTCACGATGCCTGCTTCGACTGCGGCTTGCCCGAGCACGATAGCTCCTACAGTTGAGACCGCTTGACCGATCGCCCGTGGCATTCGGGTGCCGGCCTCCCGCATAATTTCAAATGCAGCCTCCATCAGAAAAGCTTCAAAAAAAACGGGGAAAGGGACCCCTTCGCGCTGAGCTAATAAATTGATAGCCAAAGGCGTCGGAATCATTTCGTGATGGTGGGTAGCCACTGCGATGTACATGGACGGCAGCAGCATAACCACAAAAAAACCGAAGTAGCGGATCAGCCGCATGAATACGGTAAATTCAACCCGCTGGTAGTAATCCTCCGCAGCTTTAAAAAATTGTGAAAAAGTGGTTGGCAAAATCAGAGCGTTAGGCGTGCCGTCAACTAACACCGCGATTCGTCCTTCCAACAAATTGCCGGCCACTACATCCGGCCGTTCCGTATTGTACACAATTGGAAACGGTGTGTACGTCAGATCCTGAATCAAATCCTCGACGTAACCCGATTCCAAGATCGCGTCGATACGAATATCCTTCAAGCGCTTTCTCAATTCATCAACAAGGCGGTCTTCCACAATGTCCTTGAGGTACATAATGGAGACAGTGGTCTGCGAGATATTTTCTCCCGAAATTCCAATTTATGATTCCTGATCCTATGATAACTTTGCTTTTTAGGACGTATTACAAACGTGCAAAGTCTATAGATTACTATATAGAAAGGTGCTCATCTGTAGATTGAAAATAAAGCTTAAAATAAATAACAAAAACCCAACCTCACGAGGTCGGGTTTTTCATGGTATTGGTGGAGGCGAGGGGGGTCGCCCCCCTTTAAATACAGAATATTTTCTCACTACATTCTCACTACTAAGACATTAGTTTTAACTTCAGATGCTTCAAGAGCAGCGACTAGCAATTTTTCTTATTGACCCTTTCATTAACGAAGTTCACCTGAAGTTCATTAACCCCGTTAATTTTAACACATATTGGAACTAACTGCCCTAGTGTGGAAAAGGCAGCCGATCTTTGTGATCGGCTGCCTCGTTGTCTTTATTGAACTATCGTTACCCGTTAGTTGAACAAACCTATTCAACTACATATTTATGCTTTATCGGGAAATGCAACAAAAAATCAGCATTTCCTCGTTCTAACGGTGAATGAGCCTTGGAATACAACTCGAACCCATAAGTTCCTGCTTGTTCATACTCTGAATTATTTATCCATTCAAATAACTCTCCATAAGCATCACCAGCTCTGTCGATGTCCCCTTTATATTCCAAAACAGCGTAGGTCGCTTTAGGAAGTTCGTATAAAATCATACCTACTGGGGGCTCTGCGTCAGGACTAACTTTTACACCTGCTATCCATATAAACAGATCAATATCCGGATTATAATTTGGCGGGTCGATGAAAAGGCCATAGGTAATTGGGAGATCGACAGCACCGCTCACTTCTTCTAGTTTTTCATTAAACGATTGCTGCAGCTTCGGGATTATCTGCTGCTCCCTAGTGTCTTTCAATAGGGTTTCAACCTTCATTCCTATGATCCGAAAGTTTTCTCTTTCAACGATTCTTATAGCCATCCAACGACCTCCTAGAGAAGTTTATTCCCCTGTTCTTTTTACAAAAACAAACTATCCCCTCTTTTTGGAAGGATGTATTGTTCAGCAAACCTGCCCGTTAGTTGAGCGAAGAGCTGTCATGTGGCAGCCCTCTCGATGTTGAACTATCGTGTCCCTTTAGCTTAATGACCTACGTGGTCGCCCCACGAAAAAAGAAGCACTTAAAGACATGTATTCTACAATTTGCTTACTTGGAGTACCCTTTGACGGATTGAATGAACCCTGATTCGACCTTTACTAGTGCATTAAGCGTACCAGTAATTCTAACCCTGTATCCGAAATCTGGCATTTTTTATGATTTCTTCAGCAAGTTCATCCGGCTTCTTACCATTGGTGTCCAGTAGGAATGGCTCATTAGTCGGTGACGCCATCAACTTGTTCCGAAGGAAGAGCGAGCGGTGGATATATTGCGCATCTCCTCGCTGATGGAGTCGAGCGGTAAGTGTGTCCGGTTCCGCGTGCAGCTCAACATAGTGGAGCGTCGCCTCGAGATCCGATAGTTGGTCAAAGAACCATTAAAGTTCATCTTCGACGACGAAATCGATAACCACGTCTAGCCCGTTCAGGAGAAAATTCCGCGTCACCGCAGCGATATTAAGCCATGCCAGTCGAAGTCGTTCCTCCCAGGGCGGTTCGGTCTCCCCTCGGTAGACATGGAGAAGGAGATCACCTTCAATCAAGACACATTGGTTCATTGCACTAGCCAGAGTCTTGGAGACGGTTGATTTCCCTACACCAAGTGGACCAGAGATAAGATAGACGGTTACTGATCTTTTGGTGAAATTCATATAATCCCCTCCCCCATATTTTACCCGTTCGTAACGAAGCTGCCTTTTCATGCCGGCAGCCTCGCACTAATCATTTGTTCAACTCTCGTAACCCGTTAGCTCAATTGACTAGCTCATTGAAGTCTTGAATCAATCCTGTTGCTTTGCCTATGTTTTCAAGTCCCCAGCGGGCAAAGCTAGCAGCTTCGGCATTATTCCCGAGAAAGGCATGTGTACGAGCTACTAACAAAGCTATTCTTAAGTCCAAGGGCGCTCCGTACCTGTCTAATCTCTTTGAGCGGCTAGGTAATTCGTTCAATTGTATTGAGGTTATTGCATGAGGAAAATCATTGAATTGTGAGAAGTAACTTGTTCCCTGACTCAGAATATTTTTTTTCATTTCTTGTATTACAGTTAATGACTCATCCTCTGTATGTCCATACTGAAACCCAATTTCACGTTCCTTTTCACGAAATATATTTCTCTCTGAAACCAATTTACTTCATTGATTAGTCGTTTTCTAAATTCACAATCATAAACGGTTAATTTACTGATAGGAATAGATTCTCTAATCGTATTCGGTAGGAAATCCAAATGAACCCCAAGTTCTACAACGCATGATCCACCATATTTATCAGCCTGAATCACGATAGCGTTAATTACATGGTTATTATTATCTTTAACAAAATGATGATCTGTGCCAATAAATCCATGTTCTTTTAATGCCGGTGCCAGATGCTTCTTGATTAGCTTTCTGAATTTACTTGTTTGCATTTGTGATAACCTCTTCGCTATCATCATTTCGTAATATTAGGGACTGTAACTTATTTCGGGGTGATCTTATACAATTCCTCTAAATGATGTTTCATTAACGAATACTGCCCGTTAGCTTAATCAAGAAAAGAAGCTGCTGCTGTAGCAAACTGCTCCTTGTTCGTTCAACTATCGTTCCTCGTTAGTTCAGTATCATTATACAAAAAAATCCAAAGTCAATACTGCCCTTGTTCTTTAATTATCTCTATTTCTTTAGCGCTAGCCTGTGCAGGAAAAGACTCATCAACCCCGCCTTCGACCCAATAACGTACTTTTTGTCCAATTTTATATTTCGAAGAGGATGTTTTTAACCAAATAGCGTTACCTGTATAATCTTCAAAAAAATCGTTCCAACCTTTACCAAAATTACTTTTTTTAACATTATCCAAAATCAATACTCTGTCTTCACTAACTTCAAATACATATCCTTGACCAGAGGGTTCGGAAGCTAGTTTCTCTTCACATCCCAATAAAGCAATTGTCATTACTACTATCATCAATATCTTTAAATACCTCATTTTCAATTCGCCTCCATGAACTAAACGAATTTAGTTCCGTTATTGTTACAAACGGTTAAACTAACTTGCCCGTTACCGTAACGAAGGGCTACCACTCGGTAGCCTCTTGGTGTTCAACTATCGTCCTGCCATTGCACCATGATTCAGCTATCGTTACCCGTATGCATACACGATCGCGATCGATGCAACGTGGGTAAGTAAGCAGCTTCTGCTTCAGCCGGCTGACCGAAGTGCCTTTGCCGTTATCGTTCTAGATCCGGTCCAGCCCCTCTTGATTATCAGGATCGCTCGCGATCCACTGATCTTTTCAGGTTATCGCCACCCAAATACTTACTTTTACGTCTATATTATATGGTTTTTAACAATCACCCTGATTGTTGTCGATTATTGGTCCAGGCGAATATTCACGAAGCAAAGCAAAACAAGCCGTCTATGAAAACAGCTTGTTATTGAATACTATTCGATTTTTAGTGCTCTGCACTACTTTACAGTAGCAACATTATTTGAGAACGGAAATCTCAATTCCTTCCGAAATATCCTTGCCGAACCATTTCTTGGAGATCTGTGCATAAGTCCCGTCTTCATGCATTGCCCGGAGCGCTTCGTTATAGGCCTGCACAGTTGCCTCCTGCCCTTTGGTGAACAGGAACGCCGCCGTTTCAATCTCTTCGGATTGATCGACTACTTTGATTTTAAGATCGTGCCTATTCTTGCGCAGATCCAGAAAATACAAATTATTATAGATCAGCGCATCTACCCGCTTGGAAGTTAAGAGCTCCATGGAATCGCCGTTCTCCGGCACCAGCGTGGCCCCGTATTTGAGCGCCAATGCTCCTTGGACGGACTCCGCAATTCCGTTCGTTTTTTTGCCAGCCAGGTCCTCGAAGCTGCGGATGTCCTCGTTCTCTTCCAGGACGATGAGAGTCAGATTGGAGAATTGATACGGATCGCTGAAGTCATATTTTTGCTTGCGCTCCTCCGTAATAGATAGCTGCGGAATCGTGTCGAAGCGCCCACCATCGATACCCGAAAACATGCCGGCGAATTCGACCTCGGCGTATTTTGCCTTAATGCCCAGCCGCTTGGCGATCTCATCGGATATGTCGATATCGAAGCCGGTTAGCCCGCTGCTGTCGTGGAAGGAATATGGCGGATACGTTCCCGTCGTCGCGACGATGATCTCGCCTTTGCTCTTCAGCTTTACGAGCGAATCCGTCCCTTCGTTGGCCGCACCGCCATTCCCGCATGCGGTCAAGCTCAAAGCAATTAAACTTATGATACCTAATCCAAGCCTTCTCATATTAAACTGAAACCTCCATTATTATAATGATGATTCTGTATGATCCATTCGAGCGTGAGGAGACAGCCGTCTGACGAAAGCTTGAATCCGCTCGTGACGCGGCTGCACAATCACCTCGCCCGGCGTCCCGCTCTCCACGATCCGGCCTTCGTCCATGAAGATCACCTGATCGGCCACGCGGCTCGCGAAATCCAGTTCATGCGTGACGATGACGAGCGTCATCCCGTCCCGGGTCAATGCCTTCATCACCTCCAGCACTTCCAGAACAAGCTCAGGGTCAAGCGCCGAGGTCGGTTCATCGAACAACAGTATCGTCGGCTCCATCGACATCGCTCTGGCAATGCCGACCCGCTGCTGCTGGCCGCCGGACAGCTGATGCGGATAACGTTCCGCAAGTTCGCCTAGCCCAACCTTGTCCAAGAGAGCCGCTGCGTGCCACTTCGCATCAGGCTTATTCTGCCTTTTTACCACGACAGGTCCGAGCATCACATTCTCTAGTGCCGTCAGATGCGGGAACAAGTGATTGCCCTGGAAAACCATGCCGGTTTGCTGGCGGAAGCTTTGCACCGCGCGCGGGCCGGGCTTCTTATCGGCGCTTAAGGTCATAGACATCCCATTAAGCGTGATCGTGCCTTCGTTTGGAAGTTCCAGCAGATTGATACAATTCAATAGCGTCGATTTCCCGGAGCCAGATGGACCGATGATGATCGTAGTCGTTCCTTTGCGGATGTCGAGCCCGACATTCCGAAGCACCTCCACTGGACCGAAACGTTTATACAGCCCACTAATAGAAAGCACATTCGGCTCGCCTCTCCCCGTCGGATCATTTCGCATACTCCCACCTCCTCTCTAACCGGCTCTGCCCGACCGTTAATAACGAGCAGATGACGAGATAATAGACACCGGCCAGTAGATAGAGAAGCATCGGCTCGAAGGTCGACGCCGCGATCAGTTTCGCCGCACCGAACAAGTCCGGAAGCGTGACGAGCGCGGCGAGCGAGGTCGTCTTCACCAGCGTAATAAACTGGTTGCCGAACGGCGGGATGCAGACCCGGAGCGCTTGCGGCAGGATCACTTTCACGAGCACCTGTCTCCTCGACATTCCGAGTGCATAGCCGGCTCTCCATTGTCCCTCAGGGAGGGACAGGATGGAGGCACGGATGATCTCCGACGTATAGGCCCCTTCGGATAGCGTTAAGCTGATCAATACGCTCACGAAAGGCGATAGCAGGATGCCATAGTGGGGAAGCCCGTAGAAAATAATGAAAAGCTGAACGAGAATCGGCGTACACCTGATGATCCATACATAGGATCTTGCAAGCTTGCTTAAAAAACGATTAGGTGATAGGCTGGCC
Organism: Paenibacillus sp. PL91; assembly: GCF_012935325.2. Classification (GTDB taxonomy): domain Bacteria; phylum Bacillota; class Bacilli; order Paenibacillales; family Paenibacillaceae; genus Pristimantibacillus. The sequence goes on from NZ_JABBYG020000021.1 coordinate 79,712, forward strand.
AGCGCGACTAATAGAGCTAGGATCAGCCCAAGGAAAAAGGAAATTAAAGACAGAGGGATCGTATAATTGAGCGTCCCTCTTAGCAACGGGACGAGCGAATCTGAAATAATCTCCATCACCCGCTGAAGCCGGTCTTCCGTCATGACAATCCATCCTTGATGCCGCAATAGGCATTTGATATAATTCATATTATTCCAATACTATTACCTGTATTTATGAGCAAACGGAGGTTAGCGATGATTAACTTTAGGAATTCCCGGTACCGGTGCGCATCCGAAATTACGTTGGACCTGATCAGCGGGAAATGGAAGATTCTCATCCTCAGCTATTTGTCCGAAAACACCTTTCGCTTCAACGAACTACAGAAGCTAATGCCCGGCGCCACCCAAAAGATGCTGACCGCGCAATTAAGAGATTTAGAGCAAGACGGCCTGATCGTCCGCAAGGTCTACGCGGTCGCGCCTCCAAAGGTCGAATATTACTTATCGGAATTCGGAAGCCGCCTTGTTCCGATGCTGAAGACGCTGTGCGATTTCGGTGCGGATTACATGGAGAGCTTCCAGTCCGCTGCCAAGACCGATGATCAGCGAGCTTGAGTCTCGGCTATGTGATCAGAATTTTTGCGCCGAAGCCTTTGCCCGAACCCGCTGCCCTATGAAGCGCCTCTTCCCCATCCTCTTCCAGAACGATGACATTCTCCGGATACAATTTTCCAAGCAGCGCCCATAACACAAGCGGGTTTCTTGCCGTGTCGATCAGATGATACCCGGAGTCGGCCGTTGCCAGACCGGGTAGCTCCAAAATTTTCGCAGCCGAATGGCGCGTGACGTTCTCCAGATCCAGCTGGCTTGATGGGTCATGATCAGGCTTAGATTCCGGGAGGTACAGATATCGATGCCCTCTGAAAATTTGCCCGAGGTCCACATCATAATCGGCAGCGGCAATACGGAACCGGTACCGGATTTGTATCCGATCTTCCGCATCTTCTATAGGGCTGACCAACAGTTCGGCTTCGCGCGCTTGCTCTAACGCCCATTCAACTGAAGCAATGCCGACTACGTTATTGTCTTTCACAGTACTGTCATCCACCTTGCTCCTTGAAGCAGAATAGTAATCCGCGTAGGCGTAGTCGAAAACTGCCGCCGCAGTCTCTCCTTCAACGAACGGAACCGTTCTGACCGGATACCAACGGAGCAGATACCTTCGCGCTGTAGCCGGATGCCCGTTCAAGCTTGCCGGCAGTATTGTGCCATAATGGTACTGAAAGCCGTAACCTGCGGCCGATAACGCAGGGGCTAAGCCGCTTTGCGCATAGTGGAGCACCGATTGGTGTGATGGCTTACCGATGAGAAATTCCGATAGGAAAGCGGTGCGGGCCTGTTCGGTGAAACGAAGGCCTTTTCCCGTTTCCCCATGCTTGATCTCGATCGGTACCTCCTCCCAATTCTCGAAAGGAATGAGGAAATCACGTAAGAGCACCAGCTGATGAAGATATTCATTGAACAGCTGCATCACGGTAGGTCCCCCATGCGGACCGGTCAGTATATCCGTGACGAGAAGCGTCCACAAATGATGGTCGCATCGGCTCCGGAACCGAATGGTCCCCAGCACCTCCCTGCTGATCGGCGTCTCCTCCTCCCCGCGTTCGCTTGCCCACCGGGCAATGGTTTCCCCGATCTTGCGGGCTTGCTCTGCCAGCTCGAGTCTCGCCGTATCTTCGAGCGCAAGCGCATCCAACTGCAATACCGCTTCCCTCCCGGAGAGCGCCAGACTGTTCCTGACATTCTCCAGCAAAGGCTCATAGCCCGATGTTCCTCGTAGGTGCTCGATCACTGAATCCAGCAGCATCCCCAGCTCCCATACAATTTCGCGCGCTCGGTATACTCCCTCGGGCAGCTCCCAGTCCCATTCTCCCTCAGGTTGACGGGTCAAAGCATCTTGTTGCGGATTCGCAATGTTCAGCGCAAGCGGAGTTCCCCAGCTTAGGCTGTACTCCCCCACCTTTAATTGATAGGTTGACATCCTTATACACCTCTCTTTCGTTTTTACTAGATTAACAACGCTGCCGGTTTTTGGGAAGTACGCACTTTTCCGTATTATTGTTCCTTTTCGGTGCGATAGGCACCAAAAGGGAACTGTCATCGCGTTTCCTCTAAGTCTTTTGAATTGGCGAAACGAAGGAGCTTTGCGAGATGCTCCTGACTATAATCGCTTTATTTTGGGTGAAGTGACAGGACAATGTTTAAGAAGGAGAGTGTATGGTAGTTCAAACGCAAAGACGCGCTATTTTTCCTGGCCTTAGCCTTGGCCGTAACGTAGGGTAAGGTTTTCTATTCGGGCTCGACTTCGTCGGATTCATCGATGAAGCTTTGTTTCACCAGCTGCTTCACTGGCAACACTTTTACGATAATCGACGACGGAAATTGGCTTGGTATCGGACGGTTTGTTTCATGCCTTTAACTGATTGCGACCATCGGGGGCTTGTTTATGATTGCGGACTTTCGCCGGCGCGCTGCGTTGTTAGAACTATCGTGTCCCGTTAGAATTCCTGTAAAACAAACGAAATAATAATTTTGCCGACAGCATTAACGTAATCTGCCCGTTAGCTCAATAAAAGAAGTGCTTTAACATAAATAAGAAATCAAAAAACCCGACCTCATGAGGTCGGGTTTTCCATGATGGAGATGGAGGCGAGGGGGGTCGCACCCCTTTAAATACTGAATATTTTCTCACTACATTCTCACTACATTCTCACTACATTCTCACTACTAAAACATTAGTTTTAAATTCAAATGCTCCAAGATCAGTGCATAAGCAATTTTTCTTATTGACCCTTTCATTAACGAAGTTCACCTGAAGTTCATCAACCCCGTTAGTTTTAACACGTATTTGAACTAAACTGCCAGTTAGTATGAAAAAGGCAGCCGATCATTGTGACCAGCTGCCTCGGTGTCTTTATTGAACTATCGTGTCCCGTTAGCGTAATAAACCACGATTTGTCAGTTTACAGATAACTTAAATATCAAAGCCCATTTTGCGTTTTTCAATCGCTCTGGAGTTAAATCAATGGTTTCCCACTCATTCTTATCTGTGGCCTGCATCCCCCATACGGCAACCTCGTCATTTTCTGAGACATCCAAGTTTTTATTTAGTTGGATAGTATTGCTTCCTGTATTTCTAATATCACGATCGATGTATGTAATACTTGATGCCGTACCGTTTTTATTCGCAAAAGCTGTTGTGATCTCATATAGTGGTTTACTGCCTTCAATTGAAACTGTCTTAATCGATGCAATAAATTCGCCTTCATAGTCCTTTGTCTTATCTTGTGGATCCTGCATTGAGGTGCCATTGGAACTGTATGTCTTTGTTTTCGTTCCGTTTTCCCAAAGTTCAATTTTAGCAGAAATATCATTTTTGTTTCCGCCGTACTTCAATTTCACTGCACCCGACATCGTGCCAAGAAAAGGTTGGAACTTCCGTGCCTCTCCGGCAAATAAATCGATTGGCTCCACGTGCAAAGCAGTTCCTTCAACTTGTTTTGTTATTGCTGTTTCCGGTTGGTTGGATACATCCTTTGAGCACGCACACAGCATTGCAGCAATAATAAGTATCAAACCTATGAGATTTAGCTTCTGCAAAATAATTTACTCCCCTTCTTTTTACATTGTTTAATTTTACCATTAACCAAGCTATAGTTAGAACACAATTTTTTAAGTATACTGCCCGTTAGCGTACTCTTTTTTCAATTTTAAAAGATAATTTTCAACTTAGATTGTTTTTTACTGATCGAGAAAAATATTTATTAACGGTGTTAAGCTCTCGCGTGGTAGCCCTTCGTACGGGAGCAAATCATAATAGTTTTTATGTTAGTTCTAAAATTGACTGCAAACGTAAATTCAGATGCTCTCATTTCCCGTCTTTGGAGAGCCAGTGGAAGTTTGAATCACTTTATCGAAACTCCCATGTTTCTCCTGGACTAATAAACCCACAGCATCCATCACGATAGAAAAATTCATCAAGAAACAGGCACTACAAAAAAATTTTCATCATATATAGGTGATATCCGTTCGGATTTGATGAGGAGGATATCATGCAACCTATGTTACCTATGGAAAAATATTTTGGGCATTTTGAACTGGTGCATGCTTTTTATGGGGCTATGCCTACAGGTGTCAGCGTTTCCGAAACCGGTCGTATTTTTGTATGCTTTCCGAAATGGGGAGACGACGTTCAATTTACTGTAGCGGAAATTGTTGAGGGTGAATTGCAGCCTTATCCTAGTGTAGAAACCAATCTAGTTAATACTGGGAATATTACGATGTCTTTCGTCAGTGTCCAAAGTATCGTTGCTGATGGAAGAGGAACACTTTGGGTACTAGATACAGGGGCACCAAATTTTTCTGAACCTATTCAAGGGGGAGCAAAATTAGTTGCTGTTGATTTAAGCACGAATACAATAAGGAGAGTATATACCTTTACAGAAGATGTAGTCTTGCCAACAACTTATCTGAATGATGTCCGTTTGGATTTTCGGGTTGGAAGTGCAGGCTATGCATATATAACGGATTCTTCTTCCAGAGGGCCAGGGGCTATTATCGTCGTAGATTTAGAAAATGGGAACGCGTTTAGACGGTTAAATGGGGCAATATCAACTTCACCTGATCCCTATTTTCTACCGAAAGTAGAAGGTGAAATTTTGATGAATCGAAACCCAGACGGCTCGACTTTCCCATTTAGATTGGCTTCCGATAGTTTAGCGATTTCTCCTGATGGAAAGGTTTTATTTTTTGCTCCGCTAACCAGCCGTCAGCTGTTCTCGATCTCAACAGAAGCCCTAAGAGACAGAAGGATACAGGACCTGAATTTATCCCAATATGTGCAGTATTGGGGGGAAAAAGGTGCGTCTGATGGAATGATCACCGGCGTAAAAGGAACCGTTTATGCGGGAGACTATGAAAACAATAGTATCCGGAAGATATTGCCGAATGGCGCAATGGAAACCATCGCACATGACCCGAGAATTTTATGGCCGGATACTTTTTCGATTGGCCCCGATCAATACTTATATGTCATTGTGAATCAATTACATCGGCAGGCGAGATTTCATTATGGAAGAGACCTGCGGGAAAAACCATATAGTTTACTTCGAATGAGAATTGATGAATTCCCTGCTCCTACCTTTTCATAGTAATCGTAAACGAAGGTAGCTATCCCCCATCAGGGAGCTGCTTTTTTTGTAAGATATTCCCGCGATAAATGGAATACTAATGCCAAGAAATTAACCAAGGGGAAAGAATGGTATGAGAGGGCTACCACTCGGCAGCCCTTTCGGTGTTCATCTATCGTTACCCGTTAGCTCAACTCATTACGTTGCAAATCGTTAAAATCATCTATAAAATAGCCTTCTGATTTCCATCCACTATTAGTTTTCTGTATTAATGCCCCTATAGACGATTTAGCTTTACCGAATCTACTCATAAGATTGGCTTTATAATAATCCATATCGCGACCTTCAAAAACATAGTCTAACGCACAATAGTTATCTCCCATATATATTGCAAAGTTATAACCGAAGTAGTCAGCAAATTCTTGGCATATTCCCCTTAGTTCAAATTGTAACTCTTGATTTTCTATAAAGTGGTACCACCTAAAACAAGGACTGAACTCACAGATATACTGATTAAATATAAATCTAAACCCACCGGGGCCTCCAAGCTCAACATATTCTTCATCCCCTATTAGCACGGGATCAAATGGCCCAAAGTTGTTAATACGATCACGATTTAATAACCATTGCCTGTCAAGATGCGGGTTATGAAAATTACTTCTTTAATACACTTGACAACTTTTGGGAATCTGGTCCCTTTAACGATCTCTTCATTAAAAACTTCTATGGCTGTAACATCTAATGAGTGTTTAAAAACAGCTGAGAAATCTATCCCCATTTTCCCACCCCACAATTCAAAATCCTTCCATCCCATTATATCATTTTTATTCCCACTTGAACTAAACTGCCCGTTAGCGTAGCGAAGGGCTGCCATGTGGCAGCCCTTCAGAGGTGGAACTATCGTTCCCCGTTAGCGTAATGGCAAATGCTTCATTCAAAAATAACAGGGACCATTAAAGAAAAAAATGTAGTTCCAAGTAAATATGAAATTGTAGAAACCAAAAAATACCTGAAATTCTTCATGAAAATGGCAACAAAAATCACTGAAAAAAAGGGTATCCCCCATACGAAAAAAATCAAGTATTTCATTCCAATGTGTGCTGATAGTGAATTAATGTAAATTGGAATTCCAATCATTATCCATAAAACAGAAAATATGAGCCCCACCATTATATGTGTAAGCAATTTAGATTTACCCACTAAGTTCCCCCTTAAATTCCTTGTCGTTATACTTTACACAATTCCATTAATTGGAAGTGAATAACAGCAGCCGATCGTGTGCCGGTTGCCGCCATGTTATGGTTGAACTATTGTTTCCCGTTAGTTAAATGCGAATGGCATGTCTAATCCCAATGATTATAGATTACCTCACCAACTGTTTTAGGCTTCCAATAAAATATTTGTTTTAGTTCTTTTTCATTCAATGTGTTCTCATTTCTCAGCTTATTCTTGCGATCATCTAGCTGTATTTGTTCACTAAGTTCTCTTAACTGTAAAACTCGATATTCTGTGCTGTAGGCTTCAATTCCAATAGAGATTGTTTGGTCGTCTATAAATAAAATATTCATGTATTCAACTCTTGAAGCGATAGCGATTAATGGGTAAATACCATTTAATAAGATGTGAATCTCTTTTCCGTTAATTTGTATATCAGCACAGTAAAAATTGGTTTCCTGCGGCTCAGAAACATTGAGCAGTTTTCCACCAACGTGATTTGCTAAAGCATAGCATAGCTTTTTAAAATGGCTAGTGTCTGTCAATGATATATCGATTTCCGTGTTATAAAATCCAGAAATTCCATCGCGAAGCAACAAAATAAAACACCTCATTTTGATTTCAGACCTAACTAATGTTCCCCTGTTAATTATACCACTTTTCTATAAATAACTGCGCTAAACTGCCCGTTATCACCATTCTAATACTACGATTTTCATTACGCTATACTGCCCGTTAGCATAGCGAAGGGCTGCCATGTGGCAGCCCTTCAGGGGTGGAGCTATCGTTCTCCGTTAGTTTAATAAGACGATCATTTCTTTAAATGGTACGGTACAGTAGTAATAATCACATTTCTCCGATAGAGCAAGTGTGCACGAATCAGTAAACTGGATTGGTTGTGTAGGATGTTGTGCCAACCTTTCTTTGGAATGAACTGTGGGATAACAACAGTAACTTGGTAATTTGATTCACTCGCTTTGCGTTGAACGGTATCAATAAATTTAGTAAGTGGCTGAATGATGCTTCTATAAGGAGAGTGTAGAGTTACCAACCTCACGTCAGGCTGCCACTTGCTCCATTTTTCTTCAAACAATCCTTCATCTTCTCTTTCAAAAGGAACATGTACTGCAATGATCTGGTATGCTGAGAGCGATTTGGCATAGTTCAACGAATTCTCCACCACATGCGTCATACCAGCCACTGGAAGAATGATTATATTCCCCGCAATCGGAATAGCTGGCTCACAAGTTGTAGTTCTCAATTGGTCGGCTACCGCTTCATAATGTTTTCTAATTCGATGAAAGGCATAAATGATAAGGGGTAAAAATACTAAGACGGACCAAACTTGTGTGAATTTTGTTAAGAAAAACATCATGGTGACTATAAAGCTTATAAGAGCCCCTGTTGCGTTAATGATCAGTTTTGGGATCCAGCCTTTAGGCCTTTGACGAATCCATTTTATGATCATTCCTGTCTGGGACAGGGTGAAGGGAATAAAAACACCGACAGCATAAAGCGGGATTAAATGTTCGGTTTGACCTTTAAACACAATAATTAAGATAATGGATAATATGCCTAGCATGATAATGCCATTGGAATAACCTAGCCGATCTCCTCTAACCGTAAACATTCTAGGTATGAATTTATCATTAGCAAGATTTACGGCAAGCAAAGGGAAAGCTGAATATCCAGTATTAGCAGCTAGGATAAGGATTAATGCTGTTGTACCTTGAATGAAGAAGTACAAAAAATTTCGCCCAAAGGTCTGTTCGGCGATTTGTGAGACTACGGTAACTTCGAGGTTGGGAATAATTCCGTAATAATAAGCTAAATATACGATTCCCGAAAATAACAATGCAAGTAAGATTCCCATCGCCGCTAATGTTTTAGCAGCGTTATTAGGAGCTGGACTTTTAAAGTTAGGGATTGCATTCGAAATGGCTTCGACTCCTGTTAATGCAGAGCTGCCAGAAGCAAATGCTTTTAAAAGCAAAAATAAGCTTATACCTGCTACTGGTGTACCAATTGATGTGTGTAATTCGGGAGAAACATTACCGGTTATTATGTTGTATATACCAGCTCCTATTAGAATGAATAATGCCAAAACGAACAAATATACCGGATAAGCTAAAACAGAAGCGGACTCGGTTACCCCCCGCAGGTTCAGGATTGTAATGAAGACGACAAATATTACAGCTATGATTACCGTATGTTCATGCAAGCTAGGAAATGCCGAAGTTATGGCGTCTGTACCGGCGGATACACTTACTGCGACGGTTAAAATGTAATCTACCAACAAGGAGCCTCCGGCTACTAACCCAGGGTACTTGCCTAGATTTTCTTTGGACACCACATATGCGCCTCCGCCGTGCGGATATGCAAAGATAATTTGCCTATAAGATAAAATAAGTGCTAATAATAAAATTAATACTCCAATGGCAATCGGTACTGAATACCAAAATGCTGCAGCACTAACTGTAATTAAAACGATCAATATTTGCTCAGGGCCATATGCCACTGATGATAAGGCATCTGAAGAGAGTATGGCAAGAGCTTTGGTTTTATTAAGTTTCTGCTCTCCTAATTCATTAGATTTTAAAGGTCGTCCGATTAAAAATCTTTTTAAAGAAAGCATTAGTATCACTCCACTTTTTTTGTATAAATTACTGTACTTTTAAATTACCCTGTAAATGAAATAAATAACACGATCCTTAATCATAGCTATTTTTGGCAAACAAAAAACACAGGTTAGAACCTGTGTTTCGCACACATGTTAACCCTTCCTCAATCAACGCTTACGAAGTTAGCTGTCGGATTCGGACGGTTAAGTCGCCCTACCTGATTGTAAACGTGTAAAATTTACAATAGGATTCACCCCATAAGATAGATACCTGATGCTCAGGTATCTATCATAATTGGTTCCCCCGTTTTCCTTGACGGAAATTAAGCGAATAAGAATTGAAAACAATATTTATTTAGAATGCAAACTGTATATTACGCCTACTTATTTGTTTTGTAAAACATACAATCGTACTGGTTTCCGTCATTTATTATAAAAAGGACCATGAAAAGCGCTTACATACCCTAGATACTTACCAAGGCTCGTGTTATTACCATTTTTTCTTTCAAATTCATTATTTCAAAAAACTATATGTCTCCAAATCCACGGGAACACTTACTTGGCTTTTAATTAAAGTGTTCTGTCCGTTAGCTTAAACATTAGACACCTTTTTTTACGCCCACCCACTTCTATTAATAAAGATTCCCGAATAAACATTCTAATTTTTTCCCAGATTTCTGGGTAAACTTTATAATGAGGTGCATTATGATAACAAACATTATAATAGGATTCTTTATTCCTTGGATATTTGGCATATATCTATACAAGAGGGCACCCGTTATTATATTGCTTATTTGTCCAATAACAGCAATTATGTCTACAGTAATAAACGCCGTTGGGTATCAATTAGAATTTTGGAGATTTACTCCTTTGATAAAAAATGTCGCAACGCTTTCATCACTACCATTCGATATTGGTTTCTATCCAGTCATGACAAGTTACTTGATTTATTGGATAAGACAGAATAATCAATATCCTTTTTTGAAAATTGTTTGTATTGGCCTTCTTACTACAATACTTGAATTAATCGCATATTTATTTGGAAAAGTTGAATACAGCAATCACTGGAATATTGGTTGGACATTTGTCTCATATGTCATTCCTTACATCTTAATTTATCTTTATTACCGCCTATTATCTCGTTATGTTTATTCCATAATTTCTAAAAAGTGAATAGGGCACGCGGCAGCCTCGTTGTCTAGTTTATTAAGCTATCCTCCCTCTATGGAGAATCACTTTTCTCTTAAATACTCTCGTTTTCTCAGGATTTCGACCAGATTACTTCTTATGAGTTAACACTTTAGTGGAACAAAGTTGTAGTGAAAGAAATTTATGGGGCTTTTGAAGTGCAAAAAAGTCTCTACCTAGACCACTCGCATGTAAAAAGTGGCTACCGTAGTAAAGTATGGTTGCACCTATGGATCTCCACATGAGCTCATGGCGGTCAACCCTCCCACATCTCGCAGAGTCTACGCTCTCACATTCCTTCATTCAACCTGTCCATGAGGTGGAGGTCAGATATGCTGCCCGGCAGGATCTTCGTCCGTATGGATTGTGCCATTCCGACTCATCCGTGCTTCTTGTTGTCTCACTTTTTGTTTAGGTCATTATCTTTGGAAAACGTTCACTTAAGCTGCTTGCCGTAATTCTGCAAATCGAGGGATATCCTGCATCATCTTCTCTTCCCTGAACGCATGTCCCTTTTTCAATATGCCGAATAGGATGCGAATGAGTTTGTTACACAACGCGATGAGAGACTGCATTTTCTTCAATGGATTTTTCGGCCGTTTGGTATAGTACTCGTGCAACGCTCGGAAGGCTGCATTTTTAGCGACTAACGGCATCATCACTCTAAAGAGTAAGGCACGAAGACGTTTCCGACCTCTCTTGGTTATCCTGGTCTGGCCTGTATGTGTACCTGATGAATTTGTTTTCAAATTCAATCCAGCGAGCTTCGTGATCTGTTTGGGATGTCGGTACTGACCAATATCACCTACCTCAGCTAGAAAGCCCGCGATGGTGTCTCTTCCAATCCCTTTCATGGCCAGCACTTGCTGTGTATGCGGGATTTGCGTGAGCAGCTCATCTAATTTACCTTCCAATTCTTCAAGTTTGTTATGAAGCCATTCGTACTGGGTCAGCAGTAACTTTAGCTCCATTTTAGTCAAGTCGGAGCCTTGTTGGATGCCGACAGAACGGCTGGCTGCTGCCTTCAGATTCTTTATTCGGCCTAGACCAAGCCCACGCTTCGCAGCTTCTCTCAGATGCTGCAGCAAGATCTCGTCTGGTACGGAAACAAGCTCATGTGGCAATAGATAAAGGCTTAGCATTTGGATGGCAGACTTGCATTCCCAATCCTTAAATACCGTCAGAAACTCTGGGAAATACCGATCTAGCCAGTTATGGACACGTGCTTGCACAACGCAAAGGTCAGTCGTCAGGTGTTCGCGAATTTTCATCGCCTCCCTCAGTTCTGCATAAATACCCTGAGGAAGGCTTGGTACGGCGTATCTCCCGTCTTTGACCAGCTGTGCAATGACTTTCGCTTCCTTGATGTCATTCTTAGTTGGAGAATTGTCATCGAGTTCTTTACTTTTCTTCACGTGAAGAGGATTTACAACACCATAGCTAACTTGCTGCTCTCTAAAATAATGAACAAGGTTTAACCAGTAGTGACCGGTCGGCTCCATACCGACGATGACGTCCTGTAACCCCTGTTCCGCAGCAATCTTTTGGAACCAACTAACAAATAATTCAAAACCTTCCCTATTGTTTTCAAACGCTATCGACTTCCCGAGCTCGACTCCGCGGTAGTCTTGTGCCCTTGCCACATGTTTGAACACCGACAATTATGGTAGAAGAAGTGATTTGATTAATTCGTTCATTTTGAGTAGAATGCATCTTGTAGTCTCCTTGGTTTGTATTTGGATCCAGTAGCTGGCCAGCGTCGTGGACCCATTAACATCATACCAAGGAGTCTTTTTATTTCTCAAACCTCGTATTTCTTCATAATAGGAATGCTGCCCGTTAGCTTAATAAAGAAAGGAGCAGCTGCCGTAGCAAACTGCCCCTTTTTTGTTCAACTCAAGTTGTTAGAAGAAAATAAAGTTCTAGACTGAAAAATAAAGTGTTAGACTCGGCAAACAAAGTTTTAGACTGAGAAAATAAAGTACTAGACTGACGATGCTTCATTAAGCTAACGAGCAGGTTAGTAGTGATTATAGTAAAATAGGTTGAGGCAGCAAGTTCAGTTTTTCAGGAAGTACCCATCCGACAAAGGAGTTAACCATGACAAAACAACGTAAGATTTTTTTCACCATAACCATACTCTATACCGTTTTAATTCTTTATTTTATGTTTCTCGCTTTCGGTAGAACAGGTGCCGCAGGGCAAACCGCTGGCTACACCTTTATCTTTTTACCTGACAGTTTCTTTAAGTTGCCAACTATACCTGATCTTCTACATCCTATCCTCATGGATTTTGTAGGGATTGGGAACATCATAGCCTTTATCCCTTTTGGAATATTGATTCCATTATTATATGGGATCACTTTTGTTCGATTCATTACATTGTTCTTTTTGTCGATTATTGTACTGGAAACCGTACAGGCACTTTCGTTTCTCGGCAGCTTCGATGTTAACGACGCCATTCTAAACTCATTAGGTGCAGCAGTCGGTTTTGGGGCGTATAAGCTTGGTTTTCGTTCAAAAAATGGTTGGAGCAATATTATAATAACAGCCATTTCCTCTGTGCTTCTTTTAGTAGGGGTATGGGGATTGTGTGGGATTATGGATAAAGCGTTAACTAAAGAAGAAGGTCCCTTTGTAGCGATAAACGAATTGATGGACAACTCTGGAAACTTATCAATCGGAATAAAACCGAATAGCTTTAAATTAAGCGATCAAGACGTAAACCCCCGCTATAATATGTATGAGGTCGAAAGTGGAAATTTAAAAACGTTCACTTATACGAATAAAGAGGAGATTATTTTCTCCTTAAATTATGGGATACCTGAACAAATGAATTATTATGGTAGAATCCGTGTTTTCATCAATGGACGCGAGGTATTGACCAGCTCTGGAGAGGATCAACGCCTTTATCCGGAACTGTTCCCGGCGATGTTTGAGATTCCTATCGAGGCGGGGAGTGAGTTCACGATAACCATTGAGGGGAACGAAAAAATATGGGATGTCGGGTATAGGAAGATGATATATTTTTGGAACTGAGTCCATAGATATGATTCAATTAATGGAGAACGTTAGTTCAATGAAACAGCGGCAGTCTAAGATTTTATTTTTCAAGTCTTGGTCCGCCCCTGCTTCTTTTAATGGATCAGTCTAAAACTTATTTTCTAAAAGCTGACTATTCTTCAACTTAAAAACTGCTGTAATTCAACGACTTCAGTCTAACACTTTATTTTCATTGAACACAAGTTCGCTTAATATTCGATAAACTACCTACTTTTCAATCCTTCATTTCATTTTTCGATTGTCTAACATCTTGGTCATCGATATATGGCGCTAGCTTCTCTGTATCAAATAAGGCATTGCATTCCTTACATTTCCGCACTAGTATTCGATTGATAAATAGCAGTTTAAAAATACCTTCTCCACAAACATGACACGTGCCAGGACGTTTTACATTATTCCTCCTCATGCCATTGTATATTTCCATATTCAACATACTCTTGGCTTATACCTCTAATTGAAATAGAGAACAACCCGTAGCTTAATAAAGAAAGGAGCAGTGCCGTAGCACCTGCTCCTTATTTGTTCAACTATAGTTCCCCGTTAGCTTAACAAATGGATATGTAAAAGCTGAAACTTCAAGGATTTTCTATTTCAACAGACGTTTAAGAATATATGAACTTTGGCTTTCTTTGACTACCAATTCCCATCCTTGATCTCCAAGAATATTTAAAACTCTTATGAGGGAGATATCGTTGTATTTTGGAAGGTGATCCCTTTCATCCAAAAAATATTTAACACCGTATATATCATCCTGCTTTCTCAAGACAGTATATTCAAACTTCATGACAATCACCTCTTAGTCTTTTTATTTTGATATATATTACCATAAGTAAGTGACATTGTAAGTTCGAATTATCCTGCCCGTTAGCTTAATAAAGAAATGGAGCAGTTGCCGTAGCAAGCTGCTCCTTATATGTTCAACTATCGTGTCCCGTTAGCGTAATCAAATGTACTTATTACACTTGTTCTCAGAAGTTGAATATAGGTTACTTTATTGTAGTACAGTTCCGTCAACATATTCTCGTTTTTCTCTCGTTGTATCGGAAATCCAATTAGCCAAGTCACTCTTGCTAATGTAAATAGTACTGCCAATTTTAAAGTGGGGAAACATCGTGCCTGTAAACGACCCGCTGCTTTGAAGCATGCTTTGCTCAGAATTAATAATAAGGATCACTTGCTCTTCTGACAAATTCAAGTATTCAGCCGCCTCTTTAATATCAAGTAATGGTTTATCCATGTCTATTTGTTCTGTTATTTGTTCTGTTTTTTGTTTATTGCGTGTACCTTCACTGTTCGTTAATATCGTACAGCCCACAATAAAGGAAATACCTATGATGCAACCTGTAATAAGAATAGATAATTGGTTAGATCTCACTCTTGTTCCCCCTCCACTTTCCTTGTACATCGCTGTATTTTATCCGTTTTTATCCAATCATTTAATATTCGTGAAATATACTTAGTATCCTTTTATTCCTTTTCAGTTGAAACTAAGTTGTTGCGCTAATCTGCCCGTTAGCTTAACGCCCAGCAGTACATTTGTACAAACATCTCATTTTGTGAAGATATAAAAAGGATCTGCCGGGGCAGATCCTTCTTCGTTTGTATAGAGTCCTTCATTGAACTAACGTTTTCCGTTAATAAAATGACGTATCTGATTATTGTTTATATTTTGCAGCAATCTGCTCTTTGAGAGAATTGAAATGTTCCGTATTGCCAGCAAAATGCACTTCGTTATCGATGATTTCTTGCCGGGTCAAGGTACCGCACGTAAAGCGGATCGATGATTTCGAATCATTCAGATTGAATTTACCTTGATAACCACCTACTGGAACGTATATGCCGGACGCATCCTTCTGCAAAAATAAGGTGTAATGGTCTCCCTTCACCATCGGAACATAGCCGGAAACTGACCGAAACATGCTTCCATCCTCGAAAAAAGCGCTTTCTGATACTGTTATTTCCCGGCCCTCTTCCGCCTCGCCTTTGAATACTTGCAGCAATTTGATTGAAGTTACAGCTTGATCAATTTCACTTTTCCCTCCGACTTTCCTGATTGTGGATTCTCCAGCCTTCTCAGCGAGTACGATCAGATCGGACATGCTTTCTAATAAAGTCGAATCTTTGACTTCTAGAGCCGTAATTCTCTCCACCGTGAGCCTTTTACTTTCCTGAATGTCTATATTTTCAACTTTCTCAAACTCTTGGTTAAATGGTACAGATTTCACCGCTGTCACTGTCTGCTCGGGAAATTTGTTAGATGCATACACGCTGCTCCCTGTAAGAAGCAGGCATGTACCGATAATAATGAGCATTTTCAAATTCATACTTGGTTTCTCCCCCCATAAATTACTAGTTACTATCTTGGACGCATAAAAGACATTGGATGTTGCTCAAAAACGACATCCAAATATGCCTTCAAATTAGGATAACTGCCCGTTAGCTTAATAAAATGAACAGGCCACCGTAGCGCCTGCTCATCATGTGTGTTATTCAACTATCGTTCCTCGTTAGTTCAATGATTAGATTAAATT
Source organism: Paenibacillus sp. PL91 (assembly GCF_012935325.2). Classification (GTDB taxonomy): domain Bacteria; phylum Bacillota; class Bacilli; order Paenibacillales; family Paenibacillaceae; genus Pristimantibacillus. The sequence goes on from NZ_JABBYG020000021.1 coordinate 95,499, forward strand.
ATTCCTTTGTTCTTAGATATTTAGGTAATAGATGTTGAGGTATTTTTTCAATG
>NZ_JABBYG020000022.1 GCF_012935325.2 Paenibacillus sp. PL91
CTCTCCAAATTGGTGTTTGAAATGCTCATTACTTTTTATCGCTTTTCTCACGATTCGTTAGAATCGTAAGGGCAGTTTCACTCGTTGTTCAGTTTTCAAAGAGCAATCTTTTCTTTCGTGTCAACCGTGTGTCTCGTTGGCGACCTAGATAATATATCACGTACGCCTATATGAATGCAAGCATTTTTTTAAATAATAGTGTATCTTTTTTTCACCCCATTATTTACTCCATATTTCTTCTATATAGTAGCGGAGCTTAAGCAGATATACGAGCTAGATCAAGACATAAAAAAACGAGCTCTGCGTCTTAGCGCAAGCTCGTTATTTGATCAGATACTAGTATTGTTTGGTCGCTTTATATTGGGCTGCATCTTTGATAAGCTCAAACTTCTTATTGCCCTTGCTCCATCCGGCATCGACAGTCGTATCGATTAATACCCATTTGCCATTCAAGTAAACTTCATTCCATGCGTGATATACATCTACATAAGTGGATTGTCCCATAACGAGCTTCGTTGGAATATCCAAGCTGCGAAGCATACCGGCAAATAGGGAGGCGTAACCGTAGCAAATGTCTTTCTTTGCTTTGAATGTGCGATCAATATTAGGAAGGTAGTCAACCGATAAATTAGCCGCTAATTGATTATCGTAATTGATGTTAGTAATGATGTAATCATAGACCGCTTTTACTTTCTCGGCATCTGTCTTTTTATTTTTAGTCAATTCCTTGGCTTTGATAATCGCATTGCTTGAGCTTGTCCATTCAATATTTTGAATCGAATTCAAGTAGACTACCTTGCTGTCTTTCAAGCTAAGCGTTACTGATTCCTTACTGATCAGCTTGTACTTATTGCCTGCTGTGTTCTCAAGCAACGAAATCGTATATGCACCATTGCCAAGCTGCAAGGGGAAGCTCTCTGCTGTTTTCCCGCTAATGAGATTGTATGTATAGGTTGTTTGGCCTTTGGCAATCATCAGCTTCGTTTTCACTTTAGCTTTCACTGCGTATTGTATAGAGACTACACCATAATCTAGATTGCTTATGTTAAGCCAAGCTGCCTCCGCAGCACTTGCTTGTGCCACAGTAACATGAATAGATGCAAAAAGCACAAAAGCTGCGATTGCTAAAATAAGTTTACGCATGAGCGTAACTCCCTTCGGTAGCTGGCTGCCATCTTGTGGAAGGCCCTTTAGCTTTGCGTCCCTACCTTTCGATAGGTTTGCCGTTATCGTATGAAGCTGCATTTTAACAATAAATACGTACACTTATACAAACAAAAAAAGCTTGTCCATTCGGTAGCTGGCTGCCATCTTCAGGAAGGCCCTTTAGCTTTGCGTCCCTACCTTTCGATAGGTTTGCCGTTATCGTGTTTCGCTTTATTAGTTCAATCTTATCATATGATTTTAGCAAATCAATAGATGTTGTCATTTCATTAAGGGAAATTTGATAGTTTTTAAAGATTGCTGACGTAAATGCTCGACTGTTGAAAATAAAAAGAACCGCAGGCAGCCAGTGCCAAGCGGTTCTGTTCGTATATTCTTATTCAGCAGAGCGTTGATCTCTCATATGAGGGAACAACAGCACATCGCGGATCGAAGGCGCATCCGTCAGCAGCATGATCAACCGGTCGATTCCGATTCCAAGCCCGCCGGTTGGCGGCATGCCGTATTCTAGGGCACGGATGAAATCTTCATCCATCTCATGCGCTTCATCGTTGCCATGCTCACGTTCTACAAGCTGCGACTCGAACCGCTCGCGTTGATCGATCGGATCGTTCAGCTCAGTAAAGGCATTGGCATGCTCACGCGCTACGATAAAGAGCTCAAAGCGATCCGTGAAACGCGGATCCACTTCGTTCTTCTTCGCAAGCGGAGAAATCGCAACAGGGTGACCGGTTACAAATGTAGGCTGAATGAGCGTATGCTCGCCGAACTGCTCAAAGAATGCGTTGAGAATATGACCAAACGTCATATGCGGATCTACAGCAACCTTATGCTCCTTCGCCAAACGATGTGCTTCCTCATCACTCATCTGCACGCCAAAATCAACACCCGTCGTTTCTTTGACAAGCTCGACCATGGAAACCCGGCGCCACTGCGGAGTCAGATCAATCTCTTGACCTTGATAAGTAATTTTAGTTGTGCCAAGAACCTCTTGCGCAATATGCGCGATTACATTTTCCGTCAAAGCCATAATATCTTTGTAATCGGCATAAGCCTCGTAAAGCTCAATCATTGTAAACTCCGGATTGTGGCGAGTCGAAATACCCTCATTGCGGTAAACGCGGCCAATCTCGTACACTTTCTCCAATCCGCCTACGATCAACCGCTTCAAATGAAGCTCGATCGCAATACGCATGTAGAGCTGCATGTCGAGCGCATTATGATGCGTTTCGAACGGACGCGCTGCCGCGCCGCCTGCAATAGAATGCAAAGTTGGTGTTTCTACTTCTAAATAGCCGCGGGAATCCAAGTAGCGACGCATAGATTGTATGATTTTGGAACGAGTAATGAAGGTTTGTTGTACGTCTGGATTCACGATAAGGTCAACATAGCGTTGACGGTAACGAAGCTCCACATCCTTCAAGCCATGATACTTATCGGGCAGTGGCAGAAGCGATTTGGTCAATACTTCAATATCTAGCGCTTTGACCGAAACTTCGCCTGTATTCGTTTTGAATACAACGCCATTCACGCCGATGATATCACCGATATCGAGCAAGTCGAAAGCCGCGAATTTATGCTCTTCAACCGTATCCTTGCGAACATAAATTTGAACTCTGCCGCTCAAATCTTGAATCGTAGCGAAGCCTGCTTTGCCCATACCGCGTTTTTGCATGATACGGCCTGCGATGCTCACCTTAACGGCTTGACCTTCAAGCTCTTCTTTGCTCAGCGATTCATACGCTTGTACAATTTCTTTGGCGTTATGAGTGCGCTCGAATTTACGGCCGAATGGGTCTACTCCCAGCCCTCTCAGCTCATCCAACTTGTCTCTGCGAATTTGCAAGAGCTCACTCAGCTCCTGCTCATTGTTTTCATGTTCCACTTCTTCATCTCCTTGATCGTTCGGCAGGTGTACGCGGTTGTCGCCAGAACCCTGCAGTAAAAGATAAGCATCTAATAAACTTAAATAATAGGTTCTTCTATTGTAAACGTTCAAAAAGCTTCCCACAAGGAAGCTTTCTGATCCGCACATGGCAAACCTTATTTTTTGATATCTAGAATTTTGTACTGGATTATGCCGACTGGTACGCTAACTTCAACGACTGTGCCTTTTTTCTTGCCCAAAATCGCTTTGCCAACCGGGCTTTCATTCGAAATCTTGTTTTGCAAAGGATCCGCTTCCGCTGTACCTACAATGGAATATTCCATCGTGTCGCCATATTCCATATCTTCAACCGTAACGATCGAGCCGATGCTCACGGTATCGATATCAATGTCATCATTATTTATAATACGCGCGTTGCGCAGCATTTTCTCAAGGGTAAGGACACGGCCTTCGATGAACGCCTGCTCATTCTTAGCATCCTCGTACTCCGAGTTTTCGCTTATATCGCCATAGCCGATTGCTACTTTAATACGTTCTGCAACTTCACGGCGCTTGACCGACTTTAGGTTCTCTAATTCATCTTCGAGCTTTCGCAGCCCTTCTTGAGTCAGAATGATTTGCTTATCGTTCATCTTTCCGATTCTCCTGTCATGTGACTAATTTTTCATACCTTGTATGAATTCACTGATACCTAATATATTACGCTTCCTGATCCTCATACCTACTGTTGTTTAAGGCCTATTCATGTGTTCGTTAGATTATATTGCACGATTATATTGCAAAGGTACCCTGAATGTCAATCAAAGCCAAACGACCCATTGAAACCGTTTCATTTTTGGCAATTGTAGCAGAAGCCGCTTGATAGCGGCTTTTGTCGAATGATGTCGGTTGTTTGGCAATCAAGGTAAATAGCATAATCGATCGATTCGTCATTTAGTAAACAACTTCCTCGGCAGCTGCTGCATCTCCGCCCGTAGATCCGCTTGTAGGCTGGGATTCAGCCTCCTCTTCAAGCAATCTTACGTAGTTTTCCAAAATGGCAACCATCGGGTCGCGACCGGTCTCTTCCATAATGACATCCTTCACGCGTGCGCCGCCTGGAAGGCCCTTTAGGTACCAAGCCAAGTGCTTGCGCATTTCACGTACCGCAACCGCCTCGTTCTTCAGTGCCACCAGCCGGTCCAGATGCAAAATGGCGACCTCCATTTTCTCGCGCGGCGTCGGATCGCTAAGCAGCTCGCCATTGGTCAAGTATTGAATCGTCCGATAGAGCATCCACGGGTTTCCGAGCGCTCCGCGCCCAATCATAACGCCGTCGCAGCCGGTATGATCAAGAAGCCGCTTAGCATCCTCTGGAGAGAAGACGTCGCCATTCCCAATTACGGGAATAGATACCGCTTCTTTGACATCCTTTATAATGTCCCAATTAGCCTTGCCTGTATACAGCTGCTCGCGCGTACGTCCATGTACGCTAACGGCTTTGCCGCCAGCGCGCTCGACAGCTCGTGCATTCTCGACCGCGTAAATATGCTCATCATCCCAGCCGATGCGCATTTTGACCGTAACCGGCTTCTGTACCGCATCCACTACCGCTGAGACCATCTCATAGATCTTGTTCGGATCAAGCAGCCAGCGGGCACCTGCATCGCACTTCGTTACCTTCGGTACCGGGCAGCCCATATTAATATCGATAATATCCGCGTTCGTTTGCTTATCGACGACCTTTGCCGCTTCAACAAGCGACTCGCGGTCACCGCCAAAAATTTGAAGGCTTAGCGGCTTCTCCCGCTCATCGACGAACAGCATCTCCAGCGTCCGTTTATTTCCGTGCAAAATCGCCTTGTCGCTTACCATCTCCGCGCACACAAGACCTGTTCCGAATTCCTTGGCAATTAATCGAAAAGCCGGGTTGCACACGCCTGCCATCGGCGCTAGCACTACTCTGTTCTTCATCTCGATGTCTCCGATTTTCAGCATGTCGCTCCTTGCTCCTCTTCTAATCGTTTATCGTTCATATCCCTTAAATGCATCTTTATTGACGATCGTCAGACATAAGTTCCTCGTAGCTGATTCCTAATGTTTTGGCTATATGGCTTAGCAGCTTTGGATCTGTCTTTCTCGTCCCTCGCTCCAATGAGCCTAGAACCGCTACTGATACGCCAAGCACCTTGGCCAGCTCCTGCTGAGTATAGCCCTTCAGCTTTCGAAAGGCTCTGACGCGCTGCGCCAATTGATTGTTTTCCATAGCGTGATGCCTTCCTTTCCATCCAAAAGCGCCGCCTCAGACGCTGCGCCAACTTCGGCCTGCAACGGATGCGATTGATCCATAGTATCGTTCAGCGGCACTAATACAAATGACCGCTCCATCATGCGAGGATGCGGCAATGTCAGCTCCTCTTGATCCATTCTGACATTATCATATAGGAGAAGATCAAGGTCAATGGTTCTCGGTCCCCAACGTATTTGTCGAACTCTCCCTAATTGCTGCTCGAAAGCAAGCAGCTGTCTCAGCAGCATGATCGGGGAAAGCGTCGTTTGCACAGCTAGCGTCATATTGAGAAAAGGCGGTTGATCCGTATAACCTACAGGATCCGTCTCATACATGCCAGATACTTTAGTTACCGCGATGTTCGGGTGTGCGTCAATGAGACCAATCGCAGACAGCAGCAATTGCTCGCGATTGCCCATATTGGAGCCTAATGCGATATAAGCGACCGCCGGTGCGCCTTCACGAGGGAATTGTTCGTCCATCAGCATCCCGCTTTCTGCGCAGCTCTACCGTTACTCCATCAAAGTGGATGTCGAACGGCGGATGCGGCTTCGTTACTCGAACCGTAACTTCGTTTACCATAGTATAAGCTTCCAGTACTCGTGATGCAATGTGACCCGTTAAAGCCTCAATCAGCTTAAAAGGCGGGCCTTCCACGATCGTTTTGGCTAGCGCATGAATCTCCGCATAATTAACCGTAAGGCTCAAGTCATCCGTCTTCGCAGCCTGCTCCAAGTCCATCCGCAGCTCGATGTCGACGAAATATTGCTGGCCCAGCTTGTTTTCTTCGGGAAATACGCCATGGTAGCCGTAGAACTTCATCCCTTTAACCATCATATTATCCATTATAGTCATTCTCCTAACGATGTAGCTTAGCTGTCTTTTAAAAAAAGCCTTCCGCAGCAGGGTTAGCTGCGATACAGGATCGCATCCGTCATGAGCGCGGCGCGCTTGATTGCGCGCACATCATGGACGCGCATGATTTGGCAGCCATGCGCGATGCCGAGGACGACGGTCGCAGCCGTCCCCTCAACGAGCTCTTCCACAGGCAGATTCAGCGTCTGCTTGATGAATCGCTTGCGCGAGGTGCCGAGCAGCACCGGGTAGCCGAGCGCCGATAGCTCTGACAGGCGGCCGAGCAGCTCGAGGTTGTCCTCATGGGTTTTGGCGAAGCCGATGCCGGGATCCAGCCATATTTGCTCATCGGCGATGCCGGCTGTATGAGCGATGCTGACGCTGCTTTGCAGGTCAGCGAGCACATCCGGGACGAGGTCATTATAGTCCCGGGCGTGGCGATTATGGCTGATAATAACCGGACAGCCATACTCCGCCGCAGCGGCGGCCATGTTGGGGTCGCCCTTAAGGCCCCAAATGTCATTGATGATATGAGCGCCAGCCTCCAGCGCCGCGCGCGCCGTCTCCGCTTTGTACGTGTCAATCGAGAGTGGAATATGCGGCAACGCTTCGCGTACCGCTCGAATAACGGGAACAATGCGCCGAATCTCCTCTTTAACCTCCACTGGCTCAAAGCCAGGGCGGGTCGATTCACCCCCGATGTCGAGAATGTCGGCGCCGTCCTCTACCATCGCTTTTGCATGGGCAACGGCAGCTTCTACATTCGTGTAACGCCCGCCATCGGAAAATGAATCAGGGGTAGCATTAAGAATACCCATAATTAATGTTCGGCTGCCGAGTGTCAGCTTCGCACCGCCGCCGAAATCATATGTTCTTTTGTAGAATCGTGGTTGTTGTGCCAATGTTAGTCCGCCACCCTTATTCGTATTATTTGATAGCTGCAGCTATATTGATCTGATAAGCTAATCACCTTAAACGGCCCGCGTTGATTGTCGGTATAACGACAGTAGCTCTCTAGTCACAACTCCCGCTTCACCGTCGCCAATCTCCGCGCTCCACCCGCTTGCATCCGATATTTTGGTTACAGGGACTAGCTCCTGAATCGAATTGGTAAGCCAGACTTCGTCAGCCGACTGAAGCTGCTCCCAGCTGTAAAGCCCTTCTTCCCACTTGAAGCCTGCAGTCCCCGCCAGCTCAAGCACACGCGCGCGCGTTATGCCTGGCAAGATGCCAACCGTAAGGTCGGGCGTATATACGACGTTATCCTTTACAAAAAACAAATTGCTCACTATTCCCTCTGCCAGCCATCCCTCATGGCTGAGCATAAGCCCCTCGGCGCCTAGTGAGGCATCACCAGCAAGCAGTTCCCGCTTTGCAATAATATTGTTCATATAATGGAGAGATTTGAAGCGAATATCGCCTTCAGGCGTATTCCGCCTAGTCTGCATAAGACGCAGCTCCCGTCCGCGCATATGAACCGCATCATTAACTGGCGGCAAAGCTTTTACAAGCATAAACATATTAGGCTGCTCATAATCACCAGTCGGTAAGCCGAGCTCAGCTTCACCTGCGCTGACCGTCATTCTTACGTAGCCATCCGTAAGGCCGTTCGCCTCTAGCAGCTCTCTCACCCAGTTGCTGACCTTCCCGGCGTCCGCCTGATACCGAATGCCCAGCTGCTCGCAGCCCGACTGCAATCGATTCATATGCCGATCCAGTAAATAAGGCTTCCCCTCATAGGTGCGAAAGGTCTCGAACAAACCCATCCCGTACAAAAAACCGTGATCATATACTGAGATCACGGCTTCGCTCGCTTCCATAACGGAGCCGTTCAGTCCGATTTTCATCGAACTGCTCCGCTCCGAGTTTGCAAGAAATTACGAAGCATCGTCAAACCATGCTCCGTTATAATCGATTCCGGGTGGAATTGCACCCCTTCTATAGGATATTCCTTGTGCCGCAGGCCCATAATCTCGCCTTCATCCGTCTCTGCCGTAATTTCCAAGCAATCGGGCAGCGTTTCGCGGCGCACGATGAGGGAGTGGTAGCGCGTAGCTGTAAATGGAGATGGCATGCCAGCAAAAATCGACGTTCCATGATGATGAATCGCGGAGGTTTTGCCGTGCATCAGCTTCTCTGCGCGAACCACTTCGCCTCCGAAGGCTTGTCCGATCGATTGGTGGCCTAGACAAACGCCGAAAATCGGAATTTTGCCCTTAAAATGCTCAATAAGCGACAGGCTGATGCCTGCTTCATTCGGCGAGCAAGGACCTGGCGATATCAAAATATGATCAGGAGCCAGCGCTTCAATTCCTGCCAAATCAATCTCGTCATTGCGTTTTACTGTAATCTCTTCCCCAAGCTCACCCAAATATTGAACCAAATTGTACGTGAAAGAATCATAATTATCGATTACCAGTATCATGTTAACGCTCCTCCTCTTTCCGGTTCCGCTGCTTGATCATGCGCGGCAAACCGCTCGCTATACTGAATGGCCTTCCATAATGCTTTCGCCTTGCTCAGCGATTCCTTATATTCTCGCTCAGGTCCAGAATCAATTACGATACCCGCTCCCGTTTGAATATGAGCAATCCCATCCTGCAGGGCAATTGTTCTAATAATTATATTAAATTCCATATCCCCGTTATAGTCAATCCATCCAAGCGAACCCGTATATGGGCCTCGGCGTGTCGGCTCAAGCTCCTCGATAATTTCCATCGTGCGAATTTTCGGAGCGCCGGTAATCGTTCCCCCTGGAAAAGTAGCCGAAATGACATCGTAAGCATCCTTGCCGCTTGCTAATTGTCCCTCTACTTGGGAGACAAGATGCATGACATGCGAATACTGTTCGATAACCATAAGCTCTTCTACTTTAACAGTACCGTAGGCTGAGATGCGTCCAAGATCATTCCTCTCGAGATCAACAAGCATAATATGCTCGGCCCGTTCCTTCTCATTCGATAGAAGCTCATCCGCGAGTCGAAGATCCTCCTCCTCCGTACGTCCCCGTCTCCGTGTTCCGGCAATGGGCCTTGTGGCAAGCTTGCTCTCGCGAAGCTCAACCAATAGCTCCGGTGATGCCGATACAAGCTGAAACTCGGGACAGCGCAGAAAACCCATATAAGGCGACGGATTAACGAGTCTTAGCCATTCATACAGCTCTTCGGCCGAAGTCGCAACCTCCTTGCTTTGCCGTACCGAAAGATTTACTTGAAAGACGTCGCCTTGCTCGATATAGGACTGTATTTTTCGAACGGCTTCCATATAAGCTTCCTTCGAGAACGGAGAGGTGATGCCAGTGACAGACTCAACGTCTATTTCCAGTGAATCATCCTCTAGCAATCGCTGCCGCTTCTCTCGCAGCACCGCCGCCTTCTCCTTGGCGCGTTCTTCGTCGAACCAGGTCAGCCAATAATCGGTCATCCCTTCTGCTCTGGCCAGCGCGCGCTCGTAAACAGAGCCAAGCTCGTCTTCATTCGCGTCCAAATCAACCTTTGTATGGACAACGCAATATACCTTCAATTGCACATGGTCGATAACCCATAGCTCATTCATTTGCATAAATAAATAATCTGGCATATTCCGATCATCCTGCGCTATAGCAGGCAGTCGTTCAATGGAGCGTATAATATCATATCCCCAAAAACCAACGCAGCCGCCAATCCACTTCGGTCCGTCTGCAAGCCGTGGACCATGCTGTCCGCTCATCCATTCCCGCACTACCTCCAGCGGCTTTCCTTCCCACTTGCGCTCGCTATGCTCCTCAAGCGAATGGAACTCGACGGAGTGGGCATTTAAGCCTTTGCCGCGTATCACGCCGTCAGGATGCAGCCCCAAATACGTATAACGCCCGTCCTTGCCGCTCTCCAGTACAAAAGCATATGGCGAGGCATCCTGCCAGACCTCTTCCCATGAAGAAACGCCAGCCCTATTTTCGAGCTCAAAGGGCAATTCCTTGAGCAGCGGCAGTGACGTATATTTCCGTTCGGCGTGCCACCGATACCACTGCTCCATTGCGGTGACCATCACCTTCAACCCCCGATAACTTGACTTATTTTGCTCAGTATACAGAATAGCAAAGTAAAAAGAAAGCCTTCCATTCCAAGGAATGAAAGGCTGTGATTGAGGCTGTGATTGTATAGGCAATAAAAATTAGTTTTCGAAGTTGAAAAGTGGAGTCGAAAGGTAGCGTTCGCCATTGCTTGGAACAATAGCAACAACACGTTTGCCAGCGCCAAGCTCTTTCGCAACTTGCAAAGCAGCATAGATAGCTGCGCCAGAAGAAATACCGCAAAGGATGCCTTCTTCTTTCGCTGCGCGACGAGCGTAATCAAACGCATCTTCGTTCTCAATCGTAATAACAGCGTCATATATTTCGCGGTTCAAAATGTCAGGCACGAAGTTAGCGCCGATACCTTGGATTTTGTGAGCGCCTGGTTTGCCGCCAGATAGAATCGGCGAAGCCGCAGGCTCAACTGCGTAAATTTTGATGCCTTCAAAGTTTTTCTTAAGCACTTCACCCGTACCTGTAATGGTACCGCCAGTACCGATGCCTGCAACGAATGCATCCAATTTGCCGTCAAGGGAATTGATCGCCTCAACGATTTCTGGGCCTGTCGTTTCACGGTGAATCTTCACGTTTGCTTGGTTTTTGAATTGTTGCGGCAAGAAGTAGTTCGGGTTCTCTGCTGCAAGCTCTTCAGCTTTGCGAACCGCACCGTTCATACCTTCGGATCCTGGCGTCAATACGAGCTCAGCACCGTAAGCACGAAGCAGGTTGCGACGCTCAACGCTCATTGTTTCGGGCATTACAAGAATAGCCTTGTAGCCTTTAGCTGCTGCTACGAGTGCTAGTCCGATTCCTGTGTTGCCGCTTGTAGGCTCAATAATCGTATCGCCTGGTTTAATAATTCCTTCTTGCTCCGCTACCTCAATCATGCTGATTGCGATACGGTCTTTTACGCTTGCACCTGGGTTTTGGTATTCAAGCTTTACATAAACTTCTGCGCTGCCTTCAGGCACGAGACGGTTCAAACGCACAAGCGGAGTATCACCGATAAGATCTAGAACACTTTGCACAATTTTGGCCATGGAAATAACTGCCTCCTTATTCCGACTAATTCAGTTGGTATTTTCACTGATTCCATCTTATCAATGTCTTGCATCCGTTGTCAATAGTGACTTTCTCACTCCGTTGAAAAGGCTGCCCCGATCCAAGCTATTCGGTTTTTACAGCATCGTATTTATCCAGAAGCGCGTCTTCAAGATTCGGAAACGAGTCGGCACGCTCAAGCGCCAGCTGTTTGCGAACGGCATCATGCAGCCTGCGTCCTGTCATTTTTGTAGTTGTCTGGCGTTCGATAAGCCGAATAATCGCATAGCCACCGTCAACCTTAATGGGACCTGCCATTTCAGCAACCTGCAATCGGCTGGCCGTATCGAGCATTTCACGGTTGTAATAGGGGTCGTCTTCATCAATCAAGCCGATATCTCCGCCAGAATCAGCCGTAAAGGAATCTATCGAGTAAGTGCGAGCCAGCGTGGCGAAGTCTTCGCCGCCCGTCAGAAGCCCCAAAACGGAGTTTGCTTCCTTCGATGTTTCCGTCAAAATCCATTGCAGATGCAGCTGTGTACGCGCATCAAACTCCTCGGGATGATCGGCTATATAGCGGTCGACCTCTTCATCGGAGACATTAATGCTGCGAACGACGATTTTTTCCATCAGCAATCGGTAACGGAGATCTTCAAGCACCTGCTCCTTCGTCATGCCGACCTGCTCCTGCATAACCTCATAGAAACGAGCCTCGCTATCGTAGCCTTCCACCATCTTCTCGAGCTCACGGCTTTGTTCTTCAGCCGATACGGACAGCTCGGAAGCCGCTGCCTCTAAATCAATCGCTTTGTGCACCATTAGCGTGCGCAGAACCGCATCCCCATACTGCTTATGAAGCTCTTGCTCCAGATCGTCTAAAGTAATCTCTTCCGCGCCGACCTTAGCGATCACTCGCTGCTTGTCCGTTTGCAGCGACGAATCAGCGCCCGGCGATTGACCAGGTTTGACAGGATCATCCTTCTCTTCTTCGCTGCCCACATTCGTGTGCGGACTACTATTCGGCAATCGGTCGTTCCCCGGCCACACCTTTACAACTACGACAACCGTTAACACCACCATACAAACGGCTTGAAGGATGACAACGGCCCTCAGCACCTCGTATTTCTTCATTACCCTAATGCCTCCGATTATTGGATCGGCTTCGGCTTCGCTTGATCTAGCAACAGCTCTAGCTGCGCCCGTTCAAATGTATACGCTTCGTTGCAAAATTGACAAACGACTTCCGCTTTTCCGTCTTCTTCAATAATTTGTTTCAGCTCATTTTCGCCCAAACTGAGAAGCGTTTGCTCTACGCGTTCCGCAGAGCAGAAGCATTGGAATTTCAAGTCCATCGTATCGTGAATATGAAGATCTCCGTTATCGCCAACAATACGGGTAAGCAGCTCCTCAGGCGTCTCGCCTTGATCGAGCAAAGTCGTAACAGGAGGCAACGCACCAACCGCTTGCTCCAGACGAGTAATTTCCTCATCTGCAAGTCCTGGCATCAGTTGAACGATAAATCCGCCTGCATGCAGCACCGAGTTATCCGTATCCACTAATACACCAAGGCCAACCGCAGAAGGTGTCTGCTCCGAAACCGCGAAGTAGTACGTGAAATCCTCGCCAAGCTCGCCAGAAACAATCGGAATGCTTCCGCGATAAGGCTCTTTCATTCCTAAGTCCTTCGTAATATGAAGATGTCCGCTGCGTCCGACCGCACCGGCGACATCCAGCTTGCCATGCGCATTGCTTGGCAAATGAATCTCCGGATGGTCTACGTACCCGCGCACCTCGCCGTCTGCATTAGCATCCACGACGATGTGACCGATTGGGCCGTCGCCCTTCACTTGAATGGTCAGCTTCTCTTGCCCTTTCAGCATGGCGCCCATGATGGCTCCTGCCGTCAAGGTGCGGCCTAATGCTGCTGTTGCGGTCGGATAGGTGCCGTGACGCTGGCGAAGCTCCTCAACTAGCTGAGTCGTGCGAGCTGCGAACACTCGAATTTTGCCGCCCCACGCCGTCCCTCGCACCAGCACGTCCTTCAGCTGATTTTCCATCATAATCCCTCCTGATTGCGTTCATATATGATTCTTAAGCCTTCTAGCGTAAGAAGTGGATCGACTTCTTCTATCGTTTCCGATTCCGCTGCGATTAACTCAGCAAGGCCCCCCGTCGCGATAACGCGCGGATTGACGCCAAACTCTGCACGTATACGATTAACGATACCATCTACTTGTCCTGCATATCCAAAAATAATGCCCGCCTGCATCGACGTTACCGGATTGCGGCCAATGACGCTCTTCGGCCTCACTAGCTCAATGCGCGGCAGCTTCGCGGCACGCTGATATAGCGCCTCTGTAGAAATGCCGATTCCCGGTACAATCGCTCCACCTAAGTAGTTGCCGCCTTCATCGATGTAATCAAATGTTGTCGCCGTTCCGAAATCAACCACAATGAGGGGTGAACCGTATTTAACGATGCCCGCTACGGAATTCACGATGCGGTCCGCTCCAACCTCACGCGGGTTTTCATAACGGATGTTTAGTCCGGTTCTCACGCCAGGCCCTACGACAAGCGGGGTTTTGCGCAAATATTTTAAGCATAGCTGCTCTAGTGTCCGCATAAGCGGCGGTACCACCGAAGAAATAATGACACCGTCCATCTGCTCCAGCTTCACGCCCGCATGATGAAACAGATTGTGAATCGTAATGCCGTACTCATCTACGGTCGCCGAACGATTCGTGCTAAGCCGCCAGTGGTGCAACAGTTCTTTTTCTTTGTAAATACCGAGCACAATGTTCGTATTTCCGACATCAATGACGAGGATCAAAGCGGTTCCCCACCCTTCTTCGCATTCAAATCCAAGCTGATGTCCAGCGCATGGAAAGAATAAGTCAGTCCGCCTACGGATATAACGTCAACCCCGCATGCCGCAATACGATTTATTGTCTCTAAAGAAACGCCGCCTGATGCTTCTATGATGACATGAGGCGATGTTCCTTTGATTCGGGTTACCGCTTCCTTCATCCGCTCAGGAGCCATATTGTCGAGCATAATGATGTCTGCTCCGCATGCCAGCGCTTCATCGACCTGCTCAAGCGACTCCGTCTCCACTTCAATTTTCATCGTATGCGGAATTTTGCGGCGTGCTGCCTCGACCGCCGCGCGAATGCCGCCCGCGCCTTTTATGTGATTGTCTTTAATCATAACCGCATCGTACAGCCCGAACCGGTGATTGGCACCGCCGCCTACCCGTACTGCGTACTTCTCCAGCATCCGGTGGCCTGGTGTCGTTTTGCGGGTGTCCACAAGACGAACCGGAAGCCCCTCAAGCGCATCTACGAATGTGCGAGTCTTAGTCGCAATGCCGGAGAGCCGTTGCATTAAGTTAAGCGCAAGACGCTCGCCTATAAGCAAGCTGTGCGTACTGCCCTCCACCGTAGCGATTACCGTACCTTTATCTACATATTCGCCGTCCTGCACCTTTGGCTCGAATACAAGCGACGGATCTACAACCTCAAATACGAGCTTAGCAATAGGAAGCCCCGCAATAATGCCGCTTTCCTTCACGTGAATAACGGCCATCGACTTCGACTCCCTAGGAATCGTTGTCTCGGTCGTTATGTCTCCGCTGCCTAAATCCTCTGCGAGCCAGCCGCGAATTTGATCGCGCACTGCAGCGTCATACCCGCCTGCCGTCCATTCATACATCCTCTATTCGCTCCTCCGTCAGTCCATATAGACGGTGCAACACCGTATGCTTTCTCCATGACACATCATCGCGCACCGGAAAATCCTCCCGGAAATGCGCACCACGGCTTTCCTCCCGCGAAAGAGCTGCTTCCGTCGTCAGCATCGCGCAGGTTAGCAAATTAGCAAACTCATACTCTTCTCGCTCGGTTAGAACCGATTGATATATCGACAGCTGCCGCTTTAGCTCTTCAAGACCCTTCTCAAGCCCCTTGGCGTCACGGCGAAGGCCAGCATAACGCACCATAATTTTTTGCAGCTTAAGCCGCCTTTCTACAACAGCCTGAATCGATGTGCTGCTTCGCTCGATTTCATTTTCAATAACAGGAGCAATCGTACAGCTTGGCAGCTCATTAATTCGTTTCACGATTCTTCTGCCGAACACGATCGCCTCTGACAGTGAATTGCTTGCCAGCCGATTAGCGCCATGAACACCCGTGGATGATACCTCGCCGCATGCGAACAAACGCTTAATGTTCGTTTCCCCATTTAGATCGGTTTTCACTCCTCCCATCATGTAATGCATGGCAGGCGCCACCGGAATCCAGTCGGACGTTAAGTCGAGACCGTATCTCAAGCAGTATTCATATATAGTAGGAAAACGGTGCTTCACCATTTCCGCCGATTCATGCGTAATATCAATATAGACGAAGGTTGATTTCGTCTCTTCCATCTCACTGACGATCGCTCTTGCCACGACGTCCCTAGGCGCCAGCTCCAGCTGCTCATGGTAACGCTCCATGAAGCGCTCTCCTTTTATGTTACGGAGATATGCCCCTTCTCCGCGCACAGCTTCCGAAATGAGAAATCTCGGCGCGCCCGGGTAGCATAACGAAGTCGGATGGAATTGAATAAACTCCACATCCTGTATGTATGCGCCTGCGCGATAAGCCATCGCAATGCCGTCTCCCGTTGCTACCTCGGGATTGGTTGTATAGCGATAGAGCTGGCCGGCTCCGCCTGAGCTAAGGATGACCGCTTTTCCTTTTACGAACAGCCGTTGGCCGCTAGGCTTCTGTACAATAACGCCGCAGCATTCGCCGTCTTGAGTAACAAGGTCGATTACAAAATGGTCGTCCCACACTTCTATTTTCGGATTCGCGACAGCGTTTTCCGATAGCGCCCTAACGATCTCGAAGCCCGTCGCATCGCCGTTGGCATGCAATATACGCCGCTGGCTATGCGCGCCTTCCTTCGTAAGCGCAAACTCGCCATTTTCCAAATCGAATTGCGTACCCATCTGAATCAAGCTGCGAACGCCCTTTGGCCCTTCATGAACGAGTACATCAACCGCTTCATTCGAGCACAGGCCGGCCCCTGCAACGAGTGTATCCTGCCGATGATAAGCGGGCGAATCCTCGTCCGATATAACGGCAGCAATGCCGCCTTGCGCGTAACGCGTGTTGCTGTCGAGCAGCGACTTTTTAGTAATCATAAGCACGGAATTATGCTCGCTAGCCCGTATAGCGGTAAAAAGACCGGCAATGCCGGCCCCGATAACGATGACATCTTTTTCAATAACTGGCAGCTCACTCAGCTGCACATCAACTAAATATCTAGGAATCATTATGGCTCCTCCAAGCGTAAACGGCAAAAGCCGGCCTTAGGCTTCGTTGCTTTCGTTTCGTGTTGAAATATAAGCATAAATTGAAAATGAATATAATTAAGTTCTTATATTTCAAATATAGGAGTAGCGCATACTACTTCACGAGTAGCATGCGCTCCAAGGACAAACGGGCTTGATCCGCAACATGAGGCGGTACATAAATTTGAGGCTGCATCGTTTCCAAGCATTTCACGAGCTTCTTCAAATTGTTGACCTTCATGTTCGGGCAAACCAAATATTTAGACGCAAAATGGAATGTTTTCCCTGGGCTGTCCAAACGAAGCTGGTAGCCTGTACCATCCTCTGTGCCTACGATAAACTCCTGGCAATCCGATTCTTTACAATATTTTATGATTGCGGTTGTACTGCCTACAAAATCGCCAAGCTCAACAACCTCCGGACGGCATTCCGGGTGAACCACAAACTGTGCGTTCGGATATTTCGCTTTCATTTCTTCTACGTCTTTCACCGTGAGCATGTCATGCGTATTGCAGTAGCCTTCCCAAATAATCATTTTCTTGTCCGTGTTCTGCTGTACGTAGTGGCCAAGGTTTTTGTCCGGTACCCAGATGACCTCGTCGCCCTCTACCGAGTTGACAACCTTAACCGCATTCGCTGATGTACAGCAAATGTCAGTCTCCGCCTTGATTTCTGCAGATGAGTTGATATACGTAACAACCTTTGCATTTGGATGCTGCGCTTTCAGCTTGCGCAAGCCGTCCACGCTTACCATGTCTGCCATCGGGCAGCCGGCACGCTCATCGGGAATGATTACCGTCTTGTTTGGCGCCAAAATTTTCGCGCTCTCGCCCATGAAGTGAACGCCGCAGAATACGATAACATCGGCATCCGTTTGGGCTGCCTTCTGCGCAAGCAGGAAGGAATCTCCGCGGAAATCTGCTACCTCTTGAATTTCATCACGTTGATAATAATGAGCTAAAATGATAGCATTCCGTTCTTTCTTCAACTGTAACAACCGTTCACGCAGCTCACGGTTTTGCTCCGCCTTGCGTTCCAGTGCCAGTGCTTCCACAGTAGATCCTCTCCTCTTATGAGGGATGGGGGATAAAGCCCATTCCGTTATACGGTAAGCTGAACTTTGTGAATTGATGCACAAACTTAGAAAGTCGCTCACCTATAGTTTAAACCAAAAGGGATAAATTCATTTGATTAAGATTTAATTTACACGTGGTAGATGCTACTGTCAATGTATTAAAGGCCATTTTCGGGCTGCTTCTTAAAATTAATTAGCAAGCAGGCTATCCAAGGGCAAAGATCAACTTATTTAGGCATTCAAAAAATGAAAAGAGTCTCCATCCATAATGAGATAGAGACCCTTGCATCTTATAAAAGTTACCGCTTAGCGGGATCGTAAGGCTGCCCAAGTGCTGAAGGTGCATTCGAGCGGCCGACAGCGCCTGCCAGTACGACTAGCGTCAATACGTAAGGCAGCATGTAGAAAAACTCGACCGGAATTTGCTTCGAGAATTCAAACAGCTGTGCAAAGCTTCTTAGTGCTTGCGCAAGGCCAAAGAACATGGCTGCGCCAACAACGCCTAGCGGGTTCCATTTGCCGAAAATCAGCGCTGCCAGCGCGATAAAGCCTTGGCCCGAAATCGTATTATGCGCAAAGCTGCTTGTCGTGGTCAGCGTAATCGTTGCGCCGCCAAGACCTGCGAGCGCTCCGCTGAGCAATACGCCGATATAACGATATTTCGTAACGCTGATTCCAACCGTGTCTGCCGAGCTAGGATGCTCGCCCACCGCACGAAGCCGTAAGCCAAATGGCGTGCGGAAAAGAACAAAATAACTGACAGCTGCAAGAATAATGACAATATAGGTTGTCGGATACGCAGTAAATATCGCTTTCCCAAGCAGCGGTATATCCGATAAGAAAGGTATTTTCATTTTATGAAATACGTTTGCAAGCTGCGGTGTTTGTCCTGAACCATCATATAAGCTTTTTGTTAAGTATAGGGACAAGCCGAGCGAGAAAATGTTAATAACGACGCCCACGACCGTTTGATCGGCCCGGAACGTGATCGTGGATACGGCATGCAGCAGTGAAACCAAAACACCATATATGGCTGCCGCTACAAGTCCGATCCAAGGCGACGCATTTCCGAGGCCTGCTTGTATCGCATATTCGGTTGCAACCGCAGCAGCGAACGCACCGGATACCATCAAGCCCTCAAGCCCAATATTGACGACACCTGAACGCTCGGAGTACATTCCCCCGAGTGCTGTAAAGATAAGAGCGGTGGAAAACACGAGAGTTGTATTAATAAGCTGTCCAATGACATCGACTACGTTCATTTTACACCGCCTCCTTCCGCTTGCTTGCACGTTTATTTAGAAAAGGCTTTAGGAACCACTTCACCAAACCATGCGAAGCAACGAAGAAAATAACGGCGCCGATAACGATGCGCACAACTTCGGGCGGAACGCCTGCGCCAAAGCTCATGCCGGCCGAGCCGTAGCTGAGTCCGCCGAACAAGATCGCGCCAAGCAGTACGCCTATCGGCGTATTGCCGCCAAGCAATGCTACCGCAATGCCATCGAACCCGTATCCCGGTGAAGCAGCCATAACCGTCTGGTTGCCGAATACGCCCAAAATTTCAAACACGCCGCCTAGGCCGGCAAATACACCGCTTATGAACATCGATTTAACCATCGTTAATTTAACGTTCATCCCCGCATATAGTGCTGCATCGGGATTATGTCCTACCGCGCGAAGCTCATAGCCTTGCTTCGTACGCCAAAGCACGATATAGAACACGACGATGCAGATGAGCGCAATGATCGTTCCCCAGTGCATCCGAGCATTGTCCGTCAATTTGATAAGCCAGTCAATCTTCACCATTGCCGATTCATGAACAGGCATCGATTTCTGCTGACCCTTCTCAACTAGAAACTTTGCAATAATAAAGTTAGAGAAGAACAAGGCGATCCAATTCAGCATAATGGAAGAAATAACTTCATTAACGCCTCGTTTGGCTTTCAAATAACCAGCAATTGCAGCCCATAATCCTCCGAATAGAGCACCCGTAATAATAGCAAGCGGAGCATGGATATACCAAGGCAAGTCCAGCAGCACGCCTATAATCGTCGCGCCTGTCATGCCCATTACAAATTGTCCCTCTACCCCGATATTGAAAAGTCCAGTACGGAAAGCGAACGAAACCGCGAGTCCCGTGAAGATCAATGGAGTAATCGCCCGAACGGCTTCGCCCATGTTGTAAGGGGTGCTAAAGAGCTTATCCAGCAATGAGCTGTAAGCGAGAATTGGATTGTAGCCTCCTGCTAACATTGCAATCGCGCCAATCAATAACCCGAGTATGATCGCTACACCGGGAATAAGGATAGATGATTTATTAAATATTTTCTTTAATGTTTCCATATACGCTATCCTCTCCCCTCTGATGCAGCAACGGCCGACTTATTGCCTGCCATCATCAAACCAAGCTGTTGATCATCCCTGCGCTCAGCGTCAACCTCGCCCATTAGCTTGCCTTCGTACATGACCGCAATACGATCGGAAAGAGCATAAAGCTCATCAAGCTCGAAGGATACAAGCAAGATCGCCTTACCTTCATTGCGGGCTTGCACCAGCCGCTTATGCACATATTCAATTGCACCGATATCGAGTCCGCGTGTCGGCTGCACAGCAATAAGCAGATCAGGGTCCTTATGCAGCTCACGTGCGATAATTGCTTTTTGCTGATTGCCTCCAGAGAGAGCGCGTGCATGAGTATGGATACCTGACGAGCGTACATCAAATTCCGTTACGAGATTGTCGGCCAGCTTGTCCATTGCATCGTAGTCAATAAACATCGAACGGCCAAATTCCGGCTCAAAGTAAGTATTTAAAATCATATTTTCACTAACCGAGAAATCAAGCACCAAACCGTGCTTATGCCGATCCTCTGGAATGTGGCCTACGCCTGCAACAGTAATTTGGCGAGGGGAGAGATTCGTCATATCCCGTCCATTCAGCTTCACGCTGCCGCCATCTAGTTTGCGCATTCCCGTAATCGCGTAAATAAGCTCGCTTTGACCGTTGCCGTCAACGCCGGCAATACCGACAATTTCTCCGGCACGAATGTTAAAGGTAGTGCCATTCAAGGCATTTTTGCCATGCTCGCCCTTCATTTGCAGATCATCAACCGAAAGAACAACCTTGCCAGGCTCGTTTTTCGTCTTCTTGACCTCGAAGGATACATCCCTGCCTACCATAAGCTCAGCAAGCTGTTGTTCATTCGTATCCTCTGTACTAACGGTTTTGACAACCTTGCCTCGTCTAATAACCGTTACAGAGTCGGCAAGCGCCATAACCTCTTTTAATTTATGCGTTATAATAATAATCGACTTGCCTTCCGCAGCCAAATTGCGAATGATCTCGATCAACTCTTCAATTTCCTGTACGGTTAGAACGGCTGTCGGCTCATCGAAAATAACGATTTCAGCACCACGGTACAACGTTTTCAAAATTTCAACCCGCTGCTGCGTGCCTACCGTAATATCTTTAATCCGCGCCTGAGGGTCTACTTTCAGACCATAGCGTTCGGAGATTGCCCGAACCTTCTCATTTGCAAGCTTATAATCGATTTTCATACCTTTGACAGGTTCATTGCCAAGGACAATATTTTCAGCAACCGTAAAAGGCTGTACCAGCTTGAAATGCTGATGCACCATGCCGATGCCTAAATCAATAGCTTTTGACGCGCCCTCTATGACGGTCTGCTCGCCATTAATCCAAATTTCACCTTCATCGGGTTGATATAATCCAAATAAAATGTTCATAAGCGTCGACTTTCCCGCGCCATTCTCACCTAAAAGCGCATGGATTTCGCCTTTTTTTAATTCAAAATTGATGGAATCATTTGCAACCAATCCTGGGAAGCGTTTCGTAATACCCTTTAATTGCACTGCTGTCAAACTCCGGTCCATTCTCATCATCTCCCCGGTTTTCTAACACTGACTAACCAGCCTAAAAAAAGAACAAAGACCGGCCGAAGCCGGTCTTGTCTGATACATCGACAAACGATCCTCAAACAAAGGATACCTTTGAATAAAGGAAACTATTCAGTCGGTACCTTAATTTCGCCGCTAACGATTTTTGCTTTATATTCATCTACTTTTGCAAGTACATCAGCAGGAACGTTCTTGCTTGTCGCTGGCAAGCCTACTGCATCGTCCTTCAAACCAAGCTCTTGCGTCGTTCCGCCAGCAAAGTTGCCTGCAATCAGATCTTTAGAAACTTTATGAACCGCTGCATCTACGCCCTTCATCATCGATGTAAGCGTAATTTCATCGCCAAACTCAAGCGATTGGTCTTTGTCTACGCCGATAACCCAAACGTCATCTCCGTTATCTTTACGAGCTTTTGCTTCATTGAATACGCCATTGCCTGTAGCGCCAGCAGCGTGGAAAATAATATCAATGCCAGAATCATACATAGTTGCTGCTGACAATTTACCAAGGTCAGGCTTACCGAAGTCGCCAGTATACTCAGCTTTTATTGTCGCATCTGGCTTAACTGCTTTTACGCCCGCTGCGAAGCCTGCTTCAAAACGTTTGATAACCGGAATTTCCATACCGCCTACAAAACCGATTTTGTTTGTTTTGGTCATAAGACCTGCAACAACACCTACAAGGAAAGAGCCTTCATGCTCAGCGAAAGTGATCGAAGCAACGTTTGGCGCTTCAATTACGCTGTCAATAACCGCCAGCTTTGCATCAGGATTCTCTTTTGCCACTTTGCTAAGCGCGTCATTGAACAAGAAGCCAATACCCCAAGTCAGGTTGTAGCCTTCTTTAACGAAGCTGTTTAGGTTCGGCTCCATGTCTGCTTCGCCTTTGCTTTCCAAGAACTTTGTTGCTGCGCCTGTTTCAGCTGTTACTTTCTGTAGAGCTTCCCATGCGCTCTGGTTAAAGGATTTGTCATGTACGCCGCCGACGTCAGTAACCATACCGATTTTAAAATCTTTACCCGTACCGTCGGATTCTACTTTGGCACCTTCATTTGTGTTTGTGCCTGCGCCGCCCTCATTGTTATTCTTCGCTCCGCAAGCTGACAACACTAGTGTCAAAGCGATCATCATAACGAGCATAAAGCTAAATGTTTTTTTCATGCGTGTTCTCTCCCTTGCTCAAATTTAGGTAAAGCCGTGCAACCCCTGATTACTTTCTTATTCTTGCTGTTTCTGGCCGCTATTATTTCATTATAGTTACAAAAAAATTTACGTCAATGATTCTGTGTTAGGTTATATAACATTAAATCACTGATAAGGATTTTGCGTAACATATATGTAACATTTTGGCCGAAAAAGGTAAACCTTCATGTAAGATTCTCTATTTTATGTTTAAGGTTTATACCCGTATTATAGGCTAAATCCGAACATTAATAAAGAAAAAAATAGTCGTCCTGCTACTTGTAAAGAGTAGCAGGACGACTATAGGCAACCTTTAATAGTAAAATCTACTCGGTCTTATCCGGATCTTCCGGGTTGTCTCGCTTCTCGAGGGAAGGAGCTTTAATCTCATCCTGCTCACGAGTTTGAATGCGTACCTTCACATCGCCAACTGTCTCAACGATTGGTTCTACAGTTGACTCAGTTGCGGGTGCCGCTCCGTCAGACGACGGGCCGCCCTCCAAAGCCAAAGAACCGGTCTCAACCAAACGTTTAATTTGCTCGAGTTCAAGCGTTTCTTCGCTAAGCAGCGTTTGAGCAATCAAATGCATTTCCTTGCTCTTCTCTGACAATAGCTTCTTCGCACGATCGTAACAGCCAGTTATAATGGATTGCATCTCTTGGTCAATCTCGTAGGCAATCGCATCGGAGTAGTTCTGTTCATGGCCGATATCGCGGCCTAGGAATACTTGGCCTTGCGAGCTGCCGAATTGCATCGGTCCAAGCTTATCGCTCATACCGTATTCCATAATCATCGCACGCACGATACTGGTCGCTTGTTTAAAGTCGCTGTATGCGCCCGTTCCGATTTCACCAATAAATAGTTCTTCCGCTACGCGCCCTGCGAGAAGGCCCGTAATTTTATCAAGAAGCTCCTGCTTCGTTACAAGCATACGATCTTCCTTCGGCAGCATAATGACGTATCCGCCAGCGCGGCCGCGAGGAATAATCGTAACCTTGTGGACCATATCCGCATGCTCCAAGAAGTAGCCTGCAATGGTATGTCCCGCCTCATGGTAAGCAACAATCCGTTTCTCGCGATCACTGACAACACGGCTCTTCTTCTCCGTACCGACGATAATCCGATCAATCGCATCATCAACCTCAACCATTGCGATATCCTTTTTATTGCGACGAGCAGCTAGAAGCGCTGCTTCATTGAGCAAGTTCTCGAGATCAGCACCGCTGAAGCCAGTCGTGCGCTTCGCGATAACTTCAAGCTTAACGTCCTTCGCAAGCGGTTTGTTGCGTGCATGTACTTTAAGAACCGCTTCACGGCCTTTCACGTCTGGACGATCAACCGTAATTTGACGGTCAAAACGGCCCGGGCGAAGAAGTGCCGGATCAAGAATATCCGGACGGTTCGTTGCAGCAATAATAATAATGCCTTCGTTAGCGCCAAAGCCGTCCATTTCAACGAGCAATTGGTTGAGTGTTTGCTCACGCTCATCATGACCGCCGCCAAGACCGGCGCCGCGTTGACGACCTACAGCATCAATCTCATCGATAAAAATGATACATGGAGCGTTTTTCTTCGCATTCTCGAACAAGTCACGCACACGGGATGCGCCGACACCGACAAACATCTCCACGAAGTCGGAACCGGAAATGCTGAAGAACGGTACGCCTGCTTCCCCTGCTACTGCACGAGCAAGCAACGTTTTACCTGTACCCGGAGGACCAACGAGCAATACGCCCTTCGGTATGCGAGCGCCTACCAGGTTGAATTTGCGCGGATCCTTCAAGAAGTCTACAACCTCAACGAGCTCTTGCTTCTCCTCGTCTGCGCCAGCGACATCTTCAAATGTAATCCGCTTCTTCTCATTATCATAAAGCCGCGCTTTGCTCTTGCCAAAGTTCATCACTTTGCCGCCGCCGCCCTGAGCTTGATTCATCAAGAAGAAGAACAGGACAAAGATAATGACAAACGGGATGATGGAAGTGAGGAATGTAAGCCAAATGCTTGGCTGGTCCATTTCCTTGCTTTCAAGCTGAAACCCGAACTGCTCCTGCCATGCGAGGATCTTCTCCTCCGCTTTGACGCTGACCCTAGATACAAATTGGTCGCTTTCCGCGCCTGCAGGCTTTGTATTATATTTACCAGAAACAAAATAAGTTTGATTCTCATACTTAACACTCAGTTCTTTCACATTGCCTGATTCAACTGCAGCACGTAGCTCGTCATATCGCAATCCAACTGTCGTGTCATTTTGGCTGCTGATAAATTGAAAAATCCCAACGGTCACCAAAAAGATAATTAAATAAAAACCAGTATTACGGATGATCCGATTCATCCCCAACCTCCTCTCAGACGCTTAAAATATTTTACCATAGCATGACTTTCCATAACAATAGAGGTGTACGGAGAAGGGCATGTACGGGTGAATCGCTATTATTTCTCATAGACCTGCGGCTTCAAAATGCCAATGTAAGGGAGATTGCGATATTTCTCTGCAAAATCCAGTCCATAACCGACAACAAACTCGTCCGGCAGCGTAAATCCCTTGTAATCCGCTTCCAAGTCCACTGTGCGGCGAGCCGGCTTATCGAACAATGTAACGACGGTGACCGACTTCGCATTGCGGCGCTCAAGAACATCGATTAAATAGCTGAGCGTCAGCCCGCTGTCGATAATGTCCTCAACGATCAGAACATCGCGGCCTTCGACTGAGACATCAAGGTCTTTAATGATTTTGACAACGCCTGACGATTTAGTCGACTGCCCATAGCTTGATACGGCCATGAAATCAATTTCAAGCGGTACTGTTATTTCCTTCACCAAATCCGCCATAAAAATAAATGCGCCCTTAAGAACGCAAATAACGAGCGGATTGCGTCCGCTAAAATCTTTGCTTAGTGTTTCACCAAGCTCTTTTACCTTGTCGCCAATTTGCTGCGCGTCATACAATACTTCTTGAATATCGTTCTGCAAAGTAGAAATCCCCCTACGCCTTAACTATGTTTATGAGTGTACCAGTGCTTCTTATTCGTTGCCTGCCCTTATGAAAAGCACACCTTCAGTGTGCGCCTCCGTAAGCGCGTGACTTGATCTGCGAATGCCCGGAATCCAGAGCAATTTCCCTGCTGCATCGAACAGCAATGGATACGTCTCCCGTTTCAGCGGAGCAATTTTCTCATCAACGAACATATCTTGCACTTTTTTCGAACCATTTAATCCTAAAACCTGAATTCTGTCGCCCGGCCGCCGATTACGAATGACGAGCGGAAACATTAACTCCGAAGCATCAAAGCAAGCTTCATAACGTGAAGCAGGCTTGCGGCTATCTTCTGCAGATGTATGGAAAAACGCAAATGTCCATCCGCATTGCTCGACTTTCAAGCTAGCTGTATCTCTTCCTACCTCACACGAATAGGCGCTCGCATCGGATGACGGATGCTGCGAGGCATACAGCCATCGCATCATATCGTACTCACGGGCGCAGCGAATACCGGCACCGGCATCAATTCGCCATGTTGTTGGCGCGTTAGCGGAAGCAGCAAGCCGCATCGTCTCAATCTGCTCGAAGGATATCTTTTCCGTTTCTTTAGAAAGATAACTTAATATTAGTTTAATCAATCTCCTTTGTAAAGCGACGTGGAGACCGTGCAAATCGATGCAGCTAATCGTGCATTCATTGGGGGATAACGTAACGAGCTGCGCGAATAACGCTTCGGTTTGTTTCTCCATCCACTCGTCTTCCGCCCCTGCTACCTCAGCAAGCCGCTGAAGCGATTGGGATAACTGCGGATTATGCCGAGATAAATACGGTAAAATATCTAACCGAATAATATTTCGGAAATAATGGCGTTCCTTGTTGCTGCTATCCGTGCAGTACGGGATATGATGCTCTTCGCAGTAACATAGAAGGTCTGACTTCTTCATACGCAGCAGCGGCCGGATAAGTTCCACGTTTTTTTCTCGTCTTTTGCTAAGAATTCCGGCAAGCCCGGTTAAGCCCGTCCCCCGTATAACTCTCATTAGCACGGTCTCTGCTTGATCGTCAGCATGATGGGCCAGCGCAATCCGCGAAGCCCCATATCGCGCTGCGATCTCATGCAGAAATGAATATCGTCTCTCGCGAGAAGCTGCCTGTCCATTCATACGTGTTTCTTCTATATAAGTAGGCATGTCGAATGTGACAGTTTCGCAAACAACGCCAAGCTCCTCCGCGAATGCTTGAACGACCTTCAGCTCATGTGCCGACTCTTCTACGCGAAAGCCGTGATTCACATGAGCCGCAATGATCGTTAGTTCGCTTTTCTTCGCTGAGGCGGACAGCATATGGAGCAGCGCCATGGAATCCGGACCGCCGGATACCGCCACTACGATGCAATCGCCCGTTGACCACAGTCCGCGCTCTGCTGCCGCTTTCTCAAGTTCGTTTCGCAGATTCATATGTAAGTATCCTCACCTTCACTTCCCTGCTCCAGGCTGATCTTACAGCACATTTCGCAGCAACCAATAAACCGATGTTCCGAGCAGGACGGCAGATGCCGCAACAAGCCCTTTCAACCATACCGGTGTAGCGGAGGGCCTGTGCGTATCCCGTCTATGCATCAAGGATCGCCACGCTTCAGATGCCTCGCCGGCATCAGCGAACTGGCCTGCAAAGGCTTTGCGCAGCCATCCGGCTATCGGCTTTAGTGCCGGGCTCGACTCCGCAATTTGAATCAGATCGCCCTCGGAACGATTTTGCGGCAAAAGCTCTGCCGTCAGCTGATGGAGCCGCTTCGATTCATGCAGCTGAATGCACAGCACGCCGAACGAAAACAGATCGTATCTCGGATCAGCCGAACGCGAGCCTCCATTCCAGTAGCCGCGATCATAGATTTCCGTGAATTGGCGAATGGCTTTGCCTGCCGCCGTCACGCCGCCATAATCAACCAGCTCCACATGCCCGTAATCAGCGACCATCACATTCTCCACCTTTAAATCGCCGAACACCCAGCCGTCCTGATGCAGCTTCGCCAGCTTGCCAAGGAGGTTGAGGCCAACAAGCGGAAACCATTCCGAGCCGTTTTGCTTCAAGTAGTCGCCCAGCGTTGCGCCCAGCACATACCTCATAATATAAAAAGGATATTCCCGTCCATCCGGTCCGTACAAATCGTCCACGTCAAAAAGAAAGGTTTCATGCCCGTGCCGCTTCTGTTTGGCGATCGACTGCAATACGTTAATCTCGGATTGCAGATCAATCGCATCGAGACCAAGCTTCAATGCATACCAGCTGCGATCGCGCTGTACGAGATATACTTTACCGTTTGCGCCCTCCCCAAGCAACCGCTCAACCCGGTACCGCCCCTGCTTCCACTTGCCGGTCACCACCATGCCGCGGCGAAGATCAACCTTAAACGACGTAGTCACTCATCATCCCATCCGTTTCGTCTCTGCTCTTCTTACCATAATCTCCCTGACGGTAAAAATCAATCACTTGCATAATCGCAGGACCCGTAGGAGTCGTCCCGCCCATTTGGAGTCGTGGGAAAATTCCATGCACGCCGTTAAGATGGCTCGTCCAGCCGAGATCCATCACGCAATCATCCCCATGTCTCGAGCCTGGAAAATGAAAGACCGAAATCTCGCTTTTTCCTTGCCTAGCCTGCAGGCTCAGCATCAAATCGCGTATAGCCTCCTCCACCGCAGCCAGCTTCGGCTTCATACTGGCGCTAGCATCTATAAGCAGCGCCACCTGCAAGCTTGAGGTCTCCCCCAACTCATCGATTACGCGAACGACATCACTCCGCTTCTCCGGCGGAAGCGCCTCAATCGAACCATTGCCCAGCACCTGCTTGAGTTCCTTTTGCACCGCCAGCTGAATGGTCTGCACGACTGTCTTGCGCGTCATCATCTGCACCGTCTGCGATAGCTGGCGCATATTCACCATTCTGCTTAGACCGCCGCCCGCACGCGCAATCTCATCAATTTCAGCAGCACCAAGCTCTCCCACATCGCCATGATCCAGCACGCCTACTACATTAACCGAAATGCCGTCTGAATGCGCATGGGCAGCTGCTACGACCGGACTCAGTCCCACATTGGAGCAGCCATCCGTTATTAATAATATTTGCTTCATAATTGTTTACCCTCCTTCAGTGTTTGTGCAACAAACACAGCTTCGTAAGCAAAGGCTTAGTGTTTGAGAATCAAACACAGCTTCGTAAGCATAGGCTTCGCCTCAGCCTTTCTATTAGCTTTGCCTTTTTTGAGAGGGATAAACAGCTAGAATAGTAAAAATAGCAATAATTGCAAGCAAACGGCTGACTTTGTTACTCCATTATCTTATGCTGCCAGGTATCCTTTCCACTATATCATTCATCAGCTAATTCTATAAGGGCAATAAATAGATGAAACGCTTCTGTTTCAGAGTTGGAAAATATGGATATATAATCCTTATAGCTAGATAACTGCTGCCTGCTAAGGTTGATTGTTCCTATCCCAACCCCAAATAGTCCAAACAAGCAGCAAAAAGAAGCCGTTTGCCGCCAGCTGCAAATGAGCTGACAGACAAAAGGCTTCAGCTTTCTCAATGATTAGTTCTGATATCCGCTCACCTCTCTGCTTTGGATTACTTGATATTACGAAGTATTACTAACTAACTCACCGTCCTTGGACGCTCCATGCGCGTTATGCCAGGAAAGCGGAAGGACGCCCACTCCGGCAAATGCTTATCGATCCGTGCAACGAGCACCGTCATATCATCAACGATCTCGCCATTATGATGGCGAACAACCTTCTCAAGCAGCGCGTCCGCCATTTCCTGCGGATCATCCGTTTCCAGCTCGCTTATAATGCGCTTCATCCATAGCTCCTTGTTAACCGCAAGGCCCGGCGCATCATAAATGCCGTCGCTCATCATAACTAGCGTATCGCCGGACTGCATTTGCATGGATACAAAATCGACGTCAATATCTTGAAGAATGCCAATAGGCAAATTATTCGCCGTGACCGGAATGACCTCATTTCCTCGTTTGATAAAGCTTGGAGTTGACCCTATCTTCATAAACGTCGTTTGCGCCGTATACAAATCAACGATCGCCAAATCGACGGTAGCGAATACCTCATCGGAAGAGCGCAATAAGAGCACGGAATTGACGGACTTCACTGCCAGCTTCTCATCCATGCCTGACTGCAGCAGCTGCTGCAGGATAGACAATGCCGCGCTGCTTTCCTGCCGCGCCCGCTCGCCATTGCCCATGCCATCGCTAATCGCGACTGCAAATTTGCCATTTCCAAGCTCAACCATGCTAAAGCTGTCTCCAGACAGCAGATCGCCTCCTTTAGCCGCTCCCGCAATGCCCGTCTCCACTTCATACTGCTTTGCCGAGCCAAAGGCAACGAGCGTTGGCTCTCCGCTTCTCGTTGGCGGCCGCTCTGATTTAACCGCTATATGCTCGCCTAAAATATCGCTTAGCAGCGGTGCGATAATTTTGCGGCACTCATCATACCCTTGTCCAAACGAGTGATAGACCTCTATATCTACATTTCCCTCCTCCAGACTTACAATATCGATCCCTTGTACCGATAAGCCCAGTCCTTCCACCGCCTCTCGAATTTGCTCCTCCTGCAAATGCAGCGTCTGCCCCTCTCGTTTAATTTCTTTAGCCAAATCCTCCATAACCTGCGATACGCCCTGCAATTGATCTGCTACAAGTCTGCGCGAGTCGAATATTTGCTTCTTCCAGTGCATATTATTTTGGTAAAGCTCGTACTGCTGAGTCATATCCGTTAGCACCTGTGAGGATTTAACACAGTGCGCAGACCAAGCCCGCGGTATCTCCTTGGCGGATGGAACACGATCCTCCTCTACTGTCGTCATCATATCGGTCATCATTTTGTACGTATGGAAAAACTTGTCCTCCCAGCATGCGTTTTGCCTATGACAGCTGGAGCAGCTGCGCTCAGCAACCGCATTCATAAAATGGCTGATCTCATCCTCTCTGTTCAAAGTCGTTGCGCTGCCGTTTAGCTGGCCAAAGCTCCGTGACAGCTGGCTGAACACGTCCGAGTATTGCGATACGCGGTCCGCTGTCACCTCACGCACCCGTTTTGCGTATTCATGCTGTGACTTTGCATGCTCATTCGTTCCCGGAACATAGCGCGAGATCGTGCGAATCATGCTTCGCGGCGTCAGCATAAGCATCATAGCAGCCGCTACAGACTCCCAGGTGGAGCTCATCACATCAGCCTGGCTCCCTACATATATGGATAAAATCGATGTTCCAAGCAACATTCCGAATGCAGCTGCCATTTTGCCGCCTTCACGCAGCAAGCCAGCCAGCAATCCCGCAAAGGCGAGTAAGCTCATTTGAACGACTGCACCAAAGTCAGCCAAGCTTAGAATGAGTCCTGCAACAACACCGACCGAAGCGCCAAGCGGGGCGCCGCCTGCCAAAGCAAACAGCAGCAGCATATATCTGGACATGACATGTTCTGCCGACAGGCCGTAGAATACCCATCCGACCGCTCCCGTCATGACAGAAGCGAGCAAAATCATCAAACATATAATTTCTTCGTTTTTGAGCGAGGCTGATTTTTTAGTCATCGTTAGAACGGGGATTGCTTGTATAAATACGAGCGTAAGCACGAATCCGAGTGCTGCCTCCACGACGACGAGCATAAAATTGTACCAGCTAAGCTCGTCCCCTATAAATACACTGAACATCTGTACCAATAGCGTTGATGCAAACACCAGAATCGGCGCCGACGACAGCTCTGCCTTCTCATACGCCTCCAAGCCCTTCAAAAATAGAAACAGCACCGCGATTTCCATCGCAATCCACATCGGCGCCGGATCTGCCGCCAGCCAGCTTCCTGCAACCAAGGATATCGCAACCCACGGATAAATATCCCTTCTCATAAAGTAGATAACAGCGAAGTAAGCGATAGCAAAAGGCATTAGCGATTCGAGTATAACCGCCCTTCCGAGCAAGAAGGCTACACCTACGAGTAAAAATGTCCACTTTTTGGCTAAAATGACTTGAATGAATCGCCGTGCGGCGGCCCATTCCCGACCTTTCTGCAACATCGTTTGAGCCAGACCTGTCCGTTTCACACCTGGAAGCACAACCGCGTTTTCCTTTTCCATGAGCAGACACCACCATTCCGAATGTAATGTGTTTTTCATTATAGGAGGTTGTCCGCATGAAGTTTGTCAGTTAACGTAATACGCTTATAAATTTTTTCCGACAAAAATAATTGGCGCTGCCGCCCTTGTCAACAAGCGATCAAACATATGCCCCGTATAGGTTTGCATCGTCTTCCATGCCGCTTCAAAGCAAAGAGCCGACAACAAAATATGTGCTGTTTATCATCCAGATGATGGCGAATTCACGTTGTAACCTGTCGGGAATGAAGGAGGATCAGAGAAAAGTATTTTTTTCCAGCATCTAGGCGACTTACAAACGACATTGACCGTGCCAATCAGATGCTTCACCATTCATTCACCAGCATTTACCAGGATTAACGTCCCGCTTCGACAGCAAATAGTAAGCGCTTACTAAGTTGATGTCAAATTCCTTTCATTTGTACGCAAAAAAAGCAGAACCGCTAAGGTTCTGCTCCTAAATAAAGTTATGACGATTCAGCTTATACTCGCTTGGCACCGCGTCCGCCGCGTTTGCCCTCCGTATTCTTCTTCAAAGAGGAGATGCGCTCTTCGCTGTCTTTCAGGAAACGTGACACTTTATCCTCGAATGACGGTTTACCGAATGCCGGTCTGCCAGACGATTGCTTGTTGAAGGGACGTCCGCCACCACCGCCTCCGCCGCCGCGGTTGAAACGTTCGCCACCACCACCACTACCGCCAGTGCTTCCACCGCCGCCTCCGCTGTGACGCTCGCGTTGTTGTGGCGCTGGTTGGCCTTCTGGCCGGTCAATGGCTTGCTTAATGGAAAGTCCGATCTTTCCGTCTTTGTCCACGTTGATCACTTTTACTTTCACGACATCGTCGATTTTCAGGTGATCCTTCACGTCTTTGACGTAATTATCAGCAATTTCCGAAATGTGAACAAGACCCGTGACACCTCCCGACAAGTCGACAAATGCCCCAAAATGCGTAATGCCTGTCACTTTTCCTTCTAACTTAGCGCCCACTTCAATTGCCATAAAATAAAATGTTCCTCCCTAAAAGTTATGCGAAGCAAAACTGAATTCATAAGCATATGCTAAAAGTTTTGCGAAAACGCTATTAACGTGATTATAACCGAACCGTTCAAGTAAGGTCAACAGACGTTCACCCGATTTGAAGCCCTATTTAATCACTGAAAATTTGCTGCTCGCCTTCCTTAACCATGCCCTGCTCTTTCGTTGCTAGCTGTTCGATATATTCTGGGTCGTTTAATCGTTCAATTTGACGTTTGAGCGCCTCTGTTTCCTTGATAGACGCTTCAATCTGCCCT
This sequence comes from Paenibacillus sp. PL91, assembly GCF_012935325.2. Lineage (GTDB taxonomy): Bacteria > Bacillota > Bacilli > Paenibacillales > Paenibacillaceae > Pristimantibacillus. The sequence goes on from NZ_JABBYG020000022.1 coordinate 33,214, forward strand.
TGAATTGTATTTAGCTTAACGCCAGTAGCGTTTTTCTGCTGCATTTGTCCAAAAATGGTATACGCCGCCCAGCCCATAAATAACACGATAAACATCATCCATAGCTTGAATCGACGTTTCGTGCCAGCATTCCCTTGCGTCTTATTTACAGCAGCTGTTGCCATTAGCGGTATTACCTCCTAAACCATTTGCTCCACAATCGAGCAATTAGTAGTCCGATTTTGCTTAGCCTCCCGGCCAATTGCCATTTGGTTATAAAAGGTGTTAGCCAGCGTCCAAGCGGACGAATGACTGGCCTTGCCATCCAAATAAACAATTTCCAAAATGGACGAACCAATTGTACCACAGTTTTTAATACGAAAATAGTGAGCGCAGACCCAAATGCAAAAATAACCATAATGAGTTTGTAGATCAGCAAAATCGGCTTCACGATAAGGATATCGAGACATTTAAGCACAATAGCAATGAGTTTTCGCACCGCACCAATGATCCACTTAACGGAAACAATAACGATTTTGCTTAATAATAGATAATAGAGAACGACTCCGATGGCCAGTCCAATAAAAACGTACGCCCGCACCTCGCCATTGTTGCTAGCGTACAGCACCCGAAAGACGACTAAAGCCGCCGCCATCCAATAGATGACATCAAGCACCGGCAGCCACCAGCGCGGGAACTTCAGCTCATTCGATATGACTCGATAGCCATCGAACACCGTTCCCATACCAAGGCCCGATAACAGCATGACTGCCATCGTCAACCATTGCATACTAAGCGTCACTTAAATAGCTTCCCGAACAGCCCTTTTGATTTTGAAGCGGTATTATTTCCATCCAAATAGGCGAGCGAATGGACGAGCCCTTCAATTGCCACCAGACCTTGTTCGAGGCTAAGATGCTTCATATGCAAATTTTGGCCCTTTACCGCTAAGAAGCCAAGCTCTGTCTCAAGTAAAAATTCCTCGCTGTCGAAGCTCTCCACGTTCACGACGCCGGTAAGCTCTAGCAGCTTGCGATTTAGCATTTTCACTTCCTGATACTTCTGCCCCTTGCCTTGGTCAACCATAGACTCGTCCTCCGCTTCGTTAACATGTCTAGGCGTAAACGGCTACCGCCGTCCAATGGCGGCGCGGCATACGTTTCGCATTTAATATAAGCAGTCTATAAGCGCGAGGCTTATCCTGTCTTATATGTTTAGACTAGCTTATGGGGCAAGGACAAGAATTAGAACCTATTCTGCTAGATCAGCAGCTTCCAGAGACAAGTCACGGGCTTCTGTCTTCACTTGCAAGAAGACCAGCAGGAAAACGACGGTAATCAGCTCACTGAACCAATCGATCCATACATCCATTATAGTAGCGGTAATCCAAGAATCGCTCGGTATTAAGTAAGTCGCAAAACCAGTCAACATGCCGACCAAAACGATCGCAGCATAACCGCCAAGCGCATACCCTGCGAATGTAAAAAAGCGCCCTCGCGCCATCTCCCGGCATTCCTGGAGCGGATTGCTCCGTGAAGTGTCCTGGGCCGATACAAAGATAGGCATCAGCATCAGCCATACGGCGAATATCAGACCAGGCACAACGAGCATAATGACTCCTGCGAATATAATGACATTTTGCAAAAAGCTGTACATAATCATTCTCAGCCATTTGCGCATGCCCCACAGAAGTGATGGCTTGATCCCTGCTTTTGTATCTGTCATTTGACCAAGTATGTAGTGAACGATCATGGGCGTAATGGCGCTCAAAAAGAAAAGCCCGACAACATTATCCCATCTCGATATCGAATCAAAAATACCGTTGCCGCTTGCGGGATCATAATAATAATAGTTTTTGATCGCTTCTACCGGGACGGCCACAATCGCAACAAAGAAAAGAATGGGCAGTCCATGCTTGAAAAAAAGCGCAAAAGCGTCACCAAGCAAAGAAAAACCTTTCCGTCGATACTCCGGAATAGGTAGCTGAAGATGATTCATGGATTAGTCCTCCGAGTAAATAAACAATAATAACGAGGTTGAAACAGGTATGTATAAAAAAAGACTGCCTGCAAGTTTTGTGCTTGCAGGCAGTCTGGCTGTTATTGCTGCTGTTCCCACTCGAGCGTGTTCTCGCGCGGGCGTTGTTCTTCTTTCACCAAGGTATACAGCTCTCCGGCTTCATCCTTACGGGTCGTCTCCGCAATGCGCTCAACGCGCACGGTTACGATTTTTTGACCGTATTGGATTTGGAGCTCATCACCGACTTTGACGGCACTGCTCGCTTTCGCTTCGCGGCCGTTGATCCATACGCGCCCTTGCTCGGAAACATCCTTCGCAACGGTACGACGCTTGATCAGCCGGGATACCTTAAGAAATTTATCTAATCGCATTGATTATTGGATAGCTTCTTTCAATTTGTTGCCTGCTTTGAATGCAGGAACTTTTGCTTCGGAGATTTCGATTGGAGCGCCTGTTTGCGGGTTGCGGCCAGTGCGTCCAGCACGTTTACGAGTTTCAAAAGTACCGAAGCCGATCAATTGTACTTTATCGCCACCAGCAAGTGCATCAGTTACTTCGCCCAAGAAGCCGTTAAGTACTGCTTCTACGTCACGTTTAGTCAAACCGCTTTTTTCTGCAATGTTGTTGATCAAGTCTGTTTTGTTCATTATAAAATCCTCCTAATTCGTTACCGTTATTTGTGGTCGACGCTTGTGGCGCCGCCTTTACTTTCAATTCTTACTCTCACGAAGAATACTTATTCTGCCTTCTAGCAAATAAATCCTGCCGCTATTTGAAATTTTTTTGCGATTCGTGAAGAAAAAAGGCGATTCATGACGAAATGACAGCTACGAAAGACGTTTAGCCTCTTCCCACCAACGATCCATTTCTGTTAAATCAGTCTGGTCAAATTGTTTCCCGCTTATACGAAGCTGTTCCTCAATATACGCAAATCTACTGCGGAATTTTTTGTTCGTGCGAGAAAGCGCCTCTTCCGGATCGGCATGGATGAAGCGTGAGGCATTAACGACCGCAAACAGTAAATCGCCAAGCTCCGAGGCCTGCTCCTCCTCGGACTTCGTAGCAATCGCTTCACGCAGCTCTGCGAGTTCCTCTTCTATCTTGCTGAGCACGGGATCTAGCTCGTCCCAATCAAAGCCTACCTTAGCCGCTTTTTTCTGAAGCTTATAAGCTTTCATAAGGGCTGGCAGAGCGGGCGGAATGCCATCGAGCACCGAAGGACGTAACACATCGGTTCCTTTCAGGCGTTTCTCCTCAGCCTTCATTTGCTCCCAGTTGACTAATGCCTCTTGCGAATTGCTGGCATCCAAGTCCCCAAATACATGCGGGTGGCGGAAAATAAGTTTCTCGTTAAGTGATTGTATCACATCATAGACAGAAAAAGCGCCCGTCTCTTCTTCCATTTGGCTATGAAGCATCACTTGCAGAATAACATCTCCAAATTCCTCCTGCATGCCGTCGGGATCATCGTTATCGATAGCTTCCAGCGCTTCATAGAGCTCTTCGATAAAATTTTTGCGAAGGGACTGATGCGTTTGCTCCTGATCCCACGGGCAGCCTTCTGGGCTTCGAAGGATCGCGACAATCTCATGCAGCCGCTCGAAGGAGCGGTTGCGCAGCGCCGCATCGTCAGAGCGCGGCACCCAGATAAGCGATAGATTGCCATAGCCCGGCGTGCGATCAAGCTCGTATAGCGGAACGCGAATGATCTGCTGCTCGGAAGCAACGCCAAGGGCATGTCCAACAACAACCTCGTAGTCATCCGGATAGCGCTCCATTAGGGCGAGCTTAACATCCGATGCCGTGAAAGCATCATACACTTGGCCAATCAAAGTATGCAACTGCGGCTGCAGCAGAGATGGCTGGAGATCTGCCGCATCAAGCAGCGCAAAGCCCTCGATCGGATCGATGCCGAGGCTGACGAATGCTTGATCAAGAAAGCTCTCGCCGCCGATAATTTGCAGGTCAATGCCCGCTTCCTGACATTGCTCACGCAGCAGCTGTACCGTGCGCTCGGCTACCATCGGGTGGCCGGGAACCGCGTAGATAAGCGACTCGTCAGCGCTGGTGTTTTTCGCCTCGGCAATAAGCGCCTCTGCGATCGCTTTGTATACATCCGGAAAAGATTCGTGCTGCTCATATAAAGTGTCGAATGAAGTATAGGCGATGCCATTTTCCTGAAGCATCGACATCGCGGGATGCTGCGCCGTACGCACGAATATGCGGTTCGCAGCCTGCAGCCTGCGCCATACGCCAAGCGTTAATTGATCCGGATCGCCCGAGCCCAGTCCGACGATAGTAAGTTGTGGAGCTGCCATATTAGATAAGCCTCCTTTGAGTGTATGTACATGTAGGGACGTGATCGTGTTGCATTGAGAGTAAATACTAGTAAAGACGTGCATGGAGTGTAAATGCAAGTAATGGCGTGTACGCTTGAAACTAGCTTCGAGCATCGTTATGTAAAAAGCATCGTTGAATGCGAGTGAAATAGCAAATACCAAAAGTAATAATGGACCAAATCGTACGAAACATCAATATCCTCGCGCGAAAATGTTTCTTTCGGAGTAAGCTTGGATGTGGGTACGAAGCTCAGTTCTCGAAAGCTTTCGGGATTGATTTTGATGGTGATTTTGATGGCGATTTTTATTGCATTGATTGGGCAATATACGGTGCTGTAAGCACGTATTTGTGCTTATAGGCTGTGAATTCTAGCCATTCCTTGGCTGTAAGAGCGTATGTACTCTTACGGCGATTTTGCAGCCAAGTTTGGATGAATATACGGTGCTGTAAGCACTTATTAGTGCTTATAGGCAGTGGATTCTAGCCATTCCTTGGCTGTAAGAGTGTATATGCTCTTACGGCCATTTTGCAGCCATGTTTGGATGGATATACAGTGCTATTGGTACGTACGTATTTGTGCTTATAGGCTGTGGATTCTAGCCAATCCTTGGCTGTAAGAGCGTATATGCTCTTACGGCGATTTTGCAGCCATGTTTGGATTGATATACGGTGCTATTAGTACGTACGTATTTGTGCTTATAGGCTGTGGATTCTAGCCAATCCTTGGCTGTAAGAGCTTATGTGATCTTACCGCGATTTTTGTGGACTTGTTTGGGCAATACACGGTGCTGTTAGCACCTATTTGTGCTTATAGGCAGCGGATACCAGCCAATCCTTGGCTGTAAGAGCGTATGTGCTCTTACGGATATGTAAGCATGCACAAGCGCTAGTAGTCTCCTATACTAGCGCTCATCCTTCGCAGGCGGAATAAGCCGCCAGCGCCGCAGTCGGGCGGCCAATATGCCGCCGCCCGGAAGCGCGCGCAATTCGCGCGCGCTAACAGCGCCGCCGCGCAATGCTGCAGCGCCAAAGGCGCAAGCGCCGACGGCAACGCACGTCAGCGCAAGCGCAGCTGCTGCCGCCCGAGGCGGCAGCCCGCCTAGCGCAGCGCCCAGCGCTCGCTCGGCGACAATAAGCACCGCGGCCATCACCGCGAGTGCAAAGCCCGTGCCTGTGGCCGCGCGACCAATCGCCGGCCCTCGCCCTTGCTTCCTCGCATGAGCTCGCTCTTTGACTTCCCCGGAAGCTCGCTCAACACTCCGCTCCGCTCCCCAGCTCCCTGCCAGCGAAGCTCCTGCGTTCGCTGCCATATACCGCACCGCGATCGAACCCAGCAAAGCAGCGGTGCTTAATGCCGCTACCCCTGCAATAGCTGCTCCTTCAACGCCGTATGCAGGGACGAGCACCGCGTTTAGAACCCCCTTCAGCAGTGCCGCTATGAGCAGCAGCACAGCCGGAATTCGCACAGCCCCAAGCCCCTGCAATACCGGTGCCGTTACTGCATTAACGCTGCCCGCAAGCGCGGTGCAGCCAACTAGCGCAAACGCGACGGTACCCTTGGCATCAGCGTACAGCATCACATTAAGCGGCTCCGCAAGCAGCGCCAAGCCGATAGCTGCCGCCGCGCCGATTGACCATGCCGCTCGCTCGGCAAGTGAAAGCTGTACGCGCAGCTGCCCATAAGCACCGCGCATTCGCGCAAGCGCTATTCCTGGCACAAGCGCTGCCGCTGCCGCACCAGCCACCATAACGACCAGCTGCACAAGCGGCTGTGCCCGGCTATATACACCAAATAGAGCCATTGCGTTAGATTCGGACGCACCCGCTGCCTGGAGAAATCTCGGCACCGTAAAAGCATCCACGACTCCCAGAACAGGAACGACAACCGCCCCAAGCGCAACCGGCAGCGCGATAGCCGCCAGCTTTTTCATTTCGGACCGCAGCGCCCCGGCGGCGTGAGCATCCCGACTTCGCCGACGATTCCGCCATACATATGCAGCAAGGACGAGCAAAGCAGCGAATGCCCCAAACGCCGAGCCGCTCATGACGCCAGAAGCAACGGAAGCGTCTGCCCAGCCCGCCGACCAGCTCATCGCAAGCACGAGCAGCATTACGCCCACTCGCAGCATTTGCTCCACGATTTGCGAGGCAGCGGATAGCCCCATTCGTCCTAGCCCCTGCACATAACCACGCAGTGCTGCAACAAACGGTGCCAGCAGCAGCGCAAACGAGACTGAGCGAATGGCGCCAGCCGTATGCGCATCGCCGATCCAGATGGCCACATGTCCCGCTCCTGCCCACATGAAGCCAAATGTAACGATTCCCGTTATCCCAAGCAGCAGCAACGCCGCAAATAACGTTCTCCTAACGCCTTCAGAATCATTCCCCTTGCGCAGCCTCTCTGCGATCAGGAGAGACACTGCCGTCGGCAAGCCAGCCGTCGCTAGAACAGCCGCCAGCTGATAGAACGGATAGACGGCATTGTAGATGCCAAATACGCGATCTCCCGCCATATTTTGCAGCGGAATTTTCTGGAAAACACCAATTAGCTTAGACAACAGAGCCGCACCTGCCATAAGAACGACGCCGTTCATCAGAAGCCGTTTTGAGCCACGCGTAGCCGGCACTCGCCCTTCGAAGGGCAGCCCATCCTCTGACCCAATCAATCGCTCACTCTTAATCGGCAGCCCTTCCGCTGCTCCACTTATTCGCTCTGCCCCAGGCGGCAATTCTCTATCCCCAGCCGCGCTCGCACTACGCCCAGCTATATTCGCTTTACGCCCGTCCACAAGCTTGAGCATCTCCGCTGCATGCTCTTTTCTCCTCGGCTTGCGGCTCATCCATCCACGCTCCTGCCTATCCCATGATTGATATTGGTATTATTATACCTCACAATCGTAAACCTTGAAAAAGCTTCCTCAACCGAGATTTCTCTCGATTAAAGAAGCTGTCATTTTCCTCGCTATTGCTGTTTTCATTACCTTGCACGCGTGCTACTGCTCCATCTGCTTGGCCAAAAAGCCTGCTGCCGTCTCGGCCATCTTCGTTTCCATATTGGCCATTTTCACTGACTCATCCTTGCTGAGCAGCACAACGGTGCCAATAGGGTCGCCTCCAGCAATGATCGGTGCGATGACAAATGAGCTGTACGTTTCCTGCGTATCCTTCACAATCTCGAATGCGCCGCCGTTTGCTTCTGCCAGCGTCCTGCGGTTTTCCATACAGCTCTCCAGAACAGACCCCACCTGCTTATCGAGCAGCTCTTTCTTGGAGGCCCCGGCAACTGCGATTATAGTATCCCGGTCCGTTATCAATGTAACATGGTTCGTACCCTCAAATAACGACTCTGCATATTCTTTGGCAAAGTCGCCAAGCTCGCCGATAGGAGAATATTTCTTCAAAATTACTTCGCCATCACGATCTACAAATATTTCTAGAGGGTCACCCTCGCGAATACGCAGTGTACGGCGGATCTCCTTCGGAATCACCACACGCCCGAGATCATCGATGCGACGTACAATTCCAGTTGCTTTCATTTCTTGTTGCCCCGCTTTCCTAGAGGATTTTGAATCGACTGGATACTCAGCTTGTTTATAACGAAGAAGAAACATCCTTCAAAAGATTTTGAATCTGACCATAGTATTCATCCGCTCCCAAATTCTTATGCACGGACTACAGTTTCAGCCAAACGTTCCATCTCTTTGTGATAAAGCACCCTGCATCATCACGCCTCCATGTCCCCGCTTCCTTATTATCCTTTTTCAGCATGCCCCATTTCCTCCATTTGCTTGCATGTTGCCAAGAAGCTTTTGAACCGCTAAAAAATCACTCCTTCTTCGGCCCTTTAAACAGAAAACATCCTGCCGCTCCGGAGAGAGCTGCAGGATGTCGAAAAAACATGGCAGTTGCGATGATGCCAAGCACCTTCAAAAGCTTTGATCTCGATTTAGGGATGGAGGACGCTGCATTTTCAACGCTTTTTTGCTCGAAAGATTTTTTATTGCTGTCAGCTGTGGTCATCTTTCTTCCCCCTACGTCTAATTAATGCTTGAGCAGCTGTGCAAGCTCTCGCTTCAAGGACAGAAAATCGGGATGCTCGCGCACCTCTGGCGTACGTCCCTCCGGCAGCCCCACGCGGAACTCCTTCAAAATACGGCCAGGGCCTGCTCCCATAACGACAATGCGCTGCGATAAAAAAATCGCTTCATCGATATCATGTGTAATGAAGAGAACCGTTGTCTTCTCCTTCTCCCATACCTCCAGCAGCATCTCCTGCATCTCAAGCTTCGTCTGCGCATCAAGCGCGCCGAATGGCTCATCCATCAAGAGCACCTTTGGCCGATTGGCTAACGCGCGAGCAATTGCAACCCTTTGCTTCATTCCGCCCGAAAGCTGCTTTGGATAAGCCTTGTCGAACGACTCCAGCCGGATTACCTTAAGAAAGTAATTCGATATTTTTCGGCGGTCCAGAATCGATACGCCCTTCAGCTTCAATCCATACTCAATGTTTTCACGAACGGTCAACCACGGGAAGAGGGTGTAGCCTTGAAACACCATTCCACGGTCGGCACCTGGACCGATAATGTCTTCTCCATCTACCATGAGTGATCCGCCGCTTGGCTCGTCAAGACCTGCCACCATCCGAAGCAGCGTCGATTTTCCGCAGCCGGATGGTCCTACAATCGTAAGAAATTCATTTTCTCCGATGGTCAGATCGATGTCGCGAAGCGCCTCAAACCGACTTTTTTTCGACTCATACACTTTTTGCAATCCCTGAATCTCAATGGTTCCGTTTGTCGATTTCGCAGCCAGCATAAGATCACTCCCAAAATTTGTTATGCAAAAAAATGAATAACCTGGGAGACAATCTCCCAGGCTTTTATCCTTCCGTGTTATACAGCCAAGGCACCGATTAAGGCAACCGCTTGCTATACGCTATCTCTCGGACCAGAACTCAAACTTGTTTGCCCACCCGATACGTGCCGAGTGCTGCAAATCGTTCGAACGGAACCCTAGACAGCTTGTTGCTCCCGCGATCATTCGCTTGCGAAAGTCGATATGCAGTTGTGATAAAACCTAACGTTAATTCGTAGTATAGTGCCGATTGCATGGGTCTGTCAATTGGTATGTTAGGTTTAGTGACATTGAAATTATTTTCATTTGATTTGCTTTCTATTTTATCGTGGTAAACATCAAAAAAAGCGACTATCGCCTATAGCTCGATAATCGCTTTCTTTTTGACAGGGTCATAATTAAGGATTACCCTCTTGGTTGCCGCCCGCTTTGTTAGGCTTATTTAGCCTACCTGCTTTGCCTAGCGCTTCTCTTAGCAAAAATTCAATGTGCCCATTGACGCTGCGAAATTCATCTGTCGCCCACTGCTCCAGCGCACGATGAAGATCCGGATCTAAGCGAAGCGGAAATGCTTTTTTCTCTTTTGCCATTATAATCGACCTCTAGCCGTACAAGGTTCCCGTGTTAATTACAGGAGTAGCGGCACGATCGGACACGATCGCCACCATTAAGTTGTTCACCATCGCGGCACGGCGCTCGTCGTCTAGCGTGATCCCATTTTCCTCAAGCTGCCGAAGCGCCATATCGACCATCCCAACCGCACCCTCAACAATTTTGGAACGCGCCGCCACGATCGCAATTGCCTGTTGACGCTGTAGCATTGCGCTTGCGATTTCTTGGGCATATGCCAAGTGGGTCAAACGCGTCTCAAGCACTTTAACCCCTGCAACCGCAAGGCGATTTTGGAGCTCGTGATTAAGCTCGGATGCCACCTCATCCGCATTTCCCCTTAACGACAAGGCATCACCATCGGAGAATACATCATAAGGATATTGAGCCGCGATATGACGAATAGCCGTCTCGCTTTGAATTTCTACAAATCTTTCGTAGTTGTCAACATCGAAGCTCGCTCTTGCCGTATCCATGACTTTGAATACTACAACCGCTCCAATTTCGACAGGGTTCCCTTCCGCATCATTTACCTTAAGCGTCTGGCTATTGAAATTGCGTACTTTCAGTGAAATATTGGCTTTGCTCGTTAACGGCAGCACCATCCACAAACCGCTCTCCAGCACGGAGCCCATATACGTACCAAAAAACGTAACAACCTTCGCCTCATTCGGCTGCACAATCATAAGAGAGGATAGACAAATCGCAGACAGCAGCACCAGAAAGACACCGACGCCGATCATAAGTCCCGACCCGCTTTCCTTCGATGCTTCAGATATAATTAGAAAAATACCACCGCCAGCAGCAATTACAGATATCAGCAACGCCATATACCCACTTACGTACCAGGCTTTCTTCTCGTTCATCCGACCCCACTCCTTCATCTTCGGTTATATATTATTATGATATAAAAATGATATCACTTTTTACAAATATAAGCAATCCTTGTTTATTTTTTTCATTCAGCTGTTCGCAACAATACAAGGTTAGGTTTCGTCACAAGGAAGAAGACAAGAAGACAGGGGTGAACGCGTTGAAATATCTTTTGATCATGCTAATGCTTACCTTTTCAATAGGCTGTACCGATAAAATGGATGCGTCGATCGAGCGTTCCGAATCGCAGAGCTATCTGGAGCAAAAAGGATACCACGTCGTTTCAGACGAAGGCATTGCCGAGAGCTACGTGCTGACTAAGCAAAAAATAATCGAGCTGCCTTATATGATGTATTGGGGCTTGCAGTCCGCCAATCCCTCCGACTTTTTCAACAAAACCATCCAAGTCCATAAGTTTATCGTAACTAATCACCCGCTCAGCAAAAAGAAAGTCGACGTTTATGTCTATTTAGCAGATGGAAAGCCTTTAGGCGGGACTTCACATCTGCGCGGGGACACATCGGACGGCGGGTACTGGTCGGTAGACGGCAAAACCTTAGAGGAGCTTCAAGATAAGCCGTTTCAAGAGTGGCGTCAATATTGGGTTGAAAAATATTCGGACGCAACGCAAGGTTAATCATCAGCCATTCGATTCGTGGCTCTATATATGACCATTTTTTCAAAAAGGGATTGACCCTGACATTAATGTCACGGTTTATACTGAACCTATACCATTCTCATAAACCCGGGGGCTTGCTATGAAAATTGGTGAATTATCGCAAATAACGGGCGTCAGCATTCGTTCACTGCGTTATTACGAGAAGCAAGGATTGATCACATCCATCCGCCAGCCTAATGGCTACCGCGAATATACACCTCTAACAATTGAGACGGTGGAGACGGTTAAGCTCTATTTGAACCTAGGCTTAACCACGGAGCAAATTGCCGGCTTTCTTACGTGCGTGCTTCAGAACAAGGAAGCGTTTTGCGCCGAGGTGATGCCGATTTACCGTAAGAAGCTGACTGAAATTGAGCGGCAAATCATTGAACTGAATCAAATCAAAGCGAATCTGATAGATCGGATCGCTTCCATTCAGCAGCAAGAGTAAACAAATATTCAATAGGAGGCTAACAAAATGGCCATTATGAACGCAGAATCGGATAGCATGCTGAAATCGATCGTTAGCGAGGGCGTTGTTCTTGTCGACTATGGCGCGCCTTGGTGCCCACCCTGCAAGACGCTGCTCGGCATTTTGGATGAACTGGATCAGGAGATGAACGGCAGAGTAGGTATTATTAAAGTGAATTGCGAGGATTTGCCGGCATCAGCCTCAGAAGCAGGCGTGTTAGGCATGCCGACCGTTATCGTCTACAAGGATGGGCAGCCTATGGATAAGCTCGTTGGACTGCGCCCTAAATCCCTTTATCAAGCGGTAGTCGAAAAATATTTATAAAATAATGCAGCAAAAAGCGCCCTTCTTGCGAGAGGGCATGGAAAAGCGGCATCTTCAGTCCTCTTGCAATGTAAGGTGCATGATTTGCAGCAGTTCCGGCTTAGGGATCTGTCACCCCTACGGACAGCGAATATCCCCTTTTATATAGCCGCAACTTAAATCTTTCGCCGCAGAGCGCTCATACAAGCGCAATGCTAGTTACCGAGGCTTCAAGCGAAGCCAGCCATTGACTGCATAGGACTAACTAACAGGAAAAAATCCTGCTAAATCAAGCGATATACGGCGGAAATCAGCTTTAGATGGATTTTCTCCCGTTGATTCTCTGTCCATTACTCGCTGAGTACAAAAATACTCCTTTTAACAGGAGTTTTTCCAGCTAATTGCTCTATCTACCCTTTTTCCGAAAAATTAGATGGAGAATTTCCTGTTCATTCGGATCAACAGTAGTCGTTCGAGGTACCATCGTGGCTCAAGTTGCCGAAGAAACGCCAAACGCTTCAGTAACGGCTTAAAATTTCCCGCAGTTTCGATTCGACTGCCATAAATTACACAAGACACGTCAAATGAGCTTTAGAAGCTATTTTAAATTTACCCGTAACCCCCGCTCAACAGCCATAATTCGAGGTACCATCGAGGTTTGAGTTACCCAAGACACGCCAAACGAGCCTTAGAAGCGATTCTAAAGGCTCGTTTTTATTGTAAATCTCTTCAACAGCAAAGCGGAGTTTTTCAACGACCTCTCTTTCTCAAAGAGCTCCACCACCCAACCCCGCCTCACCGCAATAACATTATACCGTCAAATATTTACGAATGACCTCGTCATCCAGCGATTCCAAGCCGCCTTCCCAAACGACTGCGCCCTTCTCCAGGACGTAGAAATAATCGCCGACGCTCTTCACAAACTCCAAGCTTTGCTCAACGAGCAGTATCGCCGTCTTTCCATCGGCTTTAATCGAACGGATGACGTCCCTTATATCATCTACGATGGAGGGCTGAATCCCTTCACAAGGCTCATCGAGCAGCAGCACCTCAGGCTTCGAGGCAAGCGCTCTTGCAAAGGCAAGCTGCTGCTGCTGTCCTCCGCTAAGATCGCCGCCGCGACGAGTATACATAGTTGGCAGTACCGGGAACTTAGAAATCGCCTCCTCCGGAATAGCGGCAACCTTCACGCGCGAGGCTTCAAGGCCGAGCAGCAAGTTTTCATAAACCGATAGCTGGGCAAATATTTCGCGGCCCTGCGGCACGTATCCGATTCCGCTTTTTGCCCGCAGTCCCGGCGCCTTCCTCGTCAGATCCGAACCGTTATACGACACGGAGCCCCCTCGCGCCTTCAGCAATCCCATAATGCTCTTCATAAGGGTCGTCTTGCCGACGCCATTACGCCCAAGCAGGCATACGACCTGCCCTTGCTTCACCTTCAGCGATACATCCCGCAAAATAATACTTTCACCATATCCGGCCTCAAGCTGTTGAACGGCTAACATCGGCATCCCGCCTTTTCCCCAGATACACTTCCGCTACACGGTCGTCCCGCTGAATCTCATCCATTGTGCCTTCCTTGAGCAGCTTGCCCTCATGCATGACCGTAACCTTGCTTGCAAAATTACGGACAAATTCCATATCATGCTCCACGACAACAATCGAACGCTTGCGCGCAATTTGATGCAGCAGCTCGCCTGTCTTATCCGTTTCCTTGTCCGTCATTCCCGCTACAGGCTCATCGAGCAGCAAAATTTCCGGCTCCTGGAGCAGCATCATGCCAATCTCAAGCCACTGCTTCTCGCCATGCGACAAGCCGCCGGCACGCCACTCCGCTTTCTTCTGAAGGCCTATCATCACAAGCTGCCCGTCAATTCGCGAGCGCTCATCCTCCTCCATTTTGGCAAACAAGGTAGCGAATACGCTGCGCTTCTGACGCATCGCGATCTCCAAATTTTCAGCAACCGTCATAGACGGAAAGATGGATGGGGCTTGAAACTTGCGGCCAATGCCTAGCTCTGCGATCTGATGCTCCTTCTTCTTCGTAATATCTACCTTGCCGCCGAAAGTGACCCGTCCGGACGTTGGCCTTACTTTACCGCATATGACATCAAGCATCGTCGTTTTGCCTGCACCATTGGGGCCGATGAGGAAGCGAAGCTCGCCTTTTTCCAATTTCAAATGCATGCCCTGAATCGCTTTAAACCCGTCGAAATCAACAGTCACATCATCACACAGCAGGATTGCGGACTCCTTCATGCTTCGGTTCCCTCCTCTTTTTGCGGAATTTCAATTGGCTAACCAAGCCTGCGACGCCTTTAGGCATAAATACAACGACCACCACGAACAGCAAGCCCATGAAGAAAAGCCAGCCCTCCGGATACGCCGTACTGAACTCACTTTTCGCCCAGTTCATTAGAATGGCGCCAAGCGCCGCCCCAATAAGCGTTCCACGCCCGCCGATTGCTACCCAGAGCACCATTTCAATCGAAGGCACAATGCCCAGCATGGACGGAGAAATAATCCCGACATGGAGCACGAACAGCATGCCTGCAATACCTGCAATGCCCGCAGATATCGTAAACACAACCATTTGATAAATCGCCGGGTTATAGCCAATGAATCGAACGCGGTTCTCCCCGTCGCGAATCGCGCGAAGCACCTTGCCAAAGCGGCTGCCGATCACAAAGCGGCAAAACACGAATATGCCAATGAGCGCCACAACCGTAATGTAATACAGCACGCGTTTCGTTTCAGGAGAGCCTATCGAGAATCCAAGCACGGTTGAATAGCCCGTAATACCGTTCGTCCCGCCAGTGAAGGCTTGCTGGCCGATGAGGAGCGTTGTCGTAATAATCACGAGCGCTTGCGTCAATATCGTAAAGTAAACGCCGCGAATCCGGTTGCGGAACGTGAAATAGCCTAGAATCAGCGCGAGCAGCGCCGGTATCGCAATGCCCATCGCCACCGCAAACCAGAAGCTTTGGAACGGCTGCCAAAATAACGGAAGCTCCTTAAGCCCGCTCCAGCCCATGAAATCCGGAGGCCGTCCTCCGCTTGCTTCCAGCTTCAAATACATCGCCATCGAATAGGCGCCGAGCCCGAAGAAAATACCATGGCCTAGGCTCAATATTCCTGTGAAGCCCCATATTAGATCAAGCCCGAGCGCCACTATAGCAAAGGCTAGAAATTTCGCCAGCAAATTAAGCCGAAAATCACTTACGAAGAGCGGTGCCGAGAATAAAGCAGCAGCCGCAGCGGCATATCCAATCAGTATCCAAATTCGCTGAGGAGTAAACTTTTGCAATCGCATGCGCGTCCCACCTTTCTTATCCTAATCAAGCGACCTTGAACGCATCGCAACAAGCCCCATAGGCTTCCATTGCAGGAAAGCAACTATACAAACAAACACGAGCACTTTGCCTAGCGATGCATTCGTCCAATACTCAAATAGCGTATTGAACATGCCAATCCCAGTTGCACCCAGCACCGTACCGACAAGCTTGCCTACGCCTCCAAGCACAACGACCATGAACGCATCAACGATATAGTAGGTGCCGAGCGAAGGACCTATCGGACCGAGCAGCGTCAGCGCGCAGCCCGCAATGCCTGCAATGCCGGAGCCAATGGCAAAGGTCATCGAGTCAACCCGCCGCGTCGATACGCCAAGACATGCAGCCATATCGCGATTTTGCATAACCGCGCGCATTCTTCTTCCCTCATGGCTCCGATAAATGTAGAAATACATCGCTACCAGGCAGGCAATAACGAGCGCGATTATAAATAGCCTTTTATAAGGGAGCAGCGTGCCATCCATAATCCTTAAGCCGCCATTTAGCCAAGCCGGACTCGTAACCGCCACGTTCGGCGCCCCGAAGATTGACCTCGCAAGCTGCTGAAGCACAAGGCCAACGCCCCAAGTTGCAAGCAAGCTGTCAAGCGGACGTCCGTATAGAAAACGAATGAGCGACATTTCAAGAATAAGGCCAAACAAAAACGCAATCGCAAAGCTAACCGGAACGGCAAGCACGAAATACCAATCAAACATCGATTTTGGCAAATAGTCATGAAATAGATTTTGCGTCAAATACGTGGAATAGGCCCCAATCATAATCAGCTCGCCATGTGCCATATTAATGACCTTCATCAGACCAAACGTAATGGCAAGCCCGAGCGCTACGAGAAGTAAAATGGAGCTAATACTTAAACCGTTGAATAGCTGCAGCAGAAACACTTCCATATAACCGCTCCTTTCAAGCGCAAACGGCTGTTGCCGTCGCTTTTTCGATAAAACAGAAGGGAAGCATTCGAAGCGATCGAATACTCCCCCATGTATTGCTGCGTATTAGACCATAGCTCGCTTATCAATTATTCCGTTGGCTGGATGCTTGCCGCCCAATCATAGCCCTTCAAGTACGGATCAGGCTTAACCGCTTCGCCCGAATTCCACAATTCCTTGAATTGGCCATCGGCCTGCACTTCACCGATACGAACGGTTTTGTAAATGTGCTGTGTAGCGCCATCGATCTTCACTTTGCCTTCCGGAGCATCCCACTCCAGCTCTTTAGCCGCTTCCTTCACTTTATCCACTTCCGTTGAACCTGCCTTCTCAACCGCCGCTGCCCATAAGTACACCGCCGTATAGCCCGCTTCAATCGGATCTGCCGTAACGCGCTCTTCGCCGAATTTCTTTTTGTAGTTTTCGACGAACGTTTTGTTTGCTGGCGTATCCGTCGTTTGGTAGTAGTTCCATGCCGCTAAATGACCTTCCAGTACGTCTACACCGATACCGCGAATCTCTTCCTCTGCAACCGATACAGACAAGGTTGTCAAATCTTTAGCAGTAATTCCCGCATCCTTCAATTGCTTAAAGAAAGCTACGTTGCTGTCGCCGTTAAGCGTGTTGTATACGACATCCGGCTTAGCTTCTTTAATTTTGCTGATAAGCGTGCTGTAATCGGTATGGCCAAGCGGCGTATACTCTTCGCCCACCAATTCGCCGCCCTCTGCCTTCAACTGCTCCTTGATGACGAGGTTTGCCGTACGAGGGAATACATAATCCGATCCGAGCAAGTAAAACTTCTTGCCGCGGTTTTCAAGGAGCCATGTAACCGAAGGAACGATTTGTTGGTTGGTTGTAGCTCCTGTGTAGAAAATATTCGGGGAAGATTCAAGACCTTCATATTGCACCGGGTACCAGAGCAGGCCATTTAGCTCTTCAAATACCGGCTTCATCGCTTTCCGGCTTGCGGATGTCCATCCGCCAAATACCGTTGCGACTTTATCCTCGGAAATCAGCTTGCGAGCCTTCTCCGCAAAGGTAGGCCAATCCGATGCGCCGTCCTCAAGCACGGGTACGATTTTTTTGCCCAATACACCGCCAGCAGCATTGATCTCATCAATCGCCATCATTTCCGCATCGATAACCGACACCTCACTGATCGCCATCGTGCCGCTCTGCGAGTGCAAAATGCCTACTTTAATTTCCCCCTCTGCGTCTGCTCCCGTATTTGCTGTATTTGTTGCCTTATCGGTTTCGCCATTCGTAGATGCCGTTTTGTTGTTATTGGCTCCGCAGCCCGCTAATACTAACGTTAGAGCCACAAGCAACAAGCCGAACTGATAAAACATTTTCTTATTCATCTTCCCACTCCCCAATTCCTTATATTTGTCTCTATATCCGAACATTACCTTGGAATAACCATCCATTGTTCGTGCTTTCATTATAGATTGGCTCTTAACTTTGTGTCAATATACTTTACATATAAAATCTTTAAGGATATATTTTTATTCAAAAATGGTCTTTTTGGAGGATTTTCGTGTTAATGATGTTAAGTATAATGACATTAAAGAAGGTAACATTTTCATATATGATTAAAAATCCTATTTGATGAAATATATATTCACATATCATTGCCTGTATGCAAAAAAAAGCCCACTTCAACGCTTACGCCTTGAAATGGACTTTATACTCATGCTATTTAGCCATTATTTTTTGTTTTCTTCCGACCGTTCGATTAGCATATCAACAATGATATCAATTTGTCCCAAGATGGCAATTGGGTCATAGCGATAGAAAGTATCGTAATCATTGTAGAACAACGTATTGTTCTTCGAAGCTTTCAGACCGCTCCACACAGCTGAAGACTTCAATTTTGTCAACTCCTCGCCCTTTTTCTCAGGGTCATATGTCGTAAGGAACATATAGTCAGCTGCGTATTCCGGCAGTACCTCCAAGGATAATTGAATAGTCTGTTCCTCCGTACTCTTCCCGCTGTGCGGCATTTTCATCTTCAAAGCATTATAGACTGCCTGGCCTCCGCGGCCAGCATTATCTCCGAAGATCCAAAGCTCGCCTTTATCTGTCAGCTCGTAGAGTCCGAAAGTCGCATTCTCGTCTATGATTCCTTTAAGCTTCTCACGGCCTTCAGCAGCCTTCTTGTCGAAATCGACAATAAATTGCTCTGCTTTAACCTTCGCTCCAGTAATGTCACCGAACAATCTTAACGTTTCATAAACGTTCGTCGCTGTGCCGTATGGAATATGAAGC
Organism: Paenibacillus sp. PL91; assembly: GCF_012935325.2. Lineage (GTDB taxonomy): Bacteria > Bacillota > Bacilli > Paenibacillales > Paenibacillaceae > Pristimantibacillus. Next base: position 51,871 of record NZ_JABBYG020000022.1, read on the forward strand.
GTTGGCGCTATTTTGGACAGTGCTTCATAGCTCTCGTCATACATGACGACAATGAGGTCAGGCTGAAGCTCCAGCACCTTCTCTACGTTAATCGGCGCGCCTACATCCTCCGCATCTTTGAGCAGATCTTTAATAAACGGATTGTCGAAAGCGCTAGGCTCAACACCAATTACGTTAGCACCGACCGACAGCAATTCACCGCCGTAATAATCGGTAACTATTTTTAAAGGCTTCACTGGAATTTCAACGGCTCCCTTTGCCGTTTCGTAGCTGCGGAATTGTGCTGCAGGCGCATCTGTCGCCGCGGGCGCTTCAGTTACTTTTGGCCCATTAGTTGCAGCGTTTCCGTTTGTATGGTTCGTCCCCCCGCAGGCGGATACGAGAACAGACAACATAAGAATAAGTACACTCAAGCTCAAATATGATTTCTTCTTCAACATGGTGAGCCTCCCTATTTACGATGGACGATAGATCCCCTTACTTGATAATGGGAATCATTATCGTTAGAAGCATATCAAATGCCGCTGCCTATCGTCCATAGATAAAAGTCACCTTGTCGTATGGATTATTATCATGTTGAGCTTAGTAAGAAAGAAGCAAATGAACAAGCATACTCGTTAGCCTTTGCAAGGATACGCCATCATTCGAGAAGCATTTGCCGACGGGGATCAAATAAACCCTGCCCTCTCGGACAGCCGGGAGCTGCTGCCAAACATCGCTTGCCAGTAATCGATTCGTTTTCTCCATTCCGCCCTCCTCGTAAATGCTGACGATCATATGATCGGCTGCATAGTCGGAAAGCTCGCCTGGGCAAACAAGAGGCAGCCAAAGCTGAGCTGGGTGACGGATTCATTAATCGTCATCGTTCCGCAGCCCTCGCTAAGAATAAATAACGTAGGAGCATCAATCCTGATCTCCGTAGATGCATCAGGAGATTTCAACACGATACTCTTCGCCTCACGCAGCAAATATTGATTTGTGTCCACCGGGCAACCAATCCTTACTTTACTTATTTTTAGCAAAAGACCCCTTAACCAACAGCTGGTTAAAGGGTCTGAATCGCAAGTCCTTACAATTATTTCGTTGCTGGTGCATCTGTTGCCGGTGCATCCGTAGCTGGTGTTTCGTCACCAGCAGGAGCTTCGCCCGCAGGCGCATCGCTTGCCGGAGTCTCTTCTTCCGTCTTAGGAAGCTTGATTACGACCTCTTGCTTAGGAAGCTCGTCCGTCATGAACTTGTTCATAAGCTCATAAGAAATGGTGCTCTTCACTTTCTCCTTGACTGCATCAGTGATTTTATCGAAGGCTGCTGAATCGCGCTTCTCTACTTTAATGACATGATAGCCGTACTCTGTTTCTACTGGATCGCCAATAACGCCGATCTCCTGCTTGTATGCAGCTTGCTTGAAGGCTTCAACCCAATCGCCGTTCATCTTGTCTGCATAGAGTCCGCCTGTTTCCTTGGAGCCAGTGTCATCCGAATATTCCTTGGCAAGGGCTGCCCAGTCTCCGCCAGCTTCCAGCTTAGCTTTTACTTCTTTGGCACGCGCCAAAGCTTCCTCAGCTGTACGAAGCTCTTTCCCCTCTTGGGATGACGGGTCCTTAGTCGCCACCAAAATATGACGCACCGTAACTAGCGCATAGTTAATGGTGTTCTTCTCATACTCGGTTTTCATATCTTCGTCTGTGACTTGGGAGTTCATATGTGCGACAACCTTCGATGTCAGCAGCAAATAGTTCTCCATATCTTTGTCTTTCAATTTCTTCGCGTCAACGGCCGTTTTCAATTCTGCATTTTGACCCAATGCATCTTTATACTGCTTCATTTGCTCTTTTACATCAGCTTCAGCTTTCTTAATCGCTTCCTCAGAAGCGCGGCTGCCTAAAATTTTGTAAGAAATATACTGCTGGAGCAACTGCTCCTTAAATTGCGGTATTTCGATAATTTGCGCATAAGTCGGCTGCATAACCGTAAATACATCCAAATACTTATTGAATTCCGTATCTGTCACATTGCCGCCCTTATAAGTGGCAACTTCCGTTTTCTTCGCGCCGCATGCCGCCATAGTCATGACCAGCACAACTGCCACGATAAGCAGCGCGCCTTTGCGCCATGCCGATTTGCGTGAACTGTGTAACATGTTGAATCCCCTTTCATCTTTTGAACTTGTTAGTATTGTATCAGAAAAGGGACGCATAAAGCGAATCTTGTCTATGGCGACACGTTTTGCAATTCGTCCTTGAATAGAAGAACATCCTTATAGGCCTGCAAAAATTGCTCGATCATATGAATCTTCTGCTCCATATTCAATCCCTTGCCTCGCAGCAAAATCGTTGGATTCGGCTCCTGATCGCTGCCCTGCTTAAAGCGGTTCTCATGCTTCAAGCACAGCTGATCCACCTTTTTCCGGTCAATCCGGCGTTTCTCTGAGGCTGCAAAACGAAGCAATAGGTCATCACCCTTGCCGCTAAGCTGTTCAATGCCGTACATCGAGCCATACACCTTCAGCCTAGCTACAGCAAGCAAGTTGCTGACCGCCTGCGGCAAATCGCCAAAACGATCCACTAGCTCATCGATCACATCATCCGCCTCATCAAAATTGCGAATGGCAGCAACCTTCTTATAAATCTCGATTTTTTGGATGCTGTCATAAATATAATCCGAAGGCAAATAAGCATCGATACTGACATCAATAAGCGTACTGACAGGCTTCTCTTCCTTAATTTCCTCGCCGCTCATCTCTGCTTTGCGCTTCGCGATCTCATCAGCCAGCATTTGCGAATACATATCGAAGCCAACCGAGGCAATAAAGCCATGCTGCTCCGCGCCTAGCAAATTGCCCGCTCCACGGATCGATAGATCTCGCATCGCGATTTTGAAGCCTGAGCCAAGCTCGGTAAACTCTTTGATGGATTGCAGACGCTTCTCCGCTACCTCGGTCAGCACCTTATCCCGTTGGTACGTAAAATATGCATAGGCGATGCGATTCGAACGCCCTACGCGGCCGCGCAGCTGATACAGCTGGGAGAGCCCCATTTTATCCGCATCATGCACGATAAGCGTGTTAACGTTCGGAATATCGACGCCTGTCTCAATGATGCTCGTGCTGACAAGAACGTCTGACTCGCCGTCAAGAAAGTCGAGAATCGTTTTTTCCAGCTCCTGCTCTGACATTTGGCCATGGCCGACCGCAACTCTAGCACCTGGTACGAGCGCATTGATTTGCTCCGCCATTTGGTAGATCCCTTGAACCCGATTATATAAATAATAGACTTGACCGCCGCGCGCAAGCTCCCGCTCGATTGCCTCGCGAACAAGGGACGGGCTGTACTCGACCACATAGGTTTGCACGGGGAAGCGGTTCTCTGGCGGTGTCTCGATAACGGACAAATCGCGCACGCCAAGCATGGACATGTGCAGCGTTCTCGGAATCGGTGTTGCTGTCAGCGTAAGCACGTCAACATTGGTTTTCAGCTTCTTCAGCTTTTCCTTATGGGACACGCCAAAGCGCTGCTCTTCATCGACAATAAGAAGCCCTAGCGATTTGAAAATAATATCCTGCGAAAGCAAGCGGTGCGTGCCAATTACAACATCGACCGTCCCCGCCTTTAGCCCCTTCATCGTCTCATTCTGCTCCTTGCGGGAGCGGAAGCGGCTAAGCACCTGAACGTTAATCGGGTAACCGGAAAAGCGCTCGCGGAACGTCTCGTAATGCTGCTGCGCTAGAATCGTTGTAGGCACAAGCACGGCTACTTGCTTGCTGTCCATCGCCGATTTGAAAGCGGCACGAATGGCGACCTCGGTTTTGCCATAACCAACGTCTCCGCATAGAAGCCGGTCCATCGGCTGGGATTTCTCCATATCCTTCTTAATCTCTTCAATAGCTCTAAGCTGGTCACGCGTCTCGTCATATGGGAACATCGCCTCGAATTCGTTCTGATACGAGGTGTCTTGTCCGAAAGCATAGCCGGGCGCGGTTTGCCGCTCTGCATACAGCTTGATCAAGTCATCAGCGATATCCTGTACGGACGCTTTCACCTTGCTCTTCGCCCTTGTCCATTCGCTTCCGCCAAGCTTATTGACCTTCGGTTCCTTCTCTTCGTTGCCGACATACTTCTGAATCATGTCGACTTGTTCAATTGGAACAGATAGCTTATCTCCGCCAGCGTATAGAATATGCAAATAATCTTTATGAATGCCTGCGATCTCAAGCGTGCCGATACCTACGTATTTACCGATACCATGGTTATGGTGGACGACGTAATCGCCGACCTTCAGCTCCGTATAGCTCTTGATGCGCTCTGCATTATCGACCTTCTTATCTATCCTTCTTGCTTTGCGCTGCTTCTGCGTGAACATCTCGCCTTCCGTAATAATAACGAGATGAGAGGAAGGCAGCTCAAAGCCGGACTGCAAATTGCCCTCAAGCAGGGTAGGCATCTCAATGCTATAGTCGTCGAGCACGCGGCGCATTCTCTCCATGCGCTCCGCATTGCCGGCCAGCATCATAACGGTAGCGCCTGTCTTTCGCCAGCGTTCCATTTCGGCCTTGAGCACATTCATTTGTCCATGGAAATTTTGCATCGAGCGGCTGGTCATGTTCAAAATATTTTGCGGCTGCGAATGCGGAATTTGTCTCAAGAACAAAGATAGAAACAGCGTCGGAAACGGACGATGGTGCAAAATCTCCTCCGTATCGCGCGCAAGCGAAAGACCAGGAAGCGATTTGCCGTTTTGCAGCAAATGCATCGACCATTCCGCCTCATCCCGCTCCAGCTGCTTAGCCGTCTCTATCAATCGCGTTGGCTCGTCTAGTATGAGAAGTGTATCGCTTGGCATATAGTCAAGAATCGTCTGACGCTCAGGATATAGAAGTGAAATATATTTATACATTTCCGGAAAATAAACATGCTCGCGCAGCCGTTCAAGCTCCCCGCCTAGTTCCGTACGGAGACGATCCTTAGCTGTGCGGTCGGTCATTTTGTCGAGCTGCTTATCGAGCAGCTTCTGCGCATGGTTAGCCGCGATTTCCATACGGCTTCTATCTGCCATCAGCTCCTGGCATGGCGGAACCACATAGGACTCTAAGCGATCGGAAGAGCGCTGATCCGCAGGATCGAAGGCGCGTATGGAATCAATGTCATCACCAAACCATTCAATCCGATACGCATGAGACGCAGTTAACGGATAAAAGTCGACAATACCGCCGCGAACGCTCATTTCGCCGCGCAGCTCAACCCGGTCGGCTCTCGTGTAGCCTAGCGCTGTCATTTGTCGCAGAAAAGCGTCAATCGGCAGCGAATCGCCAACGCCGACCGCGATTTGCGCCTCTGCCATTACACTGCTTATAGGCAAATAACGCCGAACCCCTGAGAAAGGCACGACAACAATCCCGCGATAGCCCTTGGACAGCTTGATCAGCACATCCATTCGCTGCGCAAGCGTCTCAGGACTCGAGATCGCCGCCTCTGCAGCAACCAGCTCATTCGCGGGATATAACAATACATTTTCTGGTGAAAGACATTCCTGCAAATCCTCTGCAATCTTCTGCGCAGCGAACATATTATGCGTCACGACAAGCATTGGACGCGCTATATCCTCCTGCAGCGCTGCAATAAGTACTTGCCTGGAAGAGCCTGCGAGTCCAGATATCATCTGTTCACGCATGCCTTTACGAATACCGGATATAACGGACTGAACGTCCGTATCCGCGGCAAAAGCGTTAATTAAAGCTTTCAACGTTTGCGACACCCCGTTTCTATACACAATCGAAAGAGTGATACGATCGCTCCCTGTACATTGAAAATAAGCCTCAGCCATCCGCTAAGGCTCATACTATTCACTTTCCGTCATTGAAGAGGATTAGCTACCAAATGAAGCTCCGGGTTCGCGTCGATCGCCTCGCGGCAATAATCACAAACCACTTTTACCGTTACATCTCCATTTGGGTCATACGCTATTATATCGCTGCGCTCTTCGGGGGTCAAGAAATGGAAACCAAGCTGGTGCTCGGTTATATTTGACCCGCTGAGGGATCCAATTGACGTTCTGCAATGCCGACAAATATAGTTTACAGCCATATGTATGCCTCCTGAAGGGTCGTTATACCCTTCAGTATGCCCGTAATCACGTATTCTAACAGATTATCGGTTAAACTTTGCCATCGTCTCTTCGAATGGTGCCTTCAGCCTGAATTCAATCGCATCACACGCATCCATAATCATCGCATCCAGCTTCTCCTTCTCGCTCTTAGGAAAAGCCGACAGTACATAATCTGCAATGTTCATACCAGGCTGCGGACGGGAGATGCCCATCCGAACGCGGTCGAACGTCTGTGTGCCCAGATGCTGAATAAGCGACTTGATGCCATTATGTCCGCCCGCACTACCTTGGTAACGAAGCCGCAGCTTGCCGATTTCCGTATCCAAATCATCATAAACAATCAGGCCATTTTGAACATCAGCTTTAAAATAATCGAGAAAAGATCGAACGGACTCGCCTGACAAATTCATATATGTCATCGGCTTAATAAGGACAACCTTCGTGCCCTGCACGTTGCCCTCGCCGATTAAAGCCTTGCATTTGCTTTGTGTAACACTGATGCCCCAGCGCTTTGCCAGCTCATCAATAACCATAAATCCAACATTGTGCCGGGTTCCCTGATAAGCGGTTCCGGGGTTCCCGAGTCCTGCAATCCACCTCATTGCTAGCTCCACTCCTTTACCGACAAATGTATCATAATCTATTGCTAGCGTAAACGGCTTAAACTTAGTAAAGAAGGAGAATATGAAGCAGCACAGCTTGTGCCAACCACAAAACAGCGCCGTCCTTTAAAGGACGGCGCCATTCACTTGCAAGCTGCTTTGTGCGAGGATGGAATTACAGACTCTTAATGCCTTCAAGCTGAGCTTCCTTGGAACGTGATTCCGCCTCCGCAAGCTCCACAGCCGCATCCTCTGCTTCTTCCTCCGTAAGCTCCTTCTGAGGCGCAAGAATCGTTACCACAACCTGCTCCGGCTCTGCGAACGTCTCGACGCCTTTAGGCAGCTTCAAATCGCTTACCAGTACGCTCTCGCCTATTGCGAGCGAGGAAATGTCTACTGTGACGGAGTCAGGAATACTGCCCGGCAAGCACTGTACCTCAAGCTCATGCAAAATCACTTGAAGGATGCCTCCCTCTCTTACCCCGTTAGAATCGCCCTCCGGTTGAATGCGAACGTTAGCCCGTACGTTTTCGTTCATATTGATTTGATGGAAATCAACATGAAGCACTTGACGGCTCAAGGAATCACGCTGAATTTCTGATATCATCACTGACGTTTTGCCATGTGATGGAATATTTATTTCAAGCACCGCATTCGGATGGGACCGAAGCAGCGCCTGCAGCTCCTTGCCATCTACCACTACCTGAGCGGCATTATCTAATTGTTTTCCGTAAATAACGCCCGGAATTTTCCCTTGGAGCCGCAATTGGCGCAACTCACCTTTCGTCGTGCCAGTTCGTTGATCCGCGTTCATAGCTATCGCCATATTGATTACCTCCTAAAAAGTTTTGTGAAGCAAAACTTGCTCCGTAAGCATACGCTTAGTTTTGTGAAGCAAAACTCACTTCGTAAGCATTTCCTATAACTTACCCACTGCAGCCAATAATTAAACAGCAAATAGGAGAAGACAAAAAAAGATGCAGCAACGAATTCTTCCTCTGAATTCGTCCTGCATCCTATAATAGCTAGATTTGATTAGCATCTATTGCTGCTTCTTTTCCTTCTTCGCTTTGGCACGTCCGCGAATCTTCTCGGCATAGCCCGGTTTATTCACTTGACGCTCGCGTGCAATGGCGAGGTCTCCGGCTGGCACATCCTGCGTGACCGTTGAGCCGGCAACGACATAAGCACCGTCACCAATCTTCACTGGCGCAATGAGGTTGACGTTGCTGCCGACAAACGCATTGTCGCCAATCTCTGTCACAAATTTATTATAGCCGTCGTAATTGACTGTAATCGCGCCGCAGCCGATATTCACATCTTTGCCGACCTTAGCGTCCCCTACATAGCTCAAATGCGACACTTTGCTTCCATCGTCCAGCGATGCATTTTTGAGCTCAACGAAATCGCCGATTTTGCAGCCTATGCCAAGCTTTGAGCCTGGACGCAAATTCGCGTATGGTCCAACTGAGCTGGTATCGCCTACGATCGATTCTGCTACTACGGAATACTTAATCGTGACGCCCGCTCCGATTGTACTATCCGAAATGTCTGCTTGAGGTCCAATGATGCAATCCTCGCCAATAACCGTTGATCCGCGAAGCACCGTTCCCGGATAGATAACCGTATCGGAGCCGATTTGAACTCCTGCTTCTATATAAGTCGATGAAGCATCAATCAGCGTAACCCCGCCAAGCAAATGGTTGCGGTTAATACGCTCGCGCATGAAGCGCTCAGCTTCTGCAAGCGCAACGCGGTCGTTCACGCCAATCGCCTCAGCCAAATCAGTCGTGCAATAGCCTTGAACGGATTCGCCTGCGCTGCGGAATATGCCGATGACATCGGTCAAATAAAATTCACCCTGCACATTGTTGCTCGTTACCTTCGCAAGCGCTGCAAACAGCTTCTTATTGTCGAAGCAATAGGTGCCTGTATTGATTTCCTTCACTGCTGCCTCTTCTGGCGAGCAATCCTTTTGCTCCACAATGCGCTGAACCGTTCCATCTTCGCTGCGAATTACGCGTCCGTAGCCGGTAGGATCATCAAACGATGCAGTCAGCACGGTGGCAGCAGCTCCGCTTCCTGTATGCAGCTCAAGCATCGCGCTAATCGTCGAAGCCTGTACGAGAGGCGTATCCCCGCAAATAACGATCGTCGTACCCTCTTCGCCGCCTAGCAAGCCTTCAGCCTGACGCACCGCATGGCCCGTACCTAGCTGCTGCTCCTGCAGGACATATTCAGCGCTAGCGCCTAAATACGATTTAACCATCTCCGCTCCATGCCCAACGATCACAACGGAACGCTCAGCTTTCGCTTCCTTCACAACATCGAGCACATGACCGACCATAGGCTTGCCGCATACCGGATGAAGTACTTTATATAATTTCGATTTCATACGCTTGCCCTGTCCAGCCGCAAGCACAATCGCCATAACTTTCAAATAAAAAACCCCCTAAATCTACTTTGAATAAAAATGACAATTAAACCCATCTGCATAAAATGACTAGCTTTATTATATTCCATTATACGATTCTGTATCTATATATCAAAAAAAAAAGAAAAGAGAGCCATGGCTCTCTTCTCCAAACAACCCCAAAATTCATGAAATGCTCTGGTTAAGCTCCTTCTTCAATCGCAACTTCTTCTGCTGCACGCTCATATTCTGCGAGAACAGCAGCCTGGATTTTCTCCCGGGTGGTTGAAGAGATCGGATGAGCGATATCCCGAAATTCTCCATCCGGAGTACGTTTGCTTGGCATTGCAACGAACATACCATTGTTTCCATCGATGACACGAATATCGTGAACAACGAATTCATTATCAATAGTAATGGATGCGATTGCCTTCATACGCCCTTCGGAATTTACACGGCGGAGTCTGACATCAGTAATTTGCACTTGTGTTCACCACCTTTGTCTATCAGAGACTTGGTGTATACTTCCACGTTTTTGTGCCAATTCCTTCTACATTTTTGGAAAAATCATGCTGTATTTAAAATATTTTTTTACAATTAAATCTTTTTCGTTTTCATTCGACAAGAGTCGATGCAATGACCTCTATTTCGACAAAAACATCCTTTGGCAGCCTCGCTACCTCAACGGTTGATCGAGCCGGTTTATGATCTCCGAAGTAGGAGGAGTAAATGCCGTTTACCGTTGCAAACTGATTCATGTCCTTCATAAATACAGTCGCCTTTACAACATCCTGAAAGCTTGCACCTGCTGCTGCAAGAACGGCTTCCAAATTGCGAAACACCTGATGGGTTTGCTCCTCAATGCCGCCTTCTACTAGCTGTCCGGATGCATCTAACGGGATTTGTCCCGAAGTAAACAATAATCCTCCCAGCTTGATTGCCTGCGAATAAGGCCCGATCGCTGCAGGCGCTTTATCCGTTGCAATTGCTTCCAGTTGTTGCTTATTATTCATTATGGTCCCAGCCTTTCTTATCAAGAAATATAAGCTGTTATTCCCAAATAACTTTATCCTTTAAAATAATTCCCAGGAATAACAGTTGTTTGCTTTGTTTTCATATCAACGGCAGTCAGCTTAGCGAGCGACACATAATCTTCAAGAAGCCTCTCTTCCAATTCCACCTCGCCGGACTCGACAAATACGCCGACACCCGCAACGGTAGCTTTGAATTCGAATAGCAAATCCATCATTCCTTGTATCGTTCCGCCAGCCTTCATGAAGTCATCAATAATAAGAACGCGCGAATGCTCCTTCAGCGCCCTGCGCGCCAGTGACATCGTCTGAATCCGCTTCGTTGACCCCGACACATAGTTGATGCTAACCGCGGAGCCTTCCGTTACCTTATTGTCGCGCCGTACGATAACAACCGGTATGTTCAGGCAGGATGCGGTTGCATATGCAAGCGGTATCCCTTTTGTCTCTACCGTCATTATGACATCGATCTTTCGATCAGCGAACGCAGTTGCAAACATTCTGCCGACATCGGCTAGCAGCTCTGGTTGACCCAACATATCCGTTATATACAAATAACCGCCCGGAAGAACCCTTTCAGGCTGCTCTAGCTGGCGGCATATGCTTGTCATAATGGTAAGTGCCGTTGTTTGCTGCATTTTTGGCGTATACTTTACTCCGCCAGCTGCTCCAGCAAGCGTATGAAGCTCACCAATTCCTTCTTCCTCAAACACTTCTTTAATAATTGCCAGGTCCTCACTAATTGAAGACTTTGCCGATTGATATCGATCAGCAAATGCTGTCAATGAAATTAACGTGTGGGGTCGACTTAACAGGTATTGGGTCATTTCTACCAACCGCGAGCTCCGTTTCAACTTCTTCAAACACATCTCCCCCCACTAAATCCGAATAATATAATGTCAATATAACATTTTTATACGGATTTAATCAAGAAGAACGTCAGACCTATGTTAGCATTCTTACCACATAGACCTCTTTGCAGAAACCTCGGAGACCGTTGTAAATGCGTGGAAGCTTGGCCTCCTTCGATACAAGGCCAAAAACAGTCGGTCCGCTGCCAGACATCAGGACGCCATCAGCGCCAAGACGAATCATGCTTTCCTTCAGCTGCATCACCTCAGGATACAAATCCAGCGTAACATTCTCCAGCACATTGCCTAGCCCTTCACAAATATCGGTAAAGGAGCCTCTCTCCAGCGCACTGACCATATTAGGAATGGAAGGATGCTCCTTGAGCTCATTAGCTCGAAATCTGCCATATACGTCAGCCGTTGATACATTGATTGGCGGCTTCGCCAGTACGACCCAGCACTGCGGAGGACCTGCGATATGCTCAAGCTTCTCACCACGGCCGCTAGCAATCGCTGTGCCGCCTGTTACGCAAAAAGGAACGTCAGAGCCAAGCTCAGCGCCGAGACGGCACAGCTCGTCCTCTGGGATCTGAAGCTTCCACAGTCGATTTAGCCCTCGCAGCGCAGCCGCTGCATCGCTGCTGCCGCCTGCAAGGCCTGCTGCGACTGGTATTTTTTTGTCCAAATGAATATATACGCCTTGCTTTACATCGTAGCGCTCTTTAATAAGCCTAGCCGCCTGAAAGGCCAGGTTCTTCTCGTCTAGAGGTATGTAGCCTACTTGGCTTGAAATAATGATTGTATCTCTAGGGAGCTCTTCCATTTCAAGTCGGTCTGCAAGGTCAACCATCGTCATTATCATCTCGACTTCATGGTAGCCGTCATCACGCTTGCGGAGCACATCTAGCACTAAATTAATTTTGGCTGGAGCTTTTTCATAAATTTTCATCCGATAAGTTCACCCGTTCGTTCGTAAGCTTAAGCATCATTATATCAAACGAACGCAATAAAAGCTAAGAGATGACAATCGGCTATTTTCCGACTGCCAACACCTTAGCTTTTGTCTGTACGAATATGACGTCCCGATTACGGCTGGTTCGCCTTTGCTGCCGCTTGCTCAGCAAGCTGTATCGCACGTTTCACCATATTTCCAGCATCCTTCGCACGAATGCTTCCCCAGCCTTCTTGCTGCACGGTATCGTAAAATCCAAGGTCCTTAGCAAGCTCATATTTCAATTGCTCTGACATTACTCCACGTCTTCTGCGGCTCATTCCATTACCTCCAACTCCAAATTAACGATAAGCATGTAGGCTGTCACTATTGCACAGGTAGTATGCTTCAATTCGGTTTAGACCATACGCATTGAAACGGCAACACGCACGAAGCTGCAAAAAGAAAATGGGGTTCTTGCGATAACAAAAAAAAAGCGCAGATTTCTCTGCGCTAACATGCCTCACTAGGCGATATATATTCTATTGTTGCAAATGGGCGATACGGACTTGACCTTCATCATTGCATACGGTCACTTCCACCGACTCTGTCAGTATATCCGCATAACTGTATGAAACACGCTTGAACGCATGTTGCTCTTCATCCAGCTTGACAATGAAAACAGAAGGGTAGGTTTCTTCCAACGTACCGGTTCGTTCGATGGTCTTTCGTCGGCCACCGTTCGCTCGAAGACGGATTTTGGAGCCAACATGAGCTTCCAAACTGCGTTTAATATCCAATAGCGCATTTTTTGCCATTGTCCACTACCACCTCTTTCCTTGTCCATTATAACTAAAAAGAGGAGGGTTGTCAAACAAAGCAAAATATTATATCAGTCAGAATATTTACTTGTCAACGGTGATTTCACCCATTTTCGAAAAAACCGTGCATAGAATAGCAAATAATATACATAATAAGAAGTTGCTTCAACTTTAATAAACAAATTTACGTCTTTTTGACGTTATTTGCTTGCCTATATTGGCAGCTTGCATACCATTTTACTGCTTTAATACAGAGGAGGATGCCGTTATTTTGGGCTTTGGCAAGCCTACACGGAAGCGTCCCATCGTTTCAATGCCGCCAACACCGTCAATTCCGCTTATCGTGCCATGAATTACATCGGCTAAGTTGATCGTGTCCTTAATCGATGTATAGCTTGCCTTAATGGCTATATAAACAGGATCGAGCGCATGAATCAAAATACGTCCCGGCGAGCTTGCAAAGTTGGAGCCCACCTGAAGCAAGGCTTCGAAATGCGATTGGCAAGCACCCGCAATAACAATCAATCCGTCGCGATTTTTCTCGTATTCACGAGCAACGCGAACTGCATTAACAAAATGCTGTGAGTTTTTATAGCTGCTCAAGCTGTATAAGTCCATCTGCGCGCGGTTTTTCAGTACACCGTCATGTCCGGTAATGACGACAATATCCGGTTGGATTTGAGGCAGCAGTCGGTACAGCACATCAGCCATTTGGGATTCATGCACATGGAGGCCATGAGAAGGAACATGCATCGTGTTGTATAGCTGCATGCTCTTCTTCAAATAGTTACCATCGCCATCGAGATGAAGAACTTTTCCTGGCACTTCAAAAAATGGCTGGCTCTGCTGCATCGCATGCCGAATAGTATCCTCGTTCTCAACCGCTTGACGTTCTCGTTCAGAATGCATGCGTCTTAAAGAATCATTTACTTTAATTCGAACTTGCTGAACCGCACTAGTCGATTCTGGATCGCGTACGACCGACAGATCTGGAATCGGAGCATCCGCAAGCAATCGGTAGTCCGTGCCTTTCAGAACGGCAGTTTCTGTACGAACAGCTTCAACCTTAAATAGCACGTCACCGCCATACGATTTGCGGACGACCAGGTCCCCTTGCTTCATGGGTAAATCACCTCTTCCTCTATCCTATGGGCAGAAAGAGCGAATGGTGAGTATTTTTATGACTTAACCGCCTGAGCTCCCCAGCCCGCTTCCAGCATGCTGCGGCTAATACGCGCAAATTCCTCAAGCGAAAGCGTCTCGCCGCGTCTTATAGGGTCAATTTCGTTCTTCAGGAGCATCTCCGTTAATGCTTCACGCCGCTCCTTGCCTACAAACGCCGTCAGATTGTTCGCAAGTGTCTTCCTGCGCTGTGCGAAGCTCGCCTGCACGACACGGAAAAAATGATCCTCATCAGGCACATCCACGGCCGGCTTGTCGCGCAGGGATAGCTTAATAACAGCCGAATCGACATTTGGCTGCGGAATAAACACCGTATGCGGAACTGTGCAGACAAGCGTAGGCACGCAATAATACTGAACAGCCACGCTAAGGCTGCCATACTCCTTGCCGCCTGGCTTCGCAGCCATTCGCTCAGCCACTTCCTTCTGTATCATGACGACGATGTGCTCAAGAGGCAGCTTCTCCTCGAGCAGCTTCATCAAAATTGGCGTAGTCACGTAGTAAGGCAAATTGGCAACGACACTTACGCCCGTTACCCCTGCAAACTGCTCTTCGAACAGCTGCTTCAAATCAAGCTTCAGCACATCGCCATGTATGACCGTGGTGTGCTGCTCTTCAGCTAAAATGTCCTTTAGAATTGGAATAAGCCGATTATCGATCTCCACAGCCGTAACCTTGCCAGCAGCTTGTGCAAGCCGCTGCGTAAGCGCGCCAATCCCGGGACCGATCTCAAGCGCCCCTTTTGTCTCATCCAGCTCAGCAGCTGCTACGATGTTGTTCAAAATATTTTGGTCAATCAAAAAGTTCTGCCCGAGACTCTTTTTGAAAGAGAAACCGTATTTGGCAATAATCTCTTTGGTACGCTTTGGCGTTGCCACCTCGACTATTGACGATTTTACCGCTGCCTTGCTTTGCCCATTGTGTTCATGATCGCTCATCCTCTATCCCTCCAGTTCCTTTTCCATTTGTCTGAACGCTTCTGCAAATTCCGCCTTGGAAATACGAAAGCTTGTACATCGCTTATAGAACTGCTTGCCGTTCGCATATCCGATCCCGAGCAGCTTGCCCATAACGAGGCGTCGATTGGACGCGTCGGGATGCACGATAAGACCCGCTTCCATTAAGTCCTCAAAGCTAATCTCTCCCGATTCGTCCATCGACTCCGTACGGAGCTCTGAGAGCGCCGAGCGTATCGCATCCGGGCTTGCATTCTCGATGCCGATATCCCCTTTGTACAAAGCCTGCTCCTGCGGTAAAAAAGCATGCTTGCACCCGGGAGCGTGCCTCGCAACGATTTTGCGAATACGTTCCCCCGCATGGTCGGGATCTGTAAATATAATGATGCCGCGTCGCTCGTTCGCCAGCGCTATTCTTCTTAGTACATCCTCGCCGATAGCCGAACCATTCGTCTCTATAGTGTCCGCTTCAACCGCTCGTTTTATCGCTGCGGTATCATCTTTACCTTCAACGACAATGATCTCTTTGATCATCAAGACCATTCCCTTCAACATAAACTCTTATAAGCCCGCAAACATGCAAAAAGAAGAGGCATTGCCTCTCCTTATGATGGCATATTTAATTGAATATTACGATAAGATGATGGTAACCCCGCAAATTAGCTTGAAGAAGGTTTATTCGGCCCCAACACGTAAACGGTAAAGCCTTTCTTCCTGCCAAACTTATTTGCCGTTTTGTTGCTATCGAAGTATACGTCGATTTTGTTGCCCTTTATTGCGCTGCCCGTATCCTCAGCCCGGCGGAAACCGATTCCTTCAATATAAACCCACCAGCCAATCGGAATAACCTTAGGATCAACCGCTATGGTCCGTCCTTCTTTTACACGGGAACCGGATGCCGTAATTCCGTAATCCGGATGATCCGAATCTTTACCTGTAGAAGCGACACCAGCAGAATAAGCTGTGAGCGTGACGTTCTTAAGTACGGTTTTGGCCTTGAATGTTACACCGCTCTTTGTCAGCATAGCAACACTCGGGCTTTTGTTTGAGAGCACAGTTACTTTAGGCTCAGCCTTCTTCGTTCCGATTGCGATAACCTGGTCAACTGCAGCGGTCTCGACAACCTTGCTGACCATCTTCTTCGAAATGAGAATTCCGTCCTCGTACTGCTTCTCAATATGTTCAACAATAAGGCCTTCCTTGCCGGTTTGCACGAGCTTTTCCTTGCCAGCTTCCAGCGAAGGATCTTTCTTCTTTACGATAGAGTACGGCATAGCACGCTCGGATTCTGACACCTTCGTGTCAACCCGCACAACCGTTACCGTTAATTCCGAATCGACTACCGTATTAAGCGGAGGCATTACTTTATCATGATTACGAACTGGAATATTTAATTCCTCGATCGCTGCCTGCACTGTTCTCTCTGTCGTATATACAGTAGAGGTCTTGCCATCAGCTTTCACAATTACCGGAATCGCTTGAGTTACCTCAATTCGATCTCCGTCCTTTATTGCCGCATTAAGCGGTATGGACACCTCATCATGTGGTCCAATTGCGATAGCTTGTTCATCCAGTAGGCGTTGCAGGACCCATTGCTTCGTTTCCACAACGGTTTCTTGTCCGTTCACTACTACGGAGACGCTTTTGACAGCCGTTCCGTACAACAACACCAAAAACATGAAAGTCATAGCGATTGAGATAGTAGCACTCAAAAGAATCAAACGCAAGTTTTCACGCTTCCATCGCAATGCGAAAGACATGCTGGATGATCGTTTCCCATGGGTGTCCTTAACCTGGAGTATTCCCACTTCATCGGTCCTCCTTCATAGCCCCGCCGCCAAGTGTTACGCATGATACAACTGACGCGACTATAGTATATTGGCGTGCAAGCACGCAATCCAGTACTGCTATCGATCCTCCCACCCCCATCTTTAATCCCTATGTCGACAAATTCCCGTTTATTCGAAAATAAAAAGAAGCCGTCGACAGAGGATCTGTTTCGTGGCTTCCCGAGTAAATGACTACGCTGGGATACAGAAAAATGGATGCACGAGGTTGATCACTCTCTATGAACGCTTACGAGGTTAGCTGACGGATTCGGGCAAGAGAGACGCCCTATTCGTAACGCAATGCTCATGGCAAAGGTTCCGAAATTCACCCCTTGAAGAATTCAAAATACGGTTCAAAAAAACCCGTATTTGGTTCCCCCGCTCTCCAAATGGAGATTAAGCGCAAACTGGAAATCCAATACAAAATGTAATGCTCTGAGTTGAATCATACCCTCATACGAGGTGAATTGTAAAGATACGATAAAAGACGATTTAAGCGAAAAAGGTGGATAAAGACGGAAAAAATAAGCGATAATCGCTATAAAAATTAGTTTTTACGCGATAAAGGTCTTAAATTCTCTCTGGTTCTCTCGTTTTCAGACAATACCAAAACATTTTTTTCCGTTTTCGGTCGTAATTGCCCCTATTTCTTCTACCGTTTTGCCTAATAATTCGGCTGCCGTCTGTGCAACTAGTGCCACATAAGAGGACTCATTTCGCTTCCCTCTGAAGGGATGTGGAGCCAAATACGGAGCATCGGTTTCAATCAAAATTTTATCGAGCGGAACCTGTTTGAGCACCTCTTTGGGAACCCTTGCATTTTGAAAAGTAACCGGTCCTCCGAATGAAATATAAAAGTTCATATCCAGACATTGCTTCGCGGTTTCGGGACTGCCGGAGAAGCAGTGCATGACCCCGCCAACCTCGGCTGCATTTTCCTCCTTCAAAATTCGAATGACATCCTCATGCGCATCACGATTGTGAATTACGATCGGTTTGCCTACTTTACGGGCAAGTCGAATTTGCTCGCGAAATACGCGCTGCTGAACGTCTTTGGGCGAGGTATCCCAGTGATAATCAAGACCGATCTCACCGATCGCAACGACCTTCTCATGCGTGCATAAACGCTCTATCCACTCCAAATCCTCCGGAAGCATATCGATGCTGTCAACCGGATGCCAGCCGACGGCTGCATAAATAAAATCATACTGCTCAGCAAGCGCGATCGTCGTTGGAATGGTCTCGCGGTTAAAGCCGATATTAAGGAGCATATGCACGCCTGCATCCTTTGCGCGCTGAATAACTTCGTGGCGATCCTCATCGAACTTATATGAGTCTAAGTGGGTGTGGGTATCAAATAGCAATGTCATATTAATGTCAGGCTCCTTCAGTCGAGTTTAAACAATTTTTTTAATGAATCAGGTATTTGTGAACTATTTTTTTTGAGCGGCTCTTCTGGATAATACAGATGATATTGCCCCTGATGCAATCCGGTTATTGAACGAACAATGTCGGATTTGGCAGATATTTCACTTATTTCATCCTGACTGTCCAACAACAAAATCGGCGCTTTTTCTTTCTTTTCTCCTTCTTTTTTATCCGGTCGATATACGTCGTATGGCAGGTCAAACGGGAAGTCAATTTCCATATGGTAATCGGGATTCATTCCTATAGAGGAGAAGCAATCGCTAATCTCATTTAAAAGCTGTTCATCAGGATTATCGATCGTTATGTACTTATATAAATGGCGGTTCAAAAACCGATCGCATAAGTCGCTTAACAGCGGATCCTGCTCCTCTGCCCATTGTGTGAATGCGGTTTGAACAAGTGCCTCATCCAGCTTCAAATAATCATGCACCGTCATATTGTTATGAAGCAGGCATTGGAGAGGGCTCGGCATCCAATCAAATTTATAGCCACCCACATAAAGCTCCTGCGCTCTACGAAATATTTGACGTAAAATAATCTCAGAGCTTCTTGTTACTGGATGGAAGTAAATCTGCCAATACATTTGATAGCGAGACATCAAATAATGCTCTACGGCATGCATTCCGCTCTCTTTCACTACAATTTGCCCTTTATAAGGTCTCAATACGCGTAATATGCGTTCTAAATCGAAGGTTCCATAGTTGACTCCAGTATAATAAGCGTCTCTAAGCAAATAATCCATGCGATCGGCATCCATTTGACTTGAAATGAGGCTTACGACTATAGGTTTTGGATAGGTCTTCTGGATAACCGCGGCGACCTGAGCGGGAAAATCTTCGGATACTGCTCGCAGCACATGGTTGATTTCCGAATGCTCAAGTATAATTTTGCAGGTCCACTCTTCGTGATCTGTGTCGAATACTTCTTCTAAGGAGTGGGAGAACGGACCATGACCGACATCATGCAGCAAAGCCGCACATAGCGAGACCAGCCTTTCCTCGGCAGGCCAGTCTGGATAGCCATTGCGCTCAAATTGAGAAATAATTTTACGCGTTATTTCATAGACGCCTAGCGAATGTGAAAATCGGCTGTGTTCCGCTCCATGAAAAGTCAAATACGAGGTTCCCAATTGGCGTATTCTTCTTAAACGTTGGAACTCCTTCGTATTAATTAAATCCCAAATGGTCTGGTCCTGCACATAAATATAATGATGGACAGGGTCTTTAAAAACCTTCTCTTCGGTCAGTTGCTGCTTCATCGTCTCTCATCTCCTTTGTTCATATTTTCGACACAAAATGCGAGACTCTTGTCGAATAGTGTCGTAAATTAGTTTCCAAAATGTCGAAGCTGTTGTATTCTATTACAGAGTAATATGACCCTTGTGTATAGTCAAATACTTAACCTAATGGCTTATTAAGTCAATTTATCGGTTGACTATTATGGTAATCGTTGGTATTATAGTAATCATAAAAGCAAAATTTATGTCGAACGATGGCGAATTGTATTTTGAGAGGGGCACTGATATATTATGATGAAATCTACTGGTATTGTTCGTAAAGTTGATGAGCTAGGACGTGTTGTTATACCAATCGAATTGCGCCGTACACTAGGTATAGGCGAGAAGGATGCACTCGAGATTTACGTTGATGGCGAGCGCATCATGCTTAAAAAATACGAGCCTGCATGTATCTTCTGTGGCAATGCAGAAAACGTATCTTACTTCAAAGGAAAAATTGTTTGTCATATTTGTTTATCTGAGATGCCAACACCTGTGACAAAATAAAAAAAATCGGTTATACTGTACTTATCAACTTGTTAATTCTAACCTTTTTTATACTCCTTGATGCCTTCCTGCGCTTGAACCCGGCCAGGAAGGTCTTTTTTTTGTCTATTTAATGGTTATCTATACATCTTTATCTATTAACCTCATTATATACATCTCGTTTTGGCAATCCTCGATCTATGGCAACCAACTTGATCGCTTCCTTTCGATCGTATTGCTCCTCGTAATGTGCAACATGAGCAGCAAGATCAAGCTCAGACCACCAAGTCTCTGCAATTGGTTGTTCGCTAGCGCCAGATCCTTCTGATCCTTCCACCACGATACAAAACTCACCCAGCGGCGGATGCTCCGCAAACCATTCGATACATTCCGATACCCGGCCGCGCACCGCCTCTTCATGGCGCTTCGTTAGCTCTCTAACGCATGCAATATGACGATCACCCAGACATTCCAAAATAGCTTCCAATGTTTTTCCAATACGGTGTGGGGACTCGTAAAAAAGGAGGGTTCCTCTCTGAGCCTGCATATCCTTCAGCCATTTCATTAACGATTTTCGTTCGCGCGGCGGAAACCCGGCAAATAAAAATCGATCTGTCGGCAAGCCTGACATGATCAGCGCAGATAATGCGGCATTTGCCCCTGGAATAGGGATTACGGGGATATTATGTTCAACAGCTTCTTTTACAAGATCGGCGCCAGGATCGGAAATCGCCGGCAGGCCTGCATCACTAACGAGTGCAATCGATTGTCCCTCTAGCAGCAAACGGATAAGCTCAGGTCCGCTTGCTCGCTTATTATGCTCATGATAGCTAACGATACGCGTACCGATTTCAAAATGCGAAAGCAGCTTGCGCGTTTGCCTTGTATCCTCAGCGGCGATAAGCTGCACTTCCTTCAGCGTGCGAATCGCCCGAAAGGTCATATCCTCTAAATTCCCGATTGGCGTTGCTACTAAATATAGGCTGCCAGAGCTTTCCTTTGCAGCTTCCGAGAAGCTTTTCTGTATGTTCAAACGATCTGCACCCCATTCTCATAAACCATAATAGGCGGAAGAAGCTTAATATCAGGCTTTCCATCCCGCATCGCTTCTATTAATACCATGTTGGCTTCCGCATTCGCATGAGGATGTACAAATTGTATCCGCTTTGGCTCAAGCCGCCACTTGCGCATCGTCTCTACGATATCCAGCAAGCGTGACGGCCGATGAACCATGGATACCTTCCCACCTGGACGTACAAGCCTTGAACATGCTTCTGCAACATCATCAAGCGTACAGTGTATTTCATGCCTCGCTATCGCATAATGTTCATTTTCATTTTGTTCGCCTGCTGTCATCGGCATATATGGCGGATTGACCGTTACCGCGTCATAGACCCCATTCCCCGCAAGCTTCGGATATAATTTCAAATCCTGCTCAATAACTGTAATTTGCTCTGTCAGCTGATTGAGCTCTACGCTTCGTCTCGCCATATCCGCAAGTCTCGGTTGAATTTCAACCGCATCTATCCGTGCATTTGTTCGCGTAGTGAGAAGCATGGGAATAACGCCGTTTCCTGAACATAAATCAACGATTCTTCCATGCTTCGGTATGCTTGCGAACCGGGAGAGCAGCACGGCATCAAGCGAGAAGCTGAATACTTCCCTGCTCTGTATAATTTTTAATCCCGATTCCGTCATTAAATCATCAAGCCGTTCATTAGCTGCTAAAGTTATTTGTTCCGACACGTTTTAAGCCGCTCCTTTTCCTTATTCGGTCATGATTGCAATCGTTTTTTGACAAGACCCTGGTTAATAAAAATACCGCCCTTTGCGGCAAGGACGGCATGTCGATACGGATTCCACTATTTATTTAGAAAGGATAGACAGAATAAACAGTCGCCCTCCGTCCGCAAATGCCCGTAATATACGTTGCAAATGTGGAATCCTTCGTGATACAGCCGGGTCAAATTATCATGGCCTTCTCCGATAGCTACATTCGCTTCTGCGAATGCTTGCTCGGTAAGCACCTGCACCTCTTGGGGTGCACCCGATTTTTTGCTTTTGGCTGGAGCTTTAACTACTTCACGCTCAAGCTCCGCTTCTCTTTTAAACAGTTGACGCAGCTGGTTGTTCTCTTCACTAAGTCGCTTATTGTCTTCTAACAGCTCTTTTACCTTCTGCTTCAAAGCCGTCAGCTCCTTATGGAACGTACCTACTTGGTTGTCCAGCTCGTCCATTTTTACGAAAATATCGTTCTTCTCCAAGTTCCCACCCCAGAGCTTCAAGCGTGAGTGTAACCTCACCCGTGAGAATCGCACTCTGCCGCTTATTTGATGACGACATCATCCATCGACAGTTCTTTCGGTTTACCTGGTGTATCAAATAGTTGCACATACACGCTTTTGGTGGATGTGTTTATGCCGGTAACCTTACCTTCCCCATATGAGGTGACAACGAATTTTCCAATCGCCGGAAGTTCCTCGCGAATGCTTTCGTAATTGTCATGCTCATATTTCAGGCAGCACATCAGACGTCCGCATAGTCCGGAAATCTTAGTCGGATTAAGCGATAGGTTCTGGTCCTTGGCCATCTTAATCGATACGGGCTCAAAATCGCCCAGCCAAGAAGAACAGCACAACACTCGTCCGCAAGGCCCAATTCCGCCGAGCATCTTCGCTTCATCCCGTACGCCAATTTGCCTAAGCTCAATTCGTGTACGGAACACGCTAGCTAAATCTTTAACCAGCTCACGAAAGTCTACTCGTCCTTCTGCCGTAAAGTAAAAAATAATTTTGTTGCGGTCAAACGTAAATTCGACGTCTACCAGCTTCATGCGAAGCTGATGACCTTTAATCTTTTCAAGACAAGTAGAAAACGCATTTTTGGCAGCAGCACGATTTTCTTCAACGACTTTAGCGTCTACGTCGCTTGCAATGCGAATTACTTTCTTAAGAGGAAGAACGACATCCGATTCACCGACTTGCTTCTGTCCCACCACCACTTTACCGTATTCGATTCCGCGTGCTGTTTCAACAATAACATGTTGCTCCTTATCCACGGGATGTTCGACCGGATCAAAGTAATAGATCTTGCCCGCTTTCTTGAAGCGGACACCGATGACATTATACAAGAATTAGCCCTCCTGTAAGTTTACCAATAGTTGCTCAAATGCGAGCTGAGGCGTTACATTTGCACGCATACGCTTACTTGCTTCAAGCGTATGCTCTATGCAGGACACCCAGCCTGCGAACGATCGTTCAAAAGCGTGCTTGCTTATCCATTCCAACTGATCTATAAAAACGATGTTGTCCTGCCTTCCGGCCTGGAACTGAATCAAATCTTTAAACCATATAACTAACAACGACAACAGCAATTGTATATGCTCCACTAAATCCGTCTTAAAAAGCTGTTGTCCAGCAGTGATCATCGCCGCGGTGAATCGGGTCAAACTCTCCTTGCCTAATTGTATCACTAGGCTTCTGATTTCTGCAAACTGATTCTGCTGGAGAAATTGTCTAGCGCCATCCAATCCCGAAGTTAGTTGAACTACAGTCCGGGCTAACGTTGATGGCGCTCCTTCGGCAATTAGCGCCTGTAGCATGCTCTCAGGCGACATTGGAAGAAAGGGCACCCACTGTGTGCGAGAGCGAATGGTAGGTAAGACAGCTTGTCCATTATCGGTAATCAAAATGGCTACGACCGGCGATAACGGCTCCTCCAAAAATTTTAGCAAGCTGTTTGCAGCCTGCATCGTCATTTTGTCGGCTTGCTCGATCATATATATCTTGCGCTTCGTCCCGCTATTCCGATAAGAAAAATCGCGCTGCAGCTCGCGAATTTGGTCGATCTTTATCGATTGGCCGTCGGGTGCAATTGTCGTTAAGTCCGTTTGATTGCCATGCTCGAACTTCCTGCACTCCAAGCATTCCCCGCAAGCATCGGCGCCGCCTGCTGTACAGAACAGCGCCTTTGCAAATTCTCGCGCCATTGCCATTCTTCCCGTTCCCGAGGGCCCGTTAAATAAGTACGCATGTGAAATCTTACCGCTCTGCAGCGCATGGCTCAAAATCCGCTGCGCTTTCCATTGCCCTGTTATTTGTTCAAGGCTCATAGCCGTTCCTAACCTTTCCCTGCCTGGTACTCATCAAAACAATAAATTGATAAGCAGGCCTCGTATCTCGCCGATCTTGTTGAGCAAGTCAATTCTGCCTTGCTCGCTATCGAGCAAATCCTCGGCCATCGAGACGAGTGTCGCATCAATCTCATCTAGCAGTTTATATCTTTTAATCCGTCCCCTGCGATCAAAGCCTTTGACTTCCTTCAACACGACGCCGCGCCTGATGGTATCCTCCAAAAACTGCTTGATCATCTGACGGTATAGCTTCAGTTCACGAACGGTCATCACTTTCGCAAGGCGATCGCCTTGTCTGTGAATGTCCTGCAGCTTCTGCTGAAGCTGCTCCTGCGTACGGTCGGCATCTTGTTGAACCATGACATCGGCAAAGCTTCTTGGCTGAACCTGCTTGCTGGCTGCCTCGTTGCCTGCACGATTTGGGCCTAATGGCCGGAAGCCTTGATCAATTTTCATCGATTGTCACGCCCATTCAAAAATGCTCAAATCTCTCGACTGGTACTACGAATACGGCAGCGCCGCCAACCTGTACTTCAACTGGGAATGGGATATAAGAATCCGTTGATCCTCCCATAGGAGATACAGGAGTAACAAGCTGGTCACGCACCTTGCAATTGGCATTAATCACTTGCAGAACCTCATGTACCCGCTCATCCTCAATACCAATCATAAACGTCGTATTCCCTGCTCTTAGAAATCCACCTGTACTTGCAAGCTTTGTTGCTCTAAATCCTTCGCGCACTAGGGCGTTGGAGAGTCTGTTGCTGTCCTTATCTTGAATAACCGCGATTACTAATTTCATCTTCATTCCCCCTTGACTACTATTAGAATAGGTTATTGAGAGCTTGCTTAACTCTGAAATTAATCCATACCTTTAAGTTTGACATCGATTGCAAAAAATCCTGCAAAACGATCATCAATTGCCTGTAAAACGTCATCAAACACCATTTCCTGACTTTGTTCGGCATTTACGAGCACGATTCGATCAGGATTTTGCCTCAGCAGCTGCATATAGCCTTCTCGTACCTTCTCATGGAAGGAATGCTTCTCAAGATCTAAACGGTTGATCTCTCTCTCTGACGCTTGTGCGATTCGCTCAAGTCCTACTTCTGGAGACACATCCATGTAGATGGTCAGATCAGGCATTAGGTCTTGAATGGCAAATTGATTAATAGCCCAGACCTCTTCCATTCCAAGTCCGCGTGCATGCCCTTGGTAAGCTAGACTGCTATCCACGAAACGATCACAAATGACAATATGCCCCTGTTCAAGTGCGGGTACAACCTTTTCCACTAGATGCTGTCTTCTTGCAGCCGCATAAAGCAGCGCTTCTGTTCTTGCATCCATGGTGATATTGCTGCGATCCAATATAACGGCACGAATTTGTTCAGCAATCGGGATCCCTCCAGGCTCTCTCGTCATAAGGACCGATTTCCCCCGTTGAAGTATCTTATTCGAAAGCTGATCAATCAGTGTCGATTTGCCGGCTCCTTCGCCGCCTTCTATGGTAATGAAAACACCTTTTTTCAAGCTAAGGCTTCTCCTAACGTTTATGTTAACTATACTTTCTTCTATATTAACAAAGCGATACCCCTTGTACAATGAAGATTTGCCTCAAATCCAAAATCCCATAGACTATTCGGCTTTATTGTTCAAATATCGATATCGTCGCCATCGTTGGATCAACTGCTCCTTGAAATTTCGCCCCCATTGCAGAGAGTTTCTGAATATGCGTAACCATAGCCGGCGTTATCCTCTCCCCTGGATATAAAATGGCGATACCTGGCGGATATGGCGTAACCATCTCAGCCGATATATGATGTTCAGCCGCGCTTAATTGTATGCGCAAGCTTGTTTTATTCTTAAACCCTGCTCGGTTAAACGAAACAGGCTCGGAATTAGTTATCAGCATGGTTTCGTTCATATAGACCGACTTTCTTGTATTAATGCTGTGTTCCTTAACCTCACCGTTAATCGCGCCTATAGCTTGCTGGAGCCTCTGTGTATCGTGCATAGAAGTCTGAATGCCGAATACAAGTACAACATAGCAGGGATCAGCCATCTCTGCAAAAATGCCATTCTGCTCCAAATGCTTTTGAAGCTCATAGCCCGTCCGAACACCGCTCCTGTCGCACAATACGACTCGCAATGGGTCCAAGAGCAGACCCTCACGTCTTGCGGCTTCAGTTTTCATTTCGCATATGACCGTATTTTGCAGCTGCAACCAATCTCGGAAAGATGCTGCCGAATGCAGGCTTTGTTCAAACAAACCGGCTCCCAAGGCGTCAATCATTGCTCGGGAAATATCGATTGATGCAAGAATGGGAAACGAAGGGCTTGAGCTTTGAAGCATCGCAAGCGACTGACGCAGCGTATCCCTTGATATCCTGTTTCCTTGTATGTGAAGCATGGCACCCATGGTCAAGGTAGGCAGTGTCTTATGTGCCGACTGTACAACTGCATCTGCTCCTTCGGATATTGCCGAACGTGGAAATGAAGCGTGCAGGCCATAGTGTGCCCCGTGTGCCTCATCAATCAGAATCGGCTTGTCGTATCGATGGACTGCGTCAACATAGGCAGCCAGCTTTACACCCATGCCGTAATAATTGGGATTAGACAAAAAAACAGCCTTAGCCTCCGGGTATGCTGCAAGCGCATCTTCAACCTGCTTCACTGTAGGAATGGTTGCCAGTCCCGTCTGTGGTTCTATTTGGGGAGATAGAAATACCGCTTTAGCACCTGCAAGCTTTAATCCGCTTATGATCGACTTATGTACATTGCGCTGCACGATAATTACATCATCCGGCTCGCACAACGCAAGCAGTAATGCGATGTTCCCAGAGGTACTTCCTCCCACCAGGAAAAAGGTCTCCTCGGCGCCAAAGGTTGCAGCCGCTAATTGCTGCGCTTGCATTATAGATGCTTCAGGATGATGCAAATCATCAGTCGACGAAAGCTCTGTTACGTCTAGCTGCATAATTTTATAAAAATACTCAAACGGACTATTTTCCATTTGTTCCACCCAAGTGTCCTGCTTCAATGCTTGTCCACCATGGTGGCCAGGGACATGAAAGCCGACCGGATTACTAGCAGCATGATCAAGGAGCGCTTCGAATATCGGAGCAATAAAAAGTTTCTTCATATATAAAGGCATTCCTTTCAAAATAACATCCACTCTTTCTATACCATCTATTGTACTCGATATAAAACAAAAAAAGAGCAGCTTCTGTAGTCAGAAACCGCTCAAGCATTTTCGCCCAAAAAGATTTGCTTCATTTGATGAATGAAAAAAGGGTATTTCGCATCTTTCACATCTGTTCGTACCATTTCTTCTTCACAGGTCTCGCAAATAAAGCCGCTAACAATCCGAATGCCTTCGCCTTCAGCTTTGTGTTCGTTGCAAATATTACATTTATGCTCGTGATTATCGCTCATGACAATCCCCGCTTTCTGTTCGTTCCTATATAGCTATTATTATGACACATAGTCTATCTATTTATACTTGTTTCATAGCACATTTCAAATATTTATATATCGTATGCTGCATCTGGGCTAATGGTTACAAAATGCGCAAAATTGTTTAGCCGAAACTATGGACAGATTGCTAATTGATACCGATATAGTTAACGAGAGTTGCTGTAATTCAAACGGAAGGACGTTCGTACATGCGCCAAAAATTATCCGAACAAAAAAATGCTACCATTTATCAATACCAGCTTGTCAAAAAAAAAATCATTCGTCCTGAGCTTATCCAAAGCCATTTGCTGATTGCAGCCATCTTGCTCGCTTTTCAAATGCTCATGTATCAGATGGACGGCTTGTTTTCTTGGTTATTTGGTTTTGCCGTCGTCCAGATCATACATATAACAATCATACTGCTGACGTTTATCCGAGTAGACGAAGCAGCTGATCGAAAATGGATTTGGCGTATTTCGCCACCATGGATCGGGTTTAAGCCAGCCAATGATATTAAGCTGCATTTATTTCGCCGAGTTCATCGCCATATGTTCTGGATCGGCTTATGCGCCATCGCGCTTCTATATCCATGGATCAAAGAATCACTTATGATCAGCATCGTTAGCTGGCACCTATGGCTCCTGATTCCACGGATGCTTCTCTCCTACACCTTCCGTAAAGAGCAGAAGGACGGCGTGCTAAGGTTAGAGTCTAGAGAAGCATCTTATTACCGTAGATAAACGAAAGGCCTTAGATGCTCAATCAGAGCGACCTAAGGCCTTTTAGTTTGAATTGAAATGTTGGACTAGTTGAAACAAAAAACCTATCGCATCACATGCGATAGGTCTCTCGTGCTTGGCGACGTCCTACTCTCCCAAGACCCTGCGGTCTAAGTACCATTGGCGCTGGAGGGCTTAACGGTCGTGTTCGGTATGGGAACGCGTGGTTCCCCTCCGCCATCGCCACCAAACGTAGCGTGTTGCACGCTGAAAACTGGATACGAAAGATTAGGTTTGCTGAAAACCTCATTAGCTGTGTCTGCCGGATGTATGGGTCCATGCAA
>NZ_JABBYG020000023.1 GCF_012935325.2 Paenibacillus sp. PL91
TTAGACCGCAGGGTCTTGGGAGAGTAGGACGTCGCCAAGCACGAGAGACCTATCGCATGTGATGCGATAGGTTTTTTTGTTGTTTTTACGGTATGATAAGGAGATAGGGAAAAGGAGGGTATGAAAATGGCCAACGCAATTGAAATTAAGTATATGGGTGCAGAACAGTTTAGCGACAGCATGGCATTAATGCAATTTGCTTTCCAGTATGAGTATTCGGCTGATACGCTTGAGAAATTAAGAGAACATTTTATGAGTGAGCCTGCAGTATATTATGCCTCTTTCGTAGATCAGAAATTCGCTGCACAAGCTATAGTCCTTGATCTGCAAACGTATATTGGAGGAAAAGCATTTCCCATGGGCGGTGTTGCAGGTGTAGCAACTTGGCCAGAGTATAGAAGGCAGGGCTTGGTCTCTAAGATGCTTGTGCTGGCGTTAAAGGAAATGAAGGAAAAAGGCCAGCTTATTTCCATGCTCAGCCCCTTCGCGTTTGGCTTTTATCGTAAATTTGGATGGGAGATTTATACCGAACATAAAGCCTATACCATAAAGACCGAGCTGCTGCCGGCCAGAATTGCGTATGAAGGGCATATGGAGCGGTTTAGCGGAAATTACAGCTTGCTCAGCGATATTTATGAAGCCTATGCATCAAAATATAACGGATCGCTCAAGCGTACCGAGTTGTGGTGGAACAATCGCATTAGCAGGAAAAAGCCTGGTCAAATTGCTCTTTATCACGATAAGAGCGGAGAGCCGATGGGCTATGTGATCTATGAAGTGAAAAATAAGCGGCTAACCGTCCACGAGTTTATTTATTTAAATGAAGAGACAAGAGCAGCCTTGTGGTCATTTATTGCCCAGCATGACTCGATGATTAATGAAGTGACTATAACGGTGCCTTCAGATGACAAGCTTCCGTATCTACTGAGCAATCCAAGAATTCAGCAGGAAGTTATCCCTTATTTTATGGCTCGAATAGTAGATGCTGAAGCGTTCATTGGGCGATATGATTTTGAAATCGCTGCGAGTAACGATGATATCCCGATCGAGATCACCGACGAGCATGCGCCTTGGAATAATGGGTACTATTTGCTTGAAATAGCTCAAACTGGCATGGCTGCACTACGTCGATTGGATGAAAAACAAAGAATAGATGGAGCAATAAAAGTGGATATTGGTACTTTTACTTCCTTGCTGCTAGGGTACCTCAGACCGATGCAATTATCCCAATTGGGCCGTATTGAGGGAGATATCGCTTCGATTAAACGCTTACACGATCGTATTCCCGAACGAATAACGTATTTACCTGATTTTTTCTAAAGAAATAGCATGCTTGGCTTGTCCCAAATACAGTATTAAGTGGTTATAACAAAGCCGTTTATCAGCCTTGACAGCCTATACCCCCTCTGCTAATATTGCAATAATATATGTGAGACGTACTTAAAATTAAGGGAGGAACATACTCGTGTGGGAAACGAAATTCGCCAAAGAAGGGCTAACGTTTGACGACGTCCTGCTTATTCCGCGCAAATCAGAAGTGCTGCCTAGAGAAGTTGACATCTCGATTCGATTAAGCGAGAACATTAAGCTAAACATTCCGCTCATAAGCGCAGGTATGGACACCGTTACAGAAGCCGCATTGGCGATTGCAATAGCGCGTGAGGGTGGCATTGGCATTATCCATAAGAACATGTCGATTGCACAGCAAGCGGAGGAAGTAGACCGTGTTAAACGTTCGGAGAGCGGTGTAATCACGAATCCGTTTTCGCTTACCCCTGAACACCATGTTTATGACGCAGAAGAGCTGATGGGGAAATACCGCATCTCGGGTGTGCCGATTGTTGATCAAGACAAGAAGCTTGTCGGTATTTTGACAAACCGTGATTTGCGTTTCGTACATGATTATTCCATTAAAATAAATGAAGTAATGACTCGCAAAGATCTCGTTACGGCACCTGTCGGCACGACGCTGCAGGAAGCGGAAGTGCTTCTACAGAAGCATAAGATCGAGAAGCTGCCGCTTATCGATGAGTCAAACACGCTTAAAGGACTTATTACGATTAAAGACATCGAGAAAGCGATCCAGTTCCCGAATGCGGCGAAGGATAAGCACGGACGGTTGCTTTGCGGAGCGGCAGTCGGTATTTCGAAGGACACGATGGACCGGGCAGAAGCATTGGTACAATCGGGTATTGATGTTCTTGTCGTCGATTCGGCACACGGACACCACATCAACATTTTAGAAGCGGTTCGTAAGCTTCGTGCTACTTACCCAGATCTTACGATAATTGCAGGAAACGTTGCTACAGGCGATGCTACACGCGATCTAATCGAGGCAGGAGCATCTGTTGTTAAAGTAGGTATCGGACCTGGTTCGATCTGTACGACTCGTGTTATTGCAGGTATCGGCGTTCCGCAAATTACAGCGATCTATGACTGTGCAACGGTTGCTCGTGAATACAATATTCCGGTTATTGCAGACGGCGGTATTAAGTATTCAGGAGACATTACGAAAGCAATCGCATCTGGAGCAAGCGCGATTATGATCGGAAGCTTGTTCGCAGGAACGGCTGAGAGCCCAGGCGAAACTGAAATTTTCCAAGGACGCAGCTTTAAAGTATACCGTGGTATGGGCTCACTTGGCGCAATGAAGGAAGGAAGCAAAGACCGTTACTTCCAAGAGAACGAGAATAAGCTTGTTCCGGAAGGTATTGAAGGTCGCGTTCCTTACAAAGGACCGCTTGCTGACACCGTTCATCAATTGCTAGGCGGCTTGCGTTCAGGTATGGGCTATTGCGGAACAGCGTCTCTGGACGAGCTTAAGAACGATACGCAGTTCGTTCGTATTACGGGATCAGGTCTTCGTGAAAGCCATCCGCATGATGTGCAAATTACGAAGGAAGCTCCTAACTACTCTCTATAAGATTAGAAGCATAAGCTTCATCATAAACCAGGCAGGGAACGGCGATTCAATCGCTTTTCTTGTCTGGTTTTTTTATGAAGGATTACTCATTCTTTCAAGGCCTGCTAGAGGTTTAATTGTTAGGCTTTGATATGTTACAATTAACAACGGACAAACCAAGTGGGAAAAGGGGAGACGACGTTGAAGGAAATGGTAAGACCGGTTCGGTTAAAGTCGGTCATCGCTGCAAGTTTGGCGGTTTGGATGGTAATGCTGTCGCTTGGTTCTGCGGTGGCGCTGGCAAGTGGATATCAAGGAAGACCCAGTACGGAAAACTCTTTAGGCTTACAGGTCAAAGCTGCAATATTAATTGATGCGGATTCCGGTCAAGTATTGTATGAGGTTAATGCAGAGGAACCGCTTCCTGCGGCAAGTATGACCAAGCTAATGACGGAATATATCGTTCTTGAAGAAATATCGAATGAGCGCCTATCATGGGAGGATGTCGTGACGACTAGTGCGGAAGCAGCCTCTACCCCTCCGGATGGATCATCTGTATTTCTAGCACAAGGCGATCAACATACGGTTAGAGATTTATATAAAGCTATGGCAGTAGGCTCAGCCAACGATGCAACGATTGCACTTGCTTCGCAAATTGCTGGAAGTGAGCAGGGCTTTGTTACTAAAATGAATGAAGTAGCCGATAAGCTCGGCCTTAAAACAGCTATTTTTACAAGTGCAACGGGTCTTTCGGATACGACGGTCATTTCTGCGTCCGATATGGCCAAGCTTGCACAAATTATTTTGAGCACTCATCCCGAGTTTTTGGAATACTCGAAGATCCAGGAGTACAAGTTCCGTGAGCGTGACAAGGATCCGATCGTCAACATCAACTGGATGCTCGGCACGAACACGAACCAAACTGGCCTTAAGCATTTAGCGTATCAAGGCGTTGACGGGATGAAAACAGGCTTTATCAATTCAGCCGGCTACAACTTTACGGGTACCGTAAAGCAAGGCGAGCAGCGTTTTATTAGCGTCGTTATGGATACTGCGACCAAATCGGCTCGTTTTAACGAAACGGCGAAGATGTACAACTATGGCTTCAGCACGTTTGAGAAAAAGACGGTGCTTCCGCCAAAATCCGTGGTAGAAACGGTGAAAACAGTTAAGATTAAGAAGGGTAAAAAGAAAACCCTGCCTGTTGTAACGGAGAAGGATATCACGTTCATGGTTAAGAAGGGCGCTGAGCCTAAGATTGAGGTTGTTGACAGCAAAGTGAAAACAGAAGCTGAGCTTGTCGCACCGATTCCGGTGGGTACTGTTGTCGGAACAGTAACGTACAAGTACACCGATGCGGAAACGAAGCAAGAGCTGAAAAAAACCGTGAATCTGATTACGACTGAAGACGGACAAAAGGCTGGCTGGTTCCGCTTGATGTTCCGTGCAATTGGAGATTTTTTCGCTGGCTTGTTTAACGGAATCGTCAATCTGTTCTAATCCAAGCAGAAAACAAGGAAATAAAGTAAATCAAGGCTTGTCGATTAATCTTGGTTCCTGTAAAATCAATGGTTAGAACAACTTCGGTAATATACATTTATAATGGATGACAATAGGAGGATTTGTAACATGGAAACAGGTACATCGCGCGTAAAACGCGGCATGGCAGAAATGCAAAAAGGCGGCGTCATTATGGACGTTATGAGCGCCGAGCAAGCGAAGGTAGCAGAAGCAGCAGGAGCAACAGCGGTAATGGCGCTTGAGCGCGTCCCTTCTGAAATTCGTGCTGCAGGCGGAGTAGCTCGTATGGCTGATCCGACAATTGTAGAAGAAGTAATGAAGGTTGTTTCGATTCCAGTAATGGCAAAGGCTCGTATCGGCCATTATGTAGAAGCGAAAGTACTTGAATCATTGGGCGTTGATTATATCGACGAGAGCGAAGTACTTACGCCAGCTGATGAAGTGTTCCATATTAGCAAGCAAGAATTTACAATTCCGTTCGTATGCGGAGCCAAAGATCTTGGCGAAGCATTGCGCCGTATTCAAGAAGGAGCAGCAATGCTTCGCACGAAGGGTGAGCCAGGAACAGGCAACATCGTTGAAGCGGTTCGTCACCTTCGCTTGATCAACGGACAAATTCGCAAAATCCAAGGCTTGTCGAAGGACGAGCTTTACCACGAAGCTAAAATCCTTGGCGTAGCTTATGATTTGCTGCTTGGTGTTCATGAGACGGGCAAGCTTCCAGTCGTTAACTTCGCAGCAGGCGGAGTAGCAACACCATCCGATGCAGCTTTGATGATGCATCTTGGCGCAGACGGCGTATTCGTTGGTTCAGGTATTTTCACATCGGAAAACCCTGAGAAGTTCGCTCGTGCAATCGTTGAAGCGACTACACACTACCAGGATTACAAGCTTATTGCAGAAGTGTCGAAAAACTTGGGAGCACCGATGAAGGGTATCGAAATTTCCAAGCTTAACGCTGCTGAGCGTATGCAAGACCGCGGTATCTAATAGATGTAATATGCAGGTGCCGGCTTAGCGCGTATAGCGCTGCCGGCCCTTGCCCGTAAAGGAAGGCGAGTAGAGCAGATGAAGATAGGTGTTCTTGCGCTTCAAGGCGCAGTGGCAGAGCATATACGAAGCTTAGAAGCGGCGGGCGCGGAGGCGGTCGCCGTTAAGCGGGTTGAGCAGCTTGATGAGCTGCAAGGGCTTGTAATCCCTGGCGGCGAGAGCACGACAATCGGCAAGCTGATGCGGAAATACGGTTTTATGGAAGCAATTGCAGATTTCTCTGCACAGGGCAAGCCTTTGTTTGGTACTTGTGCGGGTCTTATCGTATTGGCCGACGAGATCGAAGGCCAAGAGGATGCGCATTTGCGCCTCATGGACATGACGGTTGCGCGTAATGCATTCGGACGCCAGCAGGAAAGCTTCGAGACGGATTTATCCGTTAAAGGTATCGATGAGCCCGTTCGGGCAGTCTTTATCCGTGCACCGCTGATCAAAAAGGTCGGATCTGGCGTAGAGGTGCTGTCAACGTACAGAGATGAGATCGTAACGGCAAGGCAGGGACATCTTCTTGCGGTTTCCTATCATCCAGAGCTTACGGATGACTATAGACTGCATGCTTACTTCGTCGATATGGTGAAGGAAGCAGCTGCAGGCAACGAATAGAGCTTTTACAATAATAAAATTACTCCCTTCAGAGAGGGGCTTTTGAGACGTGCTGGATGTGAAGTTGTTAAGAAACGAATTTGAGAAGGTCGAGACCGCGCTGCAAAATCGCGGAGCTTCGCTTGACCTCATTGCAAAATTTCCTGCGCTCGATACACGGCGCCGTGATCTTATCCAAGAGACGGAGAACCTGAAGAGCCGCCGGAATACAGTTTCGCAGGAAGTCGCTAAGCTCAAAAGAACAGGCGAGGACGCAGAATCGCTCATCATTGAGATGAGAGAGGTTGGCGATCGCATTAAAGAGCTTGACGATGAGCTACGCGAGCTGGATGTTCAAGTGATAGAGCTAACGCAAGCGATTCCGAACATTCCTAGCGACAGCGTGCCGATCGGCAAGTCGGAGGAAGATAATGTAGAGCTTCGCAAACATGGCGAAGTGCCAAGCTTTGAATTCGAGCCTAAGCCGCATTGGGAGCTTGCGCAGTCGCTTGGTATTCTAGACTTCGAACGCGCCGCTAAGGTAACAGGCTCGCGCTTTACCTTCTATCGCGGCTTGGGTGCGCGTCTCGAGCGTGCGCTTATTAGCTTTATGATGGACTTGCATAGCGACAAGCACGGTTATGAAGAGATTCTGCCGCCTTATATTGTTAATCGCGATAGCTTGATTGGTACGGGTCAGCTTCCGAAGTTCGAAGAGGATTTGTTCAAAATCGCGGATTCGGATTATTTCCTAATTCCGACGGCTGAGGTTCCGGTTACGAACCTGCATCGCGAGGAGATTTTGCCGGCTGAAGAGCTTCCTAAGTACTTTGTGGCATACAGCTCATGCTTCCGTTCGGAGGCGGGCTCGGCTGGGCGCGATACACGCGGCTTGATTCGTCAGCATCAGTTCAATAAGGTTGAGCTGATCAAATTGACGAAGCCAGAGGATTCCTACGATGAGCTTGAGAAAATGACCGCTAATGCCGAGAAGGTGCTGCAGCTGTTAGGATTACCGTATCGTGTTCTGACGCTTTGTACGGGCGATATGGGCTTCACAGCGGCCAAAACGTATGACCTTGAGGTGTGGCTGCCAAGCGCGGGCACGTACCGTGAAATATCATCATGCTCGAACGTAGAGGATTTTCAAGCACGTCGTGCGGGCATCCGTTTCCGGAGAGACTTGAAGAGCAAGCCGGAATTCGTGCACACGCTAAACGGATCGGGCTTAGCCATCGGTCGTACTTTTGCAGCGATCATCGAAAATTTCCAGCAAGCAGACGGTTCGGTAACGATTCCAGAAGTACTGCGTCCGTATATGGGTGGTATCAGCTCGATCGAGGCTGCTAAGCTTTAAAATTTTTTTGCCATATGGCCAAAATATAGTTGCATCTTTGTTTTGGCCTGTGGTATAATCTTTCTTGTGACAATTAAATGATGGAGAGATACCGAAGCGGTCATAA
The DNA here is from genome assembly GCF_012935325.2 of Paenibacillus sp. PL91. Taxonomy (GTDB): domain Bacteria; phylum Bacillota; class Bacilli; order Paenibacillales; family Paenibacillaceae; genus Pristimantibacillus. The sequence continues at coordinate 7,519 of NZ_JABBYG020000023.1, forward strand.
CGGGGCAGTCTTGAAAACTGTTAGAGCGCAAGCTCACGTGGGTTCGAGTCCCACTCTCTCCTCCATATTTTTATCAGCTACATATGAACAAGCCCGGACGCTTTGCGTTTGGGCTTTTTTTGTTACTTAGCTCCCCGTATAAAATGAAGTCGCGCTTCGCATGTTATACGGTGTGGAGGTGCTTTAATTAATGGGCAAATCAGATGAGCTGCAAATGAATCAGGAAAACTTAGCAGATGCTTGGCGACAAACCTTGCCGGAGACGCTAAATAGTGCTGATCGCTGCAAGGTGCTGCCGGATGAAGCCGATTCGAAGTCGCTGCGCGTAACGATCGATACGGCTGGCCATCAAATGTATTCGTTTGATTTTAAAGTTACTTATGTAGACAGCCGCGAAGTGAAGGTCGAGTTTATTGACGTGGAGAAGGATAAGATCAATGTCGATGAACGTGGAGACGTCATTCAAGAGCTTATACAGGATTACACCAGACATTTGCATGAATGTGCACAAGCGCTGCAACGCTTGACGCACGCATAGAGGAGACCATCAATTATGACGAAAGCCAAAGGAACCGCCGATAAAAACTTATCGAATGTCGTGGATGCTCTAGAAATAGAGCCGGTCAACAGCCATCAGGCACAGCAGCTGCAGCAGGATAAGAACGACAGGCGTCATCAGGATGCGTTGAATCATGATCAGCCTGCGAATATGGAGCATCAAAAGAGTTAACTTGAAGGAGTGATTCTGAATGTCGAAGCCAGAAAGCATACCTGTGCCGGATAGCAATCCGCAGCAAAATAAAGCAAACCGCGATAACGGCGGGCAACAGGAGCCGTTATCCGGATCTAAGAAAACGAAGCAGCATAATCATGTGAGCCATAATAACCCGCAGGGGTAAATCACGCAATAGTCATTAATGAATAGATCAAACGTCCCGTTTCAGCATGCTGAAACGGGATTTTTTGGAGATAACTTCTAAAAGGGGCTTTTATAGTATAGAATGGAGGTGCTTATAAAAAGATAGGGGAGGAACTTTTTACATGAAAAAGGTACAGAAAATAGCGGTACTCTTGTTAGCCGTTATTTTGGTTGTGATCGCTGGCTGCAGCTCGGGTAAGCCGCCGAAGGAAGCTTTGCAAACGGCTATGATGAAAATCACAGAGGCGGACTCATATGCAGTTAAAATGTCATTTGGTTTAGATGAACTCGAAATTCCGCAGGATGCAGCGATGCAAGGCGACGCGGCAGCCACAGCTGCGGTCGTCGGGATGATTAAAGATGCGACGATTACTGTTGATTCCGTTTATCAGAAGAAGCCGCTGCGTACGGATTTGAATATGGAGATCGTGCTGCCTGGCGACATGGAAATGAAGCTGACGGTTCCGATGATTCTGACAGAAGAAACGCTGTATGTAAAAATACCGCAAATTCCGATGCTGCCGTTGCCTGAGACGATTACAGGCAAGTTCATTAAAATTGATCTCAAGGAGCTTGCAGAGCAGCAGGGCGCCGCTGGCGCGCTTGATCTTGCAACCCAGCAGAAGCTTGGCAAGGAAATCAGTGAAGTGCTGCTTAAGCATTTTGACGAGAAAACGTATTTTAGTGAGCCTAAAGCAGAGGAAGCTGGCCTGCCAGAGGGACTAAAAGCGGATCAAATCATTTCTTTTGAAATCAATGAGGGCAATTACCCGAAAACGGTGGATACCGTTGTGAACCAGGTTTTGCCTGAAGTGCTTGACGTGCTGCTTAAAAACGAAGCATCTTTAAAATCGCTGAACTTGGAGAAAGCTAGCGTTGAGAAGATGAAGGCGGATCTGGAGACAAACAAAGCGGATATCCTTGACACGCTCAAAAACGATGTCAAAGCGAAGACGCTTAATGTAACAGCCGCTATTTCGGATGGGTATCTTTCTTACCAATCGGGCAAATTCAATGTTGAAGCATCCGATAAAGAGAGCGGGCAGAATATGAAGCTTGGCCTTCATTATGACGTTACTTATTCCGATATCAACAAGGCACCGAGCTTCAAAAATGAAATTCCGACAGACGCCATTACGCTTGATGAGCTGACTCAGATGTTCCAAGCGCCAACTGGACTGTAAACGAGTCTAAAGCTGCTCCTGCACCACGCAGGAGGGTACAGAATATAAGAAAACGAGTCCTTAAGCGCTATCGCTTTTAAGGGCTCGTTTTTGTTTTTTTATTAATGCTAAGCGACCACCATCGATTTTTTCAAAAGCTCCTTCATCATTTGGGCCGCTTTCACTTTAACGTTCAGGCACGTTGATATTTCAAGCTGATAATTTCCGTTTATAAGCTCGCCGCGCAGCTGTTCCGCCGTATCGCAATCATTGTCTAATCGGTTAATGACGCTGCCGAATTGCAGAGGCTGATGGGAGTCGCTTCCCGCAATGGCAGGCAATCCTAACTCGTCTGCAAACTGCCGAACTTTATCCGCCATGCCAAAGCCGTATTGGAACAAATCCTTCGCGTTCACATCCAGTGCATCGAGGCGCTGAAGCGTCTCGGCGGCGTGATGAGTGAGCGGCGTACTTTCCCTCATCGGATGCGCGCCTATGCGAAGCAAAGGATAGCCATCCGTTCGATCAAGCAGCTCCTCAAGCGGCATGAAGCTGTCCTTCGCCGTATGCGGCTCAAGCTGCTGACGCAAATCCCGAATAATAGATCGATTTCCGATGACCAAAATATGTCCTTTATTCGCGACATCCACCTCCATACCGGAAAAAACCTTTAGCCCTTCCACGATATAGTAATCATTTCTATAGTCAAAATGCTGATCCAGCTGATCCATCATATCGGTAAAATTCAACGTGTTGAAATGCTCGGTCAGCGCCACGGCTTGCAGGCCATTCTCCTTCGCTTCATGAGCCATGGACAGGAAATAATCCATTGAAAATTGTGTTTTCTTTGACAGCTTGCCATGCGTATGCAAATCGATGTTCATCATCAGCGTGTAATCTCCATTCAGTCATTTTATTAGAAAGAAATGAATCGTCCAAGACTGCCCAAAGCGGCCATATACAGCAGGGAGCAGCCTAGAAAGACAAAATCAAGCGGGCGAACCCGCATATGCGAAAGCTTCAGCTTCTTCGCTTCGGGGCTGACTAACGCATACGTAAAGCCTCGCACCTCTAACGCTTCGACCGTCGTTCGTGTTCGCTTTGCCGTGTTCAAGATAAGCGGATAGAAAGCGCGTACGCCGATCTTAGCCATATAGATGAGTGAGCGAATGCGCAGGAAACCTTTATTGCGTGGCGCGCGGCCGCGCAGTCGGAACGAGTGAATCAGATTATGGTATTCCTCGATTAAGATCGGAAGCATCCGGTAGCCGTAGGAGACGCCGAAGCTGAATTGCCCCGGCATGCCCATGCTGAGCAGTGCATCGCTTAGCTTCTCGGGGTCCATGCTGGAGAAGACAGCAATGCTGGCCAGTGAGATGATCAATATTTTCAACGTTAGCGTCAAGAGAGGCCAAACACCTGCAAGGCTTCCGCCGAAGAAGAGCGACCCGAATAAAATATAGCTGATTTCACTGACAAGTCCGATGCCCATGATGATTAGGACGAGCGGGCTCACCTTCGAGGATATCGTAAGGGCGATCATCGGGATGAGCATGCCTAGCAATACCGCTTTATTATGGATAAACCACGGAGCTATGGCGAAAAAGGAATACCAGACGATCAGGACGCGCGGATCAAAGCGAGACAGCAAGGTCGACTGTCTGCCAAATGCAGTACGCATCAGCTCAATCTTTATTTGTTCTACGCTCAGTTTATCGAGCACGCTTTGCTTAAGTGCGTCCAACAGTAAAGCCCTCCTTGCTTAATTGGAGTTTTTGCGGCGATTGCTTCAGACCGCCGGCGAGGCGCGCAGTGAACTCGGCAACGGAAAGGCACGGCGGCTCCAGGCCGAGCCTTTGGCTAAGCTGCGTAATTTGCGGAGCAAGGAGTCCTGCTTGCTCGAGAATTGCAACGTGGCTGAATAACGAGCGCTGGTCGGTATCCAGCGCCACTTGGCCATTATGCATGACGATGACCCGATTCGCCCATTCGGCAACCAGCTGCATATCATGCGTCGCAATAATTGTCGTTTTCACATGATCATGCAGCTGGGCGAGCATATCGGTCATTTCGTGGCGGCTTGCTGCATCCAGGCTGGCCGTTGGCTCATCGAGCAGCATGACAGTTGGACGCATCGCAAGTCCGATAGCAAGTGTGGCTCTACGCTGCTGACCGCCGCTTAGCAGCCTGCCGTCACGCTCCTGTAGGCCGGTCAGCCGCAGCCGCTCCAAAATTTCATCGACAAAAGGGCGATAATCCGCACTGCCGCGCGCTTTTAAAAAATATTCCACATCCTTGCGAATGGAGTCTTCAATAAACATCTCCTCTGGGTTCTGATAAATATAGGAGACAAAATCGGAGAGCAGCTCCGGCGATGACTGTTTGGTGATATGCCCGCAGACTTCCAGAAGCCCAGTATTCGGGCGCCGAATGCCGGAGATAAGCTTAAGCAGCGTTGATTTGCCTGCGCCATTGTTGCCGACAAGAGCGATGCGGTCGCCTTCACGGAAGCGGATGGTCATGTTCCGGATGACCGGGTGCATCTCTCTGGTAATGGTTTTGTAGCCATAAGACACGTTCGTAAACGTGACGAGCGGTTCTTTAGCTTGCCATGAATCCGCAATCGCTTCCCTTTTATCGATTGTGCAGTCTGTAAGGGTTAAGGGCTGTGCGAAGCTGTTCTTAAAATATTCTGCAGCCTCGTCGATCGTAATCGGGTATAGCTGGTTATCAGATCGTTCAAGCATCAAAGCAGCTTCCGTATCGCGCACCGCGAGCGTAACCTGCGGCGGCAAAATATTTCGTGCTGCGAGCTCTTCAACGGCGGATAACGCTTCATGGACAGGCTTCATCCAGCGTATCGTTCCGCTATCCATAAGGACGACCTTATGGCAGTAGTCTGCAATAAATTCGGTATGATGCTCGATGACGATAATCGTCTTGCCATATTGCTCATTTAACATTTTGAGCTTGTCATAGATGAGTCTGGCATGGAAGGGATCGAGCTGCGCCACCGGCTCATCGACAATAATAATGTCAGGATCGAGGGAAAGCGCGCCTGCCAGCGCGGTAAGATGCTTTTGTCCGCCGCTTAGCTGCCAGATCCATTGTTCCCTCAGATGCTCGATGCCAAGCATGGCAAGAGCACGGAGTCCGCGCTCACGATAATCGGCAAACCCGTAATTAAGAGGGGCAAAAGAGGCCTCGTCGTAGACGGTTGGCCGCACGAGCTGATTCTCGAAATCTTGGAACACATAGGCGACCTTGCGTGATAAAGAGGATACCGATTCATTAGCTGCATGAAGGCCAGCCACCTCGATATTGCCGCTCAAATCGCCTACGTAATAGTTAGGAATGAGGCCATTTAAGCATTTGCAAAGTGTCGACTTGCCACTGCCGTTCGTACCGGCAATGGCGATAAACGCTCCGGGCTGAATCGACAGGCGAACGTTGTGAAGGGCCATGCCTTCCGCGCCTGGATATTGGAATTCAACGTCCTGCAGCGTGATAATTGGAGCCGCTTCCCGCGGCTCCTCTTGAATCGATGGATCAATGAATGGTCTCAAAGCTTGATATCCCCCGACGCAGATGCTGATTTGGATTTCGCGCGGAATGCGGCGAATAACGTGACGATAAGGACAAGAAACGCTGCTGAAATGCTAACCCACATGAAGCCGCTGCCGTATTGCTCGATAAATTCAGGCTCCCAAACGGCAATGTTAATGTCGGATTCCGCAAGAAATTCAGCAATTACGCCGATAAAGACAAATAGGATAGCGGCAATAAGCAGGCGAGGCGTCATGAGCTGGCCGAATGAGACTGAAACGCGGCTGTCGCGCGGCTTTAGGCCGAGAAGGGGCTCAATTTTGCCGTATAGGCGCGGTACGAGGAATAAGGTGGGCAGCAAAGAGAAGAAGATGCCGGTAATGAGCATCGCGTTCAGGAAGCCTAAGCCCTCAATGAGCAGAATGCTCTCGGGAATGCCGGGAACGGCCTCAAGCTCTTCGATACCGAACCAAACTTTACCGATGTCGACGATAGCGCCGAGCATTTGATCAATGCCAACGGCAACGAAGGAGGCAAGCGCAAGCTGCTTTCGATTGCGAGGGTCGCTTACGAGCAGGCCTGCTATGTACATGGCGAGGGTAAACTCAATAAACTTCTCCAGCTCGCCGAGCCCGCCGAATTGTCCCAGCAGCAGCTCGCCAAAGATCACCTCTCCGAACGAAGCGCCAAGGGCAGCATACAACGGATTAAACAAAATACATAAGGTTAACGGTATAAAGGCGAAGTACTCGACTTTCAGCTCTATCGGGCCGAGCTTGAGCTCGGGTATAAGCTCGGAGAACATGTTGGAAATGCCGTACAGGGACATGGATAGTATAAATACCATCAGCTTCTGAGATTGCGTTAACTCATAACGGCGCTTAGGCGCTGCTACCATTGTGATTCCTCCTAAAATGTGTTGTGAGGCGGAATCCGTTCTGAAGCCTCGATTCAAAGCGAATTCTCCTAAAATATAGGGGACAATTGTTATCGTGCGATCAACGAATTATATGGATTATGTAAAATAAAATACAAAAATAAAAATATGAAATAAAATTATCATTTATTATCAAAAGGTGTTATACTCCATTTAGAAAAGTAGATTTGTGAGGAGAGATAGGGAGGTAGCTGAATATGACAGCCTTTCAATTGCAAATGGATTTGGACAATATGTCAAAGAGTCAGCAATCGATTGCCAACTATGTGGTGGGTGCGCTGCACCACATTCCGTATTGTACGGAGGAGGATATCGCGCAGGCGGTAGGTGTAAGCACGGCTACGGTGTCGAGGTTTTGGCGGACGATTGGGTTCGCTAATTTAAAAGCTTTCAAAAAACAGCTGCTGCAAAGCGAGCATGCAACGCCTGCTCACAAGATGAAGCAAATTTTAAATAAGGTCGAGCATGAAGAGGCGGATGTCGCCAGCGAGATGCTGGAAATGGCGGCGGCTAACATAGAGGTTACTTCGAAGCGGGTAGAGCGGGAGCAGTTCCATAATGCAGTAGAGGCGATTCATAGCGCAAGGAAGGTTTATGTATTTGGCACAGGGGCGGCAGCTAGTTTAATAGAGCTAATACGATTCCGGTTGAACCGCGTTAGCGTGCAAATCGAAGGTATGGCGGGCAGCGGCAGCGAGCTGCTGGAATCGCTAGCTCATACGGGGCCTGAGGATGTTATGCTCATGTTTGGCTTCGTAAGGCGTTCGCCTGAATTAACGGTGCTGCTTGAGCATGCTCGGACGGCAGGCTATACAACGGTTCTTATTACTGACCTGCTCGTATCGGATATGCTGGAGCAGAGCGATATTGTGCTTCAGGTCGATCGTGGCGAGCTAGAGGGCTTTCATTCGATGGCAGCACCCGTAGCGCTCCTTGATGCGTTATCGGTTGCCGTAACGAAGCGGCGCGGGCCGCAGGCGCTGGAGCAGCTTGACCGGTTGCATGCGCTGCGGAAGAAATATGCTTCGCAGCTGCCTAAATAGAAAAGGCGCTGGAACCTATTGGTTCCGGCGCCTTCCTGTATTATTTGAAGAAACGAATCGTCAAGGGGTAACGGTAGCCGTTCCCTTCGGATGCGCGAATGGAACCGATGATGGTGAAAACGATCCAGAAAACAAACAAAATCGGAGTGGTGATAATGCCGATGAGTACAAAAATGAGCAGGCTGGAAATGATGGTGTAAATGGCATTGCTGATTTGAAAATTGAGCGATTCCTTGCCGTGCATATCTACGTAGCTGGATTGGTCCTTCTTCATAAGCCAGATGGCAAGCGGGCCAAGGATGTTGCCAAACGGAATGATGACTCCGCTGAAAGCGAGCAGATGGCAGAGCATACCGTACGTTTTTTCTTCTTTATGCAGCCCGAAAGGTTGATTCATTGTATAGTTCCTCCCTTTTGATAAGAACAGTTGATTAAATTGACTTATGTACTTATACGTTAGCGGGGCTGAAGGATATGCATAAATATATCAGCGAATAGGGGAATTGACAATCTTTTCTTTAAGTGAGGTTGAAATCTGCAATAGACCATTATATACTCTTATACATAGATATTCGATGCATAGAATTTCGATACTTAAGAGGGAGGAAGCCATGAAGATTAATAAGGAGCTTATGAAGGGCAGCACGGTTATTTTAATTTTAACGCTGCTTGAACGTAAGGAAATGTACGGCTATGAGATGGCCAAAGAAATTGAACGCAGCTCCAGCGGCGTATTTACCTTTAAGGAAGGCACGCTTTATCCGATTTTACATACGCTCGAGGTTGAGCAGCTGGTGGAATCGTATTGGAACGAGGAAGGCGGCCGCAAACGCAAATATTATCGTATTACAGAGCGTGGGAAAGGGCAGCTGGAGGAGAAGAAGCAGGAGTGGACGCTGTTTCGAACGACGGTGGATCGCGTGATCGGGGAGGGCCATGCATGAGCAAGGATAGCATTCAGCATGAGTCGGTTAAGCAATACGTAAGGCAAGTGTGCGGGCATGTTAAGGCAAGAGAGGTGCATCCTGATATTCAGCTTGAGATCACAGGTCATTTGGACGAGCTGGTGGAAGACAAGCTTGGCGACGGGCTGTCAGTGGAGGAGGCGACACGCCAGGCTTTAGCACAGATGGGTGATCCAGACCAAATCGGCAAGCGGCTGCATGCGGCGCATAAGCCAGTGATGGAGTGGGGGCTAGCTGCCTTAGTCGCTATTATGGTTGGCATTGGTTTGCTTGCTGTGTATGCGTTGCAGTTTGCTTATGGTGAACAAAGTACATCTCAATTCTTTTTTAAAAAAGTATTGTATACAGCGATAGGTGTTGTACTCGTCATCGGTATTTATTTTATGGATTATCGAAAATGGAGAAAGTACTCATGGTATCTCTACAGCGGTACTGTTTTGCTAATGGTAGCCTGTAATATAATCGGTACTGAGATTAATGGCATGAAACGCTGGATAGCGATTGGGGCGCATACCATTGACGTCTATGGCGTTTCTCCTTATTTGTTTATGATTGCTTTTGCAGGAATGCTAATGGACCGGAAGACGGAAAAGTTGGGATCATTAATAAAGTCACTGCATCTGGCTAAAATGATTCTTTTATATGCTTTCGTGCCTACGTTTTTGTATAGCCAAGCTCACTCCTTTCATGATTTCATCGTATATGGCTTTGGATTAATGATACTGATGCTGTATGTTGCTAAGAAATACAAAGTGTTCTTCATAAGCTTGGCTTCATTAGCGTTCATCGGTATAACATTGTTAACGCTCAATCCTTTTCGTTATCAAGCTGTATGGCATAGATACACGGCCCTCCTGAACCCAAATGCATCCAATGACTCACTTTATGTAACACATCGATCAATAGAGGCCATACTTTCAGGGGGAATGTGGGGACAAGGATTTGGCGCGAAAAATACAATGATTCCATTTGTTCAAAGCGAAATGGTTTTCACTTATTTGATGCATAGCCTCGGCTGGGTGTTTGGTTTTTGCATAGTGGTATTAACGCTAATACTAATTGGCAAAGCATTTAGCGTTGCAAGCATGCTCAAGGATCCTTACGCCAGAGGCCTAGTCGTTGGTTTATTTTCAGTAATAGGTATGCATTTCGGATGGAATATACTCATGTCATTGGGCCTTCTGCCGATAACGGCAATGACCATGCCATTCGTCTCGTATGGCGGAACAAACGGCATTATCGAATTAATGGCGATGGGATTAATTCTGAGCGTACACCGGAGAAGGAATATGATTAGCCGGCTAAATAGCGAGGCTCAAGCTTAAACCACAAAAAGAGGGCTATCCTGCTGTAGAAAATTCTACGGTTGGATAGCCCTCTTTTGTGATTAGAAGCTGCCCGGAGCGGGCGGGTATGGCGGATTGACGTGGTGATCTTTTTTGGATGCAGCAATGAATAGAAATACGGCCGTCGTTAGGTGCATGATCATGCCGAGAATGGGAATCCAAGCTAGAACCGATGTAACGATACCTAGAATGCTGCCTACGATCGGTTTATTATGCTGGGAGCAAAAAACAAGCGTCACAATGTGAAGAACAAGCGTTGCAAACAACAGGGTGTATCCTGAAAATATGACCAACGCGCCCCCTAGTACGGGAATGCCCAAAATAGCTTCAATTATAGCAGTTACTAATAACAGCGTACCTGCAGCCTTCATATTTATTCCTCCTAATCAGGTGATTAAAGATATTCATGGCAGAGTATGCAAAAACAGCATTTTGCTTACTTTTATTTGTTACGCAGCGAACAGCGTACAGGTTACAATTTTTCAACGCAAGAGTACATGAAAGTGCTCTTGAAGAAGGGCTGTTGCTTGAGCATAGTGGAGAGGACTACAAAAAAAGCCTCGCTGATTAACGAGACTCATTGAAAGACTGCCTGCGATTATAGGGTATTCCTGTTTGAATGGAAGGAAGCATCCTTGGTGAAAATCTCAGCATTATAAGCCGAAATTCGCTTGTTTATTTCATTGCGTATGTATTCGTGAGAGAAGGCTACTGTTTCTTCGAATCCTCGGCAATTATAGCGATAGCTAATGTTGCCATTAGAGCTGTTGTTCATACAAACGGTAATGCCTTTGCGGATTAGTGCCTTGGTGTTCATAGTCAAGTCAGCCTTTATTTGCAGCATAATAAGAGCTGCTGCTTTAGCGAATATAGAACGTAATGCCCGGGCTTTACGGTCCAGCTCGCGCCTATTTCGTTCGACTACGATAAGCGTTAGCGGGAGGATAATGGAATCGTGTATAAGCTGAATTTCCTCGCTTGCAGGTGGACGTTGTAGAGAAGGATCGTTTATCTCGAATAACGGCATGGCCATATGTAAATCACCTCATGCACATTATATGCGAACAAACGTTCTGTAGTCAACATATCGAAGCTATCATTTTTTACAACAAAAAACCTTCTACGATTATTCGCAGAAGGTCGTGTTGTATGCATGCGGGATAGTTAGCGTTGGTACCGTGCATAGGTGCTGGACCCTGCGGAGACTTATCCGTCACTGACAATACTGAAAAATTTGAAATGGCGCGCCCGAGAGGGCTCGAACCTCCCACCTAACGTTTAGGAAACGTTTGCTCTATCCGGATGAGCTACGGACGCGCAGCAATAGTTATTATAGCATGTGTGCTTTTAAGTAAGCAAGATTCCAAAAGCGGATGTAAATTTTGCATTTTTTGTCGAAAAACCTCTCAAATATTGTATGAAAAGCAGGATTTAAATGCCATGAAGGCGAATAGTTGGAGTGGTATTGAGCTCGAACGGCTGGAGGAGTGCTCTGCATGTATCAAAACTTCAAGGAACCCCACTCTTATAAATTAGATTTGTCGCCTGAACAGATGCTCAAGGTGATCTTCGAATATACAGCTAAAATTGCTAATGAGAAAAAATTGGAGTCCGTGCTCATTTTAATGGCGAATATGGGAAGAGAAATGGTCGTCGCCGACCGTTGTACCGTATGGCTCATTGATGCTGCGCGCAATGAGCTCTTTACAGTTGTCGCTCACGGTGTCGGGGAAATTCGTATACCTTATGGAAGCGGGCTCGTAGGAAGCTCGATTAGCACGGGGCAGCCTATTTTTATCGATGATGCTTATGAGGATCCGAGACATAATCCGGATAACGACCGGAAGACCGGGTATCGGACAAAGTCGATTATGACGATCCCTTTTCGCAACAATCAGGGAGAAGTCATCGGCGCTTATCAGGCTATCAATAAATTGACTGTCAAACAGACCTTTTCGGCACAGGATATGGATTATTTGTCGCTTGCTGCAGCCTATTCAGGAAAATCGCTAGAATCGATCTTGCTTCATGATGAAATTATCGAGACGCAAAAAGAAATTATTTTGGCGATGGGCAAAATCGGCGAGGGCCGCTCAAAGGAAACGGGCAATCATGTTAATCGTGTCGCCCACTATTCCTATATATTAGCGTTAGGCTTAGGAATGAGCGAGGCCGAAGCAGACATGCTTCGGAACGCCTCGCCGATGCATGATATCGGCAAAGTAGCCATACCTGATGCTATTTTGCAAAAGCCGGGGAAGCTATCGGATGAAGAGTTCGAGCAGATGAAGCAGCATTCTGATATCGGCTTTCGGCTTCTGCGAAATTCGAAGCGGCAGCTTCTTCGCGCAGCGGCAATCGTTGCTTTGCAGCATCATGAGAAATGGGACGGCTCAGGTTACCCGCAAGGCCTTAAAGGCGAAGACATACATATATACGGACGTATTACGGCGCTAGCGGATGTTTTCGATGCATTAGGCAGCTCACGTATCTATAAAGCGGCTTGGCCGCTGGATCGAATATTAGCGCTCATTACGGAAGAGCGAGGCCGCCATTTTGACCCGAGCGTGGTTGATGTGTTTTTTGAGCAGCTGCCTCGTATTCTTGAAGTGAGAGATCGTGAAGCCGATATTCCTGAAATCGATTAGCAGCAGTTGGCAGGACCTCGTTGGAGAATTCCAATGAGGTCTTTTTTTATGCTTGCGGAAGCGCTGGTGCGGCCGTATCGATTATTCGATTGCGTTAATGCTCCAGAAGTAACAGGAATATTACACAGGAATATGATGAATCAATCTAATCGACTCACGGGAGTGTGATTTTATTGATTTCGATAAGCCTATGCTTAATTGTCAAAAATGAAGAGAAAACACTCGGACGATGTCTTTCCTCCATGAAAGGCATCGCCGATGAGATTATTATTGTGGATACTGGCTCAACCGATTCGACGGAGCAGGTTGCGAGAGAATTCACCGACCGAATTGAGCATTTTACCTGGATCGATGATTTCGCAGCAGCTCGCAACTTTGCTTTTTCTTTGGCAACCCAATCACATATTATGTGGCTGGATGCGGATGATATATTGAAGGAATCTGATCGCCAGAAGCTAATAAGCTTGAAGCAGCATTTAAACCCGGACGTTGACTCGGTTTCGATGGAATATCATCTGGCGTTCGATGAGTTCGGCAACGTCACCACTAAATTAAGGCGGAATCGACTTGTGAAGCGGGAGCGCGCATTTAAATGGATTGGCCCGGTACACGAATACCTAGAGGTGTATGGTCACATCTTGCATAGTGACGTGGCGGTAACGCATAGCAGCATTCGCCATGACAGTGACCGCAATTTGAACATATATGAGCAGCGCTTAGCCAAAGGAGAAATCTTTGCACCGCGCGATCTGTTTTATTATGCCAACGAGCTTAAAGACCATGGAAAGTTTGAGGCTGCCATAAAATATTACAATAAATTTCTTGCGACGGAAAAAGGCTGGGTCGAGGATAACGTGGCTGCCTGCAGCAGGCTGGCCGATTGTTATGGCGAGATTCATGATACGCGCAATACGGTCGATTCGATCTTTCGCTCCTTTCATTATGATAAGCCGAGAGCGGAATTTTGCTGCCGATTAGGCTATTATTTCATGCAGAGAAGTGAGCCAAAGCTGGCCATTTATTGGTATAAGCTTGCGCTAACGACAGAAAAGCCGGAGGAGAGCTGGGGCTTTGAAAACATAGCCTGCTCCACATGGCTGCCGAATCTGCAGCTATGCGTCTGCTATGATCGCATTGGCGAGTACGAAAAAGCGTATGAGCATAACGAAAAGGCGGCCATTTTCAGACCAACGGATGAGCGGATTTTGGCGAACCGCTCGTATTTAATGAATCGCCTTGGTAAGAAGGCTGATATATAAAAGATGCTTACGCAATGTTCCATCAATCGAATACGCACATCAGGCGACCGCCTCCGAGATATAGGGAGAGGGCCGCTTTTTTTGTTGATATCATGACTAGGCTATTGACAACAATGAAAGGCGGGTGTATATTACATTGTATAAAACTTAATTGCATGAAATTGATAAGACGTTGTTGGTTCTGCTGAAGAGAATAGAACAAGAGGATTTGGGTAATAAGAAAGCATGATGTCATACCAAATGACGGAATGAAGCAAACCCATGCCGTTTCTTTTGCAGCTATTCGAACAGCAAGAACGAACAAACAAACCTAATTGGAGGAATTGAACATGAAAAATCTATACACAGCTACAGTAACGGCGACAGGTGGAAGAGACGGCAAGCTCGTATCGAGCGATAATATTTTGAATCTTGAAGTGAGAGCTCCTAAGGAGCTTGGAGGAGTAGGCGGAGCGACCAATCCAGAGCAGCTTTTTGCGGCAGGCTATGCGGCATGCTTTGAGAGCGCGCTTAACCTAGTGGCTCGAATGAAGAAAATTAAAGTGGAAAAAACAGAAGTGACTGCACATGTTACGCTTGGCAAGGATGATGACGGAGGCTATGAGCTTGGAGTGAAGATGGATGTTTCGGTTGCAGGTGTAGAGCTGGATGTAGCTAAGGAATTGGTTGAAGCGGCTCACCAAGTATGTCCATATTCGAGAGCAACTCGCGGCAACATCAACGTGGAGCTTAATCATGTTTAATTCATAATCAACTGCTCATATCAAAAAAAAATCCGGAGACGATCTCCGGATTTTTTCTATGTTAGCGGACCTTTTATCGCAGCAGCGAAACCCAAACCACAGCTTGCCGTCAGCGTAAGCTGTGGATTCCATAGGCCTCGTTTGTGCTTTTATTTCGTGATGGACTGCTTGCCGGATAGCTCGATAGACTTCTGAACAAGCACGGCCATGGCATCGACACAATGCTTTGCGATCTCGCTCTGAATGGGAATACACGATAGCTCGGTGCATGCGATAATGACGCATTGACATTGGTCATGCTCCAAAAGATGCTGGATAATGCCTTCAAACTCTGAAGGCTCAACCGGCAAATTGCGTTTAACCTTATTGTAGATAATATCCATCACATGTTCTTGAACCTCTTCACTGGGCTCATGGAGCTGCATATTGTACTGATCGCAGCCTTTGCGGTATACACCGCTGCTTACGGTTCCATTCGTTGCTAAAATGCCGACCTTGCAGTGCTCGCCATATGCATCGTAGATCACTTTAAGCGACTCATCCACCATGTTGATGATGTTGATGCTGGTCATCTTCTGCATTTCGTCATAGAAATAATGGGACGTATTGCAAGGGATTGCAATATTCGATACGCCGGTTGCTTCAAGCAGCTTCAAATCCTTCGCGACCGCTTCGAGAAACAACTCGCCTTTCTGGCTCAATATGACACTCGTCCGATCGGGCAAAGTGGCATGATTGAGGATAACCATATTGATATGGTCCTGATCACGGTCTGCTGCAGTCTGTTCGATCACATGGTCAAAAAATACCGATGTTGCTTTCGGGCCCATTCCGCCTATGACACCTAAGCTTTTAGCTTCCATAGTTCAACCTACTTTTAATGAAGTGTTTAATTGATTGATAACCTTTTAATTACCGACAATCATAGCATGGCTTCCCATTTCATCATAGCTGTTAAAGAAACTGTCCGCATCGTAGGTCACTTGTCCCTTTAACGGGTTCATGACATGCACGATGCCGTCCTCGTAGCCATTAAGCACGACAACATGCAAATTAACTGGAGCCGAGTGATATTCACCCGTATCATTGAAGTACCAGCCATAATTCATTTTTGGCGGCGTGAGATCAAGCGTAATCCAAGTGACGACAGGAATGCCTTTATCAAGCTGCTCCATGATTTGCTCCCGCGTGCTCCCGCTTATATCAGCCGTGCTGCTGCTTCTTCCTATGGCATCAAAATACAGATTGGCCGCCTCTACGATAGGAGGAGCGAAGCTGAAAAATCCGCCTTTAAGCTGCCTTGGATCGCCTGCATATGCTTGGTATGGATCGGGTCCATAAAGTTTATTGTTCTTAGAGGAAAAAGGCTGCTTTGGCAAATATACGTCCGCCATCTCCGTCTTTGTAGCCTCATAGCCATAATAATTGAGTACAGCGGTTAAAGAAGTAATCTCGCAGCCATTAGGCAGCTCAGGCTTCTGCATAACGGTATCCACATCGATATATACCTTCTTAATCTCGATCGTGCCATCGTCTTTTCTCTCGAAATCCTTTACATGCAAAAGCACGGGATTGGTAACAGGAAGCTGCTGCTCGGGTGCATTCACCGTCAAGCGGTGCTCTTCCTCCGACAATTGATAGGGCGTGCTGACCTTCTGCTGCTTAATTGTATAGCTTGTGCCATAATCAAGCAAACTAGACGTTGCCTTGCCTGTTGCGTCCGTAGTCAATGTATCGATGACTTTGGTGCTGCCGGCAGCTGTAATCGTAAATACGGCGCCTTTAATCGGCTGTTCAGCAGCCTCATCCGTATTAACGATGGTAAGGGTACCTTGCTCGATCTTGGGTGAAGGAGCGGCGGTTGGCGTTTGCTTGGCCGTTTCCTTGTTTATTTTTGCAGCGTCTTCTTTATTAAACAACGTATAAACGAAAAAGATAATACCCAGTAACACCAGTAGCTTTACGATTCTCTTCATGATGGAGTTCCCTTTACTGTATCGCTGTATTAGTTGCTACAGTGCGTAGCGGTCATGGCAGCCTCGAATGCGCTAGCCGGTTACGCTTGCTCGAAGAACGTCTTGTGCCATATAAGGAATACGTATACCGTCCAAATATACCTGGCATAATTCTGCTTGCCCGAGTAATGAGCATCTAAATACTTCAGCAGCTCATCGGTATGAAAGAAAAGCTTAGCCCGGTCGGAGAGAAACATATCCTTCACGAGCTTATAATATTTTTCTTGCCTGAGCCAGTGTCTAATCGGTACGGGGAACCCGACCTTTGGCCGGTTCGCCCATTCATCTGGCAGCACTTCCTTCGCCGCCGTACGCAAGGCATGCTTCGTATTGCCCTTATGCACGCGATGTTCTGCGGGCAGCTTGGAAGCGAGGTCCATCACCATTTTATCTAAAAAAGGAACCCGCAGCTCAATGGAGTGCGCAAGGCTCATTTTATCTGCCTTAAGAAGAATGTCGCCCGGAAGCCAAAGCTTCAGATCGACATATTGCATTTTTGTAATATCGTCCTTGCCGCGCACATGTTTATATACTTCCTTTGTGATGCTTTGTACGGAAGGTCCATGCTTAAAGTCATCCTTCAATACGGCTATCGCATCAGCTTCATCAAACACATAAGCCTGTCCGATAAAACGTTCCTCAACACGCTGCCCGCCTTTTACCACAAAGGAGGTGATTCTGTGTTTTGGCAGCTTGCTGCCGAGTAGGGAGAGCGAACGCCTTACTACAAATGGCAGCTTTTTATATTTTTTCATGGCTGGCGTCGTGTCGTACCAATCATATCCACCAAAAATTTCGTCCGCGCCTTCGCCCGAGAGAACAACGGTCACATGCTTGCTCGCCAGCTCCGCTAAGAAATACAAAGGTACAGAAGAAGGATTGGACTGCGGCTCATCCATATGATATTGAATCGTTGGCAGCAGCTCGAAGCACTCATCGGCCGTAACCAGCTTTTTATGATTTTCGATGTCTAAAATATCAGATAATTCCTCAGCAAGATTCGTCTCGTTAAAATTCCCCTCGTAATCCTGGAAGCCGACAGAAAACGTCTTGTTTGGCTTAAGCAAGGCGGTAATATAGCTGGAATCAATGCCGCCGGACAAGAAAGAGCCGACTTTAACATCGCTAATCTGGTGATAATCAACCGATTCCTTCATCGTGCTTTTAATTTGGTCGACGTAATTGGCAAGGCTATTCTCTTCTGCCTCAAAGCTAGCGTCCCAATAGGGCTTAATCTCAAGAGACCCTTTGTTATAAATCATATAATGACCTGGCTTTAGCTTATACACGCCTTTGAAGAACGTCTCATCCATGACCGAATATTGAAAGGTGAGATACGGCTTTAGCGCATCCTTGTTCAGCTCTTTTTGGAAAGCGGGCTGCATTAAAAAGGCTTTGATTTCCGAGCCGAATAGGAAAGAGTGGTCCGATGTGTTTTGCGTATAATAAAGCGGCTTGATGCCAAAAAAATCTCTGGCAAGAAACATCGTTTCCTTATTCGTATCCCAGATCGCAAAAGCAAACATGCCCCGGAGCTTCTGCAGCAGCCGAACGCCGTACTCTTCATAAGCGTGAATGATGACCTCGCTGTCCGTATGGCTTACAAAGGTGTGTCCCTTAAGCAGCAGGTCTTCGCGAAGCTCCTGATAATTGTAGATTTCCCCGTTAAAAACAAGCACGCAGCTCTTGTCCTCGTTGTACATCGGTTGGCCGGCTTCTTCAGACATATCAATAATTTTCAGGCGCCGAAATCCTAATGTTACCTCTTCATCGGAATAGATGCCGCCGCTGTCGGGGCCTCTATGAACGATGGTATCCATCATATCTCTAATGATGGACACCTGATCAACGTCTGGACGACTGTCTGCAAAACCTACAAAACCACACATATGCAATACCTTTCATTTACTTTATTTTCAGGGCACCGTCACTTTGTTCTTTGTTTGATTTCCTTTACGATTTCCGTCTCATTAAAAGGAATTTCCGTCTTGCCGATAATTTGCGTCGTTTCATGGCCTTTGCCGGCGATTAGAATAACATCGTCTTTTCTGCTGATTTCAATCGCAAACGCAATCGCGTCTCTGCGGTCGACAATAGCCTCGTAAGCGCCATTATGCGCTTCGATGCCTTCAACTATTTCCCGGATAATAAGCGTATTGTCCTGCTCCTTCGGATTATCCGAGGTTATGACGGAGAAATCGGCGAACGTAGCGGCAACCTTGGCCATCGCTCTGCGCTTATCCGTGCCGGATTCACCGTCAGAGGCATAAACGCCGAACACGAGAATGATTCTGCCCTTGGCAAAAGGCCGGATCGTCGTCAAAGCCTTCTCCAGACTGTCCTCCGTATGCGCAAAGTCGACGATGATTTTGGTGTCTTCATCCTGATAAACGACCTCTAGCCGGCCTTTGATGCCTTCAACGGCAACAATCCCGTCCGCGATCTGCTGCAAGCTGAATTGGTTGCAATAAGCGGTTGCGATAGCTGCTAAGCTATTGTAAACGTAGATTGTTCCCGGGAGATTCACCTTAATAGCGATGCTGCCTTTTGGCGTGTTAACGGTGTAAGTCGTATAGTCAGCAAAATATTGAATGTCCGACGGATAAATGTCTGCTTCCTGCTCGATGGCGTATGTAAGGAGCCTTGGACCGCTGCTCTTCAATCGATCGATAAGGATTCTGCCGTACGGATCATCCGCATTAATGATGTTATAATCCGTCGTCATCGCAAATAATTTGGCCTTCGCTTCGAAATATTCCTCCATCGTGTGATGAAGCTCGAGATGATCTGGCGTCAGATTGGTAAAGATGCCGGTATTGAAGCTGGAATGAGCAACGCGGCTCAAATTGAGCGCATGCGAGGAGACCTCCATCACGCAATGCTTCATATGGGATTCGATCATATTGGCGAAGATGCGCTGCAAATTCAGTGACTCTGGCGTCGTATTTTTATTTTGGAACACCTTGTCGCCGATAACTGTACCGATTGTGCCGATAATGCCAAGAGAAGTTCCCGTTTGCTCGAAGATTGATTTCAGAAAATAGGTGGTCGACGTCTTTCCGTTTGTCCCTGTGATGCCAATTAGGTTCATTTGCTCCGTAGGACGCTGATAGAAGTTGGCAGCAATCCGGGCAAGCGCTTCGCGCGTATTGGCAACCTGCAGCACCGTTATATCAGCTTCGATTAGGACATCCTTCTCTACAACAATCGTGCTCGCGCCAAGCGCAATCGCCTTATCAATGAATTGATGCCCATCTACCGAAAAACCGGAAATCGCAACAAATACGCCATTAGCCTGAGTCTCTCTGGAGTCATAGGCTACGGAGCTTATTTCTATATGTACATCGCCTTTTATGAGCGTGTAATCAAGATCTTTCAGTAAAGAGGTCAATAACATCCGATCAGCTCCATTCTAGTGACCATTTCCTTTGTGTGCGGGTTATTTTCTTAGAAGCTTCTTCGTTAGTTTTCCGCCAATGATAGCAGCATAGGAGAAGGCCGGCTTAGGGTCCTTCCAATCCCAAATCGCATAAGCCTTAGGCTTAAACAACGATACGAATACTTGCTTCCACGTCAGCTGCCCCGTCTTGATATAGTCGCGAACGGCAAGCATGTCCTCATATCCGTACCAGAATACGCGGTTCGTATTCTCTTTGACGGCTTTGGGAGGCACAATGTTGCCGCCTGTCAGTTCTTGATAAGTAATCCAAGGAATGTTCACACCTACCTTATACAGCAGGTTGTTCAGGTTGGTGATTCGGCAATTGACCTCGATCAGATAAAACTTGCCGGTTTCGGCGTCCTTCTTGAACTCGATTTCCGCAAAGCCCTTCCATTTCATCTTCTCTAGGAAAGGAGCGCCGATATCGAACAGCTCCTGTACGTACCTTTGTCCCGTATAGACCGATGCGCCAAAGTTTATCGGATATTGGCGGAATTTCTGGCAGGTTACCCAGTGCGTTACTTTGGAATCTTGGTTTAAATAAGCGTCAAAGGTATACATGTGATCGTCAAAGCCTGGAATGATACGCTGTACGATCACCTCCAAGCTCGCTTCCTTTGCTTTTGAGAGTGCATCCTCGAGTTCAGCGCGGTTATGCACCTTGAATAGCTTCCTTCTAAATTTCGCGACGAAGGAAGGCGAATCGGTGGGCTTCACAATACAAGGAAACTTGATGATCTCGTCGATCTTTTCGAAGAAGCGGTCTTCATCCACTCGAACCGTTTCCGGTACGGCAACGCCGTTTTCGAGGGAGAGTCGCTGTAGTACTTCTTTATTCATCATATCTGAATATATGCCTGGAACGTCTTGCGGAATGAGATAATGCTCTCTCAGCTCCTCCAAATGCTCATCTATGACCTCCAGATAGGAATCATGGCAAGGAATTAGAACAGGAGGCGCGCTTTGCTTGCGGGCATAATCCTTCAGGAAACGAATGAAGGCAGCTGTATCTTCTTTATAGTGTGGAGAAATTAATCTCTCGGACGTATATTTTGAATCCGCGCCGTAGGTATCTTTAGTAGAATAATCAACAGCAACCGTATGTACGCCGTTAATACCAAGGCAACGAATCGTGCTTAAACCAATATAATAATTACAACCTAAAATAACTGCTTTATTATTCACAAAGGCACATCCCGACATCCGAATTTATGTTTATTTTATATGCAATACTTCATATGTTTTAAATAATTTTACTTCATAGTTTCTTATAATACAAATGGATTTATCCTCATAATCATGGACGGCAAGCGGTTTTTAGCGTCTATATAGGGGCATAGAAAAACAAGAGCAGACGCATGAGTTGCGCCTGCTCAATTAGTAGTAAAACGCTAGTAGTTAGTGCGATAAAATGGAAATATTTATTGTATTCGCCAACAGATTTATCTGTAATTCGACAACTGCAAAAGCATGCAGCCGCAACGATTTTTCGGGATATTTGTCGTTAAATCGCATAACGAAATCGTGCAGCATATAAGTAACTTGCCGCCCCATATTGATTTTCGAGCTGCTGTAAGTTATTGCTGACAATTGGCTGGAAGGCATAAAAATCTCTTTGCTGTCTCAGTAAACGAGAGAAAACGAGCGAGCGTAAAAGAGTTTGAGGCTTATCGACAGGATATATTTGGTATACATTTGGTATACATTTCACTGCAAAAAGTAAGGTGCAAATCACAAAAAAATGATGGTTTTGATTGTGCATATCATTTAGCATATGCGCACATTTAACTAGTCCCTTAAGAATAGAATGGTTAAATTCCCAAAAAATATTTGATTTTTTTAGTAATAAAGAACTATAAAATGGAACAAATAACTTCATTTTGTCGAATAATGCCCGAAAATTGTCTGCGTTCGTCGACAAGTTTTTACAAACTCCTTATAACTCAAAGAGTATAATAGATCCAATACCACACGAGTGCTAGATAAGGAGCGTGCCCCGAAGCGAGCTATGGACAAAAAACACTTGCTTATACAATTGCAGTCGCTGCGGCTAAAGCTTCATGAAATAGCCGAAGCACGCGGCAGTTTAACAGATCCGGATGTTCTGGCGATAAGCGAAGAGGCCGATCAACTTATTGTTGCGTTGCAGCATATACAAAAAAACGAAATAACCCCTATTACAATACGCCGCGACAATTAGCAGAGTCAGCTATCTCTCTCGCAGTCGACGGAAAAATTGCGTTAACAACGAAGCGCATTCAGGCTGTAAAATACCACTAGTGAGCTCCGTTTCATGGTTGAAACGGGGCTCTTGCAGTAAATTCATGAGCGTGCCGGCACAACCCGCCTTCGGATCCGTTGTTCCGTATACGACACGCTTAACCCGGGATTGAACAATTGCACCTGCACACATGGGACAAGGCTCCAATGTGACATACAACGTACAATCTAACAATCTCCAAGCGCCGATGCGTTCGCAGGCGTCACGAATGGCCACCATTTCAGCATGCGCGGTTGGATCAAACCGTGTTTCGCGCAAATTGTAGCCTCTCCCGATAATTTCATTGTTTCTAACGATAACGGCTCCGATAGGCACCTCACCGATTTGCTCAGCTTTATTGGCTTCTGCGATGGCTTCCAGCATCCAATTTTGATCTTCAAGCTCTCTATTCATAAACAATAACCCCTTTACAAAAAATCATTATACACCGAACAAATATTCTGTTGTTAACATGTGGTGGATAACTTTGTGGATAACTGACACGATATGCACATAAATACTCACAATTTATTCAGTACTGTGCACAATGGCTGTTAGTAATGTGTATAAGCTGTTAATAAAAACGTTTTCGAGTAAAAGGATGTGTCATTCATTGTCAATTAAGATGAAATTCTCCGTCTTGATTACGCTTATTGTGTTGACGTTTTTTATTTGCCATCATTTCCTAAACGAATATTCGATGATTCGTGATATGCGAGAGCAAGCACGTAATTCCATGAAGGATACCTCGATGCATATTGCGAATTCCTTCACCTCCTACGAGAATCAAACGGGAACAGGCTTTAAGCCTGTCGAAGGAGATCGTACCGGACCTGATCATATTTTTAACATCGTAAAATCATTAAATCCAAATATAAAGGAAATTACCGTATTTGAGCAAGACTCGTTGTCGGTTTCTTTCGGTGCCTACTCGTATATGGATTCAAAGACCGACCATTCCATTATAGCCGAAGTGAAGAACACAGGCTTTGTGCTTCGAAAAATGAAAATCAACGGCAAGACTTATTTTCGGAGCTTCTATTTTACGGAAAGCATGGGCAATTATATTATAAGCGTCGTCTATGATGGAGAAGGTATCCAGGATCGCATTAGTAAGGAACGCAATGATACGTTAATCTATACAGGCATCATTATGGTACTCGTGCTCATCATCAGCTATTGGCTAGTTGGTGTTATGATCAGGCCGCTCAAGGATATTTTGTGGAAGGTGAACGAGGTTTCTTCGGCTCGCTTCCAGCAGCCGATTCGCATCAAGCGGAAGGATGAATTTGGGCTGCTTGCGCTCAAAGTCAATGCAATGTCGCAAAACTTAAGCATTTATATGAACAAGCTGCGCAAAGCATTTGAGGAAAACCGGCGTATGAAGGAGCATTTGGAATCCTTTATCAATCACACAAGCGATGCCATTCATCTTAATGACTTGGACGGGAGGGTCATTCAGGTAAACCGCGCTTTCGAGCTTCTCTTCGGCTACGAGGAGGAGGAGGCGATCGGGCTCATCTATCCGATTCTTCCGGAATCGCACCGAGCGGAGCTGCTGCATACGCTGAACCAGCTATTATCGGGCAAGGTGCTGCCCGCGCAGGAGACGATGCGAGTCACCAAGTCGGGTGAGTTGATTCCGGTTAGCGTCACGATTTCGCCTATTCGGGATTCAGACGGAACGATTCGTGCCTTTGCCAGCATTTCAAGGGATATGCGCAGTCGCAACAAGATGGAGGAGCTGCTGCGCAGATCGGAGAAGCTCACGACAGTCGGGCAGCTTGCTGCAGGAGTTGCCCATGAAATCCGAAATCCTCTTACGACGCTGCGCGGCTTTCTGCAGCTGCAGCAGGAGAGCAAGAAGCTTGCGCTATCCCACGTAGCCCTCATGCTGTCTGAGCTGGACCGGATTAATCTGATCGTCGGAGAGTTTTTGATTTTGGCCAAGCCGCAAGCAACGAGGTTCGTAACCAAGGACGTGAGAAATGTCCTCCAGGATGTATTTGCACTAATGAACAGTGAAGCCCTGCTTCATAATATTGAGTTTCGTGTTTCCTTTACAGAGGATCAGTGCCTGATTTCATGCGAGGAAAATCAATTAAAGCAGGTATTCATTAATTTGCTGAAAAATGCGATTGAAGCGATGCCGGGCGGCGGGGAAATCCATATTCTTATTGCACACAAGCGTGAGCATATTTCAATTACAATAACAGACGAAGGCACGGGAATACCTGACGAGATCATACCTAAAATCGGCGATCCTTTCTTTACTGGCAAGGAGACGGGAACTGGGCTTGGCATTATGGTAAGCCAGCGGATCATCAACAGCCACCGCGGCACGATGGATATCAAAAGCCAGGTTAACGTAGGAACAACGATACATGTCATGCTTCCAGCTTTGAAAGAAGAAGCGGAGAACGGTATACTAGAACCATAACAATAGATCGGGCTTCTCATGGGTCAAGAAAGGGGGAACCTAAGTTGAAGCAAAGTTCCGGCACGGAGGAGTTAAGCAAGCCACGTTCGTCTCATGGCGGGGAAAGAGGCTACACCTCACTATTGGCTGGGGCAACCGGCCTAATTGGCTCTGCTTTGCTCAAGCAGCTGATCCAAGATCCGTTAGTGCGCAGCGTTACGGTTCTCACTAGACGCCCTATAGAGGTGACAGGGCTAGGCCGTGCAAACGAGCTTTCCAAGCTAAATATAATACTCGCATCTTTGGATGAGCTGGATGAGGCGCTGGAGCAGGTAAGCGCCGATGTTGTATTTTGCACGCTAGGCACAACGATAAAGATAGCCAAGACGCGAGAAGCGTTCCGCAAGGTGGACTATGAATATCCGCTTGCTCTGGCACGCTTCGCTGAGCGAACAAACGCTTCTTTATTTTCCGTCGTTACGGCAATGGGAGCATCCTCAAGCTCAAGCGTGTTTTACAGCCGGGTGAAGGGTGAGCTGCAGGATGCGCTTTCTGGGCTTAGCATTCCGGATGTTCATGTATTTCAGCCTTCTCTTCTGCTAGGTGAGAGGGCATCAGCTCGCCTCGGGGAATCCATCGGCGCTTGGGCTTCGAAAGGTTTGCGATTCGCCATGGTTGGCCCACTGCGCAAGTATCGGCCGATTAAAGGCGAGGATGTCGCGCGTGCAATGAACCTTGCGGCAAGTGAGACTATAATGAAGAAGGCTGAACGCAAAGAGAATGCGACAGCAGCTATGCATTATTATCCATCGGATAAAATTGCCGATCTGGCAGTACATACAACGGGGTGAAACAGCTTTGAGAATTAATAAGTTTATTAGCGAAACGGGTTATTGCTCCAGACGAGAGGCGGATAAGCTCGTAGACAGCGGGCGAGTAACGATTAATGGGGCTAAGGCGCAGCTAGGCAGCCAGGCTGAGCCAGGTGATGATGTGCGAGTGGATGGCCGCAAAATTGGCGAGCAGAAGCGCCATGTCTACATTGCGCTCAATAAGCCGGTTGGCATTACGAGTACGACAGAGCTTCATATTAAAGGAAACATTGTCGATTTTGTCGGCCATACGGAACGTATTTTCCCGATTGGAAGGCTGGATAAGGATTCCGAAGGCTTGATTCTTCTTACGAATGACGGAGACATTGTAAATCCGATTCTCCGTTCGGAGGGCAAGCACGAGAAGGAATATTTGGTAACGGTGGATAAGCCGGTAACGGAGGCATTTTTGAAAGGAATGGCAAGCGGCGTTCATATTTTGGGCAGCATGACGCTGCCTTGCGTCGTAACGAGAGTGACGGACCGCGTGTTCCGAATTATATTGACGGAAGGACGCAATCGTCAAATTCGAAGAATGTGCGAAGCGTTCGGCTACCATGTGAGAAGGCTGCAGCGGCAGCGGATCATGAACATTCATTTAGGCGGGCTGCAGGTCGGAAAGTGGAGAGATTTAACTGAATCCGAGAAGGCAGCATTGTTTGAGACGTTAAGCTATGAACCGGTGTAACCCAAACAGGCAATAAGATGAAAATCCCCTGAACCGCACGCGTTAAGCGAGTGGCTGCAGGGGATTTTTTTGCTTGCTTATTTGACGGTCAGGCTTTGCGCATTGGTCGCGTCCGCATACGTGTGAATAATGGAAACCTCGACGCGGCGGTTTTTGGCTTTGCCGGCTGCCGTTTTGTTGTCAGCTACCGGTCGATACTCGCCATAGCCGATGGCGCTGAAGCGTTCTGGCTTCAATTGTTTATTTTCGAGTAAAATATCCATGAAACGAATGGCTCTCATCGAGCTTAGATCCCAGTTCGACTTGAAGAAGACGGTCGAGATGGGGGTTGTATCCGTATGCCCGGAGACGATGACCTCGTAATCAGGATACTGCTGCAGCATTTTGCCGATTGCGATGGCGAGTGCCTTCGATTCCGGCTTAACGTTCGCTTGCGCCGGGGCAAATAGAGCATTGTCGCTGATCGTGATCATAAGCTGGGAAAGATTAAGCTTCGTTTCTAGATCGGTTGTTAGGCCGTTCTTCTTGATATACGCATCAACCTTCTTCTTCAGATCCTCAAGATCCTTTTGCTCCTGCTTCACGAGCTCTTCGCGAGCCTTCTCAGCATCAGTCTGATTTTTGCTTTGATCCTTGGAATCGATCTTGCCGCCCTCTTCATCCTGCTTCTTCCCGTCATCCTCGCCGCTCTTTACGATGGCCGTTTCGGTGAGGACGCCGCTGCCTGTGCTGAGTGCAATGTTAAAGGCTTTGGACATTTCTTCAAATTTCTTCACGTCGACGGAGTTCATGGAATACAACACTATAAAGAGCGCAAGCAGCAGGGTGAGCAAATCGGCATAAGGAATGAGCCAGGATTCATCAACATGCTCCTCGTGTTCTTCGTGTCTATGCTTTCTGCTCAACGGCGCCTTCCTCCTTCTCCCTCATCTTCAATCTTTCTGTAGGTGTAAGGAAAACAGACAGCTTCTGATTAATGGCAATAGTCGATACGCCGGATTGGATGGACAGAAGGCCTTCAACCATCATAAGACGGATTTGGATTTCCTTCTTAGACATGCGCTTCAACTTATTAGAAATAGGATGCCAGAGCACGTAACCGGTGAAAATACCTAGCAAGGTAGCGATAAATGCGCCGGCTATGGCGTGAGCCAATTTATCCATATCACTCATATCCGCGAGTGCGGCAATCAAGCCGACAACCGCGCCAAGCACCCCTAGTGTAGGCGCATAGGTACCGGCTTGCGTGAAAATTAGTGCGCCGGCTTTATGACGGTCCTCTGTCGCGGCGATATCCTCAAGCAGCACGTCGCGTACGAAGTCTTGATCGTTGCCGTCAATAATCATACGCATTCCGTTGCGAAGGAACGTATCTTCAATTTCATCGACCTTTGCTTCAAGCGCAAGCAAGCCTTCACGGCGTGTAATCGAAGCCCATTCCATGAAACGCTGTATCAATTCATCACGCTGAGGCAGCTTTTGCTCTGTGAATACCATTTTGAACAGCTTGCCGACTTTGGAGAGTTCGGACATGGGAAAGGCGATCATAACAGAGGCTACCGTTCCCAAAATAATAATCATATAGGCAGCGGGATTCAAAAGAGACGTCAGGTGTGCTCCTTTTAAGACCATCCCTCCGAGTACAGCGACTAAACCTAGCACAAGACCGATAATTGTTGAATTTTTCATCATACACCCCGTCCAAATCATTTTCGACATTTCTCTACTTCTACTATTATCGTCAAATGGGTATTCTGAAGTTAGAGTAAAAGGAAGGATTTGAAGGCGAACCCGTTAAAATTTGATAAAATGCGGTAGAATAGTAGAGAGATGTGTACAAAAAATGACGATGGTAAAGGTGGTATATCCAAATGGGCGTTAGACATGCAAGAGAATACGCAGATATATTGAAGGATTTGACAACAGCTGTGGCTGAAATCGAGGGAAGCTATACTTTTTTTGAAATGGAGCCTGCCGAATGGGCGGTCCTGCCTACCGAGGATCGGCTCGAGGTGATGGAAGCTTTGGCGGATGATGTTTTCTTCGGCTTAGGGGAGGACCCCGTTATCGAGGTAGGCAGCGGTGTCATTACTTATAACAGCAAGCATCATATTATTGAAGTGTCGCATGACGATAAAGTGACGCAAATTATTAGATTGATATAACTTCCGACACATTCCTGCAAAAAACGAGGAGATTGCCTGTCGGATCTTTACAAATTATGTCGATTACATTACAATATTATTCAGTGTATGACAGATAATTTAACATGTAGTTCACATAGAGGAGATCGCTATGAAGGAGTGCCCATCATCGTTGCCGCTGCCCGAAGCGCTTGGCTTAGACGGTGAAACGCTAGCCGCTTTTTATCAGCCCATTATAGCGATGGATACAAGAAAAATTATAGGCTATGAGGTGCTTGGCCGTGCAGTCAAGGGTGATTCGGTTCGCAGCCTCGGGCCTTTTTTCTGTAACGCGCAGGTAGCGGAAGAGGACCATATCGTCGTGGATCGGCTCCTGCGCGAGCAGGCATTCTCAAAGCTGGCAAAGACGGAAGAGAAGCCGCTGCTGTTCATTAATTTGAAGCCGTCTTGGATTTATCGGTATGAGGAGAACGGAGAGCTCTACACGTTGTCGCTGCTTGATAAGTACGGCATTGATCCGAAGCGAATTGTGATTGAGATTACCGAGGAGAGCTTTCACGGTTCGATGGAAGGACTTCGTGCCGTCGTTGATATTTACCGCTCACGAGGCTGTTTAATCGCTATCGATGATGTGGGCAGCGGCTTCAGCAGCACGGACCGCATTGCTCATATTCAGCCTAATTTGCTCAAAATTGATATTCATATGATCAAGAAGAGCGCGACGCATGACGGTTATTTCGGCGTGCTTCGCTCCTTCTCCGATCTAGCCGAGCAAATTGGAGCGTCGCTGCTTGTCGAAGGCGTGGAGACGCGTGAGGATTTGAGCCGCTCGATTCAGGCAGGCGCTCGTTATGTGCAGGGCTTTATGTTCGCGAGAGCAGAGCCAGAGTTCCGTGAGCCGGATTGCTTTGCGACGATTATTGAGTCGGAGCTTGAGCAGCGCCTGCTGCATTACTTAGGGGCTGAGCGCTATTGGCAGAGAAAATCCGAGCAGCTAGCGGAGCAGCTTGTCGAGGTTGTGAATAAGGCATGTGTTCCAGAGCAGAAGGATGATTGGATAGAGCTGCTCTTGCACAAGCTTTACGACCATTGTATAAGGGTTTATTTGTGCAACGAGGACGGCATTCAGCTGTCCTCCAATTATTATCGCGAATCGGACAAGGACTGGCAGCGCGAGGAGCAGTATCGCGGTGCGAACTGGAGCTGGCGGCCTTACTTTGTTCCTAACCTCGTTTTGCTGAACGAGAACCGCCGTGCTATCGTATCTCGCGCCTATACAGATCTGGAATCTCACGCTTGGATTCGAACCGTTTCGGTGCTCGTTGCACCCGGACTTATTTTATTTATGGATTTTAAGGATACGGAACGGGAAGTCCAGCGGCTTTAATTTCGGGAAACCTCTTCGTAAACCATACAGTGGCATTCGGCAAAGCCAGTGGGGGTCGAGCGCGAATAAGTATCCGTAATGCGGAAGCCGGCGCGTTCGTAAGCACGAGCTGCACGCGTGTTCCAAGTGAGCACCTCTAGATCAATTTCATTTTGCGGCGCGCGCCGCTTTGCCTCTGCAACGATGAGCCGTGTGAAGGCGGGGCCGAGTCCATGGCTGCAGAGGTCGGGACGCAGGCCAAGGCCAAGCCGGGTTACTCCCGTTAAAGGGAAAAATTGCGCAAAACCAATTAGCTTCTGTTGACCATCTAAAACTGCGGCATATTGCGCTGCGCGAAGGACGGGATCGCCAAATTCGATCCCGTCCTTTTTCATTTGCCCCCAATCGGGCCAATTGTAAATATCGTAAGGCGCTTCATAAATCCAGCTGCATATTTCCTCGGCAAGACCCGTTTCAAGCGGACATATGGTCATTTCAAGTGGATCTCGTTTATAATGGATGGAGCTTTGTTTGTTCGTCACAGGTCAGTCGCCTCCGATCGATCCATTCGTTTAAAGTGAAGAATGAATGAAACAAATTTATTATAGCAGATAGACGCAGCGAGAACGTGCGTATATAAGGAGAACCTTAAGCATGAAAAAGTTACTTTGGCTTGGCTGCTTGTCATACTTGATCATCGGCGTTGCCCATGTCGTGGGCGGGACTATTTTGGAACAGCTCATTGAATATTATAGCTTGACCTATAAAGACGGCGGGCAATGGATTATGAATCAGTTTCTTGGATTTTTGGTAGGTGTGCTGCTGGCGCCCTCTATTACGACAAGAATCGGGAAGAGGGGGGCTGTGCTGCTCGCGATCGGCATATTGACGCTTAGCGAGGCGGCCTATAGTCTATTGCTCCCATGGGGATGGATGCTCGCGATTGCTCCGCTAGCGGGCTTCGGCTTCGGCATGACGGAGGCAGTCGTCGGCGCGATGATCATCGATTTGGCAAAGAACGGCAAGGCCTCTGCCATGAGCCGATTGGAAACTTTTTTTGGCGTAGGCGCTTTATTAATCCCGATTGCAGCTGCATACCTGATTCAACAGAACGTCTGGCAGGTGTCTTTTCCGATATTGGCCGCAATGTCAGGCATAACGTTTGTATTGTGGCTAACGATGTCATTCGGGGAGCTTGATGATCAGCTTGGATATATTCCGAGAGCTGCGGCAGAGCCGGACAAAGCTAACGTTGCTGCGGTTGTCCCTTCTGCTTCGGAATCGTCAGCCTTCTTTGGTTATCCGAGAAAAGCATTGCCGTTTTTGCTGTTATCGGCGTTATTTTTTATGATTTATGTCGGCATGGAGATGAGCTTCTCCAACTATTTGCCGTCTATTCTTATCGTCCGCTCAGGCGTTGAAGAATCGAGTGCGGCTGCCGCGCTCAGTCTGTTCTGGGGAACGATGGTGCTTGGGCGCCTTTTTGCAGGCGTGCTTGCCGATCGGATGGGGTATTCGCGTTATTTGCTCATCGCTACGGCAGGCGCCTCGGTCGTCTTTGTTTTTATGGCGGTCATGGGGCAACTCAGCTGGATGCTGGTATTTGTCGCGCTAAGCGGCTTATTCTTCTCAGGCATCTTCGGCATCGCCCTTGTTTATGCCAATGAGCTCATTCCGGGAATGACCGAGCGGACAACGAGCTTGCTTGTGGCATGCGGCGGCCTTGGCGGCGCTATTTTCCCAAGAGTGACCGGCTGGTTTATGGACCAGTATAACGTACAATCCACGCTATGGTATATTAGCTTGCTTGTCGTGCTGATGCTGCTTCTGCTGGCGGCTATGCTTGTGCTGGGAAGAAGAGAGGCGCAGCGCGGGTTATAGCTCTTGCTTGACATCAATCCGTCTAATGATCAAATAAATGTTAAAAACCTCCACAATCGCTGTTTCAAAGCGGCGGTGGAGGTTTATTTATTAGCAAACACAACATTAAAGGCATGATTGTCCGAACGAAAGCCAGCCAAAGCCGTGCCAGCTATTTGAGAATGGTCTTGTACACCTCGATGGCTCGCGCGCGCGACGCTTTTAGATCCACGATGGCGCCGCTTAGCGGCTGATGAATCTCTTTGTCCGAGAGATGGGCGAGATGAGGCAGCCAGCGACGGATGTAGCTGCCGCTAGGGTCATAGGTGCGCGACTGCGTCTCGGGATTCATGATGCGGAAGTAAGGCGCTGCATCATAACCTAGCGATGAGCACCACAGCCAGCCGCCGCGATTAAGCGTATTGTCATAGTCGCTTAAGTGAAGGCGAAAGTGCTGCTCCCCAAGCGTAAACGGACAAAGCAGGTTTTTCGTGAGAAACATCGCCGTTACCATTCGAAGCCGATTTGGCATTTCCCCCGTGCGGTTCAGCTGCGTCATGGCTGCGTCGATGATCGGAATGCCGGTGGCAGCAGTAGACCAGGCCTCAAAAAAAGTATCAGTGAGCGGGGACAAGTTCATCAGCTGCTCATAATGGAAGTAGTCTTCATGATACATGGCTTGGTACAAGTAGAAATCACGCCAAGCGAGCTGACGGGTCCAAGCTTCGGCACCGGGCAAGCCCTGCGTAAGCTCGTAGGATTGACGCGCCGAGATGGCGCCGGTGTTCAAGAAGCGAGCGAGCCCGCTAGTATGCTCCTCTGCGTAAATGTCCCGTCTGCCCGCATAAGAGGCGAGGCGCTCGCGTACAAATCGATCCAGCATGGCTGACGATTTTTGCGAGCCTTCCACTCTCGTGCCTCCAAGCGCATGAGAAATGACATCTGGCAGCGCGAATTGAATAGCGACTTTGCTATTGATTTCGGCTAAGGTCGCGAGATCCTGAATCGTCGTATCGCCCACCGAGCTGTAATGCTCCAGCATAAAGCTGCTCCACATGCGGTAGAAGGGCGTAAACACCTTATAAGGCTCGGATCGCCGAGC
The DNA here is from genome assembly GCF_012935325.2 of Paenibacillus sp. PL91. Taxonomy (GTDB): domain Bacteria; phylum Bacillota; class Bacilli; order Paenibacillales; family Paenibacillaceae; genus Pristimantibacillus. The sequence continues at coordinate 40,256 of NZ_JABBYG020000023.1, forward strand.
GAAAGCAGGGAAAGCTTCTAAATCGGCAAGCGGCGCATCTGCAATCGACATCCAGCGGCGATTCAAGCCTCGGACTGTCAGCTGAAGCTGCTCGTCGCGATGGCGTGAATAAGGCGTGTAGTCGGCATGAACGATGACCTCATCTATCGGATGCGCCTCTAAGAGCGCTTCGGTAATCGAAGCAGGGTCGCCATGCAGCACATGCAGCTCTTTCCCCGCGTTGGAATAGCTGTGCAGCAGGGAGGCGGCTTGCGCCATAAAATTACGACCGCTATGACTGTTTAATCTGCCTCCGCCCGTTAGGACAGGATCTATGATTAGCAAATGAATGCCCTGCGTATCTTTTTTTCTCAAATAATCGAATGCGCGCAAATCTTCGGTACGCAAATCCTTGCGATGAATAAATAAATACATGATGAGACTGCTCCTCCTCCCTTAGCGGCGCAATAACAGCAAAGCCGCATGTCATTTGTCGCTTGAGGACAAACAACTGCGGCTTTGCTGAGTGAGTCTACCCGTGCAACTCTCATACAGAGAGGAAATAGGTTACTCTATTGTCCGTCGGCGTATGCTTGGAAAGAGTCCGTATCCATGACACGACGAGCAGTCACAAAACGATTTTCATAATAAGAGGAGTTAAGTTTGTCTGTCACAACGCCTCTGCTAGAAGAGGAGTGTGCGAACTTGCCATCTCCTATGTAAATGCCTACGTGGGATACCGTGCTGTTGTTTCCGCCGACAGTGTCGAAGAAAACAAGGTCTCCCGGAATAAGGTCCTCTTTAGCAACCTTATCGCCTGATTTTGCTTGCGAGCCAGATGTGCGTGGAAGCTCAATGCCCATTTTTTCGAACACATAGCTCGTAAAACCGGAGCAATCAAAGCCTTTCGACGACGTTCCGCCGCTTTTGTACGGTGAACCGATAAGATCATTGATGAAGCCGTTTAGTTTTGAGTCTGCGAAAGCGCTCCCAGCCTGGAAAGCGAGTACGAGAACGAGACCCAGTAGTAATGCGGTAACCTTTTTCAATTGTGAAACTCCTTCCAATGCCGACGAGGTTAGCTGTGGGGTTCGGTTGAAGGCTCCCTATGACTCCTCAGGCGCTGACAAAGCTCAGACGTCGGAATCAATTCACCCAGAGTGGTTCCCCCGTTTTCCAATAGGAAATTAGGCAGTTTTTTATTGCTCTTGAGAATTATTCGATTATTTTCATTGATCTCCTGCCTTTCCTGACTATTTCTAATAATTCTCATGTAACCTTTTGACTATTTGCTTCGTTTAACCGTTTTTTGTGTAAAATAAACACTCATTAGTAGTTCTTTCTAACTAAATGCAATGACTCAATTTCATTAATTATGTGGATCAGGCGTAAAATATACCGATTTGTCCCCTTGGCATCCTGTCTTAAAGACTATTCAATCATGCGGATAATGGCGGTATTATAGCATTTTGCGGAGAAAGATTAAAAAACTCTCATGCGAAGAATTTCGAGTGAAAACTTCAGTTTGCGGCATGAAAAAGGAGCTGTCCCTCAAGATATATCATCTTGAAAGACAACTCCATCTACATGTAGACAAGCTATTATTTCGCAGTAATGATTTTTTCAGAGATAAGCTGCGCGCCTTCGTTCTTCTGCTCCATCCAGAACCGGAGCTTGTATTTGCCTGAAAGCTTAAAGTCATAGGAGACCAGCTTTGAGCTGAACCAGAAGGTATCTTTTTCGACGAATTCCTTGAAATCATCATCCGATTGGCTGCGGCCGTCAATGGTCGTTTCTTTATCATTAGGATCAACAATGGTGACCTTGAATTCAGAGATAGCAACATTCAAATTATCGATTTGCGCTTGCACCAGAAACTTCTGAACAGTACCTTTATCGACTTGCCCAAACATCGTTCGTTTCTCATTCATCAAAAACATATGAACATTCGGCTTCTGAATGACAAGCTTCTTCTCGCTCCCCTTCCACTGCGTGAAGGCCTGCAAGGAATCGCTCAAGGAACGGATATTGATATAAACCTTATCATCGACTAATAAACCATCTTCAATGGATTGCTTATTATTAAAAAGCAGCGTTACTTTTTGTAACATTTTGTCTGCTGCAACCAATGTACCGCCCGATAATAGCAAAACCATGGATAATAAAATCAGTTTTTTACGCATCATTTATGTGTATCCTCCATTGTTCATTTACTTTCATGTATATATACAGAAATGCCATGATTTAGTTGCGGTCTGTCTAAAAATAAAAAAAGCCTCGTATCCACAATAATTTGTGGAGCCGAAGGCTTCTTCAGGTTAGGTTTGTTTCGTCTGCAGACAATCATACTGTGCGGCTATGGTCCATACCTTCATTAATGTTTTCACGAGGTAATAACCTTGATGAAGGATGAGCGCGAACAAGCCGGCCCAAAGCATCGATAAGCTGGTGACAACGAGTCCGGCAGCTGCTCCGATCCCCCACATGATGAGTGAAATGGCGGCGAAGGAGATAAAGTTTCGGAGAGCCTTCCATAAGGAGCGGAATACGCCCTCGCCCGATGTGGCGCCGAATTGCATAGCAAGAAACAGGAGATGCAGCACCGTTCCCCACAGCAGCCACAGGCCGGCGCCAGGCAGCACGGCTCCCAGCAGCTCCGGAATGGAGCCGCTCTCCAGAAGCGCATCGAGCCCGCGCGGGAGCAGCCACCAAGCGGGGGCCAGCGATAAGACGCTTTCCATCCAGTAGAGAAGGACAACAGCCTTCCAATTTTTGCGAATGCCCTCTAGAAACCGGGTTCCTCCATCTAATCTCGTTTGATTCAGCGAGTAGAACAGACCGGCGTTAAACAAGGGCGTAAGCAGCATTCTAATAACCATAAGGCTGCCCAGCGTCCACACGTACGGAGTGATCAGATCGGTCTTGAACAGCTGGAACTGGGCTTCGGTCAAGAAGAGCTGGGCAGCGGTGTCAGAAGGATAGGAGCTCGGATACCGCCGCAGCAGCGGCGAGACGACCGAATCAATGAAGCGATAGAGGAAAAACCCCCATAGCAGCTGATACAAAAATAATAATATAACGAGATAAAAATGTTTAACCGCGAGTTGCCAGCCTTGCTTCACATGTATCTTCATCGTTTATCGCTCCTTGAACGCAATTACTTACCAGCTCAGCGATCCGAACAGCCCTTCGAGCAGCTTGACTGCGCCGATGCTCCACCTCGTACGCTTATCCTCCGGCAGCTCGGCCTGCATATAGTTGTTGATGAGCTTATTGTCGAGTACGTTGCTGTGACCCGGATCGATCATCGCCCATTTAAGCGGCGCGGAATGCAGCTGTGTATATTGAATGTGAGACTCTTCGGCACTCCATAGCTTCGTTATTTTACTGCCGTCGGTGAACTGCAAAACGACCTTTATCTCTCCGTTGCTGCCGCCGTTCTTCTTGACAAGCACAACCGACTCGTACATATTTGCGCCATCCTGCGTAACCGGGCGAACGTGGATCGATTCGACCGAAAAATCGGCCATTTGGTCGTCGCACACATATTGGCTGAAGTAATCATGCCATTTCTCCTTCGTCACGGTCTCTACTACACGCTGGAAGTCGGCAGTGGAAGGATGCTTAAACTTATACTTTTGGAAATAGGTCCGTAAAATCTTTTGCATCGTTCTGGAGCCAACTTGATTCTCGATGCCAACGAGCACGAGCTTCGCTCGCATATATACGTTCTCGGCATATTGCGTGTGGCTGCCGTAGGCCCAGGATGGCTGCTTGAGCGGCGCAGGATTGGTCATGTAGCTGGCTTCCATAGGCAGATTCGCTTCCATTCCGTACGTCGTCTCCATAACCTTGTCCTCGGCGTAGGACGTAAAGCCCTCGTCGAGCCAAGCTTCCTCGAACTCATTGGAGGCGACCATGCCGTACCAATATTGGTGACCAATCTCATGCACGACCGTTCGCTCCAGATCATAGCCGGGATTTTCCTTCTCGGCTGCGAATGCGGTAATAAGCGTTGGATACTCCATGCCTCCAGCACCGTTTGCCCCTTTGGGAGGCACGACGATCGACAGCGTGCTGTATGGGTATTCGCCATACCATTTCGCGTAGCTTGCAAGCGCGGATTTAGCGGCATGCATATAACGATCCTTAAGCTTGGCATGGCTTGGATCCAGATAGAGCTTAATCCGTACTCCAGGTATGCCTGTATCGGAGTAGGCGGTTTCCTCATAGACGAAGTCCGGGGATGCCGACCATGCAAAGTCATGAACGTCATCGGCATAAAATTGGTAAACCTTCATTTGATCCTTGATTTCAATCGCCTTCGTCTGGAAGCCGGTTGCCGCAACCGTGTAGGCTTCGGGTACTTTAATCCGAACGCTGTATATGCCAAAGTCGCTGTAAAATTCGGAGTTGCCATGGTATTGATGAACGTTCCAGCCTTCAGATGTTCGACCTCTCGTGCCGACAGTCTCATAAACCGAGATTTTGGGAAACCATTGCCCCGCCATTACGAAATTACCAGAGTAGCCCATTCTTGCGAATACCTCAGGCAGCTTCACCTCATACCCCATGCGCAGCGTAACGGACTTGCCTGGAGCAATAGGCTCTGGCAGCCGAATTTTGGCTAAGGTGAAGTCGTTCGAATTGCCGTCGTCGGGCTGTACGTATTGCAGACGAGGCAGAAGACTCTCGCCATTAAGCGTTTCTAGCGTATTCAGCTTCATAAAGCCCTGGCTGTTCGTAGTTGCTTTGTCCTGGCGCAGCTTGCCGCCGGATTCCTGCATAAATGTTGATTTGTCTGATTGGAAGGCATTCGGGTAAAGATTGAAATAGAGCTCGGACACTGTTTTTTTGCCGGGGTTGGTCCAGGTTACGGTCTGATCGCCATTCAAGCGCTTCGCATCATTTAGCAAATGAACGTTGATATGGTACTCAACGACACGTTTGCTGAGCGCTTGCGGCTTAGGTGTCATGACCGTATTCGGCTCCTGTACAAGCGGCGGCTTGGCCGAGTTTTGAGCAGGGGCAGGTGTTTGCTTGGCTTTGGCGGCGGGGGCGAAAGCATAAGTATATTGGGATTGCCAAGCAGTCCCGAAGCCATGCTGCACAGACAAGCCGAGCAGCACAGCTGCGAGTATTACGAGTAAAATGCGTTTGAAATAGCGTGGAGTCATTGAACGTTTCCCTCCCGTTGACAAGCATCTACAGCATGTATATGTTTGCTTTTCAAGGATTATTAGCTAAAATGGAATTATTGTATTGGGGAAGGTGTGAATACGCATGACGGAAGAACAAGGGCAACCGGCCGAGCCGGAAAAGAAGGAAAAGAAATCACTGTCGCTCAACGTAGTGAGCAGCAAAAAACATAAAGGCTTTGGAGCAGGAACGATCGATTTGAGCGCTGTAGCTTGTGTAATCATTGATGATGGCGTCGCTTATATCGATGTTGGCGCAATGCATGCGAAGAGCAAGGTCGAGCGCGGCATTAAGTTTACGCCGAATAAAGAGGATACGCCGAATGGCCGCCAATGCTGGATCGTATGGGTTGCGGTCGACCGCAATGAGGAAGGGTCCTACTATGCAGGCGCGACGGCATGCGAGATGCTGATCGATTCCGAGGCTCGCCGTGGATGGAAGATTCTTCCTGACCACGTGAACAAGCTGGATCAAGCGCTCAAACGGCGCTACAATTTGGGCGAGCTAGGCGATGTGGAGAAAGCGGCGCTTCGCAAGCTGCTTGAGGAGCATAACCTAGAGTGGTGGGATCGTTCACCGGAAGAGCTTAAGCAAGCGTTGAACGCGTAACAGCAGGCTTAGCCCGCGCATGGCAGGAGCATAACGTCAATAAAGGATGAGAACCTCATCGTTCGTAGAGCCACTCTTGCGAATGATGAGGTTTTCCGCGTTGTAAGAGGCTCGCCGGAAACACTTAAAAAGTTTTTTGGCTGCATGTGCAGGGTATGAAGGGCGAGCTGACGTCTATAAGATTGGGAAGGAGGGGAGCGACATTCAAGACGAGGATTGGATCAGAACGGTACAAAAGGGCGGGCCCGAGCATTATGGCCCTTTCGTGCAGGCATATGGTCCGTATATATATAGAACAGTCTTCGCCGTACTTCATTCTCCGCATGATGCGGAGGATATAACGCAGGAAGTGCTGCTGCAAATTTATCGCTCCCTTCCGAATTGCCGATTGGACGGGCTCAAGACCTGGATTACCCGTATTGCCGTTAATCGAGCGATCGATTTCAAACGAAGCAAAGCCCGCAGACCGGAAGAGCTGATTGATAGCGAGGAAATGTCGGACAAGCTGCAAGAGGATGCCGCGTCGATGCCGGCTGCCGAGCAGCTCGCAATTGAGCAGGAGGATAGGCAGCACGTTCGCGAACGCGTTGGAGAAATGCCGGATAATTATCGTGAGGTCGTAACCGCTTATTATATGGAAGACAAATCCTATGAACAAATTGCGGCTGAGACTGGATTGGAACTCAAAAGCGTAGAGTCAAGGCTATACCGAGCAAGAAGCTGGATGAGGCGCCATTGGCGGAAGGAGGATTTCGAATGAGGAATGAGCACATATCGCCGGATCAAATGTTTTGCTACGTAAACGACGCCCTAAATGAGGTTGAGCGTATGCAGGCGGAGCTGCATCTGACTGCTTGCGATTCTTGCTTGCAGCTATTTATAGCTATCATGGAATCAACCGAGAATGAAGCATTCCTTCCCTCGCCGGATATGGAGCTAATGGAGGAGCGTGTCGTGGCGCAGTTAGTAAGCGAGCAGGTTCTTCATAGTGAAAATGCTGAACAACCGCTTAAGACCAGCGAGGTGAAGCAGAAGCCTCGCCGTCTCCGCCAATGGCTGCAGCATCCGGCGACGCATTATACGATTGCCGCCTCGATAACGCTGCTGCTGCTCGCCAGTGGAACCTTTGCCTCCTTCTCTCAGAAGCTGGCGCAGCTGGACGTGAATTTGAATGTCAATATAAATGTGAATGTTCAGCCAACAGAGCCGCCTATGCAGCCGGAATCGACAACCAAGCAATCGGAATCATGGTCGGACAAAATGGTCAACCAGACCGGATCATGGCTGGATGGGCTGCAAGCGACACGTTATAAATAAATGGACAAGGAAAGGACTGAAACAGCAATGAGCAAAAGCCCTTTAGCGGCGTTTTTACTTTCGTTTATACCAGGCGTAGGGCATGGCTATATTGGCCGCCCGGTACGCGCCGTCTTGTATGGAGGAGCTTTCTTTGGCCCATTAGGATTGCTTCTTCTATTAGCCATTACCAATTCGGGCATCGATGATGGGTTTGGTTTTTTCCTGCTCTTTGTCGCTATACTTAGCGGGTTTATTAACATGGTCGATATGCTCTTCACCCTTTTACTAGGAAAAGGACCTCTGGGGGGACAACCGAACCACCATCATCCCTATGATCCTTATGCCGAGCATAGTGCTGGTTATGTGCCGTTAAATCTGGAGTATCAGCGTGAGAAGACGCGTACGATTATGCTATCCTTTATTCCGGGCCTTGGGCATATGAGTATCGGTCTCATGCAGCGCGGCATTACGTTTATGATCTCGTTCATTGGCTGGTTTGCGATTATCGTCTTCTTGAGCATGATCACGCATAGAGCTGAGCTGCTGGTCTTCTTGCTGGCGCTGCCCGTTATATGGGTATACAGCATGTTTGATGCGATCGGCAAGCTGCATGCCAAGCAGCGCGGGGAAATTCTCCTTGACCGTGCCATATTCGAGGACATGGAGTCATATATCGCCTCCGGACGCAAGAGCAAGGTGCTGGCCATTGCCTTATCGATTTTTCCGGGAGCGGGGCATCTCTATTTGGGCTTGCAGAAGCGGGGGCTTCAGCTCATGGGCGGCTTCCTCTTGACCATCTATATTATGGACAATATGCGCTTGTCGCTGTTCTTCTTCCTCCTTCCGCTGTTCTGGTGCTTCGCATTTTTTGATGCGCTGCAGCAGACGTCACGCTACGAACGCCAGACGCTTGTCGATGAGCCTGTGCTGACGCAGCTGGTGCCCTATCAGCGCTGGTTCGGCATCGCACTGCTGGGCTTTGGCGTTTACTATTTGCTGGATCAAGTCGCACTAGAGGCAACTTATCGCATTTCGGCAAAAATGTATGCGCAATACAAGCAGCTCAAGTATATGGTTCCAACGGTTGCAGTAGCGTTCATCATGATTATTATTGGCCAGCGTCTAGCCTTTGGCAGAAACAAAATGACGCATTTAGGAAAAGGCGCTCCGCCTGCGATCCCTACATCGCTTAGCAAGCGAGAGGAGGAGTCGCGGTGAGTACGGCGAACCTATCTAATCCGGCAGTTCAAGCACAAGGCGGCATACGCACTTGGCGCGTCGGCTCGCTGTCGATGGGCGTGACGCTGATGCTCATGGGTACGGCGCTGGCTGTATCCCTCTGGCAGGATATCGAAGCCTATGACGTGCTCATGTGGGTAGCGCCGGTTGTTTTTATAATGCTGGGCGCAGAGTTGCTGCTCTATCTGAAGTTTTCCAGCAGCGAGCGGGCAATCGTGCGTTATGACTGGATAAGTGTCTTTTTTGTCGGGGTGATCGGAACGGCAAGCCTCGGACTCTCTCTGCTTATGTCGACCGGTTTGTTCGATGAGCTTCAGCGCGGGCTGCAAATGACGCAGCGTTCGGCGTTTGTTGACGCCAAAGCGGTGAAGGTGCCTGCGGAGGTCGACAAAATCGTCATCCATTCGTTAAGCAGCGTAGAATATGGAGAAAGTGATGCACGCGAGCTGAAGCTTTTTGGGCAGGTAAAGTACTGGTCCGCCGAGAAGCTGGAGAGTTTGGATCATAAAATGATGCAAACCAATATCGTCGGCAAAACGATGTATGTGATGATTGGGGCGGTTGAACATCGGGATGGCAGGTTAGTCTCCGACACCGTTAACGAGGAGCTCACGCTAACTGTGCCGAAAGGCGTCGAGGTCGTGCAGCGTGGACGGTGATCCGCATAAATAACGAGCAGTCTGATTCGAGAATATCTCGTCTTAGACGGCTCGTTTTGATTTAGGGGCTCATCTGCCCAGGCTATCCATGACCTGCGCAACAGGAGCGAGAATACGATAGGAGCCGCGAAGAGGAACGTAGCCAAGCTTGCGATTGATGTGAAGGATTGGTTCGTTGAGCGAATCATTGTCCGTTCGAATATACGAGGCGCGCTTTAGCTGTGCTAGCTCTATCGCTTTTATTTTTAGGGCAAGCGCTATCTTCTTGCCGCGATAGGCTCTGCTCACGCCGGTATATTCATGATACATGCCGTTCGTACTGGCATTGTGCAAAACGTTCGTAATGCCGACGAAGGTATCGCCATCAGCAGCGATGATGACTCGCTCAGGCGCATAGCCGTCCACCATCAAATACCATTTGCGCCACTCCCCAAATTCCGGCACAGCACCCATAAAGCCAGGGATATCCACTAGCGTTTCCTTGTACAGCTCATACAGCTTGTGCTCGCTTTCCTCGCCAGGCTCATCGGCTAAAGTCAGAAAGCGCAGTCCTGCAGGTTCAGGCATGGCAGGAATATCGGCTAAAGGCTTTCCTTCATCGCAATCCAGCTGCAGAAGCGATTGAAACGCGTGGCGCTCGATAACAAAGGCACGCCGATTCGCAAAGCGGAGCGCAGCCTCGTTGTCGTCCCAGACTTCCGTTATAAGCGCGGTTGCGCCGATTTTCAGCGCCCAATACCCGATATGCTGAAGCAGCAGCTGCCCTATTCCGCGATTGCGGTACGCCTCATCCACCACAAGTGTGTTGCACAAATAGCCCGGCTCTGTCCATGGTGCTCGCCATGACCAGGCATAGCCCACCATTTCTCCTGTCTCCGTTACCGCAACCTGACGCTCCCGATCGTATCCGGCGAGGAGCCCGTTCTCATCCATCCAGGTGTGCCCGACCTCATAAAGCTTCTGATCTGCCTCAAGCAGATTAGCTGCTGTTGTCGGTTCCGACCATACTTGATTCAACAATTCCGCAAGCCGCTCATAATCATTCGGCAGCTGCAGAGGACGAAGCTTAATGGACATGCTGGTTGCCTCGCTTTCATTTGAACAATCTTATAACATGATTATCCCACGGTGCGCTCAAGCGTCGAAAGGGAGAGTTTGGTTATAATCAAAAAGGCTGCGCCACCGTTAATTCAACGATGACACAGCCTTTATTGGGTTTATCCTCTACGGCTGCTGATGATCAGCCAACCGCATTGTATGTCATAATCCAGACGGAGCCAGCGACGATTGTCATCAAGATGACGAGGCCGAATATAAGCGCCATGAGATTGAAGCGCGGCTTCTCCTCATCGCGGATATGCATGAAGAAGATCAATTGAACAGCGAACTGCAAAACCGCCATGATCAGAATAAGCACGGTTGTAGCCGTTTTATTGAGTAGATCATTCATTACGACAACGAGCGGTATAATCGTCAGAATGATGGAGAATAGAAAACCGATGACATAAGACTTCATCGACCCGCCATGGGAGCCGTGCGCATCCTGCGCATGCGTGTTATGCTTTTCCATCCTACATCACCCCCATCAAGTAAACGATCGTGAATACGAAGATCCATACGACGTCCAAGAAATGCCAGTACAAGCTGATAATGCTTACCTTGCGCTTGGTAACCGGCGTGATTCCGCGGCGGCTTAGCTGAACGATCAGCGCGACCATCCAGACAAGGCCGACCGAAACGTGAAGTCCATGCGTCCCGACTAGGACGTAGAAGGCGGACCAATAGGCGCTCGTTCCAATATTAGCGCCCTCATGCACCAAATGCATGAACTCGTTCACTTCAAGGAATACGAACGATGCGCCAAGCAAAGCAGTAATCGCGAGCCAGAGAATCAAGCCGCGCTTGTTGCCTTTGTTCATTTCAAGAACGGCTATGCCGCTCGTGAAGCTGCTTGTCAGGAGAATGAAGGTCGAGATGATAATGCCGTTCATTTCGAGCAATTCCGCGCCTGTCGGTCCGCCGTCCGTATTGAGACGGAGGACGACAAAGGTAGCGAACAACGTACCGAATAAAATAACGTCGGTTATTAGAAACAGCCAGAAGCCGAACAATTTCATCGATTCTTGATCGTGATGGTCATCATGGTGACCGCCGCCGTGACCGGCACCGTGTCCGCCATGTGCTCCTGCTGGAGTGGAAACTGCATGTGCCATTATTTTGTCCCCCTTAACGCTGCTTCCGTGCGCTCAATCTCATCTACCGGAATGTAGTAATCGGTATCGTACGAGAACGAACGAACAAGCATACATATGGCTACGCCGATTAGACCCGGTATCGCCATCCACAGCCAATCCCATACGAATCCGAAGCCGGCTGTAAACCAGCATAGCGACATGATGAACGGGATGCCCGAGTTTTTAGGCATATGAATCGGCTCAAGCGGAGCGAGCGGCTTGGCAGGCTGCCCATTCGCAATGCGCTGCTTCTCTTCCCACCACTCATCTTGGCTCGTAACCTGCGGCAAGCGAGCAAAGTTATAAAGCGGTGCTGGCGAAGGAATCGACCATTCCAGCGTACGGCCATCCCATGCGTCGCCGTCTTTCTCTTTCTTGAAAAACTTAATGCTGTGCGCGATTTGCCACACTTGGAAAATAAACGCGATACCCATTAAGAAGGCACCTACTGTCGATACAACGTTAAGCGGCTGCCAACCCATATCGAAGTCGTATGCGTTGAAGCGGCGTGTCATACCCATCAAGCCAAGCGCGTATTGCGGCATGAAACAAACGTAGAAGCCGATGTTCCAGAACCAGAATGCCCATTTGCCAAGCCCCTCATGCAAGCGGAAGCCGAACATTTTTGGCCACCAGTAGTAGAGACCCGCGAAATAACCGAACACGACACCGCCGATAAGCACCTGATGGAAATGCGCGATCAGGAAGTAGCTGTTATGGAACTGGAAGTCAGCCGGTGCAACCGATAGGAGTACCCCGGTCATCCCGCCGACGACAAAGCACGGTATAAACGCAACCGTCCACATCATCGGAGTCGTGAATTTAATTCGGCCCCGATACATCGTAAACAGCCAGTTGAATATTTTTACCCCGGTCGGTATGGCGATTAGCATCGTCGTTAAGGCAAAGAATGCATTGACGTTTGCGCCGGAGCCCATGGTGAAGAAGTGATGCGCCCAAGTGAAGAAAGAGAAGAAGCTGATCGACATAAGGGCGAATACCATCGATTTGTATCCGAAGAGCTTTTTCTTCGAGAACGCCGAGACGATCTCGGAGAATATGCCGAATGCCGGCAAAATTACGATATATACTTCGGGATGTCCCCACATCCAGATGAGGTTGATATACATCATCGGATTGCCGCCGCCGTCGAGCGTAAAGAAATGCGCGCCGAGATAGCGGTCAATGAACAGTAGGAACAGCGTAACGGTCAAAATCGGGAATGCGAACATAATGGTAATACAAGACGAGAGAACCGACCATACGAACATCGGCATTTGCATAAGCTTCATGCCAGGCGCACGCATTTTCAAGATCGTGACGACAAAGTTAATACCGGTTGCCAAGGAGCCGATACCTGAAATCTGAATACCCCAGATATAGAAGTCCTGTCCGAGTCCCGGACTGCCCGAGAGCTCAGAGAGCGGCGGATATGCGAGCCAGCCTGCATCAGGCGAGCCGCCGATAATAAAGGAAACATTAAACAGCATCGCTCCAAAGAAGAACATCCAGAAGCTTAGGGAGTTCAGGAACGGAAAGGCGACGTCGCGCGCTCCGATTTGCAGAGGAACGACGATATTGAATAGACCGAACATAAGCGGCATCGCCATGAACAAAATCATGATTACGCCATGCGTCGTGAATATCTGGTTATAATGCTCCGGAACCAAGAACTCAAGCTCCGGTGCGGCTAGCTGAACCCGCATGAGCAGCGCATCGACGCCGCCGCGGAACAGCATGAGAATGGAGGCGATGATGTACATGATGCCGATCTTCTTATGATCGACGCTAGTCAGCCATTCGGTCCAAAGCCAGCGCCATTTTTTGAAAAAGGTAAGAACGAATATGATGGCGACAATCGACAATCCGATCGACACTTGAGCCCCTAGAATAAGCGGATCGCCAGTAACGAAAAATTCGGATGCGAAGTCTTTAATTTTGTCTAACATTTGGGGTCCTCCTAAAAGTTTGTGGAACAAACTCGCTTCAAAAGCATTCGCTTGTTACTGGTTTAATGACCCGCATGGCTATGTGCGTTAGAGTCATTGCTGCTTGCGTCCGTATCAGCCGGTGCTTTCTCTTCATCAGCGGTTGCCTCAGACTGTACGGCTTCGCCGCCATGATGCTGATGAGCGCCACCGCCGCCGTTTATATACTGCATGACTACTTTATTGAACAAGCCTTCAGGGAAGCTGGAGAATAGCTGTACATCCGATGTGCTTGGCTCGGTTAGCTTCTCGAAGCCTTCCATAGTCAGAGCCGGAGACGACGCTTTTACTTCGCTTACCCACGCCTTATAATCTTCCTCCGAGGTAGCATCGACCTTAAAGGTCATTTTCGCAAAATCTTTACCCGTGAAGTTTGCGCCGGAGCCATAATAGCTGCCTTGCTCATCCGCTTGAAGGAATAGGGTCATGGCCATGCCGGACATGGAATAAATTTGCCCGCCGAGCTGTGGAACCCAGAAGGAGTTCATCGCCGTGTCGGACGTGACTTGAAACTTAATCGGCACATCTTCCGGTATCTTGATGTAGTTGACCGTCGCAATATCCTCATCGGGATATTTGAACAGCCATTTCCAGTCGAGCGATGTGACTTGAATGGTAATGGGCGCCTTAGCAGATTCAATCGGCTTGGAAGGCTCAAGCGCATAGGTGTATTTAACAGTGACGATTGCAAGGATTAGGATGGCGACAATCGGAATGCTCCACCATGTAATCTCTAGCTTCGTGCTATGCTCCCAGTTTGGCTTATAGGAAGCCTTGCTGCCTGGTTTATCGCGGTACCGCCAGACGATAACGGCTGTCAGGATGAGTACAGGCACGATGATAACCGCACACAGAATGGTAGAAAAATAAATCAAGTCTTTTTGAGACTCGCCGATTGGCCCTTTCGGATCGAGCACAATGTATTGCTCACCGCAGCCGGAAAGCATAACGGCCATTAACATAATAAGTACGGGTGTCAGCATGCGAAGATACGGTCTCATCATCAGTTCAACTCCTCAAAATTACTGCTTACGACTACAATAGCAGATCCGCAACGGAATAACTGCGGGGTTAACAATTACGTCAAGAATTCGTCTTTTTTCTGTAATAGAAAGTTCACTGCTTAGACAACTGTTACATTTAGGAGCATTTTTAGGGCCAATCGCTTTACCGATGATTACCCAAATTCATCCCTTTTGTCTCATGTCCAAAACAAATAGACAGCCCCATCCGGTCATCGACCAAATAGGACTGTCTATTTGCTCCGCTAGGTGCGGCCATTATTTGCGGTTATGCTCGCTCAAATCATTCGACGGCTGTTCTTGATTCAGGCGTGCGTGGACGAGTCCAATCGCTGTGCCGATGACATAAATATGAACGCTGCCGATTAGGAATCCGATGCCGACCATAAGTCCGACATTTTGATCACTGAAGTGGCTTAAATTGGCTACACTGAGCAAAACGCCAATAGATAGAACAACCCAAGCAATTGCTGTCATCGCTTTAACAAGGCGCTTGACATCCGACTTTGAAGGCTGAACATGGCTAATTGTTGCTGTTTTCGTTGTCATATTGAACACTCCCGGTTACATTGTAAGTGTTTTCTTATGTTTACTATAACACAACACCATGCTTTTGTTCAAAGAAAATTCACTTTTTGATCATAAATCGGACAAAAATGTGCGAAGGTCATGGCATCGGCATAAACGGAAGCTTCAATAGGATATGAAAGAAGCAATCTTTTTAATCAGTCCACCAGCGCTTCAGATCAGACCACCAAGAACGTCGTCCCGCCTTTGCTCCGTCTCCCGCGGAATCGCTGCCATCCTCGCCCGCAGACTCACCGCATACGGCAGTAGGCTCCGTACCGCTAAGGAACGTTTCGAGTCGCCTGTTCGGGCAGCTGCCCTCGGCCAGCTTTCCGCTGGTCGGATCAATGTACACCGTAACGACGCCTTCCGGAATCGGAAAGATCTTCGGCGGCACAGAGGCAAGCGCCTGTTCGGTAAACTTGGCGAATATTGGAGCTGCGCGATATGCCTCGGCTACGGTTAGCTTGCGATCCTTGTCGTAGCCGACCCATACGGCTGTCGCCAGCTCAGGCGTGTAGCCTACGAGCCATGCATCCGTAGGTGTCGTGCCTGTCTTGCCTGCAACAGGACGCTTAATAATAGAAGAGACCCGGAATGCGGTGCCGCCTTCTTCAAACACGCTCTCCATTAAGCTGGTCATCACATAAGCTTCCGCAGCGGTCACCGCTTGCTCGGATTTATGTTCCGCTTCATATAAAACTTGGCCCTTGCGGTCCTCGATCCGAATAATCGCGATTGGCTCCTCATGGATGCCGCCGTTTGCGAACGTGCCGAAGGCGGAAGCCATCTCAAACGGGCTGACCGGGAAGGTGCCAAGCGCAAGGGACGGAACCGGCTGCATCGGACTATCAACGCCGAGCTTCCGCGCGGTCTCGATGACTTTATCTGCGCCAACGGTCATGATCGTGTTGACCGCATAAATATTATCCGAGCTTGCCAGCGCCTTTCGCATATCGATTAACTCATTCAAATACTTATCGCCGTAGTTGCGAGGCTCGTATGTCTTGCGGCCTTCATCATAAGTGAACACGGTCGGTTCGCTCTTATAGCGTGTCATGGGCGACATATACCCGCTCTGCAGGGCGGTTAAATACAAGAAAGCCTTGAAGGAGGAGCCAGGCTGGCGCGTTTTGGCAAATACGCGGTTGTACTGGTTCTTCTTGTAGTTTCTGCCGCCGACCATCGCTTTGATATAACCGTTGCGCGGATCAATGGCAATAAGAGCGGCCTGCTGCTCCGAGCTTTGTGGAATCCCATCCGCAATGACCTCTTCGGCTGTCGATTGGGCTTCCGGATCAAGCGTCGTATAGATCGTAATCCCGCCCTCATTGAGCAAATGCTCGTTGATGCCAAGCTTGTCGACAGCTATATACCTTATATAGTCACGAAAGTACGGCGCGAACCCCTCCTGCTCGCCAGAGCCGAGCGTCTGGAAATTGAGCACCTCCGCATATGCGGCATCCGCCTGCTCGGATGTGATGGAGCCCCCTTCGAGCATCGCCTGCAAAATGGTAAGCTGACGGTCCTTCGCGTTTTTCATATTCAGGTAAGGGGAATAATATTTTGGCCCCTTCGGTATGCCGGCCAGCATGGCGCTTTCTGCAAGCGAGAGCTCGGAGGCATGCTTATTGAAATACATCATCGCAGCGGCTTCAATGCCGTAGGAGCCATGGCCGTAATAAATTTGATTCAGGTACATGCCGAGAATTTCATCCTTGGAGTAGCTCATTTCGAGCTGAACGGTATACATTGCTTCCTTCACTTTGCGCTGCCAGGTTCGCTCATGCGTCAAATACAGATTGCGTGCAAGCTGCTGAGTGAGTGTGCTCGCCCCTTGCCGCGCGGACAAGCTCTGAACGTTCACCATAACGGCGCGCGCCATTCCCTTCATATCAAAGCCGCGATGATCGTAGAAGCGGCGATCTTCAATCGCAAGCGTCGCTTCAACAACATAATGCGAAATATCCGACAGCTGCACGGAGCGGCGATTCTCGCCGGCATGGAAGGTGTCGATGACGTTGCCATGCAGATCGAGCATTTGGGATGTTTGGCTGATAGCGGCGACAGGCAGCGTCTGCATGCTCAAATAAATGAGCGTGCCCACCATGATGAGCAGCAATAGAGTTAGAGCGGCAGCAGTCCATCGCAGCCACTTTTTCATTTTCAAGAATTGGGAAAGGAACCTCTCGGTTATAATAGGAAAAGCAGGACGGCGTCTTGGCTTGCCCTGCTGGTTGGAAGGCTTTTTCATGGAGCGGGCTCCCTTCAGCGCATAGCTTCACTTTTCCTTAGTATGGAAAAACGGGGAACACCCTATTCACGCGGAGCGGGCGGATCATTAAATTTTTGTATAAAAGGTTGAAAAGGTTGCTTTTTTGGCCTAATTTACTATAATTACGATTGAACGATTGAAGGAAAGAAGGGATTTTCGACATGGAATTGTGGTATACGGAAAAACAAACAGACAGCTTCGGCATTACGGCGAAGATTACTAAAACGTATGTTAATGAACAAACGGATTTTCAACAGCTTGATATGATCGAGACAGAAGAGTTCGGAACGATGCTCGTCCTTGACGGCATGGTTATGACAACGGTTAAGGATGAATTCGTTTACCACGAGATGGTTGCGCATCCTGTTCTTTTCACGCATCCGAACCCGGAGTACGTGCTTGTAGTTGGCGGCGGAGACGGCGGCGTTATTCGTGAAGTCATGAAACACCCTAAGGTGAAGAAGGCTGTTCTTGTCGACATTGACGGAAAAGTCATTGAATACTCCAAAAAATATTTGCCATCCATCGCTGGCGAGCTCGACAACCCGCGTGTTGAAGTGCTTGTAAACGACGGCTTCATGCATATTCATGATCATAAAAACACGTACGATGTCATTATGGTTGACTCAACAGAGCCGGTTGGCCCTGCCGCAAACCTATTCACAAAAGGCTTCTACCAAGGCATCTACGAGTCCTTGAAGGAAGACGGCATCTTCGTCGCGCAAACGGACAACCCTTGGTTCAAGGCTGACCTTATCCAAAGCGTAAACAAAGACGTGAAGGAAGTATTCCCAATTGTTCGTGTATACGGCGCGAATATCCCGACTTACCCAAGCGGTCTATGGACGTTCACGATGGGCAGCAAAAAGTACGATCCTACGGCTGTTGACGAGACAGCTATTCCGGAAATCGATACCAAATACTACACGCCGCGTCTTCACAAGGCAGCATTTGTGCTTCCTAAGTTCGTTGAAGACCTTATTAAGTAATAAGCGGCTTACGTTATAGGAAAGTGAGGACAAGCCTTATGAAATTGGATCAAAAATATTCAGGCAATGTCTTCATCCTGAGCTCTGACAACTATGAAGCTTCTAAAGCGGTTATCTACGGCATGCCGATGGATTTCACGGTCAGCTTCCGTCCAGGCTCGCGCTTCGGCCCCCCTCGCATTCGCGAGGTGTCGATCGGACTTGAAGAATACAGCCCATATCTGGATCGCAGCCTCGAGGATATTGAATATTTCGATGCCGGCGACCTGCTGCTTCCCTTCGGAAATGCAGCGCGCAGCTTGGAAATCATCGGCGAATTCGTTCGCGGCGTTCTAGACGATGGCAAAATCCCTGTTGGACTCGGCGGCGAGCATCTTGTTTCTTGGCCGATTTTCCAAGAGGTGTACAAGAAATATCCTGATCTTGCGATCATCCACTTCGACGCTCATGCCGATCTGCGCGAGTCGTATGAAGGCGAGCCGTTGTCCCACTCGACACCGCTGCGCAAAGCAGCCGGCCTAATGGGCGGACAGAACATTTACCAATTCGGTATTCGTTCGGGCTCACGCGAGGAATGGCAGTATGCACGCGAGAACATTAACTTCCACCCGTTCGAGGTGCTGGAGCCGCTGAAGAAGGTGCTGCCAGAGCTTGAAGGGCGTCCGGTTTACTTGACGATTGATATCGATGTGCTGGATCCATCCGCAGCGCCAGGTACAGGTACAGCGGAAGCGGGCGGCATTACGTCGAAGGAGCTCATCGAATCGGTACATGCAATTGCGCGTTCAGGCGTGAATATCGTTGGCTTCGACCTCGTTGAGGTAGCTCCGGCTTATGATCCAACCGAACAAACGCAGATCGTTGCGGCGAAAGTTATCCGTGAGATGCTGCTAGGATTTTTGAAATAAATTCTATTTGCAATAAAAAGGCTTCGCCCGAACGGTTAATCCGTTTAAGGCGAAGCCTTTTTGCGTTATTGATGAATAGGTTCGACAAGATATCCGAAAATCGACAAATTAATCGAATGACAATTCTGAATAATTAAATTATTATAGTTGAGGTAAACAATGGAACATGAAGTGGATGCATGGGAAAACTAGAAACAGAAGAGAAATAGAGGAGGAGTTATTGTTGGCGAAAACGTACAAATCGATGTGGAAGGCAAGCTTGGCTGCGGCTATTTCCGTCAGTCTAGCGGCAATGCCGCTCACGGTAACGGCGGCGGAATCAAGTGCAGGCGGTACCGTCGAGCTGCGTATTATGGAAACGTCGGATCTGCATGTGAACATGATGAACTACGATTATTTTGCGGACAAGCCTACTGATGAATACGGACTGGCTAAGACGGCATCGCTTATCAAGAAAGCGCGCGAGGAAGCCCCGAACAGCCTATTGTTCGATAATGGCGACTTGATTCAAGGGAATCCGCTGGGCGATTATGTCGCAACGGTTGATAAGCTGAAGCAGGGCGAGACGCATCCCGTCTATAAGGCTATGAATTTGCTAGATTATGATGCAGGCAACTTAGGCAATCATGAATTCAATTATGGTTTGGAGTTTTTGGAAAATACGCTTGCCGGGGCGGACTTCCCTTATGTGAATGCAAATATTTATAAGGCGGACGGCGATAAAGATGAGTCGAACGACGTCAATTTGTTTAAACCGTACCTGATTCTGGATAAGGAAGTAACGGACGGCTCCGGCGCGAAGCATACGCTGAAGGTGGGCGTAATCGGCTTTGTGCCTCCCCAAATTACGCAGTGGGATAAAGCGCATTTGGAAGGGAAGGTCGTCGTTAAGGATATCGTGAAGACAGCAGAGCTGTTTGTGCCGGAAATGAAGGCGAAGGGAGCGGATATCATTGTCGCGATTCCGCACTCGGGCTTTGAGGATATTCCGCAAACGCCGCTGATGGAAAACTCGGTGCTCTATTTAAGCAAGGTTGCAGGCATTAACGCGATCTTGTTCGGTCATGCCCATAAGGTGTTTCCTGACAAATCGTTTGAAGGAAAAGCGGGCGTTGATCTCGCCAAAGGAACGATAAACGGCGTCCCTTCCGTGGAGCCTGGCTTCTGGGGCAATAATCTCGGCATTATTGATCTCACGCTTGAGAAGAAGGACGGGAAGTGGACGGTTGCTGATTCGAAGACCTCGGTTAAGCCCATCTTCGATACCGTGAACAAGAAGCCGCTTGTAGATGCAGACCAAGCCGTCGTCGATGCGGTGAAGGAGGACCATGAGAATACGCTGGCGTATGTACGGGGACCTGTCGGCAAGACGACAGCATCCATCAATAGCTGGTTTGCGCTCATTCAAGATGATCCTTCCATTCAAATCGTCACGAATGCGCAGAAGTGGTATGTCGAGAAGCAGCTGCAAGGAACGGAATACGAGGGCATTCCTGTGCTCTCGGCAGGCGCGCCGTTCAAAGCGGGCGGCCGCCAAGGAGCCAATTACTATACGAATATTCAAGCAGGCGACATTGCGATTAAGAACGTTGCCGATTTGTATTTGTACTCCAATACGGTAAATGCGGTGCTCGTGTCGGGCGCGGAGCTTAGAGAATGGCTCGAGTGGTCGGCAGGCCAGTTCCTGCAGATCGATGCTGCGAGCAAGGAGAAGCAAGAGCTTATCAATAATGATTTTCCAACGTATAATTTCGATGTGATCGATGGCGTAACTTATCAGATCGATGTTACGCAGCCGCCGAAGTATGAAGCGAATGGCGTGCTTAAGAATGAAGGCGCGAAGCGGATCGTCAATCTGCAATTTGACGGCAAACCGATAAAAGAGGATCAAAAGTTCGTGGTGGCTTCCAACAATTATCGCGCTTCCTCCAGCAAATTCGCTAACCCCGATGGCAAGCGAGTCATTCTCGCCGCACCAGACGAGAACCGTCAGGTCGTCATTGATTACATTCGTACCAACAAAACGATCAATCCTTCTGCGGACGGCAACTGGTCTCTCGCGCCTATCAATGATACGGTGAATGTTACCTTCAAGACATCGCCGGAAGCGAAGAGCGCAGATGAAGCGAACGAGACCATTGCCTTCGCGGCAGATACGGAGGACGGCTATGCGGAGTTTAGGCTGGACCTCAGTGCGAAGAACGTAGTGAAGCCTGAGGAGCCTGCGGAGCCTGTCGAGCCGACAGAGCCGGAAGTTAAACCTGAGCCTGAGAAGCCGGTTGTGACTGTGCCTCAAGTGCCAGTGCCTCAGGAGGCTGTGTATACGGTCAAATCGGGCGACACGCTCTATGCCATAGCGATTAAGCACGGAACGACGTGGCAGAAATTAGCAAGCTACAATAAGCTGAACAACCCGAATAGGATCTATCCGGGACAAAAGATTAAAATACCTGCTAAGTAATCGATCTGCGTTGATAAAAAGACGTTTTCCGCGTAACGTTAGCGGAAAGCGTCTTTTTCGCTGCATGCGGCGGTTGTGCCCGTATGAACTGGGCTAGACTTAACTCATAATAAGTCGCAGTGGATACAGCGAGAACGAACATAAGGAGGAATAACCATGCGTATCTATTCGTTTCCGCCGGTTATCGATGAGCGTGCGCGCGTGCTTATTCTTGGGACGGCGCCAAGCGTGAAATCACTGGAGCATCAACAATTTTATGGGCATCCGCAAAATTTCATGTGGCGCATTATCTATCGTTTGTTTAATGATTCCGATGCCGATCCGGTCTACGAGAATCGGCTCGCTTTCCTGAAGGAGCATCGCCTTGCGCTGTGGGATGTCATAGAGTCCTGCGAGCGGGAAGGCAGCCTGGATGTGAATATACGCGGAGAAGTGCCGCAAAAGCTGCCCGAGCTTGTGGCAAACTATCCGGATTTACGCTGCTTCGCGTTTAACGGAAGCAAAGCGTACGACACCTTTCATAAATTTTATCGCGGGCATGAAAGCTTTAAGGACATTGCGCTGCTTAAGCTTCCTTCCTCAAGTCCGATCCCTACTCCGAAGATGAGGACGCTTGAGGATCGGGTGGAGGCATGGCGGGTAATTGTGCCGTATGCAACAACTTAACCGCGCTCTAGCGTTGAAATTACGAGGCTTCCTGTATATAGTAGTTACATAAGATTAGACTGAACAGGAGTAAGATGATGGCTGAAAGCAGGAAAGTGCGAATTACTTTGGAGAGCGTGCAGGACGGAAGCTCGCACAACCACACATACGTGGGCGAATGGTTTCGCAAGGAGCGGTCTATCTTTATCCGCTACAGCGAACCGGCAGTTGAGGGCGAACCAAGCGCTGGCGAGGTGCGCACGCTTGTGAAATATCGGCAAGGCGAGCTGTCCATCACAAGGCGGGGCGTCATCGAATCGGAGCAGCTATTTGTGCCCGGGCTTAGGCGGACTGGCCGCTACCACTCAGCGATGACGTCTTTTGCGCTTGAGACGGATACGATGATGCTGTCGCTGCAGATACCGAACGGTGATGGGACAAGCACAGCAGCAGAGACGCTGCCGACGGAGCTGCCTTTTACGCTAGAGTGGGAGTACGAGATGCACGTGGGTGAACAAATGTCGGGCCGATTCCATATACGGCTCCATATACAGGAGGAACGAAATCAATGAATTCAAATGTACTAGAGAAAATGTATGAACAGGTTAAAGCGGCGATTGCCGATGCTGCAGTGGCAGCTGGCCTTGCAGCGCGGGAAGAGCTTCCTGCATTTGTGATTGAGGTTCCGAAGGATAAATCGCATGGTGATTTGGCTACCAATGCCGCTATGCAGCTAACTAAGCTGGCTAAGAAAAATCCCCGCCAAATCGCAGAAGCGATCATTGCTCACTTGGATACGAAGCAAGCTTCGATCCAATCGGCTGAAATTGCGGGCCCGGGGTTCATTAACTTCCGCATGGACAACAGCTACCTTTATCCGGTTGTGAGCGCTGCGCTTGAAGAGGGAGAAAACTATGGACGGACTTTAGAAGGCAACGGCAAACGCGTCCAAGTAGAGTTCGTTAGCGCGAATCCTACAGGCAGCCTGCATCTTGGACATGCGCGCGGCGCGGCGGTTGGCGATGCTTTGTGCAATGTGCTTGACTATGCCGGCTATGACGTCACTCGCGAGTACTATATTAATGATGCCGGCAAACAAGTAGAGAACCTAGCTGTGTCCATTGAGTCCCGTTACCGTCAAGCGCTGGGACAAGCAGCGGAAATGCCGGAGGACGGCTACTATGGCGAGGATATTATCGGCTTCGCAAAGCTGCTCGTTGAGCAAGAGGGAGATAAGCTGCTGGAGCTGCCTGATCAAGAGCGGTTCACCTTTTTCCGTCAGTTTGGCCTAGAGCGTGAGCTCGACAAAATTAAACGCGATCTTGGAAGATTCCGCGTAGGCTTTGACGTGTGGTACAGCGAAACGGCCCTCTATGAGAGCGGACAAGTTGAACAAGGGCTTGAAGCGCTGAGAGCAACAGGGCATGTCTATGAAGAAGAAGGAGCGACATGGCTGTCGACGATGACGTTCGGCGACGACAAAAACCGCGTGCTCGTGAAAAATGACGGCTCATACACTTATTTGACGCCTGATATCGCGTATCACCGTGACAAATACAGCCGTGGCTTCGACCAGATGATCAACATTTGGGGCGCAGACCACCATGGTTATATTCCGCGTGTGAAGGCGGCTATGGAAGCACTCGGCAATGATCCGAAGAAATTGACTGTGTTGATTGCTCAAATGGTCAGCCTGTTCCAAAACGGCGAGAAAATGAAAATGTCGAAGCGTACGGGCAAAGCGGTCACGATGCAGGATCTTATGGACGAGGTAGGCATTGATGCTATCCGTTACTTCTTCTCTATGCGAAGCATGGATTCGCATCTCGATTTCGATATGGATCTAGCGATTTCTACTTCTAATGAAAATCCTGTTTTCTATGTGCAGTATGCGCATGCACGGATTTGCAGCATTTTCAGACAAGCTGAGGAGCAAGGAATTGTACTGAAAGCTACAGATGCCATTGATTTTAGCAAGCTGGTTGCAGAGGGCGAATTCGATCTGCTTCGCAAAATCGGGGAGCTTCCGCAGGAAATAACCGAGGCGGCGACGCAATATGCACCGCATCGTCTTATTCGCTATGTTTATGAGCTGGCATCGCTGTTCCACAGCTACTATAGAGCTGAGCGCGTCATTACAGAGGATGCTGAGCAGTCGCAAGCTCGCCTCGCATTGCTTGGCGCCGTTCGCATCGCCATTGCAAACGTGCTGCGCTTAGTTGGCGTTTCCGCGCCGGAGCGTATGTAATTTTCATCCCGCAAAAACAAGCCGTGGGTTCATGATTTATCCACGGCCTGCATCATGCTCATCACATCAAGCTCGCCGATTGTTCGGCGGGCTTTGCTGCCTCTTAAGGGCTGCACGGAGCGTTTGATGATCGACTTGATCTCAGTTGGCGAAAGCCCTGGCTTATGGGCAAGCAGCAGTGCGATCGCTCCGCTTACATGCGAGGTCGCCATTGAGGTGCCGCTCATCTCATTGTATTTGCCGCGAAGCCAAGCAGATACAATTTTGTCGCCAGGCGCATATACGTCAATATGTGCACCGCGGTTGCTGAACGGAGCGACGCGGCGAAGCTTGGTCGTTGCGCCAACAGCTATTGTCTGCGGATAGCGAGCGGGATAATCAACAAAGCGCCGCTTTCCATCGTTGCCGGAGGAGGCCACGATAATAACGCCCGCATTATGTGCGTTTGTGACGGCGCCGAGCAGTGCTTTGCTCCTTGTCTTCATGCCGAAGCTCATGTTGATGACATTCATGCGATTCCGAATGCACCACTCGATTCCGAGTATGATGTCGGAGACGAAGGCGCTCCCATTATGGTCAAAAGCCTTGACTGGCGAGATGAGCGCACGCGGTGCTACGCCGATCATGCCCTGAAGCTGGTTGGCTGCGGCTATCGTTCCCGCAATATGTGTTCCATGACCATTATCGTCATGCGGGAGCATGCTGCGGTTCAATAGGTTGATGCCTCTCGAGAGAGAATGGCGAAGATCGGGATGGCTGAAGTCAGCACCCGTGTCAATCACGCCTACTTTAACCCGATGGCCGGTCGTTGTGCTCCATGCCTGCGGGGCTTTTATTTGATTAACGCCCCAAGGTATACCTTTATCTACAATAATAGACTTTTGTGAGGATGAGGCATGAACGCTTATTTTGCAATCCTTTTCAATCCACACGCGTCCTGAGAATCGCTCCAGCGTTTCTTCGGCGGGCAATCGGCAAGATATTCCGCGAATGATAGGCATTTGTCTAATGCTCTTTCTAGGTGATGCTGACGAAGCGACCTGTGACATTTGCTGTACGAATTGCCGGTAGTCGCTCACACGCTGAAAGCGAATGATTCGCTTTACGGTCGTTGCGTCCGTGCAAGCCATCGTATCCTGCAGCAAACGGATAAAAGCGGCGGTGTCCAAACTTGGCTTCCCCTCCCGACGGACCATGCTGCACTATTGTATGAACGAGCGCTCCATAACGCATGAGCAACTTGCCTTTTTTCACATAATTAGGCTTCAAACCGTGTCAAAAATCGTTGAGGGACATAGGATGAACAAAGAGTTCTCAGGGGCTCTTACGTCCAAGGTACGTTACCTCGTGTCATGGCCGGATGGATACAGTCAAAGCGGAAGGATTATCCTTTCGCTTTTTGCATTTAAGTCCAAGCTATACGGGCCGCTTGCTTTTTTGGAGGAAATAGGTTTTACTATACTTTGACTAGCGTAAACGACGGGTGCCAACCTCTGGCAGCGGCCGCTCGTTTCGTAAAGAAATGTGAGCGGTGTATAAGAGGAAATCGTACACGGTCCTTGCATTTAGATGGAATGAACGCGTACATAATTTGAATGGCAAGAGAGGATGTGTCCATATGAGCAGCAGCAATTTTACGTTAAAGCTGGATCCTGAACGTATGAAGGAAATGCCTATGGTCGATTTGGCCTTTGAAGTGCTGAAAGCGGCTAATACCCCATACTACTATCGCGATCTAATGATGGAGATCGCTAAAATACGCGGTCTTTCCGCAGACGGAATCAACCAGTTCATCGCACAAGTGTACACGGAAATCAACATTGATGGCCGTTTTGCTTGCGTTGGCAGCAACATGTGGGGACTAAAGCGTTGGTATCCGGTTGAGCGTTCCGAAGATCCTGTAGGCAATGCGAAGCGTACGCGCATCATTAACGATGACGATGATCTCGAAGATGACGATGTATTTGCTGACGAGGAAGAAGATACTTACGCAGAGGCTGAAGAAGACTACGACGTATTCGACGAAGACCGCGAGGATTTCGAAGAGGCTGAAGAGGAAGCGGAAGTTGATGAGGAAGTTGGCATCGATGACGAGGAGCTGGACGAGGAAGAAGTCGACGGTGAATTGGACGCGGATGATGATTCAGATGATGATGAAGAGTTCGAAGATGACGACAATGACGACAAATAGTTAGCAAAACATGCAAGGCTGCATAAGCGACTAGCTTATGCAGCCTTACATTTTGCTGCGGTGCCGCCCATGCCTTGAATAGACAGCGAAAGACGTTTACGAAGGAGTATGGAGCATCCTGTCAGTTTCGCTTGACAGGTCCTATAAGCGCAGAGTAAACTATCTCATGGGCTTAAGATTCGGTTAACAAATAACGCATACATGCGTGAACGGCTGTTGCCCTCCTTTGGAGGCATGGACTCGTTCCGCGGTGAAATATTTGTAAAGTATAATGGTTGTAACTTATGCTTTCTTATATTTTTATATATGCCAAAAAAGGAAAAGTGCCCCGTTACTACGGGTGTCACTTTTTTTGTTTGTGGGGGATGGGTCTGTAGGATGCATTTCCACAAACTGGATGGATAGGCAGAGTGTATCTGCATCCATGTTTATCGAGTAAATGGGCAAACCTAAACATTAACCATAGGAGCTTGGAGGGTATCATCACAGTGACCAAATATATATTTGTAACCGGCGGCGTAGTGTCGTCCTTGGGCAAAGGGATAACAGCAGCCTCGCTCGGTCGATTGCTGAAGAACAGGGGCCTCAAAGTAACGATTCAAAAGTTTGATCCTTACATTAACGTGGACCCGGGAACGATGAGTCCATACCAGCACGGAGAAGTATTCGTCACCGATGATGGCGCAGAAACGGATTTGGATCTTGGTCACTATGAACGGTTCATCGATATTAACCTGTCGAAGAACAACAATGTGACATCCGGAAAAATCTATTCCAACGTCATTACCAAAGAACGCCGTGGCGACTATTTGGGTGGAACGGTTCAGGTAATCCCGCACATCACGAATGAAATCAAGGACCGTGTATTCCGCGCGGGCAAAGAAGCAGGTTCTGATGTTGTTATAACTGAAATCGGCGGCACCGTCGGTGATATCGAGAGCTTGCCTTTCCTTGAAGCGATCCGTCAAATCAAGAGCGATATCGGCCGCGACAACGTCATGTACATTCACGTTACGCTTATTCCTTATATCAAAGCTGCAGGCGAAGTGAAAACGAAGCCGACCCAGCATAGTGTTAAGGAATTGCGCAGCATCGGCATTCAGCCGAACGTGATCGTATGCCGTACAGAGCATCCGCTTGCTGAAGACTTGAAACGCAAAATCGGCTTGTTCTGCGATATCGATGCGAATGCAGTCGTGGAATGCCGCGATGCTTCGACATTATATGAAGTGCCTTTGATGCTTCGCGAAGAAGGCCTTGACGAGATCGTCGTCAACCATCTGAAGCTCAAAACGGACCAGCCGGATATGCGCGAATGGGAAAGCCTTGTTCAGCGCGTAAAAACGCTTCATAAGAAAACGGAAATCGCTATTGTTGGTAAATATGTTGCGCTGCACGATGCTTACCTAAGTATTGTAGAATCGCTTGAGCATGCAGGTATTGCTTCCGATTCCGTCGTTAAAATTCGCTGGCTGCATGCGGATGAGCTAACGGAAGAGAATGTGGATGAGCAGCTAAGTGGCGTTCACGGCATTCTTGTACCAGGCGGCTTCGGCGATCGCGGGATTGAAGGCAAGATTACAGCTATTAAGTA
The DNA here is from genome assembly GCF_012935325.2 of Paenibacillus sp. PL91. Lineage (GTDB taxonomy): Bacteria > Bacillota > Bacilli > Paenibacillales > Paenibacillaceae > Pristimantibacillus. The sequence goes on from NZ_JABBYG020000023.1 coordinate 68,362, forward strand.
CGCTCGCGAGAAGAAGATTCCGTTCTTCGGTATTTGCCTAGGTATGCAGGTTGCTGTAATTGAGCATGCTCGCAACGTGGTTGGACTAGCAAACGCGAATAGCTCGGAAATTAACCCGTCCACGCCGTATCCGGTTATTGACTTGCTGCCGGATCAGAAGGACATTGAAGATATGGGCGGCACGATGCGCCTTGGTTTATACCCTTGCAAGCTCAAGCCAGATACGCTTGCTGCAAAAGAATATAATGATGAGCTTGTATACGAGCGTCATCGTCATCGGTATGAGTTTAACAATGAATACCGTGAAGCGATTGAATCAGCAGGCCTTACGATTTCCGGAACATCTCCGGACGGGCGCCTCGTTGAAATGGTGGAAATGGCTGACCATCCTTGGTTCTTGGCTGTTCAATTCCATCCAGAATTTACTTCCAGACCGAACCGTCCGCAGCCATTATTCCGTGGATTTGTTCAAGCAGCACTAAACTATTCTGAGTAAAACATCAATAAAATATTGCAATTTCTTCCAATGACATATTATGTAACAACAACGGATAAGTTTTTCTCCATTCGAGAAGGATTATATACCCACTTTAGCGAATATATTAACGATTATGGAAGAGTTGGCCATTTACATGGGCAAGCTCAGTCGCGGGGGGATTTGGAGTTGGATAAGAAGAAAGTGTTGATCGTTGATGATCAGAACGGTATTCGCGTATTGCTTATGGAAGTATTTAGCAGCGAAGGGTACAATACGTTCCAAGCGTCTAATGGCAAGCTGGCTTTAGAAATCGTTAAGAACGATGCTCCGGATCTTGTACTGCTGGATATGAAAATACCCGGTATGGATGGTTTAGAAATTTTAAAGCATGTAAAAGCTATCGATCGTAATATTAAAGTTATTATGATGACAGCCTATGGTGAGTTAGATATGATTAAAGAAGCGACTGATCTCGGGGCATTAATGCATTTTACGAAGCCATTTGACATCGATGAGATGCGAATTGCGGTTAATATGCAGCTGCGAGGCGGCAATTCCACTAGTCGGTTTGCAATAGGTTCTTAATTCAGTTTATAAACGGCATCGTCGCTCGCTGGAAGACGGTGTCGTTTTTGCATTTTCTGGAAGTGTCAAAACGAGCTTTACTATTCCAAGGTGCATTATGTTATAATGGCTCAGAATGACAAGATGGAACGAGCTTGAAACAATCCGTTTGTTCGGAAGCAACAACCAAGCGTAATAAAAGGAGCAAAGGTATTAAACCGCCTCGAAATAGCAAGTGAGCTTAACACTCGCTTGATTTGGCGTTTTTTCCTTTATTCTCTTCCAAGTCTACGGGAGGAACTATAACTAGATGGAGAAATTGATGATACGCGGTGGACGGCCGCTTCGCGGTACCGTTCAAATCAGCGGGGCGAAGAACAGCGCAGTTGCGCTTGTGCCTGCAGCTATTTTAGCAGAATCAGAAGTAGTATTAGATAATTTGCCTATCATAAGTGATGTAGCGGTATACAGCGAGATTTTGCAAGAGCTTGGCGCAGTCGTAAAGCGCGACGGCGACATGATGCGCATTGATCCTTCCGAGCTAGTCTCGAAGCCAATGCCGAACGGAAAAGTAAAGCTATTGCGTGCATCCTATTACTTGATGGGTGCTATGCTGGGCAGATTTGGAGAAGCGACAATAGGAATGCCGGGAGGCTGTAATTTTGAGCCGAGGCCAATCGATCAACATATTAAAGGTTTTGAGGCACTGGGAGCAACGGTAACCAATGACCATGGATCTATCCGAATTTTCGCCAAGCAGCTGCGCGGTGCGAAAATTTATCTCGACGTATCAAGCGTTGGAGCCACAATTAATATTATGCTTGCGGCCTCTCGGGCCAAAGGGCTAACGATTATTGAAAACGCGGCAAAAGAGCCTGAAATTATAGATGTAGCTACTCTCCTAAATGCCATGGGCGCAAAAATCAAAGGTGCCGGAACTGAGACGATTCGAATTGAAGGAGTCGATCAGCTTCACGGTTGCCGCCATTCCATCATTCCAGACCGAATCCAAGCTGGTACGTATATGATTGCAGCCGCTGCAACGCGCGGCGATGTCCTTATTGATAATGTTATTCCAAAACACTTGGAAGCGATGACGGCTAAGCTTGAGGAAATGGGTGTACAAGTCATTGAAATGGATGAATCGATCCGAATTATCGGAGCGCCTAAATATTCTTCGATCGATGTGAAAGCACTCATATATCCAGGCTTCCCTACAGATCTTCAATCGCCGATGACAACCTTGCTTACGCAAGCGAGCGGAGTCAGCATTTTGACCGATTATGTTTACGGCACTAGATTTAAGCATGTTCCTGAGCTCACTCGCATGGGAGCTGACATTCGCGTTGAAGGCCGTTCGGCTGTGATCGAGGGCGGCAAGCTGAATGCGGCTAAAGTGAAGGCTGCTGATCTGCGTGCGGGGGCAGCGCTAGTTGTTGCTGCGCTAACTGTTGACGAAGGCGTTACCGAAATATCGGGCGTCGAGTATATTGACCGAGGTTATGATAATTTAGTAGAGAATCTGCGCCGATTGGGCGCGGATGTATGGCGTGAGACGGAAGCTTCATCATAAGCAACAGGACGATGCGGACGCTGTGGAATAGACGGCGTCTAATTCGGCAATGATGGATAATCAGGCCTATGATTTTACTAGATACACAAAAATCATAATGAAAATTGAATAAAGTGGTGAGAACATGACAGACCTTCAGATCGCCGATCTAGAAGAGATGAAATTGACTGATCTATACAAATTAGCGAAGCAATTTCAAGTTCCGTACTACGGGACTCTTAAGAAGAAAGAATTGATTTTTGCTATTCTACGCGCACAGGCAGAGAAAAGCGGCCTCATGTTTATGGAGGGCGTACTCGATATTTTGTCAGAGGGCTTCGGATTTTTACGACCTATTAACTATTTGCCGAGCAAGGAAGATATTTATATCTCAGCTTCACAAATTCGCAGGTTCGATCTAAGAAGCGGCGATCTTGTATCCGGGAAATGCCGTCCGCCGAAAGAGAATGAACGCTACTTTGGCTTGCTGCAGGTAAATGCCGTCAACGGCGAGAACCCTGAGACAGCATCCGAAAGACTACACTTTCCTGCGCTTACTCCTCTTTATCCAGAAAAGAAGCTAGTGCTCGAGACAACGCAGTCGAAGCTGTCCACTCGAATGATGGATTTGCTCGCTCCTGTAGGACTCGGTCAACGCGGACTCATTGTTGCTCCTCCTAAGACGGGGAAGACATTGCTGCTCAAAGAAATCGCCCACAGTATTTCAGAAAACCGTCCCGATATCAAATTGTTCGTCCTGCTCATCGATGAGCGTCCCGAGGAAGTTACAGATATGCAGCGCTCCGTCAAAGGAGAGGTTATAGCCTCTACGTTCGATGAGCTGCCTGAAAATCATATTAAAGTAGCTGAGCTTGTGCTTGAACGCGCACTTCGCCTTGTTGAACACAAGAAGGATGTTGTAATTCTGATGGACAGCATCACTCGTCTTGCTAGGGCTTATAACTTGGTTATTCCTCCATCTGGACGTACGCTTAGCGGCGGTATCGATCCGGCAGCGTTCCATCGTCCGAAACGGTTCTTTGGTTCGGCGAGAAACGTTGAAGAGGGCGGCAGCTTGACGATACTTGCGACTGCGTTGATTGAAACGGGCTCGCGTATGGATGATATCATTTATGAAGAATTTAAAGGTACTGGCAATATGGAGCTCCATTTGGATCGCAAGCTGTCCGAGCGCCGAATATTCCCTGCTCTAGATATGCGCAGATCAGGAACTAGACGCGAAGAGATGCTTTTGACGAAGGAAGAGCTTGATAAAGTATGGGCCATCCGCAGAGGGATGACAGATACGCCAGACTATGTCGATAATTTCTTGAAGAAGCTTAAGGACAGCGAGAACAATGAACAGTTCCTCATGTCACTAGATACAACGGTAGAAGCGAAACCGGAGCGGTCCGGCCTCAAAACCAGCGCTACAACGACCAGCAGGCGTCCTACGCCTAGAACGACGCACGGATCGTAAGACCGCAGGAGGGAGTACAACATGAATCTCGTATATGCGGATGAAAAAGGAAATGTTTTTGACCATCCAGAATTTGTGGCCTTGGGTAGAAGCGGCGATATGATCGTTGAAATTATGGAAGATGAATTGATTCCACTTCCTAATGGCGCGACGCTAGTTAGCTTGCCCTTCACTAGGCCGATAGGGCTTAATCCGGATACAGGCGAAATGCAGGTACTGCCAGGCGGGGCTCAGGCGGTAGGCGCTTTGCTGCCGCAAGGCTTTACCCGGCTCTGCTTGCCTGGCTACGTGAAAGCTGATAAGAACGAGAAGCTTCCGCTGTTTGGCTATACGGCAGTCGTATGGAAAGACGGCAATTTTTATGTTACGGCGGAGCAGAGCGATGACCCAGAGAGATGGGACCCGCTTAACTGCGACCGTGGTGAGCTAGGTATTCAAGTTGAACGCATACTTGCGAAATACCCGGAAAATCGTCTGTACAAGCATCTGTCCAATTGTGCTCTAGGCTATGAGTGCTTAACCTCTTCCAACACGTTTCTAGGTCGGTGGGAAGGTGCAGTGCCTGTATCCTATTCTTGCAATGCGGGCTGCTTTGGCTGTATTTCGGAGCAACCGGATGACAGCGGATTTGTTGCACCACAGACACGGATGAATTTCAAACCAACAGTCGACGAGGTTGTCGAAATTATGCTGGAGCACTTGCGCGAGCCGGAATCGATTATTAGCTTCGGTCAAGGCTGTGAGGGCGAGCCCTCAACGCAAGCGAAAATCATTGTTGAAGCTATGAAGCGCGTACGCAGCCAAACCTCGCTTGGTTACATTAACATTAACACCAATGCTGGATTGACGGACTTCATGCGTGCCATCGTTGATGCAGGGCTTAACCTGATGCGAGTAAGTACAATTAGCGCGCTTGACGATCATTACAATGCTTATTACAAGCCTCGCGGCTATACGCTGAAGAATGTCGAGAAGTCGCTCAAATATGCATCCGAAAAAGGCGTTTATACATCCATCAACTATTTGATTTTCCCAGGGGTTACGGACCGCGAGGAAGAAATTGAAGCAATGATCGGATTTGTGAAGCGCACAGGCTTAAAGCTGATCCAAATGCGCAACCTGAATATCGACCCCGAAAGCTATTTGGCGATTATTCCGAAGGCGCAGGGTGAAATTTACGGGATGAAGCAAATGCTGGAGATTTTCCGGGAAGAGCTCCCAAATGTCGTTATTGGCTCCTATACGCATGTACCGCCGGCGGCGCTGTTTAAATAATTGCCCAGTGAACGGTAATTTCATCTAATATTGTCATATGAGCGATTATTCATTGCAACAGCAAATCAGTTCATGCTATAATCCGAGATGTGTGATTTAACTCTGGGTCCGCATGCGATTCAGGGCAGAAAGAGGTGAACGAGATGAAACAAGCTATTCATCCGACATACCACATCATTACAGCAACTTGCGCTTGTGGAAATTCCTTCGAGACTGGTTCGATTAAACCGAGCCTTCGCGTAGAGGTTTGTTCCCAATGCCACCCATTCTACACGGGTAAGCAAAAGTTCCTGGATGCTGGCGGCCGCGTCGATCGTTTCAAGAAGAAATACGGTATTTAATCCTACAAATCGTTCCGCCTTTATTTGGCAGAATACAAGAGCCTCCCTCAGCCATCCTATTGGATAGAAGGGAGGTTTTTTGATTGGATAAGAAACCATTCGATTCGGGTAAACGGCTTAGTATTAGTCGATTAACTATTCTTGCGGCATGTGCGGTAGCGCTGACCATTACGCTCTCTGGCTGCGGCAACAGCAAGCAGGAGAACAGGCTTAGAACTTATGGCCATGATGGGTATATGGGGTACTCCAACAGCAATCCAAACTTGCCCAATCGTTATGAATACCTGAATTATAATGCGGACGGCAATTTTATCGAACAGGTGCTGAAGCCTATACCCGGCATTGAGCGCACAAATATTTATTTTAACGGCACTGACCTTCATGTGAATTTAAACGTCAAAAATGACCTTTCTGATGAGCAAGCAGAACAGCTGCGCGCAAAGGCGCAGTCGGTTGTGCAGTATAATATGCCGCGTTATAACGTACATGTGGAAGTGAAACGATAAAAAGCAGTAATCTATTTCCAAGTCAATTGGACGAGTTGCGCTTTATCTCGTAATCGGCTATACTTATTTTTGCCGTGCTAGATGGGGAGGTAGCGGTGCCCTGTAACTCGCAATCCGCTGTAGCGAGGTTGAATTCCTATTTGAGGTTATGCCGATATGGGGTCTTGGCACTTGCGAGCAGTGTTGACAGTTGGGTCCTCCGCAATGGACGTTTGTGAACGGGTCAGGTCCGGAAGGAAGCAGCCATAAGCAAATTAGTTCATGTGCCGGGGGAGTGCCTGACTCGAGCTGTAGTGCAAGGATGTCGCCTGGGTCGCATTTATCAGGAGTAGGTGCACGGTACTAAATTTCATCTTTAAATGAATGCTAAATACAAAAGTAGCACCTGTGACCGCTGTTCGATGTTTTTATCGGAAATAGCGGATGCAGGTGTTTTTGTTTGCGATTCTTTTGTTTGAATAGTATTATGGCGGGCAAAAGAAAGTTTTGCTTGCTACGCAGTTGTTGTATAATAGAGGAATAGTCATTCTATTTTGTAATGAACAGGCAACATGAAAGGAAAGGTCTGCGTGTCACATATCGCTTTATATCGTGCCTGGCGTCCGCAGACGTTTCAGGACATGGTTGGTCAACAGCATATTATCCAAACGCTGCAAAATTCAATTCGCGAACAGCGTGTGTCGCATGCTTATCTATTTAATGGTCCGCGAGGGACCGGTAAAACTAGCGCCGCGAAAATTTTGGCGAAAGCGGTTAACTGCGAACGTGGTCCGGCTGATGAGCCCTGTAATGAATGCGATGCTTGCATAGGGATTACGGCTGGGCATATTATGGATGTAATTGAGATAGATGCTGCATCCAATCGCGGTATTGATGAAATTCGTGATATACGAGATAAAGTGCGATATGCCCCTTCAGAGGTGCGGTTCAAGGTTTATATAATAGATGAAGTACATATGCTTACGGCCGAGGCATTTAATGCCTTGCTCAAGACGTTGGAGGAGCCGCCGGGGCATGTTATTTTTATCTTGGCGACAACGGAACCGCATAAGCTGCCTGCTACGATCATCTCGCGCTGTCAGCGGTTTGATTTTAGGCAGGTCTCACTAGAAGAGCAGACGGCGCATTTGTTAAAGATTTGCCGTGAGGAAGGCATACAAGCTGACGAGGACGCGATTGCATATATCGCGAGGCTGTCAGAAGGCGGGATGCGGGACGCGATCAGCTTGCTTGAGCAGGTTTCTGCTTTTGCCGGCGACCGCATCACGCTAGAGGCTGCAGTAGATGTGACTGGCGGCATGGCTGCTGATCATTTCTATCAGTTGGCTGAGGCTGTTAAGGATCGTAATGTAGCATCTGTAATGCCACTTGTGGAAAGCTTGATGCAGGCTGGCAAGAGCGCGGACAAATGTATGGAAAACTTAATTTATTATTTCCGTGACTTGCTGGTAATGAAGCTTGCTCCGCAGGGCGGTTCAGCGACGGAACGCATCGTCGACCCTGAGCGCTTCAAAGCGATGGCTGAAGCGTTTACGCCTGGGCGGCTGTTCGCAATGATCGATACGCTGAACCGCTATCAGGTGGAGCTGAAGCACGCATCGCAGCCGCAAACGCTGTTTGAAGTGGCGCTGATGAAGCTATGCACGTTGGGTGAAGAGCAAGCATCAGGCGGTGGAGGAGCGGCAGCAGCTTCAACAGGCGCGCAATCAGCTGAAGTTGGCCGATTGCGCCAGCAGGTTGAAGCGCTCGAGCGCAAGCTGGAGCAAGCGCTGCAGAATGGCATAGCTGCTGGTGGGAGTTCATCTTCCGCTGACAATGCGGCAAGCAAGCAAGCGGCGCGCACGAACGCAGTTCGCAGCTCATTTGGCGGATCGGGCGGCATAGCTCGCTCTTCCGTTAAGCTTGATCCTTACTTAGCGGCAGCAGGCAGTCCCGAATTCAATCAATTCCGCATGAAATGGAATGATGTTCTGCAGGGCGTGAAGGAAGCCAAAATAACGGTTCACGCTTGGTTGAAGGATGGAGAGCCTGTCGCTTCTGCCGATGATGCCATACTCGTCGCATTCAAAAATACGATGCACCGGGAAACGACCGAAAAGCCAGCCAATCGTGATATTATAGAGAAGGTCATGCATGATGTCCTTGGCGGGCCGTTCCGGATCGTTACGGTCATGATGAAGGATTGGCAGGCTGCGGCACAAGGCGCTAGTGCGCAGAAGACTGAGACGCTTCAATTGGAGCCCGAGGGTTCTGACGCACCGCAAAACCCAAGTAGGCCTGTTTGGGTGGAAGAAGCCGTTAAGCTTTTTGGGGAAGACTTAGTAGTAGTGAAGGATAACGATTAAATACTAATGATGAGGTGATTTCTAATGAACAACATGAACCAAATGATGAAGCAAGTGAAGAAGATGCAAGATCAAATGATGAAAGCGCAAGAAGAGCTAGAAACAAAAACAGTTGAAGGAACAGCAGGCGGCGGTGTCGTTACCGTATCGGCTAATGGTCATAAGAAGCTGCTAAGCATTACGATTAAACCCGAAGCTGTAGATCCAGAAGATGTTGAAATGCTGCAAGATCTTGTACTTACTGCAGTTAACGACGCGCTTTCAAAAGTAGATGAGCTGGCGAACAAGGATATGGGCAAATTCACCGGCGGAATGAAAATTCCAGGATTGTTCTAAGAAGAACCGCGCGCTTTCGTTTGAAAGGAGCTGTACCTAGTTTTGTATTACCCCGAACCGATAGCGAAATTAATTGATGCTTTTACGCGATTACCGGGTATAGGACCCAAAACGGCCGCCCGTCTGGCGTTCCATGTGCTTCGAATGAAAGAAGACGACGTCATAGATTTTGCGAAGGCGCTAGTAAGCGTTAAGCGCAATTTATTCTATTGCTCGGTTTGCTGCAACATTACGGATACCGATCCGTGCAAAATATGCCAAGACAAGTCTCGCGATAATTCCGTTATTTGTGTCGTTCAAGAATCGAAGGATCTTGTGGCTATTGAGCGGATGAAGGATTTTCAAGGGCAATACCATGTTCTGCAAGGCGCGATTTCTCCCATGGAGGGCATTGGACCAGATGAAATTCGAATTGCAGAGCTGCTGCGGCGGTTAAGCGATGAACGGGTACAGGAGCTCATATTGGCAACTAACCCGAACATTGAAGGCGAAGCGACAGCGATGTATTTATCGAGGCTTATCAAGCCATTTGGCATTCGTGTGACGCGAATAGCACATGGATTGCCTGTTGGCGGCGACCTTGAGTATGCGGATGAGGTTACACTCTCCAAAGCGATGGAAGGCCGAAGGGAAATAAACTAGCGTTAAGCGCAATGAAAGGCGGCAGGTCGAGAATGTTCTCGACCTGCCGCCTTTTTGCTTTTTCTATATCGGATCGCCAAGTCTCAAGATCTCGTTCTATTCCGGTGTCCAAGCCTATACATATAGTAAAGAACTGTAAGTACATAGGACATGCGGGAGGGATTCGTTTGAAGAACAAGCATCAGGCGACCTTGGAGAAAGAGGTTATCCAAATGGATGAGATTCGAATGGAAATAGCTGAAGCGCACCGAGAATGGGAGAATGCGATTCGTTATTTTAATCACGCGCACGGTAATGATCAAATCGATTACGCTATTTACTGCATGATTACAGCTGAAAAGAGATATGATATGCTGCTTCGCTTGGCAAAGCGTACAAGTAATAATTGGCCAGCATGGAGAGGAGCAATGAAATGAAAACCATTTGGTTGTCCGTATTTATTGTATCAAGCGTTTTATTGGCAGTCGTCTTATTAAGAAATAAGCTTACGTGGGGTATGCTTCGCGGATTTGCGCTTCACCTTGTTTTGGCAGCGGGTTTATTGTATGTGCTGAACTACTCCGAGGCGGTGCCGGGTATGTATATTCCGCTGAATCCCGTTACAATTGGCACGGTGCTTACTTTAGGGGTTCCTGGAATAGCCTTGATTGTCGGTCTCCAATGGGTAGTTGTGTAAGACAATCCAAAAAAGGTTTGGCAAAAAGGTTGACGCGAGAAGCGATTATATGCTACATTAGTTCTCGCGCCAAGAGTAAGTAAACAAGCTTCAAAAAAAGAAATAAAAAAATTACTTGCATTAACTTGGGCATCTGTGATATATTATAAAAGTCGCCAATGAAACACACGGCCGACACGAAAGAAAAGATTGCTCTTTGAAAACTGAACAACGAGTAATAACTGCCTCGCAAATCCTTCGGGATAAGCGAAAAAAGCGATAAAAAGTAATGAGCATTTCAAACACCAATTTGGAGAGTTTGATCCTGGCTCAGGACGAACGCTGGCG